>JACPDN010000004.1 GCA_016183985.1 Pseudomonadota bacterium | reverse complement strand
TTTTCTCTTCCTCAAGATCCCCACGCGACACCGCTCGGGCAGATGTGCCGGCCGTGCGTTTCGGCCGTGACGGGTGCTGCTGCCTGCAGCACCGAAGGGGAATCCGGTCACCGCATCGGATCCGGCGGGGGCTGCGAACCGCTGCAGCCCAAGGGGAGCGCCCTGTGACCCGGGACTCGCGGGGGACCGCTCATCCATCCGGTCCGGGAGGCCGGTTTCAAACCCACGGCCTGGGTTGCTCCCCAAAGGGAGCCGATATGGCGGCCTGCGCCCAAACGGGCTTGCGCCGGGACAACCGAGCGGCTCCGGCTGGGGACCGGAGGTGATGTGTGCACAGCCATACTAGTATCAAATTCCTAGTGCCTTGTCAAGAACAAACCAGGAATATCGACAGGTACCCAAGGGGCCGGCGGCCGCGCGCATGAAAAATAACGCGGACTAGTTTTATCCTCGTTTTTACCCTTGCCAAAATAAACTCGGATAACTATAGTCTGCGTTACGAGAGATGCAGCGGGTTGATCCATGGCACACATCACCACCAGCGTTGAATACGGCATCCACTGCCTGCTTTGGCTGTCCGGTTCCGGCGAGGTTTCCTTGAGCAGCCGGGATCTCGCCGAGCTGCAGGGCATCTCGCCGAGCTTCCTTGCCAAGATTTTCCCGAAGCTGGAAAAGGCCGGCATCGTGGCGGCGAGCGAAGGTGTGCGCGGCGGCTATCGCCTCGCCAAGCCGGCCTCGGAGATCACCTTTCTCGATGTCGTCGATGCGATCGAAGGCGAGAAGCCGCTGTTCGAATGCCAGAACATCCGCACACGCTGCGCCGTGTTCGATGGCGACGCGCCCGATTGGGTGTGCGAGGGAATCTGCGGCGTGCATGGCGTGATGCTGCTGGCCGAAAAGGCAATGCGCGATGTGCTTGCCAAGAAATCGCTCGCCGATGTCGGCACCGCCTTCATGCGCAAGGCGCCGCAGAGCTTCGGCACCGATGTCGGCACCTGGATCGACGACCGTGTGAAGGGCCGCAAGCCCGGCCGCACGCCGAAGAATTCCGGACCGCCCGGCTAACGCCGGCACTTCCCCCAACATCTAACTGAATCCCCTTTCTCGGTCTTCGCCGGCCGCCGGGAAAGCTCGCCTGCGCAACATGCAGGCGGGAATGGAGAAACGCGCCCGGCATGCATGAGGAGAAACGCCCATGACCAAACACATCATCATCGCCGGTTCCGGTTTTGCCGGTACCTGGTCCGCTTTGTCCGCCGCCCGCGCCGTGGCGCTCGCCGGCAAGGAAGACGCGATCGAGATCACCGTTATTTCGCCGGAGCCCAGCCTTCATATCCGCCCGCGTTTCTATGAGGCCGTGATCGAGAATATGGATCCGGATGTCGGCAAGCTGTTTGCCGCGGTCGGCGTCAAGCATGTGGCCGGCATAGTGCAGAATATCCATTCCGATTGGCGCCAGGTCGAAGTCCTGCTGCCCAATGGCGCGCGCCAGAAGCTTGCTTACGACAAGTTCGTCCTCGCAGCAGGCAGCAAGCTGTTCCAGCCGCCGGTGCCGGGCCTGCGTGAGCACGCCTTCAATGTCGATCAATTGACGAACGCAAAGGCGCTCGACCGGCACCTCAAAGCGCTGCCGGCTCGTCCTGAAACGCCCGCGCGCAATACGATCGTGGTGGCCGGCGGCGGTTTCACCGGCATCGAAACAGTCGCCGAGATGCCGCAGCGCCTGCGCGAGATTTTCGGCACGCAAGCCGAGCTCCGCGTCATCGTCGTCGAGCAGGCGCCGGAGATCGGCCCCGACCTTGGCCCGGGTCCGCGCCCCTTCATCGAAGAAGCGCTTGCTGAGCAGGGCGTCGAGATCATCACCGGCACCGGGGTCGCCGCGATCACGGCCGATAGCGTGACACTCGGCAATGGCGAGGTGATCCCGACCAACACCGTCATCTGGACCGCCGGTGCCCGCGCCAATGCCCTGGCGGCACAGATCCCCGGCACCCATGACCGCTTCGGCCGGGTCGAAGCCGACGCTTTCCTTCATGCCAAAGCGGCCAAGGATATCTTCGTCACCGGCGACGTGGCACTCGCCGCGACCGATACGCTGGGCAACAACGCGGCGATGTCCTGCCAGCATGCCCTGAGCCTCGGCCGTGTCGCGGGGCACAATGCGGCGGCGGAGTTGGTCGGGCTGGCGCTTCATCCCTATGCCCAACCGAAATACGTGACCTGCCTCGATCTCGGCCCCTGGGGCGCGATCTTCAGCGAAGGCTGGGACCGGCAGGTGAAGTTCACCCGCGATGAAGGCAAGGCGATCAAGCGCGAGATCAACACCAAATGGATCTATCCGCCGATGGCCGACCGCGACGCCGTCTTTGCGATCGCCAATCCGGACTATGTCATCGTCCCATAAGGGGTCGAAATGAAGGGGCCGCTTCGGTTGGATGCGGCCCCTTTTCTTTAGAGAGCCGGATAGAAACTTTGCAGCCGGCCGTAGAGTTCGCGCCAGAGTTTGTATTTGCGGTTCAAGGCCTGATGCGCCTCAGGCCTTGGCTCGAAGACACGGCCTGGCGCCACATAGCGGGCGATATCGTTCCAATCCTTGAACGCTCCGATGCCGAAACCGGCAACGAAGGCCGCCCCCAGCGATGAGCCGGGATGCCGGTCGATGCGTGTCACCGGCAACCCCAAGGCATCTGCCGAAATCTGCAGCCACAGATCGCTGGCAGCGCCGCCATCGGCGGCAAAGACACGCGTGACGGCAAGACCGCATTCGCGGAACGTCTCGACATGATGACGGAAACCGAAGACGACGCCCTCAAGGGCCGCGCGCCAGACATGGCGAATGTCGTGATTGAGCCCGAGGCCGACCAAGGTGCCCCGCGCATGCGGATCGTTGAGCGGTGTCTTCTCGCCGAGGAAATAGGGCAGGAACAACACGCCGCTCTCGGGTGAGACATCCAGCGTCTGCCGATCCAGCCATTGATGGGTCGAGATGCCGGCGGCCTGTGCCTTTTCCTTGGCACCGCCACCCCAATTGGCGACGATCCAGTTGAGAAAGCTGCCGCTCGAGGCCATGCAGCCATTGGGGAAGAAGAGACCCGGCACGATATGGTAGTCGAGGAAGAGGCGACGATCGGCGACCGGCTTGTCGGAAGACAAGAGGATGTCGCCGGCACCGCCGAATTTCAGCACCAGATCGCCGTTGCGGGCGGCACCGCAGACGAAGGCGGAGGCCACATGATCGGCGCAGCCGGCAATGACGGGCGTGCCGATTGCGAGGCCCGTCGCGGCGGCGGCTTCCGCCGTCACCGCGCCGACGATTTCGTGACTCTTGCGGATCGGCGCCAGGAGATTGGGGTCGATGCCCGCAAGGGCGATCAATTCCGGGTGGTAGTTGCCGCTCGCAAGATCGACGAAGCCGGATTCGAGCGCCCAATTATGCTCGACTTGAATGGTGCCGGTGAGGCAGCTGGTGATGTAATCGGAGGCGCCGACCACATGCTTGGCGGCGGCAAAATTCTGCGGCTCATTTTCTCGGAGCCACATCAGCTTGGGCCCGACCAATTGCTGGCTGTAGCCGGTGCCGGAGCGTTTGAGGAAACGCGCCTCCTCCATGCCCTGGCGAAAGATGTCGAGCTGCCTGGTCGCCCGCGCGTCATTCTGCTGGATGCTGCGACGGAGCGGCTGGCCGTTCTTGTCGAGCAGGATCACGGTCGGCAGCATGCCGGTGACACCGACCGCCGCGATATCCTTGGCGGTGATGCCGGTCTTCTTCAGCAAGGTCCGGCAGATGGCACCGACATTCGCCCACCACTGCCCCGGCTCCTCCTCCGACCAATTGGCGTGATCGGAATGGAGGGTAACGGGCCGGCTTTCGACACCCAAGGCGGCGCCATCGGTATCGATGAGGATACCGATGGTCGACGTGGTGCCGATGTCGAGGCCGAGGAGATAAGCCATGTTCGGATATCAGCGGATCTTGCGGACCTTGTCCATGAAGCGGCCGACGCGGGCCTTGTCGACCGCCTTCCAGGTGTCACCATCGACCTTGAAATGCGTGCCGATCACGGCGCCGTCGGCAATGCCCAGAATGTCGCCGACATTGTCGATATTGACGCCGGTATTGGCGAAAACCGGCGTATCGGGAAGGACGTTCTTCACGACCTTGAGATTGCCGGTCTCGACCGCCTCGCCCGTCATCGGGCCGGAAACCAGCACGATATCGGCGAGCGAGGAGAAGACAGCGCTCTTGGCGCGCGCGGCGATGGAGCGGTCACCGATCGGCGAGGCGAATTCGGCGTTGATGTTGTACATCAGCTTGAGATCCGATCGGTTGCAATCGGTGCGCAGGCGCACGGCGCTCGCCGCATCCGGCGCCCAGAGGCCCATATCGGAATCATAGACGCCGGTGAAGATTTCGCGCACGAAGCGGGCGCCGCTGGCGACACCCAGCGCGACACTCGCCACCGGATCCCAGAGGTAGTTGACGCCGAAGGGGATCCTGATCATCCGCTTCAACTCACCCACCGCGAACGACATGGCGGCGAGCGATTGCGGCGAGGCCTTCAACAGATAGGGCCGGTCGCCTTCATTGCCGAACATCACCGCATCGACGCCACCATCCTGCAGCGCCGCGATATCGGCCGCGGCGAGATCGATGAGCTTCTGCATGCCGCCATCCTTGTCATAGAGCGGCGAGCCGGGAAGCGGCCCGAAATGGATCATGGCGATGATGGGTTTGTGGCTGCCGAAGGTTGTCTTGATCATGTCGGACTCTCTGCTTTCTTAGAAATGCGTCAGGCGATTTGCGGGCGTGCGAGCGCAGTGCCGCTCTGCCCGTCGAAAAGATGGATCTGGGTCAAATCGTAATGGAGGGTGAGTTCGGCGCCGGGCCGGGCCAGGAAATCGCGCGGCATGCGCGCCTGGATTTCCGGACCGCCGGCGCCACCCAGCTCTGCGACCAGGATGACCTCCGGCCCCAGCAATTCGACAGCGACAGTGCGCACGGCCACAGGCACGGACCTGCCGGCGAGCGGCGCCAAATGGAAATCCTCCGGTCGCAGGCCGACGGTGACAGCGGCTCCCGAATGGCCCGCATAACCGGCGCGGAACGCCTCCGGGATCGGCAGGCGCGCGGCGCCCGCAAGCGCATGAAGATCGCCGCCGCCGTTGCCTTCCAGGCGACCCGTGACCAGATTCATCGGCGGGCTGGCGAGGAAACCGGCGACGAAGGTATTGGCCGGGTTGCGATAGACGTCGAGCGGCGCCCCCACCTGGATGATGTGGCCGTCCTTCATGATGCAGATGCGCTGGCCCATGGTCATGGCTTCGATCTGGTCATGGGTCACGTGGATGATCGTCGTCCCGACCTTGTGGTGCAGCTTGATGAGCTCGGTCCGCATCGCGGCACGGAGCTTGGCATCGAGATTCGACAAGGGTTCGTCGAGAAGGAAGGCCTGCGGCTCGCGCACCAGGGCGCGACCCAGGGCCACGCGCTGGCGCTGACCGCCGGAAAGCTGTGCGGGCTTGCGCTCAAGCAAGGCCTCGATCCCCATCATGCTCGAGATCGCCTTGATGCGGCGCTCGATCTCACCCCTATCCACACCGCGCAGCTTCAACCCGAAGCCGAGATTGCCGGCAACCGTCATATGCGGATAGAGGGCGTAGTTCTGGAAGACGATGGCGATATCGCGGTCCGCCGGGTCGACATCGTTCATGCGCTTGCCGCCGATGAGCAGATCGCCCTTCGAGATCGATTCCAGGCCGCCGATCATGCGCAAGGTGGTGGACTTGCCGCAGCCGGAGGGGCCGAGGAAAATCATGAACTCGCCGTCCTTGATCTCCAGGCTGATGTCGTCGACGGCGACGACGGAACCGCCATAGACCTTGCTGATATTCTTCAACTCAATGCCGGCCATGGAATTCCTCAGTTCAACGAACGCATGTAGCGATAAAGATAGGCGGTCAGTGCCAGGATGGCGGTCAGCAACAGGATCGACATGGCCGAGGCCTCGCCGATATTCAGGCTGACGAAAGCGGTGCGGTAGATGAAATAGCTGACCAGATCGGTGGCAACGCCTGGGCCGCCACGGGTCATGATGTAGATGAGGTCATAGGTCTTCACCGCGAAGATGAAGCGGATCAGCAGCGTCACGATGATGACGGTGCGCATCATCGGCAGGGTGATGTGAACGAAACACTGGAAGGCATTGGCGCCGTCGACGCGCGCCGCTTCATAGGGCTCCTTCGGCAGCGACGAAAGCCCGGCGAGCAGCAGCACGATCATGAAGGAGACCTGATGCCAGATATCGACCAGGATGACGGTCCAGATGGCGATCTTGGTATCGCCCAGCCAGTTGACCGGAGAAATGCCGATTGTGCCGAGCAGATAGTTCACGATGCCAAGATTGGGATGCAGGAACATGCGCCAGATGAGGCCGACGATGACCGGGTTCATCAGCAACGGGCAGAGCAGAATGGCGTAATAGACCGGCTTGAAGCGCTCGACCTTGTTGAGCATCAAGGCGACGCCGAAGCCGATGACGAATTCGAGCAGCACGACGCCGATGACGAAGCGCAAGGTCAGCCAGGCCGAATGGCGGAATTCGGCATCGCCCAGCGCTGCCTTGAAATTGGCAAGACCGGTGAAGGTGTCGAAATTCGGCGCGATCAGCGTGTATTCGTGGAGCGATGTAAAAAGCGCCGAGAGAACGGGGAAGAGGATGATCAGAAAAAGCACGGTCAGGCTGGGTGCCGCCAGCGCGTAGCCGAAACGGCGGTCGCGCCGATCGGCTGCATTGCTTGCCTGTCCCATCCTGACCATCATCTTGCAAACTTCCCCGTCCTGGCTTTTCGTTACTGCAACTTGCCGTCTTTTTTGGCGAGTTCGGTGAACTCGACCTCGATCGCGGCCAGTGCATCCTGCGGGCTCTTCTCGCCGGCAACGGCGAGGCTCAGCTCACGGCCGAGCACTTCCACAAGCTGCGGGGTATAGGTGAAGACCGCGAAATTGTGGCTGGTGAGCAGCAGTTTCTTGAGCGCCGGATAGTAGGGATACTTCGCCAGCACATCCGGATCGTCGAAGACGTCGGTGCGGGTCGGCGAACCGCCGGCCAGCGCCCGCTTCTTGGCGATCTCCTTCGACTCAACCCATTTCAGGAAAGTCCAGGCAGCGTCCGGATTGGGGCTCGACTTCGGAATGGCCCAGCCCCAGGCGCCGTTGAGGCTGCCGCCCTTATCCGGCGTCGCACCGGGGACAGGCATGATCTCGACCTTGCCGACCACAGCCGATTTGCTGGGATCGTCATAGGAAGTGCGGAAGAAATTATAGGTGATATAGCTATAGGCCTTGCCCTGCGCCATCACGTTGAAGGCTTCGTCGAAGCCGAAGCTCGCCGAACCTACGGGGCCGTATTTGTTGATGTTGGTGGTATATTGCTCGATCGCCTTCACGCCGGCTTCGGTGTTGAGGGTCGGCTTCCAATTGGCGTCGTGATATTCGCCGCCATTTGCGAAGAGATAGTTCGACCATTCCATGGCGATGGGGTCGGGGCGCAGGCCCTGGTTGACGACGCCGTAGAAGCCATCCTTGGTGAAGAATTCAACCTGCTTCAGGTACTCGTCCCAGGTTTGCGGAACGCGCAGGTCCATATTGTACTTGGCCTTGAAATCGGCCTGGTTCTTGGCGTCGGCCAAGAGATCGGTGCGATAGGTGAGGCCCATCGCGTAGTTGTAGAACGGCAGCATATAGGTGGTGCCGTCGACCTTGCCGACGAGATCCATCAAGGCCGGGATATAGGCCGAGGTGTCGAAATTATCGGCCTTGATCCGGTCGTCGAGCGGCTGCATCCAGCCGGCCTTGGCGAATTCGCCGACCCAATAGAAATCGACCACGATCGCCGAATAGCTGCCCTTGGGCGCCACCAGCTGCGGCACCAATTTGGTGTGCATTTCGGCATAGTTGACGACTTCAAGATTGACCTCGATGCCGGTTTCCTTGGTGAATTCCGGCACCAGCGCCTTCACATATTCCGTATCGGGCACGCCTTCCATCAGGATACTCACGGTTTCGGCCGACGCCGAGCCGGCAAATCCGAGAGCCATGACAGAGCCCAGAAGCAGTTTCTTGAGCATGATCCAACCTCCCTTTATTAGCCCTTAGACGCGCGCGCGCGGACCGGTCATTTCAGGGCGCCCAATGACAAGCCTTTGATCAGGTATTTGCGCAAAAACGGCAGCAGAGCGAAGACTGGCAGCAGCGAGACGACGGTCGCCGCCGCGAGCGGGGCGATCTCGACCCCGGCATGGGTTTCCATGCTGGCAAGGCCGATGGGGAGCGTCTGGCTGTCGGCACCGCTTAAGACCAAAGCGAAGAGAAATTCGTTCCAGCTGAGGATGAAGCCAAGCAGACCGGCAGCGAGAATGCCGGGCGCCGCCACCGGCACAGCGATCTTGATGAAGGCCTGCCAGCGCGTGGCACCGTCGATGCGGGCAGCTTCCTCAAGGCTCGCCGAATCACCCTCAAAGAAGGAAACCAGCATCCAGGCGAGGAACGGCAGGCTGATGGTGAGATGGGCGAGGATGAGGCCCATGCGCGTCTGCATCAGGCCGGTGCTGAAAAAGAGCGTGAAGAGCGGCAGCACGAGGATGATGGGCGGCAACATCTGGCTCGCCAGCACGCCGAGGCGCAGGAAAGCACCGCCCGTGTTGAAGCGCGCGAAGGCATAGGCCATGGCGGTCGCGAGCGGCAAGGCGATGGCGGTCGAGACGAGGGCCACAATGAGGCTGTTGAAGAACCAGCGCTCAAAAGGATAGGTCGAGAAGATCTCGATGTAGTTCTCGATCCCGACATGGCCGATCTCCGGCGGGATCTTATAGGCGGTGAGCTTGTCGGTGAGGCTGACGCGCACGACCCAGATCAGCGGCAGCAGAATCGCCAGCGAGAAGACCGAGAGAACGATATGGGGGATGATATTTCGCCAACCCGGTCGCATCTTCTCAACCCTCAATCCATCCTGACGCCGCCGGTGACGTTGAGCGCCTCGCCGGTGACAAACCCGGCGAGATCGCTCGCCAGGAAGAGCACGGTCTTGGCGACGTCATCGGGTTCTTCGAGGCGGCCCATGGGCGTCTGATTGACGTAATCGTCGATCACGGCCTGGGGCGACATCGCGCGCAGCTTAGCTTCCCACTCCACCTCGCGCGATTGCATGCCGGTCTTGACGAAGCCCGGGCAGACGCTATTGACGCGGATGCCGTGCGGCGCCATCTCGCGCGCCAAGGCCTGGGTGAAGCCGACGACGGCGAATTTGCTGGCCGAATAATGGGCGAGCCATGGGGCGCCCCATTTTCCGGCGAGGGACGCCGTGTTGACGATGACGCCTTGGCGTTTCTCTTTCAGGAAATAGCGCGCCGCCGATTGATTGGTGAGGAAGATGCCGCGGGCGTTGACGTCGAAGTTGAAGTCCCAATCCTCATCGGTGAGATCGACAACGAGTTTCATCGATGAGACGCCGGCATTGGCGGCCAGCACGTCGTAACCGCCGAGGCGGTCGATGACAGAGGTGAAGGCCGCATCGACGCTGGCACGGTTGCGGACGTCGATCTTGAGGCCGATATGCTGGTCACCGAGTTTCTTCGCGGCAGCGACGGCGCCGGCTTCATCGAGATCGGCGATGGCCACGCGCAGGCCGGCTTCATGGAAGTGGCGCGCGATCGAAAAACCAATGCCCGTCGCGCCACCCGTGACGATGGCGCGCTTGCCCGCGAGATCGTTCAGCATCCCTGTCATGCCTTTCGTTTTCGATCATTTAAGATCGATTTCGATCATTCATAGCGTCGTAATCGGGAGCTGGCAAGTCTTTCTGTCTGGATTTTTGTGAGAAGCCGGCTAGTATGATCGAAAATGATCATTCTAGTCGCAGAAGCCTGATGAACGATCACGTTGCCAAGCAGGTACCCACCGCCCGAACGCCCGTCACCGTGCGCGATGGCCAATTGCGCGACTTCATCGAGCGCCGGGGGTTTGCAGCGGTGAGCGAGATCGCCGCCGAACTTGGCGTCTCGGAGATCACGGTGCGCCGCGACCTCACCCGGCTCGAGGCGCAAGGGCTGCTGGTGCGTACCCATGGCGGGGCGCTGGCCGGCAAGCTGGGCTCGACCGAGACCTTCGACAGCGATGAGCCGAGTTTCGAGGCGAGACGCCGGCGTAATGCAGATGCCAAGACGCGCATCGGCGTTGCCGCCGCCGCATTGATCCGCCCCGGCGCCACGATCGGCATCGATGTCGGCACGACGGCACTGGAGCTCGCCCGACAGCTCACAGCGCGGGACGACATCAAGATTTTCACCAACAGCGTCCGAGCCGCGACGCTTCTGTCGGAAGGGCCGGCACCGGTCTATCTGCCCGGCGGGCAGCTGAGGTCGAAGGAGCTTTCCGTCTACGGCTCAATCGCCATCGCACAATTGCGGCATTACTGGTTCGATCTCGCCTTCATCGGCTTTTCGGGCCTGACCGATCAGGGCCTCTTCGATTATTCGCTGGAGGATACGGAGATCAAGCGCGTCTATATCGAGCGTGCGGCCCAGACCGTGGCCTTGTGCGATTCCTCGAAATTCGGCCGCCTCTCCATGGCCCGCGTCGGGACGCTCGAGGAGGTCGACACCCTTATCACCGATGCGCCACCACCTGATTCCTTGCGCATGGCGCTCGAACGCGCCGATGTGAAGATCATCGTCGCGGAAGATAGCGCCGGCTAAAGCCCATCAGCCGATACGCTCGACGCCGGCGTCATGGTCGGTGAGGATCAATGCACGTCCCTTGAAATGTTGCAGAAGGGCGGCGAAGGCGGGCCGGTCATCCAGCATCATGGTACCGATGGTCGACAGGCCATCGGCGACGGAAGCCGTTTCGGCCTGCACCGTGACACTGACCGACGGATTGGCACAGCGCAGGCTTGTTGCATCGATGATGTGATTGAAGGTGCCATCCTGGTCGAAACGCAGGCCGGCGCCGGCAGACGTCGCCATCGCGCCCATACTGACGGGTTCCGTGGCGCGCTGCTGGTCGTGATTGCCCGGCGCGGTGAGGGCGATCTGCCACGGTGTTCCATCGGCCCTTGGCCCAAGCGCTCGCAATTCGCCGAGATTGACCAGGCAATGCGTGAAGCCGCGCGCCTGCAGCAATTCGGCAACGCGGTCGCTGATATATCCTTGAGCGAGGCTGTTGAGTGTCAGTTGCATGCCGGGCTTGGCAAAGGCGATCCTTGCTGGCGACAGCATCACGCCTTGCCAGTCGACGAGGGCGCGTGCAGCGCGGATGTGCGCCAGCGCCGGCCCTTCCGGGGCCGCGCCGGGTGCCGCAAAATGATCGGCATAGAGACGCCAAAGCGGTTGAACGGTCGGGTCGAAGCGCCCGCCGCTCCGCGCACTGAGCGATAGGGCCAGAGAGAGAAGCTCGATGAGTTCGACTGGCGGCGTCTCAAGCTTTCCCGCCTGGTTCAACCGCATGAGGGCGGAATCCGCACGGTGCAGGCTGAAAATCCGCTCCAATCGCTCGATTTCATCGAGCGACGCCGCAATGGCCTCCATCGCTGTCGCGCGGTCATCGGCATAGAGCGTCAAATCCGCCTGGGCACCCAGCGCAATCCCCTGCCAGCGATACGGCGCCGACATGGCCCAGGCCCGCCCGGCGCAGAGCGGCAATGCCGCTCCCGCAGCCAGGATCGACAAGACACGACGCCGGCTGAACGACCGGCCCGATTCTGCGTTCATCATCTTCCGCTCCTCAACTGCCAGCGGCTTCGGCGCTCATGGCCTGTTTCGCGTCTTCGAAACTCAAGACCTCGCCACCGAATGCCGTGGCAAATTTCCCCGCTGCCTCTTTGTCGGCAAACGGCACAGCCTCTTTATCGCCCATGGCGCCGGTCTTGCTGCTGCCGACGACGTAATAGGCCTTGTCGGCCGCAATCCAGGCGCCCGCCGCCGGCTTTTCCCAGCTGCCCTGCCCCATATCGTTGACATAGACGGCGAGGAGATCGCGCGGCTGGGCCAGTTCGGTCGAGAGAAACATGAAGACCTCGCCCGGCGATGCGAACCAGACCGGCGCCTTCTGCCCGCGCAGGAACAACTGTCCCTTCGGCCCATCATGCTCGGTCAGCGCCATATGACAGAAATAGGCAATGGATGCGGAATCCGGCTCAAGGGGAATCGGAAGGGTGGCGTCCTTCTCCGGCGAGCAGGCCGCGAGGGTCAGCATCAATGCGGCGGCACCCGCCAGCAGCATCCGTTTCATGATTCACTCCTGATAAAGCGCCGCCCCGCCAATAGCAGCGGCACGATGATCCAGGCCAACAGCGCGACAGCGAGGGTGATCGGCGCGAACTGGGCCTGCTCGCTCAAGCCCGCCATGCCGGAGAAGCTCCGGATATTGTCGAAAGCAGTCAGATTGAGCAGGCGATAGATATCCGCCGGGTTTGCCAACAGCAGATAGGGAAAGATCGTTTCATCGATCCATCCCTTGGTCCCGATCAACAGCCCCATCAGCATCAGGTCGTAGATCACGACCAAGGCGAACCAGATGCCGATGGCGATGCCGGCTGCCGTGCTGCGCTCGCGGACCGAGGCGCTGACCCAATAGGCAAGCGCCAGGAAAGAGCAGCCAAGCAGAATCGAGCTGACGATGAGATTGGCGAAGGCCTGCCAGGACTGGGCATCGGCATCGCCTCCAATGGCTGCGGCAATCCCAGCCGCGCCATATCCGACGATCGTCGCAATCGCCAGAATGCCGGTATGGCCCAAAAACTTGCCGACCAGGATCTGCGCCTTGGTGATCGGGTAGGTCAGCAGCAGCAGCATGCAGCCGCGTTCGACCTCGCCCACGATCGCGTCATAGGAGATCAGCAGCGCGATGAGCGGCATCAGGAAAATGGTGAGGCTGGAGAGGCTGACGACAACGACGGCCAGAGGCTTTACCCCAAGCTGTCCGCTCGGCGCACTGCCAAGGAAAGCCAGGGCGAAGCCCAGCCCTGCCAGCAATAGTGTGGCACCGAGAACCCAGCGGTTGCGCAAACCGTCCGTGATTTCTTTTCCGGCAATGATGCAAATGGCTTTCATGCAGCACCTTCCGATGAGTCGGCCGGCCGGGGGCTGAAGTGGTGGTAGATTTCGTCAAGTCCCGGATGCTTGATATCGATATCCGTCACATCAGTTCCGAGCGCTACGAGTCTTGCGAGGACGGACATCTTCTGCGCGACCGGGCAGGAAAGCGTCACGTTGTCCGTCCCGGTCGTAACGGGTGCAAGATCGGAAAATGCGCTGCGAATACGATTGGCAGCACCCGGACAGGTCACCTGGAAGCGAACCGGCAGATCGGCGCGCTGCCGCAGCGTATCGAGCGGTCCCAATCCCACCAGATGCCCACCCTTCATAATGGCAACCAGATCGGTTTGGGCCTCAAGTTCCGTCAGGATATGTGACGAGATGATCACCGTGGCGCCACCGCGCGACAATTCCCGGATGATCGAGAAGAATTCGCGCCGCGAATTGGGATCCAGCCCCGTCGTCGGTTCGTCGAGCAGCAGCAGGCGCGGCGTGCCGAGCAGTGCCTGTGCCAATCCAAGACGCTGGCGCATGCCTTTCGAATAGGTTTTGACACGCCGGTTCGCCGCAAAGCTCAGCCCCACACGTTCAAGAAGGGCGGTGCATTGCGCGAGGTCGGCGCCTTTGAGATTGGCGTAGAAGCGCAGCATCTGCGCGCCGGTCAATTCATCATGGAAGGCGACGTTTTCCGGCAAGAAGCCGATCTGGCGGCGATAATCGAGGCCGGCTATCGACGGCTGCGCACCCAATACCGCCAGTTCACCGCTGCTCGGCCGGATGAGGCCGAGAATGAGCTTCATCAAGGTCGTCTTGCCGGCACCGTTATGGCCGATCAATGCCACCGTGCGACCGGCGGCGATCGCCAAATTGAGGCCATCAACGGCGCGATGTTCGCCATATTGCTTCGCCAGGCCGCTTGCCAGGATGGCTGTTTCGGCATCGTCCTGGGTGGCAAGAACCGGCATCGTCTTCGTCATAATATTCATGATGAGGGATCCGCTTTGCCTTCTTCCCATTTCACGTCCGCCGGTATCTCGGGCAGCACGCGCGGCGATGGCGGCGCCGTCATCAGCGGGAAGGAATCGACAACACCACCGGGATAAAGGGCCGGGAACTGGCTTTGCCCGGTGCGCAGGATTTCCATGGCCGGACTCGACATCAGCAGCTTGGCCAGGGGATAGCGCCAGACGACCCAATCGACGATATCATTCGGCCGATAAGCCGTATCGGCCATGCCGTCGCCATTGAGGTCGAAAGCCGGATTGTCGCTCCAATAATTGCCACGTCCGTCGACGGACCATTCGTGGACTTTCGTCCCGGCGTAATGCATCTGCACCCGGTTGGAGATGAAGGCATTTCCGCCGATCAGATTGGCGTCCGACCCGGTGACATGGACACCGATGGCGCAACCCTCAAACCGATTGCCGATCAGTTTATTTTGAGCGGCGAGGTAGAAGAACAGGCATTTGTCCGCCGCGCCATAAACGACATTGTCGCGAATGTCGCTCTTGCGCGCGGAATTCAGCATCAAGCCATAATCGCGGTCCTTCATGCTGATATTGCCGTGGATCTGCAATTTGTCGGAATACATCAGCGCGTAGCCGATGTGATTGCCGACTGAAACATTGTCGGCAATGGATCCGCGCTTGGAATACATGTAGTGCACGGCAAAACGCAGATGGCTGAATTTGTTGCCGGTGATGATGTTGTCGCTGCCCAGCTGAACAAAAATGCCGTCGCGACCGCCGGTGACGACATTATTTTCAATGCGGGAACCGACATTGTTCCACATATGAATGCCGTTGCCGCGATTGTTGAGCCACAAATCGTTGCGATTGGTGATGATATTGTTGCGCACGACCGCGCGTTGCGGCCCGTGCAGGCTGATGCCGAACTGATTGCCATCGACACGGTTGTCTTCGATCACCGGATCGTCGGCGTGATCGGCGACATAAATGCCGCCGTCTATATTCGTGCTGTTGGTGCCGGAACCGGTGATGGCGAGTCCGCGGATCGTGACACTGCCGGCCTCAATCCGAATGACACTGCCCTCGCCATTGCCGACGATTTCGGCCCCCGCCTCACCGACCAGGGTAAGTTTCTTGTCAATGAGGATGGGGCCCAGGTGCCGCCCCGGCCGCAATTCCAGCAGATCGCCCGGCGATGCCGCGGCAACGGCCCCGATGAGGCCGTTGCCGCCAGCTTCGACGAGGATGGTCTTTCCCCAGGCGCCGACCGGCATGCCCGCAAGTGCCAGCATGGCACATAGGAGGATGGCTCCCGGCCGGCGCATGGTTCTTTACGCTTCGACCAGCATCTGGCCCGACATCTCCATATGGAGCGCGTGACAGAACCACTGGCAGTAGTAGTAGAAGACGCCGGGCTTATCGGCAACGAAGGTCACCGACGAGGTGGCTTGTGGCCCGATCTCCATCGCCACACCGTAATCGACCATGGTGAAGCCGTGGGTCAGATCCACGACATCGTCGATATTGGTCTGGATGACGGTGACCTCATCGCCCAGCTTCACCTTGAAGCTGGTAACGCCGAAGGCGGGTGCCGCCGACGTCATATAGACTCGGACCTTGTTACCGTCGCGGATAATCTTGTTATCCTCTTCCAGCTTGATGCCGTCCTTCTTGGCCATCTGTCGTGCGTCTTCCCACATCGGGTCGTCGCGCTTCCAGATTTCCAGCGGGTTGATCATGTTCGCTTTCATGATCGTGCCGTCATGCGGCTCCGCGAAGTTGGCGCCGTCATGGACCAGCTTCATTTCATCGCCCGAGATGTCGATGAGCTGATCGTTCTCCGGCTTCAACGGCCCGATATTGATGAACCGATCCTTGGAGAACTTGCAGAGCGCCACCAGCCATTTGCCGTCGGCATCCTTGGTCTCGCTCATCGACGCGTTGACATGGCCGACCTGGTAGTTCACGTCGAGCTTCTGCTTGATCGGATTGACCTGCTCGCCCTTGAACTGCCGGATGGCTTCGTCGATGTTCCACTTGACCACCTGGGAGTCCAAGAACAGCGACGTGTAGGCATTGCCGCGGCCATCGAACGAGGTATGTAGTGGCCCAAGGCCCAGTTCGACATTGGCGACGATGGCCGAGGTCGGCTCCGCCTTGCCGGCGAAGATATCGTCCAGCTTGTCCCACTCGATCACGGTCGTGGTCGGCGAGAGCTTGCCGTTGATCACCACATACTTTCCGTCCGGGGTGGCGTTACAGCCATGGGGCGAATTGGCGATCGGAACATAAAGCGTATAGGGCGACTTCGCCTGCTTGGTGCCGTCAAGCACCGGCACGCCATTGATCATCTGCGCCTTGCCGGCGGCGACACCTGCCTCGATCGCTTTGATATCGAAGAAGACGGCATGATCGGTTTCGGACGCGGTCATATCTTCGACCGTGACGCCTTCTTCCGAGTTGTAGCAGGTCGACGCTGCGTACTTGCCCTTGTAGTCGGCATCGTTGTTGTCGAGGTTGCCGCTGACGATGACCTGCCAGGCGACCGTCATCGTATCGCCGTCGACCGCGGTGAAGACCGACCGCCACGCCTTGACGTCGTCGAGTTCGCGACCGTCATTGATGAGCGGCACGCGATTTTCGCCGTTGCAATAGACGTAGCCGGTCTTCGGGAAGCGCTGGACGCGCAGGCCGTGGATCGAATGCGCGTTCGGGATTTCGATGATCTTGTCGACCTTCATCACATCGAGACGGATGCGGGCAAGGCGCGTATTGGCCTTGTCATTGATGAAGACATAGCGGCCGTCATAGGAGCCGTTCGTCACGGACGGGCGCGGATGATGGCAATCGCCATTCTCGTAGGTCTTCAGACCCCGCTTGGCGAGCCATTCCTTGGTCTTGGGCAGCAGGCCGTCGGTGAGAATCTTCAGGCTCTCATTCGTCTGGCCCCAGCCCGTTGCACTGCAGCGGTTGAAGACCGGAATGCGCAAGAGCTCACGCATCGACGGCAGGCCGAGAACGCGGACCTCACCCGTCTGCCCGCTGCTCCAGAAGCCGACATATTCGTCGAGCTTGCCGGGCGGGACACTGACTTCGCCCGTTTCCGCGGCCGCGGCCGTCTTTGGCGCCATCAGGACGCCCGCGGCACCGCCCATGGCGGCACCGCCGACACCGGCCACAGCCAGGGACGACAAGGCAACGCCGCCACCCAGCAGGTCACGCCGACTGACGCTGGCGTGACCGCTGGCTTCTTCCGATTTGTTGGTCATAGTTACTCCTCCTCTTTCAAACAGGTGTCGTCTCGGTAACTTTTGGCATCACTGGCGCTGGCGCCGCGGCGGGTGCCGATATTGGCGCCGGTGTTGATACCGGGCGCGGCGCTGGTTTCTTGCCGCGGCCGGTCTTCTTCAACAGCAGGGGCGGACAGGTCGAATCGTCCCAGTAGATGACCTGGCATTGCATGCAGTAGACGCATTCATTGGGATTGATCTGGCCCAGCGGATGAATGGCCTGGACCGGGCATCTCTTGGCACAGAGCTGGCATTCGAGGCCGCATTGCTTGCGCCGCTTCAGCCATTCAAAGAGGCGCATCCGTCCCGGAATGGCGAGTGCAGCGCCGAGCGGGCACAGATAGCGGCAGAAGAAGCGCTCGATGAAGAGCCCGGCGACGAGCAATCCCATCGCCCAGATGACGAACGGCCATTCGCGCATGAAGCGCAGCAGCACGGCGGTCTTGAACGGCTCGACTTCGGCAAACTGCTCGGCCAGGGCGAACTCGTTGAGGCTCAGCCCGAACAAAGCTAAGAAGATGATGTATTTGATCGGCCACAGGCGTTCATGCCAATGGAAGGGAACGGTGATCTGCCGGATGCCGAGGCGCCGAGCCAGTTGATTGAGAAGCTCCTGCAGGGAACCGAAGGGGCAAAGCCAGCCGCAGAACGGCCCGCGCCCCCAAAAGAGCAGCGACACCGCCGTGGCACACCACAGGATGAAAATGAGCGGTTCGAGCAGGAACTGTTCCCAGCGGAACTGCCCGCCGAGGAAGGCGCTGGTGAAGGTGAGCACGTTGACGACAGAGAGCTGCGCCTGCGCCCAGCCACCGATCCAGACCACGGAGAAGATGAGATAGCCGATGCGGAGCGCGGTGAAGAATTTCGCCTTCTTCACCAGCACATCCTGGAAGAAGAAAATGAGTGTGAGCAGCGTCAGCGACAAGGACAGGATGACGATGTCGACCACGCGGCTGCGCCAAATCTGCTTCCACAGCGCATTGGCCGATGCCGCTTCCGGCTCTTCGGCGGCAGGCGTTGCCGCCGCTGGCGCTGGCGCTGGCGGCGCGGAAACACTGATGAACCGATCGGGCAGATGGTAGCTCAACGGAAAACTGGTGAAGGCCTTCTGGGTCGGGCCGGTCGGGCGCTGGGCCAGCAGCTTGATCTGCCAATCCGTCGTCGGGTCGAAGACGACGCCCTCGGGAATGCGGAAAAGGCCGACTTCCTTGAAGGCCGGCACGCCCGCCGGCAGATCGCCGAGGCGGCGATAATCGTGATCCTTGAAAAGGACCGACGTCTGATCCTGCTCAAGCTGGAAGCGGTCGAAGATGCCGCCGCGCACAAAGCCGGAGCCGCGGAACGAGTAGTCGCCATTGGCAGCGATCAACACGGCCTGCTGGCCCGGCTTCAGCCATTGCCGCAACCGGTCGTATTCGGCATCGCCCAGCAAATTGCGGCCGATCCCTTCGATCGACACCATGGCGACATAGAGATCGACAAATTGCTCGGTCGGCACGCCGGCGCGTGCATAGGGCTCCGGGCTGCCGACGCCGATCTTCTGGAAAGCCGTGTCGACATCGCTGTTGAGCAGATGAAGACGTCGCACGGATCCGTCGCCCAGCATGGTCTGCCAATCGGCTTTGGCAAAGGGGATCTCGGCCAAGGAGCGGGTGCGGGTGTCGGCAGCGGCAGCGGCGCTGGCCGCGAAGCCGGCAAGCCCGTGGGCCTTTGCCACCTGCAATGCCGCACGGCTGATGCCGTCATTGATGACGATGGCCGTGACCGTGGCACCGCTGATGGCATCGACCGCGTTGGCCTCGCCTTCGACCTTCGCTATAACGTTGCGGCCGATTAAAGAGGCGACGAAAGCGGTCAGTTTTTCGGGTGGGATGCCGACCAGCAGGATCGGCTCGTGATGCTCGAAGACCTTGGCGCCGACAATGACGCCGGATTTGTCCATGCCGACGAGAAGTTTGATCGGTTTGCCGGAATAGCCGATATCCGTGGTCTCGAAAACGTAGCCAAGTTCTTCGTCGCCCTTGAAGGCCGGCATGGCGGGCGGGGTTCCTTCCCGTGCGCCAAAGCGATCGGCATTCGGGAAGACCTCTTCCGGCTTGACGTCTACGAGATAGGCGCCAAAGCCCTTGGCATCCGCGGGCGCCGCATTGAGGACCGGCGCAAACAGGACGAATAGAATGGATAATGTGCGTAGGATGGAACGGATCATGCCGCGATACTCTGGTAATGCCGGGCGCGCGGCGGCGCATGCGCACGCGCGGCCGGCCGGAAGATGAGCGGATTGGCTTGCTGTGCCGATGGACAATGGGCCGTATCGAGACCGGCTGCGAATGCGCGGGGCTCCACGGTCATTCGCGCACCCCACAAGTCAGGCCCAGCGCAGCAACCGGTGGCACAGGCCGTAGCGCAGGAGGGGCAAGGACGCTCTTTGCCCGGCTGCGCCGGCGCCTTGCTCGGCGCCGCCATATCGGATTCAGTCAGGCAGCGGGATTGTGTGAGGACGTCATCCAGCGCACGCGCCTCAGCCTCGCGGCTGCTGGCGATGCCGGAAACGATGAGGTTAAGAACCAGGAGCGGCACCAGCAACAGGCCAACCGTCAGGCGCTGCACCCGCAGTGCTGCGAATATGCGATTGGCGTGGCTCATGCGGGTGTTCCGCTTTGCCCTTGGTTACTGGCACGCCGCCATGGTCTTCAGGCCCTCGATGGCGGCCTTGCGCTTCGCCTCATCCTTCATCTGGAACATCATGGCGTTCTTCAGCGGCTCACCATTCGCTTCAGCGAGGAAGGCCTTGGGATCGCCGAGATATTTGAAGAGATTGTCGTCGGTCCAGGTCACGCCCTTGGCCTGCGCAGCCTTCATCGCCGGTGAATAGCCCTTGAAGTCGCCGGCATGCATGGCTGCCTGGCCTGGCACGCCATTGAGATTGGGGCCCGTCGCGCGCGAGGGCTTGCCGGGCTCCAGCGCATGGCAGGTCTTGCACTGATTGAGACTGGGCGGAACCGGGCAATCGGCGCGGCTGGCCGCAGCACCCATCGTCAGCACCGCTACCATCGAAAGCATTGCCAAGCCGGTCTTCATGATGACGCCTCTCAAAAGATATCTCAGAGAAGCATCTTTTTATGAAATGCACGTCCATGCGTTGATTTGGATCAACAGGCTGTCAGAAACCTGCACCGCCGTCACAGACCGAGGCACATGCTCGAAAAAACGCCTGCGCCGAACCCACCGACTGAATGGGCGCCGGCACCATCGCGCTCTTCACCCATGCGACCAATTGACACCCAATTTGAGCCGGAAGACTCGCTGGCGTGAGCGAACCAACGACCGCCAATGACGGCGGTCACCAAGGCTGGTCGATACATCAAGATTGCGCCGCAAAGATTGGCTGGGGGACTAGGATTCGAACCTAGACTGGCGGAGTCAGAGTCCGCTGTCCTACCGTTAGACGATCCCCCAGCAGGGGCGCCGGCCAGAACGACCGGCGTGAAAGCGGGCGGAACATAATGCGCTGAAACGGCAAGTTCAAGCCTTGTCTAAAGGGATGGCTCCAAGAGGGCACTAAGCGGCAAATCGGCCCGAATTCCCCGCAACTTTATCTCCTCCACCGATCCATGTAGGATATGTGACGACGATACCCGGCAGGGGTCGCCCGAAAGGGCTGCGGTCACGTTTTTCCGCGCTATTTCAATGGGTTGACTCTTCGGGGCAAAGGAGCATTAACGCGTGAACGGTGCATTATCCGGGTCGCCGGCACCTGCGCTATGGCGTACGCGTGCGGCTAAGCCCGGTCAGATCATGGCCGCTTTGGACCTCGGCACCAATAACTGCCGCCTGCTGATCGCCCGGCAGGGAACGGGCGGTTATCAGGTGATCGACGCCTTTTCGCGCATCGTGCGCCTTGGCGAGGGCGTCTCGCAAAGCGGCCGGCTTTCGCCGGAGGCCATGGACCGCACCATTGAGGCCCTTAAGATCTGTGCCGCCAAGATGGAGCGCCGCGGGGTGAGCTTGGCACGTGCCGTTGCGACCGAAGCCTGCCGCCGCGCCGACAATTGCGTGAGCTTCGTCGACCGCGCCCGCGATGAAGCCGGCATCGCGCTCGACATCATCACCTCCGGTGAAGAAGCGGATCTCGCCTTCAAAGGCTGCACCCCACTGCTCGATCGCAACACGGCCCATGCGATCGTCTTCGATATCGGTGGCGGATCGACCGAACTCGGCTGGCTGCGCCTCAAGCCCGGCCGGCCACCGCAGATGGTCGCCTGGCATTCGATGCCCTTCGGCGTCGTGAGCCTCACTGAGGAATTCGGCGCCGAAGCAGTGGGCGGCGAGAACCCGACCGCCTTCTATCGCCGCATGGTGGACAAGGTAGCGGGCGAGCTTGATCCCTTCCGGCGCGCGATCGGCGCCGGCCGCCTCATCAGTGAGGGCGCCGTGCAGATGTTGGGTACGTCCGGCACGGTAACGACGCTGGCCGGCATTCAGCTGGGCCTCGCGCGCTATGAGCGCAGCTTGGTCGATGGCTCTTATTTGCGCTTCGGCGATGTCGAGCGCATCAGCAGCGATCTCGCCCGCCGCGACTGCCGTGGTCGTGCCACTCTCCCTTGCATCGGCGTCGAGCGCGCCGATCTGGTGCTTTCGGGTTGCGCCATCCTGTCGGCCATCTGCAAGCTGTGGCCCGTAGGTACGCTCCGCGTCGCCGATCGCGGCGTGCGCGAGGGTATCCTCATGAGCCTCATGACCGGCACGGCGCCGGATACTGTCTATGGTGATTTCGATGAGCCGGAAGAACCCGCGCCGCGTGCCGCCGGCCGCAGCGCGGATCTCGTCCCCGCCAGCGAATTCTGATTTCAGGAGTTGATCGATGCGTAACAACCGGGGAACAGGTGGCCGCGGCGGCCAGCGTGGTGGGGCACGCGAGGAAAGCGCCCTCACCGGCCGCGGCGTCAAGACCCGTGTCAAGACGGCGGCCAAGCGCTCGCTTTCCTCGGCGCGCTGGCTCGACCGGCAACTTAATGACCCTTACGTCGCCGAGGCAAAAAAGCGCGGCTATCGCTCGCGCGCGGCGTTCAAGATCCTGCAGCTCGACGAGAAGTTCCATTTCTTCAAGATCGGCGGGCGTATCGTCGACCTCGGTGCCGCCCCCGGCGGCTGGACGCAAGTGGCCGTCGACCGCGTGCATTCCGCTGACGGGCGCGGCAAGGTGATCGGCATCGATCTGCAGGCGGTGGAGCCCGTTCCCGGCGCCACCATCATCCAGCTCGATTTCATGGATCCGTCGGCACCCGACAAACTGAAGGCGCTGCTCGAGGGTGAAGCCGATGTCGTACTCTCCGACATGGCGGCATCCTCCACGGGTCATGCCCAGACCGATCACCTCAAGATCATCGACCTTGCCGAGACGGCCTTGGCCTTCGCCGTCGAAGTGCTCTCGCCGGGCGGCACCTTCATCGCCAAGGTGCTGCAGGGTGGCGCCACCAACGAACTGCTGGCGCGGTTGAAGACACATTTCAGCAGCGTGAAGCATGTGAAGCCGGATGCCAGCCGCAAGGATTCGGCTGAGATCTACGTCGTGGCCCAGGGCTTCAGAAAATGACGGGTTTCAGAAAATAACGGTTTGGCGTCGCTAGCACATCACCATGGCCCTTCCCCTCATCATCGACACCGATCCTGGCGTGGACGACGCCATTGCCATCTGGCTGGCCCTGGCGGCACCGGAGATTGACGTCCTTGGCCTCAGCATTGTCTTTGGCAACGGCCATGCGGCCCCTTGCGCCGAGAATGCAGTGCGCATCCTCGATGCGGCGGGCCGCAGCCGCGTTCCCGTCCATATCGGCGCCGATCAACCACTGCAGCGTACTTATGCGCGCACCGGCTGGGGCGTGCATGGCGCCGATGGCTTGGGCGGCATCGGCCTGCCCGCCGCCTCGCGTAAAGCCGATGACGCGGATGCCGTCGCCTGGATGGCGCAGCTGCTGAAGGCGGCTGCACCGAGCAGCATTACCCTGGCGCCGATCGGGCCGCTCACCAATATCGCGCGCCTGCTCCAGAGGCATCCAGATGCGCGGCAGGGCATCAAGGAAATGATCGTCATGGGCGGTGCGGCGGCACCGGGTGGCGGCAATGCGACGCCCCATGCCGAATACAATTTCTGGCTCGACCCCCACGCCGCCGACATCGTCTGCGCGAGCGGTGTGCCGCTGACACTCGTCACCATCGAGACAGCGCGGCCGGTGAGTGCGACACCTGCGCGGATCGCACGCATCGAGGCCGCCGGTACGAAGATCGCGAAGGCCGTTGCCGATCTGTTGCGCGCCTATGTCCACGAAGCAAAGGCCGACGCGCTGTTCGACCCGCTGGTGGTCGCCTATCTGCTGCGGCCTGGCCTCTTTATGAAGACCCACGCCCATTTCCGGGTGGAAACAGGGGAGAGCCGCGAACTCGGCCGGCTCATTGTGCAGCCCGGTTCTACGCCCACGCCGCATACCCTGCTGCAAGCCCCTGATCCCGATACCATTTTCGACTTCCTCGCCGAACGCTTCCGCCATCTCCCCTAGGCGCATCCCCGCCCAGCGCTGAGCGCAGACCCCAAGCACTTGTGGGAATCCATCCAATCTGTATGATGAGGCGCCAACCCATACCGCCCCTTAAAAACGGGGGGCGGTTTTTCATATCCGCAAGGTTGGTGCGATGCAGATCCGCGACGCTTTCACATTCGACGATGTTCTCCTCGAGCCCGCGCACTCCCAGGTGCTGCCGGCCCAGGCCAATACGGCCACCCGGCTGACGAGCCGCATCAATCTCCATATTCCCCTGCTCTCTTCCGCCATGGACACGGTCACCGAGGCCCGCATGGCAATCTGCATGGCGCAGAACGGCGGCATGGGCGTCATTCACAAGAACCTCGATATCGCCAGGCAGGCCGAAGAAGTCCGCCGCGTGAAGCGCTTTGAGAGCGGCATGGTGGTCAATCCGCTCACCATCCATCCCGACCAGACGCTGGCCGATGCGTTCAACCTGATGGAGGCCCATTCCATCTCCGGCATTCCGGTGGTCGAGCGCAACACGGGCAAGCTCGCCGGCATTCTCACCAACCGCGACGTGCGCTTTGCCTCGAAGATGGACGAGCCGGTCGCGAATTTGATGACCAAGGACAAGCTGATCACGGTGAAGCCCGGTGTCAGCAGCGACGAAGCGCGGAAACTTCTCCATCAATACCGCATCGAGAAGCTGCTGGTGGTGGATGAGAATTACCGCTGCATCGGCCTCATCACCGTGAAGGACATGGAAAAGTCCCAGGCCTATCCGCATGCCAGCAAGGATGAGAACGGCCGCCTGCGTGTGGCGGCTGCGACCGGCGTGGGCGATGACGGCCTGCGTCGAGCCGAGGCATTGCTCGATGCCGGTGTCGATGTCATCGTCGTCGACACGGCGCATGGCCATTCGGCCGGCGTGCTGGCATCGGTCAGCGCAGTGAAGCGTCTTTCCAACGATGCCCAGGTGATCGCCGGCAATGTCGCCACCGCCGAAGGCGCACAGGCGCTGATCGACGCAGGCGCCGATGCGATCAAGATCGGCATCGGCCCGGGCTCGATCTGCACCACGCGCATCGTCGCCGGTGTCGGCGTGCCGCAGCTCACCGCCATTTCCGACGCGGCCGAGCGCGCGCATAAATCCGGCATCCCCGTCATCGCCGATGGTGGCATCAAATATTCCGGTGATGTGGCGAAGGCCATTGCCGCCGGTGCCGATTGCTGCATGGTGGGCTCGCTGCTGGCCGGCACCGATGAGGCGCCAGGCGAGGTGTTCCTCTTGAACGGCCGCTCCTACAAATCCTACCGCGGCATGGGATCGCTGGGCGCCATGGCGCGCGGCTCCGCCGACCGCTACTTCCAGGAAGAGGTTTCGGACAAGCTGAAGCTGGTGCCGGAAGGCATCGAAGGCCGCGTCGCCTATAAGGGCCCGGCCGGCACGGTGATCCATCAGCTGGTCGGCGGCCTCAAGGCGTCGATGGGCTATACGGGCAACGGCAATATCGCGGATATGCAGACCAAGTGCCGCTTCGTGCGCATCACCAATGCGGGCCTGCAGGAAAGCCACGTCCACGACGTGCAGATCACCCGCGAAGCGCCGAACTACCGGCAGAATATGTAACTCTTTTGCCGTCATGGTCCGCGAAGGCGGACCACCCATGAATTTGTTGGCAGCGAAGAAAGCAACTCGTGGGTGGTCCGCCTTCGCGGACCATGACGGATAGTATTGGAACCATCATCATGACTCCCGGCGCACGCCTTCAGGCGGCCATCGATTTGTTGACCGAGATGCATACCGGCACGGCACCGGCTGATCGCTCGGCAGCAGCTTTCTTCCGCAACCGCCGCTATATCGGCGGCTCGGACCGGCGCGCGATCCTCGATCACGCCTATGCCGTCCTGCGGCAGATGGCGAAACTCGACTGGTGGATCGGCGAGTTCACCTCGGAACAGGGCCTGCCGCATCTCGAGCGCGCGCGCCTCATCGCCAAGCTGGTCCTCATCGACGGCTGGACGGCGGACAAGGTCGCTGGCAGTTTCGATGGCGGCGATTATCGCCCCAAGCAATTGAACCGCACGGAACGTTCCTTTGCCCTCTCGCTGGAAGGCGCAGACATCCGCAATGGCGGGCAGCCGAAATGGGTGCGCTTCGAGTTCCCCGAATGGATCGAGAAGAGTCTCATCAAGCGTTTCGGCGCGCATTTCGAGCAGGAAATGGCGGCGCAGATCGACGAGGCGGCAACCGATATCCGCGCCAATGCCTTGAAAGCCACGCGCGAGGAAGCCATCGCCGCTCTGGCGGCCGAAAATGTGACGGCGACGCCGACGCATCTCTCGCCCCTGGGCCTGCGTCTCGAAGGGCGCCCGCCGATGGGGGCGCTGAAATGCTTCCAGGACGGACTCATCGAAGTGCAGGATGAAGGTTCGCAGCTGGCAGCCCTGCTGGTCGACGCGAAGCCCGGCCAGCGTGTGGTCGATTTCTGCGCCGGCGCCGGCGGCAAGACGCTGGCCATCGCCGCCGCCATGAAGAACAAGGGCAAGATTGTCGCGTGCGACACGCTGAAAGGTCGCGTCGAGCGTGCGGGCGACCGGCTGAAGCGGGCCGGCGTCTTCAATGTCGAACGTCGTGGGCTTGAGAGCGAGCGCGATCCCTGGGTGAAGCGCCACGCCGCGAGCTTCGATCGCGTGCTGGTCGATGCGCCCTGCTCCGGCACCGGCACCTGGCGCCGCAATCCGGACGCCAAATGGAACTTGCAGCCGGACGATCTGCCGCGCCTCGCCAAATTGCAGGCGAGCATTCTCGATTCCGCGCAGCGCCTGGTGAAGCCGGGCGGGCGGCTTGTCTATGCCACCTGCTCGCTGCTCAGCGAAGAGAATGACGACCAGGTCGATGCCTTCCTGGCGGGCCATCCCGATTTCGAGCGCGTGCCCGTCGCCGATGTCTGGCGCGATGTGATCGGCACCGATTGCCCGGCCGAGGGCCCGACCCTCTCGCTGACACCCATGCGCCACGGGACCGACGGTTTTTTCGTCGCGGTCATGACGCGTAAGGCTTCAAGCAGTGCGGCGAAAACGGAAGAGCCTGCCGTCGAGCAATAGCAGGCCGCAGCCGATCAGCGCCATGCCAGCCAATTGATGGGCGGCGATCTCTTCGCCCAGAAACAGCACGCCAAGGAACAGCGCACTCGGTGGAATGAGCAGGGTCACCAAGGAAAGATTGGTGGAACCGGCGCGCTTCAGAATGCGGAAGAAGATCACGTAAGCGAGCGCCGTCGAGAGCAGCGCCACGGCAATGATGGCGCCAATCGGATGCCAGCCCGGCATCGGCAATGCCCATGGCCGGTCCAGGATCAGCATCGGCAAGAGCAACAGCGCAGATGATCCGGTGAGCTGCCCGCTGGCCACCACGAGCGGCGGCCGGTCGCGGAAACGGCGCCCGAACACGCCGGCAAAGCCATAGGAAAGTGCCGCCCCCAGCACGGCGAGCTCGGCCCACAGATGATGGCCAAGACCCGCCGCAACGTCGCTGCCAATCATCACGGCGACACCGGCTATGCCGGCCATGACGCCCGCAATTTTCAGCGGCCCCGCACGCTCGTCCGCCGTGAAGACATGCGCCACGATCACGGTGAAAAGCGGTGTCGTCGCATTGAGGATTGAGGCGAGGCCGGCCCCAATCTCACGCTGCCCCCAGAAGATGAGACTGAACGGGATCGCATTGTTGAGCAATCCCATGACCAGCGCATCGCGCCAGAAACCGGCATCGCGCGGCGCAGCGACGCCAAGCGCCATGCGCACGACATGCAGCACCGCCGCTGCGAGTACCACGCGGCACAGTGCGACGGTGAAAGGCGGCACCTCGGCCACGGCGATCTTGGCAAAGAAGAAGCTGCCACCCCAGAGCAGCGACAGAAAGATCAGCAACGCCCAATCCTGGGCAGCCATGCGCGGCACGGTCATCATCGAAATCCCATGCGTAATTTGCCATTGAGATATGACGGAGCATGAGCGTCGGCGCTATCCGGGAATTGCTGCGCCATACTGGCCGAATTCCCTGTCGCCACTGGCCTTGCGACGAAAGCCTCGCCGAATTGCTAGCGGAGTTGGGAGATGCGCCCCAATAAATCCGCCGCCTCCGCATCCGTCATGCCGTCCGCCGCAATGGCCGGATCGATACAGGAGAACCCGGAAATCTGGTGTCGAAACCGATCGCCGACAGCCCCGTCATATCGCGCGAATGTTATGCACCGCGCGTCCCAGAACGGGTCGATCTTCAGTTCGCCACGGAATTTCCATACCTGATAGCCATTCGTCGACATCGGCGGAGACCAGACCGATGTCTTGGTGAACATGCCGATGGCAGCGACAAAATCCTTGGCTTCCGAGCGCCTCAGTTCCACGTCCAGACTCTCAACATGATAGAGCGTGGTGACGAACATGGAGCTCACCGCTCTGGCGTTGATCATCTCCAGCCGGCCTTTGGCAGATTTCAACTGCCAGCAATCGGTGCCATTCGCCGACAGGGGACCATCCGGGTCGAATTGGATCGCCAGATTGGCGCAATCCTCCTTGTGCCATTCCTGGGCGGTCACGGCTTGTGGCAGAATTGACCCAAGCAGCAGGGCAAACAGCATCTTCAGCGCGCCGCGCATTCCACGCCGCATATCCGCCCGCCAGCGGTGCTGGGTAGTTTGCACGCTCATATCCGAAGCCGGACTCACGCCGCCCGCGCCTGCTTTTGCGCTTTCACCAGATCCGACCAGCGGCCGCCGACGACGCGGCAGAATTCGTTGGCGTCGCGGGCGTGGGATTTGAACTCTGCACGGGCGCGCTCGACAGCCTTTTTGCCTTCTTCCTCGCCGAGTTTGCCAATGATGATGTGATTGAAGCCCTCGATCCAGCTGGTCGCGTGATCCAGCGAAACCTCGAAATGGCACTGGAAGCCATAGGCCGTGTCGCCATAGCGAAAGGCCTGGTTGGCGGTGGTGGGGCCGGTCATCAGGCGTACGCCACCATCGGGCAGGCCGAAGGTGTCTTCATGCCATTGCATGATGTGCTGGCGTGGGTTGAGGCCGCCCAATAGCGGATCGCGTTGGCCGTCAGCGGTAATATCGATCGGCAGATAGCCATATTCGAAGAAGTCGTTGACCCGAACCCGCGCGCCGAAACTGCGCGCCAAGAGCTGCCCGCCGAGGCACAGCCCCAGCAGCGGCTTGCCCTCGTCATGAAAGGCCTGCAAGAGCGCGCAGGTCGGCACGAAGGCCGGGTAGTCCTTGTCGTTGTTGGCATGCTGCGGCCCACCGAGAATGACGGCACCGTCATATCCGGCGGGGGTCTCAGGCAGATCCACGCCATGATGCGGCTTCACAGTGACCAGTTCCGCGCCGTTGGTCATCAAATGCTCGCCCAGCAGCGAGACGTGGGAAGTGGGCTCGTTCTCGATCACCAGGACACGCATGCTTGTGGGCTCCTCTTCCCTCGATTCATTCGGCGGATCATGCGGTGCCGAACGGTCGATGACAAGCGAAGGGCAATGCGCAGCGCGCATATCGGCCCCGCCCACTCGGCATTTTCAATGCTGCAGATGCGCACCCGGAAAGAGGCGCCGCGCCAGGCCGCCGAAGCGCCCGAAAATGACCGAGACCAGATAGGCAAGGCCCGCCATCAGGACGATCGCGGGCCCGGGCGGAAGATCGAGATGATAGGAGCCGAGCAGCCCGGCCAATCCCGCCACCAGGGCAAGGCTGCTGGCCAGCGCTATCATGCCGGCAACCGATCCGGCCCAAAAGCGGGCGGCCGCGGCCGGCAGGATCATCAGGCCGACCGCCATCAGGGTACCGAGCGCCTGGATGGCCGCCACGAGATTGATGGCGATGAGAACAAGGAAGGCCATATGGGCCGCTGCTCCTCGCCCACCCACGGCGCGCAGAAACATGGGGTCGAAGCATTCGACCACCAGTGTGCGGTAGATGACGGCAAAGACGATCAGCGACAGGATCGCCACCGCCACGACCAGAACCAAGGCGTCACCGGCGATGGAGAGCAGCGAGCCGAAGAGGATGTGCAGGAGATCCCGCGTATTGCCGCGCAACGAAACGATAAGCACGCCACTCGCCAATGAGACGAGATAGAGCGCGGCGAGGCTGGTGTCTTCCTTCAATGCCGTGAGGCGCGCGATGGCGCCGGAGAGTAGCGCCACGGCAAGACAGGCGACCAGGCCACCGACACTCATCGCCCAGAGATCGAGGCCGAAGAGAAAGAAGCCGATAGCGACACCGGGCAGAATGGCATGCGCCAGCGCATCGCCCATCAGGCTCATGCGACGAAGCTGCAGGAAGACGCCCAAGGGGCCGGCAACCAGCGAGACGGCAATCACGGCCACCAGCGCACGGCGCATGAAGGCGAAATCGATGAAAGGCGTCAGGAAGAGATCGGCGAGCATGATCGTTCTCAGGCAGCGCAGATTTCCGCCGGCGCGGTCCAGCCTTCCGCAGCGAACCGTGCCTTGGCGAGGTTCTCCGGCGTCAGCACGGCCCGGCTGTCGCCCCAGGCCACCGGCTCGCGCGCCAATAGCAGGCAATGCGGAAAATGCCGCCGCACGAAGTCGAGATCATGCAGGGCGGCAACCACCGTGCGCTCTTCATGGTGCCAGCTTTCGATAAGCGCCATCAGATCGGCAATAGTGCGCTGGTCGACGGCGTTGAACGGCTCGTCGAGCAGAATGAGCGATGCATCGGCGGCAATCAGCCTGGCAAAGAGCACACGCTGGAACTGTCCGACCGAGAGGCTGGCAATCGGCCTTGCGTCGAAGCCGGCGAGGCCCACTTGACGCAATGCCGCCGACGAGGCCTCGCGCATCTCTTTCGAGAGGCGGCCGAAAGCGCCGATCTTGCGCCAATGGCCGAGATCGACCACTTCGCGCACCGACATCGGAAAGCTGCGGTCGACATCGGTCACTTGCGGCAGGAAAGCGAGCTTGTCGCGGGCCGCCACGCCGATATGACCGCCGCTCAAGGGCAACAGGCCGACGATGGCCTTCAGCAGCGTGCTCTTGCCGGCGCCATTGGGGCCGACCAGCGCGGTAAGGCTGCCCTTCGCAAAACTGCCGCCGAGGTGATGGATCGCCGGATGGCGTTGATAGGCGACGGTCACATTGTCGAGGCGAATGGCCGGATCGGCACTTTCCGGCCCGTGGAAGTGGACCCCGTGCTCATGGGCCTGGATATGGTCCATCAGGCGAGCGCCCAGCGCAGCAGGGCCAGCAATGCGAGACCGAGGCCCGCCGCCACCGCCAACCGTCCGGTCATGCTCATACCGAATGCCATCGTCACTCTCGAAATCTTAGCTCAGAAGGTTTGTTATAACATAACAGATCTTCTGAGCTAGTGGCCTTATGGAAGGCCAACCGGCTCACGTAAAAAACATCGTCTTAGATGTTTCACGTGAAACATTTCGAGAACACCACGTTATCCCACCACCCCCCAACCGCCGCCACAAAGGGCGGCATTGCCTAAAATCCAGGCAAATGCTGGTATCGTCCGGCCCTTTCTGCAAGGAATCCAAGGACTGGAACGTGGCACAGCCCTTGCTGTTTCGCTTTCAAAGTCCCGGCAGACGAACGTCCGGGCGAAAACAGGATTGCCCCAGGGAGCACCCATGCCTTTTGACGAGATGCGGCTGGAAGACGGCTCGGTCCGCGCGCCCTATCTCGAGGTGGCGAAATGGCTGGAAGGCGTCACCTCCGCCCAGTTGGAACGGCGGCGGGCCGAGGCGGAACTCTTCTACCGGCGTGGCGGCATCACCTTTGCCGTCTATGGCGACGCGCAAGGCGAAGAGCGCATCATCCCCTATGACATCATCCCGCGAATCCTCGCCGCCCAGGAATGGGCCAAGCTCAAAGCGGGGCTCGAGCAGCGCATCAAGGCACTCAATGCCTATCTCGCCGACATCTACGGCCCGCGAGAGATCTTGAAGGCCGGCATCGTCCCCCCTGATCTGGTGTGGCGCAATCCCGCCTATCGGCCCGAAATGGCCGGGCTCGCCGTGCCGCACGGCATCTATATCCATATCGCCGGTATCGACATCGTGCGCGTCGACGGCGACGATTTTTATGTGCTGGAAGACAATGCCCGCACACCCTCCGGCGTCTCCTACATGCTGGGCGGGCGCGAAATCTCGATCCGCCTTATGCCGGAGCTTTACGGCGCCCATCGCGTGGCGCCGGTCGAGAATTATCCCAACGAATTGCTGGCGACGCTGCAATCCGCAGCGCCACGCAACGCCACCAAGGACGTGACGGCGGTTCTGCTCACCCCCGGCCAGTTCAACTCGGCCTATTACGAGCACTCGTTCCTCGCCGACAAGATGGGGATCGAACTGGTCGAGGGCTCCGACCTCTTCGTGCGCGACAGCGTCGTCTTCATGCGCACGACCGAGGGGCCGAAACGGGTCGACATCATCTATCGTCGGCTCGACGATGCCTTCATCGATCCCCTGGTCTTCGATCCTCATTCCATGCTGGGTGTCCCCGGGCTCTTTGCCGCCTATACCGCCGGCAATGTGACGCTCGCCAATGCCGTCGGCACCGGCGCCGTCGATGACAAGGTCGTCTATTCCTATGTCCCCGACATGGTGCGCTTTTATCTGGGTGAAGAGCCGCTCCTGAAAAATGTGCCGACCTGGCGCTGCCGAGATCCCAATGACCTTGCCTATGTCCTCGATCATCTCTCCGAACTGGTGGTGAAGGAAGTCCACGGCTCAGGCGGCTATGGCATGCTGGTGGGGCCGCACGCAACGGGCGCCGATATCGCCCTCTTCCGGGACAAGCTGAAGGCCGATCCGACCAATTACATCGCACAGCCGACACTGTCGCTCTCGACCTGCCCAGCCTTCGTCGATATGGGCATCGCTCCTCGCCATGTCGATCTGCGCCCCTTCATCCTCACCGGTGCCGATGGCATCCGCATCGTTCCCGGCGGCCTCACCCGTGTCGCCTTGCGCGCGGGATCGCTGGTGGTGAATTCGAGCCAGGGCGGCGGGACGAAAGACACCTGGGTGGTGGAGAGCTGACATGCTGAGCCGTACCGCCGATTCCCTCTTCTGGCTGTCGCGTTACGTGGAACGCGCCGATTATCTCGCCCGCGTGCTCGAAGCGGCCGCCCGCCTCTCGGCCTTGCCCAAGGCCTATGGCAGCGGCACCAATGAATGGGAAAGTGCGGTGGCGACCGCCGGCTGCACCGACCTCTTCCGCAAATTCTACGAAACACCGGAGGCGGCGAACGTCATCCATTTCCTGGCTTTCTCCGAGGACAACCCCTCCTCGATCAAGAGCTGCCTGGAAGTGGCCCGCAACAATGCGCGCGCGGTACGCACCGCCATCACCAGCGAGATGTGGCAGACCATCAATGGCGCCTGGCTGGAACTACCGCAGATGGCGGCGAAGGCCACCGATCCTGACAGTCTCATGGATTTCCTCGACTGGGTGAAGGAGATCTCGCTGCGCTTCGACGGTTCCGGCTACCGGACGATGCTGCGGAACGACGCCTATTGGTTCGCGCGCCTCGGCATCTTCATCGAACGGGCGGATAACACCGCGCGTATCCTCGATGTGAAATACCACGTGCTGCTGCCGGAACATGCGGCGGTGGGCGGTGGCATCGACTATTCGCAATGGGCGGCGATCCTGCGCGCCGTTTCTGCCCTCACCTCCTATCACTGGGTCTATCGGCAGGGGCTGCAGCCCTGGCTGATAGCCGACCTTCTCATTCTCAATCAGCAAATGCCGCGCTCGCTCGCTTCCTGCTACGGCGCGATCGCTGCCAACCTGGAGCGGCTCTCCAGCGCTTATGGCCGGCACGGGGAATCGCAGCGCCTGGCGCGCTCGATCCTGGTGCAGTTGGAAAACAACCGCATCGAACAGATCTTCCAATCGGGTCTGCATGAATTCGTCACCGGCTTCATTGCCAACAACAACCGTTTGGGGGCCGCCGTCGCCACGCAATACTTGAGCTGAGAGGGCCTATCGATGCTGATCCATGTCCGCCACCGCACGCGCTATACCTATGATCATCCGGTGCAGTCGATGATACAGGCCCTGCGCCTCAGCCCCCGCAATCACGAAGGCCAATATGTGCGCCGCTGGCAGATCGATCTCGACCAGGAAGGCACCTTGCGGCCGGGCGAGGATTCCTTCGGCAACGTGCTTCATATGCTCTCCCTCGACGGACCGCTCACCAGCCTCTGCATCACCGTCGAGGGCGAGGTCGAGATGCTGGACACCAACGGCATCGTGCGCGGTGCGCTGGAGAAGTTCCCGGCCGATCTCTATTTGCGCGAAACGCCGCTGACCCTGGCCGATGCCGCCATCGCCGATTTCGCGCATGAGATTGCCGGCAAGGCGGGCAGCAACAAGCTCAAAGTCCTGCATGGACTTCTTGGGGCCATTCATAGCGAGATCGTTTTCGATACCGAACAGACCGATACGGCGACGACCGCTAGCGATGCCTTTCGCCTGAAGCAGGGCGTCTGCCAGGATCTTTCCCACGTCTTCATTGCAGCCGCGCGCCATCTCGGCATCCCGACGCGCTATGTCGGCGGCTATCTGATGCGCTCGGATGACAATATCCATCAGGAAGCGGGTCATGCCTGGGCCGAGGCCCATGTCGATGGGCTGGGCTGGGTGGGTTTCGACCCCGCCAACGGCATCTGCCCAACGGAGGCACATATCCGCGTCGCCACCGGCCTCGACTATCTCGGCGCGTCGCCCATTCGCGGTGCACGGCTCGGCGGGTTGGCGGAGCGCATGGAGGTCCAGGTGACGGTCGCGGATTCCTATCCCCAGGATCTCGCCCAGCAGACTCATTGGTCGAAGCCGGTCGATGCCATACAGCAGGCGAGCCAGCAATTTCAGGCGTGACGCCCCCTCTCCCCCCTCCCCACATGTTGGGGGAGGGGGCAATTGGCAGAAATCGGGGCGGGCGCTATAACGGAACCGCCCCCCGATGGAGGGATTGATTCTGGATAGAGTGACTGAAGAAATCGACCCCATGACTTATTGCGTTGGACTGAAGCTGCGCGACGGCCTGGTGATGATCTGCGATACCCGGACCAATGCCGGGATCGACAATATTTCGTGCTTTCGCAAGCTGCACCTCTTCGGCGTTCCGGGCGAGCGCTCCATGGCACTGGCTTCTTCGGGGAATCTCTCCGTCACCCAATCGGTCATCAGCCTGCTGACCGAAGGGCTGCCCGACCCGGATTCCGACGAAAAGCGAACGCTGCTGAACGTGCCATCGATGTTCAAGGCAGCACAATTGGTGGGCGAGGCCGTGCGCGAGGTCTATCGCACCGACGGGCCGAGCCTGGAACAACATCAAGCGGGCTTCGATGTCTCGCTGCTGCTCGGCGGCCAGATCAAGGGCCGGCGCATGCGCCTCTTCATGCTCTATTCCGCCGGAAATTTCATCGAGGCGACCGGTGACACGCCCTATTTGCAGATCGGCGAGCACAAATACGGCAAGCCGATCCTGGATCGTGCCGTCACCTATGAGACGGACCTGTATGAAGGGTTGAAGCTGGGATTGCTGTCGATGGATTCGACCATGCGCTCGAACCTCGCCGTCGGTCTGCCGCTCGACATCATGGTGCAGCCGGTCGAGACCTGTGCGCCGGAGTTGGTGCATCGCATCCATCAGGGCGACCATTATTTCGAGGAGTTGAGCCGCAAATGGTCCGAGGCGCTACGCGCCAGCCACCAGGCGATTGCGCAGCCTCCCTACAAAGGTGTCACCGGCGCGGCGAATGCCGGGGCCAGTGTTAGCAAGCTCGCCAAGGCCACCGAGGCCAAGCGCCGACCGAAAAAGAAATAGATGGATATCGCGGCCTTCCAACAGGCCGCCCTGGCATTGCTGGGGCCCAAGGGCTTCATCACCGCGGCAGACGCTCTCGCCCCGCATCTCACCGATTGGCGCAAGCTCTATCACGGCAAGGCTTGCGGGCTAGCCCTCCCCGCCAATACGGATGAGGCGGCAGCGCTCATCAAATTGACGGCGCAGCACGGCATCCCGGTCGTACCTCAAGGCGGCAACACCGGCCTGTCGGGCGCCGCGACACCGGATGAAAGTGGACAAGCTGTCATCGTCAACATGCGGCGGATGAACCGTATTCTCGCGCTCGATACCGCCAACGATACGATCATCGTCGAAGCCGGCTGCATCCTGCAGCAGATCCAGGAAGCAGCGGCGGCGGCGGATCGTTTCTTTCCCCTGAGCCTCACCGCAGAAGGCTCATGCCAGATAGGCGGTAATCTCGCCACCAATGCCGGCGGCATCAATGTGTTGAAATACGGCAATGCCCGCGCGCTCACATTGGGAATCGAGGCGGTGCTGCCGGACGGATCTGTGCTCGACGCCCTCACGACGTTGCATAAGGACAATACCGGCTACGATTTGAAGCAGCTCTTCATCGGGTCGGAAGGGACATTGGGCCTCATCACGGCTGCATCCCTGAAACTCTTTCCGGCCTTCAAGACGCGCGCCACTGCCTTTGCCGGCCTGACCTCACTCGACGCCGCCATTCCCGTTCTGGCGCGGCTGCGCGCCGCCACGGCGGATCAGCTGGTCAGCTTCGAATTGCTGCCGCGCTTCGGCCTGGAATTGGCCAGTAAGAATTTCGGCCTGCACCAACCCCTCGAAAATGCGCCGGATTGGGTGCTGCTCATCGAGGCGGCAACGCCTTCTACCGATTTCGATATCGCCCTGGCCCTCGAGCGCGCGCTTGGTGAGGCATTGGAAGCCGGCGAGATCGTCGACGGGTTGATGGCGGAATCGGAAGCGCAGCGCCAGGCGCTCTGGGGATTGCGCGAGGGCATTGTCAATTCACAGCCCAGGGAAGGTGCCAGCATCAAGCATGATATCGCTGTGCCGGTCGCCAGCATTCCATCCTTTGTGGCAGGAGCTGCGGCGGTCCTTGCTCGGGAATACCCCGCGGCCCGCCTGCTCTGCTTCGGCCATGTCGGCGACGGCAATCTGCATTTCAACTTGCTGCAGCCCGAAGGCGCCGATCCGGCCGCCTTCCTGGGGCTGGCCCCCGCCATCAACCGCCTGGTCCATGATTATGTTGCGGCGCATAAAGGCTCGATCAGTGCCGAGCACGGTATCGGTCAGCTGCGCCGCGACGAGTTGACCCGCCTCAAAAGCCCCGTCGCCCTGGCCGCCATGCGCGCTGTAAAGGCGGCGCTCGACCCCGAGGGGCGTTTTAATCCTGGAAAGGTTCTTTAATCATCGCCAAGCTAGGGTGATGAACCGAAAGCCGGTCGGGGGACGTCCATGAGTGCCTATGAAGCGCCGCTGAAGGAAATCCTGTTCACCCTGGAAGAGATCGCGGGTCTCCCTGAGATCGCCACTCTGCCGGGTTACGAGGAGGCCTCGCCCGAAACGGTTGCTGCCATCTTCGAAGCGGCCGGCGTCTTTGCCGGTGAGATTTTGGCGCCGATCAATAAAAACGGCGACAAGGGCTGCGTCTTCAAAGACGGCAAAGTCACGACACCGGAAGGTTATCGCGACGCCTATCAGCGTTTCGTGGCCGATGGCTGGAATGCCGTTGGCTTCGATCCGGCCTATGGCGGGCAAGGCATGCCTTTGGCGATCGTCACCGCCTTGCAGGAGATCTGGAATGGCGGCAGCGTCGCCTTCGCCGCCTGCCCGATGCTCACGCAAGCTGCGGTCGAGGCGCTCTATCACCACGGCACCGATGCGCAGAAGACGAAGTATCTGCCCAAGCTGGTGAGCGGTGAATGGACCGGCACCATGAACCTGACCGAGCCGCAGGCCGGCACCGATCTCGGCGCGATCCGCACACGGGCGGAAGAAGACGGCAAAGGTGGCTATTTGCTCAAGGGCCAGAAAATTTTCATCACCCATGGCGAGCACGATTTTGTACCGAACATCGTCCATATGGTGCTGGCGCGCCATCCCGGCGGACCGGCGGGGCACAGAGGCCTGTCGCTGTTCGTGGCGCCGAAATTCCTGGTCAACGATGACGGCAGTCTGGGGGCCCGCAACGATGTTCAATGCGTCTCCATCGAGCACAAACTGGGCCTCCATGGTTCGCCCACTTGCGTCATGGCCTATGGCGAAAAGGGTGGTGCGCAGGCGGAACTTGTGGGCGAGGCGCTGCAGGGCTTGCCGCATATGTTCACCATGATGAACAACGCGCGCCTCACCGTCGGCGTGCAGGGCATCGGCGTTGCCGAGCGCGCCACACAGCATGCAGCTGCTTATGCCCGGGCGCGCGTGCAATCGGTTGTGGTCGGCGCGCCCACGGGGAGCAATCTACCCATCCTGCATCATGCCGATGTCAGGCGGAACCTCGCCACCATGCGGGCGCTGACGCAAGGCGCGCGGGCGATGGCGCTCTTTACGGCAGGTGCCCTCGACCGCGCCAAGAACCATCCCGACAAGCAGATTGCCGTGCAGAACCAGGCGCTGGTCGACCTCATGATCCCGATCGTCAAGGCCTGGAGCACCGATCAGGGCATCCGCACCTCGTCGTTGGGCGTCCAGGTCCATGGTGGTGCCGGCTTTATCGAGGAGACGGGGGCGGCGCAGCATTACCGCGATGCGCGCATCTTCGCGATCTATGAAGGCACCAACGGCATCCAGGCCATCGATCTAGTCGGGCGCAAGATCCAGCGCGACGACGGCCGCGCGATGCACGCGCTGATCGACCGCATGACCGTCGATCTGGCTCAGTTCGGTGTTCAGGGCGAAGACTTGCCGGCCCTGCACGATCGTTTGATGCCGGCCATCCAGCGCTTGGGCTCAGGCACCGATTACATTCTGATGGCGGGCAAGAAAGACCCCAATCTGGGCCTTGCGGTGGCGCAGCCTTATCTCAATCTCTGCGGCACGATCATCGCCGGCTGGCTGTTGGCGAAAGAAGCCTTTGCTGCGGCGAGGCGCCTCACTGCGGGCGATGGCGACACGGGCTTCCTCAACGGCCGGATCGCCATGGCGCGCTTCTATGCGGACAATATCCTGGCTGAGAGCGCCGGGCATCTCGCCCAGATCCATGGCGGCGCCGAGAGCTTGCTGCGAATCGACCCGGAGAGTTTGTGAGCGCCTCCCCGTCCACCTGCAGTCGTCATCCCCGAGCTTGGTCCAGGGATGACGATGTCGGCTCTTACTTCCCTTCCAACACCAGCACATCGGCCGGCGAGAAGCTCACCGTCGCGGGGGTGCCGCGTTCCGGTGGCGTCACGCCTGGGTTGTTGAAGGTATCGAGCGACAGGAGATCGTTGCCGATGCGCACCTTGATGCGGATGACGGAGCCGAGGAAGGCCACATCATCAATGGCACCCGTGAGGCGGTTGCGCTCAGCGCGGTCGGCGCTGTTCATCGTGGCACCCTGACCGCCGAAACCTTCGAGCGTTGCCACTTCCGGGCGCAGCGCGATCGCACATTCCGCACCAGCGGCAGCGTTGCCGAGGCCACGGCCGATGGCCACAGTCTGGCCGGCGATTTCAACCCTGCTGCCATCGACCGCCCTGCCGTTGAGCACGCTCAAGGTACCAACGAAATTGGCGACAAAGCGGGTCTTGGGCTGGTTGTAGATTTCGAACGGCACGCCGACCTGATCGACGCGGCCTTCATTCATGACCACAACACGGTCCGACATGGAGAGCGCTTCTTCCTGGTCATGCGTCACATAGATGGTGGTGATGCCGAGCTTTCGTTGCAGCGAGCGGATTTCCTCGCGCAGCGAGATGCGGATCTTGGCATCGAGTGCCGACAACGGTTCGTCGAGCAGCAGCACTTGCGGCTTCACCGCCAGCGCTCGCGCAAGGGCGACACGCTGCTGCTGGCCGCCGGAAAGCTGATAGGGATAGCGGGTGGCAAGATGCGGCAGCTTGATGATATTCAGCATCTCCTCGACCCGCGGGCCGACTTCAGACGCCTGCCATTTCGCGACCTTGAGGCCGAAGGCGACGTTCTCGGCGACCGTCATGTTGGGGAATAGCGCGTAGGACTGGAACACCATCCCGACATTGCGCTGGTTGGGCCTCAGATGCGTGATGTCCTTGCCTTCGATCTTGATCGAGCCGGAGCTCGGCAGTTCGAAGCCGGCAACCATGCGCAGCGTCGTGGTCTTGCCGCAGCCCGATGGCCCAAGGAACGAGACGAACTCGCCGCGCTCGACCGCCAGGTCGAAATTCTGCACGACCACATTCTGGGCGAAGGATTTACGGACTTCCTTCAGTTCAAGAAACGCCATGACTTTACCTCTGTTCGCACGCGGCCGGGTCAGCCGGCATGCTTGGTCTGTTTCGCGCGGCCGAAGACGTTGATGAGGCCCATGCATGCCCAGGTGAGCACGAAGGCCATGACCGCCAGGGCCGATGGTTCATAGGCGCGGTTGGCGCCGACGAGCTGCAGATAGGGGCCGAAAGCCGGCCGGTTGAGCAGGCTCGCCATGGTGAATTCGCCGATGACGATGGCAAAGGTGAGGAATGCGCCGGAGAGAATGGCGCTCCTGACATTGGGCAGGATCACCTTGAAGAGGATCGTCGTCCAGCCGGCGCCGAGATTCTCAGCCGCTTCCGTCAGCGTGCGGACGTCGATGGCACGAAGTCCCGTATCGACGGCGCGGTACATGTAGGGCAGCGCCAACGTCACATAGGAGAGCGCCAGCAAGAGATCCGTCGACCAGACCTCGGCCGTCAAGGGAATCATCGACGAGCTGTTGTAGAGGCGCAGATAGCCGAAGACGATGACGATGGCCGGGATGACCAGCGGCAGCAGGGTGATGAATTCGATCACTGGCCGAAGCTTCCGCAAGCGCAACTGCACCCAATAGGCCGTCGGCACGACGATCAGCACGCCAATGAAGATGGTGGCCAAGGCCATGCCGCAGGAATAGAGGAAGGAATCCTGGAAATTGGAATCGGCAAAGACCGAGCGATAGGCATCGAGGCTGTATTCACCCCGACGCATGCGAAGTGAGAATTCGAACGTGCCGACCAGCGGCACGACGAAATAAAGCGTGCCGATGACAAGGGCGATCCAGGAACCGAGACGGGACTGTTTCATCGTGTTGACCTTTTCCCGCCGCGTCATCGCAGCCACCGTTCGCTACGGCCGCGCAGCCAGATATAGAGGCCGTTGGTGAGCCCGGTGATGAAGATCATGCCAAGCGCCAGGGCATAGCCGAGATTGGGATTGTGGAGCACGTCACCGCGGATCTGCGCATAGAGCAGGATCGTGATGATGTTGAGCGAGCTGCCGGTCAGTGCGTAGGCCGTGGCGATGGCACCGAAGGCATTGGCAAAGAGCAGCAGCGTGCACCCCAAGATGCTGGGCCACAGGATCGGGAAGGCCACATGGACCCAGTACTGGAAAGCGCTGGCGCCAAGGATCTCCGAAGCCTCGCGCCATTCGCGCTTCAGCCCGTCGAGTGCCGGCGTCAGGATGAGCACCATCAGCGGAATCTGGAAATAGAGATAAGTAAGCGTCAGGCCCCAGAAGGACAGCAGGTTGAAGCCCGTCGCATAGATGTTGAAGTCGAAGAACTTCACCAGCAAGACGGTGACAAGACCGGTGCGGCCCAGGGTCGCGAGAAACGCGAAGGCCAGCGGCAGGCCGGCGAAATTCGAGGCGACGCCGGAGAAGGTCATGAGCGTCGGGCGGATCCAGCCCGGCAGGCCGCCCAGCACGACGGCGTAAGCAAGGCCGAAGCCGATGGCAGCGCCGACAATCGCCGAAGCGCCGCTCACCTTGATGCTGATCCAATAGGCGCTCATGATCGAGGGCTGGAACAGATCGAAGAGATTCTGCAGCGTGAAATTACCGTCCGGATCCTGGAAGCCGCCGACGATGAGATAGAGCGTCGGCAGAATGAGGAACATGAGGGCGAAGACCAGGAAGGGTGCAACCCCGACCCAGGCCCAGGCCGCCTGCATGAACTGAAGGCGCGCGACGCCGGGCGGCGCGGCCGGATTGTTGTTCAGCTGTGTCATCTTCCCCAATGATCAACCGGCGGGACGGAGCACGCGGCGCGTCGCTCTCTACCCAGCCTCTACTTAAACGAAAACCGCGCCAGCACGGGGCAATCCCCAATGCTGGCGCGGCTCATCATACCTCGCGCAGTGTTACTGCACGTTGGCGCCGACCACCTCGTCCCACTTCTTGGTGATCAACTCCTTGGCCGCACCCTGCTCGTCGAGCGTCGGGAAATAGGCCTTCGAATAGGCATCGGCCGGCGGCAGCTTGTCGAGCATCTCCTGCGGCACCTTGCCGTTCTTCACCAGATCGTTGAAACGGATCGGGTGGCAGTAGCCCTTCAGCCAGCCGAGCTGACCTTCGTCGGAATAGAGGTATTCCATCCAGAGCTTCGCGGCGTTCGGGTGCGGCGCATAGGCGCTGATCGCCTGCACGTAGACACCGGCCAGCACCGAGCTCGTCGGCACGACAACCTCAACCGGCGGGTTGCCCTTCAAGGTGTCGCGATCGGCAAGCGCCAAATAGTCCCAGCGAACGATGATCGGGGTCGAGCCTTGAGCGAGGCTGGCGGCCTTGCCAATCACCGGCACGAAATTGCCGGCCTTGTTGAGATCGGAGAAGAACTTCAGGCCGGCTTCACCGGCTTCGGCACCAGCCTTGGCACCGGTCGAAATGCCGGCGCCATGAACGCCGATGATGGCCGCGTTCGACGAGCGCGGGTCGCCGGCGAGCGCCACGGAGTTGGCATATTCCGGCTTGGCGAGATCGGCCCAATCCTTGGGCACGTTCTTGACGATGTCCGTGTTCACTTCGAAGGACAGCACGCCGTAATAGTCGCCGTACCAGTGACCGTCGGCATCCTTGGCGCTGTCGGGGATCGAATCCCAGGTCGCGACCTTATAGGGCTGGATGAGGCCTTCGGCCTTCGAGGACGGGCCGAAGGCGAGGCCGACGTCGATCACGTCCGGCGCCTGCGGGCCCTTGTTGTCCTTGTTCGCCTTGATGGCTTCGACTTCATCGCCCGAACCCGCATCCGGGTTGAGCTCGTTCACCTTGAGGCCGTACTTCGCCTTGAAGCCGTCGATGAGGCCGCCATAGCCGCACCAGTCATGCGGCAGCGCGATCGTGGTGAGCTCGCCTTCGGCCTGCGCAGCCTTCACCAGGTCTTCCATCGAATCGGCGGCGGCGAAGCTGGTCATCAGCGCGGTCGTCGACATCAACGTCGCGAGCGAAAGCGCGACGGAGCGCGTAACAAATTTCATAGGTACCTCCCAAAGGCCCGGTAAGAGTGATCCACCAAGCAGGTTTATTGTTGTGATGTAATACAAACTTCACTTGACAGTGTTTCACATTGATCACGCCACCTTCGTTTGTCAAGGCGACCCGAAAGCAAAACGAAAGTCCAAACCTGCGGTGCGCGCTTAAAGCACGGGATCGATGACAGTTTCGTGAAGCCGATTTCAATTTTGCGATGCGGCAGAAAATCTGAAAGGGCGGAAGGCGGCGCCGGGCATTGCTGAAGCCGGCGCCGCCTTCCATCCGATGAATGCGCTTACTTCACTTCAGCGCCCACCACCTTGTCCCAATTCTTGGTGATGTATTCCTTGGCACCGTGCTGCTCGTCGAGCGTCGGAAAGCTTGCCTTCTCATAGGCAGCGGCCGGCGGCAGCTTGTCGAGCATCTCCTGCGGCACCTTGCCGTTCTTCACCAGATCGTTGAAGCGGATCGGGTGGCAATAGCCCTTGAGCCAGCCAAGCTGACCTTCATCGGAATAGAGATATTCCATCCAGAGCTTCGCGGCGTTCGGGTGCGGCGCATAGGCGCTGATCGCCTGCACGTAGACACCGGCCAGCACCGTGCTCTCCGGCACCACGACCTCGACCGGCGGGTTGCCCTTCAGCGTGTCGCGGTCGGCAAGCGCCAGATAATCCCAGCGCAGCACGATCGGGGTCGTCCCCTGGGCCAGGCTGTTGGCCTTGCCGCCGACCGGCACGAAATTGCCGGACTTGTTGAGCTTGGCGAAGAAATCGAGACCCGCCTTGCCGGCATCATGGCCGGGCTTGGCACCGGTCGACAGACCCGAAGCGTAGATCGACATGATGCCTTCATTGCCTGTGCGCGGGTCACCGGAGAGAGCGACCATGTTGGCATATTCCGGCTTGAGGAGATCGGCGAAGTCCTTCGGCACGTTCTTCACGATGTCGGCGTTCACCTCGAAGGAGAGCACACCGTAATAGTCGCCATACCAATAGCCATCGGCATCCTTGGCACTGTCCGGGATCGTCGCCCAGGTCGCCACCTTATAGGGCTGGATGAGGCTCTCGGCCTTCGATGACGGGCCGAAGCCAAGGCCGACGTCGATCACGTCCGGCGCCTGCGGGCCCTTATTGTCCTTATTGGATTTGATCGCCTCGATCTCGTCGCCCGAACCACCATCGGGGTTGAGCTCATTGATCTTCAGGCCGTACTTCGCCTTGAAGTTCTCGATGAGTTCGCCATAGCCGCACCAATCATGCGGCAGGGCGATGGTGGTGAGCTCACCCTCGGCCTGCGCTGCCTTCACCAGATCGTCGAGCGGTGCTGCAGCGGCAAAGCCGGTCTGGAGCGCAGTCGTCGTCATCAACGTGGTCAGGCCAAAGGCCACCAGGCGTTTCACGGATGTCATTTTCATATCTCCCCAAACGGATTCGGCCCGGGCGCGAAAGCGCGCGCGGGCGACGGGGCTTAGATCACGATCCCGGTGACGCCTTCGTGAACGCCAGGTTGCATTCTGACGATTCCAGCAGGCGACCCAGGTTCGCTACAATCGCTGGATCTCGCCCCCGCTGGCGAAGCGGCGCGCGGAAAGCTAGGATGCCGCCCGTTCTGCCGCGCCACCTTCAGGGATGTTCCATGACCGCCTTGCGCAAGATCCTCTTTATCTCGGCCGATCAATGGCGTGCCGAATGCCTGTCCGCCCTGGGCCATCCCACGGTGAAGACGCCGCATCTCGATGCGCTGGCCGCCGATTCGGTCCTATTCAAGCGGCATTTCACGGTGACCGCACCTTGTGGTCCGGCGCGTGCCAGCCTCAATACCGGGCTCTATTTGATGAACCACCGGTCGGGCCGCAACGGCACGCCGTTGGATGCGCGTCATACCAATGTGGCGCTCGAAGCACGCAAGATCGGGCTCGATCCGACCCTGCTCGGCTATACCGACACAAGCGCCGACCCGCGCGGCCGTCATCCCAACGACCCCGCCTTGAAGACCTATGAAGGGCCGCTGCCGGGCTACAAGCCCACTATGATCTTCCAGGAATACATGGCGCAATGGATGGCCGATCTCAAAGCTAAGGGCTATGCCTTCGAGGGCCGCCACGACGTCTATAAACCCAAGCCCGGTTTCGAGAAGCCAGCCGACCGCGGCCATCGCTTCATTCCGACCTTCTTCAAGGCTGAGGATAGCGACACGAGCTTCATGGCGAACCGAATCATCGACTGGCTCAGCGACCGCCGTCAGGATGAGTGGTTCCTGCATTGCGTCTTCCTGCGGCCGCATCCGCCGGTGATCACGCCGGAACCCTATAATGCCATGTACGACCCGAAGGACGTGCCCTTCCCCAGGCGCAAGGCGACGCCGGAAGAGGAAGCCGCCCAGCATCCGCATTTGAAGGCGATGATCGGCAAGATGTCGAAGCCCAATTCCTATGACGAGCACAACCCCAACAATCTCGTCACCATGTCCGATCTGGAACTTCGGCAGATGCGGGCCTGCTATTACGGCATGATGAACGAGGTCGACGACGCCGTGGGCCGCATCGTCGCGCATTTGAAGGCCACCGGCGAATACGACCACACGCTAATCATCTTCACCTGCGACCACGGCGAGATGGGCGGTGATCATTACACCTGGGGCAAGGAAACCTATTTCGACCAGAGCTTCGCCATTCCACTGATGATCCGCGATCCGCGGCATCTGGCTGATTCGACCCGCGGCTCCATCGTCGATGCCTTCACTGAATCGGTCGACATCATGCCGACCATCCTCGACTGGCTGGGGGCCGAGATTCCGGCCCAGGCCGATGGCCGCTCATTGATGGGTTTCCTCAACGGCGCACCGCCCGCCAGCTGGCGTCAAGAGGCGCATATGGAAATCGATTTCCGATCCGGCCCCTATGGCGGCATAGATGCCGAACGCACCTTCGGCATCGACACCCACGATTGCCAGCTTGCCATCATCCGCGGCAAGCGATGGAAATATGTGCATTTTGCGGCATTGCCGCCGCTGCTCTTCGACCTCGAGAATGACCCTGCCGAGATGAACGATCTTTCCAAGGATCCGCAATACACTGGCATCATGTTGGAAATGGCGCAAAAGATGCTCTCCTGGCGCCAGCGCCATCAGGAGCATGTGCTGACCGACCTCCACAACAGCCCGAATGGGGTGGAGGATTGGGGAAAGAAGCGGCGCGGCTAGATTTCTAGCCGCCCGCCTTGGGCAGCATCACAGCGAGCTCGACGACGTTGCGCGCTCCCATCTTGGCAAGGACGCGGGCGCGGTGCACCTCAACGGTGCGGATGGCGATCTCGAGTTCGGCGGCGATGACCTTGTTGGCCTTTCCCGCCATCAGCAGCGGCAGGATCTGCTTTTCCCGTTCCGACAAGGTGCCGAGCCGTGCAGCAAGGCCAGCCTGGCTGCTGCGGGCAAGGCGCGCCGCCGCCAGCGCCGCTTCGATGAGGCGCAGCAGGCCCTCGTCATCGAATGGCTTTTCGAGGAAGTCATAGGCGCCGCTCTTGATCGCGTCGACGGCAAGCGGCACATCGCCATGGCCGGTCAGGAAGATCACCGGCAACTGGCTGCCGGCATTTCTGAGTTCACGGAAAAGGTCGAGCCCGGAAATGCCGCCGAGCCGGATATCGAAGACAGCGGCCCCGACCGCAGCCGCACCGCCGCCTTGCAGGAAATCCTCCCCCGAGGCGTATGATTTGACGGCGTGTCCTGCCGCTTTGCAGAGATAGACCAGCGCGTCCCGCACAGCGTCGTCATCATCGACGATATGGACGCATTCCTCGCTCATACCTGCCCCACTGCAACCGAGAATGAAAACTCCGTACCGCCTTCCGCCCGGTTGCGGAACCAGATCCGGCCGCGATGCAACTCGACAATCGTGCGACAGATGCTCAAGCCCATCCCCATCCCCTCGTTCTTGCTGGTGGCGAACGGCACGAACAGATTGGCTTCCGCGTCAGGTGCGATACCCGGACCGCGATCGCCGATCGAGATCACGATCTCGGCGCTCTGGAGGCGACACCGGATGCTGAGGATCCGCTCGGCCGGATCGGTGCCCGACATCGCCTCGATGGCATTGCGCAGCAGATTGAGGAGTACCTGCTCCAGCAGGATCTGGTCGCCACGGCATTTTGGTATGGCCGCACCACCCCTGTTATCGACGGTCACGCGATGCGCCTTGAGATCGGCCGCCATGAAGTCGAGCGTATCGGTGATGACAGCGTTGAGGTCGACCCATTCGAATTTGGGCTCGCTCTTGCGCACGAAGGCGCGGATGCGACGGATGATTTGTCCGGCGCGCTGGGCCTGTGCCGAAATCTTCCCGAAATTATCGTTGAGGTCCGCATGTGGGATATCGCCGCCTTCGAGGCGTTTCAGCGAGCCAGTGGCATAGCTGGAGATGGCGGCAAGCGGCTGGTTGAGCTCATGGGCCAGGGTCGAGGCCATTTCGCCCATGGTGACGAGGCGGGCGGTCTGGGCGAGCTTTTCATTCTGGCGCCGCGCCATGTCGGCCATGTTCTTGCGCTCGGTCACGTCGACGACCGATGCCATCCAGCCGAAATGGCGCCCGCCGGCATCGATCAGCGGCGCCTCGTAGATGAGAGCGTCGAAACGCTGGCCGTCCTTGCGTTGGAACTTGATCTCGAACCCCTCGCGCGGCGCCCGGCCGTCGAGGACCATCTGATGAAGCTCCATCGTGCTTTCGATTTCTTCCGGCAGCCAATAGGGCATCGGCGGCGTCCGGCCGATCAGCGCTTCGGCGTCGTAGCCGGTCATTTTGCAGAAGGACGGGTTGACATAGATGATCCGCCCGTCGAGGTCGCGGGCGCGCATACCGACGGTGAGCGATTCCTCCATCGCCTTCCTGAAGGCATGTTCCTCGCGCAGGGCCGCCTCGGCAACGCTGCGCCGCCTCATGTTGCGGCGGGTCGCGATAAGGCTGGCGATGGCGATCAGCGAAAACCAGATGATGGCGGCAAGCAAGGCGTAGCCGGCAATGTCAGTCCGCTCGTTGAAAGGGGCCACCGTCAGCAGCAGATCGCCACCTGGTGGATCGAAAAGAATGGCGTGCCGCCCCAGGCCTGACGCGACGATGCTCTTCGATTTCTGCGACAGCGTAGCGCCGTCCTGGCTTTCGAATGTCACCTGATAGCGCTGGGCGACCCACCAGGGCACCTGGTTGGCCAACAGCGAATCCAATGAAAAGCGGGCGATGAGAAGCCCCGCCGGCGCCATGTCGCGATAGAAGGGGATGGCGAGTTCGAACACATTGCTGTCGTCCGATGCCGAAAAAACGGGCGAGAAGCGGTTCTTGCCGCTCTGCGTCGCCAGCGCGATGGTGCGGTCGACGACGTCGGCACCGGCATTGCTGCGGTCGGAGAAATTGCCCGGCACCGCCATCAACACGGCACCAGTGGCATCGCGCCAGGCCAGGCCGACAATCTCCGGACTGTTACGCACCACATGCTCGAAGCGGTCCTGTGCCGCCTGGAGGGAGACACCATGCCCGATGTCGAAGGCCAGCTGCGCCAGATCGTCCTGGTCGGATTGAATGGCAAAGCGCAGCGCCTGTTCGACCCAGAGGGCGTCGTTGATGAGGTTAATGCGCCTCGTTTCACGCTCCTCGCCATCGAGAAACCACAACAGCGCAGCGAGCAGGACGAGCACCAGGAAGATCGCGGTCGCGGGGACAAGCGCCACCAATTGCTCGGCGCGCAGCAGGCCACCGGTCGGATTGCGGCCGTTTGCGGCAAGCGACGGACGATGGGCCTCTACCTCCTGCACCCCTTTACCCTTTCCGACCGGATATCCGGTTCATTGTGGGAATCCACAATAGCGCAGCCGGCCAGTTGGCGCGATACCATGAGCGTCTGACAGAGTGGGATCAACCCACCATCAAACTCATATGGGAGGAATATATGAAGCGCTTCATCGCATTGACGACGGCCGTCTTCGCCTTGGCCACATGCCTGACGGCGGCACCCGTCGCCGCCCAGGAATTCGTGATCAAATTCAGCCATGTCGTCGCGCCGGCAACGCCCAAGGGCAAAGCCGCCGACAGGTTCAAGGAACTGGCTGAGAAGTACACCGACGGCCGGGTCAAGGTCGAAGTCTATCCCAATTCGCAGCTCTACAAGGACAAGGAGGAGCTTGAGGCCCTGCAGCTCGGGGCGGTGCAGATGTTGGCCCCTTCGCTTGCCAAATTCGGCCCGCTCGGCGTCAAGGAATACGAGGCTTTCGACCTGCCCTTCATCTTCCCAGACAAGGCCGCCCTGCGCAAAGTGCTGGATGGCGATATCGGCAAGCAGCTCTTCGCCAAGCTTGAGGATAAGGGCATCAAGGGGCTCGCCTATTGGGATAACGGCTTCAAGATCATGAGCGCCAATACACCGCTGCACGTACCCGACGACTTTCTGGGCCTGAAGATGCGCATCCAGTCGTCCAAGGTGCTGGAAGCGCAGATGAAGGCGCTGGGCGCCGTGCCGCAGGTGATGGCCTTCTCCGAAGTCTATCAGGCGCTGCAGACCGGCGTCGTCGATGGTACCGAGAACCCGCCCTCCAATATGTTTACCCAGAAGATGCATGAGGTGCAGAAGCACGCCACCATCTCCAATCACGGCTATCTCGGTTACGCCGTCATCGTGAACAAGAAATTCTGGGACGAGTTGCCGGACGATATCCGCACCGAACTCGATAAAGCGATGGTTGAGGCGACCGCCTATGCCAACGACATCGCCCAGGCGGAGAATGACAAGGCACTGGAAGCGATGAAGGCCTCCGGCAAGACCGAATTCCACGAGCTGACACCCGAAGAACGCACAGCGTGGATGGAAGCACTGAAGCCCGTGCACGAGGAAGTGGCGGACCGGGTCGGCAAGGATCTCATCCAGGCGATCTACCAGGCGACCGGCGTCACCAATTAATTCCGCCCATCAACCCAGGGCCGCCCCGGGACGATGCGAAGGCCGAGGCTTTCGCATCGCTCCAGCGGAATCATGCCATGTTCATGCGACTCCTTGATCGTGCCGAGGAAGCCTTAATTGCCTTCCTGATGGGTGCTGCCACCGTCATCATTTTCATCGCCGTGGTGCATCGCTTTGGCATCGGGGCCGCCGCCGATCTCTCGGCCTGGGCGCGCAGCCATGACATGCCGTGGCTGTTCACGGCCGCGCGTGCGCTGTTCAAGTTCTTCCAAGGCATCAACCTGACCTGGGCGCAGGAATTGTGCATCTACATGTTCGTGTGGATGGCGAAGTTCGGCGCCGCCTATGGCGTCCGTACCGGCATCCATGTCGGCGTCGACGTGCTGGTCAACCGCCTGCCGGAGAAGCGGCGAAACGGGCTGCTGCTGTTCGGCCTGCTGGCCGGCGCTTTCTTCACCGCGACGGTCGGCACGCTCGGCGCCACCTTCGTCTGGGAGATCGCCCATACCGACCAGACCTCGGCCGATTTGGAACTGCCGATGTGGCTGGTCTATCTCGCCGTGCCCGCCGGCTCCTATTTGATGTGCTTCCGCTTCCTGCAGGTCGCCTGGCGCTTCTTCCGGGGCGCTGCCTTGCCGCATCACGACTACGCCCATGTCGAGGGGCTCGAGGAGGTCCGCACATGAACGTCGCCATCATCTTCGGGCTGCTCGTCATCCTCATGCTGACGGGTATGCCGATCTCCATTTCGCTCGGCCTTACCGTTCTCAGCTACCTCTTTTTCCTGACCGAAGTGCCGATCGAATCGGTGGCCCTCAAGCTCTTCACCGGTATCGAGAAGTTCGAGATCATGGCGATCCCGTTCTTCATCCTGGCCGGGAACTTCCTGACCCATGGCGGTGTCGCCCGGCGCATGATCGCCTTCGCCCGCTCGATGGTCGGCCATTGGCATGGCGGACTGGGTCTTGCGGGTGTGATAGCCTGCGCGCTCTTTGCAGCCGTCTCCGGCTCGTCGCCCGCCACCGTCGCCGCGATCGGGTCGATCATCCTGCCGGCCATGCTGCAACAGGGTTTCCCCCGCCGTTTCGGCGCCGGCATCATCACCACGTCGGGCGCACTCGGCATCCTCATTCCGCCCTCGATCGTGATGGTGATCTATTCGGTCGCCACCAGCGGCATGATCGTCGATGGGCCCGATGGCAACCCGGTCAGCGCCGCCTCGGTCGGCACGCTTTTCATTGCCGGCGTCATTCCCGGCCTGATGCTGGCCACCTGCCTCGGCGCCACAACCTTCTACCGGGCCTGGAAATTCGATTATCCGCGCATGCCACGCGCGAGCTTTGCCGAGCGGATGCGGGCCTTGCGCGAATCCTTCTGGGGCCTGCTGCTGATCGTCATTGTCATCGGCGGCATCTATAGCGGCATTTTCACGCCGACCGAAGCCGCCGCCATCAGCGCTGTCTATGCCTTCGTCGTCGCCGTCTTCGTCTACAAGGATATGCCGCTCTCGCGCGTGCCCAAGGTGCTGCTCGATTCAGCCAGCATGAGTGCGATGCTGCTCTACATCATCACCAACGCCGTGCTGTTTTCCTTTTTGATGGCACATGAGAACGTGCCGCAGAGCATGGCGGCCTGGATCGTCGACAGCGGGCTCAACTGGTTCGGCTTCCTGCTCATCGTCAACCTGCTGCTGCTCGCCGCCGGCAATGTGATGGAGCCATCCTCGATCGTGCTCATCCTGGCGCCGATCCTTTTCCCGGTCGCCGTCAAGCTCGGCATCGACCCGGTTCATTTCGGCATTCTCATTATTGTGAATATGGAGGTGGGCCTTTGCCATCCACCGGTGGGGCTCAACCTCTATGTGGCGAGCGGCATCGCCCGTATGGGCATCACGGAGCTGACGGTCGCCGTCTGGCCATGGCTACTCACCATGCTGGTCTTCCTGGCGCTGGTGACCTATGTGCCCGAAATCTCGCTCTGGCTGCCGCGTCTGCTCGGCATGCTATGAGGCTGGCCGAACGAAGGAGCTTCGGAATGGGGCAGGGAATCGAGGGAAACGCCGCCGAAGCTTGGAAAAACCCTGCCGCCAGGACGGAATTACGCCGGAGAGTGGGCCTTTAGGCTAAAATCCGGACAATAAATCGCATTGGCGCTTTGGCGCCGGTTCGGCTAAATGAATGGTGTCTCGTGGTGATTTGGCCGGCCGGCTTGCAGCCACGTAAAAAAACTCGCTAAAGGGCCGCCTGAGAACCCTTTAGAGTCTCAAGGCTGCGGACCCAAGGCGAGCCATTTGCCGATCTTTGGGTGAGCGCATATGCCGATCAAGATTCCTGACAAGCTTCCCGCCTTCCAGGCCCTCCAGAACGAGGGCGTGCGCGTGATGACCGAAACCGCCGCGATCCGCCAGGACATCCGTCCGCTGCAGATCGGCCTGCTCAACCTGATGCCGAACAAGATCAAGACCGAACTGCAGATCGCCCGCTTGCTCGGGGCCACCCCTCTGCAGATCGAGCTCTCTTTGGTGCGGATCGGCAATCATGTCGCAAAAAATACGGCGGAGGACCATCTGCGGACCTTCTACCAGACCTGGGAGGACGCGCGGCACCGCAAGTTCGACGGCTTCATCATCACCGGCACACCGGTCGAAACGATCCCGTACGAAGACGTGACTTACTGGTCGGAGATGCAGCAGATCTTCGACTGGACCACGACCCATACGCATTCGACGATCAATGTCTGCTGGGGGGCAATGGCGGCACTCTACCACTTCCATCGCGTACCGAAGCAGCCGCTGGCGGAGAAGGCCTTCGGCGTCTATCGCCAGAAGATCATGAAACCGTCCTCGCCCTTCCTGATCGGCTTCTCGGATGATTTCGTGATCCCCATTTCACGCTGGGCGGAAATCAGGACCGCCGATGTGGCGGCTTGTCCAGATGTCGATGTGCTGGCCTATTCAGATGAGAAAGGTGTCTGCATCGCTCAGAGCCACGGTACGCGCCGCCTCTATGTCCTCGACCACATGGAGTATGACGCGACGTCGCTCGGCGACGAATATGCGCGCGACGTTGCGGCCAATGTCCCGATCAAGCTGCCGCATGACTATTTCCCGGCAAATGACCCCGCACAGGCGCCGTTGAACCGCTGGCGCTCGCACGCGCATCTCTTCATCTCGAATTGGATCAATGAGATCTATCAGACGACGCCATTCGAAATCGAGAAGATCGGGCAATAGACCCGATCAAGCCCTGAAGGCACTGGTGGGCTGGAATTGGACAATGAAGATCGGCCGACAGATTCATCTCTGTCGGCCGATCTTTCTTAGAACGGCGTCGGATCGACGAAGCGCCGCACCACATTCTCGGTCAAGCGGCTGACATTATTCTTATAGCCATTGTGCGCCAATGACCCGCCATAGGAGATGGAGCCGGTCGAGAAGACGGCCCCGCCATTGGGCGTCTCAAAAAACATCATATCGCAGCGAACGCGCGGGTTCGTTTCGCCATTGACCGCAGAGTGCGTGTGATTCATCTCCTCGTTGACCCAGTGATATGAGTCCGGGAAGTCGGTCGCCGCCGCGACAATGAGTGCATGCGGCGGGGTACCGAGGCGCGCATCGGCGCGATCGATCTCCCAGCCGGCGGCACCGCCACCCACGGTGCCGAAATCGCCGATCGGCTCTTCGCCCAACCCTTCGAAGATAAAGGCGGCGCGCGGATCGCGGCTGGCATCGGTGCGGTGATAGGGCACGGCATTGACGAAGCCCTGCGCCGCGAAGGCGTTGCCCACCAGCGTATTGGGCGGGCGGCCGTTCCTGACCCAGAGCCCCGACATCTCGCCCGTGAAGCTCATGAAGTTTTCACCGGCTTCGGAGAACCAGGCACGCATGCCGTCCTCGGCACGGCGGTGTTCGATAACGCCCGGCAGGCCGGGATGGTAGGCTATGCGCCAATAGAAGCCATTGGCACCCATATACATCAGGCGGCCGCCGCCATTGGTATAGGCCTGCAGCGCGTCCAGCATCTGCTTGGAATAATATTCGGGATGCGTACCGGTCATGACGCAGCGATAGGGCTTCAGGCATTCCACCCCTTCGGCATGCAGATCGTCATCGGTGATGACATCGTAGGAGATGCGCAGCTTCTCCAGCCAATCGGTGAGATGCGTGTCGGCATTGAACTGCCACAGATCCGTCTTGGGCCGCATATTGAGAATCGGCCGCAGATGCGAGGAATAGCAGACACCGCTGCCGTCATTGTGCTCATCATAGACCGAGAGACCGAAGCTCTCATGTTCTTCGAGATAACGGTCGGTCTCGCTCATGGTCGCGAACTTGCAGGATGACAGTTCTTCAAACCACCAGGACGAGATCATCTGGTGATTGGCATAGGCAAGGTAGCTCGCGGTCGGAATGAGCAAGGCGAGCGACGCCGTGGCGGTGCCGCGCGGCGGGCGCACGAAGAAGGGAACGAAATCCTCAGTCTTGTTGCCCTTCCCGTCCTTCTGCCAGATCTGGGCGCAATAGATGCCCGATTTCAGCCCTTCCGGTACCTCGAAGGAAAAATCGGTGCGCCAGCCGCAATCATAGAGGTCGTCATCGTGAAAATGAATGGCGCCGTAATGCTCAGGTCTGGAGCGGAAATCGAAACCCGATGAATCCCAATTCCACCCGGTCATGGCGCGGGTCGGCAGGTTGATGCTGCGGCCATGATGGCGATTGCCTGAGACGTCGGTAACCTTCACCGTGGAGATGCCGCGGGAGAAATCCCAGGCCGCCACCACATGCTGTGCCAGTTCGACATCGAGCGGCAGGTCGCGCAGGCGCTCAATCTCAGTCGTCTTCAGCGCACGCGCCGAGACGCGCGGACTGTCGATCTTGCCGTTGTAATGGGCCGTGGCAAACTTGTCGTCGTTCCAGGCAGAGATGAGGAAGCGCCCACCTTCGCCCACCGGATCCGGCAGCGTGAAGGTTTGGCTGACGCTGCCAGCCACGCCATGATAGGCGAGCATCATATTGTGACCCAGCGTCACGCGGCCGGTACCGGCATCGAAGATAGCGTAGACCTCATACCAATGGCGCGACAGGAGCTTCACGCCCGTCGAAACCGGCGCGTTATTGCCCGCCCGGAATGCAAGGCAGCCCTGCTCGTCGATATAGAGTGCATAGCCGGAGCCGCTGGCAGCATCGTAATTGCCGAGGATCGCCTGCGGCTTGCCGTTGCCGGGAACTGTCGGCCAGACCATCGCCTGCACGGTGAAATTCTGCAGATCGAACGGTGCCCGCGCCGTCACCCAGACATAAGAGCCGGCCATGATGCGCTGCTGGCGCGCCGGATAGGATCCGTCGATGGCACTGTCGATCTTTTCGAGCTTCAGGCCCGGCCCTTCGGGCGAATCATCGCCGCAGATGAGGCGCACCAGGCGCGCCTTGAATTTGCCCTTCAACGGGGCGCTTACCTTGAATCCCACCACGTCGCCAGGCACGGCGCTCAAACGGTCGGTGTAACCGAGAATACGTTCGCTCATGATATGGACACTCTTATTGAACGGGGCAGGGCTTATTGAACCGGACAAGGTTGGCCGGTCACTTCTGCGAAGCGCGCTCGGAAGCAGGCCCAGACCGCGCTGCCGTAATCGGAAAAGGTTTGGGATTGGTCGATCTCGACCTTCATGCCGCGCACCGGCCCCATGCGCCCTAAATGCCATTCCTTGTAGGGCACGGTGCACACGATGATGGTCCGTCCGCGGGCAAAACCCCAGCGCAGCAATTGCAGCATCTTCTGCAGATCGGCACTGTACGGGCCGAACGGCGCCGCCTTGAACTGGCGCGCCAATGCAGCGCTCTCAGCGCTGCTTGGATCGATCTTGAGCATATGGCCACCCCTATCCCGACAGCGCGACCATCGCGCCGCTCGCACAGCTTATTTTCTGTGCGTATAACTATCATATAGGGCCATGAGGCCGGCTGTCGAGGAATCGGCGGGGCCGCCTTTGCCAGCCAGAAGCGCGTTCGCCATTTCCTTGCCGAGCTCGACACCCCATTGGTCGAAGGGGTTGATATTCCAGATGGTTGCGGCGACGAAAACCTTGTGCTCGTAGAGCGCGATCAGCGCACCGAGATGATAGGGATCGAGGACGGGGAGCAACAGCGTCGTCGACGGGCGATTGCCGGGAAAGGTCCGGTGCGGTGTCAGGAACGCGACGTCGTCCGCCGCTTTGCCGGCGGCTTTCATCTCGGCACTCACCGCTGCGGCGGACTTGCCGAAAGCAAGTGCCGCGGATTGGGCGAGGCCATTGGCAAACAGCATCTGATGCTGCTCGGGGAAAGCAGAGCGATCTCGCGCCGTGAGGATGAAATCGCATGGCACCGGCTCCGACCCCTGATGCAGCATCTGATGGAAAGCATGCTGGCCATTGGTACCGGCCTGGCCCCAGATGACCGGCGAGGTCTGCCAGCCGACCGGCTGTCCCTCGCGCGTCACGCGCTTGCCGTTGCTCTCCATTTCCAGCTGCTGGAGATAGGCCGGCAGGCGCCACAGATCCTGCGCGTAAGGGAGGATAGCCTGCGAGCCGAACCCACAGAAATTGCGGTGCCAGACCTGCAGCAGCCCCATGATGACCGGTAGATTCTGCGAAAGCGGCGCTTCGGCAAAATGCCGATCGACCGCGGCAGCGCCGGCCAAGAGATCGCGGAATTTGTGCGGCCCCACCGCGAGGATGATCGAAAGCCCGATCGCCGACCATAGCGAATAGCGCCCGCCGACCCAGTCCCAGAAGCGGAACATACGCGCCGGGTTGATGCCGAAAGCTTTGACCGCCTCGATATTAGTGGAGACGGCGACAAAATGCCGGTCGACCGCCGCTTCGCCGAGCTTGCCGGCGAGCCATTTCCGCGCCGCCCTGGCATTGGCCATGGTCTCGGCTGTCGTGAAGGTCTTCGAGGCGACGATGAAGAGCGTCTTTTCCGGATCCGCCCGGCTCAACACCAGATCGAGATGGGCGCCGTCGACGTTGGAGACGAAATCGAGCTGCAGCTTGCCGCCGATATCGGCACGCAAGCCATCGACGATGAGCGCCGGCCCCAGATCGGACCCACCGATGCCGATATTGACGATATGGCGAATGCGCTTACCAGTCGCCCCTTTGAAGGCGCCCATACGCACCTCGTCGGCGAAATCGCACAGCAGATCAAGCTCGCGCTCGACCTGCGGCGCTACATCCTTGCCGTCAATCGAGAAAGCGAGGCCGCTGTCGTTATGCGCGGCCGGCGCTCGCAGCGCCATATGCAATGCCGGACGGTTCTCGGTGTTGTTGATGCGTGCGCCACCAAACAGCTTGGAACGCGCTTCCTCCAGCCCCGCCTCGCGAGCAAGATCGAAGAGCAGGCCCATGGTAACGTCGTTGATGCCATTCTTCGAATAATCGAGCACGATTTCGCCGAAACGCGCCGAAAAATTCCGGAAGCGTGCCGGATCGGCGCCAAACAGCGATTCCAGCGTCGTGCCCTTTAGTTTCGCCTGATGATCGACAAGGGACTTCCAGGGCGATAGCTCGGTCGGTTTCGTCATGTCACCACATCCGGTTGGGCTCGGCCCGAGAGGCGCTTGATGCCGATGATGTCCTCGGCCTGAGCGATGAGATCGGCTAGCGCTACCTGTGCATCCTGCTGCAGGCTGCCGGTCCGCGGCTCGAAACGTTCGATATAGAGGCGCAAGGTTGCGCCTTCCGTGCCGGTGCCGGAGAGGCGCAGTACCAGGCGGCCGCCATTCCCAAAGACCAGGCGCACACCCTGCTTCTCGCTGACAGAATTGTCGATCGGATCCTGATAGCGGAAATCGTCGGCAAGCTCGATCCCATTGCGACCTTTAAGATCGCCAAGGCGCTGGCGCAGGCCGTTCATGATGTCATTGGCCCTGGCCGTCTCGATCGCTTCGTAATCATGACGCGAGTAATAGTGCCGGCCGAAACGGCGCCAATGCGCGTCCATGATCGCCGGCACGGTCTCGCCGGTCGCCGCCAGCAGATCGAGCCAGAAGAGCACGGCCCAGAGCCCGTCCTTCTCGCGCACATGGTCGGAGCCAGTGCCATAGCTTTCCTCGCCGCAAAGCGTCACGCGGCCGGCATCCAGCAGATTGCCGAAGAATTTCCATCCCGTCGGCGTTTCGAAGCTTTCGAGGCCGAGCTCCTTGGCGACGACGTCTGCCGCCCGGCTGGTCGGCATCGAGCGCGCAACGCCGCTGATCCCTTTGGCATAGCCGGGAATGAGCTTGGCATTGGCGGCGAGCACGGCGAGGCTGTCGCTGGGTGTCACGGCAAGCTTCGGGCCCAAGATCATGTTGCGGTCGCCATCACCATCCGAAGCAGCGCCCAAGGCCGGCGCATCGGCCGCCCAGAGCCGCGCCATCAATTCCTCGGCATGGGCCGGGTTGGGGTCGGGATGGTGGTTGCCGAAATCGGGCTTCGGCACAAAGTTGATGATCGACGACGCTGGTGCCCCCAAGCGCCTAACTAAGATCTCTTCTGCATAGGGGCCCGTCACGGCATGCATCGCGTCGAAGAGAATGCGGTTCCTCTTCAGCCAGGAACGCATGCGCGCGAAGTCGAACAGCTTTTCCATCAATGCCGCGTAATCGGCGACCGGGTCGATTACCTCGACGATGAGGGCGCCTAAGCGCTGCGTGCCGCTCTTATCGAGATCGATGCTGCCGGCTTTCGCATCGAGAATGTCGTAGCCGGCAAGGCGCTGCGACACGGTAAAGATCGCCTCGGTCACCGCTTCGGGCGCCGGTCCGCCATTGGCCACATTGTATTTGATGCCGAAATCACCCTCCGGCCCGCCGGGGTTGTGACTGGCCGACAGCACGATACCGCCCTTCAAGCGGCGTGTACGGATGATGTTGCTGACGGCCGGCGTCGACAGGATGCCGCCCTTCCCCACCACGACCTTGGCGATGCCGTGTGCCGCCGCCATGCGCAGGATGATGGCGCTGGCCTCGCGGTTGAAATAGCGCCCGTCGCCGCCGAGCGCGATGGTGCTGCCTTTGAGATCGCCGACGCCCTCGAAGATCGCCTGGACGAACATGGCGAGGTAATGCGGCTCGGCAAAGCGCTTCACCTTCTTGCGCAGGCCCGAGGTGCCGGGCCGCTGGTCCATGAATGGCGGGCAATCGATACGGGAAACCTGCAGGACGTCAGCCGCCATCAAACTTATCCCTTTCTGTCAGCCATGATCTTCGCCCGCGTCTCCGACACGGCGTTGGCATGGGCGTCGAAACCTTCATAGCGCGCAATGACTTCGGCCGCCTTCGCAAGGCCCGCATAGCCGGCGGGCGTCACCTGCGCCACCGTCGCGCGCTTCATGTAGTCGAACACCGAAAGCGGCGACATGGTCTTCGCCCAGCCGCTGGTCGGCAGCACGTTGTTGGGGCCGATGACAAAGTTCGCCAGCGTGTTGGAACTGTTTTCGCCGAGCAGGATCTCGCCGGCATTCCGGATCTGCCCCAGATGCGCGTAAGGCTCCTTGGCGTGAATCATCAGATGCTCGGGCGCGTAATCGTTGACGAAGTCATAGGCACTCTGGATATCCGGCGTCAGCACAATGCCGCCGCGATCGGAGCTCAACACCGTCATGGTGTAATCGATCCGTGTTTCACTCATTTGACCGAAGAAACCGGGGATGGCTTTCAGCGCCGCTTCGGCGACCGCGCGCGACGGCGTCACTAGAAAGCCTGACGAATCAGGGCCATGCTCAACCTCGACCAGCAGATCGAGCGCGGCAAGCCGTCCGTCCGCCGTCTCGTCGGCCAAGATCAGCGCCTCGGACGGCCCTGCCAGCATGCCGGGATCGATGCGGTCGGCGAGCAGCTTCTTGGCAGCGATGAGATAGGGGCTGCCAGGCCCCACGATCTTCAGGCAGCGCGGCACGCTTTGCGTTCCAAAGGCCGCGGCCGCCACTGCCTGCGCACCTCCCACCCGATAGACTTCCGTGACCCCGGCGAGCTCCGCCGCGATGAGAGTCGCTGCATCGGCGCGGCCATCGGCACCCGGCGGCGTCAGCATCACGACGCGCTTGGCGCCGGCGACAACGGCAGGGATCGCCGTCATGAGGGCCACCGACGGAAAAGACCCCTTGCCGCGCGGCACGTAGCAGGCGACCGAGTCCAAGGGCGACCAGCGCTCACCGGCAAAAACGCCGGGGTGCATTTCCTTGAGCCACATATCCTCGGGCATCTGCGCCTGGTGATAGCGGCGGATGTTGTCGGCGGCAAATTCCAGCGCCTCGATCACTTCCTTTGAGACGGCTTTGCGTGCCCAGGCAAAATCTTCCGCCGGCGTGCTGATCGCCTTGAAATCGGCCGGCGCATTATCAAAACGCTGTGCACAGCGGATGAGTGCCGCGTCGCCTTCTTCTTCCACCGCCCCCACGATCGGCTTCACCGCCTCGATGAAGGCATCGAGATTCTCTTCCGAGCGCACCAGCAGACGGGCGCGGGCCGCCTTGTCCATTTGGGCAAGGTCGTAAAAGCGGATGGAACGATCGGTCATGATGAGGGAAATCCAGGAGAGAAAGGCGTGTTCGGCGAATGGCGCTTAGCTTAACCAAGCCCGGTGCTCCCTTTCTACCTGAAAACGATGCAGTGCAACAAAACCCGGGGATTCCGAGCCATCACGGAAGGCGCAAAAAAGATCGCCCAACCGCAAGAGGAAGCGGTTGGGCGCGTGGGCCGATCTCGGCGGGGGTTCCCTTTCGGGGGGTAGGTCCGGCTGGGGTCACCAAAATCGACCGACCAGTTGGCAACGTTCAACCAGTTGGGGCCGGCAAAGCGAGGGGCTCGCGGTCTTCGAGGGGCCAAAGAAACCGTTAGGCAATGACCGACAGACGCGATCGCGGAAACGAAACGCGCGAGCGCTGATTGAGGCGCGAACGCAGCAGCAGGCGCGAGCGCTCCAGCAGGCGCGAACGGCCAAGCACCGGGCCGAGCCAACCAGGCGTGAGGCCCAGCGCGACCACCCAGGTCACCAATGCCATTCCAACAATCGTTTCGATCATGGCCAATTTCCTCCAATCACTTGGGCCGACTTCAGAGCCGCCAGCCAGCAGTGGATCCGACATTTTTGGAAATGTTGTACCCCCAAGCTACGGGATGGGATGGCGCATGACCGCCGACAAGCCGGTGACCGGAAGTGACAAGGCTGTGATCCCGAATTTGCATTTTAAGACAATTTCTTAAGCTAAATCGCGATGCGACCGCACACGATCGGTGCGGTCGCATCCGAAGTGTTTAACGCGTCACGTTACTGAGAAAGCAAATATCCAGTCCCGGCGCCGGCTGCGCCGCCGATCAAGGCACCCAAACCAGCCGAACCGCCAGAAAGTGCGCCGATGGCCGCACCGCCCGCCGCACCAATGGCGCCACCCGACAACGTGCGTTGCTGGGTCGACGACATATTGGAACAAGCGCCAAGGCTGAGCGCCAGCAAGCCGGCTGCAATGAACATCCGCCCGCCGTGCCGCACCGCTGCACGGTCCGGATTCCGTCGGATCGGGATCGGGAACATGGCTATTCTCCTGTCTCGTTTCGCCAATTGAGCCCGGCCGGGGATATTCCCCGACTTACGGGAAGGAAAACGACAGGGAGCGGGATTGGTGCCGGGACAGCGCCGTCACATCGACGTGAGCCAATAATATATTAGTATTTACAATGTATTAGAAGGCATCTTGCCGGTTGGCAAAAATCGGGCTAGGTCACGGCGGAAATGGGCCGGCTCCGAGGGAGCCTGGCGCCCCGTACCGGACCTTATCCGACGGGCGCTGCCCCCGACTTTTTGGACTCTCGAAGATCATGAGCAAAAGCCAGCCGCGCGTCGGCATCGTCAGCCTGGGCTGCCCCAAGGCGCTTGTCGATTCAGAACGTATCCTCACCCAGCTTCGGGCGGAAGGATACGACATCTCGGATTCCTATAGCGGGGCGGACGTCGTCATCGTCAATACCTGCGGATTCCTGGATTCCGCCCGCACGGAAAGCCTGGAAGCGATCGGCGAAGCGCTCAATGAGAATGGCAAGGTGATCGTGACCGGCTGCCTCGGTGCGACGCCCGAACTCATTCGCGGCGATTATCCCAACGTTCTCGCCATTACCGGCCCGCAGCAATATGAGACGGTGGTGAATGCCGTCCATGACGTGGTGCCGCCCAAGCACGACCCCTTCATGGATCTGGTGCCGCCGGCCGGCCTCAAGCTCACGCCGCGTCATTACGCTTACTTGAAGATTTCGGAAGGCTGCAACAATCGCTGCACCTTCTGCATCATCCCGTCCTTGCGCGGCGATCTTGCCTCGCGCCCGGCACGCGAAGTCCTGATCGAGGCCGAAAACCTGGTGAAATCCGGGGTCAAGGAATTGCTGGTCATCAGCCAGGATACCTCGGCCTATGGCGTCGACATCAAATACGCCGAGAGCAAGTACCAGGGACGCATGGTGAAGGCGAAGTTCCTGGACCTCGCCCGCGAGTTGGGGTCGCTCGGCGCCTGGACACGCCTCCATTACGTCTATCCCTATCCGCATGTCGACGATGTCATCCCGCTGATGGCCGAGGGCCTGGTCCTCCCTTATCTCGATATTCCGTTCCAGCATGCGAGCCCCAAGGTCTTGAAAGCCATGAAGCGCCCGGGTAACCAGGAAAAGGTGCTGGAGCGCATCAAGAAATGGCGCGAGATCTGCCCCGATCTCACCATCCGCTCGACCTTCATCGTCGGCTTCCCCGGCGAGACCGAGGACGATTTCAATTACATGCTGGACTGGCTCGAGGAAGCGCAGCTCGACCGCGTCGGTTGCTTCAAATACGAACCGGTCGACGGTGCCAAGGCCAATGATCTGGGCCTCGAGCAGGTCGATGAGGACGAGAAGCACGACCGCTGGGACCGCTTCATGGAAACCCAGCGCCAGATCAGCGAAGAGCGGATGCAGAAGAAAGTCGGCAAGACGCTCGACGTGTTGATCGACGAGGCAGACAAGGTGCAGGCGATCGGTCGCTCCAGCGCCGACGCGCCGGAAATCGACGGCCAGGTCTTTGTCGGCAATCTCGGCAAGAAGCGCCTCAAGGCCGGCGACATGGTGAAGGTGAAGATCGAGCGCGCCGAGGACTACGATCTGTGGGGCGACCTCGTCGGCTGATCAGCGCACCAGGCGCGCCAGATAGCTGCGCTGCATCTCCCGGAGATCGACCCGTTTCAGTCCCTCGTCGAACATCTGCTTGAAGGCCGCCCCTTCCGCGTTCTTCTTGAAGCAGACATGGACGGTCATTTCGATCAGCGGCTTCGTGTTGAATTCGATCTCGCCCCGCCGCGACGACACCACTGAATCGGTTGCGGCGTAATAGTCCATGACCGCATGGTCGATCACCGCCAGGGCCAGATGCCCGATGGCGACCTTGCGAAGATTGTCGAGATCCTCCGCGGCACCTTCGGTCGTCAGCACCCCTTTGGTCACCAAGGCGTCGAATTCGGCGCCATTGGCATAGCCGTTGACGATCCCGATCCGCATGCCCGCCAGATCCTCAAGCTTGTTCCACGTGACCGGCGCATCCTTGCGCTGGACGAAGCCCACCTCGCTCACCCCGATCGGATCGCTGAAACTGCAGGTCCGCGCCCGTTCCTCGGTCCAATAGGCCGGAAAATAGCCGGCATAGTCCGGATCCTCCTGCGCGTAGCGCATGGCACGCACCCAGGGCAGGAAAGCAAAGCGCGCATCGCTGCCGCGGTCCTGGGCGATGTCGCTGAGGATCTTCGCCGTCATGCCGAGACCCGGCAAGTGCGACGAGACATAAGGCGGCCACTCCAGTGTTGCAAAGCGGATCACGTTGTCGGCATGGGCCGAACCGCAGACGCTAAACAGCGCCACGAAGGCAGCAGCGAGGCGACGGGAGATCGCAGCGGTCGAACTTGAGAAGCGTTTCACTCGGTACAATCGCATTGGCCGCGAATTCACTGAAAAGGCAATCGGGCGCGGAGTCTAACGCGTCACGTGGCCACACAATAGCCAGAAGTGACTCGGCATTGTCAGGCCGCCTTTATTGTCAGGCGGCCTTTCGCCCGTTAGGTTTCCTCCCGGTGAACGTCAGTTCGTGTGGGGGAAACAAAAATGGACGAAGCGGAATTCCAGCGTAAGAAGGCAGAGATGGAGCCCTGGTATTGGTGGGGCATCCAGACCTTCTTCAAATGCAAGTTCGACGAGAACCCGAAGAATTGCGATATCGCATTGGTGGGCGTACCGCACTCGTCCGGCAATGGTTCGACGGAGCGCGACCAGCATCTCGCGCCACGCGCCGTCCGCAACGTCTCGGGCTGGTACCGCCGCGGCCATCAGCATTACGGCATCGTTCCCTGGGAAGTCGCGCGCATCAATGATATCGGTGACGTGCCGCTGCCCCATGCCATGGTCAACGACATCTGCGTCAAGGATATCGAGGCTTTCTATAAGCGCATCGATGCTGCCGGCGCCCGCCCCGTCTCGATCGGTGGCGATCATTCGATCACCGGACCAATCCTGAAGGCCTTGGCCGGCAAGGACGCCAAGACGAGCAAGGGGCGTAAATGTGCCCTCCTGCATTTCGATGCCCATCGCGACGATTACGAACATATCCCGCACTGGCTGGGGGCCGAACGCTCGGCGGCACATTGGGCTGCCTATACGGTGACGGAGCAGCATGTCGATCCCGCGCGCAGCGTGCAGATCGGCATGCGCGGCAATCCCATTCGCCCGCGCAAGGATCTCAACTTCAGCAAACTCGGGTATCGTCTCATCCCAGCCGACGAGTTTTTCGAGATCGGCATCGAGAAGACGATCGAGATTATCCGCGAGCGCGTCGGCGACATGCCGCTCTATATCACTTTCGATCTCGACTGCCTGGATCCGGCCGATGCGCCGGCGGTCTCCAACCTGGAACCATTGCATGAGGGCCTCCGCGCCTCGCAGATCGTCAAGATCTTCCACGGCCTGCGCGGGCTCGACATCATCGGCGGCGATATCGTCTGCATGATCCCGACCAAGGACAATCCCAACAACATCACCGCCATGAACGCGATGGCGATCATGTTCGAGATGGCGGCGCTCATCGCCGACAATATCGACAAGGGGCGGCGATAGCTCTCTCCCACGAAATGCGTCATCCCCGGGCGAAGACCCGGGGATCCACTGGTGCAGTCGAGAGAGTGGATGCCCGGGTCAAGCCCGGGCATGACGGCGTTGGTGGTTGGCAACATAGTTGCCACTACCCTTCTTGCCCCGAATGGGCCGCTTCCCTGAGAATGCACTCATGCTACGGAAAATTTTCTGGGAAGACCCCTATCTCACCCACCTCGACACCGAGGTCGCCACGGTTGACGGCGATGCGGTGACGCTGGCGTCGACGATCATCTATGCCTTCTCCGGCGGTCAGGAAAGCGACCACGGCACGATCGGCGGGCATGACGTTCTGGCCGCGCGCAAGGAGGGTGGCGATATCATCTATACCCTGCCACCAGCCCACGGCCTGGCGCCTGGCATGAAAGTGGCGACAACAATCGATTGGGAGCGCCGCTATCGACTGATGCGCCTGCATTTCGCTGCCGAAATCGTGCTGGAGATCGTCTATCGCGACCTGGGGCCGATCGAAAAGATCGGCGCCCATATCGCTGCGGACAAAGCCCGCATCGATTTCGCGCGAGGTGCGCCGGTTACGCCGGAATTGTCAGCGCTCAGCACCCGCGCCAATGCCGTCATCGCCGCCGACCTACCGATCACCAGTGCTTTCAGCGATGAGGCCGGCGGACGCCGTTTCTGGCAGGTGCCGGGCTTCGATCCGGTCCCCTGCGGCGGGACACATCTGAAGCGCACCGGCGAAGTGGGGGCAATAACGTTGAAGCGCCGGAATATCGGCAAGGGCAAGGAGCGGATCGAGATCTTCCTCGCAGACTTGCCCGGCCCGGCTGCCTAGCGCCCAAGCACACCGCCCGAACTTTCGGCAGACAAGAGAAAAGATCGCCCATCCCCTTGGCCTTTTGGTCAAATTTCCATTGCAGATTTGTGATCGAAGTATAGCCTAGCGGGCGGCACGGGTGCGGGGGTATGCGCCCGATAGTGCTTGTGGGATGCAAGAATAAACAGATCACCAACCTGGAGGCTCTCAATGAATATGCTGCTGAAGGCCGGCGTCGCCGGTCTGGCTCTGGTCATGGCGAGCGGCTTTGCCGCCGACGCCAAGACCCCCAAGGACACCCTCGTGATGGCCTGGGTCTTCGACGACATCATCTCGCTCGACCCGGCCGAGATCTACGAGTTTTCCAGCTCGGAATACATGGCCAATACCTATGACCGCCTCGTGGTCCAGAACCTGGACAAGCCGGGCGAACTCAAGATGCAGGCCGCGGACAGCTATTCCGTCTCCGATGACGGCAAGGTCTTCACCTTCAAGATCCGTCCCGGCATCAAATTTGCCTCCGGCAATGAAATGACCGCTGAAGACGCCGAATTCTCGCTCGAGCGCTATGTGCTGCTCGATAAGAGCCCGGCCTTCATCATGAACCAGTTCGGCCTCAAGAAAGAGACCGTAAAAGACATGGTGCGCGTGAAGGACGCTTCGACCCTCGAGGTTGAACTCGACGCCGCCTATGCCCCGTCCTTCTTCCTGAACTGCTTGTCCTACACCTCGGCCATCATCGACAAGAAAGAGGCGATGTCGCATGAGAAGGACGGCGATCTCGGCTACGACTGGCTGCGCACCAACTTTGCCGGTTCCGGCCCGTTCGTGCTGAAGGCCTGGAAGCCCAATGAATCGCTGGTTCTCGAAGCCAACGAAGGCTATTGGGGCGGCGCGCCGAAGATCAAGCGCGTGCTCGCAAAGAACGTGACCGAAAGCGCCACCCAGCAGCTGCTGCTGCAAAAGGGTGACGTCGACATGGCCCGCAACCTGACCGGCGACCAGTTGAAAGCCATTGCCGGCGACAAGAGCGTGCATGTGGCCGCGGCACCCAAGGCGACCCTGTGGTATATGGGTCTCAACACGAAGAACGAATATCTGGCAAAACCAGAAGTGCGCCAGGCGATGAAGTACCTGGTCGATTATGACGGCCTCGCCAACACCTCGTTCAAGGCGATCGGCATTAAGCACCAGACCTTCCTGCCTGAGGGCCAGTTGGGTGCCGATAATGAGACGCCGTTCACGCTCGACGTTGCCAAGGCCAAGGAATTGCTGGCCAAGGCCGGTGTGCCTAACGGCTTCAACATCACGATGGACACGACCAATAAGACGGAGACCCGTCTTCTCTCGGCGTCGATCCAGAACACGCTCTCCAAGGCCGGCATCAACCTGATCATCAAGCTCGCCGACAACAAGACGACGCTGACCAAGTATCGCGCCAGCCAGCACGACATCTATATCGGCCAGTGGGGTTCGGATTATCAGGATCCGCATTCAAACGCCGAGGGCTATCTGATGGCGCCGCTCGCCAAGCGCAATCAATGGCAGCTGCCGGAGAATGAAGCAGCCGTTCTCGCCGCCCGCGACGAGAAGGACAGCACCAAGCGCGCCGCGATGTACATGACGCTGCAGAAGCAGGCGCTGGAAACGAGCCCCTATGTCATCATGTTCCAGCAGGTCGAAACCGCGGCCGTGCAGAACAGTGTGAAGGGCTTCGTGCTCGGCCCGACTTTCGATCTCAATCTCTATTCGAGCGTAACGAAGGAATAACATCCTTCACTTTATGGCCCTCTCCCTTCTCAGGGAGAGGGCTTTATTTTATCTATGCCTTTCATAGTTGACCCGGAGTTTTCTTTGCCGATGGCCAGGCCTTTCCCATGTTGATCAAGTCACGCCGCCTGCGCGGGTTGCTGCGCACCTTGGCTTCGGTCCTCACCACGCTTTTCGGCCTGTTGCTGGTGACCTTCGTCATCAGTCGCCTGCTGCCCGCCGATCCAGTGCTCGCCATCGTTGGCGACCATGCGACCGAGGAATACGTGGCGCGTGTGCGCGAGGAGCTCGGCCTCAACAAGCCGATCCTGATCCAGTTTTGGATCTATCTCTCCCATGTCATCCAAGGCGATCTCGGCCAGTCGATCCGCACCAGCCGGCCCATCGCCCAGGAATTGATGAACGTCTTCCCGGCGACGCTGGAACTGGCGACGCTTGGTACCATCATCGGTATCATTCTCGGCATCCCCCTCGGTGTGCTTGCTGCCGTGCGCAAGGATACGATGATCGATCACGTCGTCCGCTTCCTAGGGCTCGTTGGTTATTCTGTGCCGATCTTCTGGTTGGGGTTGATGGGTCTTCTCGTCTTTTACGCCAAGCTCGACTGGCTGCCCGGACCCGGGCGCCTCGATTTCGGCTATGAAGACATGATCACACCTGTGACCGGCCTGATGACGGTCGACACGCTTATCGCCGGGGATATGGATCTCTTCAAGAATGCGCTAGGGCACCTGATCCTGCCGGCAAGCCTCTTGGGCTATTTCAGCCTCGCCTATATCAGCCGCATGACGCGCTCGTTGATGCTGGGCCAGCTCAGCCAGGAATACATCCTGACCGCCCGCGTCAAAGGCGTGTCCGAGGCGCGCATCATCTGGAAGCACGCCATGGGGAACATCCTGGTGCCGCTCATCACGGTGATTGCGCTCTCCTATGGCAATCTGCTGGAAGGTTCCGTGCTGACTGAAACCGTTTTCGCCTGGCGCGGCCTTGGCCTCTACATCACCGATTCCATCTTCGGCCAGGACATGCCGGCGGTCATGGGCGGCACGGTCGTTGTGGGCGCCATTTTCATCATCATCAACATGCTGACCGATGTGGCCTACCGGCTGCTCGATCCGCGCGCAAAGTAAGGGAGGGATAAAATGATCTCCGCATCCCTCCGTTCATGGCTCCTGTCAGACACACCGGATTCGCGTTTCCAGGCGCGTGCTGGGCGCTTCTATCTGGGCTGGCTGACTTTTGCCAAGAATCCGCTCGCCATGCTGGGCCTCATCATCCTCGTGCTGCTGGTGGTGATGGCGGTATTCGCCTCCTGGATTTCGCCGCACGATCCGCTATTCGGCAATCTCGAGGACCGATTGCTGCCGCCGAGCGGGAAATTCTGGCTCGGCACCGATGAGAACGGCCGCGATATTTTCAGCCGCATCGTCTTCGGCGCACGCACGACGCTCTACATCATTGGCCTTGTTGCCGTGACGGCGGCACCGATCGGCCTCCTCATCGGCACCACTGCGGGCTATGTGGGCGGCTGGGTCGAAACCGGCCTTATGCGCCTCACCGATGCTTTCCTCGCTTTCCCGAAGCTGATCCTCGCCCTCGCCTTCGCAGCAGCCTTGGGTGCCGGCCTCGAGAACGCGGTGCTCGCCATCGCGCTTACCGCCTGGCCGCCTTACGCCCGTATCGCCCGCGCCGAGACCCTGACCGTGCGCGGCAGCGACTATCTGGCGGCGGCCCGCATGACTGGTGCGGGCGGCTGGCGGATCCTCTTCGGGCATATCATGCCGATGTGCATCCCCTCGCTCATCGTCCGTGTCTCGCTCGACATGGCCGGCATCATCCTGATCGCGGCCGGCCTCGGCTTCCTGGGCCTCGGCGTCGCCCCGCCGCAGCCGGAATGGGGCTCGATGGTCTCGGAAGGCCGCTCGCAGATTCTCGAACAATGGTGGGTCTGCACCTATCCCGGCATCGCCATCTGCATCGTCAGCCTCGGCTTCAATCTGATCGGCGACGGTCTCCGCGACGTCCTCGATCCCCGTGGCAAGTGAGGTGACGCGATGACCGACACACCCGTTCTAGAGGTCCGCAACCTCAACGTCCGCTTCGACACGCCCAAGGGTGAATTCCACGCCGTGAAGGACGTGAACTTCACCATGGGTCGCGAGAAGCTCGCCATCGTGGGTGAATCCGGCTCTGGCAAAACCCAGACCGGGCGCGCCATTCTGGGCCTCACCCAGGGGCACATCACGGCTGACAAGATGGCCTTCCACGGCACCAATCTGCTGGATCTCGCGCCGGCGCAATGGCGCGAGATCCGCGGCAAGCGCATCGCCATGGTGATGCAGGATCCGAAATATTCGCTCAATCCGGTGATGACCATCGGCGATCAGCTGATCGAGGCCGGCAAGCGCCTGCTCGGCACCGACGGCGCCCATAAACGCGCCCTGGAAATGCTGGAGGCGGTCAAGATCCGCGACCCAAAGCGTGTCTTCAACGCCTGGCCGCATGAGCTTTCCGGCGGCATGGGCCAGCGCGCCATGATCGCCATGATGCTGATGGCCGAGCCCGAGCTTCTCATCGCCGATGAGCCCACCTCCGCACTCGACGTCACCGTGCGCCTGCAGGTGCTGGCCATCCTCGACGATCTGGTGAAGACCCGGGATATGGGCCTCGTCTTCATCAGCCACGACCTCAATCTGGTGCGCACCTTCGCCGACCGCGTCCTCATCATGTATGGCGGGCGCGTGGTCGAAGAATTGCCGGCCAAGGATCTCATGAACGCAACTCATCCCTATACGCGCGGGCTTCTCGCCTGCGCGCCTGAGGTCGACCGGCCGACGAAGCGGCTGGCAACGCTCACCCGTGATCCCGCCTGGGCGCAGAGCCCGGGAGGCACGCGATGATCGAGATTGAGAACCTCACTGTCGTCTTCGGTGATTCCGACAACCGCGTCACGGCCGTCGACGGCGTCAGCCTGAAAGTCGCTGCCGGCGAGAGTTTCGGCCTGGTGGGCGAGTCGGGTTCCGGCAAGTCGACCATCCTGCGCGCTGTCGCGGGCCTGGCGGACAGCACCGGCAGCATCGTCATCAACGGACAGAAGCAGGGCAGGAAGCGGGACAGGAACTTCTACTCCCAGGTCCAGATGGTGTTTCAAGACCCGTTCGGCTCGCTGCACCCCAAGCACACCATCGACCGCATCCTCACAGAACCGCTTGTGGTCCACGATGTCCCGGATCGAGAGGCCAAGGTCCGCGCCGTGCTCGACCAGGTGCAACTCGGCCCCTCCTTCCGTTTTCGCTATCCGCACCAATTGTCCGGCGGCCAGCGCCAGCGCATCGCCATCGCCCGGGCGCTGATCCTGCGGCCCAAGATCATTCTGCTCGACGAGCCGACCTCGGCCCTCGATGTCTCGATCCAGGCTGAGGTACTCAACCTCCTCGACGACATCCGCAACGAGCTCGGCGTCACCTACCTGATGGTGAGCCACGATCTCGGCGTCGTCGCCCATATGTGCCGCCGCTTTGCCGTCATGCGGCAGGGCAAGGTGGTGGAGGTAGCGGACAGCCGGCATCTCGGCACCGGTACCCTGGAACATGCCTATTCACGCCAGCTGCTGGTGGCATCCAAGGGTTATGACCGCGCGGTGATCGACGCTTTCGCAGATCTGTGATCCGGCGGAAAGCCATATATTTCAGCAAGATAGAATATTCCAATCCCGGCGCAGGGCAGGTTTGCCGGGATTGGGCTTGAATGCCCCCATAACCTGCTTTATTTCATCCGCCATCAGCGGCGAAACCGGACCCGAGTCCGCCCGTCAGGCCTTTGGCTCGGCGGCATAAATCCGGTTAGGCCGCGCGGAACCGAAACGAAAGAGACACATGTCCAAAGAAGACGTCATCACCTTTGACGGCACCGTCACGGAGATGCTCCCGGACCTGCGTTACGTGGTGCAGCTTGATAACGGCCACCAGACCCTGGCCTATACCTCGGGCAAGATGCGCAAGAACCGCATCCGCATCCTGGAAGGCGACCGCGTCACGGTTGAAATGACGCCCTATGACCTGACCAAGGGCCGCATCACCTTCCGCTTCAAGGATGAGCGTCCGGCCGGCGCTGGCGGGCCGCGTCCCCAGCCCTTCAAGCGCCGCCACTAAGCCCAATCAAGGAACCGGGCCCAATCAGGGAACCGGCCGGCGCCGAGCCGGGCTGGCCGGTTTCAATCCTCTCGCCTTGAGCGCCGCCCAGGCCTCGGCACCCGTATCGACAATATCGAAGATCTTGAGATCGTCGGCCTCGATGAGGCCGCTCTCGATCATGGCGTCGAAATTGACGACGCTCTCCCAGTAATCCTTGCCGACCAGCACGACCGGCGTGACGCTCGCCTTCTGGGTCTGCTGCAGGGTCAACACCTCGAACAGCTCATCCATGGTGCCAAAGCCGCCGGGGAAGACCGCCAATGCGCGCGCGCGCATCGCCAGGTGCATCTTGCGCATCGCGAAATAATGGAAACGGAAGGTGAGGTCCGGCGTCGAATAGGCATTGGGCTGCTGTTCGCCGGGTAGGGTGATGTTGAAGCCGATCGAGGGCGCACCGGCATCATGCGCGCCGCGATTAGCCGCTTCCATGATGCCGGGGCCGCCACCCGTGGCGATGACGTTATCGCGCCAACCCTCCACTGGTTTCAGCGCGCCACCTTCTTCCGAGACCAGCTTTGCAAACGCCCGCGCCTCCTGATAATAGCGCGACCAGGCGCCGAGCTTTTCGGCCTGGATCCGCGGGGCGCCAGGGGCTGCCGAGGCGATCCGTTCCGCCGCCACTTCGGGCGAGGGTATGCGCGCCGAACCGAAGACGATCACGGTCGAACGCACTCCCCAATCATGCAAAACCAGATCGGCTTTGGAATATTCCAGGGCGAAGCGTAGGCCCCGCAACTCCTCGCGATTGGCGATGAAATCGGTGTCCCGGACGGGCAGCAGATAGCTCGGTGCGTGAAGCTGCTGGGAATTATCGGGGTGTTCGGTGTTGCTCATATCGGGTGCTCTTTGATCGGGGTGATGCCGGAATCATGCCCGCATCGGCACGATTTGTCTCGGGGCCATCGCGCCAAAGATGCTAAAAGAGGCACCCCATATCCTGTTCCGAGCAGTGCATGACACCCGCTACGGCCGCCCTGATCGATGAAATGCTGCGCCGTACCCAGGCCGGACAACCCGCGCATGATACCGTGCAGCATCTTCGGCACTGGCTCGATTTCAACAATCATTGCTTCGGTCCGGTGGTGGCGACGTCCCTCGACCGCGGCCATGTGGCGATCCTCGACGCCAGCCTCGCACCCGAAAGGCTTTCGCATCCCAGCCAGGATGGCGGTGAAAATTTGACTGCCTGGTGGCGCGCCGAGATTGCCCGCGTCAACCCACGCATCGGCATTGGCCGCTATGCCGAGGACCGCGGCATCTACGATCACCCCGACGCCCCGCGCGAGGCCAACCCGCGTAAGATTCACCATGCCATCGACATCTTCCTGCCGGCCGGCACCGAGGTGCTGTGCCCCTATCCCGGCACGATCGAAGATTTCGCCAACGATACCGAGCGTCATGGCTTCGGCGGCATCCTGATCCTGCGGCATGAAACCGATCAAGGCGTTCCCTTCTGGACCTTCTACGGCCATCTGGCACCGGCTGGGCTTGCCGGGTTGAAGCGCGGCCAGAATGTGGCCCAAGGTGCCGTGATCGGCAGGCTCGCGGCCGAAGCGGAAAATGGCGACTGGCCGCCGCATCTCCATTTCCAGCTGATGACACATCTGATGGGCTGGGACGCGCTGGGGGTCATCGGTATTTCCTGGGTGAGCCAATGGGAATTGTGGCGCGAGATCTGCCCCAACCCGAACATCATTTTGGGCATCGGTGCCGATTGCGCCGCGCCCGTGGCCCGAAGCCCCCAGCAATTGCGCGCCGAGCGGCAGCGGCATTTCGCCCCCTCCACCAGCCTTGCCTATGCCGAGCCATTGAAGATCGTGCATGGGTCGGGATGCCATCTCTATGACGAGAGCGGCCGTGCCTATCTCGACATGGTCAACAATGTAGCCCATGTCGGGCACAGTCATCCGCGCGTGGTCGAGGCAGCGGACCGGCAGATGCGGATGCTCAACACCAACAGCCGCTATCTCCACGATCACCTCACCAGCTACATCCGGCGCTTGGCCGAAATCCTCCCGTCAGAGCTCTCCGTCATCTATCTCGTGAATTCCGGCAGCGAGGCCAATGACCTGGCATTGAGGCTTGCCCATGCCTTTACCAAGGCGCGGGATGTCGTGGTGGTCGATCATGCCTATCACGGCCATCTCTCCAGCCTGATCGATATCAGCCCCTATAAATTCGATGGGCCGGGTGGCGAAGGGCGCCCAGGTCATTGCTGGGTCGCAGAAATGCCGGATCCTTATCGCGGGCGCTTGCGCAACGGTGAGAAGGATATCGGTACTGGCTATGCCGAAAGTGTGGCGACGCTGGTCATGGATATGGTGGGGCTGGGCCGCAAGCCCATGGCTTTCATCGCCGAATCGATCCAGGGTTGCGGTGGACAAATTCCCTTCCCGCCCGGTTACCTGGCGGCCACCTATAGCCATGTTCGGCGCGAAGGCGGCGTCTGCATCGCCGACGAGGTGCAGGTCGGCTTCGGCCGGGTGGGAACGCATTGGTGGGCATTCGAGACACAAGAGGTGACGCCGGATATCGTCACCATGGGCAAGCCGATCGGCGCCGGTCATCCGCTGGCGGCGGTGGCAACCCGGCCCGAGATCGCCGCCGCCTTTGCCAACGGCATGGAATATTTCAACACCTTCGGCGGCAATCCGGTTTCTGCCGCCGTGGGCCTCGCCGTGCTCGATATCATCCGTGACGAACGACTGCTCAGCAATGCCCGCTCCCGCAGCTTTCAGCTGATGGATGGGCTGAAACGGCTAGGCCAACGCCATCCGGTGATCGGCGATGTGCGCGGGCTGGGTCTTTTCATCGGGGTGGAGTTCGTCAAGCACCGCGAAACCCTGCAACCCGGCGCGGAAACACTGAAGGCCGTCATCGAGGCGATGAAGGCGAAAGGCGTGCTCCTCTCCAGCGAAGGGCCGCATCACAATGTCCTCAAGATCAAGCCGCCGCTGGTGATCACGGAAGCTGACTGTGCCCGTTTCCTGACACTGCTCGATCAATCCCTCACCACGGTACGCGGCAGATGATGATTCAAGCGTAAATCACGACCTACAATTGGCCTCCGCGCCGATTGATGTTTTTGGAGACGAGCCGTTGTTTGGGAAGATGCGACTACTTACTTCAGTGTTGGCTTTTGCGGCACTATCGGCGGCCATTTGCTCGGGCGCATTTGCGGATGATCCGGAGTTGGATTGGGCACCCGGCAATGAAACTTCATTTGAGACGGTAGCCGCTTTCGAGGCGGGAGTTTGTGCGAAAATCGAATCCGCCTTGAACAAAGGGCAGCAGAATCATCGATTGTATGAAGACCGAATTTTTCTTCGGTGGCAATCCGGCTTGCCCCATTACGTTGGAGATGGGTTTCTACGCCTCAGCTTTCTACTTGTGGACCTATTTGGCGAGAAGAGAGACGTCGCGCTGCTAAAAATGCGCAGTGAAACAGGATATCGTGGTGAAGGGGTATGGGCGTTCTCCGATACATCAAGGTTCCTGCAACTCGACTGGGCAGCTAAGATGGCAACTCGCACACCATTAACTAATGAGCCCGGCGCCTTTGCGTTGACAGGGTTAATTCAAGACGTGAGCCAACCCAATAATGACCGATATCATCTACCGGGTGATGAGCAATTCTGGAAGAAAACGAACTTCATAGGTGAGAAGCAAATCAACATAGCCGAAGTGGAAGGCTTGCATTACTTGATTGTTCGCCAAGTGCTTTCGACTGAAAATTCAGTTGCCGTGTTTCGTCTAGTCGATGTCAGCACTCTCAAACCAATCTGTTACATCGTTCCGAAAATCTGAATCTTCCAAACTTGTCCGATAGGTGCCGCGATGACCTTTCCCATCGAAAGCTATTCCTCCTTCGGTGAGGACCGGCTCATCCTGAAGTTCCTCGCCAAGCTGCCCACCGGATTCTACGTCGATGTCGGCGCCCATGCGCCCAAGGACTATTCCAATACCTATGCGCTCTATCAGCGCGGCTGGCATGGCATTGCCATCGATCCGGATCCTGACGCGATTGCTGCTTTCGGGCGAGAACGGCCCGAAGACATTGCCTTGCAGGTGGCTATCGGCACGAAGCCGGGCAGAGTCACATTGCACCTCTTCAACGACCGTTCGATGAACACGGTCGATGAAGCGCTCTATGAAAAGACGCTGAAGAATCCCAGGAAGCGGCACCAGGGGGATATCGAGGTCGAGCGCAAGACCTTGGCTGACATCCTCTCCCATCATGTGCCCGCCGGCCGGGCGGTCGATTTCATGAATGTCGATTGCGAAGGCGCCGATCTCGACGTGCTGCGCTCCAATGACTGGGCGCGATTCCACCCCAAGCTACTGGCGGTCGAGGATCTTGACCTCGATTTGGAGCGCGTCACCGAAAGCCGGATCTTCCGCTTCCTACGGCCGCTCGGCTATCGGCTCGTCTCACATCTTCACTACACGTCGCTTTATCGCCTGAACTGAGGGCGGATCAGGCCTTTGGATGCGCGTGGTAAAAGATTTCCCAGCGCACCTTGGCCCAGCGATAGGCATCCATGATGGCCACCGCATAGATGAAAAAGCCGCCGGCATAGCGCCCGACCAAGCTGGCATCGGGTGCGGCATATTTCGCGGTCACATAGCCCAAGGCGACGGTCGTGAAGGCAAAGAGCAATCCGCGGGCGGCCTGATTGTTGGCGATCTGGCCCATGCCCGGCAGGATGACGGCGATGAGCAACACCAGCAGGGGATGAAGCGGGCCTTTAAGTTTCTTCTCGGTCATCTTCCGGTACCCTTTGCGAGATCTTCCGCCAGCGCAATGCAACGGTCCATCATATCGGCAAGGATCTCCGCCTTCAGCGCGACCGCGCGGAAATCGGCGATACGCAATACCATATATTCCGCCCGCTCGCCTTGATCGATCAGGCGCACCAGCCGCACGCCCTTGCTCGTCACCAACATTTCCTTGGCCTCGATCGCATCGAAGAAGTCGATATGGCGCTCAAGCAGACCGAGCGAAGGCGCGTGGTCCGGATCCTCGGTCTTAGCCTGAGCACCCGGCGGCCAATGGCCGGGTACCGGCAATTGAAATGCCAGATCATTCGCCGGGGAATAGAATTCGTTGTTCTGCACCCGGACCAGAATATCGGTCGCAGCAACACCCGGCAAAGCTTGCAGCAGGGTCACGCGCAGCCACAGAACGGGGATCTTGCGGAATGTCAGCGTGTCGATGACAGCGTCGATCTGGAAATCGTGATCGCGGTAGCGCCCAGTCAGAACTGGAAAGTCAGCACGCTCCTGTACCACGCGATAGGATTGGAAAAGATCATAGGCCGGCTGGAAAAGCAGCCCACGGCTGGCGCGCCGCTTCTGCTGGTCGCGCCGGTAATAAAGCACCAGCACGGCAAGCGCTGCCGCAATCAGCAATACCAGGATCAGCATGGAAGCGGGCGTTGTCGTCGGCATTCAGGCAATCTGATGAAAACAAAGCGACCGGCGGGCACGCCCGCCGGTCGTGTGAGAGGTATCCTATAGGTGGCCTTCCAGAAAATCAGCAACCCTTCTTGGTCAGTAGCCCTTGGGGCGCGGCCAGGCCATGGTGAACTGGTCGCCGCGCTGCACATATTTGTAGCGGAAGAGAACAAACCAGACCGAGGCGACGATGTAGAACACCATCATCGCCAGGAGCTGCGTGCCGAAGCCGAGGAACACCGCGATGTAGGTGGCGGCACAAAGCGCCAACAGCACCAGCGACGGGATTGGGTGGAACGGGTGGATGTAACCCCGCTTGATCGTGTTGAGCGGCCATTTCCCACGGAAGCGGAACATGTTGATCGGCATGAAGGTATAGCCGAGCAAACCCGACAGGATCGAGAAGGTGATGGTCGGCGCCAGCAGCTGCAGGAAGCCGAAGGATGCCGCGATCGGGATCAAGAAGATGATCGCGCGGTAGGGCGTGCGGTACTTGGGATGCACGGCCGCAAAAAATTGCGGCAGATAGCGATCGCGGCCCATGGAGAACCAGGCGCGCGCCGCATCGTTGATGCAGCCATTGGCCGAGGCCAGCGCAGAGAACACGGTGCCGACCCAGAGCAGCACGATGAGCACGGTGCTGCCGGAGACCCGAGCCGAGTCATAGAGCGGAGCCAAGGCGGTGCCGAGATATTCCCAGGGCAGCGACCCGGCGCAGACATACCAGGTGAGTGCCGCCGCGATGAGGAGCGTGATCATGCCCGTCATCGTGCCCAAGGGCAGCGACCGGCCACAGGAGCGCACTTCTTCGGCCGCCTGGCAGGTACCCTCGATGCCGAGATAGTACCAGATGCCGAACTGGAAGGAGGCAAGCACGCCCATCCAGCCATAAGGCAGCGAGCCCATGCCGAGGCCTTCATGCTGCAGCGGTTCGGCGGTGAAGATGCCGAACTGATAGGCCACGACCAGCACGATGATGGAGAAGAAGGCCACCGCCGTGATCAGGAAGTTGACCGACAACGCCATGAAGACGCCACGGTAATTGAGGAAGGCCAGGGCCGAGACAGCCAGCAGCACAAAAGGCCTGGCATCGACCATACCCGCTTCAGCACCCAGGCTTTCCGACGCGATGCGGATGAGATCGCCGAAGACGAAGATGTCGGCGGCTTCCAGCATCGTATAGGCCAGCACCAGATAGAGGCCGACATTGAAGGCCATCAGCGGTCCGGTCGTGTGCTTGGCCTGGGTGTATTGGCCACCGGCGGCGGCCACGGTCGACGTCACTTCGGAATCGATCATGGCGACGCAGGTATAGAGCAGGCCGATGATCCAGCAGGCGATGATCGAACCCAGCGCACCGCCTTTCTCGACCGAATAGTTCCAACCCATGAACTCGCCGACGAGCACGATGCCGACGCCCAGGGCCCAGACATGGGTCGGACCCAGCACCTTCACGAGGTTGATGGAGGATGGCTTTTCGCCGTTTGCAGTGATGTCTGTCATGGCGTGCCCCTCAACCCCTCTTATGGCCGTCTTGCTGCATGGCAAGCTCGTCGACGCCTTCCTGAGAACTGGTCAGGATGTCCTCGCTGTATTGCTGGCTGACGCGGATCGCGTCCCAGACCATCCACAGCAGCAAGGCGATGGAAACGAGCCATGCACCTGCTTGGATGAGATCCCAGGGCCCGCGGAATTGCAGAAAATCGAACATGTTTTCCCCCGTCCCTCAACTACCGTTGCCGAATTTCTCGGCGATCACCTGGCGGTATTCCCTGTCGGACTGCCAGACCAGAAAAGCGAAATAGCCGGCGATAGCAGCAAGGGTGGCGATGAGCCCGCCCCAGCTGAAGGAATAGTCATAGCGCAGCGTGATGGCGGCAGCGGCGGTTTCGAGATCCATATCGAGCTTGCCCCATTGCGCCTGCATGACCGGCGTCTGTTCGAGAGCTTCCCAGGTCAGATTCTCAAAACTGATCGTCCCGTCGGGTGCCGTCCGTTTGATAAGGCCCTTGTCGTTGCTGACGACGATGGTCCCGTCGGTCGCTGTTTCGACCTTCATTTCGCCTGGCAGCCAATCGCCCTTGGCCGCACCCGCGAGTTCCATTTCCAGCGGCACCAGCAGCGCCAGGAACACAAGGACCAGCAGGAATATGGCATCGAATGCCTGCCCGACCCCACTCTGTTTTCGTGGTTGATATTTCGCCATTGCCTTCCTCCCCTACTCGGCCGGCCGATAGTTGCCCCGGCCGCTTATCGCGCGACCGCATTCTTTTTCGCGGGCAACCTTAGCGGTTCGCGTCCAGATGCTTGATGTCGAGTTCGTAGATGAATTTCTTGTCGTGGCCGTAATGCGAGATCATTGCGGCGATGGAAGCGGTGTTGAAGATGCCAACCAGAAGGCCGGCGATCGCCAACAGGATGCGGGCACTGCCGTCCTGGATGTAACCGCTTACCGCGAAATAGACGAAAAGCAGCGTCGCCCACAGGACCACGACAAAGGCCCAGGCCCATAAGCGATCTTTATTGAACATGGAATCAACGCGCGACTGCAGGTCGTTCGCCATTGCACTCTCCCCTGAGACGGCGACCGATTTTTCTTGCGGTCGCTTCATCCTGACTGACTGAAACGTCCCGTTCTGTTGCGGGACGGCACTCCCACTGCACGCGCCCCTTTGGGGTCTTCGTGGCGCTCCAATTCTTCAAGGAGCGTCTTGCTCCGATTTCGGCCACAAGGGCCGATTCGGACGTGTCATTCATGGCACTTATTAATTTTTAACACGCCATGTATGACTTTACTAGACTTAAATGAAATTTCCTACGCGGAAACATCGCAACCTGGAAGAAAACCGCCCGGGCCAATGCCGCGGGCGGCTTCTTCATCGCATCAGCAATCGAGCGTGTTGTGCCGCTCCCACTCGGTGAGGTGCTTGGTATAGCTGTTCCACTCCTCGGTCTTCATGCGCACATAGGCGTTGACGAAGCTGTCGCCGAACTGCTCGCGCACCACCTTGCTGCTGTCGGTGAGACGCAGGGCGTCGAGGAGATTGAGTGGTAGCTTGCGCCCGCCCTTCACCGTGTGCCCCTCGGTATACATGTTGATATCGAGGCGCTTGCCGGGATCGCGCTTGTTGTCGATGCCGTCGAGGCCGGAAGCGACGATGCCCGCCTGTAGCAGATAGGGGTTCGTCGACCCGTCGGCGAGGCGCAATTCGAAACGGCCTTCATCCGGCACGCGGATCATGTGCGTGCGGTTGTTGCCGGTCCAGGTGATGGTGTTCGGTGCCCAGGTGGCACCAGACACGGTACGTGGCGCATTGATGCGTTTATAGGAATTGACCGTCGGGTTGAAGAACGAGCACAGCGCATCGGCGTTGTGCTGGATGCCGCCGAGGACTTGATAGGCAAGCTTGGAAAGCCCCAGATCGCCCTTCGGATCGCTGAAAAGATTCTTCTTACCGCTCATATCCCAGAAGGAGATATGCGCATGGGCGCCGTTGCCGGTCAGATTGCTGAAGGGCTTGGGCATGAAGGTCGCGCGCAGGCCGTGCTTTTCGGCAATCGACTTTGCCATATATTTGAAGAAGACATGGCGGTCGGCGGTCAGCAGCACATCGTCGTACTCCCAGTTCATTTCGAACTGGCCGTTCGCGTCCTCGTGGTCGTTCTGGTAGGGCTTCCAGCCGAGCGCCAGCATGGAATCGCAGATTTCCGTGATCACGTCATAGCGGCGCATCAAAGCGAGCTGATCGTAGCACGGTTTATCCGCGGTATCGGCACTGTCGGCAATCTGCTTGCCATCCGGCGTGATCAGGAAGAATTCGCACTCGACGCCGGCCTTGGCGCGCAGGCCCTTCTTGCCGGCCTCGGCGATCTTGCGCTTCAGCAGGTTGCGCGGTGAATCGGCAACCGGCTTGCCGTCCATCCAGAGGTCCGAGGCGAGCCAAGCCACTTCCGGCTTCCAAGGCAACTGAATGAGGCTCTCTGGGTCGGGCTTGGCGAAGAGATCGGGATGGGCCGGCGTCATATCCAGCCAGGTGGCAAAGCCGGCAAAACCGGCGCCGTTCTTCTGCATTTCGCCGATGGCCTGGGCAGGCACGAGTTTGGCGCGCAATGCACCGAAGAGATCCGTATAGGAGATCAGAAAATATTTGATCTTGCGGTCCTTCGCCACCTTGGCGAGGTCGGTTGCCATTTTACTTCCCCTCTCAGTTATAAAGCCTCAAACGCTACCTGTTTCTTCGTGTTATTGGGGCCGCCGCGCGGGGCGCAGCGGCCCGGATATCTTGATCGCTTTAGTACCGGTCCTTGCCCGGGATCCAGTTGGTGCCGGCGAGCGGCACGCCTGCCATCGCCGCCGATTCCACCGTGAGCGCCACGAGATCGTCGGGCTCCAGATTGTGGACATGGCTCTTGCCGCAGGCACGCGCGATGATCTGCGTTTCCATGGTGAGCACGGCGAGATAATTGGCGAGGCGATGCCCGGCCTTCACCGGGTCGAGGCGCGCCGCCAAGGCCGGATCCTGCGTCGTGATGCCAGCCGGATCCTTGCCTTCATGCCAATCGTCATAAGCGCCGGCCGTGGTGCCGAGCTTCTTGTATTCGGCCTCGAGGCTCGGTGCGTTGTCGCCCAGTGCGATGAGCGCTGCCGTCCCGATGGCGACCGCATCGGCACCCATCGCCAGGCACTTCGCCACATCAGCGCCGTTGCGGATGCCGCCCGAGACGACGAGCTGCACCTTGCGGTGCATGTCGAGATCCTGCAATGCCTGCACCGCCGGTCGGATGGCGGCCAGAATCGGCAGGCCGACATGCTCGATGAAGACTTCCTGTGTGGCTGCGGTGCCACCCTGCATGCCGTCGAGCACGACGACATCCGCGCCGGATTTCACGGCCAAAGCCGTGTCGTAATAGGGGCGGGTCGCGCCGACCTTCACATAGATCGGCTTTTCCCAATTGGTGATCTCACGCAATTCGGTGATCTTGATGGCGAGATCGTCGGGGCCGGTCCAATCCGGATGCCGGCAGGCCGAACGCTGGTCGATGCCGACCGGCAGGTTGCGCATCTTGGCGACGCGCTCGGTGATCTTCTGTCCCAGCAGCATGCCGCCGCCGCCGGGCTTGGCACCCTGACCGATCACGACTTCAATGGCGTCGGCTTTGCGCAGATCGTCCGGGTTCATGCCGTAGCGCGAGGGTAAGAGCTGATAGACGAGCTTGGTCGAGTGACCACGCTCTTCCGGCGTCATGCCGCCGTCGCCGGTCGTGGTGCTGGTACCCATGGCGGAGGCGCCGCGACCGAGCGCTTCCTTGGCATTGCCGGAAAGTGCCCCGAAGCTCATGCCGGCGATCGTGACCGGAATCTTGAGCTCGATCGGCTTCTTGGCAAAACGCGTGCCGAGCACGACATCGGTGCCGCATTTTTCGCGATACCCTTCCAGCGGATAGCGCGAGATGGAGGCGCCGAGGAACAGCAAATCGTCAAAATGCGGCACGCGGCGCTTGGCACCGCCACCGCGGATGTCATAGATGCCGGTCGCTGCCGCGCGCTGGATCTGGGCAATCGCATCCGGATCGAAGGTCGATGAATAGCGCGGCGGCGTGTAGAAGGGGCTGTGGTCGCTCATGATATCAATCTTCCCCCTCAATACGCGTCGACATTGTCGACATGGAAGTTGTAGAGGCTCCGCTTCGAGCCATAGCGCTTGAATTTCTTCGGATCGGCATCGATACCGGCCTTCTTCAACAGGCGGCCGAGCTTTTCGACGTGATGCGGCGTCATCTTCTTCTCGATGCAATCGGAGCCTAGACTCTCGACCTTGCCCTGCACGTAGAGCCGCGCCTCGTAGATGGAATCGCCGAGGCTGGAACCCGCATCGCCGCAGACAACGAGCGCGCCGCTCTGGGCCATGAAGGCGCTCATCGCACCGACCGAGCCTTTGACGACGATATCGACGCCCTTCATGGAAATGCCGCAACGCGTGCCGGCATCGCCTTCGATGACCAAAAGACCGCCCTGCGCCGTGGCACCGGCCGCGGAGCTTGCCGTGCCTTTGACGCGCACTTCGCCGGACATCATGTTTTCGGCAACGCCGACACCGCACTGACCGTGGATGACGACCGTCGCCTTCTGGTTCATGCCGGCGGCGTAATAACCGATATGGCCATTGATATGGACCTCGATCGGCTGGGTGAGGCCCACGGCGCAGGCATGCTCACCGTGGAGGTTATTGAGATGCCAGACCTTTTCATTGGTATCGGCCGGCAGGCTCTGGAGCTTCTGGTTGACGTCACGAAGCGGCGTCTTGGTCAAATCGAAGGCATTCATGATCAGTGCAGGCTCCAGCTATAGACGGTGGCGGGGGCCGGTTCCCAGATCTTCGCCTTCTCGATATTGGGGAGATAGGCAAGGCTGCGGAATTCCGATGCCATCGCCACCCAATCATCGTTCTCAGCGAGAACCGCCGGCTTGCAGGCGACACCATCGCGCAGGACCGCAAAGCCGTCCTTGGTGCCCATGGTGAAGGTGAAGAATCCGTCGAGATCGACCAGGCCCGCTTCCAGCGCTTCCTTGAGCGTCGCACCCTCGCCGAGGCGATGGGCGAAATAGCGCGCCGCCACTTCCGAGTCATTATCGGTGTCGAATTCCTGACCCTGCTTCCTGAGCCACTTGCGGAGATTGTTGTGGTTGGAGAGCGAGCCATTGTGGACCAGGCACATGTCCGGGGCCGGCGTGAACGGGTGCGAATGCTCGGTCGTCACGGCGCTTTCCGTCGCCATGCGGGTATGGCCGATGGCGTGGCTGCCCTGCATGCCGGCAAGCCCGTATTTCTTGGCGACATCGGCCGGCAGGCCCATGTCCTTATAGACTTCCATGAGCTTGCCATAGCCCATGATACGCACTTCCGGGTGCTTGGCCTTGACCCAGGCAACGACATCCGCCTCGGCGGTATCAGCGGTCACGAGTGCATGGTTGCCGCGCTGCTCGACATCGATTTCGACGCCGAGATCGGCACCCATGTCACCGACGAGCTTGCGCCAGGCGAATCCTTCATTGGCGTTAAACAGCGTGATCTTGCTGCGCTTGCCGCTGACCGGGCTGTGATAGACGGCGATGCCGGCGCTATCGGGACCGCGATCGGTCATGCCGATCAGCATGGTCTCGAGATGCTTGCCGAGAGTCGGCTTCAGCGCCGGATTTTTGAGAAATAGACCAACGATGCCGCACATGGCGCAAATCTCCCTGTCCGAGGGCGAGAAAGCGGCCGGGCCGGGCCGCGCTGGCATAAAGATAACCGGCAGGCAGCCCCTGTCAAGGATAATGAAACTTTTTTTACTGTGAGGAAACTCTATTCCCGGGAGATCTTTTCCGCTTTCTCGTCATCCCCGGGCGCAGACCCGGGGATCCAGTGCCAGCAGGCAATACTGGATGCCCGGGTCAAGCCCGGGCATGACGAAAGGACAGGTGCTGGTCACTCATTGTCCCGGGCATAGGTAATGATGGAGAGGAAGCGGATCGGCAGCTTGATCAGCTGCTCCGGCCCGTGGGGCACGTCCGAATCGAAATAGAGGCTGTCACCGGGGCGCATATGATAGAGCTTGTCACCATGGCGATAGCCGACTTCCCCTTGCAAAATATAGAGAAACTCCACGCCGTCATGTTGGAAGATGGGGAAGACGTCGGAATTCTCGGTGAGTGTCACCAGATAGGGCTCGACTGAGATACCGCGGCTGAAGCCGTGCCCCAGAAGCTGGTACTGATGCCCGGCGCGTGTCCCACGCCGTTCGATCGGCAGGCCCTGCCCGGCCTGGACGAAAGTTGCCGATCGCTCTTCCTCGAAACCGCGAAAGAAGGATGTGACCGGCACCTGCAAGGCCTTCGATAGCTCATGCAGAGTGGCAAGCGAGGGCGAGGTCTGGCCGTTCTCGATCTTCGAGAGCATCCCCGCCGACATCCCCGAGGCTTGCGACAGCTGCGCCACGGTCATGTTGAGCTGGTGGCGGAAATTGCGCACTTCGCGGCCGATCGCAGCCTCAAGGGAACGCCCCTTGCCGCTGACATGGTGCGGATCTTGGCTCAAGGCCGCCGCCTGCTTCACCTGCTTGGGTGTCAGCTTTTCCGGCGCACCGGAAATGGAGGCCGTCGATTTCCCGCGCCGCCCGGTGTCGGGCTTTCCCGCCTTCTCGCCGCGCCTTGCGCCGCCTTCCCGTTCGCTGCGCTCTCGCGCCATGGCCCCGTCCTGCTGAATATTGTCCTTTGATCGACTCAACGCGTCGATGTGGGAGCATAGCGGCAGAAAGCGCCCTCGTCATGCCTCCTGACGCCGTATGCCTCAGGCAGCCAGAGTTCAGGCAACCGGGGTTCAGGCAGCTTGCCGGTCCTGCCGCGGGCTGACGGAGAATTGCCGGCGATAGGCCTTGGCGAAATGCGAGAGCGAGACGAAACCGCAGGCGATGGCGATCTCGGCCACGGACAATTCCGTCTGGCGCAACATGCGCCGCGCTCTCTGCAGTCTGAGCTGGGCATGAAACTTCGCTGGCGTGCAACCCAGGTATCGTTTCGCCAATCGTTCCAGCTGGCGCTGGCTGACACCGAGCTCGTCGGCGAGCTTGGCCGGCGAGACAGGCTCCTCGACCGTCGCTTCCATGCGCTGCACGGCTTTCTGCACCACGGTGTTGCGTACCGCCGCACCCAACAGAACCTGGCGCTGCCCTTCTGTTGCACCGCGAATGCCGCCATGGAGGAATTGATCGGCGATCTGGCGCGCAAGCTCCCGGCCATGATGGCATTGGATGAGCTCCAGCATCATGTCGAGGGCGGCGGTGGCACCCGCACAGGTCAGGATCCGACCGTCGACGACGAAAAGATCGTTGAGCAATTCCACTTCGGGAAATGCTTCGCGGAAGGAATCGGCATAGTCCCAATGCACTGTGCAGCGTTTGCCGGCCAAGAGCCCCGCCCTTGCCAGTACGAAGCTTCCCGTGCTGACCGAAGCGATGGCAAGGCCCGCCCGGTGTAGGCGCCGCATCGCCGCCTCGACGACCATGAAGCGCTTGGTCTCGGCATGGCTTGCCGCACAGACGATGGCCATGTCGAAATCGGCCGGATCAAGCTCGGCAACCGGATTGCTCGCGACCTCGATGCCGCTATTCGATTCGACGCCGCCCGGCGTCGTGCCGAACAACTTCCATTCATAGAGCTTGCGCCCCGACATGCGGTTGGCGGCCCGCGCCGGCTCGATCACCGAGGCAAACGACATCAGCGCAAAGCCGGGGACCGAGATGATGGCCAAACGGAACGGCGCCGACCCGATCGTGCGGGCCGCCGCAAAATCAGCGATTTCCCGCTCGCTCATTGCTCCAGGTCGCGGAGAGCGGTGAGGCCCACCGGCTTTATGCCGAACTCCTCGCCCGCATCCAACAAGCACGACCACAGATATTCGGCGGAAGCGATATCGGCCAGCACGTGATAAGCCGCATGCGCGCGCCCGTACTTGACCTTGCGGTCAGCCCGGATGATGATGGCCCCCATCTTCGCGACCGACGTCTGTGCGATCTGCCCGTCGGCGAAGCGGTCGCGCCTGAGGTCGACGCCGCACATCTTCGAGAACATTTCCGGCGCAAACTCACCAGCCAGCATGAACCAGCCGTGGCTATCCTGGCGCGGCAGCGGATAGCCCTGCTGCGGCCGGGGTGCCGCCTCTGCCCATTTCCAGGCGGAATTCAGCCGCTGCATCAGCGCCCCCGAACCGGCAAGCGAATCGAGCAGGAAGATCTCGGCCGGCGCCAGCCGCGCCGCCAGCTCGCCACCGGCTTGCCCGTAGGCGATATTGCTGTCGGGGCCGATGCTGAGGCCCTGTGCGGTCAGCCATTCCGCCGTGCCGCGCCCCTTGAAACCGGCATGCGGCAGGACGGAGAGGTCAGCCAAAGCGAGACGCCGCGCGCTCGCCAGTTCCGCCTCGCGCGTGGCGCCGAAATTCAGCGCAACGGCGGCGCCGTTCACCTCGCCAAACGCGGCGCCGAGTTTCACCAGCTCGCGGTAGATGAAGCTGCGGCGTTTGAGGCTCGTGGGATTGATCGCATTCATCTCACATCTCCTGCCGCTTGTTCTCAGGGTCATAGAAGGGATACTTCGTCACGACACCGGTGATACGCCGCCCACCCTGCACCTTGATAGTGAATTCCGTGCCGGGTGCCGAATCGTCGCCATGGACATAAGCGAGGCCCACGACCTTGCCGACACTCGGTGATTTCACCGCCGAGGTGATACGCCCGACGATCTCTTCGCCTTTCAATACCAGATGGCATTCTTCTGGGCAGGGATCGCCGCTATCTTTCAGCGTGAAGCCCACAAGTTTCCGCGCCAGCTTCATCTTGCCCATGATCTCGGTCGAGCGGCCGCCGACGAAGAACGGCTTGGTCTTGGCAAGCGCCCAGGGCATGTCGGCTTCCCAAACATTGGTGAGGCCGTCGGTATCCTGGCTGACGATGATGTGGCCTTTCTCCAGGCGCAGCACGCGCTGTGCCTCGACGCCGAAGGGACGGATGCCCTCCGGCTTGCCAGCTTCCATCAGCTCGTCCCACAAGGCTTCACCGAAACCCGCCGGCACGTGGATTTCGTAGCCCAGCTCACCGACGAAGCCGACACGCATCAACCGCGCGGGAATGCCGGCGACCGTGCCCATCTTGACGCCCATATAGGGGAAGCCTTCCGGCGACAGGTCGATATCGGTGCAGACCTTCTGCAGCACCTGGCGCGATTTCGGCCCAGCTATGTTGACGCCGCAGAGGGCAGCCGTCACGTTGGCGACGTCGACGTCGAGCCGCCATTGCGCGTTCCAGAACAGCATCTGGCGATAGACCGCATCGACGCCGCTGGTCGTCGCCGTCACGTAGAAATGCTCATCATGGAACCTGCAAGCGACGCCGTCATCGGTGATAACGCCGGCATTGTCGGTCATCAGCACATAACGCGAGCGGCCGATCGGCTGCTTGGTATAGCTGAAGGTGTACATGCGGTTGAGGAATTCCGCCGCATCCGGCCCGCGCACGTCGAGACCGCCCAGGGTCGAGACGTCGATCAAGCCGACATTCTCGCGTACCGCCTTCACTTCCGTCTCGATCGCGTTTGTCCGATCCGCCTTGCCGCCGTAATAGGCCGGGCGCCACCAGACGCCGGCCGGCATCATCTGCGCGCCCAGTTCCAGATGCCGGTGATGCATCGCCGTGCGGCGTCCTGGATCGAACACGCGGCCGGCGAGATGGCCGAATTTTTCCGGCGTATAAGGCGGGCGCTGTGTTGTCACACTCATGCCGGCGATATCGACGCCGGTTTCACGTGAAACGATGCGCACCGACGTCACGGCAGAATGGCGCCCCTGGCTCGGCCCCATGCCGACGGTCGAATAGCGCTTCAGCAATTCGACATTGTCATAGCCGTCGGCGATGCCGTTGATGAGGTCGTGATATTTGAGATCCTCGTCAAAATCGACGAAGTCGAAGCCACGATCATGCGGAAAGATCGGCCACGGATGCGTGCGTCCGACATTGCCCTTCTCGGTGATCGCAGCCGGCACCGACGCAACGTTGAGGCCGGCATCCTTGGCGGCCGCAAGGCCCGCGCGCTTGCCGTCAGCAATGACGGCGCCAAGGTCATAGACATTGTTGACCGAACCAGCGGCATGGACCTTGGCCGGCAGCTCGACCGGCTGAAACATGTCTGATTGGCGGCAATAACCGAACTTCGCCCCCGCATGATGCAGCAATTGCCCCGCCGGGCTGAAGCCCACCGACATCAGGATGAGGTCGCAGGCGACCGATTTGCCGCCGCCGCCCAAGGTACCTTCGCCGGTCACCGGGGCCAGGACGGCCCCAGAGATATGCGTCTTGGCTGAGTAGAGCGCCTCGCTGATCCCATGACCGGCGAGGATCTCGATCCCGCGCGCCGCCACGGCTGCTACCAAGGGCGTCTGCGGAACCGTCGGCCTGAGATCGGCAATGGCCGCCACCGTGAGACCGGCGTCGATGAGATCGAGCGCTGCACCATAGGCATCGTCATTGGCGGCAAGGATCACGGCCTTGCGACCCGGCCGCACACCGTAAAGGCGGATGAGACGTTGTGCGGCCGAGGCCATTATGACGCCCGGCAGATCGTTGTTACGGAAGACTGCCGGCTGCTCGATGGAACCCGTCGCCACCACGATCGATTTGGCGCGCAGCTTGTAGAAGCGGTTGCCTTTGATGAGCGGAATCCAATTGTCCGAGAAAAGGCCCGAACAGATGGTGCCGGTCATGATCTCGACACCCTTGGTCCCAGCCAGCACGCGCTCGAAATCGCCGAGCTGGCGGCTGGCCCGGACACCTTCAGCATCAAAACGCGCGTAACCCAGCGATCCGCCGAGCGCCACATTTTCCTCGATGAGAATCACCTCGGCACCCGCCTCCGCTGCGGCTTGTGCGGCCGCAAGGCCGGCCGGGCCACCACCAATCACGGCGACATCGGCAAAGAGATATTGTTTGTCGTAATAGCTCTCGTGGAAATCGGCCTTGGGATCGATGGCGCCAAGGCCCGTCATCGCGCGCACGATCGGTTCCCAGAAGGACCAGGACTGCTTTTTCTCGTTGAAGGTCTTGTAATAGAAGCCGACGGGCAGGAAACGGTGCACCAGCTCCACGACCCGCGCCATGTCGTTGTCGAAGGAACCGAAATAGTTCTGTGCCTTGACCTTGAGGCCATTCTTCGCCGGGTATTTGTCGGCAAGACAATTGGGCTCATCGGCCAGCTGCACCAGCGTGTTGGCATCCTGCCCCGCCATGGTGAGTACGCCGCGCGGACGGTGGTACTTGAACGAACGCGAGATCATCCATTGGTCGTTGGCACAGAGCGCCGAGGCGATCGTGTCTCCCTTGAAGCCGCTGATGGTACGGCCTTCGAAATCGAAGCTCACGGTCTCGCTGCGGTCGATCAGGCGCCCGAAAGGTGCCGGCAGGCGATTGACGTCACTCATTATTTCTTCTCCCCGGAACCGCTGGGCGCTTTGGCCGCAAACTCGACGCGCGTGTTGAACAGCTCCGTCGCCGGATAGGTCTTGATGATCTCATCGGTGATGTTGTTGCGCTCGGCGATGAACCAATAGGAGGTAGGCACATGGCACCACCATTCGCGCACCAAACCAGCCTCATTGGCCTCCAGAAACAACCAGGCGGCCCATTCCTTGTCACCCATGGTGGCCGGATCCGGCATCGGCTTCACCTCACCACCCCAGGCGAATTCGCTGATATTGCGGGGCCCGTTCAAGGGGCAGTTCATGACTTTCATGGCTATGCTCCCTGTCTCAATGCCCGACCGACGCCGCACCTTTTTCGCCGACCTGTTGGTAGTCGACGAAACGGTCCAGATAGAACGGTTTGATGAGATCGTGTGGGCTATCGTTGGCGATGGTGTGCGCCATGGTCATGCCGCAGACCGGCGTTGCCTTGAAGCCCCAGGTGCCCCAGCCGCTGTCGATGTAATAGTTCTTCACCGGAGTGAGGCCCATGACCGGGCTGAAATCCGGCGTCATGTCGGTCATGCCGGCCCATTGCCGCATGACCTTCACCTCGCCCAGCATGGGGAGAAGCTCGAGCATGTGGCCGAGCAGGCCTTCCTTGAAATCGAGGGTCGAGCGCGTGCCATAGAGGCCGTAAGGGTCGGTCGACCCGCCCATCACCAACTCCCCGCGCGAGCTTTGGCTGACATAGACGTGGAGCGATCCGGAGACGATGATCTGGTCGAGGAACGGCTTCAACGGCACGCTGACGCAAGCCTGCAGAGGAATGGTTTTGATCGGCAGGCGGAAGCCCGCCATCTTGGCGACGACGGAAGTGTTGCCAGCCACCGCCTGCATTACCCGGTTGGCATAGACCGTGCCCCGAGACGTTTGAACGCCCTTGATTGTCCCATTTTCGACAATGAGACCGGTGACCGGCGTCTGCTGATGGATCTCGACGCCCAGTTTCGCAGCACCCCGCGCATAGGCCCAGGCCACCGCGTCATGCCGCGCGATCGATCCCGGCGGGTGATAGAGCGCCCCCATGATCGGATAGCGCACATGGTCCGACATGTTGAGATGCGGGCACAGCCTGGCGATCTCATCCGGATAGATCAGTTCGGAATCGACGCCCAATTGCTTGTTCACCTCGGCGCGCCAGCGGCTGGTGCGCACGGCGGCATCGGTATGCGCCAGCGTGAAGTGACCGCGCTCGGAATAGAGGATGTTGAAGTCGAGCTCTTGGCTGAAATCGCGATAAAGATTCAGCGATTGCTCATAGAAACGCACACCCTCAGGCGTCAAATAGTTGGATCGGATGATCGCTGTGTTGCGCGCCGTGTTGCCGCCGGCCAGATAGCCGCGCTCCAGGATGCAGACATTGGTGATGCCGTGGGTCTTGGCAAGGTAATAGGCGCAGGCCAGCGCATGGCCGCCGCCGCCGATGATCACCACGTCATAGGATTTCTTGAGATCCTGCTGCTTCGGAATGAAGCGCTCGGCCGGATATTTCTTGCGGAAGCCGTAACGCAGGATCTTCAGGGGAACAAAGGCCGGGATCATGGGCAACGCCTCGCAAGCTGTATAATGGCAGCAAGGCTATCTCAGCCGATTTCGCGGCATTGTCAATTATCGACTTACGATGACGGAAAATCGGCAACCGACTTTCTACCCCCGATTGCTGTAGCAATGACCAGCGTTGCTCATGGGATGAAACTTCGCCCCACGGCGGCTATCGTCATCGCCGCATCCGTTTCCATGCGAACGAGCATATCATGGCAACCCCAACACCGGCTTCAGCCGGTCGTTATAGGCACAGAACTCCTCGAAGGTGAGATCGGGGTTGTCGTTGAAGACGACATAGACCCCGTCCATCAACGGCTGCACCAACGGCACCTTGCCAGTGAGCCGCTTGATCACTTCATCGCGGCCGTAGCCAAGAGCCTTCTGACACAGCTCGGCGTCCCAGTATTGGGCGACCTCCAGCGTGAAGATGTTGTTGCGACCATCGAGGTCAACTGCCGGGTCGCTTCTGAGCCTGGCGACAGCCTTGGGATGCAAGTTTTCATACTTTACCGAGTAGAGATAGAAATTTGCTACCGCTCTGTAAGCACGAAACCCCTCAACGACCTTAGGCAGTTCTTGTTCTAGCAAGCGAGCATGGTCCGCCCCAAGTGGCAAAGATGCCAGCTGATAAAGCAACGAGTCATCATAAGCGGCTTTGTCAATTCTAAGATACGCGGGATCGCGATAAGCGTAAGCGCCCGAGCACCTGATATGGCGCCGCTGAAATTTGACATCGTAGACTGCAACCAATTCTTTGCCGAAGTCGGGCGCCATCGGCACCGCTGCATGCGCCCAGCCGAGAGGCCCTTCAACGCGCTGCAAAGCAGCGCAAACCTCTGAATGGCGCTGAGCCACTTGTTCGGCGGCATTCGCGCGGTAATAACAGGCCAAGTGAAATTTACTCATTCTCAATTACCTTGGCAGAAATCCGATCCGAAACGCCGGTGCCGGCGATGGTCTAACGGCACAGCCCGTTACTGCAGCCCCAACACCGGCTTCAGCCGATCGTTGTGAGCGCAGAACTCCTCGAAGGTGAGATCCGGGTTGTCGTTGAACACGACATAGACCCCGTCCATCAGTGGCTGCACCAACGGTACCTTGCCGGTGAGCCGCTTGATGACTTCATCGCGGCCGTAGCCGAGTGCACGTTGGCAGAGTTCGGCGTCCCAGTATTGCACCACGTTAAGCGTGAAGATGTTATTGCGGCCGTTAATATCAACGTCTGGGCGATCATGTAACGCTCGAAGCTCAGCGGCATGCAAGCCCTCATACTTGACTACATATGCGCCGAAATAACCATGAGCCGCATAGGCCTCGAAAGCGACCGTTGCGCCAGCTAAATGCACATGAAGCATCTTTCGATAGTCAATCTGCGGGCTCTTCGGCGTTAAACTGATCCAAGCTTTGTCGTCGTAGAAGGCTTCATCTTCATATTTGTAGGTCTCGCCGCGGTACACGTAACGGCAGTCAAGCTCCAAGCCGGCAACCGGATAGACAATTTCAAAGCTTGCTCCGAGTTCGTCCCCACAATCAGGCGCCGGCGGCACATTCAGGCCTGCCCAACCCAACGGCCGCGGCAACTTCATCATTCTCAAGGCAAAGCCAGCGTGCCGAGTCTCGATGGACACGTCATGATTAGCACGATGGTGCATATAGAAGCGGAAATTACTGCGTTTCATGGCTTTCTGACCCCGGCTTGAAGATACGCTGAGTATCTATTGTCTCGAATAAAAATTTGTGCCTCTTCTGCGGCAGCCTCTGTATCAAACTCGTACATCAACTTGTGATCTGGATTCTGCTGAACAGCGAGTTTGGCGCGCTCCATTGTCGCCAAGGTTCTCTTCTGAGTTTTCTTGCTCCATATCGCCAGCTTCGTCTTGCTGTCGACCAACATTGTATAGTTCTGACCTTCCGGCACATATGCACTGTCAAATCTTATGAAGTTGAGTCCTCGCGGATTTGGATTGTCATATCTAAGCGCCGGATCTGCATATTTCTTTGATTCTATGTCGCTAAAAGCCCCCTCGCCTCCAGACTGATGGGCTCGCGCGCGCTCGTTCCCTTGCAGATTGCTCTGCACATACATTAGCCCACGGTTTTCCGTTTCAAGGCGCCTAGCTTCCTTATTCGAGTAAACCTTCTTCTTCGTCTCCTCCAGCACTGCGCGATGGTCAATGCTGTCGGCTTTCGCTACTTGGCCAAAATTGGAGCTCTTCTTGCTAAGATCGGCTACCTCATCGCCCGCTTCGCCAGCGGCTTCAAGCAACTCCCCCCCGATTTTCTCCGCGCCTTTGACAGCCTTCCGATTGGGCATCTCAGGTACGAGGCCAAGGGCGACGAGGCCATAGTCCTCCCAACCCCAGTCGTCGCCGTGCTCTTTCCAGTCCTTGAAGTCTGCCAAAGCGCCAGAGGCATCTCCTACGATTGGGATGAAGCTGGTGAGGAGTTCTACGCCGGTGCCGGTGAGGCCTTGGCGCTCCTGGGCGGCGGCGCTTTCGGACTTCTCCTTCAGGAGGTTGCTGTCGTAGGCGTCGCCAAAGGGCTTCCCTTCTAAGAAGGCGCCGGCGGCCCCCAAACCTGCACGCACTTCGTCGCCGTAATTGCCGACAATCGAGTTTGTGGCGATGCGCGCGATGTCCTTGGCATCCTGCACGTCGGCACTCTTCAGCGCCTCCTGCATCGCCGCGAACCGGCCGCCGATCATTCGCCCGGTGCCGGCATCGGTTTGAAGGTTCGTCTTCGGAGGCACGGTCTGCGATGTTGCTGGCGGAGCAGCAACAGGTGCCGACTTCACGTCGTCTGCGTTGTCATTCGCAGCACCCTGTGCGGCCTTCCCCTTCGCCACCCACTCGTTGGCACCGGGCATCGAAGTCATGGCCGCGATCTGATCGATCGTCTTGCCGGAGAGGTATTTGCTGCGGTGATCGCGGGCTTCTTGGTTCTCGATCGTCTTTGAATTCATCCGGCGATAGGTGCCGTCCGGCGCTTGATAGATGCCGGCATGGGCGCCACCGAGACCGGATTGGGTGATGGCGGCACTCTGGGCGTCGATCTCTTGGCCAAGATACCAGGTCTCTTCGCCGACGCCTTGCTCATAGGATTTGCGCTTCCACTTCTCCCGCGCTTCGGGGGATGCAAAGCGGAACACGCCGTTCTCCCAGCCGCCGAGGACATTGTCGTTTGCCGGTTTGGCTGCCAGCGGGCCGGCGGAATGCTCGGCATAGGATCTGGGTCGAGGATTGAGGGGGGCCATGCCGATCTCCGAAACAATTTATGTATTAAACGTAACATAAAATACGCTTCTTGTAAAGAACAAAATAGGAACATATCAAAAATGAGGATATCACCGTAGCTACGGTCTCACTCGAGACACGTTATTTTACGCCATTACACACGAAACAAAGTGATTCTTGACGACCCACAATGGGTTGATGACTCTCAGTTGGGAGTTTGAGCGCGAAAGGTCCTACGGGCGCCGCCTGATCAAGGTATCGACAGATAGGCTCTGAATGGGAACGGTGCCGATAGGTGGCTTGGCAGGACGCGGAAGCCATTGTTCGCCCTGTGCCGGATTTTGCGACAAACGCGGGGCCAAAGCATTCTCGATAGCACGAGCGCATACTGTCGAAGATTAGACGCGCCGATCACTGTATCGACTATGCCATGCGTCTTATGAAAGCATTTGGCGCGTCAAAGCGTTTTTAGGCCGCCGACTGACGTGACCGGGTCATGGCGATTCTGGTCTTTCGAAAAGAGAGGCATCTAGGCAACCTCATCTATGCCTTCCTCGTCGATCGCAAGATCAAGCGGCAGCTGCGTTTGTTGGGATATTCGAGGAAAGGGTCCTGAACTCGCGTCACATTTGATGTGAATTTCCACCGAAGGTGGTTTAGTGTTGCAGTCAGGCAAGTAAGCATTTATTCGCGGGCCGATAAGAACAGAGGAAAAATCGCACCAAGGAGCGGCTTCTCAAATCGAACTAATGACTGTTCGTGATCACGAGTTGCAGGAGATCTGGCTTGACTTGGCTAGTCCACAAAAATTTCACTTACGACGAGACCTATCACCCAGATTTCTCCAAGGTCGAGTCTCCTCCAGAATGGCAAACGCATTTTTGGCACCGTATGCCCTTCGACGCTCGTGCTGGCGAGATTGTGGCGCATTTAGCGGATGAACTGAATCCGCTTCCAGACTTCCTTAAAGCGAACCGGCGACCGCTTGTATCAGGAAGGGTTCGCGCACTCATTGAGGCAAGCGAGCCAAGCGTTCATCAATTTCTTCCATGCAAGGTCTTCGACCGCTTGAACTCGCCGGTTCCTAAGCCGTTTTGGGGGCTAAACGTGCTGATTTCTATCGAGGCGGTGGTAGCAGAGAAGTCAAATGTAGACATCCAGTATGCTCCACCAGAATACCAAGCGCGGACAGGAGCGTCGCGCTACCTTCGAATGAAGGGAGAACCACGACTGGTCGTGGATGCGGCGAAGGTGGCGGGAAGGCATCTCTGGGTCTCTCGCGAATTTCCCGGTCATTACTTTGTCTCAGACGCGCTTATGGCATCGTTTGAGGCAACAGGCGTTTTCAAAGTCGATGCTCTTCGAGTGAGTGAGATTTAGTCGCCTTTTCCTGGTATCGACAGATCAGATCTGAATGAGAGGGGAGATGCGAGATGGTTCGGCAGGACGCGGAGGCCGTAGTTTGGCGTGCGCCGGATCTGCCGGCCTAGGCAGGGCCGTAGCATTCTCGAGAGCATGTCCGGCAGCGAGATCGTGGTGATGATCCTTCGCTTACGGCCGCGCCGGCTGGTGATTTCTCGCTTGATGCGGCAGTTCCAGCGGAAGCTGATTTCATCCAGATAGCGCTGCAGGTGCGCCTGGCTCATTCGGTGCCAGACACCAAGCCTGGCCCTTTCTAGCATGGAACCGACGCCCTCGGCGGTATTGCTGTGGACTTCGCCGCGGACATGTTCACCGGCTGAATGCACCACCGTCTGGTGGTCGTCCACCAACGCTTTGGCGGCATTGAGGAACCCACGCTCCCGATCGCTCATGAGGGTTGCCGTCGGGGAAATGACGCCGCTGAGCGCCGCCTCGATATCATCCCCTGATTCACTGGGAAGCGTCACGGCATGCATGCGGTCATCGCGTGCTACGGCAATGAGAATCTTAGGCTTCTTGCTGCCTCTCCCGCGCTTCGATGGCGCGCCGTCCTTGCGCCGTTTCGGCCGGCCGCAGAGATACTTGATGTCGATCTCGACGATGCCGGAGAGCGGCTCCGCGTTCAGATCCTTCATCATCTCTCGAATTGCATGACCAAGCCGCCAGGCCGTCGCCTGGGTCGTGCCGATCAATCTCGACAGGATGACGGAAGAGATACCCTTGCTTGATGTCGTCACCAAATACATGGCCTCGATCCAGGTGCTGAGGCGCAGCTTGGTCGAATGCATAGGTGTATGGGTCGTGACGGTATACTGCCGGAGGCAGTCCCGGCACTGGATCAAGCCTGGTCGGCAACTTGCACCCTCAAGGCGCGAGTTATTGTAGCTGCCGCAACGCGGACAGTAAGGGCCTTGGGGCCAGCGCATCTGCTCAAGAAGGGCTCTGCAAGCTGCCTCGGTCGGGTAGAGGCGTCGCAGCTTCGTAGGTGACGGCATTTTAGAGCCACTGCCAGATTCCACGTCGATATCTCAAGATGGTCCATACACTAGATATTGGACCATCCCGGAAAATCGTTTACCGACCGTGAATCCAATTGAGATGGTTAGCTCTTCAGCTCAATTGCTTTGTTTCGTGTGTAATGGCCTTATTTTATGCATGGAGCAGTTTTCGCTCGGGCGGCGTGCGCCTCTCCTGCCGCTGGCACCGACCGCGCCGTTGGCATATGGCGACACCGAACGCGCCCGCATGACTGTGGGGCGATGCCACCGATCGTCAGCAGATCGCTAAGGCAGCGGTGTCGCTTCGCTCTCCCGCGCGCGGTCGAGCAGCCATTTCCTGAGCAGGGTCGTCGCAGTCCGCGGCCTTGCGCCGATGGGCTCGACCAGATGGAAGGCAAACTCGGTCATCAGGACTTCCTCGACCGGGCGCACCAGGCGCTGGTCATGGAGGAATTCATCGACGAAATAGCGCCAGCCTAAACCGACACCTTCGCCGGCGATCGCCGCCTGCACGAGAAGCGGATAGGAGTTGAAGCGAATCCGCGCTGCCGGCAGCTTCGGGCGCTGCGGCAGGCTCTGCGCCCAATCCTCCCAGGAAAGCCAGCGCGGGTCGGCCGATTCATATTCCAGCAACGGCAGGGCGCAGAATTCCTCGACGCTGAGCGGCAGCTTCTTGCCCTTGAGGAGGAGCGGGCTCACCACCGGGAACATCTCGCCGCCGAACATGCGCGTGGCGTTCAAGGCCGGCCAGTGCCCGTCGCCGTAGCGGATCGCCATGTCGATGCGTTCTTCGGCAAGATCGCCCAACGCATCCGAGGAAATGAGCCGGAGATCGATACTGGGGTTGGCTGAACGGAAGCCGGGCAGACGCGGCATCACCCAGAAGGTCGAAAAACCGAGGCTTGAGCCGATCGTGACACTGCGGCGGCCCTGCTGCTGGCGCAGCGTCATCGCCGTGTCGGAGATGGAGGTCAGCCCCGCCGTCACGGCGCGGTAGAGGATGTCTCCTTCCGGCGTCAGGCGCATGCCGCGGCGCGAACGCGAAAACAGCAGCACGCCGAGATCGCCTTCCAACTGCTGGATCTGTCGGCTGATCGCTGCCTGGGTCAGGCCGAGTTCGCGGCCGGCCGCCGTAAAGCTTTCCAATCGCCCGGCCGCCTCGAAAGCGACGAGCGAGTTGAGAGGCGGGAGCGAGCGGCGCAGAGACGGTCGAGCCATTTTCAGTTCCGTGAGCAAATATTCAAATTCTCTATACCGCAGGGTTGCAGCGGCATAAAGCCCGCGCATGAGCGACCCCGGATCATGATCGCACCTCATGCCGCGATCACATAAGCCAGGATTTACAACAGCCGCCATCCTGGGCATGAAATCGGCCAGGCGCCGTTCGAAACTTGCCTTTTTGGGAGTACCGCCCGTGCAATCCGCACTTGCCAGTCTTTTGCCTGCCAGTCACTTGCCTGCCGGGCATTCGCCCGCCGAGCGCCTGCCTTTCGACCCCGCCGCCGTGGCTCGCGTACTGCAGCCCATCGAGACGGCACGGGGTCTTCCCAACGACGCCTATGTAAACGAAGCCTTCCGCGCCTTCGAGCGCGACCGTGTCATCGCCAAGACCTGGTTCTGCGTCGGCTTCGGCCGCGATGTGCCCAATGCCGGGGATGCCTTTCCCAGCGACGTGCTGGGCCTGCCCATCATCATGGTGCGGCGCGAGGACGGGTCCATCGCTGTCTTCCACAATGTCTGCTCGCATCGCGGCGCGCAACTCCTCACCGAACCCTGCAATGTGGCGAAGCGCCTGCGCTGCCCCTATCACGCCTGGCTCTATGACCTTGACGGCAACCTCATCGCCACGCCGCATATCGGTGGGCCGAAGACCAACAAGGTCGAGGGCTTCGACAAGACCCGACATGGCCTGAAGCCCGTGCGTCATGCGATCTTCTGGGACATGGTCTTCATCAATATCAGTGGCGACGCGGAGCCTTTCGAAGAATTCGTGAAGCCGCTTGTCGCGCGATGGGGCGATTTCGACATGCGCCACATCCGCCATCCCGGCAATGTCGGCAGCCTGAAGCTCACGGTGAAATGCAATTGGAAGCTCGCCGTGGAAAATTACTGCGAGGCCTATCACTTGCCCTCGATCCATCCCGGCCTCAACTCCTATTCGAAGCTTGAGGACCATTACAACATCGAGGAGCCGGATCATTTTGCCGGCCAGGGCAGCCATGCCTATACGCCGCTCCTGGTGAAGAACGGGCCGGGCCTGCCGCAGTTTCCCGATCTGCCATCGCGCTGGGACAAGGCCGCGGAATACACTTCGCTTTTTCCGAATGTGCTGCTCGGCATCCACCGCGATCATTATTTCGCCATTCGCCTCGAGCCTGTCTCGGTTGGTGAGACGCGCGAACATCTGGAAATCTACTATGTCGGCGATGCTTCCGCCGATGCGGTCTATGACGCGACCAAGGCCGCCAATCTCAATGCCTGGAAGACTGTTTTTGCCGAGGATGTCGAGGTGGTCGAACGCATGCAGCGCGGCCGCCGATCGCCGGCCTATGACGGCGGCGTCTTCTCGCCGGCCATGGACGGCCCGACGCATTGCTTCCACCGGTGGCTCGCAAAGAAGCTGCTCGCAGCCTGAGCGGCCCCGATCAGACGATGATCGTGACGCCCGCCTGTTCGAGCGCCGCGGCCAACTCGCCTTCCGGCGGCCGGTCGCTGACGATGGTGTCGAAATCAGTGAGCGGGCAGGCGGTCACCAGACTGGTCTGATCATATTTGCTGTGATCGAGCAGCACGACGCGCCTCTTGGCACGCGATAGCATGGTGCATTTCACCGCGGCAATGCCGGTATGGCTTTCCTGCAGGCCCGCCGCCGTGATGCCGGTCGAGCCCACGAACGCCGTCGTCGCATTGTAACGTTCCAGAAAATTCTCGGCCTCGGTGCCGATGACGCTGCCTTCGCGCGGGTCGAGAATGCCGGGGCAGAGATGAACCTGGATCGCATTGTTGCGCCCGAGGACCAGTCCCGCCTCCAGGCTGCTGGTGATGACGGAAAGATCCTTGGCCCCGCTGGCCAGCGCTTCGGCGAGATGCATCACCGTCGAGCCGGTTTCCAAAATGAGCACATCGCCCGGGGCCACCAGCGACATCGCCTGCTCGGCGATGTGGCGCCGCTCGGTGCGGAATTCGTCATGCCGGATGCGCCAGTTCGGCTCATGCAGGACGGGCTTTGCAACAGCACCACCGAAAGTGCGACTGACCGCTCCTTCACTGCCGAGCTCAGCGAGATCGCGCCGGATCGTCTCGCCGGAAACGCCTAGGGCTTCGGCGAGTTCGCCCACGCGCACGGCCGCGTTGATCTGCAACGCCTCCATGATGCGCTTGTGGCGCACGACCTTGTTGCGGGCAGTCCGCCCCATCATCCCACCTCGAGTCTTAATCCGGCGGATCATGGCATTCTTCGCGACATGCCGCCAAGCCCATGGCAAACGGTACAGAAAGAATATCTTTTTGCGCGGACGGGTTGGGCCGCTATGCTCGCCATCATGAACGACACGATCGATACACAGCAAGGAACGGCCAACGCCGCCATCTTCTATCAGCCGGAAGGTTATGACACCGGCCGTCAGAAGCTGATGGGACGCCACGCCGCCGGTGAAGGCTTCCTCAAGGGCTTCCTGCGTCATAGCGGCGTCGATACGCTTTATTGCTACGCCGCCACCAAGGAATTCGCCGGCCATTTTCAGCGCCTGGTGGGCAGCTTCGGTAACAAGCGGCCGATCCGCTGGCTGGATGAACGCGACGCTGCCGGGCCCAGGGCTGCGGGTACGCTCTATTTGCCCGACCCCAGTCTCTCCGCTGCCGCCTGGCGCCGCCGTGCCGCGGGACAGCGGCTCTATTCCATCACCGGCATCACCCATACCACCGCGTCCGCCGGTGCCATGGATTGGATCAGCGGCCTTCTCAGCGCGCCGGTACAGCGCTGGGACGCACTCATCTGCACATCGAGCGTCGTTCGCGACACCATCGAGCTCGTGCTCGACCGCCAGCAGGAATATCTCGGCCTCCGCTTCGGCGCGCAAGGCTTCACGCGCCCGCAACTGCCAGTCATTCCGCTGGGTGTCGACACCGGGAGTTTTGCCCCCGATGAGAGCAAGCGCGCCGCGGCAAGATCAGCCCTCGGCCTCGGCCCCGGCGATGTCGCCGTGCTTTTCGTGGGCCGTCTCTCCTTTCATGCCAAGGCACATCCCTTGCCGATGTATCTGGGCCTCGAGCGCGCAGCGCAGGCGCTCGCCAAGACCAGCGGCCGCAAGATCCATCTCATCCAGGCCGGCTGGTTTGCCAACGACTTCATCGAGAACGCCTTCAAGAACGGCGCGGCACAATTCTGTCCCAGCGTCCGTTCGCATTTCCTGGACGGTCGCAAGCCGGATATCCGCAACCAAGCCTGGGCTGCTGCCGACCTCTTCACCTCGCTCTCCGATAATTTCCAGGAAACCTTCGGCCTCACACCCATCGAGGCGATGGCGGCAGGCCTGCCTGGCGTGGTCAGCGATTGGAATGGCTATAAGGATACCGTGCGCGACGGCATCGACGGCCTGCGTGTACCGACCATGATGCCGCGTGGCGGCCTCGGCGCCGATCTTGCCGATCGCCACGCCGCCGGCATCGACACCTACGATCTCTATTGCGGCTTCTCCAGCCAGTTCGTCGCCATCGACCCCAATGCCGCCGCCAAGGCCTATCTGAAACTGATCGAGGATGACGACCTGCGGCAGCGCATGGGTGAAGCGGCCCGCGCCCGCGCCATCGAGGCTTTCGACTGGGCGGTCGTCGTAAAGCGCTATCAGGCCCTGTGGCAGGAACTCGCCCAATTGCGCAAGGCAGGCAGCGAAACGGCCCCCCGCCGCGCTGGCGAGCCTGCCAACCCGGCCCGCCTCGACCCCTTCATCAGTTTCGAAAGCTATCCCAGCGATATCTTGAGCGAGCAGCATGTCGTCGCGGCAACGCCGGGGGCGGACGGCGCCAGGCTGCAGGCCCTGCTGCAATCGCCGCTCATTTCCTTCGTGAAGCCGGTAGCACCCGAAGCCGACGATTGCGCCCGCATCCTCAGCGATCTACAGCGGCGCGGTCCGCTCACGGCCGGCGATCTCCTCGCCGAGGCACCCGATTCCCGCCGCGACCGCATCGAACGCGGCCTGGTCTGGCTGGCGAAGCTGGGCCTCGTGCAGATCAGGAAGCCGGGGAAGTAATCGAAGGCCCCTCGCTCCTCTGGGAGAGAGGTTGGGGTGAGGGGTCTTTCAAGCCCGCTCCCGCGACCAAAGATTGATCACCTCGACGATGGCGCCCGTGAGCTGCGCGAGATCGGCGCGCTCGATCACGAAGGGCGGTGCCAAATAGACGATATTCCCGAAGGGACGAATCCACACGCCGCGCTCCAGGAAATGCGGTCGCAACCAAGCCCCCTCACCGGCGCGGTCGAGCTCGACGACGCCGATCGCCCCTTTGACACGCACATCGACGACCCCTTTGAGGCCGCGACACGGCTCCAGCTCCGCCAGCAATTGCCGCTCGATCGCCGCAACCTGTGCGAGCCGCGGTTCGCGCTCGAAGAGATCGAGCGATGCATTGGCAGCGGCACAGGCCAGCGGATTGCCCATATAGGTCGGCCCATGCATCAACGCTGTGTCGGCGCGCTCCGAGAGAAACGCCTCGAAGACATGGCGCCGCGCAATTGTGGCCGACAGCGGCAGGGTTCCGCCTGATAGGGCTTTGGAGAGGGTCATGATATCCGGCACGACGCCGGCCTGTTCGCTGGCAAACATGGTGCCGAGACGACCGAAGCCCGTCATGATTTCGTCAAAAATCAGCAGCAGCCCATGCGCATCGGCCGCCTGGCGCAAAAAGCGCAGCACGGACGGGTCATGAAACTTCATGCCGCCGGCCCCCTGTACCAAAGGCTCCAGGATGATGCCGGCAATCTCGCTCCCGCGCCGCGCCAGCAGATCGGCAAAGGCGTCCTCGCTTGCCTTGTCCTGCGGCAGCGCCACCACGACCTGCTCGGGCAGGTAGCCCTTGAAATGACCATGCATGCCCTCATCGGGATCGCAGATCGACATGCAGGCCATGGTGTCGCCATGATAACCATGGCGAAAGCTCACGAAGCGCGTGCGGCCGCGAATGCCGCGATTGATCCAGTATTGGATCGCCATTTTCATGGCGACCTCCACCGAGACGGAGCCGGATTCGCAAAAGAAGACGTGATCCAAGTCGCCCGGAGCCAGTTTGGCAAGCCTTGCGGCCAGCGTCATCGCCGGCTCGTTGGCGAGGCCGCCTAGCATCACATGCGGCAGCTTTTCAAGCTGCGCCGCGACACTTTCCCGGATATGCGGGTGGTTATAGCCATGCGCCTGCGTCCACCACGACGAGATGCCGTCGATGAGGGTGGAGCCGTCAGCAAGATGAAGCCGCACCCCTGCCGAGCGCACGACCGGCAATGGCCGCGGCGCCGTCTGCATCTGCGCATAAGGGAGCCACAGATGCTTGAACCCTTCCTGCAGCCAGGCCGGCTGCCCGCTGTCAGGCATGGTGGGTATGGGCCATGGGTTTGAGGCCCAGTTTGTCGAACAGCGCCTCGTCCTTGGGCTGTGTCGGATTGGCAGTAGTGAGCAGCTTGGGCCCGCAGAAGATCGAATTGGCCCCGGCGAGGAACGACAGTGCCTGAACCTCGTCGCTCATCGTTTCGCGACCCGCCGAGAGGCGCACCATCGAGGCCGGCATCATGATACGCGCCACCGCAATGGTGCGCACGAATTCCAGCGGATCGAGCTGTGCCGTGCCATGCAGCGGCGTGCCCTTCACCTGGACCAGCATGTTGATCGGCACCGATTCCGGATGCTCGGCCATGTTGGCAAGCGTCACCAGCATGCCGGCGCGATCGCGGCGCCCTTCGCCGAGGCCCACGATGCCGCCACAGCAGACCTTCATCCCCGCATCGCGCACATGCTGCAGCGTCTCGAAACGATCCTGCATCGTGCGCGTGGTGATGATCTCGCCATAATATTCCGGCGAGGTATCGATATTGTGATTGTAATAATCGAGCCCCGCTTCGGCGAGGCGGCCGGCCTGCGGCTCGGTCAGCATGCCGAGTGTCATGCAAGTCTCGAGGCCCAGATCCTTGACGCCCTTGACGATGTCGCAGATCGCATCGACATCGCGATCCTTGAGCTCGCGCCAGGCAGCACCCATGCAATAGCGCGAGGCACCGCCTTCTTTCGCTGCCTTCGCCGCCGCGACGACGGCCTGGACCTGCATCAGCTTGTCGGCCTCGACGCCGGTCTGGTACTGCGCGGCCTGCGGGCAATAGGCGCAATCCTCGGCGCAGCCACCTGTCTTGATCGAGAGCAGTGTCGACATCTGCACTTCATTGGCGTCGAAACGCTGGCGATGCACACTCTGCGCGCGGAAAATGAGATCGTTGAAAGGGAGCGCGAACAGCGCCTCCACTTCTGCGACCGACCAATCATGCCTGAGATCGAGCGCGCTCGGATTGTCCATGGGGCTTAGCCTTTCCCACTTAACCTTAATTGGGGCGGACGCTAAGCTCAGCCCCGCGGGGTGTCAAGAAAAGCCACCACGCATCCCCTCAAACTAACCAGATGAATAACACTGCACCATGACTGGCTATTTCGTCACTGCTACCGGCACCGACATCGGCAAGACCTATGTCAGCGCTAACTTGCTGCGCCATTGGCGGCGCGACGGCCTTGCCATCGCTGCGCTGAAACCGGTGATGAGCGGTTTCGATCCGAACGCGATCGGCGCCAGCGATGCCGGTCAGCTTTTGCTGGCCATGGATGCGCCGATGGATAAGGGCGGTCTCAACCTCATTTCGCCCTGGCGCTTTGCGGCACCCTTATCTCCCGACATGGCAGCCGCGCGCGAAGGCAAGACGATCCCCTACGACAAGCTGGTCGATACCTGCCGGTCGGTTGCCGGCATGATGCCGGATGACGGCCGCCTCATCATCGAAGGCGTTGGTGGCGTGTTCGTGCCGCTCGACGATCGCCATACGGTGATGGAGTGGATGAAGGATGTCGGCATCCCCATCCTGCTCGTCACCGGCTCCTATCTCGGCACGATCAGCCATACGCTGGCGGCCCTCGCTGCAATGAAATTGCACGGCCTCGCGCCCCACGCCGTCATCATCAACGAATCGCCGGTGAGCCCCGTGCCCATCGCCGAGACGGCCGACGTCCTGCTGCGTCATGCACCGGGCACGCGCATCCTGACCCTGCCACGCAATGCCGCCGCCGCCGACATCGCGGCGCTGGCCGCCCAATTGTGAACCCCATCGCCATCATCGGCGCTGGCGCTGCTGGCATCGCCGCCGCCCGGCATCTCGCCGAGCGCAGGCAGGAATACGTGCTGCTAGAAGCGAAGCCCTTCATTGGCGGTCGCTGCATCACCGATCGTACGACACTCGGCATGCCGATCGACCTTGGCGCGCACTGGCTCCACTCGCCCGCCGCCAATCCGCTTGTCGGCTATGCCGACCAGTTCGGCAGCGATGTGAAGCAAGCTGCAATGCCGCATTATGTCATCGCCGATTGGGATAACGACCCGCATATCCGCGGCTGCTATTCGGCGGCTCGCGTGGGCCGCGCCGACACCCGGTCCGAACTGGCGGCACCGGCCGATGATCGCCTGTTCTTCGCCCGCGAGGCCTGCTCGCGGCAATATATGGGCGATGTGCACGGTGCGTGGTCTACGGGAATTGCAGCTGCAGAAGAAGCCGCGATCAGCGACTGACCGGTGGCAACGAATAGACCATCGGAGACCAGCGGTCTTAATAGCTTCATAAGGGATTCCATATTAAGTGATTGGGATGGAAATTTTATGTGGGAATTTCGCCATCAAGTAGGCTGAAATTCTCATTGTCCATGTGAGGAGTCCCGGCATGCTCACTCAAATCAGAATCTTCAGCCGGCTCATCATTCTGATGGTTGTCATGCTGGGCCTGATGGTCGGCATCGCCATCGTCGGCTATAGCGGCCTTCACGACATGGAAGCGGCCTTGCGCACGGTCTATCTCGACCGGGTCGTCCCGATGCAGCAGCTGCGCAAGATCACGACGGATTACTATAACGTCCGGATTGAGGTGGTGAGCGCCATCGGCAACCCGGATCTCGCAGCCGCCAAAGAAGCCGTGCCTAAGATTGAAGCCCTGGTCGCCGATGCGGAGAAGGAATGGCAGGCCTATATCGCGACCTATCTGACACCTGAAGAAAAGCAACTGGTCGGAGTAGCGACCGAAAAATTCGCCGCCTACGACGCCATCCGCGGCAAGGTTCTCGGCGCATTGATGGCTGGGGACCGCGACACGGCAAGAACTTTGGCCAAACAACAGGCTGGTCCAGCTCTTGCCGCCCTCATGGCCTCCTTAGACAGCCTCAGCAATCTGCAGGTCGATGTCGCCAATGAGGAGTTCAACAAGGGGCAACAAGTCTCCGCGAACGATGAAATGATGCTCTACGGCGGACTGGCCCTCGCCGTCCTGTTGGGTGGCTGCATCGCCATTGCGATCGCTCGCTCCGTCACGGTCCCATTGCGCGGTATTATCGGTGTGATGCATGAACTGACCGCTGGCAATCTGACCGTCGCCATCACTGGTGGCGAGCGCAAGGACGAGATCGGCGATGTCGCGCGCGCCGTAAACGTCTTCAAGGACGGCCTCCTTGAAGCACACCGCCTGCGGGAGGAACAGGAGGCCGCCAAGAAGCAGGCCGAAGCGGTCCGCCGCCAGATGATGGTCGGCATGGCGGATCGATTTGAGGCCTCTGTCGGTGCCGTGCTCGGGGCCGTCACGGATTCGGCCGACAAGCTGCAGATGACAGCTCAAGCCATGTCGGCCACTGCTGAGCAAACCACACGCCAATCTACGGCGGTTGCCACCGCCTCGGAGCAAACGACCAACAATGTGCAGACCGTCGCATCGGCGGCCGAAGAGCTATCCGCGTCGATTACCGAAATCACCACGCAGGTCTCCGAATCGACGCGCATCGTCGGTCAGGCGGTCGAGCAGGCCGACAGCACCAATTCGAGCGTCAAAAGTCTCTCGGAAGCGGCGCAGAAGATTGGCGCGGTCGTACAGCTGATCAACGATATTGCCGGCCAGACAAATCTGCTGGCACTCAATGCCACGATCGAAGCGGCTCGTGCTGGCGAGGCGGGCAAGGGTTTTGCGGTCGTCGCCTCCGAAGTAAAGGCACTCGCCACACAGACCGCGCGTGCCACCGATGAAATTTCCGGTCAAATCCGCTCGATTCAGGACGCATCGACCGAATCTGCGCAGGCGATTGCCGGCATCACCGTTACCATCAGCCGCGTGAATGAGATCTCGACCACCATCGCCTCAGCCGTCGAAGAGCAGGGAGCTGCGACCCTGGAGATTTCCCGCAGCGTCCAGCAGGCGGCGCAAGGCACTCAGCAAGTCTCGAACAACATTTCCAACGTCACCGAAGCCGCGCGGGAAACGGGACGAGCGGCCGCGGATCTGCTGCATTCCGCGGGCGAACTGGCCCGCAACGGCGCGCTTTTAAAGGAGCAGGTGGACGAATTCCTGCGCGAGGTCCGCGCCTAGTAGAAGTATGTGCGGTCGTTGAGATCGGGATAGAGGCTCGCCACGAACTCGCCATAGCCATTGAAGATCTGCGTTGCGACACGCTCCCCCGACCCCAGCACGCGCTCGGTTTCCTGGCTCCAGCGCGGATGCGGGAAGGCTGGGTTCACATTGGCGTAAAAACCATATTCGCTGCTTTGCAGGGCTTGCCACAACCCCACCGGCTGTTCGTCGGTAAAAGTGATGCGCTGGATGGCCTTTGCCGATTTGAAGCCGTATTTCCAAGGAAGCGCCAAGCGGAAGGGCGCGCCGTTCTGCTTTGGCATCGGCTTCCCGTAGATGCCGGTCGCCACGAAAGCAAGGTCGTTGGTGGCCTCTTCGATGCTGAGACCCTCGAGATAAGGCCAGGGATAAAGCGGGTCGCTCTGCCCCGGCGCCACATCGGCATTCATAAAGGTCTCGAAACGGAGGAATTTGGCCCCCGATTGCGGCTCGGCCATCTTGACCAATGCGCTCAAGGGGAAGCCACTCCATGGCACAGCCATCGACCACGCCTCGACGCAGCGATGGCGATAAAGACGCTCTTCGAGGGGCATCGCTTTCAGTAACGCATCGATGTCCACGGTCTGCGGCTTCGCCACCATGCCGTCGATGGTGATGGTCCAGGGACGAATGGGCAGCGCCTGCGCCGCCTCATAGATGTCCTTCGACGTGCCGAACTCATAGTAATTGTTGTAGGTGGTGGCGTCCGCTTCCGCCGTCAGCTCACGGTCGAGCGTGTATTTCGGATTGCGCTTGGCGGGATAGAGACCGGCGCTGGGATCAGGGGTCGCATCGCCTTCGGCCGCTGCCTTCTTCTCGCAGGCAAGCAGAGCGGGGGCAAAAATGGCGCCGGCAGCACCGGTGAGGAACCGCCGCCGGTCGCGAAAGACGCTTTCCGGCGTCGCCAGCGATTCCTTCAATTCCCAACCGCGTGTCTTCCGGATCCACATCTTCTTCTCCGTCGAATTGCCTTGAGGAGAGATACGTTGGTGCCGGGCGATAGATTACACCCACTTGGTGCCGGCAAAAGAAAACCGGCGCGAAGGATACCCTCGCACCGGCCTAACCGTCTGATTCGGCTTGTTTACTTGCTGAGCAACGCGCGTAGCATCCAGGCGGTCTTCTCATGAACCTGCATGCGCTGTGTCAGCAGATCGGCCGTTGGCTCGTCACCGGCCTTGTCGGCCGCCGGGAACACGGAACGCGCCGTCTTCACGACTGATTCCTGGCCAGCGACCAGCTGCTTGATCATGTCTTCCGCCGACGGCACGCCCTGCTCCTCCTTGATCGAAGAGAGCTTGGCATAGGCGGCATAGGTGCCCGGCGCCGGATAGCCGAGGGCGCGAATGCGCTCGGCCACCAGATCGACCGCCAGAGCCAGTTCCGTGTACTGCGTCTCGAACATCAGGTGTAGCGTGTTGAACATCGGTCCTTCCACGTTCCAATGGAAGTTATGCGTCTTCAAATAGAGCGTGTAGGTGTCGGCAAGAAGCCGCGACAGGCCATCGGCGATGGCTTTGCGGTCCTTCTTGGAAATGCCGATATCGATGTCCATGGATGCCACCCTTTGATTGGTTTATTCGGCTCTAAACTTGGTCCTAAACCATGACAATCGCAAGACTTTGGTGGCGAATCCAGCGATGAAAAATGCCGCAGGCGGTGATCGAGCGGATCGATCACCGCCTTAGCGTGAGGGCTATTACTTCAATTTCTCGCAGGCGCGGATGATGCGCGTGCAGGCGTCTTTCAGTGCCTCGGTCGAGGTCGCATAGGAAATGCGGAAATGGGGGGAGAGGCCGAAGGCCGAACCCTGCACTGCCGCCACACCTTCGGATTCCAGCAGATAGGTCACGAAATCATCGTCTGTCGCGATCTTCTTGCCCTCCGGCGTGGTCTTGCCGATGGCACCGGCGCAGGACGGATAGACGTAGAACGCCCCTTCCGGCTTGTGGCAATGCAATCCCTTCGCCTTGTTCAGCATCTCGACCACCATGTCGCGGCGTTCCTTGAACGACACGTTGTGCTTGGCGATGAAATCTTGCGGGCCATTCAGGGCCTCGACCGCCGCCGCCTGGCTGATCGACGAGGGGTTCGAGGTCGATTGCGACTGGATCTTCGCGATCGCCTTGATGAGGTTGGCCGGACCACCGGCATAGCCGATGCGCCAGCCGGTCATGCAATAGCTCTTCGAGACGCCGTTCATGGTGAGCGTACGGTCATAGAGCTTCGGCTCGACCTCGGCGATCGTCGCGAATTTGAAGCTGTCATAGACGAGGTGCTCATACATGTCGTCGGTCAGCACCCAGACATGCGGGTGCTTCAACAGTACGTCGGCCAGCGCCCGCAATTCCTGGGCGGTATAGGCAGCACCCGTCGGGTTGCTGGGCGAATTCAGGATCAGCCATTTGGTCTTCGGCGTGATCGCCGCTTCGAGCATTTCCGGCTGCAGCTTGAACTGGTGGTTCTGGCCGCATTCAACCGCGACCGGCGTGCCTTCGGCCAGATGCACGATGTCCGGATAGGAGACCCAGTAGGGCGCCGGGATGATTACTTCATCGCCCGGGTTCACCGTGGCGACGAGCGCGTTGTAGAGCACCTGCTTGCCGCCGGTGCCGACCGTGATCTGGTCGAGTCTGTAGTCGAGATTGTTCTCGCGCTTGAACTTGGCGACGATCGCTTTCTTGAGCGCATCGGTGCCGTCGACATTGGTGTACTTGGTGTCGCCCGCATTGATCGCCTTGATCGCCGCCTGCTTGATGTTGTCCGGCGTATCGAAATCCGGCTCGCCGGCGCCCAGGCCGATGATGTCGCGGCCCTGCGCCTTGAGCTCGCGCGCCTTCATGGTCACGGCGATCGTGGGTGAGGGTTTAATGCGGTCGAGACGGTCGGCGAGAAAGGCCATGATTTGGGTCACCTGCTGCGGGGAAAAATCGGGCCGGAAGATAGCCCCCACCCCATACTCAGGCAACCCAAAATGCCCCTATTTCAACGCAACGCGGCAATGCGCTACACGGTTCAGGCATAACGCCGGGCCTTGGCCACGCAGATTGTCACCATGACACTGCCGGCAATGAGGCCCCAGCCCATCTGCTCGCCCAAAAAGATGGCCGCTAACCCCAACCCGATGAAGGGCTGGAAAAGCTGGATCTGACTGACCCGCGCCGTGCCGCCCAGCACCAGGCCCCGGTACCAGAACAGGAAGCCGATAAACATCGAGAACAGCGTCACATAACCGAGCCCGAGCCAAGCCGAAACGGGGATCGTTTGGGTCGAATCCGGCCAGGTCAGAATGAGCGCCGGCAGGCTCAGCGGCAGGCACACGACCAGCGCCCAGGAAATGACGGCCGCCGGTTTCATGTGATGGGACAATCGGGCGCCCTCGGCATAGCCGATGCCGGTGACGGCAATGGCGCCCATCATCAGCAGATCCGCCGATTCGAAATCGCCGCCACCCTGATAGATCGCATAGGCAGCGACCGAAACCGCGCCCAAGGCCGCCCACAGCCAGAATGGCCGCTTGGGGGCCACGGTGCCGAGCAGCGCGGCGACCAGGCAGGTCGCCAGCGGTATGAGGCCGACAAAGAGGATGCCATGGCTGGCCGGCACCCATTGCATGGCAAGGCCCGTCAGCACGGGAAAACCGACGACGACGCAAAGGCCGACGATGACGAGCCCCAGCCAGTCCCGGCCGCCTGGCAGGGGAGCACGCTGCAAGACGAGCCAGCCGGTTCCCAGCAAGGCCGCACCGACGGCACGGGCGGAGCTGACGAACCAGGGGTCGAGGGCGATGACGGCGGCACGCGTCGCCGGCAGCGAGCCGCCGAAAATGATGACGCCGATCAGGCCGTAGATGAGGCCACGCGTGACAGGCGAAAGGCCAGGGGTCGAGAGGGCTTCCGAACTCATGGTGTTGCGTTGTCCTAAAAGATCCGATGCCGAAATGGGCTTATGGGGGCCAGCATCCAGCAGCGCCAACTGGCGCGACAGGCACACATACGATACAATTCATAAATCTATACCAGTACAAAGACCAATACAGATGGATCTCGACCTCACCCAGGAAGGCGGCCCCCTGACCCAGCGCATCGCCGCGGCATTGGGGAAGCGCATGGCGAGCGGCGCGTTGGGGGCGGGTGAGCGCCTGCCCTCGGTCCGGGGACTTGCCGGGCGCCTAGGCGTCAGCCCCTTCACGGTGGTTGCCGCCTATGACCGGCTGGTGGCGGACGGGTTGGTGGTGGCGCGGGCGAAATCCGGTTTCTTTGTGGCGGGGCGCGCCCAGACCAAGCCGCTCACACTGGATCCGCTCCCCAGCGCCAAGATGGGCGTCAACCCGATCTGGATGATGCGTCGGTCGCTCACCCTCGACCCCAAGCAGCCCAAGCCCGGCTGCGGCTGGCTGCCCCAGGATTGGCTGCCGGACGCCGCCTTGCGCTCGGCATTGCGGGCCGTGTCGCGCGCGCCGGAAGCCGGGCTCCTCGAATACGGCGTGCCGCTGGGCTTCCGCCCTTTGCGCGATCTGCTCGCCCGGCGCCTCAACGAGATCGACATACCGGCGGTGCCTGAGAACATCCTGCTGATGGATGGGGCCAGCCAAGCAATCGATCTGGTGTGCCGCTACCTGATCCAGCCCGACGATGCCGTGCTGGTCGACGATCCCGGCTATTTCAATTTCCACGCCGCCGTACGTGCCCAGCGCGGGCGGCTGCTGCCGGTGCCGATGACACCGCACGGGCCGGACCTGGCCGCGATGGAAGCGCTCGCCAAGGCGCATCAGCCCAAGCTTTATCTCACCAATGCCGGGTTGCAGAACCCGACGGGCGTCAAGACCAGCCTCGCCGTCGCCCACCGCCTGCTGGCACTCGCCCAGCGTTATGACTTCCGCATTCTCGAAGACGATATCTTCCGCGATTTCGAAGCGGTGCCATCCCCACGTCTCGCCGCACTCGATGGCCTGCAGCGGGTCATCCACATGGCGAGCTTTTCCAAGACGCTCTCCGCCGCGACGCGCATCGGCTACCTTGCCGCCGATCCGACGACGATTGCCGATCTTGCCGATCTCAAACTGGCGATGAGCTTCGGCAATAACGAATTGTCGGCGCAGCTGGTCCACCGGCTGCTGATTGATGGCAGCTATCGCAAGCATGTCGCCACCATCCGCGACCGCTTGGCACGCGTCCGCTTCCAGGTGGCCAGGAAACTGGCGTCTTTGGGCCTCACACCCTGGCTGGGCGACCAAGCCGATTCAGGCGAAGGCCTGTTCCTGTGGCTGGCGCTGCCGGCGGACAAATCGGGTCGTCAGCACCTTGCCACCGACATCGCCCTGGCGGCACAAGAAGTGGGCATCGTCCTTGCCCCCGGCAATGTCTTCAGCGCCGACGCCGCCTGGCCACATCATTTGCGCTTCAACGTGGCCCAGAGCCAGGATTCGAGGATCTTCGCCTTCCTCAAATCGTATCTTTCCTGACACCAAGCCTGTCGCGTCCTGCATAAGAAATGCCCAAGGGCAGCACTCGGGCATCGGCGGTATTCGGTGACGTTTTTCTGTCGCTCTTGACCATCTGTACTTCAATCCGTCACTTTGGCGGCGGGGACGACTAAAAATCCAATAGTTTCCGGAAGTAGCGATGTCAGGTCGACTGAAATTGAAGCTGCTGGTGTTCGTGATCGCCTTCCTGTTCGGCTTGGCGGCGCCCCTCATTGGCACCAACAACCCCAACATGCTGCTGGCCTTCGGGGCCATGGTCGGCGTCATCATGGGTCTCGTCGCCGCAATGGCGGTAGAGCGCCCCGAGCCGCTCGCCAAGCAATTCGTCCGCGCGATCGAGGAAGGTGGGCTTTCCATGGCCTACCAGCCGATCGTGACGCTGGACGCCAACCACACGATCATCGGCGCAGAACCATTGCTGCGCTGGACGACGGAAGTGGGCGACGCGATCTCGCCCGGCGATTTCCTGCCCATGGCCAAGGCGCTGGGTCTGACCGCGACACTCAACCAGCGCGTCATCGACATGGTGCTCAGCGATCTCAAACCGGCACTGACCGGCGACCGCGAGATTTGCGTGACGCTCAATCTGGAGCCGGATGAATTCGCCGACCTCACCAAGCGCGAAGCATTGGCGCGCAAAGTGACCGAGGCCGGCATTCCGCCCCACCGCATCGCCATCGAGGTGAACGAGGTCGACGCCAGCGACCGGCAGATCCGCCCCGCCGTCTGGGACATGAAGCAGCGCGGCTTCCGCATCTCGATCGACGATTTCGGCATCGGCGGCGGCGACAGCGAGTATCTCTCCTCGCTCAACCCCGACATGGTGAAACTCAACCGCCGCTTCGTCTCGCTGTCGGGCAATGGCGGGCCGGTCGCCGGCCTCGTCGCCGAACTCGTGCGACTTGCCAAGAAATGCAACGGGCGCATCGTCATGGTCGGCATCGAGAACCCCGACGTCGCCCGGCGCGCCAGCGCACTCGGCGCGGATCTTGGGCAAGGCTTCTATTGGCACAAGCCGATGACGGCGAAGGAATTCATGGAAGTGCTGCGCGGCTGACCCCGGCCGCGCGGTTGCCGGGCTCTTTCATCAAAAATAAACCATCCTCGGGGATCATGGCGGCGATCGCGGCCCGGATGGGGCTGCCAAAATGAACGGCCAGACCGTGATGCCCGATACCGGCGAACCGAGTGCCCCACAGCCGCGCAAGCCCGGCGTTAAGCATATCAGCCTGGCGCTGCAAGGCGGCGGGTCGCATGGCGCCTTTACCTGGGGCGTCATGCACCGGCTTATCAGCGAGCCGCGCTTCTATATCGACGGCCTGTCCGGTACCAGCGCCGGTGGCATGAATGCGGCCGTCTTTGCCGACGGATTCCTGAAAGGCAAGCGCCAGGGTGCCATCGACGCGCTGCAGGCCTTCTGGATGGGTGTCGCCGAACTCAATCCCCTGCCCCGTGCCATTCCGCGCGGCATTCCGGGCATTTCCGAAGGCTGGGATGTCGACCGCGACCCCAGTTTCATCTGGCTCGATTTCGCAACGCGCATGCTGGCGCCGCGTCAGATGAACCCCTTGAAGGTCGATCCGCTCGGCAATCTGCTGCGCGACCTCGTCGATTTCGAAAACTTGCGCGCGCATCCAGAGGTGAAGCTCTTCGTCACGGCGTCGAATGTGCGCACCTGCCGCTCGCGCATCTTCCGCACGCCGGAGATCTCCGTCGAAGCCTTGATGGCATCTGCCTGCCTGCCGCTGCTCTTCGAAGCGGTCGAGGTGGAGGGAGAGTTCTATTGGGATGGCGGCTATCTCGGCAATCCGGCGATCCATCCCCTGATCCACGAATGCGACAGCTCCGATGTCGTCATCGTGCAGATCAACCCGATGAACCGGCCGGACGTGCCGGTAAGCGCCCGCGACATCCTCAACCGCATCAACGAAATGACCTTCAACGCCAGCCTGGTGCGCGAGATGGAGGGCTTTGCCACCATCACGCGGCTCATCGAAAGCGGCGAATTGCAGAACGACCGCTATACCGCCGTGCGCTTTCATGAGATCAGCGCAGAGGTCGACCTGGCGGAGATGGGCTCGCTCAGCAAGATGAACACCGAGCGGCCCTTCCTGGAGCATTTGCACCAGTTAGGCTACGAAACCGCCGACAAGTGGATCACGCAGAATTTCGACCGCATCGGCTGGGAAAGCACAATGGATCTCGCGGCGAAGTTTGGGTGAGCGCCACGGCTTGTCCGCGTGATCTCGTCCCCCTCTCCCGCAATGGGAGAGGGTTCAAGAGTGAAGCCTCACGCCTTCGCCCGCGCCTTCTTTTTCCGCGCCCACATATTGAGGAATTCGACCAGGGCCGAGAAGGCGATGGCGAAATAGAGATAGGCCTTCGGGATGTGGAAGTGCAGGCCTTCACCCAGCAGCGCCATGCCGATGAGCAGCAGGAAAGAAAGGCACAGCATCTTCACCGTCGGATGCTCGTCGACAAAATTGCCGACCGGGCCGGCGGCGAGGATCATGACGATCATCGCCGCGATGACGGCCGCGACCATGACGGAAAGATGGTCCGCCATGCCGACAGCCGTGATGACGCTGTCCAGTGAGAAGACGATGTCGAGGACGGCGATCTGTGTGATGGCGGCGGCAAGGCTCATATATTTGCCGCTCTTTTTTTCGCCCTCGCCACCCTCGATATGGTGATGGATCTCGGTCGTCGCCTTGGCGAGCAGGAAGAGGCCGCCACCCAGCAGAATGACATCGCGCCAGGAGAGGTCGAAGACATTCTCCGGTCCGAACCAGTCGATGCTGAAGATGGGCGTCGTGAGGCCCGCCACCCAGGCGATCGACGCCAACAGCAGAAGGCGCGTGCCGAGCGCCAGAAGCAGGCCGACGCGGCGCGCCAGCATCTGCTTTTCCGGGGCGCAACGGCTGGCCACGATCTGCACGAAGAGCAGGTTGTCGATGCCGAGCACGATCTCGAGGGCGGCCAGGGTGAGGAAACTCAAGATCACATTCGGATCGGAAAGCAGTTCGAGCATTGCCGGCGGCATCCCTAAGCAGTTGGTTTAGTTTGGTAATCTCCCGCAGGCCAGCGCATGACCGAAAATGGGCCAGACGCGCTGCCGCATGTGGGGGCAAAGATGGGAAGCAGCCCCGAAAAGTCAATGCGTGTAGGAATTTATGAGAGCGGCAGCGACAGGCTGATGTAACCGGCGTATGCTTTTGTTGTTGCTCTTTCATGTCACTTATCGAGTTTGGGTCGCGGTCCGATCATGTCCGGCGCCCGAAAGCGGCCTCGAGGCCATGATGCGAACGCGCCCCTCGCCCGAACACCTGAGGAGGCTCGACTATGGCAGAATCTATCCGCAATCCCCTGGAATGGGGCTGGGACCAGATTCGACACGGCGCACATGCCATCGAAGCGCTGAGCGAATCGGCCAACCGACCCCATGAAGAGGTGACGGCGGCACCGCATGTGCGCGCGATCGAGATCGGCGATTTTCGCGAAATCTTCCAGCGCGCCTGGAGCGATTTCGGCGCCTATCGCACCGATGTCTTCTTCCTCGTCGTCGTCTATCCCATCATCGGCATCGTCATGGCGCGCATGGCCTTCGGCTATGACATGCTGCCGCTGCTCTTCCCGATGGCATCCGGTTTTGCCCTGATCGGGCCGTTTGCGGGCCTCAGTCTCTACGAAATGAGCCGCCGGCGCGAACTTGGCGAAGAGCTGAGCTGGCGCAATGCCTTCGGCGTGTTGGACTCGCCCGCCATCGGCTCCATCATGCTGCTGGGCCTCATCCTCTGTTCGGTCTTCGTCATGTGGATGGGCACGGCCTGGGCGCTTTATACGACCATCATCGGGCCTGAGATGCCGCTCAACATGTCGGCGTTCCTCAATGACGTCTTCATGACGCAGCAGGGTTGGACGCTGATCGCGGTGGGATGCGGCGTCGGCTTCCTCTATGCCTGCCTTGCCATGGCCATCAGCGTCGTTTCCTTCCCGCTGCTGCTCGACCGCGATGTGGGATTGGGGCTCGCGATCCGAACCTCGTTCCGCGCAGTGGCCGTGAATCCCGTACCGATGGCAGCCTGGGGCGTCATCGTGGCTGGCCTGCTCGTCGCCGGCTCGATTCCGTTCTTCGCCGGCCTCATCGTCGTGATGCCGGTCCTCGGCCATGCGACCTGGCATCTTTATCGCCGGGTGGTGCGGCCCCGGCCATAGCGCTTGAGGTTTTAAGCCTTCTCCTCGGCGATCGCGACGTGGGCGGCCTTGACTGCCGCGTCGCGATCCGCCGCGAAGCGGACCATCGGGCGCTTGACCCCGAAGGATTTCAGCGTGCGGCGCACGGAAGTGTCAGCAGCAGCGATAAAGACATGGGCGCCACGCTTATGAGCCTTCTTCAAGAAGGCCTCGATGGTGGCGGCGGCCGTCGAATCAAGGATCGGCACGGCGGCGAAATCGACGATCACTGCCTTGGGCTGTACGCCGATCCGGTCGAAGGCAGCACCCACGCTGGCTGCCGCGCCGAAAAAGAAGGCGCCCGAGATACGGCAGACCAGGATGTCCTGGTCGAAGCCTTCATAGGGTCGGCGCCCGCCATTGGTATCGTCAGCCATATCGTCGGCGACGAGCGGCGGCCCGCTATGGGTTTCGACCGCGACTGCCTGCGACAGGCGATGCAGCATCAGCAGGGCGGATAGGCAGAAGCCGGTCAGGATGCCGTTGATGAGATCGCTGAAGATGGTGACGAGGAAGGTCGCCATCAGCACCAGCGCATCGGCGCGGGACGCCCTGAGGAGGGCGGCAAAGGCATGCTTCTCCGCCATGTTCCAGCAGACCGTCGCCAGCACGCCGGCCAGCGCCGCCAGGGGAATATAGGAAGCGAGCGGCGCCGCCACCAACATGAAGACCAGCAGGAAGGCGGAATGCAGCATGCCTGCGACCGGGCCGTGCGCGCCGGCGCGCACATTCGTGGCCGTGCGGGCGATGGTACCGGTGACGCAGATGCCGCCGAAAAGGGCCGAGGCGATGTTGGCGACACCCTGCGCCACCAACTCGCAATTCGAGCGATGGCGTCTGCCCGTCATGCTATCGGCCACTACCGCCGACAGCAGGCTTTCGATACTGCCGAGGAGCGCGAAGGAAAGGGCCGATGGCAGCATCTCGACGATGCGGTCATAGCTGAGCGGCGGCAGCGAGGGCAATGGCAGGGTATTGGGGATGCCGCCGAAGCGCGTGCCGATGGTCTCGACCGGCAAATGCAGCAGCGCCGCTCCCAGCGACGCCGCGGTGACGGCAATGAGGAGGCCCGGCCAGTTCGGACGATAGCGGCGCACGGCGACGATGATGACGATGGTCGCGAACGCCAGGGCGAAGGCTGCAGCATTGACGCTGGGGAAGGCATCGGCGAGCACGATGGACTTTTCGACGATCGGCCCCGGTTCGGCACCGGCAAGCGTCAAGCCGAAGAGATCCTTCACCTGGCTGGCGAAGATGATGACCGCAATGCCGGATGTGAAGCCGACCGTGACCGGATAGGGAATGTATTTGACGAAGGTGCCGAGGCGCAGCAGCCCGACAGCCAGCAGGATGACCCCCGACATCAGCACCGCGAGCAGCAGCCCATCGAGGCCGTGGGCAGCGCCCGTGGCCGCCACCAGCACGATGAACGCCCCGGCCGGCCCGCCGATCTGGAAGCGACTGCCGCCCATGGCGGAAATAACGAAGCCGCCGATGATGGCGGTATAGAGCCCTCGGTCGGGAGTGACGCCGGAGGCGACGGCGATCGCCATCGAGAGAGGCAGCGCCACGATGGCAACGGTGAGGCCGGCGATGATGTCGGCCCGAAATTCCAAGGCGCGATAGCCCTCGCGCAAGACTGTCACCAGCTTAGGCGTGAAAAGCTCGACGAAACTGGGCTTATGCGCTGCGTGCACGGGTGTCCGACCATATTTCCAGAGGATAACTGTATTACACTTAGTCGGTGTTGAAACTAGAAGTCAAGCGACCGGGCGTCGCAGGCCAAGCCCCCTCAATCGTCGTGCCGCTCCCGGGCGTTCATGGTCTTGCGCCATTTGGCGCGCAAGACCGCCGGGCGTTCGGGGAAACGTTCCTCCAGAACCTCGACCTTCTGGATGCGGTCGGTGCGGAAATGGCGGAAATCGGTGCGCAATTCGCACCAGGCAACCAGCAACCGCACAGCCTCGAGATAGCCGATGGTGATGGGCCAGACGCATCGCTCGGAGGGCCGCGCCTGCTCGTCGCGATAATCGATCTTGAGCTTGCGCCCGCTATGGATGGCTGCCCGGATCGCCGTCACATCGACGATGTCGGTGGGGAGCGCCTTGCGCTGTGTCGCAAGGCTCGCCGGCTCCAGCACGATGGGCCGTAGACGCTCCGGCACGGCCGCTGCGATCTTGGCGACCAGATCCTGGGCGGCGCGGGCAAGACCGGCATCGCCGCGCACCTGGACCAGCTGCGCCCCCAGCACCGCCGCCTCGATCTCATCGGCGGTCAGCATCAAGGGCGGCATGTCGTAGCCCCCTTCCAGCACATAACCCACCCCCGCCTCGCCCCGGATGGGCACGCGCTGAGCCATCAGGGTCGCGATATCGCGGTAGATCGAGCGCTTCGAGGTCTCCAATTCGGCCGCGATCGCATCGGCAGTCAGTGGTTTGCGGTGCCGGCGCAGGATCTGGATGATCTGGAACAGCCGGTCGGCGCGGCGCATGGTTTCCCCCTTCGTTCTATCACTGCTGACACTAGGCTGGCAGCAGGGTGGCAGTAAAGCTTTCCCCACCAAGATTGCGATGGCCCAAGACCGCGATGGAAGGAATGCCGCCATGACCCGCCTGAAACCCACCCAGCCCATCATCCTCTATACTTTCGGCCCCGCTTTCGGCCTGCCCGAGGTGAGCCCCTATTGCATGAAGACGGAGATCCAGCTGCAGATGGCGGGCCTCCCCTATCAGAAGGATTTCACCGGCTTCCCGAAGGCGCCCAAGGGCAAGCTGCCCTATATGAAGGACGGCGAGGCGGTGATCGCGGATTCGACCTTCATCCGCCAGCATATCGAATGGTCTTATGGCGTCGATTTCGATGCCGGTTACGATCTCAAACAGCGGGCACTCGCCTGGGCGGTCGAACGCATGCTGGAAGACCATCTCGGCTGGGCATCGACAAAATATCGCTGGCTCGATCCGGTGAATTTCGCCAAAGGCCCGGCGCATTTCTTCGACGACGCACCGGAAGCGATCCGCGAGAAGCTGCGCAATGACACGGTGGCTGAAGTGAAGGAGCGCCTGCGCGGCCATGGGATCGGCCGGCATTCGGACGAGGACATCCTCTTCCTCGGTACCCGCTCGCTCTATTCCTTCTCGCAGCTTCTGGGTGACAAGCCATATCTGCTGGGCGATCGGCCCTGTGGTGCCGATGCCGCGGCGTGCGGCATGCTGGCAACCGTGATGACACCGTTCTTCGAGACCGATCTCAGGAAGGCGGCGGAATCCTGCGCCAATCTGCGGCCCTATGTCGATCGCATGCTGGCACACTACTACCCTGATTTCGGCGCGGCCAAGGCCGCCTGAACCAACAAGGTGATGGCGGGTTGAAGAGGCGGGGCGGAGATCATATCTCTACCCCGCCTTCCCCTTTCGTTCTATAAACGGGCCCATGAAACCGCTGCAGCCAGACCCAGTCATTGAAGAACGGCCGATCGGCGCCACGGACAATCTGCCCGGCAAGCCCTTCAAGCTCGTTTCCGATTACCGCCCGGCGGGCGACCAGCCGCAGGCGATCGAGGAGTTGATCGCCGGCGTGCGCGCCAATGAGCGCGACCAGGTGCTGCTCGGCGTCACGGGTTCCGGCAAGACCTTCACCGTGGCACATGTCATCCAGGCCGTGCAGCGACCCGCGCTCGTGCTTGCGCCGAACAAGACCTTGGCGGCGCAGCTCTATGGCGAGATGAAGAGCTTTTTCCCCGAAAACGCGGTCGAGTATTTCGTCAGCTATTACGACTACTACCAGCCGGAAGCCTACGTCCCGCGCACCGACACCTATATCGAAAAGGAAAGCTCGCTCAACGAGCAAATCGACCGCATGCGCCATGCGGCGACACGCGCTTTGTTCGAGCGGCGCGATGTGATCATCGTCGCCTCCGTCTCCTGCATCTACGGTATCGGCGCGCCCGAGACCTATTCCACCATGACCATCACGCTGAAGCCCGGCGACGTGGTCGATTTCAACGGCCTGGTGCGGCGCCTGATCGAACTCCAATACAAGCGCAACGAGACCGCCTTCTTCCGCGGCACCTTCCGCATCAAGGGCGATGTGCTGGAGCTGTTCCCCGCCCATTTGGAGGACCGCGCCTGGCGCCTGTCGCTGTTCGGCGACGAGATCGAGACGATTGTCGAGTTCGACCCATTGACCGGTCAGAAGATCACGGAACTGCCGGAGATCAAGATCTTCGCCAACAGTCATTACGTGACACCCAAGCCCACCCTGCAGCAGGCGGTGAAGCTGATCCGCGAGGAATTGAAAGACCGCCTCAAGGATCTCAACGAGCAGAACAAGCTTTTGGAAGCGCAACGCCTGGAACAGCGCGTCAATTTCGACATGGAGATGATCGAGGCGACCGGCGTCTGCGCCGGCATCGAGAACTATTCGCGCTATCTCACCGGCCGCAAGCGCGGCGAGCCGCCGCCCACTTTGTTCGAATATTTGCCGGCCGATGCGCTGCTCTTCGCCGATGAAAGCCATGTCTCGATCCCGCAGATCGGCGGCATGTTCAAGGGCGACTGGCATCGTAAATCGACACTCTCCGAATACGGATTCCGCCTGCCCTCCTGCATGGACAACCGTCCGCTGAAATTCGAGGAATGGGAGGCGATGCGCCCGCAGACGGTCTCGGTTTCGGCAACGCCCGGCAAATGGGAGTTGGGGCAGACCGGCGGCGTCTTCACCGAGCAGGTCATCCGCCCGACCGGCCTCATCGATCCGGTCTGCATCGTGCGCCCCACCGAAACGCAGGTCGACGACGTGGTGGCCGAATGCAAGGATGCCGCCAGAAAGGGCGAGCGCGTGCTGATCACCACGCTCACCAAGCGCATGGCGGAAGACCTCACCGAATATCTCCATGAAGCCGGCGTGCGCGTGCGCTACATCCATTCCGATGTCGAGACGCTGGAGCGCATCGAGATCATCCGCGATCTGCGCCTCGGCGCCTTCGACGTGCTGGTCGGTATCAATCTGCTGCGCGAAGGTCTCGACATTCCGGAATGCGCGCTGGTCTGCATCCTCGATGCCGACAAGGAAGGTTTCCTGCGCTCGCGTACAAGCCTCGTGCAGACCATCGGCCGCGCCGCGCGCAATGTTGACGGTCGCGTCCTGCTTTACGCCGACAAGATGACCGACAGCCTGGAATATGCGCTGGCCGAGACCAACCGGCGGCGCGAGAAGCAGCAGGCCTATAACGCCGCCAATGGTATCACACCGGAATCGGTCAGGAAGAACATCACCGACATCATGCAATCGGTCTATGAATCCGATCACGTGACGGTCGATACCGGCGTGCTGGGCGACAAGCATCGCCTGGGCCACAATCTCAAGACCACCCTCGCCGATCTCGAAAAGAAGATGCGCGAGGCCGCCGGCAATCTGGAATTCGAGGAGGCCGCCCGCTTCCGCGACGAGATCAAGCGCCTCGAAGCACTCGATCTCGAGATTCCGACTTCGGGCGGCAGCATCAAGGGCGGGCTCGATGCGACCGGCAAGCCGCTGCCTGGCGGTGATGCACGCCCCCGTGCCCGTTCGACCGCCGGCCGCCCCGGTGTCGCACCCCGCTTCAAGGACAAGAAGAATCGTCGCTGACGCCATTCCATCGGTTCACGGAATAGCGGATTACCTGTGACCCCGCGCACAGGCATTTGACGCGTAGCGCCCCATATCGACCATGTGCAGGGATGATGAATCCCAGCCGCTGGTCGGCTCTCTCGCCGCAGGCTAACCCCTGGGACGACGGTGACGAAAGCCCGACCAAAAGCACGCGGCCCGGGGCGTTTCAGGGGCGTTTCAGGCGCGTCCCGGGCCGTCGCATGTCTTGCTACCCCTGTCGGGCCAGCATCAGTCGAAAGCGGCTGAGGGCGAGGACGAGGAACACGGCACCCTGCCCCGCCATCAACAGCATCTGCGGCCAGATGATATCGGCACCCGCCCCGCGATAGAGCACGGCCTGCGCCGACGCCACGAAATGGGTCGAGGGCAGCGCCTTCATCACCACCTGAAAGAATTGCGGCATGGATTCGACCGGCGTCGTCGCACCGGACAGCAGATTCATCACGACGAAGCAGGGTATCGCCATCATCGCGAATTGCGGCATGGAATTGGCGATGGTCGCCAGCAACACGCCCAATGCCGTGGTGGCGAAAAGATAGATTGCCGCGGCAGCCAGGAACAGCGGCAGCGAGCCGAGGATGGGCACGCCCAGCAGCAGCTGCACGACGAAATGCAGCGACAGCCCCACCGACACCAGAATGACAAGGCCATTGGCCCAGATCTTCGCCGCTGCAATCTCGCTGGCTGTCACCGGCATGACCAGCAGATGCTCGATGGTACCGCGTTCGCGCTCACGGATGACAGCGGCCCCCACAAGGATGATGGACAGAATGGTGACGTTCTGCACCACCTGCATCACCGACATGAACCAGGCGGAATCGAAATTGGGGTTGAAATAGGCGCGGATCACCACTTCGACCGGCACCAGATTGCTGGTTGCGTTCTGTCCAATGAAGGCCGTCACCTCCCGATCGACGATGCTGCCGATATAAGTGGTGCCGACGCCCGCCTGGGTCATGGCGGTGGCATCAACGGCCAAAGCGATGGTCGGCTTGCGACCGGCGCTGATATCGGATTGAAGGCCTGGCGGCAGATCGAGAACGAAGGTGAAGACGCCACGGTCGAGCCCGGCATCGGCTTGGCGCCGGTCGATCATTTGCGGCGGCAGAAAATAAGGTGCCTGCAGCGATTGTATGATGCGACGGGACAATTGCGAGCCGTCACCGTCGATCACGGCGATGGCCGCATTGCGCACTTCGGTACGCACGCCATGTGCCACGGAATAGACCGAGAAGGTGAAGCAGAAAAACATCAACGTCAGGAGTACCGGGTCGCGCGCCAGCGACATCAGCTCCTTGACGCCCAGGCGATAGACATTGGCAAGCCAGCGCGCGGCCGATGCGTTGCCCATCTCAGCGCTCCTGCTTCGAAACGAAAAGGCGCGCCAGGATAAGGAACGTGACGCCAAAGATGGCAAGTGCCACGAATTCCTTGCCGAAGGAGGAAAAGCCCAGTCCCTTGGTGAAGACGCCGAGGCTCACCGTCTGATACCAGGACGCCGGGAAGCCGAGACCGATCCACTTCGCGGCACCTTCAAGTGTCGCCGTCGGATAGAGAAGCCCGGAGAAATTGACCGCCGGAATCACCGAGAGGATCGACGCCGCGAATAGGGCCGCCACCTGACTGCTGCAGAAAGCGGAGATCAGCAGGCCATAACCCGTGGTCGCTGCCTGATAGAGCACGACCGCCAGGATCAAAGCGGGAGTGCTGCCCTTGGGATAGATGCCGAAGACCGGAATGGCAACCAGCGTCATCAACGCAAAGGCGATGCACCCTACCCCGATATAAGGAAGCTGCTTGCCGATGAGATATTCACCAATACCAGCCGGCGAGGCATAGAGATTGGCGATGGTGCCGAGTTCCTTCTCGCGCACGACGCCGAGCGCCGTGAGCATGGCCGGGATCAGGACCAGCAGCAGCATCATGATGCCAGGCACGATGGCGACGACGCTCTTGAAATCCTGATTGTAGCGAAAGCGCGGCTCCAGCGTATAGGGCGTCGGATTGTCGAATTTGCCGATCGTCTCCCGCGCCCGCTCCATGGCCTGTTTCAAGGCGATACCCTGCACATAGCCGCGCGCCGTCTCGCCACGGAAGGGAAAGCTGCCGTCGATAAAGACGCCGAGCTGGGGTTTACGCCCCTGCAGGAGGTCACGGCCGAAATCGGGCGGTACCTCGATTGCCACCTGCACGTCGCCCGAACGCAGGCGCCGGTCGAGAGCGTTGAAATCCTGGATCTCCGGCCTGGCGGTGAAATAAGCGGAACCGCCGAATCCTTCCATCAGCGTACGACTTTCCAGCGACCGGTCCCGGTCGAGAACGGCATAGCGCAGATGCTCAACATCGAAAGACATGCCGAAGCCGAAACAGATCATGAGAAAGAGCGGCGCCAGCAACGCAAAAGCAAGGCGAATGGGATCGCGGCGCAATTCCAGCGCCTCGCGCCGGGCAAAGACGCCGATGCGGCGAAAGGCATTGGCGCTGGCAATTGCCGCCTCCGGCCTGTCCATCTGCTGCGCTGGTGCTGGCTGGGTCGCGCCGCCTTCTTCTGCCTCAATGAGATGGACGAAGGCGTTTTCCAGATCGCCGCCGCCATGCTGCGCGGCAAGTGCCGCTGGTGTACCGACGGCCAGCGTGCGACCGCGATGCATGAAGGAAATGCGGTCGCACCGCGCCGCCTCGTTCATGAAATGCGTCGAGATGAAGATGGTGACGCCGTCCTCGCGCGCAAGCAGGCCGATCTGGTGCCAGAAGGCATCTCGAGCCTCGGGATCCACGCCCGACGTCGGCTCATCGAGGATCAGCACCTTGGGCCGATGCAGACAGGCCGCCGCCAATTGCAGCCGCTGGCGCTGGCCCAGCGACAGATGGCGCGGCAGCCGGTCGACGATATCGCTGAGATCGAAGCGACGCACGGCATCATCGATACGCGCCGCCAACTCGGCCTTCGGCACCTGATAGAGCCTAGCATGGAGCGTCAGGTTGGCGCGGACCGACAGCTCCTCGTAAAGCGAGAAGCTTTGCGACATATAGCCGATATTGAGCCGCGACATTGGATCCTGTGCCGCCACCGGCTGGCCCAGAAGGCTCGCCGAGCCTTCGGTCGCCGGCAACAGCCCGGTCAGCATCTTCATTGTCGTCGTCTTGCCGCAGCCATTGGAGCCGAGAAAGCCGAAAATCTCGCCCGCCTCGATGCGGAAGCTCACCCGGTCGACGGCGGTGAAATCGCCGAAGCGGCAGGTGAGGTCCGTCGCTTCGATCACTGGCGGCCCGTCGCGATTGGGCCGCGGCGGTAGAACAAGCTCGGCTCGTTCGCCAGCATCCGCATCCGACATGCCGGCGCGCCGGCGCAAGTTGACAAAGGCTGCTTCCAGTGTCGCTGCCCCGGCGTCCGCCACAACCGCTTGCGTAGGTCCAACGGCAAGAAGCCGGCCGCCGTCGATGGCGATGAGCTGTCCGAAGCGTGCGGCCTCTTCCATGTAGGCGGTGGCGGCGATGAGGGTGAGGCTTGGCCGTTCAGCGCGGATCTCGTCAATCAGCTGCCAGAACTGCCGGCGTGACAGCGGGTCAACACCGGTTGTCGGTTCGTCGAGAATGAGGAGATCGGGGTCATGGATCAGCGCACAGCAGAGGCCCAGTTTCTGCTTCATGCCGCCCGAGAGCTTCCCGGCCGGGCGGTCGGGAAATGGATCGAGCCCCGTTGCACGCAGCAGCCGCTCACGCCGCTGCCTGGCAGCAGCCCCATGCAGACCGAAGAGTCCGGCGAAGAAATCGATATTCTCGGCCACGGATAGAGTCGGATAGAGATTCTTGCCCAATCCCTGCGGCATATAGGCGATACGCTCGGCGATCCGGTTGCGATGACGGCGCGCGGCCATGTCGCCACCTAGGACCGAAACCTCACCCCGCTGGATGCGACGTGTACCGGATATGAGTGCCAGCAGCGTCGATTTACCGACGCCGTCAGGGCCGATCAACGCGGCGGTGCTGCCCGCTGCAATCTCGAATGAGATATCCGCCAGGGCGAAATCCCGGCTGTTGCGGTGCTGCACACCCTTGAGGCGCACCGCCGGAGAAATCGGCCCGGAGCCAGCCTCGCTCACGGCGTGCTGCCGCCCTCAGTAACAGAGGACGTGCCGCCGCCCGCATTGCTCGGCGGCGGCAGGTTTACGGTGAGGAAATCCGGCCAGATGGCGCTATCCTCGACCTGGAGATAGGCATTGCCGGTGAGGCCGGCCTTCACATAATCGCGGTACTTCACCAGGAGATCGTGATCGATCGCCACCTTGATGCGATAGGTGAGTTTGTCACGCTCGGTCTTCGTCTCGACGAATTTCGGCGTGAACTGCGCTTCCGCCGCGACGAAGCTGACCTTGGCCGGTACGACGAATTCCGGTGCGGCGTCGAGCACGATGCGCGCCTGCGACCCAATACCGACACGGCCGGCCACTGCGGTCGGGAAAAACACCACCATATGCACATCGGCAAGATCGAGGAGGGTCGCGACCTGTCCGCCCGCCGCCAGCACCTCACCTGCCTTTACCAGCCGATATTCGATGCGGCCATCAGTCGGGGCCTTCAACTCCATGTCGGCAATGACCGTCTGCAAGCGCGCGACGCGTGCCTCTGCGGCCAAAGCCGCCGCCTTGGAATCCTCCAGCGCCGCCTGTGAACCTTTGAGCGCTGCCACGGCGACATCGCGCTGGGCGCGGCGGCGGTCGACCTCAGCCACCGGTCCGGCATTCTTTTGCTGCAGCGTCGAGGCGCGCGTCAGTTCGATTTCGGCGAGGACCAGATCCGCCTTGCGGATGCCGATTTCTGCCTGGGCCTGATCGATACCCTGTTCGGCCTGGCGCTGGCCGGCCTTGGCCTCGGCAAGCTCGGCCTGCAGCTCGGCCGTATCCATGCGGGCAACAACATCGCCCTTCTTCACCAGATCGCCTTCATCCACCAGGATCTCGGCGACGCGGCCGGCATATTTGGTGGCCACAGCGACGCGTTCGACCTCGATGCGGCCATTGGCGACGGCAAATCCTTTGAGCGCTGCTTCGCTTTGGCGTTCTTGCCAGAAGACATAGCCGGCGGCAGCAGCACCAATGATGACAAGGATCGCGATAACGGTGGAAAGGCGCATGAAAAACCGCCGGTCTGGGTCATGAAGAAGCGGGTCAGTTATACGACCCTATCTTCTCATGCCCAGAACCGGCGGCAAGCCTCTTGATATGAATCAAATACGCCCGTTCAGGAGCGGATCAGCGGCTTGTATTTGATGCGGTGTGGCTGATCGGCATCAGTGCCGAGGCGACGGTGACGATCGACCTCGTAATCCTGGTAATTGCCTTCAAACCATTCGACATGGCTGTCGCCTTCAAACGCCAGGATATGAGTCGCGATACGGTCGAGGAACCAGCGGTCGTGGCTCACGACCACGACGCAGCCGGCGAATTCCAGCAGCGCTTCCTCAAGTGCACGCAACGTGTCGACATCGAGATCGTTGGTCGGTTCGTCGAGCAGCAGCACATTGGCGCCGCCTTTCAACATCTTGGCGAGATGCACGCGGTTGCGCTCACCACCCGAAAGCTGGCCGACCTTCTTCTGCTGGTCGGTGCCCTTGAAATTGAAGCCCGCGACATAGGTGCGGCTTGGCATCTTGCGCTTGCCGAGTTCGATCTCGTCGTGGCCGTCGGAGATTTCCTGCCACACGGTCTTGTCGGCCGCGAGCGAATCACGCGACTGGTCGATATAGCCGAGCTTCACCGTGTCGCCGACCTTGAACGTGCCGCCATCGGCCTTTTCGAGGCCGGTGATCATGCGGAACAAGGTCGTCTTACCGGCGCCGTTCGGACCGATCACGCCGACGATGCCGCCGGGCGGCAGGCGGAACGACAGGTCTTCAATGAGCAGCCGATCGCCGAAGCCTTTATTCAGATGCTCGGCCTGGATGACCAGATCGCCGAGGCGCGGACCGGCCGGGATATAGATCTGGGCCTGGTCCTGCGCCTTGTCGTTCTGCTGGGCGAGCAATGTCTCATAGGCCGCGACGCGCGCCTTCGACTTCGCCTGGCGCGCCTTCGGGCCCTGGCGGATCCATTCCAATTCGCGATCGAGGGTGCGCTGGCGTGAGCTCTCGGTTTTCGATTCCTGCTCCAGGCGCTTCGACTTCTGCTCCAGCCAGCCGGAATAATTGCCCTCGAACGGGATAGCTTGGCCGCGGTCGAGTTCCAGAATCCAGCCGGCGACATTGTCGAGGAAGTAGCGGTCGTGAGTCACGGCCACGACCATGCCCTTGTAGCTTTCGAGGAAATGCTCGAGCCACGCGACCGATTCCGCATCGAGATGGTTGGTCGGTTCGTCGAGCAGCAGCATGTCGGGGTTGGAGAGCAACAAGCGGCAGAGTGCCACGCGGCGGCGCTCACCGCCCGACAGCTTCGTCACATCGGCATCGGCCGGTGGACAGCGCAACGCGTCCATCGCGATCTCCACTTTGCGCTGGATATCCCAGGCGTCGGCGGCGTCGATCTTCTCCTGCAGCTCGGCCTGCTTGGTGAGCAGCGCGTCGAAATCGGCATCGGGATCGGCCATGGCATTGGAGACCGCTTCGAATTCCTCAAGCAGCTTTGCCGTGGCGCCGACACCTTCCATGACGTTACCGAGAACGTCCTTCGCGGGATCGAGCTGCGGCTCCTGGGCGAGATAGCCGACCGAAACGCCGTCTGCCGCCCAAGCCTCTCCGTTAAACTCCTTGTCGATGCCGGCCATGATCTTCAGCAGCGTCGATTTACCGGCACCGTTATGGCCGAGCACGCCGATCTTGGCGCCGGGCAGGAAGGAGAGCCACACATTCTCCAGCGTCTTCTTGCCGCCCGGATAGACCTTGGAAAGGCCCTTCATCACGTAAATATATTGATACGCCGCCATTTTTTGCTCCGACACCGATCTTTCTCACGCAGCCCAGGTCGGGCCGGCGCGCTTTCTTAGACCATTGAGCCGAGGGGTGGAAGAGGGCCGGCCAGCCGATATCTGCAGAGGATCGTGCTTTATCTCCAGCTGAACCCCGCTATGCTGCCCGGCCATCACACGCCGGACTGTATTTCATGAGTGCCGCCCGCCCCACACCCAAGCCCCTTCTCGGCATCCTCCTGATGCTGTGCGCCATGGGGATTCTGCCGTTCCTCGATGTCTGCGCGAAATATCTGGGGCGCATGGATTTGCCGATCGTGGAGATCGTCTGGGCGCGTCTTTTCTTTGGCATGCTGCTGACGCTGCCCTTCGCCTTGCGTCTCGTCGGGCCGAAGGGGCTGCTGCCCGACCCACCTGTCATGCACACGTGCCGCGGCCTGTTCCTGTGCGGGGCAACGTTCTTCTTTTTCTGGGGCCTCAAATTCCTGCCCATCGCCGACACGCTGGCGATCTTCTTCGTGCAGCCCCTCATCATCACCATGCTGTCGCCCGTCGTGCTGGGTGAGAAGGTCGGCATCCGGCGCTGGATGGCCGTCATCATCGGCTTTATCGGCACGCTGATCATCATTCGCCCCGGCTTCCAGGAGTTCAACCCGGGCATGGTGCTGGCGCTGCTCGCCGGCCTGTGCCTCGCGATCTACATGCTGCTAACGCGCAAAATGTCGGGGCGCAGCCACGCGATGGTCACGACCTTCCACACCAATGTCGCCGGCGCTGTGTTGATGAGCGTTGCCGTGATCTTCTTCTGGGAGATGCCGACGCCGGAGCAATGGCTGCTCTTTGCGCTGATGGCGGCGATCGCGACCTTTGGCCATTTCCTCATTGTGAAAGCCTATGACCACGCCGAGGCGTCGCTGCTGGCGCCTTTCGCCTATGCCGAAATGATCATGGCAGTCGTTGCCGGCTGGTATTTCTTCGGCGATTTTCCCGACCGCTGGACCTTTGTTGGCGTCGGCATCCTCATCGCCTGCGCGCTTTATATCTCCTACCGCGAACGCCTCAGGAAAGTGCCGCCGACCGTCACTGGCGAACATAGTTAACGATTGGTAACCAACTCTACATCGGAGATTGCAGGCGCCTTTTTAATTGCATAGCATGCCGTCCCTACGCGTTTCACTTGGGGCATAAAGAATGCAATTCCTGCACATCATCAAAAGAACAGCCGCTGTGACGGCTGCCATCGCTTTGCTCGCCGCCTGCGGCGCGCCGCCATCGCTGCGTTATCCGGAAGGAGCGACACTACAGATCACGAGCAAGGTCTGGGGTTTCTATCAGGAATATCTCACGAAACAGGGCGGCGTCCGTAAAGACGGCGCTTTCCTGGTCGTCATGATGGGCGACGTCGGCGTCAGCGGACGCTACAGCTATTGTTCGCCGACGGCCGATTACTGCACCGGCGGCAGTATCAACCTTGCCAACAGCATGTGCATTGAGGAGCACCTCAAATGCGTCCTCTTCGCGCGCGGCCCGCAGATCGTGGTGCCGTATAAAATCGTCGATAAATGACCTGAGACCTGCCGCATATTGACCATGTCCGAAAACCGCGAGCCGGGTGCTGCGCAGAATGGCATGATGCGGCCATGGACCAATCGTCACCGATCCACACGGCCACTGAAAGCGAGGCACCCGACGGTGCCTCGCTGAGCCTTGACCCACAGGCTTGCTACCGCGCCCTTAAAGCGCGCGACTCCCGTTTCGATGGGCGCTTCTTCGTCGGCGTCACCTCGACCGGTATCTATTGTCGGCCGATCTGCCCGGCACCTTCGGCGAAGTTCGCCAATTGCCGTTTCTTCGGCAGCGCCGCCGCCGCACGCGAAGCGGGCTTTCGTCCCTGCCTGCGCTGCCGGCCTGAAACGGCACCCGAGATCGGCGCCTGGAGCGGTACCTCCAATACCGTGCGCCGTGGCCTTGCCCTCATCGCCGAGGGTGCGCTCGATGACGAGCGTCACGGCGTCGAGCATCTGGCGACACGTCTAGGTGTCGGCGAGCGGCAGCTCCGCCGCCTGTTCCAGGAACATCTCGGCGCTTCACCGATTGCCGTTGCCCAGACACGGCGCATCCATCTTGCCAAGCAATTGATTCACGAGACCCGCCTGCCGATGGCCGAGATCGCCATGGCTGCGGGCTTCGGCAGCGTCCGCCGCTTCAACGAAACTTTCCAGGCGCTCTTTCATCGGCCGCCATCGGCGCTGCGCCGCAAGAGCCAGTCGGCCCTGGCGGCCGGATCGGCAGCAGCCAGCGGCGTTGTCGTCAAACTGCCCTACCGGCCGCCTTATGACTGGCCCTTCATGCTGTCCTATCTCGCGGCGCGCGCCATCCCCGGCATCGAAATGGTTCTGGCTGAGCGCTATCTGCGTGCGGTCGAGATCGATGGCGCCGTTGGCTGCGTCGAGATCGCTCATGATGCGGCGGCGAACAGCCTCACCGCCACGATCCGCTTCCCTTGTGTGAAGGCATTGCCGACACTCATCGCGCGGATCAAGCGGGTTTTCGATCTCGGTGCCGATGTCGGCCTGATCGGCCAGCATCTGGCACAGGATCCCATCCTGGCGCCCTTAATTGCGGCGCGGCCCGGTTTGCGGGCACCGGGTGGCTGGGACGGCTTCGAGCTCGCCATCCGCGCCATTCTCGGCCAGCAGGTCACCGTTACCGCCGGTCGGCAACTTGCCGCCCGCCTGACGGCGATCTGCGGCACGGAACTTCCCGCAAACTCGCAACATGTCGAGGGCATCGCGCGCGTCTTCCCAAATGCGGCGCAAGTCGCTGCGGCCGATCTCACCGCGCTTGGCATGCCAGGTGCCCGCAAGCAGACCCTGTTCGCCTTGGCGGAAGCGGCCCTGCGTGATCCGGACCTCTTCCGCGCCGCCGGCGATATCGATGCCACGATCGCAAAGCTCCGCGCGATCAAGGGTATCGGCGATTGGACGGCGCATTACATTGCCTTGCGTGTCGTGCGCGAGCCCGATGCCTTCCCGGCAAGCGATATCGGCATCCTGCGCGGCGCAACACCGCCCGGCGGCACGAGGCCCACGCCGCAAGCGTTGTTGCAAATGGCGGAGCAATGGCGCCCCTGGCGCGCCTATGCCGCCCAGCATCTTTGGGCCGCGGACGAATCATTCATCGCGAGCAAGACACATGGCTGAACCGATTGCGCTCAAGATCGACCGGATGGCGACGCCCATTGGCGAGCTGGTCCTGATCGCCGATGGGCAAGATCGCCTGCGGGCCATCGATTGGCGCGACCATGAGGATCGCATGCTTCAACTGCTCGGTCGCTATTGCGGCAAGGCGGGTTTCACCCTGGCACCGGCCAAGAATCCGGGCGGGCTGTCGGCGGCGCTTGCCCGCTATTTCAAAGGCGACCTTGCCGCCATCGACAAGCTGGCGACCGACACCGGCGGTACCGAATTCCAACGCAAGGTCTGGCGTGAGCTCACCCGCATTCCCTGCGGCAAGACCATCAGTTATGCCGAGCTGGCGCGGCGCATCGGTAAACCGGCGGCGATCCGTGCCGCCGGCCTTGCCAATGGCGCCAATCCGGTGAGTATCGTCATTCCCTGCCACCGGGTCATCGGCAGCGACGGGTCGCTCACCGGCTATGGCGGCGGCCTGCATCGCAAAAGCTGGCTGCTCGCCCACGAAAAAGCGATTTCATAACGAGGAAACAACCATGCCTTCACGTCCCGATTCCGCCGCCCTGTTTCATCAACTGCATCAGGGGCCGGGCCTCCTGACCCTCCCCAATGCCTGGGATGCCGGTTCCGCACGCGTCATCGAGAGTCTCGGCGCCAAGGCGATCGCCACGTCCAGCGCCGGCTTCGCCTGGAGTCTTGGCTATCCCGATGGCGATGCCTTGCCTTTGAGTGAGCTGGTGCATGGCGTCAGCCTGATCACGCGTGTCGTCAACGTGCCGGTGACGGTGGATATGGAAAGCGGCTTCGGCCGCACGCCGGAGGACGTGGCACTTGCCGTGACCCAGATCATCGATGTGGGCGGCGTCGGCATGAATATCGAAGACGGCTCGAACCCGCCGGAACAGCTCGCCGCCAAGATCACGGCTGTGCGCAAGGCGGCGGAGCGCACCGGCGTCGATTTCTTCGTCAATGCCCGGGTCGACGTATATCTGCGCCAATTGGTGCCACCGGCCGAACGCGTCGCGGAAAGCCTGCGCCGCGCCAAGATCTATCGCGACGCGGGGGCAAGCGGCATCTTCGTGCCCGCCATCGTGGCACCAGATGAGATCCGCAGCGTTGCCAGCGGCATCGACCGCCCCTTGAATGTGCTGGGCTGGGCAGGTCTTCCTGCCGCGGCCGATTTGGTGAAGATGGGTGTGAAGCGCCTCAGCGCCGGCGCCGGCCTCACCAAACTCGCCTATGGCAAGACGGCGGCGGCGGTGAAGGCCTTCCTTGCCGATGGCCGCTCGGAGATCTTCAGCGAAGGTGCCCTGGAATCAGGTGCCCTCAACGGCATGATGAAACGCTAACGCGCGCCCCTCACCCCGACCCTCTCCCCGCTATCGCGGGGCGAGGGAGTTTCTAGCGAGCCCTGCCTTAAGCCCCTCGCCCCTCGCCCCTCGCCCCTCGCCCCTCGCCCCTCGCCCCTCGCCCCTCGCCCCTCGCCCCTCGCCCCTCTGGGAAAAGGGTGGCTGGTACCAATCTCAACGCCAAAGAAAAAAGGCCCTACCTTGCCCCCCGGGCCTTCAAATAAAGAGAGGGCCCTGCCTTGCGGCAGGGCCCGGAGGGGGAAAGTCTCGTCCGGCGCGTTAGCTCACCAGACTTCCATGCGGTGATCCTTGGTTTCGTGGATGAACAGCACGCCCACGACCAGCGTCATCGCCGCGATGACGATCGGATACCACAGGCCGTAATAGATATCGCCGCTGGCCGCGACCATGGCGAAGCTGACCGTCGGCAGGAAGCCGCCGAACCAGCCGTTGCCGATGTGATAGGGCAGCGACATCGAGGTGTAGCGGATGCGGGTCGGGAACAATTCGACCAGCATGGCCGCGATCGGGCCATAGACCATCGTCACCAGGATGACGAGGTAGAGCAGCAGGGCGAAGGTCATAAAGTAGTTGATCTGCGCCGGATCGGCTTTGGCCGGATAGCCGTGCGCCGTCACCGCCTCAGTCATCGCCTTGGTGAAGACCTCGGTGTTGGCTTTCAGTTCATCCGCCGAGAGCCCCGCGCCTTCGAAGCTATCGATCACAGTTTCACCGATCTTCACCTGGGCAACAGTGCCGGCCGGTGCCGCTTCATTGGCATAGTTCACCGAGCCCTTTGCGAGGAAGCTCTTGGCGATGTCGCAGGAGGTCAAAAATTTGGTCGTGCCGACCGGATTGAACTGGAACGAACAGCTGGCCGGGTCAGCAACGACCGTCACTGGTGCCGAGGCCTGCGCTGCCTCCAGCGCCGGATTGGCGAAGTGCGTGATGGCTTTGAATACCGGGAAGTAGGTCACCACCGCGAGCGCGCAGCCAGCCATGATGATCCGTTTGCGGCCGATCTTGTCGGAAAGCCAGCCGAACAGAATGAAGGCAGGCGTACCGACCAGAAGCGATGCGGCGATGAAGTAGTTTGCCGTGACCGCGTCTATCTTCAGTGCCTGGGTCAGGAAGAAGAGTGCGTAGAATTGGCCCGTGTACCACACCACCGCCTGACCGGCGGTGAGGCCGAAAAGCGCCAGCAACACGATCTTCAGGTTTTCCCACCGGCCGAAACTTTCGGTGAGCGGTGCCTTCGAGCCTTTGCCTTCCGCCTTCATCTTCTGGAAGGTCGGCGATTCACTGAGCTTCAAGCGGATCCAGACCGAGATCAGCAGCAACAGCAGTGAGATCAGGAACGGAATACGCCAGCCCCAATCGGCGAAGACTTCTTCACCGAGCGTGGTGCGCGTCACCAGGATGACGATGAGCGACAGGAAGAGGCCCAATGTCGCCGTCGTCTGGATCCAGGAAGTATGGAGGCCGCGCTTGCCGGCGGGGGCATGTTCGGCCACATAGGTCGCCGCACCGCCATATTCACCGCCGAGCGCCAGGCCCTGGAGCAAACGAAGGCCGACGAGGATCACCGGCGCCGCGATGCCGATCGAGGCATAGCTCGGCAGCAGTCCGACGATGAAGGTCGAAAGACCCATGATCAGGATGGTGATGAGGAAGGTGTATTTGCGCCCGACCAGATCGCCGAGACGCCCGAACACAATGGCACCGAAGGGACGCACCGCGAAGCCGGCGGCAAAGGCCATCAGCGCGAAGATGAAAGCTGCCGTCGGGTTGACGCCAGCGAAGAATTGCTTGGCGATGATCGCCGCCAATGAGCCGTAGAGATAGAAATCGTACCATTCGAAGACGGTCCCCAGCGACGAGGCAAAGACCACCAGCTTGGTGTCCACCTGCGCACCGGTGCGACCTGCCGAATCCGCAATCGCTGACATGCTGCATTCTCCCCTAAAATTGCCGACCCGGCGCCGCTTATTCCGGCTGTTGAAGACGGGTCTCTGGTTTGCCCCTTGGGCGACCGGCACCGTCGACCAGGGGGTCGGCGATGGCGATGCATCAAGGTCCAGATTCGCTCTTAAGCTTTCATGGGCGCGAATGGACCCCAGACTTTGGTATGGAGACTTTGGTATGGGCGACCTTGGCCCAATGGACACTGCACCGACACGCGTGCATTAATCATTGGATCAGCTGGTCATTATCGAGATGTCGCAGAGCAGCCTCACACTTCTTTTGTCGCTGGCCTATCTCGGCCTGCTTTTTCTGATCGCCCATACCGGCGAACGGAAGGCGGCACATTGGTCTCGTGGAAGGCTCGGACCTGCGATCTATGCGCTTTCTTTAGCCATTTACTGCACGTCCTGGACCTTTTACGGATCGGTCGGCCGCGCCGTCACGAACGGACTCGATTTTGCGCTGATCTATGTCGGCCCGATCCTGGTGATCATCCTCGCCTGGCCGGTCATGGCACGCATTGTTGCACGTGCGAAAGAGCAGAACGTGACTTCGATCGCCGACATTCTCGGCGCACGTTATGGCCGTTCGCGCGCTGTCGCCGTCATCGCGACGCTGATCGCCGTTGTGGGTGCCATGCCCTATATCGCCCTGCAGCTGCAGGCGGTGTCCTTCAGCTTCGAGGCGCTCTCCGGCAAGATCGGTGCCGGTGAACTGGCAGGGAGCGGTGTGCTCCATGTCCCGGTCTGGCAGGACACCGCCCTTATCGTCACGCTGATGATGGCGGCCTTCACCATTTTGTTCGGTGTGCGCCATGTGGAAGCCAGCGAACAGCATCGCGGCATGATGCTGGCGATCGCGCTTGAAAGCCTGGTGAAGCTCTGTGCGCTGTTGGCCGGCGGCGTCTTTATCGTCTGGGGTGTCTTCGACGGGCCCGGCGCCTTGCTTGCCGAAGCGCATACCCTCCCCGCCGCCAGCCAAATAATGAAACCGGAGATCAACGCCAATTGGCTGGCGCTCACGGTACTGTCGGGCTTTGCGTTTCTATGCTTGCCACGCCAATTCCATGTCGCGGTGGTCGAGCATGATCACCCGAAGAGCCTCAAAACCGCGCGCTGGATGTTTCCGATCTATCTCGTCGCCATCAATATCTTTGTGGTGCCGATCGCGATGGCTGGGCTGGCGCGGCTCGATCCCAGCCATGTGCCGGATTTCTTCGTCCTCACATTGCCGCAATCGGCCGGTGCCGATTGGCTGACCGCTTTTATCTTCCTTGGCGGCCTGTCCGCCGCGACCAGCATGGTGGCGGTTGCCTGCATGGCCCTTTCCGGCATGGTCGGCAACGAACTGGTGATGCCCTGGCTGCTGCGGCGGCGTCAGGAGGAAGGCGCCCATCTCGGCCAGCTCGGCCTCATGGTCCGGCGTCTCGCTGTCATCGCCATTCTGCTCGCGGCCTATGCCTATTACCGCACGATCGCCGGCCTGCTGCCGCTGGTGACGATCGGCCTCATCTCGTTCTGCGCCGTCGCCAATTTCGCCCCGCCGCTCCTCATCGGCCTCTATTGGCGCCGCGCTCATCGCTACGGTGTCATCGCGGGGCTTCTCGGCGGGTTTGCCGTCTGGTTATGGGCGATCCTGTGGCCGACGATCCAGCCGGCCGAGGCGCCGACCCTGCCGCCCATCGGTCCGCTCGCCTGGTTCGATCCGCTCTTGCGCGGCTTCGTCGTCGCCATGGCGGTCAATCTGGTATTGCTCGTCACCGGCTCGCTGCTCGCCAAGCCCATGGCACGCGACCGGCAGCAGGCAGCGGCATTCTGCGGCGACGAGATCGAAAAGCATCGCAGCAAGCCGGTCTCGCCGGCGCGCACCGAGCTTGATCAGTTGAAGGAGCTGGCCGCTCGCTTCATCGGCGCTGAGCGGGCGGAGGAAGCCTTCGGCACGCTCAATCTTTCCGGTGCCGCAGCCGTCGAGTTCACTGAACGCCTGCTCTCCGGCACGATCGGCGCGGCCTCCGCCCGTGTCGTCGTTACCACGGCCCGGCGCAAGGGCTTGTGGATGCCGAGCTCGATCCGCGAAATGCTGGACGAAGCCACGGCAGCCATCCGCTACAATGCGGATCTCCTGCGCCGCACGCTCGACCATATGGGCTTGGGATTGGCCGTCTTCGATGCGGGCGGCAAGCTGGAGGTATGGAACGACCGTTTCGCGACCTTGAGCGGCATCGAACGGGATGCGCTGGCGATCGGCATCAACATCGCCAACCTGCCGTCGCAGATTCCCTCGCTCGCGGCGGCGCTTGAAGCGGCACCGGTCGCCATGCGCGAATTGAAGCTCGGTGACGGCTCGGTGACGGAATTGCGCGCCGATCCCCTGCCGGAAGGCGGCGTGGTCATCACTGCCAATGACGTGACCGCCCGGGCTCGGGCGGCGGAGGCCTTGCGCGACAGCGAAAAGCGCACGCGTATCGTGACCGATAACGTGCCGGTCCTCATCGCCTATATCGACCGCGAAGAACGCTATCGCTTCACCAACCGCCCGTATCAGGCCTCGCTCAAGGACGGCACCCGCGCCACCGAGGGGCGTCACGTGCGCGATGTCCTGGGCGATGCCCGCTATCAATTGCTGAAACGCTATATCGATGCGGCGCTCGCCGGTCATGTCCAGGTATTCGAGATCGATTTCCCCACCAACGATGCCAAGATCGAAGTGGCAAGCGGTACCTATATCCCCCATCGCGACGAGAGTGGCGAGGTCGTCGGCTTTTTCATTCTCTATGTCGACATCACCGAGCGGCGCCGGGCGGAAGAAGCATTGCGCATCGCCAATGAAAGCCTGGAACGGCGCGTTGCCACCCGCACCGCGGAACTTGAAACCGCCCGAGCCCGTGCCGAGGAAGCCAATATCGACAAAACCCGCTTCATTGCGGCGGCGAGCCATGACCTGCTGCAGCCGCTCCACGCGGCGCGGCTTTTCGTGGCGGCGCTTTCCGAACGCCATGTCGCGGATGAGCTGGTGGCGAAGGTCGATCTCGGCCTTTCTTCGGTCGAAGCGCTGCTCGATGCGCTGCTCGATATCGCCAAGCTCGATGCCGGCGCCATCAAGCCCGAGCCGCGCGCCATTCCGCTGGGGCCGTTGTTGCAATCCCTTGCCGATGCTTTCGCGCCCTTGGCCGAACGCGGCGGCATGAGCCTACGCGTCGTGCCATCCAAGGCCTGGGTCACGACCGATCCGGCGCTGCTGCGCCGCGTGCTGCAGAACTATCTTTCCAACGCCATCCGCTATGGCCGCAGCACGAATGCACGGGCGCGGGTGCTGATGGGTTGCCGGCGCCTCGGCGACACGATCCGCATCGAGGTGCGCGACAACGGCCCCGGTATCGCCCAGCATCAACAGGGCAATATCTATCAGGAGTTCATCCGCCTCAAACCGGCGAGCGTCGGCGGCGAGCGCGGGCTGGGCTTAGGGTTAGCCATTGTCGACCGCATCGTGCGCATGCTGGGCCATTCCCGCGGCCTGGTATCGGCGCCAGGCAAGGGTGCGGCCTTCAGCATCGACCTGCCGCTGGCCGCGGCCGATGCGGCGACACTGAAAGACGCAGCACCCGATCAGGCGCGGCCCGACGCGCTCACCAAGGCGCCCTTCGTGATCTGCGTCGATGATGAGGAGCAGGTGCGTGAAGGCATGGATGTGCTGTTGAGGAGCTGGGGCTGCGACGTCATCACCGCCGCCAATGCCGATCTGGCCCTCGCCGCGTCGGCGGGGCGCGCGGGATCACCGGATCTGCTGCTGATTGACTTGCATCTCGGGGACGATCAGCCGGACGGCATCGTCGAGATCGCGAAACTGCGCGATGCCTGGGGCGATGCCCTGCCGGCCGTCCTCATCACCGCCAACCGCGACCCCATCGTCATGGCGCGCGCCAAGGCGTTAAGCCTCGACGTGCTCCATAAGCCGGTGAAGCCGGCGCGGTTACGGGCGCTTATCGCCCAGCGTTCGCAGCGGTCCGTGGCCTAGCGCCGCGCAACTCGTTGATCATGGCTTCGACCTTGCCGTGATTGCCACTGGTAATGGCGCCGAGCTGTTGCAGCAGACTGGTCGCACCGTCCGCAAAGCTGCGGAAGAACTGACCGATCGCCTCGTTGCGCAGTTCATGGGCGCGCTGGCGATAGAAATCCACCGTGCGTGCCGGTTCCGGACGATAATAGTCCGGCAAATAGTCCTGGCCTTGGGGGATAGGCTGGGTCTGGCTGGCGTTCTTTTCGAGCCAGAGCTGTTCGTCGTCGTTATAGGGCCACATTGTGGAAGACCTCCTAAAAACATTGGATCTTCCTCCCGTGCTCCGGCGTTTCTGAAAGTCGCCGATTGCTGCACTGCAGTACCGACTATATGGCTGCTATGGCATGATTTTCAATATCCGTTTCGCATTGCAACATTGCGAAAGCGGAAGGGCTTTGAAACGAAACTGACCCAGTCTTCCATTCGTCTGACATTAAATTGCGCGGCCGGCGTTTCGGCCCTGGCAAGGGCGGCCCTCGCGGCCTAATTTCCTGCTGACAACGCTGTCAGGGAATCGGAAATCGGGAGGACGGAATGAACAAGATCGGTGTCCATGCTCTGGTCTGGGTGGGTGGTTGGAGCCATGCCGAGGCCACCAAGGCGATCGAGCGGACGGCGGCACTGGGCTACGACATCATCGAAATCCCGGCCCTCGACCCTAAAACCATCGACCCCGAGCACACCCGCCGCACCGCCGAGGCGAACGGCCTTGGCATCACTGTCAGCCTCGGCCTCGACGGCAGCGCCGACATCTCCAGCGAGGATCCGGAGAAGATCAAGCGCGGCGAAAAGCTGCTGCGCGAAGCACTTGCCGTCACCCGCGACATGGGCGGCACGCATATGTGCGGCATCCTCTATTCCGGCTTCATGAAGTATTTCGACCCGACCACCGAGCGCGGCATGGAGAATTCGGCGGAAGTCCTGCGCAAGATCTGCGCCGAGGCGGCCAAGAGCAACATGACCATCGGCCTCGAGGTCGTGAACCGGTACGAGAGCAACGTCCTCAACACGGCGGCCCAGGCGGTCGATTTCTGCAAGCGTATCGGTGCCCCCAATGTGAAGGTGCATCTCGATACCTATCACATGAACATCGAGGAAGCCGATATCGAGCAATGCGTCGTCGATACCGGCGACTTTCTCGGCTACTTCCACATCGGCGAATCGAACCGCGGCTATCTCGGCGCCGGGTCGATCGATTTCGACAAGATTTTCCGCGGCCTTGCGCGCGCGGGCTACAAGGGCCCGATCACCTTCGAGAGCTTCTCATCGACCGTCGTCAACAAGCAGCTTTCCGGTATTCTGGCGATCTGGCGGAACTTGTGGGAAGACAGTAGCGATCTCGCCAGCCATGCCCGCGACTTCATCCGCGCCAATCTGAAAGCGGCACTGGAGGCGCAGAAGCGGCGGGGGTGAGGCTTCTCCTGGAAAAGTGGATGGCCGGGTCAAGCCCGGCCATGACGAAAAGTAAAGCAGGCCGTCATGCCCGGGCAAAGTCCCGGGCATCCACTCTCTCAACCGATGTCAATTTTCAAATCACGTTCAACTTCACATCGATATTGCCACGCGTCGCGTTCGAATACGGGCAAACCTGGTGAGCCTTCTCGACCAGCGACTGCGCCGTCGCCTTGTCGAGGCCCGGCAGCGAGATGTCGAGCGAGACCTCAAGACCGAAGCCGCCTTCCGAGCGCGGGCCGATGCCGACTTCCGCAGTGATGCTGGCATCGGCCGGCACTTTGATCTTTTCCTGGCCGCCGACGAATTTCATGGCGCCGATGAAGCAGGCCGAATAGCCGGCCGCGAAGAGCTGTTCCGGGTTGTTGCCCGGGCCACCCGCACCGCCCAATTCCTTCGGGGTCGCAAGCGTGACGCTGAACGTGCCGTCCGCCGTCTGCGCCTTGCCGTCACGGCCGCCGGTGGCTGTGGCCTTGGTCCGATAGAGAACGTTGACGCTCATGATCTCTCTTCCTTTCGTGGCTCGCCCTGTCTTTTGGGGCCTCATTCAGGGTGGGCTTCATTGCCCGCCGCCGATGAGAAGGATATTGGCAGAAATTAGATTGTGCACAATTTAATTTTGCATGCGCGATCTGCATGGCTGGCTTGTGCAATTTAATTGCACACAAGCTATTCCCGATTGCCGCGTAGGGACTTACATTAAGAAAGACGCATTCCTTGAGGTTCCACCATGAAGCAAGGCCATGACATCGATATGCTGAAGCTGTCGCAGCAGCTCTGCTTCGCCCTCTATTCGACCAGCCACACTTTTACCCGGGCCTATAAGCCGCTGCTGGAACCGCTGGGCCTCACTTACCCGCAATATCTCGTCATGCTGGTGCTGTGGGAGGAGGATGGGGTCACGGTGAAGGAGATCGGTGCCAAGCTGCAACTCGATTCCGGGACTCTCACCCCCCTGCTGAAACGGCTGGATGGCACCGGGATTATCACCCGCTCCCGCGATTCCGGCGACGAAAGACAGGTGCGCATATCATTGACCGATGCCGGCCGGGCCCTGCGCGCGAAGGCGGAAGGGATTCCGAAGCGCCTTGGTGAGGTGATCGGTGAACCGTTGGACGCGATCATCGCCCTGCGCGAGCGGCTCAATGCCATCCGCGCCAATATGGCCGCAGCGGCCGAATAGGGCCTATTCGTCGCTGGCGGCCGGCAGCGGCTTCGTCACCGGGTCGAGCGACAGGCGCTGCGCCAGGATGACCGCCTGGGTGCGTGAGGTAACGCCAAGTTTGCGCAATATCTCGGTCACATGCGCCTTCACCGTGGGCTCGCTGATCTGCATTTCATAGGCGATGAGCTTGTTCGGCATTCCTTCGGCGAGCAGCGACAACACGCGGTGCTGCTGCGGCGTCAGCTGTGCCGCCCGCTGCGCAAGATCGCGGTCGCGGCTGGCCAGCGCATCATCCCGCGCCTCATCGGGCAGGGCCACGGCACCGGCCAGAATCATCCGCACGGCATCCAGAAAGCGATCCGCCGCCGCCAGTTTGGGAATAAAACCGGCTGCCCCCATTTCGATCGCCTGGCGCATGGCCGCCGAATTGGTCGTTGCCGAGACGATGGCGATCGGCAGGGAGGGGTGCTGGGCACGCAAAGCCGCAAGCCCCGAAAGGCCCAGCATCCCAGGCATGTCGAGGTCGAGCACCACAAGGTCGGTTTCAGGGGTGGCGTCGATCGCCGATTGGGTCTCCGAAAGGCTGCCGGCAAAGCCGATTTTGGCGTCCGGAAACGCCCCTTTCAGGGCTGCTGCCAAGGCATCTCGCACCATAGGGTGGTCGTCGGCCACCACGAAGGCGAGGCCCGTGGCCTCGACACCTGATCCCCCGCTAATGTCTCCTTGGCCATGGTCCTTGGCTGCCATGCCGTCGCTTCCCCCTGAACAGTCAGCTTCTTAAACTGGCACTCTGGCGGCGCCGTTCGGTCACAGCATACACATCTGGCAGGGCCGAGGAAAAGCACTGGGGAAAGGCACTGGGCAAAAGCACCGGGGAAAAGTATCGGCCTGACTGTGACGGCCCTCTCATCCCGGCCACTTTGCGCAAGAGCCGCTGTTGCTGCCGTCAAAGCACGCGGGCTAGAGTGCCGGCCACGCGAAAAACAGGCATATTCATGATTCCCATGGCCCAGCAGCCGGATTTCGAGACCACCCGCAGATGAGCGGCAACACCGCAGATAAGCCCGGGACGACCGATTCGGGAACCGATTCAGATAGCGGCGCGCTCAATCTCGCCGCCAGTCTCGCGCGCTCCTTTGCCGCCTCGCTCAATGTCGATGCGACGGTCGGCCAGGCCCTGGGCAACGTCATCCAGCTTCTCGAAACCGAGGCGGGATCGCTCTTCCTGCTCGACGATTCCGACACGACCCTGGTCTGCCGCGCCAGTGTCGGGCCGGTCAGGATCGACGGCCTGCAGGTGCCGACCGGCCAGGGCATCGTCGGCCGCGTCGTCGCCGAGGATCGCCTGGTCGTCGTCGAGAACGCCTATGAGGACAAGAACTTCTTCAAGGCGGCGGACGAGAAATCGGGCTTCGTCACGCGTTCGATCCTGTGCGCGCCGATGCGCGTCGGCGACAAGCTTATTGGCGCAGTACAGGTGCTCAACAAGCGCTCTGGCAAACCCTTCGACGGCGAGCATGGGCAGGACGCCAACATGCTGCAGGTGATGGCGAATGCCGCAGCGCTCGCCATTTCCAATGCGCGCCTCGCCGATCAGCTATTGGAGCAGGAGCGCATCAAGCGCGAGTTGGAGCTGGCCTCGGAAATCCAGCGCAGCCTCCTGCCTGCCGAGGATGACGATCTGCCGATCTGCGGCATTAATCGCCCGATCCGCGAGGTTTCCGGCGATTTCTATGACTATTTCGAACTGCCCGACGGCACGATCGCCTTTGCACTCGGCGACGTCTCCGGCAAGGGTATGAACGCGGCGCTGCTGATGGCCAAGACCGCCAGCCTCTTCCGCTGCCTCGGCAAGACCATCCGCGATCCGGCGCGACTTCTCTCGATCCTCAACCGCGAGATCTGCGAGACGACCAGCCGCGGCATGTTCGTGACCATGGTGGCCGGCCTTTACGAGCCGGCGACGGGGCTGCTGCGTTTTGCCAATGCCGGGCATCTGCCGCCGCTGATCAAATTCCCCGATCATCTTTACGAAACGGTTATGCCGGATGCCCCGCCCTTGGGCATCCTCAAGGACACGCATTTCGTCGATCACGAGCTCAATCTCAAAGGCGGCCTGTTCGTCGCCTTCTCGGATGGCTTGACGGAATTCCGCTATGGCGAAGAAGAACTGGGCGTCGAGGGGCTCAACCAGCTCCTCGAATATGCCCATCACGGGCCGCTTCGGCAGCGCCTCAACATGGTTCTCGCCGAGCTCGACCAGGGTGGCTGGCAGGCCAAGGACGACCTGACCCTTCTCGCCATCGACGACCAATCCGCCGGCAAGGCCTGGCAGCGGGAGCACCCTTCCGAAATGGCAGTGCCACCGGAGGGTGATTTCCTGTTCGGCCTCTCTTTCCCGGCCGATCCCAGCCGCTTGAAGCTGATGCGCCCGGCTCTGGAAGCGGCGGCCAAGGCCTGCCGTTTCGGCGAGGACGAGATCCAGGATCTGGTCCTGGCGGCCGGGGAAGCCATCGAAAACATCATGGTTCACGCCTATGGCGGCCAGTCCAAGGGCGAAATCACACTGGCGGTGCATCGTCTACCGGACGGAATCATGCTCCGCCTGCGCGATTTTGCACCCAAGATCGATACCGGTAAGATAGAACCAAGGCCGCTTGACGAGCTAAGACCCGGTGGATTGGGGACGCATTTCATCCGGGCCATCATGGACGATGCCAGCTTCATCCCCCTACCGGACGGGGAGGGGAACCTGTTGGAACTTGTCAAACGACGCCGCCCCGCGGAAAGCGACCAGTCGGATCGCGACGAGGCGGACAACAAGGGTGGGAATTAGGGGATGTCCGTATCCAGCGTTAAGGAAGAGCAGGGCAAGATCGTGATCGCCCTTGAGGGCGACATTGATCTGGAAAACGCCGGCGAGGTCAGGAAGGCGCTGCTTGCCAACCTGAAGCAGAAGAAAGACCTGCTGATCGACCTCTCGGCCGTCACCTATATCGATTCCTCTGGCATCGCCAGCCTGGTCGAGGGCCTGCAGGTCGCGCGCAAGCAGAAGAACGAGCTCTCCCTCGTCTCGGTCAGCATTCGCGCCCGGCGCGTGCTGGAGCTTGCACGCCTCGACAAGGTCTTCACCATCCATGCCGATGTCGCCGCCGCTTTGGCGGCGCAGCCCTGACAGCGGCATTTGGTCATGGCGAACCCGCTCAAGCTTCCCGGCAAGATCTTCGAGGGCATCGGCCGACGCACTGTCGCCGGCCTCGACGAGATGGGCTATGCCGCCGCGATCTTCTTCGAGGCGATCTATTGGACGCTGACCGGCTGGCGCTATCGGCAGCCAGTGCGTATCACCTCCGCTTTCGCCTCGATGATGCAGTTCGGTGTCACCGCTCTGCCGATCGCGACGCTGCTCGCCGCTACCATCGGCCTGATGCTGGCCATCCAGAGTCTTTACAGCCTTGGCCTCTTCGGCGCCGAGCAATACGCCTATATTGGCATCGCGCTGTCAGTGGTGCGTGAATTCAGCCCCATGATCATGGGTATCCTGATTGCCGGGCGTTCCGGTTCCGCGATCGCTGCCCGTCTTGCCACCATGAGCATCAATCAGGAAGTCGACGCGCTGCAGGTGATGGGCATCAACCCGGTGCGTTTCCTGGTGTCGCCGGTACTGATCGCACTCGTCCTCATGATGCCGTGCCTCGCCATGTGGGCCAATCTGGTGTCCATCCTCGCAGCCGGCCTCTATGTCTCGGCCCAGCTTCATCAATCCTTCGGTGCCTATCTCAATGACACGATTGATGTGCTGAAGACCGGCGACGTCTGGCATGGCCTGGGCAAGGCGACGCTCTTTGGCGTCATCATCGCTTTGGTTGGCGTGGTGAACGGCTCGATGGTCCAGGGTGGTGCGGAGGGTGTCGGCAAGGTGACGACGCGCTCGGTCGTCATTTCGATCACGCTCATCGTCGTCGCCGACATGATCTTCGCCTATATGACGACGAAGTGACACCATGACGAACGATGCCCTCACAGCCGAAGCCGTCAATCAGGCCAACCGCCCCAGCGCCGAGGAATTGGCGACGCGCAGGAAGGTGATCGAAGTCGACAGTCTCGACTGGTCTTTTGGCACGCGCCAAGTGCTCTTCGACATCAATCTCGATGTGCGCGAAGGCGAGATCATGGTGATCATGGGGGGGTCTGGCTCCGGCAAGACCACGCTTTTGCGGCATCTCGTCGGCCTGATGCCGCCGCTCCCGGGCAAGATCAAGCTGCTGGGCAAGGATATGGGTGCGCTTTCGCGCATGCAGCTGCTGGAATTGAAGCGCCGCATCGGCGTGGCCTTCCAGTTCGGCGCGCTCTTCTCCTCGATGTCCGTTTCCGAGAACGTGAAGTTGCCCTTGCGCGAGCTCACTGACCTCGAAGAGCGCACCATGGACATCATGGCCAATATGAAGCTCGAGGTGTGCAACCTCTCCGGCTTTGGCCATCTGATGCCCTCCGACCTTTCCGGCGGCATGATGAAGCGCGCCTCGATCGCGCGCGCCATCGTCATGGACCCCAAGCTGATCTTTCTCGACGAGCCGTCTTCGGGCCTCGACCCTGTTGTCTCGTCGGCGCTCGACGATCTCATTCTCAAATTGCGCGATGCGATGGATATCTCCGTCGTGGTGGTAAGCCACGATGTCGAGAGCGCCTATAAGATCGCCGACCGCATCACCATTCTCGACAAGGGCCGCATCCTGGCCTGCGACCGCGTCGATGCGGTGCGTAATTCGACCAATGAGCGGGTGCAGAACCTGCTGCACCGTCGGTCCGAACAGGCCGAGATCGATCCAACTGAATATCTGCGTCGCCTCGCGGGGGATTAAAAGACGATGCGTAATCACTTTCTCAACTACACCGCCGTCGGCGTCTTCGTTGCAGCCATGATCGCGGCGCTGGTGGTAATGCTGTCCATGCTGGCCGGGCGTACCGGCCCCACCGACAATTATTCCATCGTGCTCGATGATGTGACCGACGTGAAATACGGCACGGCCGTGCGCTTTGCCGGCTTCCCGATCGGCCAGGTCGAAGCGATCACGCCGGAATACGATGCCGGCAAGTATCGCTTCCGCCTGCATGTCGCGGTGAAACAGGGTTGGAAATTCCCGTCCGATTCTATCGCCCGCATCGCAGCTTCGAGCTTCCTTGCCGGCAAGACCGTCGAAATCAACGGCGGCCAGACGCAGGAAACCATAGCACCCGGTGGCGAGATCGCCGGCGGCACGGCGGCCGACATGTTCAGCCTGATGGCCCAGGTTGCCGCCGAGATTGGCGATCTCTCCAAATCCTCGCTGAAACCGCTGGTCGCCCGCATCGGCGAGATCATCGAGCGCATCGGCAATACGACCGAGACCAATCTGAGCAAGTTGATGGGTTCGCTCAACGAGATCGCCAGTGAAGTCAATTCGAAGACGCCAACGATCATGACCAATGTCCGGGACTTCTCGGACCAGATCAATGTCGAGATGGGCAAGGTCGACCGCATCCTCTCTGAGAAGAATATTGGCGCCATCGACGGCTCGCTCGCCAATATCCAGAACGCGACCGCCAATGCCGAAGTCGCCAGCCGCGATCTGAAGGCCCTGGGCTCGCGCATCACCAATGTCGCGGACGAGATCAAGGCGCTGGTCGCCGACAACCGCAAGGGCGTCGACAAATCGGTGGCGGATCTCGAATACATCCTGCGGGCGGTCGCACAGAATATCGACTCCATCACGCACAACCTTGATGGAACCACGCGCAACATGAACGAGTTCAGCCGCCTCATCCGTCAGAATCCGGGCCTGCTGCTCTCTGGCAGCAATCCAGAAACAGATAAGGGCCTGAAGCAGAACAGCGGGGATGAAGAATAATGAAGATGATGCTGGCACGCCGCCTTCTGCTCGTTGGACTGGCACTTTCCCTAAGCGCCTGTTTCGGCTCGGCCCCGCCCGTGCCCAAGGAACAGTATTTCCGCCTCATCGCCGGCACGGCGCCGGAAGCTGTGACAAAGCCCGTCGAAGGCGTGATCGAGGTTCCGCCGCTGCAGGCCGAAGGCGTCATGGGCGAGCGGCCTTTGCTCTTCACCAAGGATAACGGACAGAAGCTGGAGCAGCGCAATTACGCCTATTGGACCGATCCGCCGCCCGCCATGCTGCGCGACCAGATCGTCGCCTATCTGCGGGCCGCGAAACTGGCCAAGGACGTGGTGCCCAGCGAATTGCGCGTACAAGCGCAATACCGGGTTGAAGGCCGCATCAAGCGCCTGGAACAGCTGAGCGGCGGCAAGAATGCGGCCGTCATCGCGCTGGAACTGGCCCTCATCGACAAGACGACGGATTCCATCGTCTCGTCCGGCAGCTACGAAGTCACCAAGGATGCGAGTGGTCCGGACATCGATGACGCGGTTCACGCCCTCAATGTCGGCCTCAATGAGATCCTGGCAAAATTCGTGGCCGATCTCGGCGCCCGCAGCTGATCAGTGGTTGAACTTGCGGCCTGATCGCCATAGATAGGCCCGCATAACAATATCGGCCGCGCCCAGAACGGGCGGCGGAATGACCTGAAAGGATAGAAATATGTCCCGCGGCGACCTTAAGGTGCACGATCTCTCAGCAGAGAAGATCAAAGGCCTGAAGCACTGCACCATCTCGACCTCCAAGGGCGACATGAAACTGGAGATGTTCCCGGAAGAGGCACCCAATACCGTCGCCAATTTCTATGTGCTGGCCCAGGACAAGTTCTATGACGGCCTCAACTTCCACCGTGTCATCCCCGGTTTCGTGGCTCAAGGCGGCTGCCCGACCGGCAGCGGCACCGGCGGTCCCGGCTGGCGCATTGCCTGCGAGACCAAGGGCAACCCGCATAAGCATGTCGAAGGCGCCCTCTCCATGGCCCATGCCGGCCGCGATACCGGCGGCTCGCAATTTTTTCTGGTTCTCGACCCGCAGCCGCATCTCGATGGCGGGCACACGGTGTTCGGCCAGATCGTCGACGGGCTCGATGTCCTACAATCCCTAGAGATGGGCGACGAGATCAACCACATCCGGTTCGAATAATCGCAAACGCCTAAAAGGCCGGACTTTTCAGTCCGGCCAACAGGTTAGCGAAATCTCCGAAACTTGTTATTAAGAAATGCCACCTAAGCTGGGAGTATCAGATCATCGGCATCGGGCCGTGATCCGTTACTTTCAGGGGCGCAAAATTATGGGGCGGGTACTTCTTAACTGGCTGCCGTGGCATCGCGATGCCAAGGTTCTCCATGACGAAGAAATCGACCAGCTGGATGTCGGCTCGGTCCTGATCGAAATCTCGGACAAACTGCCGGAACATATGTACGCCCATTGGCGCGTCGAAAAGCGCTTCAAGGGCCCGGGCGACATGGCCCACGTAGCGCTCCGCAACATGAGCGATCCTTACGCCCATAAACTGCTCGCGGTTTCCTCGCTGGTATCGGCGCGCCGTTTCCAGCTGCAGCATCACAACGCCTGATCGCCCCGACCGCGCTCATCGCCCCCACCCCACGCATCGCCTTGGCCGGGGGAGTGTTGCGTCAGGGATTGAACAGCTGGGTTCCCGGTGTCGACGGCGCCGTCGATGTCGGCAGCGGTGCGCCTGATTTTGACTGAGTGGCCGGCTGCTGAACGGCCGGCTGTGTATTGCCAGGTGCCGCGGTTTCTTGCTGCGGTGCTTCCGTTGTCAGGCTGTTGAGCAGCGTCGAGAACGACGCATCCCCTTCGTCACTTGCCGCCGGCTTGGGCTTGGCCGCGGCCTGCTTCGGCTTCTCAGCCGGTTTGACCTTCTTCTCGGCGGGCTTCACCGTCTTCTTTTCCGGTGCCTTCTGCTGCACCGGTGCCTCGTCCTTCTTCTCTGCCTGCTGCACGGCTGGCGCTGGTTGAGCTGGCGCTGCCTGAACAGGTGCCGCCGGCGCCGGTACTGACTGCGCTGGCGCCGCTTGCTGGACGGGTGCGGGAGCAGGCTGCAGAATAGGCGTGCTCTGTCCAACCGGCGGCTTGTTCTCGGCAGAAATCGCGAAATCGGTGGCGGGTGCAGCCGGTGCGCTGGGCGAGGAAAAGAGGGCGAAGTCACCGCTGCCCTGCTGGGTCCATGCCACGACGGCGCCGACCACGGCGACCGCCACCACAACGACGATGACAGGAACCAGCGATCCGCGACGACGGCCCGCTGCTTCCGTTATCGGCAGGACACGGTCCGAAGGATCGATCGCCAGGGTCGGCGTTCCGCCCAGCCGGGCCGAAGGTTTCACGGCAAAGTCCGTGGCAGCCATTTCCGGCGCCGCTTGTGCGGCCCGTCCGATTCTTGGTTCCGCCAATGCCTGGCGATGTTTCTCGCGAATGAGGTTTTCGAGATCTGCATCCGGCAGATCCTTGGCCGAAGCCGACATATCCTGGTGTCCCGCTACTTCAACAATTCAGCCCCAGTGAGGGCCGGGCCAGCTTTGCGCCGTCGGGCGCCCAAGGTCCACAAAAAAAGTCGCGGGAACGATTTTGTGAGGGATTTCACGCCGATCAAACCCGTTTTCGGCCGAAACGGCTCATCACGGGGTCGACGCCGGCTTGGTATAGACCGGTGTGGCAGGCGTAGTCTGTGTCGAGCTGGGGAGACGCTGCTGCGTGGCTGTCGGGGTCGAGCTTGGCAGATCGACCGCTTTGACCTGACGTGACGGCGTGCTCTTTTCCGGTGCCACCGACTTTGATCCTGTATCCGCGTTATCCGAATTCGGTTGCGGCGGCGTCTCAGCCCAGCTCGTATCTGGTGCGGCCTGATCCGCATTGCCCGAGGCCGTATCCAGTCCCAAGACCGCGCCGGGATCCGTCACCGTGATCGACACCGGGGCCGCCCCTTTTGCTTCCGCGCCAGCGTCGGCGGTGGCGGGCGCCGCGGCCGGTGTGCTGGCCCCTATCACGGGCCATCGCCAATCACGCAGATAGGCCGCGTTGATATAGGCGGCGGCGACGAAGGCAAAGGCGATGCCCATCGACATACCGATGATCTTCGCGAAAATGCGCCGGCCGGACGGCCGAGATTCCCCCCAGCGCGGCCGCTGATGCGGATCTGCGGCGATGCGCCAGCTGCCATCGGGCGCTTCGTCCAAGACCAGGCGCCGGCCCAGAGGCGGTCGTCCTGGCGGTCGTCCTGGCGGTCGTCCTGGCGGCGGCCCCGGCACTGGGTCGGCGGTGGCCCCCAGGCGTACCGCCTGTGCTCCGCGCAGGCGATCCAGTGCATCGTCCTTTCGCGCGCTCTTGCTGCCGACACTCGCCAGATATTCGTCATAGGTGAGCGACTGGGCCGGCGGCAGCCCCGCCGCACGCAGCGCCGCATCGCTGACGCCGTTTTTCACGCGCAGGAAGGTTTCATATGAGGCATCCGGTCCGCCGGACACCCGTTCACCTGGTGCCCCTTCATCCAGTCCCTGGGATGAGGCTTGGCGGAGGTCATCGCTAGCCATGGCAGTCATGTATGTGGCTCCCGGCAGTATATTCCGGCGCCTAAACAAGGGACGATGCCGCAATGCTCCCGGTGCAACGGAAAGGTTTCAGAAAAACGGGCAGATTACCTGCCGGCCCGATCTTCGGGCGCCGGCACATTGCGGGCGCCGCGCATGCCCTTGCCGTTGAGGAGGTCGACCAGAGGCCGCCAGAAATCGTCGGCCCGCCGCGTCTTGCTTGATTGGCTTGCGGTTGCCGACGATGTCTTCTTCTTTTGCGGCGCCGTGGCACGTCGTTCGGGGGCCGGCATGGCTGACGCCACACTTGCTTCCGTAGGTTCAACTGACACTGTGTTTTTCTTTTTCGCCGCCGGCTTGTTCACAAGCAACTCAACCGGCGGATCCTTCTGCGCCGCTTCGACAACAGCCACAGGAGCGGTCTCCAGATTCGGCGTAGCGGTGTCAAATCCGGCCGACGCGCCCGGCATCACTGTCTCGGTCTGCACATATGGCAGCGGCATATCTTCCGTCGCCGTGATGCTGAGCGATACGGGGAGCCCGTCACCGGTCAATGGCGCCGCAATGGCTTCAGTGGCGCTGGGGATCTGCTCGGCACCCGGCCTGTCCTTTAGAATGTCGGCCAGCAGGACGACAAAGGCGATCGCGATCGGCGCCACGACAATACCTGTCCAGACAACGCTTCGGCCGCGTGCCTTCTCAGCGGCCGGCGGGACAAGCGGAGCTGCGGCATGCGCCTGTGACTCCGCCGCCTTGCGCTTGAGGGCGGTGACATAGGCGTCATAGGAGAGATGCTCCATGGACGGGAGACCGGCCGCGCGCAGCGCCTCGTTGCCGATTCCCTGCTTGATCCGCAGGAAGCTCTCATAAGAAGGCCGCCCTGCGACGATCGGGGCCGTGTCTGAAGGTCGTGAAAAACTGCTGCTCATCTGGCGCCCAAGCGGGAGAACTATTGGCGGGAAAACCCGACCGCTCCGGATGGCTGATTCCTAACACGAACCCCACCCGTCGACCTGTTGCAACAACGGCGCTACAGAAAAGTTTCAGGCAAACTAATGAAGAAGGACGGCCCCCAGCGCCACCAAGCTCACCGAGGCATAGCGGCGTTTGCGGAAGCGCTCCTTGAGCAGGAAAGCACTCATAATGGCGGCGAAAATGACGCTGGTTTCGCGCAAGGCGCTCACCTGGGCGAAAGCCCCGCTTTTCATGGCGAAAATCGAGATGCCGTAAGCGCCGGCCGAAAGGCAGCCGCCGGCAAGGCCCAGCCTCCAGGCACCCGACCAATAGCTGAGCGCGGGTTTGATGCCCCGCCGCCACAAGCAGAACAGCACGAGCATCGGCGCATCCAGCGCGAACAGCCAGGCAATATAACCGAATTGCTGCGCCTCGCTATTGCCCGCCGCGCGCACGCCCAGGCCATCGCACAGCATGTAGCCCATGATGCAAACGCCGGTGAGCAGGCCAAAGGCAACCGGCTCCCATTTGTGAGCGCCCGAGAGCGGCTTTTCGACCGAGAGCGACAGGATGCCGATGGAAATCGCGGCGACACCGGCCATCTGCCACAGCGCCAGCACTTCATAGGGTGGCAGCAGCCAGGCGGAAACGGCCACCAGCAGCGGCGCCGAGCCGCGGGCGATCGGATAGACCTGGCTTAGCTCGCCATGCCGATAGGCGAGGACCAGGAACAGGTAATAGCCAAGATGGGTCGTGAGCGAGCCGAAGAGGTAGATCCAGCTCGTGGGATCCGGCACCTGGGTGACAAACAGGAACGGCACGGCGACCAGGCCGGCAAGGCCCATGGTGAGGCCCATATTGAGCAAGGTGTCATTGCCGATTTTGACCATCACGTTCCAGCTGGCGTGCATCACGGCCGCGAGCAGGACCAGCAGGGTCATGGAGAAGGAAAGCGTGTGCTGCATGATGAGCGGGACCATGACATATCGGTGACAGCCTGCCCAATCGCTTGTTTCGATGGTGCCATAGATAAAACCGCATAGGTCAGGACTGACCGATAGATGAGACGCATAAAATGCGGCGGATTTGCGGCCCTAGTTTAGCGGCACCACGGAAATCGAGTTATAGGGCGAGCCGTCGATCAGTTTGGTCGACCACACCAGATAGACCAGCACGTTTTTTTGCGTGTCATGAAAGCGGCTGATGCGCAGCTCCTTGAACATGATCGAGGTGTCTTCCGAGAACACCACCTCGCCCTTCTTGTCGGTCGGGATCCTGCCCTTCATCGTCACCGGCCCCACCGCGCGGCAGGCGATCGAGAAACGGCTGGGATCTTCCGCGAGGCCCATCGCCCCGCTCCAGCCGCCGGTCTCGGCACGCGACAGATAACACGAGACGTTCTCGACTTTCGGGTCGTCAAAACGTTCGATGACGACCTTGTCGTTGGGGCTCATCAGGCGAAAAGTCGTCGATACCTCGCCGATCCGCTCCTGAGCCAAGGCAACGCCCGTTGTCCACGACAGGGCAGCGAAACTGAGCAGCATTGCCGCGACAGATTTTCCGACGCGTCTCATCTATGGTCTTATCCTTCTCATGCTATGAAGGGGCGGAGGAACCCGCGGCTCGAACAATGGGTTCACATAAGAATTCTTGCAGGGTCCGGATTTGGCGCCTTTGCCCGGCTATTTCAAGGAGAACATCATGTCTCGACATCGCAAAATACTGCTCGCCCTCGCCTGCGCCGCCCCGCTCAGTTTCGGTGCCGCCCATGCCTGGGCGGCAGGCGCCGAGGCAGTGACCGGCGATCTCAAAGGTGCGGATGGCAAAGCGGCGGGGTCGGTCAAGGTGACCGAAGCACCGAATGGCGTCCTCATTCATATCGAAGCACAAGGCCTGCCTGCCGGCTGGCATGGGGCGCATCTCCACGAGAAAGGCGATTGCTCGGACGCCAAATTCGCCAATGCCGGCGGCCATGTCCATCGTGGCGACAAAGTCGTGCACGGCCTTCTCAATCCTGATGCCAATGATGCGGGCGACCTGCCCAATGTCTTCGTGACAAGCGATGGCAGCCTCAATGTCGAGCTCTATTCGACGCTGTCCTCGCTGAAGGGCGGACATCACCGCGCCAAGCTGGCCGATGCCGACGGCTTTGCCATCGTGATCCACGCGTCGCCCGACGATTACACCAGCCAACCCATCGGCGGTGCCGGCGCTCGTATCGCTTGTGCTGCCTTCAAGTAGAACGTCAGGGAAATTGAAACGGCGCAGCAGTGAAGCCGTTTTGGAGACTGGTTTCCCAAGGCAGCGCTCGATTTTGATTGATAAGACCTCATTATTAACCTTCGGCTAAACATCAGCTTCTAGGCTGAAACGCGACTTCTCCTCACTTCGTCGGGAAAAGCTGTGGTTTCGGTCGGCACAATCTTTCTTCAACTGCTGCAGAATGTCAGCCTCTTCGCCCTTGTCGCGGCGGGTTATGTGGCGGTGTCGCGGGCGCAGTTGCTGGCCGGGCCTTATCGTAGTGCAGCCATCGGTCTTGTTTTCAGTGCCGGCGCGCTGCTCGTCATGTCGCACGGCATCACACTGGCACCGGGCGTCTCGATCGACGGACGCAGCGTGATGGTCGCCACCGTCGGCATCTTTGGCGGTCCCATCGGGACGGCCATCACCGCGGCCGTGGTCTGTGTCTATCGCCTGTGGCTCGGTTACCCGGGCGGCCTCTCGGCCGTCATCAGCACCGCCTGCACCGGTGTGCTCGGCATCGCCTTTGCTCATCTGGTGCGGCACGGCAGGATCAAGTTCGGCTTCCTCGCTCTGCTGGTACTCGGCGTCGCCGTCATCAGCCAGGGTTATGTCTGGTTCCTTCTCCTCAATCCCAATGCAACCCTGGCGCTGGCGGCGCGGGCGGCGCTGCCGATCTATGGCATTGTACCATTGAGCATTGCCCTCCTGGCCCTGGTGCTGCACAGCGAAGACCAACGGTTTGCGCTGCAGCGCCGCCTTGCCGAACAAACTGAACTCTTCGAGGCGATTTTCAACTCGATGAGCGAAGGCGTCACCGTGGCCGATGCCACCGGAAAGATCATCCTGGTCAATCCGATGTCGATGGCATTGGCGGGAGTCGGCGCCACCGATCTATCGCATCGTAAATGGAGCGAGTCCTTCGGCGTCTACACGCCGGATCGCAGCACGCTGTTTGATACCGATCGCATGCCCATCGTCCGGGCCATCCAGGGCGAGGCCACCGACGGCGTCGAGATGCTGGTACATAACGAGATCAATGGCAAGGCACGGCTGCTCAGCGTCAGCGGCCGGCCCTTGCGTGATGACGCGGACAAGATCCGGGGTGGCGTTGCCGTCTTTCGCGACATCACGGAACAGCGCGACATTGAGGAAAACCTGCGCCGGTCGGAAGAGCGCTTCGGCCTTGCCATCGCCGGCAGCCAGGACGGTATCTGGGACTACAACCCGATCACCGGCAAGGTCTGGTATTCGCCGCGCTTCAAGGAAATGCTCGGCTATACCGATGCGGATTTCCCGAACGACATCCAGTTCTGGAAGAGCCTGATGCTGCCAGAAGACCATGCTGCCTCGACCGCGCAGTTCTTCGATTATGAAGCCGGCCTTATCGATCGCATCGACATCGTACAGCGCTTCCGCCACAAGGATGGACATATCGTCTATTTCAGTAATCGCGCCGCCGGCATCCGAGGCGAGGACGGGAAGTTCTATCGTCTGGTCGGCGCTGCGACCGATATCACCGAACAGCAGAATCGCGAGCATAGGCTTGAGGAATTGCTGCAACAGGTTACGGAATCGCAGGCGCAGATCAAAGACGCCCATGACGAGATGGAGCGCTCCTCGCGCCTGCTGCGTGCCCTGACCGATGCAATGCCCGCCCTTGTCGCCTTCATCGACACGAAAGAGCGTTATGCATATTGCAACAAGGAATATCACGACATCTTCGAGATCAGCGCGGATGACATCGTCGGCCGCACCATTGCCGATGTTGTCGAGCCGGAAATCTATGACGTCGTGAAGCCCTATATTGACCGGGCCTTGCGCGGCGAGGAGGTTGCCTTCCTGCGCCCGCTCATCGCCAAAGGCGAACGGCGCTATGTCGAGCAGCGCTATATCCCCGAGATCCGCGTCGATGGGCGCGTGACCGGTTTCTATGCGATCGGCTGGGATATTACGGAGCGGCATAAGCGCGAGATATCGCTCAGCACCGAAGCAGCGACCGATCCGCTGACCGGCCTCTTCAATCGCCGCGCCATCCTCGCCGCCATGGCCGACGCCGCTTCGGGCTGGCATGGCGCAGGAATGAGCGGCGCCGTGCTCTATCTCGACATCGACCGCTTCAAACAGATCAATGACCGCCTGGGCCACGACGCCGGCGACGGCGTGCTGAAGGCCTTTGCCGATCGCATTCGCACCGTGGTCCGCAGTTCCGACAAGGTGGCGCGGCTGGGTGGTGATGAGTTCATCATTCTGCTGACCGCCAAAGACGGCGCCGATTCTGCCAAGCGGGTCGCCAACGCGCTGCTGGAGCGCATGGCAGCACCTGTGCTTTGGAACGGCACGGAAATTCCTGTCACCACCAGCATCGGCATCGCCCTCATCAACCGCCCGGATCTCACCGCCCAGCAGATGCTGAAAGAAGCAGATATCGCGCTTTACGAAGCCAAATCCGCCGGTAGAGCGACCTTCGCGCTGCGAAAGCTGGCCTAAGATCTGCCCCTCGCCCGTCCGGGGAGAAGGGTTGGGCTGAGGGCCCTTCCGGCCTAAGCCACATCCATCAAGGACCGCGCGAATTCCTGCGCCGCGAAGGGTTTCAGATCGTCCTGGCCTTCGCCGACGCCGATCGCCACTACTGGCAGGCCGAAACGTTCGGCGAGCGCCACCAGCACGCCGCCCTTGGCCGAACCATCGAGCTTGGTGACGACAAGACCAGTCACCTGGCAGATCTGCTTGAAGATATCGACTTGGCTGTGCGCGTTCTGGCCAACCGTGGCATCCAGCACCAGCAGGCAGTCATGAGGTGCCGTTGCATCCACCTTCTTGATGACGCGCACGATCTTGGCGAGTTCTTCCATGAGGCCCGCCTTGTTCTGCAGACGGCCCGCCGTATCGATGAGAAGAAGATCGATGTTTTTTGCCTTGGCCTCGGTCAGCGCATCGAAGGCAAGGCCCGCCGGATCAGCACCTTCGCCGCGCGCGATCACCGGCACCTGCGCCCGCTCGCCCCAGATCTTCAGCTGTTCGACGGCAGCGGCGCGGAACGTATCACCAGCAGCCAGCATGACCTTCTTGCCCTGGCCCTGATAGAGGCGCGCCAGCTTGCCGATGGTCGTCGTCTTGCCGGAGCCGTTGACGCCTACCACCAGCACCACATGCGGCTTCTGCGATATCGTCAGCGGCTTGGCGACCGGATCCAGGAGCTTCGCGATTTCATCGGCGAAAAGCCCGCGCACCTCTTCCGAGGTCACTTCCTTGTCGAAACGATCTTTCGCCAGGGCTTTGGTCAGCTTCTCTGCCGTCGCGGGGCCGAGATCGGCGGCGATCAACGCCTCTTCCAATTCATCGAGCAGCGCCCGGTCGAGCTTCCGCTTGGTGAAGATGCCGGTGATGCTGTCCGTGAGCTTGGTCGAGGAGCGGCTGAGGCCGTCCTTCAAGCGCTGGAACCAGCCCCGCTTTTCGTTGCTGCTGCTGTCGGTCATGGGGTCTTTATAAGAAATTATGCGGCGATGGCGGTGAGATGCTCGTCCGTCGCCCCGTTGATACGGGTCTCGATAATGGTGCCGGGCAGCGCGCCGAAACTGAGGGCGACCGGGGCAAAGTGATCACTGTGACCGAAGGCGCGGCCGTCTTCCGACTTCTCGACCAGGACGCGGGCCGGCGCGCCCAGAAGCCGCGCGAAATAGTCCTTCTGGCGGGCAAGGCCCCGGGCGCGCAAAGCCTGCGCGCGCTCTTTGCGAATATTTCCCGGCACCTGCGGCATCTTCGCCGCCGGCGTGCCCTTCCGCGCCGAATAGGGAAAGACGTGCAGGAAGGTGAGGTCGCATTCGTCGACCAGGCGCAGCGAATTCTCGAACATCTCTTGCGTCTCGGTCGGGAAACCGGCGATGAGATCGGCGCCGAAGACGAGGTCGGGCCGCATCGCCTTCATCTCGCGCACGAAGCGGATGGCGTCATCGCGGCTGTGCCGGCGCTTCATGCGCTTCAGGATCATGTCGTCGCCGGCCTGCAGCGACAGATGGAGATGTGGCATCAACCGCTGTTCCGAAACGATGATGCGCTTCAGTTCGTCATCCACCTCGACCACGTCGAGGGAAGAAAGACGGAGCCGCGGCAGATCGGGCACGAGATTGAGGATACGGCGGGTGAGCGCGCCGAGATTGGGCTTGCCCGGCAGATCGGCGCCATAGGAGGTGATGTCGACACCGGTCAGCACCACTTCGCGCACGCCGTTCGCGACCAATTGGCGGATCTGATCGACGATCGCACCCACGGCGACGGAGCGGCTGTTGCCGCGGCCGAAGGGGATGATGCAGAAGGTGCAGCGATGGTCGCAGCCTTGCTGGATTTCCACAAAAGCACGGGCGCGGGCGGCAAAGCCGGAGATAAGATGCGGCGCCGTCTCCGTCACCGTCATGATATCGGCCACGCGAACGACCGGCTCGCGTGACAAAGATAGCGCCGCGAAACTCTCCGCCTTCAGTTTTTCCTCATTGCCGAGGACCGCATCGACCTCAGCCATTGCCGCATAGGTTTCGGGCGAAATCTGAGCCGCACAGCCGGTGACGATGATGCGTGCTTCCGGGTTGAGGCGGCGGGCCTTTCGGATCGCCTGGCGCGCCTGGCGCTCGGCTTCCGAGGTGACGGCACAGGTATTGAAGATGATGGCGTCGCCAAGGCCGGCGGCCTGCGCATGGTTGCGCATGACCTCGCTCTCGAAGGCATTGAGGCGGCAGCCGAAGGTGACGAGCTGCGGCTCGCCCGGCCGGCGTTGCTCTTCAACGGGTGAAAGAACCTCTTCAGCCATGGCCGTTCACGAGCCGATCGAGGTCGATCGTTCCTTCATAGGACAGCGTCCAGGGGCCGGTCATGCGAACATGGCCGTTTTCCAGCCATTCGATGGTCAGCGTGCCGCCATCGACAATGACCTCGCCCTTCCTGGACGTGAGCCCGCGCCGTGCCGCTGCAACCAATGTCCCGCAAGCACCCGAACCGCAGGCCAAGGTGATGCCGGCGCCGCGTTCCCAGACCCGCATGCGGATGCGGTCGGGCCCGACGATTTGCGCGAATTCGATATTGGCGCGGTTGGGAAAGAACGGATGATTCTCGAGCTTCGGGCCGATGACGGGCAGATCGATCGCATTCACATCGTCGACGAAGAAGACCGCATGGGTCGATCCTACATTGACCCCCACAGGGTCGGAAACGGGCCCGAGAGCCACCGGCATATGCAAGGTGTCGCAAGCGGCGGCCACCGGAATGTCCTGCCAGTCAAGATTGGCCGGTCCCATATCGACCGATATCTGACCGTTGCCGATCTCTTCCGCCGTGAGGAGGCCGGAAACGGTCTCGATGACGACGTTGCCGTTGCCCTTCTCGCCCATGATGCGGCCGGCGATGCAGCGCGTGGCGTTGCCGCAGGCGCGCGCCTCGGACCCATCGGCATTATGGAGGCGCATGAAGACGTCGGCGCCGGCCGAAACCGGGTTCTCCAGCGTCACCATCTGGTCGAAGCCGACACCCATATGCCGGTCAGCCAGGCGCTGGCGTTGTTTGACGGTGAGATCCAGCTTCTGCTTGCGCGCATCCAGCACGACAAAGTCGTTGCCGAGACCATGCATCTTCAAAAACGGGACAACAGTCATGAACAGGCGCCAATCGGGCTGAAAATTTCGTCGAATGAAGGTGGTTATGCCGCCCGCCCCCCTTCAAGTCCAATGATTTCAGGGGTATCTCGCCTTGCGCGGGATGCAGGGCAACACTTTGGAAAGCTCATTAACCTGCTGATTCATGTAGATAAAATAAGTATCGACGGCAATGGTTGACGCCTGCCCTGCCCCTCTGTATAACCCGCCGCCAATAGAAATTCCGACGTTTCAAAGCAGGTATTGCTCCATGGCTCATCATAAGTCCGCGGAAAAGCGCATTCGCCAGACCGTAGTTCGCACGGCGCGCAACCGCGCCAACAACAGCCGTTTGAAGACGGCCGTAAAGAAGGCCGAAGAGGCGATCGCTGGTGGCAACAAGGCCGCCGCCGAAGCCGCCCTCAAGGCCGCCCAGCCGGAACTCGCCCGTGGCGTGGTGACTGGCGTGCTGCACAAGAATACTGCAGCGCGCAAAATGTCGCGCCTCACCAAGGCTGTCCGCACCCTCGCCTAAAGTCCGAGGCAAAGGTTCAGCCGCCGCCCGCAAGGGCTTGGCAGCGCTCACAACAGCCGCGGCCTTCCATCGGAAGGCCGCGGTTTCGTTTGTGGGTTCGAATGAATTGCGCCACCATCCGTTGTAGCCGTTGGGCGTTCTCCGACTGCTGAATCTGTGATGAATCGGCCACAGCTGCCTTCCCAAGAATCGATTCCGAACCGTTCTTGATTCGGACTTGTTGCATGGGTTAAAGCGCGCGCGTAGAGTCCCCTCCGGTCGCGGACAGGGCGTCGACCGAAGCTCCGAAAAGGGGCTTGATCACGGGAAAATTAGACATAAAAAACAAAGACCTATGATGCGTGACGACACGTTCCATCATTGCGCCAGCCATGGTTTCCGCGACTATGTCGTGGGCCAAGCAACTGACCGCCGGAAAGCTGGGATTCTGACCCGTTCCGGCCCTCTCTCTGCGTCCGTTTTCCCCCTCCGAAACCTGTGGCAACCAAGTCACGGCTACATTGCGCGCCTTCACGGCATTATCGCGCATTGGTTGCAGCCCTACGTGCCAGATCCCAACGGTTTCGGCGCGCGGGCTTAAGTTAATCATTAAGACCGCCGCCGATCCGGGTGCCACGCCCTGTTGCAGGGCGCAGGATTCCCCGTGCCGGTGGCGACGTCGTTTTTTTCTGTGGGGTATGACGGCATGAGCAACACTGGAAACTACGCGGGCGATGTGACGCCCCAGGCCGCCTGGGACGCCCTGCGCACCGACGCCAAAGCCCGTCTGGTCGATGTCCGCACCCAGCCGGAATGGAGCTTTGTGGGCGTTCCCAATCTCGGCAGCTTGGGCAAGAAGGTCGTCCTCGCCTCCTGGCAGGTCTATCCCGCCATGGCCGTCGATTCGGACTTTGCCGCCAAGGTGAAGGCGCAGCTCGGCGAAGTCTCTGGCCCGGTCTATTTCCTGTGCCGCTCAGGCGCTCGCTCACGCGCCGCGGCCATTGCCATGACCGAAGCGGGCCTTGGCCCCTGCTTCAACATTGCCGGTGGTTTTGAGGGTGACAAAGACGGCGACAACCATCGTGGACGTACGAATGGCTGGAAAGCCGCAGGTCTCGCCTGGGTGCAGGATTGATGCGCCTGATGAGCCGCAATGACGACATGAATACGAATATGAGTGCTCTTGGGGGGAAAGCCATGATCGAAGCCGGCAGCGATTCGCTCCTCAATGCGCAATGGGCCCGTGTGCGCGGCCGCCTGCGCGCCGAGTTCGGCGAAGCCACGTTCCGCTCTTGGCTCAAACCCCTGACGCTGGCCGGCCGCCGTGGCCAGGATCTGCGTGTCGCCGTGCCGTCGCGATTCATGCGCGACTGGGTGGCGACGCATTACGCCGACCGCATCATGGCCCTCTGGAGCTCCGAATGCCCCGACATCCGCTCGGTCGAGGTGATCGTCGATGCGCGCGATGCACAAGCGGCCGATGATTCGGCACTCGACGATGTGATGCTCGAAACGCCCGTGAACGCCGAAGGCGGGGCGCCCGTCGATGCCATGCCACAGATTGCTGGTGCAGGCATCTCCGACGTCGACGGCCTGGCGGAAGTCAGCGCCACACTGGACCCGCGCCTTACCTTCGATAATTTCGTGGTCGGCAAGTCGAATGAGCTGGCGCACGCCGCTGCCCTGCGCGTGGCTGAGTCGGATGTTGTGCCCTTCAATCCGCTGTTTCTTTATGGTGGCGTCGGCCTCGGCAAGACGCACCTCATGCATGCGATCGCCCATCACATCAAGAAGAAGCAGCCGCAAAAGCGCGTGATCTATCTCTCCGCCGAGAAGTTCATGTACCAGTTCATCCGCGCCCTGCGGAACAAGAACACCATGGCGTTCAAGGAACTGTTCCGCTCGGTCGACGTGCTCATGGTCGATGACGTGCAGTTCATCATCGGCAAGGAATCGACGCAGGAAGAGTTCTTCCACACCTTCAACGCCCTCTTCGACCAGAATAAGCAGGTGGTGCTCTCGGCCGACAAATCTCCGTCGGACCTGCAGGGGCTTGAGGAGCGCATGCGCACCCGCTTCGGCTGGGGCCTCGTTGCCGACATCCACCCCACCACCTACGAACTTCGCCTCGGCATCCTGCAGGCGAAGGCGGAGCAGGCACCGATCGAAATTCCGTCGAAGGTTCTGGAATTCCTCGCCCACCGCATCTCGTCGAATGTGCGTGAGCTCGAAGGCGCGCTCACCCGCATCATCGCCCACGCGACCCTGGTCGGGCGTCCGGTCTCGGTCGAATCCGCGCAGGAGCTCTTGAAAGACCTGCTGCGCGCCAATGACCGCTCGGTCACGATCGAGGAAATCCAGCGCCGGGTCGCCGAGCATTACAACATCAAGCTGGCCGATATGAGCTCGCCGCGCCGCGCCCGCCAGGTCTCGCGCCCGCGCCAGATCGCGATGTATCTCGCCAAGCAACTCACCACGAAATCGCTGCCGGATATCGGCCGTTCCTTCGGCGGTCGCGACCACACGACCGTCATGCATGCCGTCAAAAAGGTCGAGGAATTGGCCTCGGGCGATATCTCCTTTGCCGAGGATATCGACCTCCTGAAGCGCATGCTGGAAGGCTGAGTTTTCCCAAGCATTCTGCGGGGTTGCGGCCCCCTGCCCGAGGCCCGGAATCGGCACAAAACCCTGTTGCGCCGGGACTAACCTGCTATAATCCCCCACTTGCTGGGATTGAGGGGCCGATTCGCCCATTTCCGCGACCGTTTTTCCTTGGCGCGGGGACCTTCAAGCAAGGTTGGAAAAGATCGGACCGACAGTGTCGGCCCGCCATCCCGCGACCACCGGCACGGCCGGTGTTCCTGGGACCGGCGGAGCCACCTTCGGCCAGAAACAGGGTTGAGTTAGGCCATGAAACTGACCATCGAGCGGACCCTCCTCCTGAAGGCATTGGGCCATGTGCAGAGTGTCGTCGAACGCCGCAACACCATTCCCATCCTCTCCAACGTCCTCGTCGAAGCCAAAGACGGGCAACTGGGGCTGACCGCCACCGATATGGACCTCGCCGTGGTCGAAAAGGTGGCGTCCGACATCGCCATCCCCGGCGCCGCCACGGTCCCCGCCCACACGCTCTACGACATCGTCCGTAAGCTGCCCGAAGGCGCCCAGGTCCAGATCGAGCTCGCCGCCGACGGCCAGCAGGTCACCGTGAAGACCGGCCGTTCGCGCTTTGCCCTGGCGACGTTGCCGAAGGAGGATTTCCCGGCCATCCATGCCGGCGACCTCGCCCATAAATTCCCGCTCTCGGCCGCCGATTTGAAGGGTCTCATCGACCGCACCAAATTCGCGATCTCGACCGAGGAGACCCGCTACTATCTCAACGGCATCTATGTGCATGCCTATGCAGCGGGCAAGCAGACGAGCCTGCGCGCCGTCGCCACCGACGGCCACCGCCTGGCGCGGGTCGAGATGCCGCTGCCGGAGGGCGCCGAGGGCATTCCCGGCGTGATCGTGCCCCGGAAGATGGTGAACGAGGTCCGCAAGCTGATCGAGGATTTCGACGGCGCCGTCGACGTCTCCCTCTCTGACAGCCGCATCCGCTTTGCGTTTGCCGATGTCGTGCTGACCTCGAAGCTGATCGATGGATCCTTCCCCGATTATCAGCGCGTCATTCCGACCGCCAATGACAAGATCCTGGAAGTCGACCGCAAGGAATTCCGCGACGCCGTCGACCGCGTCTCCACCATCTCGTCGGAGAAGTCGCGCGCTGTGAAGCTTAGCTTGAAGCCCGGCATGCTGACGCTTTCCGCCACCAGCGCCGAAAACGGCAGCGCCTCGGAAGAGATCGAGGTGAAATATGACGGCCAGGCGATGGAGATCGGCTTCAACTCGAAATACCTGCTCGACGTCGCCGACGAGATCGAGGGCGAGGGTCTGGAACTGAAGCTTGCCGATTCCGTTGCCCCCACGCTGTTGCGTGACATGGCCGATGCTCAGGCACTCTACGTGCTGATGCCGATGCGTGTGTGAGGCGATGGCGGTCGCCGAGCGCGGAACCGACCAGGCCTCCATCACGCCACGCCGGGTGACGAACGTGGCGAACGGGTTTTCGTATCTTTCGCTCACCTCCTTCCGCAATTACCGGGAAGTGAGCTTCGAAACCGGGCTCGATAAGGGCCTGGGTGCCATTGTGCTGACCGGCCGCAATGGTGCCGGCAAGACCAATCTTCTGGAAGCGCTCTCCTATCTGGCACCGGGCTCGGGCCTGCGCCAGGCGACCATCGCCGAGGTCGAATTCCGGCAGCCAGGAAATCATCTGGCCGGAAATCACCTGACTGGAAATCACCCGGCCGCGAGCACGCATCCGGAGGATTTCAGCCGCCAGGGCGGTATCGCCTGGGCGATCCATGGCCGTTATCTATGCCAGGGTGGCGAACATGCCCTGGGAACGGGGCGCGATCCCCTGGCCTTTGCGCAAAGCGGGCGCGAACGCCGCGTCTCTCGCCTCAATGGTGCGGCAATGCGCTCGCAGGCGAGCTTCGCTGAGATTCTGACTGTGTTGTGGCTGACGCCACAGATGGATCGCCTGTTCTCCGAGGGTACGTCATCTCGCCGCCGCTTCCTCGATCGGTTGGTCTACGGCCTCGATCCCGCTCATGCCGCCCGCGTCGCCTCTTACGAGCAGGCGATGCGCGAACGCGCCCGGATCCTGCGCGGTGAGGCACCGACGGCCAGCGGCACCGACATGAATGCCTGGCTCTCGGGCCTCGAAAGCGAGATGGCGGCACAAGCCGTTGCGATCGCGGCGGCTCGCCTCGATGCCGCAGCCAGCCTGAATGCCGCCATGGCGGAAGGCATCGGTCCCTTCCCGCAGGCGGAACTGGCCGTTGCCGGCTCCGTTGAGGAATCGCTGGGCACGCTTTCTGCCTTGCAGGCCGAGGATTTGTTGCGTGAGCGCCTCGCCACATCCCGGGGCAGCGACGCCGATAGCGCCATCACGCAATGGGGCACGCACCGGTCGGACCTTGTCGTGACACTCTCCGGTCGCCATCTAGGGGGTGAACCTTTGCGCGCTGGCGATTGTTCGACCGGCGAGCAGAAGGCGCTCCTCATCGCCATCATCCTGGCTGAAGCACGGCTTTCCACTAGGCGGCGCGGCGAGCCGCCCGTCATCCTGCTCGACGAGGTGGCGGCCCATCTCGACAAGCCCCGGCGCGAGGCGCTCTTTGCCGAGCTGCAGGCCCTTTCCGCGCAATGCTGGCTGACCGGCACCGAGCGCGACATTTTCCAGCCCCTTTCCGGCTGGGCCCAATTCGTGACGGCCGGTGACGGCCGCTTGCAAAACGACGCGTGAGCGTTGCTTTGCCCATGCAACGATTTCTTTCAGTGACGAGTGCTTGACCATGAGCGACGAGACCAAGAATCCAAATAGTGGCGGTGACGAATACGGCGCCGATTCCATCCGGGTCCTCAAGGGCCTCGACGCGGTCCGGAAGCGCCCCGGCATGTATATCGGCGACACCGATGACGGCTCGGGCCTGCATCACATGGTCTATGAAGTCGTCGACAACGCCATCGACGAAAGCCTCGCCGGCTGGTGCGACCGCGTGCTCGTCACCTTGAACGGCGACGGTTCGGTCACGGTGAACGATAACGGCCGCGGCATCCCGGTCGACATCCACAAGGAAGAAGGCGTCTCGGCGGCGGAGGTCATCATGACCCAGCTGCATGCCGGCGGTAAGTTCGACCAGAACAGCTACAAGGTCTCGGGCGGCCTCCATGGCGTGGGCGTCTCGGTGGTGAATGCCCTCTCCGAACGCCTCGACCTCAAGATCTGGCGCGACGGCAAGGAGCATTTCCTGCGCTTCCGCCATGGCGATCCCGAAGCGCCGCTCGTTGTCGTCGGCGATGCCAATGGCCAGCGCGGCACCGAGGTCACCTTCCTCGCCTCCAAGGAAACCTTCACCAAGACCGAGTACGATTACGCGACACTGGAACACCGCCTGCGCGAACTGGCCTTCTTGAATTCCGGTGTGCGCCTGATCCTCACCGACAACCGCACGGTCGAGCCGAAATCGGTCGAGCTGCATTACGAAGGCGGCATCGAGGCTTTCGTGCGCTATCTCGACCGCAGCAAGACGGCCATCCACAGCCCGGCCATTCTCATCACCGGCGAGAAGGACGGCATCACCGTCGAAATGGCGATGGAATGGACCGACGCCTATCACGAGACGATGTTGTGCTTCACCAACAACATCCCGCAGCGCGACGGTGGCACCCATCTGCAGGGCTTCCGTGCGTCACTGACGCGCCAGGTCAACAAATATGCGGAAGAAAGCGGCATCGCCAAACGCGAGAAGGTGACCCTCACCGGCGACGACGCCCGCGAAGGCCTGACCTGCGTGCTCTCGGTGAAGGTGCCGGACCCCAAATTCTCCTCGCAGACGAAGGACAAGCTGGTCTCGTCCGAAGTGCGGCCCGTGGTCGAGAACATCGTCAATGAGCGCCTCGCCCAATGGTTCGAAGAACACCCGGCCGAGGCCAAGCGCGTCGTCGGCAAGGCCGTCGAAGCCGCTGCCGCCCGCGAAGCGGCCCGGAAGGCACGCGACCTCACGCGGCGCAAGGGCGCGCTCGACATCTCATCCCTCCCCGGCAAGCTTGCCGATTGTCAGGAACGTGACCCGGCGCTCTCCGAACTCTTCATCGTCGAGGGTGATTCGGCAGGTGGGTCGGCGAAGCAAGGCCGCCACCGCAAGAACCAGGCGATCCTGCCCTTGCGCGGCAAGATCCTCAATGTCGAGCGGGCGCGCTTCGACAAGATGCTCTCCTCAGAGCAGATCGGCACGCTCATTGCAGCACTCGGCACTTCGATCGGGCCGGAGGAATTCGACGCCTCCAAGGCGCGCTACCACAAGATCATCATCATGACCGACGCCGATGTCGACGGCTCGCACATCCGCACGCTCCTGCTCACCTTCTTTTATCGCCAGATGCCGGAACTGATCGAGCGGGGCTATCTCTACATCGCCCAGCCGCCGCTCTATCGCGCCGCCAAGGGCAAGACCGAGCAGTATCTGAAGGACGACGCAGCCCGCGAAGACTATCTCATCAATCTCGGCCTCGACGGCGCCATCTTGACACTCAGCACCGGCGCGCAAGTGGCCGGCGCCGATCTCCGCCGTGTTGTCGACATGGCGGCGCAGGCCAAGCATTTGATGGATCCGCTCATCCGCAAGGTGGGTTCCGTCAATGTCGTGCAGCAAACGGCGATCCTGGGCGGCCTCAGCCCGCAGGCGGCCGCCAATCCGGAACTCGCCAATGCCATCGCTGCCAAGCTCGACACACTATCGCCCGTCACCGAACGGGGCTGGTCCGGCCTTTCCGACAGCGAAGGCGGCCTCGCCTTCAAGCGCCGCCTGCGCGGTGTCACCTCTGGGCACATCATCGATGCCGGCCTCATCCGCTCGGCCGAGGCCCACCGCCTCGACCAGATGAAAACGGATCTCGCCGAAAGCTTCCGCGGCGTCGCCAGCCTCACCATCAAGGACCGCACCATCGACATCCACGGCCCCATCGACCTCGTCGACACGGTGATCGAGGTCGGCAGCAAGGGTATCGACATCCAGCGCTATAAAGGCTTGGGCGAAATGAGCCCCGAGCAACTCTGGGCGACCACCCTCGACCCCGCTGTCCGCTCGCTCCTCCAGGTGAAGGTCAACCATGTCGACGAAGCCGAAGAAATCTTCTCGACATTGATGGGCGACCTTGTGGAACCCCGCCGCGAATTCATCCAGCAGAATGCGCTCAACGTCGCGAATCTGGACGTGTAAGGGTAAGACTCTGGATATGCCGCTCGACCCCGCCACCATCGCCACCATCGCCACCTTGAGCCAGGTTTCCACCGCCACCCTCACCACGGTCCTCTTGAAAAAGGGCCTGCGCAATGTCTGGCTGCGGGGGACGAAGCCGCTGAAATCCGGGCAACCGCGCGTCGTCGGCCCGGCCTTCACTTTGCGCTTCGTGCCGGCGCGCGAGGATCTGGCGACACCGGCCAGTTGGGCCTCGCCCATTTCGACCCGGGCAGCGATCGAGGACATGCCGGACGGTGTCGTCGTAGTGGCGGACGCGATGGGTGTCACTGATGCCGGCATCTTCGGCGACATCCTCTGTGCCCGCATGGTGAAGCGCCATGTGGCGGGCCTCGTCACCGATGGCGTCATGCGCGATGCGGCGGGTGTCCTCGGCACGGGGCTTCCTGTCTGGTGCGACGGCATTGCAGCGCCACCTTCGGTCGCGGGCCTCACTTTCGTTGCCTGGCAACAACCCATCGCCTGCGGCGGTGTCGCGATCTTCCCGGGTGACATCATCGTCGCCGACGAGGACGGTGCCGTCGTCATTCCAGCCGCGTCCCTGGATGATGTCCTGCGGGAAGCGCCAGAGCAGGAGCGCATGGAGGCCTGGATCATGGATGAAGTGGCGAAGGGCGCGGCCCTTCCCGGCCTCTATCCGATGAATGCGGAAACCAAGGCGCGCTACGAAGCCGCGAAAAAGAAATAGCGGAAGAAGGCAGGCCGATAAAAAATCCCCGCCACCTTGTGGCGGCGGGGAAAGTGCGCGGACGAATACCGGCGGGGGAGTTTACGGCGGCCCCACCCACGCGAAGTTGCTTCAATGGACCGGTGAGACAACGACCGCTGCGGAGGGCCTATTCCTGGCCGAATCTCCGACCCTGTTCTTTGCGGATGAAATGTCCGCCCGACTGGAATGTCTACCCGACTTCAGCGCGCGGCCGCGGCGAGGCTCACATGCGGGCTGCTGAGCGGCTTTGCGCGATGACAGAGCGCAGTGGCCGGCGCCATCGATGCCTGCGCGAGCGCCACGCTGGCAGCACCTTTTTCCGCGGCACTATCCGCCGCAGCCGCGATCAGCGCCAGATAGGCGGCATGATCGCCACTTTTGAAAGCATCCCAGGCGCCGTCCACCAGCTGCATGTCGATGGCTGCCCCCGCCACCTCGCGGAACAGCGCTTCGGTCGCATTGCGCGTGCCGGCGAAGGCATAGAGCACGGCAACACGCCCGCCCGCTGCCGCGTCACGTGCAGCCTCGGCAAGGGCCCGGTCGATGCGCCGGACCGGTACGGGTAGGCGCAGCCTGTCGGCGACGGGCCCCAGCGTCGAACAACCGAGCAGCACGATGTCGGCCCCGTCGCTCGCCTGGCGCAGGGCGATCTCCGTTGCGGCGACGATATCCGGGGTGAGGCCGCCAGTCCTTTCCGTGGCGGTCAGCAGATCGGAACGGACGACATGGCGCAAGGTGAGATCCAGCCCCTCGGCCGCAGCATCAAAGATAGCGATGTTGCTGTCGGCCGTATGCAGGCAGGCGACGCGGCGCATCAGGAAACGTCTTCTTCATCCGCATCGTCATCCGGCGCGGCACCGTTCTTCACAGCATAATGCTTGCGCTTGGCCTGATACATAGAGGCATCGGCCTGGCTCAGTGCATCGTCGGCCGATTGCTGGCCGTGGAACTCATGAAGGCCCACCGCACAGGAAAGCTGGATCTCGGTTCCTTCCCAGATCAGCGGCGAACTGCCGATGACGGCCAGCAGCTGATTGGCTTTCTCCTGCGCCTGGGCGACATCGGCCTGGGCGAGGATGACGCCGAACTCATCGCCACCAAGACGCCCCACCACATCGGAATCGCGCACGTTGTTGATGAGCTGCGTCGCGAAATGGCGCAGAGCCGCATCGCCCGCGGCATGGCCGAAGCGGTCGTTGATCTGCTTCATGCCGTTGAGATCGAAATAAAGCACGGAGCCCGGCGACCCATAGCGCTCCGAGAACGAGATGAGCCGTGTGAGTTCGCGCACGAAGGCGCGGCGGTTGGCGATGGGCAGCATGGCGTCTTCATCCGCCACGCGCTCGAGATGCGTGATGCGCTTCCTGGTGCGGTCGAGCTCGTCGCGCAGGCGCCGCACTTCATCGAGGAGGGCAGCGAGCGCTGCCCGCACATTGGGCGAAAGCTCCGTTTCGGTGAGGCCTAAGAAGGTCGCCTGGTCGACGGGTGCCGCCGCCGTTGCCGAACCGGCCGCATCGACGCTCGCTGCCGCGGCGGATTTCGCGACCTTGGCAACCTTGGAAACCGGACGGGCGCCGCCAGCGGGGCCAACCCCCGTCGGACCGCCAGCTCGATCTCTAATCTTCATTCCGTTGCCTTTCGCTCCGCCACCAGACCCTTGCGAGCCGCAGGTCGGGGCCAATCGCCCTGCCGCCCGGGATGTTGGCGATCCGGGACCGCCCCCGCAATCTCTTTTTGACCAATGCCCCGGACATTGCCGGGGTTCAAAAAATGACGCCGAATCATGCCTGTAACTCAGTTAAAGCGGCGTTAAGAAGAGCCCGCCACCGCTTGCCAAAGAGCCTTGCGTCCCTATAATCGCGGCCTTTCCGGAATGGGGTCAGAAAGGCGTAAGGCCATGGCAACAAAAGAGAAACGCAAAGCCTCGGCTTCTGCCACCGCCCGCACCAAGCCAGCCCCCAAAATCGGCATCATCATGGGCAGCCAGTCCGACTGGGCGACGATGCGCCATGCTGCCGAAACCCTTGAGGCGCTGGGTGTTCCCGCTGAAACCCGAATCGTCTCCGCCCATCGCACCCCAAAGCGCATGTTCGATTACGCGCAGAACGCCAAGGCGCGGGGCTTGCAGGTCATCATCGCCGGCGCCGGCGGTGCCGCACATCTTCCCGGCATGACCGCGAGCCTCACCGAATTGCCCGTCTTCGGCGTTCCGGTCGAGAGCGCCGCACTGAAGGGCCAGGATTCACTTCTTTCCATCGTGCAGATGCCGGCGGGCATTCCGGTCGGCACACTCGCCATCGGCCGCGCCGGTGCGGTCAACGCCGCCCTTCTGGCTGCAGCCGTGCTGGCGCTCAATGACAAGGCGCTGGCCAAGCGCCTCGCCGCCTGGCGCGAGAAGCAATCGACCGCCGTCGCCCATGAACCGACGCGCGAGGGCTGACTTTCATGAGCGCTGAAGATGGCCGTATCCTTCCGCCCGGTTCGGTGATCGGCATTTTGGGCGGCGGACAATTGGGCCGCATGTCGGCGCTCGCCGCCGGGCGCCTCGGCTACAAGGTCCATATCTTCTCGCCGGAGAAGGACGGCCCGGCAGCGCAGGTCTCCTGGAAGAACACGGTTGCCGATTACACCGATCTCGCCGCCCTTGAGGCTTTTGCGAAATCGGTCGATGTCGTGACGTTCGAGTTCGAGAACATCCCGGCTGCCTCCGCCGAGATCCTTGCGCGAGCGAAGCCGACGCGGCCCGCCCCACGCGTGCTCCACATCACCCAGGAACGCCTGCGCGAGAAGCGTTTCCTGGAAAGCATCGGCGTGCCGGTCACTACTTTTCGCGAAGTGAAATCGGCCGCGGAACTCCCCGCTGCTGTGGCAGCCCTCGGCACACCCTCGATCCTCAAATCCGCGAGCTTCGGCTATGACGGTAAGGGCCAGGTGCGCATCGAAGCCGGCATGGACCTCGCCGATGTGTGGCGGAAGATGGGTGGTTCCACCGCCATCCTCGAAGGCTTCATCGATTTCGATTGCGAAATCTCGGTCATCGTCGCGCGCAACCCGCAAGGGCAGATCGCGCTCTATGAACCGGCGCGCAATCATCACAAGCACCATATCCTCGACACCTCGACCGTGCCGGCCGGTGTCGGTGCGAAGGTCTCCCACGCGGCGGAAGCGATCGCGCGGCAGATTGCGGCCGAGATCGATCTTATCGGCCTCCTTGCGGTCGAGATGTTCGTGACCAAGGACGGCAAGGTCCTGGTCAACGAACTCGCCCCGCGCCCGCATAATTCCGGCCATTGGTCGCAGGATGGCGCTGTGACCTCGCAATTCGAGCAGCATGTCCGCGCGGTCTGCGGCCTCGAACTCGGCAATCCGGCCCGCCACTCCGACACGGTGATGACCAACCTCATCGGTGACGAAGTCGAAACCTGGCCGCAGCTTCTCGCCGATCCGGACGTAAAGCTCCACCTCTACGGCAAGGCCGAAGCAAGGCCCGGCCGCAAAATGGGCCACTGGAACCGCATCAAGCCGAAGGGTTGAGCAGCCCCCGCGGGTCAATGCGGGATGGAATGGGGTGCGTCGAGACCAAAATAGAACATATTGGCAACATCCAGGCGCATACGTTACGTTTAAAGCATAATATACGCAGGAGAGTGAGATGAGTCTCGGCAATGGCGACCGCCTCAAGAGCCGCCCGGCACTGCCTGATCACGCTGAAGCCCTTGGCCGCCGGCAAGAGCAAGGCTTTACCTTCACCTCCCCCGCTCATGAGCGCAAATGGCGGTCGGCGGCCCACCGCCAATCTGTCCGACCGCTGGCAGGGCGAAGCCCCGGTCAATGCCAGGACCCAGGCCTTGCTCGACGACACACCACATCTGGCAATGGGTGGTTTCTTTCGCGGGCCCGACGGCAAGCATCGCCGCGTGACGCCGGATCAGCACGAAGCGCCCGTGGTTCAGGCGATCCGCAAACGGGCCTTTCACGACTTCGCTCAGACCGGCGTCACCTGGGCCGACGTCGCCGGTTACCCGGACGACCAGCCGCATCCCGGCGAGGATGAAGCCTTGGCCCTGGTCGACGGCGAAAAGGCCGCCGCAAGCGAGGTCAAACCAGACAACGGGCTCAAGCCCGCAATCCATGCAACCGGCAACGGGCGGATTGCGGCCAATGAGAATGACGAGGTGTCTTCGGCTGCCGTGTTTCGATCAGGCAGGCTGGCGGGCCGCAGCCTGGCGCACCGAACTGGCAGCGAAATGCCATCGCCCCTCCTCTCCGATGCTGCCGAACAGCAGAAGGTACAGTCCGACATCACGCCCAAACCCAAAGAAACCAAGCAGCAGAAGCTGGTGGATTTTGCGAAGTCGGCGCTCGGCGACAAGTCCTATGCGGAAAGCATCAAGAAAGGCAGATTTCTAGAAAACTCTCCGAAGCGCAATCTATGGGTTCACGACGCGCTTGAAGCAGCCGGAATTCCGGCGCCGCTGCAGCCTGGCGGGTCTGACCCGCTCGTTGCCAATAGCTGGGCGAACAGATCTTACAAGATCCCGGGCTGGGTGATCGTCACGGACCCGCAGCCCGGCGATGTCGCAGCAATGCCGCGCGAGGGCAAATCCGGGCATGTCGGAATCTATGTCGGCGACGACTGGATCGCCTTTGGCGTGGATGTCGTCGGCGCGGGATCTGACGAGGTGGAGTATTCCACCACGGCCCGCATGGGCAGCAGGGGGCTCGGTTTCATGCGGGGTCTCAGCGGTGACATCGTCTACCGTCGATATGTGGGGAAGTGACGATGGCGGCGATGGCAAAGAAGCGCAGCCGACTTCGTGTGGTGGTGGCGTGCTTCGTGGCAGTGGTGCTGGTCGCTGGTGTGGTGGGCTGGCACTTCGGCGTTCTTGGTTGCGTGCTTGCCGGCGGTTCTTGCCGGTCGCTGCCGATCGAGAGCAAGGACGATCTTGTCGGCCGGCTGCGCTGGATACTGTTCCAGCGCTGGTTCCTGGAGCCGATGCAGGGGGACAGCTTTGAGCCGATTTTCCTGCTGGACGATCTGGCCGATCTCTATCCCCGGTCGGTTGCAACGCGGCCCTTCGTCCATGAAATCCTGGTCGACCCGCATCTTAGTCCGGACATGAAAGAACTGGCCGTGCGTATCTCGCAATGCCTGCCGCTTTGGACCTATCTCGATTTCGTGGCCCAAGCCTATGCCGATTGGAAGTCCGGACGCCTGCCATCTGACGTTCTCTATAAAGTCATCAGTCCTGGGGGAACTTGGGGGATAAATCTGCAGGTGGCCTATCAAGATGCACGCGTCCAGCAGCTCCTGACCACCATCGCCCAAGACGATACCGTCGACCCGGCCATTCGCCGTATGATCACGCAGAACGTCCTCAGCGGCGGCGAAGCTGACCTTATCGGAAGCTATGATGGCGCTGACGGCAGCGGCTTCACGCCGATACTGTCGTGCCCCCGAGCACCTGAGAGATAGAGAGCGGCAGAGACGCCCACATCGCCAAACAAAAACCCCGCCGATCGCTCGGCGGGGTTTTCAGTTTTGGAGGAAACTGTCAGTGACGCGACTTACATCGCGTTGGCTTTTTCGATGATGTCGTGGGTCCAGGCACCTTCCGGCTTCTTGGTGATCACCGGATCAGAACCGCCCGACATAAGGGTCTCGACCGTGCGTTCGGCAGCGGCGTCATCCAGCCAGCCGGTGCCCTTGGCGTTCTTGCCGACGAGCTTGGCGATTTCCTTCATCATGCGCAGCTGGTGCTTCTCGGTCTGGGCGCCGGTCGCGTCATTGGCGAGCACGATCTTCACCGAATCCTTCGGGTTCTTCACCGCCCAGTCCCAGCCCTTCTGTGCCGCTTTGACGAAGCGGGCGAGCTTGTCGACCATCGCCGGATCCTGAAGGCTCTTATCGAGCGTGTAGAGACCGTCCTCGAGCGTCGCCACACCTTCCTTCTCGTACTGGAAGGTGACGAGCTGCTTGGCCTTCAGACCGCCATCGATGACCTGCCAATATTCGTTATAGGTCATGGTCGAGATGCAGGCCGCCTGCTTCTGCAGCAGGGGATCGACGTTGAAGCCCTGCTTCAGCACTTTGACGCCGCCGGCCGAACCATCGGTCTTGTAGCCGAGCTTGTTCATCCAGTTGAGGAACGGATATTCGTTGCCGCCGAACCAGACACCCAGCGTCTGGTCATGGAAATCCTTCGGTGTCTTGATGCCGGCATCCTTGCGGCAGGTCAGCATCATGCCGGACTTCTGGAAGAACTGGGCGATATTGACGAGTGCCACGCCCTTCTCGCGCGTGGCAAGCGCAGACGGCATCCAGTCGACAACCACATCGGCACCGCCGCCGGCAATGACCTGGCTGGGGTTGATGTCCGGGCCGCCGGCCTTGATGGTGACGTCGAGGCCGACTTCATCGAAGAAGCCCTTATCCTTGGCGACGTAATAGCCGGCGAACTGCGCCTGCGTCACCCATTTCAGCTGCAGGGTCAGCGCATCCTTGGCTTCCGCCGCCGTCATGCCACCCAGCAACAGGCCCGCGATCACCGCCGAGCCGAACAGTTTCTTGAGCACCATTTTAAGCCTCCATTTTCATTTGTTTGTTGTTGAACGCCCAAAGAACTTCGAAGAAACGACTGCCACCTCAGCGCGCCCGGAAGGACGCATGCCAGGAGGTAAAATGCCGCTCGAGCAGCGCCAGAATGCCGTAGGAAATGGACCCCGCGAGCGCCGCCACCGCGATCGTCGCCCAGACCACATCGACATTCATGCGCGCCACCTCGACGCTGATTCTGAACCCCATGCCGGAAATCGGCGAGCCGAAGAACTCCGCGACGATGGCGCCGATCAGCGCCAGGGTCGAGTTGATCTTGAGCGCGTTGAAGAGAAACGGCAAGGCGGCCGGCAGGCGCAGTTTCAGCAAGGTCGCCCAATAGCCCGCGGCATAGGAGCGCATCAGGTCGCGGCTCATATTGTCGGCGGCATTGAGGCCTGCCAGAGCATTCACCAGCATGGGAAAGAAGATCATGAAGACGATGACCGCCGTCTTCGATTCCCAGCCGAAGCCGAACCACATCACCATGATGGGCGCGATGCCGATGATCGGCACGGCCGAGACCATGTTGCCCAACGGTAAAAGACCGCGCTGTAGGAACGGGATGCGGTCGACGATGAGCGCGGTGCCAAGGCCCAGCAGATTGCCGATGATGAAGCCGGCGATCACCGCCTTCATGAAGGTCTGGCGGAAATCATCGATAAGGGTGGGGAGCTCGCGCCAGAAGGCATCCCAGATCTGGCTCGGTGCCGGCAGCAATACCTTGGGCACGCCATAGCCGCGGCAGATAAATTCCCAACCCAGTAGCAATGAGAGACCAAAGATCGCCGGCACCAGCCAGGTGACAAAGCGCCAGCCTTTGAGGCTGGAGAGGTTGCCGAGCAACCACCAGGCAGCCGCCGTGGCCACCACGATGAGAACGCTGACGCCGCCATGGCCTGGCAGCGATCCGGCCGCTTCCGCCGCCGCGATCTCACGAAAACCATAGACCGAGAGCCCCAGCAGCAAAGCGCCGGACAAGAGGCTGTTGAGAACGGGGTTCTGCCTCATGCCCGCGCTCCCGCATTGCGCAGAACCAGCCGCTCGATGCCGCCGATGCCGTAGACGAGCGCCGTACCAAGCAGGGCAGCCGCAAACAGCGCCGACCAGATCTGCACCGTCTGGCCGTAATAGGAGCCTGAGAGCAATCGCGCGCCGATACCGGCGGCAGCACCCGTCGGCAACTCGCCGACAATGGCGCCGGTGAGGCTGATGGCGACGGCGACCTTGAGGCTGGCGAAGAGGAACGGAACGCTGGACGGAACCCGCAGCTTCCAGAAAATCTGGGTAACGCTCGCATTATAGGAACGCATAAGGTCAAGCTGCATCGGATCGGGCGAGCGCAGGCCTTTCACCATGCCGATGGTGACGGGGAAGAAGCAGAGATACATCGAGATGATCGATTTCGGCACCAGTCCCGTAATGCCGACATTGCCAAGCACGACGATGATCATCGGCGCGATGGCGAGGATTGGCACTGTCTGCGAGGCGATGATCCAGGGCATCAGGCTGCGGTCGAGGGTTCTGAGATGCACGATGCCGGCGGCCAGAATCATGCCGAGAACGGCGCCCAAGCCAAAACCCACCAGTGTCGCCGAGGCGGTGACGCCGGCATGGTAGATAAGGGATTTGTTGGAGGTGACCGGTTCGGCGACGGTCGTCGCCAGGAACTCCTTGACGATCTGGTGCGGGCTGGGCAGAACCGGCCGCTCCATCGCCCAGGTGCCCTTCAGCACCGTCATGAAAGGCGGCTTCTCGTTGGTCGCCGTCTGCGTTGGCGCCGGTTCCGCTGGTGTCACATCGCTTTCATCGCTGCCGGCCGCATCCTCTTCGGGTGCCGCTCCGCTGGTGGCGGCGTCATCGCCCGTTTCCGGCTCGGCCGTCGCGGAATCATATGACTGGCTCTCGTCATCCTCGCTTGCGGTATCCGCGTTGTCGCCGCTGGCGTTGTCGCCCCCGCTGGAATCGCCGTTGAGTGCCGCTTCTGCCTCAGCCTCGGCTAACCTGTCCGCCGCCGCATTGATCAGGCCTTCTTCGACCTGGGTCCAGTTGAGACAGGCGGCGAGCCCATACCACAGCACGACGATGATCGCGACCACCACGGCGACCGGCAGCGCCTTTTCCTTGAGGCCCTGAGCTAATCCGCTCATTTGACCTCGTCATAGGAATGACCGGCCTTCAACCCCAAGCGGATGCGGTGCGCCAGTTCCTGTGCCGCGGGCGTCTCGCGCGTTTCCAGCGTGCGTTCTGCGGGGAGATTGCTCTCGATCACATCAATGATGCGGCCAGGTCGGGCACTCATGATGACGATGCGCGAGGAGAGCAGCACCGCCTCGTCGATCGAATGCGTGACGAAGATGACCGTCTTCTTCGTCTCACCCCAGATGCGCAGCAATTCCTCGTTCATGCGGTCGCGCGTGATCTCGTCGAGCGCGCCGAAGGGCTCGTCCATCAGCAGCAAATCGGGATCGAAGCTCAAGGCACGTGCGATCGAGGCACGCTGCTGCATGCCCCCCGATAGCTGGAAGGGAAATTTCTTCTCGAAGCCCTTGAGGCCGACAAGATCGAGATAGCGCCGTGCCTTCTCGGCCCGCTCGGCCTTCGAGACGCCCATGATCTCATGCGGCAATTCGACATTGCGCTGGATGTTGCGCCACGGATAAAGCGCCGCCGCCTGGAAGATATAGCCATAGGCGCGCTTCAGTCGCGCCTCGCGCGGGGAAACGCCGTTCACCGTCACCGTGCCGGAAGTGGGCTGCTCCAGATCCGCGATAATGCGCATCAGGGTCGTCTTGCCGCAGCCGGACGGGCCGATGAAGGTGACGAACTCGCCATGTCGGATTTCGAGGTTGATGTCCTTCAAGGCAACCACCGGCGCATCCGGCGTCTGGAAAACCAGGCCCAGATCGCGGACGTCGATCACGGTGTCGGAGCCTGTCATCGAAGCCCCCTCACCCCGGCCGACGCATGTCGGCATTCGCCGACTGGCCCTCTCCCCGCTACCGCGGGGCGAGGGGCTAGAGGACGAAGCTCGCTCTGAACTCCCTCGCCCCGCTTGCGGGGAGAGGGTTGGGGTGAGGGGTGCATCGACAATGTCCAACGTCTACTCAAGCCGCATTGGCGCGTTCGACCATGGCGCGCAGCAGCACGTCGCAGCCGTCGCGGCAATCCTCCTTGGTCGCGTTCTCGATCTCGTTATGGCTGATCCCGCCCTCGCAGGGAATGAAGACCATGGCGGTGGGGGCGACGCGGTTCATATAGCAGGAATCATGGCCGGCGCCTGAGATGATGTCGAGATTGTCGAAGCCCAGCTCCTCGGCGCCCTTCTTCACGGCCGCCACGCAATCCTTGTCGAACTTCACGGGCGGCGAATACCAGATCTCCTTGAAGTCCATCTCCAGCATGTTCTTCTTGATCGCGGCCTCGCAGGCGGCCTTCGCCTCCGCCGCCATCTTGGAAAGGATCTTGTCGTCCGGATGCCTGAGATCGATGGTGAAGAAGACCTTGCCCGGGATGACGTTCCTGGAATTGGGACTGGAATTGATCATGCCCACGGTGGCGCAGGCGAAGGGCTGGTTGTCATGGCCGATCTGGTTGATGGCGGCGATCACCTGGGCCGTGCCCACCAGCGCGTCTTTCCGGACCTTCATCGGCGTTGGGCCGGCATGGGCCTCCTGCCCCGTGAACGTCACCTCGAACCAGCGCTGGCCTTGGGCGCCCTGCACGATGCCGATCTTCTTCTTTTCGGCTTCCAGGATCGGGCCTTGCTCGATATGCGCCTCGAAGAAGGCATGGACGGGCCTACCACCCACCTCGTCTTCGCCGTAATAGCCGATGCGCTTCAGCTCATCGCCCATGGTTTTCCCTTCCTGATCGGCGCGGGAAAGGCCGTAATCGAGATCGAAGACACCAGCGAAGACGCCGGAGGCCACCATCGCCGGGGCAAAGCGCGAGCCCTCCTCATTGGTCCAGATGGCCGCCTCGACCGGACGCAGGGTCTCGTATTTCATGTCGTTGAGGGAGCGGATGACCTCCAACCCGCACAGCACGCCATAGACGCCGTCGAACTTGCCGCCCGTGGGCTGGCTGTCGATATGGCTGCCGGTCATGACGGGGGCGAGGCTGTTATCCTTGCCAGCGCGCCTGGCAAAGACATTGCCCATCTTGTCAACGCGGATCGAGCAGCCGGCTTGCCGGCACCATTTGACGAAGAGATCGCGGGCCTGTCGGTCGAGGTCGGTCAAGGCCAGGCGGCAGACGCCGCCCTTTTCCGTGGCGCCGATCTTCGCCATTTCCATCAGGCTGTCCCACAGCCGCTCGCCATTGATCTTGAGATTGGTCGCCATGCTCTCCCTCCGGGTACTACCGGCCGCCCCATGAAGAGCGCCGGTTCTGCCTCGTGCAAGTCCAGGGAGCATGGATGCGAATCGCCCACCCCCGGCCACACGCCAACCGGCGTCATGTAGCACGGGGCGCGCGTCGTCGCAGCCCAAACCGACCCTGTTTACCCAGCCCCCAAGTCCTTGCGGACTGTCCTTGGCGGCGGATGTTTATCAATGACCTTTGTGGTCTTGAGTGAAATCCTGCCCAATCCTGACTGCTTGGTCAAGCTTGCTTTGGCCGAACCTCCGCCGCCCACATGCCTCGCGCCATCCGGGTCGTCTGCCGATCGGGAGAGGCTGGCCGCGAAATTTCTGTGACCGCTCCAGGCTATGGGCGGCAAGTCACCCGGAAAAAGCAACTGCCCCACTAAATAGGGAATCCTCCCGATGCATCGCCACGGCCGGAAACTAGGTTCCAATCTCCGGCCGCCCTCATCGGCGACCGCCGCTGTGGGATGCAGCGGCGCCGGACCGCCGCTTGCGATCGGCGGCAAGTGCCACCCCTATCCCAACCCCGCAAGGATCAAGAAATGACACTTCAGACAGGCAGCTCCCCAGCCTCTCTTTCCACGACCGAAGCGACTCCCCATGTGCGCGGCGAATTCTTCGCGGAAGTTGGCACCCTCGCCATTTTCGGCGACGACACGGTCAACGGCATCACGGTCTCACGCAATGTGGCGGGACGCATTCTGATCAATGATGGGCATGCGCCGATCAGCGGCGGCGTCGCCACCACCGGCAACACATTGCTGATCCAGGTCTTCGGCCTCGAGCAGAACGACAAGATCGTGCTCGACGAAAAGAATGGCCCGCTGCCGCCGGCGCATCTCTTCGGCGGCGACGGAAATGACCTCGTCACCGGCGGCTCAGGGAACGACATCCTATTTGGCCAGGATGGCGACGACACGCTGAACGGCGCTACCGGCGACGATGCGCTGTTCGGCGGCAACGGCAACGACATCCTTAATGGCGGCAGCGGCAACGACCAGGTCTTCGCCGAAGCGGGCGACGACCGCATCCTGTGGAAGAGCGGCGACGGTGTCGATTTGGCCGATGGCGGCAGCGGCAATGATCTGCTCGAAGTCCAGGGTACCATGGGCGGCGATGTCTTTCAGGTCGCGGCAAACGGCACCGGCGTCACCATCTCCACGGAAGGTGGTCAGCCATCCAATATCACGGCGACCAATGTCGAAGAGGTCAAGATCATCGGCAAGGCTGGCGACGATATATTCAACGTCGTTGGCAATGTCGCGTCGCTCACCCATCTCACCATCGATGGCGGCGCCGGTAATGACACGATTAGTGGCGGCAACGGCAACGATCTGCTGATCGGCGGCGAGGGCAACGACATCATTGATGGCAATCAGGGCAACGACACCGTCTTGATGGGCGCCGGCAACGACGTCTTCACTTGGGATCCGGGCGACGGCAGCGACGTGGTCGATGGCGGCGCCGGTCAGGACCGGTTGGATTTCAACGGCTCCAACGCCAGTGAAATCATGAATATCAGTGCCAATGGCGGCCATGCGGTGCTGGGCCGCAACATCGCCAACATCACCATGGACCTCGACAATGTCGAGCATATCAAGATCCGCACCCTGGGCGGCACCGACCAGGTCGTTGTCGATGACCTGCACGAGACCGACGTCAAGCTGGTCACCGTCGACCTCGCCGGCTCCAACAATGCCGGCGACGGTTCGGCCGATGACGTCATCGCCAATGGCACTGCCGGCAACAACACCATCACCCTACGCTCGATCGGCGGCGCGATCGAGATCGACCGCTTCGGGGCCACGGTCCGCGTGGAGAATGGCGAAATCGGCAACGACCACGTTACCGTCCGCGCCCTTGCCGGTGACGACACTATCGACGCCAGCGGTGTCGCCGCCGGCCTCGTCGGCCTCATCCTCGATGGCGGCGACGGCAACGACACGCTCCATGGCGGCGCCGGGAATGATTTGTTGCTGGGCGGCAATGATGACGACCGCTTCCTCTGGCATCAGGGTGACGGCGTCGATGTGGCCGATGGCGGCAGCGGCAACGACGTGCTCGAAATCGAAGGCACCATGGGTGGTGACATTTTCCAGGTCGCCGCAAACGGCACCGGCGTCACCATCGCCAAGGAAGGCGGGCAACTCGCCAACATCACCGCGACCAATATCGAAGAGGTCAAGATCATCGGCAAGGCGGGCAACGACGTCTTCAGCGTCGTTGGCAATGTTGCAGCACTCACCCACATCACCATCGATGGCGGTGCCGGAAATGACGTCATCAATGGCGGCAACGGCAACGATCTGCTGATCGGCGGCGACGGCAACGACATCATCGACGGTAATCAAGGCAGCGACATCGTCAAGATGGGCAGCGGCAACGATATCTTCATCTGGGATCCGGGCGACGGCAGTGACGTGGTCGATGGCGGCACCGGCACCGATACAATGCGCTTCAACGGCTCCAATGCCGGCGAAGAGATCACCCTAATGGCCAATGGTGGTCACGCCAGCCTCTTCCGCAACATCGCCAATATCACCATGGATATCGACAATATCGAGCAGGTGACGATCCGAGCCCTGGGTGGCGTCGACCGTATCGATATCCGCGATATGCGCAGCACCGACATTCGTCACGTCACCGTGGATCTGGCCGGAAGCAACGGCCAGGGCGACGGTGCCGTGGACGATGTCAATGTTCTGGGCAGCGTCGAGAATGACAACATGCGTTTCGAAATGGTCGATGGTCACCTTGAAGCCCTCGGCCGCGGCGTGAGGGTCCGCATCGAGAATGCCGAAAATGGCATCGATCACCTCGCTTTGCGCGGCCTCGACGGCAACGATACACTGGAGGTCAAAGGCGTCCCCGCCGGCATCAGCGGCCTCATCCTTGATGGCGGCAACGGCAATGACACGCTCCATGGCGGCGCTGGCAACGATATTCTCATGGGCGGCAATGATGACGACCGCATCATCTGGAATCCAGGTGATGGCGTCGATGTGGCCGACGGCGGCAGCGGCAATGACGTGCTGCAAGTCAGCGGCACCACGGGCAACGACGTGTTCCAGATCGCGGCCAACGGCACCGCCGTCTTTGTCGCGCAGGACAGCGGCGCGCTCGGCAATGTCAATGTGACCGGTGTCGAGGAGATCATCGTCACCGGTGGTGTCGGCGACGATGTCTTCGGTGTCGTCGGCAATGTCGCGGCCCTGACCCATCTCACGCTCGATGGCGGCGCCGGCAACGACCATATCTCTGGCGGCAACGGCAACGATCTGCTGATCGGCGGCGATGGCGACGATGTTATCGACGGCAATCAAGGCAATGACACCGTCGTCATGGGCGCCGGTACCGACACCTTCGTCTGGGATCCAGGCGATGGCAGCGACTTTGTCGATGGCGGCACGGGCACCGACACCCTGCTCTTCAACGGCTCCAATGCCAGCGAGAACATGTTCATCGGTGCCGATGGCGATCACGCCTTCCTCAACCGTGACATCGCCAACATCCATATGGACCTCGACAATGTCGAGCGCCTCGAAGTGAGCGTCCTCGGCGGCACGGATCACGTCACGGTCAACGCCATGAACGGCACGGATGTCAAAACCGTCGCAATCGGCTTCGCCGCCAGCTTCAGCGGCGGTGATGACGGCGCGATCGATACCCTGACCGTTAATGCCACCGCCGGCAACGATGTCATCAAGCTGGAAACAGCGGGCGGCGTCACCCACATCACCGGCCTTCACGCCGAGGTTCAGCTCTTCAGCGCCACGGCGCAGGATCGGCTGGAGGTCAACGGTCTTGGGGGCAATGATACCATCGATGCCCGCAATCACACCGGGGATGTAACCGTGACGCTCAACGGTGGCGACGGCAACGATACGCTGATCAGCGGCGACAACGATCTCCTGATCGGCGGTGCCGGCAACGATACTTTCCTCGGCTTTGGCGACATCATCGTCGACGATTTCCAAGACGGCGACCGCGTCGATCTCAGGAACATCGCCGGTGCCACCGATCTCGATACCGTCCTCGCCCACGCACAGAATGTCGGTAGCGATGTCGTCATCGATTTCGGCGCGGATCACACGATTACCCTGCGCAACATGCAGGTCTCATCACTCGGCAGCGATGACTTCATCCTGGGCGCTCCCTAAACCTGGCGCCTGAGATCATCGTTGATTGAGTGAAAACGGCGGCGCCGAAGTTCCCACGGCGTCGCCGTTCGTTTTCCTATGTCTGGTGTCGAAAAGTGACGCCGCCGGGCCGTCCAGCAAGATTGAGCTGCATGCCCCCGCCCGGCCCTTCCGCCACGACCTTGCCCCGCCGCAGAACCTTGAGCCGCGCAGCCTTGAGGCGGATGGCGTCGATCGGATCGCCGGCATCGAGAATGACCAGATCGGCGTTGCAACCCGGCGCCAGTCCGTAACCTTCGAGATGCAGGATTTTGGCGGGCGTTTCCGTCACCGATTGGAAACAGGCGCGCATCGCCTCAACGCCGGTCATCTGCCCGACATGCAATGCCATGGTGGCGACATCCAGCATGTCGCCGGAGCCCATCGAATACCAGGGATCCATGACGCAATCATGGCCGAAGGCAACGGGGATACCGGCCTTCATCAGTTCCGGCACGCGCGTCATGCCGCGGCGCTTCGGATACGTGTCATGCCGCCCCTGGATGGTGATGTTGATGAGCGGATTGGCAATGGCCGCGACACCTGCTTCGGCCATCAGCGGGATGAGCTTCGAGACGTAGTAATTGTCCATCGAATGCATCGAGGTGAGATGCGAGCCGGTGACGCGGCCCTGCAGCCCCAGGCGATGCGCTTCCGCCGACAGCGTCTCGATATGGCGCGACATCGGATCATCCGTCTCGTCGCAATGCATATCGACCAGCAGGCCCCGCTCCGCCGCCAGTTCGCACAGCAGCCGCACTGAGGCAGCGCCATCCGCCATGGTGCGTTCGAAATGCGGGATGCCGCCCACCACATCGACGCCGCGACTAAGCGCCGTCTTCAGCAGATCGAAAGCACCGGCACTGCGCAGCACGCCATCCTGCGGGAAGGCCACCAATTGCAGGTCGAGATACGGCTTCACCCGCTTCTTCACCTCAAGCAACGCATCGACGGCGAGGAGGCGCGGATCGCAGATGTCGACATGGGAGCGGATCGCGAGCAGTCCCCGCGCCACCGCCCAGTCGCAATAGCGGAGCGCCCGCTCCATGATCGCTTCCTGCGTGAGATGCGGTTTGAGTTCCCCCCAGAGCTGGATGCCTTCCAGCAATGTGCCGGATTGATTGAGCCGCGGCAGCCCCAGGCTCAGCGTCGCATCCATATGGAAATGCGCGTCAACAAACGGGGGCGAAACCAGGTTGCCGGCGGCGTTGATCGTGGCTTCCCCGGCATCGGGCAGGCCATGCTCGACCGCGACAATCTTGTCGCCCTTGATGCCGATGTCGATGTCCTTGCGCCCGTCGGGCAAAGTGGCGTGGCGGATGACAAGGTCGAACATGGGATTACCTTTCCCCCTTGCGATAGGGGATCATCAATGCGCGGGGATAGCCTGCGCGCCGCGCCATGGTGATGAGCGCGAGGATCGAGAGGATATAGGGCAGCATCAGGAAGAACTGGTAAGGAACACCGGCCACGATCTGCTGCAGCCGCAATTGATAGGCGTCGAAGGCCGCGAAGAGAATGGCACCCAAGAGCGCCTTCCCCGGTCGCCACGACCCGAAGACGACCAGCGCGATGGCAATCCAGCCGCGCCCGTTGACCATGTCGAAATAGAAGGAATTGAAGGCCGACATGGTGAGGAAGGCACCGCCCACGGCCATGAAGGCGCTGCCCGCCATGACAGCACCGATGCGCAAGGCCGTGACGTCGATGCCCTGCGCCTCGACGGCGGAGGGATTCTCGCCCACCATGCGCAGGGCCAGGCCCAGGGGCGTGCGGTAGAGGACATAGGCCACCAGCAGCACGCTCGCAAAGGCAAGATAGGTGAGCGGCGTCTGGTTGAAGAGCGCATCGCCCAGGAACGGAATATGGCTCAAACCCGGAACAGCCCATGGCTGGAACGGTTCGATCTTCGGCGGGCTCGTCACTTCCGGCAGCGAGACGCGGTAGACATAGGAGGTGAGCGAGGTGGCGAGCAAAGTGATGCCGATGCCCGTCACATGCTGTGATAGTCCGAGCGGCACGACCAACAAGGCATGCAGCAGGCCGAACATTGCGCCGGCCAAGGCCGCCACCGCGATCCCGGCCCAGAGATCGCCGCCTTGATAGACGGTGAACCAGCCGGCAAAGGCCCCCACTGTCATGATGCCTTCGATGCCGAGATTGAGCACGCCGGCCCGCTCGCAGATCAGCTCGCCCAAGGTCGCAAAGATCAGCGGCGAGGCGATACGGATCGCCGCCGCCCAGAGAGATGCCGTGAAGATGATCTCGACCGCTTCCATGCCGCTCACCGCCACTTCAGTTTGAAGCGCGTGAACAGCATGGCGACCACCATGGTAAGCAAGGCGGTCGCCACCATCACATGGGCGATGTAATTGGGAACACCTGCCTGCCGGCTCATGGCATCGGCGCCGACGAACATGGCCGCCACAAAGATCGAGGCGGCGACCACGCCTAAGGGATGCAGCATGGCGAGCATGGCGACAACGATCCCCGCATAGCCGAAGCCGGGTGAGAGGTCGAGCGTCAGATTGCCCTTGAGGCCGATTACTTCGGAAACGCCGGCGAGGGCCGCGAGCCCACCCGACAGCAGCGCCACCTTCACCATGACGAGATCGACCTTCATCCCGGCAAAACGCGCCGCGCGCGGATTGAAGCCCACCGCCTTCATCTCATAGCCATGCGTCGTCTTCGTGTTGATGAACCAGACGAGGCAGGCCATGGCGCAGGCGATGAGGAACCCCAGATGCAGGCGCTTGCCTTGAATGAGCTTCGGGAGATGCGCCGCCTCGATCACTTTCCGCGATTGCGGCCAACCCATCCCCATCGGGTCTTTCAAGGGCCCTTCCAGCAGGAAGGAGACGAAAAGCAGGATGATGAAATTGAGCAGCAAGGTCGTCACCACCTCGTCGACGCCGAAACGCGTCTTCATCAGGGTCGGCCCCAGCAACAGCAGCGCGCCTGCGGCAGCCCCGGCGATGAGCAGGATGGGAATGAGGATCGGCGCGGGGAGCGGCAGCAAACCCGTCCCCAGCAGCGCGGCCATGATGGCACCGCCATAAAGCTGCGCCTCCCCGCCGATGTTCCAGAGGCGCGCACGGAAGGCGACGGCTGCGGCCAACCCCGTGAAGATAAGCGGCGTCGCCCGTGTCAATGTCTCGAACAAGGCGAATTGCGACCCCAACGCGCCCTTGATCACCAAGCCGAACACGCTGAACGGTTCCGCCCCGCTCCACAGCACCAGGATCGCGGCAATGACGAGACTGACGCCGACCGCCGCCAAGGGCGCTGCCAGCCAGATCGACCATGGCGTCTCGGCGCGCGGTTCAAGCCGCATGGCTGCCTCCAAACCCATGCCCCGCCATCATCAGCCCGATCTCCGGCACCGAGAAGCTATCGCGCAGCAGCGATGGCGAGAGGTGGCCGCGATAGATCACGTGAATGCGATCGCTTAACGCCAGCAGCTCGTCGAGATCCTCGGAAATGAGCAGGATACCGGCACCGCGCGCACGCGCCTTGAGGAGCTGTTCATGCACATAGCCGACGGCACCGATATCGAGGCCGCGCGTCGGCTGTGCCGCCAGAATGAGCTTCGGGTCGCCCGCCATCTCGCGCCCCAGAATCAGCTTTTGCATATTGCCGCCGGAAAGCAGCCGGGCGGTCGCATGCGGTCCCGGACAGCGCACGTCGAAGCCCTTGATGATCCCTTCCGCAAAGGCCCTCGCCGCCTTCCAATCGATGAGTTGTCCTTTCGCGAAGGGACTTTCGCGATAGCGCTCGGCGATCATGTTCTCCGTGATCGACATGTCGCCGATGAGACCGACGGCGTGCCGGTCTTCAGGGATGCGCCCCAATCCCCGCCTGACCATGCCGGCGGCGTCAGTGGCCGTGACCGTCTCGCCGAACATCGTGAACTGGCCGGCGCTGGGGCCGACGAGCCCGCTCAAGAGGTCGGCGAGCACCGCCTGCCCGTTGCCGCTCACCCCGGCGAGGCCCACGATCTCGCCTTCATGCAGCTTGAGATCGGCATCAAGCTCAGGCCGCCCCTGCGCGCTAAGAACCGTCACGCGCGCGAGCCGCAACAATTCGGCCCCAGGGGCCCGGGCTTCCATCTTGGGCGCCGGAACGGGCCTTCCCACCATCATTTCGGCAAGTTCAGCCCGCGTGGCGCCCGCCGTCGCACGGCCTGCGACCAGCTTCCCTTGCCGCAACACCAGCACGCGGTCGCTCACCGCCAGCACTTCATTGAGCTTGTGGCTGATGAAGATGATGGCAAGGCCCCGCGCCACCAGTTTCTTCAAGGTCGCGAACAGCGCCTCGCTTTCCTGTGGGGTGAGTACTGCCGTTGGCTCGTCGAGGATGAGGATCCGGGCGTTACGATAGAGCGCCTTCAAAATCTCCACGCGCTGTCGCTCGCCCACCGAGAGATCGGCGACGCGCTTGTCGGCATCCACCGCAAGGCCGAAATCGGCGGCAAGCTGTGCCACGCGTCCCTTTGCGCGTTTCCCGTCGGAGCGCCAGGCAAGGAGGCTCTCCGTCCCCAGCACGATGTTCTCAAGCGCCGTGAGATTGTCGGCGAGGGTGAAATGCTGGTGCACCATGCCGATGCCGGCATCCAAGGCCGCCGCCGGCCGGCCCGGCGGCAGCGGGTTCCCAAACGCCTCGATCGATCCTTGATCGGCCACGTAATGGCCGAAGAGGATATTCATCAAGGTCGTCTTGCCGGCACCATTCTCGCCGAGCAGCGCCAGCACCTCGCCCTTGGCGAGATCGAAGCTGATCCCATCATTGGCCTTGAGTGCCCCAAAGTTCTTGGAAATGTCGCTCAGCCGGAGGACGACCTCCCCCGGCCGAGCGTTGGTCCCAGTCGACATCAGGGCGTCATCAGCTCGATTTCGGCTCGTTGTCGTCGATGGCGATGGTGACGGCGCCGGATTTGATCGCCGCCTCCTTCTCCTTCACCTTGGCCACGATATCGGCCGGCACCTTGCTCTCGAACGTGCCTAAGGGGGCGAGAGACGATCCGCCTTCCTTCATGAACGAGAACGCGCCGTAATCTTCCGCCGTGAAGCTCTTATCCTTCACCTTGGCGATGGCGCGGTCGAGCGTCGGCTCGAAATGCCATAAGGCCGACGCCACCACGGTATCGGGATAATCGGCTTGCGTGTCGATGACATTGCCGACAGCGAGGACGCTCTTCTCCTTCGCCGCATCGGAAACGCCGAAGCGTTCGGCATAGAGCAGATCCGCGCCGGCATCGATCTGCGCCAGTGCCGTTTCCTTCGCCTTGGGGGGATCGAACCATGAGCCGATGAAGGCCACCTGGAACTTGGTATCGGGCTTCACCTCTTTGACACCCGCCATGAAGGCGTTCATCAGGCGATTGACTTCGGGGATCGGATAGCCGCCGACCATGCCGATATTGCCGCTCTTGGTCATCGCCCCCGCGATCATGCCGGTGAGATAGGAGGCGTCCTGGATGTAATTGTCGAAGGTCGCAAAGTTCGGCAACGCCGCATCCGGCTTGAAGGACGAGCCGATGAGGAAGGCGGTGTTGGGATAATCCTTGGCGACGGCGCGCGCCGCGTCTTCCACCGCGAAGGCCTCGCCGACGATCAGCTGATGCCCGGCTTCGGCATATTCGCGCATGACGCGCTCGTAATCCGTATTGGCGACTTTTTCCGAGAACACGTATTCGATATCGCCGCGTTCCTTGGCGGTATTGGCCGCCTTGTGGATGCGGCTCACCCATTGCTGTTCAATGGGCACGGTATAAATCGCCGCCACCTTGATCGGGTCTGCGGCCAAAGCCAGCCGCGGCAGGGTGGTCGCAGCAGCGATCGCTGCCGAACCATGCAGAAATGCACGTCGAGTTGTCCGGATCATAGCCCTCTCCTGCTATTATTTTTGGTCGCGTTGGTGCTTTTGGTATTCCGGGGATTTGCGAGCCCACCAGCCGACCGGATGATCGGGCGGCCAAAGCGTTGAGCGCGGCCGCGGACCAGGGTCGGGTGCAAGTGCGGATGCGCGATAAGGACTCGGCCCGCCTATCAAACTCGCGAGCACAATCCTTTCACAAAGCCTTCATATCGGCAATGGCTTTTCGCAGATGCGAAGGGGTTGCAGGGTGCCTTAGAAGACGTCCGGCGCCACCGGGAAGCTGACGCGGACGGTCGTGCCCTTGGCGGGTGCGCTGGTGATGGAGAAGCGGCCACCATGCATCTCGGCGAGGCGCACGACGATATTGAGGCCGAGGCCCGTACCGCTTTCGCGCTGGCGGCTGGATCCGGCCTGGCCGAAGGGCTGCAGCACCTGCTCCAATTCCGCCTCGCTCATGCCGATGCCGGTATCGGTCACCTCGACGATGCCGGCACCGTCGCCGAGCAAGCTAAGGCGGATTTCGACCGAGCCGCCGGCTTCGGTGAACTTCACCGCATTGGAAAGCAGGTTGAGCAGAATCTGCCGCAGGGCCAGTTCATCGGCATGAAGCGCGCCAGCGCCCAGCGTCTTGACTGACAGCGCCACATTCTTGGCAGCTGCACGGCTCGCCAGCAATTCCAGGCAGGCCGTGGCGATAGCCGGGGCATTCAGCAGCTTGGGCTCGTTCTCGCGCTTGCCGGCCTCGATCTTGGCATGGTCCAGGATCTCGTCGATGAGACCCAACAGCAGCGCGCCGCTGGCATGAATGTCATTGGCATATTCATGCACCTTCTCCGGCGGCAGGGCGGGGCGGCCGGACAGCCGCATCAGATCGGCAAAGCCGAGGATGGCGTTGAGCGGTGTGCGCAAGTCATGGCTCGCGGTCGCCAGCAGCATGCTCTTCGACCGGTTGGCGGCCTCGGCGGCGCGTCGTTCGCGGAAGAGAGCGACGATGGTGAGCACCGTCATGGTGAGCAGCACGATGAGCTCGCCCGCCATCTGCAGCGGATTGATCGTGACCGGCGCATGGAACGGGCCTTGGCCGGCCGCCGTCGCCGCCATGGCAATGACGGAGGCAAGCGAGACCAGCGTATATGCGGCGCGCAAGGAGGTGTTGAGCGCGATCCAGGAAAGCGGCACCACCAGCAGGAACGGCAGCGTGGCAAAAAGTGCGATCGGCACTGGGGGCGCTATGAACAAGCCGACGACGAAAATGGCGACAGCGATCCAGACCAGGCGCCCCTGGCGCGTGAAGGGACGGCCCGCTTCATCAGGTGATCTTTCACCGCCCAGCCACATCAGCAGGCAGGGTGCGAAAGCGAGCGTGCCGCCGCTGTCGCACAGCCACCAGCTGACCCAGGTGCGGGTCATCGCAGTCAAATTCCAGCCGCCATGCATGTTGAGCGCGAATGTGCCGCCGGTTGCGGTGATCGCCGGATGCAGGATGACCGCGCAGATGATGAAGGCGACGACGCCCGTGAACGAGCTGAACAACCGATCCTGCGGGCGCCAGCGTCGCATCAGCTGCACGGCGAGGATCGGCCCGCCGGCATTGGTGAGCGAGATCAGCGCCGCCACCGGAAGGCTGGAGCCGAAATAGCCATAATTGATGAGGAACGAACCCAGGAAGAGGCCGGGAAAGAAACGCCAGCCGCCCAGCATCGCCGCCACCACCGCAACGCTCGACGGCAGCCAGATCGGCGCGGGGAAGAGACCATAGGCCGCAAAATATTTACCGACCGCGAGGCCCAGCAGGAAATAAAGGATCGCCGCCGCGAGGTTACCGCCCAAGCGCGGCATGAAGCCGCCTGCGGCACGCAGCCATTCAGCCATCTGCGGCGCGCCGAGGCTCGCTACATTGAAACGCTGCTGGGTGGCGGCAAGGCCGGCTGCGGCCTGCGGCATGGATATGGTCGACATGTGTTAGCTAACGCGCTCCGCCCGCTGGCTTATGCCCCGTTGCAATCGCGGGAAATTCCGCCATCGGTTCATCGGGAATATTTCCCGCAAACTCCTTAATTTGGTGTGAACTTGCAACCGAATCCCGCACGCGCGCGGCTACGGCTTCGGCGTTGCTAACGAACCTGGATTACCTAGACTTCGACATGGAATCAAAAGGCCGACGCCATTGGCGCCGGCCGTCGAGATTCTTATGTGGATAACGGCCGCTCAGATCACGCTGGTTGTGACGCTGATATTGCCATGGACCGCCTTCGAATAGGGGCAGATGCCATGGGCCGTTTCGGCGATCTTCTCAGCCGTGGCGCGGTCGACGCCCGGGATGCTCACCTTGAAGCTGGCGCTGAGGAAATAGGCCTCACCCGCCTTGTTGAGGTTGATCTCGGCATCGGCCGAGGGCGCACCGACAAGCTTCACCTTATGCTGGGCTGCGGCAAGCTCGATGGCGCCGAGATAGCAGGCCGACCAAGCGACGCCGAAGAGATTCTCGGCGGCCGGATGCGGCGCCGCCAGCTTCACATCGACAAAGCCGTCCTCGGACCGCCCCGCGCCGTCGCGGCCGGCGCTGGTGTGGGTGCGGCCGGTGAAGAGGGTCTTGGCAACGGGGGCATTGGTGTTGAGCGCAGTCGCGGTGGTCATGGCACATCTCCTGAAAGGGTTGCCGTGCAATCGGTCGCGATTACATCGGATGCGATCTAATAAGGGGATGCCAAACCAGCTTTCAAGGGGCAAAATCAAATCGGATGCGATTTATTTTGGTAGCCCACCGGCAGCCGCCTTATCGGGTCTAGTGGCATTCAGTCATAATCCTGGGTGATGTTCTTGCCTTCCCCGGCCTCGCTCCAATTTTCTAAAAGCAGGGCGGATCGGTATAGCTCACGCCATAGTGGAAAAGCGGCAGCTGGCTGATATCGGTGGCGATCATGCCGCCAGCCGGGATTTATTATATGTACGTTTAATCTTGACGCGACGATTTTTCGTACATACATTTAGCCTATGAAAAGCGCGGCGGACCTTTATCAGTGGGATGAAGGCAAGCGGGCGGCGAATGTCGCCAAGCACGGCGTGGACTTCACGGCCGTTTATGACTTCGACTGGATTTTCGCGCTGGTGAAGCTCGATGACCGGAAGGAATACGCCGAAATTCGCTATGCCGCGATGGCCCCGATTGGCAACCGCCTGCATGTGCTGGCGTTCTCGTTCCGTGGTGACACGGTGCGGGTGATCAGCCTTCGCAAGGCGAATGACCGTGAAAGGAAACTTTACAATGGCACCTAAGATGAAAAAGCCCGCCCACATTAGCCAGGAAGATTGGGACGATGTGGACAGCCCCGAGTGGACCGCAGACGACTTTGCGCGTGCTCGGCCAGCGGCCGAAATCGTGCCGGGTGTGGTGACGCTGGCAAAAAAGGCACGCGGCCGGCCCCATGCCGAAGTCACCAAGATGCCGGTTACAATTCGACTGGATCCTGATGTGGTCGCCGCATTCAAAAAGGATGGCGCCGGATGGCAAACCCGAATTGGGGAGGTATTAGCCCAGTGGGTGTCGAAAAAAATGACCCAAAGTATTGGATCGATTGATTCCGGCATACAGGCACAGGTCGATGCTTTGGAGGGCTCGACTAAGCAGATCTCTGAGGCTGTCGAGATGATCAACAAGATCAGTGCACAGACGACAGCTTTAGCGATCGCCGCCGTGTTGGAGTCAGTACGTGTTGGTGCGGCCGAACATGCTGCAACCGATGCTAGGCGCGCGCTTGATAGGATCGAAAAGGCAGTGGCAAATGCTGCCAGGCCGTATGTGACCAGCAAGCGATGAATGCGGCGCCGATCATTCGGCGCCCGCAAACAGATCCGGCGCTTTCTCTTCCGCCGGCACTCCAGTTCCGCATTGATCCTTGCGGTGGTTTAGGCGCGCAATTCGTTTTCACGCCTGATCATCTTGTGCGCAATCCCGGCAAGATCGGGCAGTCTAGGATCGACTAAATCAGAGACATACCTTCTCCAAACAAAAAAAGCCGGCGAAACATCGCCGGCTTTCTAGTCACGGGAGGAACGAATACGCCCTACTCCGCCGCCGTCTTGCGCATCGGGTTGCGCGGATCCTGGGTCCAGTTGAGATAGGGTTTGTCGGTCTTCTGCGGCACCATGGTGATGACACCCGGGACCGGGCAGGCGTGGTAGCAGAGGTTGCAGCCCACGCACTCCTCGTCGATCACCTCATAGCGGCGCTTGCCCCCACCTTTTCCATCGGGCACGCGCTTGGCACTGATCGACTGATGCGATGTATCCTCGCAGGCGACATAGCAGAGCCCGCACTGGATGCACTTCTCCTGATCGATATGGGCGATCGTCTTGAAGTTGATGTTGAGGTACTGCCAGTCGGTGACATTGGGCACGGCCTTGCCCCGGAAATCCTCGATGGTGCGATAGCCCTTCTCGTCCATCCAATTGGCGAGGCCCGATGCCATCTCCTCAACGATGCGAAAGCCGTAATGCATGGCGGCGGTGCAGACCTGCACATTTCCCGCCGACATGGACATGAACTCCGCCGCGTCCCGCCAAGTACCGATGCCGCCGATGGCCGAAATGGGCAGGCCATGCGTCGCCGGATCGCGCGCGATCTCCGCCACCATGTTGAGCGCGATGGGTTTCACCGCCGGCCCGCAATAGCCGCCATGGGTGCCCTTGCCGTCGACCACCGGTGTCGGCGCCATGGCATCGAGATCGACCGAGCAGATCGAGTTGATGGTGTTGATGAGCGAGACGGCATCCGCCCCGCCCTTCTTCGCCGCCTGGGCGGGCTTCCTGACATCCGTCACATTGGGCGTCAGCTTGACGATGACCGGCATGCGGCTGTGCTGCTTGCACCAGCGTGCGACCATTTCGACATATTCCGGCACCTGGCCCACGGCCGCACCCATGCCGCGTTCCGACATGCCGTGCGGGCAGCCGAAATTCAATTCGATGCCGTCGGCTTCCGTTTCCTCGACACGCTTCAGGATGCGCTTCCAGGCGTCTTCCTCGCACGGCACCATCAGCGAGACGATGACGGCGCGATCCTTCCAATCGCGCTTCACCCGCTTGATCTCTTGCAGATTGACGTCGAGCGGCCGGTCGGAAATGAGCTCGATATTGTTGAAGCCCACCATGCGGTCGTTGCCCATATGGAAGGCGCCGTAACGCGAACTCACATTCACCACGGGCGGATCTTCGCCCAGCGTCTTCCACACGACGCCGCCCCAGCCGGCCTGGAAGGCGCGCACGACATTGTATTCCTTGTCGGTCGGCGGTGCCGAGGCGAGCCAGAACGGGTTGGGCGATTTGATGCCGATGAAATTCGAACGCAAGTCAGCCATGTTTCCCTCCCGAGGGAATTCTACGCCTAATTTTTCTTGTCATGCCCCGGCTTGGCCGGGGCATCCACGAGTCGCTTTCTTCAGTCAAATGCAAACTCGTGGATGGCCCGCCTGCGCGGGCCATGACAAATGGAGAGTCACTCGCCCCGCAGATACGCGTCGATGGCAATCGCCGCATCGCGGCCATCGGCCACCGATTGCACGGTGAGATCCGTGCCGCTCGTGACACAATCGCCGCCGGCGAAGACGCCTTTGATCGATGTCGCGAAGTCTTCATTGACCGCGATCTTCGAGCCGGCGAGGTCCAGAACATCCTTCGCCTTGCCATTGACCGGATCCTTCACAAACGTCTGCCCGATCGCCTTGAAGACCGTGTCGCAGAGGATGGTGAATTTCTCGCCCGTCCCCATCAGCTTTCCCGCCGCATCGAGCTGGGTGTATTCGAACTCGATCTCGCGCACGGCACCCTGATGGCCATAGAGCTTCACCGGCCGCGCCCAATGCTTGATCTTCACGCCATTCACCTGCGCGAATTCCTGCTCGTGATGCGTGGCGCTCATATTGGTAGGACCGCGGCGATAGACCAGTGTCACATCCTCGGCACCGAGGCGCTTCGATTGGATCGCGATATCGATCGCGGTATTGCCGCCACCGATGACGACGACCTTGCGCCCCACCGGCAACTCGCCCTTGTTCTTGGCTTGGCGCAGCCTGGCGATATAGGCCACTGCATCCTCGACGCCTTTGAGGTCTTCGCCTTCCGCGCCCAGCGCGTTGACACCGCCAAGGCCCATGGCCAGGAACACGGCATCATGAGCTTTCCGCAATTCTTCCAGCGTGATGTCGCGCCCCAGGGCCTTGCCGGTTTCGACATGGATGCCGCCCAGCGCCAGGATGAAAGCCACTTCGGTTTGCGCGAAATCATGCACCGTCTTATAGGCGGCGATGCCGTATTCGTTGAGGCCGCCCAATTTCTCGCGCGCTTCATAGACCGTGACGTCATGGCCAAGGCGAGAGAGGCGATGCGCGGCGGAGAGACCCGCCGGACCACCGCCCACCACCGCCACCTTTTTCCCGCTCAAGGGTGCTCGTGCAAAGGGCTGTTTCCCCGCCGCCACCAGCGCATCGGTCGCATAGCGTTGCAAGGCGCCGATCTGCACCGGCTTGTCTTCCGAATGATTCCTGACACAGGAATCCTCGCAGAGGATCTCGACCGGGCAGACGCGGGAGCACATGCCGCCCATGATATTGGCTTCGAGGATCGTCTCCGCCGAGCCGATCGGATCGCCGACCGCGATCGAGCGGATGAAGCTCGGGATGTCGATCGATGTGGGACACGCCTCGATACAGGGCGCGTCATAGCAATAGAAGCAGCGATTGCTTTCCACCAGCGCGCGCTTGTGGTCGAGCGGCGGCTTCACATCGTTGAAATTCGCAGCGAGCTCCGCGGCCTCCAAACGGCCGGAACGGATATCGGGTGCGGAATACGCGCTCATGGGCGGTTCTCCCGGTTGACGTCAAAAAAAAGACACTCAATACCGGACCGCCCCGGCGCCTCCGTTAGAATGGGGCGCACTCTTTGATATCGGTGGCGATCTGGCTACCTGTTGCAGTCATGGAAACACATTCTGTCCGCATGGTCAATTATTCTTGACCGATTGGAAAGATTTATCGGGTTCAACCAAGCTGTGAAGGCCCTCACAGCAGCCGCGGCAGTTCAGGCCTATCTCCGTGTCATCACGCTTTGAACGGAGTTCCCCATGTCGACGACTTATCAGATCACCCGCCGCAATCGCGCCGCCCGCGCCCGCGCCTTCGTCACCTGGATCGGCGCAATCATGGCCCGCATCAGCGACCGCCAGCGCGCGACGACGACCTTCACACGCATGTCCGACCACCAGTTGCGCGACATCGGCATCAGCCGCGCCGAGATCGCGCATGCCGCCCAGAAGGGACGCGATTTTTAAGATCTGTTTAGCCAGATTACTAAACTGCTTTCCGTTTATTCTCTCCGATTGACGTTTGTGACTGGAGCATCCCAGTATTCACGCATGGTTGCCTCTAAGAGCGACCTATCTGGGACTGTTCCTGTTTAATAAACATGGGGAGAATGCATGATGTTTACCCGTCGTCGCCTGCTGCATAGCGCTGCCGGCCTGTCAGCTGCCGCTGCCTTTGGCACCCTGCCGTTCCAAATCGCCCGCGCCGCCGGGAAACCGGTCGTGGCGCTGCTGCCTGGCGTCGTTGATCCCTTCTACTTCACCATGAAGCGCGGCGCCGATAAGGCCGCCGAGGAGGAAGGCATCGAGCTGATGTTCCAGATCCCCAAGGCATGGAACGTCACCGAGCAGGTGCCGATTTTGAAAGCCGTCATCGCCAAGAAGCCGGACGTGCTGCTCATCTCGCCGGTCGACAAGGACCAGCTCATCCAGCCGCTGAAGGAAGCGGTCGATGCCGGCATCAAGGTCATCACCGTCGACACCTATATCGGTGAGGGGAAATACCAGACCGGTTCCGGCAAGGCCGATTTCCCGCTCTCTTACGTCGCCTCCGACAACACCGAAGGCGGCCGCATCGCGGCCCGCGCCCTTGCCAAGGCGATCGGCGAGAAGGGTGCGGTCTATTGCGAGAACAACAAGCCGGGCATTTCCTCGACCGACCAGCGCATGCAGGGTTTCGAGGAGGAAATGAAGAAGTACCCGAACGTCAAGATCCTCAAGACCCAATACAACGAGGATGACGCCAACAAGGCCGCGGCCCATGTGGCGGCGGTGCTGGCGCGCGAGCCCAACCTCGATGGCATCTTCGGGGCCAACACCTTCTCCGGCATGGGTGCCTCGGAAGGCGTCAAGAAGGCCGGCAAGACGGGTGAAGTGAAGGTCGTCGTGTTCGACGCCGTCCCCGGCATCGATGCCAGCATCAAATCCGGCCTGGTCGATGTCGCCATCGCCCAGAAGCCGGCCGAGATGGGCTATGTCGGCGTCAAATTCGCCGCCGACCTCATCAAGGGCAAGACCATCCCCACCTGGCAAGGCACCGGCTTCGTCGTCATGGACAAGTCGAACATCGACCAGGAAGACGTCCGCCAGTACATCTATTCGAACTGACAACTCCCTCTTACGTCGTCCCCGGAAACAAACAACGTCATGCCCGGGCTTGACCCGGACATCCACTCTCTCAAGGCAATCAGTGGATCCCCGGGTCTTCGCCCGGGGATGACGGCATACACTGGGGATGACGCAGTGGAGTGCCGCATAAGGACCGCCCCGTGACAGACCACACCGTCGATGACAAACTCGGCCGCCTGACGCTGCTGACCAAGCTGTGGCCCTGGCTCTTTCTCCTCGCCCTCATCGTCTTCTTCGAGGCCTGGGCGCAGATCGAGGTGGGGCGCACCTTCCTCTTCAGCAGCTACAACATCCAGGCCATTCTGCTGGCGGCCTCGGCCCCATTGCTCCTCGCGCTGGGTCAGACCTTCGTCATCATCACCAGCGGCATCGACCTCTCGGTCGGCTTCGTGATGGGTCTTGCCGCCGTCGTCGTCGCGCAAATCACGCTCATCAGCGGCAATACCGAAATAGCGCTGTTCATCGGCATCGTCGTCACGTTGCTCGTCTGCGCGATCTCCGGCTGGATCTCCGGCACGCTGGTCGCCCGCCTCGGCGTCCCCGCCTTCATCGGCACGCTTGGCATGTATGGTGTCGCACGCGGTGCCGGTTTCCTCTCGGCCGGTTCCGGCATGACCATCTCGATCGACAATCCACTGCTCGAATGGCTTGGTACCGGCTGGATGCCGATCATCGTCACCGGCCTTCTCCTGCTCGTTCTTCATTTCGTGCTGTCGCAGACGAAATTCGGCCAATACACCTATGCAATCGGCGGCAATCTGCAATCGGCGGCGCGCGCCGGCATCGATGTGAAGCGCCATCTCATCAAGATCTACATCCTCTCGGCCGCTTTCGCCGGCATCGGTGGCATCGTCTATACCGCGCGCTATGCGGCAGGTGCCGCCAATGCCGGTGAATCGATGCTGCTCGATTCCATCGCCGCCGTCGTCATCGGCGGCGCCTCGCTTTTCGGCGGCACCGGCAATGTGGTCGGCACCCTCATCGGCGCACTCATCATCGCCGTCATCCAATTCGGCCTCATCTTCATCGATATCGACGCCTTCTGGCAGTTCATCGCGGTGGGCGTCGTCATCATCCTCTCGGTCCTCATCGACCAATACAAAGACCGGCTGCTGAGGGGTGCGTGATGACGACACCCGTTCTGGAAGCCCGCCCCATTCTTGAAGCTCGCAACGTCTCGATCCGCTTCGGCGGCGTCGAGGCCCTGAAGAAGGTCTCGCTCCGCGTTGCCCCCGGCGAGGTACTGGCCCTGGCCGGCGATAACGGCGCCGGCAAATCGACCCTCATCAAGGTGATCTCCGGCGTCTATCACCCGCATGAAGGCGAGCTGTTCTTCGAAGGCCAGCCGCTGGAAATGCGCGAGCCGCAGGATGCCCGCACCAAGGGCATCGAGACCATCTACCAGGATCTCGCCTTGGCCGATAATCTCGATGTCGGCTCCAACATCTTCCTCGGTCGTGAGCCGATGCATCGCCGCTTCGGGGTCAATGTCATCGACCGTGCCCATATGCGGAAAGTCGCGCGCCAAGTGCTGGACCGGCTCGACATCGTGATCCCGGACAAGAAACTGACCGGCCCGGTGAGGACGCTTTCCGGCGGCCAGCGCCAGGCGATCGCCATCGGCCGCGCCATCTATTGGGACGCGCGCGTCCTCATCATGGACGAGCCCACGGCGGCGCTTGGCGTCCCCGAACAGCGCAAGGTGATGGAGCTCATCCAGGGCCTCAAAGCGGAAGGTGTCGCCGTCATCCTCATCTCGCACAACCTCCACGACATCTTCGGTGTCGCCGACCGCATCATGGTCTTGCGCCGTGGCGAATTGGCGGGTGAGCGCCTGGTGAAGGAAACCGATGGCGACGAAGTGGTGCGCCTGATGGTCGGCGACGAATACGCCGCCACCAAGAGCGCTGCACACGTATGAGCAGTTGGCGGCTCGACTGGGCGCATGGCGCGGCGGAGCTCTCCGCCCAAGGCGGCCTGCTCGGCCCCGTCACCTTCCGTTTGAGCGACGGCCGCTCCCTGCAGCCGATGTATCTGGCCCCCTGGCAGGGCGATCCGGCGACACGCGATCTGCCGCCGCTCCTGCGCGATCTCACGGGAGAATTCCCTTGCGTACCTTTCGGCCGCACCGATTTCCCGGAGGGGCTGGATAAAGCCCATCTAGATTCGTCATCCCCGGGCTTGTCCCGGGGATCCACGGGTGCAGTTGAGAGACTGAATGCCCGGGACAAGCCCGGGGATGACGAGAATAAATGGCAGCAACGCGATTCCGGCGACGATTGGGAACACGGCTATAGCAGCAACCAGCCTTGGTCCCTGCTCGATGCCGGCGCGCGGCATATCCGCATCGGCATCGACTATCCCGCCGCCTCGCCCATCCGCCGCCTCGAGCGTGAGATCCGCGCCGATCCGGATGCGCCCGCCCTCGACATCTCCCTCACCATCTGGGCGCGCACCGATGCAACGGTGCCGGTCGCCCTCCACCCCATCTTCCGCGTGCCGCCTGAAGGCGTTGAGCTACGGCCCGGTCCCTTTGCCCGCGCCATCGCCTATCCGGTCCCGACCGAGCCCGGCGTTTCGCGCCTCAGCCCCAGCGGCACGGCCCGCGATCTCCGCGCCCTGCCGGCCACCACCGGTATCCTCGATTTCACCCGCCTGCCGCTGCCGTTCCGGACCGAGGAGCTGTTGCAGCTGGAGGCTTGCGCGCCGCCCTTTTCGCTTTATTACGAAGCGGAGAATGTGGAGGTCGTTTTGTCCTGGGACGGAAGTCAATTGCCCGATGTCATGCTCTGGGTCAGCAATGCCGGCCGTTCCGCGTTCCCCTGGAACAACCGCAACTATGCGCTCGGGATCGAACCGGTGAACGGCGCCTTCGATCTCGGCCGTGTCGCCGTCCCGCCGCAGGGCCACCCGCTCGCGAAACGCACCGGCCTCAAACTCGCCGGGGACCAGCCGACCCGCATCGACTATCGATTGGCGGCACGATGACGGTGACCGTGCGCGACATCGCCCGCGAGGCCGGCGTCTCCATCGGCACCGTCTCGCGTGCCTTGAAAAACCAGCCTGGCCTCGCCGAAGAGACGCGCCGCCATGTGCGCGCGGTTGCCGAACGATTGGGCTACGATTCCGGCAAGCTCCAGCGCCGCAAGTTGCGCAAGCTCGCTTTCTTGCTTCACCGGCAGCACAACACGCTGGCCAACACACCTTTCTTCTCGGCCGTGTTGCATGGCGTTGAGGAAGCCTGCCGGATCGAGGGCATCGTGCCCTCCTTCCTCTCGGTCGGCCCCACGGACCCGGTCGCCGACCAGTTGCGCCTCCATGACCCCGATGCGTTGCTCTGCGCCGGCTTCTTCGAACCCGAACTCCTCAACGTCTTTCGCGAGACGGGCAAGCCGGTGGCGCTGATCGATCACTTGGCCGACGGCTTGCTCTCGGTCAATCCGGACAATCAGAGCGGCGGCTATCTCGCGACCCAGCATCTCATCCGGCAGGGCCGCAAGCGCATCGCCTTCCTCTCCGGATCGCTCGCACATTACTCGATCCGCGAACGCTTCCGCGGCCACAGGCAGGCGCTGTTTGATTCCGGCATCCTCGCCGATCCGCATCTCGAGGCGATGACACCGCCCGGCATGGATGTCGAACCCGGGGCCTATATCGCCATGCAGCAGCTGCTATCCCTCGACCGGCCGCCCGATGCCGTCTTCGCCTTCAATGACAGCGCGGCCTTGAATGCCATGCGCGCCATCATCGATGCCGGCCTTTCCATGCCGCGCGACATCGCCGTAGTCGGCTTCGATGACATCGCGCAGGCGGCACTCGCCCATCCGCCACTCACCACCTTGCGCGTCGACAAGGAAGAACTGGGCCGTGCCGGCGTCGATCTGGTGCTGCATGGCGGCGGCAACCGCACGCTCCCCGTCGAGCTCGTCATCCGCGACAGCACTGTCGCGACACAACGTGTATCTGCCTGAATGAGGTTTCCAGTGCCCAATTTCCGAGATCGCCAGTTCCTCATCGACCACATCCGGAAGACGCTGACCTTCTATCACCCGCGCAGCATCGACCCATCAGGCGGCTTCTATCATTTCCTCAAGGATGATGGCACGGTCTATGACGCGACCACGCGGCATCTGGTGAGCTCGACGCGCCTCGTCTTCAATTACGCCATGGCCTGCCGGCATTTCGGCCATGCGGCCTATGAAGCGCCGCTGCGTCACGCCATGGCCTTCCTCGAACAGGGCCATCTCGATCCTGCGACCGGCGGTTATGCCTGGGTCGTCACATGGGACGAAGGCAAGCGCGCGCTGCTGGACGGCACCAATCATTGCTATGGCCTGGCCTTCGTGCTGCTCGCTTATTCGCATGCACTGATGGCCGGTATCGAAGAAGCCCGGGCACCACTCGCCCAGACCTATGACCTGATGGAGAAACGCTTCTTCGAGCCCCAGCATGGCCTCTACGCCGATGAGGCGACGCCCGATTGGTCGATGACCTATCCCTATCGCGGACAGAACGCCAACATGCATGCCTGCGAGGCGATGCTGGCGGCCTATGAAGCGACGAAGGAAACGCGCTATCTCGACCGTGCCGAGCTTCTCGCCCACAACATCACGCGCCGGCAGGCAGCACGCGCCGGCGGCATGATGTGGGAGCATTACTACTCGGATTGGTCGGTCGATTGGGAATACAACCGCCAAGACAAGACCAACATCTTTCGCCCCTGGGGTTATCAGCCGGGGCACCTCACCGAATGGGCCAAGCTCCTCCTCATCCTCGAGCGGCACCGCAAGCTCGACTGGCTGGCACCCCGGGCCAAGGAACTATTCGACCTGGCGCTCGCCAAGGCCTGGGACAAGCAAAACGGCGGCATCTTCTATGGCTTTGGGCCGGAGGATGAGATCTGCGATGCCGACAAATATTTCTGGGTCCAGGCCGAGAGCTTCGCCGCCGCAGCGTGCCTCGCCCAGCGTACCGGCGATGCGCGCTATTGGGAGCAATACGACCGCATCTGGGATTATGCCTGGCGCCATTTCGTCGACCACGAACACGGCGCCTGGTACCGCATCCTCACCCACGACAACAAGAAATACTCCGACGAGAAAAGCCCCGCCGGCAAAGTCGACTACCACACCATGGGTGCCTGCTATGAAGTGCTGGGGGTTCTCTAATCGGCACCCGTCACAGCCCCCCACTCGCCCCCCTGCAGGAGAGGGCCGGGGTGGGCTGTGCCACTGATCATTCTCCGCAAGCTATCTTCCTGAAATCCCTCAGCTTCTCCCAATTCCTGACCGATCCTTTAACCCTCCGGTCAAACAATCCGGTTGAGCGTCGGCCCCATTCCGGTTTTACTGTGGCGTGAGGGGAAGTTACCGGGGGAATGTGAAATGAGCGGCGTGGGTGGCGACCAGCCTGAGATCGATGGACCCCAGACCGACGCAGATGACAGCAGCCTCGGCGTGCGGGCGCGCAGCCGCGCGCGCATCGAAGCGAGCATTCGCAAGGCCGCAGAGGAGGTCTTTGCCGAGATGGGCTTCGAAGGCGCCTCGACCAGCCTCATTGCAAAACGCGCCGGCTTGCCGAAGGCGAACCTGCACTACTATTTCAAGACCAAGAACGACCTCTATCAATTCGTGCTGCGCGACATCATCGAGCTGTGGCTCAATACCGCGCAGGAGATTCAGCCCGATGCCGATCCGGCGACGGCGCTGGCGCATTACATCGGGCAGAAGATCGATCTCGCCCGCGACCGGCCGATCGCGTCGCGCGTCTTTGCCAATGAAGTGTTGCACGGCGCCCCCCGCTTCGACCGCTTCATGCGCCAGGATTTGAAAGACTGGGTCGAGCGCAAATCGGCGATCATCGAAGAATGGATCGGGCGCGGAAAGATCGACCAGATCGACCCCAAGCACCTCTTCTTCATGATCTGGTCGACGACACAGACCTATGCCGATTTCTCGATCCAGATCGCCGCGGTGCTGGGCAGGCGTGAGTTGATCGAGAGCGACTACCAGCTCGCCGCCAAGCAGATCACCCATATCATCCTCAAAGGCTGCGGGCTTAAAGCGCCTGATGCTTGAAAGGGGCGCCGCCCGATGAAGGTTCTCGTCGTCTTCGATCACCCGCGACGGGACTCCTTTTGCGGCGCCGTGCTCGATCGTTTCACCGCGGGCCTCAAGGCCGCGGGCCATGTGGCGGAAATCGCCGATCTCCGCGCGGAAGAATTTGATCCGCGCCTCCCCGTGGCCGACGAACCGGATTGGGATGACGGGCGCAAGCGCTATAGCGACGTAGTCCTCCAGGAACAGGAACGCGTCGCGGGCAACGATGCGCTCGCTTTCATCTTCCCCATCTGGTGGTGGTCCTTTCCGGCGACGACCAAGGGCTGGATCGACCGCGTCTGGAACAATGGCTGGGCCTATGGCGACAGCAAGCTGCCGCATAGCAAGGCGCTCCTCATCGGCACCGCTTCCGGCGACGAAGCCGGCTATCTGAAGCGCCGCTACGACGATGCCATGCGCGTGCAACTCGTCACCGGCATCATGCACTATTGCGGCATCCCCGACGCGCGCCTCGAATTCTTCTACGACGTGATGCAAAGCGCCGAGCACCGCGCCGATCTACTGGCGCGGGCGGAGGAACTGGGTCGCAGTTTTTAAAACTTGTCATGCCCCGCGAAGGCGGGGCATCCACGAGTTTACCAGCCACGCGAAGGCAGCAATTCGTGGATCCCCCGGCCAAGCCGGGGGATGACAATCGTGATGATGATAGCGCACAATCCAACCTCCACCATCAGGACCAGTGCTCCATGTCCCTCAACCTCTACACCGCCTTCGTCATCACCTGCGCCGTCATGGCGGTCATCCCCGGACCCACGGCCACGCTCATCGTCGCCAATGCTTTGCGCCATGGCACCGGTGCCGGCTTGAAGAACGTCGCGGGCACCCAGGCAGGGCTTGCCATCATGATTGCGGTCGCGGGCATCGGCCTCACCTCGGTCATCGCGATGATTGGCGAATGGTTCGACCTGCTGCGCTATGCGGGGGCTGCCTATCTCATCTATCTGGGGTGGAAAATGTGGACGGCGCCTGGATTCGATTTGCTCGGCGGCGACACTGGCGCGGCCGTAAAAGGTCCGCGCGGCGGGTTCCTGTTGCAGGGAGCGCTCGTAGCCCTCAGCAATCCGAAGATGCTGCTCTTCTTCGGCGCGTTCTTCCCGCAATTCATCGACCCTGCCCGCCCCTATGGCCCGCAGATCGCGCTGATGGGCGTCACTTCCATGATCGTTGCGGCGATGAGCGATGGCACTTATGCGCTCCTTGCCGGCACATTGGGGCGCGCCCTCTCGAAGCGGCGTCTGCGCATTCTCACCAAAGCGAGCGGCGCCTGCCTCATCGGCGGCGGCCTGTGGCTGGCGGCGGCGCGGCGTTGACGATGCGGCTGCCTCTTGCAGCATTGCTGCTATTCCTCTCCGCCCTGCCCGCCTTCGCCTATACCGGCGCCACCTGTCTGTCCACGGTGCCGGACGATCACGCCGCCTGCATCGCCATGATCGGCGCCGTGCGCGTGATGATGACCGACGAGACCAGCACCGACCCCGCCTGCGCGCGGGCGAACACCGACGACATGCGCGTGACGGACGGCGTCGTCGCCTGGATCAAGGAACATCCCGAACGCCAAAGCGACGATCTCGCCAACCTCATCCGCGAAGCTCTGCTCAGCGTCGACCCTTGCACGCAGCGCAGCCTGATCCCGCAAGCCGTGCCCAGTGATTCCCTGGGTGATCCGATCGATACGGAATGACGTCTAATTCAACGGCGCGCGGTAGCGTGCGAATTCCGGACGCCAGAGATGGAGCAGGATGACGCCGATGACGCAGGCGATGCCGCCTGCGACGGCAGCAAAGACAGGTGTCGTCAGTTCCGCGGCGATGCCGGATTCGATATCGCCCAACCACGGCCCACCGACACCGACCACGAAGGCCGCGGCGCTGATGCGTCCCATCAAGGCACCCGGTGCCTGCGTCTGCAGAATGGTGGCGCGGAAAACGCCGGTCGCCATATCCGCAGCACCCGCTATCGCCAAAAATAGAATACCGATCCACAAGACATCGCTGACCGCGAAGGTCGCGCTGCTGAGGCCCCAGATGGTCGTGGCAATGAGCAACGCCAGTCCATGCCGGCGCGATCTTGTCAGCGGGCCTGAGAAAAAAGCGCCGATGATGCCGCCCATGGCCGGCGCTGCATAGAGAAGTCCCACCGATCCGGCGGTGCCCGCGAAATGCATCGCCGCGAGTGCCGGAAAAAGCGCACGCGGCATGCCGAACAACATGCCGTTGATATCAAGCAGCAACGGCATGAAAAGCAGGTTTTTCGATTTGAGGAACCGGATGCCCTCGACGAATCCGGCAAGGCTTGGCTGCGCCCCGTCGGTCGCCGCCGGCAAAGGCGGCAAGCGCCAGGCGGCATAGGCAGCGATGATGAAGGTCGCGGCATCGATGAGATAGGCGGCCATGATGCCGAGCCCGTCGATCACCAGGCCGGCGAGGATCGGCCCCAGAAGGATGCTGATCTGGAACGAGAACATCGACAGCGCCGCTGCCGCAGCGAACTTATCCGTCGCGACCAGCGCCGGCACGATCGCGCGCAGAGTGGGACTCTCCAGCGCGAAGACCGCGTTCTGCACGACGACGAACGCGTAAAGCAACCACAGTTCCGCTGGCGCCAGCGCAACCTGGGCCGCGAAGCCCAGGGAGATCGCGACCAGTATCAGGCTGGTGAGAAAGGCGAGGTGTCGCCGGTCGCTACTGTCGACCATGATTCCGGCCGTCAAACCCACAGCAAGCAGCGGTACCAAGGCCGCAAGCCCCACCATGCCGACGGCGAGTGAGGAGCCGGTCAGTTGATAGACCTGGACCGAGACGACGACCGCCGTCATCGACGAGCCGATACCGGACAGCAGCTGTCCCCACCACAGCCGGTGAAACGGCGCCGATCCCCGCAAGGGGCTGATATCGATCAGCCAGGATCTACGCGGCGGCCGTGCCTCCCGCGGTTCTTGCTCTTCGGATGTCTGCTCCATGCCTTCCCGCCTCGACATGAAAAAGGGGCGTCTTTGTGGCGTACCAGCGGTAGAAAATCAAGGCATATGCCTTTACCATGGCGTGGATCGATATTACCCGCTGGATGGGGCCATGACCGATAACGCGCATGCCATCAGGGTGGCACCGGCACCGCTCGCCGCAATGATCGCCACCACGGCGCTCTGGGCGCTGGCTTTCATCGTGCCGCTGATGGTGCCGGGGGCGTCGTCGCTCGACATCACCTTCGGGCGCTATTTCGCTTATGGCATCTGCTCGCTGTTTCTGCTCTGGCGTTTCGGAAGCGTCCGCCTGTCGGCGGCCGATTGGCTGCTGGCCGCTGCCTTCGCCTTCTTCGGCAACCTGCTCTATTACGCGCTGCTGGTGCTGGGTATTCGCCTGGCTGGTGCGGGACTGGCCGTGCCGATCATCGGCCTCCTGCCCGTCACCGTGGCGCTGGCCGGCAATTGGCGCGAAGGCGCCTTGCCATGGAGCAAGCTGGCCCGGCCGCTCCTTATCATTTTCGTCGGGCTGATGCTGGTCAATCTGACGCGCGGCACGGATGCCGGTAGTGCCCGCGCCTCGCTACCTGGAATCTTCTGCTTGGTGGCTCCGGTCATCATGTGGACCTGGTACGCCGTCGCCAACGCCGCCTTCCTCAAGCGCAGACGCGATGTCAGCGCCAGCGCGTGGGCCAGCGCCATCGGCGTTGCGACCTTGGGGCTCACCCTGGCGCTTTTTCCACTGCACTTCATTTTCGGCGGAGGTGCTCAATCGATCCCGCGTCTCTTTGCGACCGGTGAGGTTTTCGCCGTGGCGTTCTGGAGCACCGTGCTGGGCCTCGGCGCCTCCTGGGTGGCTGCGGCGCTCTTCAACCTCGCCTCGACCAGGCTGCCGGTGACATTGGCCGGTCAGCTCATTGTGTTCGAAACCGTGTTCGGCGTGTTCTACGTCTTCCTCGCCGAGGGCCGAATTCCCAGCGCGATCGAGCTGGGCGGCTTTGCCCTCTCCATCCTCGGCATCTGGCTGTCGATCCGCATTCTGCAGCGGCGTTAGCGATAGCGCGCGAGGATTTTTTCGATCTCGCCATCGTTCTTGAGCTTGTCCAGCGCGTCATTGATCATGGCGGCGGGAATGGCGCCTTGCTTAGGCACGGCGCAATGGACGTCATAGCGCGACAGTTCCAGGCGCCAGGGGGCGAGGGAATGGCGTGGGGTGATGCGCAGGTACCAGGCGAGCCCGAGCGAATTCGACACCGCATATGGATTCCTGCCGCCGGAAACCATCAGCAGAACCTTTTCCTGGTCGGCCGCGTCGTCGCGGATCGCGCGGCCGGATTCGAAGAGCGGCTCCAGCGTTGGATAGACATAACCGAGAACGGTTGTGATCCGCGCCTTGTTGGGCAATTCCATTAGCGCCTTTGGTTCCGGCACCTGTTCGCCGCCAACCAGCACATCCGAGACGGCGAACAGGACATCACTCCAGACGAACTGGTCGGCGAATTGCGTCCATGCCGGGTTGATGTAGCAACGCAGGTCGATATCGCCCGCGATCGCGGCGGCGTCGATGCGCTTCCTTGGCAAGACGACGAACTGAACCGGGATGCCGAGCGTTTCTCCCAATGCCTTCCCGATATCATAGACGATCCCGCCGACCGGCTTGCCGCCTTCAAAAAGAACCAAGGGTGCCGCCTGTGCCTCGTTCAGCACAAAGCGCATCGGTTCGGCGGCGCGTGGGGCGCCCCCTGCCCCAAGGAGCAACAGGATGGCCAGGGCGCATGTCGCGATCAGCGATCGATCGTCAGGCTGGAACATGGATGACAACTCGCGCGAATAGGCGTGACGGTTGGCGGTAGAAGCGACGGCAACACCCGTTGTCGAGCATCGCCCGATTGGCCGGCACCGTCAATTCGGCAATGGCGATGGTTTGTATGGCGTCGGTCCCGGAAGATCGGCCTTTCTTGGTGTATGCCCGTCTTGCTAGACTGTCCTCAGATCATCAACACCAGAAAGACGCCATGACCGCATCCGATATTCGCAGCTTCTTCGACGGCTATGCCCGCGCCTTTACCGCGCAGGATGCGGCGGGGATTTGTGATCATTATGCCTTTCCGGTGCAGATCCTCTCCGAGGATACTGGCTATGTCTTTCGCGACCGCACAGAAATGCTGGCCGATATGATGGGTTTCGTCGCCTTCTATGACAAGGTCGATTTCGCCCGGGCGGAGATTGCAAGGTTCGACTTCCAGAGGCTGTCGCCGACCTTCGGCCAAGCGCATATCGACTGGGCGCTCATCAACAGACAGGGCGGCCATATCGTCGACTTCCACACCACCTATACCCTGCGCCTCGATGGCAAGGGGCGTGATGCTGGCGCCCCTGCCATCATCGGTATCCTCGCCCATACCGAGGACAGCGCCTGGAAACAGCGCGGCGTGCCGATCGATTGGTGATTGGCGAGATCCCAAACTTCGCAAGCGCGATCAAATCACCTTCAGGCAGTCTCGGCCGCGTCGGAGGTTCATCATGAAACCCAACACCAGCCTTGACTACAGCCGCCGCATCCAGCGGGTCATCCGATATATGGGTGAGCATCTGGATGCGGATCTCGATCTTGCCAGCCTCGCCGAGGTGGCGCATCTGTCGCCCTATCATTTCCACCGCATCTATGCCGGCATGACCGGCGAGACGGCGGCGGAGAGTCTGAGGCGCCTGCGCCTGCACCGCGCGGCGGGGAGCCTCATCGGATCGGAGACGCCGGTGCGCCTGATCGCGCGGGCCGCGGGTTATGGCAGCGTCGCTGCTTTCACCCGTGCCTTTCAATCGGCTTATGGCACGCCGCCCGCCACCTATCGGCAACGCGGCTTCCTGGTGATGGATTATTCGGAGGCACCTCCGGCATCCCGCAACGTCACCCCGGAGCATGCCATGTTCAACGTCACCATCCGCGAATGCCAACCCGTGCGCCTCGCGGCCTTCCGCCACCAGGGCCATTACCTGGAGATCGGTTCCGTCTTCGAACGCCTGTTCGCCTGGGCGGGCCCCCGTGGGCTGATGGGGCCGGCGACGCGCGGCATCGGCATCTATTACAGCGACACGGCGAGCGCGCCGCCGGCCGAATGGCGCTCGGATGCCTGCATCAGCGTGGCGCCAGGTGTGACACCACCTGATGATGCGGATGGCCCACGCCTCATCGATCTTGCCGGCGGGCGGCATGCGGTGCTGCGGCACAAGGGGCCCTATGCCGAGCTCCATCACGCCTATGCCTGGCTCTTCGGCCAATGGCTGCCGGGCAGCGGCGAGGTGCCGGCGGATCGGCCTGTTTTCGAAGAATACCTCAATAATCCGCGCGAATTGCCTCCCGAGGAATGGCTGACCGAGATCAATTTGCCGCTGGTTGCACGCTGAAGCGTCACACGAAACCGTGAGCCGGATGATGTGGATCGCCTTGCGTGATCCGCATCACTGGTGCTTGGCATTGGGCGATCCCATGCTTCTAGGCGACACGCGATCCCGGGCTTTGACCGATGGGGTCAAGACCTGGCGGGGTCGGTATCTTCGGAGAAGTGCCATGACCACCAAATTTCGCAAAACCAGTTTCTCGCTTGCCATCTTCGCCATCGCCGCTTTCGGGCCGCAGCTCGCCTTCGCTGAGAACATCGGGCCGATGGTGAATGTGACCAAACCCAAGCTCAATGCCGGACAGTTCATTTCCAATTGCCAGAATATCGGCGGCACGGTGAGCGATGGTGGCAACTCCGGCAATGGCGGCCGCATCGTCAATTGCGAGAAGGATAACGGCCTCGGCGTGTCATGTTCCTTCGATGCCAATCACCCGACCACCTGTGTCGGTACCGGCCCGCGCCCACAGTAGATTTCGCGAAAAGAGTCTACACTGCCACGCTGCTGACAGAATCTGACACTCGCCATGGGTAGGATCCTCCTCCAGATCAGGAGGAGGATTCCCATGCGCCGCTATTCTTACGAAACTGTGACAAACCTGCCGCCGGAACAGCTCTATCGGGCTTTCACCGATGTCGCGAGCTGGCCGCAATGGGATGACGGCATCGAAGCGATCATCCTGGAAGGCCCGGCCAATGAGGGATCCGAATTCGCACTGGTTCCGCGTGGCCGCCAAGCGGTGAAGCTCAAGGTCGAGACCATGGTCGAACCCTACCGCTTCATCGATGTGGCCTACCTGCCGCTGGCACAGATGCGCACGGAGCATTCCTTCATTCCGACGACCAAAGGCACGCTGGTGCGCTCGACAGTCGAGATCCGCGGATTGCTCGCGAAATTCTGGGACCGGACCTTGAGCGCGACCTATGCCGAGAGTGCCGCCCGCCAGACCCGGCGCTTCCTGGCGTTTGCCGCGAATTGGAATAAGCCCGCCGCATCCGTGGCGCCCGCGCCAAAGAAGAAGGCATTCCCTTTCTATACGGTGTGCTGATCCCGCTCGGCGGCTTTCGCCTGCCGCTTTCGCCCCTGCCGAACAGTCGCCTTGCCAGCCGAGGATCCAAGTCCTAACTTGGTAGTTTCCGGTGACGATGGTGGACTCTCATCCGTCGCGGGATGCTACCATCGGTAAGTGCTGTTCGCGCCTAGGCGACGGTCCGGAACTTGGCGGCAAGACAATATGGCGAATGCTGTTCAGCGGAGATTGACTGCGATCCTCTCTGCCGATGTCGTCGGCTATTCCCGCTTGATGGAGCGCGATGAGGCGCTGACCGTGACGCGCCTCAAGGCGCTGCGCCATGAGCTCATCGATCCGCGTATCCAATCGCATAGTGGGCGCGTCGTGAAGCTGATGGGCGACGGCGCCCTGGTCGAGTTCGGCAGTGTCGTCGATGCCGTGCGTTGCGCCATCGAAATCCAGCGCGCGATGGTCGATGCCGAGACGCATCTGCCCAAGGATGACCGTGTGCAGTTCCGCATCGGCATCAATGTCGGCGATGTCATCGTCGAGGATGACGACATCTATGGCGACGGCGTCAATGTCGCGGCACGCCTGCAGACCCTGGCCCATCCCGGCGGCATCGCTGTTTCGGGCACGGTGCAGGAGCATGTCGGCAGCAAATTGCCCGTGGCCTTCGAGGATTTCGGCGAACATTCGGTAAAGAACATCGAACGGCCTGTGCGCGTCTATATGGTGCCGATCGAGGCAGCCGACCCATCCGCACGCGTGGCGGTCCCGGAGCCGAAAGCCGCCGCCATGTCGGAGAAGCCATCGGTGGCCGTGCTGCCGTTCAACAATATGAGCGGCGACGCCGAGCAAGAATACTTTGCCGACGGCATCACCGAGGACATCATCACCGATCTTTCGAAGGTCTCGGGGCTGTTCGTGGTCGCGCGCAATTCGGTCTTCACCTTCAAGGGAAAGCCGGTGAAGGTGACGCAGATCGCCCAGGAGCTCGGCGTCCATTTCGTGCTGGAAGGCAGCGTGCGGAAGGCCGGATCGCGGGTGCGCATCACCGCGCAGCTGATCAACGGCATGGATGGCGGCCATATCTGGGCCGACCGCTATGACCGGGATCTCACCGACATCTTTGCCATCCAGGACGACATCACGCGCACCATCGTCGAGCAGCTGAAGGTCAAGCTGCTGCCTGCCGAAACCAAATTGGTGGGGCAAGTGCCGACCGAGAATGTCGAGGCCTATACTTATTATCTGCGCGGCCGGTTGTTCCTGCATCGGCATTCGAAATCCTTCTACCAGCTGGCCAAGCGCATGTTCGCGCGTGCCATTGAGCTTGATCCGCTTTATGCCCGCGCCTATGCCGGCATCGCCGATTGCGATTCCTTCCTGTTCCTCCATTACAACATGGAGATCCCGGTCGAGAGCATCCTTGCGACCAGCGCCAAGGCGCTGGAACTGGAAAGCGGATTGGCCGAAGCTCATGCCTCGCGCGGGCTTGCCCTGTCGCTCGCCGATCGAACCGATGAAGCCTGCACCGAATTCGAAACGGCAATCGCTCTCAACCCGAATCTGTTCGAGGCCACCTATTTTTATGCCCGCGCCCGCTTCTCGCAGGGCGATTTCGAACGCGCCGCCGAGCTGATGCGCCGGGCATCGGAATTGAAACCCGACGATTATCAATCGCTGATGCTGCTGACCAACATCTATCGCACGCTGGGTCGGCAGCAGGACGTCAAGGCGGCGGCGCAAGAGGGGGTCAAGCGCGCGATGCTGGAACTCGCACGGCACCCCGAAGATCCGCGGCCCGCCTATCTCGCTGCCCTTGGCGAGCTTGAGCTTGGCCATGTCGAGCGGGCGACGGAATTGGCGGACCAGGCCCTCGCCATCGATCCCGACGACGTGCTGACGCAATACAACGTCGCCTGCTTCCACGCGATACGCGGCAATATCGACAAGGCGATAGCGCTTCTGGAAAAGCTGCTACCGCTCGCCAATCACGAAACCCGCGCCTGGATGAAGCACGATTCCGACCTCGACAGCATCCGCACGCATCCCAATTACCCGCGCGTGCTGGGTCTCATCGACGGCTAGGATCTTTTCATCGCGTCAAGCCCCTCACCCCAACCCCTCTCCCCGCAGGCGGGGCGAATGCCGACCTTCGTCGGCTGGGTGGGGAGAGGGTTGGGGTGAGGGGTACTTCCTACTCCGCCGCCTTATCGGTGACGCGCTTGACGGCCTTGGGGGCGCGGATGTCATTGACCTTCTTCACGGCATCGAAGATCGCTGGGAAGGTCGGGCGATCGATATAGCGGCCGGCGCCCTTCTCCACTTTCAGCTCGCCCTTTTCATAGACGACCTTGCCTTGGGAAATCGTCACGGACGTGTTGCCGGTGACGCTCATGCCCTCGAAGATGTTGTAATCCACCTTTTGATGGTGCGTCTTCGCGGAGATGGTGCGTGTGGCTTTCGGATCCCAGACGACGATATCGGCATCGGCACCGACAGAGACTGAGCCCTTGCGCGGATAGATGTTGAAGATCTGCGCGGCCGCCGTCGAGGTAACGCGGACGAATTCAGCGGGCGTCAGGCGGCCGGTGCCGACACCGTGATGCCACAGCACCGACATGCGGTCTTCGACACCTCCGGTGCCGTTGGGGATCTTGGTGAAGTCGTTCTTGCCAGCGGCCTTCTGATCGGCACAGAAGCAGCAATGATCGGTCGCCGTGGTGTGGAGGTTGCCCGATTGCAGCGCGCGCCAGAGGATTTCCTGGTTCTCCTTCGGGCGGAAGGGCGGGCTCATCACATGCGCGGCCGCCGTCGCAAAATCGGGATGGCGATAGACGCTGTCATCGACGAGGAGATGGCCGGCCAGGACTTCGCCATAGACGCGTTGGCCCTCGTTGCGCGCGCGGGTGATCGCCTCGACGGCTTCCTTGCAGGAATTATGGACGATATAGAGCGGGTTGCCGATGACCTGCGCCACGCGGATGGCGCGGTTGGCGGCCTCGCCCTCGACCTCGGGCGGGCGCGAGAGCGGATGGCCTTCGGGACCGGTGATGCCCTTCTTCAGGATCTCCTGCTGGAGATGATAGACGAGCTCGCCATTTTCGGCATGGACCGTGGGGATGGCGCCGAGTTCGAGGCAGCGCGCGAAGCTCTGCACCAGATTCTCGTCCGGCACCATGATGGCGTTCTTATAGGCCATGAAATGCTTGAAGGAGTTGACGCCCTTTTCCTTCGTCAGCACCCCCATCTCCTCGCGGACCTTGTCGGACCACCAGGTGACGGCAACGTGGAAGGAGTAATCGGCGCAGGATTTCTCGGCCCATTCGCGCCATTGATCGTAAGCGGAAAGTAGGGAGGTTTGCGGGGCTGGGATGACGAAATCGATGATCATCGTCGTACCGCCGGCCAGACCCGCAGCTGTCCCGGTGAAGAAATCCTCCGACGCCACCGTGCCCATGAAGGGGAGCTGCATATGCGTGTGGGGATCGATGCCGCCCGGCATCACATATTGGCCGCCGGCATCGACGACACGCGCACCGGATGGCGCTTCGAGATTCACCCCGACCGCTTTAATCTTCCCATTCTCGCAATAGACATCGGCACGGGTCTCGCCATCGGCATTGACGACGGTCCCACCACGAATCAACAAAGACATCGCGCGCACTCCCTTGGCTCGAATGAACCTCTTGGGGTGCCGCGTCAAAAGCTGGCGAGACCAAAAGGCTCGTGGCTATGGCGCCGCATCGATGCCGACACTCAAGGCCCAGACATCCCGCAGCGTTCTTTTTTGATCATTCGGTCAAGGATGTTACCGGAAACTGGTGTCAGTGAAAAGCGCCGCGTCATGCCGACTTTCTTTTCTCTCCCCCTCTTCCAGTGACCGGCTTTCACCCATCCGGTCGGGGACGGCGCTTTATCCCATGCGCCGTTCGGGAGACGTGTTTGGCCGCCCAACGTCCAGGCAGAACCGCTTCACCCGGTGCGGTCGCGGGGGCCGGATCTGACGTGACCAGCCGAAACGGGCGCGGGCGGCCTTTCGGGAATCTTGGGAAGGCCGTCCACACCAATAAAGCCGGCCTGCGCCCGTGGGTTTCACGAGCCTGTGCCGGAGACAGCCGAGCGATGGCAGATGAGCGGATCAGGCCACTCTGCGGATGATATGCGCGCAAGTTCGATAGTAGCGAATTCCTAGCAAAGAGTCAAGAACAAAATAGGAACTTTAATGTTGATACGCCTATAAATTGTTTTATGATTGGCGAAGCTAATTATCGGGCATCCCACCAGTCATTGAAATCTATACGACCATGTATTATAGAAAATGTCGCTGCGCGTTTTGAAAAGCCGGACGTTTGCTCGCTGGGCAGAAAAAGAAGGCCTGTCTGACGCAGCGTTGTGCCAGTCCGCCCACGAGGTGAGGCGTGGATTGATCGACGCGCGCTTGCGTGGCTCGCTGTTGAAAAAGCGCATTGGCAGGCGGCGCGGCGGCAAACGTGATGGGTTCAGGACGATCATCGCCTACCGAGAAGGTGAACGATTGTTCTTCATCTACGGCTTCGCGAAGAGCGAACGCGGCAACATTACCCAGACGGAACGAGCAGCGCTCATGGCGCTTGGTGAACAATATACCGGCTTTGACGATCCCGCCCTGGAACGCGCGATTGCAGCTGGGGCCTTATTGGAGATTGCATGCGATGGCTAAGAAGGGCCGAATCTTAAGTGAAGTCCTGGAATCCGCAGCCGATTTGCATCGCGCCGACCTCATCGATATCGAGACGATGCGGAGATTCGACGCACTGTGCCTGCCGCCGGTGCCGCACTACTCCGCAACGGATATCAAGCGCATCCGCAAGGCCAACAAAGCGAGCCAGGGTGTCTTCGCCGCCTATCTCAATGTCAGCAAGGCAACGGTTACGGCTTGGGAGCAGGATGTGAAATCGCCCTCGCGCATGGGGCTGAAGCTGCTCAATCTGGTCGACCGTAAAGGGCTGAAGGCGCTGACGTGAGTGAGATGAGCTCACCAAAATGAAACTCGTGGATGGTTGGCCGCAGGAGATGGGTATCAGCCTGCGCCGATGAGCGACCATTATAATGGAAGTTGGAAGCTGGAGCTCCGTAGGTAATGCTGCGCCTGGAGTCATACCAAGACGAGACATCTACACTTACGGTTCACCGGCTTAGCACTGCTAGCGCTAGGAGCGAGTTCGGCGGTTGACCCCTTGCGCCGTGAAAGCAAGCATGGATTGGCATCTCTCTTCGTGCTGCCAGCAAGCTCGTGGATGGTCATACTTCGCCGACCATGACGATTGAGATGCGACTGGCGACGGCCATTGCTGGCACCCCCTCCCCGCCGATGCATCGTTCACGCATGTCGGCATTCGCCGACGGGCCTCCCCCTAAAGGTGGGAGAAGTGAGACGCGAGATTGATCGATCGAACTGAGCCAGAAAGCCCTCCCACCTTCAGGAGGAAGTCGGAGAGGGCCTGCGCTGGCTCGATCTCTCCCGTCGACCGCGCCAAAACTTGCATCATTACGACATTGCCGCCGCACGGGCCGATGTGCAGAGTGCGGCGGGGTTTGGCGTGAACAGCGTATTTGGGCGTGCATCTTGGCGACATCTGAGGGACGAAACGGCGATGTGGCGGCAGCTGGGCCGGAAGTAGTTGGCCCGTCGATCGCGGCGCAACCGGCGGCGCACTCTGCCCTTTCGAAGCACGGGCCGCTGCCGGGGATCACCTGCCTGGTCGTGGGCGCTGCGGTCTTTTCGCTGCAGGATGTCGTCATCAAGCTGATGAGCGGGGGCGGCTATCCGCTCTCCGAAGTGCTGACCGTGCGTGGGCTGGTGGCCTGCCTGCCGCTGGCCTTCTTGCTGCATTTCGGCGGCGGCGGTTTGGCGGCGGTCTTCTCGCCGCGCTGGAAGATCCTCAGCTTCCGCGCCTTTCTGCTGCTGCTCTCTTATACCACCTATTATCTCGCCATCGCCAATCTGCCGCTGGCGGTCGCCGTCGCCCTGTTCTTCGCGGCACCCTTGTTCATCGTGCTGCTTTCCGGCCCGATGTTGGGGGAGAAGGTACGCGGCGCCCAGGTCGCGGCCGTGATCGTGGGCTTTCTCGGCGTCGTGGTGATCTGCTTCGGCCCCAGTGTATTGGGTGCCGGTGTATTGGGCGCCGGTGACGGCACGGTCGACAGCCTGCTGAAACCCGCCGCCCTCCTCGCCCTCGCCTCGCCGCTCTTTTACGGGATTGCGGCGGTGATGGCGCGCGAGCTTGCCGACAGCGAAAGCGGCGCCGTGATGGCGAGCTATCAGAACCTCGTCTTCCTCGCCGGCGCCCTGGTGACGGCGCTCATCACCAATATGGGCGGCGATCTTTCGGCCGGGTTCGAGGATAAGAGCCTCGTCTTCCTGCTGCGGCCCTGGGTCATGCCGACCGCCACCGATTTCCTGATGATCGCCTCGACCGGTCTCATCGGCGCCACCGGCTCGTTTTTGCTGACGCAGGCCTATCGCCTGGCCGAGGCCAATATCGTGACGCCGTTCGAATATGTCTCGATCCTGTTCGGGACGCTGTTCGGCTGGTGGCTGTGGAACGAAATCCCCAGCGCCACCACGCTCGGCGGCATCGCGCTCATCATCGGCGCCGGGCTCTATGTGCTGAGGGGCGAGAAGGCGCGCTGACAAGCGTATCGGTACAATATCGATAGCGCGTTCGCGGTTTCTTCCCCTGCCTTATTCTCTGTCATGCCCCGGCTTGGCCGGGCATCCACGAGTTATTTTTCGGTCGCCTGCAAACTCGTGGATGGCCCGCCTAAAGCGGGCCATGACAATTGGCCTGCAGGCGAACGCCGCGTCTCATTCGTCAAACTGTATACACCGCGCTTGATCCGACTTTGGTGCGGTTCTATGGTGCGCTCCAATCCTGAACCAACTTCAAGTTTATACCCATGATCGTTGCGGCGCTGCTGAAGCGCAAATTGGCCCTGCTCGGGCTCGTCATCATTACCGTCTTCGTTCTGGCGGCGATTTTTGCACCCTTCATCGCCCCCTTTCCTCCCGAACAGCAATTCTTCGAAGGCCTGACCCTGGAAGGGGCGCCGCTGCCGCCCAATGCGCAATTCTGGCTGGGCACCGATCTCTTGGGGCGCGATCTGCTGTCGCGCCTGTTGTTCGGCTCGCAAGCGACGCTGCTGGTCGGCGTCGTCGCCAATGGTATCGCGCTGGTCATCGGCGCGGTGATCGGCATGACGGCTGGATACTTACGCGGCTGGGCAGCAACATTGCTGATGGGTTTCACCGATCTGATGATGTCCTTTCCGATCCTGCTGCTGGCCATCCTGCTGGCCGCCATGACCAGCCCAGGCCTGTGGAAGGTCGCCTTCGTCATCGCCATGGTGAGCTGGGTGCAGGTGGCGCGCGTCGTCTATGCCGAGACCATGTCGCTCTCCGAGCGTGAATATGTGGTGGCGGTCCGCTCGGTCGGCGCCTCGACGCCGCGCATCATCTTGCGCCACATCCTGCCGCATCTGTTGCCGACACTCATCGTCTGGGGGACGCTGGGCATCGCCACCACGTCGCTCTTTGAAGCCGTGCTGTCCTATCTCGGCGTGGGCGTGCAGCCGCCGACGCCCAGCTGGGGCAATATGGTGAACGAGAACCAGACCTATTTCGAAAGCGCGCCCTGGCTGGTGTTCTTCCCCAGCCTTTGCATCGGCTTCCTCGCCTTGGCCTTCAACCTGATCGGCGATGCCTTGCGCGACATCCTGGATCCGACTTTGCGGGGGCGGCACTGATGGCGGCCTATCTTCTGCGCCGCCTGATGCGCGCGGCTCTCATTCTGTTGGGCGTCAGCCTCATCACCTATGTCCTGCTGTTCCTGCTGCCGGCCGATCCGGCGCGCCAGGTCGCCGGCCGCACGGCGAGCGTGGCCCAGGTCGAGCAGGTGCGCCATCAACTGGGTCTCGACCGGCCGGTCTGGGAGCAATATGGCCGCTATATCGCCCGGCTGGCCAGCGGCGATCTCGGCCGCTCCTATGTGCAGCGCAGCCAGGTTTCCGAATTGGTGGGATCACGCCTGCCGGCGACATTACTGTTGATGGTGGGGGCCATCTTCTGCGAATTGCTGTTCGGCCTGACGCTGGGCGCCTTCGCCGCCTTCCGCCGCAACACCCTGATGGACCAGGGCATCATGCTGGGGGCGTTCTTCTTCGTCTCGCAGCCGCAATTCTTCCTCTCTTATCTGCTGCTCTATCTGTTCGCCGTCATCCTGGGCTGGTTCCCGATTGGCGGTTATGGCGATTTCAAGCATCTGGTGCTGCCGGCGGTCACACTCGGCCTTATCGGCACCGGCTGGTATGCGCGCATCATGCGCTCATCCGTCATCGAGGTGCTGCGCCAGGATTATGTCCGCACCGCGCGCGCCAAGGGCCTGACGCGCGGCCGCACCATTCTGGTTCATATCGTGCCCAATGCCCTATTGCCGATCCTGGCCATGATCGGGCTGGATATCGGCACCTTCATGGGTGGCATCGTGGTGGTGGAATCGGTGTTCGGCTGGCCGGGGATCGGGCAATTGACCTGGCAGGCCATCCAGCAGATCGACATCCCGATCATCATGGGCGTGACGCTGGTGTCGGCCTGTGCCATCGTGCTCGGCAATCTGCTCGCTGATCTGGTGGCGCCGCTGATCGATCCCAGAATTCGGTTGAAGTAAGAACGAAACACCATCCCTTGGACAGGAGGATCTGATGAACCGTTTGCTCGCATCCGCATCGATCATCGCATTGCTGGGCTTAGGTGCCTGCGGCGAAGAGAAGAAGGAAGAGGCGCAGTCACAAGCGGCACCCGCCGCAACCTCTGAAGCGGCATCGACCGCGACATCCGAAGCCGCACCCGCGGCCTCCGAAGCAGCGGCACCGATGGCATCGGAACCCAAGCAGGGCGGCTCGATGATCGTGACCTTCAAGGACGATCTCCCCACCCTCGACCCCGCGATCGGTTACGATTGGAAAAACTGGTCGGTGATCAAGAGCGTGTTCGACGGCCTGCTCGACTACAAGCCCGGCACCACGGAGATCGTGCCGGATCTCGCCGAAAGCTTCGAGACGTCTGTGGATGGCCTCACCTACACCTTCAAGCTGCGCCATGGTGTCAAATTCCATAACGGCCGCGAGATGACGGCCGCGGATGTGAAATACAGCCTGGAGCGCATGATCAACCCGGCAACGCAGAGCCCGGGTGCCGGCTATTATTCGGGCCTCAAGGGTTTTGCCGAATTCCAGGCCGGCAGCGCCAAGGAAGTCAGCGGCATCACGACGCCGGACGATTACACGGTGAAGATCGAACTCACCGCCCCCGACGCCACCACCCTGCATCTGATGGCCTTGAACTTCTCCTTCGTCGTACCGAAGGAAGAGGTCGAGAAATCGGGCGCCGATTTCGGCAAGAAGCCGGTCGGCACCGGCGCCTTCAAGGTCACCGAATGGACCTCGGGCCAGAAGATCATCCTGGAGCGCAATGCCGATTACTACCGCCAAGGCATCCCGCGCCTTGATAAGATCACGTTCGAGATCGGCCAGGAGCCGGTCGTGGCCTTGCTGCGTCTGCAGAAGGGTGAGATCGACATCGCCGGCGACAACGTGCCGCCGGCGAAATTCACCGAAGTGATGAACGATCCGGCGATGAAGGATCTGGTCACGATGGATGACCAGCTGCAGACCGGCTACATCGCCATGAACGTCAACATCCCGCCCTTCGACAAGGTGGCGGTGCGCCAGGCGGTCAACATGGCGATCAACAAGGACCGGATCGTGCAGTTGATCAACAACCGCGCGGTGCCGGCCAACCAGCCGCTGCCGCCCGCGATGCCGGGTTACGACAAGGCCTATAAGGGCTATGCCTTCGACGTCGAGGGAGCCAAGGCGAAGATGAAGGAAGCGGGCCTCGAGGGCGGCGTCGAGACCGACATGTACGTCATGAACACCGATCCGCAGCCGCGCATCGCCCAGGCGATCCAGCAGGATCTCAGCAATATCGGCATCAAGGTGAATCTCAAATCGCTCGACATGGGCACCGTCATTGCTGCCGGCGGCAAGAAGGATGGCGCGCCGATGATCTGGTCGGGCGGCATGGCCTGGATCGCGGATTTCCCCGATCCTTCCAACTTCTACACCGCCATCCTGGGCTGCGGCGGTGCTGTCGATGGCGGCTGGAACTGGTCGTGGTATTGCAACAAGGATCTCGACAAGCGCGCTGGTGAAGCCAATGCGATGACGGATCCGGCCAAGGCCGCCGAGCGTGCCGCCGCCTGGGGCAAGATCTTCACCGACCTCATGACCGATGCGCCCTGGGCGCCGATCTTCAACGAGAAGGCCGTCGGCATCCATTCCAAGCGCGTGGCGGGCCCCAACGGCATCTTCGCCGACCCGATCCACATCCCGGTCAATTACGACGAAGTCTACGCGACCGACGGCAAGTAGGTCCTGCGACGAGGGCGGCATCACTGCCGCCCTCACTTTTCCCGAGAGCCGTCGTTCATGTCCATGTTCCGTCTCCTGTCGGCAAGCTGTGCCAGCGCCATTCTAATGCTGAGCGCCTGCAATTCGTCCGAGCACCCCGCGGTGCCAGTGTCGAGCGCTGCTGTGACGCTTCCGGCGCTTGAGAAGACACCGGCCGCGCCGGACCGAGGCAACAGCATCGTCGTCACTTTCCGCGACGACCTGCCGACACTTGATCCAGCTCTGGGCTACGATTGGAAGAACTGGTCGGTGATCAAGAGCGTCTTCGACGGCTTGCTCGACTACAAGCCGGGTACCACCGAGTTGGTGCCGGATCTGGCGGAGAGCTATACCGTTTCGCCGGACGGGCTCACCTACATATTCAAACTGCGTCACGGCGTGACATTCCATAACGGCCGCGAGATGAAGGCGGCAGATGTGACGTATTCGCTGACACGCATGATCTATCCCGGCACGATGAGCCCAGGTGCCGGCTATTATCTGAACATCAAGGGTGCTCAGCAGTTTACCGGCGGCAGCGCCAACGCCATCAGCGGGATTACGGCGCCCGACGACTATACGGTCAAGATCGAGCTCGACGCACCCGATGCGACGACGCTGCAGCTCCTGGCACTCAACTTCGCCTATATCGTGCCGAAGGAGGAAGTGGAGCAGGCCGGCAACGATTTCGGCCACAATCCGGTAGGCACCGGCGCATTCAAGGTCACATCATGGATACCGGACGAGAAGATCGTCCTGGAACGGAATGCGGCCTATCACAAGAAAGGCTTGCCCCGCCTCGACAAGATCGTCTTCGGGATCGGCGTGCATCCGGTCGATGCCCTGAAGCGGCTGCAAAGTGGCGAGATCGATATCGCCGGCGACAATGTACCGCCCGCTCTCTATTCCAAATTCGTCCTTGATCCGGCCACGCGCGATCTGGTCACCGCGACCGATCAGTTGCAGACAGCCTTCATCGCGATGAATGTTAACATGCCGCCATTCGACAAGCCGGGTGTCCGCCAGGCTGTCAACATGGCGATCGACAAGCGGCGCATCGTCGAACTGATCGACAATCGCGCAGTCGTGGCAAACCAAGTGCTGCCGCCGGCCATGCCGGGACATGACAAATCCTACAAGGGCTTCGCCTACGACGTAGCGGCCGCCAAGGCTAAGATGAGGGAAGCTGGGTTCGGCGAGGGTGTCGACACCGAACTCTATGTGATGAATGTGGCGCCGCAGCCTTTGATCGCTGGCGCCATTCAGCAGGATCTCGCCGCGATCGGCATCCGGGCCGAGATCAAATCGGTCGATATGGGCTCCATCATTTCCCGTGGCGGCAGTTCGGTCGGTGCGCCGATGATCTGGTCAGGCGGGCTGGCCTGGATCGCGGATTTTCCCGATCCTTCTAACTTCTACACCGCGATCCTGGGTTGCGGCGGTGCGGTCGACGGCGGTTGGAACTGGTCGTGGTATTGCAACAACGACCTGCAGCAGCGCGCGGCTGAGGCGAACGCAATATCCGATCCGGCGAAGACTGCAAAGCGCACCGACCTATGGCGCGGCATCTTTGCCGATGTGATGGCGGATGCGCCCTGGGTCCCCGTCTTTTATGAGAAGGCCATCGGCATCCATTCGCCCCGAGTCACGGGGCCAAATGGTGCCTTGGACGATCCACTCCACGTCCCCGCAAATTACGACGAGATCTACGTGATGGATGGCAGCTAAGCCGGACAATGCGTAGACTCGGGCGGGGCGGAAGGGACGCCGCCCCGCCCCCGATTTCTCGATAACGCGTCCCTTCTCCAAGGATTGAGCACATGAATCGATTTTTAAGCACCGTTTCCATCGCCGCCTTGCTGGCCCTTGGCGCCTGTGGTGAGGAGAAGAAGAACGAGGCTGCCAGTCAGGCTGCACCGGCGGCGACCTCCGAAGCAGCCCCGGCTGCAGCCAGTGAAGCAGCGACACCTGCGGCATCGACGCCCAAGCAGGGCGGCGAATACACGGTGCTGTTCAAGGACGATCTCGATTCGATGGACCCGGCCATCGGCTATACCTTCCAGAGCTGGTCGCCGATCCGCGCCGTGTTCGATGGCTTGATGGATTACAAGCCCGGCACCACGGAACTGGTGCCGGATCTCGCCGAAAGTTTCGAGATCTCGCCCGACGGCCTCAGCTACACCTTCAAGCTGCATGATGGGGTGAAGTTCCATAACGGTCGCGTCATGACCTCGGCCGATGTGAAATATTCGATCGAGCGCGTCGCGGACCCGAAGACGCAGAGCCCGGGTGCCGGTTATTTCGCGGGCATCAAGGGCTATCAGGAATTCGCCGACGGCAAGGCCAAGGACATCGCCGGCATCACCACGCCGGACGCGAAGACCGTGAAATTCGAGCTCAGCGCGCCCAATGCGACGATGCTCGCCGTGTTCGGGCTCAATTTCGGCATGGTCGTGCCGAAGGAAGAGGTCGAGAAATACGGCGCCGATTTCACGCATCACATCGTCGGCACCGGCGCCTATTCATTGGCCGAATACACGCCGGGCCAGCGCATCGTGCTCGACCGCTTCAAGGACAATTTCAATAAGTCGGAAGGCTTTGCCGACAAGATCACCATCCAATTCGGCATCGAGCCGGTGGTACAGGTCTTGAAAGTTCAGAACAACGAGGCCGACATCACCGGCGACATCTTCCCGCCGGCGAAATTCCTGGAAGTCTCCAAGGATCCTGCGCTGAAAGATCGTTTCATCACGGCCGACCAGCTCAACACCAATTATCTCGCCATGAACGTCAATCTGAAGCCCTTCGACAAGGTCGAAGTGCGCCAGGCCGTCAACATGGCGATCGACAAGGATCGCCTCGCCAAAATCCTCAATGACCGCGCCACGCCGACCAATCAGGTGCTGCCGCCGGCCATGGGCGGCTACGACAAGGCCTATCAGGGCTATCCGCATGATGTGGCCAAGGCCAAGGAATTGCTGAAGGCTGCCGGCGTCGGCGATGGCTTCACGACGCAGCTCTACTTCCAGAATGCCGATCCCTGGCCGCGCATGGGCCAGGCGATCCAGCAGGATCTCGCCGCCATCGGCATCAAGGTCGAGCTCAAGGGTCTCGACCTCGCGACCTCGGTGGGCGTCAGCTCGAAGCCGGACGGGGCGCCGATGAGCCTCACCGAATGGTATGCCGACTTCCCCGACCCTTCGAACTTCTACACCGCGATCCTGGGCTGTGCCGGGGCGATCGAGGGCGGCTATAACTGGTCGTTCTATTGCAACAAGGATATCGACAAGCGCGCGGCCGCGGCCGATGCGATCACCGACCCGGCCAAGGCGCAGGAGCGCCTCGACGCCTGGAAGGGCATCTATGCCGATATCATGAAGGACGCACCGTGGGTGCCGCTGGTCAATGCGCGGCGCTATGCGTTGAAATCGGAGAAGATCGACGGCGATCCCAGCTACTTCACCGACATCATCACGCAGCCCTTCCCCTATGACACGGTCTGGGTGAAGCAGTAACGAACGGAGCCAGAAGGCCATGAGCGGTTCACACGACGGTCTCACGAAGGCTGGGCACACGATCCACCGCCACCACCATCATCACGGCTGGGACAACAGCCTCAAACCCGTGCTGACGGTGGCGCCGGGTGCGGTGATCGATCTGGAGACGATCGATTCATCGGGCGGGCAGATCACCCCGGATTGGACGGTCGCCGATATGGGCAAGCTCGATTTCGGGAAAGTGAACCCGACGACGGGCCCGGTCTATATCGATGGTGCGGAACCGGGCGATGCGATCAAGGTGACGCTCATGGCCTATCGTCCTTCCGGCTGGGGCTGGACGGCGAACATCCCGGGCTTCGGCCTGCTCGCCGACCAGTTCAAGGAGCCGGCGCTCCATATCTGGAAATACGATGCCAATACGCTGGCGCCGGCCGCCTTCAAGGGCCTCGCCCATGTGCCGCTGAAGCCCTTTGCCGGCACGATCGGCCTGGCGCCGGCGGAGAAGGGTCATCATTCCGTCGTCCCGCCGCGGCGCGTCGGCGGCAACATGGATATTCGCGACATGAGCGTCGGCACCGAGCTCTATCTGCCCGTCGAGGTCGCGGGCGGCCTGTTCTCGCTGGGCGACACGCATGCGGCGCAGGGCGATGGCGAGGTCTGCGGCACGGCGATTGAAAGCCCGATGGACGTCACCGTGAAGCTCGACCTGGTGAAGGGTGCCAACCTCAAATTCCCGCGCTTCCGCACGGCAGGGCCGGTCACCAAGCATCTCGATGCCAAGGGCTATGACGTCACCACCGGCATCGGCACGGATCTGATGGAAGGCGCCAAGGCGGCAGTTTCGGGCATGGTCGAGCTGCTCACCAAGCGCCACGGCATCCCGGCCGTCGACGCCTATATGCTGTGCTCGGTCTGCGGCGATCTCAGGATCAGCGAGATCGTCGACATGCCGAATTGGGTGGTCTCCTTCTACTTCCCGCGGGTGGTGTTGGAGTGAGAACAAACCGAGTCAGCCCGCTTCTATCTCCGTCATCCCCGGGCTTGACCCGGGGATCCACTGATGGCCCGGAGAGAGTGGATGCCCGGGTCAAGCCCGGGCATGACGATTTTTATTTTCTGAGAATTGCGTATCTAACATGACCCTATCCAAACCCATCGGCGACGTTCTCCTGGACGTGCGCGATCTTTCGGTTGAGTTCGCGGGGCCGCGTGGCGCCATTCGCGTGATCGACAAATTGAGCTTCGATCTGCGCGCGGGCGAGACGTTGTGCATTGCCGGTGAATCCGGGTCGGGAAAATCGGTGACCGCCCTGTCGCTGATGGGCCTGCTGCCCAAGCCCGGCGGGCGCATTGTCGGCGGGTCGGCGCATTTCCAGGGGCGCGATCTCTTCACGCTCGACGAGGCGGCGATGTCGTCCTTGCGCGGCAACGAGATCAGCATGATCTTCCAGGAGCCTATGACGAGCCTCAACCCGGTCATCTCGATCGGGACGCAATTGACGGAAGGTCTGGTCCGGCATCTGGGCCTCAGCCAAGTCGATGCGCAGAAGCGCGCATTGGAATCGCTTGAGGCCGTGCGCATGTCGGAGCCGCAGCGGCGCCTGAAGCAATATCCGCATGAACTGTCCGGCGGCATGCGCCAGCGCGTGATGATCGCCATGGCGATGGCGGCGAAGCCGAAGATCCTCATCGCCGACGAACCGACCACCGCGCTCGACGTCACCATCCAGGCACAGATCCTGGAACTGATGGCGACCCTGCAGCGCGAGACGGGCACGGCCATCATCATGATCACCCATGACATGGGCGTGGTGGCGGAGATCGCCGACCGCGTTGTCGTGATGAAGAAGGGCGAGGCGGTGGAGCGCGGCGAGACGGCCGCGATCTTCGCCCACCAGACCCATCCCTATACCAAGGCGCTGCTCGCCGCCGTGCCGAGCTTCAATCAGGGAGCGGCAGCGCCGACGCCGCCGGATGTCGCAAAGACGGCGCCCATCATCGACGTCAAGGATTTGATCGTCCGCTTCGACGTGAAGGGCGGCCTGCTGCAGCGTGTGCAGCAGCGCGTCCATGCCGTCGAAAAGGTGAGCTTCGATCTGAAGCCCGGCGAGACGCTGGCGTTGGTCGGCGAATCCGGCTGCGGCAAGTCGACGACGGGGAAGGCGCTGATGCATCTCGTCCCCTCCTCCGGCGCCATCCGCATCGAGGGCGAGGCAGAAGGCAAGAAGTCGTCGGCCGAACTGAAAGCCATCCGGCGCCGCGTGCAGATGATCTTCCAAGATCCACTGGCATCGCTCGATCCGCGCATGTGCGTGGGCGATCTGGTCATGGAGCCGCTGGTCATTCACAATATCGGCACGGCCGCGTCACGGCGCGAGAAGGCCGCGGAACTGTTCCGCCGCGTCGGCCTGACGCCGGAGCAGATGGCGCGCTTCCCGCATGAATTCTCGGGCGGCCAGCGCCAGCGCATCTGCATTGCGCGGGCGCTTGCCCTGAATCCGAAGGCGATTGTGGCGGATGAATGCGTCTCGGCGCTCGACGTGTCGATCCAGGCGCAGATCCTGGAGCTGATGAAGGAATTGCAGGACGAGCTGGGTGTCGCCTATCTCTTCATCTCGCATGACATGGCGGTGGTGGAGCGCATCAGCCACCGTGTGGCGGTGATGCAGCTGGGCCAGATCGTCGAGATGGGGCCGACGAGGTCCGTGCTCGGCAACCCGCAGCATGCCTATACCAAGAAGCTGTTGTCGGCGGTGCCGATCCCGGACCCTGCGCGCCGGCATTCGGAGGAATGGCAGCGCGACAGGAAACGCATCGAGGGCGAGGTGCCGAGTCCTTTCCGCCCGGTGGATTACACACCGGAGTTTGTGACGTTCCGCGATTTGGGTGGCGGGCATCTGGTGGCGGCGTGAAACTCGTTCGTCATCCCCGGGCCAAGCCCGGGCATGACGGCAAGAGATGGGGATGAGGGAGAGCTGTGCGATGACCGAATACTGGCGCCTTTCTGCGATCAAGGCCGTCGAGCTGTTGAAATCCGGCGCGGTGACACCGCTCGACCTTATCGACGATGCGCTGGCGCGTATCGAGGCTGTGAACCCGAAGGTCAATGCGGTGGTGACGCTTTGCGCCGACCGGGCGCGCGATCATGCCAGGCGGTTGATGAAGCTGCCGGTCGACCAGCGCGGGATGCTGGCGGGCCTGCCCATCGGCGTCAAGGAACTGAATGACGTCGCGGGCGTGCGCACGACCTATGGCTCGCCGATCTTTGCCGACAATGTGCCGGAAAAATCCGACATCATGGTGGAGCGGCTGGAGAGCAACGGCGCCGTCGTGCTCGGCATGACCAATACCCCAGAATTCGGCGCCGGTGCCAACACCTTCAACGAAGTGCATGGCGAGACCTACAACCCGTGGAATGTGAAGCTGAATGCCGGCGGTTCGTCCGGCGGCTCGGCGGTGGCGCTGGCGACCGGCGAGATGTGGCTGGCAACCGGGTCCGATCTTGGCGGGTCGTTGCGGACACCGGCGGCCTTCTGCTCGGTGGTGGGCCTGCGCCCCTCGCCCGGCCGCGTGCCCTCGGGCCCGGGGGAACTCCGCTTCGACACGCTGTCGGTCGACGGGCCGATGGCGCGCAATGTCGCCGACACCGCCCTCTTCCTCGACGCGATGGCGGGCTGGCATGTCGACATTCCGGTCTCCTTCCCGGCACCTGCCGAGCCGTTCCTCACCACCACGCAGAAGAAATTGAAGCCGAAGCGCGTTGCCTTCTATCTCGACCCGGCAGCGTTGCCGATCGAAGCCGGTGTGAAGTCGATCTGCCGGGCGGCGATCGAGAAGCTCAGTGGTGCGGGCATTGCCTTCGAGGAGGCGTCGCCGGATTTCAGCGGTGTCGGCAATGCGTTCCAGACCCTGCGCGCGGTCGATTACGCGACGACGATGAAGCCACTCCTCAACAAGCATCGCGACAAATTGAAGGCCGAGGTGATCTGGAACGCCGAGAAGGGCCTTGGCCTCTCAGCGGAAGAGATCGGCAAGGCGCATCTCAGGCGCTCGCGGCTCTATGCCGACATGGTGAAGTTTTTTGAGACCTATGACCTGCTGGTGCTGCCCGCGGCACCGATCCTGCCGCGCGACATCAAGGAGCGCTGGCCGCGCGAGATCAACGGCGAGACGCTCGATAATTACGTCGAATGGCTGAAGCTGGCTGCCCTCATCACCATGACCTCCTGCCCCGTGCTGTCGCTGCCCTGCGGTTTCTCGCCCGACGGCAAGCCGATGGGCCTGATGGTGGTTGGCAAGCCTCGCGGCGAAGCGGAGCTGCTGTCGCATGCGGCGCTGTTCGAAGACATCCTGGGCTTGCGCGACGCGGTGCCCATCGACCCGAAGGGGTGATGCACGCCGAACCGTCATCCCCGGGCGAAGTGCCGGGGATCCACTGGTGGGTCGGATAGACTGGATGCCCGGGTCAAGCCCGGGCATGACGGCGTCTTAAGAACGGGGCGTCCCACCCTCTTCCTTCAACGCCGCCAGATAGGCATCGCGCATCTGGTCGCTGGCTTTGGGGCCGGTCCCTGGGCGGGGTTCGCCGAGATGCATTTCGCGCAATTCGTCCATGAAATCGGACCAGAGCGCGGGCCCACCTTTTTCGAGGATCTCGGCGCGCACCGAGAGCGTCTTGGTGACGGGCATGTGGCGGCGGCCCCAGGCGCCCATGGCCGAGAGCAGCGGAACCAGCTGGATCGCCTTTTCGGTGAGCGAATAGATCGCCTTCTGCTTATGGCTGGGATCGTCGGCGCGGGTGATGAAGCCGCCTTCGGTGAGGCGCTTCAGGCGGTCGGCGAGGATGTTGGAGGCGATGCCTTCCTCCGAATTGTTGAGGAGTTCGCGGAAATGGCGGCGGTTGCCGAACATCATGTCGCGGATGACGATGAGGGACCAACGGTCGCCCAGCGCCTCAAGGGTCAGATTGATCGGGCAGCCGGAACGGATATGGTCGGATGTCATCGGATCCTCAGATGAAACTGCTTGCAATTTAGGATCAGATGGGCAAAATCACAACCGATTGCTAAACGCAACCGGCTGAGGTGAGAGATGCGGCCGCTGATCCTGTCCCAGTTCATGAGTCTCGATGGCTATACCTGCGCCGAGGACGGCACCTTTTTGCCGCCGCCCTGGTCGGACGAGGTGGCGGAGAACTGGTCCCATTATGCCTTGGGCCGCGCCACGCATCTGGTTTATGGAAGGGTCAACTTCCTGTTCAACAAGGGTTTTTGGGAAGCGGCCGAGACCGACCCCAACAGCATCGCGGCCAAGATCCCCTATGCCGGGACGATGAACAAACTGCCCAAGACGGTTTTTTCGCGGACCCTCACGGGCGATCCGGGCTGGAACGGGAAGCTGGCTGGGCCGGATCTCAAATCCGAGATCACCGCCCTCAAACAGTGCGAAGGCGCCATCTTCTGCTTCGGTGGGGCCAAGCTGGCGCAGAGCCTGATCGCCGCCGATGTGATCGACGAGTATTTCGTCATGATCACACCGAACCTGCTGGGGCGCGGCAAGCGGCTGTTCGAGAGCGGGTTCAGCCCGATCGACCTCTCCCTGGAGCGCTCGAAACAGCTCGACACGGGTGCTGTCATCCTGCATTACCGGCGGAAATCCACCTCATAATCTTGCGCCACCTGTTCTTGAGGCAGGGTGGGGCGGTCGCTATAGTGCCGCGCACTTTGTGCGGTGCGGTGCCTTAAAGGGTAGCGGCCGTCCATTCCCTCGAGAGCAGGTGAGTTATGAGCGTCGCCTACGCGGATGAGTTGCGCGGCAAATATGTCGATGAAATCGATACGGGCATGTCGGCCGTCTATTCGAAGACGGTGACGGAGACCGATATCGTCCTGTTCGCGGGGCTTTCCGGCGACACCAACCCGGTCCATCTCGACGAGGATTTCGCCAAGCCCACCATGTTCAAGGGCCGCATCGCCCATGGCATGCTGACCGCCGGTTTCATCTCGGCCGTGCTCGGCACCAAGCTGCCGGGGCCGGGCTGCATCTACCTGTCGCAGAATTTGAAGTTCAAGGCGCCGGTCCGCATCGGCGACACGGTGGTGGCGCGCTGCACCGCGACCGCCGTCGACAAGGAAAAGGGTCGCGCCACCTTCTCGACCATCGCCACGGTCGGCGAGACGGTGGTGCTGGAGGGCGAGGCCATGCTGCTGGTGCCCAAGCGCCCGAAATGATGTCGATGTTGCGACTTATCCGGCATATCGAGGACGTTCCCTTCGAGGCCCATGGCGCCGTGGTGGCGTTGGGGAATTTCGACGGTGTGCATCTGGGGCATCAGGCGGTGATCCGTCAGGCGGCCGAGATCGCGCATTCGAAGAAGGCGCCGCTCGCCGTGCTCACCTTCGAGCCGCATCCGCGCTCATTCATTCGACCGCAGGATCCGCCGTTCCGCCTGACACCGTTCCGCATCAAGACGCGGCATCTGCAGGCGCTGGGCGTCGATTTCGTTTTCGAGCTCGCCTTTGATGCCGCGATGATGGCGCGCTCGGCCGAGAATTTCGTTGCTGAGATCCTGGTCGGCGGCCTTCATATCGCGCATGTCGTGGTGGGTTACGATTTCTGCTTCGGCAAGGGGCGCGCCGGGAATGCCGCGCTGCTCACCGAATTCGGCGGGCAGCATGGTTTCGGCGTGACCTCCGTCGCGGCCGCCAAGGCCGGTGCCGGTCCCGCCTATTCGTCGACCCTGGTGCGCGAGCAATTGCAGGCGGGCGACCCCAAGAGTGCCGCCGCGACCTTGGGCCGGCCCTGGGAGATCGAGGGCCGCGTCGAGCATGGCGATGCGCGCGGGCGGTTGCTGGGCTTCCCCACCGCCAATATCGCCATCGGCGAGTACATGGAGCCCAAGCTTGGCGTCTATGCCGTGATGGCGATTGATGGCGATGATGAAAGTGGCGGCTGGATCAAGGGTGTCGCCAATCTCGGCCGCAGGCCCACGGTGGGCGGCACGCGCGTGCAGCTCGAAGCGCATCTCTTCGATTTTGCCGGCGATCTCTACGGCAAGCATCTGCGTGTCGCCTTGATCGACTTCATCCGGCCTGAGATGAAGTTCAACGGACTCGATGCCTTGAAGGCGCAGATCGCTGCCGACAGCGATACCGCGCGAAAGATTCTGGCCGATTATCACGGCCCGCAGCCTGGCGGCCATCCGGGCAGCGACAAACTCGATTGATGATTTTTGACGACTGGAACTGAAACAAGATGAGCGCCGACGCGACCAAGCCGGATTACAAGACGACCGTCTTCCTGCCGAAGACGGATTTCCCCATGCGCGGCGATCTGCCGAAGAAGGAGCCGGCGATCCTTGATAGCTGGTTGAAGGAGGATCTCTACGGCAAGCTGCGCCAGGCCTCAGCGGGCAAGGCGAAGTTCGTCCTCCATGACGGCCCGCCTTATGCCAACGGCAACATCCATATCGGCCATGCGCTCAACAAGATTCTGAAAGACGTCATCAACCGCTCGCAGCAGATGCTGGGCAAGGACGCGCATTACGTTCCGGGCTGGGACTGCCATGGCCTGCCCATCGAATGGATGATCGAGGAGCAGTATAGGAAGGCCGGCAAGAACAAGGACGAGGTGGAGATCAACGAGTTCCGCCGCCAGTGCCGCGACTTCGCCGCCAAATGGATCGATGTGCAGCGCGAAGAGTTCAAACGCCTCGGCGTTGCCGGCGATTGGGATCACCCCTACACGACGATGGCCTACCCGGCCGAGGCGCAGATCGCGCGCGAGATCGGCAAGTTCCTGATGAATGGCGGCCTGTTCCGCGGCTCGAAGCCGGTGATGTGGTCGGTCGTTGAGAAGACAGCCCTTGCCGAGGCCGAGGTCGAATATCACGACCACGTCAGCAACACGATCTGGGTGAAGTTCCCGGTCCAAAAGGGTCCGGAGGGTTTGAAGGGTGCTGCCATCGTCATCTGGACGACGACGCCCTGGACCATCCCGGGGAACCGCGCCATCGCCTTTGGCAAAGACATCGATTATGTCGGCCTGGAAGTGACGGGGGTCGGCGAAGGTGCCCATGTGAAGGCCGGCGACCGTCTGGTCGTGGCGAAGGATTTGAAAGCGGCGTTCGAAGAGAAGGCCGCGATCACCGGGTCGACGGAATTCTGGTCGGGCAAGGGCACGGCCCTGGCCGGCAGCGTCACCCATCACCCGTTCCATGGGTCCGGCTATGATTTCGAGGTGCGCCCCTATGCCGGCGATTTCGTCTCGACCGATGCCGGCACCGGTTTCGTGCATATCGCCCCCGGCCATGGCGCGGACGATTACGAGCTGGGCCTTGCCAACGGCATCGAAGTGCCGCAGACGGTCGGCCCAGACGGTGCCTATTACGACCATGTGCCGCTCTTTGCCGGCAAGCGCGTGATGAACCAATACGGCAAGAAAGGCGACGCCGATGATTCGGTCATCGCCGCCTTGACCGAACGCGGCATGCTGGTGGCATCCGGCAAGATCACCCATTCCTATCCACATTCCTGGCGCTCGAAAGCGCCGATCATCTTCCGCAACACGCCGCAATGGTTCATCTCGATGGAGAAGAACGATCTGCGCAAGACGGCGCTCTCCGAGATCGACAAAACGCGCTTCGTGCCAGCTGCCGGCAAGACGCGCCTTTATTCGATGATCGAGAACCGGCCGGATTGGTGCATCAGCCGCCAGCGCGCCTGGGGTGTGCCGATCGCCGTCTTCGTCAACAAGAAGACGCAGGAGCCCTTGCGCGACCAGAAGGTGGTCGACCGCATCGTCGACGCCTTCATGAAGGAGGGCGCTGACGCCTGGTATTCGAGCGAGCCCTCGCGCTTCCTCGGCAACGACTACAACCCGGACGATTACGAGCAGATCAAGGACATCGTCGATGTCTGGTTCGATTCCGGCTCGACCCATGCCTTCGTGCTGGAAGCGGCGACGCGCGCGGATCCGACCTGGGACATGACGAGCCCTGCGGATCTCTATCTCGAAGGTTCGGACCAGCACAGGGGCTGGTTCCATTCCTCGCTGCTGGAAAGCGTCGGGACCCGCGGCAAGGCGCCCTATAAGGGCGTCCTCACGCATGGCTTCACGCTCGACGAGCAGGGTCGCAAGATGTCGAAGTCCTTGGGCAACGTCATCGCGCCGCAGAAGGTGATGGAGCAATACGGCGCCGATATTTTACGCCTGTGGGTGGTCTCCACCGACTATGCCGACGACCAGCGCATCGGCAACGAGATCCTCAAACATTCTGCCGAAGCCTATCGGCGCCTGCGCAACACCTTCCGCTACATCCTGGGCGCGCTGGATGGATGGCAGGAATCCGAGCGCCTCAGCCCGGCGGAGATGCCGGAGCTCGATCGCTGGGCGCTGCATCGCCTGGCAGAGCTCGACAAGGTGGTGCGCGCCGGCATCGACGGCTATGAGTTCCACGATCTCTTCATCGAGCTCCATAATTTCTGCGCCGTCGATCTCTCGGCCTTCTATTTCGACATCCGCAAGGACGCGCTCTATTGCGACCGACCGGACTCAGTGCGCCGCCGTGCCACGCGCACGGTGCTCTACGAGGTGTTCTCGTGCCTCACCGCCTGGCTCGCCCCCATCCTGTGCTTCACGGCCGAGGAAGCCTGGCGCGCGCGTCCGTGGAAGAACGGCGAGGACAGCGTGCACTTACGCGTCATGCCGACCCTGCCGACCAATTGGGCCGATGCGGCCTTGGCTGAGAAATGGGGCAAGGTGCGCGACATCCGCCGTGTCGTCACCGGCGCCCTGGAACTCGCCCGCGCGGAGAAGAAGATCGGCGCCAGCCTGCAGGCTAGCCCCAAGGTTTATCTGTCGGCCGAACGTCAGGCGGAACTTCAGGGCCTCGACCTTGCCGAGATCGCCATCACCTCCAACATCTCGCTCGAGAGCGGTGCGGCGCCGGAAGGTGCCTTCACGCAGAACGATGTGGCGGGGGTGGCCGTGGTGGTCGAACTGGCGAGCGGAGAAAAATGCGATCGCTGCTGGCAGGTTCTGCCGGAGGTTGGCGAGGTGAAGGCGCATCCGACGCTGTGCCACCGCTGCGCGGATGCAGTTGGGGCAGGCAAGGTCGGGGCGGCGTGATGACCAGCAAGCGCCCCCTCTCCCTAACCCTCCCCCACGTTGGGGGGAGGGAATCCAACCGAGCTTCGTCTTCTTTCCCCTCTCCCCACAGTCGGCGAATGCCGACATGCGTCGGCGGTGGCAGAGGGTCGGGGAGAGGGGGTGGCGCGACGGGGTTCGCTCTCGGTAGGGAGTGTTGGTAATGCGCATCGCTTCCGCGTCCCTGTTCCGCCATGCCGTCATCCTGGCGGGCCTCATCATCGTTGCCGACCAGTTCACCAAATGGCTGATCATGATCGAGGTGATGAACCCGCCCCGGGTCATTCCGGCGATCCCGGTGGGCAATATGGGCATCAATCTGGTCATGGCCTGGAATACCGGCGTTTCGTTCAGCATGCTGCGCGATACCGGGCCCTGGCTGCTGTCGGGCTTGGCGATCGTGGTCAGCGTCGGCCTGCTCGTCTGGCTGATGCGCCTTAACGCGCGCCTTCCCGGCTATGCCGTGGGCCTCATCATCGGCGGGGCGCTCGGCAACGTGATCGACCGGCTGCGATTCGGGGCGGTGTTCGATTTCATCGATTTTTATGTCGGCAACTGGCATTGGCCGGCCTTCAATCTGGCCGATTCCGCCATCACGGTCGGGGTCGTTCTCCTCTTGTTCGATGCCTTGTTTCAGTCGTCGGATAAGGGTAAAAATAGCGCCGGATCGGAGGCCCCCTAGATCATGCGCGCGAAATATATCCTGACCGCCTTTGGGTTGCTGGCATTGCCGGCGCTGGCCGGCGGCTGTTCCAACACCACCAAGGAAGCGCTCGGCCTGACCAAGCGCTCGCCGGACGAGTTCCAGGTCGTCTCCAACGCGCCCTTGTCCATGCCGCCGGATTACAACCTGCGGCCGCCCGCACCGGGCAGCCCCCGCCCGCAGGAAGGCACTGCGCGCGACCAGGCGCAGCAGGTGGTCTTCGGCTATCCGGGGGCAGGTGGCACGCCGTCTAAACTGCCGGAAATCGGCGTTGGCGAGGCGTCCTCCGCCCAGTCGGCCGGTGAGGCCTCATTGCTGCAATCGGCCGGGATCACGGGTGTCGATCCGAACATCCGCCAGGTCGTCGATGCCGAGACCAATGAGGACGAGGCGGATTCGAAGCAGCTGATCGACAGCATCGTCTTCTGGCGCAAGCCCGAGCCCTACGGCACCGTGGTCAATCCGGAAGAAGAGCAGAAGCGTCTGCAGGAAAATGCAGCGCTCGGTAACGCGCCCACCGCCGGCGACGTACCCATTATCGAACGCAAACAGAAAGGCCTCCTCGAAGGCCTGTTCTAGGAAATTGATGCCGAATTGGAAGAAAGCTTTGCTGGGGCCGGCTGCGATATGCGCCGGCCTTAGTTTTTCGCCCCTGTTCATTGCCACCGCGCAGGCCGAGCTGTTCGAGGCCAAGACCTTTACCCTGAAGAACGGCATGGAAGTGGTGGTGCTGCCCAGGCACCTTGCCCCGGTCGTCTTCCAGGTCGTGGTCTATAAGGTCGGTGCCGCCGACGGGGAAAAGGGCAAGAACGGTGTCGCCCATTTCCTTGAGCATCTGATGTTCAAGGCGACCAAGAAATTGAAGGCCGGCCAGTTCAGCCAGGATGTCGACCGGGTAGGCGGCACGGACAATGCCTTCACCAACCAGGATATGACAGCCTTCCACCAGGAATTCGCCGCCGAGCATCTGCCACAGTTCATGGCGGCCGAGGCCGACCGCATGGTCAACCTGCAACTCGACGACAAGGTGGTGCTGCCGGAACGCGACGTCATCCTGAACGAGCGCGGGCAGACGGTCGAAAGCGATCCGGGGAGCCGGCTTTCCGAGGCCATGAACGCCGCCATCTTCCAGAACCATCCCTATGGCCTGCCCATCATCGGCTGGCGGCATGAGATGGAGACCTACACCACCCAGGACGCGGTCGATTTCTATCACCGCTGGTACGCGCCCAATAACGCCATACTGATCATAGCGGGCGATGTGCAGCCGGATGAGGTGAAGAAGCTCGCCGAGAAGAATTTCGGGAAACTCGCGGCGCGGACAATTCCGGCGCGCGAGCGGCTGATGGAGCCGCCGCCGGAAGCGGCGCGGCGCCTGTCGCTCTCCAGCCCCGAGGTCGAGCATCCCAGCGTCTGGCGCCGCTACATGGCGGAAAGCTATCGCACGGCCGGCCTCGCACAAGGCGACAATGCGCCCTATGCGCTGAGCCTGCTGTCGGAAGTTCTCGGCGGCGGCGCCGTGGGGCGGCTCTACCGGCAATTGGTTATCGAGAGCCATGTCGCGATCAGCGCCGGCGCCAGCTATAACGGCGACGCCCGCGACTATGGCAGCTTTACCTTCTATGCCTCCCCCCGCGATCCGGCGGAACTTGCGAAGGCCGAAGCGGCCATCGATACGGAAATCGCGAAACTCCTTAAAGACGGCATCACGGCCGATGAATTGGCGGCGGCGAAGAACCGGCTGCTGATGGAAGCGGCGAAGGCGCGCGACAGCCTCAACGGCCCGGCCTTGCTGGTGGCGGAAGCCTTAGCCGGCGGCGAGACCATGGACGATATCCAGTCCTGGCCCGACCGTATCAATGCCGTCACCGTCGATGATGTGATGACGGCGGCACACGCCATCCTGACGCCGGAGAACAGCGTCACCTCGACCTTGCTGCCGGAAGCGACGGATGACGGCAAGGCACCGGAAGCGCCTGCTGGCGCCGCACCGTCTGGCGAGACCCCGGCCTCGGATACCGCACAATGATCCAGTTTCTTCGTACGGCGCTGATTATCGCCGCCATCACGTTGTTACCGCGCCTGGCTTCGGCAACGGATATCCAGAAAGTCGTCTCGCCGGCCGGCATCGAGATCTGGCTGATCGAGGACCATACGGTACCGGTCGTTTCCCTCTCCTTCGGCTGGCAAGGCGGCACCGCCATGGACCCCAAGGGCAAGGAAGGGGTCGCCATGCTGGCCTCGGGCCTGATGGATGAAGGAGCGGGCGATATCACATCGGCCGCCTTCCAGCAGAAGATCGCCGATCTCGGCCTCGATTACGGCTTCGACGCCAGTGCCGACAGCTTCACCGGATCCTTGCGGACGCTTACGGCCAACAGCCAAGCGGCGGCCGATCTGCTGGCTTTGGCATTGACCAAGCCGCGCTTCGATGAGGAGCCGGTCGAGCGCATGCGCCGGCAGTTCCTGATCGCCATCGATGGCGAGAGTCGCGACCCCGACGCCGCCGCCTACCGCGCGCTGGAATCGCGGCTGCTGGGCAATCACCCTTACGCACGCTCGAATTACGGCACCAAGGAGAGCATGTCGGCCCTGACCCCCGACGATCTGCGGCAGTTCATGAAGGACCGGCTGACGCGCGACCAGCTCTTCGTCGCGGCCGCCGGCGATATCAACGCCGCGGACCTCGGGCAATTGGTCGACCGCGCCTTTGCAGGCCTTCCTGAAAAGGGTGTTGCCGACAATGTGCCGGAGGCCAAGGCGACCGATGCCGGATCGCTCTCGGTACTGACGCGCAACGTGCCGCAGGCCACCGTGATCTTTGCCCAACCCGGCATCAAGCGCAGCGACAAGGATTTCTTCGCCGTCTACCTGATGAACTATGTCCTGGGCGGCGGCGGTTTCTCCTCGCGCCTGATGACGGAGATCCGCGAGAAGCGTGGCCTCTCTTACGGCGTCAACACCGATCTGGTGACGATGGACCATGTCGGATTCTTAAGCGGCCGATACGAGACGCCCAATGCGAAAGTGAAGGAAACGCTGGAGCTGCTGCGCACCGAATGGCAGCGCATGGCGGAAAAGGGACCGACGCCTAAGGAACTCGACGATGCGCGCACCTACCTGCTGGGCTATTACCCGCGCAATCTGACCACCACCTCGAAAGCGGCCGAAACGCTGCTCGGCATCCAGATGGACCATCTCGGCATCGATTACATGGAGCGCCGCCGCAAGGAGATCAACGCGGTGACGCTTGACGACGTGAAGCGCGTGGCCAAAGCGCTCCTCAACGACAAGGCACTCACCATCATCGTCGCCGGCAAACCGGAGGGGCTTGAAGGCGCCGTGCCGGTGCAGTGATCCTGCCCCACCTCGTTGTCATGGCCCGCTTCAGGCGGGCCATCCACGCGTTTGTCGGCGGCCAATGAAAGCAACTCGTGGATGCCCCGCCTTCGCGGGGCATGACAATTCAATAGAGCTTCGATGACCACCCCTATCACCCGCACGACGCTGTTCACGCTCACCGCCCTGGTGGCGCTGGGGCCGTTGTCGACGGATTTCTATCTGCCGGCATTGCCCCTCATCGCCCAGTATTTCAGTGTCGACGAGGCGGGGGCGCAGGCGACGTTGTCGGCCTATCTCATCGGCTTCGCGGCGGCGATCCTGGTCTATGGACCGCTTTCCGACCGGTTCGGGCGGCGGCCCGTTCTTGCCGGCGGCGTCGTCATCTTCACCCTGGCGAGCCTCGGTTGCGCCGCGTCGCAGAGCATCGGGGCGCTGATCGCCTGCCGCTTCATCCAGGCCTTGGGCGCCTGTGCGGGGCCGGTCATTTCGCGCGCCATGGTGCGCGACATCGTCGGCGCACAAGGGGCGGCGCGGGTCTTTTCGTATCTCAGCGCCGCCGTGGCGCTGGCCCCGGCCATCGCCCCCATCGTCGGCGGTTTCCTCACCGATGCCTTCGGCTGGCGCGCAACCTTCGTGGCATTGACCCTCTATGGTGCCGGCGGCCTGGTCGCGGTCTTCTGGATCCTGCGCGAGACTAACGACACGCGCGACATGACGGCCGCCAACCCGCTGTCCTGGTTCCGCATTTACGGATCGCTGATCCGGCACCGGGAGTATTTCGGCTATGTGCTGGCGGCAACGTTCGGTTATAGCGGCATCTTCTGCTTCATCTCCGGTTCCAGCTTCGTCTTCATCAACGTGCTGGGCGTGCCGCCGAAATATTTCGGTTTCTGCTTCGGCGTCTTCGTCATCGGCTACATCATCGGGGCGACCAGTGGCGGGAAATTGTCGAGACGAATGGCACCACCGGAGCTGGTCGGCCTCGGCTCGCTGATCGCGCTGTTGAGTGCGGCAGCCCTGGTCGCCGTCAATCTCGTCGCTACCGCTTCGGTCTGGACCGTGCTGGCGCCGCTCCTCCCCTACATGATCGGGGTCGGCATGACGATGCCGGCGGCGCAGGCCGGCGCCATCGGCCCCTTCCCGCGTTCGGCCGGTGCCGCTTCAGCATTGCTGGGCTTCGTTCAGATGGGTGTCGCGGCTGGTGTCGGCGCGATCCTTGGCGTCATCGGCTCGCCCTCGCCGCTGCCGATGACCATGATGATCGCACTGATGGCAGCCGCGCAGATGGCCTGCCATTGGTGGGTGATTCGGCCGGTGGTTAGATCCAGTTAATGCCGAAAAACCGTCATCCCCGGGCCCTGTCGGCCCATCTCTCATGCAGGGGATCCACAGTTTGCATGGAGAGAGTGGATGCCCGGGTCAAGCCCGGGCATGACGATGAATGATTTAGGCGAGACGAGCCGCGACGCTCAATCCCGCCGCGTATCCTCGTTGAGCTTCGGCTCCTGCTGCTTCTTCGCCGGCTGTGCCGATTTGCTGCCGCTCTCCGACGATGATTCACCGCCACCGAGGATGGTGTTGAGCAAGGCGCCGATGCCGGATTCTTCTTCCTTCGGCGGCGTTGCTGCTGGTGCGGCGATCTCGGGCGCCAGTTCCGTGGGCGCCCCGGCGCTGGCCACCAGGGCGCCGCCGCCACGCGGCACGTCGCGGGGGGTGAGGCCTTCCAGCGCGCTGCTCATGAAATCGTGCCAGATGGCGACAGGCAGCGAGCCACCGGTCACCTTATCCATGGGGGCGCCATTGTCGTTGCCGACCCAGACGCCGGTCACGAGATCGGCGGTCAACCCGACGAACCAGGCGTCGCGGAAGTTCTGGCTGGTGCCGGTCTTGCCGTAAGCCGGCCAGCCTTCGAGCTTGGCCTTCTTGCCGGTGCCCCAATCGACCACGGACGCCATGACGTCGAGCATTTCCGCCACCGCATTGCCGCTGGCCGCACGACCCGGACCCGAGCCGCCGCGCTCATAGAGCACCTGGCCGTCGCGCGTCGAAATGCGGTTGATGGCATAGGGCCAGACACCTTTGCCCTGATTGGCGAAGACGGCATAGGCGGTGGTCATTTCGAGCAGCGTCGTCTCGGACGTGCCCAGCGCAATCGACGCGTCATTGCCGATCGGCGTGGTGATGCCGAGGCGCTGGGCGGCGCCGATGACATTCTTGCGCCCGACCTGCTCCGAGAGCTGCACGGCCACTGAATTCAGCGAGCGCGCGAAGGCCTCGCGCAGATTTACTTCGCCATAGAACTTGTCATTGTAGTTGCCGGGTTGCCATTTGCCGATGCGGATCGGGGTATCGTTGAAGCGGCTGCCCGGGCCATAGCCCGCCTCGAAGGCCGCCAGGAACACGAAGGTCTTGAAGGCTGACCCCGGCTGGCGCAAGGCTTGCGTCGCGCGGTTGAATTGGCTTTCGCGGTAGGAGACGCCGCCCACCATGGCCTTCACCGCACCTTCCGGCGTCATGGCGACGAGGGCGGCCTGGCTGGCATTCTGCTTCGGCCCCATCTCGGCGATGGTCTTGGCGAGATCGATTTCGGCAATGCGCTGCTGATGCGGGTCGAGCGTGGTTTCCACCACGAGGTCCTGGTCGGAGAAGCCGACGAAGGAGGACACCTGGTCGAGCACCCAATCGGCATAGAACTGGCCGATCTGGCCGCGCGCCTCGCCACTCACCGAGGGTGCCGTCATGGTGGCGGCGGCATCGGCCACATCGGTCGAGATGAACTCGGTCGCCACCATGTTCTGCAGCACCAGCGTCGCGCGGTCGCGCGCCAGCGTCTTGTCGTTCAAGGGATTGTAGCGCGAGGGCGCTTTGAGCATGCCGGCGAGCATCGCCGATTCGAACAGGCTCGCCTCGGTCGCCGGATGGCCAAAATATTTCCGTGACGCGGCATCGACACCGTAAGTGCCGGCGCCGAAATAGACGCGGTTCAGATAGAGCTCGAGGATCTGGTCCTTGGTGAAGTTCTGCTCCAGCCACAAGGCAAGCAGCACTTCCTGACCCTTGCGGTGGATCGAGCGCTCGGGCGTCAGGAAGATGTTTTTCGCCAGCTGCTGGGTGATGGAACTGCCGCCCTGCACCAAACGGCCGCTGGTGAAGTTGACATAGAAGGCGCGCAACAGTCCTTTCACGTCGAGGCCGAAATGGCTGTAGAAGCGGCGGTCCTCGGTGGCGATCACGGCCTGCGGCAGATAGGCCGGGAGATCCTTCAAGGCGACGGCGCTGCCATAGAGGTCGCCATAGGAGGCGATGAGGCTGCCATCGGCGGCCACGAGGCTTACCGAGGCGCGGCGCTTGATCTCGTTGAGTTTGGAGACGTCAGGGAGGTCGTAGGCGCACCAGGCGACGAAGATGAGCCCGACGAACCCCGCCCAGATGGCGCCGACAAAGCCCCATTTGAGCGTGAAAAGGGCCAGCCGGCGGCGCCATCTGCGGGCCGGCTTGCCTTGATTTTCCTGCGTTTTCCGCGAATCAGCGTTGGTCATGAGCGCCTTTTACCAGATCGCGGCGCAACCCCGCGACCCTTACCTAGAGGCGTCATATGGCCATGAAATGCGGCATGATCAGGGCAACCCCTTGATCATTTTCCGGTGAAGGAAAGCCCGACTTTACCTGGAAACAGCTTATCCGAGCGCGCGGCGGCCGATGCCACCACCCGCCTCGCCATTGTCATGGTGATCGCGGCCGGAGACTTTGAGGAGCGCCTCGGTGATGCGCTGCTCGAAAGCCTGTTCCGGATTGGCATCGCCGATGACGTCGTCCAGCACCGGGCGCACATTGTTGCGCCAGCCTTCCGGTGCGAAGCCGAAGCGGCGCACGCGTTCATGGCGGCCAAGCAAAGTGAGCTGCAGGAACAGCTCGCGATGCGCCTCGTCGAGCTTGCAGCGCTCAAAGAGTTGCGTGGGGCCGCGGCCGCCTTCATCGCCAAGGAGTGCCCGCACGTTGCTGACTTGCACGCCGGCACGCAAGGCCAGGGCCGGCAGCACGAACGCGAAATTGCCGAGGCAGAAGGCGCGTAACACAAGGGTCGAGCTCAAGAGCCCGTTTTCATGCAGCGCATCGATCAGCGCGCGCATCTCCTCGGCGCGCTGACCAGGCGCAAAGGAGGTGAGCAGGATGTTCTCGCGCCCATGCTCGATGAGAGCGGAAACGCGCGCCGGCTCGAGGTTATATTTGTCGATGAGACGCTCGAGGATGCGGCCGGTGACGATGGTGGTCATGCGCTCGGCGACAGCGACGGGGAGTGCCCGGCGCTGGGCCACGGCATCGGTCACATTGGCGTTGTCGGCGAAACGGTCCAGGAGGCGATGATAGGCCGGCGTCGGAATCGCCGCGTTCTCATTGGCGGCGACGCGCAGCACGACGGTCTCGTCATCGGTCTTGATGAGGGCGGTCGAAACGGCGGCCGACAATTGCGGCCGGGTCGCCACGATGCGGGCGTGATCCAGGCCGCGATGCTCGATGATGGCCACCAGATCCTCATCGGTAAGGGCCAGGCTCTCGGCCAGGATCGGCCGCGCCACGTCCATGACATCCTCAGCCAGGCGCCGGGCGATCGAGCGCTCCAGGCCGGGGGCGTTTTTCAGGGTCTCGGCGAGGCGCCGACGGTATTCCAGCTCGGCATCGGGCAGGACGGCGTTGATGATCGCATTGGCGATCTCCCGCTCCTCGGTGGACAATTCCCCCGCCTGATAGACATTGGCGACCGCCAGCATGGTGGCGGCACGCCGGGCCGGGGTCGGGTCTGCGCTCAAGCGAGTTACATCAGCTTGGGTCAACCTTGCCACACTTCGTCCCTTCTACATTCACGGCGAAATGCGTCGCCGTCCGGTGTTTACAATTTCTTCCGGCTGTGACCGGAAGGGGTCTTGCGGGTCGGCCGGGATCCCTGTTGGAGACTCGCCGCCAGCCGCGCTGCACCCGCTTAAACAATAGTTTTTGCCTCGTAGCGACGTCCAGCTTGGATCGCTGGGGAAACCCGGTTATCACGGATAAATCACGCTAATTCAGCAATATAGTGTGAGGTTTTGTTGCCTCAAATACACCCTAAAAAGTAGTTAATTTAGCGTAAAAGCGCTGTGGCCAAACGGTGACCTCGATGCATCAAAACAGGACGCGTCAAGGACGCGGCGCCGGTCGCCCCAGAGCATTGCAATTGGCTTGCCAGTCGGGGGACGCAATCGGCTGGTGCCTGGAAACCTGCCGGCGCAAACCCGCCTTGCGCCTGGCGCTTGCCAAGCCGACGCCTTTGGCTAATATGCCGCCCGCGCCGCCCACCCCGTGGGCCCGGCTTTCACAGATGCCTCTGTGGCGAAATTGGTAGACGCGCCTGACTCAAAATCAGGTTCCCAAAAGGAGTGCTGGTTCGAGTCCGGCCAGGGGCACCACTGACTTCCTGAAGAACAGGTCGTCTTCGGCACGTTAGAGCGGTCTGGGACCGGACGCTGCCAAGACAATATCTGCCACCAGCCCCGCTGCCCGCCAACCATGCCGCGCGGCAACCCAACCTTGTCTCTATTTCCTCTAGCCTTGCAGACATTGACGTGACTAACTGGCTCGGCAATCGACGATTGCGGCTCCAAGCTGCTCAATAGCGAAATCTATCAGTGCTTTTGCATGTCTCAAAATGCTTCCGCACCATATCTATGGACCCCTGATCTAGGTCCAGACCCTGCTGCGCTTCACCGAATGGTTCGTGCTTTTCCTAAGCCCGAATCACCGATGGGTGAATCTTGGTTCATGGGAACCGAGCGTAAAATGTTCCCGCAGCTGCTGGGCGATATAGATGTATTACCCGACGATTGTATCGAGGAAGCTCTTGAGGCAATTGCATCAGGATGCAGTTCTTTCGGTCCTCTAGTAGAGTGGATCGAATGGTATCATTACTTGTTGCCACGTTTGATTCAGCGGGCGTGGAAACCGACCTACTATCAGCCGGCCGAACTGCTAATCACGGCATTCATGGCTCAGTACCCGATACAGAGCGGCAGCATGCCGTATCCAAACTTCCATTCGGATGCGCTTAACACCTTAGGGCGATACATCATGTCGCCGCGTTTCTGGCCGGAAGGACAACTGGACGTCGCGAACGGCCTAAGCAAGTGGACGGGGCCAAATGGGATTGCGCGATGGTCCAAAGCCGGAAACCTGCTTTCGGCCTCGCTATTCTTCTGTATCAAATACTTACCTCTCAGCGATGTCGAGGCATGGTTTCGCTCGGTTATCGCGGTCCGAAACGACTATTGGCAAGTCCAAATTATTACTTGGCTGGTCGGCGCTCACCCTATCCTGACGGGTCAAATTCTGCAGCCTAGCGAGTTTCCGGAAGTGACCCCATTTGGCATCGATTGGGAGCAGTCGCACGTTCTGAATGGATGCGACGCCGACAATTACGAGTCACCACTCCAGCGTCTCCCATTCTTGCCCATAGAAAATCGCGAGGCTGTTATCCAGATCGCGTACAGCATGGATGTTGAGGAGTTTTTTGAAAACTTCTGGACCGACCCCGCAATGAGTGCCGTTGCGCTGGAGACGGCGGGGCTACCAGAAAGCTTTCGCCAACTTTATCGAGCCGGTCGGCGAGCAGGGTGATCTTGGTCCTCGGGCGATCACGCAGGGATTGAGCCGTAATTGCCGATCCTTCGTATAACGGCACCCCCGCAGTTATTCACGCCAGCTTCGCCCGGATCCTCGGCGTGGCGAAATCCAGGAAGGCGCGCATTTTGAGGGGCAGGGCGCCTTGGGCGACATGGACGAAGTGGATGGGCCAGGCAGGCGGTTCGTAGTTTTCGAGGATGGGGACGAGCTGACCGGCGGTGACCGCCTTGGCAGCCTGGTAAGAGAGCACGCGGGTGATGCCCGTGCCGGCGATGGCGGCGTCGATCGCGGCTTCCGCGGTGGTGACGCTGAGGCGCGTGCGGACGGGAGTTGAGATGTCGTGCTTGCCGTCGTGGAAGATCCAGAATTTCGACGGCACGATGTTCTCGAAGCTGACGCAATCGTGGTGGATGAGATCTTCCAGCGTCGTCGGGAGCCCACGGCGCTTGAGGTAATCTGGGCTGGCATAGGCCGAGCGCCGCGTCGACCCCAGGCGCGTCGCCACCAGATTGCTGTCCGGCAGATTGCCGATGCGCAAGGCGGCGTCGATATGATCCTCGACCAGGTTCGAGAGGCGGTCGCCCAGCACCAGGCGCAAGGTGATGTCCGGGAAGACCTGCAGGAAATCGGTGACGACGGGGAGGATATGCAGCCGCCCGAAGACAAGCGGCGCCGTCACCGTGAGTTCCCCCTTGGGCGTCACATATTCGCCGGACGCCATCCGCTCCGCCTCCTCCACCCGCCCGAGGATTTCCTTGGCGGCCGAGAGATAGGCGCGGCCGGCCTCGGTCAGTTGCACCTGGCGGTTGGTGCGGGTGAGGAGCCGCGTGTTGAGATGCGCCTCGAGGTCGGCCACCTTGCGGCTCACGGTGGCGAGTGGCGCCCCCAATTGCCGGGCCGCGGCCGACAGGCTGCCGGTCTCCGTCACCGTGACGAGGAGCGCCATCGCTTCCAGCCGGTCCATATCACCCTCCCGCTCTTTCCTCCCATAATACGAGAGGATAATTCCCAAAATCACGTTCTACCGCAAATTTTCGGGAGGACATAGCTTTGGGACAGATGAGGCGCCGGGAACCCCTCCCCCGCCCATCCACAAACAGGAGGTTCCCGTGTCCCGCATTCCGACCCCCGCCACCATCGACGACGCCCCCGAAGCCGCTCGTCCCCTGCTCGAGGGTGTCAAAAAGAAGTTCGGCATGGTGCCGAACATGTTCCGCCTGGTCGCCAACAGTGCGGCAGCGCTCAAGGGCTATCTCGGCCTCGCCGATGCGCTGGGCCATGGCGCGCTGCCGCCACAGACCCGCGAACGCATCGCGCTTGCCGTCGCCGAGATCAATGGCTGCGAATATTGCCTGTCGGCCCACAGCTATATGGCCAAGAACCTCACCAAGCTCGACGACGCGGAGATCACCGCCAACCGCAGCGGCCGCTCGAACGATTTGAAGGCCGATGCCGCCGTCAGCTTCGCAGCAAAGATCGCCCGGTCGCGCGGCCAGGTGAGTGAGGCCGACATCGCGGCGGTGAAGGCCGCCGGTTACGATGACGGGCAGCTGCTGGAGATCGTGCAGCATGTGGCGCTCAACACCTGGACCAATTACGTCAACGAAGTCTTCAAGACCGAGATCGATTTCCCGCGCGTCACCTTGCGCAACGCCGCCTGATTTCCCCTTCCCCATTCATTCAAGGAGACCCATATCATGAAGCTCTATCATCATCCCCTGTCCGGCCATTCCCACCGCGCTCACCTGTTCCTGTCGCTGCTGGGCGTCCAGCACGACATGGTGCTGGTCGATCTCGCCAAGGGTGCGCATAAGGCGCCGGAGTTCCTGAAGATCAACCCCTTCGGCCAGGTGCCGGTGCTGGATGACGATGGCACGATCGTGACCGATTCCGTTGCCATCCTGGTCTACCTCGCCAAGAAGCTGGGCCGCAAAGATTGGCTGCCGGAAGAACCGTTGGCGGCCGCCAAAGTGCAGAAATGGCTGTCGGTGGCTGCGGGTGAGATCGCTTATGGTCCGGCAGCGGCGCGCCTCATCACCGTCTTCAAGGCCAATTTCCGCCCTGAGGAAGTGCTGACCCGCGCCCACAATGTGTTGAAGCAGATCGACACCACGTTGGCACAGCAGAATTTCATCGTCGGCGCCAATCCGACCATCGCCGATGTGGCGCTCTACAGCTACATCGCCAGCGCACCGGAAGGAAATGTCGATCTCTCGGCCTATGCCCATGTGCTTGCCTGGCTGAAGCGGATCGAAGCCCTACCCGGTTTCGTCGGCTTTCAGAAAACGCCGGTCGGCCTCGCGGCGTAAACAAGGCGACGTCAATCTTACTCTTCTCGAAGGAAGTCAGCAGATGACCACCACCCAGATCCTCTCTGCATCTCCCTGGCATGACGGCGAAGTTGCCCTGCAACGCAGCGCCGGTGTGGCGGAACGCATGGCGGATGTGGGTCGGCGGGTCATCCGCGACTACATGCCGGACCAGCATCGCGACTTCTTTGCGCAATTGCCCTTCGTCGTCCTGGGCTCGGTCGATGCCCAGGGCGATGTCTGGGCGACGTTGCGGGCGAATGCGCCGGGCTTCATGCACTCGCCGGATTCCAAGAGCCTCGCCGTCGCCCTCGCGCGGGATCCGGGCGATCCGGCGGAGGCAGGTTTGGGCGATGGTGCCGCCATTGGCTTGCTGGGAATCGAATTGCACACGCGCCGGCGAAACCGGATGAACGGCATCCTCCGGCGCCAGAGCGAGGCCCGTTTCACCATCGCGGTCGGCCAGAGCTATGGCAATTGCCCGCAATACATCCAGTTGCGGCAGTTTGAATTCACGCGCGAGCCCAACCGTTTCCAGCCGGTCGAGACCGTCCAGCACATGGATGCCCTCGACGCGCGCGCCAAGGAGATGATCAGCAACGCCGACACGTTCTTCGTCGCCTCTTATATCGATTTGCCCGATGGCGGGCGGCAGGTGGATGTGTCGCATCGCGGCGGCAAGCCTGGCTTCGTGCATCTCAGCGATAGCGGCGTGCTCACCGTGCCGGATTTCGCCGGCAATCTGTTCTTCAACACGCTGGGCAATTTCAGCGTCAATCCGCGCGCCGGACTGGTCTTCGTCGATTTCGCAACCGGCGATCTGCTGCAGATCGCCGGCGTGCCGGAGGTGGTACTCGCAGGGCCGGAGATCGCGGCCTTCCAGGGCGCCGAGCGTTTCTGGCGCTTGACGCCCACGCGCATCGTCTATCGCCCGGCGGGATTGCCGCTCCATTGGGCGGATGACAGCCAAGGCGCCTCACCCAATTCGCTGATGACCGGCGATTGGGCCGAGATGGCGACACGGCTGAAGGCGCAGGAACTGGCCAAGCAATGGCGGCCGTTCCGCATCGCGGAGATCAAACAAGAGAGCGCCAGCGTACGCTCGTTCTATCTGGAGCCGCTGGATGGCTTCGGCCTTATCGCCCATGAGGCGGGTCAGCATCTGCCGATCCGCGTCACCCTGCCGGGATCGGACCAGCCGGTCATGCGCACCTATACCCTGTCGGCGGCGCCGTCGGATGGGGTCTATCGCATCAGCGTCAAGCGGCAGGGCTTGGTATCCAAGCATCTCCATGGGCTGAAGGCCGGCGACACGCTGGAGGTGCGCGCGCCTGCCGGAAATTTTACGATTGATGCCTTGGAGCGCCGGCCCGCCGTTCTGATGGCGGCGGGGATCGGCATCACACCGATGCTCGCCATGCTGCGCCATGTCGTCTTCGAGGGCTGGCGCAAGCGCCGCGTGCGCCCGACCTGGCTGTTCTACGCCGCCCGCAATCTGGAGGACCGCGCCTTCGATGCCGAGATCGCCGCATTGCTGGCGCAAGGTCAGGGTAGTGTGCGCCTGGTGCGTGTGCTGAGCGATACCGACGGCGCGCGCGACGGCCAAGACTACGACATCGCCGGCCGTGTCGACATGGCGCTGCTGAGTGCGACACTGCCCTTCGGTGATTATGATTTCTATCTGTGCGGGCCTGGGCCGTTCATGCAGGCGATCTATGACGGCTTGCGCGACCTCAACATTTCGAATTCGCGCATCCATGCCGAAGCCTTCGGGCCGGCATCGCTGACGCGCGTCGCAGATGTGGGCACACCTGCCATCGTGTTGGGTGCACCGTCGAAGGAAGCGGTGCCGGTGGCCTTCACGGCGTCCGGCAAGGAAGCGCGCTGGTCACCCGCCAGCGGATCGCTGCTGGAGCTTGCCGAATCGCGCGGCCTCAACCCGCCCTTCAGCTGCCGGTCGGGGACTTGCGGCAGCTGCCGCACCAAGATCGTCGAAGGTGCCGTCACCTATCACACGGCCCCCAGCGCGGAAGTCAGCAAAGACGAGGCACTCGTCTGCTGCGCGGTGCCGGCGGAAGGGACCACACGGCTGCTCCTCGAACTATGAGGCGCATGCCTCCACTCTTTCTTGAGGTGCTCCCGAGTCGCAGAATTGGCCGCCTCAGGGCGGCCTCGCTATTGAGCGTGGGAATTGTGGCCTTCTTCTATTCCCAGTTGAGAAAAAATACGCCCAGCTAACCTGGGTTCGCTAGGAAATGAAATCGCTGCGCAGGGCTAGGTGCGACAAGTCGCTGCGACCCGTCTTCATTGTTCATATCAGGCAACTTTTTTAACAATTTGTTCGGTACTTACCGGCAGATTGAACCCGGTTCTAAAAGTCCGAATGAGTCCGGTTGCCGGGCTTATTCCCGAGGAGATTGCCATGCGTTTGAACGAGCCCATCACCGATCGCGAAATCATGGTCGATGCCGACCGCCCGATCGTCTCGAAGACCGATGCCGGTGGCCGGATCACTTTCGTCAATCAGGCCTTCATCGACATCAGCGGTTTCGAGGAAGCCGAATTGACGGGCCAGCCGCACAACATCGTCCGCCACCCGCATATGCCCAAGGGGGCGTTTGCCGATCTGTGGCGCGCCTGCAAGCGCGGCGACAGCTGGACGGGCTTGGTCAAGAACCGCACCAAGCTTGGCGATTTCTATTGGGTGCGCGCCAATGTCTCGCCCATCTATGACGGCGACAAGATCACGGGCTATCTGTCCATCCGGACGCGCCCCTCGCGCGAAGAAGTGGCCGCCGCCGGCAAGATCTACGCCGACTTCCAGGCCGGGCGCGCCAAGGGCCTCACCGTCGAGGACGGCAAGGTCGTCAAGGACAGCAAGTGGCGCGGAGTGGGACTGAAGCTGCAGGATTTCCGCGCCATGCTGGGCGGCGGCATCGCCCTTCTCGCGCTGTTCCTGTTTCTGCTGGTTGGCACGACCTATTGGGGCCTCGGCAACCTTGATGCGGCGCTTGCGCAACCGGAAGCCGCGGCGGGCGAGGTATCTTCGCTTTACCGCGTGTTCACGATGATGAGCGTTCTTGTCTTAGCGGCATTGGGCGTGGCCGGCTTCGGCGCGTGGCGGGTGGCGCGTCTTGTCGGGCAGCTTGGCGATACCGCCCACCGCGCGGCCACCGGACAAAGGATCGATGACATTCCTGGCGTCGATCGCAAGGACGATCTCGGCTTGATCGCAAAGGCGGTGAAGACCTTTATGCTCAAAGTCAATTTCGCCGATCTCGAGCGCGAGGAGTTTTCTGTCCGCGCCAATCGCGACCGGACCATCGCCATGACGGATATGGCCGACAAGGTCGAAAGCAAGACGGTCGTCGCCGTGCAATCGGTCGCCGATCTGGTGAGCGAGATGGCGGGTAGCGCCAGTGTCATGCATGACGCGGCACTGGCCGTCACCGACCGATCGCATTCGGTGACCGGCGCCTCACGGCAGGCACTGGGCAATGCGCAGCTGGTCGCGGCCGCGGCCGAGGAATTGTCGGCCTCGATCCGCGAGATCAGCAGCCAGGTCACCCAGACGGTGCAAGTCAGCCGCACGGCCGTCGATACGACGCAGAAGGCCACCGTGGCGATCGAGGAATTGACCTCGGTCGTGCAACAGATTTCGCAATTCGCCGGCATCATCCAGGATGTCGCGAACCAGACCAACCTGCTGGCGCTCAATGCCACCATCGAAGCGGCGCGCGCGGGCGAGGCCGGCAAGGGTTTTGCCGTGGTCGCCAATGAGGTGAAGAACCTGGCGGCGCAGACCTCGCGCAGTACCGACGAAATCGCCCGCACCGTCTCGCGCGTTCTGCAGGCGACCGATTCCGCTGCCGACGCCGTGCGCGGCATCGGCGACCAGATCCACCAAGTGGACGGCTATGCCGCCGGCATCGCCGCGGCGATCGAGGAGCAGGCAGCGGCGACCGCCGAAATCTCCCGCAATATCGGCGAGACGGCGGCCTCCAACGGCATCGTCACGGACCAGATGAAGGAAGTCTCCGGCCAGGCTGAAGATGCGCAAAAGCGCGCCCTGGAGGTCAGCGATCTTTCCGCCCGCATCCAGCAGGTGGTGGGCGACCTGCAGAAGGCGGTGGTGCATTCCATCCGCACCGTCACCGAGGAAGTCGACCGGCGTGCCGATGACCGGCTGCAGGGCCCATTGAAGAGCCGCATCATGGTCGGCGGCAAATGGCTCGACGCCTTGATCCATAACATCTCGCGCGGCGGCGCTGCCATCGAACTCAAGGAAGACGTGGGCAAACCCGCCCATGTCCGGCTGGAGATCAGCGATGTCGACACCCCGCTGGAGATGCAGATCATTGCCAGCACCGGCACGACCATGCGCGGCACGTTCGACCGTGCAGCTGTGTCACGCACGACGCTGCCGGCGCTCCTCGCACAGCTGCGCCGCCAAGGTGTCCTGAGGGCCGCTTAAGGCGCGGCGTTGCCGGCAAAAAGGCGCTTATGCGCCACAAGGCCGGCGCCCACGAGGTCGAGGAAGGCGCGCACCCGCGCCGTCTCCTTGAGATCCTTATGGGTGACGATCCATAGCTCGCGCGCCAATGCCGGAATGGGTTTTGAGAGCGCGCGGGCGATGCCGGATTCGAGATCGCCAAGATAGCAAGGCAGGAGGACCAGGCCGATCCCGGTCTTGGCGGCCGCCAGCTGGTTGATGAGACTGTTGCTGCGATAAACGATGGTGCCGGCCCGCACCTCCGCCTCCAGCCATGTGCCGGCATGGATGCCATCGGCATCGCTATGCCAGCCGATGAAAGGCCCGGCAGCCAGTGTCTTGAGATCGGTTCCGCCCGTACGACGCGGCAGCTTCAGCGCTTTGAGCAGAGCCGGGGCGCCGTAGAGCGTCCAAGCCGCATCGGCGAGCTTGCGCCCGTAAAGGTCCGGCTCTTTCGGGCGGGTGACGCGCAAGGCGACATCCGCCTCGCGGCGCGACAGACTGAGGATGCGGTTGTCGATCGCCAGTTCCACCTCGATTCCCGGATGCGCTCCACGAAAGCGCGCGAGTTCCGCGGTCAACAGGCGATAGGCGAGCGTTTCCGATGAGGTGATGCGCAGGCGCCCGGTCAGGCGATGATCGCTGCCGGCAATCTCGCGCCCCAGACGGGTGGTTTCCGTCTCCATCCGCTCGGCAACGAGCATCGCCTGCGAACCAGCCCCGGTCGGCAGGTAGTGACCGGCAGCCAAGCGCTCGAACAGGCGTACGCCGATTTTGGCCTCCAGCGCATTGAGGCGCCGAAAGGCAGTCGAGTGATTGACCCCGAGCGCCTTCGCCCCGCCGGTCAAGCTGCCGGCGCGCCCCACGGCGAGAACGAGCCTCAGATCATTCCAGTCGTCCATGAAGGGATTCTAGCACGAGATAGCGTTTGCAGAAATGCAAACACGATTGCCCAAAATACAGATCGATTGTTGTCCACGCCAGGCCCATTCTGGCTCCTGGAGCCAACCGACGGAGCTAACCCATGACCACCCTAACGCTCATCAGCCATCACCTGTGCCCCTATGTGCAGCGCGTTGCCATCGCTTTGCGCGAGAAGGCCGTGCCCTTCGAGCAGATCTATATCGACCTTGGCAACAAGCCGGATTGGTTCAAGCGCCTGTCGCCGCTGGGGAAGGTGCCGCTCCTGAAGGTCGGCCATGACGGCGGCACCGAAACCGTTCTTTTTGAGAGCAGTGTCATCGCCGAATATATCGAGGAGGCGCTCCCCGGCCGAAAGCTCCATCCCGCCGACGCGCTGACGAAGGCGCAGCATCGTGGCTGGATGGAATTCGGTTCCGCCGCGCTCGGCGATATCTGGCGTTTCGAAACGGCGCAGGACGCTGCAGGCCTGGAGGCAGCGCGGGCGGCCCTCTCCCAGAAATTCGATCGACTGGAAGAGGCCTTGGGCGACGGGCCTTATTTCGCCGGCAGGGATTTCTCATTGGTCGACGCGGTCTTTGCGCCGGCCTTCCGCTATTTCGATGTCTTCGACACCTATGCCGATTTCGGCCTTTTCACCGGGCGGCCGAAACTCAGCACCTGGCGCCAGGCCCTCGCCGATCGCGCGAGCGTCATGCTGGCCGTGACGCCGGACTACCCGAACCGGCTCAATGCCTTTCTGAAGGCGCATGACTGGTATCTGCTGCCCAGGGCTGCGTAAGGCTTGCGCCGGCGCCTCCCAGCCAGCACTCTCCGCTCCGCGAAATCCTTTTGAACGGAGTGGCGAGATGCAGGAGCGGGACTGGCGGCCGGAGAGCCTGACGGCGCAGGGCCTGGGTTGGGTCGATCCATCGACACAGGCGATCAACCCGCCGATCCACATGTCGAGCACCTTCCTGCGGACGCCGGGCTATGGCACCGAGCGCGCCTATATCCGCGACCAGAACCCGGCTTTCGAGCAGGTCGAAACCTTGCTCGCCAAGCTCGAAGGCGGCGCAGCGGCGGCGATATCGGCCTCCGGCATGGCCGCGGCCACATCCGTCTTCATGTCACTGAAGCCCGGCGATCACGTTGTGGCACCCGAGATGATGTATTGGTCGCTGCGCAACTGGCTGGTGACTTACGCGCGCGACTGGGGCCTCGACGTGACATTGGTCGACATGACCAGCCTCGATGCATTGAAGGCGGTGATGCGGCCAGGCAAGACCCGCCTGGTCTGGATCGAGACGCCGGGCAATCCGCTGTGGTCGGTCACCGACATCGCCGTCGCCGCTGAGATCGCTCACCAGGCCGGCGCAAGGCTGGCAGTCGATTCCACCGTGGCGACCCCCGTCTTCACCCAGCCCTTGAAGCTTGGCGCCGATCTGGTCATGCATTCGGCGACCAAATACCTCAACGGACATTCCGATCTTTGTGCCGGCGCGCTCGTCACCAAAGAGAAAGATGCGCATTGGCAGCGCATCGTGGAGGTGCGCTATCAGCTGGGGGCCATTCCGGGATCGGTCGAAGCCTGGCTGCTGTTCCGCGGTATGCGCTCGCTTTTTCCCCGCGTGCGACAACAGGCGGCAACGGCGCTCGATCTCGCGCAGCGTTTCGCAAAACATCCGGCCATCGCCCATGTGCTCTATCCGGGTCTCCCCGGTTTTCCCGGCCATGAGATCGCGAAGCGGCAGATGCAAGGCGGTTTCGGCGGCATGCTGTCGGTCCGTGTGAAGGCGGGAACCGAGGCCGCCAAGGCAACGGCGGCGCGGGTCGGGCTATGGCAGCGGGCGACGTCGCTGGGCGGCACGGAAAGCCTTATCGAGCATCGCGCCAGCGTGGAGGGGCCGGGAAGCCCGGTGCCGGGCGATCTGCTGCGCCTCTCAGTCGGCCTCGAAGACGCCGGCGACCTCTACGACGATCTCGACCAAGCCCTCTCCGGCGGCAACGCCCTCGGTTAGGCCGCCGGCAGGTCGAGCTCGACGCGCAGGCCGCCCAGTGCGCTGTCGCTCAAATTGAGGCGGCCGCGATAAAGCGTCACGATCTCGTGGACGATATCAAGGCCGAGACCCGAGCCCGGCACGCGCTCATCGAGACGCTGGCCGCGCGCCAAAACGTTCTCGCGTTCGCCGGCGGCGATGCCCGGCCCGTCATCTTCAATGGCGACGGCGAGGCGGTCGTCGCGCCGGCCAGCGCGCACGGTGACACGCGAACGCGCCCATTTGCAGGCGTTGTCGCAGAGATTGCCGAGGATTTCGACCAGATCGCCGCGATCGCCGGCAAAGGCGGTCCCCGGTGCGATCTCGAACCTGAGGTCGAGGCATCGCTCACGATAGATGGTGCCGAGCGAAAAGGTGAGGTCGTCGGCGATTTCAGCAAGGTCGACAGGCGCATTGCCGCCGGCGGAGGGCCCGGCTGCGCGGATGCGCTGCAGGATGCGCTCGACCTGGCCGCTGATGGAATCGAGCTGTGCCGCCAGCGCCGCCCGGCGCGCGGGTTCGAGGTCCGCGATCTCATGCGACAGCACCGAGAGCGGATTCTTCAAGGCATGCGCCAGATTGCCGGCCTCATTGCGGGCGCGGTCGATGAGCTGCCGGTTGTGATCGATGAGCGCGTTCACCTCTTCGACCACCGGGGCGATTTCATCGGGGAAGCTGGAACTCAGGCGCTCGGCCCGGCCATTGCGGATCGCCGCGATCTCGCGCCGGAGAAAGCCCAAAGGACGCAGGCCGAAACCCACCTGCAGATAGATGGCGATGAGGAAGGTCAACCCCAGCGTCGCCATGATGATGAAGATATGCGTGGCGAACTGGGCCATGTCGGCCTCAAGCTCGTCGCAGGGTGCTGCCACCAGGATGGTGACGGGAGCCGTGCCGCGCGGCAGGGTCACGTCGCGGCGATAGACCCGCAGCTCGCGCTGACCTGGACCGTAGAGGTCGGTAATACCGTCGACCGCCGACAGCTGGTTCAAAGCGCCGGCTTCCATCGGCCCGGCCGATGTCGATTGACGCACGACCTTGCCGCCCATCGCCGCCTGCCAGTACCAACCGCTGAAGACCCGCGAGAAGCGCGGATCGGCCGGGATGTAATCGAGCACCAGATTGCCGCTGTCATCGATGCTGGCCGCTGCCAGCAGTTCACGTTGATAGTCGGACAGCTTCGCATCGAGTTGGCTTTCGAGATGCGTGCGGAAGGCCCAGCCGAGGAGGAAGCCAGCCAGCGCCAGAACCGGCAAGACCCAGAGTGCCGCCGCCGCCATCAGCCGCAGCGTCAGGGAATGGGGAAAGAACGTCCAGATCCAGCGCCTCATAATGCCAACACATAGCCGTGCCCGCGCCGGGTCTCGATCGTGTCGGGCCCCAATTTCTTGCGCAGGCGGTTGATGAGAACCTCGACCACATTGCTGTCGCAATCGAAGTTCTGGTCATAGATGTGTTCGGTAATCTCGGTCTTCGAAATGACCGCGCCGCGCCGCATCATCAGATAGGCGGTGAGGCGGTATTCGAGCGGCGTCATGGTGATGGGGTGGCCGTCACGGAACACCATGCTCTGCGCCGTATCGAGGGTCAACGGGCCGATGCTGACGACCGAGCTGGTGATGCCTTTGGCGCGGCGGATGAGGGCCTCGATGCGAGCGATCACCTCCTCCATCTGGAATGGCTTGGCGACATAGTCGTCGGCACCGGCACGCAGGCCTTTCACTTTCTCGGTCCAGGAATCGCGCGCCGTCAGGATGAGAACCGGCGTGGTCACCCCGTCCTTCCGCCAACGCTCAAGGATGGAAAGGCCGTCGATCTGCGGCAGGCCAAGATCGAGGATGATGGCATCGTAGCTTTCCGTCATGCCAAGATGCAGGCCGTCCTCGCCGTCGCCGGCGCAGTCGATGGCATAGCCGGCCGAGGTCAGGGCCGTAGCCAGCAGACGCTGGATCTCGCTGTCGTCTTCAACGATCAGGACGCGCATGATGCCCTTCTGTCAGTCATCACTGCCACCCTCGCTACCACCATCCGATCCGCCCTCGCCACCACCATCCGATCCACCCTCACCGCCACCTGATCCGCCGCTACCAGAGCCGCCGCTACCAGAGCCGCTGCCTCCAGAGCCGCTCCCATCCGAACCGCCGCCCTCACCGCCACTGCCGGAGTCAGAGTTGGAGTCTCGACCGGACTCACTACCCGAAGCACTGTCGGCGGCGTCTCCGCCGGCACCATCCGGCACCTTGTCGCCGTCGCCGAGGCGGCTCTTCAATCGCGCGACCTCTGGATCCTCGGCCGGGCCTTCAACGTGGCGCAGGTCGAGATCGACGAGGTCGAAATCGAGAATGGCGACGCTGCCTTGGACTGTCAGTACCTTCACCTCATAGACCCAACTGCAGATCCCACCAATCGCTTTGGCCGTGATATCGACCGAGAGAGGTTCGGCGCTGACCGTATTGGAAAGCGTGCCATAGAGTGCCGACGTACCGGCCGCGCCAGCTGGGCCACCCGCAGCGGCGCATTCAGCATGTGCCGCCGACAACGGCAGGCCGATACCCGCCGCCGCACAGGCCAAGGCCGCGAGCGCCAGGCGCAAGCGTGGCGGCAGCTTGATCGGCCGGATATCGGCATAGGGCAGCAGGAGCGTTTTCATGTCGAGGCTTCTTATGGGCGGCATCCTAGCAGGCCCGAAGCCACCTTAAAGGGAGCTTAAATGCGGGTTCAGCCTGCTGTCAGCTGGATCTTCCTAATCTGCTCCCGGTCAAAGCGGCCAGACCTGCAGCACAAAGCTGAGGCCGCGCAAATCTGAGGAGGAATGCATAATGAACCGCAAAATTATGAACGAGCCCGTCGTTGTACATACTGGCCGACGCCTGCTGCTGAGCGGTGCGGCCACCCTGGCGCTCATCGCCGTATTGTCATCCGCGCCGATCAGTCTCGAGCGCGGCCTCGCAGGCGAGTTGGCCGCATCAGCAGCCCATGCCGATGGTGGTGACGGCGGCGAGGGCGGTGGCGGCGATAGCGATGGGGGCGGTAGCGGCGAAGGCGGCGATAGCGGCGGCAGCGATGATGGCGGCGAGCACAGCGGCAATGATGCCAGCGGCAATGATGATGGCGGCAACGATGACGGCGGTGAATCCGGCGAGTCCGGCGATGACGATGGCACGCCGGACCAGGGCTCGGATGATGCCGCTGTCGATCCCAACGCCCCGGTCGTCATCCCCGGCGATGACGATGGCACACCGGATCAAGGTACCGGCGACAATTAAGCAGGCGAGATAGATCGGGCCCCTTATTCTCTCTGTGCATCATCACTGGCGAGAGTAGCGTCGGAAACTTATAATTGCCGCTCAGGATGGCGCAGCACCGCTTCGCCAATGGCTTGGGGGCATTCAAAAATGACAAGCGAATCCGGCGTCGCGACGGCGGACGCGGCCAAGGGGCGTGCCTGGCTGATGGCCGTCGTCGTCCTGGTGATGCTGGCCGGCCTGCCGCTTGCCGTTTGGCTCGACCTCACCGCCTTGGCGAAGTCGTCGCTCAATCGGCAGGCCGCCGATCTCAGCTCGGTTATCAGCAGTATCCGCAGCTATTACGCCAGCAATGTTGTGGGTCGGGTTCTGGCCGGCGACGGCACGACCAAGGTTGCGCATAATTACGAAACGATTCCCGGCGCCATCCCTATCCCCGCCACCCTGTCGCTGGAGCTTGGTCGCGTCATCGCCGAGAAGCAGGCCAATATCGCTTATCGTTTCGTCTCGGACCTGCCATTCAAGGGACGCGCCGCCCATCCGATGGATGATTTCGAACGAGCGGCGCTCGCGAAGCTGCGCGCCGATCCCGAAGGTGCTGCCACCGATTTCACCTGGCGTGGCCTCGACGATTCCTTCCGCCTGGTGACGCCCGTGATCATGGGCGCAGCCTGCGTCAAATGCCACAACAGCCACCCCGACAGCCCCAAGACGGATTGGAAGGTGGGCGACGTGCGCGGCATCCAGGAGATCATCATCACCCAATCGCTGGCCGGCTCGATCTTCGCCTTCAAATATCTGCTCGCCTATTTCATCTTTGTCGGCGCGGTCGGCCTGGGCTTCGTCCTGATGCAGCGCCAGCAGGCACGGACCATCCGCGGGATCAATCGCGATCTCGAGACCGCCAATGCCTTCCTTGCATCGGTTTCGATGAAGATCTCGCGCTATCTGTCCCCGCAGATCTACAAGAGCATTTTCAGCGGGCAGCGCGACGTGGTGGTCCACACCGAACGCAAGCGGCTCACCATCTTCTTTTCCGACATCAAGGATTTCACGGCGACGGCCGAGCGGCTGCAGCCGGAGGCCCTCACCAATATGTTGAATGACTACCTTACCGAGATGTCAGTCATCGCCCAGCGGCATGGCGGCACGCTGGACAAGTTCATCGGCGACGCCGTGCTGGTCTTCTTCGGCGACCCGGAGAGCAAGGGGGCGGCCGAAGACGCGCGCGCCTGCCTCAGGATGGCGATCGACATGCAGCGGCGCCTCGACGAGTTGAAGACAAAGTGGCGCCTGGAAGGAACCGAGGAACCCTTCATCGTCCGCATGGGCATCAATACCGGGTTCTGCAATGTCGGCAATTTCGGCAGCAACGACCGCATGGACTATACGATCATCGGCGCCGAGGCCAATCTGGCGGCGCGGCTGCAATCGATCGCCGAGGCCGGTCAGATCGTGCTGAGCTACGAAACTTATGCGCTGACGCAGGATCTCATCCTGGCGCATCCGCTCGCCCCCATCACCATGAAAGGTATCTCGCGCGAGATCGTGCCTTATGTCGTCGACGGTTTACGCGATAGCGGCGGCGTGCCGGTGCTGCGTGAACAGCTGGCGGGCCTCGACCTCCATCTCGATCTCACCCGCGTCACCGATGCGGCACGGGCGCGGGCCGCCCTGCAATCGGCCCTGCAGGCGCTTCAGGGAAACGGTGTGACCCCGCGATAAAGTGCGTGCCTCTTGATGCGATGCCGACAAATAAGAGCTTGAATTTTCCATATTTATACTGTATACAATATTCAACACCGATCAGCACTATCCTCCTTGCCCGGCGGCGAGTCTGCCGGGCACAAGCGCATATGGCGTTGAATAAGGGGCCGGAGCGGGCCGAGGCGACAATGGCGGACGACGCAATCATCCAGAAGCGCACCATGGCCGAGGAAGTGGCCGCGGTTCTGCGCGGACGCATCCTTGGCGGCCGCCTGGTCGCGGGCGAGCCGATCCGGCAGGAGCATGTCGCCAAGGAATTAGGCGTCAGCCGCATCCCCTTGCGTGAAGCGCTGTCGCAGCTGGCTGCCGAAGGCTTTGTGACATTGGTGGCGCATAAGGGCGCCGTGGTGGCCCCGCTTTCGGCGCAAGAGGTCGAGGAGCTGTTCGAACTGCGCCAGGTGCTGGAGGACGGGCTGCTGACGCGCGCCATCCCGCGCCTCACCACCGCTGATTTCGCCCTGCTCGACCGGCTGATCGACGACAGCATGGGGCCAGACGGCTTGAAGCGCTGGGGCGAGCTCAACTGGCAGCTTCACGAAGCGATGTACCAGCCGGCGGACCGGCCGGTCACCATGAAGCTGCTGCGCCGCATTCATGACAATATCGACCGCTATCTGCGGCTGGAAATCGCCCTGACGCAAGCCGGCCGGGCTCGCGGCTACCGCGAGCACCGTGCGCTGGTCGACGCCTGCCGCGCCCGAGATATCCCCGGGGCCCGCGAATTGCTGGCGCGACATATCGGCACGACCGCCACAAACCTTATTGACCGCCTGAAGGCGCAAGGCGCCTGATTGCATCATCAGTCGGCGCCGCTATCCCTACCGGTCGAACCGGGGGAACCGCCGACGCGGGCCCGGTTTCACTTCTGGTAGAGGCGAAGGAGAATGCCATGAAACATCGCAAGCAATGGCTGCTGGTGGCTGACGGCAAGCAGGCCCAGGCCTATCACTACGAGGGTCCGCACAGCTTGCCGCAGGCTGACCCGACTTTCGCCCTTGCCCATGACGATCCGCGCTCGCGCGAGATCTGGAGCGACAAGCCCGGCCGCATGCAGCCCAGCGCCGGCACGGGAACCGCCGCTTTCACCCCGCGCACCGACGCGCACGAACTGGAGGAGACACGCTTCCTCGACCAGGTCGCAGAACGCCTCACCGCCGCCCTCGAAGCCGGGCTGTGCGATGCCGTCATCCTCGTCGCACCACCCAAGGCCCTGGGCCATCTGCGCAAGATCCTGCCGGCCGCAGCGCAGAAGGCGATCACCCACCAGATCGACAAGGATCTCACCAATGTGCCGGTGCAGAAGCTTGCCAAGCTGATCGACGATCATCTGGCAGCATGAATTCGCGCACGCATTCTTGCTGACATAAGCCTGTCATCATCGCCCTCCATAGATCGGGGCGATGCGACATGCGACCAGCATATTCGACCGCCTGCAGAGGTGGCTGCGCCTTGCCTTTCTGGTACCGCTTCTGCGCGGACGGCGGCATCCGGAACTGGCGGCCCGCGCCACCGCGGTCGGCCTCTTCTGGGCTTTCACGCCGACCTTCGGGCTGCGCATGCCGTTGGTCTTCGCCACCTGGCTTGCCGCCCGCCATGTGCTCAAGGCCGATTTCACCCTGGTGATCGGCCTGGGCTGGACCTGGCTCACCAATGCGCTGGTGACCCTGCCGCTCTATTTCGGCTTCTATCTGACCGGCCGCTTGCTGCAGGGCGATCTTGGCAGTCTCCTGAGCTTTACGATGTTCCGTGCCGCCTGGGCACCGCTTCTGTCCAGCAATCTCGATTGGGGCGAACGGGCGGTGATGGCCTTGCGGGATTGGGGCGCTACCCTGTGGCTCGGGGCCCTGCCCTGGGCGGTCATCATGGCGATCCTGGGATATGTCGCGGCCATCTCGTATCTGCGGCATCGCCAACCCTTGCCACGGCAAGGCTGATTGCCCAAATAGGGCGCCATGATTGCCAGCAAGCAGGCTGACCGAAACCGCGACATGGCCCCCAGAGCTTTCCGACACGCATTCCAACAACGGCTGCGGCGCATGCTGCGCTATCGCTTTGCCGTTCCCCTGATGCGCAGCCGTCATTCGCCCGAACATGCCGCGCGTGGTTCCTTTGTGGGCCTCTTTTGGGCCTTTACGCCGTCGGTCGGCGTCCAGATGCCGCTGGTGCTCGTCACCTGGTTCCTGGCGCGCCGCAGCCCGCGTTGGGATTTCAATCTGATCCTCGCCATCGCCTGGACCTGGGTCACCAACGCCTTTACCGCCATCCCCTGCTATTACGTCTTCTATCTCACCGGGCAGATCATGTTCGGTCACTGGCAACGACTCGCGGGCTTTGCCGATTTCCGGGCGATGTGGGATGGCATCTTCACCGCCAATCTCTCCGGGCTCGAGCAGATGCAAGCGCTGGCACGCGTGCTCATCCTCGATTGGGGTGTCACCATGCTGGTGGGATCGCTCCCCTGGGCGATCGGCTTGGGCTGGCTCGGCTATCGCTACAGCCTCAAATTCGTGCATGCCTATCGCCATGCGCGCGCTGAGCGGATGAAGAAACGCCATCGCCGCACGCATCCTTTGCCGTGAAGCCGGCCCGGCTTGATTCAACGCGACGCTGTGGCTAGGGTCGCGCTGGTTCAACTTGCGAGTATTAACCATCATGGCCCATAGCGCGGCAAAGAAGAATGCGGCGACGAAGAAGAGTGCGACGAGCAGGAACAGCAATGAGTTCGACGCCTTCTTGAAACGCTATCCGAAGACATCCGAGGTCGACGTCTTCGTCCATGACATGAACGGTTTCCTGCGCGGCAAGCGTTTCCCCGTGGCCGAGGCGAAGAAGATCTGGGAGAGCGGCGTCGAAATGCCGCGCTGCCTGCTGTTCCTCGATCCCACCGGCGACGATCTCGATCCCGGCGGACGGTCCGAGGCGATGGGCGATCCCGACGGCACGGCGCATCCGATCCCGGGGCGCCTCGCCCCCGTGCCCTGGGCCGATCATCCGACGGCGCAGGTTCTGCTGCAGATGAACGATCCCTTCATCAAGGGTGAGAGCAATGCCGGCAACCCGTCGAAATACTGCCCGCGTGCGGCACTCCAAGGCACGTGCAAGCGCCTTGAAAAGCTGGGTGTCATTCCGATGGTGGCGGTAGAGCTGGAATTCTATTTGCTCGACCCCGCGCGCGATGCGGTTGGCACGCCGATGCCGCCGAAGAATCCGGTGACGGGGCTCATTGAGACGTCGAAGCAGCCCTATAGCATGGACGATCTCGACGCCTATGCGACCTTCATCCGGGCTGCTGCCGCCAATGCCGAGGCGCAAGCCATCCCGGCCTCGGCCGCCATCACCGAATATTCGCCGGGGCAGTTCGAGATCAATCTGAAGCACCAGGCGGACGCGGTCGCGGCCTGCGACAATGCGGTGCTGCTGAAGCGCTGCGTCAAAGGGACGGCGCGCCAGCTCGGCTACAACGCGACCTTTATGTCGAAGCCCTTCCTCAATGCTGCCGGCAGCGGCATGCATGTGCATGTGAGCCTCATCGACAAGGGCGGCAAGAATCTCTTCGGCGAGACGGGGGCGAAGGGCGAGGCCTTGATGCGCCATGCCATCGGCGGACTGCAGGCGACGATGGCCGAAGCCATGGCGATCTTCGGCGCCAATCCGAATGCCAGCCGCCGCTATGTGCCCGGTGCCAATGTGCCGATGAGCCCGGAATGGGGCCATAACAATCGCACGGTGGCGTTCCGGATTCCCGCCGGCGGGCCCAAGGCGCGGCGCATCGAGCACCGTGTTGCCGGCGCCGATGCCAATCCCTACCTTGCCATGGCGGCGATCCTTGCCGGCATTGCCTATGGCATCGAGAACGAGATCGATCCGGGTGCCGCTGCGGAGAAAGGCGATTTTGCCCGTCCCGCCGATCCGCGCATTCCCTTCAAATTCGGCGCGGCGATCGAGCATCTTTCAAAGGCGAAGATCCTGCCGAAATATATCGAGAAGGAATGCCTCGACCTCTATGTCGATGCACGGCGCGCCGAGCTCGAGAAGTTCTACGACGCCATTTCCCCACGGGAATACGACTGGTATCTGTGAGCGCCGCCAAGCACCGCCATCATAGCAGCCGGGGCCGCAGCGGGTTTTACCGCCTGCTGCGCTACCGCTTCATGCTGCCGCTACTGCGCTCGCATCACCCGCCGGAATTCGCGGCACGCGGCACGGCGCTGGGTCTCATCCTCGCCTTCACGCCGACTATCGGGCTGCACACGATCATCGCCGGCGCCCTCTGGGCGGTGACGGTGCGCGCGCCCAAGCTCCATTTCAGCCTGATCCTGGCCTTGGCGTGGACCTGGGCCTCGAACCCGCTGACCGCCTTGCCGATCTATTACCTGCTCTATGTCACCGGGCAGCTGATGTTCGGCCATTGGGGGCACTTCTCCGGCTACGCCGATTTCGCCCTCCTCGCCCGCGACCTCCACGACGGCAACCACACCCTGCTGCAGGATATCGAGCTGCTGACGAAGATCCTCCTCGAAGACTGGGGCCTCACCATGCTGGTGGGTTCCATCCCCTGGGCTGCCTTGGTTGGCGGCTTGGGGTATTGGGGGAGCCTCAAATTCGTCGAGGCGTATCGGCGCGAGAAGGCGGCGCGACGGGCGCGGGTGGTGAACAAACTGGCCGCACATTGACCGCCGACATCCGGGCGCATAATCTCAAAAATCATTCGACTTTAAAGTGCGGACATCGATGGACGGGCTTTTCATCGCCAAGGAATCGATCACGGCACCGCTCAAACTGTGGCGGCTCATCTTGCGCGCCATCGTGCCTACGCTCCCCTTCGTCGCCTTGGCGATCATTGTCAGATTTCCATTTGACAGGGCCACAGATTATGACGACTTGCATCCCGCCCGTTTGGCCGCTCAAGCGCCACTTTGGATAGCCATCGGCCTTTTCGAATGGAACTGGCTGGGCCTGTTACGGGCGCCGCAATCGTCGTGGCGCGACCGCTTGCGCGGACAGTCGTTCGCGTTAATGGCATTTGCGACGCTTTCCTGGGCCCTCCTCAGCACGTCCAAACTCCTGGAGCCCCTGCAATCTTTCATCCAAAGCTACGATCCGATCGTGAATCAGGTCGGTGATAGAATCTATTATGCTACGAGCTTTAAAACCCTCGGCCTGTGTCTGTTGCTGTGGCTTGCCTTGAGCTGGTTGCGCCTACGCCTGCTGTTGTGGCCGATCGACATCTTCGCAAACGGCCGCCCGACGTCGCCAGCAGCCACTTGGCGCATGACAAAAGGACAGCTGCGGGAGCTCTTGTTCATGGTCTTCGCGATTGGCGTCAGCATCGGCGCTATTGGTGGCCTCGCAGTTGGCGTCGTTCATGTCTTTGTCGGGAAAGTCAGCTATGTGATCGCGCTTCCCGTACTCCTCTGGTACTTCGCCGCCCTCGATCACGCCTATCTCAAATGCCACCAGGCACTGCAGAGCGGCAGACGCATCACTTCTCCTCAAGCGGCGCAATAGCGACGTCACTCCACGCTAGAAAGTAGGTTTCAGCGGGGCCTCTGGTTTCCACGACGCCGACCGCACCTTGCTACAAAACGCCGAACTGCTGGCCAAGATCCTCCTCGAAGACTGGGGCGTCACCATGGTGATAGGCTCCATCCCCTGGGCCGCGATCGTGGGCGCGCTGGGCTATTGGGGGAGCTTTAAATTCGTCGAGGCGTATCGGCGGGAGAAGGCGGCGCGACGGGCGCGACGTGCAGATTGAATTATTGTGAGTGGTAATTGCGCCAATGGTTCTCTGACACGTCGCTTTTGGATCTCGTCAGATCACTGCCACGGCAACGCTTTCAGCATGATCGACATTACGTCTTGCATATAGCGCCATTTTTCCAGTCTCTTAGTATCGCCCATAGCAGTGTACGCTCGGATCTCTTCAACGATGTGATCTTTGATTGAGCTTAGATTCCACGCTTCCTCCATGAATTTTATCATAGTTGCCTCTTCGGCAGTCGCGCTGGGGTCGAAGAGATTGACGACCGGTCTTCCCAGCTGGTCAATGACAACTGGGTACGTACCGTGTGGGAAATCCCCGACATGTGCCAGCAAAGCTTTACTGCAGACTAACCTAGGGAAAAACAGCTTCTTTCTCCAGTTGGACAGCCTCAATGAGCGCTGGTCCGAATATTACATTGTCGCGATGATGGACGGGGCCGATAGTAAGAGCACCGCGGGTCAACAAGCCCAGTTTCAATGGGCGCCGACAAATATCGGCAATAGAGAATATTCTACCGCCGAAATCTGGCGGCAGAGAAAGAACGAAATTGTCGGAGAACGCTGCAAATTCATTCTGCAGAAACATCGGATTGATGTTTAGATTGGTATCCTTTTTCAAAGCGTCTTTGTGGTGACTGCTAAAGGTCATGGCGGCATCGTGAATGACTGTCGCTGCTTCTGTCAGATTCGCTGATTCGATGGCGCATGCTTCTGACCAGCCGATAATATCGACATAGGCAAGGAGACGTGTTTCGTAGACGCTCATGCGAACAATCCATATAAGCGCACATCATTTGCGTTTGGATGCTGCATGTTCCGCGTCAGCATCGAGCCATCTTGCAACCCGAGCATCACGCGGCCGCCGACAACACGCTCCTGTTCCAGTACCATGCTGCCCGTAGCTGTGACTGCAACAGTATGGAGCCAGGGTCGACGCGCCATAACATCCTCAATTGTATGTCGGAAGGGCCCGCCTGCTCCGTCTCCATATATCTCCGATAGATGCTCTCGCTTCAGATCACTCAAATGAGCGCACAACATAGCCGGTCGTTGCTTCGTGAATTGGCGGTTGGCATCTTCCGCCATACGGCGGCCAATCTTCTCAAGAACTATGTCACCCTGTTCGCATTTGATGTTGATACAAGCGACTGCCCTGCTCGGTCGCAGAAGGACCAGTATATTGCTGTTAAAAAAATCTCGTGGAACCTCAAAGAACTGCGCAATGTCGTCGGTCGTCACACGCTGAGGGTTTCCGAAGACTGAGTGGCCAGGATTGTAAGCCCGCCGTCTGGCCGTTATCTGGCAGATCTGGTTGTCGACTTCATTGTCGCGCCGTACCACCGCCACGATGCCAGATACTATGGTGCGATGATCTTCCACCGTCCCGGTCAGTCGGTCAGCCAGGATAACGTCGACCCAAATCCCACCCTCCAGTTGATCAAGGACAGCGTCTACTTGGGGAAACAGCAATTCACCAAGCTGTAGCAAGCGGCGGCGATGAATGCGCCTCCCGACATCCCCTGAGATGTGTTTGCATTCGACTTCCAATTCAAGACCGTCTTTGATGGCCAGAAAGTCGAAGCCACCACCTTCTTCCATGTCGTGGCATGTCACATCGAAACCGCGCCTCATCAGATGGATCGCGATCTGCATTTCGAAGGCAAATGGCCCAAATCCGAACTCACTATTGAGCGCCTTCCTAATTGAACTCACTAAATTTCGCTTGCCAGAAGCCGACAACCTGGCATGGATCTCGTTGGCAGATAGCGCCATGTTGTAAAGTTTAATGTTGGCAATATCACTCGGCGGCCAAATTACTCGTCCAGTTTGTGTGCGATGAGCGGCGACATCCCTGTAGGCAAGTTCGATCCCATGCCGCTCTTGAAGGTATTCGTCGTAAATCGGGCTACGGTCTTGCCATTTGGCGAGTTCCGCCAAGCGCTTTCTCCAGCAGTCGATGCCAGCTAGCGCCACAAACCGTGGCAGCGCCTGCATTAATTCATTCCGGTGTATATCTGCGACAAAATGCACCGATTCCCCGCAGTGCTGGAGTTTCAAATTGCCGTGGTGGTTCCATCCGTGCAGAGCCGTTAATTTTGCTTATGCTTCGCATTGCAGGCCAAGCGGCAGCGCGCTACCTACAATATAGCCTAATAGTCGAAAATATTTACACAGCTATTGGTCTTTATGATCTTTATGATGTCGCGGTTGCCCGAAAAATGCTGCTCGTCAGCGGCACCTACCCCGCCAACGCCGCGTCTTCGACGATGAGTTGGACGTTGTCGCGGCCTTGCCAGGTGTCGCGGCGGAGGTGGCCGGCGAGGTGGAGGCGCATGCCCCGCGCACTCGTGAGCCTTGCCCCGAGTTCGGTGTCGAGGCAGCGGAAGGCGATGGCTTTCAATCTTGCGCCGTCGGCGCCTTCGATCTGCAGCCGCAGATGCGCGCCGCCGACCACATCGGCGAAGGCCAGGCGCACATTGGGGAAGACGAAGCGCGGTTCGGCATTGCCGGCGCCGAACGGGCCCATGCGTTCCAGCATGTTGAGGAGATCGGTGGTGGCGCCCCGTGGCTGCAGGGCGGCGTCGAGGTCGAGCACGGGGACCAGCGCCTCGCCATTCATGTGGCTGACGAAGCGTTCGTGGAGGAATGCCTGGAGGTCGCGCAGGCGCTCGCGCGGCACTTCGAAGCCCGCCGCCATGGCATGGCCACCGCCCTTGGTGAGGATGCCGGCTTCGCGCGCGGCGATGATGGCGTTGCCGAGGTGAAGCGAGCCCACCGAGCGGCCGGAGCCCTTGCCGATGCCATTCTCGATCGCCACCACGCAGGCCGGGCGCTGGTAGCGTTCCTTGAGGCGGCCCGCCACGATGCCGATGACACCGGGATGCCAATCCTCACCACAGGCGAAGATGAGATAGGGGCTCTCAGTTGCATGGGCCTCGGCCGCCATGATCGCGGCGTCGAGCACGCGCGCTTCGATATCGCGGCGTTCGGTGTTGAGCGCATCAAGTTCGGCCGCGATCTCGCGCGCAAAATCGGCATCGTTGCTGGAGAGCAGCCGGGCGCCGAGATCGGAGCGCCCCACGCGGCCGCCGGCATTGACGCGGGGGCCGAGCAGGAAGCCCGCGTGATAGGCGCTGGGGCGTTCATTGATGCGCGCCACGTCCGAGAGAGCATTGAGGCCGATATTCTGGCGCCCGCCCATCACCTTCAGCCCTTGCGCCACCAGCGCACGGTTGATGCCGGTCAAAGGCACCACATCGGCGACGGTCCCCAAGGCCACGATGTCGAGCCATTGCATGAGGTCGGGCTCCGCACGGCCGCCACCGTAAAATCCGCGCGTGCGCAGGAGACGGTTGGTGGCGACGACGACGAGGAAGGCGACGCCGACCGCCGCCAGCTGGCCATAGCCCGGCGCCTCATCGAGGCGGTTGGGATTGACCACCGCATGCGCCACGGGGAGCCTTGGTTCCGCGACGTGGTGATCGACCACCACGACGTCGAGCCCGGCATCCTTGGCGGCATTGAGCGGATCGAAGGCCGTGATGCCACAATCGACGGTGATGACAAGCTTTGCACCGGCTTGGGCCAGTTTCTGCATGGCGGGTGCGTTGGGGCCGTAGCCTTCGCTCAAGCGGTCCGGCACATAGAGGATCGGCGCCTTCGCCCCGACGCTCGCGAAGAAACGCAGCAGCAGCGCCGAGGAGGTGGCGCCATCGACATCGTAATCGCCGAAGATGGCGATCTGCTCAGCCCCCATGACGGCATCGGCAATACGCGCCGCCGCCTTGTCCATATCATGAAAGAGCGAGGGATCCGGCATCTGCTCGCGCAGGCGCGGTGCCAGATAGGCACCGGCGCTCTCGATCGTCTGCCCGCGCGCGGCGAGCAATTGACCGATGAGCTCCGGCAAACCTTCACGCTGCGCGATGGCGAGGCCTAGGCGATCGTCATAGGGCCGTTGCCGCCAGAGCCGCCCGCAAGCCGAGCGCGCGACGCCGAGGAAGGCGCCGCTGTCACTCATGGCTGGAGGGCACGCGCGGCTGCACGCATCAGATGCCTTGCGGCTTCTTGATGGTCCAGTTGTGCTGGGCTTCGATGATGCGGACGGTGCCGGTCTTCGAGCGCATCACCATGGAATGCGTGCTGGCATTGGTGGCCGAGCGGCGCACACCGGTCAACATCGGGCCGTCAGTGACGCCGGTCGCGGCGAACATGACGTCACCATTGGCGAGGTCGGTCAGATTGTATTTGCGGTTGAAATCGGTGATGCCGATCTTGCGGGCGCGGTTCTTCTCATCCTCGTTCCGGAAGACGAGACGGCCCTGCATCTGGCCGCCGATGCAGCGCAACGCCGCCGCCGCCAGCACGCCTTCCGGCGCGCCGCCCTGGCCCATATAGATGTCGACGCCGGTGCCGAGCTTGGCCGTCGCGATGACACCCGCCACGTCACCGTCCGAGATCAACATGATGCGGGCGCCGGTGGCGCGCACCTTGGCGATGAGGTCGGCATGGCGCGGGCGGTCGAGGATGCAGGCGACGAGGTCGCTGATCTCCATCTTCTTCGCCTCAGCGAGATTCTTCAGATTCTCGGCTGGGGACGCGTCCAGGTCGACGATGCCCGCAGGCAGGCCCGGGCCGACGCTGATCTTCTCCATATAGGTGTCGGGCGCATTGAGGAAGCCGCCGGCCTCCGCCATGGCGATGACGGCCAGTGCATTGGTGCCGCCCTTCGCCGTGATGGTGGTGCCTTCCAGCGGATCGAGGGCGATGTCGATCTTGGGGCCACCGGCGCCAACCTTCTCGCCGATATAGAGCATCGGCGCTTCATCGCGCTCGCCTTCGCCGATCACGACCGTGCCATCGATGGGCAGGTCGTTGAGCGCGCGGCGCATGGCGTCGACGGCGGCTTGGTCGGCGGCCTTTTCGTCACCCCTTCCCATCAGGCGGGAGGCGGCCAGGGCTGCAGCTTCGGTGACGCGGACGGCCTCGAGGGCCAAATTGCGGTCCATAACGGTAAACTCCTTAACTCAGTGTCTCGATCGGCAGAACATGTGCCGGTTCCAGCACCGATTTGATGTCAGAAAGCCGTTTCACCACCCGGCCGATGGCGGCTTCGGTGGTTTCATGGGTCGTAAAGACCAGCGGCACAGGGTCATCCGGCGAGCGGCCGCGCTGGATCATGGATTCCAGCGAGACATTCTCGTCGCGCATGACACCAGCGATGTCGGCAATGACGCCCGGCTTATCGATGACCATCAACCTCAGATAATAGGATCCGGCGTGGAGCCCAACAGGCGCCTGGGCCGCCAGTTCCAGGCTTTCCGCCGGGGCGGAGAAAGCCGGCAGAATAAATCCGCGCGCGATATCCATGAGATCGGCGACGATGGCCGAAGCCGTGGGGCCGCGGCCGGCGCCGCGGCCGATGGCGATGTTTTCGCCGACAAAATTGCCGCTGGTGACGACCGCATTGTAGACGCCATCGACCTTGGCGATGGTGCTGGCGGCCGGGACCATGCAGGCATGGACGCGCTGCTCGATGCCATGTGGCGTTTGGCGGCCTATCCCTAGCAATTTGATGCGGAAGCCGAGCTCATCGGCATAGGCGATGTCGGCGGCCGAGACATTGCGGATGCCGGAAATACGCACGCCGGCGAAATTGACCGCGACGCCGAACGCCACCGAGGTGAGGATCGAGAGCTTGTGCGCGGCATCGATGCCATCGACATCGAAGCTGGGATCGGCTTCGGCATAGCCAAGCTTTTGCGCCTCGGCGAGCACGTCGGCGAATTCGCGCCCCGTCTCGCGCATTTGCGTGAGGATATAGTTGCAGGTGCCGTTGAGGATGCCATAGACCTGGGTGATGCGGTTGGCGGCAAGGCCCTCACGCATCGCCTTGATGACCGGGATGCCGCCGGCGACCGCCGCTTCGTAAGCGAGGCCGACACCGGCACGCTCGGCGGCCAGAGCGAGTGCCGTACCGTGATGGGCGAGCAGCGCCTTGTTGGCGGTCACCACATGCTTCTTGTTGGCGATGGCTTTTTCGACCAGTTCCTTGGCCTTGCCCTCGGAACCGCCGATCACCTCGACCACGACATCGACATGTGGGTGATCGGCGAGTTTCGCCGCGTCATCGACCCAATCGACGCCTTTCAAATCAAGGCCGCGATCCTTCGACTTGTCGCGGGCCGAGACGGCGCTGACCACGATCGGGCGTGGGCAATGCTTGGCAAGAATGTCGGCATTCTGCTGCAGGACGTCAATAACGCCAGCCCCGACCGTGCCGAGGCCAGCGATGCCAATACGCAGTGGTGCGCCCGTTAGGGGTTTTCGATCAGCGGCCATCGACGCCGCCCCTCGGCAGCGCCGAGCCCGCAAGATTGATCATGATCGGCTTTTTTCGAACTCAGTAGGCAGAGAGATAGATCTCGACGCGGCGGTTGTTCGCCTCGCCCGCCGGCATGGTTTCCACCGCAACCGGGGTCGTGGAACCGGCAGCCGCCACCTGGATGAGGCCCGCCGGCACGCCACGGCGCGAGAGCGCCCGGGCGATCGCATTGGCACGCTTCATCGAGACCGCGTAATTCACCTGGTCCTGGCTGTAGGGGTTCATGTTGCCGGTGTGCTGGCTGGCATGGCCGACGATGCGGATGACGCCGCCGTAATAGCGGTGCATCTCGGCGATCTGCTTCACCACGCGCTGGTCGTCGCGGCCCAATTTGGCCGAGCCGTTGTTGAAGAACACCACACCGACCGGCTGGCCGGCAGCGGGGAGCGGCGGCACGGCGGCCGGCGCATAAGACTGGTAACCGGGCGCCGCATAGGGCTGGAAGCCGGGCTGTAACGCGGCACCGCCATAGGCGACCGGCTGGGTCACGCCATAGGGCGAGCGGTAATAGGCCTGGGCCGGGTTGTTGCGCTGATAGGGATTGTAGGAGGCATAGCCATAGGTGCCGCCGGCGGCGACCGACGAATAATCCACCATGACCGGGGTCGCCACCACGGTGGGGGCGGAGGCCTGCGGCACGGCGCCCGGCTGGACGACATAATTGCCCGCGGCGGTACCGCCACCGAGCGGCTTCGAGCCCGGCTGCGGGGTGCCGATATAACCTTGGGAAACGGTGCCGACCGGGGTCATCTGCGGGGCCGGATATTGGCCGACGACCGGCGGGGTCAGCGGCTGCTGGCTGACACCGGCAATCTGCGGCGCCGGAGTGCCGGCAGGAGCCGCAGCTGAGGCGGCCGGCAACGGCGCCGGTGTGGCGGCAGGCGGCGTCGTCGCGACGGGTGCCGGCGCGGGAGCCGCCGGACGGGCCACCGCTTCGCCCGGGGCAGTCAGCGCATCGTCGGTGTATTGTGCGTTGGTGCGATCGGCCGAGAGGCCCGGCTGCACGCCGGCATCGAGATCGGCCGGAACCGGCGGGCTCTTCGGCACGCTGTTGATATCGGGGACGCCGGCTGAGGAGGAAGCGGCGCTGGCGCTCTGGGTAGCAGCCGCTTCGCCGCTGGCTTTTGCCGCGTCACCGCTGGCCTTGGCGGCGTCGGTTGCCGCCTGCTTGGCAGCCGCGTCCTGGGCCGGGTGCTGGGTATCGCCGAAGGAGGAACAGCCGGCGATGGTGATGAAGGCCGCGACCGTGGCCCAGCGGCGCATCTGATAGCGCGAATGCGGCAGGAACGGCCGCAGGGCCGAACCGGACGTCAGGGCGAAACGCCCGACGGCCTCGGCGACGGCAACACCGCGCGATGCGGCCAAATCCGAAAAATCTACCATTCCATCCTCCCCACGGCGCCGGAAACGGGAACCAAAGCCCAGCCGGGCCCCTCATCCTAGGCGCGCAAACCACTGGCACAAAATAAAAGTTCCGATTTTTTAGACTGCGCTACTATAACAAACAAGCGAGATCATGGACGCGAAAAAGCACTGACACCTAAATATTTGTTATTTTTGTCCTTTCCAGGGTTTCACGATGGCGAAGACCACCCCCGGCAATCCCCCCAGGACAGAGCAAGAGAAGGCAAATCGCGTTTTGCCGCCTAAAGACGGACCGGCATCGGCGGCGACGCCAGATGACGCCGGTGGCCCGCAGGCGATGACCGAGGCCGTGGGCCGGATCGCGGAACAGTCGCAGCGCCTGATGAACGACTTCCTCGCCCGTCACGCGCAGGAAGTCGCCGTCGGGCCGGACACCGCCAATCTCGGCCGCGCCTTCCTGGAAATGACGGCCCGCATGATGGGCGACCCGGCCAAGCTGATCGAGGCGCAGGTCTCGCTGTGGCAGGATTACATGAACCTGTGGCAGTCGACCGCCGCGCGGATGATGGGCCAGGAGACAGCGCCGGTCATCACGCCCGCCAAGGATGATCGCCGCTTCAAGGATGCCGCCTGGAACGACAACCAGGTCTTCGACTACATCAAGCAATCATACCTGCTCACCGCGCGCTGGCTGCAGAACACCGTGCGCAAGGTCGATGGGCTCGACGACAAGACCGCCAAGAAGGTCGATTTCTACACGCGCCAATTCGTCGATGCGATGGCGCCCAGCAATTTCGTGATGACCAATCCCGAAGTGCTGCGCACCACAATCGAGAGCGGCGGCGAGAATCTGGTGAAGGGCCTCGAACATCTTCTGGAGGATCTCGAGCGCGGCAATGGCCGCCTCAAGATCTCGATGACCGATGAGGAAGCGTTCGAGATCGGCAAGAACGTCGCCGTGCAGCCGGGCAAGGTGGTGTTCCAGAACGATCTCATACAGCTCATCCACTACACGCCGACGACGGCGAAAGTGGCAAAGCGGCCACTGCTCGTCATCCCACCCTGGATCAACAAATATTACATCCTCGATCTGAAGCCGCAGAACTCCTTCGTCAAATGGGCGGTCGATCAGGGTCAGTCGGTCTATGTGATCTCCTGGGTCAACCCGGATGAGCGCCTGGCGCAAAAAACTTTCACCGATTACATGAAAGAAGGTCCGCTCGCCGCCATCGACGCCATTCGGCAGGATACCGGCGAAAAGAGCGTCAACGTCATCGGCTATTGCCTGGGGGGGACACTGCTTGCCGCGACCCTGGCCTATCTCGAGGCCAAGAAGCGATCCGATCTCGTCGCCAGCGCCACCTTCTTCACGACCATGATCGATTTTGCCGAAGCCGGCGAGCTTTCGGTCTTCATCGATGAGGAACAGCTGACGGCACTCGAAACCAAGATGAACGAGCGAGGCTATCTCGAAGGCGCCGATATGGCCGCCACCTTCAATATGCTGCGCGCCAACGATCTCATCTGGTCTTTCGTCATCAACAATTACCTGCTCGGCAAGGAGCCCTTCCCCTTCGACCTGCTCTATTGGAATTCCGATTCGACGCGCATGCCGGCGGCGATGCACAGCTTCTATTTGCGCAACATGTATCAGAAGAACCTGCTCATTCAGCCGGGCGGCATCGAGCTCGACGGCGTGAAGATCGACCTCACCACCATTCGCCAGCCGTCCTTCGTGCTGGCGACGCGCGAAGATCATATCGCGCCCTGGATCGCGGCCTATGCGGCGACGCAGACCTATCAGGGCCCGGTCACTTTCGTCCTCGCCGCCTCAGGCCATATCGCCGGCGTGGTCAACCCGCCGGCCGCCGGGAAATATTGCCACTGGATCGGCGACGGCAAGACCTATCCGAAGAAGCCAGAGGCCTGGCTGGAAAAAGCCCAGCAGCATGCCGGTTCCTGGTGGCCGGAATGGGCAAAATGGATCGCAGCCTTCAGCGACGGCGAGGTCGCGGCACGCCAGCCCGGCGCAGGCAAGCTCAAGCCGATCGAAGAGGCGCCCGGGTCTTATGTGAAAGTGCTGGCGCAGTAGATCTCACTGAACGCAAATGGACTCACTGAACGCAAATGGAAGCGTCATCCCCGGGCGAAGTCCGGGGATGACGACCGAGAATGCAACCCCGACTCGCATCTTCTGATAGAATCCCCAGGGCGCAATCAAACCGTCCGACACATCGCGACCTTTGGGGAGAAGTATCATGAACAAGCTTATCGCCGAATTCATCGGCACGCTGACGCTGGTTCTGTTCGGCTGCGGTGCTGCCGTCTTGGGCGGCGAGCATGTCGGCCAGCTCGGCATCGCGCTTGCCTTTGGTTTTGCCATCGTCGCCATGGCCTATGGCATCGGCCCGGTTTCCGGCTGCCACGTCAATCCGGCCGTGAGCCTCGGCGCTTTCATCGCCGGCCGAATGAACGCCAAGGACATGGTGGGTTATTGGGTGGCACAGGTGCTGGGTGCCATCGCCGGCGCCTTCATCCTGATGATCATCGCCGGCGGGACGGCCAAGGGTCTTGGCCAGAATGGTTGGGGGCCGGGCTATCTCGGCGAATACGGCCTTGCCCAGGCGCTGGTCTTCGAGATCGTCATGACGGCCCTGTTCGTGATCGTGATCCTGGGCTCGACCGGGCCGAAAGCGAGCGCGGGGTTCGCCGGCCTTGCCATCGGCATCACACTCGCCGTCATCCACATCGTCGGCATCCAGGTGACCGGCGTCTCGGTCAACCCGGCGCGCAGCATCGGCCCCGCCCTCTTCGTCGGCGGCCAAGCCCTGGCACAGATCTGGCTCTTCATCGTGGCGCCTGCCATCGGCGCCGTGATCGGCGGGCTGCTCTATAAGCTGGATGTGCTGAAGGCGTAGCTTACGTCAGCTCCTTCTGTCGTCATCCCCGGGCCTGTCCCCGGGGATCCAGTTTCACCGGGAAACACTGGATGCCCGGGACAGGCCCGGGCATGACAGCTAAACAAGGCGCCCTCAAAACCCGAACCCCTTCCCCAGCCCCAGCAGCGTCATCACGCCGAGCAGAGCGAAGAGAGCGGCGGCGGTGATATGCACCGGCCGCATCGGGATCTTTTCGGCGAGCTTGTCGCCGATGAAGACCGCCGGCACATCCGCGATCAGCATGCCGAGCGTGGTGCCGGCGACGACCAGCACAGGCTGCATGTAATGCGCCGCCATGGCGACGGTCGCGACCTGTGTCTTGTCGCCCATTTCAGCGAGGAAGAAAGTGACAAGCGTCGCGCCGAAGACGCCGAAGCGCTTGGCTACTTGCGTCTCGTCCTCCTCGATCTCGTCAGGGATCAGCGTCCAGACCGCCATGCCGAGAAAGGAGAGGCCCAGCACCCAGCGCAGGATCTCCGGGCTCAGCATCGCCGTGATCCAGGCGCCGAGCGCGCCGGCCAGGCCGTGATTGACCAGGGTTGCCGCCAGGATGCCGAGAATGATCGGCACCGGTTTCTTGAAACGGGCGGCGAGCAGGAAGGCGAGAAGCTGCGTCTTGTCGCCGATTTCAGCGAGCGTCACGACGCCGGTCGATACCAGAAAGGATTCCATTTTTCACATGTCCCGGCCGGCGTTTAAGACACAATTGACCATCCGCACATCCCCGGCCAATTCGGAGGCGCGTATGGTCAAAGGTCTTGCCAAGCTTTTGGGACTGCGCGCGCCATGGCCTATCGGCCAAGTATGTTGACGCGTGCCTCTTCGGGCGGTGAAGAGCGGCTACTCCCCAATGACGGGCGGGTTTCTAGCAGAGGGTTTGGGCGGCAGCAAGAGCCGCCGATTCGGCCTTATTTTATTGGCCAAATCGGCGACTGATTGCAAACCGTTCTTAGCTATGCAGCGCCCTTCTGCAAAATGCCCTGGCGTTGCTCGATCACCTTATCCGCCAGACGACCGCTGAGCTCCTGCAGGTGGTCGAAATGGCAGGCGAAATTGCCGATGCCGAGGGTGAGAGAGCGCAGCTCGATGATCATGTCATGGAGCTCCGATTGCGGAACCAGCGCCTCCACCACTTCCCAGCCGGTCCAATCTTCCTTGGCCTGGAAGTTGAGGATCTGTCCGCGCCGTCCGGTGACGAGGTTATGGACCCGCGCGGTGAACTCGGCCGGCGCCGATACCTCCACCGAGAAGATCGGCTCCAGCAGCACCGACCCGCATTGCGGCAGCGCCTCCTGCATCGCCTGGCGCGCCACCGTCTTGAACGCCATGTCCGATGAATCGACCGAATGGAACTGGCCATCGAACAAAGCCACCGCGACATCGACCACGGGGAAGCCCAAGGCACCGCGCACCAGCGATTCCCTGGCGCCGTCCTCCACCGAACCGATGAATTGCCGCGGCACCGACCCGCCCACGACCCGGTCATGGAATTCGAAGCCCTTGCCGCGGTCGAGCGGCCAGACCTCGATATGGATGTCGGCGAATTGGCCATGACCGCCCGATTGGCGCTTGAAGCGGCTGTGCTGCTTCACGCCATGGCGGATCGTCTCCTTATAGGAAACCTGCGGCCGGCGATGCTTCATCGGCAAGGCAAAGCGGTTCTTCAGCCGATCGAAGGCGATCGCCAGATGGATCTCTCCTTGCCCCGACAGCAGCAATTCATGCGTATCGGGATCGTGCGTGAAGGCAAGCGAGGTATCTTCCTCGATCAGCTTGGCAAGTGCCGCCGTGAGCTTCACCTCATCGGCGCGGTTTTCGACGTCGATCGCCAGCGCAAAAAGAGGCTCCAAGGGTGCCGGCCAGGTGAAATCGGGATTCTTCTTCCCCGACGCGGTAAGGAGATCGCCGGTTTTCACCTCTTCCATGCGGGCCAAAGCCACGACCTCGCCGGTCTTCGCCTCGGCCACCTTGTCAAAGCCATTGCCCTTGGGCTTCAGCACACCGGCCACACGGACGCCATTGAGCACGGCGCCTTCCGCAACCTTGCCGCCAAAGACGCGGGCGAGCGACAGCTTGCCGGCATGGGGCTGGTGATAGGTCTTGAAGACGAGCGTGGAGGCATCGAAGCTTGAAATGCCGAGGCGCTGCGCTGCCGCTTCCGGCCCCGGCACTTCATGGCGCAGGGCTTTCAGGAGCCGGCGCACGCCGCCATCCTTCTCAGCCTCACCCAAAAGCACCGGCACGATGAGATCGGCCGCCAGATCCTTGGCGAATTGCTGATAGACCTCCTCCCTCGGCGGCGCCATGTCGGAGAGAATCTCTTCCATCAAATGGTCGTCAAAATCGGCCAGCGATTCCAGCATGCGGTTGCGGGCTTCCTGCTCGCGCGGCAGCACTTCCTCCGGCATCTGAATGAGGTCGGATTCCTGGCCCGGGTGATATTTATAAGCTCGTTCGCTGACCAGATCGACATAGCCGGTCACGTCACCGCCATCAGCTCCAGCACCGCGGATCGGCACCTGGCGCAAGACCAGCGGGCGCGCGGAAACGGCCTGCAACGCGTCCAGCATTTCACGTACGCGATGAGTAGCGATATCCATCTTGTTGATGAACAGCACGTGCGGAATCTGATGGTCGTCGAGGAATTTCAGGGTTGGCGCCAGCATCAGCGCCTTTTCTATGAGGGGCTCGGCGACGACGATGGCAACGTCGGCCGCCAGCAGCGCATTGCGCGCTTCCTGCCCCAGTTCGACCGAGCCGGGACAATCGAGAAAGCACCAGCGTTCGCCCAGGAATTCGGTGGTGGCTGCAGTGACTTCGACCGACATCTTGCGCGCCCGCGCCTCCGCGGAGGAATCGGAAACGGTGCTGCCTTCCTTGGCCGTGCCTTTTCTGGAAATGGTGCCGGTGACGAAGAGGAGACTTTCGAGGAGAGCGGTCTTGCCGCTCAAATACGGACCAACGAGCGCCGCGCAACGGGGCGCCTTGGGTTCTCTGCCGTTTTGGGTTCCAGCGCTTTGCGCACTTGTCGCCATCTTGACCTCCTATGTTGCGGGTGAATCGCCGTGAGAGGTCCGGTCTTCTGGAGGGCCGGTAGAACCCAAGTGTTTGCCCCTGGGCCAGCGCTTGCAAGGGTAAAAGCTGCGGCGAAACCGCCCCGATTCCACTGCATCGCAAAATGAAGGCCAGTCTTGCTGACGCTTGGCAAGCGATGCCGCTTCAGGCAATCTGTGAACAATCGTTCACAGCTGCTTTGGGGAAAGCATGCCGCGCGGGGTTGCGACCAGACACCGGATCAAACAGGCGGCCCTCGAACTCTTCGTCGCCAAGGGCGTGCTCGGCACGTCGGTGCGCGACATCGCCGCTTTGGCTGAAATCGCCGAAGGCGGTCTCTATCGCCATTACGCATCGAAGGAAGATCTGGCCTGGAAACTCTTCTCCGAGAATTACGCAAGCCTGGCCAAGGAACTCGGCGATCTCGCCAAGGCAAAAGGCGATCTTGGCACGCGGCTCGGCGCCATGATCCATCGTTTCTGCCAGTTCTTCGATGAGGAGCCGTTGCTCTTCCGCTTCCTGCTGCTGACCCAGCACCAGGAATTGCCGAAGCTGAAATCGAAGACGCAATCGCCAGTCCAGGTTCTCCACCGGCTGGTTGCCGATGCCAAGAAGAGCGGCGAGATCGATGTGACGGACGTGGATCTGCTGACCGCGCAACTGCTGGGCCTGATCCTGCAGCCGGCAACCTTCATGGTCTATGGTCTTCTGGCACCCGGCATGCAGCGGCTGGAAGCGGAGATCGTGTCCGGTTGCCTGCGTCTGATCGCCGCCCGGCCGGCCGAACAATCGCGACCGGCACGCCTGCGGAGGGCGTCGTGATGAGTATCGGCAACCGTCCAGAGACGCACGCCGCCATGCCGGCCGATTTCGCCGATGAAGCGGCCCGCATCGCGGTCCTCATCCCCTGCTACAATGAGGAGGTGGCGGTGGGCCATGTCGTGGCGGCGTTCCGCGCCGCCCTGCCGCAGGCCGCCATCTATGTTTTCGACAACAATTCGAAAGACCGAACCGTCGCCATTGCCTTGGAAGCCGGCGCCGAGATCCGTCATGTGACGATGCAAGGCAAGGGCAATGTCGTGCGGCGCATGTTCGCCGATGTCGATGCAGATATTTATCTGCTGGTGGATGGCGATGACACCTATGACGCGGCCAGCGCCCCGGCGATGGTCGAAGCCCTCCTCAAGGATCATCTCGACATGGTGGTCGGCTGCCGCACCAGCCAGGAGCAGATGGCCTATCGGCCGGGCCATCGCTTCGGCAATGCGCTGCTCACCAACATGGTGGCGATGATTTTCGGGCGCACCTTCACCGACATTCTCTCCGGCTACCGGGTTTTCTCGCGCCGCTTCGTGAAGAGCTTTCCGGCGATTTCAGGCGGCTTTGAAATTGAAACCGAGCTCACCGTGCACGCGTTGCAGCTGGTGATGCCCTGTGGCGAGATTTCGACGCCCTATGGCAGCCGCCGCGAGGGGTCGAGCTCGAAGCTCAGCACCTATCGCGATGGCTGGCGCATCATCCTTACCATCCTGCAGCTGCTGCGCCTGGAAATGCCGCTACGCTTCTTCTCCGGCATCGCCGGGGTGCTGGCGCTGATATCGGTGATCCTCGCCATTCCGCTCGTCACCACCTATCTGGAAACCGGCCTCGTGCCGCGCTTTCCGACGGCCATCTTGTCGACCGGCCTGATGATCCTCGCGGCCCTCAGTCTCACCAGCGGCTTCCTCCTCGACAACGTCACCCGCGGCCGACGCGAGATGCGCCACCTCTTCTACCTCAACCACCGCGGCCCCGGGGATCAGGTGACGCGGTAAAGTTTTGTGGACAGCAGGCTCTTCTGTACTTGGTGGGAGTCTTTGCTTCCGCCCCCCTCCCTACCCTCCCCCTGAAGGGAGAGGGTTTTTCGCGTGAGGTTGATCGATCAAGCCTGGTGCCAAAGCCCCTCTCCCTTCAGGGGGAGGGGTTAGGGAGGGGGGCGGTGCCAGTCTAGATACCGCAGCACCGAGCTCTCACGGCAGCGGGCAGACGAGGTTCTTTTTCGCCGCGTCGACGTCATAGGCGTAGCGCGGGCGGTTGACGCAGGTTTCGGTGTATTTGGCGGCAAGCGCGTTGTAGTCGATCACCGATTGATTGAGTGCCGGGCGCGTATCGCTCTGGATGAGATCGCGCAAGGCAGCCGATTGCGCCATGCTGTTCTTCAGTAATTCCTGGCCGATGAGGTCGTTGGGATCGAGCGTCTTCCTGCGATCGGCGATCTGGGCCTCGAGGGCGGTCAGCTGTGCCTGCCGTTCATCGAGCATAGCACGACGCGTGGCGATCTCCTTGCGTGCGGCCTCGAGCTGCGGCTCTTCGCACAGACACCCTTTGAGTTCCTCGACCGAAAGGGCCGGGCCACTTGGCAGCGGTGTCGCGTTCTGTGCTGCGGCCATACCGGTGCTCATGACGAGAATGGTGAGGAGGGATGCTGCAAACCGATGGGTCATCAACTTTCTTCCGCCTTTTTTTCTTGCGCCAGAACCTTATGCTCTAGCCCCGGTTTATGGCAATGTTGCGGCCAAATAAGCAAATAAACGGGTGGGGCTCAATGCGGATCGTTGTTCTGGGTGCGGGCTTGCTGGGTGTCACGGCGGCCTATTATCTCGCCAAGGAAGGCCATGAGGTGACGGTGATCGACCGCCGCCCGGAACCGGCGCGCGAGACCAGCTTTGCCAATGCCGGCCTGGTGACGCCCGGCCATGCCAGTTCCTGGGCCAGCCCCAAGGCGCCGTTCATCCTGCTGAAATCGCTGTGGCGAAATGACACATCCTTGCGCTATCGCCTGCGTCTCGATCCGCGCATGTGGATCTGGAGCCTGCAGTTCCTGCGCAATTGCACATTGGCGCGCAACCGCCATGCGACGCGGGTGAAGATGAAGCTCTGCGTCTATTCCCAAGCCGAGACTCTGCGCGTGGGTCGCGAAGAGGGGCTTGAGTGGGACCGCACGGCCAAGGGCGCCATCTATCTTTATAGCGATCCGAATGCCTATCGCGCCGGCAAGGAGAGCATGCGCTTCCTGATGGATCAGGGCGTCGAGATGAACTTCCTCGACCCCGATCAACTGGTGGCGCTGGAACCGGGCTTGAAACACGCGAAGGACAAGCTGGCCGGCGGCATGCACACGCCGGGCGATGAATCGGGCGATGCGCGGAAATTCACGCTGGGCTTGGCCGAGCGCGCCAAAGCGCTGGGCGTCAGCTTCCGCTTTGGCGAGACCATCGAGCGCGTCGACGTGCAAGGAAAGCGTGTGACCGGTGTCGTCACCGACAAGGGCGCCGTGAGTGGCGATCAATATGTGCTGGCGCTGGGGAGCTATGCGCCGCTGCTGTCGCGCAAGATCGGTTTCAACCTGCCGATCTTCCCGGTGAAGGGCTATTCCGTCACTCTCCCCGTCGCCGACCCGGCGGAAGCGCCCACCATCGGCGGCGTGCATGAGGAACATCTGGTGGCCTTCTCGCGCTTGGGCGATCGTCTGCGACTCACCGCCACCGCCGATTTCGCCGGCTATGATACTGAATTTCAGCCGGCCAATTTCGCGCATATGTTGCGGGTGGCGCGCGATCTGTTCCCGAAAGCGGCGTTGTATGACCGGCCGGATTACTGGGCGTGCTTGCGGCCCATGACGCCGGATGGCCCGCCGATCATGGGTCCTTCACCCGTCTCCAATCTGTGGCTCAATGCCGGGCATGGTCATATGGGCTGGACCATGGCCTGCGGCTCGTCGCGCATCCTCGTCGACCAGATGATGGGCAGGAAGCCGGAGGTGGATCCGGAACCGTTTTTCTACACGCGGTATTGAGATCCGCCCCAATTCGTCATGGTCGGCGCAGGCCGACCACCCACGAGTTTGTCTACAATCGCCTCGTTCCATCATAAAGAAACTCGTGGATGGTACGCCTTCGCGTACCATGACGAATGAGGTCACGGGATCTTCTTGATGTGCAGATGGACCAGGGCGTCGACGGGGTATCGGCCCGAAGGAAAACCGGCCAACCACATGTCTTCAACGATGACCTTCTCGACAGAGGCACTGACAAGTCGATACCCGTATGCCGCAAGCTCATGGGCTAAAGGTGAAAGGGCGCCGATGATCGGCTTTTCCATAAGCAGTCGCGCCACATAGGTGTTCATATTGCCGCTGCGTGGCCGTCCGGCCCGCCCGTCCCAGTTCTTGTCCTGAGCGGCGCTTCTTGCGATATCGATCCAATTAAAACGTTCGAGTCGCCCCAGAAAGATTGACTGTAACACCGGACCGTTGGCGCTGCGTTGCAGTGCCGAGCGCAATCCGCTCGCAGCAGCTTCTGGGCTAATGGTGCACCGTTCGCCGGCTGAGCCAGTCCGATAGTGCAGCATCGACGCCACCAAATCGAACTCAATCGTCAGTTCGCACTCCGGGACAAGCGTTCCCGTCAGCACGGCTTGATCAGCTAAGGCTGCGCCTGACATGAGGCAAAGCAAGGCGGCAGCCGCAAAGATCCGCATCATCAGATCCGGAACAGGCGCCCCCAGCCGTCAATCGGCTCGGTGATGCCGGCGAGGCGCAGGGTGTGCCAGGCCATGGCGTGGTTGGACGAGGTCACGGGCTTACCGAGCTCACGCTCCAGGCTCTCGGCGATTTCGGCGACGCGCAAGCTGGTGCAGGAGACGAAGACGCCGTCGACGTCCGGGTGCCGGCCGAGCTCCAGGGCCGCGTCATAAATTGACTTCGTGCTGATGCGCGCCACTTCGTTGTCGTTCTCGTGATTGAAGGAGCCGATCACCGGCACCTCCAGCCCCTTCGCCTCGATATAGCTTTTGAAGCGCTGGTTGACGCTGTCGATATAGGGCGTCAGCAGCGCGATGCGCTTGGCGCCCAGCGCTTTGAGGCCCAGCACGCCCCCGGTAATGGGCGTCGTGCATTTCGCTTCGGGGCGCGTTTCATGAATGCGCTTGAAGACGTTTTCCTCGCCGATCACGACCGAGGCCGAGGTGCAGCCATAAGCGACGACATCCAGTGGAATACCCGGCAGGATCACATCGGCGGCGGCGGCGAGGCCAGCTTCCATCGCAGCGAGGGTCGTGGGGTTGATCTCGGCCGCGTTGCGAATGCGTGTCGCATACAGAGCCACACCGGGCATGCGGAAAATCTGCCGGAACTCATGCTCCAATGTGTGGTCGGTCGCCAGCACGATGAGGCCAATGCGCGCCCTTTCCGCGACACCACCGTCGAGTTCGAAGGGGATATGTTTGCGATTGACCAGCAATTCCCCAGAGCCTGTGTGCGTCTCAGTCGCTAGCGCTTGAACGGGGGGCATGCCGGCATCTCCCTTCCATTTTCGGGCGGGTTGGCCATGCCAAACCGGCATGGGAGATCGCCGCCGATGGCGTTATGATGGCGCGCAGTGGTAACGAAAGCAATTCCCGCGTGTTGTCACAACCAGCGGGATTCCGCTATGAGACGGCCCAAACAGCGTTGTTTCCCAGAGGATAGCCCTATGCCGACCATGCCAGCGCGCCGTTTCGTCAAGATCCGTCGGACCCTACCGGTCCTGGCAGTTGCGGCCGCACTGAGCTTGGGCACTGCCGGCTTGGCCGCAGCGCAGGAAACCAAAGCCGAGAGCAGCGCCAAGATCGACGCAGTTTCCTACCAGCCGATCCCGCCAGGTGCCCATCTGGAAACGCAGCCGGAAAGCCAGAGCCAGATGGATGACGATGCCTGGCGCCAGGTCGATGCCGATCTTGCCAATCGCGGCTATTCGATCGGTGGCGATGGCCCCTATGTGGTGACAGTGGCGACCCAGTTGACCTCGCGCCTCAATGCCGATCAATCGGTGGGCGAAGTGACGGCCAAGAAGAGTGACCCGAAGAATGCCGCTCTCTTCAGCACCGAAGGCAATACGCTGCTCAATCCCAACGATCCCTTGAACCGGACCGACCGCACATTCCGCGTCAACCTGACCGTCTATGAGCGTTCAAGCGGCCATTACATCTGGCGTGGCACGGTCGAGCGCGCGGACGCCACCGTCGATCCCGCCACCGCCATGCGCGAGATGCTGCCAGCGCTCCTCGACCATTTCGGCGAGAATGCAAAAGGCGTCGAAGTGCCGCTGGCGGAGTGAGAGGTCTCCCCTAACCGCTCACAACACGAAATAGAGCAGCAGCGGCAGTGTCACGAAAGAGAGCGCCGTGGTGATGACCACCATCGAGGCGACGTCGGCCGGCTCGCGGCTGTAGTATTGCGCAAAGAGATAATTGAAGACGGCAACCGGCATGCTGCTCTGGATCATCAGCACACCGGTCGCAAGATCGGACGCGCCGATGAAATGGCCGACGGCAAAACCCACCGCCGCGCCACCACCTAAACGCACGAGAGAGAGCAGCAGATTGCGCGGCAGACGCGTGACACGGAGCTGCGCCAGCGAAACGCCGAGCGCCAGCAGCATCAGCGGAATGGTGACGCCGCTGAGCAATTGCAGCGTGTTGCTGATATAGGCCGGCAGTTTCCAGCCGAAATAGAGCACCACCAGCGCAAAGATGATGGCGTAGATGAGCGGCATTTTGACCAGCCGCATCGGGCTGAAGCTGCCCGAGGCCAGCGACATGCCGATGGTGAATTGCGACGTGATGGAAATCGCGAAGAAGACGACGGCAAAGGCGAGGCCTTCATTGCCGAAGGCGAAGAGCGCCAAAGGCAGACCCATATTGCCGGTATTGGGGAAAATGAGCGCCGGCAGATAGGAATGGTTGGGCAGGCGCATGATGCGCAAAGTGACGATGCCGATGACGAGGAACCCGGCAAAGCATAAGGCGGTGAGGCCCGCCATCTGCACCAGGGCCGCCGTTTCCAGATGGATGCGCGTCAGGGCATCGGCAGCGAGGGCCGGCGTGCCGATATTCGTCACCAGCTGCGTGACGAAACGATTGTCGAAAGGGTTGCCCGACCGCGCCCAGATAAAGCCGATGGCAGGCACCACCAGCACGGGCAGAATGATGGCGGCAAGCTGTTGCAGCAGATCCATGAAGATACCTCTGGCGACCATTTCTAGCCGGAAAGGCGGAGTGCCGTCTATTGCTGCATACAGCTTACTTCGGCTAGAGTCCCGCCACTTTTGCAAGGGCCCATGCTGGCTTCGCAGGGATTGATCAGAAATCAATCAGCGGATCAAAACATGGGCAGATCATCCGGGATCGATGACCTTCAACGACCTTTAAAATAAAGACTGGGATCAGGGGAAAAGCATGAGTGCGCATCAGAAGGCAAACCAGATTGGCGGCCATGCCGCAGTGGCATTGCTCGAGACCTACGGCGTCGATACCGTTTTCGGCATTCCGGGCGTGCACACGCTGGATCTCTATCGCGGCCTTGCCGACCGCAAGATGCGCCATATCGGCGTCCGTCATGAACAGGGTGCGGGTTTCATGGCCGATGGCTATGCGCGCGCGTCGGGCAAGCCTGGCGTTGCCTGCCTCATCACCGGTCCGGGACTGATGAATGCGGCAACGCCGATCGGCCAGGCCTATTCCGATTCCGTGCCGATGCTGGTGGTGTGCAGCGTCAATGCCAGCAGCGACCTCGGCAAGGGGCGCGGTCGCCTGCATGAGATCACCGATCAGCGTGCAGCGATCGCGCCGCTGACCGGCTTTGCGCGCACGGTGAAGAATGCGGCCGAATTGCCCGGCGCCATGGCCGATGCGTTCAAATTGTTCGAGACCGGCCGGCCACGGCCGGTGGTGCTGGAATTCCCGCTCGACATGCTCAGCGCCACGGCCGAGATCGGCCAGCCGCAGCGCCAGAAAGCCCTGCGCCCGAAGGCCGGTGCCGCCGACATCGCCGCAGCCGTCGCGCTGATCGACGGTGCCAAGGCCCCCCTGCTCATCGTCGGCGGCGGCACGGTGGATTGCGCGGCGGAGGTGAAGGCCTTCGTCGAGAAGTCCGGCGCGCTATGCGTCACCACAACGGCCGGCAAGGGCGTGCTGCCCGACAGCCATCCGCAATCGCTGGGCTCGACGCTGGTTCTGCCGGCAACGCAGAAATTGCTGACGGATGCGGATGTCGTCATTGCGGTCGGCACCGAGATGGCGGAAACCGATTCTTGGGTCGATATGCTGACCTTGAAGGGCAAGCTCATCCGCGTCGATCTCGACGAGAAGACGATGAAGCGCGATTACACGCCCACAATCGGCATGCTGGCCGATGCCGGGCCGACGCTCAAGGCGTTGACCGACGGCATCAAGGCCGGCCGCAAGCCCGATCTGGCAACCGCCGCCGAGCTGCGCGGCTCAGTACGCCAGGGGCTGAAGCCGGTGCAGCAGAAGCATGTGAAAGTGCTGGATGCCGTGCGCGCGGCATTGGCCGCCGATGCCATCGTCGTTACCGACATGACGCAGATCGCCTATACCGCGAATTTCCTGTTCCCGATGGAGCGGCCGCGCTGCTGGTTCCACCCTTGCGGCTTCGGCACGCTGGGTTATGCCCTGCCGGCAGCAATCGGCGCCAAGATCGCCTGCCCGGAGCGCCAGGTCTTGGCCGTCGCCGGTGATGGCGGCTTCATGTTCACGGTGCAGGATCTGGGCACGGCGGTCGAACAGAATCTGAGCCTGCCGATCCTGGTCTGGAACAACGATGCCTTTGGCCAGATCGCCAAGGACATGATCGAGCTTGATATCCCGGAACTCGGCGTGAAGCCCAAGAACCCGGACTACCAGGCACTCGCCCGCTCGTTCCACGCCCGCGCGGTGAAGCCGCAGAGCCTTGCCGAGCTGCAAGATGCAATCAAGGCCGCGTTCAAGGCGGACGGCCCGACGCTCATCGAGGTGCATGAGCAGGCGGACTATTTGAAATAGGGCGTTTCAGGTGGCACGAATCGTCGCTTCCGCCCCGGCAAATATTTCCCCTCGACCGGCCGGGAACGACGCCTGTTAAGTAGTTGTTATGACTCGGGAAGCTCTAATCCACACAACGACTCGTCGAACGGGCTGGCTAACCCCCTACATACAGTCATGATTCCGTCATGGCACAGGGCTTGCTGGTGATAGTGCGGTCCACCGTTCAAGGAGATGGCTATGGAGACCGCATTGTTTGAAGGGCAAAAGATGAGCGCGCCCCCGACCACCGACGAACAGCAGCGCAAGCTCTGTTTCGACCTGTTCAACACCTATTGGGAAGACGCTTTCAACAAAGGCGTTCCGTTCGACACGATCGGCACCATGTCGATCTCGGCAGCCCTGTTCGCCCTGGTGGCCAAGCATGGTGCGGAGATGACGGCCGAGTTCGTGGAGGATCTGGTGAAGAGCATCCGCGAGGATCAGTTCACCAACCAGCGCGGCAAGACGAACTGACCTGATCCCCGGCATTTGCCAGCCAGGTGTTACTCCCGGATCGATGACGCCGGGAAATGGTGACGCTTGGCCGCCAATTTGGTGGGCGCTAAGGTGGGGCCGAATGGCCGCCACCGGTGGCGGCTTGCGACCACCGGCTTGAGACCACCGGCGCGAGATCGTGTGACTGCCGTCACGGGTGCGCTTGCGCTTGCGCGAGTGTGGTTGCACGGCGGCCCAAGATCGGCAATTCTCCGGCCCATGTCTCATATCCCCACGCTTTCGCGATTCATCCGCCCCCGATTCATCCGCCAAAGTGCCACGGCGCTGTTGCTGCTGGCGGCACCCTTGTTCTCCCTCCTTGCCAGCACGCCCGCCTGGGCGGCGCCTGAAGACCTCGTCGAGGTTCACAAGATGGAGCTCGACGGCAACAAGGTCGGCGCCTTTCTGCGGCTGAAGGAACTGGCGCCCGAAGGCGACCCCATCGCGCAATGGAAGCTTGCCGGCTATTACCATTACGGCGATGCCGGTCCCGCCAATTTTGCCCAGGCGCGGGAATGGTATGGCCGCGCCGCGCGTCAGGGCCTGCCTGACGCCATGCTGGGCCTTGCGGTCATGAATGCACGCGGGCAAGGCGGGCCGGTCGATATCAAGCGGGCCTTCATCTGGCTCACCATCGCCTCGCGCCTGACCCAGGATCCGACCGAGGTGCAGAACATCAACGGCCTGCGGGACAAGTATAAGAGCGAGATGTCGAGCGCCGATCTCAACACGGCACTCGCAGAAGCCATGGCCTTCCAGGCCGTCAAAGAAAAACCCTAACTCAATCGCTTTCCCTCTCAGGAGCTTCCAAGATGATCAAGCGCCTTGCCAATACCGGCGGTCTTCCGTCCGCAGCTCTCGAGGATTGGGGCAAGGTGGCCGAACCCTTGGGTGAGCCGGTCGCACAATTGCGCGGCACCTCGCCCACCGAGAAAGGCCCTGATGGTGTCAGTCGGGAACCGGATTTCGGCATCTGGGAATGCTCACCAGGCAAGTGGAACCGCCAGATCCGCAAGGCCGAATTCGCCCATTTCATCAGCGGCCGCGCCACGTTCCGCGCGTCGAGCGGCCAGGTGATCGAGATCAATGCCGGCGACGCCCTCTATTTCCCGCCCGAAAGCCTCGGCGTCTGGGAAATCCACGAGACGGTCAGGAAGACCTATATCCTGCTGCCGTAGGACAAGCGAAGGCGGCGCAGCCATACGCGGCTGTCATCCCCCGGCTTGGCCGGGGGATCCACGACTTGCTGTCTTCATGCGCAAAAGAATGCGTGGATGGCCAGCCTGAAGCGGGCCATGACGAACGAGTGCAATAAGCTTACCTTCTCTCCACCCCGCACCAATCGGCCATGAAGAGGGCCATGCCTTGCGTGATCTTCCGGAGCGAGGAGAGTGAGACGCGCTCGTCGAAGCCGTGGATGTCCTCCGAGAGCGGTCCATAGACCAAGGCCGGCGTGTCGGCATAAAGGCCGAAGAAGCGGGCATCGGTGGTGGCGGTGGTGGCGACCCGCGGCAGTTCCGCGTCAAAGGCAAGGACATGCGCGCGCTCGAGACAGGCGATGGCGGCATCGCCGTTCTTCAGCACATAGGGTTCCGCCTGGAAGCCGTGATAGACGACCTGCGGCGGGTTGTTGGCGAGGAAGGAATGGCCGGCCGCCGCGGCCCGCACCGTGTCTTCCACATCCTGGCGCACGCGCGCGAGCTCCATGCCGGGATAGAAGGAGATGCGCATGTCGAAGGTGCACCAGGCCGGCACGCTCGACGTCCAATCGCCGCCTTCGATCTTGGAGACGACGAAATTGATCGGGTGCTTATGCTCGCCCCAGATCTCGTGCCGGTCCTTGTTCCACCGCTCCTCCAGCGCATGGAGTGCCTGCATGACCGGAAAGGCCGCCTCGATGGCGTTGGAGCCCGTACCGGCATAGGCGACGTGGACGGGCTTGCCGCGCAGCTTTACCTGGAACCACATGACACCCAATTGCGCATTGAGCAGTGAATCGCCCATCGGTTCGGGGATGATAGCGGCATCCGCCCGATAGCCGCGTTGCAGGCAGGCGAGCGCGCCATTGCCGGTGCATTCCTCCTCGACGACGGATTGCAGATAGACGGGGGCCGCCGGCCGCAACCCCAAACGGTCCAGCGCATCGAAGGCGGCGAGGCAGCCATAGAGCCCGGCCTTCATGTCGCCCGAACCACGGCCATAGAGCCAATCGCCCTCGACATGCGGCTCGAAAGGCGGCCGGGACCAGAGGTCATGCGGGCCGGTCGGCACGACGTCGATATGGCCGTTGAGGATGAGCGAACGGCCCTTCACGTCGCGCGGGCGATGGGCGCCAACGACGTTGAAGGCGTTCTCGTAGGAAACCGCTACCGGCGAGAAGCCGGGGAGGTGCTGGATATCCTCGACCTTGATCTTCCAGTGATCGACCGAGAGGCCGCGGGCGCGGTAGCGCTCGGCCATGAAATCCTGCGCCGTGGCTTCCTGGCCCCGCAAGGATGGCAAGGCCGTGAGTGCCGCCGTTTCCTTCACTTGGGCATCGAAGCCGGCATTGACAGCGCCGATGATGTCGGTGGCGAGGGATTGATCGAGCATGATGTCTTTCCTGTGATGAGCTACCAGCCGCCGGTCTTCAGCCAGTCACGGAGGTCGGGAATGCGATCGTTGCCCCAGAACATTTCGCCATCGACGACGAAGAAGGGGGAGCCGAAGATGTTGCGTTCGATGGCGCCGTCGGTCTCGGCCTTGAGGCGAAGCTTGACGGCATTGTCGCCGATGCCGGCTTCGATCGCGGCGCGGTCGAGGCCGAGCTTTTCCGCCACGTCGAGCACGGTGGCGGTGGCGCTGATATTGATGCCTTGGCTGAAAGCCGTGTCGAACAATGCCAATGCCAATCGCTTGGCATTCTTGGGCGAGCCGGCATCGAGCGCATAGAAGGCGCGGGCAGCCGCGATCGTCGCCATCGGGAAATCATCAGGAAAGCGGAAGGGCAGCTTCTGCCGCCGCGCCGTGCGCAGCAGATCATGCTTGTGATAGGGGCCGCGCAACGGCTGGCTGACCAGCGGCGACTGGCCGCTCGCCTTGAAGACGGCGCCCAGCAGAATGGGCCGCCACAATACCTCGCGACCAAACTCCGCCCCCACATCCTCGATCCTATGCGCCGCGAGATAGCCGTAGGGCGAGGAGAAGTCGAAATAGAATTCGATGGGACGGGCGCTCATGGATGCATCACCAGGCTATCGTGTCGCCGTTGTGGTTGAAGAAGCCGCCGCTCTTGGCAGCGTCGATGCTGGCGATCACCTTGATGATGCCGGCGGCACTGTCGGTGACGGTAAGCGGCGCGCTCTTGCCGCCCATATCGGTCTTGACCCAGCCAGGGCTGATCGCGGCAGTCGCGATGCCTTTGCCACCGAGATCATTGCCGAGATTCTTCATCACCATGTTCAAGGCCGCCTTCGAGCTTCGATAGGCGTAGGAGCCGCCATTGGCGCCGCCCGAAATCGACCCCATGCCGGAGGTGATGGCGACGATCTTCTTCTGCTTCGATTTCTTGACCAGCGGCCAGAAGCTTTCCGCCATCAGGAGCGGCCCCAGCACATTGACCTGCATGACGCCGAGGAATTCCTTGGTCTCGGCCTTGCCGAATCCCACCCGCCGGCCGAGGATGCCGGCATTGTTGAGGAGCACGTCGATCGACCGGCCTTTGAGTGCCACCGCCAATTTGGCGATTGAGGCCGGCTTTGCCACATCGAGCGCTTTGACCTCGACATTGCCCTTCAGCGCCTTGAGGGCGTCGGCTTCCGTCGGTTTGCGGCAGCAGGCGATGACGTCCCAGCCGGCTTGGGCATATTGCCGGGCAAGTTCCAGGCCGATACCGCGATTGGCGCCGGTGATGAGGACGGTCGGCATGGCGATATCCTATTGGCGCTTGGCGGTGACTTCGATTTCGATCTTCATCTTGGCGTCGACCAGGCCGCAGACGATCGCGGTCGAGGCCGGGCGCACATCGCCGAAATACTGGCCAAAGACGGGCGCCACCTTCTCCCAATCCGCCGGATTGACGATGATGTAGCGGGCGCGCACGACATCCTTCAGGGACGATCCAGCCTGTTTCAGCGCCGCTTCGATGTTGCGGAAGGTCTGGTGGGTCTGCTCGATCACATCCTCCGAGATGCTCATCTTGGCGTAATCGAAACCGGTCGTCCCGGAAACGAAGATCCAATCGCCATCGACCACGGCGCGAGAATAGCCGGCCACTTTTTCGAACGCCGAGCCGGAGGAAATCAATTGACGCGACATGGTCTCAATCATCCTTCTTTCGCATGGGGCGGCGCTGCAGATCGCCGCCGCAATTGGGGCAGGTGTGATTCATAGCGTGCGCGCAAGGGCCGCACCAAGTGCATTCATAAGAACAGATATATGCGTCGGACGCATCGTGCGGCAGAAGCCGGGCGCATTTTTCGCATTCGCTGCGCATCTCGAGAGCCATGGCCGTGTCCTTCAGCCAGTTAATTTCAGGCGGTTTCTTCGAACAACTCGCGGCCGATCAGCATGCGGCGGATTTCCGAGGTGCCGGCGCCGATCTCATAAAGCTTGGCATCGCGCAGCAGCCGCCCGGCCGGATAGTCGTTGATATAACCGTTGCCGCCGAGACACTGAATGGCATCGAGCGCCAAAGATGTGGCTTTTTCTGCCGAAAACAGAATGGCGCCAGCCGCATCCTTGCGCGTCGTCCGGCCCTTGTCGCAGGCCTTCGCCACGGCATAGACATAGGCGCGGGCGGCGCTCGCATGCGTGTACATATCGGCGATCTTCGCCTGCATCAGCTGGAAGGTGCCGATCGGCTGACCGAACTGCCGGCGCGTATGGACGTAAGGGATCACGAGATCGAGACAGGCCTGCATGATGCCCAAGGGTCCGCCGGACAAAACCGCACGCTCATAATCGAGGCCGCTCATGAGAACACGTACCCCGCCATTGAGCGTGCCGAGCAAACGTTCTTCGGGGAGGAAACAATTGTCAAAGACAAGCTCGCCGGTGTTCGAGCCGCGCATGCCGAGCTTGTCGAGCTTCTTGGTGCAGGAGAACCCTTTGTCGCTCTTCTCGACGATGAAGGCGCTGATGCCGCGCGGCCCCGCGGCGAGATCGGTCTTGGCATAGACGATGAGCGTATCGGCATCCGGTCCGTTGGTGATCCACATCTTGGCGCCATTGAGCACGAAGCCGCCCGGTGCGGGATCGGCTTTCAGGCGCATGGAAACGACGTCGGAGCCCGCTTCCGGCTCGCTCATGGCAAGCGCACCGATTTTGCTGCCGTCGACGAGTCCTGGCAAATATCTGCGCTTCTGCGCCTCATTGCCGTTGCGGCGGATCTGGTTGACGCAGAGATTGCTATGGGCACCGTAAGAGAGGCCCACCGCCGCCGAGGCGCGGCTGATCTCCTCCATGGCGATGACATGCTCGAGATAGCCCATGCCGGAGCCGCCATATTCGGGTTCCACGGTGATGCCGAGCAGGCCCATGTCACCCAGCTTGCGCCACAGATCGGCCGGGAAATCGTTGTCGCGGTCGATCGCATCGGCGCGGGGTGCGATCTCGGCGGCCGCGAAGGCAGCCACACTCTCGCGCAGCGCATCGGCCGTTTCACCGAGATCGAAATCGAGGGTCGGGAAAGTCATGGCTGTTCCTCCCGCATTTTCTTTTCGTCATCCCCGGGCTTGACCCGGGGATCCATTGATTGCCTTGAAAGACTGGATGCCCGGGTCAAGCCCGGGCATGACGATGCTTTGGGGCTTTTGATGACGGCATCCTGCCACCCCTTCAGGTTAGGAACAAGGTAGCCAAGCCTAAGAAGGCGAAGAAGCCGAGGCAGTCGGTGGTGGTGGTGAGAAACGGTCCGGCGCCGATCGCCGGATCGAGACCGATGCGCTCCATGACAAGCGGGATCACGGTGCCGGCAAAGCCTGCCCAAACCATGTTGAAGATCATGGCGCCGCCGAGCACGAAGCCGAGGCCGATATGGCCGAACCAATAACCGCCCACCGCGCCGAGGATGATGGCAAAGACCACGGCGTTCATGAGACCCACCGCCAGTTCCTTGGAGATGAGGCGCATGACATTGGAATTGGGCGTGATATCGCGGGTGGCCAGCGCGCGCACGGTCACCGTGATGACCTGCACGCCGGCATTGCCGCCCATCGCCGCCGTGATCGGCATCAGCACAGCGAGCGCCGGATAGTGGCCGATGGTGCCTTCGAAGCGCGAAATGACGAAGCTGGCAATGAGCGTGTTGACCAGCGTCACCACCAGCCAGCGCACGCGCAGGAAGGCGGTCTTGTAGGCTGGTGCGTGAAAGTCCGTATCCGACACGCCGACGATGTTGAGGAGATCTTCCTCCGCCTCCTCATCGATGACGCGTACCACGTCGTCGACCGTGATGACGCCGATGAGGCGACCGTCGCCATCGACCACCGGCGCCGAGACCAGCGCATATTGGCGGAAGAGATAGGCGACCGCTTCCTGGTCGGTATCATAGGGGACGAGGCGCAATTCCTCGTCCATGACATCGGTCAGCTTGATATCGCGCTTCGAGCGCATGGCGCGCGACAATGGCACGGAACCGACCGGCTTTCGGTCTGCATCGACGATATAAAGATCGTAGAAGTCGTCGGGCAGGTCTTCCGTGTTGCGGAGGTAATCGACGGTCTCGCCGACATTCCACTGGTCGCTGATGGCGACCAGCTCGCGCTGCATCAGGCGACCGGCGCTATCCTCCGGAAAGGTCAGGCTCTGTTCGAGATAGGCGCGGTCCTCGGCCGGCAGGCTGTCCAGCACCTGCTGCTGCGTGTCTTCGTCGAGATCCTCAAGGAGGTCGACGGCATCGTCGGTATCGAGCTCAGTAACGACCTCGGCCAGTTCCGCCGGGGCCATCTGATCGACCACTTCGTCGCGCAAGGCCTCATCAAGATGTGAAATGGTCTCGGCTTCGAGGGCATGACGGGTGATGTCGAGGAAGAGCTTGCGCTGTTCCGGTCCCAGATGCTCGATGAGGTCGGCGACATCGGCCGGGTGCAGCGGCTCGATGAGCGATTCGACCACGGGAATATCGCCGGCGGCCAAGGCCGCGTTGATATTCTCCAGCAATTCCTCGGACGGACCGTAAAGCTCCTCCTCGTCCACCGTCTCGACGATGGTCGAACGGTCTTCTTCAGCAGTCGGCTTTTCTACCTCAGGACCGGCCATGGCTTGCCGCCTCGCGGGACTTCTTGTCCTGGGCTTCGACGGCGGCGACGGCGCTCATATTGATGAGACCACGCACGGAAATGCTCTGCGACACGATATGGGCGGGGAGGTTGGTGCCGAGCAGGATCGGCCCGATCGACAGCCCTTCGCCCAACAGGCGCAGCAGATTGAGCGTGATGTTGGCCGCATCGAGATTGGGCATGACCAGCAGATTGGCGCGGCCTTTAAGTCGCGAGGACGGGAAGAGACGCTCGCGCACCGCCTCGGAGACGGCGGAATCGCCCTTCATCTCGCCTTCGACTTCAAGTTCCGGGTCGCGTTGCAGGATGAGGCCCAGGGCGCGTCGCATCTTGCGGGCGGAATCGGAATCGGAACTCCCGAAATTGGAATGCGACAGCAAGGCGGCCTTGGGCGCGATGCCGAAGCGGCGCAGCCAGGCGGCCGACATGACGGCACTTTCCGCCACTTCCTCATCGGTCGGATTATGCGTCACTTCGGTATCGGTGATGAAGAACGTGCCGGAGGTGAGCAGCACCGCGGTCAGCGTCGAATAGGCTTTGACGCCGGCCTTGCGGCCGATCACCTCGTTGACATAACCCAGATGCCGTTCGAACCGGCCGACCGTGCCGCAGATGAGCGCGTCAGCCTCGCCACGGCGCACCATCAGCGCGGCGATGAGCGTGTTGCGCGTGCGGACCAAGGTGCGCGCCGAATCCGGCGTGACACCGCGACGCTCGGTCAGCATCAGGTAGAAATTCCAGTAATCGTTATAGCGCGGATCGCCTTCGGGATCGCACAGCTCGTAATCGCGGCCTTCGGTGAGGCGCAGACCGATCTTCTCGATGCGGCGTTCGACCACCGAACGGCGGCCGACAAGGATGGGATAGGCCAGCCCTTCATCGACGACCGATTGCACGGCGCGGAGCACGCGTTCTTCTTCGCCTTCGGCATAAACCAGGCGGCGCTTATCGGCGCGGGCCCGCTCGAAGACCGGCTTCATGACGAGGCCCGAGCGGAACACGAACTGCTCGAGCCCGGCGCGATAGGCATCCCAATCGGCGATGGGCCTTGTGGCGACACCGCTGTCGATCGCCGCCCGCGCCACGGCCGGTGCCAGTTCGACGATGAGGCGCGGATCGAACGGCTTCGGAATCAGGAACTCCGGGCCGAACTGCATTTCCAGCCCACCATAGGCCGACGCGACGATATCGCTGCTTTCCGCGCGCGCCAGCTTGGCAATGGCATAGACACAGGCAACCTTCATCGCCTCGTTGATCTGCGTCGCTCCGACATCGAGCGCACCGCGGAAGATGAAGGGGAAGCAGAGGACGTTGTTGACCTGGTTCGGATAATCGGAGCGCCCCGTGGCGATGACGGCATCGGGTCGCACGGCCTTCACTTCTTCGGGAAGAATTTCCGGCGTCGGGTTGGCGAGCGCAAAGATGATCGGGCGGGCGCCCATTTGCGCCACCATCTCGGGCTTCAACACGCGCGGCGCGGAAAGGCCCAGAAAGACGTCTGCGTCCTTGATCGCATCGGCGAGCGTGCGGGCGTCGGTCTTGCGCGCGTATTTCGCCTTGCGCGGATCCATCAGCTCGGTCCGGCCCTCATAGGCGACACCGACGATATCGGTCACCGTGACATTGGCCGGCGAAAGGCCAAGCGCCACGAGCAGATCGAGGCAAGCGAGCGCTGCGGCACCAGCGCCCGACGTCACCAGCTTCACGTCGCCGATCTTCTTGCCCACCACTTCGAGCGCGTTGATCAAGGCCGCTGCGACGACGATGGCCGTGCCATGCTGGTCGTCATGCATGACCGGAATCTTCATCCGCTCTTTCAACTTGCCTTCAACCAGGAAACATTCCGGCGCCTTGATGTCCTCAAGATTGATGCCGCCGAAAGTCGGCTCCAGGCTGGCGATGATCTCGACCAGCTTCTCCGGATCGGTTTCGTCGATCTCGATATCGAACACGTCGATATCTGCGAATTTCTTGAAGAGGACGGCTTTGCCTTCCATCACCGGCTTGGCAGCGAGCGGCCCGATGGCGCCGAGGCCCAGCACCGCGGTGCCGTTGGTAACGACGGCGATGAGGTTGCCACGGCTGGTGTAGTCGGCGGCAAGGCCCGGTTCGGCGGCGATCGCCTCAGAGGCAGCGGCAACGCCCGGGGAATAGGCCAAGGCGAGGTCACGCTGGTTGGCCAGCGGCTTCGTGGCGGCGATGGCAATTTTGCCGGGCTTGGGGTTCCGGTGATAGTCGAGGGCCCCCGCTCTGATACTCTCGTCCGCCATGCCTGCCCTCAAAAAATGCGCTATGCACGCCCGAAACCGACGCGCCAATTCGTTAATGCGCCGGGATTATAACCAAGGGCTAGGGCGATGCCACCCAAAGAGGGCGGTTACCCCAATTTTTTGAGTTTGGTTTCAGGAAGATAGCGGGCCAGAAGTAGATCGCTGAGGTTGATCGCCGAGTTGATCCCTGAGCTTGGCCCTGCCTGAAGAGAAGATGGTGCGGTCGAGAAGACTCGAACTTCCACGGGTTGCCCCACAGCGACCTCAACGCTGCGCGTCTACCAATTCCGCCACGACCGCACATAATCTCCAGGCCAAGGATCACGAGAACCCTTGCCAGACAGCGCGGCGGGGAATAGCAAATCGGCACGCAGTGATCAAGCAAACAAAAAACTCAAAGATTCAAAGGACTTGCCATGGAGAAAATGGCGCAACCGACATGGCGGATCAGCGATTTGCCCGTTCCCTACCCGGAAGCGGTCGATTTCATGGAAAAAAGAGTCGTCGAGATTCGCGCCGGAACGGCGCCCGAGACCCTCTGGCTGCTGGAGCATCCGCCGCTTTACACCGCCGGCACCAGCGCCAAGGCGGGCGATCTCCTCTCCCCCGACCGCTTCCCGGTCTTTGAGTCCGGGCGCGGCGGGCAGTTTACCTATCACGGCCCCGGGCAGCGCGTGATCTATGTGATGCTGGACGTGAAGAAACGTGGTGCCGATGTCCGGCAATTCGTCCGCGATCTCGAAGAATGGGTCATTCGCACGCTGGCGCGCTTCAACGTGACCGCCGAACGCCGTGAGGGGCGCGTCGGGCTTTGGGTGGCCGATGGAGGGCGGGAAGACAAGATCGCCGCCATCGGCATCCGCCTTAGGCATTGGGTGAGCTTTCACGGCATCAGCATCAATGTCGACCCGGACCTCAACCACTTCAACGGCATCGTGCCCTGCGGCATCTCCGACAGTGCAGCAACCCCCTTCGGCGTCACCTCGCTCGCCAAGCTCGGCCAGATATGGGAGCAACCCAGGTTGCGGGTGAAAGCAGCCTCCCGGACCGGATGGATGAGCGGTCCCCCGCGAGTCCCGGGTCACAGGGCGCTCCCCTTGGGCTGCAGCGGTTCGCAGCCCCCGCCGGATCCGACGCGGTGACCGGATTCCCCTTCGGTGCTGCAGGCAGCAGCACCCGTCACGGCCGAAACGCACGGCCGGCACAACTGCCCGAGCGGTGTCGCGTGGGGATCTTGAGGAAGAGAAAACAGAAACTGGATGGAGAAAGTCATCGCTAACCCCCTGAAGGGAGAGGGCTTTCTCACCGAACTCGCACCGACCACCTCGTTCCAATTCCCTCTCCCTTCAGGGGGAGGGCTAGGGAGGGGGGCGCCAAGTGACGGGTGCCACTCGCGCCGCTGGCCATGTGACCTTGCCTAAATCCCGCCGCGGCTGGAGCCGCCGTCGACGCGGAAGAACGCGCCGGTCGTATAGGCGGAGGCCTGCCCGCAGAGGAACGCCACCATCGCGCCGAATTCGGCCGGCTTGCCATAGCGGCGGGCGGGAATGCCGGCTGCACCTTCGGCAGCAACATCATCATGGCTGCGGCCACTGCGCTGGGCGGCAGCGGCATCGAGCGAATGGGTGCGCTCGGTGGCGAATGAGCCGGGTGCCACCGTATTCACCGTGACGCCCTGTGCCGCGACTTCGTCCGAGAGAGATTTCAGATAGCCCTGCAGCCCGGCCCGGAGCGCATTGGAATAGACGAGGCCGGGGATCGGCTCCTGCACGCTGGTGGAGGCGATGGAGATGACGCGCCCCCAGCCGCGCGATGCCATGCCTTTGACGAGATGGGCCGTCAAATCGATCTGGTTGAGGAACATCGCCTCGAATTGCTGCACCCAGGTGGCCCGGTCGAAGGCGCCGGCCTTGACCGGCGGAGGTGGGGGCGAATTGAGCACGAGAATATCGTGGCCGAGGCCGTCGCCAAGGACAGGCGCCAGATCGGCCGCTTTGGTAAGGTCGGCAACCAGCGACGTGGCGATGCCGCCATGGGCCGCGATCTCGGCAACGCGGTCCTGGAGCTTGGCAGCATTGCGGGCCAGCAGCGTGACCGCGACACCTTCCGCAGCCAGAGCTGCGGCCGAAGCGGCACCGAGCCCCTGACTGGCACCCAGGATGAGGGCGCGTTTGCCGGCGATACCGAGATCCATGGGACGCTCCGATGACGGGTTTCAGGCGTCGGATGTTTGCGCGAAACCTTCCGGGATGTCCCCTGCGAAATCCTCGACGGCCACATTCGCCACACGCGCGGCTCTGGGCCCCTGATGGCAGGCAGCGATCATATCGGCAACCTTGTCGGCAGGGCCGGCAAAGAGAGCCTCCACATCGCCACTCCCGAGGTTGCGCACCCAGCCGTTGAGATTCCGGATCTGCGCCTGCTCGACAGTCCAGGCACGGTACCAAACACCCTGAACCTTGCCGCTGATGCGGCAGAGCTTGGCCGCGTCAGGCATCAGGCGAATTCCACGATGACCTGATCGACGGCGAGGCTGTCACCGGCCTTGGCAGCGATCTTGGCCACCGTGCCGTCGCGCTCGGCTTTGAGGATGTTCATCATCTTCATCGCTTCGACGACACAGAGCTCTTCGCCGGCCTTCACTTCCTGGCCTTCCTTCACCGCCAGCGAGACCAGCAGGCCCGGCATGGGCGAGAGCAGGAACCTCGACATGTCCGGCGGCTGTTTGACCAGCATGTGCTTGTCGAGTTCCGCCGCGCGCGGGGTGAGGACCAGGATATTGGCCTGGGCGCCCGCATAGGTCAGGCGATAGCCGGTGCCGATCCGGTCGATCTGCACCGTGATGCTGCGACCGTCGATGCGGCCGCGCCACAGCACGTCGCCCAGCTTCCAATCGCTGACCAGTTCATGGCTCTTCTTATCGGCGATGACGGCAAAGCCGGCGGCGGTTTCAGCGACCGTCGCCTCATGCTTCTCGGCCCCGAGTTTCACCACCCACTTTCCAGCGACGGCGCTGCCATTGGCATGAAAATGCGGCGCACGTTCATGGGCACGCAATTCATAGCGATGATGGATCACGGCCGCCACCGCAACGAGATCGGAAAGCGCTTCGGGCTTCAGATCGACGCCATGGAATCCGTCCGGAAACTCCTCGGCGATGAAGCCGGTGGTAAGCCTGCCGGCCGCGAAGCGCTCATGGCCCATCAAGGCTGAAAGGAACGGCATGTTGTGGTTGAGGCCGCGGATATAGAAGGCATCCAGCGCCTCGCGCATGGTCTGGGTCGCCGCGCGGCGATCGGGGCCATGGGCCACCAGCTTGGCGATCATCGGGTCGTAGAACATGCTGATCTCGGCGCCTTCATAGACGCCGGAATCGACACGCACAGAACTGCCGCCCACGGGCTCGCGGTAGCGCACCAGGCGCCCGGTCGAGGGCAGGAAGTTGCGCAACGGATCCTCGGCATAGACGCGGGCTTCGATCGCCCAGCCCTTCAGCTTCACATCCGCTTGCTTGAGCTTCAGTTTTTCGCCGGCAGCAACACGGATCATCTGCTCCACGAGATCGAGGCCCGTGATCATTTCAGTGACCGGATGTTCGACCTGCAGGCGGGTGTTCATCTCGAGGAAATAGAAATTGCGCTTAGCATCGACGATGAACTCGACCGTGCCGGCGGATTTATATTTGACGGCCCTGGCGAGAGCCACCGCCTGCTCGCCCATGGCGGCACGGGTCTTTTCATCGAGGAAGGGCGATGGCGCCTCCTCGATCACCTTCTGGTGTCGGCGCTGGATCGAGCATTCGCGTTCGCCCAGATAGAGGCAATTGCCATGGCCGTCAGCGAGCACCTGGATCTCGATATGGCGCGGTTCTTCGATGAATTTCTCGATGAAGATGCGATCGTCACCGAAGCTCGCTTTGGCTTCCGCCGTTGCCGAGCGAAAACCATCCTTGGTCTCGGCATCGTTATAGGCAACGCGCATGCCCTTGCCGCCACCGCCGGCTGATGCCTTCACCATCACCGGATAGCCGATCTCGCGCGCGATCTTCACCGCATGGTCGCCGTCCTTGATGACGTCGAGGAAGCCCGGGACCATGTTGACGCCGGCTTCCTTGGCGAGCTTCTTCGATTCGATCTTGTCGCCCATCGCATGGATGGCATGCGGATCCGGGCCGATGAAAGCGATCTTCGCTTTCTTCAGGTTTTCCGCGAATTTCATGTTCTCGGAGAGGAAGCCATAGCCGGGATGCACCGCTTCGGCACCGGTCGCCTTGCAGGCCTCGACGATCTTCTCGATGACGAGATAGCTGTCGCGCGCCGCCGCCGGGCCGATCGCCACGGCCTCATCCGCCATGCGCACATGGAGCGCGTCGGCATCGGCTTCGGAATAGACGGCCACGGTCTTGATGCCCATGGCCTTGGCGGTCTTGATGACGCGGCAAGCGATTTCGCCGCGATTGGCAATCAGGATTTTCTTGAACATGCTCAATTTTCCCGCTCTCTCCTGCTCATCAAAGCGGGATGTTGTCGTGCTTCTTCCAGGGATTCTCGATCTTCTTATCCCTGAGCATGGCAAGCGAGCGGCAGATACGTTTGCGCGTCGAATGCGGCATGATCACGTCGTCGATGAAACCGCGCGCACCCGCGACGAAAGGGGTCGCGAATTTCTGGCGATATTCCTCGGTCCGATCGGCGATCTTGGCACTGTCGCCGATATCGGCGCGGAAGATGATTTCCACGGCACCCTTCGGGCCCATGACGGCGATTTCCGCCGTCGGCCAGGCGAAGTTGACGTCGCCCCGGAGGTGCTTCGAACTCATGACGTCATAGGCACCGCCATAGGCCTTCCTGGTGATGACGGTGACTTTCGGCACCGTTGCCTCGCCATAGGCAAAGAGCAGCTTGGCGCCGTGCTTGATGATGGCGCCGTGCTCCTGCGTGGTGCCCGGCAGGAAGCCCGGCACGTCGACGAAAGTGACGATGGGAATATCGAAACAATCGCAGAAACGCACAAAACGTGCGGCTTTCCTTGATGAATCGATGTCGAGGCAACCGGCCAAAACCATCGGCTGATTGGCGACGATGCCCACCGTCTCGCCGCCAATCCGCGCGAATCCGGTCAGGATGTTGCGCGCGAAATTCGGCTGCAGCTCGAAGAAATCGCCCTCATCCACCACCTTGGTGATGAGTTCCTTCATGTCGTAGGGCTTGTTGGGATTCGATGGGATGAGCGTATCCAGCGACATCTCATCGCGGTCGATCGGGTCCGGCGAGGTGCGCTGCGGCGCCTTGTTGCGGTTGGAGGCCGGCAGCATGTCGACGAAGCGGCGCACTTCGAGGAGCGCCTCGACATCGTTCTCGAAGGCGAGATCGGCGACGCCGGATTTCTGGCTGTGAGTCAGCGCGCCGCCCAGCTGTTCGAAAGTGACATTTTCATGGGTCACCGTCTTCACCACGTCGGGGCCGGTCACGAACATGTAGGAGCTGTCCTTCACCATGAAGATGAAGTCGGTCATGGCCGGCGAATAGACAGCCCCGCCGGCACAGGGCCCCATGATGACGCTGATCTGCGGCACGACGCCCGAGGCCATGATGTTGCGCTGGAACACCTCGGCATAGCCGGCAAGCGAGGCGACGCCTTCCTGGATGCGGGCGCCGCCCGAATCGTTGATGCCGATCACGGGCGCGCCGACACGGATTGCCTGATCCATCACCTTGCAGATCTTTTCGGCATGCGCTTCCGAGAGCGAGCCGCCGAAAACCGTGAAATCCTGGCTGAAGACAAAAACAAGGCGGCCGTTGATCGTGCCGTAGCCGGTAACGACGCCATCGCCAGGCACACGCTGCGAACCCATGCCGAAATCGTGGCAGCGATGCTCGACGAACATGTCCCATTCTTCGAAGGAATCGGGGTCGAGCAGGAGCTCAATGCGCTCGCGAGCGGTCAGGCGGCCTTTGGCATGCTGGGCGTCGACACGTTTCTTGCCGCCGCCTGCCCGCGCCGCTGCGCGCTTCTCTTCAAGCTGTTTCAGGATTTCCTGCATGAGATCCGTCCCCCGAACAAAAGAGGTCGCCCCACGTTTTCCGCAGGTGCGAAAAGCGCAACCTGGATAGCACGAAGATTTCGTGAACCCAAGGACGAAGCGAAGGAAATAACCGGGAAAACCGACCTATTCCTGAGTCAGGAGATCAAGAAAGCGCCGCGCTGCCACCATTTCAGCAAGCTGCGCCACACGGCGCTCCACAGCATCCTTGTCTTCGCCCCAACGTTCCGTCTGATAAAGCTCATCAAGCTGCGCCGCATGCGCGCCTTGCTCTGCCGTGATCTCGCCCTCGGCCACGGCAAGCCCGATGACGAGCGAGCCTGCCGTCTGGATCAGCGTCGCAAGTGCTGCCAGGGCGAAGTCATCGTGACCGTTCATCACCTTTGATAGCGCTTCCATGGCCACTGGCGGCTGTGCGACAGCAACGATCCCGCTGGTCGATACCAGGGACACGTCATAACGCCTGCGCAACCATGCCAGCAGCGGATCCCAGGCCTGCGCCTCGCGTTCGACCAGGCTCGGCGGTTCGGCGGCCCGATAGCAGACGAGATCCGTCCCGGCATAACCGACAAGTTCGGCAATGATGCGGGCGCGATCTGCCCCGACGCGGTCGATGGCGGTCGATGCCAATTGCATCAGCGGCATCGCCAAGGGGCGGACATGTTCGGTCTGAGAATCCCATTCGACGACAATCGCCTCAGCCAGCTCTTTGGTCGGCAGGTTGAAATCCTTCTTCGCCGGCGAGCGCAGCACCTTGCCGTCCAGCGTCACATTCCAGCCACCGGCACCTTCGACGGCCGTGACGGTCTTATAGAAGCGGCGTGGCGCCGTATTCTGCATGCGTCAATTCCCGAAAATACTATTGATGCCGTCGCCGATCGATTCCAGCGCCTTGCCCGTTTCCTTGCCGACCTTCTTGGCGCCTTCGCCGACGCCGTCGATGACCTGGCCAGCGCCTTCACCAACACCCTCGATGACCTGTCCGGTTCCACTCTTGATCTTGTCGGTGGGCGAGGCGGATTTCCCGGCCTTGCTGCCGGCATCGAGCGCCGTGCGGCAGGGATTGGGGCCGAGATCCTGGCTTTGTCCAAGGCCTGTCACGGCCTCCAACGCCCCGAAGGTCGCAAAATTGGCGGCCCGTGTCGCAAAGCCCGCCGTGTTTTCCACGGTGCCGATGGCATCGGGTGTCACGCTCGGCTTCGACAAGGAGCCGCCGACATTCATCGGCACGGCGAGATTGGCGAGATTGACCTGTTTCGACTGGGTATCGAGATGAAGATCGAGACGCTCGTTTCTGAGGTCGATATTGCCGGCGCCCAGCACGGTTGCCCCCGGCGTATCCAGCACCAGGCCACGCGAAACGGCGATGCCGTTCTTGATATCGAAGCGCGTCACCAGGCAATTGACCTGCGAAGCGTCACCGCTGCCGCCCACCGAGATGACGCTGAAGAGATTGGCAAAGAGCAGGCGCACGAAATCGTTCTGCAAACGCCCGGCCCCGGTCTCGAACATGACATTGCCATTGGCAGCCCCCAACAAGTTGCGCAAGGAGGATGCCGGTCCGGCAACTTCAACCTCAAGATTGGCGTTCTTGGCCTGTAGCACACCGGCAAGACCCATGGTCTCCAGGAGCGGTACGGCTGCCACATCGTCTGCACGCATGCGGGCAACCAAATTTGCCGGCGATTGCATGGTGTCGAGCGTGCCGCCGGCCGAGAAGCGGCCATCGACCAGATTGCCGGTGACATTGGTGAGCGTCAGCTTGCCGTCGCGCAAGTGGAGTTCGATGCTGGCATTCTTCAATGGGTAAGGACCATATGAGAATTCCTGCGCGGTCCAGAGCACGTCCGCATCGAGCATATCGAGCTGCGGAATGTCCCAAGGCTCGGCAGAAAAGGCGCGCCCATCCTTCGGCCCCTTATCCGGACCAGAGAGGACAGGTTCCAGCCCGAAATCCTTGCTGTTAAGCTTGGTCGAGGCGAGCTTGAGGCCGATAAAGGGCCGTGCCTCGCCACGGCTGTATTCAAGATCGCCGGTGAAATCGCTGTCGCCGACACGGCCGCTGGCGGTCGAGAGCTTGTATTGCCCCTTCGCTCCCGTGAGATGGCCGGCGACGCGGTAAGGTCCGGTGCCCGGCAGCTTGAAATCACCGAACTTCACTTCCGTGTCCGACGCCAGCGACAGATCGACATCGATGCCTTCGAACTGCGCCGGGTCGGCGATCTGACCGTCGACGGTGAAGGCCACCGTGTTGACATTGCCCTTGAGATTGATCGGCAAGGGGCCTTGCGTGAACTGGCGGAGCGCCCCGATCTGTCCCTCGGCATTCAGCGTTTCACCCACCATCGTCGCCTTCAAGGCAAGGTCGATGGGCGCGCCCGGCCCGGATGTCTTGGCATTGAGACTGTCGATGTTCAGTTCACGGCTGAACCCGCTTTCGCCCTCGTGATAGCGGATCTTCAAGCGGTCGATCTGAACCTGACCGATATGCGGCAGCGGCGCCGAGCCGCCTTGCCCGCCATTGCCCATCACCCAATTGCCGATTCCCTCGGCATTGGTTTCCAGCAACACATCGGCATCACTGAGCACGACCTTGTTGATGACGATCTCGTTGGAAAGCAGCGGCAGCAACTGGATCTCAGCTTGCAGCTTGTCGAATTTCAGCATCGCCGGCTCGGTGCCCCACTCCGCATTGCGGAAAGTGACCTGGCTGATGCTGAGCGTCGGCGTGAGCGAAATGCCGAGCTCGACATTGCCGGCCAGCACCAGATCGCGTCCGGTCGCCGACTTCACCTGGGCAGCGATGAGATCCTTATAGGCGTTGAAATCGGTCGATTTGACGATCGCCACCAAGGTCGCCGCCAGGCCCACCGCCAGCATCAGCAAACCGGCCAGGATTGTCTTCAGACGCATATGGCTTCCTCTCCGCCTTCTTCGCGGCAACCGGTTGGGGCGAGAACCACCCGTCCGGACACGCTGGCCACGATTTTAGCGGCTGGCGGAAAGGCTTTGCAAACGGGGGATGAGTTCGCCCGGATGGGCCAAAACGGCGTGGGCGCCGGCCTGCAGGAGTTCCTCAGCCGGGTGATAGCCCCAGGAAACGCCGATGGCCGTAGCGCCGGCCGCCCGGGCCATCTCCATATCGAAGCTGGTGTCGCCGATCATGACCGTTTCAGGGGCTTCGCAGGCGGTTTCGGCCATGGCACGATGAATCATGTCGGGATGGGGCTTGGAAAGCGCCCGATCGGCCGTCTGGAGGGTGTGAAAGCGCTCCCGAAGGCCATGAAGGGTGAGCGTATGCTCGAGACCCACCAGATTCTTGCCCGTGGCCACGCCGAGAAAAATCTCCGGATGGTAGAGGGCCAGGATGAGATCCTGGATGCCTTCATAAAGCGGCTCCGACAATCCCTCACCCGCCCGCAAGGCCCGCACGACGACCCGGTAATTTTCAGCCAACGCCGCGACGGTCGTTTCATCCGCTTCCGGGAGCATGCGGGCGATCGCCACTTCGAGCGTCAGCCCCACCTGGCGGCGAATGGCCTCCGGCGTCGGCAGAGCGCGACCGGCGGCACCAAAGGCCTTCTGCATAGCGGCGATGATGTTGTGCTGGCTGTCCACCAGCGTGCCGTCGCAATCGAAGATCACGAGGCGGTAGCGACCGACCGGCGGCATGGTCATGTCAGAGGTCGAGACCGGCAAAGGGATCGTGATCGGGCTCGTCGGCGAATTCGAAGAACTTCCAGGTCTTCTGCATATGCGGCGGCAAGGGTGCCGTCACATTGATGATGCCGCGGGTGGGATGCGGAATGCGGATCGAGCGCGCGTGGAGATGCAACTGGTTGTGCAGGGAATCGCGCGCGAAATACGCCTTGGCGCCGGCATATTTGCCGTCACCCAGGATCGGCGTGCCGAGCGCCACGCAATGGGCGCGCAGCTGATGCGTGCGGCCCGTGAGCGGCATCAAGGCGAGCCAGGCGGCCTTGTCATGAGCACGCTCGACGACGGCGTAATAGGTGACGGCCTTCTTGCCGTCTTCCTCATCGATCTGCACACGCTCGGCCGCGCGGCGACCGACGGCGGCGACACTTTGCTTGGCCAAGGGCGCGTCGATCTTGCCTTCGTTCATCTTCGGGGCGCCGACGGTGACGGCCCAATAGATCTTTCGCGCCGTCTTGTCTTTGAACGCCGCCGTGAGCTTGCGAGCCGCCGCCTGGCTGCGCGCCAGAACGAGGCAGCCGGAGGTATCGCGGTCAAGGCGATGCACCAGGCGCGGGCGCTCTTCGGCGTCGAACTGCAAGGCGTCGAGCATAGCATCGATATTGGTATCGAGGCCCGTGCCACCCTGGACCGCGAGGCCCGCCGGCTTGTTGATGACGATAACCTCGGCGTCCTTGAAGAGGACCGTCTTGCGCAGGGCTTCGGCCTCTTTCTCGGTGATCGGCTTGGGGCCTTTGGGTTCATCGAGATCGGGGCGCGGCGCGTTGGCATCGCCCAGCGGGGGCACGCGCACGACCATGCCGGCCTCAAGACGGTCGGCGGATTTGGCGCGCTTGCCGTCGACGCGCACTTCACCTTTGCGCAGCAGCTTTTCCAGCCGGCCATGGGTGAGATGCGGGAACTTCTTCTTGAACCAGCGATCGAGGCGCTGATCGCCGTCGGACGCGGTGACCGTGAATTGTTTGACGCCACTCATCGTGAATGGCCGTATGTGCTGGTCATCAGGCGGCTTGCCGGCTGCGTGACAGCCAATCCAGCAACTGGTCGGTCGCCATCAGATAGACGCCGATCTGCGCCAGTTCATTGAGGCCGGCATCGGTGGCACCGGAAATGGCATCGGTCGCCAGCACCATGCGGAAGTCGCGATTGGCGGCGGCATAGACACTGGAGCGCGGTGAGGTTGAGAAGTCGGTCCCACAGATGACGATGGTGCTGATACCCAATGCCTTGAGGTGCTCCTCGACCGGGGTCTGGAAGAAGGCTGAGAGGCGCGGCTTGTAGCCGATCCATTCCTTGGGCCCGACTTCCTGCAGTTTGCCATCGAGCAGCAGTTCCGGCTCGATGCGCTGCGCGGTGTCGAGTTTCAGATCATCGATGAGCTCGCAACCCGACGTGCCCGGCATGACGATGCGCTGACCGGATTCGATCTGCGCACGGTGACACAGGTCTACATTGGAACCGTTACAACGATAGAGCCGCACCATATGGACGATGGGCGCGCCCAACTGACGGAAAGTCTGTGTCAGGCGCTGCATCTGCGGCACGGCGGACATCGATCCGCTGACGGCGGCAGGGCCATTGGGCAGAACAAAATCGCGCTGTGCGTCGATAGTGATAAGAGCTACTCGATCGCGTTCCGGCGATAGATAATCTTGCATTCTGACAACTCGCCCTTAATGCAGCGGTATGGCCGCCACCACCCCGAATGCGTCCCCGGCTTGCCTTATGGCTTCATGCCGTTTAGCCGCATCCCCCATTGGGATTACCTGTTCCGTCAGGCTTTCTTCGCGGACCGTAACCAAGGGCATATCCCGGTACAAGCCCTTCATCTTGCATATCGACGCCGCCTCCGGTGCAAACCTTCGCTCTTGCCTTTTGGCACGATTTGCGCGCGGGGTTTGCCCGGCACGTTAACGAACAGTGGAGCCGCTAAACCGCGCGGTCTAGATGTGAATTGGATGTCAATCCTCGTCGTCATCCGATTTGACGGTGCCCGAGCGCGGCTGCTGGCGCTTGGCCCGCAGCTTCTCCCAATATTCCTGTCGTTTGATTAGGTCGCGCTCGAAGCCGCGTTCGACCGGACGATAGAAACGTTCGCGCCGCATGCCATCAGGAAAGTAATTCTGACCTGAAAAGCCGTCCGCGGCGTCGTGATCGTACTCATACCCGGCACTGTAGCCCAATTGCTGCATCAGTTTGGTGGGCGCGTTGAGGATATGCTTGGGCGGCATCAGCGAGCCGTTGGCCTTGGCGGCCCGGCGCGCCTCTTTATAGGCCTTATAGGCGGCATTCGATTTGGGTGCCGTGCCCAGATAAATGACGACCTGCGCCAAGGCCAATTCGCCTTCCGGCGAACCGAGGCGCTTATAGGTGTCCCAGCCGGCAATCGCCTGATGAACCGCCTGCGGATCGGCGAGCCCAATGTCCTCGACCGCGAAGCGGACCAGACGGCGCGCGATATAGAGCGGGTCTTCGCCCCCATCCAGCATGCGTGCAAACCAATAGAGGGCGGCATCGGTATCCGACCCGCGCAGCGATTTATGGAGGGCGGAGATGAGGTTGTAATGGCCCTCCTGCGCCTTGTCGTAGAGCGGCGCACGGCGCTGCACGGCCTTGCCCAGGCCGGCCGGATCGAGCTCCACTTCCGGCGGCAGGCGGAAGAGCTCTTCAGCCAGATTGAGAAGATAGCGCCCGTCGCCATCGGCCATCTCGAGCAGGGCCGCCCGCGCTTCCGCATTCAGCGGCAGGCGGTAGCCCATGAGATCTTCCGCCCGGCCGAGCAGCAATTCCTCGGCTGCGGCATCGAGGCGATTGAGGACGAAGACCTGCGACCGGGACAGCAAGGCGGCGTTGAGTTCGAATGACGGGTTCTCGGTCGTGGCACCCACCAGCACGATGGTGCCGTCCTCGACATAGGGCAGAAATCCATCCTGCTGCGCGCGGTTGAAGCGATGGATCTCGTCGATGAAGAGGAGCGTGCCCTGCCCCATGCGCCGGCGCTCGCGCGCGGCCTCGAAGACCTTCCTCAGATCGGCGACGCCGGAAAAGACCGCCGAGAGCAGTTCGAAATGGAGATCGACGCCATCGGCCAAGAGCTTCGCCAGCGTCGTCTTGCCGCAGCCGGGCGGCCCCCACAGGATCATCGACGAGACCTGGCCTGCGGCCAGCATGCGGGTGATGGGGCCGTTGGGGCCGATCAGATGATCCTGGCCGACGATATCGGCAAGCTTTTGCGGGCGCAGCCGGTCGGCGAGCGGACGGGGTGCCTGGGATTCGAAAAGACCGCTCAAGCCGCCCCCTCTCCCCGCATCAGTCGAGATCGAAGGTCTTGACCTTGCCGCCGCGATTGACGGTGATGGTCCAGGGCGATGGCAGTGACGACATGAGGTCGGCAAGGTCGGCCGCCGATTTGATGTCCTTGTCGTTGACCTTGACGATGATATCGCCCGCTTCGAAGCCGACGCGGTCGGAGATGCTGCCGCGCTTCATCTTCACAATGGCGACGCCGTCCCAGGCATTGATGTTGAGATCGTCCGCCGTCGCCGGCGACAGATTGACGATCAGCGCGCCGGAAAGCGGTTGGCGACCGTCAAGCAGGACTTCATCCGTGGGCTTCTCCGGCGGGGCGATGAGGGGCACGGAAAGGTCCACCGTCTTGCCTTTGCGAATCAGATTGAGGGTCGCGGTATCGCCCACCGGCAATGTGGCCAGGCGGAAGCGCAGCCCCTCCGGATCCTCGACATCGCGACCGTTGACACCGACGATGATATCGCCGGGCTTAAGGCCCGCGCGCTCGGCCGGCCCATCGGCATAAAGCTGCTGCACAACGACACCACCGGGGCGATCGAGCTCAAGGCTCTGGGCGATATCGTTGGTGACGGTCTCACCCGCCGCGCCGATCCAGGGGCGCACCAGCTTGCCGCCATTCCCTTCGGCCTTCACAACGGCCGCCACCATGTTGCTGGGGATGGCAAAGCCGATACCGACCGAACCACCGGTCTTGGAAAAGATCGCCGTCGGGATGCCGACCAGCTTGCCGTCCATCGAGATGAGCGCGCCACCGGAATTGCCGGGGTTGATGGCCGCGTCGGTCTGGATGAAATAGCCGAAATCGCCGATGCCGGTATTGGTGCGGGCGACACCGGAGACGATGCCGGAGGTGACCGTCTGGCCGACGCCGAAGGGGTTGCCGATGGCCAGCACCAGATCGCCCACCTCAAGATCATCGGAATCGCGCAAGGGCAGAACGGGCAGCGCCTGGCCCTTGGTGTCGACCTTGAGAAGTGCCAAGTCCAGGCGCTCCTCGGCCGCCACGACCTTCGCTTCGAACTCGCGCTTGTCGTTGAGCACGACACGGATCTGATCGGCGCCGTTGATCACATGGTTGTTGGTGACGATGAGCCCGTCGGTGCGCACGATGACGCCCGAGCCCAACGCGCCCTGCACCCGTTCCTTCGGCTGGCCGGACTTGAACTGGTCGCCGAAAAACTGACGGAAGAACGGATCGTCGAAGAAGGGCGATGTCGACCGCTGCTTGATGACGGTGCGGGTGTAGATGTTGACCACGGCGGGGGCCGCGGCCTTCACCAACGGCGCGAAGGTAAGGTCGATCTGCGCTTGACTGGCTGGAACGGTCTCTTGCGCGCCGGCGGGTGCGGCCAGCAACAGAAGCGCGGAAAGGGCGGCCCAAATCGTTTTCATGCAAGACCCAACTTATCGTGCGACGTCGCCAATGGCGATCGGCACCGGGCCGACCGCGCGACAGCTATAGAGATGATAGCAAAAAGGGCGGCCGACAAGGCCGCCCTTTTCCGTAACTAATCGGCTGCGAGAGCCCGCCGGATCAGGCGGCGGCGTCTTCGGCCTTGTCCTGCTTCGGGCCCGAATCCTGGCCCTTGGCGCTGACGTCGCGATCGACGAACTCGATCACGGCCATCGGCGCCATGTCGCCATGACGGAAGCCCGCCTTCAGGATGCGGGTGTAGCCGCCGGCGCGCGTCTTGTAGCGGGTGGCCAGAACGGTCATCAGCTTCTCGACCAGCGCTTCGTTCTGCAGCTGGGCAATGAGCAGGCGACGGTTGGCCAGGCCACCCTTCTTGCCCTTGGTGATCAGGCCTTCCACGATCGGGCGCAGGTCCTTGGCCTTGGGCAAGGTGGTGGTGATCTGCTCGTGCTTGATCAGCGCTTGCGAGAGATTCATGAACAACGCCTTGCGGTGGCTGCTGGTGCGGTTGAGTTTACGACCGCTGATACCGTGACGCATAACCTTAGCTCCTTCGTGTCTGGCCTGCGACGTTGTGCCGGCGAGTGTCTCGGCGGCCGTCGTAGATCCGATGGCAATCCCAAATCCGGCGCAAGGATAGGCCTCAGGCTCGGCAGGGGCGGGTCACCATGACCCAGATACATGGGCCGGCCGGTCGGCCAGCCCATGCTGATTCAAATCTCAATACGGCTCATCGAGCCGGCGAGCCAGGTCTTCGATGTTCTCTGGCGGCCAGTTCGGGATTTCCATGCCGAGATGGAGACCCATCTGGGCGAGGACTTCCTTGATCTCGTTGAGCGATTTGCGGCCGAAATTCGGCGTACGCAGCATTTCCGCTTCGGTCTTCTGAACGAGATCGCCGATATAGACGATGTTGTCGTTCTTGAGGCAGTTCGCGGAACGGACCGAGAGCTCGAGCTCGTCGACCTTCCTGAGCAGGTTGCGGTTGAACGGCGGCTCGGAAGTGGCGACTTCGGCAACGGCCGCGGTCGGCTCTTCGAAGTTGATGAAGAGCTGCAGCTGGTCCTGGAGAATGCGCGCGGCGATCGCCAGCGAATCTTCCGGGGTCACGGCGCCGTTGGTCTCGATCGAGAGCGACAGGCGGTCGTAATCGGTGACCTGGCCGACGCGGCTGTTATCGATCTTGTAGGAGACCTTCTTCACCGGGGAGAAGATGGCATCGACCGGGATGAGGCCGATCGGGGCATCTTCCGGACGGTTGTTGGAGGCCGGGACATAGCCCTTGCCGGATTCGACGGTGAATTCCATCGAGAGATTGGCGCCCTGATCGAGGGTGCAGAGCACCAGATCGGGGTTCAGCACTTCGATGTCATGGCCGACTTCGATCTGGCCGGCCTTCACTTCGCCCGGCCCTTGCGCCTTCAGGCGCATGCGCTTGGGGCCATCGCCACCCATGCGAAGCGCAATCTGCTTCACGTTGAGGACCATATCGGTCACGTCTTCGCGGACACCCGGGATCGAGCTGAACTCGTGGAGAACGCCGTCGACGTGGATCGCGGTCACGGCAGCACCCTGCAGCGAGGAGAGCAGCACGCGACGCAGCGCGTTGCCGAGCGTCAGCGCAAAGCCGCGCTCAAGCGGTTCCATGACGAGCGTGCCGACGCGCTTGCCATCGAAGCCAGCGTCGAATTTCTTGTTCGCCTTGATCAGCTCAGTCCAGTTCTTCTGAATCACGGGTCGTTCCTTTCTCAATTCCGGCCGGAAACCATTCTGTCGTTCCCGATCCGGCGATCCGATTTAACGGTGTTCCCTAGAAACGCGTATGGCGGGAAGCGTTGGCTTCCCGCACACGTCGCGCATGGCACCGGCACGCGAGGTGCCGGAACCGATATTCGATTAGACGCGGCGACGCTTCGGCGGGCGGCAGCCGTTATGCGGGATCGGCGTCACGTCGCGGATCGACGTAATGGTGAAGCCGGCGGCCTGAAGGGCACGCAGCGCGCTTTCACGGCCCGAACCCGGACCCTTCACTTCGACCTCGAGGGTCTTCACGCCATGCTCCATCGCCTTCTTCGCGGCGACGTCGGCAGCGACCTGGGCGGCATAAGGGGTCGACTTACGCGAACCCTTGAAGCCCTGCGCGCCGGACGAGGCCCAGGCAACCGTGTTGCCCTGGTCGTCGGTGATGGTGATCATGGTGTTGTTGAACGAGGCATTCACATGGGCGATGCCCGACGTGATGTTCTTGCGCTCGCGCTTACGAACGCGACCTGCCTGTGCAGCTGCTGCAGCTTTCGCCATTTTATCGTCCGATCCTTAAGATTACTTCGTCGCCTGCTTCTTGCCGGCGATCGCAACCGCCTTGCCCTTGCGGGTGCGGGCATTGGTATGGGTGCGCTGGCCGTGGACCGGCAGGCCCTTGCGATGGCGCAGGCCCTTATAGCAGCCGAGATCCATCAGGCGCTTAATGTTGATGGCAACCTGGCGACGCAGATCGCCCTCGACCATGTAGTCCTGGTCGATGGTTTCACGGATCTTGCCGACTTCGGCATCCGTCAGCTGATGGACGCGGCGTTCGGCCGGGATACCGACCTTCGCGCAGATCTCTTCAGCCTTCTTCGGGCCAATACCGGTGATGTAGGTCAATGCGATGATCACCCGCTTTTGCGTCGGGATGTTCACGCCAGCAATACGCGCCACGTCGGCTCTCCTTAATTCATACGATCAGCGTCAATCCCTGGATTGACGCAAGTCGAAACGCCCGAACCCCAGGGTTCAGCCGGGTGGGTCGAGAAGGCGCGCATTATATGGCTAAATGCTTGCCCGTCAACTGTCCGGCCGCGTTTGCGGCGATTCTAATTTATTAACGAAATCAAATGGTTAATGATTGATCTTCGTTAACACTTGTTCGATCTGTTTGGTGACTTCATCAAGTTCCGCCATGCCGTCCACCGGATGCAGCAGGCCCCGCCCCTTGTAATAGGGGAGAATCGGGGCCGTTTGCTGGCGATAGGCGACCAACCTGGCTTTGACCGTTTCGGCGTTGTCATCCTTGCGGCGCGTGAAGTCGGTCCCACCGCAGGAATCACAAACGCCGGCAACTTTCGGCTTCTGGAATTTGTCGTGATAGCCGGCGCCGCATTTGGCGCAGGCATAGCGGCCGGAGATGCGCTCGACCAGCGCGTTCTCATCCACCGCAAGTTCAATCACGCCATCGATCTTGGCCTTATGGCGCGTCAGCATCTCGTCGAGCGCCGTCGCCTGAGCCTCGGTACGCGGGAAGCCGTCGAGGACGAAACCGTCCTTGGCCTCCGGCTGCTCGATCCGCGACTCGATCATACCGATGACGATGGCATCCGGCACCAGCTGGCCGGCCTCCATCAGCTTCTTGGCTTCCACGCCCAGCGGTGTACCGGCCGCCACCTCAGCGCGCAGCATGTCGCCCGTGGACAGCTGAACCAGATGATGACGATCGTAAAGACGCTTTGCTTGGGTCCCCTTACCCGCCCCCGGCGGGCCCAGCAATATCAGTTTCATCCCCGCCGCCCCTTCAGCTTGGATTTCTTCAACAGACCTTCATACTGATGCGCCAGCAGATGCGAATGGATCTGGGCGACGGTGTCCATGGTGACGGACACGACAATGAGCAGGCTGGTGCCGCCGAAATAGAACGGCATGGCGTAATTGGCGATAAGGATTTCCGGCAGGACGCAGATGACCGCGAGATAGGCGGCACCGATGACCGTAAGGCGCGTCAGCACGTAGTCGAAATAGTCGGCCGTGTTCTTGCCGGGACGGATGCCGGGCAGGAAGCCGCCATGCTTCTTCAGATTCTCGGCCGTGTCTTCCGGATTGAAGACGATCGCCGTGTAGAAGAAGGCAAAGAACACGATGAGCAGGATGTAGGAAAGGATATAGAGCGGCTTGCCATGGCCGAAATGGACCAGGATCCACTGCATGGTATCGCCGAAGATACCGCCAGAGCTGGCGACATCCTGATTGCCCGTGAAGCCGGCGATGGTGAGTGGCAGCAACAGGATCGACGAAGCGAAGATCGGCGGAATGACACCCGACGCATTGAGCTTCATCGGCAGATGCGAGGATTCGCCGCCGAACATGCGGTTGCCGACCTGGCGCTTGGGGTATTGCACGATCAAGCGGCGCTGCGCGCGCTCGAAAAACACGATGCCGGTGATGACGACCACCGCCAGCACGGCGAAGGTCAGCACCAGGAAGCCCGAGATCGAGCCGGCCCAGAGCTGCTCGAGCAGCTGGCCCAGCGACGTCGGCAGGCGCGAGACGATGCCGGCGAAAATGATGAGAGAAATGCCGTTGCCGATGCCGCGGGCGGTGATCTGCTCGCCCAGCCACATCAGGAACATCGTGCCGCCGGTCAGCGTGACGATCGTGACCAGCACGAACATCATGCCCGGGTTGATCACGGCGCCGCCCGAGGGGCCGGCCATGTTCTGCAGGCCGTTGGCCATGCCAAGGGCCTGGACCACGGCGAGAATGACGGTGCCGTAGCGGGTGTATTGATTGATCTTCTTGCGGCCCGACTCGCCTTCCTTCTTCCACGCCTCGAGCTGGGGCGAGACGGAGGTGAGGAGCTGCATGATGATCGAGGCCGAGATGTACGGCATGATGCCAAGGGCAAAGACCGTCATGCGGCTGATGGCGCCGCCGGCGAACATGTCGACCATGCCGAGCACGCCGCCCGAATGCTGCTGGAAGATCGCGGCGAAAGCCGCCGAATCGATTCCGGGCAGCGGGATATAGGCGCCGACACGCGCCACGACCAGGGCACCCAGCGTGAACCAGATGCGCGCCTTGAGCTCTTCGGCCTTGGCGAAGGCACCGAAATTGATATTGGCGGCAAGTTGCTCAGCAGCGGAGGCCATACTGTACCTATCGGCGCGTCGGAACGGGGAAATCCGGGGTGGTATATGGGGATCGGGCCCCCGCTTGTCACCCTGTCGGATGCAGGCGGAGGCCCGAACTTTGTTCCTTAGGCCTGGGCTTCTTCAGCCTTCGGCTTCTTCGGCGCCTTGACGGTCACCTTGCCGCCGGCCTTTTCGACCGCGGCGATCGCCGACTTGGTGGCGCCGACGACCGTGATGTTGATCTTGGCCTTCAGTTCGCCCTTGCCGAGGAGGCGGACGCCGTCACGGACGCGGCCGATGAGGCCGGCGGCCTTGAGGGCCTTGCCGTTGATCGGCTTCGAGGCGTCGAGACGCTTCGATTCGATCGCATCCTGGAGGGCACCCAGATTCACTTCCGAGAAGTCGAGACGGAAGATGTTGTTGAAGCCGCGCTTCGGCAGGCGCCGATAGAGCGGCATCTGGCCGCCTTCGAAGCCGTTGATGGCGACGCCCGAACGACCATGCTGGCCCTTACCGCCGACGCCGGCGGTCTTGCCCTTGGTCGAACCGATACCGCGGCCGACGCGGATGCGCTTCTTGCGCGCACCCGGATTATCGGAAAGCTGATGAAGCTTCATCGTTTCTATTCCTTACTTCACCGGTTCGATCAGCAGCAGGTGCTGGACCTTGCGGATCATGCCGCGGATCGACGGCGTGTCTTCAACCACGCGCGAACGGTTCATCTTGTCGAGGCCCAGCGCCTTCAGCGTGTCGCGCTGGTCGAACTTGCGACCGATGCGGCTGGCGACCTGGGTGATCTTGACTTTGTCAGCCATTTTTCAGTTCCCCCGTTATTCGCGGGCTTCAGCGGCGGCGTCCTTGCGGCCAATCACGTCGCTCACCTTCTTGCCGCGGCGGGCAGCCACGGAACGGGGCGAGGAGCAATGATTGAGCGCGTCGAACGCAGCGCGGATCATGTTGTGCGGGTTCGAGGTGCCGACCGACTTGGCGACGACGTCATTGACGCCGAGCGCTTCGAAGATCGCGCGAACCGGACCGCCGGCGATGATGCCGGTACCGGCATCGGCAGCGCGCAGCACGACGCGGCCGGCGCCGAAATGGCCCGTCACGTCATGATGCAGGGTGCGGCCTTCGCGGAGTGCCACGCGGATCATGCCGCGCTTGGCATGCTCGGTCGCCTTCCGGATGGCTTCCGGCACTTCGCGCGCCTTGCCCGATCCGTGGCCGACGCGGCCCTTGCCGTCGCCGACGACGACGATGGCGGCAAAGCCGAAGCGCTTACCACCCTTCACCACCTTTGCAACGCGGTTGATGCCGACAAGCTTTTCGATGAGCTCGGGCTCTGCCTCGCGCTCACGACGCTCGCGGTCGCGACGCTCGCTTTTTGCTGGTTTGGCCATGATTTTCGGTCCCTTCCTTAGAACGCCAGCCCGCCTTCGCGGGCGGCGTCGGCCAGGGCCTTGACCCGACCGTGATAGATGTAACCGCCGCGATCAAACACGACTTCCTTGATGCCCTTGGAGACGGCGCGCTCTGCGATGAGCTTGCCGACTGCCTTGGCGGCATCGATGTTGGCGCCGGTCTTGAGCTTGCCCTTCAGTTCCTTGTCGACCGTCGAGGCGGCGGCAAGCGTATTGCCGTTCACGTCGTCGATGATCTGGACGTAGATGTGCAGGCCCGAACGGAACACCGACAAACGCGGGCGGCCGATCGCATTCTTCCGGATCGAGGTCCGGACGCGCGCCTTGCGGCGCTCGAAAAGTTCTTTCGTTTTCGACATGTCCAGTCCTTACTTCTTCTTGCCTTCCTTGCGCAGGATGGTCTCGTCCGAATACTTGATGCCCTTGCCCTTGTAGGGCTCCGGCTTGCGGTATGCGCGGATTTCCGAGGCCACCTGGCCGACCTTCTGCTTGTCGAACCCGGTGATCGAGATCGACGTCGGCTTTTCGCACTTCACCGTGATGCCTTCCGGGATCGGATAGCTCACGTCGTGGCTGTAGCCGAGGTTAAGCTGCAGGTTCTTGCCCTGGACGGCGGCGCGGTAACCGGTGCCGTTGATATCAAGATTCCGGGTGAAGCCTTTGGAGACGCCTTCAACCATGTTCTTGAGATTGGCGCGGGTCGCGCCCCAGCTCATACGAGCCTGTTTCGTTTCGGTGATGGGCTTCACCCACACCTTGTCGCCTTCAACCTTGACCTCGACATGAGCCGAGATCGGGAGCTTCAGCGTGCCGAGCTTGCCCTTGACGGTAGCCTGGCCACCGGCGAGATCGACGCTGACACCCTGCGGCAGGGCGACGGGATTTTTACCAACGCGAGACATGACTGCTCATCTCCTCGCTTAGAATACCCGGCACAGCACTTCGCCACCCACGTTTTGGGTACGAGCTTCGCTGTCCGAGAGAACGCCACGGGGCGTCGAAAGGATGGAAATGCCGAGGCCGTTATAGTAGCGCGGCAGGTCGGAGATCCTCGAATAGACGCGGCGACCGGGGGTCGACACGCGGGCGATCTCCTGAATCACGGGTTGACCCTCGTGATACTTGAGCTCGACCGTGATCTCGCCGCCGGGCTTCGTGCCGTCGACGCTGTAGTTGCGGATATAGCCTTCACGCTTCAGCACATCGAGCACGTTGGCGCGAAGACGCGAAGCGGGGCTGGTCACTGCCGACATCCGGGCCTTCTGGCCGTTGCGGATGCGCGTCAGGAGATCTCCCAAGGGATCGTTCATTGCCATGATCTCTTGCTCCTTACCAGCTCGACTTGACCATGCCAGGAATCTGGCCGGTCGAAGCGAGCTCGCGCAACGCAATGCGCGAAAGCTTGAATTTGCGATAAGTCGCGCGGGGACGACCGGTCAGCTCGCAACGATTGCGGATGCGGACCTTGGACGAGTTGCGCGGCAGTTCGGCGAGCTTCAGGCGCGCCGCAAAGCGCTCTTCCATCGGCAGGTCTTCGTTGTCAGCCACGGCTTTGAGGCGCGCACGGCGGGCAGCGTACTGCTTCGCCATCTTCTCGCGCTTCTTGTTCTTTTCGACAGAGCTTGTCTTAGCCATTTCTATTCCTCCGGCCCGGCTTAATTGATGAAGGGCATCTGGAAGCCCTTCAGCAACGCCTTGGCCTCAGCATCGGTCTTGGCGCTAGTGACGATGATGATGTCCATACCGCGGACCGCATCAACCTTGTCGTAATCGATTTCCGGGAACACCAGCTGCTCCTTGAGGCCCAGGGCATAGTTGCCGCGGCCGTCAAAGCTCTTGCCGTTGACGCCGCGGAAGTCGCGGACGCGCGGCAGCGCGATGGTGATCAGGCGATCGAGGAATTCGTACATCCGCTGACGGCGGAGCGTCACCTTCGTACCGATCGACATGCCTTCGCGCAGCTTGTAGACGGCGATCGACTTGCGGGCCTTCGTCACAACCGGCTTCTGGCCGGCAATGGCGGTAAGCTCTTCAACGGCGACGTTGATCTTCTTGCTATCGGCGGCCGCTTCACCAACACCCATGTTGATGACGATCTTTTCGATCTTCGGCACTTCCATGGCGTTCTTGTAGGAGAACTCCTTCATCAGGGCCGGGCGGACGACGGTGTCGTAGTGATCTTGCAAACGGGTGCGAGCCATTTCCTAGCGCTCCCTTAACGGATCTTTTCGCCCGAACCGCGCGCGAAGAGAACCTTCTCCTCGCCTTCGGTCCGGTAGCCGACACGGGTCGGCTTCTGCGTCTTGGGGTCAACATGCGAGATGTTGGAGACGTGGATCGTCGCCTCCTTCTCGATGATGCCGCCCGGGGTCTGCATGGACTGCTTCTGGTGACGCTTCACCAGGTTGACGCCACGGACCTTGACGCGGTTTTCGGTGGGAATGACCTCGATGATCTCGCCGGTCTTGCCCTTGTCGCGACCGGTGATCACAACCACCTTGTCGCCCTTCTTAACTTTAAGCTTCGTAGCCATTTTCAGCACCTTCTCCCTCGCGCTCACAACACTTCAGGAGCGAGCGAGATGATCTTCATGAACTTCTTGCCACGGAGCTCGCGGGTCACCGGGCCGAAGATGCGGGTGCCGATAGGTTCACCCTGCTTGTTGATGAGGACCGCGGCATTGCGGTCGAAACGAATGGCGCTGCCATCGGCGCGGCGGATTTCCTTGGCGGTGCGCACGATGACGGCGCGATGGACGTCGCCCTTCTTCACCTTGCCGCGCGGAATGGCTTCTTTGATCGACACGACGATGACGTCGCCGACCTCGGCTGTGCGGCGATGCGAGCCACCCAGCACCTTGATGCACTGCACCCTGCGCGCGCCGGAATTGTCGGCAACATCCAGGTTCGTTTGCATCTGGATCATGGTTCGAGATCCTTCTCGTTACAATTACGCTAGTTGAGCCTTAAGCCTGGGCAGTGGCAGCGTCGACCACTTCCCAATGCTTGGTCTTCGACAAGGGACGGCATTCCTGGATAAACACCACGTCGCCGACCTTGCACTTATTGTCCGCATCGTGCGCAGCATAACGCTTCGAACGGCGGATGAACTTCTTGTACACCGGGTGCATGATACGACGCTCGACCAGAACGGTGACGGTCTTGTCGGTCTTGTCGCTGACCACGGTGCCTTGCAGAACGCGCTTGGGCATTCTCTCTCTCCTTACGCCTTCGCCAGCGCTTTTTGGCGCAGCGAAGTTTCGATACGGGCGATGTCACGACGAACAACGCGCACGCGCGCGGTGTTCTCGAGCTGGCCCGACGCGCGCTGGAAGCGCAGGTTGAAGGCCTCTTTCTTCAGGGTGACGAGGTCAGCCTTGAGCTGGTCCTCGGTCTTCAGGGCGACGTCTTTCGCCTTCATGATCAAGTACCTCGTTCCTTATTCTTCGCCGAGACGGCTGACGAGGCGCGTCTTGATCGGCAACTTGGCGGAGGCCAGCGTAAACGCCTCTTCCGCCAGCGACTTCTGAACGCCGTCGATTTCGAACATGATGCGGCCCGGCTTCACGCGGCAGATCCAGTATTCGGGGCTGCCCTTACCGGAACCCATGCGGACTTCGGCGGGCTTACGCGACACCGGCACGTCCGGGAAAATACGGATCCACACCTTGCCGACGCGCTTCATGTGGCGCGTGATGGCGCGGCGAGCCGCTTCGATCTGGCGCGCCGTGATACGGCCGGGTTCCATCGCCTTCATGCCATAGGCACCGAAGTCGAGCGAGAAACCGCCCTTCGCCACACCCTTCACGCGACCCTTGTGGGCCTTGCGGAATTTCGTTCGCTTTGGAGAAAGCATCTTCTTATTCCTTTACGCTCGCTCAGGACCGGCGCTCGGCGCCGGCACCCTGGTGGCCGGAGCCGCCGGTTGCCTGGTGCTCTTGAGCACGCTTGTCCATGGCCATCGGGTCATGGGCCATGATCTCACCCTTGAACACCCAGACCTTCACGCCGCAGGTGCCATAGGTCGTCTTTGCCGTACCCTCGCCGAAATCGATCTCGGCACGCAGGGTATGCAGCGGCACGCGGCCTTCGCGGTACCACTCGAGACGGGCGATTTCAGCGCCGCCCAGACGACCCGAGCAGTTGATACGAATGCCGAGAGCGCCAAGACGCATCGCCGACTGCACTGCGCGCTTCATGGCGCGACGGAACGCAACGCGACGCTCCAGCTGCTGGGCGATGTTGTCGGCGATCAGCTTGGCATCGATTTCCGGCTTGCGGATTTCGACGATGTTCAGGCTGACTTCCGAACCGGTCATCTTGGAGAGGTCGCCGCGCAACTTCTCGATGTCGGCGCCCTTCTTGCCGATCACGACACCCGGACGGGCCGTGTGGATCGTGACGCGGGCCTTCTTGGCCGGACGTTCGATGACGACGCGGGCGACGCCGGCCTGGTTGAGGCGGTCGGTCAGGTACTTCTTCAGGCGCAGATCCTCATGGAGGAGCTGGGCGTAGTCCTTATCGGCGAACCAGCGCGAGTCCCAGGTGCGGTTGATACCGACGCGCAGCCCGATCGGATTGACTTTCTGACCCATTACTTTGCCTCCTCGGCGACTTCGGCGCGCTCACGCACGACCACGGTCAGGTTGCTCCAGAGCTTCACCACCTTCACGCCACGGCCGCGGGCGCGGGCATGGAAGCGCTTCAGGCGGAAGCTGTTGCCGACATAGGCTTCGGCCACGAACAGCCGATCGACGTCGAGCGAGTGGTTGTTCTCGGCATTGGCGATCGCCGCCTGCAGCACCTTCTTGACGTCCTGGGCCGCACGCTTCTTGGAGAAGGTGAGGGCCGCCAGGGCCGGCTGGGCGCCGAGGCCACGGATCATTTGTGCAACAAGGTTAAGCTTGCGCGGCGTGGTCTGCACAACCGAGGCAACAGCCTTCGCCTCGGTATCCTTCAGCGCGCGTGCTTTCTTCTGTTTGCTCATCTTTAGGCCCTCTTAGCCTTCTTGTCGGCGGCATGGCCGTGGAAGGTCCGGGTCGGCGAAAACTCGCCGAGCTTGTGGCCGATCATGTTCTCGTTGACGAGGACCGGCAGGAACTTCTGGCCATTGTAGACGCCAAAGGTGAGGCCGACGAATTGCGGCAAGATGGTCGAACGGCGCGACCAGGTCTTGATCACCTCGTTGCGGCCCGAGGCGCGGCTGGTCTCTGCCTTCTTCAGCAGATAGCCGTCGATGAACGGGCCTTTCCAAACGGAGCGAGTCATTTTCTGTCGCCCTCCTTACTTCTTGGCTGCGTGACGGCGGCGCAGGATCTGGCCATCCGTCTTCTTGTTGTGACGCGTCTTCTTGCCCTTGGTCGGCTTGCCCCAGGGGGTGACCCAGGCGCGACCACCATTGGTACGACCACCGTGCGGGTGATCGACCGGGTTCATCACGATACCGCGCGTGGTCGGGCGGTAGCCGAGATGACGGGCGCGACCGGCCTTGCCGATCGAGGTGTTCTGCTGATCCGGGTTGGAGACCGCACCGATGGTCGCCATGCACTCCGACTTCACCATGCGGACTTCGCCCGAGGGCATGCGCAGCAGCGCGTTGCCCTGGTCACGGCCGACCAGCTGCAGGAAGGTGCCGGCGGAACGGGCCATCTGGCCACCCTTGCCGGGCTTCAGCTCGACATTGTGGATGATGGTGCCGACCGGGATCGAACGCAGCGGCATCGCATTGCCGGGCTTCACGTCAGCGCGCTCGCCGGAGACGACCTGGTCGCCGGCCTTCAAGCGCTGCGGCGCCAGGATGTAAGCGAGTTCGCCGTCCGCATACTTGATGAGGGCGATGAACGCCGTACGGTTCGGATCGTATTCCAAACGCTCGACCGTCGCGGTGACGTCGAACTTGCCACGCTTGAAATCGACGATACGGTAACGGCGCTTGTGACCGCCGCCCGTACGGAAGGCCGTGATACGGCCATGATTGTTGCGACCACCCGACTTCTTGAGACCCTCGGTGAGAGCCTTCACCGGCTCACCCTTGTGGAGCTCCTTGCGGTCGACCAGCACCAGCTGGCGGCGACCGGCGGAGGTCGGCTTGAATGTCTTCAAAGCCATGGCTTAGATCCCCGTCGTCACGTCGATCTTGTGGCCCTCGGCGAGGGTCACGATCGCTTTCTTGAAATCCGGGCGCTTGCCGGCACGGCCGCGCCACAGCTTGGACTTGCCTTCAACACGAATGGTGTTGACGGCGTCCACCTTCACCTTGAACACGCCTTCGACCGCAGCCTTGATCTCCGGCTTGCTGGCATCGAGCGGCACCTTGAAGGTGACCTGGTTGTGCTCCGACCCCATGGTCGACTTTTCGGTCACATGGGGGCGACGGATGATCTCCAGCATCGCTGCTTCGGAGAGCTTCACCTTAGGCGTGACCATCTTACGTGCGCGGCTCATTTCAGGCGCTCCACCAGATGTTGCACAGCGTCCTTGGTCAGGACCAAGGTGTCGCGGCGCAGGATGTCATACACGTTGGCGCCCTGCTGCGGCAGCACGTCGACATGCGGGATGTTGCGGGCGGCGCGAGCAAAACCCTCGGTGACGGCCGGACCTTCGATGAGAAGAACCGACTTCCAGCCGAGCGCATTGAACTTCTCGACCACGTCCTTGGTCTTGGCGTCGGCGCCGACGCTGTCGAGGACGATCAGCTTGCCTTCCTTGGCCTTGGCCGAAAGGGCCGTCTTCAGGCCGAGGGCGCGGACCTTCTTCGGCAGATCGTGAGCATGGCTGCGCACGACCGGGCCGAAAATGGTCGCACCGCCACGGAACTGCGGCGAACGCAGCGAGCCCTGACGGGCGCGGCCGGTGCCCTTCTGGGCATACGGCTTCTTGGTGGTGCCGGAAACGTCGCCGATTTCCTTGGTCTTGTGGTTGCCGGACCGGCGCTTTGCCAACTGCCAGTTCACCACGCGAGCAAGGATGTCCTTGCGGACCGGACGGCCGAAGATGTCGTTGAACGTGGTGTCGTCCAACTCGATCTCGCCCTTCGGCTTGTTATTGATGTCGATGACCTTGAGCTTCATGATTTCCTCACTCCGCCGCTTCGGCCTTGGCCTTGAGCGCGGCCGGGAACGGCGCGTCCTTCGGCAAGGGCCGCTTCTTGGCGTCTTTAATGAGGACGTAGGAGCCCTCGTGGCCCGGAACGTTGCCCTTCACCATGACGATGCCGAGCGCGGGATCGGTGCCGACGACCTTGAGATTCTGCGTGGTGACACGCTCGTCGCCCATGTGGCCGGCCATCTTCTTGCCTTTGAAGGTACGGCCCGGATCCTGACGCTGACCGGTCGAACCAAGGCTACGGTGCGAGACCGAGACGCCGTGGGTCGCACGCAGACCGCCGAAGTTCCAGCGCTTCATACCGCCGGCAAAACCCTTGCCGATGGTGGTGCCGGTGACATCGACGAACTGGCCGGTCACGAAATGATCAGCCGACAATTCGGCGCCCACTTCGAGCAGCGCATCCTTGTCGACGCGGAATTCCGCGATCTTCTGTTTCGGCTCGACCTTCGCCTTGGCGAAATGGCCCCGCTGGGCCTTCGAGACGTTCTTTACCTTCGCCTTGTCCAGACCGAGCTGAACGGCATTGTAGCCATTCGACTCTTCAGTACGGACCGCGATGACTTGACAACCAGCGACCTTCAACAAGGTCACGGGCACGTGCGCGCCATCTTCGGCGAAGACGCGGGTCATGCCCAGCTTCTGGGCAATGAGGCCGGTTCGCATAGGTGCCCCTCCTCTTAATTCTTCAACTTGATCTCGACGTCCACGCCGGCGGCGAGGTCGAGCTTCATCAGCGCGTCCACCGTCTGCGGGGTCGGATCGACGATATCGAGCAACCGCTTATGGGTGCGGATCTCGAACTGTTCGCGGCTCTTCTTGTCGACGTGCGGCGAACGGTTAACGGTGAAACGCTCGATGCGGGTCGGCAGCGGAATCGGGCCGCGAACCTGAGCACCGGTACGCTTCGCCGTGGAGACGATCTCGTTGGTCGACTGGTCGAGCACACGATGATCGAACGCCTTAAGGCGGATGCGGATATTTTGGCTTTCCATTTCCTGGATCCTTTGGGCCTGACGGCCTTACTCGACGATCTTGGCGACGACGCCGGCGCCGACGGTGCGGCCGCCTTCGCGGATCGCGAAGCGCAGGCCTTCATCCATGGCGATCGGGGCGATCAGATTGACCGTCATCGCGATGTTGTCGCCGGGCATCACCATCT
>JACPDN010000002.1 GCA_016183985.1 Pseudomonadota bacterium | reverse complement strand
CCGGTCTCCGTTTTCTCTTCCTCAGATCCCCACGCGACACCGCTCGGGCAGATGTGCCGGCCGTGCGTTTCGGCCGTGACGGGTGCTGCTGCCTGCCGCACCGAAGGGGAATCCGGTCACCGCATCGGATCCGGCGGGGGCTGCGAACCTCTGCAGCCCAAGGGGAGCGCCCTGTGACCCGGGACTCGCGGGGGACCGCTCATCCATCCGGTCCGGGAGGCCGGTTTCAAACCCACGGCCTGGGTTGCTCCGTATGAAGGAGCCGATATGGCGGCCTGCGCCCAAACGGGCTTGCGCCGAGACAACCGAGCGGTTCCGGCTGGGGACCGGAGGTGATGTGTGCACAGCTCTACTAGTATCAAATTCCTAGTGTCTTGTCAAGAACAAATAGGAAACTGTTCTGCCGACCCCGGATTGAGGAGCTACTGGCCGCCGGAGAAATAGCCGGTGGTGAGGTGCAGGAGGGTCACGAAGCCGAAGGCGACCAGGAGGCCGCCTGCTATGCGGTTGAGCCAGATGAAGACGGCTTCCGAGATCATGTGGCGGATGAAGCCGACGAAGATGGAGAGGGTCAGCCACCAGCCGGCCGAGCCCAAGAACACGCCGAGGATCAATTCCGGCACGTCGGTGAGATTGAGCCGCGACAAAACGGAAGCGCCGGCAAAGATGCCGATGAAGGAAAGGATGGTCGACGGGTTGGCCAGCGTCAGCACCAGGGTGCGCAGGAAGTCGGCCAGCAACGTCTGCGGCACCTCTTCATCGGCGCCGGCGATGACCGGGCGCTTCAAGCCGAGATGCACGCCGAAGGCGACCAGGAACAACCCGCCGCCGAGTTCGAGCCAGGTACGATAGGCTTCGATGGAACTGGCGCCGGAGGTCAGGCCAAAGGCACCGATGAGGGCGAAGGCCCCGACGGCGGCGAAGATCGTGTCGGCAACCGCCGCACCCAACCCGCCACAAAAGCCCGCCGCACGGCCCTTTTCGAGGGTGAGGCGAATGCACAGCATGCCGATCGGCCCGACCGGGGCCGCCACCGCAAAGCCGATGATGATGCCCTTCACGATCAGCGGAATATGCCAGGAAAGCATTTCCATAGCTCAGGCCCCTTCCGCCGATGCGATGCTTGGGAGAACGCGGCTATCCTTGGCGCTCGAAAGGGCGATCAGGCTCTGGGTGCGGCGAATGCCGGTGAGGGCTTTGAGATGCCGATCGAGAAAGGTTTCATAGGCCGCCGTCGAGGCGACGCGCACTTTCAAGAGATAAGAGAACTCGCCCGCGATATGGTGGCATTCCAGCACCGCCGGAATAGCCTGCATGGCAGCGACAAAGGCAAGCTCCTCGGCGCGCCCCGCCACTTCGACGAGAACGAAGATCATGAGGTCGAGCCCCAGGGCATGCGGATCGATCTCGGCACTGACCCGGCGGATGACACCCTTGGCACGCAGGCGCTTCAACCGGTCATTGATGGTGGATGCGGACAGTCCCACCCGCTCGCCGAGATCCGCATAGGCCAGGGTGGCGTCCAGTTGCATCATCGCGACAATGTTGCGGTCGATTTCGTCCAGCGCTGCCATTGTTCCGGCTTCATGTGTGATTTTCCGCATGATATCCGGAAAATATCCAGAGTCAACGGATAGCATTCGACATGATATGAATTTGGGCCTGACCTGCGCCAAAATCCGGCCATCTTTGCGCGTTAGAGCCTAGACTTGCGCCGCAGATTTTCATCCCTGGAGAGAAACGACGTGACCAACCGCCTTGCGCCCATGTTGCGACGATTGTCCTATCTCGCCGTGCTGGCGCAGATGCTGGTGGCGGCCGCATCCCCGCTGACCGCGGCCCTGGCGGAGACCCCGAACGATCTGGGGCAGCCGGCGCCGGAAGTGCCCGGCGATCTCGCCCCCGACGCCGTGGCGATTACCGATGCCGCCGAAATCAAGAAGAAGCTCAGCGAGCTCACCATTTACGGCCGCTATTACGATGGCGAGGATTGGATCGAATATCACCTCGCCGATGGGCGGACGGCCTATTTCGAAAAGGGATGCACCTATCCGGGCAAATGGTGGGTGGATCAGGGCGAGGTCTGCTACGCCTATCCCAATTACCGGGATGGGGCGGCGAACTGTTTCGTCATGTTTGTGCGGCCCAATGGCGGCATCCAGTTTGTCGCCTTCGGCGCCGACAAAGCCCCCTATCTCGCCTCCTCCTCGACCCGGACTGCCCCGGGCAATGACGCCCATCTGCCGCTCAACGGCGTCAGCCCCTGCCTCAGCGTCTGACGCGCTTAACCTATTGATATAAATTATATCGCATAATGCAGGGCGTGATCGCTTTCTGCCCGTTTATGGCTATTTCCGGCCAATGACAGCGCCAGCAAATCCATAGAATCCACGAATTCTTTATAAATAGTGTGCGCTTGCTGAATGTTTGTGTTGGTTAACAGAAAGTTAAGATGATACTTTTCGTGTTAGGGATTAGGTAATGAGTCGTAACGGGTGTTACAGCCCGTGGATGAGTCACGGGCTTTAAGGGGGGTGTGGACCGGGGGCTGCCGGACCACGCCCCTCACTCAAACGGATCGATGACGAAGTTCTGCTAAGGGGCGCGGCCTTGCCACGACATTGGTTTGACGGAGCCGAGGTTTGACGGAGTCGGGGTTTTGATGGAGCCGGGGCTTGAGAGGGGACAAGGCTCCGGCATCGCGGCAACCGCCGGCCTGGTTCTGCTGGCCGGCACTGCGCTCGCTAGCCTGGGCTGGCTGGAATGGCGTGCCGAGTTGAATGCGGCGAGCGCCATCGGCATCGCCGCGGTCGCCGTGGCGGGCGGCGTTGCCGCGCTGTCGCAGCGGCGCCGGACCCGGCCGAGTGCCGCCGACGTCACGTCGCGGATCCTCGCCGACGCCGTGATCGATCAGGCGCCGACGCTGCTGGTCGTCACGGACCCGCATGGCCGCCTCATCCGCTATAACCGCGCCTGTGCCGAGCTTTCCGGCTATTCGATGGCAGAGCTTGCCAATCCGCAGCTGTGGCGCAAATTCGTGCCGGCGGAAGAGCGCGCCTCGGTCGCCCGCGCCATCGACGCCCATAGCGACGCGCCCTTCCCGCGGGTCAACCAGAACCATTGGATCACCAAGACCGGCGAGCGGCGCCTGCTGCGCTGGACCTGTTCAGATATCCGCGATCCAAACGGCAAGCTGAAGGCGGTGGTCGCCGCCGGTCTCGACATCACGGATCTCCATCGGTCGGAATCCCGGTCGGAGCGCACCTCCCTTGCCTTGCAGCGCGCGCATCGCATTGCAAAGCTCGCACATTGGAGCTGGCTGCCGCGGCGTGAGATCGGCCATTACATCGCCGACGATGGCGAGGGGCACTATATCTATGGCGCCGAGGCGGCCGAGATTTTCGAAGTCCCGCTGGAAACGCTCAATCGCGGCGATGACGACAGCTATGCGGCCTTGATTCACCCCGAGGACCGCGACGCCTCGATGCAGGTCTATCATGACTTCCTGCGCGGCGCCGGCAACCAGCTGTCGCAGGATTATCGCATCCGCCGCGCCAATGGCGACTATCGCCATATTCGCGTGATTTCAGAAAAGCTGCGCGATGCGAATGGCCGGATCGCCGAACTGACCGGCATCGTTCAAGACTTGACCGAGCTGCGCCGCGCCGATCTTGCGGCGCTTCAGGTCCAAGCCATCCTGACCGCCGCCCATAAATTGGCGGGGATCGGTTACTGGTTCTGGGATGAATCCGGCTTCGCGTTGCGATCGCCCGACTTGCCGCCCAGCCGCTATCATTATTCGCCGGAGGCCGAGGCCGTGAGCGGCATCAGCGAAGCGGAAATGCAGGCGATCGACACCGAGCAATTCTGCCAGCGCTATGTGCATGAAACCGACCGCGGGCGCGTGATGGCCGCGATGCAGCGCTTCCGCAGCGGCGGCGTCGATCAATACACGCTGGAATACGCCTATCTGCATCCCACGCGCGGCGAGCGGATCCTGCGTTCCGTTGCCGTGCGCGAACGCGATACCGCCGGCAACGCGCTGCATGCGACTGGCCTCATTCTCGACATCACCGATATCCGCCGCGGCGAGCTTGCCTTGCGCGACAAGGAGTACCAGCTGGAAGCGGCCCATCATCTGGCGCGGCTTGGCTATTGGTCCTGGCTTATCGACGAGGCGACGGGCGGCATCAGAAGCGCCATCTGGTCGAAAGAAGCAGCCACCATCACCGGCATCGACAGCGACAGTGCCGAGAGCGCCATGCTGGACGGCACGTTCGAGCATCGCTTTCCGCATCCCGACGATCGCCTGCGCCTGATGCGCGCCATTGCCGAACTGCGCGACGGCCGCCGCTCCAGCTACGATCTCGATTACCGCCTGCGCCGACCCGATGACGGCGAGATCTGGCTGCGCTCGCTTGCCGAACACATCAAGGACGATAAGGGTCGCATCGTCGGTGCCTTCGGCGTCATCCAGGACATCAGCGAGCGCAAGAATGCCGAAGCCGGCCTGCGGCGCGCCCATCAGAGCCTCGCCAACGCCCAGCGCATCGCCCATGTCGGCAATTGGAGCCGTGTCGTTGCAACCGGCGAAGTCGCCTGCTCGGACGAAGTCTATCGCATCTTCGGCGTGGAACCCGGCAGCGCGCCCTTTACCGTCGATATGATGCTGAGCTTCGTCCATCCGGATGACCGGCTGCGCCTGCTGCAGGACATGGAGCGGACCGTCGCCAAGCCGGCACCTTTCCATGTCGAGCACCGCATCGTGCTGGCCGATGGCCGCATCCGGGTCGTGCGGCAGCAAGGCGAAGCGCAGCTCGACAGCGACGGCAAGCTGGTGCGCCTCGAGGGCATCATCCTCGATATCACCGATCTCCAGGCGCGCGAACAGGCACTCAACCAGGCGCGCATCCGCGCCGAAATGGCCGACCGGGCGAAGACCGAGTTCCTCGCCAATATGAGCCACGAATTGCGCACGCCCTTGAACGCCGTCATCGGCTTTTCCGACGTGCTGGCGCAGCAGATCATGGGGCCGATCCCGGCGACTTATGCCGAAAGCATCGACGCCATCAGGAGCAGCGGGCGGCATCTGCTGGAGATCATCGGCGACCTCTTGGAAATGTCGCGCATCGAAAGCGGCGATCGCTATCTGCAGGAATTCCCCTTCGATGTCGGGGCGGCGATCCAGGATTGCACGCGTCATTTCACCGCCCAGGCACAGCGCGACGGAATCGCGCTGTCGATCGATGAGACCGGGCCCCTGCCGGACCTCCTCGGCGAGGAACGCGCCTTCAAGCAGGTGCTGGGCAATCTGCTGTCGAACGCGCTGAAATTCACCCCGCGAAACGGCCGCGTCACCGTCACGGCCACCAATGATCCGGATGCCGGATTGCTCGTCGCCGTCTCCGACACCGGCAAGGGCATCGACCCCAAATTGCTGCCGCAGCTCGGCAAGCCGTTCGCGCAAGGTGAATCGAGCTTGTCGCGCCGCTATGGCGGTGTGGGCCTGGGTCTTGCCATCAGCCGGCGGCTCATGCACATGCATGGCGGGCGGCTCGAGATCACCAGCGCACCGGGTGCCGGCACGCGCGTGATCATGATCTTTCCACCCGAGCGTGTCCTCACAGGTAACACGCGTTAGCTGGCAACACGCGCTAGCCGGCCGCAACCTCGCGCCGGAGATCGTCCCCGCTCAGCGTTTCCGTTTCGAGCAGCTTTTGCGCCAACTTCTCGAGCAAAGCGCGCTTCTGCCCCAGGACATCGCTCGCGCGCTGGAAGGCCGCCTCGACGATGCTGCGCACCGCGACATCGATCTCGCGCGCCGTCTGCTCGCTGAATTGGCGCGGCGTGCCGAACGGCTGTTGCGCCGCCCCCAGAAAGCTCTGCGGCGCCTGCTCCAGCGCTACCTGGCCGATCCCTTCATGCATGCCGAAGCGCATCACCATGCTGCGGGCGATATCAGTGGCCTTCACCAGATCATCGGCGGCACCAGTCGAGAACACACCGAAGATGAGGCGCTCCGCCGCGCGACCGCCGAGGAGGATCGCCATGCGGTTCTCAAGCTCCTCGCGCGTCATCAGATAGCGGTCTTCCGTCGGGCGCTGGATCGTGTAGCCGAGCGACCCGATGCCGCGCGGGATGATCGATACTTTGTGCACGGTCTCGCTGCCGGGAAGCGACAGAGCGAGCAGCGCATGGCCGATCTCGTGATGGGCGACGATCCGGCGTTCTTGCGGATTGAGCAGCCGGTTGCGTTTCTCGAGGCCGGCGATGATACGCTCGATCGCCGCCGTGAAATCCGCCATCGTCACGCTGTCGCCACTGCGCCGGGTGGCAAGCAGGGTCGCCTCGTTGACAAGATTGGCAAGATCGGCCCCGGTGAAGCCGGGCGTCAGGGCGGCGATCTCATCGGGCTTCACGCCGGGATCGAGCTTTGCCTTCCTGAGATGGACATTGAGGATCTGCACGCGCCCAACCCGGTCCGGCCGGTCGACCAGAACTTGGCGGTCGAAACGACCGGCGCGCAGCAAGGCGGAGTCGAGGATTTCCGGCCGGTTGGTGGCGCCTAGCAGAACGAGGCCCCGGCTTGGATCGAAACCATCGAGTTCCGCCAGCAATTGGTTGAGCGTCTGCTCCTTCTCGTCATGGCCGCCGCCAAAGGGAAAGGCGCCACGGGCGCGCCCCAGCGCGTCCAGCTCGTCGATGAAGATGATCGCCGGGGCGCTCGCCCGCGCCTGCTCGAAAAGATCGCGCACGCGCGCTGCACCGACGCCGACGAACATCTCGACGAATTCCGAGCCGCTGATCGAAAAGAACGGCACGCCGGCTTCGCCTGCCACCGCGCGCGCCAGCAATGTCTTGCCCGTGCCGGGCGGACCCACCAGCAGAATGCCTTTGGGCATCCGCCCGCCGAGCCGGCCGTATTTCGCCGGGTCTTTCAGGAAATTGACGATCTCCTCCAGCTCGGCCTTGGCCTCGTCGACCCCGGCCACGTCGGCAAATGTCACCTTGGTATCGGTTTCGACGAAGACCTTGGCGCGGCTCTTGCCGATGGTCATGAAACCGCCACCGAAGCCGGCCTTGTCGGCAAAGCGGCGAAAGACCAGGGCCCAGATGGCGAAGAAGATGAGTGCCGGCGCCACCCAGGAGATGATCGAGCGCAACAGCGTATTCTCGGTGGCGCCGGTCACCTTGACCCCCTGCTCGGTCAGCTCGGCGGCGACAGCAGGATCGACCCTGGTCGTGACGAAGCTCTGCGCCTTGCCGGTCACATCGGGTTTCAAGCTGCCCTGGATGTGGTTCTCCGTGACCGTCACCTCGGCCACCCGACCCTCATGCAGCAGTTTCTGGAATTCGCTATAGGGCAGGATTTCGACGGTGAGGAATTGCGCCAGGAAATACTGCAGGGCGAAGATGCCCAGCATGGCGACGGCGAAATACCAGGTGTGCAGCTGCGCCTTCTTGTCCATTGCCCATTACCCACGCAAAGCCATGCGACCGGCGCAGCATGGTGCGCCGGTCCGGCCCGGTCAAGCCATGGGATCTGCGCTGCGGCTATTCGACCGTCACGGATTTCGCCAGGTTGCGCGGCTGATCGACATCGGTGCCTTTGGCGATTGCCGCGTGATAGGCAAGGAGCTGCACCGGGATGGTGTAGAGGATCGGCGCCACGAAGGCGTCGACTTTTGGGAGTTCCACCACCGCCATCGCTTGATGCCCCAGCTTGCGCACGCCATCGGCATCGGAGAGGAAGACGACGCGGCCGCCGCGCGCCATGACTTCCTGCAGGTTCGAGAAAGTCTTGTCGAAGAGTTCATCGCTCGGCGCCACGACGATGACCGGCACGTTCTCATCGATGAGGGCGATGGGGCCGTGCTTCATCTCACCCGCCGCATAGCCTTCGGCATGGATGTAGGAGATTTCCTTGAGCTTCAAGGCACCTTCGAGGGCGATCGGATAGGACGTGCCGCGACCGAGGAACAACACGTCGCGCGCCTCCGCGACTTTGAGCGCGATCTCCTTGAGATGCGCATCGTGGTTGAGGATTTCCGCGACCCGCGCCGGCACTTCGGTCAGGGCCGCCGACAACGCCCCTTCACGCGCCGCATCGATGGCGCCGCGCGCACGGGCGGTTGCCAGCGCAAAACAGGCGAGAACGACAAGCTGGGTCGAGAACGCCTTGGTCGAAGCAACGCCGATCTCGGGGCCGGCCAGGGTATGCAGCACCAGATCGCTTTCGCGCCCGATCGTGCTTTCCGGCACATTGAGGACGGAGATCACCTTCTGGCCCAGCGATTTGGCATAGCGCAGCGCCGCCAGCGTGTCCGCCGTTTCGCCCGATTGCGAGATGACCAGCATGGCGCCGTTGGAATCCATCGGCGCCTGGCGATAGCGGAATTCGGAAGCGACATCGAGATCGACCGGCAGGCGGGCGATGCTCTCCAGCCAGTATTTGGCGACGAAGCCGGCAAGATGCGCCGTACCGCAAGCCACGATGGTGAGGCGGCTCACCTTGGCAAGATCGATCGGCAGATCAGGGAGCCGGACGGAGCGTTCCAGCGGATTCATGAAGGCCTGCAGCGTGTCGCCGATCACCGTCGGCTGCTCGGCAATTTCCTTCATCATGAAGTGGCGGTAATTGCCCTTGCCGATGAGGGCACCCGAAAGCGCTGTCTGCTTCACCTCGCGATTGACGCGGCGACCATCGTTATAGATGACGGCGCCATCCATCGAGAGGACCGCCCAATCGTCTTCCTCGAGATAGCAGATGCGGTTGGTGAACGGCGCCAGCGCCATGGCGTCGGAGCCTAAGAACATCTCGCCATCGCCATAGCCCACGGCGAGCGGCGAACCGCGACGCGCGCCGACGATGATATCCGGCCTGTCGGCGAAGAGGATGGCGAGCGAGAACGCCCCATGCAGGCGCCCCATGGCGCGCTCCATCGCCTGTTCCGGACTGTGGCCGTGCTCGAGATAATGCGTCAGCAGATGGGCGACCGTTTCGGTATCGGTGTCGGTGGTGAATTTCTTCCCCAGCGCGCTGAGCTCGTCGCGCAGCTCCTGAAAATTCTCGATGATGCCGTTATGGACGATCGCGACCTTGTCGGTCGCATGCGGATGCGCGTTGTTTTCCGACGGACGACCATGCGTCGCCCAACGCGTATGGCCGATGCCGATGGTGCCGGTCAACGGCTGCTTGTCGAGGACATTGCCGAGATTGCCGAGCTTGCCTTCGGCACGGCGGCGCTCGATGCGGCCATCCACCAGCGTCGCGATACCGGCGGAATCATAGCCGCGATATTCGAGGCGTTTGAGACCGTCGAACAGCAAGGGTGCAACCTCGGCCTTGCCGATGATACCGACGATACCGCACATGAATCCTGAACTCCTGCCTGATCCGCCCGCGCTTTACTTGCGCGCAGCCTTTTCCTGTTTGAGCTTCTGCCGCAGCGCGCGGTAATCGCGGGCGCGGCCGGCGCGAGAGACCTGCTCGGCGCGCGAGACGGCAATGGCATCCGCATCCACATCGCGCGTGATGACGCTGCCGGCACCGACAATGGCGCCGTCGCCCACCTTGACCGGTGCTACGAGCGCCGAATTCGAGCCGATGAAAGCGTCGGCGCCAATCACCGTGCGCGCTTTCACATAGCCGTCGTAATTGCAGGTGATGGTGCCGGCGCCGATATTGGCTTTGGCGCCGATATCGGCGTCACCGAGATAGCTGAGGTGGTTGGCCTTGGCACCAGCCCCCAACACGGCGTTCTTGATCTCGACGAAATTGCCGACATGAGCTTGCGTGCCGATTTCGGCACCCGGCCGCAACCGCGCGAAGGGGCCGATGATGGCGCCCCTGCCAATACGGGCGCCCTCGATATGGCTGAAGGCGCGGATCTCGACATCGTCATCGATCTCGACACCGGCGCCGAAGAAGACATTGGGGCCGATCACGACATCACGGCCGAGCTTGGTATCAGCCGCGAAGAAGACCGATTTGGGATCGACCAGCGTCGCCCCCTCTTCCATCGCGCGCGCGCGGCGGATGTCCTGGAACAACGCCTCGGCCACGGCCAGCTCGGCGCGGCTGTTGACACCCATCAGCTCCGCCTCCGGCGCCTCGACCACGGCGCAGCCACGGCCATCGCGGCGCGCTAGTTCGACGATGTCGGTGAGGTAATATTCGCCCTTGGCGTTCTTGTTATCGACGCGGTCGATCAGCGACCAGAGTACCTTGCCGTCGATCGCCATGACACCGGAATTGCACAATGTCACGGCGCGCTCTTCCTCGCTCGCCTCTTTCCATTCGACGATGCGATCGAGGCCGCCCGTGGCATCGAGGATGAGGCGGCCATATTTCGCCGGATCGGCCGGACGCATGCCGAGCACGACCACGGCAGGCTTATCCGCGCCCGCGCTGCGGGCCACCAGCGCCTGCAAGGTCGTGGTCGAGATAAAGGGGCTGTCGCCATAGAGCACCAGGACAGTGCCATCGAAGCTGGGAAGTGCCGTGCGGGCACAGCCGACAGCGTGGCCCGTGCCGAGCTGATCGGCCTGAATGGCCGTTGGCAGCGGCGCCACTTCGGCTGCCACCTGGTTCATGCCCGGCGCCACCACCACCACCTGCGGCGCCACCCCGAGGGGCGCCAGATTATCAAGAACATGCCCCACCATGGTCCGTCCGGCGATCCGATGCATGACCTTGGGCAGGGCGGATTTCATGCGCGTGCCCTTGCCGGCGGCAAGGATGATGGCGGCGGTCGATGGCTGGTTGGCAGTCATGAGAGCATTTCGATCCTAAGAAACGACCGGCACCAGGACCATGATCGAGTCCGGCCGCCGGTCCCCCACTTGCGATGCGGGGGAAAATGCCATATCCACCCCCGGCAATCCAATCCCCTGTCTTCGAACTGACTTGTGGCCCAAAATACTGGTGAAAAGGGCGGAATTATGGCGTGGCGGCAATTTCTGGTGTTCGATCTTGACGGCACGCTGATCGACTCGGCACCCGATATCGCCGATGCCGTGAACGCGCTGCTGGCGGAACTCGGCATGCCCGCTCTGCCGCTTGGCGACATCAAGAGCATGATCGGGGATGGCGCACCTGTTCTTCTCGCCCGCGCTTTGAAGGCCTCGGACCTCAGCCATGATGCGGCCGAATTGATGCCGCGCTTCAAGATCATCTATGAGGCGGCATCGACCAATCGGACAGCGCTTTATCCCAAGGTGCGCGAGCTGCTGGAGAGCTTTCGGCGCGAGGGGCGGCATCTGTCGCTCTGCACCAACAAGCCATCGGCAGCGACACGGCTGGTGCTCGATCATTTCGGCCTGTCGCCGCTCTTTCATGCCGTCATCGGTGGCGATTCCATGAAGGAGCGCAAGCCTGCGAAGGAACCCTTGCTGGCGGCGATTGCACAATCAGGTGGCGATCCAATCCGCGCCGCTGACACCGCTGTCATGATCGGCGACAGCCACACCGACCTTGCGACCGCCAAGGCTGGCGGCGTGCCGGGGGTGATCATTCCCTCAGGCTATGGCCGCCCGGCCGATCGTGTCGAACAAGGTGCTTATCACGAAATCGCGCGCTTTGCCGATCTGCCGGGCGTGCTCGCAACCCTCGACCAGAACTGAACAGCGATTAGAACTGAACGGCGATCAGGTCCAGCACCATTGGCCCCAACGCGTTCTGCGCTTCGATCCGCACCGGAATGGCCGGCAGGCCCTCGATGGCCGGCGCCAGCCACAGCCGCGCCGATTGAGGATAGAATTGCGATTGCGCGGCGACGGCCGAAAAGCCCTGCAGCAATTGCGGCTCAGCCCGGCATTCGGTCGCCGACCCATCGTAATAGGATTGCTGCAGCGGGTTGAGATCGACATAGCCCGCCTGCGCCAGTTTCAAATCGTAGCGCCGCACGCCGTCGAACAGCTTGTAGGTGCCCTGGCACTGATGGGTCTTGGCGAAGCTGGCGACCAGCGCCACGATGGCACTGGCCGGGTCCATGGTGCCGTTGGCAAAACCCTGGGCCGCCGCTTCCTGCGCCTGACGCGTCAAAGGCTGCGCGTTGATGCCGACCTTGCCGGCAGCACCATAGGTCAGCGTCACCGCTTCCTGCTTGCCCATGATCTGCGAGACGGAGCGGAACTGTCTGGGCGCCGCCTTTTGATTGGCGAGTGCGCCATTGGCGCTGACGCTCGCCTGATAGGGATAGAGCATGCGGAAATTCCCCGCCGTCTGGGCGTCGGCCGCGATGCTGTAGCCGCCATTGCCGGGCACGGCCCCCGTCGGCAAGGTCACCGTCGTCTTGAGCGAGAAGACCGGCAACCCGGCCATGTAACCCGCATAGGTGAGCGTTACCGGCCTTGCCGCCCGTGCCGGTGCTGTCCCAGCCGTAAGCGCCGTCAGTCCCACTATGGTCAGGCCCATTATGGTCAAGCTCAGCACGCCAATACCGGCCAAAAGCGGCTTTGAAAAGTAACGCATTGAATCACCGCCAAGATCAGGATGTGGGAGCCATCATCAACTCGGCTGCTTGCGGCATTCTGTCAAGGTCCGCAGCCTCACCTCACGCCAGCGTGACCGGAGTCCTAGCCCGTCCGGCAGTTTGAATTGACACCGGTTGAGGCGGAGGCTAAACAACGCGCCTCGACGCCAGCGGCCAGGCTCCTGACCTGCCGCGTCACGGCCAAGGCGGGTGCGTAGCTCAGCGGGAGAGCACTACCTTCACACGGTAGGGGTCACAGGTTCAATCCCTGTCGCACCCACCATTATCTGGCTGAAATATATAGAAATTTCTCTGCTGTGCCGTTCCGCCGACGCGGAAACGGGCTGCGGCGCCTTTGATGTATGCCTAATCTTCATCTTCGTGGCGCCCTGAGCTGTCTCGGTCTCGGTCGCGGTCGTAGCGCTTCTGGATCGGAAACGGCGGCAGCCAGGATTCGCGGCGGCAGGTCCAGAGTTCGTAGGTCGGCTGCAATTGGTCGGGGGCATCCAGCGATCCGAGGTTCACCTCGACTTCGTCGCCGCTGCGCGCGAAGACGGATGAGCCGCAGCGGGGGCAGAAAAACCGCCCGGCATAGCTTTGCGTTTCGCCTTCGATCGTTACCGAACCTTCTGGAAATATCGCGGAGGCGTGAAAAAGAGCCCCGTGATGCTTGCGGCAATCGAGGCAATGGCAAATGCCCACGCGGTAGGGCCGGCCCGATGCCACAATGCGGACACTGCCACACAGGCAGCCACCGGTGAATCTGTCCACGCCGCGCCTCCCCTGCAAATCGATGAGCGGTCTTGAATGTTTAGAACAAGCCGCGTCGCCATTGCAAACAACCGTCATCTCATAGGGAAAGCTGCGCTCGCGGGGAAAACGGCACCGCAAGTCGGGGTTATGGCGCGCGAAAGCCAATTCGCGTGGCACCTTCGGCGCATCAACGCGTTGGTTCATCGACTTCCATAGGATGGATATCGACGCATGGAGAGCTTTGCCGTCTCGCGTATAGGTGTCCCTGTCGATGAAATCGGGGAAACTGCGCACAAGCAGCTGCTCCAGCCGGGGCGGAATGCGTGGCGCGTGGCACGAGCAAGGCATGCCACGATCCTGATCGATGCCGCCGCCTATTACGGTGCGCTTCGGGCGGCGTTGCGACAGGCACGACACAGCATTTACATCGTCGGCTGGGATGTCGACAGCCGGATGCGGCTGGTCGGCGAAACCGGCGCTGCCGACGATGGCTTGCCGGAGGAACTCGGCGATTTTCTCGATGCCCTGGCGCGGCAACGCCCCGAACTGCAGATCCGCATCCTGCTGTGGGATTATTCGGTCTTCTTTGCCGACGAACGCGAGCCATTGCCGGCGTTGGCGTTGCGATGGAAGCGGCTGCCGCAAATCGATTTGTGCCTGGATGCGACTGTGCCGCTCGGCGCCTCTCATCATCAGAAAATCGTCGTGATCGATGACGGCATCGCCTTCTGCGGCGGCCTCGATTTGACCATCCGACGTTGGGACGATCCCTGTCATCGCGCGGGCAATTCTGGCCGATGCGATCCGGGTGGGAAGCCCTATCCGCCCTTCCATGATGTCCAGGCGATGCTCGATGGTCCTGCCGCCACGGCGCTTTCCGAGCTTGTCCGCACCCGCTGGCAACGAGCCGCCTGTGAAACACCGGCGGGGCCCGCCGAGGCACCGCCCAATTGGCCAGCCGAGGTGCTGCCCGATTTTTGGGACATAGATACCGGTATCGCCCGCACGGAACCCGCCTTCGAAGATCGCCCTGAAATCCGTGAGGTCGAGGAATTGTTCGTGGACATGATCAGCACCGCGCGACGTCACCTCTATATCGAAAGCCAGTACCTGACATTGACTTCGATCGCTGGGGCGATCGCGCGGCAACTTGCCTGCCATCCAACCCTGGAGGTCGTTATCATTTGCCCGCGCAGCTATCACGGCGTGATGGAGCGGCAGGCGATGCTGCCCGGGCGTAGCGATTTTATCCGCCTGCTGGAAGGCAGTAAGGCTTCGAATCGCTGGCTGATTGCGGCGCCCCGTGCGGCCGGCGATACGGCGATCGATGTATCCGTGCATTCCAAGGTGATGATCGTTGACGACCGATATCTGCGCATCGGGTCCGCCAATCTTTGCAATAGATCCATGGCAACCGACAGCGAGTGCGACATCGTTTTCACGGCCGCCGATGCTTCGGCCTCGGCGCAGATCCGTCGAATGCGCCTGCGGCTGATGGCGGAGCATTGCGGTTGCACGGTGGAGAGGCTGCGGGAGACCATTGGCCGGCAGGGGTCGCTCGTGCGGGCGATGCATACGCTCATTACCCGCACGGGTCGCGCCCATTTCATCAGCGCGGAAGAAGAACGGGCCGCCATGCCGATCTTGAAATCGATTGCCGATCCGGACCGTCCGATCGATCTGCAGCATCTCGTGGAACCGATATCCGCCGTGCTCACCGGCCAGAAGGCCACCTGGGCGCTGATGACGGCGATGCTGGTCGGTTTCTGCGCGTTGACGGCAGCCTGGGGGTTCACACCCATCGGCGACAGCGAAGACGTGGCAGTTCTGGAAAATAGCTTGATCGCGGCGGACAATCCCTGGGCCGGCTTCATTGTTGTCGCAACATTCGTGCTAGCGGGATTTGTGGCATTCCCGCTTCTGGTTCTCATCGTCGCGACGGTTGCGATGTTCGGCCTGTGGCCGGGACTTGCCTATGCCGCGGCCGGTGCCATGGCAAGTGCGGTGGCGACCTATGCCATCGGGCGCTGGCTTGGCAATCGCGCGTTGCGGCGCTTTTTCGGGCCGCGCCTCAACCGCATCAGCGCGGCCTTTCTGGAACGCGGCGTCATGGCGGTCACGGTCATCCGGCTGATCCCCGGCGCCCCCTACACGCTGGTCAATCTTGCGGCCGGTGCCTTGCGCATCCACCCCGTCGATTATGTGATCGGGACGGCGCTGGGTCTGGCACCGGGCTTTACTGTGATGGCCTTGCTGGGGCGCCAGGTGATGGACGTCATTCGCGAGCCGACTCCGCTTGGCATTCTGGCACTCTTTGCCTTGTTCCTGCTGTCGGTCGGCTTATCGTTCGGTCTGCAGCAGATCATCGATATGTGGCGCAAGCGCAACGCCTGACGACATTCCATGCACGACAATTTCATACGTTTGGCGACCTGGAACATCCACGCCGGAATCGGATCCGACCGGCGCTATAACCTTGCCCGCATCATCGAGATCCTGCGTAGCCATGCGCCCGACATCATCGCGCTGCAGGAGGTCGATTCACGCGGGCGCATGGAAGACCTGCCGCTTGAAGCCCTCACGCGCGCCCTTGGCGAATATTCGGCGGAGGCGCGGACGATCGTGGCGCCGGACGGACATTATGGGCATATCCTGCTGAGCCACTGGGCGATGCATGACGTGCGCCTTCACGACCTTTCGGTGCCGCATCGCGAGGCCCGCTTTGCCATCGAGGCCGCGCTGGATACACCGCGCGGGCGCCTCACGGTCATCGCCGCGCATCTGGGCCTGCGCGCCGGCGAGGGACGCCAGCAGATCGAACGATTGTCCAAGATCATCGGCACCGTGGATGGACCGCTGGTCGTCGTCGGCGATTTTAACGATTGGCACGGGCATGTGCGGCGAACGCTTCTACCAACCCTGCCGGACCGATCACGCCACAAGACTTTTCCGGCGCGTTACCCGCTCCTTGATATTGATGGCATTTATTGCCGGCCGGCCGGCATGCTCAAGGGAAGCTGGGTCGAACGCGCGGGACGAAAAGCCTCGGACCATCTGCCGGTGATCGCCGACCTAGCCCTGGTAGTGTCAGTTCGCCAGGAAATGGAAACCATGGCGGGGTCCGATGCGGACATTCACAAATAAATCACAAGCCCCCGTTTGCAGCATAAAATCAGGCAGAAGGCCCGTCCGCTTCATGCCTTCTTGTACAGCTGTCAAAGCGCCGGCGTTGAATGCCATACCCCGTCACGTCATAGTCGTCATCAAACAGGAAGCGGGAGGCGACAATGGCGCTGACTTTCCTCAATGAGATTCCCATCTATAACCCCAATCGCGAAACGATCCGGGTCGTGGGTATCGCCTCATCCGGACACGTCATCTGTCGCGTCGCCAAGACGGCGCTTCTTGCTTATGAAAATGTCGAGGAAGCATCGCCCAGCGAATTGCTGTCGATCTTCGCAAAGCATCGCCGGCGCGTAGAACAGGTGGCGCGCGAGCGGTTTCTGACCGGATTGCAACAGGCCGACGGCTCGATCCTTATCTCGGCCGCCTAGTCTCGCGCGGAACCGACGATCGAATTGAGCAGGGCAGTGCACGAGACGCCCTTGGCATCTCCAGGCTCGATCAGCGGAATGGGCACCCCTTTGCCGATCGATATCTCAGGCTTGCGGACCTTGCCCTTCAAGTCGACCGGCCAAATCGATCGGCCAAATCGATCGGCACTGGTTCCCCACGGAAAGACGGCCCGCGCTTGGAGCGCAGGCCGCAGCACCGACAGGGAAAGATCCTTAATTAATTAGTTCGGCCACAGATCCTTGTTAGCGGCGCGGAACGTATCGATCTGCTTCTGCGCTTCCGCGCGCGCGAGGCCGTAACGTTCCTGAATTTTGCCGACCAATTGGTCCTGATGGCCTTCGAGCTTTGTGATGTCATCGTCAGTGAGCTTACCCCACTGCTCTTTCATCTTGCCCTTCAGCTGTTTCCAGTTACCAGCGATCTGATCCTGGTTCATATAGGCCTCCTTTTGACATGCGTCACACACCGAACAAACCCGGATTCCGGGAATCGGTTCCGTTCCAAGAGATAACTGCAGTTAGCGGCGCCCCAGCAGGTAGCCGGCGATGGCGCCTATTGCGAGCGTGGCGGTGAGCGCCATCAGCGGTCGTTCGGAAACCCGATTGGCGGCTTTCCGTGCCACCGTATCTGCCTCGGCACGGATGCGCTCCGTGCCTTCCCGGAGAGCCTCGCTGGCCTGCGCGGCCTTATCCCGCAACACATCACCAGTCGCATGGGCGGCCCGTTCTGCACTGTCCTGCATATTGCCGCGGGCGGTGGAAAAGTTGGTCATGCGATTAACTCCATCTTTTGATTAAACCGACTCCCTTTCATAAATGGGCAAGTGGTGGTTCGGTTTCTCCGAAAGAGGCCATTTGACAGAAAGTCACAATGGATGCTCCGATCCACCGGTTTTTCAGACGCGTGTGACGGGAACGAGGAAATGGCGCAGCTCAGCATCCGCAACGTCCGTAAGAATTACGGTCATGTCGACATCCTGAAAGGGATCGATATCGAACTCGCGGACGGCGAGTTCCTGGTGCTTCTGGGGCCATCGGGTTGCGGCAAGTCGACCCTTCTCAACATCATCGCCGGTCTGACCGATGTCAGTTCAGGCGAGATTCGCGTCGGTGACCGGGTGATCAACGATGTGCATCCCAAGGACCGCGACATCGCCATGGTTTTTCAGTCCTATGCGCTCTACCCCAATATGAATGTAGCGAAGAACATGGAATTCGGCCTGGAGATGCGCGGTGTCGACCGGGGTACTCGCGCGGCCGCCGTCGCCAAGGTGGCAAAGTTATTGCAGATCGAGCATCTGCTGGCGCGCAAGCCGGGCGAGCTCTCGGGCGGGCAGCGCCAGCGCGTCGCCATTGGCCGGGCCCTGGTACGCGAACCCAAGGTCTTCCTGTTCGATGAGCCGCTCTCCAATCTCGACGCCAAGCTGCGCGTCGAAATGCGGACCGAGATCAAGAAGCTGCATCAGCGCCTCGGCACCACGATCGTCTATGTGACCCATGACCAGATCGAGGCGATGACCCTGGCGAGCCGCATCGCCATCATGAAGGATGGCCTGGTTCAGCAATTCGCGACACCGGCAGAAATTTACGACCGGCCGGCGAATATGTATGTGGCAGGATTCATCGGCGCGCCGGCCATGAACTTCCTGCGCGGCCAGATCGCCCAGCAGGACGGCCGGCTTGGCGTGACGGCGGCGGTGAAAGCCCATGGCGGCGAAGGCCCGCGCTTCCTGCCGCTTGCGGAGGCAACATCACAGATTCAGGACTGGGTCGGCCGGGACATCGTTCTTGGCGTGCGGCCTGAGGCCATATCGGTCGCTGGCGCCGTCGAACGCAAAAGCATCGACACCGAGGTGGAAGCCGAGATCGACGTCATCGAACCCACCGGTGCCGACACGCTGGCTTATTTCACCATGGGTGGCACGACAACCGTGGCGCGCGTCCGGCCGCAGGATATCGGCGGGGCGGGCGGCACCTTGCGTTTCGCCTTCGACCTCAGCCGCAGCAGCCTTTTCGATCCGGTCACCCAGGCCCGGCTGAATTAGTTCGGCCGAGGGCCCGCCGCCGAAATAATACGTTTGGGCAGAATCGAGCAGAATCAGGCGATTGCCGTGCATCAAGGGTTGGCACCCGGTCGCTTGTCGAGGCAAACTACGCTCGATGCCAGCGCAATCATTCATTCGATCCGCCCCGATAGGGACCCCAAATGCAGCGTAACACCCTGATTTCTCAGCCATTCGACATGATCGTTTTCGGCGGGCGCGGCGACCTCGCCCGACGCAAATTGATTCCCGCCCTTTACCATCTGGCCCGTGAACAGCGCCTGCCGGATGACGGCCGCATCATCTGTGTCTCGCGCGGCGCCATGGCCAACGAAGATTTCGTGAAGATGATGCATGACGATTGCATCACGCATTCCGGTGACGGAACGAAGGATGGCCAGTTCGACGAGGAATCCTGGGGCCGTTTCTCGACGCGCCTCACCTATCTCGGCCTCGATGCCACGGATGCCAAAAGCTATGAGAGCCTTGCCAAGCTGCTGAAGGGGCGCGAGGAGGTCGTTCGCGCCTTTTACCTGGCGACCGCGCCGGACATTTTCGGCCCCATCGCTGCGAATCTGAAGGCGTTGAACCTGGTAACGCCAGCCTCCCGCCTGGTGCTGGAAAAGCCCCTCGGCAAGGATCTCGCCTCGGCACATGAGATCAATGCCGCCGTCGCCAAGGCCTTCGCCGAGCCCCAGACCTACCGTATCGACCATTACCTGGGCAAAGAGACGGTGCAGAACCTGATGGTGCTGCGCTTCGCCAATGCCCTGTTCGAGCCCTTGTGGAACCGCACCCATATCGATCACGTCCAGATCTCGGTTGCCGAGACGGTCGGCGTCGGCGGGCGTTGGAAATACTATAACGAATCCGGCGCGCTCAGAGACATGGTGCAGAACCATCTGCTGCAGTTGATCTGCCTCACGGCGATGGAGCCTCCGTCGACGCTCGACGCCGATATGATCCGGGACGAGAAGCTCAAAGTGCTGCGCGCATTACAACCGATCCACGCGGCGGATGTGGCGCTGGCGACCGTGCGCGGGCAATACAAGGCCGGCAATGTCGGCGGCCAGGCGGTTCCCGGCTATCTCGAAGAAACGGATGCCGATCCGCATAGCGATACCGAAACCTTTGTCGCGATCAAGGTCGGTATCGAAAACTGGCGCTGGGCCGGTGTCCCCTTCTATATCCGCACCGGCAAGCGCCTGCCGTCACGCTCCTCCGAGATCGTGGTGCAGTTCAAGACACCGCCCCATTCGCCCTATCCGGACTCCGCCGGCACGATCCACCCCAACAAGCTGGTGATGCGCCTGCAGCCCGACGAAGGCATCCGCCTCATCATGCTCAACAAGGGACGTGGCCCGGGCGAGTTGAAGCTGCGCCAGACGGCGCTCGATCTCTCCTTCGCCGAGACCTTCGGTGGCCGCTCTCCGGATGCTTATGAGCGCCTGCTGCTCGATGTCATCCGAGGGCGGCCGGCACTCTTCATGCGCCTTGATGAACTTGAAGCGGCCTGGCGCTGGACCGATGGTATTCTGCAGGGCTGGTCGGATACCGCCCTGGCGCCGAAGCCCTATGCCGCCGGTTCCTGGGGACCGAATGCCGCCATTGCTCTCATCGAGCGTGACGGGCGCACCTGGCATGAGGACGACATTTAGTGATCTTGCGGAGGGCCGAATATGCTGACCGCGCCGCCTTGGCCGCGGCGGTGGCAGCGCGCATCCTCGAGGATCTCACCGCAGCCGTGGCAAAGACGGGTTCGGCGAGCCTGATCGTGCCCGGCGGCACCACACCAGTCGCGGTCTTCGAGCATTTGGCAGCCACACCCTTCGCCTGGGAAAAGGTGACGATCATTCCCTGTGATGAGCGTTGGGTGCCGGTCGAACATGTCGACAGCAACGAAGGTTTGATCCGCCGACATTTGCTGAAGGACGAGGCCGCAAGAGCCAGGGTCTTCGGCCTTTACCGGCCGACCCCGGGGCCGGCCGACGCCGCGAAAGAGGTTGCCACGGCCTTTGCCGGCATCCCGCGGCCATTTTCCAGCGTCTTTCTCGGCATGGGCGAAGACGGCCATTTCGCCTCGCTTTTCCCGGGTCGCAAGGAAACAGCACCCGCCCTGCAGCTGGATAGCAGCGCCGATATCGTGGTCTTATCCGAGCCGGCCAAGGGCCATCCCCGCATCGGTCTCACCCTTCAGGCCCTGATCGACTGCAGCCATGTTCTGCTGGCGGTGACGGGTGCGGAAAAACGGATTGTGCTGGACCGGGCGATCGACAATATCAACACCAACACTTACCCGATCACCGCCCTGTTGCGACAGAACCGCGCCCCGATCGATATCTTCATAGGCGCATGAGGCAAACCATGCATCCCACCATCGAAACCGTCACCGCCCGTATCCGCACCCGCAGCGAAACGAGCCGCGCCAAATATCTCGCCCGCATCGGTGAGGCGCGCTCCAAGGGCGTGAAGCGCGGGCATCTCTCTTGCGGCAACCTCGCCCATGGCTTTGCGGCCTGCTCAACCCCTGAGAAAGAGGCTCTCACCGGGTCGACCGTGCCCAATCTCGGCATCGTTTCGGCCTATAACGACATGCTGTCGGCACATCAGCCGCTGAAAGATTATCCCGAGATCATCAAGGCCGCTGTCGAAGGCCATGCGACGGCACAGTTTGCCGGTGGCGTGCCCGCGATGTGTGACGGCGTCACGCAGGGCCAGACCGGGATGGAATTGTCGCTCTTCAGCCGCGACGTCATCGCCATGGCGACCGCCGTGTCGTTGTCCCATGACATGTTCGACGCCGCGCTGATGCTGGGCGTCTGCGACAAGATCGTGCCGGGCCTGCTGATCGGCGCCCTGAGCTTCGGCCATCTGCCGACGGTCTTCGTGCCGGCGGGCCCCATGCCGTCCGGCCTGCCCAATGCCGAGAAATCCCGCATCCGCCAGCTCTATGCCGAAGGCAAAGTCGGTCGCCAGGAATTGCTGGAGGCGGAAGCCGCTTCCTATCATGCACCGGGCACCTGCACGTTCTATGGCACGGCCAACAGCAATCAGATGCTGATGGAGGTCATGGGCCTGCATATGCCCGGCTCCGCCTTCGTCAATCCGGGTACGCCGTTGCGGGCGGCACTTACAGCCGCGGCCGCCAAGCGCGTGGCCGGCGCCACGGCACTCGGCAACGACTATCGCCCCATCGGCGAGATCGTTGACGAGAAGGCGCTGGTCAACGCAATCGTCGGCCTGGTGGCGACCGGCGGCTCGACCAACCACACCATCCATCTCATCGCCGTGGCCGCCGCGGCCGGCGTCAAGCTGGAATGGCAGGACTTTGCCGATATCTCGGCCGTGACACCCCTGCTCTGCCGCATCTATCCCAATGGTCAGGCCGACGTGAATCATTTCCAGGCGGCTGGCGGCTTCGGCTTCCTCGTGCGCGAGCTGCTGGGCGCCGGCCTGTTGCATCGTGATGTCAAGACACTGGTGGGTGACGATCTCAGTGCCTATGCCCAGGAGCCTTATCTCGACGGCGATCAGCTGCGTTGGCGCGATGTGCCGGCTCAGTCGCTTGACCGAGACGTCCTGCGCCCTGCCAGCGATCCTTTTGCGCCGGATGGCGGCATTCGCGTTCTTGGCGGAAATCTTGGGCAATCGATCATCAAAGTGTCGGCGGTGAAGCCCGCCCATCGCGTGATCGAGGCACCTGCCATGGTCTTTGCCAGCCAGCATGCAGTCCAGATGGCCTTCAAGGAGGGCAAGCTCCACAAGGATGTCGTGGTTGTCGTCAAAGGCCAGGGCCCGCGCGCCAATGGCATGCCGGAATTGCATCAGTTGACGCCGGCCTTGGGTGTCCTGCTCGACCTTGGTTACAAGGTGGCACTGGTCACCGACGGACGCATGTCCGGAGCGTCGGGCAAGGTTCCGGCAGCGATCCATCTCAGCCCGGAAGCCGTGGCGGATGGACCGATCGCTCGCATCCAGGACGGCGATATCATCCGGCTTGATACCGAAACCGGCGAGCTCAGCGTGAAGGCTGCAGAATTTGCAACGCGCGCCGGCGAGCGCCCTGACGTTTCGGCCTACGAAGCTGGTTGTGGGCGCGAGCTCTTTGCCGGCTTCCGTGCCCTGGTCGGCGGCGCCGAGCACGGTGCCGCCAGCTTCGGCTGGGAAGGCATTGTATGAGCGCTCCGCTCGCCCTTGTTGCCGATATCGGCGGCACCAATGCGCGCTTTGCGCTCTCCCACCCTGGCGCGGGCCTCGACCGCATGAAGACGCTGTCGGCTGCCGACTATCCCAATATCGGCAACGCCATCAGCGCCTATCTCGATTGGGCCGAGGCCAGGCCGCAGGTTGCCTGCTTCGCCGTTGCTTGCCCGGCACGGGAAGATGAGATCGAATTCACCAATTCGACCTGGCATTTCTCGCGGACCGACACGGCCAGGCATTTCGGCTGGTCCCGCCTTGCCACGATCAACGATTTCGAAGCCCTGGCACTGGGTGTCCCGCATGTGCGGCCGGAAGGCCTGCACAATGTCCGGCGCGGAACATCGGAGCCCAAGGCACCGCGCGCTGTTCTTGGTCCGGGCACCGGCTTTGGCGTGTCCGGCCTGGTCTGCGACCAGCATGGCGGCTGGGTGGCTTTGGCTGGCGAAGGTGGCCATGTTGGTTTTGCCCCCCAGGACGAGCTTGAGATCGAGCTGCTGCGCTATCTGCAGGCGCGGTTCGGCCGCGTCTCGTGCGAACGGCTGTTGTCCGGCGAAGGCCTCGTCAACATCTATGAGTTTCTGAGCGTACAGGCAGGCAAGCCCGCCGAACGCCCCAGCCCCGCCGAAATCACGGCCCGCGGCCTCGAACAGGGCGAGCGTATTGCACGCGATGCGCTGCGGCGCTTCTGCGCCATTCTGGGATCAGCGGCCGGCGACCTCGCCCTCATTCTAGGCTCCACGGGTGGTGTCTATATCGGCGGCGGCATCGTGCCGCGCCTCCTGCCCATTCTCCTCGACAGCCGCTTCGAGGAGCGCTTTGCCAATAAAGGACGCTTGTCGTCGCTGCTCGTCGACATGCCGATCTATGTCATCCTCGACAATACTCTGGCGCTGCTCGGCGCCGCCGCAACTCTCAATCAAGGTGACCAATGACTCCTATCGCCAAGATCATTCGCCAGGCCCGTGCCATCCCCGTCATCGTCATCGATGCCATCGACGATGCCTTGCCGCTGGCCCAGGCCCTGCGTGCCGGTGGTCTCTCCAGCATGGAGATCACCTTGCGGACCGCGGCCGGGCTTGAGGCGACCAAGCGCCTGCGCGGTGCCGTGGAAGGGCTGTCGGTCGGCGTCGGCACCGTGCTCTCTGCCGAGGATCTCAGACGCGCCCACGCCGCCGGCGCCGATTTTGCGGTCAGCCCGGGCTTTTCCGACGATCTCGTCAAACTGGCGCTCGATTTGGGGCTGCCCTACCTGCCGGGTGCGGCAACGCCTGGCGAGGTGATGCGCGGCCGCGCACTCGGTCTTGATGCCTTCAAATTCTTCCCGGCCTCCACGCTCGGCGGCCCCGCGACCTTGAAGGCCTGGGGCGATGTGTTCCCGGACAATCATTTCTGCCCGACCGGCGGTGTCTCGCCGGATAATGCCCGGGATTACCTGGCCCTCGCCCATGTCGCTGCCGTCGGTTCGTCCATGCCGGCGCCGCGCAAGATGGTGCAGGAGAAGAAATGGGAAGAAATCAAAGCGCTGAGCCACCAATTCGTCGCGTCGACACAGGCCTGAGGCTGGCGTAACCTCAGGCAGAGTGGAAGCAAACCAGCCATGTCGAGGGTTTCTTTTGGCCAAAACGGGTGACTATCAGCGCATTATCGGTTTGGACTTCCTGAACATATGTACGCCACGCATCAAGCGGGCCTACGAATATTGGGATAGCAAACGGAACGGACGACGCATGCCGTCGCGGGCCGATATCGACCCGTCTGAGATCCGCGACCTGTTGCCCGGAATTCTGTTGATCGATGTGGCGCATGACCCGTTGCGCCTCACCTATCGCCTGGTGGGCACGGATGAGGTCGAGGCACGCGGCTACGATCCGACCGGCAAGGATGTGCGCGACCATGTCTTTGCGGTGACGCCGGAATTCGGCTTCGAAACCTATGTTCTGGCGGCCACCAGGGGCGTCGTTTCCTATGACCAGGAACCTTGGGCGGCACCCAATCCCCGGTTGTGCGAAGTGGGCTCAGTCGTCATGCCGCTCTCGAATGACGACCAAGTGGTCAATATGCTGATCGCCTTCTGCGACTACCGCCGCACGCTCAGCTGAGGTCTATTTCTTCTTCGGCACGCGGAAGAGCTGCTGGTCGAGGTCCATGCCGAATTGCGCCTCGAAGAGCCCGACGCGGACCTGCTCGTTCTTCTGATCGATCACGGTCCATTGCCGCAATTCCATCGGCTTGTCGCCAAGCTCCAGAATGACCTTGCCCTCTTCCGCATCGTCCGTTTGCCGGATGGTCAGCTCGAAGGCAGCAGGCGAGCGCTTAAACGCCGTCACCGTGACGTCGCCGCCCAGCTCGACATCGTCGCGCAGCAGGAACCAAAGCGGCGAGGACGAGACCGGCACGCGGTTGATCTGGTCGAGCTCCGGATCGTAATAGTGCAGCGAAACGCTGTCGGAGACGATCAGCATGGGTGACGGCGGCTCGTATTCGATGCGGATAAAGCCAGGCCGCTTCAGATAGATCGAACCGAACGCTATGCCGCCCTTCTCGGAGTATTGCTGGAACTTGGCGCGCATCGTCGTGATGCCGTTGAGGTAGTCCTGAATGCGCTTCAGATCCGCCTCGTCCTGGGGCGTCAGATTGGCAGGCACCGCGCGGGCAAAGGCCGGCCGGGCGAGCGGTCCCGCGGCACTCAGCAGCGCAAGGGCGCCCGCCGCCGTCAGCAGCTGGCGGCGTGAAAAGATGAAATCAGTCACGGTGGGAAACCTCTCGTTCAAAAAGAGTGGCCTCAATCATCCATGCCGCGCGCCAGAACTTCGCGCTTGCCGACATGATTGGCCTGGGACACGACGCCTTCCTTCTCCATCCGCTCGACGATGCGGGCGGCACGGTTGTAGCCGATCTGAAGGTGACGCTGGACGAAGCTGACCGACGCCTTCTTCTCGCGCGTGACGATGGCGACGGCGCGATCGTAGAGTTCGTCGCCTGAGCCGCCGCCGGGTTCACCGTCCAGATTCTCAAATCCGTCGCCTTCTTCATCATCCTGGGTGACTTCCTCGATATAGGAAGGTTCGCCCTGCTCCTTGAGGAACCGCACGATCGATTCCACCTCGCGGTCCGAAACGAACGGGCCGTGAACGCGGGTGATGCGACCGCCATTGGCCATATAGAGCATGTCGCCCTGGCCCAACAGCTGTTCGGCCCCCATTTCACCAAGAATTGTTCGACTGTCGATCTTGGTCGTCACATGGAAGCTGATGCGGGTCGGGAAATTGGCCTTGATCGTGCCGGTGATGACGTCGACCGACGGCCTTTGCGTTGCCATGATGATGTGAATGCCCGCGGCACGCGCCATCTGAGCCAGACGCTGGATGGCGGCCTCGATCTCCTTGCCGGCGACCAGCATGAGGTCAGCCATTTCATCGACCACAACGACGATGAACGGCAGCGCCGTGAGATCGAACGGCTCTTCCTCATAGATCGGCTGGCCGCTCTCGGGATCGAAGCCCGTCTGCACGCGCCGCGTCAGCGTCTCGCCGGCAGCACGCGCCTGTTCCAGGCGCTGGTTGAAGCCATCGATATTGCGCACGCCGAGGCGCGACATGGAGCGGTAGCGAGTCTCCATTTCGCGCACGACCCATTTCAGCGCGACGATTGCCTTCTTCGGCTCGGTCACGACCGGGGACAGCAAATGCGGAATGCCGTCATAGACGGAGAGTTCCAGCATTTTCGGGTCGATCATGATGAACTTGCACTGCTCCGGCGTCAGGCGATAGAGCAGCGACAGGATCATGGTGTTGATGGCGACGGACTTGCCCGAGCCCGTGGTACCCGCGATGAGGAGATGCGGCATGCGGGCGAGATCGACGACAATCGGCGCACCGCCGATATCCTTGCCGAGAACGAGCGCCAGGCGGCTTTGTGAGCCCTGATAGCTCTCATCTTCGATCAGTTCACGGAAGGCGACGACCTCACGCTCACGGTTGGGCAGTTCGATACCGATGACGCTGCGGCCCGGCACGACTGCGATACGGACCGAGACGGCGCTCATCGAGCGCGCCACGTCATCGGCCAGGCTCACCACGCGGCTGGTCTTGGTGCCGGGTGCCGGTTCCAATTCATAGAGCGTCACCACGGGGCCTGGGCGCACTTTGACGATCTCGCCTTTGACGCCGAAATCGTCCAACACCGTCTCCAGCAGCCGCGCGTTCTTTTCCAGGCTCTCCTCATTGATCCGCTGCACGGCAAGATTGGCGGTAGGGCGCGAGAGAATGTCGACCGGCGGAAGCTCGAAGGCGCTTTCTTCCAGCACGAGTTTGGCTTGCCGCGAATCCTTGGCTTTTGCCGGTTTCGCCTTTTCCTTCGCCCTTGCCGTCGGCGTCACGACCAGTCGTTCATTGCGTTCGCCGCGGCCGCGTTCCTCGGGCTCAGCAGCGCGACTGGGAATTTCGATCGCGACGCGGCCCCGCTCGTTGCTTTCGCCGCCGAAGCGCGGCTCGCGCCGCGTGCCCTCGCGCGGCGCATCGTCATCGCGGCCGCGACCGAGTGTCGGCAAGCGCAGCTTGAAACCGCCACCAAGGCCGGAGCGACCGCGATCGATGACCTCGCCCATGTTGCGCCCCATCCGTGCGACACCACGACCGAAGCGAACATAGCCGCCAAGACCGATACCGAGACTGTAGTAAAGAGCCACGAGCCCGATGGTGAGGAAGCCCATCGCCAGCAGCCGGCTGAGCAGGGCGATGTCCATGCCGCCAGCGAGCTGTGCAACGATTCCACCAAGGCCGCCGGTGCCGTCGGAACCCACGAGGATCATGTGACCGGCGAGCCCGCCGAGGCCCGCAATCCACGGCCATTCCCCCGTTCCCGGCAAGGCGGCGAAGGCAGCAGCCAGCAGCAGACTGGTCACCGGCAACAGCAGCAGCTTCAGCCATATGCGGTCGACCGCGTGATCGCGCAGCAGTGCCACCCCCCAGGCCAGCAAGGCCGCCGGCGGCACCAAGGCTGCAAGGCCCAATCCCTGCAAGACGAAATCGGCAAAGACGGCACCAGGGCCGCCCAGCACATTGGCGACCGACTGATCCGAGGCCCGGTTAAAGGAGGGATCGGCGCCATTGGCCGTCAGCAAGGCGAGCAGATAGCCCAGTCCCGCCAGCATCAGAACGATACCGAGCCCTTCCAGCAACCTTCTCAGCACGAAACTGGTGAAACCACCAGGCCCGCCAAATCCCAAACCGGATGGCATCGTCATGCTGCCGCCTCGTGCGCCGCCATTTGCTGCCATGCTTACTGTCCCCTACCCGAAGCCTTCATCTTTTGTCCCTCGGCCATGAAATTGCCGAGGACGCCCGCCATTCGCTCCAGCGCGCCCGCCAGTTGAGTCGGTTCGTAGACCAGCGCCACCCGAATGAAAGGCGCGCCCGGATTGCGTCCGTGAGCATCGACCCGAGCCATATAACCGCCCGGCAGCACCTTGATCGCCGCCTGGCGCCACAACTCCACTGCGGCCTTCTCGCCGTCGCCGACATCGAGCCAGAGGAAGAAGCCGCCACCCGGTTTCACATTGCCGAAGATCGGGCCCAACGCCTTCTGTGCCAGATCGAAGCTGGCCTGATAGCGCGCCCGGTTCTCGGTCACATGAGCTTCCTCGGACCAAAGCAAGGTCGAGGCAGCGAGGACCGGCAGCGGGACCGCAACGCCGCCATAATTGATGAGTTGCGCCTGGCGCGAGATAAACCGCGGGTCGCCGGCAACGAAGCCGGAGCGCATACCTGGGGCGCTTGAGCGCTTCGAGAGGGAATGGAAGATCAGCACATTGTCGAACGATCCGCTCGCCTGTGCCGCCTCGATGGCACCGGCGGGCGGCGCATCGGTATAGATCTCGGCATAGCACTCATCGGCCGCGACCACGAAATCATGCCGACGCGCGAGTTCGATCCAGCGACGCCAGAAGGCGCCATCGGCCACCGAACCCTGCGGGTTGGCCGGCGAGCAGAGATAGACCATCGCCGCTTCTTTCAGGAGTGCAACGGGGACAGCATCGGGGTCAGGCAAAAAGGCCGTTTCGGGCCCTGCCGGCAGGAAGGCCGGCTCGCCGCCCGCCACAACCGCCGCGCCGGCATAGGTGTGGTAGAAGGGATTGGCCATCAAAACCTTCCCCTTGCCCTTCGGCAAGCCGGCGGCAACGGCCGAGAGGGCGATATGGAACAGCGCCTCGCGTGTGCCGGAGACCGGCACGATCATGCGGTCGGCATCGATGAAACCCGGCTCTACCCCATAGCGGCGCACCAGCCACGCCTTGGCAGCCGCCCGGAACTCGGCATTGCCGATTGTCGGCGGGTATTTGCTCCACAGCTCTTTTGCGTTGGCGATGGCGTCAGTCGCAAAAGCGGGCGGCTGGAATTGCGGCTCGCCCAGCGATAACAGCAAAGGCGTATTGCCACCGCCTGGCTGGATGCCTTCCAGCAGCTTATTGAGTCTTGTGAAGGGGTGGAATTGAGCGAGCGACTCGACGCGATCCTGATTCATTCTCGAAACCCCGGCCCGTCTGGGCAAAAATGCAAGCTACATCAAGGAGCGACTCGGGCGCGACTCGGATGCGACTCGAAAGAGTACAAACCGGCACAAGCCGGGAACGACACTAATGTCTCAAGAGTCCACCATCAAGTGATTGTATTAACGCAGATTCCACTCCACAAGGCGATAGCATGCCAATGATCCCGAAAGGTTCCATCTGTGTTCGGTAATTGACAAATACTTAAATAACGTAATATACTATGCGTAATATTACGCTTTGTAGGTTGGATGCATGTCATGAGGATCGCCGCGATCGGCGAATGCATGGTGGAGTTCGCGCCTGACGGCCAGGATGGCTGGCAGATGGGCTTTGCCGGCGACACTTTCAATACGCTGTGGACCCTGCGCGGCCTGCTGCCCGGCGACGTGAGCACGGATTACGTCTCGGCCTTCGGCGATGACGAGTTCTCGCGCCGACAGCTCGCCTTCTTTGCGCAGAACGGTATCGGAACGGCAAACAGCCCACGCTTTGCCGGCGGGCGGCCCGGACTTTACGCCATCACGCTCGACGGCGCCGAGCGCAGCTTCACCTATTGGCGCAGCGATTCCGTGGCATGCCGCCTTGCCGAGGATCGGGACGCTCTGGCGCGCAGTCTTCAGGAACGCGCGCTTGTCTATTTCTCAGGGATAACGCTGGCGATCCTGACGCCCGCGGCGCGGCGCGATCTGCTTGCAGCGGTCGGTGCGGCCCGCGCGCAAGGCAGCCTGGTCGCCTTCGATCCGAACTATCGCCCGCGCCTTTGGCCGGACCGCGCAACGGCAGTTGCAGCCATCACGGAGGCAGAACGCATTGCCGATATCGTGCTGCCCACATTCGACGACGAACGCAGCCTCTTCGATGATACGGACCTACCGGCGACCGTGCGCCGGCTGGCCGGTCTCGACGTGCCGGAATGCGTCATCAAGAACGGCGGACAACCGGCTGTCCTGTGTGTCGGTGGCAAGACGTTCGAAATTGCAGCCGAGAGCGGCGCCAAGGCCGTTGATACGTCCGGCGCTGGCGATGCTTTCAACGGCGCTTATCTCGCCGCACGGCTGCAAGGCAGCACACCATCCGACGCCGTGCGGTTTGCGCACCGCGTGGCCGCTCTGGCGATCGGCGTCCGCGGTGCGCTCACCCCCTTCGAGGTGCTGAAGACGGCGCTTAGTTGAAGAGTGCTGCCGTCTTCTGCATGGTGACCCAGACGCCCCACAGGATGGGGATGCCGACGACGGCCCAGGCAAGCAGTGCCTTGCCGTCGAAGCCGCCTTTGCCGATCCCGAACGATCCGCCAGCGCTCGATTGCTGGGCAGTCTTGGCCTGCAAGGCCACGACCTCGGCCTCCGACATGAACCACTTCTGCGGCAACGGTTTCACGAAAGCGTTGGCAATGAGCCCCAGGACCAGCATGCCCACCAGGATATACATGGTGAAGTCATAGACCTGCTCGCGCGGCACGCCCGCATTGATCTGGAATTCGCGGATATAATTGACCACCACCGGGCCAATGATGCCCGCTGTCGCCCAGGCCGTCAGCAAGCGGCCGTGGATGGCACCCACGAACTGGGTACCGAAGATATCCGCAAGATAAGCCGGGATGGTCGCAAAGCCGCCGCCATACATGGAGAGGATGATGCAGAAGATGGCGACGAACAGCACCTGGCTGCCCATATGCGCAGCAGTCGGCGCTGACGCATAGAGAATGATGCCTAGGATGAAGAAGGCGAAGTAAGTGTTCTTGCGCCCGATCTTGTCCGAGAGCGAGGCCCAGAAGAAGCGGCCGCCGATGTTGAAGAGCGATAGCAGACCGGCAAAACCGGCGGCAATCGCCGCGATGGCGGTCTTCTGGCCGTCATCGAGTTGCGTGAAGGTAAGTTCGGACTGCCCCAGCAGGCGTCCGCCGAAGATCTCCTGCAGCATCGGCGATGCCATGCCGATGACGCCGATGCCGGCCGAAACGTTGAGGCAGAGCACCGCCCAGATCAGCCAGAATTGCTTGGTCTTATGGGCATCGCGAAGATGCACATGATGCTGGGTGATCATCGTCTTCTGGGTTGCTGGCGCAGCCCAGCCTTCAGGACGCCAACCAGCCGGCGGCAGGCGATAGCTGAAGGCGCCGCCCAGCATGAAGACGATGTAGATGGCCGCCATCACCAGGAAGGTCTGCCAGACACCAACCGACTCAGCCGTCTTGAAATGCGTCATCAGCTTGTCTGCCAGCGGTGCACCAATCATGGCACCGCCGCCAAAGCCCATGATAGCCATGCCGGTCGCCATGCCGCGACGATCCGGAAACCACTTGATCAGGGTCGAGACGGGCGAAATATAGCCGAGCCCCAAACCGATACCGCCGATGACGCCGGCACCCACCCACATCAGCCACAGCTGATGCGTGATGACACCGACAGCCGCCAGCGTGGTCCCGCCGCACCAGCAGAAGGCCGACACGACGCCCGCCTTCCTGGGACCGGCGCGCTCCAGCCAGCCACCCCAGATTGCGGCCGACGAACCAAGGAGGACGAAGAACAGCGTGTAGATCCAGCCCAGATCGGCGACGCGCCAATCGCAGCTCGTCGTAAAGAGCGCGGACATCAGGGTGAGATCGGCACAGGCCGCCGGCTGCGTGACACCGATTGCTTTCGAAAGCGGCAGCCAGAAGACGCTGAAGCCATAGGCCATGCCGATGCAAAGATGGATGGCCAGGGCGGCTGGCGGCACCAGCCATCGATTGAAGCCTGGTTTGGCAATGATGCGCTCGCGGTCGAGAAGACCCGTTCCCCCGATTCCGCCAGCAAATGTTTCGCTCGCAGTGGACATGCTGTTTCTCCCATTCCGCCGGGTTCCGTCGGCGGTTTTGTTGTTGTTTTGGATGTGCCGGAAATATCGCTGCAATGCCGCTTGGCGCGCGGCGCTCTGTCTCTCCCCCCGTTCTTTTGGGAGAGCAGGCGCAAGGGTCGTGCCATTTTGTCGTAGCACGTGATTTCAAGGACTTATGAGTTGATAGCCGCAATGAATGGACAAACTGTCCAAGACGCGTGGACAGTTTGTCCGCACATGCCGCTTAGGCGGCTTCCGGCAACCAGATGGTGAAAGTGGTGCCGCGGCCCGGGAATGATTCGACGCCGATCGTGCCGCCTTGACGCGTGATCAGGGTCTGGCTGATGGCAAGGCCGAGCCCCGTGCCACCGCGCCGCTTGGTCGTGAAGAACGGATCAAAGGCCTTGGCAAGCGTCTCCGGCGACATGCCGATCCCGGTATCGCTGACCTCGATCACCAGGCCGCGATTCCCCGCGCGATCTTCGTCACGGTCCCGCAGACCCAGCGTACCGCCCTCCGGCATGGCGTGAATGGCATTGACGATGAGATTGACCAGAACCTGCTGCAGCTCGGTGCGATTCATCAACACCCGGCGATGCGTCTGGTGATCGCGTTCGATGATGATGGCCGCCTTATTGAGGAGGTGCTGGACCAGCGGCAAACAATCGGCAAAGACATCGGCGGGCACATGCCGCTCGACATAGCCCGCATATTCTTCGGGCTTGGCGAATTGCAGCAGCTTGGTGACGATCTGGCTGATACGGTGAATCTGCTCATCGAGCAGGCGAAACTCGGTCTTGGCAACATCCGCCGCCGGACCGATAAGGTTGCGCGCAACTTCGAGATTACCCTGCATGACGGCGATCGGATTGTTGATCTCATGGGCAACACCCGCGGTGATCTCGCCAATCGCCGCCAGCTTCTCCGACATGATGAGCTGCTTGGTCGTCGCCTCTAATTGACGGTTGGCAAGCTGCAATTCGCTGGTACGTGCGTCGACACGGCGATTGAGTTCCTCGTTCCAGTCGCGCAATTCCCGATCCCGGGCCTGCAACCGGTCGAGAAGATCGTCGAGATGAACGGCAACGAGACCGATCTCGTCCTTGACCAGCTTGATACCGGTCCTGGCACCGAGATCGCCGCTTTCGACCTCCCCGATCGTATCCGTCATGCGCTCCAGCGGCTTGAAGATGCCGCGCGCCCAGCGCAGGAAGATCGGCACCGTCAATGTCGTCACGATGAGGAAAGCAGCGATGATCGTCCCCAGCGTCACATATTTCGTCCGCGTGAACGGCGCTTCGAGGAAGCCGACATAAAGCATGCCGACGCGCTTGCCGTAGCTGTCGACGATCGGCTCGTAGGCGGAGACATACCAATCATTGACCACGAAGGCGCTGTCGAGCCAAGTACGCCCTTCACCCAGCACCGTGTCCCGCACGACGCGCGAGACACGCGTGCCCAAGGCGCGGCGCCCTTCAAACAGCCGGACATTCGTGCTGATTCGCACGTCATCGAGGAACAGGGTTGCAGTACCCTGGCTGCCTTCCGGCAGGCTTGCCTCGCGATAGACCAGGTCATTGATCGTATCGATGAAGACGAGATTCTGATTGAGAAGAATGCCCCCGACCAGGACACCGTTTCCATCACCGAGGCGCACCGGGCTTGCCGCCTGCACGACCATCCCTTGCGTCTCGGTCGTTCGATCGGTGGGTGTTGCGTTGGCGGTCGGCACCAGATCGATCTTGGCGCGCTCCGAAAGGTCGGGCGCCAGATTGGCCAGCTCACCTTGCGAGAAGATATCGATGGCACTGGCCGGCGCACCGGCTTGCGCCTTGGCGACGACCGGCCAGTCGACGCGCAATCCCTCAGGCTTGGCACCTGGCGCGGCGGCGATGATCTGGCCCTTTGCATCGAGGATGAACAGGAAGTCGAGCCCCAGCCGGTGCCGGCTCGTGTCCAGGAAATGTGCGAGCTGTTTGGCATCGGCAGTCGTATTGTCGCGGAATTGGGCCGAACTCCCCAAAGCGACGATATGTTCGCCGGTATTCTCCAGAATTCGCGCCAGGTATTGGTGCGCGATGGTGAGGTCGCCATTCACCTTTGAGATCAGCAGGGTATCGAATTTGGTGTTCCACCGCGTCATGGTGACGCCCAACAGCAATGGCAAGATGACCAAAGTCGGCAATAAAGCGATCGCGAGGATGCGATAGCGGACCGAGCGCGTGGGCGACAAATTCGCTACGAGCGTTCTTTCTTCAGACATTCCACATCGCGCATTTGCGGTCGATGGTCTTGCGCGATATGCCGAGGCGGCGGGCCGCTTCGTTTCGATTGCCGCCGACCTCCTGGAGTACCGCCATGATATGCCGCCGCTCCAGTTCCTGCAGGCTTTCCCCGGCCGGTTGCGGATCGGGCCGATGCGGTCGGAATTCGTCGGGAATCTCGCCCAATATCAACGAGCGCTCGATGAGGTTGCGCAGCTCACGCACGTTGCCGGGCCATTCATAACGCGCGAAGGCGGCGCGCGTCGCGGCATCGATCGGCACAGGCGGCATGCCAAGCTGCTGCGAGAGCTTTACCATGAACAGGGTCGCCAGCTCCTGGACGTCCTCGCCGCGCTCTTTGAGCGGCGGCAGGTGAATCTGCATGACGTTGAGCCGGTAGAAGAGATCCGCGCGAAACCGGCCCTTGTCGACCTCCGCGGCGAGATCGACATTGGTCGCAAAGACGAGCCTGAGATCGACCGGCAATTCGCGCTCCGACCCCAAGGGACGCACGCGCCGGTCCTCGATGACGCGCAGCAGCTTGCTCTGCAAGTTGAGCGGCAACTCGCCGATTTCGTCCATGAACAGGGTGCCGCCCTGCGCGTGGAGAAACAGCCCCTCGCGCGCGCCGGAGGCACCGGTAAAGGCCCCTTTGAGGTGTCCGAAAAGCTCGCTTTCGATCATCTCCGGCGGGATCGCGGCACAATTGACCGGCACGAACGGCTTATCCGCGCGCTCGGAAAGCGCATGCAGCGAGCGGGCGGCCACTTCCTTGCCGGTGCCGGATTGACCGGTAAGCAACACGGTCGTCGGCAGGGGTGCCACGCGGGCGATCTTTTCCCGTACGCGCTCGATCGATTGCGAATGCCCGATCAGGCGGTCGCGCAGCAGGATGTGGTCGGATGTGGCACCCAGCTCATAACGCAATACATAATTCTCGCGCTGCAGGCGGCTGCGATCGAGACAACGCGAGACGGCATTGAGAATCTGGTTGGACCGGAACGGTTTCAGGACGAAATCGACCGCACCAGCGCGAAGTGCCTGGATCGCGGTATCGAGGTCGGCATAAGCGGTCATCAGGATGGCGCTGGCGAAAAAGCCGATCGCGCGTTGCTCGGCCAGCCATTCGACGCCGTTTTTTCCTGGCATGATGTTGTCGAGGATGACGACATCGAAATGTTGCGCGTCGAGCTTGCGGCTCGCCTCCTCGGCATCGCCAGCTTCCTCAATGCGCTTGCAGCGCGGCCCCAGCGTGCGGACCAGAAAGTTGCGCATGCCGGGTTCGTCATCGACGATCAGAATCGATGCCTGCGCCAGCCAGGGTCCGAATTCCGGACCGGGCTCGGGATTGGACAAATCAGTCTGCTTGCGCGTGGCCTCACCCATCGCTTCGTTTCCGCCCCATGACGTTTCTCATTCTTATGCCTTCATGAATAAACGACGGGCGGGAGAACGCAAGACGACCAAAGGATAGGCGGACTATCGCGCTTTTACAGATACTTAGGCGATAGCTACGGTTGGCCAGGCATCGCGATGTCATGCCAAATTCACCCGATTGCGACATGGCGGCAATGGGTTGGGGCTAGAGATCGCCAAATGAGCAGCCTCTCACTCACCTATGCCAGCGCCTATGACTCGCCGCTGTCGCGCCTGTCGATCCGGGCTATCGAAATCTTGAGCGGTCAGCTGCGGCTGAAACGCCTCTATGACCTCTACCAGGCCGAGATGGGCGGCTCGACCGATTTCTGGGAGGCCGCGATGCGCCTCCTGCAGCTGCAGCTGGATTACGATGCCGGCAAACTGGCGCAGCTCCCCACGACTGGGCCGCTGGTTATCGTCGCCAATCATCCCTTCGGCCTGGTCGACGGGTTGCTGATCGGGCATCTCGCCAACCGCGTCCGCAACGACTTCAAGGTTCTCACCAATGCCCGGCTCTACCCGCCGGACGCGGACATTCAACGCTATATCCTGCCGATCGATTTCGACCCTGGTCCTGAAGCGCAGGCGACGACACTGAAGACCCGTTCCATTGCACGCCAGCATTTGGCGGCGGGTGGCTGCCTGATCGTGTTTCCCGCAGGCGGCGTCGCCACGACACCGACGCCATTTGCGCGCCAAGCCGTCGATCTCGATTGGAAGCCCTTTACCGCGCGGCTTATTCATGCCGCCCGGGCCACCGTCGTGCCGATGTTCTTCCACGGCCAGAACAGCCGCCTGTTCCAGATCGCCAGCCATATCAGCATGACCGCCCGCCTTGCCTTGCTGCTGCATGAGGTGGCGAACAAGATCGGCGGCGCGTTCCGCGTCACCATCGGCGAGGTCATTCCCTATGCGGAACTGGCTTCGCTGCGCGATCCGCACGAGCTCTGCCGCGATCTGCGCCAACGCACGGAATGGCTCGGCTATCCGGCGAGCCGGCCCGGTGCCGGCGGGATTATCGCCTGACTTTCAGGCCATAATCCTCAGGCGGCGTGGCGCTTGCCTTCCTTCAAATCGTAATAGCGCATCATCCAGGGCACGAACCAGTTGTTGCCCTGATAGAGCGGCACGGTACGGAAGGGCTGGTCGGCAAAGACCGACTTGACCGAGCCCGGCTGCAGAATGCGCTGCGCCAGCAACCGCCCGAAATGCGAGCCCATTGGCAGGCCGGCGAAACAATAGCCGACGGCATAGTGAATGCCCTCATGCGTGCCGAGATGCGGCAACAGATCGAAGGTCGCGGCACATCGCCCGGTCCAGCTATGCGAGACACCAACGTCTTTGAGATCGGGGAAGGTCACCTTCAGCTCCTCCATCAGGCGACGGGCCATCGTCACCTGATCGCTGCGGGTGCCGGTCTTGCCGGTATAAAGAATGCGACTGCCATCGGGTGCGCGGCGGATCGCGTCGACATTCATGAAGCTGTCGATATACGTCCGGTCATTGGGCAGCAATTGGTCGATCAACGCTTGCGGCAAGGCCTCCGTCGCCATCTGCCAGGCGTCGAAGGGAATGAGCCGCCGTTGCAGCCAGGGCAGCAACCCATCGGTGTAGCCATTGGTGGCAAGGATGACGTCCCCTGCCCGCAACTGGCCGCGATCCGTCGCAACATTAAAGCCATCATTGTCGCGCCCAAGAGCACTGACACGCGTGAAGGGATGGAGTGGAATGCCGCGGGCCATCACAGCGCGCACCAATCCGGCGTGATAAAGGCCCGGATGGATCGAGGCGAGATCCGGGAGGATGACGCCGCCGACATAACGCGGGCTGCCGATCTCTCGCGGCAGGCCGCCCTTCTCCAGAATCTCGAAGGGTGAGCCGAGATGCCGATAGCGCAGATCGTATTCGCGCTTGATGTCTTCGAACTGCCCGGCCGTCTCTGCCAAAACGAGCCGGCCACGAACCTGGAAGGCGCAGTCGATGGCGTATTCGGCAACCGTGTCGGCAACAGCCTGGAAAGCAGTCTGCATCTCGCGATAGGTGGCAATTGCGTGGTCCGGGCCCTTGCTCTTCACCAGGTCGCCGAAGGAGTATTTGAGCGTGCGTCCGACAAAGCCGGAGTTGCGGCTGGAGGCACCGGAACCGATAGCCCCGCTGTCGAAAACCGCGACGGAACGCCCGGCCTCCACCAGTTTGAGCGCTGCGATCAGGCCCGTATAGCCAGAACCGACAATGGCGACATCAACCTTCTTCGGGAGTTCCGCTGTCGCGATCTCCGGCCGAGGCGCTGCTTCCCACCAATAGGGATCGGTCTTCATCGCGGCGCTCATTTGGCAACCCGGTCAGCTTTCAACCAGCGGAACAGCTCCGCCATGCGTTGGGCGCGCAAGGCCGCGGCATCGCGCTTCTGCCAGTCATAGATCCCCGGCATACCGTCGTTCTTGACCAATGCGGCAACCTTCTCGGGCGCCTGAGGGGCGGTCGAGAGATCGGGAATGAGCGAATTGCCGAAGCTCACCATGGTGGCGAGCCCGCCGATATCGGCCGATTCAATAGGGCCGGTGATGCCGATGCGGCGACCGAACGACGCCTTCACCACGGCATCGATCGCCTCTGCCGAGGCGATACCATCAGCCCAGAGAGCCCAGGCTTCGCGCAGCAGTGCAAATTGCAGCCGGTTGCCGATGAAGCCTTTGACTTCCTTCTCGATCACCACCGGCTCCTTGCCGGTGCCGCGCACCAGCGCCACGGTGCGCGCGACGATTTCCGGCGCGCAGTAAAGGCCGCCACAGATTTCGACCAGAGGGATGAGCTGCGGCGGGTACCAGAAATGGGTGGCAATCACCCGCTCGCGATGCCGGACATTGGCGATGAGGGCGCTGGCCGGCTGGCCGCTGGAAGAGGCGAGGATCGTCCCTGGCCCACACAAGGCGTCGAGTTCACCGAAGATCTTCAGCTTCAGCGGAATATCCTCGGTGACGGCTTCAATGACCATGGCGCAATCGCGTGCCGCCTCGAGCCTGGTGCCGGTCGCGATGCGCCCGATCGCGGCTGCCGCTTCCGCTTTGGTGAGGAGATCGTTGGCCGCGAACTCATCGAGGCTGGCCTTGATCTTTGCCAAGGCCGCATCAAGGCTCGCCTGGTTGCGGCCGATCATCTGCACCGGATGCCCGGCCGCGGCGAAGACCTGCGTCACGCCATGCCCGATGATGCCATTGCCGATCACGGCAATCCGCTCCGCCCCCATTCCCGCCTCCTGCTCATTTTGAACAATTGTGCAGGAGGCTAGGATAGGTGCCCGGATCGGTCGAGCGGATTTTTGAGCAGGACACCGATTGCCTGGTCAGGGTTGGGCCGTTTCCGAGGTCACGACAACAAGAGTCCAGGTTTCGATTTGGCCGGCAAAATGAAGCGGCTCAAAGTAAGCGCTCAAGTTCTTGTTGCTCACGGTGCCGATTTTGGACCGCCAGGGACCGTCACCGAATTTGTCGCTCTTGCGATAGGCTTCATAGGCTGCCGCCAGATCGCTATCGACACTTCCCGTGCGACGATCCGAAATGGCGAAGCCGATATCGCTGCCGAACGGGGCGATAACCCAAGTGTCGTTATCCGAGATCAAATAGATTTGGCCGCCATCGTTTAGTGCGGGCTGGTTCAAATCGGCGATCAAGTCGTCATATCGAAAATCTATCCCAACGACGCCGAACGCCTGCCCAGCATAGATCAAAGGGGCCGTTGCGGTGAGTGTCGGGGTGTCCTTGCCATAAAGGGGGTAAAGGCCCGGTGACAGCAAATGTGCGGTCCTTGTCGCCATGGTGGGCGAATACCAAAGATCGCCGCTGCCGGCTGCGCTCATGTCTTCGCTTTGCACTCCCACGTCCTGCGGCTCTCTGAAGAAATAAGCTGCATATCGTCCATTGCGATCATTCTCCGGATCGTCGCCGACATAGTTAGAGTCCTTGTCGCCGAATCCATCCGGTTCCAGTGCCAAAGACAGGCCGATGTCGATGTCCCGGTTCTGCCGCAGCGCGTGCTCCAGAATCGGCCTGATTTCGTCTCGCTGGCCCTGCTCAAGTCGTAACTGGCCTACCTTGTCGGCAATTCCCTGGACGACCGCAAGACGAGCCTCAAACGATTCTTGAATGCGAGAGCGAGCTTTAACGGCAACGTTGGATGAGGCGTCGGCCGAGCCCGGGGAATGGGCACAACCCGCGATAATCGCCGCGAACAGAACGGCTGCCAATCGACCGGCGGTCAGCATGGGGATTCCATATCGTGAAAATGATAATTGGCGACGATCTGCTGCCGAGCGATCGACTACTCGGCAGCAGATGCAGCATATTAGCTGGCACGTACCTCGGCGATGAAGCTTTCGACCTCGCGGTTGAGGGACTTCGCCTGTTCGGCCATCATCTCGGCTGCGTTCAATACCCCTGCGGCGGTATCACTGGCCGAGCGCACGGCTGTCTCCACACCATCGATGTTCTGACGCACCGATTGCGTACCGGTCGATGCCTGCTGGGCATTGGTCGAGATTTCGCGCGTGGCAGCCGATTGTTCTTCAACGGCTGCGGCGATCGAGCTGGAGATTTCGTCGATACGCTCGATCGTGCTGGTCACGGTGGCCATGGCTTTGGCCACATTGTCCGTCGAGCTCTGGATCGCCTGGATTTCGACCGAGATTCCTTCCGTCGCCTTGGTGGTCTGGCTGGCCAGCGCCTTCACCTCATTGGCGACGACGGCAAAGCCCTTGCCGGCTTCACCCGCCCGCGCCGCTTCGATGGTGGCGTTGAGAGCAAGAAGATTGGTCTGCTCGGCAATGGCGGTGATGAGCTTCACCACCTCGCCGATGCGTTCCGAGACGACGACCAGATTCTTCATCGTATCGTTGGCGCGCCCGATTTCGCCCACCGCGGCACGGGCAACGTCGGATGAGCTCGCGACCTGGCGACTGATCTCGCTGATCGAAGCGGAAAGCTGTTCCGCCGCCGCCGCCACGGCATCGACGCTGCCGGAGGCATTGTCGGTAGCACCCGATGCCTCGCCGATCCGATGTGTCGCCCCTTCCGCGACCTCGGACATCGACTGCGCATGCTTCTGCAACTGCTGGGCGGAGCTCGTCACACTATCGACGACGCTCTTCACGGACCGCTCGAAGCCATCGGCCAGCGCCTTCATGGCCGTGCGTTTTTCGACCTCGGCACGTTCGGCAGCGAGTTTCTGCTCTTCCTCGAGCCGCATCTTGTCTTGCTGGCCATGTTTCAAGACCTCGACCGAGCGGGCAAGCTCACCGATCTCGTCACCACGCTCGACGCCCTTCACCTCGGCGGTGAAATTGCCTTGCGCGACGTCGCTGGTAACTTTGGCCAACGCCACGATCGGCTTGGCGATGCGGTTGCCAACCCAGGCGAACATCAGCGCGCCGAGAATTAAGGCCGCCGCTACAATGACGAGCAGCGTGTATATGAGTTCATTGGCGTCCTTCAGAACTGTCGCCACCGGTACCTGCAGCACGAGCGTCCAAACCTCAGTGGGTCCACGGAAGCTGATCGGAGCGAAGACCACGAAATGCTCACCGCTGGCATCCATCTGCATCACCGGCTCGGTCGATTTGCCGGCAAGGTAGGATTCATACATCGACTTCAGATCCGCCTCGCCCGCAAAATCACCATCTTTGGTCTTGCCGATCGGCTGGCCGATACGCTCCGCATCGGGATTGGCCGCCCAGAGGCCGTCATGGCTCAGCAATAGAACCTGGCCGTCGCCCATCGGTTTGATTGCTGCCAATGTTTCGGTCACCTTGGTGAGCGGCATATCGATCGTTGCAATGCCGAAAGCCTTGCCCTCATGCATCATCGGTACGCTGATAGTCGACATCAGGACATCGACATTCTCGACCGGATAGATATAGGGCGGTGTCAGCATGGTGCGCTTGGCCTGTAGAGGGTCGATATACCAACCCTGGATGCTTGCCTCGAGCGTCATAATGAGCGGAACGATCGCAACGCCCTTGTCGGAGGTGTTATAGTAATAGGGTACGAAACGCCCAGTTTCATCCTGCTCAGGTGCCTCGCTAGTCATGCTGTCGACGTAGACAGGAACATAATTACCATCGGCATCCGTCGCCGGCTTCTTGCCGGCAAAGGGCGCGTCGTCGTCATAGCCGTTGGGCTCGAATGCGACGGTGGTACCGACGAATTCCGGATGCGCGCCAATGACCGAGACGGCCAGCGATCTGATGAAGCTGCGCGGCATCTGGCCTGCCTTGGCGCCCTCCATCAATCGCGCTTCGGTTTCCGCGACGTCAACGGCGGACTGGATGAAGCTGGTTACCTGTCGGCCAGTGCCGGTCGCGATGGCCTTCAGGTTGGCAGCAGCGTCGCTCTTGGCCTGGTCATAGGCCATCCAAGCGGCAACGCCGCCAGCACCCAGGATGCCCACCAGCAGCACGGCGATGCCCGACAGCATGACGCGCGCGCGCAGGCCAAGACGACCCGATTTTGAAGCTCCAGACATGATCTCTCCCCGTTGTCCGCTAACGGGAACCATGCGCCGAGATACTTAATGCTCAGTTAATAGGATCAATGGTTTGAAGCGGCTGGCTTGTGCGTCTCCGCACCGTAGGCTCGCGGCCGTTCCGCGGCGGCGTCTTCGTGCTGCGCTGGGCCGGGCCGTCCACATAACGATAGGGCTGGCAATAGGCCTTTGGCAGCCGGGTGTTAGAGATCGAGCTGATGGCTGTCGCCTGAGAACTCGCAGGCACCGCCGGGCGCGCCGGATTCATCCTGGCTGTTGTGCCAGATGCCGGGCAAGTACAGGGGCTTGTTCTTTTTGATAGGCGCCGTGGCAACGAGACGCACCTGCTTGCCGCCTTCAGCCTGCGAATAGACCACGCCGAGGCCGTAGATCAGGGCCGCTTCGTCTTCCCACGAGACGCGCAGGACGGTGATATCGCGGCCTTCTTCGTCCTTGGCCTGCCAGCTCACGACCTTGGGCAGGGCCGCAGGCTTGCCAGCGCCGACATTGACACTGCCATCAAGGCCGATGCCGTGCTGGAAATACTGCTTCTCCGGCACCTGTTCGGAATCACTCTCCGGTAGCGCGCCTTCGGCAGCCGTCCAGATTTCGACATGGGGCTGCTTGATCCAGGAAGCACCAGCGCCGGCCTTCATCGCGGCTACCGCCAGCGGATCGCGGACCTGAATGAGAAGCGACTTGCCGGTCTCGGCGATGACCCGCATTTCGGCGGCGTCGCTTGTGGCCGCAGCTTTGCCATAGATCAGGAAACCTTTGCTGCCATCGCTTCTCACGACCAGGCCGCAAGTACCGAGCGTCGTTCCTTCCGGAAGCGGCGACGGATCGACATCGAAAGGCATCGGCACGGCATAGCCCGCCACGACATCGGCCTCGGGCTGCGGGTCGAGCGGCTTGGCGAAATCGGGGGTCACGACCGGGCAGCCGATCTCCGCTTCCGACCAATCCTTGCGCGGCGCCGGCGCATAGGCGCGCGCTTCCAGTGTGCGGCGGTCGACCACCGTCAACTCACCGGTCTCAGGTGCCGCGTTGTGATAGGAGCAATTGCTTTCACCGACGAGGGCGAGTGGCGATAGTTGAAAGGTTGTTGCCGTGTCCCAGCGCCAGGCCGATCCGCCCGACTGCGTATGCGTGAGACGGTTGTCGCCGATCTCGATGTCGTCATAACCCATCATCGCCGAGCCATAGCCGTCATTGCAGAGCGGCAGCAGCTTCACAGGTCTTGCATCATCTGCCAGCAGCCATATCTCGCGCCCGCCATCCACCTTGTCCATATTCTCGAGCGATTCCTCGGTGGAGTGGCAGCCTTCCTGCGGGAAATAGTCCGGGATGTCGGCAAGGCCGAAAACCAGATCGGCGACGCGAAGCTTCTCGCCCTTGGCGCCTTTGCCGGCGGCAGTCACCTGCGTCACCTGGCAGGTCGGCCGGTCGGCGCAGATGATCTTCTTTTCCGCCGCTGTCAGTTCCTCGGCACGCGCCAGGTGTGGCGCGGCCAGCGCGATGAGAGCGAAGGTCGTACCGGCAAGAAGCTGGCGCGGGCGATGAGCGGAGATGGCGAGGATATGGATCACGATGGCGTCTTCCCTGTGGCGATTTCCCCGAGGCGATTTCCCTGGGGCGATTTCCCTGTGGCAATTTCCCTGGGGCGATGACGAAAGTCACCCGCCGATCGGCGCTTTAAGGAGGCTCTCGGCCAGCGCCATATCTTCGGGTGTGTTGGCATTGAAGAAAGGGTCGGCGGCGCCGCCTGGAAGGTTCACGACGCCAGGGAAGTTTACCGTCTTGGTGCGATGGCGGTCACAGAAGGCCTCGACTTTGCGCAGATTTTCCAGGCCCAGCGCCCGGCGCAGATCCTTGCGCAGGGCAACCCGCCACAAGCCGATCACGGGATGGGGCCGGCCATTGCTGGCGGCGATGGCGATCTGGGCGCCACCTTGCAATGCCTCTTTCAGCCGTGCCACGAGATCGAGCGGCAAGAAGGGGCAGTCCGTCGAAACGCTTAAGATGCATTCAAGCCCCGGCCTTTGGACCGCCGCCCAATCGAGGCCGGCGAGAATGCCGGCGAGCGGGCCGGGCTGACCGCCGACTTCGTCCGGCACGACGGCGAGGCCGAATTTGGCAAATCGGCTGAAATCGCCATTGGCATTGATCACCATCTCGCGCACCTGGGGTTTCAGGCGCTGAATGACGTGATTGAGAAGCGGCCGGCCCGCCAGCAGGCGCAGGCATTTGTCGCCGCCGCCCATACGGGAGGCCTTTCCGCCAGCGAGAAGGATGGCCGGAATCTGCAATGGTTCGGTCGGCGCGGCTGTCATGCCGGGCACCTTAGCATGCCGCCGCGCCGACTGGGATTCTCCGCAGGCGTTTCTGTAACCGGGCCCTTTAGCTCACGATCGCCAACAGCACGGCCGGGCTCGATACCTGGAAATTGCCGCTGGCAAAGTCGATATCGACAAGGCCGCTATCGTCGCCAGTCTTGCAATCGATGGCCGCCGTCATCACGAAACCCATGGTCGCGCGTGGCGGCACGACCAGCAGTTCGTGAGAGAGGTCGTAGCCGCGGAAGATATCCTGCGCACCGACGGCGCCAACATCCCACCACCCGCCCTGATCCTCCTCGGCCGTCAGCACATTGGCCGATTGATAGCTCGCTGCTACAGGTATGCTGATCGGATCGGGGTTGGACCAGTCGAACAACTCCAGCTTGCCGTCGATCTGGAGACGCACATAGCGATCCCCGCCGAAGAAGCCACCGTCAGCACCCCAATAGCAATGGCCGCGGAACACGATATAGCCGTGCACATTGACGACCACATATCTATCGAACGGATTGACCCAGACATATTTGAAGCTTGCAGTGTTCAAGCCATCATATCCGTCGGAAACATGCAATGTGAACTTGGCAAAGCTGCTGGACGGTACGATGGAGGAACTGCTCAGCGGCATGCCGGCGGAACTGCTGATTTCGAACGGCGTGTTGAGCAGATGATACTGTGTCGACGGCACGTTGACGACCGGCTGAGCCAGAAGTTCAAAGGCCTTCGCCTTGCGGGCGATGAGGGCTGCCAGCGCGGCCTTCTGCCCGCGCGAATCCTTGATCGCCGCTTGCCGCGCCTTTTTCAGCGCCACATTGCTCTGGGCCTTGTGCTTGTTGAGGATGTTTTCGAAGGATTTTGCCTGGTTGCCAAGATCGGGGATGGCTTTGGTCAGTAATTTGGCCGTGGCCTTCTGCGTGGTGCGCACGGACGGCCCGGCAAAACGCTGTTGGGTGATCTGATGATCGGCGCGGGACTTGGCAATCTTCTTGAGACGGGGAGCGATCGAATCCATGGAAACCTCCTGTGAAGGTGTACCGTCAGGATTGACGAGCGCTGGTGACGTGGGATGGCAGCGGCTTGCGGCAAGAGCGTCGAACCGCTGCCACTGCCGATTTGTGCGCAGGATCACGCGACCCACCTCGCTTTCGGAGATCGGCTGCATCGAACTTGGACATTGTTGTGCAGGTAAGAGGAAATCGATGAAATGATAGCCCGCTACATTTTCTGTAGCGATCTCTCAAAACGACGAAACGCGCCGGACCTGGGCGTGAACCCGGATCGGCGCGTTTGCCGGAGAGAAGCATGAGCACCGCGATCTAACGCGGTGCGAAAGTCTTAATCCTCGGAAGTGTCCTTTTCGCCACCGGCATCCATCATGGCGCCAGCAACGAGACCCGCATTGGCGCGGATCTTCTGCTCGATTTCCTTGGCCATCGCGCCATTCTCGCGCAGGAAGGTCTTGGCATTCTCGCGGCCCTGGCCGATGCGTTGGCCGCTATAGGAGAACCAGGCACCGGATTTTTCCACCACCCCGGCGGCGACGCCGAGATCGATGAGTTCGCCCATCTTGGAGATGCCTTCGCCATACATGATGTCGAATTCGACGACACGGAACGGCGGCGCCAGCTTGTTCTTGACCACCTTCACCTTGGTCTGGTTTCCGACCACGGTTTCCTTGTCCTTGATCGCGCCGATGCGGCGGATATCCAGGCGGACCGACGCATAGAATTTGAGTGCATTGCCGCCGGTGGTCGTTTCCGGATTGCCGAACATGACGCCGATCTTCATGCGGATCTGGTTGATGAAGATGACCATCGTCTTGGAGCGGCTGATCGAGCCGGTGAGCTTGCGCAACGCCTGGCTCATCAAACGGGCATGGAGACCGACATGGCTGTCGCCCATTTCGCCTTCAAGTTCGGCGCGCGGCACCAGGGCCGCCACAGAATCGATGACCAGGATGTCGATGGCGCCGGAGCGCACCAGCGTATCGGCGATTTCGAGGGCTTGTTCACCGGCATCGGGCTGCGACACCAGGAGGTCGCCGACATTGACGCCGAGCTTGGTCGCATAAGAGGGGTCGAGCGCGTGTTCGGCATCGACATAAGCGCAGGTGCCGCCAGCCTTCTGGGCTTCGGCGCAAACCTGAAGGGCGAGAGTCGTCTTACCAGAGCTTTCCGGCCCATAGATCTCGACGATACGGCCGCGCGGCAGGCCGCCGATGCCAAGCGCGATATCCAGACCCAGCGAACCTGTTGAAACGACTTCGGTTTCAACCGCCTGCTCGTTGGAGCCCAGGCGCATGATCGAGCCCTTGCCGAAGGCGCGCTCGATCTGCGACAGCGCCGCATCCAATGCCTTGTTCTTATCCATATTGTCCTTGCCGTCCCTGTCCGTAATCCGCACAACGTTCTGCGACATAAGCGTCTCTCCCACCTTAGATCACAGCACCGGAGCAGTGACAATTCGGCGCCGAATGAGGCTATATGTACATCCTTTGTTCCAACTGTAAAGGATTTAGATCGAAAAGAGAACGATTGCCGGAATTTTGTTATTTTTCAGCTAGATATAGTGTGCGAGGCATCTTACCTGACACAACCCACCCGCCCCATACGCGCAACCACCAGCAATGCCGAGGCCACGAATCGGTATATGATCACTGATTGCCCCTAATTGCCGCTAAAGCGGGTTTTGCCGCCTCCCGGCAGCGCGCGTTCCTGGCGGGCGCCCGGAGCGCCCTCGCCGGCCATGCCATGGGCCCGGAGATCGGCAACCGCGCCATCCAGCACATCTTCATCGTCAATCCGGTGAAGGAATTTGCCAGCAAACCCAACGCTCCCTTTGCCGACCATCCCTCGATCGAGGAGTGGATCGAACGGCTCCAGAATCTTGGCAAGGCGTAAAACCGTTATCGATCAGCCAGATAGAGGCCACCGCCGCGCCTGGTTTACTATCCCAAGGCTTCCTGCTAGAAACCGCGCGCTTTCCCAGACAAACATTTCAAAAGACTGATCAGGTTGACGCCATGAAGATCAACGGCAATGCCATTCGCCCGGGCAACATCATCGAACACCAGGGCCGCCTCTGGCGCGCCGTGAAGACCCAGCATGTGAAGCCGGGCAAGGGCGGCGCCTTCCTGCAGGTCGAGTTGAAGGACATCCGCGACGGCACGAAGCTCAACGAGCGCTTCCGCTCGGCCGATATCGTCGACCGCGTCCGCCTCGACGAGCATGAGTACCAGTTCCTGTTCTCCGCAGGCGACGACTACACCTTCATGGACAGCAACACCTTCGAGCAGCTGACGCTGAATGCCGACATGATCGGCGAGCCGGCGGTGTATCTCACCGAAGGCATGGTGGTGACGGTCGAAAGCTATGAAGGCTCGCCGATCTCCGTGACCCTCCCCGAAACTGTCGTCTGCCTCATCGTCGAGGCGGATGCCGTGGTGAAGGGCCAGACGGCCTCATCCTCCTACAAGCCGGCTGTGCTCGAGAACGGTGTCCGCGTGATGGTTCCGCCGCATGTCGGCTCGGGGACCAAGATCGTGGTCCGCACCGCCGATTCCGAATACATGGAACGGGCGAAGGACTGATCTGACACATGGCCATCCGCTCTGCCCTCATCAATGTCATGTGCAAGGCGGCCGATAAGGCCGCAAGGTCCTTGCGCCGCGATTTCGGCGAGGTCGAACAGCTGCAGGTGTCGCAGAAGGGCCCGGCGGATTTCGTCAGCACGGCCGATCACAAGGCGGAAAAGCTGATCAAGGAAGAACTGAAGAAGGGCCGTCCCAATTTTGGTTTCCTGATGGAAGAGAGCGGCGAAGAAGCCGGGGCCGATGCTGAGAGCCGCTGGATCGTCGATCCGCTCGACGGCACCTCGAACTTCCTGCACGGCATCCCGCATTTCTGCATCTCGATCGCGCTCGAGGTGAAGGGCGAGATCACCGCAGGCGTCGTCTTCGACCCGATCAAGGACGAGCTCTTCTACGCCGAGAAGGGTGCCGGCGCGTTCCTCAATGACCGCCGCATCCGCGTTTCCGGCCGCAAGAACCTCAATGAGAGCCTGCTCTCGACCGGCATCCCGTTCCGGGGCCATGGTCATATCGATCGCTTCCAGCGCCAGATCGAAAAGGCGATGCGCGAGACGGCCGGCATCCGCCGCTTTGGCGCCGCGGCCCTCGATCTCGCTTATGTGGCCTGCGGTCGCTATGAGGGCTTCTGGGAGGAATTCCTCTCCCCTTGGGACATCGCGGCAGGCCTGCTGCTGGTCAAGGAAGCCGGCGGCTATATCAGCGATTTGAAGGGCAAACCCGTCGACCTCGCCTTGGGCGAAATCCTTGCCACCAACAACACGCTGCACGCCCCGATTCAGAACCTCGTCGGCCACTGAGTCGGGCCACTTCGCCCCGCCATGGGCGGGGCGGGGCGTCATTTATCCGCTAAATACTTATCCTGCTTATGCAAAGTGCCGGTTGTAGGGACAAAATCGGATCGGTTATAGTCCTGGCCAAATTGCATCCTTTTTTGAGAGCGGCAGGCGGAAATGAGCAAGCAGGCAAAAGAATCGAACTGCGGCACTGAACTCCCCACGAAATTCGTTTCCACCAGCACCCTCGCCCGCCTCGTCCTGGCCGGCATGGCGACGGCCGGTTGCCTTTACCTGAGCCCGACAGCCCAGGCCCAGCAGGCCTATTACCTGCCGCAAGCGGCCTCGGCACCGGTTAGCGTTAATTATGGCGCCCTCGCCCCTTACGGGGCACCGGCCAGCCCCGCCGTACCGGGCGGCTTCCAACCCTATGGCTATACGGCCCCCACGTCGCGCCTCAATGCCGCGCCGAAATCCGTTTTCACACCCTACGGGCAGCCGGCTTACGGCCAGGTGGCGCCTGCTTACGGTGCGCAGCCGGTTTACGGTTACGCCTCCGTGCCGACCACAACCCCGTTTGTGGCACCCTACGCCAATCCGGCTTTTGCGCTCGGCAACGGTGCCGGCTTGCCCATCAGCACGCCGACCGCCAACGGCTATCCGCAGAGCTATCTGAACGTCCCGGGCGCGCAGAAGATGACCGACGCCCAACCGACGAAGAAGAAGCGCAAGAAAAAGAAGGCTGCGGCCGCGCCGGCTTCGACCCCGACCGCGAATGAAGAAGGCGCCGCCGCTCAGGTGGCCGCCGCCGAGGCCGTGCTGGAATCGACACCGGCGCCCGCCCCTTCGACCCCGACCCAATCTGCGACCTCCACTGCGGTGCCTGCTGCCGAGCCAGCACCCGCTGCCGCCGAACCGGTTCCGGCCCCGACGCCGCCGGCCGAGCCGGAAGCGGTACCGGCCAGCGTGCCGTCGCCAGCCGAGAACGCGCCGGCCTCGGCCGTTGCCGCGGCAGCGCCGGCCGCCACTGAAGCAACCAGCTCGGCCGAAGCCACCAGTTCGGCCGAGGCAACGTCGGAAGCGACGTCCGCCGCCGAAGCGCCGGCCGATCAGGTTGCCAGCGCCGAAGCACCGGCTGATACCAATGCCGGCACCGGCGCGCCCGCGGGCGGTGCCCGCATCGTCTTCGATGCCGGCAGCGATGACCTGCCGCAGGGGGCGACCGCCGATCTCGACGCATTGGCACAGAAGATGGCCGACGACACGAATCTCAAGGTCCAGGTCTTGGCTTATAGCAGCGGCACACCCGATGCCGAGAGCCAGGCCCGCCGCAAGGCATTGGCCCGCGGCCTCGAAGTGCGCAAATACCTGATCGGCAAGGGCGTGCGGTCGAACCGCATCGACGTTCGCGCCCTTGGCACCAAATCCGAAGGCGGCCCGGCCGACCGTGTCGACATCGTTCCCAGCGCCGGCTAAAGGCGCGTGAGCAAGACCGCCGTTTCGCCGCCAACATTGACAAGAAGGGGGCCATTATGAGCCGCCCGATCTGGCAATTGCTGTGGATGCTGATTGCGCTTCTGGCGGCGATCGGCATCACGGTCTTGCTGTGGGATCCGATCTCCGTCGCCTATTCCCACAACCCGATCCTCAACACCGGCATCATGGCGGTGCTGCTGCTCGGCATCCTGTTCACGATCTGGCAGGTGGTGCGGCTTTACGCCGATATCGCCTGGATCGAGGACTTCCGCACCGGCGGCTTTGCCCAAAGCTACACCCAACCGCGTCTCCTCGCCCCCTTGGCGGCGATGCTCAAGGACAAGACCGGGCGGCTCAATATCAACGCAAGCTCCCTGCGCTCGGTCCTTGATGGCGTGCAGTCCCGCCTCGACGACAACCGCGAGATCAGCCGCTACGTCACCTCGCTCCTCATCTTCCTCGGTCTCCTCGGAACTTTTTGGGGTCTTTTGGGAACCGTGAAGGGTGTTGCCGACGCCATCACCGATTTGCAGGTGACGGGTGGCCAAGATCCGACGGTGATGTTCGACACGCTGAAGCAAAGCCTCGCCAAGCCGTTGGCCGGCATGGGCATTGCGTTCTCGTCGTCGCTTTTCGGCCTCACCGGCTCGCTCATCATCGGCTTCCTGGAATTGCAGGCAGGCCAGGCGCAGAACCGCTTCTTCAACGAGCTGGAAGACTGGCTCTCCGGCCATGCCCGCCTTTCCTCCGGCGGTGTCGGCGGTTTTGCGGAAATGGGCGACCAGCCGATCCCGGCCTATATCCAGGCCCTGCTCGAGCAGAATGCGGAAAGCATCGGCGAGTTGCAGCGAGTCCTGCAGCGGGGCGAAGAAGGCCGTGGTGTCTCGGCCGGCGGCTTCAAGCAGTTGGCCGACCAGCTTGCCGTGCTCAACGACCAGATGCGCAGCCAGCAGCAGGTAACGGCACGCCTGGCCGAGCTTGCAGCAGCCGGCGGCTTCGGCATTGATGCCAACAGCCGCAACCATCTGCGCAACCTCGATGCGCATCTGGCGCGCCTCTCTGAGGAACTGGCGCAAGGGCGCAACCAATCGGTCCAGGAACTGCGCGCCGAGATCAAGCTGCTGGCCCGCACCATCGCTGTCGCCGCCGGCACGGAGCGCTGATCCATGGCTGCCGGTGGACGCCGCCGCCAGCGCCCGATGGAGGCCTGGCCAGGCTATGTCGACGTGCTGTCGACCTTGCTGATGGTCATCGTCTTCGTCCTCATGGTGTTCGTCACCTCGCAGATGTTCCTGAGCCTCGCCCTTTCCGGCAAGGATGATGCCCTCGCCAAGCTCAACGCGCAGATTTCCGAGATCGCCAATATGCTGGCGATGGAAAAGAAGAACGCCGAGGATCTCAAAAGCCAGCTCTCGCAGATGTCGATCGAGCTCTCCAGTTCCACCGCCGAACGTGACGAGCTCAAGAACCAACTCAATGTCGTTATCGGCGAGCGCGATGCCGCCAACCGCCAGGCCGCCGTCAGCGAGGACCAGGCAAAGAAGCTCAAAGACGCCTTTGAGACGATCGATGCCGATCGCCAGCGCATCACCGCCCTGCTCTCCGACATCGCGGCCCTGGAAAGCCTCAAGGACGATCTGCAGCAGAAGATCCTCGGCAACGATGCCGAAAAGAAGAAGATCACCGACGAAGCGCAGATGCAGGTCGAGCTGCTGAACAAGCAGATGCTGGCGCTGCGCGAGGAACTCTCGCGCATCACCCAGGCCCTCGACGCCTCGGAGAAGAAAGCCAAGGACCAGGAAGTCCAGATCGTCGATCTCGGCAACCGCCTCAACGCGGCCCTGGCGTCGAAGGTCGAGGAGTTGGCGCGTTACCGTTCCGAATTCTTCGGCCGCCTGCGCGAAGTGCTGGGTGATCGCAAGGACATCCGCATCGTCGGCGACCGTTTCGTCTTCCAGTCGGAAGTGCTGTTCGACAGCGGTTCAGCGGTGCTGGGCGATGCCGGCAAATCGCAGCTCGACGATCTCGCCACGACACTCATCCTGCTATCCATGGACATCCCCAAGGATCTCGACTGGGTGCTGCGCATTGACGGCCATACCGACAGGCGCCCGATCGCCACGGCACAGTTCCCCTCCAACTGGGAACTCTCAACCGCGCGCGCCGTCGCCGTCGCCAAATACCTCATCAGCCGCGGCCTCCCCGCCGAACGCATGGTGACGGCCGGCTATGCGGAGTTCCGCCCACTCGACCCGGCGGACAATGACGAAGCCTACAACAAGAACCGGCGCATCGAATTCAAGCTCGATCAGCGCTGAAAGGGTAACGCATGGTGCAACGTTTCTGTGTCCTTGTTCTGCTATCGCTGAGCTTGATCGCCTGCGAGAAATCGGCACCCACCGCGCCCGCTGCATTCGCGACACCTGCAACGCCGAAGGTCCTGCGGGTGGCAACGGAAGGAAATTTCCCGCCCTTCAGTTATCTCGACGGAAGTGGCGCCTTGACCGGCTTTAACGTCGACATGGCCAAGGAGCTATGCGCAAGGTTGCAGGCGCGTTGCGATATCTCGACGATCCCCTGGGACACGTTCATTGCAGCACTCCAGAATCATGACGTCGACATGATCGTCGCGTCTATGATGCCGACAGAATCCCGCAAGCAGTATATTGCCTTCACCAATCCGTATTACCGAACACCGCTTCAGCTGATTGGCCTCAAGGGATTGGATTTGGCCGTCGATGGTAACGGCGCCGTACAATCAGATGCCGCGAAAAATAAGCGCCTGCTGGTAATGAGCGGCACCAAGGCAGAAGCCTATGCCCGCCAGACCTTTCCTGATGCCGACATCCAGACGCGCGAGCTCGGCGAAGATTGGGCTGTTGCTATTTTGAAGGCAGAGGCCGATCTGGCGCTGGAAGACGCGCCGATCGCTGCCATGGCCACGCAGCATCTGACTGGATTGGCGACCTACGGCAAGCCGATTGCCACTGACGATGCTGCCACGATTGCAGCGATCGCCGTGCAGAAAGACAATCTTCAACTCGTCGATCGACTGAACGCCGCCCTCAAGCAGATTCAATCGGACGGCACTTTCGCCCGGATCGCCGATCGCTACGCGCTCAAATCCCTCATCGTTCCGTAAGCGACCTTGGAAACGTCACCTTGCCGTCGCCTCGACGCCTCTCGACGAGGCCGAACACAGTGATATTGCCTGATCGCGACAGTTGATAAGGAAGGCTTAGCCTTGGGCGAGCCGCTTCGACGCGGTTTCGATCCGCGCTTCCAGCTCGCGCATGAAGGTCTTGCGGTCGAGGCCCGGCTGGATGGCGGGGAGATATTCGATGGTGATCGTGCCCGGCTTCTTCAGCACAGCCTTGCGGCCCCAGAAGATGCCGGAATTGAGCGCCACCGGGACGACCGGCACACCGAGCTGCGCGTAGAGCGCCGCGATGCCGGGTTGATAGGGTTTGCTGGCGCCGGGGGCAACGCGCGTGCCTTCCGGGAAGATCACGACCGGGCGCCCCTTGGCGAAGGTCGCCTTGGCATCGGCCACCATCTTTTTGAGAGCCGCCGCCTTGCCGCTGCGATCGATGGCGATCATGCCGCTGCGGGCCAGGAACCAGCCGAAGACCGGGATCAGCAGCAATTCCTTCTTCAGGATGAAAGCGGGGTTATTGAGACGCTTCGAGAGATAGAGCGTCTCCCACGCCGATTGATGTTTGACGGCAAAAAGCACCGGCTGGTGGGGCAGGTTCTCGGTGCCGACCTCACGCGCCTTGAGGCCGACGCAGACCTTCAGCAGCCAGAGCGATCCGCCGATCCAGAAACGCGCCGCAGCGAGGATCGCGGGTGCCGGCGCTGCCAGAAGCGGCAGGCAGATGATGTGCATCGCCGTCGTCCACAGCAGATAGAGGACATTGAAGGCGAGGGCGCGGAAAGCTGTCATGGATTGCTCGACCAAGGCCTGGGCAGCCAGTCAGGCCATTTCCAATCCGGCAGATGCATATCCGGCCAGTCGAAGTTTGCCCAGTCGAAGTTTACCCAGTCGAAATTCGCCCAATCGGGCCACCAATCCGGCGTCATGTGATCGCCACCAAGCCAGAGCTTGCAATCCTGCAGCACACCGCGGCTCCAGGCACCGACAAACTTGTGGTACTCGCCAGCCAGCAGAATGAGAATGCGCGGCTTCACGAACCACCAATTGTCCTGCACTTCCCGGGGAAAGACCGGATGCGGGATGATGGTGATACCAGGCAGCGCGCGATGGAATTCGAGCTGGCTGCGCTTCATGTGATAATTGGCGGTGACGAGGCGGATGGAGGCGATCTTGTTGTCGCGCACCCAGATCGCCGCTTCGGCTGCGTTGCCGACCGTGTTGCCAGCCTCGTAACCCAGTGTGACGCAGCAGGCGAGGTTTTCGGGTGACGGCACCACGCTCTTGTCGCTGCTCATGCCGTCGATGACCTGTTGCAGCGAAACACCTTGCGCAACGCCGGTAATCAGCATGCGCGGGGATAGGCCGGCATCGAGCTGCCGGAAGCCTTCCGCCAAACGATCGCCGCCGCCCGTGAGGACGACGATGGCATCAGTCTTGGTCGTGGCGTCGCGCACCTCGCGCGGGATGAAGCCGATGAAGCCCATGAAACCGACCAGCCACAGAAACGCCGCCAGCAGTAAAAGGTGGATGAGCTTGCGCCCCAGCCCTTCACGCTGTGCTTGCGGATCGCGGAAATTGATGCGGTTCACCCCCATGGCGGGCCTTATCTAGCAGGTTCAGATGAAGCGCGCCAGCGAGCGCAAAACGGTCCAGCGTGCTGTCATCATGGCGATAATTGCCGTGGCGACGGGCAGCAGAGCCAGGATACCCCATTGCCAGGGCAAGAGCTGCAGATCGAGGGCAAGGTCAGCCATGCCGATCTCGGATTCGCCGCCCAATGAACCGGCCGATTGCAGCAGCCAATCGGCGCCGACGATGGTGCCGGCTGCCAGCAGAGTACCGACGATGCCGCCCAGCAGCCCCAGACGCAGAGACTGGGCCTGGAATTGGCCGGCGATATAGGCATCGGGTGCGCCGATCAAATGCACGATCTCGATCACGCTGCGATGAATGGACAGGCCGGTCCGCGTCACGAAGACGATGGTGAGCGCGGTCGCCGTCAAGACCACGCCGGTCAGCAGGGCCGCAAGCAGCTTCAACCCGCGCAGGAAATCGAGGGCATCGGCGATCCAGTCCGCATGCGTGTCGACCTTGGCGCCGGGCTGGATGGCGGTGAGGTCGCGCTGCAGCTGTTCCTGATCAAGAGCCGCACTCTCGCGCAAGGTGACGGCGATCATGGCGGGGAGCGGAATGTCGAGCTCGCTTGCCTCCGGCCCGAGCCACGGCTCCAGCAGATGCGCGATCTCCCGGTCGTCGAGCAACGTTGTCCCGGCAACGCCCGGCGTAGCACTGAGGAGGTCGATGACCTTGTCGAGGATTTCAGAGCGCTCGGTGACGCCGATATCGTCGGTGAACGGCACCTCGACGGTGAGGTTACCGGTCAGGCCGCTCTGCCAGTGATCCGACAGGCGATCGACCACCAAGGCACTGCCCACGGCGAGTGCCGCCAGATAGACCATGAAGCCAAGAATCCAGGGCAGAAACCTTGCCGCAGCGTCGCGGTCGAGCGGCAGATCCGTGCGCAAGCCCAGCATCAGGCCACTCCCGCGCCGAAATTGCCGCCGACACTACCCCCGACATTATTCTGGCCCATGGCAACGCCCGCCGGATCGAAAACGCGCACGCTGCTTTGCTCCAGGCGCAATTGGCGGTGCGTGAAGCGGCTGACCAGCGCATCGTTATGGGTCGCGACGACGACCGTGGTCCCCAGCTTGTTGAGCTCTTCGAAGAGATACATGAGCCTGAGGCCAATCACGTCATCGACATTGCCCGTGGGTTCGTCGGCCAGCAGCAGATTGGGCCGGGCGATGACGGCGCGGGCGATGGCAACGCGCTGCTGCTGCCCGCCCGACAAAGTCGCCGGCAGCGCATTGAGATGATCGGCGAGGCCCACCCAGCTCAGAAGCTCGCTGCAATGGCGCCGGATGTCGGCTTCGCGCACGCCGGCGACACGCAAGGGCAAGGCGACATTGTCGAGGGCCGACAAATGCTCGATCAGGCGGAAATCCTGGAACACCACGCCCACCCGGCGCCGGATGGCCGGAAAGTCGGCACGGCTCAGCGTGGCGACATCGCGGCCAAAGAGATTGACCACGCCGGAACTGGGACGCAGCCCCAGATACATCAGCTTCAGCAGCGACGATTTGCCGGCGCCGGAGCGCCCGACCAGGAAATGGAACGAGCCTGGCGCCAGGGTAAAGCTGATATCCTTGAGGATCTGCGGCCCGGTGTCGTACTGCACCGAGACCTGATCGAATAAAACCACGTGCCTACATCCCAGCTGACCGGCGACCCGCCGCCGGTGACTTCTACCGGCAGGACGCCTTGGTAATCTGCGCCGCGCGCCAAGGCCCCGGCGGCGTTAAGATGGCATAGCGGCTTCGCCTTCGTAAAGCTGATGAGGCATGTGCGACTCGGGCAAAGAAGGATGATTTTTCAGCGCCTTGTCAGCGTTGCAGGCGGTGCCGGACTTGTCCCCCGCGCGGTCGCGACCTATAAACGTTTCAGGGGATATCGATCGAGCGGACGAATCAGTGATTGTTTCCTGCCCGGCTTGCGCTACCAGGTTCTCGTTGGATGCAGCACTCCTCGGTGATGCGGGGCGCAATGTGCGTTGCGCAAAATGTGGCCATAAGTGGAAGCAGCTGCCGCCCAAGCTCGAGAACCCGGAAGGAACGCCCGCCGAGATCGCGCTGACCGCCGAACCCACCGTTCCAGAGACTGCCCCATCCGTCCCCGAAGTGCCGCCACTGGCGGACCCGGCATCTACCGCGGGGGAAGCGGAGGCACCAGCTGTCGAGATTCCCTCGGCGCCGCCCCGGCCGCGCTCGCCGCAGCGGCCGACCGGGCCCATCACCGTCCCGCCAAAATTGCGGCCGATGATGCCCAAGCGCCGTTTCCGGCTGCATCCCATCTACATAGTGCTGGCCGGCATGGTTCTGGGCCTGGGGGTCGTCTTCTATTTCCGGGCGGAGATTGCCCGGGCCGTGCCGGCGCTCGACATGGTCTACAGCCTGATGGGCATCTCGACCAGCAGCCCGGCGGATGATCTCAAGGCCGCCAATCTCGTTGTAAATAAGCGCAACGAGGCCGGCGGCAAAGCCGTTTGGGCAGTCGAGGCCGACCTCTTTAACGAATCCGAATTCCCGGTCCAGTTACCGCCGCTCGCCGCCATTACCTATGACGGCAACGGCAAGGAAATCGGTGACTGGAAGATTTTCCGTCTGGAGCAGGAGAGCATCGAACCGGGCGAAACCATCCGGTTTCGGATATTTTTCGATTCTCTCCCCAAGGGCACCAAGACCATGTGGATCAAGGTGATCGCTCAATAGTGAAGGGGCCTGCGGCGAAACGCCCACCCTTCACGTTGCCGTGCGCCTGGGCTCTCTTGCCTATCTATCTGAAAAAATGCCACAAATCCGCCACGATCTGCTGTCGGTATATTGTTTAGCACCGCGGCTGTCTCACCAAAAATTAACGGTTTCGGCTTAGGCTTACCTTGGAATCGTTGGACCGCCACTGGTTCCTTTGTCCGATTCGCCGGTCTTGAATCGGCCTTTTGGAACGAAGGACGGGAGGCATTGTTGTAGCGCGACTGGATCCGGGCCGGCCAAAGGCCCCCGCCAGCCTACGCCCCGACGATGCGATGCCCGAAAGCGGTCAGAGAGAATTGGTGAGTTGATGTCGGTCATGTCTGCACGCACGGCTTCGTACAGAGTCAGAAGGGCTGAAAATACTGTGTCCGCTATCCTGTTGGCTGAAGATGATGAATCCGTCCGCGCTTTCGTCACCCGGGCGCTTACCCATCGCGGACATGAAGTAACTGCGGTCGGCGACGGCGAAGCGGCGATCAATGCGCTGAAGGCCCAGACCTACGATCTGATGCTGACCGATATCGTCATGCCCGGGCTCGACGGCCTCGCCTTGGCCGAAACCGCCGCCCGCATCAACCCGCGTATGACCGTGCTGATGATGACGGGCTTTGCCGAAGCCCGCGAACGCGCCGATGGCGTGCGCAGCCAGCAGGGCCCGATCACCGACATCATCACCAAGCCCTTCAGCCTGCAGCAGATCTGCAACGCCGTCGACGCAGCGCTCTCCGGCCAGCGGGTCAACTGACCTTTTTCAAGAAACGGCCGGCAAGCCGATATCAGAACTGCTTCAGCAGGCGGTCGAGATAGTCTCGTTCCTGCTTGGGACGGTTGGGGTCGTTGCGGCGTTGGCGCAGTTCTTCGAAGATCTCGCGTGCCTTTTGCGCCGGTTCCTTGTCGACGCCAAGATCCATGTTCGAACTGTCGATGGGGTTGCCGCCAGGGCCATCCTCATCCGTCGGGCGCCCCAATGGATCCATTTTGGCGCGATTGCCGCGACCGGGAACCTGGCCTGCCTGTCGCTGCATCATCTCCTGTGCAGCCTGCAAACCCTGCTGCAGCTGGTTGAGCGCGTTGTTCTGGTTCTCGGCAGCATTGGGGAAATCCTGGTTCTTCAAATTGTCGACGGCACCGCGCATATATTGCTCGGCCTCGCCAAGACCGCCGGGCAAATCGCCCAGCATGTTGCTGAAACGCTGCATGAGATTGCCGAGATCGCGGCGGAGCTGCTCCTGTCCCATGGCGCCGGAGCCGGCCGCCTGCCCATTGCCGCCATCGCCGGGCATGCCCTCGCCCTGTTGCTGGCCCTGCCCCATTTCGCCCTCACCCATGCCTTCCTCGCCGGGTTGCTGGCCGCGCTGGGCGTTATAGCTTTCCTCAAGCAGCTTCTGCTGGCGTTGCATCAAGCGGCCGAGTTCGCTGTTGAGCTCCTGCTGCGCGCGACCTTCGGCGCTCATGGTCGAGGGGACGCCGGCCTGCAGGTTCTCCATCAGCTTCTGCAGCTGGTCGAGCATCTGCTTGGCGGAATCCTTGGCCCCCGCCCGCGCCATGTTGCGCGCGTCATTGAGCATGCGATTGAGATCGTTCTGCGAGAGCTTGAGCCCATTGGGCGAAAGCTGACGCATCTGCTGCCCGCTTTCCATGGCGCGCTGCAATTGCTGTTGCAGATCCTGCATGTAGCGGTTCATCGCTTCCTGCAGTTGGTTCATCAGCCGCTCGACTTCTTCGTCCGAAGCACCGCGATCGAGCGCGTCCTGCAGGGCCTGCTGCAGGCGACGGAATTCGCTCAATGCCAGGGACGTGCCGCCATCTTCAAGATCGACCGCAATATCCCACATCAGCTGCAGGACTGGCGGCATATCTGATGGCGCGAATTCCTCGGCACGGAGGCGACGGGCGGCAAAGTCCATGCCCATGAAGGCGGCGATACGATCTTCATAGGTCTCCGGCTGAGCCTTCAGGATGTCGAGCTCGCGCGAGACGGAATTGTGGAATTGCCAATCGCTGGCCAACCGCTTCCGGAGTTCGATGATGGCCCGGGCGACAGGGTGATAGAATTTCCGCTCCGGCAAAGTAAGGGCGAGCGGTGCCGAGGCGCCGATCTGCCCCATGGCATCCCGCGCCACCAGCCGCAATTCCACATCGAGCCCGGCCCAGCGATGGGCCGTGAAGTCCTGGAAGCTGCCGCCTTGCGCCACGCGATATCCATCACTGCCGATGGTCGGCTGGCCGAGCGGCAGCTTGAACTCGAAATCCTCCTTGCCGCGGCTCATCACCAGGCGGAGATCGGTGACGCCATAATCGTCGCGGGCGCTGTAGCCGAGACGCAGCACGCCGCGATCGGTGACGCCCGGATTGCCGCCGAACTCGGCCTTGGGCGCCATGTCCGGGACGATCGCGACTGGCCATTCGACCACAGTCGACAGGCCCGACTGAACGCCGATCGATCCGCCCTTGGACAGCGTCGTTTCGGAACGCTGCGTGCTGGCGTCGAGCACGTCGAAGGTCTGTTTCTCGTCATTGGCGACAAGGGTGGCAGGGCCGCCCAACCCGCTGGTGGGCAGACCTTGCGACTGGACCAGCAGGCGCGATCCCATCGGCACCTTGAGTGTTTCGGCGCCCTTGCCATGTTGAGCAAGGCTAAGGCTGACCGGCGGCAGGCCCGTATAATCCGGCGGCGTGATCCAGGCCTCGACCGTGATCTGGTCCGTGTCTTCGATACCGGAGAAGTTGGGCAGCAGGGCCTGATCAAGCCGGCGCAGCCACGCCTCATTGGCGCAGAAGAAAGCGGCAAGGGCCAGCAGGAGCGTAAGCTGCCGCAGCGCATAGCGATCGCGCGCCACAAGGCCGTTATCCGGCCATTTGAGATCGAGGCGGCCGATCGAGCCCATCAATCGCGCCCGGTGGCGCGCCCAGAGACTGGCCGCCGCCGGGTCGATCAGATTACTGACCTGTGCGTCATCGATATGGGTGAGCGGTCGATGCGCGAGATCGCTGTCCCGTTCCAGGCGCCGCAGCGCCTGCTGCCATTGCGGCAGGCGAAAACCACGAAAGCCCCACCACAATCCATAAAGAAAACCGATTCCGGCAAGGAACAGAAGCGCCAGATGGACCCATACACCAAGGTCGCGAGGCAAGCCTGACCAGGCGAGCGCCAGGGCCAGAAGCAGGACGCAAATGGCGGGTGTCAGCGCCGCCCAAAGGCGCTCGATAAGGAGGATTCCCCAGGCAACGACCGCCATGATCCGAACCCGGGCAGGCAAGCTGCTCGGCAGCGTCGAAGCCGCCGACAGCCTGTCATCGCCGAGAACCGGGCGTCGCGCCATCAATCCTCCTCAGGAAGGCCCCAGTGGCCCAAACAATGGCCGGGAACCGGAACCGCTACAGCTTACAGCCAGCCGGGCAGCCTGTCTTGACCGATGATTGCGTCATAAGTTTGACGGGGCCTAACCACTTCAAATTTATCGCCTTTCACCAGAACTTCCGGCAAGAGCGGCCGGGTGTTGTAGGTTGAAGACATGACGGCACCATAGGCCCCGGCCTCGCGGAACACGACGAGGTCATCGGTGACAAGCGGCGACAGCGGCCGCTGTTCCGCAAACTGATCACCGGTTTCGCAGATTGGCCCGACCACATCGACCTTGGTGACCGGCGCGTCGTCCGCCGGCTGGCGCACCGGCTGGATCTGGTGATAGGCGTCGTAAAGCGTCGGCCGGATGAGGTCGTTCATTGCGGCGTCGACAATGACGAAGTTCCGGCTCACCCCTTCCTTCACATTGATCACGCGCGCGACCAGGATGCCGGCATTGCCGACAATGGCTCGGCCGGGCTCGGCTTCGAGCTTCAGCCCCATATTGCCGAAATTCTCGGCCACGGCATTGGTGTAGTCGGAGAAACTGATGGTCTGCTCATCCCGGTAGGTGATGCCGATACCGCCACCAAGATCGACCCGCTCGACCGCATGACCCTTGCCCCGCAGCGCCTTCACCAGATCCGACATTTTCTGGAAGGCATGGCGATAAGGCGCGATATCGGTCAGCTGCGAACCGATATGGCAGGCAAGCCCCTTCACATCGATCCCCGGCAGCGCAGCGGCCTCCGCATAGATTGCCGGCGCGTGATCGATATCGATACCGAACTTGTTCTCCGACTTACCCGTCGAGATCTTGGCATGGGTCTTGGCATCGACATCCGGGTTGATGCGCAGGGCCACAGGTGCCCGCTTGCCCAAGGACAGCGCCACTTCGTTGAGCGCCCGCAATTCGCCCGGCGATTCGACATTGAATTGATAGATCCCGGCCTTCAGCGCTTCTGCCATTTCGGTACGGGTCTTGCCGACACCCGCGAACACGACCTCGCCTGCGGGAATACCTGCCTTGAGTGCACGGTACATCTCGCCCACCGACACCACGTCGGCACCGGCGCCGAGATTGGCCAGTGTCTTGATCACGGCCTGGTTGGAGTTCGCCTTGCACGAAAAATAGAGCTTGGCATTGAGCCCGCCCAACGCCGCCTCGAAATTCTTGAAATTGTCGGTGAGCTTGGCCGTTGAATAGCAATAGAAGGGCGTGCCGACTTCGGCCGCGATGCGGCTCACAGGAACACCTTCGGCATGGAACTCGCCGTTCTCGTAGTGGAAATGGCTCATGGAAGTCTTTCTATCGCTCTATCCTAATCGTCATCCCCGGGGCTTGACCCGGGGGGATCCAGTGTTTTTCCGGAGAGACTGGATGCCCGGGTCACAAGCCCGGGCATGACGGTATTTTTCTAACGCGTGTCAACCGCTGAAGACACCGGTCTGTGCCTTCGGCGTCTGCGGATATTGCTGCGGATATTTGTCCTTATGGACTTCCTTCGGCAGTTCCGGCACGCCGTTGCGCCCGCAGGCGCTCACGGCCGCGGTCAGTGCCAACACAGCGGCGAGCATCGCCACGGACAGTTTCGACATTCTCATAGAAAACGCTCCCTTGCCGCCTTGGCAGCAGCACGCACATTGTCCGGCGTCGTCCCGCCTTCGCTTTTGCGGCCGGCCACCGAATTCTCCACTTTGAGCACGGGATAGACGCTGTCGCCGATCCGCGGCTCGACCGATTGCATTTCGGCAAGGCTCAAATCGCTGAGGCCCTTGCCCTTGTCTTCCGCCATCTTGACCAGCGTGCCGGTGACGTGATGCGCATCGCGGAACGGCAGGCCCAATTGCTTCACCAGCCAATCGGCAAGGTCGGTGGCAGTGAGGAAGCCGCGCTCACACGCCTGGCGCATCCGCTCGCGGTTCGCCGTGAGATCACGGATCATGCCCGTCATCGCCGCCAGCGACAGCAGGATCGTGTCGGTCGCGGCAAAAGTCGGCGCCTTGTCGTCCTGCATGTCCTTGCCATAGGTGAGCGGCAGGCCCTTGAGGATGATGAGAAGCTGCACGGTGAGGCCGATGACCTCGCCCGCCTTCGCCCGCACCAGTTCGGCCGCATCCGGATTCTTCTTCTGCGGCATGATCGAGGAGCCGGTCGTGAAGGCGTCACTCAAAGTCACGAAGCGGAAGCCCTCACTCATCCAGATGACGATCTCTTCCGCGAGGCGCGAGAGATGCACGGCGAGGATCGACAGCGCCGACAGATATTCCAGCGCAAAATCGCGGTCGGAAACGGAATCGAGCGAGTTCGCCGTCGGACGATCGAAGCCCAGGGCCTTGGCCGTCATCTGCCGGTCGATCGGGAAAGTCGTGCCAGCGAGCGCCGCGGCGCCGAGCGGGCTTTCGTTGAGACGCTTGCGGGCATCGGCGAGACGCCCGATATCGCGGCCCAGCATCTCGACATAAGCGAGAAGATGATGCCCGAATGTCACCGGCTGTGCCGGCTGCAGATGCGTATAGCCCGGCATCACGGTCGCCGCTTCTTCTTCAGCGCGATCGATGAGGGCCGACACCAAATTGCGCGCTTCCGCAGCCACTTCATCACAGGCACGGCGGACCCACAGCTTGAAATCGGTCGCCACCTGGTCATTCCGCGAACGCGCGGTATGAAGCCGGCCGGCCGGCTCGCCGATCAGTTCCTTGAGGCGCTGCTCGACATTCATATGAATGTCCTCGAGTGCGACCTTGAATTCGAAATTGCCGGCCTCGATCTCAGCCTTCACCTGGTTCAGGCCCTTGGCGATCGCCGCGGCGTCGGTCTCGGTGATGATGCCCTGTTTCGCCAGCATGGCGGCATGGGCCAGCGACCCCTGGATGTCCTCGGCATAAAGGCGCTTGTCCACCCCGATGGAGGCATTAATCTGCTGCATGATCGCTGCCGGGCCAGCGGCAAAGCGGCCGCCCCACATGGCGTTAGCGGAATCGGTGACGGACGAGGATTGTTTCTTGGCACTCATGGTACTGAAAAAGACCGCCTTTTGGGGCTCCCTGATGGCATTTTTGCTGGCGGTGGCACCGCTTTCGCCGGCCCTGGCCGACGATACCCCCGCGAAGTCCGGCGACTTTAGCCCGTTCGATCCGCCCCTGCCAACGCCCAATGAGGACTTCCAGGACGCGCTGGGCGACAAGGTCACCCTGGCCGATTTCAGGGGCCAGGTCGTCGTCCTCAATTTCTGGGCCAGCTGGTGCGCCCCCTGCATCGCCGAAATGCCAACGCTGGATGCCCTGCAGGGCGATCTGGGCGAGGCCGGGCTCAAGGTCGTGGCAGTGAGCCTCGACCGCGACGGCATCAAGAAGGCGGCACCCTTCTTTCGCCGCACCGGCGTCAAGAACCTGAAACTCTATACCGACCGGATGAGCGACCTCTTTCAGGAACTCAAAGGCTCCGCCCTGCCCACCACCTACGTCCTCGACCGCGACGGCAAGGTGGTCTCGGTCTATATCGGCGCCACCGATTGGTCCTCGGACCGGGTCAAAGCCGAGCTGAAGAAATATCTCGACGCCAAGCCGGCTGGGTAAGGATGCGCATCGGATTCGTAATCGTTGCCTTGCTTTCGCCAATTCTGGCAGCCGCGCTGCTTCTGTTGTGCCCTTCCGTCGCCGAGGGCGATGACAATCGCTTGTCACTCGACCCCTATGTTTGCGACGGCGATACCATCACGATGGCAACCTGTCTGGAGCGCCAGATCGCGGGCGCCGACCGATGGAGCGCGGCTGTGCTTGCAAGCTATCGTCGCTTTGCGGCTGTAGCTACGGCCGATGCGCAGCAAGGCGGCAGCCAGCCAGTTGATCAACAAGCCTTGTTGACCAGCAGCGAGCATGCCTTTGCTCACTACCGGGTGGCATTCACGCAGGCGGTGAAGGGTGTCGGCTATGCCGGATCGGGTAGCAAGATCGAGGCGGCGCGTGCCGAGTTCCGATTGATCGTGGACCACACACAGGCCCTGCTGCGCGCCTGCGGCAGCCGGAAGGCGCACGATCTCGGCGAAGTTGTCGACCTCTCCATCAGCGATTGGTGCGAGTAGCAGTGCAGCCACCCGTTACATGGAAATCGTGGCTTTTTGCCGCATTGGGCGGCGCCGAGGAAGTATGCGCCTCAGATTTCCCGCATCGGCGGCAGATCCAGAATGCCGGGATATCTGGCAGCCAGGCCCGGACATAACGCTTCAAAATTCTTGCGCATCCGTTGCCGCAGATCAAAATCGAGCTCGGGTACTAGGCCGCCATTGCGGAAGCGTAGACGTCCGTCAGGCGATGGCGGCGCGCCTAGCGTACCGGGCCACATGATGTCGCCATGGGTCGGGGACGACCAGAAATACTTCACATAAAGATCGTCGTTATGGCCATGGTAATAGCCGCCGTTCAAACCTTGCACGAGCAATGACTGATCGCTCAAAGGGATCTCGGCAACAATGGCTGAGATCATACAATCCAGCGTTGGCGGCCAATCCGCGACGGTGACGGGTTCTGGGCGATCGAGTTCGTTGCCGTTATGCAACGCCCATTCGAGCTGGCCCGCATAATAGGTAGCGTTCAGGCCATGTGTTGCGCAGCCTGGCAGCGCGATGGCGGCAAGCAGCATGCCGGAAAGCGCGACAATGCGCATCGCCACCGCGTTTCAGCTCAGCGCGTCGGGACGGGCGTCTCGCCGCTGTAGTCGTAGAAGCCGCGGCCGGCCTTCTTGCCGTACCAGCCGGCTTCGACATACTTCACCAGCAGCGGGCACGGGCGGTATTTGCTGTCGGCGAGGCCTTCGTAGAGCACCTGCATGACGGCGAGGCAGACGTCGAGGCCGATGAAGTCGGCGAGCTCCAGCGGGCCCATCGGGTGGTTGGCGCCGAGGCGCATCGCGGTGTCGATGGCGTCGACATTGCCGACACCTTCGTAAAGCGTATAGACCGCCTCGTTGATCATCGGCAGCAGGATGCGGTTGACGATGAAGGCCGGGAAATCTTCCGAGGTCGCGGTGGTCTTGCCAAGCTTCTCGGCCAGATCGCGCACCTGAGTGAAGGTGTCGTCATCGGTGGCGAGGCCACGGATGAGCTCGACCAGCTTCATCAGCGGCACCGGGTTCATGAAGTGCATGCCGATGAACTTCTGCGGCCGGTCCGTGGCGGCGGCGAGGCGCGTGATCGAGATCGAAGATGTGTTGCTGGCCAGCAACGCCTCTGCCTTGAGATGCGGGCACACGCTCCGCATGATCTCCTTCTTGACCTCTTCCTTTTCAGTCGCCGCTTCGACGACGATATCGGCGGGCTTCAGATCGGCAAGATTGTTCGAAGTCTTGATCCGCTTGATTGCGCTGTCTTCGTCCGCCTGCGAAATCAGCCCACGCTTTACCTGGCGGTTCATGTTGTTGCGGATCGTTTCCAGCGCTTTTGTCAGCTGCGCCGGATTATTGTCGACCAGGATGACGTCGAGCTTGGCCAGCGAACTCACATGGGCGATGCCGTTGCCCATTTGACCTGCACCGATGATGCCGATGGTTTCGATCGTCACGTTCTGACCTCTTCTTTTCTATCTCCCGGAACATTGCGGCCCGCTGTTTCGATCAGCGGGCCGCTTGTCCGGTTATTTCTTAGGGCTTACTTGCTAAGTTCTTTCGCCAGTTCCGGCACCGCCTGGAACAGATCCGCGACCAGGCCGTAATCGGCGACCTGGAAGATCGGCGCATCTTCGTCCTTGTTGATAGCGACGATGACCTTGCTGTCCTTCATGCCGGCGAGGTGCTGAATGGCACCCGAGATACCGACAGCGACATAGAGATCCGGCGCCACGATCTTGCCGGTCTGACCGACCTGGTAATCGTTGGGCACGAAGCCCGCGTCGACGGCGGCGCGCGATGCACCGACGGCGGCGCCGAGCTTGTCGGCCACTTCCTCGAGCATCTTGAAATTGTCGCCCGATTGCATGCCACGGCCACCCGAGACGACGATGCGCGCCGAGGTGAGCTCGGGGCGTTCCGTCTTCTGCACTTCCTGGCCGAGAAACTTGGAGAGGCCCGCGTCACCGGCCGAGGCGATCTTTTCGACCGCCGCCGAGCCGCCGGTTTCCGCCACGGCGTCGAACGCCGTCGCACGGACCGTGATGACCTTGATCTTATCCGCGGACTGGACCGTGGTCAGCGCGTTGCCGGCATAGGTCGGACGCGTGAAGGTGTCCGGGCTGTTGACCTCGGAGATCTCCGAGATCTGCTGCACGTCGAGCAGGGCCGAGGCGCGCGGCAGGATGTTCTTTCCGTTGACGGTCGCAGCCGAGAGAATGTGGCTGTAGGACGGCGCCAGACTCACGATCAGCTTGGCAACGTTCTCAGCCAAGGCATGGCCGTAGATCGCGTCGTCAGCCAGCAGAACCTTGGCGACGCCGGCAACCTTGGCGGCCGCATCGGCGGCACCCTGGGCACCGGCACCGGCAACCAGGATATGAATGTCGCCGCCAATCTTCTGGGCAGCGGTGACGGCATGCAAGGTCGCCGATTTCAGCGACGCGTTGTCATGCTCGGCAAGGACGAGAATGCTCATGGATATGACCCCTTAGATGACCTTGGCTTCGTTCTTCAGCTTGTCGACCAGCTCGGCGACCGACTTCACCTTGATACCGGCCGAACGCTTCGGCGGTTCGGTCACTTTCAGGGTCTTCAGGCGCGGGGTGGGATCGACGCCCAGCTGTTCCGGGGTCAGCGCATCAATCGGCTTCTTCTTGGCCTTCATGATGTTGGGGAGCGAGGCATAACGCGGCTCGTTGAGGCGCAGATCGGTGGTCATGACGAAGGGCGTCTTGACCTCGACGGTCTCAAGGCCGCCATCGACTTCGCGCGTCACGGTGGCGGTGCTGTTGTCGTTCAAGACCAGCTTCGAGGCGAAGGTCGCCTGCGGCCAGCCGAGCAGTGCCGAAAGCATCTGGCCGGTCTGGTTGCTGTCGTCATCGATCGCCTGCTTGCCGACGATCACGAGGCCGGGCTGTTCCTTGTCGATCACAGCCTTCAGCAGCTTGGCGACGGCCAGCGGCTGCAACTCGACATCGGTCTGCACATGCACGCCGCGATCGGCGCCCATGGCGAGCGCGGTGCGGATCGTTTCGGCGCATTGCGCGTTACCCAAGGACACGGCGACGATCTCCGTCACCTTGCCGGCTTCCTTGAGGCGCACGGCCTCCTCGGTCGCGATTTCGCAGAAGGGATTCATGGACATCTTGACGTTCTGGGTTTCGACACCCGTGCCGTCCGCCTTGACGCGGACCTTCACATTGGCGTCGATCACCCGCTTAACAGCGACGAGGACTTTCATCTTCAAGGACCCGGATGAGACTGTGGTTACAACGGTCGATGTCCGCGGCGTTCGGCTCTTGATGGAGGCCCGACGCTCAGCCAGCGACACCCCCTGCCTGCCAGCGCCGTTTTCGCGGCCCCGCGGCAGAAATTTCGCATGCGCAAAATAGGGGCATGGCATCTTTGTGTCAACGAGGCCAGGGAACTCGCCCGGAAACGGCAGCCTTGCGCTTAATCGCGAAATATCAATGACTTCGCGCCAGCATGGATGAGCCGCATTAACCGTTCGATGAGCTAGGTTGACCGAGCTGCATGCAGCTTCGCTAGGCAGATGGTGCGAAGATTTTGGGCAAAGCGGTAGCCGAGTCCGGCCTAGCCGCGATCAGCCCAACGTGGGCTGGGACCTGCCGGACAGCAGGGTATCGAGCAATGCAACAAAAGACGGTGCGATGACCTCCAATACCTTCGTCCGCCGCTGGTTAAGGATTGCCTCATGATCTATGCGAACGATCCTCGCGTCGACTGTGCGACTGGATGTCCCGATGTCAAAGCAAACCGGATCGTATTGGTCATCCCACGGCCGGGCGAATTGAACAAAGCCAGCGTCAACCAGATTTCGCCACATGAACTCATCGGCTAGGACCGCCGCAGAAAGGGATTCATCTCCGTCTTTCCCCGAACTGCCGAAAAAGGAGATCGTCCCCCAGGTAAACGGCTTGAACGCGTGACATTTGATCAGTGAAGCGAAGACGCGGGGAAACCGACGGCCAAGGACGCCTTCTAGCGCTTCGATCGATGATGCGTGATCGGTGGACCCAATCAGGACATCCGCTTGCTTCAGCCGCTCCGCGAATTCATCAACGATTCCGTCAAAAGGCCTTTTAGCCACCAATACCGCCCTACCGGTTCTTCCCTGGCACCCACAGTACGTCGGCTTGGCCCTTGTCGTTGGCATAGCGCGCCATGACAAAAAGCAGGTCCGACAGCCGGTTGATGTAGCGCAACGCCGCCAGGTTGATTTCCTCATGCTCCATCAATGCCGTGATGTCGCGCTCGGCACGACGCGCAATCGTGCGGGCGAGATGGAGATGGGCCGCGGCCGGCGTGCCGCCCGAGAGGACGAAGCTCTTCAGCGGCTGCAGCTCGGCATTGAGACGGTCGATCTCCTGTTCCAGCCGCTCGACCTGAGCCTCGACCACGCGGAGCGGCGGATAATCCTTGGGATCTTCCGGCTGGCAGAGATCGGCGCCCAGATCGAAGAGGTCGTTCTGGATGCGCCCCAACATACCATCAATAATGCGCATCGCATCCATGTCGCCGCCCATATCCTTACCAGCGGTATGCAGCCTCGCGACGCCGATCGCGGCATTGGCCTCGTCGACCGTGCCATAAGCCGCGACCCGGAGATCATGCTTTTTCACGCGCTTGCCGGAACCGAGCGACGTCGAGCCCTTATCGCCGCCCTTGGTGTAGATGCGCGTGAGTTGAACCATATGCTCAGCCGTTGCGGGTCAGCATATAGAGGACGAAGCTCACCACCGCGCCGATCTGGAACATGACGCGCAAGCGCATCAGCTTGTTCGAATTGCGCTTGTTGAAGTCGCCGCCCTTGCCCATGGCAAAAACGCCGACCAGCAACGAGGCCAGGGTGAGAACCATGAAGATGATAAGCAGGATGAGGAATATGTTTGGCATGACCCAATGATAGCTGTGAGCGGGAAGCCGCGCTAGAGTGCGCGGCAGAAGGTGCGAAAATAAGGGAAAGGTGAGGAATCGGGCCATGCGGCGATTAGTCCTCAATGACGGCACGGAAATTCCAGTCATCGGCCAGGGCACCTGGCGCATGGGCGAACGCGCAGCCGAGCGGAAAGCAGAGGTCGCGGCCCTGCAGGCGGGTATCGATCTCGGCCTCACCCTCATCGACACCGCCGAAATGTACGGGAATGGCGGCGCCGAGGACGTGACCGGCGAGGCGCTCAAAGGGCGCCGCAACGAGGTCTATCTGGTGAGCAAGGTTCTGCCCAGCAATGCAAGCCACGCCGGGACGATCAAGGCCTGCGAGCAGAGCCTGAAACGCTTGCGGACCGATTACATGGACCTCTATCTGCTGCATTGGCGCGGGTCTTATCCCCTCGCCGACACGTTGCAGGCGTTCCAGGAACTCAAACAGGCCGGCAAGATTCGCGCCTTCGGCATCAGCAATCTCGACGTCAATGACATGAAGGAATGGTTGGCGCTTCCCGGCGGCGGCGAGGCTGTCGCCAACCAGATCCTCTACAATGTCGGCGTGCGCGGGCCGGAGCATGATCTCGCGCCCCTGCTCGCCGACGCCAAGATCGCCCTCATGGCCTATTGCCCACTGGCGCAGGGCGAGGTCGGCAGCTTCAAGAAGCTGGAACCAATCGCCAAACGCCACAATGCGACGGTCGCACAGATCATGCTGGCCTGGGCGACGCGCAATCCGCTCAGCTTTGCCGTGCCGAAGAGCAGCAATGTCGCGCGCCTCAAGGAGAATGCGGCAGCCGGCGACATCAAGCTCACCGCCCAGGATCTGGCCGAGATCGATGCGGCCTTTCCAGCGCCGAAGAAGGCCCGGCCGCTGGAGATGATCTGATCATCGACCATGCGCCTCACCATGGATCGTCCTATCTCCAGCTGAGACAACGGGATAATTGATGGCTGCTTCCTACACGCTTCGCCCCGCCCGCCTCGTGGAATGTGCCGCACTCGATGACATCTGTTTCCGCTCCAAGGCCTATTGGGGCTACGATGCCGACTTCATGGAAAACGTCCGTGCGCAGATCCGCGTGAATCAGGATGCGGTGCGGGCCGAACGGGTCTGGGTTGCCGCCGATCACGCCGACCGGCCCTGCGGCGTGCTGGAAGTCGATCCGCTCGACCAGCATACTGTGGACCTTACCCTGCTCTTCATCGACCCCGCGCATATGCGCCAGGGGCTCGGCCGCCTCCTTTACGCCAAGGCGCTCGACCTCGCGCACGGCCTTGGCGCTGGTCATCTCGTCATCGATTCCGATCCGCAGGCCGCCGCCTTCTACGCCTCCATGGGCGCCACCCGCACCGGCTCGGAACCCACCGGCTATCGAGGCCGTTTGCTGCCGAAATTCTGCGCGGCCGTTCCTGGCGCTGACACGCATACGCGCGTCGGCATGTAAGGCAGCTCGTACCTAAAGGGGAATTTGCTGGGTGATGCAATGGATGCCGCCACCGCCGGCAGCGAGGTTCGAGATATCGACCTGTTCGATGCGGCGGCCCGGGAAAGCAGCCGCGGCGGCGGCTTTGGCGGCTGCATCCTGTTGCGCTAGGCCGAAGGCCGGCATGACGATGCCATCATTGGCGATGTAGAAATTCACGTAGGATGTCGAATAACCCCACTCGCCTTTCTTGCCGCGCCCCTCATCCGGTGCTTCCTCGATGAAGACTAGTTCGAGCTTGCGCCCGCGCGCATCGGTCTGGTTCTGCAAGGCCGCAAAATTGCGCGCCGCCACTTCCCGGTACTGCGGGCGCGAAGATGCGCTGGTTTCGAACATCACCACGCCCGGACGCACGAAACAGGCGATGCCGTCGATATGCCCGTTGGTGCCGAATTCATACGGATTGCCTGGCAGCCAGATGGTTTTTTCAATGCCGAGCGTGCGGGCGAACTCCGCCTCCACCGCTTCACGCGTGATACCGGGATTGCGGTTGCCGTTGAAGACGACCGTCTCGGTCGTGAGCAGTGTGCCTTCGCCATCCACGTGAATGGCGCCGCCTTCCATGGCGAGGGCTGAGTTGACGGCCTTCACACCGACATGGCGCGCGATCGCCAGGTTGAGCTTGGCATCGAGATTGAAATTTTCCGCGGCGCCGCCCCAGCCATTGAAGCGCCATGTGACGGCGGCAAGTTGTTGCCCGTTCTCGCGCACAAAAGTGGGACCGCTGTCGCGCACCCAGGCATCGTCATAAGGAAGGGTAAGCAGCATGATGTCTTCGCCAAGAAGCCTGCGGGCATTTTCCGCTGCCTCCGCGGCGACGATCATGGTGAGCGGTTCGAAGGAGCGGATAGCGCCTGCGACGGCGGCGTAATCACGCTGCACGGCGGCAAGATTGCCTGGCCAGGCGGTATCGCTCACCGGCCAGATCATGACGCAGCCGGCATGTTTCTCCCACTCCGCCGGCATACGCCGGGGCATTGGCATCGAATAGGTTTGATCGAAATTACTCATATAAATTCACCCTCAATCCCCACATTGCCATGAATTATTCCCACGAATTATACTGGCCTTAAGGCCACTATCTCAAACGCGGAATCTTCGCCATTTAGATCGAAATTGCTCATGTCAAAGATGCAAACCCGACTTCCTTCCATGCGGGCGCTGGTAGCCTTCGCCGCAGCGGCGCGGCTGGGGAATTTCGCGCGCGCAGGCGATGAACTCGGCATGACGCAATCGGCCGTCAGCCATCAGATCCGCATGCTGGAAGATCATCTGCGCCAGCCGCTCTTCAACCGGCTGCATCGCAATGCCGTGCTGACCGACGCCGGCCGCGATCTCGCTGTGACGCTCGGCGATTGTTTCGAGCGGTTGGAACTGGGCCTGAAACGGCTTGAGCAATACCGCAAGCCCAATCAGGTGGTCGTCTATGCGCCCGCAGCCTTCGCCAGCCGCTGGCTCCTGCCGCGCCTCCCCAGCTTGCGCGCAGCACAACCCGAACTCGATCTATGGCTCTTCTCCAATTCGCAAACCTTCGAACCATTGCGTGGCGAGATCCATGTCGCCATCCTGCCGGCAACCGATGTTGTGCCGGGACTCGAAACACGCCTGCTTTTCCCGGATTTCCTGGCGCCACTCTGCGCACCGCAGATGGCTGCCGAGCCTAAGCCGCTGCGCTCGGTCGCCGATCTCTTGAAGCGCCCCTTGCTTCATGACGAGCGGCGCGAAGACTGGTCGCATTGGCTGGCGGCGGCGGGCGCGGAGATGCAGGCGCAGGTGCGCGGCTATAATTTCGGCGATTCCGGCGCCCTGCTCGAGGCAGCGGCACGCGGCATGGGCGTCGCACTCGGCAGCCTGGCCCTGGCCGATGAGGCCCTACACAACGGCACGTTGGTAGCGCCTTTCCGCCAGACCATTCCGGCCGACAGCGATTGGGTCGCCGCCCTAACGGGGGAGGCTCTCGCCAAACCCAAGATCCAGGCCTTCCTCTCCTGGCTGGAGGCTGAGGCCGCCCGCACCCGCGACAATCTCGCGGTTTATTCGGCCGCTTCAAAACGCCAGGCAGCCGGCATCTGACGGCAAAACAACCATATCGTGCATGCGTCGATTTATGCTACCATCGGTAAACGACCGGCGTTTCCTTATCGTAGGAGATCGTCATGCAGATCCGGCATTATTTGCTCGGCACAGCCTTCCTGTTGACCGCTTGCTCACTGCCTTACCGGACGCCCACAATCGATCCGGACGACAAGAGTATCGTCGGGCTCGCCGCCGATTTTGGAACGATCGACAATGTCGATGTCCTGCTGGTGCACGGCATGTGCAGCCATGGCTACAAGGACTGGGTCAAGCCGACGAACGCGAATCTGGTCAAGGCAATCGAAACTAGCCTGGGCGTGACATCCTGGCCGATCGAGACCGAGCCGGAAGCGACGCGAATCGACCTGGTGAATGGCGGCGAATATTACAAAAAGGTCTATCGGTTCGGAACAACCAGACTGACCACCCATGCCATCGTCTGGTCGCCCGTCACCAAGCCCTTCAAGAAGGCGCTCTGCTATGACGTCGAGGATAAGACAAGGGCGGCGAGCTGTACGAAGGATGACGGCGAGTACAGCTATGACCGAGTAGCGATCAATTCCGCGCTCAAGGACATCTTGCTCAACGACTGCTTGGCGGATGCCGTCATCTACGCTGGGAAGGCCGGCGGTCGCATTCAAGCGACCCTTGCCGACGGTCTCCAGCGCGTATTCGATGCCAGCGACAATAACGATCCCCTCTTTCTGATTTCGGAAAGCCTCGGCAGCAAGATGCTGTTCGACACGGTCATGAAGCTTGGCCCGGCCAGGGATCAGCTGTCGACTGCCGAAGCTACTAAAAGAACCGTTCTGGCCGCCGAGCTGGTGCCAAGGTTGGTCGAACTGTTCATGGGCGCCAATCAAATGCCGCTTCTCGCTCTCGCCGAGAACGCGGACCCTGATTTTGCAACGGAGGGCATGACTCCAAGCACAGAAGGCGATTCACTTGAGGCCTTTGCACGCCTTTATCAGAAAATGAAGGATGAGCGCCTCAATAATTTGGCACTGACACCGGATCAAAAGAGGATCAAGCTCCATGTCACGGCTTTCTCCGATCCCAACGATCTGTTGTCCTACCCGTTGCGCGACAAGGACAAGAACAAGATGGACGCCCTGTCCTATGCCGTCACCGACGTGATTGTCTCCAACAGTCCTGGCATTCTCGGCGTGTTGGAAAATCCGCTTGAGGCTCATCAAGGCTATCGCAGCAATCCCGAGGTTCTCTCGATCATTGCCTGTGGCACAAAGCCAAACTCCCCATGCAAGTGATTGCAGGCGCGAATATGTGCAAGGCCGCTAAATCACCTTGCCCGGATTGAGGATGCCTTGCGGATCGAGCGCCGATTTGATCCGGCGCATCACATCGATCTCTTGCAGAGAGCGCGAATAGCCGAGGTACTCCCGCTTCAACGTGCCGATGCCGTGCTCGGCGGAAACGGAGCCATTGAAATCCCGCACGGTCGCATAGACGAGCTCGTCGACGTCATGCATCCCCTCATCGGGGCCGTAATCGACGCAGGTCGTGATATGCAGATTGCTGTCGCCGATATGGCCATAGAAGAAGAACTGGCCGCCGGCCCAACGTGCCGCAAGGCGCTTGCGGCACTCCTCGACAAAGGCGCCGATACGGCCGATGGCAAGGCTCACATCGAAATTGACGATAGCCGGCAGCGTATCCAGCGCATAGCCTTCGCGCACACGCCAGAAGCTCTGCGTTTCCTTTTCGTTTTGCGCTACCATCGCGTCGATGAGGGTGCCCTCTTCCAGCGCCGCTTCCAGGAAGCTTTGAAACCGCGTCGGGTCATTCTCCGCATCCGACCCTTGATGTTCGATCAGCACGTTGAACGGATGCTCTTGCTGGAACGGTTTCGAATTCGTCATCTTATGCCCAGTGACGAAGCGGTAGAAATCGGGCCACATGACCTCGAAGGCGGACGGGCCGCCAAGGTCGCGCTCCGCCTTCTGCAGCAGCGCCAGCACCGCCTCGAAACTCTCCAGCGCGCAAAATGCCGTGCTGGTGACGCGCGGCAGCGGTTTCAAGCGGAAGACCACGCGGGTGATGACGCCCAGCGTCCCTTCACTGCCGATGAAGAGCTGTTTGAGATCGAAACCGGCATTGTTCTTGAGCATCTTGTTGAGGCTGCTGAGGATCGTTCCGTCGGCCAATACGGCTTCGAGCCCCAGCACCTGCGCTCGCGCCATGCCATAGCGGATGACACGGTTGCCGCCGGCATTGGTGGCAAGATTGCCGCCGACCTGTGCCGTGCCGCGGCTGCCGAGATCCAGCGGCAGCAGGAAACCGGCATCCGCCGCGGCCGTTTGCGCGCGCTCCAACGGCGTTCCCGCCAGCACCGTCAACGTCGCCGCTTCTCGGTCCAGTTCTTCGATACCGTTGAGGAGATCGAGGGACAGTGCCACATCGTCCACATTCGCATTGGCACCGCCGGCAAGTCCGGTGAGCCCGCCCTGCGGCACGACGCTTTGCCCGTGTTCGCTGCAGATCTTGAGCGCTGCCGAGATTTCGGCCGTGTCGCGGGGGCGGATCAGCGCCTTTGGCATCGCCCGGCCGGTCATGCTCATATCGGAGCGATGCTTGGGACCGATATCGCTGCCGGTCAGAACGGCACCCTCACCCAATGCCGCGCGCAGCTTTGCGATCACATCGCCCATCTTCATCCGCTCCCCTTGTGACGGGAACGGATGCTAGTCGATCTCAGCCCGCGAGCGCCAGGGAACGCAGGTTGCGAAAGGAATGATGATCCTCGACACGTGGGCCAGCTTCTGTGTCGGCAGCCTCGTCCGTCTCGCTGGCTCTCCAGGCGCGTTCACGAAAGAAGAAGGCCACCGTGTTGACCGCCGGTTCGATGAGGGCGACACCAAGGGCCACGGGGAGTGATCCGGAAATGAGATAGGCGACACCGAAGCCGATGCTGAAATGGAGCGCTGCAAAACGCGCCGTCTTCATCAGATCCCGCCTCATGACATCGCCTCCATATTTGCGAATAATTCTCATATGCAAAATATGATGCAGAAGGCGCCGTCCGGCAACCGGGGAATCTCAATATAATTAATCGACTGGATCGATTATTAATTAGGTCGATCGATCAGCTAATCGATCAACAAAGCGGCGATCTGGTCGGTCAAAACCGCGTCCATACGCATCTCACGCCCATCCAGGCGCGCGATCGGCACCATCCCAAGCAGGGAATTGCTGATGAAGAGTGCCCGGATCAGGTCGATTTCGGGTCGTTCCAGGCTGTTTTCGGCGACCCTGATTCTGCTTTTTTGGGCATTCCGCAGGATTTTCGCCCGGGTAATACCGTCCAAAACCCCATCCGCCAGTGGCGGCGTCACCCAGGTCTCGCCAATGAGTGCAAAGAGATTACCGCGGGCGAAACCAGCGATCCTGCCCTGGTTGTTGAGCATCAGCGCTTCCTGGGCGCCCAGCGCCTGGGCCTGCTGCTGCGCCAGGACATTGTCCAGGTAATTCAATGATTTGATCCGGCTTAAGGGAGACCCCTCGTTGCGCCGGATCGGTACCGTGGCGGCATCGAGATAGCTGGGGATCTGCGGGAAAGAACTCGCCGTGATCACGATATTGGGCTTGGGATCGAGGGGGAGCAGCAACCCCCGTGACCCCACGCCACGGGACAGGGTCAGGCGCAATGCTGCTCGGCCGACAGATAATCCATTCGCCTCAAGGACTTGGCCGATTGCCGTTGCAACCTCCGTTGCCTCGACCGGCAACGGCAGTTCCAGCACGGTTGACCCGCGCGCCAGACGCTCCAAATGGGCAGCAAGATCAATGGGATGGCCGTCCAGCGCCGCCAGCGTCTCAAAGAGGCCGTCGCCCAAGGTGAAACCGCGATCCCTGGGATCGATCCGCGCCACCTCAGGTGATAGCAGCTGGCCATTAATCCAAATCATGCCGCCGACCCGCCGAAATCGCTCCGGATCTGCTCCCCGCCGGATGCCAGGGTCTCGATCAGCGCCTTTGCCTTGGTGAGACTCTCCTCAAGTTCCAGGCCGGGATCGCTATCGGCGACGATGCCGCCACCCACCTGGAAGGAAAGATCCTCCCCTTTGATGCAATAGGTGCGGATGACGATGTTGGAATCGAGGCTGCCATCGAAGCCGAGATAGCCGATGGCGCCGCAATAAGGCCCGCGCGAGGTCGGCTCAAATTCGGCGATGATCTCCATGGCGCGGATCTTCGGCGCGCCGGTGACGGAGCCGCCGGGGAAGGTGGCACGGAGGAGGTCGACCGATGTCTTGCCGGGCAGCATCTCACCGGTCACGACCGAGACCAAGTGATGGACGGTGGCGTAGCTTTCCAAGCCCCAGAGCACCGGCACCTTCACCGAGCCCATGCGGCAGACGCGACTGATGTCGTTGCGCAGGAGATCGACGATCATCAAATTCTCGGCACGATCCTTCTCGCTGGCGAGGAGCTCTGTGGCCAACGCCTGGTCTTCCAGCGAATTACGCCCGCGCGGCCGCGTGCCCTTGATGGGACGCGTCTCGACCAGTCCGTCGCGCAAGGCGAGGAAACGTTCCGGCGACGATGACAAGATCGCCACATCATCGAATTCGAGAAAGGTCGCGAAAGTCGCCGGATTGCGCCGGCGCAGCGCCCGATAGAGATCCATGCGGTCGATGCCGGCATGCAACCGGGCGCGGAAGCGCTGGGTGATGTTGGCCTGATAGATATCGCCAGCTTCGATATAGTCGATGGTCCTGCGCACCATCGACTTGTAATCGGCGCCGCTCAGTTCCGGCCGCGCGGCAATCGCCCAATGGGAACCCGCTGGCGCGTCGCTTGCCCGCGCGAACAGATCCAACGCCCAGGCGACGCGCGCCTCGGCACGTTTCTGGCGATCGGCACCGCCAGCCGGCAATCCGCTTGAGATCAACCATCCTTTGCCCGCGACATGATCGATGGCGACAACCAGGTCATAGGCGCCCAGCAGCAGGTCAGGAATGTCCTGGTCGTCACGGCGATGACGCGGCACGCGCTCGACATGGTGGCGCAGGCCATAGCCAAAGGAGCCGGCGACGCCACCTTGGAAGGGCGGCAATTCCGGGACGGTTTCCTGCGCATAGCGCGCCATCAGCTCGGCCAAAGCGGCGAAGGGGTCGCCAGACACCGCAGCACCATCGAGGCGCACCTTGTCGCCATCCGCCACAAGGCGATGGAACGGGTCGGCCATGATGAAGGAATAGCGCCCAAGCGCATCATGCCGCAGCGCGCTGTCAAAAAAGACCAGCCCGCCGGTGGGGCGCAAGGCCGCCGCCCAACGCAGGGAATCCAGCGCCGTTTCGGGCAGCGGATGAATGAGCGGCCGGATCGTCATGGCGGGAACTTAACATGCGCCGCCCGGCCGACAAACCGGAGAAGCGTCAGGGATTTATGCGTTTTCGACGACTCTGCGCCGGCTATTTCTGCCGCTGGTTGCGCCGGATGAGATTGCGCAAGGCCTGCACGTCACCGGCAATCACCTCGCGGCAGGCGGCCTCCATGTTGCGGTAGCGGCTCAGCACCTCCGTACCGGTCGCCGTCAAGGCAGCCCCGCCGCCCTTGGCGCCACCGGTCTGCGCTTCGACGACCGGAGCACCGAGATGTTGGTTAAGCTCGTCGACGAGGAGCCAGGCACGGCGATAGCTCATGCCAAGCTTGCGGCCCGCGGCGGATATGGAGCCGGTGTCACGGATGGCTTCAAGAAGATCCGCCTTGCCCGGACCGATCGCCACATCCGGTTCGATCACGACCCGAAGCCTTGGGCCGGCGGCGCGCGCCTGACCTGTCGCCGGTTTCGGCATGCGGCTACTCCGCCGCCTGTGCCAGGGCGACCGGCGCGTCCTTCAAGCTATAGCGCGTGAAGTCGCGGCAATGGGCGGGAAGCGGTGCCACATCCATGGTGCCCGCCTTGCTGTCGATGATGATCATGGCAACGGTCGCCGAAAGATCGCCGGCGGAATTGGGCAGAACGGGCCGACAGACAGCAAAGGGCGCCGCGAAATCGTCGAAGAATGCGGCTTTCAGGTCGTCGGGGGAGATCTTGCCCGACCCCAAACGCTGCAGCACGCGCTTGTCGCGATAGAAACTGTCGCCGAGCAGGCCGGCATCCTTGAGCTTCGACAAGGCCACGGGACTGACCCAATGATTGGCGTGCACGATGAGGCCATCCTGCGGATAGAGCGGGAAGACTTCGTCCGGCGCGCATTCGAAATCGATGCCCCAACCTTCGGCGGTGCTGACCATCATATTGTTGGAACAGGCCTTGGGTGTGGCGGCCACGGCGCGGAGCGCCGTGGCGTAATGGCGCTGCTCCAGCACCTTGCGGCGGATCAGCACCAGCGGAATGCCGGACTGCTTGTAGTCACGCTCCGATTCCAGATAGTTCGCCGTGATGGCGATGCCGGCTTCATTGACGCCACAGCGCGCCAGGCCGCCCGCTTCGACGAAGGTCATGAAATCCGGCCCGTCTTCGCGGCTGACACGCAGGACAATCGCGGTTTCGGCGCATTCAGCGCGCCAGTCCCAATTCATGCCGTGAATAAGATTACCCGTCGCACTGCGTTCGGGGAGGATGATGGCGCCGGTGCAGCCATCAACGGCATCGTCTTCGGCCTCCGGCTTGTTCTTCTCGCGGCGCGCCTGGGCCACGATCTCGGTTCGTGCGTTGATGAGCACAATATCGTCGACGCTCACCCCCGCCCCGTCGGCGATGCCCCGCATTTCTTCGAGATAATGCGCGCCAAAGGCCGCGATCTCTTTAGCGAATTGGCCGATGAGGCGCGCCTTTTCCGCCAGCGAGAAGCCGAGTTCATCGAGCGTACCGGCATAAAGCCCGATGCTGCGCTTCACCCGCTCGGGCACCGCCTTCCCGTATTGCACACCGCGCTCATAGGGCGAGCCGCTGACGGCAACGAAGGGAAAGGGCTGGGGATCAATGGCGGTCATGCTGCAGCTCCGGCTGTTCCGCCACAAGTCTTAGCCAATAGCCGAGGCGGTGACAATGTTCCGCCCGACAGCGTCTTGCCCGCATTTGGCGGGGCAAGACCGGGATAAAAAGACCGGGACAACAAGACCGCAACAACAAGACCGGGACAATAAGATCAGCCAGAAGAACCGCGACCTGCCGTCGCCGCGGTCTACTGCGTTACCTGGCAGTAGCGAACGACGTGAAACTGGCTTGACGGGCCTCCTGCTTTCACCATCCGATATAGCTGCAACGTCCGGTTCCCGCATCATAATTTACCACAGATTGTACACTTGAGATTACGGGAGTGACGGCGTAGGCTCACATCCACAACTCGTAGAGACGACCCTTACTGCAAGCGGTTTTGCCATGCCGCCGGGTGTCATTCGAAGCCGCCCGCACCGATACGGGCTGACCTGAGTTTCAAACGTAACGCTACGTGCCTGTTCAAGCGACCTGACTGCATCGCCAACCAGTGAAGCTGGGGCAAGCAGAGTGCGGTGATCTGACGCCACCATGATGGAGGCCGAGATGGTATTCGCGGTAGGCAGCATGGAGAATCGCGTTGCCAATATTGCGCTGCCCCGCAGCATTATCGCGGTGCTCGCCTTTGTAGCGTTGATCGGTATCGCGCTATTGGCGGCTAAAATCGACGATTATCCAGATCTCCATATCATTCTCGACACAGGCATGTTCCTGCTGCCGGGCATGCTTGCCTTATTGCTGTGGGAGATGGGAACGCGCATCGACCGGCCGTTTCCGATTTGGCTTGCCATTGGCTTTGCCATCGCATCCCTTTTGTCGCTCATCCATGTCGCGGTGACGGTGGAATGGTCGGGCTCCCTGGCGGAGATCGCCGCGGCGAAGGGCTTCCTGCGGCCAGCCACCTGGCCGCCAGCGGTGCACGTCTTGCCGATCGCCGTGGGCAGTGCTGTTTGGATGATGCATCGCGGCGCAACGGGCACACTGCTCTATGCAGTCTGCGTGGTCGGCCTGGGGCTCGCCGCTTTTATCGCATTTCAATGGCTGCCGACCTATACCGAGCCAGGACTGTTGGGCATCACGCGTCCGGCCCTCATTGGCTCGCCACTCTTATGGTTTGCCACGGGATGGATGTGCTGGCGGTTTCGCGCCGAAGACCGGATGTTGACGCCGATGACGCTGATGGCTGGCATATTGTTCATCGCCAACATGGTGATGCTCTATTCGCGGGCGCCCCACGACACCTTGGCGATGTTGGCGCATCTCGGCAGAATCTGCGGAAGCCTCGTCCTGATGCTGTCACTGATGCATATGGCGTCCATGGACATGCTGGATCGAATCCGCGCCGAGCGCGCACTCGCTGCATTGAATGCCGATCTCGAGCAACGCGTCCTCGCGCGCACCGCCGAACTTGAAAGCACGAACCAGGCCCTTGAGGGCGAGATCACCGTGCGCCGTGAGGCCGAGGGCAAGGCACAGGCGCAACTGCAGCGGTTGAACCTTCTCCATCAGATCACCCGCGCGATCGGCGAGCGGCAGGATCTCGGCAGCATATTCCAGGTCGTGGTGCGCAGCGTGGAAGACCAATTGCCGGTCGATTTCTGCTGCCTCTGTCTCTATGACCCGACGGATCACGTCCTCGTTGTTTCCAAGGTTGGGGCAAAGAGCGGTCATTTCGCCTTGGATCTCGCCATGCCGGAACAGGCGCGGGTTCCCATCGATGAGAACGGGCTGTCGCGCTGCATTCGCGGGCAACTCGTTTATGAACCCGATATCATCGATGTCGATTTCCCCTTCCCGCAACGTTTGACCAAAGGTGGGTTGCGATCCCTGGTCATTGCGCCCCTGCAGATCGAGAGCCAGGTCTTCGGCGTCCTGGTCGCGGCCCGCGTTCAAGCGCTTTCCTTCAGCAGCGGCGAATGCGAGTTCTTGCGCCAGCTCAGCGAGCACGTGGCCCTGGCATCGCATCAGGCACAGCTTTTCGGGGCGCTGCAGCAGGCCTATGACGATCTGCGCCAGACACAGCAGGCCGTCATGCAGCAGGAGCGGCTTCGGGCGCTGGGTCAGATGGCAAGCGGAATCGCCCATGACATCAACAATGCGATGTCGCCCGTGGCGCTTTATACGGAATCCCTGCTCGAAACGGATACCAGCCTCAGCCCCCGCGCGCGGGGCTATCTCGAAATCATTCAGCGTGCGGTCGAGGACGTCGCACACACAGTGGCGCGGATGCGGGAATTCTATCGCCAGCATGAGCCGCAATTGACGTTGTCGCCCGTGCACCTCAACCAGCTCATACAACAGGTCAAGGATTTGACCAGGGCAAGATGGAGTGACATGCCGATGCAGCGGGGCATCGTCATCCGATTGGTGTCGGAGCTGGCAACTGATATGCCCACGATCCTCGGCGTCGAGAGCGAGATCCGCGAGGCGCTCATCAATCTGATCTTCAATGCCGTCGATGCCATCCCCGACGGAGGTACCATCACGCTGCGAAGCCGATCGGTCGCCGCTGCCGACAGTTCCGGCCCCGCACATGTCCAGGTGGATATCGTCGATAACGGCGTTGGGATGAGCGACGACACGCGGCGGCGCTGCCTGGAGCCGTTCTTCACCACGAAAGGCGAGCGTGGCACGGGGTTGGGCCTCGCCATGGTCTATGGTGTCATGCGCCGCCATGGCGCGGAGATCGACATCGACAGCACGCCTGGTGAGGGCACAACCATGCGCCTCAGCTTCCCGGTGCCGGTCATCCCTGCGACGGCCGGTGCGGTGCCGGATGTCCCCTATGTCATTCCGCAGCGGCTACGGCTCCTGCTGATCGATGATGATCCCCTGCTGTTGCGCTCGCTGCGCGATACGCTGGAGGCCGAGGGCCATATCGTTTCCGTCGCCAATGACGGCCAAGCCGGGATTGATGCCTTCCAGAACGCACACGGGCAAGGCAACGCCTTCGCTGTCGTCTTTACGGACCTTGGCATGCCCTATGTCGACGGGCGCAAGGTCGCAGGTGCAATCAAGGCTATCTCGCCCGCCACACCGGTCATCCTCCTCACCGGCTGGGGCCAGCAGATACTGTCGGACAAGGATATTCCGGCGCATGTCGACCGCGTCCTGAGCAAGCCGCCGAAGCTTCGCGAGATCCGGGACGCGCTCGCGCAATGCTGCCGGACACAGCTGGGCTGACAAAGTGGACAGGCCAAGAGCCAGGTTGAGGCCCGAGTCGAGATGTTGAGAGCAAGTCACACCGAAGGGCAAATGCCTGATAGAAGGCTGGGTCGCATCCTCATTGTCGACGATGAGCAGGCGCAGATGCAGGCACTGTGCGCGACGCTCCGTGACAACGGCTACGATACGGTTGGCGTCTGCACCGGCGCGATGGCGCTTGATGTCCTGCAGCGCGATCGTTTCGACTTGATGCTGGCTGATCTGATGATGCCCGGCATGGACGGCATTGCATTGCTTCACGATGCCTTGCGGCTCGATCCGGACCTGGTCGGCGTCATCATGACCGGCGAAGGCACGATTGCCACGGCCGTCGAAGCCATGAAGGTCGGCGCCATCGACTATATCCTGAAGCCGTTCAGGTTGAGCGTCATCCTGCCCGTCCTTTCGCGCGCCCTGATCGTCCGCCATCTGCGAATGGAGAATGCCAAGCTGGCGCTGAGCGTCAGGGCCAGGACGGAGGAGCTCGAAAAGGCGAACAGGGATCTTGAAGCCTTCTCCGATTCGGTGTCGCATGACTTGCGGGCACCCTTGACGATCATCACCGGTTACACGGACATACTGCTCCACAGCTATGGTTCAGGGTTGCCGGCCGATGCCCGCGAGGCATTGGGCATGGTAGAGAAAGGCACCCAGAGAATGGTACGGCTCATTGACGATCTGCTTCGATTGTCGCGGTTGGGCCGCCAGGCGCTTTCCAAAACACCCGTCAATGTCGCAGATCTTGTCCATGAAACGCTGGAGGATTTGCGGCGAGCGCATGGTGGCGGCAATGTCGATATTCGTATCGGCGAGCTCCCCGAATGCGTCGGCGATCCGGCATTGCTGAGACAGGTCTTTGTCAACCTCCTCTCCAATGCCTTCAAATTTTCCCGTATCAGGGAAAAGCCGGTCATAGAGATCGACGGCCGGCTCGAAGAGGACGAAAGGATCTATTGCATCCGGGACAACGGTGCCGGCTTCGATATGCGGTTCGCAAAGGAATTGTTCGGCGCTTTCAAGCGTCTTCACAGCGATGCGCAATTTGAAGGGACGGGCGTCGGTCTCTCCATCGTGCACCGGATCATCGAACGCCATGGCGGCCGCATCTGGGCCGAAGCGGCGCTCGACCAAGGCGCCACATTCTATTTCAGCCTGCCAGAATGAGCTCACATAGGCGCTTGGGAGCCGTCATGTTTGGACGGAACCGCCCCTTCCCTTTCGTCATCCCCGGGCGAAGTCCTGGGGATCCACTGTTTGCTTGATAGACTGGATGCCCGGGTCGAGCCCGGGCATGACGGAGGGATTAGCCGATTCCAGAAAATCTTGAAGCGGTAATCAGGATCCCTTGCGCCCCTCGATCTCCTTCGCCACCTTCTCCTGCAGCCGCCAGAGATTGCGGTCATAGATGCCGTGTTCGGCAAGCTTGGCGACTGTGTTGTAGAGATAGGCGGCACCGGAGCCGAAATGGCCGCAGGCGCGGGCCAGCATATGGGCGGCTTCATCCAATGTCGGATGTTGCTCGAGGTGGAAGCCCCTGGGATGCGCCCAGAAAGTTAGCGCGCGGCACGGGCCGGCATCCGTGCGCACGGTGAGCCAGCGCAAATAAATGAGATCGTCAGCACCGTCGATCTCCCGCTCCAAGGCCTTCGCCAGTTCGGTGACCTTGGCATCGTCCGGCAGTTTCAGCAGCAGCCCGTCGCACGAACCGCCATGTTCGAGGGCCAGCATCAGGCCCGGCTGTTCCGGCGTGCCGCGCCAGCGAGTCATCTTCATGGAAAAGCGGCGGTGCCAGCCATGAGCCGTGGCGTGCCGGTGTTCCGTCACGATGAAACCTGGATTCCAGATCAACGAGCCATAGGCAAAGATCCAGAACGGGCCGTCGCCTGCTTCCGCCACCATGCGCGCCGCTTCGGCCGCAAAATCCTCCGCCGTGAAATGGACGATGCCCGGGCGTGGTCCGGGGTCGGCGACGAAACGCTCGCAACAGGCGACCATTTCAGGTGTCAGCGTCATCTTGCGCTTGGGCGGGTTGTCCGGCGGCATTCCTGAATCCGGGTCATTCACATGTCATCAAGCTAGCAACGGCCTGCCATCGCCGACAATTCCCGGATTTTCAACTGCAGAGATGACAAAAATTCACAGCTGCCGTCCCCCAGTGCCGTCCCCCAGTGCTACGCTGGGCCGGTTTCCGATCAGAATGCGACCTGATCGCCGCCTTTGAGCTTCAGCATCGCACGCGCCTCGGCCGGGGTGGCGATTTCGAGGGACAGATTTTCGAGGATCGCCCGGATCTTCGCCACCTGGTCGGCATTGCTTTTGGCAAGCTGGCCCGGCCCCAGATAGATGCTGTCCTCAAGCCCCACGCGCACATTGGCACCCATGGTGGCGCCCATCGTGGCCAGGCTCATCTGATGCCGGCCGGCGGCCAGGATCGACCAATGGTAATCCGAACCGAAGAGTCGGTCGGCCGTGCGGCGCATATGGGCGAGATCTTCCGGATGCGTGCCGATGCCGCCCAGCACGCCAAAGATGGTCTGCACGAATAAGGGCGGTGTCAGCAGCTTGCGATCGAGGAAATGCGCCAGCGTGTAGAGATGGCCGATGTCGTAGCATTCGCACTCAAACCGCGTGCCGCAGCCATGGCCCAGTTCGCGGATGAAGCGTTCGATCTGGGTAAAGGTGTTGCTGGCGATGGTGTTGCGGGTGCCTTCGACGAAGCCCTGCTCCCAATCGTATTTCCAATCCTTGATCTTCTCGCCCGCATGGAAAATACCGAAATTCATCGACCCCATATTGAGCGAGCAGAGTTCGGGCTTGGCACGCAAAGGTGCCGCGAGGCGATCCTCCATCGTCATGCCGACCGAGCCGCCGGTAGTGATGTTGATGACGGCGTCGCAATTCTGCTTGATGCGCGGCAGGAACTGCATGAAGACGTCCGGATTGGGGGTGGGACGCCCGTCCTTGGGGTCGCGGGCGTGAAGGTGGATCACGGACGCACCCGCCTCGGCCGCGGCGATCGATTCCCGCGCGATCTCATCGGGTGTGATCGGCAAATAGGGCGTCATCGAAGGCGTATGCACCGATCCAGTCACAGCGCATGTGATGATGACCTTGCGGTTCTTGCCCGGCTTGGCTTGCGCTTCGGCGTTGCTGGCCATTTCCCCTGATCCTTTTCTGCAGTCCGAAAATCCGCCGCAGTCTAGGGGAGCGATGCCGCTGGCGCATCCGGAAACTTGGAGGACAGAAGCGGGTCAGTTCAGCTTGAAATCGATGCGCAGCGTCATGCGTTTGGTATCGCCGGCGATCTCCGGCGGCAGCGCCGGCAGCGGATCGGCGCGCTGGAAGGTGGCGATCGCTTCTTCGTCGAGTGCCGCGATGCCGGAACTGCGCAAGATTTCGGCCGACATCACATTGCCGGCCCGGTCGAACACGAAGGCGACCGTGGGCGAGCCTTCCAGGTGCTTGCGCCGGGCGGATTTGGGGTATTTCCGATACTTCTTGATGTGCTCGTTGAACAGCTGGTGCCATTGCGCCGTGGCAAAGGCCGCCTGCGGATCCATGCTGCTCTTGGGCGCCGCAGCTACCGATGCCGATGGCAGATTCGGCGGCGCCGGTGCGGCAGTGCTCGCCGTGGCGGGTTGCGGCGTCGCAATGGGTTGCGGCGGTTGCGGTGTCTCGATCGGCTTCTTCTCTATCTTCTTTTTCTTTTCCGGTTCTTTCCTCTTTTTCTTCTGCACCGGCTTGGGCTTTTCCGGCACCGCCACGGCGACCTTGACCTCGGGCGGTGCAGGTGGGGCGAGATCCAATTCGCTCAGCGGCGGCAGCTCTGGTGCCGGTTCGATTTCCGTCATCTCTTCGACCTTGGGCGGCGCGGGTGGCGCCACTGGTGCTGGTGCCAATTCGAAGGCGATCAGCATGGGTGGCGGCAACAGCATCTCCTCGGGCTGCCGGTCCCAAGAGAGAAATCCCGCGGCGGCACCGCCCACATGGAGTCCGACGACGACCACGGCGGCACTGGCCCAGCGGCCGGTAGCCCAGCTGCGGCGATCGAACGAGCTTTCGAAGGCGATGCTCATGGCGCCTTACTGAGCCGGTGCCGGCTGCGCCGGAACGGGTGCGGATTCCGTGCCGACCAATGCCACCTTGAGATAGCCCACCTCGCGCAGCATGTTCATGACGGTCATGATCTCGCCATAGGGCACTTCTTCATCGGCACGCAGGAAGATACGCGTCTCCCTGTCGCCCTTGGTCAGTGTTTCCAGCACCGGGCCGAAGGTTTCGCGCGGCACCTTGGCGTTGCCGAGGCTCAAGCCCAATTGTTCGTCGATGGTGAGGAAGACCGGCTTGTCCGGGCGCGGCGCCGGAATCGCGGTCGAGGCCGGCAAATCGACCTGGACGTCGACGGTCGAAAGCGGTGCCGCCACCATGAAGATGATCAGCAGCACCAGGATGACATCGATGAAAGGTGTGACGTTGATGTCGTGATTGACGTCGAGCTCGTCATCGCCGCCATGATTGAGCCGGACCGCCATCGCTTCGCCTATTCCGCCGCGTCGCGATAGGCGCCGGCCAGATTGCGACGGTCGAGATCGCGGCTGATGAGGCGCATGAGCTCTGCCGAGATATCGGCGAGCAGTGCCTTATAGCCGGAGATCCCGCGGGCGAACTTATTGTAGATGACGACCGCCGGAATGGCCGCAACCAGGCCGATGGCGGTCGCCAGCAGCGCCTCGGCGATGCCGGGTGCCACGACGGCCAGATTGGTGGTCTGCGTCTTCGAGATGCCGATGAAGGCATTCATGATGCCCCAGACGGTCCCGAACAGGCCGACGAAGGGCGCCGTCGAGCCGATCGTCGCCAGAATGCCGGTGCCGCGCGTGGCGTGACGGGCAGCGGCGGCCTCGATGCGTTCGAGACGCGAGCCCACACGTTCCTTGATGCCATCCGGCGGCAAGCCATGGGAGAGATCGACCTCATGCGCCGCAGCGGCAATGAGATCGCGCACGGGTCCATCCTGCTGCGGCGTGCCGGCCAGCGCCTCATGGAGGCTGGGTGCCGCGGCAAGCGACATGCGCACGCGGCGCGCTTCCCGCTTCGCCGTGATCAATTCAAGGCTCGTGACCAGCCAGACTGTCCAGGTCAGGACGGAGGCGATGGCAAGGCCGCTCATCACCGTCTTCACCACCCAATCGGCCTGCATGAACATGCCCCAGGGGGAAAGGTCATGCGGCAGAATGGCCGGCGCTTCGGGAGCGAGGACTGCCGGATCGGTCGCCGTCAATACGGGCGACTGTGTTTCCTGCGCCAAGGCCGCAACCGGCAGGGCCAGTGAAGCCGATAGAAGAGTGCATATCAGCCAGATACCGCTTGTTCGGCGCATTTTTCGCTCTTTTCTGAATAGGTTAGGAGTCATGTCAAGCGAGCGATCAAGCTTTGCTGTTGTGTTTATGATAGGAATGCGAATGAATTGCAATAGCATTTGACTCCATTTACTCAGCCATTTGCCGTGCCAATGCAGCCTGCTGGCGCCGCCGCCGCTTGATCCACCACATGGTGAGGCCCGTGACCGAGAAGAGCAGCGGCAGCAAGCCGGAGAGGAAGACCAGGAACTGCCAGGCCGGCCCCCAGCCGAAGCCGTAATGGAGCGGTCGCTGGTAAAGGGCAAAGGTGTCACCGGCATTGAACGTGGCCGGATCTCGCGTCTCGATCACCCGGCCCGCCCAGGGATCGACGAAGATTGTCGTGTTGAAGAAGGGCGAGCTTTCGCCCGGCAGCGCGTAGCTCAACCGGTAGGGCTGGTCGGGGCGCTGCGGCAGGAAGGCGCTCTGCAGCTTCTGTTCCGGTGCCACGGCGGCATCGCCCAAACGAACGGCCGCGGCGACATCGATGGGTGTCACACCTTGCTGTGGCGTCACGCTAACCGCATTCGGGCGAAGGTCACGTACCGGCGACACCAGGCCGACCACGGCATTGATCGGTTGTGGGTAGACGATGTAGAGGCCGGTGAAGCTGACGATGACAAAGACCGCAAGGCTCCAGAAGCCGAAAGTGTTGTGAAGGTCGCGGTTGAGGCGCAGCGTGGTGGCACCGCGTTTGATGGTGAGTTGCTGGCGCCATTGCCCGGGACGCGGCCACCAGACGATAAGGCCGCTGACGCCCAGAAACAGCATCACGACGCCGAGCCAGCCGACGATATCGCGCCCGGCTCCAGGGATCATCAGCGAGCCATGCAGCTGGTGCATCACGCCGAAGAAACCGCCCTGCCGGTTCATCCCCTTCTGCACATCCAGCACGGCGAGTGAGACGGGATCGATGCGCACCTGGCCGCCACTTGCTTGGCCCTGCCCCTGTCCCTGGGATTGCCCTTGGGACTGGCCCTGGGATTGTCCCTGGCCACCGGCGCGGGCGAAGCGAATGAGGGCCGGTTCTCCCGGTGTTGCCGACAAGGTGACCGCGGCGGGTCTCACGCCGTCGCCAAGGGCGGATTGCGCGGCCGCAATGATCGCCTCAATGGGCTGCGGCGCGCCGCTCTCCAGGGTGTAGCGTGTCTCGTCGCTGCCGAACCATGATGCGAAGTCGTCGTGATAGACCAGGATCGAGCCGGTGAGGCCGAGAATGACCAACGGTACGAAGAGGATGAGTGCAAGCCAGAGATGGATTTCCTGCAGCAGCTGGCGAAAGGTCATGCGCTTCATTGAGAAGGCCTCGTTAGAGTTCCGCCCAGCGGCGGAGGAGGTTGTGATAGACGCCGGTCAAAGGCACGACCGATGCATGGCCGGGATGATCGACGCTCAAGGCCTGGATCGAGCGGTCGAGATCGAAGAGCAATGTGCGCTCGCCATCGTCGCGGACCATGCTTTGCAGCCAGAAGAACGATGCCAGCCGCGTGCCTCGCCTCACCGGCGTTACGGCATGCAGGCTGGTCGATGGGTAAAGCACCATGTCGCCGGCCGGCAGCCTTACGGTGTGCGAACCATAGGTGTCGTCGATGCTGAGTTCGCCGCCGTCATATTCCTCTGGATCGCTGAAGAAGAGCGTGCAGGAAAGGTCGGTGCGGATGCGGGCTTCCGCATCCAACCCTTGGCGGATGGCATTGTCGACATGGGCGCCGAAACCATCGCCTACATCATAGCGGTTGAAGAGTGGCGGAAAGACGCGCGAGGGCAAGGCGGCAGATACGAACAACGCATTGCTCTCAAGTGCCGTAAGGATGAGGTCGCCAAGCTCGATGGCAGCAGCGCTTTCCTCCGGCAGCTGCGTGTTTTTCTTCACCTTGGCCGATCCGCTGCCTGCGGTGACACGACCATCGATCCAATCGGCTGCCGCGAGTATCTGACGGCAATAGGCGACCTGCTCCTTGGTCAGCACCCCTGGAATCCGTAACAGCATATCCTTGGTTCCTATATCGTGGCGAAGCCCCGGCCGTTTTCACGGCCGGGGCGTTGCTTTCCTGCAAAGTTTTTTTTGGCGCTCAGAACTTCAGGCTGGTCGTGAAGAGAGCTGTGCGCCCGGGCCCCGGCGTCACGAAGCCGCCACCCACCTGATCCACGTAAAACTCGTTGGTAAGGTTGTAGAGGTTGAACTGGAATTCGATGTTCTCGGTGAGGCGGTATTGTCCCATCAGATCGAATACCCAATAGCTGTCGATGTTCTTCTCATCGGCATTGCCGAAGAGATATTTGCGCGTGCCCATGTACGTGACGCCGCCGCCCACCGTCACATCGCGGTTCCACCACGGCAGGTCGTAGCTGGTCCAAAGCGAAAAGGCGTGTTCCGGCATGTTGCGGAAGACCGCAGCGTCATTGGCGCTCGCTTCTTCAAGAATCTTGCCCTTCATGTAGGTATAGCCGGCGGCGACGTTCCAGCCTTCGGTGAGTTCGCCATTGACGCCAAGCTCAACACCACGCACGCGCTGCTTGCCGGTGACGACATAATCAGGATTGGCGGCGTCGCCATTGTTGACGAGCTGCCCGTCCTTCTCGGTCTGGAAGATTGCGGCCGTCAGCGACAGCTTGTCGTCGAAGAGATCCCACTTCGTGCCGAACTCCATGGTCGTGGATTCGAGCGCCTTGGCCTGGTCCTCTGGAACGGTGGTCGAGACGGCAAGATCGGCATCTTGCGGCGTGAAAGAACTGCCATAGCCAAAATAGAGACTGCCGTTCTCGACCGGCTTGAAGACGAGGCCGGCCTGCCAGCTCAGATATTCGTCCTTGTTGCGGAACTTGTTGCCCGTGGCGTTGATCGTCACCGCATCGAGCCATTCGTAGCGCAGACCGCCGTTCACCTCGAACATATCGTCGAGGAAGCTCACCGTGTCGTAGCCATAGACAGCCTTGGTGTCGCCGGTATATTTCGTCGTCGTTGTCGCCGACAATTCGTAATCGACGATGAAGTCGTTGTCTGGATCGCTGATGCTGACATTGGGTACCGTCGAATACCAGACGCCATCCTTGCCCAGCATGCGGATGGCATAAGCCTGCACATCACGCTTCTCGCGGCTGATATCGAAGCCCAACAGCATTTCATGATCGAAGGGACCGGTCGCGAAATCGAGATCGGCCATGGTCTGGTTGTTATAGTATTCGTCGTTATATGTGCGGGCGTTATGGTTTACGTTGACGAATGGATAATATTGCGTGGCGCCCTGCTCTGCGCGGACATGGCCGGCAATGCTGAAAACGTCACTCCATTGTGCCCGCGTCTGGTTGGTGAGCTTCAGCCAATCGGTCGCCTCGTATTCCAGCTTCAGGCCGACGCTATCGATGTTGCTGTTTTCCTGCGCCACATTGCGCTGATGATAGAAATTACTGCGATCGACATCGGGCACTTCGTTGTGGAAGGTCGGCAGGCCGTAATCCGGGATGTTGTCGGATTCGGCATGCATATAGGTGAGGGTCGCCGTGAAAGGCTCGCCGAGCCCGACCGCCAATGACGGCGCGATGCCCCAGCGCTCGCTGGTCGTGATATCGCGCTCGGCGACGTCGGAATCGTGCCACATGCCGTTGAGGCGGAAGGCCGCACCCTCGACGCCGACATAATCCTCAGGCAACACCTGGTTGACGTCGACGGTGACACGCTTGGTATTGTCGGTGCCAAGTGTGCCGTCGGCATTGTAGAAGCTCTCGGCTTTCGGCGTCTTGGTGACAGAATTGATCGAGCCGGAAGCAGAGCCGCGGCCGCCCACGGCAGTGCTCGGCCCCTTGTTCACTTCGATCTGCTCGTAATTGAAAGTGTCCTTGAAGCTGCCGACCGTTGCGTCGCGAACGCCGTCGACGTAATTGTCGCTGCGATTGCCGTCGAAACCGCGGATGCGGAAGTTGGTGCCGCGCGTGCCACCTTCACCCTGGTTCATCGTGACGCCCGGCACCGTGCGCAGCGCCTGCTTCATATCGGTGATGCCACGATCTTCCATCTGCTTCTCAGTCACCACGACGACGGTTTTCGGGGTATCGAGCAGCGGCTGCGTGTTCTTGGTGGTGCCGGCGCGAAGCGGCTTGTAGCCGTCGCTGAGCGGTTCTGCTTCGGCCGTATCCTCGACACTGAGTGGCGTCAGCTCATCGCCACCGCTGTCTTGCCCGGCCGCAGCGACTTTCTGCAACGTGACAGCATTTGCGGCCGTCGGGCGATAGGCGATGCCGGTGTTCACGAGCAAGGCTTTGAGCGCATCGTCGGACGACATCGTGCCGGCGACGGGCGACGAGGTAATGCCTTCGAGCAGGCTTGAATCAACGATGACGGCGATGCCGGTCTTTTCCGAGAAGGCGATGAGCGCTTGTCCCAGAGGCTGCGCCGGGATGTTGAACTCGCTCACCGTGCCCGCCTGCGCCACCTGGGTCACGAACGTGTCCATGCGCAAGTCATCGCCCGCCGAGATCTGATTGAGGCGCCTCTGCCAATTGGTGCCGGACGCCGCATCATCGGCCTGCGCCTCGGCAACGCCGCCCGCCAGGGCAGTGCCGCTCAAAATCAGCGCCACATTGAAGTTGAACCTGCCCCCACGGCCGCGCATTCCCCCGCGCGCCGCTGCCCCACCCTTTTGCATTTTCCATCCGCCCCATCATGCGCCGGTGTTACCGGCGGAAACTCACAAATGCAAGTCATTCGCATTTGCATCTCGTTCCCTAGGACGACGCGGATTGGTTTGACCATTACTGGCGTTGGGAATCTTTTTCTGCAGCCAAGCATTTGACATACAGCAAAAGGAACCGCCAATGATCTATCAAAGTTAAGCAATTTCAATGACAAGGCAGCCTGAGGGCGGTCAGTGCAGCGTCCGCCTCGGCAAGGTTAAAATGCCCACGACCGGCCGGCGGTCGAGCCGCGGGCGGAGGCCCGTCAATCGTTCTCGTCGCGATGCGCCGCAATCGCCCGACGGCAATGCGCCAGCGAGCGCACCATATGGACGATCACGGTATTCTTGGCGATGCCCAGCCTTCGGGCGATCTCGGCATAGCTCAGGCCTTCGACCTTGTGCATGAGGAAGATCTGCCGGCCCCGCGGCGGCAGACTGGCGACAGCTTCGGCAAGGATGCGCAATTCCTCGCGCGAGAGGCTGGCCCGCTCAGCCGAGGGCCGTGGGTCAGGCAAGGCTGCAATCGCTTCGAGCTCGACCGCATCCGTCTGCTGGCGCCGCAACTGGCGGCGGTGATCGAGCGCCAGATTGGCGGCGATGCTGAAGAGATAGGCCCGGGCATCGCGCGCCACGCCGGTCGGATTTCCCGGCGCCTGACCGCTGCGCAACAGCCGGAAAAAGGCCTCCTGCGCCAGATCCGCGGCGATCTCCGGACTCGCCACGCGACGTCGCAAGAACCGACGTAAGTCCCTGGCGCAGCTGCGAAAGAGCGCATCGGCATTGATCATCGGCGGCGGTTGGACACATGAATAATAAGAAGCCAGCCGGCAAGTTATCGCGAATGATACTTAGTCGCAATTAATTTCCGCCCCTGTCACACCAGAAGGATATTCAGGCAGAAGGCTGCGGCTGCTGCCAGCCGCCGCCCAGGGCTTTGTAGAGCGTCACGATGGCTTGCAGTTGCTGCAGCCGCAGCTGACCCAGTGCATCCTGCGCGTCGAACAGCGTACGCTGCGCGTCGAGCAGCGTAATGAGATCATCGCTGCCACCCTTGTAGCGGGCGCTGACGATGCGGAATGCCTTGTCGGCCTGTTCCACCTGGACCTTCTGCAGCGCGTATTGACGATCGAGCACGCGAATGGCGACGAGCGCATTCTCCACCTCGGAGAAGGCCGTGATGATGACGCTGCGATAGCTCAAGACCAGCTCCTTCCGCTGCGCTTCGGCAATGTCGGCATCCGCCGCCAATTTGCCGCCATCGAAGATCGTCTGCATGACACTGCCGGCAACGCTATAGGCTGCCCCCGCCGGACCGAACAGGGTCGACAGCACCGCCGTCTCCAGGCTGAGGGCACCAGAAAGGTTGACGGTCGGCAGCATCGCCGCGCGCGCCGCCACCACATTGGCATCGGCACCCGCAAGATCGGCCTCGGCCTTGGCGATGTCCGGGCGGCGGGTCAGCAATTCCGATGGCAGCCCGGTGGCCAAAGGCGGTACCGCAAGCGTGTCCAGTGAATGCGCCTTGATGGCAAGGTCTTCGGGGTTGCGCCCCAGTAGAATGGCCAGCGCATAGATGTTCTCGCGCTCCTGCTGCTGGAGCGGTGCCAATGCTGCTTCCTGCGCCGCGACGACGCCGGTCTGCTGCGCGAGGTCGGCCGGCGAGACGGCGCCGAGAGTCGCCTTTGCCGTCACAACGTTCAACACATCGCGCGCATTGGCCAGATTGTTATCGGCAATCGCGATCCGGTCGCGGAGCGAGAGAATCTGCAGGTAGGTCGTGGCAACCGAGGTCGTCGCCGTCAGCGCCACGGTCTGCTGATCGAACACGCTGGCCCGCAAGGTTTCCTGCGCTGCATTGCGTTGCGAACGATTGCGGCCCCAGAAATCGACTTCATATGACGCCGACAAAGAGAGGCCGAAGGAATTTTGGTCCATCGACGCGCTGGACCCGCTGCCATTGCTGCTGCCAGATCCGCCGGTACCCGACTGGCTATCCTTCGCTGCCGCATCGGCGTCGAGCGGTCCGCGGCGCGAGGCATCGAAACCGAGGCTGAGCTGCGGCCACAGGCTGGAACTGGCGGAGCGCATCTGCGCCTCGGCCTGTTCGACGCGCGCCGCCGCCATGCCGATATCGAGATTGTCGGCCTTGGCCGCAGCGACCAGTCCATCAAGCTCATTGCTTTTGAAGCCGTGCCACCAATCCGCGGCCGGCCAGACATCGGCAGCGGCGGGAATGGGTTCCGCCCACGCAGTGGGGGCCTTGATGTCGGGTTGCGTCGGCTCGGCAAGGAGGTCGCAGCCCGAGAGGAAGGCCAGCAAGAAAAGGAGAATGGGAGCGTCACGCATGGGGATACTCATTCGAATCAAGTTCATTCACACCAAGTTCATTCACACCAAGTTCATTCACTGGCGAGTGCGGTCACAGGATTCATGCGCGCTGCCTTCACGGCCGGCGCGAGACCGAAGATCAGCCCCACCGCCGCCGCGCAGGCAAAGGCCAAGAAAATGGTCGGGATCGAAAACTGGATCGAGGTGCCAAAGGCGCCGATGATGAGCGCCGAGGCGACACCAATGCCGACGCCGATCAGCCCACCGAGCGCCGAGACGATCACGGCCTCGACCAGGAATTGCTGCAGGATGTTGCGCGTGCGGGCGCCCGTCGCCATACGGATGCCGATCTCGCGCGTCCGCTCGGTGACCGAGACCAGCATGATGTTCATGACACCGATGCCACCGACCAGCAAAGAGATTGCGGCAATCGATCCCAGCAGCACGGTCATGGTGCCGGCGGTCTGCGATGCCGCCTCGATGATCGCCGCCATATTGCGGATCTGGAAGTCCTCCAGCCGATGGCGATCGATCAGCAGTGTTGTGATCTTCGACTGCACGTCATTCATCAGTGTCTCGTCGGAAACGGCCACCGTGATGGAGCGCAGGTTCGTGGTTCCGAACAGACGGAGATTGGCGGTGCTGAGCGGCACGAAAACGTTGTCATCCATGTCCTGACCGAACGAGGCAGCACCCTTCGGTGCCATCACGCCGATGACCTCGAATGGAATACTCCCGATCAGAACGACCTTGCCGATCGGATCGACGCCGACCGGAAAGAGATTCTGCACGACCGTTTGTCCTAGAACGACGACAGCCGCCAAGGCTTCCGTATCCTCGTCAGAGAAGAAGGCGCCGCTGGCAATCCCCCAATCGCGTAATATTGGCAGGCCGTCCGTGGTACCTGTGACCTGGGTCGCGTAATCGCTGTTGCCATAGCGCAGAGTGAAATTGGCACTTTTCTCCGGCACGGCCGCACGGACATGGGCGAGCCCTTCGATCGCCGTCGCATCTTCGGCGACGAGCGACGTGACGCCTGCTGCGGAGGGACCGCGCTGATTGGGCATGCCAGGGCGAATGACCAGCTGGTTGCTTCCCATGGCGTTGATGCGGGCCATCACGTCCTTGCTGGCACCCTCGCCCACCGCCAGCATGGCGACGACCGAGCCCACGCCGATAACGATGCCAAGAAGCGTCAACACGGTGCGGAAGAGATTTCGGCGCAAGGCGCGCAAGGCCATTTTTGCCGCCTCGAACGCATCGCCGACAACGCCGATACGGCCGTCATTGGTAAGCGCAAAATCTTTCGACGACACGGCCGGTGCCATATGCAGATGCGAGCCGCTGTCTGACGAGATAAGGCCGTCGGCGATTTCGATCAGCCGATCGGCATGTGCCGCCACGTTAGAATCATGGGTGACGAGGATGATGGTATGGCCCGCATCGGCAAGCTGGCGCAAAAGCGCCATGACGTCGGCGCCGCTGCGGCTGTCGAGCGCGCCAGTGGGCTCGTCGGCGAGGATGATGCGCCCGCCATTCATCAGCGCGCGGGCAATGGAGACGCGCTGTTGCTGGCCGCCGGAAAGCTGGCTGGGGCGATGGTCGAGCCGCTCCTCGAGCCCCAAGCCGCTGAGCAGCATTTCAGCGCGTTCATGCCGGTCATGAAGGCCCATTCCGGCATAGATGCCCGGGATTTCGACATTTTCGAGGGCCGTCGCCGTGGCGATGAGGTTATAGCTTTGGAACACGAAGCCGAACGCGTCGCGCCGCAATTCCGCGAGCTGATCGCGCACCAGTTCCGCCGTATCCTGCCCGCCGAAGAAATAGTGGCCGCCGGTCGGCGTATCCAAGCAACCGAGGATATTCATCAAGGTCGATTTGCCGGAGCCGGAAGCACCCATGATGGCGACGAACTCGCCTTGATGGATGCTCAATGAGATGCCATGCAGCACCTCGACCGCATAGCCGCCGCCGGTGATATATGTCTTGCGGACGTCATGAAGATCGATGAGCGGCTGACCCGCGCCGGGCGTCTCCGGCAAACCGCCGCGGGAAACGGCGAGGTTCATGGGAAGCCCCGGAGACCACCCCGATTGCTACCGCCGGCAAGCGCATTGGCGCTGCGCTCGCCCACCACAACCCGGTCCCCGGCCTTGAGACCATCCTTCACCTCGGCGACATTGCGATTCTTGACGCCGACCACAATGCTGCGCGGCATGAAGCTGCCATCGGCTTGGGCCAGCAATACCTGATAGCTGCCCGCTGGCGCCGATTTGTCGGCCGCCGGACGCAAGGCGGCGCTCGGCACCGTCACCGCATTCTTCGCCTCGGCCACCATGAAAGTGACCTGGGCGCTCATCTGGGTCATCAGCCGCCCATCCGGATTGGCGACGTCGAACAAGGCGTCATAGAGGATGACCCCATTGACCTCTTCCGGGCTGGGGAGGATCTGGCGCAACTCGCCGCTCCAGCGCCGGTCGGACTGGCCGAGCGTCGTGAAATTGGCGGTCATGCCAAGTGCCAGGCGCGAAATATCGGCTTCCGACACCTGCGCTTCCACCGTCATGGTGTTGAGATCGGCGATGCGCATCAGGATCGGTGCCGATTGATTGGCGTTGAGTGTCTGGCCGAGCCGCGCATCCAGTGTCACCACGGTGCCCGACATCGGCGCGTAGATGCGGGTGTAGCCGAGATTGGCTTCGTCGCCCTCGAGCTCGGATTGCGTCTGCTGGATCTGGGCCTTGATCGAGGCGATCTGTGCCTTGGCGGCACGGAGATTGGCGGCCGCCGTATCAAGCGCGTCCTGGCTGGTCGCATCCTGCGCCATCAGCCCGGCTTCGCGTTTGTACTGCTCATTGGCCAATTGCAGCTGCGCCTGGCGCTCTTCGAGCTGCGCCCGCAGATTGAGGAGCTGCGCCTGATTGGCAGCAACCTGCGACTTCAGCACCGAGGCATCCAGCTCGGCCAGCAGGGCACCTTTCTCGACCCGATCACCGACCGCCACGTTGAGGGCGATGATCTGGCCGGAGACCTGCGCGCCGACGTCGACATAGTCGCGCGGCTGGATTTCACCCACCGCCGAGACCGTATCCTCGATATTGCCGATCTCGACATCCGCCAGCACATACTGATTGCCGGCACTGGCTTCGGTGCGCGTCAGCTGCCAGGTCATGGCGCCGGCGATCACTGTCAGTACCAGGATACCGAGCGCCCAAGGCCAACGCGAACGCCTACGGCGCAACGATGCCGGCCTGGCGGCAGGCGCAAAGGGAGTTGCGGTCGTCTGCGGTGGCTCAGCGCGCAAGGGCGTTGCAGCGCCGGCACGATGAGTGCGGGTATCTGGAGCGATGGTCATGGTCTTCCGGCGTCGTGGATCCTGGTTAGGCCCTAGCCCAACTCATTGATCGCAAGACAGAATTGCTGGAAGACCGCGGGTGGATCCTCGACTGGCTAGCTGTCGCTGATTGCGAGCAATGCCTCTGTAGCACGCTCGGCTTCCGAAAATCCTGCGTGATAATTTTTCTAAAGCGCGGCGGCGATCGCCCGGGCCCAATCGCCTTGCGCCATGCGTTGTGCCACCAAAGCGATATCTGGCGACAGAAAACGGTCCTTGGCATAAGGCGGGATTTCGCGGCGCAGGGCTGCGTAAGCGGCCTCGGTTCCCCGCCCGCGTTTGAGGTCCGGATAGAATTCCATGGCTTGGGCTGCCAACAGATATTCGATGGCAAGGATGTGCCGCGTGTTGTCGATGATCGACAGGCATTTGAGCGCAGCCGGCGTGCCGAGGCTCAAATGGTCTTCCTGCTGGGCGGAGGTGATATAGTTATCGCTCACCATCGGCTGAGCGAGCAGCTTGTTTTCCGCCGCCAGCGACGCCGCCGCATATTGCGCGATCATCATGCCGGAATTGACACCACCCTCCTGCACCAGGAAGGCTGGCAAGGTGCTCACCGCGGGGTTGATGAGCCGATCAAGGCGGCGCTCCGCGACCGATCCCAGTTCGGCGATTGCCAGCCCCAGCAAATCCATCGCCATGCCGAGCGACTGACCATGGGGGTGGGCATTGGAAATGACCCGGTAGTCATCCGGCGTGCCGATCACCAGCGGATTATCGGTGGCCGAACCCAGCTCGATCTCGATCTGTCTGCGCACATGGTCGATCTGATCGCGCGTGGCGCCATGTATCTGCGGGATCGAGCGGATCGACAGCGCGTCCTGGGTACGAAAGCCCTGATGTTTCGCGACCATTTCGCTGTCCGCCAGAAGCGCCCGCAGGCGCCTGCCGACATGGAGGAGCCCCGGATGCGGCTTCAGCGCGAGGACGGCTTCGTCATAGGCGGCGATCTGGCCCTTCAGCGCTTCGAAGCTCAGCGCGCCCGTCACATCGGCCCAATCGGCGATCGGCTCCGCTTCCGCCAGAGCGAGGCAGGCAAGACCGGTGAGGCAGCGCGTGCCATTGACCAGGCACAGCCCGTCCTTGGCGCCGAGCACGACCGGCGTCAGCCCGGCCGTGGCCAGGGCCTCCGCCGCCGACATGCGGCGCCCACCCATGATGACGTCGCCCATGCCGATCAGGGCGAGGCCGATATGCGCCCCATGCACGATATAGCCGACCGATCCTTGCGACGGTACGACCGGTGTGATCTTGTGATTGAGGAGGGCCACGAGTTGCAGTACCACGGCGGGGCTGACGCCCGACTTCCCATGGCTAAGATCGTTGACCAGCGAGGCCATGATGGCGCGCGTCGCAGCCTCGGAAAGCGGCGCGCCGATGCCGCAGGCATGGCTCATCAGTGTGTTGCGCGACAATTCCGTCTGCTGCGCGCCGGTAAGGACGATCTCGCTCAAGGCGCCGAGCCCGGTACTGATGCCATAGGCGCGCTCGCCGCTGGCGATGATCTTTTCGACGATGGCGCGGCCGTTCTGCAGCTGGGCCATGGCCTCCGGCCCGATCGCGAGTTCCGCCTCGCCCTTCGCCACGGCCACCAACTGGCGGTAGCCGAGCGCCGCCGCCTTGCGTTCGATCCTGTCCATCGCCGTCACCATCCGTATCTTAGCTATACCTGTATATACAGGCAGATGCAGCCGGACAAGGCGGCAGCCGATGAGCTTTCGGCAAAGGGCGATGCGGCAAATTACTTCGCCCGGTTTACCTGGCCGCCCTATCTCTTGGCGAAAGCGAGGAAAGCTGCCGCCTGGGGCGATTGCCGGCCCTGGCCGAGATCGGCGATGACGACTCGTTGCGGCGCCAGTTTCTCCGTGACCGGCCGGCAGGCGATGGCGACGCCGTCATAGGAGCGGTCGCCCCAGGGCCTGGTGCAGGAGAGTGCTATGCCCGCCCCATGCGCCACCAGCCCGCGCTGCATCTCGAAGGTCTGCGTGTATTGGCTGACACGGGGCTGCAGACCATGGGCCCAGAAGAGCGACATGAAATATTCGCGCGACTGTGCCATGTCCTCAAGAATGAGCGGCTCCCGCGCCAGGGCCTTCAGCGACACCTTGCGCTTCTTGGCCAGCACATGGCCCGCCGGCAGCAGCGCATAGGGCGGCAGTTCGAGGAGCACCTGGCGGCGGATGTCGGCATCGATGCCCAGTTCATAGGTCAGCGCCAGTTCGCTGCGGCCGGACAGCAGCGCTTCACGCACAGTGGCAAAATCCCCTTCGAAAAGATCGACCGAGGCCGCCGGATGCGCCTTGCGAAAACCGGCAAGGAGGCGCGGCAAAACATAAGGGGCCAGATCCTTGAAGCAGGCGATGGCAAGGCGCCCGCGGATCGGGCTGGCGGGTGTCGCCGCGGCATGGGCCATCTGGCCCGCCAACGTCAGGAGATCGCGCGCCTGGTCGAGGAATTGCCGGCCGGCGGGCGTCAGCGTCAGGCCGTGACCGGCGCGGCGATGAAAGAGCTTCTCACCCAGCAGGCCTTCGAGCTGGGCGATCGCCATCGACATGGCCGGCTGCGCCACATGGCGCGCCCGGGCGGCCGCGCTGACATTGCCATGCTCGGCGATCGCCACGAAGTAGTCCACTTGGCGGAAGGTGAAAGGTATCATATTTTCCTTATACCTATATATCAGCATCATCTATTTCTCATGATGATCATCTTTCTGGCAAAAAGATAGCGAACACAGATTCAGGACATCGCGCCATGCAGATCACGCCCGACGACATTGCCGCCTACGCCCGCGACGGGGCCATCGTGCTGCGTGGTGCCTTCACCGATTGGATTGAACCTTTGCGCGCCGGAGTCGAGCGCAACATGGCCGAGCCGGGGCCCTATGGCGCCGAGAATGTCCGTGCCGGCGATGGCGGGGGCCGCTTCTTCGACGATTACTGCAACTGGGAGCGCATCCCGGAATTCAGCGATTTCGTGCGCAACTCCCCCGCCGCCGAGATCAGCGGCCGGTTGATGGACAGCCACAGCTCACAGATATTCCACGACCATGTGCTGGTGAAGGAGCCAGGTACGGCGAAGAAGACGCCATGGCATCAGGACATGCCGTATTACTGCGTCGATGGCATGCAGACGGGGAGTTATTGGATCCCGCTCGATCCCGTTTCGCGCGCCAACACGCTGCGCCTGGTACTAGGTTCGCATCTCTGGCCGAAGCTCCTGCGCCCCAAGCGCTGGGCCGGCGGCGAGGATTTCTACGCCGATCTGGAGCAGTTCATGGACCTCCCCGAAGTCGAGAATGGTGACTACCGGATTCTCGAGCCGGACCTGGCACCGGGCGATGCCATCCTGTTCAACTATCGCACGGTCCATGGCGCCAACGGCAATACCGGTAGCAGCCGGCGACGCGCCTTTTCCTGCCGCTTCCTCGGCGACGACGCGGTCTTCACGCAGCGGCCGGGCCGCACATCGCCGCCTTATCCCGGTATCAACCAGCAGAATGGCGAAAAGCTGCGCGAGGACTGGTTCCCTGTCATTTGGCGTGCGGCGGCCTGAACGCTTGTTCGCCAGACACTGATCAGGCAAGATTCCCGCCTGACGATCAACGCGGCGGGATAGCGGCAAATGGCGAGCGGACGCGAACGATTTTCATTGTTGGTCGCCGCCTTGCTGTGCCTTCTGGCGATGCCGGGTGCGCGCGCTGAAGATCTCGCCCTGCACCTCGGCTATTCCGACAAGGAATCGGCGATCTTCTTGGTAGGCGACGGCGCCGCTATTCCGGAAAAGCCCGGCATTGCAGTGGAAATGGTTGAGGCCGCCGCCAAAGCCTGTGGGGTCGAGGTCAGCTTTGCACGCTACCCCGGCGGCCGCCTGCTGGCGCTTGCCGGCGAGAACACCATCGACGGTGTCGTGATGCTGTCCTTCAACCGCGAACGTCTGAGCCTCGCCGCCTACCCCATGACGGGTGACGCGGCCGATCCGGATTTCCAGATCGCCAGCCTCTCCTATGCCTTTTATGTGCGGAGCGACAGCCCTATCGCCTGGAACGGAATGGAAATCACGGGGCTCAGCAAGCCCATTGGCGCCAATCTCGGCTGGTCGATCGTCGACGATCTGAGGAAGGAAGGCCTGGCAGTCGAACCCGCCAAGGACACGGCGAACAATTTCAACAAGCTGCTGGGCGGACGGGTCGACGCCGTGGCGATGCACACCACGATCGGCGACACCTACCTTACGCATCACGGGATTGGTGCGAAAGTGAAACGGCTCGATCCGCCGATCTCGACCAAGCCCTATTACCTGGCGCTGGGCCGGGCCTGGCATGACAAGCATCCGGGGGTCGCACAATGCCTGTGGCAGTCGATCGCCGAGCAGCGCCGGCAGGATATGCCGGCGCTGCTCGAGCGCTACCGGGATGCGATAAACTGAGGCCGGATCGCCTGGACGACTGGGCGCTGGGCGACCGGGCGGAGGGCCGCGCGCAGATCGGCGGCTGCGATTTCGGCCTCGACATTGCCGCGCGACAGCTTCAGGCCATGGTCCAGCCCGGCCGTTACGTCATTGGCGGGGACCAGCACCTCGCCTTCCGGCATGTCGAAGAGCTTCAGCGCCCCTTCCGGCGTGAGGGTCCAGCGCGTCACCTCGTCGCTGGTACGCGCCAGCGCCAGGAAGCCCCGGTCCCAGTCCTCACGCCCGACAGTGAAGTGGCGGCAGACCAGCGGCAGGGTCTTATAGCCGGCCTTGCGGCGGGCATGGGTCCGAAACGCGTTGAGCTGGACGACATTCTCCGAAGCGACTGAAGGTTCGGTGCCGGCAAATGCCGGTGCCAAACGCCTGTTCTTCTGCACTGTGTTACCTCGCAAGGAACATAAGGCCCGCCAAAAATGGCAGGCCCGAAGAAGTCACACGCCGGAACTTGGTATCAACGCCGGAAAAATGCGAGAGGGATTTTAGGCCCCGGGGATAAAGAAACGGTAAAATTGGCGTGAGCATGCTCTGCGTCACGCCCCTGCCGCCCAGACGCGCTTTTTATGACAGCCCGCCCAAACTCGTCTCGAATCTTTATGCCGCTCTCGCGATGCTGGAAATAGCACGATTTTCCGCGAGTGCAATATGCCATGATCGACATCTTCTACACAGCCATCGCCACCGGCCTCTTCATAGCGGCCTGCGCCTATGCCTGGGCCTGCGCCAAGATCTGAACAAGGTTCAGGCGGCACCCATCGGTGCTGCCCCGGCGAGGGTCGTCCGATAAAGCAGCCGGCGCTGGCCGTCATAGTCGTTGACGGCCAAATGGAGCGTCGAACGGTTGTCCCACATGACCAACATGCCATCCCGCCACTTGAGGCGGAGCTGGAATTCCGGCCGGGTGCTATGGGCATGGAGGAAGTCGAGTAATGGCTTCGATTCCGTAGGTGTCATCTCGGCAAAGCGCTGGGTATAGACCGGGTTCACGAACAGCGCCTTGCGGCCTGTCACCGGGTGCACCCGCACCACCGGGTGCAGCACTTCCTTGTCGGCGCTGGGGTCGTTTCGGGTCATCTTGATCGATCGGCTGACCGCGGCATCCGGCCCCGGCCCCATCGTGCCATGGGGCCAGCCGGTATGGACGGCCTGCAACGGATCGAGCAGGCGCCGGAGTCCCGGCGACAGCGTTTCGTAAGCCAGATATTGGTTCGCCCAGATGGTATCGCCACCCACCGGCGGCAGCTCCGCCGCCTGCAGCAGGGTGGCATCCGGCGGTTCGGGCAGGAAGGAAAAGTCGGTGTGCCAGGTGCCGCCGAAGGTCGAAATGCGCTTCTCATCCGCCTCCTTGAGGACGGCGATGATGTCGGGATGGCTGTCCATGCCCTTCACATAGGGCACCCGCAACACCTGGCCGAGGCGGCCGGTGACGGTGAGCAGCTCGTCCGGCGTCAGATTCTGGTCCGGGAAGAAGAGCACGCCATGCGCGGCGAAGGCGGCCTTCACCTCGCCGATCATCCCCTCGGGCGCATCCTTGAGGCTGATACCGGTCACTTCGGCACCCAGATGCGGCGTCACGGGCCGGATGTGGAGATCGTTGCGCATGGTCCCTTCGCCTCTCACCCCTTCAACGCGTCGAGATCATCATAGAGAGCCTGAGAATGCCGATACAGCCGATTAAAGACGGGCTGCATCCGCTGATAGGTTTCCGCCCATCCGGGATCTGGTAGCGTCTCACCCTTGTAATGGACGAAGGCATCGGCGGCATCCTCCGCCTTTCGGAAACGGCCAGTCGCCGCGGCGGCGATGGCGGCACACCCCACCACGCCGCATTCGGCCTCCTCCGGCACCAGGATCGGAATGTTGTAGGCGCTGGCCTTGATCTTGAGCCAAAGCGGCGTCTTGGCGCCGCCACCTGAGGCAATGACGCGCTCCAGCCTGCGCCCGGCCGCCTGCTCCATGATGCGCATCTGCCGCGTCATCGCGAAAGCCACCCCCTCCATCACCGCGCGGTGGAGATGGGCAAGACCATGCTCCGCCGTGATGCCGAAGAACTGTGCCCGCGAATTGCGGTGCGCGCCGAAGCGTTCGCCGGTGAGATAAGGCAGGAAAAAGAGCCGGTCGGCGCCGGGCGGGGCGTCTTCCGCCTTCGCCACGATCTCCGCGTAAGAGAGCGTCTTTTCGTGGAAGGCGCGCCTTGCCCAGCGCATGGAATCGCCCCCCGATTCCAGCAGCACGAAGCCGCCCCAGCCGCCCTCGACCGTGCCGATATTGGAGATCCCCGGATCGAGCAGCGGATTGTCTGCGACGACCGTCATGATGGCCGAGGTGCCGGTGACATCCGAACACAGCCCCGCCCGACTGACGCCCGAGCCTAGCAGCGCCACCGGAAAATCGCCGCCGCCCACCATCACGGGCACACCGATAGGGAGACCCGTCTCGGCCGCAGCCGCCTTCCCGACCGCGCCCAGCATATCCGTGGGCTGGTGGATGCCGACCAGCTTGCCGATATCGAGGCCCAGGATGTCGCACATATGCTGCGACCAGGCGCCGGTCGCCGGGTCCATCATGAACGAGCACGCCGCCTCCGTCCGGTCCATGGCGATTTCGCCGGTGAGGCGATAGTTCACGTAATCCTTCGGCATGACCACGGCGCGCGCCTTGTCGTAGGCGGCCTGGTCCTGGTCCCGTAGCCATTGCAGCTTGAAGCCGGGCCAGGCCGGTGTCGGCGGGTTGGCCGATTGAGCGAGGTAATCGGCGGGTTTGTATTTCGCCTCGAAGGCGTTCACGAGCGCTGCCGTGCGCTTGTCATTCCAGAGCGGCACGGCATCGCGGGTGAGTTCGCCTTGCCCGTCGAGTAGCACGGTCCCATGCATCTGCCCGCAAGCGCAGATGGCGGCGACGCGCCTCGCCGCCCCCGGCTCCTTCGCCAGCAATTGCCGGATGGAAGAGACGACACCCGCCCACCAATCCAGGGGCCGCTGCTCGGACCAGCCATATTCCGGCACGATCTGGTCATATTCCTGGGCGGCAATCGCCTGGATGCGGCCTGCGAAATCGACCAGGGCCGCCCGGGCGCTGCCGGTGCCGATATCGATGGCGAGATAAAGATCCTGAGGCAAGGCGCTTCCCTGATTTCGACGGCATTTTCAGTAGCATAACTACCAAAATATTGTCGTCAATCGCAGAAACACGCCACTTCTGGTGCATTGCAGCATATTCTGCGCCCGTCTCCTTGAAAGGAGAATGAATATTATGTAGTATTACTACATTCTTGGAGAACCAAATGACCCTGTTCGAGCCAACCGCCTGCCAAATCGACATCGCCGCCGGCACCATGTCCGGCGCCACAGGGCGCTATCAGAAGCACCTTGCCGACCTTGCCGGGCTTTACGCCGATGAAGCCGCCTTCCAGGCACAGCTTACTGCCACCGGCAACCCCATCGTCTATGACGTCGCCGATTTCCGCCCCTCGGCCAAAAGCGGCGACCTCATTTTCGGCGTCACGCGCATGTCGCCCGGCCTGATCGGCGCGGAGTTCTATCTGACGCGCGGTCATGTCCACGCCATCGCCGACCGGCCGGAGATTTACTACGGCCAGGCGGGCGAGGGCCTGATGCTGATGGAATCACCCGACGGCGAGACACGAGTGGTCGAGATCAAGGCGCAGACCATCTGCTATGTGCCACCGTTCTGGATTCATCGCTCCATCAACACCGGCACCGCCGACTTCGTCATGGTCTTCTCCTACCCCGCCGATTCCGGGCAGGATTACGGCATCATCGAGAAGGCGAGCGGCATGCGGCATCGTGTGATGCGCGGTGGTGCAAAAGGCTGGCAGCTGGTCGAGAACAAGGATTACCGCCCTCGCTCCCAGGCGGCTGTCGCGGCGGTGATGGCATCATGAACTATCAAGCGGCCACCCGGCCGACGCTCTATTTCATCGGCGTCACCACGGCGAAGAGCTCCATCATGCCGGTCTTCCCGAAATGGGCGGCGCATCTCGGCTTGCACGACGCGGCCATCACGGGCATCGACTTTCCCGTTCATGCCGATCCGGCCGCCTATCGCGAAGCCGTGGCATTCATCAAGCGCGATCCCTTGTCGCTGGGGGCCCTGGTCACGACGCATAAGATCGACCTCTATGCCGCCGCCAAGGATCTTTTCGACGCGGTCGATCCCTATGCCGGCTTGATGCACGAGACTTCCTGCCTCTCGAAACAGGATGGCAAGTTGATCTGCCACGCCAAGGATCCGATCTCGGCCGGCCTCACCCTCGACAATTTCCTGCCCAAGGATCACTTCGCCAAGACGGGCGCCGAGATGTTCTCAATCGGCGCCGGCGGATCCACCATCGCCCATACCTGGCATCTCGCGCAAAAGACCCGTGGGAGCAACCGGCCGAGCCGCATTGTGGTTGCCGACCGCGACGAGGAGCGCCTCAACGAAATCCAGCGGATCCACCGATCTTTCGCCCTTGATCTGCCAGTCGATTACGTGAAGGTCGCCGATGCCACCGGCAATAACGCAATTCTGGCCAAGCTGAAACCCGGGGCGCTCGTCATCAACGCGACGGGCCTTGGCAAGGATGCGCCGGGCTCACCGCTCACCGATGCCGCGCGTTTTCCCGAAGGCGCCATTGCCTGGGAGCTCAATTACCGCGGCGACCTCGTCTTCCTCGATCAGGCCAAGCGCCAGCAGGCGGAAAGGCATCTGCAGGTCGAAAACGGCTGGACCTATTTCATCCATGGCTGGACCCAAGTCATCGCCGAAGTCTTCCACATCGACATTCCCGCGAGCGGCCCAGGTTTCGATGCGCTGTCCCGCATCGCTTCAGAAGCATCCAAGAGCTGATCCATGACCAACCGCATTCTTATCACGCCCCGCTCCCTCACCTCCGGTCCGCATCCGCAGATCGAACGCTTGCGCGGTGCCGGTTTCGACATCGTCACCTCGACACCCAATGCCCTGCCGAGCGAAGCGGAGCTGATCTCGCTCCTGCCCGGCTGCACCGGTTGGCTTGCCGGCATTGAGCCGGTTTCACCCAAGGTCATCGAGGCGGCCCGGGATCTCAGGATCGTCAGCCGCAACGGCACCGGCATCGACAATCTCCCGATGGAGGCCTTGCGCCAGCGCAATATCGCCGTGGCGACCGCTGGCGGTGCCAATGCCGCGGGCGTTGCGGAATTGGCGGTGGCCCTGATCTTCAGTGCCCTGCGGCATATTCCGGCCGCCGACAGCGGCATCAAGCAAGGCAGCTGGCCGCGCCGCCGTGGCCGCGAATTGCGCGGTCGAAATGTCGCCGTGATCGGCTGCGGCGCCATCGGCGGCGAGGTCGTGCGCATGCTGAGCGCCTTGGGCGCCCATGTCCTCGCCTTCGACCCGGTGCAGCCCGATCTGCGTTTGAGCGGCGATCGCTTCACCTGGGCCGATTTGCCGACGGCCCTCAGGCAAGCCGACATCATCACCTTCCATTGCCCGCTACAGAAGAACGGCAAGCCGATCCTCGACGCCGCGACCATCGCGGCCCTGCGGCCCGGCGTCATCATCGTCAATACGGCCCGCGCGGCGCTGGTCGATGAGGCGACCATCTTGGCCGGGCTCGAAAGCGGCGCTATCGAGAGCTACGCCACCGATGTTTTCGACCAGGAACCGCCCCAGGATCTCAACCTGGCGCGCCATCCGCGTGTCATCGCCACCAGCCATATCGGCGGCTTCACCGATGAGAGCGTCGAGCGTGCAACATCGGTTGCCATCGACCATCTGCTGGCCGGCCTCCTGCCAGCTTCCAAGGCCCATGTCGGCTGAACTCGCAGCCTCCCCTTTCACGGGATCGCTGGAGGCGCAGCTCGCGCAGCCGGCGTCGGAACGTCCGTCATTCTATTGGCTGGGACAGGCCGGCTTTGTCATCGATGCCGGCGGTTATCGGCTGGTGATCGATCCCTATCTCTCGGATTCACTCGCCGAGAAATATCGCGATCGCCTTTATCCGCATCAACGGATGATGACGGCCCCAGTGACGACCGATGGCCTGGGCAAAGTCGATCTGGTGCTGAGCACGCATCAGCATACCGACCATATGGATCCGCAGACCCTGCAGCCGCTACTGAATGCGCGGCCGGACGTCAAACTGGTGGCGCCACTTGCTGCACGTGAAGAGGCGCTGAAACGCGCCCGGATCGAGGATGGCCGGCTGCATCTCATCGACGCCGGGCAACGCATCACGCCGCTTCCCAAGGTCGCCGTCACCGCGACGCGCTCGGCACATGAGACGCTCGAGCAGGACGCTTCCGGACATTACAAATTCCTCGGCTATGTCATCGAGATCGGCGGCCTTCGCCTGTGGCATTCCGGCGATACCATCCCCTATGACGGCATGGTCGCGGAGGTTGCGGCGCTGAAACCCGATTTGGCACTCCTCCCCGTCAATGGCCGTTCGGCCGAATTGCTGTCCAATGGCGTGCCCGGTAATCTCGCTCTCAGAGAGGCTATCGACATCGCCAAGGGGATTGGTGCCAAGGCCCTGATCGCCCATCATTTCGGCATGTTCTCATTCAACACCGCCGACCCGGCCGAGATCGATCGCGCCGCAGCTGAAACTTCCGGTCCGGCTCTCTTTCGTGCCAGTCTCAATACCGTCTATCGCTGGGGGTAGGGTCATGTCGGTCGAGACAAGTCATCAGAACATCCTGGAAGTGGTCCGCGTGACGCGTGGCGCTTTGCGCAAATCTGACCGCAAGGTGGCCGATGCGATCCTCGCCGACCCGCGGCGTTATCTCACCGCGACCGTCGCCGAAACCGCCATCCTCGCCGATGTCAGCCAGCCCACCGTCATTCGTTTCTGCGCCGCGATCGGCTGCGGCGGGTTTCAGGATTTCAAGCTGCGCCTGGCGCAGGCCCTGGCGCTCGGCACGCCGGCCACTCATTCGGCGCTCGAAGACGGCGACGCAGCGGAGATCGTTTTCGACAAGATCTTCGACTACACCATCACCAGCTTGGATTGGGCCCGCAACCGCATCGACAAGGGATTGCTTGCCCGCGCGGTTGACATTCTGGCGGCAGCGAGACGCATCGAGTTCTTCGGCTTCGGCGCTTCCGGCATCGTGGCACAGGATGCGGCGCAGAAATTTCCACTGTTCGGCGTCCCCTGCGGCGCGCAGATGGATGCCCATCAGCAGATCATGACGGCAAGCCTGCTGGGGCGCGAGGATGTCGCCGTGATCATCTCCAATACCGGCTCGACCAAATCGCTGTTCGAGATCGCCGATATCGCGCGCGGCAACGGCGCCAAGGTCATCGGCCTCATCGGCAATACCGCGCCGTTGATGGCGCATTGCGATGTCAGCATCCTCATTGAGACCTTGGACAATACCGACGTCTACACGCCGACCATCTCGCGCATTGCCGCACTCACCGTCATGGATGTGCTCTCGACCGCCGTCGCCATGCGGCGCGATCCCGACCATCGCGGCCGGATCGCCGCCATGAAGGAATTACTGCGCGAATTGCGCAGCACATGATGGCCCCTCACCCCATGCTCAATTGTCATGGCCCGCAAAGGCCGGCCATCTACGAGTTTGCCGGTGACCTGAAGAAAGAAACTCGTGGATCCCCCGCCTTCGCGGAGGATGACAGCGGGATATACGCCGGATAAGGCGAACGCTCAAAGCGAGTCAGAGCCCCGCCAGTTCCTTCAGCAGCTCATCCGTCGAGCGCTGGCGGCAATAGCCCTTGATGGCCGCTTCGGAGAAGGTCTGGCGTTCCGGCGTATAGGTGGCGCAGGCATCGGGGACGAGCGTCACGAGATAGCCGAGATCGCCGCCGCCGCGCACCGTGTTCTCAACGCATTGATCGGAGAGCACGCCGAAGACGATCAGATATTCGAAGCCCATGTTCCGGAGGATATAGTCGAGATTGGTGGTGCCCCACGGCCCCGACGCGGTCTTCCTCACGATGATATCGTCGTCCGCAGGCTTCACTTCGTCGATCACCTGCGCTTCCCAGCTGCCGCGCGGATTGTTGATGAACGAGCCCTTATGGTCGATGCCGCGGTCGCGGCCATCCTTGGTGAGGCTTTCGATCGTCACATAAATGTTCTCGATGCCGAGCTGCCTTGTCGCCGCATGCAGGCGCTGCTGGTTGGGGATGGCAAGACCATCGAGCCGGTCGTAGAAATAGCGGTACTTGGCGCTTTCCGGCGTGTTGGCATGGCGCTTCGTGGCGGCGCAATCGGCATTCTGCATGTCGACGCTGATGAGCGCGGTCTTGTCCGGCACGATGGGGCGCTGACGATAGGCGGGGCCGAGGATTTCGGGACGGTCGGTCATCTGTCATCCTTCGCATTCTGGGCCATGGCGATGATCGCCGGCCGCAAGCGGTCAAAAAGGGTCGTCAAAAGATCGGCCCAGCGGGCTATTCCGGCAGCGTCGCCGAGCGTGTCCTGGCGGATTTCGACCAGCACATGCGGCAGGCCGCGCTGCTCGCCATGCACGGGGATCGCATAATCGCTCTCATCCTCCACGGCATAGGGCAGGTTGTCACCGACAAGGATTCCGGGCGCCTTCAGATTGTCGATCAGCAATCCAGCTAGGCGCCGGTCACGGTGATAGGCGAAATCGACCTGCCAGGGCCGCTCCTCGCCCGGATAATCCGGTGTGAAGCTGTGAATGGCGAAGAGTGCCGTCGGCACCTTCTTTGCCTGACGGCGGTCGAGATGAGCCGCGATCGCCTGCTGATAGGGATGAAACAGGACATCCTGGCGTTGGCGCTTCTCGACATCGGAGATGTCGCGGTTGGCGGCGATTTCGATCCCGGCACTGACCCGCGGAATCGATCCGTCGCTGGCCAAGGGCCTGTTGCAATCGATCACCAACCGCGAATAGCCGGTAAGAAACAGCGGCGCCTTGAACGCTGCTGCGAGGTGGCGCGCGAGTTCCGCCGCACCGATATCCCAGCCGATATGCGTGCGCCGCAATTCGTCACTGAGGCCGAGGTCGCCGAGACGCCGGGGCACGCGATGGGACGCATGATCGCAGAGAAAGACGAAAGGCGTGTCGCTGTCGCCGTTCAGCGTTTCAAAAGCCGATGGCTCATCGGCATCAAGCAAGGGCGGAAGGGGCACGATATCCATGACAATCGGAGAAGGTTAAGGCCGGACGCTATGCGCGGCACCGAAAAGGCCCTGCGGGCGATAGAGCAGTACCAAGACCACCAGGCTGAGGGCAATAGCATCCCGGAAGGGCTGCACGGATTCCGGCAACACCGCCTGAAGACCGATCTCGATGGCGCCCAGGAAAAAGCCGCCGATCACGGCACCGGTCAAATTGCCGATGCCGCCGAGGATGGCCGCGATGAAGGCCTTCAACACGGGAAGGAAACCCATCAAAGGATCGACCGACCCGCGCTGGGCGATCCAAAGCAAACCGGAGACGCCCGCGAGCAAGCCCGAAATGGCAAAGGCCGCGAGGATCACGCGATTGGCGCGCAAGCCCATCAACCTTGTGGTCGGGAAATCGACGGCGGCGGCACGAATCGCGATGCCCAGCATCGTGCGCTTCAGGAACAGGGTCAGCAGCCCCACCATGGCGAAGGTCGCGAAGATGGAAAGGCTCTGAATGACGCCGATATGGAACGGGCCAACATTGAAAGCCCCGGTAAGGCTGGCCGAAATCGGCACCGGACGTGGGCGCGTCGAGATCAGATTCTGGAACAGCATCTGCAGGATGCCGGAGACGGCAAAACTGGTGATGAGCAAGGTCGTGCCGTTGGCGCCGCGCAAGGGGCGGAAGGCGATGCGCTCCATCAGGGCGGCTGTCGCCATGGCAACGAGGAGCGCTAGCGGAACGATGAGGATCGGCGGCACATTGCCGACAATCGCGAAGAAGACAGTATAGCCGGCGATGGTCAGGATCTCGCCATGGGCGAAGTTGATCATGCCAAGCACGCTGAAGACCACGGCAAGGCCCAAAGCCAGCAGCGCATAGGTGCCGCCGAGGCTCAGCGCGTTGACGCATTGCTGAATGAGGATTTCCATCTCAGCCATGCCCCATATAGGCTTTTTGCACATCGGGCGAGGTCTTGAGCTCCGCCGCCGTGCCGGAAAGGACGACCGACCCGCCGCTCACCACATAACCGCGATCGGCAATGTCGAGGGCTTGGTGCACATTCTGCTCCACCACCAGGATGGTGATGCCGAGGCCGCGCAGCCGCTTGATGAGATCGAAAATGAGCTCGACGACGATAGGCGCCAAGCCCAGCGATGGTTCATCGAGCAGCAACAGCTTCGGCTTCGACATCAGCGAGCGCGCGATGGCGAGCTGCTGCTGTTCACCACCCGATAGCGTACCGGCCAATTGCTTGCGACGGGAGGCGAGGATGGGGAAAAGCTCCATCATCTGGTCCCAAAGGGCCGCGATATCCCCGCCCTTCCCTTGCGTCGCCGCACCGATGCGCAGGTTTTCCTCGACCGTGAGCGGGGCAAAGATGCGCCGGCCTTCCGGCGTCAGGGTGAGGCCCCGGCGCACGATGCGCTCGGTGCTCTCGCCGGTGATATCGTGACCATCAAAGCGCACCCGCCCCTGCTGGATCGGCAGCAGGCCGACAATGGCCTGCAGGCTCGTCGACTTGCCGGCACCATTGGCACCGAGCACCGTGACGATCTCGCCGCTCTCGACGGTCAGGCCGACATTGAGGACCGCCTTGATCGGCCCGTAATTGACGGCAAGACTTTCGACTTCCAACAGGGGCATGGGTGGCGCCGTTCTTTTTAGAGTTTGGGGGCCGGAACGAGGGCCGGATCCGGCGCTTCCTGCAGCACCAGCTCGCGGTTGCCCTTCACCACCTTCACCAGCGCCACCTGGCGCAGCGGCACGCCATCGGTGCCTTTATAGGTAATGGTCGAGGTGGCACCCTGCACGTTCTCCAGCTCGCGCACCGCAGCCCAGACCTTGTCGCGATCAACTGAATCCGCCTTCAGCACGGCGGCTTCGAGCACCTTGACGAGATCATAGCCGATGGCAATGTAGATCGTGTCGGGATCCGAACCCGTTGCCGCCTTGTACTTCTTGTTGAAGGCATCGAGCGGATTGCCCGGCGCGGCAAAGCCGGCCGTTGAAAACACGACACCCTCGGCGACATCACCCAAGGCAAAGGTGGTGGGTGAGTCGATGCCGTCCGAGCCGATCACCGGCGCGGTGATGCCGGCCGCGCGCAGCTGCTTGATGAAGGCGGGGAAGTCCGGTTCATAGGCACCGGTCATGATGACGTCCGCTGCCGGCGACAGCGATTTGATCTTGGTGACCTGGGCGCTGAAATCCTGCTGGCCCATCGAGTAATTGTCTTCACCGACGACCTTGCCGCCCAGCTTTTCGAACACCGTCTTGAAGTAGTTCGGCAGCATCGTATAGGAGGTGTCCGGCGACATCAGCAGATAGGCGTTTTTATAGCCGCTATCGATCGCGTATTTGGCCGAGACCGTGGTCTGGACGTTGTCGCCCGGGAAGTTGGTGAACATGTGATCGCCCACCGCCAGCGGCAGGCTGGGCGAAGAGGCGCAGGTCGAGAAGGCGGCGACACCTGCGGCTTGCGCCATCTGGCCGGCACCGATGGAAGGATCGGCGTCGCAAGGGGTCACGAGGACAGCGGCGCCGTCATCGATCAATTCCTGCGCGGCAACCGAGGTTTGCGCGGGATCCGAACGCGAATCTTTCAGCTTCAGCTCGATCTTGTATTTGCCGCCGATACCGCCCGCCGCGTTGATCTCGTCGATCGCGAGCTGCATGCCCTTTTGCGCCGGCACATCGGCATAAGCGAGGCCGCCGGTGAGGCTGATGGCAGCACCGACGACCAGATCGTCGGCCAGCGCCGGGATGGATGAAAGGCCAATGAGGCCGGCAAGGCCCGCGGCCAGAATATGGACGGGAACGCGCTTCATGACAGGCTCCTCTCTGTGGCAGCTGATGGAGATGAATGGGCGGAATGGGCGCGGCCGATATAGGCCTCGATAACGATCGGGTCGTTCTGCACTTCGGCCGGCGTGCCGGTCGCGATCATCTGCCCCTTGTTGAGGACGACGACGCGGTCGCAGAGGCTCATCACCAGCTCCAGGTGATGTTCGACCAGCAGCAGGCCGAGGCCGTATTTGTCGCGAATCTCGCGCAGCAGGGTCATGAGGGCACGCGTCTCGGCGGAGTTCATGCCGGCCGCCGGTTCATCGAGCATCAGGTAGCGGGGCTTCAGTGCGAGCGCCCGGGCGATCTCGACCCGGCGCTGCTCGCCATAGGCCAGGGCGCCCGCGCGGCGTTCGGCGAGATGCGCGACGCTCAGCTCCTCTAGCGCCGCCATCGCTTCGGCACGGATATCGCCGCCACGCCCGCTCGCGGAGACCGCCACCTCGATATTCTCGAGCACCGTCATTTCCTTGAACAGGCGGATGTTCTGGAAGGAGCGGCCGAGGCCCAGCCGCGCAATGCGGAAGGCGGGCTTCCCCGCCACCGCCACCCCGTCCAGCGTCACGGACCCGCTGCTGGGTGGGACGGCGCCGGAAATGGCGTTGAGCATGGTGGTCTTGCCGGAACCGTTCGGCCCGATGAGCCCGACGATCTCGCCGGGCCGAAGCTCGAGCGACACATTGTCGAGCGCCTTGAGGCCAGAGAAATTCTTCGCGACGTTCGCAACGACCAGGGCGCCGTCACGCTTCTCGGCGGCAAAACTGGTGATCTTCGCGGCCGCGACCGAGAAGCGATGCTTGAACCAATCGTCGACCTCGGCGAGGCCGAGCATGCCGCCCGGGCGCTTATACATGACGAAGAGGATGCCCAAGCCCAGTGCCAATTGGGTGAGGCCGAACACCTGCGGCAGTCCCAGCGAGGGGAGGATCGGGCTTTCCTCGAGACGGCGGGCGAGTTCCATCACCACCGTCACGACAGCCGTGCCGACCACGGCGCCAGTGACCGAGCCGATGCCGCCGATGATCAGCATGGCGAGGATGGCGAAGGTATCAACGAAGAAGAATTTCTTCGGGCTGAAGGCGCCGAGGAAATGGCCGATCATGGCGCCGGCGACACCCATCATCATCGCCGAGATGACCCAGGCAATGAGCCGCCGGCGCGCGATATTGACGCCCATGGCTTGCGCTGCAAGTTCATCCTCGCGCGCCGCGCGGATCTCTAACCCGGCAGGCATGTCGCGGAAGACGCGTGCGGCGAGAATGCTGAGCGCTACCCAGAAGAGGAGCGACGGCAAGGTCACCAGCCGGTCGACGCCGAAGAAGGTCTGGCTGCCGCGGGTGAAATCCGTGGCGCCGTTCAAGATGCTGTGGACGATGACGAGGAAAGCCAGCGTCGCGATCGAGGCGGCCGAGCCGGTCAATCGTGAGATCGGCGTGCCGACGATGAAGGCAAAGAGGCCGATAACGACGATGGTAACGAGGCAGGCCTCGTTCAAGCCCATATGGGCCTGTGCCAGGAATTCCGGCAGGTTGGGCAGCGTCATCGCCTTCTTTTCCGGCGTCATGGTGAGGATCGCCGAGAGATAGGCGCCCACCCCCATGAAACCGAGATGGCCGAAACTCATGATGCCGGAATTGCCGGAATAGAGCCCGTTCGCCACCACGGCGATGAGGTTGATGAGGAAGATGATGGCGATGCGCTGCTCGGCCGAGCCCAGGAAATTGCCGGCCACGACAGCCACCAATGCCACCGGCACGATCAGCACCAGCGCGCCGGCAAAGGCCGGCCGCGTGCGGTTGAGCGCCGCAAGGTCGAGCATGCGTGTGATTGCCCGTCTCCCGATCCAAGTCATGAAAACCGTCCCATGCGGCCTGTGACCAGCCGCTTGGGTCGTATAGTAAGATTTTCATTCTTGCTGTCAATCGCCGTTTCTGTAGTATTCACTACACCCTGTTGCGGGAGGCGGAAGCTGACAAGGACGACCCCACATCCAGTGACCATCGAGCAGCGCATCCGTGCGTTGCTCTCGCAATTGACGCCCGGCGAGAAACGTGCGGCGCGCGCGCTCCTTGCCGCCTATCCCATTGCAGCGCTTGGCACGATCGCGGAACTCACCGCCCGGGCTGATGCCTCGGCGCCGACGATCCTGCGCCTCACCGCCAAGCTCGGCTTCGACGGCTACTCCCATTTCCAGCGTGCCGTGCGCGAGGAAGTGCAGGAGAAGATGCAATCGCCCTTGTCGCTGATGGACAGCGCCCCGCGCGTGCCCACGGCAAAGAGCGGCTTCTTCGGCGCCTTCATCGCCGACATCACCGCGGCCCTGCAGCGCACGCAGCGCCTGCTCGATAACGCGGTGCTGGAGGATGCGATCGCGACCCTTGCCGACCCGGGAAAGCGCATCTATGCCCTGGGCGGCCGGTCGAGCCATGTGCTCGCCAAACATCTCGTCTTCCATCTTCATCAGCTGCGTCCCGGCGTGCAGGAAACTGCCGCCAGTTCGGTGCCGGTCTATCATCAGGTGGCGGATATGAACCGCTCCAGTGTGATCGTCGCCTTCGACTTCCGGCGCTATGAGCGCCAGACCATCGATTTCTGCCAGCAGGCGGCGCGGCAAGGCGCCCGCATCATCCTGGTGACCGATCCCTGGCTCTCGCCCGTTGCCGAGATCGCGCAATGGGTGCTGCCCGTCGAGGTCGACGTCCCCTCGCCCTTCGATTCCTCGCTTGCCGCCATGGCGGTGGTCGAGGCGATGCTGGCCGGCACACTCGCAAGGCTGGGGTCCGCCGCGCGAGCGCGCATGGAACGGCTGGAAAAGAGCGCCGGCATTGATAAGGTCATCGGCGGCACCGAAGATGCGCCGGAAAATAGCAAGGCCGGCATCGGGCCGAAAACGAAAGCCAAGAAACCACAACAGCGGAGACAGTCGCGGTGAGCCAGTCCTCGGATCTTGCCATCTTCCTCACCAACGATCTGGCCGGCATCAGCCGCGGCCGAGCGTTTCCCGCAGCCGATCTCAAGGACCGCATGCGCGCCGGCGTGGGCTGGGTGCCGGCCAATCTCGCCCTCACCCCCTTCGGCGTCATCGGCGCCAATCCGTTCGGTCCTTTGGGCGATCTGAGGCTGCAGCCGGACGCCGATGCCACCGGTTTCGAGATGACGGGCCTCAATGGCGCGCCGGATCTCAAGGCCTTCATGTGCGACATCGTCGAAACCGATGGGGTACCCTGGGGCGGCTGCCCGCGCAACTTTGCCAAGAAGGCGCTCGGCGACCTGATGAACGAATTCGGCCTGCACCTCAAAGGCTCCTTCGAGCATGAATTCTTCCTGCTCGGAGACAACGACATCGGCGATGCGGCCTTCACCTTGCAGGATTTCCGCAGCCAGCAGGATTTTCTAGGGTCCGTGATCGCCGCCCTCACCCGCGCCGGGGTCGACCCGGAGATGATCCTGCGCGAATACGGGCCCAAGCAATTCGAGGTGACGATGAAGCCCTCGCGCGGCCTTGCCGTCGCCGACCGGGCCGTCATTTTGCGCGAAGTCACCCGCGACATCGCCCGCCAGTTCAAACAGCGTGCCTGCTTTGCACCGATCATCGATCCCACATCGGTCGGCAGCGGCGTTCATGTGCATTTCAGCCTGGAGGCCACGGACGGTAAGCCGGTGACGCATGATGCCGGCCAGCCGGGCGGTATCAGTGTGCAGGTCGCAAGTTTCATCGCCGGCATCCTCAAGCATATGCCGGCGCTCTGCGCCCTCACCGCACCCAGCGTCATTTCCTATTTGCGCCTGACGCCGCATCGCTGGAGTGCCGGCTATAACAGCTATGGCTATCGCAACCGCGAGGCGGGCGTGCGCATCTGCCCGGTCGACGATACGCCGGGCCACGATATCTCCCGCCAAGTGCATCTCGAATTCCGCGCCAGCGATGCGACCGCCAGTCCCTATATGGTGCTGGGTGCCTTGGTGCGCGCCGGTCTCGAAGGCCTGCGCACCAAGATGAAGGCGCCGCCTTTGGTCGAAGGCGATCCAGCGGATCTCTCGGCGGAGCAGCTCGGCAAGCTGAATGTCCGCCGCCTGCCGGATTCGCTGCCAGCGGCCCTCGCCGAGCTCGATGCCGACAAGGTCGTTTCCAGCTGGCTGCCGGCGCCGTTGCAGCAAGGCTACCGGGCATTGAAGACCGCCGAGATGGAACGTGTCGCCAAGCTCGACCCGCTTGGCCAATGTGCACTCTATGCCGGCTATTACTGAGCGAAACATGGGCCTCATCGCCCGCGATGCCGCATCGGTCGCCGGCATCGAGAAGCTGCGCTTCGGTCCCTTTGCCATAAAGTCGGGCGAGGGCAACACGCTCACCACGCAAGACGGGCGGCGGCTGATCGACTTTTCCGCCTCCTGGGGGGCGGCCAGTCTCGGTCACGGTCATCCGGCCATCGTCGAGGCCGTGACGCGCACGCTGAAACACATGCCCGGCGCCAGTATCCTCTCGACCACGCATGAGCCCGGCGTGGCCTTGGCCGAGAAGCTGCTCAGGCTCACGCCGGGCGGCGATGATCGCCGCGTCTGGTTCGGCCATTCCGGATCGGATGCCAATGAAACCATCATCCGTGCCGTCGAAGCGGCGACGGGCAAGAAGCGCGTCATCGCTTTCATCGGCGCCTATCACGGCGGCACGGCACTTTCCATGTCGGTCTCCGGCCACACCGCGCAATCGCATGCGGCGCCGCGACCGGGCCTCTTCCTGCTCCCCTACCCCAATATCTACCGGCCGCATTTCCCGGGCCCTGTCGGCGAAGTGGCGCTGGCACAGCTCGATTACCTGCTCTCGACCATCTGCCCGCCCCACGACACGGCGGCAATCATCATCGAGGCCATCCAGGCCGATGGCGGATTGCTGGTGCCGCCACCCGGTTTCCTCGCTGCCATCGCTGAGAGGGCGCAGCGCCACGGCATCCTGCTGGTCTGCGACGAGGTGAAGGTGGGCCTCTCCCGCACCGGCCTGATGCATGCGTTTGAGGCGGACGGAATCGTGCCGGACCTCATCAGCTTCGGCAAGGGCCTCGGTGGCGGATTGCCCCTCTCGGCTGTCGTCGGTCCCGCCAGCATCCTCGACCGCACCACGGCGTTTGCCATGCAGACCCTCTGCGGCAATCCGGTCAGTTGTTCGGCGGGGCTCGCGGTTCTCGACACGATCGAACGCGACAATCTCGCCGCCCATGCCACGGCGCGCGGCAAGCAACTAATGGACGGCCTGTGGAAACTGGCCGAGAAGCACCCGCTGATCGGCGATGTCCGTGGCCGGGGTCTTGCCATCGGCGTCGAGCTGGTCGCCGGCCGGGTTGATAAAGAACCGGCGAGCCGAGCCTGCCAGAAGATCGTCTATCGCTGCTTCGAACTGGGCCTGCTCGTCTTCTATGTCGGCATGCGGTCCAATGTTCTGGAATTGACGCCGCCTTTGACGCTGACAGAACAGGAAGCGGCCGCCGGCCTTGCCATTCTCGACCAGGCCATTGACGACGTCACCGCAGACCGCGTACCGGATACAGCCATTGCCGCCTATGCCGGCTGGTAACGAACACACCTAGCGCAAACGCTAAAGCAAAACGCTAAGGCAAAACGCCAAAGCAAAACGAAAGTTAGCCATGTCCGTTCTGACCTCCCTGCCGCCCGCCTTTTCCGTCGATAAGGTCGAGGCGATCGTCGATGATCTCTATGGCCTCAAGGGCAAGTTCTCCCCCCTCGACAGCGAGCGGGACCAGAATTTCCGCCTGACCGAGGCGAACGGCCAAAGCTGGGTGGTGAAGATCGCCAATCAGGCCGAGGATCTGCAGGGGCTCGATTTCCAGGCGGCGCTGCTGCGCCATGTGGCGGAGCTCGATCCGGCTCTGCCCCTGCCGCATCTCAAGCCCACCCTCAACGGCGAGATCCTGGGGCGCTGCACCGGCGCCGATGGCAAGACGCATTTCGTGCGCGTCGTGGGTTGGCTGCCGGGGAAACCCTTCGCCAAGGGACATAAATCGGAAACGCTCTTCGCCAGCTTCGGCGAGACCTTGGGCCGCCTCACCAAGGCGCTGCAGGGCTTCAGCCATGCCGGTGCCGCGCGCGATTTCGACTGGGATGTGGCACAAGCGGGCAAGTCCCGCGCGCGCCTTGCCTATATCGACGAGCCCGCGCAGCGCGACATCGTCGAATACTTCCTCGACCGTTTCGACGCGCTTGTGGCGCCGCGCCTGAAGCGCTGCCGCGCCCAGGTGATCCATGGCGATGCCAATGACTATAACGTCCTGGTGGATTCCGAGACCGGCGAGCATATCGCCGGCATCATCGATTATGGCGATGCGATCCATTCGCCGCTGATCAATGAACTGGCGGTCGCCGCGGCTTACGCCATCATGGACCGCGACGCACCGATCGACGATGCCTGCGCCATGGCGGCGGCCTTTCACAAGGCCAACCCGCTGCTCGCCGATGAAATCGACCTGCTCTTCGACCTCATCGCCGCGCGCCTTGTCATCAGCGTCACCATGTCGGCCTCGCGCCGCGACCGCTCGAAGGACAATGCCTATCTCTCCATTAGCGAGGCACCGGCCTGGAACCTGCTGCGGCGTTTGCACGCGATGGACCCGATCATCGCCACCGGCCTGCTGCGCCAGGCTTGCGGTTTCGAAGCCGTGGCAGGTGCCAAGGCCGTCATCACTTGGCTGAAAGACAACCGCCGCAACCTGGCGCCGGTCCTCGATCAGGCACCGGCCTCGATGCGCAAGGGCCTGGTGCCTTTCGGCGACAAGACGCACCGGATCGCCATCGCGTCAGCCGCTAGGCAGCCGCAGGAGGCCGAGAAACTCTGGGCCGAGATCATGGCCAAGGACGGCATCGATCTCGGTATCGGGCCGTGGGGCGAAGATCGCCCGGTCTATACGGCGGAAGCCTTTGCCTCGACCTTGAGCACGGGTCAGCGCCGCTCGCTCCATCTCGGCCTCGACCTCTTCCTCGATGCCGGCGCCAACGTGCGCACGCCGCTCCCGGCCAAGGTCGTCGACATTTATGTCTCGGACCTGCCGCTCGATTACGGCCACGCCATTCTGCTGGAGCACAATCCAGCGCCTGGCATCACCTTCTTCAGCCTCTGGGGGCATTTGAGCGCTGCCAGTGCCAAGGCCGTGAAGCTCGGCGACACGCTGAAGGCCGGCGCTGTCGTGGGCCAGATGGGGCCCAATACGGAGAATGGCGGCTGGCAGCCGCATGTGCATCTGCAGCTCATCGCCTATCGCCCGGCAAAGGCCGCGGACGTCATCGGTGCCGGTGAGCCGGGCTATACCAAGGTCTTTGCCGACCTCTTCCCCAGCCCCGCCGACTTCGCCGCTCTGCCGCCGGAAACCTTCGCAAAGACCGGCCGCGCGCCCGATGATCTGCTGAAAATCCGCAAGGAGAAACTGGTCCGCAACCTCTCCATTTCCTACAAGACGCCAATGAAGATCGTGCGCGGTGAGGGCGTCTATCTCATCGACGATCGCGGCCGTGCCTATCTCGATTGCTACAACAACGTGGCGCAATTGGGCCACGCCAATCCTGAAATCGTCGAAGCGCTGGCAAGGCAGGCAGCGATCCTCAACACCAATACCCGTTACCTGCACGACAACATCATCGCCTATGCCGAAAAGCTGACTTCGACATTGCCGAAGAACCTCACCGTCGCCGGTTTTGTGTGCAGCGGGTCGGAGGCGAACGATCTCGCCTTGCGTCTCGCACGCAACTACACGCAGGCGAAGGGCGTCGTGGCGCTCGACTGGGCCTATCACGGGCATCTGAGTTCGCTCATCGAGATCAGCCCCTACAAGTACAAGCGCAAAGGCGGCAAGGGCCGGCCGGAGACGACGGGTGAGGCGATGCTGCCTGATGCCTATCGCGCGCCCGCCGATTGGCCGAAGGCGGAAATCGCCGCGCGTTATGCGGCGAGCGTCACCACCGCCATCGAGCAACTGGCGGCCGCGGGACACAAGCCCGCAGCCTTCATCGCCGAATCGCTGCCAAGCTCGGCGGGGCAGATCGTGCTCCCCGATGGTTATCTCAAAGCCGCCTATGCCGCCGCCCGCGCCGCCGGTGCCGTCGTCATCGCCGATGAAGTGCAGATCGGTTTCGGCCGCGTCGGCTCGCATATGTGGGCCTTCGAGTCACATGACGCCGTGCCGGACATCGTCACCATGGGCAAGCCCATCGGCAACGGTCATCCCATGGCGGCGATGGTGACGACCCGCGAGATCGCCGATGCCTTCTTCAACGGCATGGAATATTTCAACACCTTCGGCGGCAATCCCGTGTCCTGTGCCGTGGGCCTGAAGGTGCTGGAGATTCTCGAGCGCGATAAGCTCCTTGCCAATGCGACGCGTCTTGGCACCAGCCTCATGGCGCGTATGACCAAGCTGATGGACAAGCACGACCGCATCGGCGATGTGCGCGGCCAAGGCCTGATGCTGGGGATCGAACTGGTTGAGGACAGGAAGACCAAGGTGCCGGCTACCGATTACGCCGGCCGCATCGTCGAAAAGTGCCGCCAGCTCGGCGTGCTCTTGGGCACCGACGGCGCCCATGACAACGTCATCAAGATGCGCCCCGGCATGATCTTCACCGATGCCAATGCCGATTTCCTGATGCAGGTCTTGGAGACGGCTTTCGCCGAGGTCGCGTAGCCGCCCTCTCTCCGTCATGCCCGGGCTCAGTGTTGATCCGGTCTGGCCGGGCATCCACTCTGGCAAGCGGCACCCCTGGATCCCCGGGACTTCGCCCGGGGATGAGGGTTAGGGAGAGCATGTTCCTATAATGTTCTTGACAAGGCGCTAGGAATTTGATACTAGCAGATCTGTGCACACATCACCTCCGGTCCCCAGCCGGAACCGCTCGGTTGTCTCGGCGCAAGCCCCTTTGGGCGCAGGCCGCCATATCGGCTCCTTCATACGGAGCAACCCAGGTTGCGGGTGAAAGCAGCCTCCCGGACCGGATGGATGAGCGGTCCCCCGTTGGCCCCCGCCGGATCCGACGCGGTGACCGGATTCCCCTTCGGTGCTGCAGGCAGCAGCACCCGTCACGGCCGAAACGCACGGCCGGCACAACTGCCCGAGCGGTGTCGCGTGGGGATCTTGAGAGGAAGAGGAAACAGAAATTGGATGGAGAAAGTCATCGCTAACCCCCTCTCCCCAACCCTCCCCCACGCCGACTGTGGGGAGAGGGAGCTCACCGAGTTGGCTGCGACAGAAATAACACGCTGGCTTTAGTCCCCTCCCCCCAACGTGGGGGAGGGTTAGGGAGAGGGGGTGCCAAGTGACGGGTACTGGCACGCACCCTCCCCGCACGAGAAGCCCTCACGCCTTCGGGATCATGATGCAGTAGTACTTCTTCACATATTCGGTGTTGTGCCATTCGACATTGGCGCCCATGGGCACGAAGAATGTGTCGCCGGCCTTATAGGTCTCGCGCCAGCCCTCTGGCGTCGCGAGTGTCACGGAGCCTTCCAGCAGATGCATCAGCTCGTGGCGCGGAAACGGAATGGCCTTGCGGCGATAGGGTGTGGAATCCCAGACGCCCATGGTCCATTGGCCGGTCGCATCCTCGATCCAGTTGCGCCCCGTCTGCGTCGGGCTGGGGCTCAGCAGCAGCTCTGGCGCCGGGGACGGGCTCGGCTCGTGCGGCAAAGAGATATCGACCTTCATGATCTTCTGCGCGCTGGCCTTGGCGGGATCCGCGCCGGACGCATCGTCGAAGATCACATAGTATTTCTTCATGTAGCCGGTCTGCCGCCATTGGCAGACGGTCCCCTTGGGGATGATGAAGGCGTCGCCGGCCGAGATCTTGGTTTCCTTGCCATCGGCCTCGATCATGGTGACGCCGCCATCGAGCACGATCATGAATTCGTTGACGGGATAGGGGCCCATCTTGGTCGTGAAAGCGGTGCAATCCCAAACGCCGGCACTGAGGCCGATCTTGGGAGCGTTGAAATATTCGATGCCACGCTGGACCGGATTGCCCGCGGTGAGTTCTGCCGCCGGAATGGCCGGCCATTCGGTAAGGCCTTTGCCGTCGGCGCCGTTGAGATTGAATTTGATGACCGGATTGCTTGCCACGTTCATGCCCCCGACTTTGATCTCGATTCAGCCGGGCGCATTTGACTGAAGATTGTGTTCCGGATCAACCTGTCGCCTTCGCTGCGATGAGAATGACCTACCAGCCCCAGGAGAGAAAGATGGATCGCCCACCGCTGCCGCCCTTCACCGAAGAAACCGCCGCACAGAAGGCGCGGCTTGCCGAAGATGCCTGGAACAGCCGCGATCCCGCCCGCGTGGCGCTCGCCTATACGACGGACAGCAAATGGCGCAACCGGGCCGAATTCATCCAGGGACGGGCCGAGATCGAGGCCTTTCTGACCCGCAAATGGCAGCGGGAACTCGACTATCGCCTGATCAAGGAGCTGTGGGCCTTTCGCGACAACCGCATCGCCGTGCGCTTTGCCTATGAATGGCATGACGACAGCGGCCAATGGTTCCGCTCCTATGGCAACGAGAATTGGGAATTCGATGCCCACGGGTTGATGCGCTGGCGCATCGCCAGCATCAATGACAGCCCGATCAAGGAGAGCGACCGCCGCTATCATTGGCCATTGGGGCGGCGCCCCGACGACCATCCGAGTTTGAGCGAGCTTGGCTTCTAAACGCTTTTGACGCGACTCGGCATTTAAGGTTAATGCTTCGTTAATAGGAACCGCCGGACCACGCACAATGGGGGTGGAGGGCTGGCGGCACCTAAAAAAGGGGCAGCGGGGCGTAGCACGGGCTATGAGTACTGCACGCAGGCATTGGCTGGTCGTGATCGTCATCGCCACCTTTCTGTTGGCGCTTGCGATCAGCGTGCAGATCCTGCTGTCGAGCGCCCTTGACGCGCATCGCAGCCAGAAGAATGTGGCCTGGGCCGCGGCCCAGCTTGAAATCGAGTACCTGCAGTTCAAGCATGCTTTCATCGGTTTTGCCGGTGTCCGCCAGAGTGTGCCGGTCTCTTTCCTCGAGACGCGCTACTCGGTCTTCCAAAGGCGCATCCGCGTGCTGAAGCAGGAGACCGACACCACCGAACTCGCTTCGGATACCAGCTATGACGAACTCATCGCGGGCCTCGAGGCGGTGACGGCTGCGGGTTCGCCCGTGCGCATCGCCATGGACAGCAAGGATGAGGACGCCCACAGGGCGGCACTCAATCAACTGGCGCGCCTCGACTCGCCGATCCGCTCTTGGGTCCAGGACGTCATGCTGCGCAGCAACCCGGACCGGCAGAAGGACGAACTCATCGATGCCGAGATCAAGGCGGCCGGCGTCATGTCGGTGGCGGCACTCTCGGGCTTCACGCTCATCCTGCTCTTGATGCGCAACATCCGCCAAGTCGAGGCATCGCGCGAGCGCGAGCGGGAAGCGCGCCTGCGCGTCGACCAGGCAAGCCGCGTGAAGGACACGTTTCTGGCCGTCGTGACCCATGAACTGCGCACGCCGCTCAACGCCGTCATCGGCTTTTCCGAGCTGATGAAATCGCGGGCCAGCAAGAATGACGACCGGGAACTCGTGACCTGGATCGACGAAATCCTCCAGGCTGGGCGCCATCTTCTGACATTGGTCAATCAGACTATCGACATGTCGAAGATCTCGGCCGGAAAGCTCGCCTTGTCGCCGGCGGCGTTCGATCTGCGCCTGCTGGTCGCCGACAGCGTCACCAGCATCAAGCGCCAGATCCATCACGACCCCGATGTCACGACGCGGCATGAGGTGACCACCACCCTCCCCGCGCAGGACATCATGATCTATGCCGACGAAGCCTGGCTGCGACAGGCGCTGTTCAACACGATCCTGCATGGGCGCAAGAAGCTGTCTGGCGACAAGCCCATCGAGATCGCCGTCAGCCATCGCGGCGGCCGCGCGCATATCACCATCAGCCATAGCGGCCATGCGCAGCTCGAGCATGTGCCCGCCAGCAACGATGCGGCGCTCGATCCCTTCACCCAAGGTGAACTGGGCCTGAGCCGAGGCGCGCATGGCTTAGGGTTGGAGATGCCGATCGCCAAGGCGATTGTCGAAGCCCATGACGGATCGCTGCATTACGAAGCGACCGCAAATTCCTTCCGGGTATCGATCGAGCTGCCGCTCAATCTCGTCGCCTGAACGTTCCCCCAGAACGGCCGCCGAAGCGCATCCGTGGCCTCACCGCACTTGCGCTCGACGGCGGCATCGAGCTCTGGCGCAAAGGCTCGCGCGACGTCGCCCTGGCTTAGGAAACGCGCTCGATCAATGCCATCGCGGCCGCCGGGTTTGCCACCTTGTGGCCGCTGATGACATAGAGAAACACATCGCCCGGGCCTTTGCGCCCGGGCTTTTTGCTGGCTGTCTCCAAGCCGTCCGGCACCTCGCCCTTGGCAAGCGCCTTGGCACGTGTCGCCCAGCTATCGAGCGTCTTCTTGGCATAACCGAGTTTCTCGCCCTCCTTGGTGCCCATGATGCGCAGATAGGCAAAGGGCGCCGTGAGGTCGGCGATCTGCGGATATTCGCCATCGGCCGAGGTGATCACCGCGACGTTGTAGCTCCGCGCCAGATCGATGAATTCCGGCACCTTGAAACTGTCATGGCGCACCTCGACGGCATGGCGCAGCTTGATGCCGTCATGGCTGTCGGGGAGCAATTTCAGGAAGCCCTCGAAATCGTCCGGGTCGAATTTCTTCGTGCCCATGAACTGCCAGTTGATTGGCCCCAGCTTCTTCTTGAGCTCGGTGATGCCGCTGGTCACGAATTTCTCGATCGACGCGCCGCCTTCGGCCAGCACCTTGCGGTTGGTGGCAAAGCGCGATGCCTTCAGCGCGAAAATGAAATCCTCCGGCGTCTCGTCATGCCATTTGGCGAAGCTCTCGGGCTTTTGCGAACCGTAATAGGTGCCGTTGATCTCGATCGAGGTCAGCTTGCTGCTTGCATATTCCAGCTCGCGCTTCTGGGCGAGGCCGTCGGGATAAAAGGGCCCGCGCCACGGCTCGAATGTCCAGCCGCCGATACCGATATGGATCCGGGCCTTATCCTTCTGCGCCATGGCTTCCTCTCGCTGCCGATCGAATGACGATCCGCCTTATAACACGTTATCGCCGGGATTGTTGCGCCCGCTTTACCGCGCATATGCGCTCCGATATAGCTTCCTTCCGGAACCGAACGCCCAGACCATTTCATATAAGGTGTCATCATGTCCGTAGCGGCCCGCCTTGACCGCGTCCTGAAATCGCTCCCGCAAACCTATGCCGGCCCCGGCGGCGCTGTCGCGATCGTCAAGGATGGCGAGGTGTTGCTGCGCCATGCCTGGGGCTGGGCCAATCTCGAGCGCCGTATTCCCTTCACGCCGAAGACCCAATTCCGCATCTGCTCCATCACCAAGCAATTCACCTGCGGCCTGGTGGTCGATGCTTTCCCGGACCCGAGCGTTCTCGATGCCGATGTCAAGGCGAGGCTGCCGCTGCTGGAGGGTGCCGTGCCGCAGACGCTCCATCTCTGCCACAATCAATCGGGCCTCAAGGATTACTGGGCCGTGGCGATGCTGCAGGGCGCCCTTGCCGAAACGCCCTTTGGCAATCGTGAGGCCGCGCGCCTCATCGCCGCCACGCGCGGCCTGCAATTCACGCCCGGCACGCGCTATTCCTATGCCAATCAGAATTTTCGCATCCTCTCGGATATTCTCGAGGCGCGCACCGGACGGGCCTATAGCGAATTGGTGAAGGCCCGCATCTTTGAGCATGCCGGCATGGAGACCGCTTTCATCGCCGCCGATACCCGCTCGATGCCCGATGGCGGCGATGGCTATGAAGGTACTGTCGACAGCGGCTTTCGCCCGGCGGCCAATGGCATGTTCTGGGCCGGCGGCGATGCTTCGATCGGCGCGACACTTGACGACATGATCGCCTGGGAGCGTTTCATCGATGCGACGCGCGCGGATGCGGATGGTCTCTATCGCCGCATCTCACGTCCTGTCGCCTTTGGCGACGGCACGCCGGCTGCCTATGGCTTCGGCCTTGCGCGGGACAAGATGTTCGGCCGCGCCGTCACGCGCCATGGCGGCGCCTTGCGCGGCTGGCGCAGCCAGCGCCTGCACATGGAATCCGAGCGCCTGTCGGTCGTCGTTCTTTTCAACCACAATGCGAGCCCGGGTGACGCCGCCAAGGAATTGGTCGCGGCGGTGCTTGGCATCGACGAGCCGATCGCGGAAGGCAACCCGCCGAAACCCGCTTGGCTCGGCACCTATATCGAGCCGGAAACCGGCCTCTTCGTCCGCGTCGCTCAATCCGATGCGCGCACGCTGTCGCTGCGCTATCTCAACGGACCGGTCGATCTCAAATTGCAGGCCGATGGCAGCGCCAAGGAAGATGGCGGCGAGCTGACCTTGCGCCCCAGCGCCGAGGGCCTGTGGTTCGATGTGCCCGAGGACAATCAGCGCAGCTTGCTGATACCAGCCGATGGCACACCGGCCATGGACATTGCCGGCACCTATCGCTGCGACGAGCTCGGTGCTGAGCTCAGCATCGCCGATGCCGGTGGCCAGCTTTATGCCGCCTGCGCCGGTGTGCTTGGTGAAGGGCGCATGGAACAGCTGCAGCCGATCGGCAAGGACATCTGGGCGATGCCCTGCCCGCGCGGCGTCGATCATTTCCCGCCCGGAGATTGGACGCTCGCTGTCCAGCGCGAGGGGAAAGACATCAAGTCCATCCGCGTCGGCTGCTGGCTGGCGCGTCAGTTCAGCTACACGCCGAAGGTCTGACATATCAAGCAAGCACCCCCGACGAAGGTACGGGTCCTCCAGACCAGAAGTCGGGGAATTTGCCCTTGCAGCACTGAAATGACGCCGATAGCCTCAATTTGAAAGCGCTTACACTGTCAAAAAAAAGAGCGCTGATCCGGGAGGTGTAATGGCGGCCGTCGACATCCGCGACGTGCGCAAAGCCTTTGGTGCTGCGCAGATTCTTCATGGTGTTTCCATTGATATCGCGGATGGCGAATTCGTCATTCTGGTCGGGCCGTCCGGTTGCGGCAAATCCACGCTGTTGAGGATGATCGCGGGGCTGGAAAGCATCACCGCGGGCGAGATTGCGATCGGCGGGCGCGTCGTCAATGACGTGCCGCCCAAAGAGCGCGACATCGCCATGGTGTTCCAGAATTACGCGCTTTATCCGCACATGACCGTTGCCGACAATATGGGCTTCTCCCTGAAGCTCAAGAAGGCACCGCAGGCCGACATCGCCGCGCGCGTGCAACAGGCGGCGGGTATCCTGGGGCTTGCCCCCTATCTCGATCGCTTTCCGCGCCAGCTGTCCGGCGGTCAGCGTCAGCGCGTTGCCATGGGCCGCGCGATCGTGCGCGATCCGCAAGTGTTTCTCTTCGATGAGCCGCTTTCCAACCTCGATGCCAAGCTGCGCGTCGCTATGCGCGCCGAGGTGAAGGAACTGCATCAGCGCCTGAAGACCACGACGGTCTATGTCACCCACGACCAGATCGAGGCCATGACCATGGCCGACAAGATCGTCGTCATGCATGACGGCAAGGTCGAGCAGATGGGGCAGCCGCTGGAGCTTTACGACCGGCCGCAGAACCAGTTCGTGGCCGGCTTCATCGGCTCGCCCGCCATGAATTTCATTCCGGGGCGGATCGACGGCAGCACGCTTGTCGGCAGCGACGATCTGCGGATCGGCCTCGATGCGGATACGGCGAACCTGCAGGGCCGCGATGTCGTCCTTGGCGTCAGACCGGAGCATCTCGTCCTCGGCGAAGGCGGTTTCACGGCCGAGGTCGTGGTGGTCGAGCCGACGGGTTCCGAAGTTCAGATCAATGCACGCCTTGCCGGCGGCGCGGAGATTGTTGCTGTCTTCCGCGAGCGCCACATGTTCAAGCCCGGCGAAAAGATTGGGCTCAAACCGCTTCCGGGCCTCGTCCATCTCTTCGATGCGGCGACCGGACAGCGTCTCTGAGCATTGGGGGAAATAGCCAGCGACGTTTCATATAAGGCGAACCAGACGGAGGAAGAGACCATGAGTTTCACCAGACGCGATCTCCTAAAGACAACGGCCGGGCTGGGCGTCGCCAGCATGGCCCCCACATTGCTCGGTGGCCGCCGCGCCTTTGCGCAGGATCTCAAATACACGCCCGAAGAAGGCGCCAAACTGCGCCTGCTGCGCTGGTCGCCCTTCGTGAAGGGCGATGAAGAACAATGGCTCGCCAATACCAAGAAGTTCACCGAGGCGACCGGCGTCGAGGTCCGTGTCGACAAGGAAAGCTGGGAAGACATCCGCCCAAAAGCAGCCGTTGCTGCCAATGTCGGCTCAGGACCGGATCTGATGATGGTCTGGTTCGACGATCCGCACCAATATCCCGACAAGCTGCTCGACGTGACCGAGCTTGCCGATTATCTGGGCGGCAAATATGGCGGCTGGTATGACGGGCCGAAGGACTACGCGTCGCGCGGTGGCCAGTTCATCGGCATTCCGACCGCCACCATCGGCAATGCCATCGTCTATCGCGATAGCTGGGTGAAGGCGGCCGGATGGTCGACATTCCCGACCAAGACCGACGACTTCCTGGAACTCTGCAAGGCCATGCAGAAAAGCGGCCACCCCGTGGGCTTCACCCATGGCCATGGTGTGGGCGACGGCAACAATTACGCCCATTGGCTGCTGTGGAGCCATGGCGGGCAGATGGTCGACAAGGATGGCAATTGCACCATCAACAGCCCGGAAACGATGAAGGCGATCGAATACGCCCAGGCACTCTACAAGACCTTCATTCCCGGCACCGAAGGCTGGCTCGATGTCAACAACAACCGTGCCTTCCTGGCCGGTGAGCTGTCGATCATCGCCAACGGCATCTCGGCCTATTACACGCCGAAGAACGATCCGGCACAGGCGGAACTTGCGGCCGATATCAGGACCACGTCGCTGCCGATCGGCCCGGTGGGCAAGTCGATCGAGCTATATCAGGTCACCAGCACGGTCATCTTCAAATATACGAAATACCCGAACGCGGCGCGCGAATACCTGCGGTTCATGTTCGAGGCCGAGCAGATGAACGACTGGATCGAGAAGTCGGCCGGCTATTGCTGCCAGACATTGAAGTCCTATGCCGAGAATCCGGTCTGGAAGGCCGATCCCAATAACGCCCCTTACGCCAAGGCATCGGCAACCCTGCGGCCCAATGGTTATGCCGGACCGCTCGGCTACGCATCGGCAGCCGTCATGGCCGATTACGTCCTGGTCGACATGTTCGCGGAGGCCGTGACCGGTGCCGCATCGCCCAAGGATGCGATCGAAAAGGCCGAGAAGCGCATCAACCGTTACTACCGCGTCTAACGCGTCGCAACGGCCGGCGGCATCCCGCCGCCGGCCGATCTTTCTCCGGCAGGTTCATGGCAAGTAGCGTTCCCGCATCACCCCCCCTTCTCGCCCGCCTCGAACAGAGCCGGTTGGGGCTCGGCATTCTCTTCATGCTGCCGGCGGCCGTGCTGCTGCTTGTCTTCCTCACTTATCCGCTCGGCCTTGGCGTATGGCTGGGTTTCACGGATGAGAAGATCGGGCGGCCTGGTATCTTCATCGGCCTCGAGAATTACGAATACCTGATCGATGACAGCGTGTTCTGGTTGGCGGTTTTCAATACGCTGCTCTATACGACGGTCGCCTCAGGCCTGAAATTCGGCCTCGGCCTTTGGCTTGCCTTGCTGCTGAATGAGAATTTGCCCTTCAAGGCCTTCTTTCGCGCGGTCGTGCTGCTGCCCTGGGTCGTGCCGACGGTGCTTTCCGCCATCGCCTTCTGGTGGATCTACGATGCGCAGTTTTCGATTCTCTCCTGGGTCTTGATGCAGGCAGGGATCATCGATACGCCGATCAATTTCCTCGGCGACCCCAACAACGCCCGCGCTTCGGTCATCGCCGCCAATGTCTGGCGCGGGATTCCGTTCGTCGCCATCACCTTGTTGGCGGGGCTGCAGACGATTCCGCCCTCGCTTTACGAAGCGGCGACGCTCGACGGCGCCGGATCGTGGCAGCGTTTCCGCTATGTCACCTTTCCGTTGCTCACGCCCATCATCGCCATCGTGATGACGTTTTCGGTCCTCTTTACCTTCACCGATTTCCAGCTGATCTATGTGCTGACGCGCGGCGGGCCGGTGAATGCCACCCATCTGATGGCGACGTTGAGCTTCCAGCGCGGTATATCCGGCGGCAATCTCGGCGAAGGAGCCGCCATCGCCGTTGCCATGATACCGTTCCTGCTCGCCGCGATCCTCTTCAGCTATTTCGGCCTGCAGCGCCGCCGCTGGCAGCAGGGAGGCGATAACTGATGGCCGGCAGCAAAGCATTTGCACAGATGGGCGATGTGAAGAGCGGCGATGATGGCGGCATGAATTATCTGTCGCGCCTGCCGCGTCGGATCGTCACGATCTATCTGCCGCTTGGCGTTTTTGTGTTCGTGCTGCTGTTCCCGTTCTATTGGATGGCGATCACGGCGGTGAAGCCGAACCAGGAACTCACCGATTACAAGAATTACAGCCCGTTCTGGGTGGTGGACCCGACGCTGGACCACATCAAATATCTGCTGTTCGAGACGTCCTATCCGGGTTGGCTTTGGAACACCATCCTGGTTTCGCTCATAGCCACCCTGCTCTCGCTCATCGCCTCGGTCTTTGCGGCCTATGCCATCGAGAGGTTGCGCTTCCAGGGCGCCAAGCAGATCGGCCTTGCCATCTTCATGGCCTATCTGGTGCCGCCATCGATCCTGTTCATTCCGCTCGCCGTCATGGTCTTCAATCTGGGACTCTATGACACGCGCTTTGCTCTGATCCTCACTTATCCCACCTTCCTCATACCCTTCTGCACCTGGCTGCTGATGGGCTATTTCCGCTCGATCCCCTATGAACTCGAGGAATGCGCCCTTATCGATGGCGCCACGCGCTGGCAGATCCTGATCAAGATCGTGCTGCCTTTGGCCGTACCTGGCCTCATTTCAGCCGGCATCTTCGCGTTTACGCTGTCATGGAACGAGTTCATCTACGCCCTCACCTTCATCCAATCGTCGGAGATGAAGACGGTGCCGGTGGGCGTGCTGACCGAGCTGGTCCGCTCCGACGTCTATGAATGGGGTTCGCTGATGGCAGGCGCCCTCATCGGATCACTCCCCGTCGTGATCCTCTATTCCTTCTTCGTCGAGCATTACGTCTCGTCGATGACGGGTGCGGTCAAGGAATAGGCGCCCGTTATCGAACCGTGTAGCCGCGTCCCTGCATGCAGGCGGCGAAGGCCTGATTGTAGCGCCCCATATCGGCCTGATAGGCAGCCATGGCCTGTTCGTTGGCGTTGGCTTCCTGGCGGCGCTGCTGGTTCTTGCGGAAGAGGCCAGCCGTCGCACCCATCGCGGCACCCATGCCAGCGCCTTTGCCGGCATCGCCAGCGATAGCGCCGCCGACGGCGCCGATAGCCGCACCGCGCGCCGCACCGCCGAGGACGGGTGCACCCTGTTGCTGCGGCGCCCCGTAATAGCCGGGTGCCGCCTGGCCGGGATACATCCCGGTCTGCTGTTGCGCCCAGCTGCGGCACGCGCCCTCATCGGCCGCCTGTTGGTCGAGCGATTGGCCGCCGCTCGGATAGATGATGGGCGCGGCCTGCGCCGCTGCTTGCCGGATATGCACGCCACACAGCAGCGATGCTGCAGCGAGGCTGATGACGAAGGATCTTTTCAGCATCTCGCACCTCCTTATTGGGCAGCCGGCTTCAACTTGTAGGTGAGCTTGGGCCAATAGATGATGCCGCTCGCCGATTCCTGGACCGTGTTGCCGCCGCTGGCCGCCAAGTCCTGCAAGGCGCTGCGCACGGTCACCGGTCCGCCGCCGGTGATGCCTTCGAAGCGATCGGTGCCGCCGGTGAATTTGAACTCACCCTCGCAGCCCACCATGTGGACGCCCTTGCAGGAGAGATCGGCATAGACCCGGGCGCCATCCTTGGCCGAGATCGTGCAGCGGCCTTTGGCTTCCTGCGTCCCATCGGTCACGTTCACGTCCACATAAGCGGGGCAGACCATGTAACCCGCATCGAGCGGGCCCTTTTGCGTCTCGATATAGATCATGCCGGAAAAGGCGCCGACGAAGGTCATGCGATTGGGGCCTGTCTCGAAGATCTGGCCACGTCCCTGCCAGGACGAGAACGCCTTGACCGTTTCTTCTTCATCCGCGACGGCGGGTCCGACGCAGATGGCGACAAAAGCGAGACACAGGCTCGTCACGGCAGTCAGAATGCGCTTGCTCACGATATCCTCCTCGAATTCAATCGAAACCAATGTAAACAGCGTCGCCACCCAGTGAGAGTGCCAGCCCCGTTCGGTCGGCCTTCAGGCGCAGACCGACACCATGTGTGTTCTGCAGCCACAATTCACCGGTGCTCAATTCGCCGATGGCGAGACCGTAACGCGCCTGGATATAGGCGCCGGCAAAATCCTCCAGCTTGAACAGATTGTAGACGGTGCCGACGGCCGTCATCTTGGAGATGCCGAAACCGCCGATGCCTAAGCCGCCCACGGTAATGCTGTAATTGCGGCCGCCATAGCTCAGGCTGCCGCCACCCAGATTGCCGCTGCCGATGAAGGCGATCTGCACCTGTTCGATCGTGACACGGCCGGATTCCACGAAATCGGCAGCCGCAAAGCGGGGCAGGCCGATCGCGGCGACACCCGTGGCCGCCGCTTGCACGAAGCGTCGGCGCGTCAACCCCGTCCGACCCAGGCTAGACCTCCCCAAGGAGCGTGGGACTTTTCCTGTCATACCTATTCCTCCCCTTTTTCGAGCGCAGGCCGATGGCGGCCAAGCGCAATCGTCGGTCTATTCGGCGCCGCCTTCATGAACCGCCGGCGCATTGTGCGCCACCGGCACGATCTCCTCTGCAGGCTTGGTCGAAGGCCGGAGTCGTTCGCGAATATGCTGGAACGTCACATAGAGCAGCGGAATGACGAAGATGCCCACGAACGACGCTGCGATCATGCCGCCGAAGACGGGCGTCCCCACATCACGCCGCGCCAGTTCCGAGGCACCCTTTGCCACCACCAGCGGATAGAGACCGAGGATGAAGGCAAAGGACGTCATCATGACGGGGCGGAAACGCAGCCGGGCCCCTTCCGCCGCCGCCTGCAGCAACGGATACCCCTTGGCCCGCAATTCCTTGGCGAACTCGACGATCAGAATGCCGTTCTTGGCCGCCAATCCGATCAACACGATGAGGCCGATCTGGGCATAGAGATCGAAGACAAGCCCGGCGAGCAGCACTGAGCCCACGGCACCGACGACGCCAATCGTGACCGAGAGCAGAACGGGGACCGGGATGCTCCAGCTTTCATAGAGGGCCACCAGGAAGAGATAGGCGAAGAGCACGGCCATGCCCATGATGAAGGCAGTCTTGCCCTCGGCCCGTTTTTCCTGGAAGGCGGTGTCGGTCCATTCGCCGGCAAAACCCGCCGGCAAGGTCTTGGCCGCCACGGCCTCCATCACATTGAGGGCCTGGCCGGAGGAAATACCCGGCGCCGGCGCACCCTGGATGGTGACCGCCCGGGTGTTGTTATAGCGGATGACGCCCGGCGGGCCGGTCACGACGCGCACTTCCAAGAGGCTCCGCAACGGCACCATCTTGCCGTCCTTGTTGCGCACATTGATGCGATAGACATCGTCGACGCGCGAGCGGTCCAGGGCCTCGGCCTGGATCTGCACCTGCCAGGTCCGCCCGAAGAGGTTTACGTCGTTGACATAATAGCCGCCGAGATAAGCCTGCAGCGCCTGGAAGACGTCATTGAGGGCGACACCCAGCACCTGGACCTTGTCACGGTCGATATCGAGGAAGATCGACGGGCTGGTCGCCGAGAAGGTGGTGAAAACGCCGCTGAGCTGGGGTTCCTGATTGGCCGCGACGACGAGGCCGCGCAGAACCTGCGCCAGCACCTTGGGATCGCCGCCGCTCAAATCCTTCAGGACATAGGTGAAGCCGCCGCCGGTACCCAGACCGATGATGGGCGGCGGTGCCAGCGGCACCACGACGCCACCACGGATCTGGCGGAACTTGGGCCCCAACCGCTTGATGACCGCATCCGCCACGAGCGAGCGGTCGGTGCGTTCCTCGAACGACTTCAGGGTGACGACGATGAAGGCGGCATTGGCCTGGGAATAGTTGTCGATGAAGTTGAGGCCGATGACCGATGTGTAATCGGCGACGGCATCTTCTGCCTGCAACAGCTTCTCCGCTTCGGCGATGACGCCTTGCGTCCGCTGTAGCGAAGCGCCTTCCGGCAGCTGAACCACGACGAAGAAGGCGCCCTGATCGTCTTCGGGCAGGAAGCCCGTCGGCGTCACCTTGAACAGGGCCGCCGTGCCGGCACCCGCCGCGATCGACAGCACCAGGCCGATGATCGACAGCCGCAGCAGCTTGGCAACGACGTCGCCATAGCGGTCGCGCACCCAATCGATCCCGCCCATGATCTTGGCGATCACGCCGCGCTTCGGCCCCTTGTGATGCCGGAGCAGCACGCCGCAAAGGGCCGGCGACAGGGTCAGCGCGTTGATCGCCGACAGGAACATGCCGACGGCGACGGTGATCGCGAATTGGCGGAAGAGTTCGCCGGAGATGCCGGGGATGAAGGCGACCGGCACGAAGACCGAGAGCAGCACCAGTGTGATGGCGATGATCGGCGCCGTGATCTCGGCCATGGCCTTCTTGGTAGCCTCGGCAGGGCTGAGATCGGGATGCTCTTCCATCACCCGCTCGACATTCTCGACGACGACGATGGCGTCATCGACGACGATGCCGATGGCGAGCACGATGGCAAGCAGCGAGACGGAGTTTGCCGAATAGCCGATCGCCAGCAGCACGATGAAGGTGCCGATCAGGCTGACCGGAACGGCGAGCAGCGGAATGAGGGTGGCGCGAACCGATCCCAAAAACAGGAAGACGACGATGACAACCAGGATGAAAGCCTCGACCAGCGTCTTCTGCACCTCATGCACGGTGGCCTTGACGAAGGTCGTGGGATCGTAGGTCACCTTCCAGGTGAGATCGCCCGGGAAGGATTTCTGCAGCTCGGTCAGCTTCGCTTCAACGCCTTGCAGTGTCGTGATGGCATTGGCGCCGGGCGCCTGATAGATCGCGATCACCGATGCCGCGTTACCGTTGAAGCGGGTTTCGCGGTCGAGATTGGCAGCCCCCAATTCCAGCCGCGCAATATCGCCCAGGCGCAGGACGGAGCCGTCCGGATTGGTGCGGATGACGATCTTTTCGAATTGCTCCGGCGAGGTCAGGCGACCGGTGGTCTGGATGTTGAGCTGGAATTGCTGCTCGTTGGAGATCGGCTGGGCGCCGATGCGTCCCACCGCTGCTTGAACGTTCTGCGCCTGAATGGCCGTGATCACGTCACCGGCGGTCAGCCCAAGTCCGGTCAACCGGTCGGTCCGCAGCCAGGCGCGCATCGCATAATCCTGCGGGCCCCAGAGCGAGGCATCGCCGACGCCGGGCGTGCTCTTGATGGTGTCCAGCAGATTGATCGTGACGTAGTTCGAGATGAACAGGGGATCGTGGCTGCCTTTGGGTGAATAGACCGAGATGACGCCCAAAAGAGCCGAGGACTTCTTCTTGACGGTGACGCCCTGGCGCTGAACTTCCTGCGGCAACTTGGAAAGCGCCACCTGCACGCGGTTGTTAAGGTTGACGGTGTTGATGTCGGGATCGGTGCCGAGCTCGAACGAGGCCGTCAGCGAATAGCTGCCGTCATTGCCGCTGATGCTCTTCATATACATCATCTTGTCGACACCAACTGCCTGCGCCTCGATGGGCTGGGCGACGGTGGCATCGACAATGGCGGCAGCGGCACCAGGATAACTGGTCGTGACCGATACCTGCGGCGGCACGATGTCCGGATACTGCGCCACCGGAATGACGAACAGCGACAGCACGCCGGCAATGACGGTGACGATGGCAATGACGATCGCGAGGCGCGGTCGATCGACGAAAACTGCGGACAGCATGGCTTTCAGCTCGGATTGGCGGCGGAAATCGGTGCAGCTTGAACGGGCATATCGGGCCTGACGAATTGCAGGCCTTCGACGATGACCATTTCACCGCCGCTCAGGCCATCGCTGACGACGATATTGGGGCCATGCTCGCCACCGGGCTTAATCCGCTTGACCACGGCCTTGTTGTTCTCGACCACGAATACATACGTGCCTTGCTGATCCGCCAACAGGGCCGATTGCGGCACGACGACAACTTCCTCCGGCTTGGCGCTCTCCAGCAGGACATTGACGAACTGGCCGTCGACCAGCGAACCACTGTGATTCGGGAAGGTCGCGCGCACGGTGATGGTATCGGTCGTCTTGTCGGTCGTGACATCGACGAAATTGATGCTTCCCGTATCCGGATAGACCGTGCCGTCGGAAAAGCTGATCTTGACCACGATATCGGATTTCGCCGCACCTTCGGCACCCATGCCGGCGCGCAGGAATTCGCGCTGGCTGACGGGGAAGGTGACATACATCGGATCCTGGCTGACGATCACGGTCAGCACGCCGCTATTGGGCCCGACCACATTACCCTTGGTCACGGCCGTGCGGCCGATCTTGCCCGTGATCGGCGAGGTGATCTCGGTATAGCCCAGATTGATCTGGGCGGTGCGCACGGCCGCCTCGCTCATGGCCTGATCCGCCTGGGCCTGCTGGGTCTGTGCGACCCGCTGGTCCATGGTCATCTGGCTGGCGACTTCCTTCGTCAGCAATTCCTGGGTGCGGCCCTTTTGCTGCTTGGCGAGGAGGACGCCGGCCTTGGCGCTTTCGACGCTGCCCTGCGCCTGCTGCAGCGCCGCCTCGTAGAGCTGCTTTTCGATCGTATAGAGCGGGTCGCCGGCCTTGACCATCCCACCTTCGGTGAAATGAATCTGATCGAGATAGCCGGAAACGCGCGCGACGATCTCGACCCGGTCGACAGCCTCAACGCGGCCAACGAAGCTCTGCGATTTGGCCACAGCCTGCTTCGCCGCGGCGACAGTGCCAACAGTGAGTGCTTGTGGCGCCGCCGGCGCCTCCTCTGCAAACGCCGCTGCCGGCATCGCCAATAATACACTTGCCGCAACCAAGGCGGTTTTCACCGACATCGTACCCTCCCTGCTCCACACCTTAGAATTCGATCGCCGAACCGATCGAGATTTCCAGGGCGTCATAACCGTCATTCGGATCGTTATTGTCGTCGGCAGCCTCAGCCCAGGTATAGAAGATGCCACCATCCAGATTGATGCCCGGTGCCATTTCATAATTGGCCGTGACACCCGCCCGATCGAGATAGTCGTCGTCGCTGAATCCAGCCACCTCGCCGACGACATGCGCCCAACCCGCCCCAAGGGTCCAGGCATCCCAGGCATAGGTCAAGCCCGTACCGACCATCCACAGATCCTGATCCTGTCCGTTGCCGTTGGTAAAGTAAGTTCCGGCAACACCGAAGGTCCAGCCGCCAAGCGACAGATTGACACCCGCATTGTAGCCGGCCTGCTCGGCGTCATCGGGCGACCCTTTATTGACGTCACCTTCGATATAGGCGGTGGTACCCGCGGCGAGCCCCCAGCCGTCGCCTTCATGCTCATAATGCAGGTTGATGCCGACATCGTTGCTGGCGGACCCTTCCGGCTTGTTCGGCCGCCATTGACCGTCGATATTGTCGCCGTTGTTGTAGGTCTTTTCGTCATCGTTCGGCGTGAAACCGAGGGCAAAGGAGAAGCCGCTCCAGGTCGGCGAATAATAGACGATCTTCGCCGGCTTATCCTTGGCGGTGATCGTGTTTTCCGGATCGAACAGGCCAGGCGACAGAACCGAGCCAATGACGTTCGGGGAGTATGGGCCGAAATTGGCCGTGGAGCCTGGCGGCAGCATATAGTTATTGCCGGCAGCGCCGTCGAGTACGCCAAAGCGCAGCTGACCCCAACCGCCCTCCAAATAGGCGTAGGCCTGGTCGAACTGATCGCCGTCTTCGTCCTGGCCCTCGAGCTCGAAATGGGCACCAACGGTCACGCCGTTATCCAGCGTGACCTCACCCATGAAATAGATTTCGGCATCGTGACCGACGCCGACCGTATTGACGTTGTCGCCAGCCTCACCTTTTTGATCGTCGTCGAACGCCGCGCCGAATGACGTATTGAGGTAACCGCCCAGCGACAGCTTCACGCCGTCGCTGGCGAATGCCGCTCCAGCAAGGGCCTGGACACCAACCAGCGCCGAACTGCCAAGCAGAACGTGACAAAGATGACCCCGGCTCCCCCTCATCTTCCCCTCCATACCCTTACTTGCGAATACACATCATGCGATAGACGCCGTCCTCGACCTCCACGCCATGCGTATCATGGGTGAAGCCGGGGAAATGGCGGTCATATGCTTCGAGCGCCTTCAGGTAGCCAAGGATGGGGCCATTGGCCGGCCCCGCATTCTCGCCGGGAATGAGAATGGGAATGCCCGGCGGGTAAGGCACGACGCCGGTTGCAGCAATCCTGCCCGCCATGCCGTCCAGCGCGACGGTTTCAACCTCGCCCCGAACCATCTTCTCATAGGCCTGGACGGGACTGAGCTCCACCTTGGGCAGCAATGAGAAGCCGGCCGACATGGTGGCGGTCGTCTTGAGCCCTTTGACCTTGGCAAACATGTCGTCGGCTAGATCTTTCAGACCCATGCCCGCATAGCGGCTGCCATACGTTTCCACCAGATCCGGCATGACGCGATCGAGGGATACGTTGGCATCATAGTCGCGCTTGAAATCGGCCAGGCTGCTGACCAGCGTGCCCCATTTTCCCTTGGTGATGCCGAGGGAGAACAGGACCAGGATGGTGAAGTCCGTCGTCTTTTCGACCTCAATACCACGGCGATGAAGGTAGGCCGTCACGATGCTGGCCGGGATGCCGGTGGCGGCAAGCTTGCCGTCCGGCGACATGCCGGGGGCGAGGATCGAGACCTTGATCGGATCGAGCATGCACCAGTCGCCCTCAAGACCCTCGAAGCCATGCCAGTTGGCACCCGGTTCGAGCACCCAGCAGCTGGGTTCGGTTGCCAGCAATTCGGGATCCGCCGCGTGGAACGGCACTTTCTTGCCTTTGGCTTTGACGTGATCCGGCTGCCAGATATTGAAGAACCACGTCTTCTTCGCCGCACATTCGGCATTGAGGCGCGCAATGATCTGCCGGAAAGCAACCGCCTCGCGGATCGATTCTCCCGTCAGCGCCTCGCCCGACGGTCCGTCCATCATGGCGGCACTCACGTCGTTCGAGGCGATAATGGCGTAATTGGGCGAGGTCGAGGCATGCATCATGAACGCCTCGTTGAAGCGGGCATGCTCGATGGGGCGGCGGCCGTCGCGGATGTGGATATAGGAGGCCTGCGAAAGGGCCGCCAACAGCTTGTGAGTGGATTGCGTCGCAAAGACGGTCGGCCCCTTCGGATCGTGATCCTTGGGATCGCCATGCATGGCGTGCCGGTCGCGATAGATCGGATTGAAGCGGGCATAGCCGTACCAGGCTTCATCGAAATGCAGACGGTCGACCGACTTGCCCAGCAGCTTTTCAACCGAGGTCACGTTGTAGCAAAGGCCGTCATAGGTCGAGTTGGTGATGATCGCGTGCTGCGGGGTCGGGTCCACCTTGCCTTTCACCAGCGGGTTGTCGGCTATCGATTTCTTGAGCGCCTGCGGCGTGAGGCGCGATGGCGGGATCGGGCCGATGATGCCGAGCCCGTTGCGTGACGGCATCATCCAGATAGGGATTGTGCCGGACAGCGTCATCGCATGCTCGGCTGATTTGTGGCAGTTGCGGTCGCACAGCGCCACCTGATCACGCGTGACACTGGACATCAGAATGACGCGGTTCGAAGTCGACGAGCCGTTGGTGACGTAATAGGTGCGGTGCGCACCGAAGACGCGCGCGGCATATCTCTCACCGGCGCCGATCGGCCCGCTATGATCGAGGAGCGAGCCCAGCTCGCCCACCGAGATCGAGAGATCCGAGCGCAACGTATTCTCGCCAAAGAACTCGAAAAAGACGCGACCGGCAGGATGCTTCAGGAAGGCCGTGCCGCCGGTATGCCCGGGCGTGTGCCACGAATATTCATGGACCTGGGCAAATTGCAGGAGCGCGCTGAACATCGGCGGCAGCACCTGCGCCCGGTAGCGGTCCATGGCGGCGATGACGCGGCCGACGATGAAAGCCGGCGTATCCTCGCGCAGCCAGATGAAGTCGTCGAACTTGTCCATCGATTCGAGCGGAATGGTCGAGGCCACGCTGCGGTCGGCGCAGACGAAGATCGGCAAGTTGGCATTGCGCCGGTGGATCGCTTGCAGGAGGTCGATCGCATGGCCGTATTTCTTGTCCGACGGCAGATCCCAATCGACCAGCGCCACCTGGATCGCTGCGTCGTTTTCGATGATGATCTTTGCGTCCTCAGGCGTCGTTACGCCGACGACGTCGACTTCCCGTTGGCGAAGCTCATCTGCCAGGGCGCGTGCAACGCGGCCGTCGGCGTTGTCCGCATTTAGTTCGGAATTGACGAAAAGAGCCTTCAATCCAAAGAGCCGATAGGAACTCGCGCGCATAGCCCTCTCCTGGTCTCTTTAACTTTTCAGCAGCAACATCGGAGCGGCCAACGACGATGGCGGCGATATCCGCACCGCCATGAATGATCGAAGTCGTCTCTTCTGAAGTGCAAAGCGTCGTTCGACAGCCGAGCTTGGTCTCGATGAGTTCCGCGATCGGCTTGTAGGCTCCGCCTACGACCAGGATGCGAAAGTATTCCGAGATCGGAAACATGCCCTGCCCCAAGAACATTTTTCTCGAAGGTTAGTCGATGGCGATCGCTTGCACGACCTCAGCGTCTGTCTCCTTCGATTTAGCCCGCACGGCACTCTAGCCCTTGCCCTGGCCAAATGCACGCACTGGGTGTAGCTTGCATAGGATCACTGAGTGTACCGTCGAGAGCAAGACATCGGGGTGTGCATTCCTAAGCATTTTGCTGTCACCAATTCTGCACGCGCAACATCGCGAAGCTGTCATCCATGCGCGTTTGGATTTTGCCTCAGAATCTTAGGTGACTGATTAGGGACGTCCAATTGTTCGTTTGGTCGCGGCGGCGTTGCGCCGCACAAAACAGGAGCTTGGTGGCGCGGCCGCAATCCCGGGGATGGCCGGGTTGTCGCCTGAAAGGAGCATGGGGATGAGTGTCTCGAAGAACAAAATGAACGTCTGGCAGCTGACCATTCTGACAGCCGTGAACATGATGGGCTCCGGCATCATCATGCTGCCCTCCAAGCTGGCCGAAGTCGGCACCATCTCGATTTTCTCCTGGTTGATCACGGCCGGCGGTTCCCTCGCTCTCGCTTATGCTTTTGCACGCTGCGGCATGCTCAGCAAAAAGCCCGGCGGCATGGGCGGTTATGCGGAATACGCCTTCGGCAAAGCCGGCAATTACATGGCCAACTACACATATGGCCTGTCGCTGGTGATCGCCAATGTTGCGATCGGCATCACCGCCGTCGGTTACGCCGTCGTACTCTTCAACGTCACGCTGACGCCGCTTCAGACCTGTCTCTGGACGGTCGTCCTACTCATCATCACGACGGTCGCCAATTTCGGCGGTGCACGCATTACCGGCCGCATCGGCGCCGTAACCGTCTGGGGTGTCATCGTCCCTGTCGTCATCGTCTCGCTGATCGGGTGGTTCTGGTTCAGCGGCACCACCTGGAGCGATGCCTGGAATCCGCATGGCATGGAGCTCCTGCCCGCCGTCGGCGGCTCGATTTCAATCACGCTCTGGGCTTTCCTCGGCCTCGAATCGGCCTGCGCCAATGCCGATGCGGTGGAAAACCCCGAACGCGACGTTCCGGTCGCCGTACTGGGCGGCACGATCGGCGCTGCGGTGTTTTATATCATTTCGACCAATGTCATCGCCGGCATCGTCCCGAACGCGGATCTTGCCACATCGAGCGCGCCGTTCGGCCTGGCTTTCGCGACGATGTTCACGCCGGCCATCGGCAATGTGATCATGGCTCTCATGATCATTGCCTGCATCGGCTCGCTGCTCGGTTGGCAGTTTACCGTGGCACAGGTTTTCAAGAGCTCGGCCGATGTCGGCTATTTTCTGCCGGTCTTTGGCATCGCAACAAGGAGCGGCACCCCGATCGTCGGCATGCTGATCCTGCTGGCGGCCCAGGTCGTTCTCTCGCTCATGACCATCGACCCCAACCTCACCACTCAGTTCCAGCGCGTGGTCGATCTGGCGGTCGTTACCAACCTCGTGCCCTATGTCATGTCGATGGCCGCACTGATCACCATCCAGAACGTCTCCGGCGTGCCGAGGGCCAAGTCGCTCCCGGTCAATGTCGTTGCCATGATCGGCACGGCCTACAGCTTCTATGCCCTGTGGAGTTCCGGCACCGAGGCGCTGATGCTGGGTGGGCTTGCCGTCTTTGCCGGCTGGACGCTGTTCGGCTTCGTCAGCGCCCGCTTCTATCGCATGGAAGTGGCTGCCCATGTGAAAAATCCAGGCAAATCGCTGCAGGCGTAATGCCGTAAACCAGGAAATAAATTATAATTGGGGGGATATCTATGCGCTCGCTTCATTTCGGCTTCGTGGCCTGCATCGCCCTTGCCTGGCCCAGCCTTGCCTCTGCCGATTTGCTGACGGACATCAAGAATAATGCCACACTGCGCCTGGCCGTGCGCGAAGACGCGCCGCCCTTCTCCTCGAAGAACGACAAGGGTGATCCGGTGGGGTATTCCGTGGCGCTCTGCCAGGCCGTGGCGGAAGATCTCAAGAAGCAGCTAGGCCTGTCGGCACTGAAGGTCGAATTCGTGCCGGTGACGGCCGAGAACCGGTTCAAGGCCATCACGGAGAAGAAGGCCGATATCCTCTGCGAGGCGACGACCGTTACCCTCTCCCGACGTGAACAGCTCGATTTTTCGATCCCCACTTTCGTAAGCGGTGCCGGCCTCATCATTCGCGAAGGCGGCCCGGGCGATTTCAAGGCATTGGCGGGTAAGAAAATCGGCGTGCTGGGCGGAACCACGACGGAAGAAGCCCTGCGCAATTCACTCGGCGAGCAACAGATCACGGCCGAAATCGTCCCGGCCAAGACGCATGATGAGGGCTTCGCCGCCTTGGAAAGCGGTAGCGTCGACGCCTATTTCGCCGATCGCACGATCCTGCGCTACCGCCTGGCCGCGCGCAAATCGCCGACAAAGCTGTTGCTCTCCGACAATTATCTCACCATCGAGCCCTATGCGCTTGGCGTTCCATTGGGCGAGACGAACTTGCGCCTCGCCGTGGACCGGTCGCTGAGCAAGCTCTATCGTTCCGGCGCGATCGTGAAGCTCTTCCATGATGTGTTCGGCGACAAGGCCAAGCCGACCGCCCTGCAGAAGGCGCTCTTCACCGTTTCGGGCCTGCCGGAATGAGTGTGCAAGAGTAGCGTGGCAAGAGCATCTCCAACCAGCAGACGCGCCCGATCAGAAAGTCCGGCCATGCGACAGATATCTCTGCTTCTGCCTCTTGCCATCGCCCTGGCGGCCTGCGGCACTCTGGCCCGCCAGCCGGCCTCGCCGCCGCCCGTCACCACGGCAATCAACGACAGCTTCGAGGGCGAGGAGATCCGCTATGCGCCGCTCGAGGATCTGGCGAAGATTCAGAATAACATCTCGCGCGCTTTCACCAATGAATCGCCCGAGTGTTATACGGTCGGCGATGACGGCAAGCCGGTCTATAACTACCTCGCAGTCTCCGGTGGCGGGTCCGACGGCGCCTTTGGCGCGGGCATGCTCAATGGCTGGACAAAGGCCGGCACGCGGCCGAGGTTCAAGATCGTCACCGGCGTCAGCACAGGCGGCCTTATTGCCCCCTTCGCCTTCCTGGGTCCGGATTACGACGACGAGCTGAGGCTGTCTTACACGACCATCGATGCCAGCAGGGTCTTCGAGTTGCGCGGCTTGCTGCCGCTGCTCTGGTCCGAATCCTTTACCTCGACCGCGCCACTGCGGCAGCTCATCGACACCTATATCGATGACAAGGTCTTGAAAGCGATCGCCATCGAGCATGCCAAGGGGCGGCGCCTCTTTATCGCTTCCACCAATCTCGACAATGAGCAGCCAGTCATCTGGGATATGGGTGCCATTGCCAGCAGCAAGAGCAAGCACAGGCTGGAGCTGTTTCGCAAGGTGCTGTTGGCTTCCGCGGCCATTCCCTCCCTTTTTCCGCCGGTCATTTTCGACGTGGCGCGCGACGGCAAGAAGTATCAGGAACTTCATGTCGATGGCGGCGTCGTCTTCCAATCCTTCTTTGTCGGTTCGTCGACCGATCTGCAGGCGACGATCCGCAGCGCCCATCCGGATTGGGGCGAGAACTTCGCCCAGAACCTCTATGTCATCCGCAATGGCTGGGTAAACCCAGTCTTCCAACCCGTCGAGCGCGGCCTTACCAGCATCACCTCCCGCGCCATCCTCTCGATGTTCAAGATGTCCGGCGTCAACGATCTGTGGCGGCTCTATTTCTCATCGCGGGACGACAATGTCCTCTTCCACTATACGGCGATACCTGCCGACTATACCCCGTCCACGACACAGCAATTCGATAACGCCGAGATGAATCGCGAATTCAAGCTGGGCGAGAAGATCGCACTCGACGGCATTCAATGGGTCATGTCGCCGCCCGGCTATGCCGGGCAGTCGCAACCGACAGTGCCGCCGGAACAGGCACACAATTGAAGGCGACGAAACTCACCGCACGAATTCTTCTTTGGGTGGCACTCGCTATCGCCAGTCTTTGGGCGTTGATGGCGCTTGCCATCGACATGCCGGCGCCTGCCCTGCGTGTCGCGGCACCGATCATTTTCTGCATCTCCCTGCTCTTCCTTCTCTGGCGCGTGCCGGGGCGTTGGCGAAAGGCGATAAGCGGCTTTGCGCCATTTCTGCTCGTGCTGTTCTGGTGGCTGGCGCTTTCGCCGTCGAATGAGAGAAACTGGCAGCTGGACGTGGCCAAAACGGCCTCTGCCGAGATCGATGGCAGCAGGATCATCATCCATAACCTGCGCAACGCCGATTACCGGACCGAACTCGATTACACGCCGCGTTGGGAGACCCGGGAATACAATCTCGACGATCTCCGCGGGATCGATCTTTTCATCACCTATTGGGGATCGCCCTGGATTGCGCACCCCATCGTCAGCTTCGATTTCGGTGCCGGGCGGCATCTCGCCGTCTCGGTCGAAACGCGCAAGGAGGTGGGGGAGGAATATTCGGCCCTGCTCGGCTTCTTCCGCCAATATGAACTGATCTATGTCTTCGCCGATGAGCGCGACCTCATTCGCCTGCGTACCAATTACCGGGTCGGCGAGACGGTCTATCTTTACCGGACCGTGGCTACGCCGGAAACTGCACGCGCCGTCCTGCTCGGCTATTTGCAGACCGTGAATGAATTGGCGCAAAAACCAGTCTGGTACAACGCCATCACCAGCAATTGCACGACCGGCATCCGCATCCATACGGCAGGTATCGCAGGAACGACGCCGGCAGAATGGAGTTGGCGCCTGGTGCTCAATGGCAAGGCGGACGAATATGCCTATCAGCATGGCCGGTTGGCCGGCAACCTGCCCTTCGACGCCTTGAAGCGGCAGGCGGTCATCAACGACGCCGCGCGCCCGGCCAATCAATCGGCTGATTTTTCCCGCATCATCCGCCTCAACCGCGCCGGCTTCAGCGAACCCTGAGCGCCGTCACTTCTTCGCCCGCAGCGCCTGCCAATCCGCCGCCGACATATGCTCGCCGACAAAGTTGAACTGGCCGGCGCCTTGCAGCCACTCGCCGCCATCGATCGTCACGACCTCGCCATTGATGAAGCCCACGGCATCCGACATCAGGAAAGCGGCAAGGTTGGTTAGCTCGTCATGCCGGCCGACGCGCTTTTGCGGATTCTTCGATTCAAAGATCGCGGCCATTTCAGGCTTTGGCACCAGGCGTTCCCAGGCCCCTGCGGTCGGAAACGGGCCGGGCGCTATGGCGTTGAGCCGGATCCCACGCCCACCCCATTCGACCGCAAGCGACCGAGTCAATGCCAGGACGCCGGCCTTCGCCATGGCAGAGGGCACGACATAGGCCGATCCCGTCCAGGCATAAGTGGTGATGATCGAGAGCACATTGCCGCGCTGTCCCGCGGCGAGCCAACGCTTGCCGCAACCCAGCGTCATATAGGCGGAGCCGTGCAGCACGATGCCAAGCACGGCATCGACCGCGCGCGGGCTCAAGCTCTCGCTCTGGGCGATGAAATTGCCGGCGGCATTGTTGACAAGTCCGGTCAGCGGCGCCTCCGCCCAGATCCAGTCGCAGAGCGCTTCGACCTGCGCCGCGTCCCGGATGTCGCAGGTCTTGAAGGTGACTTTGCCGCCAGTCTCTGCAGCGAGCTCGGTGGCCGCCTCCGCCAGCACCGCCTCGCGCCGGCCGCAGATCACGATCTCGGCGCCAAGGCCGAGGAAATGCCGGCCGATCGAGCGGCCGATCCCGGTGCCGCCGCCGGTGATCAGAATGCGTTGGCCCGCGAGCAGGTCATTCTTGAACATGATTCTTCTTCCCCATTTCCGGTTTCAGCGCAGCCGGCCCGCTGCTTCCATCTTATCGAGCAGCCGATAATACTGGCTGAGCGCATAGACGCCGAGCTTGCGCAGGCCGTGCAAGGCGAAGCTGTCCGGCACGGTGACCGGAAACGGCACATCGGCCGCCGGCACGCCACAGGCGAGATCGGCCAGCATCTTTCCCATCATGGTGCAGAGGCCGACGCCACGGCCGTTGCAACCCATGAAGACATGGAGCCCGGCGGCCGGCTGATGAATATGCGGCAGCCGGTCCTTGGTGATGGCGACCTTGCCGCTCCAGACGAATTCGGGTTTCGGCAGGCCGAGTTCCGGAAAGAGCCCTTGGACGGCGCGCTGCAAAGGCGCTGCGTCGGCAAATGTCGGACTGTCCTCGACCGGTGAACGCCCGCCCATCACCAGCCGCTTTTGATGATCGCGGCGGAAATAGAGCAGCAGGCGCCGTGAATCGGTGACTCCCATACCGGCCGGCAGAATGTGATCGTATCTTTCGTCGAGCGGATGGGTCGCCATCTGGAAGCTCGTCACCGGAATGAGCGCACGTTCCAGTCCCGGCCACAGGCTTTCACTGCCGGCACCGGTATAAGCATTGGTTGCCAGCACAACCTGTCCGGCATGCAGCGTCATGCCGTCGGCCGCTATGACCCAGCCGGCACCGTCCTGCTGCAAGCGTCTTGCCGGCGTGTACGCCAGGATCTCGACACCTTCGCTCAACGCCGCGCGCGCAAGTTCCCTGGCATAGCTGAGAGGCTGCAGCACACCGCCACGCGGATCGCGCCAGGCCGCGTGATAGGGCGATGCGGCAACACCCAGCGCCGACGCCGTTTCCGACGCGTTCAACAGTTCAGCGGCAACGCCGAGGCTGCGCCACTGCTCATAGCGCGGCACGACCAGGTCGCGATAGGGCTTGGGTCCATGCGCCGCTTGCAGCCAGCCCGAACGGACCGCATGGCAGTTCATGCCATATCTCTCGATGAGCGAAAAAACGAGATCCGCCGACCCGCCCATATTCGCCACCATCCGATGCGCAGCATCTTGCCCAAAAAGACCCGCGAGCTCTCCGATCGTTGCCTTCATGCCGGCGATCACCTGCCCGCCATTGCGGCCCGAGGCACCCCAGCCCGGCTCGGCTGCTTCCAGGATCACGGCCTTGTGCCCCTTCCGCGCAAGATGCAGCGCCGTGCTGAGGCCGGTATAGCCGCCGCCTATCACGGCGACATCGGCCGTCATCTCCGCGCGCGGCTGCGTATAGGCCGGTGCCGGGCAGGCCGTCGCCGCCCAGAGACTGCGCGGCAATTGACGCGTTGGCATGTTCATGACGGGCCTCAATCCCCCAAAGCGACCTGTGCTGCACCGAATTATTAACAGCAGGCGTCAGCAGGCGAAAGGCATGGGATTCGAAGCGCTTGCCGGGGCTGGGACCGATGCAAATGCCCCATAACGCCATGCCGTGGCCCGGCAATAAATAGGGAGGACTCCCGATTTGCCCCCGCTCTCAGACTCCTAATTTGCCGTCCAGGTGATCCGCCCCGCAGGTCAATTGACCCGGCTGCCCACCGAAAATGGCTTCACGCAAGTTGATGAGGAAAATCATGGAGATCCTTGGCACCTTCGACGAGGTGGAGGACCGATCCCGCAATGCGACAGGCGATCAGCCGGCAACGGCCATCGCCTTGCATTGCTCCGGTGCCGGCGGCGCCATGTGGCAGCACCTGCAGGACGCGTTGGATGGCGCTGCACGTCTCATCGCGCCAGATCTTTACGGCGCAGTTGACGGCCCGATCTGGCCAGGCGACCGCGCCTTCTCGCTCGATGATGAAGTTGCCCCGATCATACGATTGATCGATGCCCAAGACGGCCGGATTCACCTGATCGGCCATTCCTATGGCGGCGCGATCGCCCTGCATGCGGCCCTCGCCCGCGCTGAGCGTATCGGCAGCCTGACGCTCTATGAGCCATCGTCCTTCCATCTCCTGAAGCCTTCCGACGGCATTGAGTATGCCGAGATCCTGGGACTGGCCAGAGACGTCGAGGTCATGCTGGCACGTGGCGACAGGCGCGGCGCCATGAAGCGGTTCGTGAATTATTGGAGCGGAAACGGCAGCTGGGATGCGCTGATGCCGGAGGTGCAAAGCGCGCTCATGCGATGGGCACCGAAAGTAACGCTCGATTTTCGTGCCTTGTTTGGCGAGCCCGCACAGCTGTCGCACTACGCGCAACTCGACATCCCGTGCCGGATCATGGTGGGCACCCGCTCGCCCGCCCCGACCGCCGAGATCGCCCGCATTCTCGCCGACGTGATGCCCGATTGCCGTTTGAGCTTCATCGACGGGGTCGGCCATATGGCGCCCATTAGCCATGGCGGCCAAATCGCCACCTTGATCGCCGACCACATTCGATCGCGCGTGCCTGGCACAAGCGAAAGATCGCTTGCATCGACCGAACAGCGAAACGGCCGTGCGGCGTAGCCAAAGACACCCCAACCACCAACAAGAGAGAGATGAAACCATGTCCACCACAGCTCAATCCGGCAAATGTTTCTGCGGCTCCGTCGAAATCGAAGTGACGGGACAGCCCGCGGCGATGGGTTATTGCCATTGCGCGTCCTGCCGCGAATGGTCCGCCTCGCCCGTCAATGCCTTCACCTTGTGGCAGCCAGCGGCCGTCAAGGTCACCAAGGGTGACAAGGATCTGGCCAGCTACAACAAGACCCCCGGCAGCACGCGCAAGTTCTGCACCAAATGCGGCGGTCATGTGCTGACCGACCATCCCGGTCTCGGCCTAGTCGACGTGTTCGCAGCCATGCTGCCGGAACTCGAGTTCAAGCCGGGCGTGCATGTGAACTATGGCGAGACCGTGCTGCGGATCAAAGACGGCCTGCCCAAGCTCAAGGATTTCCCCAAGGAATTTGGCGGGTCCGGCGACGTCGTCGCCGAATAAGCACGATCGGTCCGGAATAGCATGGCGTGGAGAGAAGGTCGCGATATGAGCAGGAAATACAACAATATCACCGAGACGATCGGCCGGACTCCGGTCGTGAAGCTCTCCCGCCTTGCACCGGCCGGCGTTGAAATTTTCGCCAAGATCGAGGCCTTCAACCCGATGGGCTCGGTCAAGGACAGATTCGCCCTCGCCGCCATCGAGGATGCCGAGCAAAAAGGTTTGCTGAAACCCGGGCAGACCGTCATTGAGGCAACGAGCGGCAATACCGGCATCAGCCTTGCCATGGTATGCGCCCAGCGCGGCTATCCTTTTGTCGCCGTGATGGCGGAGAATTTCAGCATCGAGCGGCGCAAGTTGATGCGCTTCCTCGGCGCAAAGGTCGTCCTGACACCGGCCGCCGAGCGCGGCAGCGGCATGCTGGCCAAGGCAGTGGAGCTTGCGGCGACACATGGCTGGTTTCTCGCCCGGCAATTCGACAACGAAGCCAATGCCGAGATGCATTCCCGCACGACCGCGCCTGAAATCCTTGCCGATTTCGAGGCAGAGCGGCTCGATTTCTGGGTCACCGGATATGGTACCGGTGGAACGCTGAAAGGTGTTGCCCGCACCCTGCGCAAGAACCGGCCAGATACCCGCATCGTGGTGGCCGAACCCGACAACTCGCCCTTGCTGGGGAGTGGTATCCGTTCCAAACGGAACAGCGACGGCAGCGAAGCCGGCGCGCATCCCGCTTTCCGCCCGCATCTGATGCAGGGATGGACACCCGATTTCATCAGCAAGCTGCTGGAGGATGCCGTCGATCTCAACCTTATTGACGAGGTCGTACCCGTCGCCGGCAATGACGCGCTGGCGGCCGCCCGGGATCTTGCCGCCCGAGAAGGCATACTGGTCGGCATCACCGCTGGCGCCACACTGGCCGCCGCCTTGACCGTCGCACGCACAGCGCCGAAAGGCAGCCGCATCCTCTGCATGCTGCCCGATACCGGTGAGCGCTATCTCAGCACCCCGCTCTTTGCCGACGTGCCGGTTGAGATGACGGAGGAAGAACTCGCCATCTCACGCTCGACCTCCGGCGGCAGGTTCGACAGCGCAGCGCCAGCACCCAAAGCACCCGTCATACAGCCGGAACAAGCACCGGTTCTTCCGGAAGCAGCCGCTTTCGTGGCCGACGCCATCCGCGATCCGGCAAACCCGGTCGTGATGTTTGCGCTGGAATGGTGTGAGTTCTGCTGGTCGGTCCGCAAGATGTTGAGCCATTACAAGATACCGTTTCGCTCGGTCGATCTCGATTCCGTCCAGTATCAGAAGGACGATTGGGGTGGAAAAATCCGCGCGGCCCTCAATGCCGCGACCGGACAGCGAACCATCCCGCAGATCTTCATCGCCGGCCAACATATCGGCGGTTGCACCGATCTTTTCGAAGCCTGGCGCGCCGGCACCACGCAACGACAACTCGAGGACGCGGGCATGGCCTATAACCGCGATGCCAGCGCCGACCCTTATAGCTTCCTGCCGGGCTGGCTGCATGCGCGCGGCTGAGGGGGCGAACGCCCGCCCGCCGTTAAGGGGCCATCATTTCCTTAAATACCCATGAAGGAATGTCGCCCGAGTTTGTCGGCGTCGCTTGCCAGGGACTGTCCTGCGCACCAAGAGTGTGCCCTGCGGCAAAAGCTCTGCGCATCTGCGTTTGATCGAAGGCCAGCACGTCCATGCCAACATCTACATTTTCCGGAATGCCGATCATGTTGAAGGAATAGCCCAACACCCGGGTGCCGAAGTAAGATCTCGTCAGGGCCGTCTGCATGGACTGCTCCATCATCACGCTGATCGTTGTCGCGGCAATCTCGCCGAGAGCTCTGACCAGCGCTTGGGGTGGTTGCGTGACCTTGCCATTGTCGATCAGATAGAGATTGCCAGGGCCATAGAGGGGAGGGTTCGGCTTCCCCTGCCCGCCCATCCCAGGAATCACCAAATTCGAACGCGCGGCACCGTCCACGAAGAGATGGCCATCGATCTCCACCGGTGGAAACACGATCGGGAACGAAGCGGAGGCCAGCAATACGTCGCGGTAAAGCTCCAACTTGCCCGCCTTCGCGATCATCGTCATGTTCCAGACCCAGGTCTGGCCGTAATCGATATTCGTCGTGCCGACAAACAGCATACGATTTTCATCATACGCGGCCGCCACCCGCTTCAACGTTTCCGCGGTCACATATTTGGCGATCATCGCCCGCAAAGGCGTCGTATCCTTCAACGAATCCGCGGACAGAAGACTGAGGATGCCCCGGTCCGTGTAGATGTCGGCATTGGTGACCTGGGTATACATTTCTTCCAGCGTCGCATCATCGGCCGGCGTGCCAAGGAAGGCATGGGTGGCTAGCAGGGCACCGGTGCTGACGCCACCGACGATGTCGAACTGTGGACGGTTCCCGCGTTCGCGCCATCCCTTGAGAAAGCCGGCACCGAAGGCGCCGTTCTGCCCACCGCCGGAGAGGGAAAGGAGATTGAGCGCATGTCCGCGCTTGCGTTCGAGGTAGCGGATCATGTTATCGCCGGGAACGGTGATCACCCCGGCGTAGATGCTTGATGGCTTGGCTGGATCCAGCGGTTCGGTCCCATTGGGAAGCGTTGCATACAATGGCGCATGCAAAGAAAGCGTTCGCTCCGTGGGCGATCCACAGGCGGCTAGAAGCGATAGAGCAAGAAGGGCCTGAAACACCCCTAGGCTTCGCGGTCCCATTTGTTCCCCCGGACTTGGCTGGACGATGGCAAGATATCAGAAAAGCGCACACTGAGCAGTCAGAGTAAGACTGTCCTCAACTGCGCGTTGATTGCAATTGCAAGAAATACCATTGCCAATGAATGCGGCCATCGTTCGGAATGATCGCGCACCGCCGCTTTGCCTGGCGCGCGATCTCAAGGATCCTGCTGCCGCTCAGTTGTCCTTTGGCTTTCCCTAAGCCAAAGGACAAAAAAGGCTAATTCAATCGATGGGTGCCAGATGTTCTGATGTCGCACCCTGAGAGAGCCTGTCGCGTTCGATAGACCCAGCCGAGCTCATTAGGAAAAAATCCTCTAACAATCAATGTGTTAGGATCCGATGCGAACCGTCGAGAATGAAATGAAAGTTGAAAAGGTCGATACACTTATCGTGGGCGGCGGTCAGGCTGGCTTGGCCATGAGTGAGCATCTTGGCAAATGCAGCGTCTCTCACCTCATTCTGGAGCGGCACCGGATTGCGGAGCGCTGGCGCTCGGAACGATGGGACTCCCTCGTCGCCAACGGGCCGGCCTGGCACGACCGATTTCCCGGCATGGAATTTCCCGTCACCGGACCGGACGGCTTTCCGTCGAAGGAAGAAGTGGCAGACTACTTCGTCGCCTATGCCAAAATGATCGCGGCGCCTATCCGCTGCGGTGTCGAGGTGAAAGGGGTCACCCGGAATGTCGGCCGCCCCGGCTTCACGGTCGAGACCTCGGACGGCATAGTCGAGGCGAACAACGTCGTCGCCGCCACCGGCCCATTCCAAGTCCCGATCATTCCGGCGTCGGCTCCCGCCGATTCCGGCATCATGCAGATTCACTCCAGCGCCTATCGCAACCCCGGGCAGTTGCCGGCGGGCGCCATCCTGGTCGTCGGCGCCGGTTCGTCTGGCGTACAGATAGCCGATGAACTCGCACGCGCCGGCAGGCAGGTCTATCTGTCCGTCGGTCCGCATGATCGTCCGCCGCGGTCTTATCGCGGGCGCGATTTCTGCTGGTGGCTCGGCGTGCTCGGCAAATGGGACCTCGATACGCGCGGCCCCGGCATGGAGCATGTCACCATCGCCGTCAGCGGTGCGCATGGCGGCTATACGATCGATTTCCGCAAGCTCGCCGCGCTCGGCATCACGCTGGTGGGGCGGACGGAGACGTGCAAAGACGGCGTCATCACTTTCGCGGGTGACCTTGCGAAGAACGTCGCGAACGGCGATGCCAATTACCTCTCCGTGCTCGATGAGGCGGATGCCTTCATTACCGATAACGGCCTCGACCTCCCGGAAGAGCCGGCGGCGCGCAAGATCGGGGCTGATCCGGAATGCCTGAAGAATCCGCGGCGCGAGCTCGATCTCAAGGAAGCCGGTGTCACCACGATCGTCTGGGCCACCGGCTTTGCCGCCGATTACAGCTGGTTGAAGGTCAATGCCTTCGACGAGAAGGGCCGCCCCAAACATCTTCGCGGCGTGTCCTCGGAACCCGGCATCTACTTCCTGGGCCTGCCATGGCAGTCCCGGCGCGGCTCCAGCTTCATCTGGGGGGTGTGGCACGACGCCAAATATCTGGCGGACCGGATCGCGACCAGGCAAAAATACATGGCCTATCACGCTTCTGCGGAGCAGGCAGGCCATGCTGCCGTCGATAAAATCGGCCGGTCGGTTGTCCGATAGTTTTCCTCAATAGAAGTTGAGCACCGCATAAATTGAGCACAGGCATCGTGAATCGTTCGCGCGACCCCCGCTACGACATCCTGTTCGAGCCCATGAAGATCGGGCCGGTGACAGCCAAGAACCGCTTCTATCAAGTCCCGCATTGCAATGGCGGCGGCTATCGCGATCCATCGGCCGCCGCGGCGATGCGCCGGATCAAGTCCGAAGGCGGCTGGGGCGTGATCTTCACTGAGCAGACGGAGATGCACCACACCTCCGAGATTACGCCTTTCATCGAACTGCGCCTCTGGGACGACGCTGACATTCCGGCACTCGCCAAGATGGCGGAGGCGATGCACGAGCACGGCGCCCTCGCCGGCATCCAGCTCGCTTATTCCGGCATCAACGGCCCCAACCTCTATACCAAGGAAGTGCCGCGCGGCCCCTCGGCGCTGCCGATCCGCACCTTCACCAATGATCCGGTGCAGGCGCGGGCGATGGACCGCCAGGACATTCGCGATCTGCGCCGCTGGCACCGCAATGCCTATAGGCGCGCCAAGCAAGCTGGGTTCGATCTGGTGTGTCTCTATGGCGCGCATGGCTTTGGCATCATCCAGCATTTCCTCTCGACCGCCACCAACCAGCGCTCGGACGAATATGGCGGGTCGCTGGAGAACAGGTCACGCCTCATGCGGGAGCTCATCGAAGAGGGCCGCGATGCGATCAGCGACACCTGCGGTCTGACGCTGCGCCTGTCGCTCGATGAGATGATCGGTGAACTCGGCTTCGCCAATTCCGAAGTGCGCGAGATGATCGAGATGCACGCGGAGTTGCCCGACCTTTGGGATCTCGCGCATGGAGCCTGGGAGGATTGCTCCGGCCCATCACGCTTCAAGGAGGAAGGCGCCCAGGAATCCCTCGTCAGCGGGATAAAAAAACTGACCTCGAAGCCGGTCGTCGGTGTCGGCCGTTTCACCTCGCCGGATACGATGGTGCGGATGATCAGATCCGGCACGCTCGACTTCATCGGCTGCGCGCGGCCATCGATTGCCGACCCGTTCCTGCCCAAGAAGATCGAGGAAGGCCGGCCCGACGATATTCGGGAATGCATCGGCTGCAATATCTGTATTACCGGTGACATGACGATGTCGATCTCGCGCTGCACGCAGAATCCGACATTCATGGAGGAATGGCGCAAAGGGTGGCACCCCGAGCGCATGCAGGCCAAGGGAGCAAGCGAAAGCGTACTCATCGTCGGTGGCGGACCCGCCGGCCTTGAAGCGGCGCGGGCGCTGGCTTTGCGCGGATATGAGGTGGCGATCGCAGAAGCCGGCGGTGAGCTTGGCGGACGCGTGACGCGGGAATCGAAGCTGCCCGGGCTTTCCGCCTGGGGCCGTGTTCGAGACTATCGGCAGTATCAGCTCAGCCAGATGCCCAATGTGAATGTCTATCTCGAAAGCCGGCTGTCGGCCGAAGATATCCTTTCCTTCGGATTCCAGAATGTCGCCGTAGCCACCGGCTCGACCTGGCGCCGGGACGGCGTTGCGAGGGCGCATGTCGTGCCGATGCCGATCGACCGGTCTATGCCGATTTTCACGCCGGACGATCTGATGGGCGGCAAAGTCCCGAACGGCAATGTCGTCCTGTTCGACGACGATCACTATTATATGGGCGGTGTCTTGGCGGAACTCATGGCGCGGCAGGGCGCCAAGGTGACGCTTGTCACCCCATCGGCCTTCGTGTCGGACTGGACACGCAATACCCTCGAACAGGGCGCCATTCATCGCCGCTTGGCCGAGCATGGCGTCAAGATCGTCCTCAATCGCACGATCCAGCGGATCGGCGCGAACGGCGCTACATCGGCCTGCGTCTATACGGGTGCCACCCGGGTCATCGAAGCGGATGCCGTCGTTCTCGTCACGTCCCGCCTCCAGGACGACACCGTGTGGACCGACCTCAAGGCCCGCGCGGCCGAATGGGCGGATCATGGCATAAAATCGATCAAGGTTATCGGCGATGCCGAAGCGCCGGGACCGATCGCCTGGGCAACCTATGCCGGACATCGCTTCGCCCGTGAAATGGACGAACCCGATATCGGCGACGCGCTCCCGTTCCGGCGCGAGGTCGCGGCTTTGGCGGCGGATTAGCGCTCCACCCCAGGTCTCAGCCCCAATCCACCTCAACGCATGCCTTGATTGCCCCGGATAATTGGGGCAATTAGGCTGCCATGGCCCTTCGTTTCACCCTGAGACAGCTCGAATACTTCGTTGCCGTTGGCGAGGCTGGTTCCATCGCCAAGGCCGCGGAGCAGATCAATGTGTCCGGACCGTCGCTGTCTGCGGCGATTTCTCAGATCGAGGCCGAGTTCGGCATCCAGCTTTTTGTTCGCAAGCATTCGCAGAAGCTGTCTCTGACGCCCGGCGGCAGGACGTTCCTGAAGGAGGCGGCGCGCTTGTTGTCCGAGGCGGAGGCCCTGCACGACGTCGCAGGCGACATCGCCGAGAAGGTCATCGGACCGATTGCCATTGGATGCTTGCTCACATTTGCCCAGATCGTGTTCCCGGCGCTGCGGAAGAGTTTTGAAGCAGCCTATCCGGGCGTGCGCATTCGCCAGTATGAGCGGCATCAAGGACAATTGCTGGAAATGCTCCAGCGCGGCGAGATAGACGCGGCACTCACCTATGACCTGGAGGCGACGCAGGACATCGCCTTCGAACCGATCATCCAATTGCCTCCCTATGTCATGCTGCCGGCTGGGCATCCGTTTGCCGGCAAGGCCGGCATCGCGTTGGAGGAACTTATCAATGAGCCGATGGTCCTGCTCGATCTTCCCCACAGCCGGGAATACTTCCTTTCCGCTTTTCAAATGAAAGGCCTGCGTCCAATGATCGGGGAGCGGACGCCCGATATCGCGGTCATGCGCTCGATGGTCGCCAATGGCTTCGGCTACGGCATCGCCAACATGCGCCCGCTTCACAGCATGTCACCGGATGGCAAGCCGCTGGTATTTGTGCCGATCAGCAGGGATTTGCGCCCGCTCACGATGGGGCTCGCCCTTCCTCAGGCCGAGCGCCGCACGCAAACAATCCGCGCCTTCATCGATCACTGCCGGCGCTTCGTCGTCGAACAGGGTGTTTTTGGAACGGACCGCGCGGTAAAATAGCGGTCAATACGGGATATTTTTCAACGCATTAAAGCGTTCAAATGGTGCAGGTGTGGCCTAATCCCCGCTTCGCGGCTAAAAGGTGAGGATGAAATCCAAAGCGCACGGCTATCTCTTCGCTCTCGCGGCCACGACGATCTTCTCGTTCCAGGATGCAGTTTCGAAGCATCTCGGCGACCATTACCCGCCGATCTTCATCACCATGATCCGGTATTGGGCGTTCGGGGCCTTTTGCATATTGCTGGCCTCACGGAAGCCAGGTGGCCTGCGAGCGGCAGCCCACACAAAGCGGCCCGTGCTCCAGATCATGCGCGGTGTCCTGTTGGCCACGGAGATCATGATCGTCATCGCGGCCTTCGCCCATGCGGGCCTCGCGCATTCGACCGCCGTCCTCTCCGCAACGCCGCTCGTTGTCACCTTGCTCTCCATCCCGCTGCTCGGCGAACAAGTCGGTTGGCGGCGCTGGTCGGCGATTGTGGCCGGCCTCATCGGCGTGCTGCTCATCCTCAAGCCCGATGCCAGCGGCTTTCTCGACCCCTGGTTGCTCCTGCCCGTCATCTGCTGCTTCATGTATGCGATCTATCTGATCGCGACCCGCCTGGTCAGCCGCACCGACTCGCCGGCGACCAGCTTCTTCTATATCGGCGTCGCGGGCGCGGTGACGGCAACCTTGGTGGGGCCGTTCTTCTGGACCACTCTCGAAGGCTGGGACAAGGCCTGGATGGCCCTCCTCTGCGTCACCGGAATGACCGGCCATTATCTGGTGATCCGCGCCTATGAACTGCTCGACGCGTCCGCCGCACAACCCATCAGCTATCTGGGACTGGTCTATGCCTCGTTGTTCGGCGTCCTGCTTTATGGCGAGACATTGACCTGGAACACCCTAGCCGGCTCCGTCATCGTCGTTGGCGCCGGCATTTTCACCTTCTGGCGAGAATACGTGCGCCGCCATCAGGCTTGAGCGATGGGCGAAAGGGGAATGGTGCCTCTTTTCGCCTATGTCCAAATCGTTCGGTCAAGTTGCATAAACTACCTAATGCAGTCCGAACCGGCTTGTCCATTTCCCTGCTGGGGAAGCGGGCGTTAAAGCCGGCCCCGCTCGACGACGCGGCGCCGATCAGCCGACGACAGGTCAGCGCCTACCTTCATGAAGAACTCCGACATCGCCGTGAAGAAACGGTCAGCTGCCGCCTTGCGCTCGTTAAGTGCCAGGCGATAGGCGGTCCCGTCGAAGCGCTCGTTCGAGAACTCACGCATGACATTGCTCTGCGACGTAACGAGGGCTTGAAAAAGATCGTCGGGCACGCCGCCCATCGCATCATATTGCGCAAGAATTGCCTTGCGGCCCGCCTCGCTAAGCTCACCCGCCAGCCGCTCGATCATGATGCGCGGTGGTGGCGGCATCGGGATCGGCGGTGGGGACTGGTCGAACACATGCTGCGCCGCCATCATCCCGAGGAGGAAAATATTGAGGGCCAGCGATGCCAGCAGCAGGCCGATCACCTTGCGTCCGCGCAGAAAATCACCCATGGCAGCGATCACTCGTGGCGTTCAGAGATAAAAGGCGTCCGCACAGATCATGTAGATGCCGGAGACGTCATAATCGGCCGGTACAGTCATGATCCATCGCCCAGACAGCAGCCCGATCGCAGCGATGGCGACGATGAAAGCCACCTGCAGCATGATGAAAGGTTGCCACCCCGATGCGGGCATCGCCGGCACCAGATCGCGCTGCGCGGAAAAGATGCGTTCGGCGAGATTGCCTTCGCCGCCACCCGGCGCACGGCGATTGAGGAACTCCTCCACCAGGGCAGCTTCTTCAAGATCGGCGCGCGCCGCCACGGAGCTTGCCAGCACGCGTTCGGCCCGACGGCGGCTCTCCGCAGGCCAGGTCTCAACTGCAGCGCCGTAGCGACTGAGGTCGTCATCGAAAGCGCTCAACCATTCCGGCGGCAATATCTCACGCGCGCCCGACTCATGGGTCGGGGAAGGCATGCTGCACATTGAGGCGGTCCCGTTTTAATTGGTCCCTGAGATTCTGTCGGCCCCTCTTTAGGAGCGACTCTACTGCCTGCGCCGAAATACCCATCGCCGCAGCGGTATCCTTCGTACTATAGCCTTCGTGATAGCTCAGAAACAAGGCAACATATTGTGAGCCGGGCAGCTGAGCCATCGCATCGCGCAACTTGCGCATGACATGAGAGCGGTAGATGCGCGTCACGGCATCGGCTTGATCGTCAGCCGGTTCTTCGACGGTTTCGAGACCGACATCGTGCCGCTTGCGCCGCATATCCATGCAGCGGTTGTAGATGACGCGAAACAGCCACGAGGTGAATTTCGCCTGCGTGCGCCGCCATTGTTCGCGCTTGATCCAGATCTGCAGGAAGACATCCTGGACGACATCTTCCGCAGCTGTCGCATCACCTACCAGGCGGACCGCCAGACGTTGCGCGCGATAGACATGCCGCGTCACCAGCAGGCGAAAGGATCGCTCGTCGCCATCCCGCATCAGATCCAGGAGATCCTCATCGGACATGCCGTTATCGGCCGCACCTTGCGTCTCTCGCGGCGTGTCCAAGGGAATGTCGCTGTCGATCGGTTTAGAGAACGACATTCCAATCCTTCGGTGCCCGTTCGCTATTGCCTGGAAGCGGTACTTGTGCCGAATTGGCGGCCCTTGCCACCACATCGCGCCAGGCTTCGCGCATCTGTCGCAACTGCCGGACGAGGCGTTCGGCAGCGAGCATCGGCTCCTTGCGCCGGGGAATGGCCAGGATCTGGAAGCTAGCTGTCAGATAGAAGCGCGCAAGATGCCCGATGAGATCGCCTTCGATCTTCGTATCGAGCGCGTTGCGCAGTCCCAACATGCGATGCGACGCCTGGTTGACCGCTGCCAGTTCCATATCGAGCCGACCGGTGCCGCGCGCATCGATCGCCTTCAGGAGATCGATGATGGCGGCATCGTAGATGGAGATCACAATATCGAGGATGCTCGACCCGGCATGGACCGACCGATAGGCGCGCGTCGCCGCACCCGAACCCTGTTTCATCCCATCCCCCGTTTCGCTCTAATCGCTACTGTCGTCGAGAAGTATCGCCAGCTGTTCCCGCAACCGGCTCGCCGCATTTATCTGCGCCTCGATGCGGGCGTAATATTCGGTCAGCCAGGCACGATAATCTTCAGTTCGTTGCTGAATGTTGCTGATCTCGGTTTCCATGTCGGTGATGGTGTCATTCAGGCTGTCCACCTGCGTCGTGATGCGCGATCCATCCGCCCCTGCATAGGTGCCCGCATAGTCAGTAATTGTGTCTGATATTTTCTGCGCCAGCCCCCGCGTGATTGATATGCTGACTGATGCAGATTCCGCGCCAATATAGGCAAAAATGATCCCCTCATAGGCAGTTCCCTCGGCACCTTCTATCCGGGTGCCGGCAATTTTGAACAGGTTGTCATCGCCGCCGACACTGGCACTCGTGATGGTCCCATCGCTGTCGACCGCGATATCGAGCGTGAAATCCATTGATGCGCCGCTGTCGCCATTGTCGATGACGGCGAGCTTCGACGACGATGCCGTCGCCTCGAAGCGGAACAGCTCCATCACGGTGTCGAGGTCGGAGGACAGCGCCTCGGCGAGAGTCGTGCTGTCGATCTGCAGCTTGTTGTCTTCGTCGAGAGTAATGCCGATGGCAGCAAGATTGGCGCCGCCACTGGTGAGCGATGACAGCAAGGTCGACAAGTCCGAACTGATACTGCGCACCAGCGCATCGCCGTAAAGCACGGCGTCGTCCGCGGCCTCGCCGTCGGAACCCACTTCCTGCTGCGTCAGGACGAAATCCCGCACGGCGTTGTAGGCATCGACGAAACGCGCGATCGCCGTGTTGATGCCGGTGAGGTCGGCACCGATATCGAGCGTGATCGTCGTGCCGCTCTCGGCGCCATAGAGATAGAGCGTTACCTCGTCGATGAGGTCGTCGATCTCGTTGCTGTCGCGCGTCACCTCGACACCATCGATGGTCAGGACCGCCGGCTGCGCCGGCTGCAATTCGTTGCCGATATCGCCGCTCGCCGTAATGAGTCCCAGCGTCTCCAGCGTATTGCCGCTGGTGTCGGCAAGCGAGATCGTCTGGTTGGTATCGGAAGCGGACAGAACCAGCATATAAGAACTATCGCTCAGCTTGAGAACGCTCGCCTTGACGTCGCTTTTGTTGTTGATGGCGGCCGCGATGTCATCCAGCGACATATCGCTGGTGATGCCGATCGACACGGCCGTGGCATCGCCGGCGCCAAGCGAGATCGTCCCCTCAAGTCCCAGATCCCCGTCGCGACTGATCTGGTTGTCGCTGGCGATCTTATGGACGGTCGCAACCTGATTGACGGCAATGCTGTAGCTGCCAAGCTCGGCATTGGCGCCGACCGACGCACCCATGACATCAGTTGCTTCGGTCGAGCCGGTCGATGAGAGCGAGACGGAGCGTTGCTCGAAGGCGTCGGTCTCCGTGGAAGAGGCCGGATTGCGGAGATCGTCGGCCGCATCGCCCAGGGCCAGAAGCAGTGATTCCAGCTCTTGATAGGCGCTGACTTTCGTTTCCGCCGCCGTCACTTTGAGGTCGAGCGTATCGGCTGGCGCGTTACGTGCCGTAACGGCGGCCTCGATCAGCGCATCCGTGTCCAGGCTGACACTGGCGGAAGAAACGCCGGTGGTACCGGTACTGCCCGTTGCTGAAACGACGCTCATGAATACCTCGCCGGAATGACAAGGGACGGCCGGCGGGGGATTTCACCGCCGGCCGCAACCCATTACTGCAGCAGCTTCGACAGGCGCGTCGCCATGTCGTTGGCATGGCTCAGCGCCGAGATGCTGGCATCGGTCAGAACTTCCGCGGTGGTGAGGTTCGACTGCTCCTCGGCGACATCGGCATCCATGATCGCGGATTGGGCCGAGCTGAGGTTTTCAATTGAGGTTTCGATCATTTGGCCGCGATAGTCGAAGCGTGACATCTGGGCGCCGATGCTGGCGCGGGCCGAGAGCACCGTGTCGATGGCCGTATCGATCGCCGCCGCTGCCGTATCGGCATTGGCCTGAGTATCGACCGTCGACGCATTGAGAGCTAGGGCCGTCGAATCCAGATCACTGATGGTAATGGTCAACGTGTCGGTGGCGGCATCCGTGCCCAACAAGAAGTCGACGCCAGTGGCGAAATTGGTCGTTCCGTCGAGCAGCGATTCGCCGTTGAAACGCGTGCCGGTGGCGATACTGTCGATTTCCGAGATCAACTGCGTGAATTCCGAGTTGATATAGGCACGCTCGTCGTCGGTGACGGCACCGGAAAGCGACTGTGCCGCGAGTGTCTTCATACGCTGCAGAATGTCGGAAATTCGCGAGGCACCGCCATCGGCGGTCTGCAAGACCGACGTGCCGTGCGATGCGTTGGTCGATGCCTGCTGCAACACGGTCACATCCGACTGCAGGCGGACACCAACGGCAAGACCTGCCGCATCGTCCGATGCCTTGGTGATGCGTGAGCCGCTCGACAATTTGGCGACCGAGCTCGATTCCTGGCTCGAGTTGAGATTGAGATAGCGCAAGGCGGTGTTGGCCGCCGTATTCGTAGCGATGACAGGCATGAGTTCTCTCCACCCGCTGTGACGACTTGTATCTGTGCCGGCCGCTTAACCGATCACGTACATCAGCCCCAGGCGATCGCCCTTCATGGACCGACTGCAGATTGAACGCGGATCGCGGACGTTCCAGGCGCACATATTTCAGGCGATTTTCTTGCGAAATATTTCTGTGCAGGGAGGCCGCAGATTGCGCGCCCGATATCGCGACGGGCCGCGTTCAATCACCAGTCCATCCTGCGCAGCGAGGTCAAACCATGTCGGTGAGCAGCACGATCACTTCCCTCACCAATGCGACTGCAACGAGCAGCTCCTACTCGACGAGCTCGACATCGAGTTCCAGTTCGAGCAGCGCCTCGAGCTCGACCACGACACTTTTCGACAATTACGAGGCGTTCCTGACATTGCTGACGACGCAGTTGCAGAACCAGGATCCGCTCGATCCGATGGATACATCGGAATTCACCAATCAGCTGATCCAGTACGCGGATGTCGAACAATCGATCAAGACCAATGACACGCTGGAAGACATCCTCAGCCTCACTTCCTGGAACACCAACACGCTCGCGCTAAGCTATGTCGGCAAGACCGTCGAATATGACAGCGAGTACAGCAGCTTGAGCGACGGCTCGGCGAGCTGGAATTACACGCTCGACGACGAGGCCAGTTCCCTCACCCTCACGGTGAAGGACCAGAATGGCAACACCGTCTATACCGAGAGCGGCAGCGCCGATGCCGGCACCCAGCAATTTACCTGGGACGGTACCGACAGCGACGGCAATCAGCTGGCCGATGGCACCTATTCGCTGACCGTCAGTGCGCTCGATGCGAGCGGTGCCGAGATCGAAACCAGCGTCACCAGCCTCGGCAAGGTCGACCGTGTCGACACGTCGGGTGACGAAATCGCCCTCTATGTCGGCGATATCGCTGTCACCGTCGACGACATCATCTCCCTCACCAACTGATCAACACCTCTCGGAGACGCGCCATGAGCCTTGGCAATGCCATCAACACCGCCGTATCTGCGCTCAACGCCCAGAGCCAGGCAATCTCGATGATCTCGGACAACATCTCGAACAGCAGCACGATCGGCTACAAGGCGACGACCGCCAGTTTCAGTTCGCTGGTGACGCAGAATTACAACAGCTCGTCCTATGCCTCAGGCGGCGTCGCCGTGACCGACAGCCGCAATGTCGGGCTGCAGGGCCTCATCGAAAGCAGCACCATTTCCACCAACCTCGCCCTCGACGGTGGCGGCTTCTTCGTCGTGCAGGAGGTAGGCAGCAATGGCTCGGCAGATATTGCCTATACCCGAAATGGGGAATTTTCTGCCGATAAGGACGGCTATCTCTCGACCAGCAGTGGCTATCAGCTGATGGGCTATCGCGTTGATGCGGAAGGGAATCCGGTCAATGGCGATGCGTTCAGCGTGGACGATCTCACCGCTATCGATGTCGATATCGTCTCCGGTCTCGCCCAGGCCAGCAGCACCGTGTCTCTCTCGGCCGGCTTGCCTGCAGACGCCGCGGTCGGTGACAGCGTGTCGCTCGATGTCGAGTTCTTCGACAGTCTCGGCGTCGCCCATACGACCACCCTCACCTATACCAAGACCGGCACCAATGAATGGCAGATGAGCTTCGGCAATGCCGTCGATTCGGATGATTCCACCGTGGTCACCGGCACCAGTTCCGGTACCACCTATGACCTGGTCTTCGACACTTCAGGCAAATTGAGCTCGGTCTCCCCTTCGCCGGTCGAACTCAGCTTTACCGGCATGACGTCCGGCGCCGCTGACGTCGATCTCACCCTCGATATCCAGGATTCCGGCAGCCTCACCCAATATGCTGCCCAGGATGACGAGATCGATATCGAACTCTATTCCCTCGACGTCGACGGTGCCCGCTATGGCCGCTACACCAGTGTCGAGATCGACGACGATGGGCTGGTGACGGCGAATTTCGACAACGGCCTCAGCCTTGCCATCTACAAGATCCCGGTTGCGACCTTTGCCAATCCGAACGCCCTGCAGGCGCTTTCCAACAACGTGTTCCTGCCGACGGTCGATTCCGGCACGTATATCCTCAAGGATGCTGGCGAAGGCAATGCGGGGCTCATTCGCTCGTCCTCGGTCGAATCCTCGACGGTCGATATCGCCGATGAGTTCAGCCGCATGATCATCGCGCAGCAGGCTTATTCTGCAGCGTCCAAGGTCGTGACCACCGCCGATGAGATGATCGACACGCTGATGCAGGCGATCCGGTGAGGGCCGACACGATGACTCCGCCGGCCGACCGCCGCCAGCTCGACCGCCTGCTCGCCCAAGCCAAGCAGACCGAAACCATGGTGTTGCTGGAAGCACGCGCCCTGCAGAAGATGCAGGCCGATCAATCACCCTGGGCGAAGGCGCGGCGCCTGCGCGCGCGCAATTTGATCGAGGAACTCGACACCATGATCCGTGGCCTGCAGGCCAGCCGACGCGATCTGCAGTTGCGCCTCAAGATCATGTCGCATGCCGTTCTCGCCGCGCGCACCTACGCCAAGATCGGCCAGGCCATTCGATGACGAGGGGAAATTTCATGACGGACGCGATAGAAACACCGGACAGCGCGCTCGACTCCTTGAGGGCACTCCTGGCCCGTGAGATCGAGGCCGTGGGCACCGACCAGATCGGCAGTCTGCGCGATAACGCCCGCGCCAAGAACACCATCACCAAGATGGTGCGGGCGGAAATGGGCGCCGCCTTCGCAACGCTTGCCGAGCGGGCCAAGACCGAGGACGCGCCGGATTTCGTGGCGCTCCGCGACGGCCTCTCTGAACTGGCGGTCCTTGCCGAACGGCATCGCCGGGTGCTGGCCAGCGCCATCGACGCCACACGCGAGCGCATCAACGTGGTGGTCGAGGCGCGGCGCCGGGCAGCGGCGACCCACGAGACCTACGGCGCCAATGGACGCCTTTGCGCCGGCACACCCAGCCGGCAATCGATGATGATCAGCTCGACCCGGATCTGAGTTCCAAGAGGAGCCTTGCCGTCATGACGTTGAGCAGCGCCCTTTCCATTGCCGCCGCTGGCATGCGCGCCGCGCAATCGGCGATCTCGACGACGTCGAACAACATCGCCAATGCCGATGTCGATGGTTATACAAAGAAGAGTGCGACGGCGCAGACGGTGGTCGTGAACGGAGTCGGCAGCGGTGTCAGCCTCTCCGAGATCCAGCGCCAAGTCGATGCCGGACTCGAAAGGCGGACCAATACCGCCCGCAGCCAGAGTAGCATGACGGAAGTCCTCGCCGATTACCTGTCGCAGCTCAGCAATGCCATCGGTACGACCACGGGTGACGACACCATCGCCGGCGCGATCAGCGATCTCACCGCATCACTGCAGAGCCTGTCGGTCAACCCCGACAGCGCGAGCGAGGCCCAATCAGTCGTCTCGGACCTCGCCGATCTGGTGGACAGCGCCAATACGCTTACCGACTCCATTCAGGATCTGCGCAAGGATGCCGACCGGGCAATCGCGGACAATGTCGACACCGTTAATGCCGCGCTGGAACGGCTCGACGATCTCAACGATCAAGTGCTGCGCGCCCGGGCGGGCGGCGCCTCGACCGCCGATCTCGCCGACCAGCAGATGCAGCAGGTGGCGATCCTGTCGCAGGAACTCAACATCAGCTATTACACCGACGGCAATGGCGCGGTCAGCATCTATGGACCGGGCGGCACTGTGCTGCTGAATGACGATGTGCATGCGCTGGCCTATACCGCGGCAGCGTCACTCGATAGCGGCGACAGCCTCGCCAATGGCAATCTCTCCGGCATCACCGTCGCCGGCAAGGATATCACCAGCTTCGTCAGCAGCGGGACGATCGGCGGCCTCCTTGACATCCGCGACGAGGTTCTGCCGTCGCAGCAGGAAAGCGTCGACGCGCTCAGCGATCAGATCCTCAGCGCGATGAATGCTGCACAGAACAGCGGAACCTCCGTGCCGCCTCCCAACAGCTTGACGAGTTCCGCGGCCGTCGATGGCAGTGCGGCGCTCGGCGGCACCGGGACGTTGCGCGTTGCGCTGCTCGATGCCGACGGCGTGGTACAATCCTACAGCGATCTCGATCTTAGCATTTACGCGACAGCGGACGACCTGATCGCCGCCATCGACAGCATGAGCGGTATCAGTGCCGCAATCGGGGTTGACGGCAAACTTGCCATCTCCGCCGACGATGGCACCCAGGGTGTCGGCCTTGCCCAGGTTTCCGGCGGGATTGGCAGTGCTTCGGTCTCATCGGCGCTTGGGCTCAATGACTTGCTGACTAAGGATGCGGAAGGGCATCTCAGCCTGCGCAGCGACGTCGCAGGCGATCCGTCGCTGTTAGCACGCGGCGCCCTCTCTACGGATGCTGCTCTGACGGTCGGCGATACCGGTATCGATGGCGGCGACAATTCGGCCGTCACCGCGTTCCTCGACGCCTTCACCGGGACGAAGAGCTTCGCGGCGACAGGGGATCTTGGTACGGTCAAAGGCACCCTCTCCGATTATGCCGCCGAGATCATCGGACATGTCGCGACCTTGAGCGCGAACGCCACGGCCAATGCCGAGATCAAATCGGGGGCACTCGACAATCTCAGCAGTTCGCTCGCCAACGCTTCTGGCGTCAATCTGGACGAGGAAGCGGCTGAACTCGAGATATTGCAGACGAACTACCAGGCTGCGGCCAATGTCATCTCCGTAGTGCAGGAGATGTACGAGACGCTGCTCAACATGGTCTAAGCGGGATAAGCGGGACATGGATCGGATTTCGACCTTCAACCAGCAACGCCAATTCATCAGTCAAGCGCTGGAAGTACAAAAACGCTATGCCGTGGAGCAGACACAGCAATCGACCTCGGTGAAGTCGCTGACCTATGACGGGTACGGCTCGGAATCGCGCAGCATCATCAGTCTGGAAACGGATCTGAAGCTCGCCGACCAATATGTGAGCAACGGCACCATTGTGGCGGCGCGGGTCCAGGGCGCCTATAGCGCTGCGAGTTCGATCAGCGACCTCGCAACCAAGGCGCGGGCCTGGCTGTCCAGCCTCATCTCCGGCGCCACCGACGATATCAGTGGCGCCAATGTGCAGGCACAGGCCTATTTGGATGAAGTCGGCGCGTTGCTCAACACCAGCGTCGACGGCTATTACGTTTTCGGCGGCGCCACGACGAGCACGGCGCCGGTCGATCTTTCGACCTATGCCGCAACCGATGCGACGACGGTGGATACCAGCTATTACAAGGGCGGCGATGCGGGTGCATATTATGAGGCGGCTCCCGGCCTCGACATCACCTATAGTGCCAGCGCCGCCAATTCCGGCTTCGAGAAATTGATACGGGCGCTGGACTTGGCTTCGCAAGCGAGCGAGAAGCCAGCCGATCTCGATACCATGCAGGATGCCTACGATCTTCTTGATCAGGCGATCGATGAGATCGCGGTCGAGCAATCGCGCCTTTCCGGCATCGCGCAAAGCGTCGATGCCGCCATGGACCAGAATGTCGACTTCCAGCTTTACGTGGAATCGCTGGTCGACGACCTTAAGAATGTCGACGTCACGGAGATCACGGCAAAACTGTCGGCAACCGAGCTGCAACTCGAATCTTCTTACAGCGTGCTGAAGGCGCTGCAATCGATCAACCTGCTCGATTATCTTCGATAGACGCCTTGGTCGGCTTGATGAGTACGGGGAACCCGAAACCGGCCACGAGCGATTCAATTCGGGAACACGCGTGATTTAAGCATAACGGCTGCAGCAAACTTCGGCCTCATGCGGTCGGCACGCGGCAGAGGTTAGAATCGGCACAGCTGCTAAGCAGTATCGCGTAACTGATTGATAAAAAGGAAAATGGCGGAGGGGATGGGATTCGAACCCACGATAGGGCTTAACACCCTATAACGGTTTAGCAAACCGTCGCCTTCAGCCACTCGGCCACCCCTCCGCGCTCGGCAAACTTATCGAGTGGCGCGGTCTCACGACGTATGCGGGGCCTTTACTAAAGGGGCGCCGGAGGAATGTCAAACTATCGTCGCCGACCAACACTGCGCAGGCAAAATATATTTTGTATCAATGTCTTAATTGGCAGTTACGAGCGCCGATCGAGCTGTTTTGCGCCAAACAGGATATCCCGTTCCTGGGGCGTGAAGGGCTGTTTGCGGCTCCGCTCCGCCAAGACCTGCAGCGCCTTCTCGACCGCCGGCCGTTCGGCGATGGCTTCGAACCAGCGCTTGAGGTTGGGGTGGGCGTTCATGTCCTGCCCTTGGCGGTCCCAGTAACGCAGCCACGGCCAAGTTGCGATATCGGCGATGCTGAAATCGGCGCCGGCCATATACGGGGCCTCGCCCAAGCGCTTGTCGAGCACCTGATAAAGCCGTGTCGTCTCGTCGGTATAGCGCTTGATGGCGTAGGGATACTGCTCCGGCGCATAAGAGCGGAAATGGTGGGTCTGGCCCAGCATTGGCCCAACGCCGCCCATCTGGAACATCAGCCACTGCAGCGTGATTGCCCGCTCACGGGGATCTGCTGACAGGAGCTTTCCCGTCTTCTCGGCGAGATAGATGAGCATCGCTCCCGATTCCATGAGTGCTATCGGCTGGCCATCGGGCCCGTCCGGATCGACCATGGCGGGGATCTTGTTGTTGGGGCTGATCTTCAGGAAAGCCGGCTGGAACTGGTCGCCGGCACCGATGTCGACGGCATGGACGTTATAGGCAAGGCCCATTTCCTCCAGCGCGATATGGATCTTGTGCCCGTTGGGCGTTGGCCAGGTATAGAGGTCGATTGCTGCGCTCATTTTATCCGCCCCTCCCTCACGCCGCTTTCAGCAGCGCATTGAGGCCGCGCTGCACGGCCGGTCGTTCGGCGATCGTGCCGATCCAGCGCACGACATTGGGGAAATCGCGCATGTCCTGGCCGTATTTTTCGCTGCCCTTCACCCAAGGCCAGGCAGCGATATCGGCGATCGAGAATTCCTTGTCGCCGATATAGGCGCTTTCCTTGAGGCGATGCTCCATCACACGCAGCAGGCGCGTCACTTCATTGGTGTAGCGTTCCACGGCATAAGGGATGCGCTCAGGCGCCACGGAACGGAAATGCCAAGCCTGACCGTACATCGGGCCGATCGACCCCATCTGGAACATCAGCCATTGCAGCACGTCATAACGACGGCGCTTGTCGGCGGGCAGGAACTTGCCGGTCTTTTCGGCGAGGTAGATCAGGATGGCCCCAGATTCGAAGAGCGTGATCGGCTTGCCGCCGGGTCCGTCCTGATCGACGATCGCCGGAATCTTGCTGTTAGGGTTGATCGCCAGGAAATCAGGCCGGAACTGCTCGCCCTTGCCGATATCCACCTTGTGCAGCCGATAGGGGAGTCCCGTCTCCTCCAGCATGATATGGGCCTTGTGCCCGTTGGGCGTCGCCCAGGAATAGAGATCGATCATCTGTCCCAACCACCTTGCAATCACGGCCCCACCCGGCCGTCATATCCCATGGAAAATGGCTCAAAACCGCCGCTTGCCCGCACTGTCGCGGGAAAAGCCGCGCGGCGCAAGTGGCGCTTTACCCACCCGTCACAAACAGGCAGTGTGGCGGGAAATCTGCCCGCCGGCCCGTATATCGGCGGCTTCTAGCAACGTTTTGTGACGGATCGGTGATGGAAAGACCCTACAGCGGTTATGCTGAATTGATCGGCTATGAATTGATCGACAAGGCCAAGGACTTCGCCCGCCTGCAATTGCATATCAAGCCGCACCACCTCAACCGCATGGAAGTGCCGCATGGCGGCGTCATGGCGACGCTGCTTGACAGTGCCACGGGCTTCGCCGTGGCCTTCGCGGCCGGACCCGAACGTGTCCTGCGCGCCGTGACGGTTTCCATGAACGTGCAATTCATGGGTCAGGGCAAGGTCGGTGAAACGGTGTTTGTCGAGGGTCGCCGCACTGGCGGTGGCAAGACCGTGGCCTTCGCCACGGCCGAAGTGAAGAATCCAGCTGGCCAAGTGCTGGCACGCGGCGACGCGGTCTACCGCTTCCTTGAGAAGTGGTGACGTCGCCGGCTATTCCGCCGGCTGGCTCTGCTGCTGTCGCGGAGCTGGCGAGCCAAGTCCGAGGCGCGCATATTCCGCGGTGATGCCGCCACTCATCGCCAACCAGCACATCCTGAGATCGGCGAGCGCCCCATAGAAGGCGTTGACCTTGATCAGCGGCTGATTGTGCTCGACCCACCAATGCGACGTCACCGCCATCACCACGGCGAAGGCGATACCGCCTGCGCAAAAGAGCGGCTGCTGATGATAGATCGCAAGCAACGTGGTGATAATGCCGACCGTGGTGGCGGAATAATGCATGCCGCGGGTCAGCGGGTGCCGGTGGACGTCGAGATAAAGGCGCCAGAATTCCTGAAACGTCATCTGCACGCCGTCACGAAACGTCTTGTCGGTGGTAACGCCCCGAGTTTGACCGTTCCGTGCCGCCCATTTCATTGCCATGAGCCTCTCCCGTCCATCGGGGGCCTGTTCGGCCCCTCACCTCATCCCGTTATGATCTTAACGCCCTTTTCTGACACCTGTCTAACATTCCGATGCGATATTCGTGCCACTCACCAGCCTGTGATTCCGAACGAATATCAATTCCCGGCGAATTGCGGCGGGCGTTTGCCCAGGAAAGCGGCAATACCTTCGCGGTAATCGCCGCTGTTGACGGCTGCATAGCCCTCGGCAATCTCGGCTTCGGTCAACGGCCGCGGCTCCAGGCAGCGCCGAGTGAATTTCTTATGATTGCGATGGCTGATCGGCGCGCCGGCCGTGATCCGTCCCGTCAGATCGGCAATGGCCACATCCAGCTCGGCCGACGCCACGACCCGCGTAACCAGGCCCTTGCGCAGTGCCCAGGCGGCGTCGAAGATCTCGGCCGTCAGCAGCAATTCCAGCATGGTCGGACGACCGAGGAGATCGACCAGGGCGGCCAGTTCCGGATAAGGCATGGTGATGCCCACCTTCTGGATGGGAATGCCGAATTTCGCCTCCGCCGCCGCGATCCGCAGATCGCACATGGCGGCAAGCTCCAACCCGCCACCCAGGCAATTGCCCTCGATCCGGGCAAGGGTCGGCAGCGGGCAGTCGCGTAACGCCCACAGCGCATCCAGCATGATCTCGCCATAGGCGCGGGCACCTTCCGGCGTCGCGCGCAGTTCAGCAAATTCCGCCATGTCAGCGCCGGCCGCGAAATGCCCGCCGGCGCCGGTGAGCACGATGCAGCGCATATCGGGCTGCGTCGACAGCGTCTTTAATTCGGCGGCAAGGCATCGCCATAGATCGGCGTTGAGCGCGTTGCGCTTTTCCGGCCGATTCAAAGTCAATGTCGCCACCGCGCCGTCGCGCGTGAGGCGGATCAGATCACTCGTTGCCATCTTGCATCCTTTGCCGTCGATTCCCCGGCCATCGTTTCCCGGCCATCGATTCCCCGGCCATCGATTCCCGGGGCGCACTGAGCCTAATCGACCGATTTCCCGCCGTCAGCCCTGCAACGGGAGCACGGCGGCCATGGTTAACATTCACGCGACGCGGCTTGCCGAAAAGAGTCGATTCCAGCATGGTGGCGCCGGCGCCGCGGGTTCCCGCGGCGTGGACGGCAACAATGCAGTGCGACATCATGAATACCAGCAAGCCGACACTCACCCTCAGCCAACCGAGCCCGGCGCGCGTCGTCGATCCGCGCCTTCTCGTCGGGGATCCCGCGCCTTGGTTCCACTGCGCCAGCAACGTCAACGCCAATTTCGATTTCTCAACCGCGGCCGGGCGCCATGTCGTGCTCACCTTCTTCGGTTCGACGGCGCATCCGGTCGGCAAGGCACTTGTCGAAAGTTTTCTCGCGGCGCTCGGCGTTTTCGCCGATCCTGAATTCTATTGCTTCGGCGTTTCGCTCGATGCCGCCGACCGCGAGCGCGCCGATCTTACGCAAACGCATCCCGGTTTCGACATCTTCTGGGACACCGAGCGCAAGGTGGCGCAGCGCTATCAGTTCGCGGGAATGGATACGCCGGTCGCGGCCCTGCAGCCGATCACCTATCTGCTCGACCCCAATCTGCATGTGCTCGGCATCTTCGCCACCAATGACGGCCGCCTGCAGGCGGATTCCGTTCTGCAGGTGCTGAAGCGCCTGCCCAAGATCGGTGCCCCGCGCCCCAGCCAGATGCAGGCCCCGGTCCTGGTCGTGCCCCATGTCCTTGAGCGTGACCTCTGCCAACGCCTGATCGAGGGCTATCGCAACGGCAATCCGACCGAATCCGGCTTCATGGTCGAGCGCGACGGCAAGACCGTGCAGCTTCACGACCACCGGCACAAGCGCCGCAGCGATTGGACCATCACCGATCGTGACCTCATCGCGACAGTGCAGGAGCGTTTCCGCCGCCGCCTGTTGCCGGAGATCAAGAAGGCCTTCGCCTTCGATGTCACCCGCATGGAACGCCATATCGTGGCGAGCTATGACCAGAGCGGCGGCTATTTCCGCCCCCACCGCGACAACACCACCAAGGGCACCGCCCATCGCCGCTTTGCCGTGACCCTCAACCTCAATGCAGAGGATTATGTCGGCGGCGATCTGATGTTCCCCGAATTCGGCCGCGCCACCTATCGGGCACCGACCGGCGGTGCTGTTGTCTTCTCCTGCTCGCTGCTGCACGAGGCCCTGCCCATCATCCGCGGCCAGCGTTTTGCCTATCTCCCCTTCCTCTACGACGAGGCGGCGGCGGCCATTCGGCAGGCCAATAACAGTCACCTTGGCGAAGGGGTGCAGGTCTATCAGATGCAGCAGCCCCGGCCCGCCCTCGCCCCTCAGGACCAACCCCAAGGCAAGGGGGAGCGCGGGCGGCAAGGCAAAGGGCCCCAGAGCAAAGGACGCCCCCCAAAGGGTGACCGCCGCGGGGCAAAAGGGGGCTCCGGGGGCAACCCAAATCGCCCTCATTCCGGCAATCGCTCCCGCTAGCCTCGATCCGCCTGAGCTTGCTAGTTGCGGGGAGGTCGGCCGCTCTCTAAAAGGGCGGCATCCGATCCAGAAATTGGGGGCTTAAGGACCATGGCGCAGTCGACGAATATTTCCGGGCCGATCGTGGCGCGAATCCTTTTGGAAATCGCCGCCGTCCATTTCCGCCCCGATGAGCCCTTTACCCTCACTTCAGGTCGGAAAAGCCCGGTTTATATCGATTGCCGCAAGATCATCGCCTTTCCCCGCGCCCGGGCCAAAGTGATCGAGCTCGCCGCCGATCTGGTCGGGCGCGAAATCGGCTTTGAAAGCCTCGACGTCGTGGCCGGTGGCGAAACCGCCGGCATCCCCTATGCCGCCTGGCTCGCTGACAAGCTCGGCCTGCCCATGGCCTATATTCGCAAGAAGCCCAAGGGTTTCGGTCGTGGCGCCCAGATCGAGGGCGACATGAAGCCGGGCGCCCGGGCGCTGCTGGTCGAAGACCTTGCCACCGACGGCGGTTCCAAGGTCAATTTTATCAACGCCATCCGTCAGGCGGAATGCCAAGTCTCCCATGCGCTGGTGGTCTTCCATTACGGCATCTTCCCGCAATCCCTGACGACGCTGGGCGATCTCGGCGTGAAGCTCCATGGCCTGGCCACCTGGTGGGACGTGCTGGAAGCCGCCCGCGACACCGGCCGCCTGGATACCGGTGAGACCGCCAAGATCCGCGCTTTCCTCGAGGATCCGGAAGGCTGGTCGACCGCTCGCGGCGGATCGGTGAAGGAAGAATAGCCAGCTTGATTGATCGACCCGGTTTGTTACTCTCTCAAGAGTAATCGATAGGATCGATCAATGAGACCACTCCCTACCCTGCGCCAGCTGCGCTATCTCGTGGCGCTGGCTGAGCATAAGCATTTCGGCCGCGCCGCCGAATCCTGCTTTGCCACCCAATCCACGCTTTCTGCGGGCCTGCAGGAGCTTGAGAACCTGCTCGACGTCAAACTGGTGGAACGCTCCAAGCGCCGGGTCATGCTGACGCCTTTGGGTGAGGCCATCGTCGCCCGCGCCCGAGTCGTGCTGCGCGAGGCCGAGGACATTGCCGATCTCGCTTATGCCTCGAAGGATCCGCTTTCGGGTGCGCTCCGCCTCGGTGTCATTCCCACGATCGGCCCCTATCTGCTGCCGCGCGTATTGCCGCCCTTGCGCCAGAGCTATCCCAATCTGCGGCTTTACCTGCGCGAGGATCTCACCGCGCGCCTGCTTGACGCGCTGAACGATGGCGATATCGATGTGGCGCTGATCGCCCTGCCCTTCCAGACCGACGATCTGGAAGTGCGATCGCTGGGCCACGATCCGTTCGAACTCGCCTGCCGCACCGACGATCCCCTGGCCAAGGGTGGTGCGCTCGCGCTCGACGACATTCCGGACGAGAAACTGCTGCTGCTCGACGAAGGCCATTGCCTGCGCGAACATGCGCTGGCCGCCTGTCGCCTGGAACCGTCGCGCCATCGCGACGACTTCCGTGCCACGAGCTTGCCGACCCTGGTGCAGATGGTGGCGAACCGCTTGGGTGTCACACTGCTGCCCAAGATGGCGATCGATTCAGGTCTCCTCGGCGGTACCGGACTGATGGCCAAGCCCCTGTCAGCCGACGCCCCGGCACGCGAAATCGCGCTCGTCTGGCGGCCGACCACACCGCGCACGGTGGAATTCAACTTGCTTGCAGACATGCTGGCGCAATTTGCCGGCACCCGATCCGACGCCCGATCCGACGCTCAGTCCGCGCCCACCGCGTAAAGGTCGCGATTGATCGAGAAGACGAGGATTTTGTTCACCATCTCGCCATCGTCGGAGAGCGGCATGAAGAGATTCTCCTCGTTCACATAGCGATCCGTCACGCGGAAATCGTCGATCTCATAGAACGGCGACCGTGTTCTGCAGACGGTTTCATATTTTCCCATCACGGCATCGGCCGAGCGGCCGAAATAGGCATCGCCGACCGGACGCCCAGTCGGATCGCTTCCGCGCAGCGCCACTTCCATCGTGCCGACCAGGCGATAGACGAAGCGCCGCTCATCGTCGACCACATCGACCAGCGTCACATATGGGAGAAAGCGGCCGATTTCGACTGGATCGAGATCTCCACGCGCCGGCATCAGGCGACCGGCGCATTTACCGCGCCAATAGTCGAGCATCAGGCGGATGTCGGGATGGCAGGTCTTGGTCCAGTCGTTCATCGGCGGAAAATCAATCTGCATCGTCATCGGATTGAAAGAGATCGCGGCTGATCGAGAATACCATGATCATATTGACCGTTTCGCCGTCATTCGAGAGCGGCAGAAACAGATCTTCTTCGCCGATGAAGCGGTCGACCGCCTGGAAGGGGTCGGCAATGTAATGCGGCGTCCGGCTCGTCCGCGTGGCCTCGTAATGCTTCAGCGCTTCCTCGGCGCTGGTCGCGAAATAGGCATCGGCCACGGCCTTGCCGGTCGGATCATAACCGCGCAGTTCGACCTCCGCCGTGCCGATCAGGCGATAGACGAAGCGTCGCGGATCATCGACCACGTCGACCAGCGTGATGTGCGGCAGGAAGTTGCGCAACTCGCTGGGATCGATATCGCTGCGCGACGGCATAGCCCGGCCGGCACATTTGCGCTGCCAGTATTCCAGCACCACACGAACGTCCGGGTGACAGGTGTCGAGCCAATCGGCCATCAAGAATCCCGCAGAAGGAACTCACGCCAGAATGTTGGCAGGCGGCCTTGCCGTCAATCGCCGATTGTATTGGCGCAGCCTGATATCACGTCAAACCGGTGCACTTGCGACATTGAGGCGCTGCACTGCGACAGTGTCGAGTTTCAACTGCGCCGCGGCAACCAGCTCGGCCAATTGCGCAGCCGATGTCGCACTGGCAATCGGCGCCGTCACGACCGGCTGCGCCAGCAGCCAGGCGATGGCGACCCGGGCTGGCGTCGCTTTATATTGCGCCGCCACCTCGTCGAGCGCCGCCAGGATTCGCTGGCCGCGGGCATCGAGATACTTCTCCACATCGCTGCCGCGTGCGCTTTTGCCAAGATCGGCTTTGGCTCGATATTTGCCGGTGAGGAAACCGCCGGCCAGCGAGAAATAGCTGATCACACCGATCTGGTTGCTGCGGCAAATTTCGGCAAGCTCAGTCTCGAAGCCGGCGCGTTCGCACAGATTGTATTCGGGTTGCAGACTCTCATAGCGCGGCAGGCCGTCGCGACGATGCCCTTCGAGCGCCGCCTTAAGACGCTCCGGCGTGAAGTTCGAGGCGCCGACGACACGCACCTTCCCTGCCTTGATGAGTTCGGCATAGGCCGACAGCGCCTCTTCGACCGGCACGGTGAGATCGTCCCAATGCGATTGATAGAGATCGATGTAATCGGTCTGCAGGCGCCTCAATGACCGATCGACCGCACGCAGGATATAGGCCTTCGAAAGCCCCTTTTCGTCCCCGCCCATGTCAGAACCGACTTTGGTGGCGATGACGACCTTGTCGCGATTGCCACGCAGTTTGAGCCAGGAGCCGATGATCGCCTCGGACTCGCCGCCTTTATTGCCGTCATGCCATTTGGAATAGACATCGGCCGTATCGATGAAATTGAAACCGGCATCGACAAAACCGTCGAGCAGGCGATGTGACGCCGCCTCATCAACCGTCCAGCCAAAGACATTGCCGCCGAAACAAAGACGGGAGACTTGGAGCGGCGAACGGCCGAGTTTGACGGTCATGGCGCTATCCTTGCTTGATTTGAAAAATATCGGGGCGACACCGGAGCAAGCCGCGCTTCCCCGGTCAAGCATTTTGCAGCTTCCGGCGACGGTACCGGACAGGCATCCCCTGCGACGAAAAATCCCCAATCGAAGTCAGGTTTTGGCCCGCCCGCGACTAGCGCGGGTAGTCCCTATCCACTACTATTCCGCCACATCTGAATGGATCCGCCAGCCAAGGGCACAACATGCTGTCACTGCTAGAAAACCTGTTCCCGAAGGCCAAGAAGAAGGGCCAAAAGGCCGGTAAAGTGGCACCCGGCGGAGCGAAAGACGGCCAGGGAACCCGGCTGGCGAGCGATTGGCGCACGGTCAGCAGCCGTCTGGCGGAAATCGGCGCCCGCCATGTGCTTCTGCACGGCGACACCGCTTCTTTCACCGGCGCCAAGGCCGAGCTGCCGGGCGCGGCGCTGACCTGGGTCAGCCATGTGCTGGATGATGTAAAAGCCGGCGCGTCTTACGCCGAGGATGTGGATTGGCGTGCGGCCGATGCGGTTGTCTGCGTCGGCGCGGAATTGCCGGCACGCTACCGCCAGTCCCTGCGCCTAATGGCGGCGCAGGATGCCACCAAACCGGTCTTCTGGGTCGGCAACGGCTTTGAATATTGCGGCGGCACGCTGAGTGCCCCTAAAGAGGCCGACGAAGTGGAAGGCCTGCTCTACAACCACTTCCAGGAATTCTTCGGCGTGAAGGATCCGCTGCAATTCCGCATCGAGATCTATCACGGACCCGAGGTGAAGCGGTACTACCGCATCCTTGAACCCAACCAGTCGCATGTCATCCGCCTCAGCGAACACGTGAAGGTGCGGCAATACCCCGTGAGCCTGGCCGCTTTCGTCGAGCATCCGATCCTGACGCGTGACCGCCATTACCGCCTGCGTCTGTGCGGTGACGTCTTCTGGAAGGATTCCTTCACCACCCTGCACAGTGCCCACGAATTCAACCGAAGCCCCGATCATAAGGTCGAGTTCCGCGCTCCGGCCTGGCTGGTGCGCGACGGTGCGATGGCCTTCACGATCCCGAACTTCGACCGCAAGGCGACGGATGCACAGGAGATCGAGGCGATCTCAGGCAGCACCAGCAGCAAGGCACCGCGCCAAGCCGCGCTCTATATCGACCAGTCCGAGATCCAGCGCGGCAATGTAGGCGCCGACGAGATGCTCGGTTGGCGCTATCGCGGTTTTGGCGGCTCCAACTGGTTCGTGCTGGAAAATGCCGCGGCAGTCGCCGGCGGCCACCAAGGCAATATCGCTGGCAACCACCATTCCAGTTGCGCGATCGTCGACCGTACCGATCTTCAAGCAGGTCCGGAAGAACGGCAGCGCTTCCGCCAAGTCGACGAAGCGGGCTTCGTGCTCGAGCCTCACCCTGTGCCGATCCTGCCGCCCGAGAACGAATTGGTTTTCGGCTACGAATCCGACGCCGCCAATCCCCAGCAGCCATATTTCCGGATCGATTTTTGCGATGCCGACGGCAAGCATCTTGGCCGCGTCCACCACACAAAGGAAAAACCCGGTCCGCTCTTTGCCGACGACATGCTGAAGCTGTTGGATGATCCGGCAGCGAGCCGGGCACGTCTTGCTTTGGTCAGCGTCGATTGGGAGAAGGCGGGCCTGCGCTATAAGGGCTTCAAGCCGATGGCCAATCTGGTCGTCCGTAACCGCCGCACGCTCGATCAGGATTTCACCGAGTTCCAGTCATGCTGGCGCAATCTCGGTGCCGCCGTGCCCGGTTTCCCGCATTGGCTGACCGATCAGCTAGCTGTAGTCGGCCGCACAAATCTCTTCGGCCGCGTTCGATGCGACAAGGGTTTGCGCACCGGAATCATGATGGTCAATGGTTCCGGTCGCCTCAATTATCGCGTCAAGGCCCGGACCGACCTCATCGCCATCAACAACGATGGCGCCCGCATCCAGGCGCGCTTGGAGCTTCCCGCTTTCACCTGGCACATGGTCTGGCTCGATGAGATCCTGCCGGGCCTCACTCAGCATCTGGGTGCCAGCGGGAACGGTGCCTTGCTGGTGCAATCGGGCGACGCCGATCTCAACACACAGATCATCACCACGAGCCCAGCCGGCGCCGTGGCGCTACAGCATCTCTGGGGCTACTAGGCACTTTTCTGCCAAGGCCCATTCTATCGGGCAGCGCCGGGTTCAGAAATCCCAGGATCGATCCAGCCAGTAATCGGCCTTGCGTCGCAGCAAGCCCAGCGACTTGGCGATGCGACGCGCCCATTTGCCGATTCGATCAGCACGCTGGAGCAATCCTGGCTTGGGTGCCGCGGACTTCACGATGTTGATGAGGGCCGCAGCCTCGGCCGCCTCCAATATCTTCGCATCCCGTGCCGCCTCGACAAGCCAAAGCGCCTCGTCGAGAAAGCGATACAGCAGCAGGATGATGAAGAGCTTCAATATCTCTCCCACCTTGCCGCCAGCCAGCACGGTTTCCGGCGCACGCAGGTAGAGCGCGTCGGCTTCGATGAGGCGGCGCGAGATGTCGTTCCGATTCTTGACGATATTGAGATGCCGGCGCAATTGGCCGTGCGAGCGCTCGCCGTCGAAGCGGTAGGATCTGGAAGGTAGCAGATCGTACATCACAAAGCCTTGCGACCGCATGAAGGTGTCGACGTCGGCAAAGAGTGGCTGGCTCTTATAGAACTCGACGAAACTGACCTCCGCTTGTACCGCGAGGAGCCCCGCCAAATGCTCCGGTCGCAACTGGCGCAGGATATCCAATTCAGCGCCTTGGACATCGAGCTTGAGCAGTTCCGGAACGGGCCGCCGGTACTTGTCAATGAAATCGGCGATGGTCATCAGCGGGACGTCGACGACCTTGGCGACTGAGCCATAGCTCGGCGCACTGAAACGGCGCATCACATCGGGATTTGGTTCATAGAGCGAAGAGCCGGACGGCTTGCTTGTCACATAGAGTCGAGCGGTACCTGTCCTGCCACCCAGGGCGACAGGAAACCAGGACTGCCCCGGTTCGTTGCGCTGGGCCTGCGCGGCACAGGCAACTTCATCTGGCTCGAACAGGTCGATATTGCGGATGAGCGCCGCATGCTTGCGCCAGTGCCGCTGCATACCGCCGCGCGCGCCCACATCCATGCTGTTAATCGCATATGTGAGAAGGAATTGGGGCAGTTCGAGTTGATCCGACATGGCGCTGATATAGAGATCCTGATGATATTCTAACGTATTACAGGCGTTCTGGCATATTCGCCCGGCAAGGCAAACATAAATCCGAGCCCCCGCCAAAGTTGAGTAAATTACTCAACTGAAGCAAGCAGCTGCGATTGCCACCCCCGGCAAAGCACCACGGCTGGCAGGGCGAGTTGACAGGGCGACCAGAATGCTTATTCGTTCAGCGACAATTTTGGGCGGCGAAACTTGGCGCAATGCGGCCCGTAGCCGTCAGGAATCTGTCGGCGACGGTAAGTTGGGGATAAGTTCGCGGCCTCTTCGGTTAGGGCGAGCGGCGATCGGATTGGGCAGTCAATTGGCTTTCTTTGACAAATACAAGGCGCGTCTCGCTTGGGACAGCCTGACCGGGCAAATCGAGGCGAAGGCACGCCACCTGGCCCAATCCATCGATTGGTCGGCCCATCGGCCAGGCAAGCGCACCGTGCTGTGCCTGGACCGCTCGCAATTCAGCAAAGATATCGACGAACTGCGCGACCGCACCCATTACAATTGGGTCACGACCAGGGCTGCTGCACTGAAGCGCTGCCAGGAAGCCTGGGTTGCCCCCGGCGACCGCAACCAGACCTATTTCACAGGCTATCTCGAGGGTCGCTGCCAGCACCTCAAGGAGCCGCTGCGCCGTTTCGGCCTCGCCTTCCTCAAGGAGGCACAGAAGCGCCATCCGATCAGCGCCGTCATGGCCGGTAACACCGACTACTGGCAAGACGACGCAATCAAGCTCGCCTGCCAGACCTTGGGCATCCCGTTCCTGATCCTGTGCCGCGAGAACTACATCACTTCGCTCGACTTCAACAATGTGACCGGGCGCATGGCCGATGCCGGCTTCAAGTTCGGCGGCAAGGGTGTCGCCGTCTTCTCGGACCGGACCCGCATCACGCTGGAAGCGACCAATGCCTTTCCCAAGGACAGCATCTGGCTGACCGGTGCGCCACGCTACGATCGCTGGCGCGAGGTCGTGGCGCCACCCAAGAGCCAGCGCCGCTTCATCGTACTGCTCTCCTATGCCCATCCGCTCTATCTGGCGCCGCAGAATTTTGCCGAAGTCGCACGACGCTTCTGCGAGCTGGCACGCGAAGCGCCGGCCGGCATCGAATACCTCATTAAGGTAAAGAAGCCCTCCGATATCGATGTCGCGACCGAGGCGCTGCCGGATGTGCGTAATTACCCAGTCAAGCTCATCTGGGAAGAACCGATCTACGAAACCTTCCCGCAAGCGTTGGCGGTGATTGGCTTCAACACGATGGCAACCCTCGAAGGGTTCCTGTGCGACGTGCCGGTCATCGTACCATGCTGGGCAGACGCCGTCCGTACCTCGGACGAGGCGTTGATGAGCCACGCCAATCCGGATGACGCGGCCGTCGCTTATTTTCCGCGTTCGGCCGACGAATTGGCGGCCCTGCTCAAACAGGCCGAGCGAGGCGAGCTTCCAGCCCGCGGCACGATAGAGATGCAGCAGGCGCGGTTCCACCACCATATCGCCCGGACCGGTGCGGAATCGAGCTCCGCGATCGTCGAGCGCTTCGTCGACCATTATGTCGACGAAGCGGAGAGGGCCGCCAAGAAGGTCGGCTAGGCGATCTCGGTCTTCGCCCAGACGCCGCTTTCCATGCGCCAAACCCGCGGGTCGCGGAACGTATCGGCGATGGTATCGAATTCGACCTCGGTCATGCCGACATAATCCAGCCAGCGTTTGAGATCGCTCGACTTGACGGGGTCATAGCGCTTGACCAGCGCCACTGCGTCATCACGCGTGATCTGGCCGGAGCGAATGTCCTTGCAGGCATGATCGGTGCAGCGGCCATAGCCGAACTTGATCCATTTGAGATAGTCGTGGATACCATTCTCATGCATGTCATCGAGGTTCGACATGCGACGATAGGTGCGATCGAAGGGAATGTTGCTCACCTCGAAGCCATAGCGATCGATCACCATCTTCGTGTGATCGTTCGCCTCCCAATAGACGTAATTGCCGATATAGATGCCACGCAGGTTCAGATTGAAGATCTCTTCATCTGTCGGATACTGGTAGGGAATGAGGTCGCTGGCCGTCAGCCCTTCGCGGCCGACAAAGTAATTCCACTCATAGCCGCGGCCGAAATGCTCCAGGCGCTGGCGATAAGACATCTCCGGGAAATCGTTCATCGAGAACTGGCCAGACAGGTCCATGTAGCCATGCTCGCCCCAGATCACCAATGGGATCTTATGCTGGGCGGCGACCCTGACCGGTGCGGTATTGATCCCGACATGAGCGTGCCAGTTCATATCGCCCATTACCTTGAAGGCCAGGCGGTTGAGCTTCTTGAGCACCTGGACCGATGGGCGCACGATGATGTGATCGACGCCGAATACCTCGGACATGCGCAGCATGTTGCGCCAACCAGTCGGTGTCCAGTTATTGCCGTCATAAGTGACAAGCAGGGGATTGAAGCCCAGCACATTCTTGATCATGTGCGTCTGGAAATAGCTGTCCTTACCGCCGCTTACCGCGATGACGCAATCATGGCGACTGCCATCCTTGCTGCGTCCCTGTTCCAGGATGCGGATCAGCGCCTGTTTGCGCTTGTCCCATTCGGCGGTAGGGATTTCCTTCTTGATCTGCGACATGCGGCAGCCCATGCAGACGCCGTCCTCATCGAAGGCCATCGGTGCCGCACCGATCGACGGATAGACGCAGCGCGAGCACCAGCGAATCTCGCGGCGTCGGTTGGCGGCCTCGGGTCGCGCGGCCGGGAAGTCGCGTTCCTTGGCCTGACGCAGGCGCTCTTCAAGGCGCTTGTCTTCTGCGGCCACATCATAGGTCGGCTCGCGGCGCTGCCATTGCGTGCCAAGGCGCACGCCGCGCATGGGCACGCCGGCATCGATGCAGGCTTGCTTGGCCAGCGGATAGCTGATCTCGAAGAAATGAAAGATATTGGCGGCGGCAACTGCTGCGGCGCCGCCCTCTAACACGCCGGGCGCGAAATCGGCATAGGAACCGACACCGCCACAGGCAACAACCGGGATTTTGACCGCCGACGACACCGTGCGCACCAGGTCGATATCGTAGCCGCTTGCCACACCATCGCGATCGATCGAATTAAGGAAGATCTCGCCAGCACCAAGGGCCGCGGCCTCTCGCGCCCAATCGGCCGGGTTCTTGCCGGTCGGAATCTTGCCGTCACCCGTGAAGACTTCGAGTGAACCGTCGGCATGGCGCTTGACGTCGATCGAAACCACGATGCACTGGCTGCCGAAACGCTCCGCCGCTTCGCGGATGAAACCCGGATTGCGGACCGCCTCGGAATTGATGATGCACTTGTCGGCACCGTGCGCGAGGCGTAGCGAGATGTCGTCGAGTGTACGGATACGCCCGCCGATCGATAGCGGCATGAAGCAGACCTTCGCCACTTCGTGCAGCACATCAAGCAGGCCCGTGCCGCGATAGCTGACCGGAAAGTCGTCCCGGCGCAGGTCATGGAAATTATTCTCGGAAATATCCAACAGAACCAGTTCGTCGACGTTCCAGTTGGAAAGGCGCCGCACCGTCGCCATCGGATTGCCGATGACCTGATGGGTGGTGAAGGCGTGGCTGCGGACGATAAGGCCGTTCTTAAGCAGCAGGACTGGAACGAGGCGTGGTCGGGCGATGTTGGTGCTATTGCTCATAACAGCCACTCTGGCGCAGGTGATGAACATAGCGGGACAACAGATCGAGCCCCGCATCCTGGCTCTTTTCGGGATGGAACTGGACACCAAAGACATTGCCGGCTTCGACCGATGCCGCAAACCGCGCATTGCCGGTTGAAATCGTTGCCGCGATAGCGCGGCTGTCTTCCGGAACGAAATGATAGGAATGCACGAAATAGAACGAGCGCGTCTCGGTGCCTTCCGGGAACAGGATGCCGGCCCGCGCCGGTGCCACGTCGCACCAACCGATATTCGGCACGCGCACGCGGTCCGATTCAGGCAACAGCGTGATCTTACCCGGTAATACGCCAAGACCGTCATAGCGGCCGTGCTCTTCGCTCTGCGTCGCCAGCAATTGCATGCCGAGGCAGATTCCCAGGAACGGCTTGCCGCTCTTGGCAGCGAGGCGCAATTCCTCGATCAGGCCGTTATCGCGCAGGCATGCCATGGCGTCGCGATAGGCGCCGACGCCCGGCAGGATTACGGCCTTGGCGGCACGAATGTCCGCGGCCGAACGGGTCAGCTTGCCGTTCAGGCCGACCTGCGCAAAGGCCTGATTGAGCGAGCCGATATTGCTTATCCCCAGATCAAGGATCGCGATCATCACGTTTCTCTTAAGCCAGCGCGTGGGGCATTGTCGGGATCAGCAGTTGCCAAGGCCCTCAGAGCATCTTCGTGAGGGATGCAGCGTCGAGCCATTGCGTGTTGATGTCGCTGGCGAAGCGGAAGCCTTCCGGAACCTTGCCGGCGCCGTCACCCGCGAAGGTGCGGCGGTTCCAATGGCTGAACACCGGCTCGATGACATAGCGGTCCTTGAGCTCGACGGTGGAGCGGCTGTCATCCTCGGTGATCATCACTTCATGGAGCTTCTCGCCCGGGCGGATGCCGACGATGTTGTGGGGGATGCCGGGGGCGAGGCAGAGG
>JACPDN010000016.1 GCA_016183985.1 Pseudomonadota bacterium | reverse complement strand
GCGCATGGGATAAAGCGCCGTCCCCGACCGGATGGGTGAAAGCCGGTCACTGGCCGGGCAGGCACATCCCGACGCAACCGCCCATCGGCGCGGGACAAAAAGCCGACCATAACTGCCCGAGCGATGACAGATGAGCGGATGAGAAGGAAAGGGGATGCGAGAGAGCGAGACCCTGAAGGAAGAGGGAGCGATAGCGAGGCGTTGGCGCGAGCTTAGCCCCAAAGCCCTCTCCCTTCAGGGGGAGGGTTGGGAGGGGCGCGCGCCAAGTGACGGGCGCCCGCTCAATGCCTCAATGCGCTTCAGCCCAATTCGGTCCAGTGCCCGCATCGGCGATGAGCGGGACCGAGATTGCGCGTGCGGGGAGATGCGCGCCTTCCATGATGGCGCGGGCGACGCGCGCTGACTCGTCCTTCTCGGCCAAAGGCACCTCGAAGAGGAGTTCGTCATGCACCTGCAGCAGCATGCGGCCCTTGAGGCCGGCCTCCGCAAACGCCGCCGGCATGCGGATCATGGCGCGCTTGATGATGTCGGCAGCCGTGCCCTGCAGTGGCGCGTTGATCGCCGCACGCTCCATGAACGAGCGCCTGGCCGGGTTCTTGTCGTTGATCCCCGGCACATAGCAACGCCGCCCGAACAGCGTTTCGACATAGCCCTTCTCACGCGCGATCTTCTTCATCCGGTCCATATAGTCGCGGATGCCAGGATAGCGTTTGAAATAGGCTTCGATATAGGCCTTCGCGTCGCTTTGGGCGATGCCCAACTGTTGGGCGAGGCCGAAGGCCGAGATGCCATAGATGATGCCGAAATTGATCGCCTTCGCCTGCCTTCGCACCATCGGGTCCATGCCCTCGACCGGCACGCCGAACACCTGGCTTGCCGTCATCGCATGAATGTCGGCACCGTCGCGGAAGGCCTGTTTCAGCGGTTCGATCTCCGCCATCTCGGCGGCAAGTCGCAATTCGATCTGGCTGTAATCGACCGAGAGCAGAATGTTGCCCGGCTCCGCCACGAAAGCGCGGCGGATCTTCCTGCCCTCTTCCGTGCGAATGGGAATGTTCTGCAGATTGGGATCGGTCGACGCCAAACGCCCGGTCGAGGTCGCAGCCAACGCGAACGACGTGTGCACGCGGCCCGTTTCCGGGTTGATCGCCAGTGGCAGCGCGTCGGTGTAGGTGCTTTTCAGCTTCGACAGCTGGCGCCAATCCAGCACCTTCTGCGGCAGCGGATGGCCCGAATTCACCGTCAGTTCTTCCAGCACATCGGCCCCAGTCGCATAGGCACCCGTCTTGCCCTTCTTGCCGCCGGGCAGCTTCAACTGGTCGAACAGGATCTCGCCCAGTTGCTTGGGCGATCCGACATTGAATTCGGTCCCGGCAATATTATGGATCTCACGCTCGATCTCGCCCATGCGCTTGGCGAAATCCTGGGAGAGGCGGCCGAGTTCGTTGGCGTCGATCTTGACGCCGTCCCGCTCCATCTGCGCCACCACGGGAATGAGCGGCCGCTCGATGGTCTCGTAGATGGTCATGAGCCGCTCGGCGATGAGGCGCGGCTTCAAGGTCTCATGCAGGCGCCACGTCACATCGGCATCTTCCGCCGCGTAAGCCAGCGCCTTGTCGAGCGGGACATGATCGAAGGTCACCTGCTGCTTGCCGGTACCGGCCACATCGCCGAATTTGATCGTCGCGTGACCGAGATGCAGTTCCGAAAGCTCGTCCATGCCATGACCATGTGCACCGCCTTCGAGCACATAGGAGATCAGCATGGAATCGTCGATCGGCGCGATGTTCACGCCGTAGCGTGCCATCACTGCCATGTCATATTTGATGTTGTGGCCGATCTTCAACACCGCGGCATCTTCGAGCAGCGGCCTCAGCAACTCAATGGCACGCGCCAGCGGAATTTGCTTAGGCGCTTCCGCGCCGCCGCCCAGCAGGTCGCCCGTGGCACCCACATGCCCCACCGGCACATAGCAAGCCTTGCCGGCTTGGGTGCTGAGCGACATGCCGACCAGCTTCGCTTCATTCACATTGAGCGAGGTGGTCTCGATATCGAAGGCAAGCGCCCCGGTCTTGTTGGCGGCATCGATCCAGCGAATGAGGGCCGCCTCATCCTGCACCAGTTCGTAGCCCTCGCCGATCTTGGCCGCTTCCTTTTGTGCCACAGGTGCCGCAGCGGGTGTGGCACTCGCCGCCGCAGCGGGTGCCGTGAAACCGCCGGCCGCCCGTGTCGCCTTGATCGACGCTTCGCCCAACCGCGCATTGAGCTTGGCAGCCAGCGAGCGGAATTCGTTCTTGGTGACGAATTCCATCGCCGTGCCATCGATGTCGCGCTTCACGAATTCTTCGAGCTTGTGCTCGACCGGCACGTCGCGCTTCAGGGTCACCAGATCGCGGCTGATGCGTGCAAGCTCGGCATTGTTGACCAGATTCTCGCGGCGCTTGGGCTGCTTGATCTCACCGGCCTTGGCGAGCAGCGTGTCGAGATCGCCGTAAGTCGTGATCAGTTCAGCAGCCGTCTTGATGCCGATGCCCGGCACGCCCGGCACATTGTCCGAGGAATCGCCCGCCAGCGATTGCACGTCGACGACCTTGTCCGGCTTCACGCCGAATTTCTCCAGCACCTCGGCTTCGCCGATCTTGCGGTTCTTCATCGGATCGAAGAGCGCGATACGCTCGCCGACCAGCTGCATCAGATCCTTGTCGGACGAAACGACCGTGACCTCATGTCCCGCAGCGGCTGCCTGGGTCGCGTAGGTGGCGATGAGATCGTCCGCCTCGAAGCCCGGCATCTCGATCGCCGGGACGTTGAAGGCACGCGTCGCCTCGCGGATGAGGGCGAATTGTGGGATCAGCTCCGGCGGCGCTTCCGGGCGATGCGCCTTGTATTCGGCATAGATGTCGTTGCGGAAGGTCTTCCTGCCCGCATCGAAGATGACCGCGATGTATTCGGCTTCCGCATCCTCGACCAGCTTCAGCAGCATGTTGCAGAAGCCAAGCACGGCATTGACCGGCGTGCCATCGCTGCGCGAGAGCGGCGGCAAGGCATGGAAGGCACGGAAGATGTAGCCCGATCCGTCGACGAGATAGACGTGATCCGGCTTCTTATTGGCGGGGGCCGCGGTCATCAGGCGCGCTCAGTGCGCGCCGGCGCCGGCACCCTCTTTGAGGATGAAGGTCTTGCCGCAATAGGGACACTCGACCTGGCCCTCTTTGCCGAGATTGAGATAGACCCGGGGATGGCCGGACGGATCGCCACCGCCGTCACAGGCGACGCGGGTTTCGGTGACCATTTGAGTTTCATTAGATTTCATGGGGTTACTCGGCCTTGGATTGACGCTTCACGTCCCACAATGATAGGCAGGCCACAGCTTTGAATCAATCCCGCGAAGTCCCCATGGTCCCCCAGCAAACCGCCGCCCTCCCCGACCTCGCCGTTTCCGTCAAAGGCCTGGTCAAGATCTATGCCGGCAACAAGGCGAACCGCACGCCCAAACTGGCGCTGGATCATGTCGATCTCGCCATCCCGCGCGGCGGCATCTTCGGCCTGCTCGGCCCCAACGGTGCGGGGAAGTCGACGCTCATCAACATCCTGGCGCAGCTGGTCCGCAAGACGGAAGGGACCGTAAAGATCTGGGACATCGACCTCGACAAGGATCCCCGCCATGCGGCGGCGGCGATCGGCGTCGTGCCGCAGGAGCTCAACATCGATCCCTTCTTCACGCCGAAGGATCTCCTCGATCTGCAGGCCGGCATGTATGGCGTGCCGAAATCCGAGCGGCGCAGCATGGAACTTTTGGAAGCGCTGTCGCTCGCCGACAAGGCGGGATCCTATGCGCGGACACTTTCGGGCGGCATGCGACGACGCCTGATGGTGGCGAAGGCCATGGTGCACAACCCGCCGGTCCTGGTGCTCGACGAGCCCACCGCCGGTGTCGATGTGGAGCTTCGCCAGCAGCTCTGGGCCTATGTGCGCGGACTTAACAAGGCCGGCGTCACGGTATTGCTCACCACGCATTACCTCGAGGAAGCCGAAGAACTCTGCGACAACATCGCCATCATCAATCACGGCAAGGTCATCGCCTGCGAGCCGACGCCGAAGCTGCTCGGCCGCCTCGACAGCAAGGAAGTGGTGATCACACTCGCTTCCGATCTCGCAACGGTGCCGGCGACGCTGGCCGAGTTTCAGCCGCAGATGTTGGGGCCGCGGCGCCTGAAGCTGCATTATCGCCCCAGCCAGGCCAAGGTCGGCGCCATCCTCGACGCCATCCGCCGCGCCGAGCTGGAGATCGTCGATCTTTCGACCGTCGAATCCGATCTCGAGGACATCTTCCTCGAACTGACGCGCCGCCAGCCCGCGACAGCATGACCCGGCGCATGATCCAGCGCCTCGCCTGCCTCGGTCTGCTGGTGCTGCTTGCTGCCTGCACGCCGCGCTGGCAGGAGATCGGCCAACCCGTCGATCAACCGCATTTCACGAGCGAGGCTTTCCACACCGCCGACGGCGCCGATTTGCCGATGACGACCTGGGCGCCTTGGGACAAGCCGATCGAAGCCTCGATCATCGGCCTCCATGGCTTCAACGATTACAAGCGCGCCTTCGATGCGCCGGGGAAGGCCATGGCGCGGCGCGGCTTCATCCTCTACGCCTTCGACCAGCGCGGCTTCGGCGGCGCACCGCAGCGGGGCCTCTGGTCCAGCACCGATCAGATGATATCCGATCTCGCCGAAGCGGCGAAGCTCGCCAAGGCCGCACATCCCGACAAGCCGGTCTACCTGCTGGGCGAAAGCATGGGTGCCGCCGTGATGCTTGCCGCCGTCGCCCGTCATACCGAGATGCCGGTGGATGGCGTCATTCTCGCGGCACCGGCGATCTGGGGCTGGCAAACGCAGCCCGCGATCAACCGTTGGATCTTCGACTTCGCCATGAAAGTGATGCCGCGCATCACCGTGCAGCCCAACGGCGTCTATCGCGAGGCCTCGAACAATCACTACATGCTGCGCCAGATGTGGCGCGACCCCAACATCATCAAATCCACGCGCGTCGATACCGCCTTCGGCCTCGTCGAATTGATGACCGAGGCCTACGATGCCGGCGCCAAACTCGGGTCCAGCCCGCGCTGGCTGATCATGTTCGGCGGGCGCGAGGACATCCTCACCACGGCTTCGGTCTCGGGGTTCCTGGGTCAACTGCCGAAGCTCCCCATCAGCCAAGGCCGCGTCGTCTTCTACCCGAAGGCGCATCACATGATGCTGCGCGATCTCGGCGCCCAGATTCTCTATGACGATATTGCGGCCTGGATCCGGCACCCCGATGAGCGCCTGCCCTCCGGCACCGAACTCGCGCGCTAGTTCGGCAGCTTATGGCGCTGGGTAGCGATGACCGTCGCCTCGATTTCGATCGATTGCGCGAACTCGAGGAGCAGCGGCTCGAAGCCTAAGAGATAATCGAGCACCGCGCCCAGGCCACGGCTCGTCATCGCGATCTCCTTCAACTGCGCACCCTGAATGCCGGTCAAAGCGAGGAAGCGGTTCAAGCGATCGTCATCGGCGGCGAGAAATGCCAAGGCCTGCAGCGCCAGGGTTTCGGGATCTGGCGGCGGCGATTTGGGTGTTTTCAACAGCATAGGCGTCATTCTAGCACCTTGCGCCAAGCCGTTCCCACAGCTATGTTCCGCCCATCCCAAGCGGCATGCACCCGTAGCTCAGCTGGATAGAGCGTTGCCCTCCGAAGGCAAAGGTCGTACGTTCGAATCGTATCGGGTGCGCCAATCTTTTCAATGGGTTAGTTCGCCTCGACATGTGTTGTTCTTAGGATCAGGAACTTCCCAAGAGCCCTTCCCCACGTTCGCACGGAAATTGCGCATGCCCCGGCGAGACGGATGACGGTAGAAGACAATCGTTCGGGTGATAATGCGAGGCGGCGGGCAAATTCTAGAATGTTCGCGAAAGAGCGTGGTAGAGGGGCGTCGGGCTTATCACACGTGAGAGCGCAGACGAAAGCAAACAGACCAGTATTATCGGCAGAGCATTGTTTGTATCTCCAGTCATCTCAAGGACGATGACGAATGCCGTCAGAGGTGCTTGGACGACAGCGGAGAAATAGGCGGCCATTGTCAACATGAACATAACGGGTAGCGGAACATTTGGGAGTATCTGGCCGACGACTTCGCCCAATGCCGCGCCGACTGACAGAGAGGGAGAGAATAGTCCTCCTGGTATTCCGCTGATAGACGACGCTAAGGTTGCCACCAGCTTTCCGAAGCCATACCACCATGGGAAGCCGACGCCCGTTTCGAGAGCAACTCGTGTGCTTTGATAGGATGTGCCGTTTGCATATCCGTTGGTCGCATAGCCCAGGACGGCCACAATCAATCCACAGACCGCTGCAAAGATTACGGGGCGAGACCGAATAGCGCGCACAAATTTGGTCCGGTTGAATGCGAAATGAACCACGACAGCGCTAAAGGTGCCGCCGCAGACGCCGCCAACAACCGCACACAGCGGAACGGCGGTCCAGTACCAGGCAACCTCGAACGCGGCATTGATTGCACCGAAATAGTGATAGTTGCCTACCAACAGAATGCTGGTTATCCCGGCAATGGCGACTGCAGATATGACCAATGAGTTTATTCGGCGGTCGTAGGATTTCGCCAGTTCTTCTATGGCGAAGACAATGCCCGCTAGCGGCGTATTGAAGGCCCCGGCTACGCCTGCAGCGGCACCAGCCAGAACGAGGCCGGATCGTTGGCGAAGATGTGCATGTTGCCCGATCAAGAACATGATGCAGGCGCCAATTTGAACAGTCGGCCCTTCCCGGCCAATTGATGCGCCAAATCCCAGCCCTACTATGGTGAGGATCACCTTTACGAATGTGACTCGAAGCCCAATCAATGCACTTCTGGCCGCGGGAGACTCGTCTCGCCTAGCGGCTATTGCTTGGGGGATGCCGCTCCCTCGGGCAGCGGGGGCCCACCGACGAGTTATTGCCGCCGAGACCATGAAGCCGCCGACGGTGACACAACTGGTGAACCAAGGAGAATGAACTCTGAGCGCAAGAAATAATCCCTGCGACCAGTCAGAAAAGATGGCGAACACAGACGCCGCAACTCCGACGAGGACTGCGCCTAGCCAGAAAGCGATTCTACGGCGCCAAAGACGCGGCGCTCGCCATACATAGCTGGTTCTCTGCAGATGTCGAAGGAAGGTCGTCACTGGCTATTTCCCGGCGTTTGGATGGTGCGAGGGAGCAGAAGATCTGTGCGCTCCTTAGGCAACCTCGCAGTTTTAGCTATACTCCTTCTCCGCATTCCTACATCGTGGACTCTAGCTAGAGGAGTTCGCCAATCAGAGGCGATTTGATGGTGATTGTTCTGCCTGATGGGAGTCCTTCTGTTGTCTGCTGAGACCTCGATTTGCCGGAAATTGAGCGCGGTAGTTGGTCTCACGGCGGAGGATCGTCAGATTATTGGGGCCATTCTGGCTAATCGCTTCGATATCCCGGCAACGTCTGTTTTTGTCCGGGAGGGGCAGCCGCTGCATCAGGCTCATGTCGTAATGCAAGGTTGGGCTTATCGCTTTCGAATGTTTCAGGATGGCCGTCGCCAAATCTCTCGCCTATTTTTGCCGGGAGACTTCATTGGAATGAATACTGCCCTGCTGGGCTTTCAGGATCAATCTGTCGCCGCCTTGACCGACATGGTTGTGAGCAAGTTTGACGCGCGGGCCTTTGCAGAGCAACTGAGAACGTCGCCTCGCTTGTGGGTAGCTCTGCTTTGGTCATACACACGCGATCGCTCTATCATGGAGGAGCGGGTTGCAAGCATTGGAAGGCGGTCGTCTTATGAACGGCTGGCCCACATCATTATCGAACTTTACCTCCGCTTAGAGCTGATCGGCGAGGCGGCTAACGACATCTTTACGTTGCCCGCCACACAGGAACACCTAGCTGATCTCCTCGGCCTTACAAACATACACGTCAGCCGCATACTTAGACGGCTTAGGCAGGATGGTCTCGTCGCGTTTGAGGGTCGCGTGATTAGAATCCTCAACCGCAAGAGACTCATGCAAGCAGCAGACTTCGACCCCCAGTATCTTATTCATGGGCCAAGCATCCTCTGGGAAAGCTAAGCGCTCGCTCGGGGACAGTACCTTAATCTAGGTTAAAGACACCCCCCTTTACCGATCTATATTTCGGAGGTCCGGCCACGGATTCGGTTTGTCCGCTCCTCAGTCCTTGGTTGGTGTTGTTTGGGCGCTGAATCTATTTGTCCCGCAGGCGGCTCCCCCGAGTCGTCTGCGGGGTGTGTCGTAGCCCTTCTGCTCTCGACCGCAAATGAGGAGATGCACAAGATGGCTCGTCCCGAACTCTTCGAGCTTAGCGAATGGGCGCTGTTTCTAGACCTTGACGGTACCTTGCTTGACATCGCGGCGTCGCCCGAAGCAGTCGTAGTACCTCAGTCTCTGATTGATACGCTGAGGGCCCTAAGAAACCAGCTTTGTGGCGCCCTGGCGATAATATCGGGGCGACAAATCGGAACGGTTGATAGGCTCTTGCATCCTTTGCAGATTCCCACCGCAGGAGAGCATGGCGCTGCATTGCGGTTTCCTGATGGCAATATTACCGAAGCGGGCAGCAGGACAGTCGTTCCCGAAGATTGGCGCCAAGCAATTCGTCTCCAAGCCAATGGGTGGCGCAATATTGTGGTGGAGGAGAAGGCACACAGCGTCGCAGTTCACTATCGCGGGAATCCCCCTGCACGCAGTGAAATCGAACTGTTTCTGAACGCACTGGTCCAAAGGAATTGTTCCTTCCAGGTACTGCCTGCTGCGATGGCGTTTGAACTTCGGCATAATTCTGTGAACAAAGGGAATGCACTCGCCGCGCTTATGGCACAGGCGCCATTTCGCAATCGAAAGCCACTATTTGTCGGCGACGACGTAACGGACGAGGACGCTATCCTCGCAGCAAGTCAATTAGGCGGCCGCGGCTTCCGAGTCAGCGAGGACTTCAGCGGTGAACCAGCGCAGGTCCGTCTGTGGCTTGGCCACCTGGTAGAGCAAGCCGATCGGCGCCTTATCCAGATGAGTTTCCGATCCCTCAGCGGTTGAATGCGCGGCTGTACTGCCTTCATCTGAACACGCAATATCGTGAAGGCTATAATGCGATATGTCGCTATCGTTTGCCCATCACAGCTCACCGGGTCTGTCGCTGCGCGATTTAGAACGAAAAGTTGGGTGAGCACGGCGGCATTTGGTGGTCGTCGACCACAGCCTGCCTCACCGAAAGCAGGGAAGTAGGTACATGGCACGGGTCGTTATTGTATCCAATCGCGTTCCGATCCCAGGTCAGAGAGGGCCGAGACCAGGCGGCCTAACAGTCGCCCTTGGCAATGCTCTTAAAGGCGACGGGCTATGGTTCGGTTGGAGTGGAGACATTTCCGCTTCGGCGGATACGACAGTCCGCAGAACTGAATCAAACGGTATTACTTATGCGACGATCGATCTCTCCCAAGAAGATTACAATCGCTTCTACGTCGGATTTGCCAACTCTACTCTATGGCCCCTTCTTCATTTTCGGTTGGGTCTAATTGACTTCAAGCGCGACGACCTGGACGGCTATTTCCTCGTCAACAGGACACTTGCGGCCGCGCTTGTCGGTGAACTTCGACCGGATGATCAAGTCTGGATACATGACTACCACTTAATCCCACTTGGAGCGGAACTGAGAAAACTAGGCGTTCGAAATCGCTTGGGCTTCTTCCTGCACGTACCCTTTGTTCCCGCCAGCCTATTTGTCGCATTGCCTCAGGGCCAGACCCTATTGCGCGCTTGCCTCGCCTACGACGTCATTGGCTTCCAAACGGACGAGCATCAAAGAGACTTTCTCGATGCTGTGAAGCAAATGCTTGGCGTCGAGCCAAACCAAAATGGCTTCTTGGAGACCGCAGACTGCCTGTCTCGTTCGATAGCCAATCCGGCAGGCATTGACGCGCGCGCATTTGCAGCGATGGCCAGCAAAGCCGAGCGATCCTCAGATACTCGCCGCCTCATATCCAGCCTTGTTGGTCGAGCGCTCGCAATCGGCGTTGATCGATTGGATTATTCGAAAGGATTGCCAAATCGTTTCACGGCGTTCGGGAAACTGCTGCAAGACTTCCCTGAGCATCAGCAGAATGTCAGTTATCTCCAAATCGCGGCGAAGAGCCGCGAGGATGTTTCAGAATATCAGTCACTGAGGAGGGAATTGGATCGCAAGGCTGGAAACATAAACGGCCGCTACGCGGAGTTTGACTGGGTTCCACTGCGGTACATGACACGCCCCGTCAGCCGCAGCTCGATAGCCGGGTTCTTCCGTAAGGCGCGAATTGGATTGGTAACTCCTCTGCGTGACGGAATGAATCTCGTTGCAAAGGAGTTCGTTGCTGCTCAGGACCACAACGACCCGGGAGTATTGATCCTTTCGCGTTTCGCTGGAGCAGCCGAAGAGATGGAAGAAGCGCTAATCGTCAACCCTTACGACCCGGACGAGATAAGCTATGCCATGCATCAGGCACTCATCATGTCCGGAGAAGAGCGGCAAGATCGCATGGAGCGACTTAGGGCGCGTGTTTTTACGTCAACAGCCGAAGCCTATTGTCGCCGTTTTCTGACTCTGCTCGCGGCGGCACCTTCAAGGCTCAACCAGTCTGCCTCAAAACACAACCTGGCATGACCGAAGCGCAGTTGCGAAAGGCCTTAACCTTAAAAGATCATCGTCTATCGGTTGATTTCGCCGAGTTAATCCTGCGGCGTGCCGATCTCGTGGCAACGGTCACTCAATCAGTTACCCTTCTAGCGAAGGGTGATGTGCGCCTCTCATACTAAAGTTGGGTCAGGCGCAGCCGGAGGGCATTGCCGATCACGGATACCGAGCTCAGGGCCATGGCGGCAGCGGCGATCTCGGGTGACAGCAATTGGCCGAAGACCGGGTAGAGAAGTCCGGCTGCGACCGGAATGCCCAGCACGTTGTATACGAACGCCAGGAAGAGATTTTGGCGAATATTGCGCATCGTCGCCTGGCTCAGAGACCGCGCGCGGGCGATGCCGGAGAGGTCGCCCTTCACGAGGGTTATGCCGGCGCTCTTGATGGCGATGTCGGTCCCGGTGCCCATGGCAATGCCGATATCTGCCTCGGCAAGTGCCGGCGCATCGTTGACGCCATCGCCTGCCATCGCGACGACCTTGCCGTCCGTTTTCATTTTCTTGACGATGCGGTGCTTGTCCTGCGGCAGGACTTCTGCGATCACATTCTCGATGCCGAGCTTTCGTGCAACGGCTTCGGCTGTTATTCGATTGTCGCCAGTGAGCATCACAACCTGGATACCGGCGCTTTTCAGCGATGCGAGAGCCTCCCGCGTGGTCGGCTTGATAGGGTCGGCGACAGCGATGGCGCCGGCGATCTTTCCGTCGAGCGCCACGAACAGCGCGGTGGCACCATCGCGACGCAGATCATCCGCTCTCGCTTCGACATCTCCCAACGTGACGCCGGCCTCGACCATCAGTGATTTGTTGCCGAGGCTTTCATGCCGCCCATCGACATTGCCGACGACGCCCTTGCCCGTGACCGACGCGAAATCCTTCACGGTGGCATCTGAAAGGCCACGCTCCGTCGCGGCCGACACGATGGCGGCCGCCAAGGGGTGCTCGCTGGATTTCTCCAGGCTCGACGCCAGCCTCAGCACCTCATCTTCCTCGTAGCCGTTGGCCGTGAGGATCTCGACGACCTTCGGCCTGCCTTCCGTCAATGTTCCGGTCTTGTCGACAACGAGGGTTTCGACTTGCTCCATCTTCTCCAGCGCGGCGGCATCCTTGATGAGAACACCAGCGCCGGCGCCCTTACCGACGCCGACCATGATGGACATCGGGGTCGCGAGACCAAGGGCACAGGGGCAGGCGATGATGAGGACCGACACGGCAGCGACCAGGCCACGCGCAAGCGGCTCCTCGCTGGAGAGAAAGGCCCATGCGAGGAAGGAGATAAAGGCGGCCACGATCACGGCGGGGACAAACCAGCCGGAGACGACATCGGCCAGGCGCTGAATGGGCGCACGGCTTCGTTGCGCCTCTGCAACCATATTCACAATCTGGGCAAGCATACTATCGGCGCCGAGCTTGCGCGCGCGAATGACCAGAGCGCCTGTGCCGTTCAGCGTGCCGCCGATGACCTTGCTTCCCGATGATTTTTCGACAGGCAAGGACTCACCCGTCAGCATCGATTCATCGACGGCACTGCGACCTTCCAGCACCTCGCCGTCGACAGGCACGCTTTCACCGGGACGAACGCGGAGCCGGTCGTCGAGGCGCACCTGATCCAACGATACTTCCTCGTCAGTGCCATCGGCCCCGATGCGGCGCGCCATTTTGGGCGCCAGGTTCATCAGCGCCTTGATGGCCCCACCTGTCCGCTCGCGCGCCCTGAGTTCCAGCACCTGCCCCAGCAACACCAACACCGTAATGACGGACGCAGCCTCAAAGTAGACCGAGATCATCCCATCGGCGTTGCGGAATCCCGCCGGGAACAGACCTGGCGCGAGAACGGCCACGACGCTGAATAGATAGGCAGCACCCGTACCCAGGGCAATCAGGCTGAACATGTTGAGGCTGCGCGCGATGACGGAACGCCAGGCGCGATCGAAGAACGGCCATCCCGCCCACAGAACGACCGGTGTCGCGAGGGCAAACTGGATCCAATCGGTAAGGCCCGGCGGTAATGCGCCATGGATATCAAGGAAAGCCAGATGCGCGCCCATCTCGATGACGAAGACCGGCACCGTCAGGATCAGGCCGATCCAAAAGCGGCGCGACATATCGCGCAACTCGTCGCTGGGCGCATCATCGGCCGCGCTGACGAGCGGTTCGAGGGCCATGCCGCAGATCGGACAAGCACCTGGCGAGGGTTGCCTGATCTGCGGATGCATCGGGCAGGTATAGATGGTGTCGGCGCGCGGTGAGCCCGATACGATGGCCGAACCACGCGCATCGCTCTTGTGATGCTTGTGCGCGTGATGATGACCGTGTGACTCGTGCTCGTTCGATTGCATCGCTCTACACTCCGCCAATACGCTCATTCAAGATTACGGCACGGCAAGGTTGAATGGGCGTATCGCCGAAGTCACCTGGCCATATTCGTCCGCCTGCGATCCTACTCGGTCATGAATACGCGCTGTTCGCCGCCCGAGATGACGTAGACGATGAAGGGAGCCTCCTTCTCGCCACCCATGCCTGGAGACCCTGCAGGCATCCCGGGCAATGAGATTCCTTTGACAGCGGGCCGCTCGGCAAGCAGCTTCTTTATCGCCGCCGCTGGCACATGTCCCTCGATGATGTAGTCATCGGCAAAGATCATATGGCAGCCGGTCAGGCTTTCAGGAATGCCGTGCTCGGCGCGAAGTGCCGCCAAATCGCCCGATTCCTCCACAGAAACGTTGAATCCATGCTCCTTAAGATAGGCCGCATGCCCCTCGCAGCAGCCACAATTGGGGTCTTTCAATAATCGCAACGGCGTGTTTGCAGCGCGTGATTGCAGCGAGAGCGTGGGCAGCAAGACAAGAGCCAGGGCAGCAGATGTGATGAGGTCGCGTCGTTTCATGGTCGTTCACCAAATTGAGAATTCGTTTCGATAGAGATCACCAAGACTCGCTCACTTGGTCAATGGGCTTTGGAATGTGATGCCGTTCGGACCTTTGCCGACTGGGATCGTCTCGATGACGGAGAGCGTGTCGGTGGATATCTTCGAGACCGTGCCGTCGACGATGTTGCTCACAAAGGCGAAGGCATTGTCGCCGCTGACCGTGACACCATGTGCTCCCCTGCCAGTGCGTATCGTCGCCACGACCTTGTCGGAACGCGCGTCGATCACCGAGACCGTATCGTCGGGGTTCTCTTCCGTCCCTTGATTGGCGACAAAGACAAAGCGGCCATCCGGGGTCGCGTGCACCTGGATGGGATTGCGACCGACTTTGAGCGTGGCGGCCACGGCATGTGTCCTTGTATCAACGACCGCGACGCTGCTGGCATCCCGGAGAGAGACATAGACCTTTTTGCCATCCGGCAAGAAACCGACCTGGACCGGAGTCGTGCCGACCTCGATGCGCGCCCGTTCGACAAGCGTCGCGGCATCCAATACCGAGACGCTCCGGTCTTTGACATTGGCGACATAGATTTCGCGTCCGTCCGGACTGATCCTCAGTCCGTGTGGAAAGGCACCCGTCGGGATAGTGCGCGATACCTTCCTTTCCTGAAGATCCACCACGGCGACCGCATTCTCACCCGAGAGACTCACGAATGCATGCTTCCCGTCACCGTCGACGACGACATGCGCCGGATGTTCGCCAAGGGCGATCGCGGAGGTGGGGCCGGCGGAGAGATCCGCCGTGTCGAAGATGAGTAGTTCACCACCGCCCATTTCGTCATGCCCGTCGGACCCACCCGACATATCCATATTCATGGGCTGACTACCAACGGCCAAGAGGCGCTTGCCGTCCGGCGAGACCTGAACGTTGTGCGGCGAAATCTCGACGGGAATGGTCTTCACCTGGCCGGTCGCCAAGTCGATTGCCGAGATCGAGTCGCCATTCTCATCGGCGGTATAGACCATGCCCCGGTTGGGAGTGGCATTGTCGGCCATGGCAAGAGACGGCGTGACCGTCGTGGCAATTGCCATAGCAAAGGTCGCCAGAAGTGCCGAGATGGCACTGCCAGCCGCGTGATCGACCTGGGCAAGATATGTGCCCGGCGTTCTTAGCGTCGTCATGTTCCAGTCCTTTCGTGTCGGACGGCGGCTGTTTCTGCCTCGGCCGTCCTGACGGATCGAGATGTTTTTGCAAGAGATGTGTTGGGCCTGACCGTCTGCAAGCGCGGCATCCGCACCCGCGATACTCATGAATGAGAGCAAGGCTTGCTGGGCGGGTGCCGGATAAATCGACGATCAGGAAAGAACAGAAACTTGCGGAGGACGCAGTCGCGGATCGACGGCTTGGCTGCGATAAAGAGTTACCCGCATAGGCCAGTGCTCATCGGCAAAACGACCGGGTTGAGCTGGCATGGGCGTGCCGAGTATGGCGGGGGAAGCACAGCCCGCCGACATGAAGCAATGTTGAAAGCCGGTCGCATCGCCTTTGCCACAGGGATGACCGCCATGAGCCACGTCATCGGTGACGGTGGCAGCCGATAACATCGTCTTGATGCTGGAGGAAGCGGCCGTCGTCTGCGGCGCAGGAAGGGCCAGTTGAAAGGCCAAGAGCAGCGAACACAGCCATACCAAAGAACGGCGCCAAGTCGCCGCATCTTTGGAAGCTCTATAGAGGTGGCCAGCCATAACGTGAAATTGTCTCATTTTCGAGCGGCCGGACCTTGATTCAGATCAATCAGGGCGAGAGCTGAGCCTGCCGCAACCCAGCACTGTTTCGCCCGATTTGTGCGTGGGTCATTCATTCGGAGAAACGATCGCGCGGGTCGCCTGTTTCCCTGTTGAAGCGAACCTCACAACGAAGGAGGACAGACATGCGCGTCCATGACATTATGAGCAGGAATATCCGCATTGCGCGGCCGGATGACAGCATCGAAGAGGCGGCGCGAATGATGATCGAGCTGGATGCGGGCTTTCTGCCCGTAGGCCAGGATGACCGGCTGGTCGGAACGATCACGGATCGCGACATTGCAATCCGAGGCGTGGGCCAAGGCAAGGGCTGCGATACGACAGTCGATGAGATCATGTCGCATGACGTGAAATACTGCTTCGACGACCAGGAGATCGACGAGATTGCCGACAATATGGGCGATATTCAGGTGCGCAGGCTCCCCGTCGTCAATCGCGACAAGCGCCTTGTCGGCGTGATCTCCTTAAGTGATATCGCCAAGAGGAAAGAGCCGGAAGCAGGTGTGGCCTTAAGCGATATCACCCGCGACAGCATGCAACATAATCAGATCATCTGATCCGCAACGCGGGCGATAGCATCTTGAACGTGAGCGCCGAGAGACCTCTAGATGCCTCTCGGCGCTCATTCTTCAATAATAGCTGATCACCCAGATGAGGGCGAAGACGAATGCTGCGCCGATCGGGCCATAGGTGGCGAGCAGCCTGAAATTCTGCCAGGCACGCCATTTGGCTCCGAACAGGTTTGAGCGCCGCTCCTCGTTTTCAATGGCATCGATGCGGGCATCCGGTTGTTTCAGAGTGAGGATTCTCATCTTTCCTCCTTTCCCACCTAAGGCGTCACGCAGCCATGCCGCAGCAGCTTTCAGCGCAGGCGCCGCTGGCCTCGATATCGCCAAGACGTTCGCAATCGTCAGCATGAGAGGAAACCGCGCCACAACGGAGGCGTTCCAGCAGCCGGGCATTGGGTCACGCTTACGGAGGGATTTTCAGCGGGGCCAGCAACCTCGTTGGCGCCTGATCACGGGAGCAGGCTGTTTCGATTGCCAATGGAGGGAACGCGGCGCCGTCGCCGCATTCGGAAGAGGTTACATCTTTAAAAGTAATCTATACCAATGAATTGGGCGGCACAGACACTGGCCTGTACCGCCCATCACAACGTATTCGGCACGACGAGCTCAGGCCGGCCGGCGTTGGCCCTTGCGGTGCTGCTTCTTCGCCTTGCCGGCTTCGAATTTCGGCCGGTCCGCGCGCGGGCCTTCGAAGCGGGTCTTCTCGAAGGGCTTCTTCTCGAATGGCTTTTTATCCGGGCGGCCCTTGTCGAAAGGTCGGTCAAAAGATTTGCGCTCGCCGGATTCGACCGGCGTGGCATTGGCGAATTTCGGGTTGTTGGAACGCTTGCCGCGATAGGTGTTGTCACCTTCATCGCGGAACGGCCTGTCCTCACCGCGCGGCTTGGCATATCCTTCAGCACTCTTCGCCGCGAACGGACGCTTGGCCGGACGATCGCCCTCCTCACGCGGGCGGAAATCGCGCGGGCGGTCGTCACGTGGGCGGTCCGAACGGGGACGGTCCGAACGGGGACGGTCGCCGAACGAGCGCTCACCACGCGGACGCTCGCTACGCTCACCGCGAAAAGACTCGCTACGCTCACCGCGAAATGACTCGCTGCGCTCGGGCTTGAAAGACTTGCGCGGGCGCTCGAGACGGCCGGCATTGGCGCTGTCGGTTTTCTCGAACGGCGTCGTCGGCTCGATACGGCCTTCTTCGTTGCCGGCCGATTTGGCAAGTGCCGCCTGGAAGCGGTCGGCGGCATCTGCCGCGATCTCGAACTTCGTCTCGTTGTCGAGGATCTTGATGAAGCCGATCTCGCGCTTGGTGATATGGCCACGGCGACAAATCAGCGGGATGAGCCATTTCGGATCGGCATTGTTGTCGCGGCCGACATCGAGGCGGAACCAGACGACGGGGCCGGATTCGCGCGGGGCCCGCTCGGGGCGCTCCGGACGATCGGGCCGGTCGAAGCGGCGGTCGGGCATCTCCATCGCGTCGAAGAGATCTTCCGGTGCCGGCAGGCGGAATCGGTAGAGGCGGATGAGCGCTGCCGCGATATCCTCGGCCGAGCGGCTTTCCAGCAAAGTCTTGGCGAGCGTCAGATCTTCAGGTGTCGTTTCTTCCTTGAGGAACGACTCATCCAGCATGCGCTCCTGATCGCGCGCGCGGATTTCCTCGGCCTTGGGCGGGTCTTGCCAGATTGCCTTGATGTTGGCGAGGGCGAGGAGGCGCTCCAATTGGCGGCGGCGCGGAAACGGCACCATCAGCGCACAGATGCCCTTGCGGCCGGCGCGGCCCGTGCGGCCCGAACGGTGCAGCAAGGTCGCTTTCTCACGCGGCAGATCGGCATGGATCACCAGGCTGAGATCGGGGAGATCGAGACCGCGCGCGGCGACGTCGGTCGCGACACAGACGCGGGCGCGACCGTCGCGCAAAGCCTGCAGCGCATGGGTGCGCTCGGCCTGGCTCAGTTCACCCGAGAGGGCGACAGCGGAGAACCCGCGCTCCGACAGGCTGGCATGGAGGTGACGCACGGCTTCGCGCGTGTGGCAGAAGATGATCGCGGCGCGCGCCTCATAAAAGCGCAGCAGATTGACGATGGCGTGATCCACATCGGTCGGCGCAACGCGGACGGCGCGGTATTCGATGTCGCCATGGGCCTGGTTGCGGACCTGGGTATCGATGCGCAGCGCATTTTCCTGGTAGGTGCGCGCGAGCGTCGCGATCTCATTGGCGATGGTGGCCGAGAACAGCAGGGTGCGGCGCGATTTGGGCGTCGCATCGAGAATGAATTCGAGATCCTCGCGGAAGCCGAGATCGAGCATTTCATCCGCTTCGTCGAGGACCACGGCGCGAAGAGCGGAGATATCGAGGCGGCCGCGCTCGAGATGGTCGCGCAGGCGTCCCGGCGTGCCGACGACGATATGAGCGCCCATGTTGAGCTGACGCTGTTCGGCACGGGCATCCATGCCGCCGACGCAGGAGATGACGCGGGCACCGGCTTCGGCATAGAGCCAGGAAAGCTCGGCATGCACCTGCATCGCCAGTTCGCGCGTCGGCGCAATGATGAGAGCCAGCGGCTCGGCCGCGCGCTCGAAGCGCTCGGCATCGCCCAGAAGTGTCGCCGCCATGGCAAGGCCGAAGGCGACGGTCTTGCCGGAACCGGTCTGAGCGGAGACGAGCAGGTCGCGACCGGCAGCATCGTCTGCCAGCACCGCAGATTGCACGGCGGTCGGTTCAAGATAGGCGCGCGCAGTCAAGGCTCGTTCGAGCGCCGGATGGGTCGTGGGGAAAGGCATAATGGTCCGATCTGGAAAATAAGGGCGCCAGCCTGGCGCTGGGCGCTAGGTTGGTTGAGGTGCCGGTTCAAACATGACGGGGCACCTTCTCAACCGGCCCATCCGACGATCACCTGCCCCTTTGGTTGGCATGATCGATTTAGTGGATGTCTGACCCGTTCGGCGGCGCGCCTATCGGTTAAGCGCGCTTGATACAGGTTTGGGCGGCAAAGCGCCATGATTGTTATCGGCGGGCGGCGCGGCAAATCGCGCATGGCTGGCGCCACCACACAAAAGTCTTTGAAAACAGCGCCCTACGCGCTAGGTGAAAGATGGCTCTTAGAGGAATAGCGACACTTCATGACCGAAAGCCTGCGCCAAAGTGAAATCTTCGTCGATGCCGATGCCTGCCCGGTGAAGGCGGAAATTCAGCGCGTCGCCGAACGGCATGGGGTGGTGACCCATGTCGTGAGCAATAGCGGCTTCCGTCCCAGCGGCAATCCGCTCATCCGCAACGTGGTGGTGAGCGACAAGTTCGATGCCGCCGACGATTGGATCGTCGAGCGCATCCGGCCCGGCGACATCGTGGTGACGGCGGATATCCAGTTGGCCGATCGCTGCCTCAAAGCGCACGCGCTGGTGCTGGGGATGACGGGGAAGCCGTTTACCGAGAACAGCATCGGCACCGCGCTGGCGATGCGCGAGCTCTCCAGCCAGCTGCGCGACATGGGCGAGATCAAGGGTGGCGGGCCAAGCTTCACGGCCGCCGACCGCTCGCGATTTTTGAATGCGCTGGAGGCGATGGTGCAGAAGGCGAAGCGGGGGTAGGGAGCATCGTTGTGTTGCACCCGTCGCTTCCGCCCCCCACTCTACCCTCCCCCTGAAGGGAGAGGGTTTTCTCACCGCGTTCGCACCGACCGCCTCGCTTTAGAGCCCCTCTCCCTTTAGGGGGAGGGGTTGGGATGGGGGCTCTAGCAGCTGCCTCCGCCACCATCACCACAGTCCCCGCCCGCCATACCGCTCCAGCCGACCGTCGCGTTGCCAAGCGTGCTGTCGTGACCATGCGCGTGGCGGGCGGCATCCAGCGTCACCGGCTGGCCGTGCGGGGTGTACTCGTAAGCGTCGATCCATTGCAGCTTGCGGGCTTTGAGTTCCTCGGCGCTGGCGAGTTCCGCCTGCTTCACCAGTGTTTCGAACGTCGCGAGCACGCATTTGTAATAGGTCGCCGTGTCGTCGGGTTTACCGGCAGCGAGCGATTGGCGGATTTCGGCGCCCAATGTGTTCGACCATTCATTGGCCGTGAAGCGGCCCTTTTCGACCATGGCATTGGCCATCGCCACGACCTGCGCCTGCCAGGGTTCCGAGAAGAGCGGCTCGCCATCGCGGCCGATCAGCGGGCCTGGTTTCGCGATGGCGCTCAGCAAATCAGGCGCGCTCAAGATAGCTCTCCCACAGATCGGCGTTGAAGCGATCTTTGTCGCGGCCCTCGCCCGGCCAGAGATCGGCACCGGCGAAGGTGATGGTGTAGAGGTGCTGCGCCACCTCAGCCCCCTTGGCGCCGGCATCGGGCAGTAAATGATTGCCGCGATGGGCATGGACGATGCCGGTTTTGTTCATGAGATAGCTGGGGAGGCGCGTGTGGAAACCTTCGCCCAGGGTCTTGGTATGCACTTTGTCGCCGGGCGTGAAGGCCGGCTTCTGATCGGCGGGCCGGCGGAAGTCGCGCGTGGTCGCCGCGGCCTTCGCCACATCGGCCGCGTGCATCAGCACCGCGCCTTTCGGCCGCGATCCGTCGCTCTTGCCGCTGGCGATCTCGGCCACCGTGGCAACGCCGGAATCGACCATCATCGCGGCGTAGACCTGCATCCACTGGTCGAAATAGGGTCGGGTCAGATAGTCGTCGCGCTGGATGAGTTCGCGCACATAGCGCCACCAATCGAGCGTCCAACTGTCCGGCCCCCACATCGCCTCGTTCATGCCCCACATGCGGGCTTCCCAATCGGCGTGGAAGGGATGTTCGTCCTTATCCATGACGATGCGGCCCTGGTTCGGCAAACCACCCATGTCATGCACGCGTGCCATGGCTCACCCCGCCTTCTTCAGCACGCGGTCCGTGCCGATCATCGAGTTGCGGGTGACCAGGGCGGCGAGTTGATCTTCGCTCAGGCCTTCCGTGCCCGCCGGTCGTTCCGGCACAACGAGATAGCGCAGTTCCGCGGTCGAATCCCAGACACGAACCTCGACCTCGTCACCGACGCTGACGCCGAATTCCTTCAGCACGCCGCGTGGATCGCGCACGGCGCGGGCGCGGTATTCCTGCGACTTGTACCAGCCGGGCGACATGCCGAGGAGGGCGAAGGGGTAGCAGGAGCAGAGCGTGCAGACGACGAGGTTGTGGACGCCCGGCGTATTCTCGACGGCGACGATGTGGCCGGTAGCATGACCCTGATAGCCGAATTCGGAAATCGCCGCGGTGCCATCGGCCAGGAGCCGCGCCCGGAAGGTGGGATCGGTCCAGGATTTGGCGACGACACGCGCACCGCGCTTGGGGCCGATCTCCTCGGCATAGAGATCGACCCAGGCGTCGATCGCGGCACTGTCGACCATGCCCTTCTCGACCAGCAGGCTTTCCAGCGCCTTCACGCGCAACGCCGGGTCGCTCGGAAGCTCGCTATGGAGATGTTCGTGGATCTCAGTGATCTTCTTGGGATCGTAGCTGCTGCTCATGTCTCATGCCGTCCTTGGATGGGAGTGGCATTATCAGCGCAGTCAAGCGGCGGCGTCTAGTCCCACTCAGACGTCATGCCCGGACTTGTTCCGGGCATCCAGTCCATCACCGGCACTGGTGGATCCTCGGGACAGGCCCGGGGATGACGGTAAAAGAAAATCAGAGATGGTCGCGCAATTTGAGGAGATCGATGAGGAAACGATCGCGTTCGGCTTCGAGGTCGGCAACCGAGCGGCCATTTGCTTCACGCTCGATGCCATCAATGAGCATTTTCTTCACATCAGCTGTGAGCTGAACTTTACCCAAGCTGGCCCAGCGCCGTTCCTGGCTGGGGCCGAGATGATCGAGGTAGTGGCGAATGCCGCCGGGACCACCGCCCAGATGATAGGTGAGATGCGTGCCCTGCACCGCCCACCGCATGGCAGGGCCATGGATGAGGGCGGCATCGATATCGGCCACGTCGGCGACACCGCTTTCAACAAGGTGCACGGCTTCCTGCCACAAGGCGGCGCCGAGGCGATTGGCGATATGGCCCTGCACTTCCTTCTTCAAGTGGATCGTCACCTTGCCGAGCGCGCGGAAGAACGCATCGGCCCGTTCCAGCACGGCGGCATCGCTGCCGAAGAGTTCGACCAGCGGCATCAGATGCGGCGGATTGAAAGGGTGTGCCACGATATAGCGATGCTTCACCCGGCAATCGCGCGTCATATCGCTGAGCAACAACGAGGATGTGCTGGTGGCGACAATGGCGCCGGGCTTCGCCAAGGTGTCGATCTCGGCCAGCAGCGACACTTTGAGATCGAGGCGCTCGGGGGCGGATTCGAGCACGAAATCGGCGCCCTCGACGGCCGCAGAGAGGGTTTCGCAGATCGCGAGGGTACCAGCCTTGCCTGGCGTCAGTTCCTGCAGCTGCCCGCGCAGGCGCTGGACGCGCGCAGCAAGGTCGGCGCGGCGGGCGGGGTCCGGATCGAAAGCAGACACCGTGTGGCCATGATGGACAAGAAGTGCCGCCCAGGCAGCACCAATCAATCCGCCGCCAATGATCGCGGTTGCAACGCTTTCGTTCATGTCAGTTGATCAGATCAGTTTATCGGATTTCGGCCGTAGCGACGTTGGATGGCATCGAATGTACCATCGGCGTGCATTTCGGCAATGGCGGCGTTGATGCGCGGCAGCATCGCCGCAGTGTCTGGCAGCTTCTTGCTGAGACAGATGAAGTAAGGGGAACTGCGCAATTCGCTATAGGGCGCCATCGTGCCCGTTTCATGACGGGCGATGAAATCGATCGGCGCACGAAAGGAGTAGAGATGATCGATGCGGCCGTTGATCAGCATGTCGAAGGCCTGCTGATCGCCGCTGACAGTCATGTGCGGCACCTTGGCCTCGTCAAGCTCGGCTTCGAGATTGTAGCCCTTGACGACACCGATCTTGCCGAAATGCGATGCGTTGAGATCCGCCAGCTTGGCAATCGGTGCAGCCTCGCCGCGCGGGGCATGAAAGACACCGACCGAGATGTTGCCGATCGCGTCGGAGAAATGGAACAGAGCCGCGCGATCCTCACGATAAGAGCAGCTGCAAAGACCGTCGATCGTTCCATCGGATGCTTCGGCATAGCCGCGCTTCCATGGCATGAAACGGGGCTCCAGCTTCAGCCCGGCGCGGCGGGCAATCTCGGCGATGGCGTCGACGTCCGTGCCGCGCAGACGATCGGCCGCCGGATGTTCGATCTTCAGCGGCGGGAAATCGTTGCAGGCCAGGACGACATTGCGCTCCTCAGCGATGGCGGGGCGCATCAATCCCACGGCGAGCAATCCCGCGAGGGCCGCGCAGATCAGCGATAGCGGCGCGCGTTGCATGTTCAACTCCGATTTGGCGGCGGGCGGGTCAAGAACCCGCCCATCCAGCTAACCCGACAGGCATTAACGAACCGATAATCGGCTGCCGCCAGGAAGTGCTACCGTCGCGAGCGAAAAAATCGATGAATCAACCGAGGGATTTGTGCAGGAAAGCCACTGTCCGAGACCAGGCGAGGTCGGCCGCTTTCTTGTCATAGCGCGCTGTGTTGGTGTCGTTGTTGAAGGCGTGGTTGACGCCATCATACATGTGGAGCTCGAACGCTTTCCCTTCGGCTTTCAACGCGGCCTCGTAAGCGGGAATGCCGGCATTGATGCGCTCATCGAGCCCCGCGTAATGCAGCAGCAGCGGCGCCTTGATTTTGGCAACGTCCTTGGCATCCGGCTGCATGCCATAATAGGCGACAGCGGCGTCGAGCGTCGGATCGATGACGGCGAGGCGATTGATCAGGCCGCCGCCCCAGCAGAAGCCCACCGCCCCCACTTTGCCATTGCTGTCGGGACGTGCGCGCAAGGCAGCGACCACGTCGCGCGCGGCAAGTTCGGTTGCCGCCTTGTCGAGGGCGCCGATCATCTCCCGCGCCTTGTCCTCATCGGGCGGCGTGCCGCCGGCTGCCGAGAGGAAATCCGCACCGCCTGCCAGAAAGCCTTCTGCCGCCAGACGCCGCGTCACGTCCTTGATGTGGGGATTGAGGCCGCGATTCTCGTGAATGACCAGGACGGCTGGCCATTTCTCGCCGCTGCTGGGGTGGGCCAGATAGACCTTGGTGCCGTTGACGTCGATGGTTTCGGTTTTGATGCGTGGGTCGCCCTCGGGGAGCAGCTCCGCCAGCGCGTAATTGTTTTCGAGCGCGGGAAGCAGCGCCAGGGCCGCGGCCGAACTGCCGGCCAGGATGGTGAGCTTTTCCAGGAACCGCCGGCGATCCATGCCGCCATGGGTGTAACGGTCGAACAGATCAATCGCGCGCTGATTTGGCACGCGCTGATGTGGGACATGCTCGGTCATGAAGCTCTCCCCTGCTTTGAACGATGGCTGCCGCTATTTGCGAGGCAGTTACGGGGATATAGGCCGGACACTCAAGATATCCAGGCCGCCCGCAGCGTTTTGCAGGCGGCCCGGCCGAAAACGGGCTTATTTCGTCAGGATCAGGCGATGATTGCGGGTGATGCGCAGGCGATAGGCAGACCCTTCGAAATCGATGATCGCCTCGCGGGCGCCCTTCAGGATCGATTGCAGGTTGACCGTCTGCACGGGCTGGCGCGGTGAAGCAGCTGGGCGCTGCGCATTGCGCGGCAGGAGATGGTCCCGAAGGCTCCGCACCTCGACTTGGACGGTATCGGCCGTGGTCGTATGGGCGGGTGCCGAATGGGTGGTTGGGCGATGATAGTCGATAAAGTCTCTGTCCATATTCCACTCCTCGCGACCTGTCTTTGGATCCTTGCGGCTGGTTCGCCGCCAGTTGCGAACGATTCGCAACACGGAAAGAGGTATCAAATCGCCGGGAGATCGGCAAGTGATAATTATTCTCATTTGCAGAGTGGGAGTGCCGGGGACTGAGATGTCCTGTCACAGGATCGTGTTATTGACAATCATTCGCAGAGAACCAAATATACGTTCTGTTGAACCCGTGCCCTAAGGCAGGCCCGACCACCGATGTATGTCTGTATCTGCAACGGCTATCGCGACAGCGAGATTGAAAAGACCGCCCGTGCGGGCGGCCTCACCTGCCCGGTCAAGGTCTATGAGGCCTTAGGGAGCGGCCCCTGCTGCGGGATATGCCTGCCCATGGCACAGGACATCATCGACGGCACGCATGAAAAGTCCGCATGCGTGCCCTTGCCGCTCGCGGCTGAGTAGGCCGCTCCTTTCAGCGTCATGCCCGGGCAGGACGGAAAAATTGGCCGCCACCCTTAAGACCCGCCGTTTTCGCCCGCTTCGTATTGCGACTGGACGTAGTTCTGCAGGCCCATTTTCTCGAGGATATCGAGATTGGTCTCGAGGAAGTCGATATGCTCTTCCTCTGATTCCAGGATGTCCGTCAGAAGCTCGCGGCTGACGTAATCACCGGCCTGCTCGCACAGCACGATGCCGGCTTTCAGATCCGGATGCGCCATCATCTCGAGCTTCAGGTCGCAGGCGAGAATTTCCTTCACGTTCTCGCCGATCAGCAGCTTGCCGAGATCCTGGAGATTGGGCAGGCCTTCGAGGAAGAGGATGCGCTCGATCAGCTTGTCGGCGTGTTTCATCTCGTCGATCGATTCATGATAGGTCACATCGGCGAGCTTCTTCATGCCCCAGTTCTTCAGCATGCGGGCGTGGAGGAAGTATTGGTTGATGGCGGTCAGCTCGTTCTTCAGCACCTTGTTGAGCATCTGAATGACTTTCTTGTCGCCCTTCATGACCGCCTCTCCTTAAAGAACCTGGGTTTTGTTTTGCTGTCGTCAGCCACCTTACCCGCCCCTAACCTATTATAAAAGAACGCTATTTATGCGACTGCAACGCATAGTCAGTCGCGCCGGAATCAACCATCAGCACAAAGAAAAGAGGCCGGGCTTGGGGCCCGGCCTCAGTCTAGAGCAGCAAGCTGTTCCTATGACACGCGTGATTTACTGCTTGGGCGGCGTGGCCGGCCAGCTCTTGATCAGCGTGTCGTAGTCGATGGTCTCGCCCTGAGGCTTCTCGTTGGCGAGTTTCGGGAACGGAGCGCCCGGTGCGTCGAACCATTCCTGGGCCGACTTCTTCGGGTTCATCTTCGGTCCGCATTCCTTCTGGACGCCGGACTTCTCGAGACGCTCAAGAACCTTGTCCTGAGCGGCGGCGAGGCTGTCCATGGCCGCCTGTGCGGTCTTGGCACCCGAGGAGGCGTCACCAATGTTCTGCCACCAGAGCTGAGCCAGCTTCGGATAGTCAGGAATGTTGGTGCCGGTCGGGGTCCACTGCACGCGGGCCGGCGAACGGTAGAACTCGACCAGACCGCCGAGCTGCGGCGCACGTTCCGTGAAGCTCTTGTCCCAGATGTCGCTCTCGCGGATGAAGGTCAGGCCGACATGGCTCTTCTTCAAGCTGACCGTCTTCGAGGTGACGAACTGGGCGTAGAGCCAGGCGGCCTTGCGGCGATCGACCGGGGTCGACTTCAGCAGGGTCCAGGAACCGGCGTCCTGATAACCGAGCTTCATGCCTTCCTGCCAATAGGCACCGTGCGGTGACGGGGCCATGCGCCATTTCGGCGTGCCGTCGGCATTCATGACCGGCAGACCCGGCTTCACCATGTCGGCGGTGAAGGCGGTGTACCAGAACATCTGCTGGGCAATCGCACCCTGCGCCGGGACCGGGCCCGATTCAGAGAAGGTCATGCCGGCGGCATTGGCCGGGGCGTATTTCTTCAGCCATTCGACATACTTCTCGATCGAATAGACCGCAGCCGGACCGTTGGTGTCGCCACCACGTTCGACCGTCGAACCCGCCGGGTTGCAGCCTTCGACGCGGATGCCCCATTCGTCGACCGGCAGACCGTTCGGAATGCCCTTGTCGCCGGAGCCGGCCATCGAGAGCCAGGCGTCGGTGAAACGCCAGCCGAGCGACGGGTCTTTCTTGCCGTAGTCCATGTGGCCATAGACTTTGGTGCCGTCGATCTCCTTGATGTCGTTGGTGAAGAAATCGGCGATGTCTTCATAGGCCGACCAGTTGACCGGCACGCCGAGCTCGTAGCCGTATTTAGCTTTGAACTTGGCCTTGTAGTCCGGGTTGGTGAACCAGTCATAGCGGAACCAATAGAGGTTCGCGAATTGCTGGTCAGGCAGCTGGTAGACCTTGCCGTCCGGCGCGGTCGTGAACGACAGGCCGATGAAGTCCTTCAGGTCGAGATAGGGGTCGGTGACGTCCTTGCCCTCGCCCGCCATCCAGTCGGTCAGCGGAATCGCCTGCTTGTAGCGGAAATGCGTGCCGATGAGGTCCGAGTCATTGACCCAGCCGTCATAGATGTTCTTGCCAGACTGCATCTGCGTCTGGATCTTTTCGACCACGTCGCCTTCCTGGATGAGATCATGCTTCAGCTTGATCCCGGTGATTTCCGTGAAGGCCTTGGCCAAGGTCTCGGACTCATAGGCATGAGTCGTGATGGTTTCGGAGACAACGTTGATCTCCATGCCCTTGAAGGGTTCGGCGGCCTTAATGAACCACTCCATCTCCTTCATCTGGTCTTCTTTGGACAGGGTCGAAGGCTGGAACTCGGAATCGATCCACTTCTTGGCGGCGGCTTCGTCGGCCATCGCGTGGACCGGACCGAGGACCAGCAGCAGGACCGCTGCCGACACCCCTGAACGGATTTTCATGCCAGTTCCTCCATGCGTGCGATTGACTTAACGACCATCCCGAGATGCACGCCAACCCAGGTCGGTCTTCTTGTCCCCTTTAAGGTTTCAGACCCAGCGAAAAATGACGCCGGCGAGCCCCAGGGAAATCAATGATGCGATCCACACACTCGTCACCTCGAACCCTTCCTCGCCGATGGGCAGCGTTGTGATCGGGTCGCTGCCCATGAGGTAGATCCAGATGAGGTGAATGAACGCCGCGCAAAGCAGCGAAATAAACAGGCGGTCGCCGCGCGTCGTCGGAATGCGCAGGACGCCCACGCGCTCGGTCTCCGGCTTGAAGATCGCGAGCAGCGTCATGACGGTGAGCACGCCGGCCAGGAGCATGAAGAAGAGACCCGTCTGCCAGGTCCAGGCCATCCAAGCTGTTTCCATGGTTTCGGCCCTCCTTCCTTAAACGCGGCCCAGGGCAAAGCCCTTGGCGATGTAGTTGCGGACAAACCAGATGACCAGTGCGCCGGGGATGAGTGTCAGCACGCCGGCCGCGGACAAAAGGCCCCAATCGACGCCGGAGGCGGACACCGTGCGGGTCATGATCGAAGAAATCGCCTGGTTGTTGGTGAGGGTGCGCGCCAGCAGCAATTCCACCCAGGAGAACATGAAGCAGAAGAAGGCGGCGACGCCGATGCCAGAGGCAATGAGCGGCACGAAGATCTTCACGAAGAAGCGCGGGAAGGAATAGCCGTCGAGATAAGCCGTCTCGTCGATCTCGCGCGGCACGCCGGACATGAAGCCTTCGAGGATCCAGACCGCCAGCGGCACGTTGAAAATGCAATGCGCCAAGGCGACAGCCCAAGGCGTGTCGAAGAGGCCGACCGCCGAATAGAGATTGAAGAAGGGCAAGGCAAACACCGCCGGCGGCGCCATGCGGTTGGTGAGCAGCCAGAAGAAGAGATGCTTATCGCCCATGAAGCGGTAGCGCGAGAAGGCATAAGCGGCGGGGAGCGCCACCAGGATCGAGATCACGGTGTTGATGGCAACATAAGTGAGCGAGAAGACGAAGCCGTCGAACCACGCCGGATTGGTGAAGATCTCGTGGTAGTTCTGCAGGGTCGGCATCGTCGGGAACAAGGTCATCGACGTCGTGATCTCGGTCGTGGTCTTGAAGCTCATATTGATGAGCCAATAGATCGGCAGCATCAGGAAGACGAGATAGACGCCGAGGATGATGTGGCGGCTTTTCATGGCCTCACGCCTCCACGCGGGTTGCGTCGCGGTCTGCATCGACATTCGTCATGACCGTGTAGAACAGCCAGCAGGCAGCGAGGATGATGAGGTTGTAGACGATCGACATGGCGGCGGCGGAGCCGAGGTCGAACTGACCCAAGGCAAGCTTCACCAGATCGATCGAGAGGATGGTGGTGGAGTTGCCCGGGCCGCCGCCGGTGACGACGAAGGGCTCGGTATAGATCATGAAGCTGTCCATGAAGCGCAGCAGAACGCCGATGAGGAGAACGCGGCGGAGTTTGGGGAGCTCGATGGTCATGAAGACGGCAAAGCGCGAGGCGCCGTCGATCTTGGCGGCCTGATAGTAGGCATCGGGGATCGAGCGCAGGCCGGCATAGGACAAGAGCGCGATGAGCGAGGTCCAGTGCCAGACATCCATCGTGACGATGGTGATCCAGGCGGAAAGTGGCCCGAGCGTGTAGTTGTAGTCGATGCCGAGGTGATTGACGATCCAGCCCAGCAGGCCGATATCCTCACGCGCGAAGATCTGCCAGATGGTGCCGACCACATTCCAGGGAACGAGCAGCGGCAGCGCCATGACGACCAGGGTGAAGGCAACGCCCGGACCCTTCTTCGGCATGCACAGGCCGACCAGGACGCCAAGCGGCACTTCGATGGCGAGGATGATCGCCGAAAAGAGCGCATTGCGGCCGAGCGAATCGAAGAAGCGGCCGCCGAGATCGGTGGTGGGATCCAAGAGTTCCTGGAACCAGCCGATGCCGTTCCAGAAGAACTCGTTATTGCCGAACGTATCCTGGACCGAATAGTTGACAACCGTCATCAGCGGCACGATCGCGTTGAAGGCGACGATGAGCACCACCGGCAGGGCCAGGAACCAGGCGCGATTGTCGATTGGCTTGTCCATGGTTCCTTACCCTTCCACCAGATGCCCGTCGGCATAGACATGGAGATGTTTCTTATCCACGCTGAGGCGCGCCACATCGCCGTCGATGCGGGCATCTTCGGGCATGATGACCGCAAGCGGCATGCCTTCGAGCTCGACCCGGGCGATCTGGAAACGGCCGGTATCCTCGACGCGCTTCACCTTGACCGGAATGCCGTCGGCGGCACCGTTGAGCGTGATGAATTCGGGACGGATGCCGAGTTCGATCTTCTTGGCACCGGCTGGCGCCGTGACCGCCCGGTTGAGGGTGATCTGATGTTGGCCGATCCGCGCCACATCGCCGGCAACTTCCGCCGCGATCACGTTCATGCCGGGCGAGCCGATGAAATAGCCGACAAAGGTATGCGCCGGCCGCTCGAACAGCTCCTGCGGCGTGCCGATCTGCACGACTTCGCCGTCATACATGACGATGACTTTGTCGGCGATGGTGAGCGCTTCCGTCTGGTCATGGGTCACATAGACCATGGTGACGTTGGATTGCTCATGCACGCGCTTCAGCTGTGCACGGAGCTGCCATTTCATATGCGGATCGATGACGGTCAAGGGTTCGTCGAACAGGATGGCGCCGACATCGGCGCGCACCAGGCCGCGGCCCAATGAGATCTTCTGCTTCATGTCGGCGGTGAGGCCGCGCGCCTTGCGGCCGAGATCCCGCTCGAGATCCAGCATCTTGGCCACTTCCTTCACGCGCGCGTCGATGGCGCTGGCCGGGACATGGCGATTTTTCAGCGGGAAAGCGAGATTCTGATAGACGGTCATGGTGTCGTAGATGACCGGGAACTGGAACACCTGGGCGATATTGAGCTTCTCGGTCGGGAGTGCCGTCACGTCCTGGCCGTCAAAGAAGATCTGGCCCTGGCTCGGCTTCACGAGACCGGAGACGATGTTGAGCAAGGTCGTCTTGCCGCAACCGGAGGGACCGAGGAGCGCATAGGCACCGCCCTGCTCCCAGGTCATGTTCATGGGCTTCAGCGCATAATCCGAGGGCTGGCTCGGATTGGGCTTGTAGGAATGGGCGAGGTTCTTGAGTTCGATCTTGGCCATGGCGCTTACCGGCCCCCTTCCGATTGCGGAGCGCGCACCAGACGGCCGTTGCCGTCGAAGACAAAGAAGCGCGCGGGGTCGAGATAGATCGTGAGGTCGGTGCCGGGATTGAGCTCATAGACGCCGGCTTCGAGTGCGATCCAGCGGAAGCCGCCGACATCGACATGGATGAAGCTTTCCGAGCCGGTGATTTCGCTGACCGCCGTCTTGCCGGCGATCGGCACCAGGCCGGGACGATTAGTGACGGCCACATGATTGGGACGGAAGCCAACCACATAGCTGCCCGACGCCAATCCCTGCAGCGTTCCGATCTGCGGGATGTTCTGGCCGTTCGGCAGATGGGCGTGGCTGCCATCGAGATTGAGATCGACGAAGTTCATCGGCGGATCGGAAAAGACCTCGGCCGTGATGCGGTCATGCGGGTGGCGATAGACATCGACCGTGCGGCCGTATTGGGTGACGCGGCCTTCATGCAGGGTCGCTGTATTGCCACCGAGCAACAGCGCTTCGGAAGGTTCGGTCGTTGCATAGACGAAGACGGCGCCAGATTCGCCGAAGATGCGCGGGAGTTCCGCGCGGAGTTCCTCGCGCAGCTTGTAGTCGAGATTGGCGAGCGGCTCGTCGAGGAGGACGAGATCGGCACCTTTCACCAGCGCGCGGGCGATCGCCGTGCGCTGCTGCTGACCGCCGGAAAGCTCCAAGGGTGTCCGCTGCAGATAAGGCTCGAGGCGCAGCAGCGAGGCAGCACGCGCGACCTTCGTCTCGATCTCGGCCTTCGCGACGCCTTGCACACGCAGCGGCGAGGCGATGTTCTCGTAGACGCTGAGGGCCGGGTAGTTGATGAACTGCTGATAGACCATCGCGACATTGCGCTTACGGACGGGCACGCGCGTCATGTCGCGGCCGTCATAGGTGACGCGGCCCGAGCTCGGCTGATCGAGACCGGCGAGCAAGCGCATCAAGGTCGTCTTGCCGGAGAGCGTCGCCCCCAGCAGCACGTTGATGGTGCCGCGTTCCAGGCGCAACGAAGTGGGGTGGATGTGCACCGCACCCCGCACCGTCAAGCCGACATTTTCAAGTTCGACTGCCACGAAAATCACCTACCCGTTAGCTTGTTTGGCGCGGCCACTGCCATGCGGCCGGCGATATAGGCCTGCAGCGCGTCGATATCCGTCGCTGCCATGTGCAGGCCCAATTTGGAACGGCGCCAGACGATATCTTCGGCGCTTCTGGCCCATTCCTGGTCCATGAGATAATTAACCTCCGCCTCGGTCAAGCTGGGACCGAAACGGCGGCCGAGATCGCTAGCGCTCTTCGCATTGTCCAGGATGCGCAGGGCCCGCGTACCATAGGCACGGATCAGGCGGCGCGCCTGCTTGAGTTCCAGGAACGGATACTTCTGCTGCAGTGCACCGACTTGTGCCGCAAATGCGTTCACCGGGAAATCGCCACCCGGAAGCGTTGACTGTGCGGTCCAGGGCGACTTCATGCCGGAAAAGAAAGGCTGCAGCTTTTCGAGCGCCGCCTCTGCGAGGCGCCGATAGGTCGTGATCTTGCCACCGAAAACGGAGAGCAAAGGCGCCTCGCCGGCCTTGTGGTCGAGCCGCAGCACGTAGTCGCGCGTCGCATCCTGCGCCTTGCTGGCGCCATCGTCGTAGAGCGGGCGGATGCCGGCATAGGTCCAACGGATATTGGCGCGCGTGATCGCCGCCTGGAAATATTCGTTGGCGGCGGCAATGAGGTAATCGGTTTCGGCCTCCGAGATCGCCACCTTGCCTGGCTCGCCCTGGTAATCAGCATCGGTCGTGCCGATGAGCGTGAAGTCCTGTTCATAGGGAATGGCGAAGCAAATGCGGCCGTCGGCATTCTGGAAGATATAGGCGCGGTCATGGTCGAAGAGCTTCTCGACCACGATATGGCTGCCCTTGACGGTGCGGATCTTGTCCGGCGCATTCATGCCGACGGCACCGCCGAGGAAACTCGAGACCCAGGGGCCGGCCGCATTGACCAGGGCACGGGCCTTGGCATCGATAACCTGGCCGTTGGGGCCTTCCAGCTTCAACTGCCACAGATCGCCCTCGCGCCGCGCCGAAATGCAGCGCGTACGCACATGGATGTCGGCGCCGCGCTCGGCCGCGTCACGCGCATTCAAAGCGACAAGGCGTGCGTCTTCGACCCAGCAATCGGAATACTCGAAAGCATGCGTGAAACCGGGCTTCAGCGGTGCCCCTGCCGCGTCATGACGCAGGTCGATGGAGCGCGTGCCGGGGAGAATTTTACGGCCGCCGAGATTGTCGTAGAGGAAGAGCCCGATGCGGATGAGCCAGCGCGGGCGCAAGCCTTTATGATGGGGCAGAATAAAGCGCAGCGGCCAGATGATATGAGGGGCTGCGTTCAACAGCACCTCGCGCTCGATCAGCGCCTCGCGCACCAGGCGGAATTCGTAATGCTCGAGATAGCGCAGGCCGCCATGGATGAGCTTGGTGGAGGCGGATGACGTGCCGCTCGCCAGATCGTTCTGCTCGGCAAGCAAGACCTTGAGACCGCGGCCGACCGCATCGCGCGCGATCCCGCAACCATTGATGCCACCCCCGATGACGGCGATGTCGTAGATTTCGGCCGTATTGGCCATGATCCGGCATTCCTCCGCTTCTGATCACGGCCGACCCCGACCAGCGCCCCCGATTTCTACGGGCGCGCGTTCCCGGGCCTTGGCTCGCCCGTCCGAAAACGGGCGGCGTCGTTACACATGATCAGTTTCGTTACTTTCGCTGATGATCGTTAAACGAAACCAAACGAAAGACAAGAGAAAATATTAGCGTGCTTGCAGTTCGAATCCACATGAATTCGCTGCTAAAACGCACGAAATGAACTATGGGATTTGCGCATTTCGCAAATGCGAAAGGACGCTAAGCCGTTAGGCAGGCTCGTTTTCCTCTACCGGCGCGCCCGGAGCCACAGCCACCGTGGTGCCGCTGTGGCGGCAAATCTCGACGATCTTTTCCGGCGGCGCGCGGTCGGTGACGAAGATGTTGATCTCGGACAAATGGCCGATACGGACCGGCGCGGTGCGTTCGAACTTCATCGAATCAGCAACCAGGATGACATTGCGCGCATTGGCGATGATCGCCTGGGCAACGCGCACCTCGCGATAGTCGAAGTCGAGCAGCGAACCGTCATCGTCAATGGCCGAAACGCCGATCACGGCATAATCGACCTTGAACTGCGACATGAAATCGACCGCCTGCTCGCCGACAATGCCGCCATCCGACCGGCGCAGCATGCCACCGGCCACGATGACGTCAATGCGCTGCGAGGGCAGCAGGATGCCTGCCACATGGATGTTGTTGGTGATGCACAGCAAGCCTTCATGGCCGCGCAGCGCCCGCGCCACTTCTTCCGTCGTGGTCCCGATATTGATGAAGAGCGAGGAGCCGTTCGAGATAAGGGACGCCGCATGTTCGCCGATGCGGCGCTTTTCGGTGTCCGCGAGATGGCGGCGCGCTTCATAGGCGACGTTCTCGACGCCGGACGCCAGGATCGCTCCGCCATGGGTGCGCGTCAGCAGGCGCTGATCGCACAGATCATTGAGATCCTTGCGGATGGTCTGCGGCGTCACGTCGAATTTGGCGGCCAAATCCTCGACATTGACCCGGCCGGCAAGGCGGGCAAGGCCAAGGATCTCGTTCTGACGGGGCGTCGGCGTGAACATGGGCGGGTCCGGTCATGGGGTGATCGCGAGAAGTGATCATGTGCTTGGCAGCTTAGTCGGTGGTGTGGCGCCCTGCCAATTGCCTTTAACGCTTGCGCCGCAGATTGCGCAGTTCGGCGATGCTGACCACGCGGAACAGCAACGCGAGTGCAGCAAAGGCCGTGGCACCAGCCGCAATAATGCCGATGAGCGAGAGCGCCTGTACCTCCGTCCCCGCCTGGCCGCCCGGCCAGATGAGGTAGACGGCGACCCAGGTGGCACCACCGAGGGCCACGCAGGCAAGCAACAAGCGCGGCAGGGTCCGCTTCGAACGCGCATCGAGCACCAGGAAGCCGCGGCGATAGAGGATAGTGCCGAGCAGGATGGCGTTGACCCAGGCCGAAACCATGGCGCCGATGGCGACACCGATATAGCCGAAGGGCAAGGTGAGCGAGAAGCTGATGGCGATGTTGACCGCCACCGAGATCGCCGCCTGGCGGAAGGGTGTCGTCGTATCTTCGCGCGCCAGAAACGCAGCGGTCAGCGCCTTGTTGGCGACGTAAGCCGGAAGCCCCGCCGACATGATCATGAGGGCGATCGAAACCGCTTCCGCATCGTCATAGGTGAAGGCGCCGCGATGATAGACCGTCGTGACGATGGGCAGTGCTGCGACGATGAGGCCTACCATCGACGGCAGGGAAAGAACGAGGCCTAGTTCCAGCGCGCGGTTCTGCATGTGCATGGCCGATGCCGGATCGCCGCTCCTGAGGGCGCGGGTCAGGGCCGGCAGCAGCACGACGCCGATGGCGGAACCGATCAAGGCCAGCGGCAACTGGTAGAGCCGGTCGGCGTAATAGATGAAGGAGACGGACCCCGCATGCAGCGAGGCAAGGATGGTGGAGACGGCAAGATTGATCTGCACCACGCTGGCGCCGAAGAGGCCGGGGATCATCAGCTTGAAGAGCTGCACCGCGTCCGGCGTGAAGCGCGGCAATGGCAGGCGCAAAGCCAGCCCCGCGCGCCGGCAGGCATTGGCCAGCCACAGGAACTGAACGAGGCCGGACAATGTCACCGACCAGGCCAGCGCCTCGCCCACGAACAGCGCGTCGCCCTTGATGAACCACATGGTGGCAATGAGGATCGCGTTGAGGATCACCGGCGCCACGGCATTCTCGGCGAATTTGTGGAGGCCGTTGAGCATGCCGCCCTGCAAGGCGCAGAGCGACATGAAGACGATGTAGGGAAAGGTGATGCTGGTGAAGAGCACCGCCGCCTGGAACTTCATCGGATCGGCATCGAAGCCCGGCGCGAAGATGTGGATGAGCCAAGGCATGGCGAGTTCGGCCGCCACCAGCACGATAAGCAGCGCCACCAGCAGCAGCGCCATCACCTGCTCGGCAAAGATCCGGGCGCCGGACATGCCGCGTTCGGTGAGGTGGCGGGTGAAGACGGGAACGAAGGCGGCGCTGAACGCGCCCTCGGCAAAAACCTGCCGCAACAGATTGGGGAGGCGCATCGCGACGATGAAGGCGTCGGCGATGGGGCCGGTGCCGAAGATCTGGGCGATCATCACCTCGCGCACGAAGCCCAAGATTCGGCTCATCAAGGTCATGCCGCCGACGGTGGCGAAGGAGCGCAAAGAAAACATGAGGACGGCAGGACTTTCGGAACGGGATCTGGAATCGCCAGCTTTGTGAGGTGTTTAGCATAGAAGCGGTCACCCGCGCGGCTTTTAAGCCTGCGCGGATACCGTGGCCGCCTTAAGAAAAACTTGTGGCCTTTTCAAGTGAAGCTTGTTTGTCTACTATGTCGATAGAGATTTAGATTTCTACCAACCAGACACCCGTCTGGTGGGATAGAAACCGGCGCGGGCCAAGTCGCGCTCCAGGAGGCTAAGATGTTGATTTCGAGACGTTCTCTGTCAGTTGCCGCCGTACTGGCGACGCTTTTTGCGGCCGCCTTGCCGGGCCTTGCCCAGGCGGAAACCCAGCTGCTCAACGTGTCCTATGACCCGACGCGCGAGCTCTATAAGGAATTCAACACGGCCTTCGCCGCGCATTGGAAGAAGGAGACGGGCGAAGACCTCTCCATCGAAGCCTCCCACGGCGGTTCCGGTAAACAGGCCCGCGCCGTGATCGACGGGCTCGAGGCGGATGTCGTGACCCTCGCCCTCGCTTATGACATCGATGAGATCTCTGCGAAGGGCGGTTTGCTGCCCAAGGATTGGCAGGCCCGCCTGCCACACAACTCCTCGCCCTACACCTCGACCATCGTGTTCCTGGTGCGCAAGGGCAACCCCAAAGGCATCAAGGATTGGGGTGACCTGACGAAAGAAGGCGTCGAAGTGATCACGCCGAACCCAAAGACCTCGGGCGGTGCGCGCTGGAACTATCTCGCCGCCTGGGGCTGGGCACTGAAGCAGCCCGGCGGTTCGGCAGATACGGCGAAGGCCTTCGTGACGGATCTCTACAAGCACGTGCCGGTGCTCGATTCCGGCGCCCGCGGTGCCACCACCACCTTCGTCCAGCGCGGCATCGGCGACGTACTCCTTGCCTGGGAGAACGAAGCCTTTCTCGCCGTGAAGGAATTGGGCCCGGACCAGTTCGACATCGTCGTCCCCAGCATCAGCATCCTCGCCGAGCCGCCGGTCGCCGTGGTCGACAAGGTCGCCGATAAGCATGGCACGCGGAAAGCGGCCGAGGCCTATCTCAACTATCTCTACACGCCGGAAGGCCAGGAGATCGCTGCGGAGAACTTCTATCGCCCAACCGATCCCACGGTTGCAGCCGCGCATGAGAAGGACTTCCCCAAGGTCAATCTACTCACCATCGATGACACATTCGGTGGCTGGGCCAAGGCACAGCCGGAGCATTTCGGCGATGGCGGAACCTTCGACCAGATCTATCAACCGGCGAACTGATCCTTATCAACCTCTGTTAACAACGGAAACGGGGCTTTTGCAGGCCCCGTTTTCTTTTTTTTCGGCGCACGATGTCACGCCGACCAAAGCTCGGTCGTCTGCTCCTGGAGCCCCAGGCGCATCCGGACAACAGAGGAGTTAAGGACATGAAGATCGTCGTTCTCGGTGGCAGTGGCCTTATCGGCGCCAAGGTTGTGAGCAAGCTGCGGTCCCTCGGCCATGACGTCAATGCGGCATCGCCCAGTTCCGGCGTCAACGCCGTCACCGGCGAAGGTCTGGCTGCCGCACTTGGCGGCGCCGACATCGTCATCGACGTGGTGAATTCGCCCTCCTTTGAGGAGAAGGCGGTGATGGAATTCTTCGAGAAATCGGGCCGCAATCTGATGGCTGCCGAAGCGGCGGCTGGTGTGAAGCACCACGTGGCACTTTCGGTGGTCGGCACCGATCGTCTCGCCGATAACGGCTATCTCCGCGCCAAACTCGCGCAGGAGACATTGATCAGGGCCGGGAAGACGCCCTACACAATCCTGCGCGCCACGCAGTTCTTCGAATTCGTCGGCGCAATCGGTGAAACTGCCGCTGACGGCCAGACGATCCGCCTGTCGCCGGCATTATTCCAGCCGCTCGCCTCGGACGACGTCGTGGCCGCCCTGGTCGACGTGGCCCTGGACGCGCCGGTGAACGGCATCGTCGAAGTGGCCGGTCCGGAGAAGATCGGCCTCGATGAATCTGTTCGGCGCTTGCTGGCCGCCAGGAAGGATTCGCGCCACGTCGTTTCCGACGTCAACGCCCGCTATTTTGGCTCGATATTGGACGATCAGTCGCTTACTCCGGGCGACGGCGCGCGCATCGGGAAGATTCGATTCACCGACTGGCTCGCGCACTCGGTTCCGCAAGCCAAAGCTTCGTGAGCCCAGGGACTATCCACGCCAACACGCCACCAAAGGAGGGATGTCCATGCTTGCCAAATATCTGACCACCGCCGCTATCGCTCTCTGTGCCGTGTCGATCGGCGTGGCGCATGGCGAAGACCGCAAGGTCACTTTGGTTTTCGATCATGTGCTGCCCAATGCGCCCGGCAAGAGTCTGCGCGGCGTGCTGGTCGAATACGGTCCGGGCGGCTCGTCGCCATCGCATACCCATCCGGATTCGGCCTTCATCTATGCAACGGTCCTTGAGGGTGCGGTCCGGATGAAGATCAATGACGAACCGGAAAAGATCTATCGGGCCGGCGAAAACTTCGTCGAAATGCCGGGTGATCATCACGGCGTCAGCGCCAATGCCAGCGATACCGAGCCATCGCGTATGCTGGCCGTCTTTGTGGTCGATACCGACGATAAGAAGCTCGTGATGGAAGATAAATAGCTGCTCCGTGGGTCACGAGCGCAGCAGCCGGGCGGCCAGGTTGGCGCAGGCCAGCCGCAGATCCGGCACCGCAATGATCTCCCAGAAGGTTCCCTTGGTGATGGGGCCGATGGCGTGGAGATCAGGCGCCACTTTACCCTCGGCATCGATGACTTGGCCTTGCCGGTCGACATCGATGCCGAGGCGCAAGGGGTCCGGCCGTACCTGTCCGGTCTCAAGTAAATGTCGCATGAGTTTCTGATCGAGGCGCGTCGCATCGGAGCGCGGGCCGGAGCAGTCGACGACGCGGTCGACGACCAGTTCACGGATGCCGCTGTCGCCGCGCAGATTGATATGGACCAGGCTGGCTTCATCAAGGCGCGTGGTCTCACCGATGCGGCCCTTGATGATTTCGACCTGGCCGGCGGCGATGGCTGCCTCGACCCGCGCCATGACCTGGGGGGCCGCACGATGGCGATGCACATCCCACCAGGGGCGCAAATGGCGCAGGAAGCGCGCACGTTCACCGAGCGACATTTCCTGCCATAGCCGCTGGGTATGCGGCCGCAATCCATCGATGGCCGCACGCCAGCCAGCACCGGTCTCTTCAGTAGTACGGGCAATGGCGCGGACCTCCCGCAGCAGTTTCAAGAGGTTTTGGCCCGAAGGCGGTGCTTCGTATTTCCACGGTGCCGATACAGCCGCATGCACACGTGGCAGCAGGCCACGGCGCGAGAGCGCATGGATCTTGCCGGTATGATCGCGATCCAGCAGCGACAGAATCGTGTCGATGAAGGTGAGACCGGTGCCCAGGATGAGCACCGGCGCATCGGGCGCGAGATTTTCGAGGCAGCCGGGATTCCAGGGATCGCCGAAATAGCCGGATGCTGTGGCGGTGGGCGGGAAATTGCCCACAGCGAGCGCGGCATGATCGATGGAATAGCGGCGCCCCACGGCAAGCTCGAGCGATAGCCCGCCGGCATCGCGGTGAAGTGCCACAGCTTCATCGGTGAGCAGGAAGAGGTTGCGGCTCTGTCCTTCCCGCCAGATCCTGTCGCCCAGAAGGTTCTGGATGTAATTGCCGTAGACACGGCGCGGCACGAAGGTTGAGGCCCCGGCCTCGCCGATCTCGGCCCGTTGCTCGGCCGGCAAGGCCTGCAGCCAGTGGACGAAATGATCGGGTTCGTCGGGGAACGCACTCATATTCCCGGCGCGCACATTCAGCAAATGATTGGGATTGCCGGTCGCATAAGCGAGGCCGCGGCCGAAATTCTGATTGCGCTCGACCAGATAAATGCGGTCCTCGGGCCGGCATCGGCGCAACAGGTGCAGGGCCAGCAGCGAACCGCTGAAGCCCGCCCCGATGATGGCGATGCGGCGACCGCCCTGGTCACCGATGGCAGCCATGGCAGGTCAGAACGGACGATCGCCGAGGATGGTCGCCCGATGCATCACGCGTCGATGCGGCAGGTAATCGGCCACCGCATAATGCTGGGTCGAACGGTTGTCCCACATGGCAACGTCGCCCACCTTCCAACGGTGACGAACCTGGAAATCCGGCTTGCCAACATGCTTGAAGAGCAGGTCGAGTACGACGCGACTTTCGCCGGCCGAGAGCTCGTTGATATGCGTGGTGAAGCCTTCGTTGACGAAGAGACCCTTGGTCCCGCTCACCGGATGGGTGCGGATGACGGGATGCTTGACCGGACGGTTCTTCGCTTTCGCCGCCAGCCATTGCTTCTCTTCGGCCGGCGTCCGCGCATAGCGCTCGGCGGGGAAGGATTTGGCAAAGTCATGGGTCGCGGACAGGCGTTCGAGGAAGGCGCGAAAAACCGGCGACAGCGCGTTGAACGCCGCCTCATTATTGACCCACAACGTGTCACCGCCTTGGGGCGGCAATTCCTTGGCATAGAGTACGGCGCCCAAGGGCGGCGTCTCGATGAAGGTGACGTCGGTGTGCCAATTGTCGTTATCGGGGAGGTTCAGCGTGCTGGTATCGAGGATGATGATTTCCGGCGCGTCCTCGACCTGCGGGTAAATGGGATGGATATGCAGCTTGCCAAAGGCGGCAGCGAAGTTGCGTTGCTGCTGCGGTGTGATGATCTGGTTTTCGAAGAACAGGACTTTATGAGTGACGAGGGCATCGCCGAGCTTGGCGCGGCTCGCCGCATCGATCGGCCGGGCAAGATCGATGCTCTCGATGCGCGCGCCGATGGCAGGCCCCAATAGTTCGATCCGGATAAGGTCGGCGACCATGCGGTTGCTCATGAAACTCTCCTGCCAGCCATTTCCAATTCCTGTCGATGCGGGCAGTCTTCTACTGCCCTCTCTTGGGAAGGGAAGATAAATCTCTACTGAATTAGTAGACAAACAAGCCTTTCTTGTCATAAGCGTAAGTTTTTCTCAAGAACAGCAAAGAAATATAAGGAATTTCAAATGATTAAAAAAAGAATGGGCGAGGCAACCCTGGCCATCGTGGCGCATGACCAGATGAAATCCCGGATGCGCGATTGGGCGAAAGCGCATGAAAAGCTGCTGGCGCGCTATCGCCTCTTTGCGACCGGCACAACCGGCGGCATCGTCGGCGCTGCCTGCCCCGGCCTGAAGATCAAACGCTTGAAAAGCGGGCCGCTCGGCGGCGACCAACAGATCGGCGCCCTCATCGCCGAGAAGAAGGTTGAGGCACTCATCTTCTTCATCGATCCGATGACCGCCCTGCCCCATGATGTCGATGTGAAGGCGCTTATCCGCCTCAGCATCCTTTACGACATCCCCTTCGCCTGCAACGAGGCAACGGCGAGCCTGCTGATTGCCGGCATGGCAAAGAGATAGAGACTGGAGGATAGGCGGCCCCGCCATCGAGGCAGGACCGCCCCAAGTCTGACCCAGATCCGACCCAGGCCTCAGGTGTAAGCCACTTCCGTCATCATGCCCGTCGCCATATGCAGCAGGTTATGACAGTGGAACGGCCAACGGCCGCTGTTATCCGCGTCGAAAGCGACGCTGACCTTGCCGCCAACCGGCACCAACACCGTATCGCGCATGGCACCCGCAAAGCTGCGGCCATTGATGCCGATGACCTGGAAGTGATGGCCGTGCAGGTGCATGGGGTGCGCCATCATGCTGTCATTCACCATGTCGATGACGACACGCTCGCCTGCCGTCACCTCCAGCGGGCGATGCTTGCCGAAGAGCTCGCCATTGATCGACCAGACGTAAGGCGACATGCCGCCCGTCAGCGACGCCTGCAAGGTCCGTGCGACGGGCTTCTGCCCCAGCGGCACAAGGGCTGAAAGCTGCGTTTCGAAATCGATGGTCAGGGCGTCGGTCGCCTTTCCGCCTTGTTCCGCGATTTTCGTAACGGTGGCATCGGGGGTGGCAAGGATCAGCCCCGTACGCTCCACACCCCCTTCCCGCTCGGCGAGGATCGGGAACGCACCGCCCTCTTCAGGCAGATCGACCACGATATCGAGGCGCTGGCCCATCGATATCGGAAACCGCCGGCCGCGCAAGGGCTGCACGGGGTTGCCGTCGACGGCGATCACCTCACCGTTCAGGGCACCGAGATCGAGATGAAAGGCCGTTGAGGTGGCACCATTGATCAGGCGCAACCGCACGCGCCCCTTGCGCTCGGTCCGCACAACCAGCGGATCGGCAAGCGTCCGGTCATTGGCGAGATAGGCGTCGTAATCGACATCATTGAGGTCCATGGCCCCCATATCCATGCCGCTCATATCCATATTGCCCATATCCATGCCGTCCATATTGGACATGTCGTGAGTGGCATGTGACATGTCCCCACCGAGCCCGGCCAGCAATTCCGCCGGATCGCGGAAGGTGAAATCATGCAGCAGCACGACGACTTCCTGCATGTCGGCCTTGAGGTCTTCTGCCGTATGTACGATGAGAGGCGCCGCCATCAGGCGCTGCTCCTGCAGGCCGTGATGCGAGTGCATCCAATGCGTCCCCGGACGCGGTGCGAAGTCGTAGGATGCCGTCTGTCCCACGCCGATCAACGGACGCTGCTTATCGGCGACGCCGTCCTGCAGATAAGGCGGCGTCATGCCATGCCAATGGATGACGGCGTCTTCGCCGGCATCGTTGGTGAGATCGACCAGAAAACGCTCAGCCGGGCTCAGCACAAGGCCGGTGGCGCCATCCGGCTGTTGAATGCCGAAGACAGCGGCAGCTTTCCCATTCACATCGAGTGTGCGGCGTGTGATCGCCAGTTTATGGGCCTCCGCCGCCCGTGCATATCGCGGCAAGGCAGCGAGTGAGGCGAGTGCGGTGCCACCAGCCATGAAGCCGCGGCGCGTGATGAATATGGACATGGAATATTTCCTTGAAACGAGAACGCGATCGGCAGAGCCACCTTGGGCGGCCGTGCCGGCTGAAATCGGATCAGAAGAAATTCCGGGGAGGCCTCAAATGCGGGCTCTCAACAACGCCACGATGGAGCGAAAGCACCACCGGCCGGACCGGGCTGCCCATGAGGAATAGCTGGCCAACGGTCCCAACCGGTGCCAATCCCTGCCCAAGCATCGGGCAATGACCGCTGACACAACAAGAGAGGTCGCCGTGACTCGCCGGCCGATGATCCGTAGCAGGCGCCTTGGACCCGTGGTGTTCGCAGTCCATGCCCACCGACGCGGCCATCTGGTCCTGCATGTTGGCCAGTGCTGGTGCTGGTGCTGATGCCGCTGCCATCACCATGACCGGCATCGCGCCGGCCAGGAAAAGCCCGGTCAGCAGCGAGACGGTCAGCAATGTGACGAATAGCTTGCGCAAGGCGCGCCCCGGAACGTTGGAATGCGTAGAGACAATATAGAAACGAAAACGGCCGCGGCAAGACGCTGCCGCGGCCGTTAACTTTAATATACCGGCCTAGCCTTCGATCGTGGCCGGATAATTGGGGCCGTCATGCGGCGCCTGATGCGCGTCGCCCTCGCCCGGCTTCTTCTTCGCGTGGTTCGATGCGAGGAAGGTATAAAAGACCGGGAGCACGAAGAGAGTGAACAGCGTACCGACACTCATGCCTGCGACGATCACAATGGCGATCGACATGCGGCTCGCGGCACCCGCACCGCTCGCGAACATGAGCGGGATGAGGCCGGCCACCATGGCGGCGGTGGTCATGAGAACCGGCCGCAAGCGCAGTCCGGCCGCAATTTCGACCGCTTCAAGCTTGCTCTTGCCGAACTTCTCCTGCTGCTCCTTCGCCACTTCGCAGATGAGGATGCCGTGCTTGGTGATGAGGCCCACCAAGGTCACGAGACCCACCTGGCTGTAGATGTTCATGGTCGAGAAGCCGAGTGCCAGCGGGATGAGCGCGCCGCAGACCGAGAGCGGCACGGAAATCATGATGACGATCGGATCGCGCAGGCTTTCGAACTGCGCCGCCAGCACCAGGTAGATGATGGCGATGGCGAAGGCGAGCGTGAAATAGAAGGCGCTGCCTTCCTGGATGTACTGGCGCGACTGGCCGGCATAATCGACGGTGAAACCTTCGGGCAGGACTTCCTTGGCGATCTCGTCCATCTTGGCCAGGGCCTCGCCGAGCGGGGCCATCATCACCGCCTGGATCGTGACGGCGTTCTGTTGGTTGAACTGGTTGAGGGCGATTGGCTGCACCTCCTGGCGCAAGGAGACGAGGCTGCCCAGCGGAATGGGCTCGCCGCCCGAAGCCTTCACATAGAACTCGCCGAGCTTGGCCGGATCGAGACGATCGATGCGGGCCACTTGCGGGATCACCTGATAGCTCTTGTTGTAGAGATTGATCAGGTTGACGTAATTGCCGCCGGTCATGGTGGCGAGCGTACGGGCAATCTCACCCATGGTGACGCCATAGGCCGCCGCCTTATCGCGGTCGATCTCGACGATGGTCTGCGGCTTCTCGAATTTGAGATCGGTGTCGGAATAGAAGATGACGAGGCCACTTTGCTTCAGCCGGTCAATGAAACGGCTGACGACGTCGTTGAGCGTCCGGTAATCGGCCGTCGTGTTGATGACGAACTGGATCGGGACGCCATCGGCGCCAGGCAGCGACGGCACGGGGAAGACAGCGGCATTGATGCCGGAAATAGCACCGAGCAGCCCGGTCAGGTCTTGCAACACCGGCGCCTGGCCGCGCACGCGCTCAGCCCAGGTCTTCAGCACCGCGACGCCGAAGCCCTGGTTGGGGCCGTCAGTGCCATTGATGGTGAAGAAGCCGTCGATCTCGGGGATCTGCTGCACGCTGCGCTTCATGGCGTCGCCATAGCGGTCCATGTAGTCGAGGTTGGCGTCGGTCGGGCCCGAATAGGCCATGAAGCCGGCACCCTGGTCCTCGGTCGGCGCCAGTTCGCGCTGGATCACCTGGAACAACATGAAGAGCACGGCGCTGACGATGAGCGCGAAGACGACGGTCGCGGCGCGGTCACGCAGCGAGGCACCGAGGAGGCGCAGATAGAAGCTGCGGATCTTGTCGAAGGTGACATCGATGCGGTGCGCGAGGCCGCGCTTGTCCGGATCGTGCTTCAAGAGCTTCGAGCACATCATCGGCGACAAGGTGAGCGCGATGATGCCTGAGACGATGACGGCACCGGCAAGCGTCAGCGCAAATTCCTTGAAGAGGGCACCGGTAAGGCCAGTCATGAACGCGATCGGCGCATAGACTGCCGCCAGCGTGATCGTCATCGAGATAACCGGCCCGGCGATCTCGCGCGTGCCCACCAGGGCCGCCTGGAAGGGCGATAGCCCTTCCTCGATATGGCGGTGCACGTTTTCCACGACGACAATGGCGTCGTCGACCACGAGGCCGATGGCAAGCACCATGGCGAGCAGGGTCAGGAGGTTGATGGAGAATCCCAGCATCAGCAGGAACAGGCAGACGCCCACCAGCGAGAGCGGCATGGTGACGAGCGGAATGAGCACCGAACGCATCGAGCCCATGAACATGAAGATGACGACCATGACGATCAGCGCCGCCTCGCCGATCGTCTTCATCACTTCCTCGATCGAGGCACGGATGAAGATGGTCGAGTCATAGGCGACCTGCATCTTCATGCCGGCCGGCAGATTCTCCTCAAGCGAGGGAATCATCTCGCGCACATCGGCGATGACGGTGAGCGGGTTGGCATCCGGCGTCGTCTTGATGCCGATGAAGACCGCCTTGTCACCGTTGACGAAGACCGACGTGTCGGTGCTTTCCGGGCCCAACTGCACGGTCGAGATGTCGGAGAGACGCACCAATTGCGCGCCGCGATTGCGCACCACCATGTCGCGGAACTGCTGTTCGTCGCGCAGGTCCGTCCGTGCCGTGGTGCCGACGATGTCGAAATAGCCCTTCGTGCTGCCCGCCGCGGCCAGATAGTTGTTGGATTCGATCGCCGCCTGGACCTCGGTCGCGGAGACATTGAACTGCGCCATCTTGATCGGGTCGAGCCAGACGCGCATCGCGAATTTCTGCCCGCCGAGCAGTTCCGGATCAGCAACGCCCGGCACGGTCGAGAGCTTGGGCTGAATGACGCGGCTGACATAATCCGTGATCTGCCCCGGGCTCATCTGGTCGCTGGAGAAGGCTAGATACATGGAGGCAAACTGGTCGCCCGTGGACTTAACGATCACGGGATCGTTGATGCCGCGCGGCAGGATCGACCGGGTCTGGTTGACCTTGGCCGTGACCGCGGTCATGGCGGCGTCCGGATCCTCGTTGAGGCGCACATGCACGGTCACGACGCTGGTGCCGGCATAAGAGCGCGAGGTGAGGTAGTCGATGCCGTCCGCCGTCGCCACCGCCTTCTGGATCGGGTCGGTGATGAAGCCCTGCATCAGATCGGCATCGGCGCCCGGAAAGGTCGTCGTCACCGTGACGGTGGTGTTGAAGAGTTCCGGATACTGGCGGATCTGCAGCGAGAAGATCGACTGCAGCCCGAGCAGCAGGATGAGGAGGCTGATGACGGTCGCGAGAACCGGCCGCTTGATGAAGATATCGAACATGGGTCGCGCCTTACTCCACCGGCACCTGTTCCGGCAGCGCCAGCGTCTCGTCCTTGACGATGGCGACGCGCGTGCCGGAATCGAGCTTCAATTGCCCGGAGGTGACGACGATTTCACCGGATTTGAGGCCATCTTCGACCAGCACGAAACCGTCGCGCCGTTCACCCGACTTCACGATGCGACGCTCGACGGTCGTGATCGCCTCGCCCTGCTCGGACTTGCCCTCCTTGGCGACATAGACGTAATCGCCGTAGAGGCTGTAGCTGAGCGCCACCTGCGGCACCACCACCACATGCATGCGTGAGGGCAGCAGCACCGCAAGTTTGGCGAACATGCCGGGTCGCAGCAGGCCCTCGGCATTGTTGAACGTGCCCTGGATCTCGACCATGCCGGTCTGCTGGTTGACCAGCGGCTCGATCGCCGTGACGGTGCCTTCGAAGGTCGTGATCGGATAGGCGTCGGTCGTCATGCGCACGGCCTGGCCGACCTTGAGATCCGAGAGCTCCTTCTGCGAAATGCTGAAATTGACCAGCATCTTGGAGATATCCTGGATATTGACGATCGGATTGCCCGGATCGAGATACTGGCCGACATTCACCTTGCGGATGCCGAGCTCGCCAGTGAAGGGCGCCGAGATCACTTTCTTCTCGATCTGGGCGGAAAGGGCCGCAACCTCGGCCGCGGCCACTTCATATTGCGACTGGCGCTGCTCGAGCGTCGCCTTCGAGATATTGTCGGTCGTCCGCAGTGACTGGCCGCGTTCCAAATCCGCTTTGGCAAGCTTCAGCGAGGCCTGGGCACTGGCGAGGTTGGCGCGTTCGACATCGGCGTCGAGCTGCACCAGGACCTGGCCCTGGGTGACATTCTCGCCCGATTCAAACCTGATCTGCTGCACGAGGCCCGCGACCGAGGTGGTGACATCGACGCCGCGATTGGCTTCCAGCACGCCGATCGCCGAGACTTCGACGCCCCAATCCTGTTCGGCTGCCGGCTGCGCGGAGACGTTCACGACCGGTACCGGCGCATTGGCCATCGCCGCTTGCATGGCGGCAAAACCGGAGAAAATCTTGAAGAAGACGCCGCCGAAAATGACCACGCTGCCGATCAGCATGAACAACATCTTCCAGCTGAAGATACTGCGCAAAATCATCTTGGTTCGGGACGGGGCGGTCATATCGGTCTCCTAGCTTCTTATCGTCGTCTGTTTCTTGTCGTCGGATATTTCGGTCATCGTGCGGATTTGGCTGCCATGGCGGGCGTGGCGGCCGCTCCCTCGCCCAACAGTTCCAGCGCCTTTTCACGGATGGCGAGGCGCCGCGTCTCGTCCATCACCGGCGACGCCACGAGGCGGTGCAGCCACAACCCGTCCATGGCCAGTGCCACGAGCAGCGCCATGCTGGGGTCTTCGGAATCCTCCGTGAGGCGCCGGAAAGCGGTATCGATCGTACCTTCAAGCGGCTCGATCAGGCTGGGATTGGTGGCAATCGCCGCCAGCAACGCGCAACCGGCCGGGTCCGTGGTTGGGGCTGCCGGATCGAATGAGGTTTCCACCAACGCCCGCGCCCAGCGATTGGGTCCAGGCGCCAGCTGGTCGTAATGTGCCTGCTGCAGGCTCTCGCACTGGCCGGCGAGCCGCGCCACCATGCCCTGGATCAGCGCTTCCTTGCTCTTGAAATGATAGAGCACGCCGCCCTTGCTGATGCCGGCCAAGCGGGCGGCTTCGTCCAAGGTCAAGGCGGCCACGCCCTGGGCACGCACGACGCTCAAGGCGGCGTCGATGATTTGTTCGCGGGTGCTCATTGTCTCACAGGTGAACTAGCCGGTTCAGTATATCGAGCGGCGAAAGCTATACCGTCCAGACGGTACAGTAAAGTCAGATTTCGTTAACCATACAGAATGGCAAGAATCGGCTCAGGGGGCCCCGAGCAACCAGTTCGGCAGGGCCAGCGAGAAGCTGGGCACATAGGTCACCAGGAACAGGGCTGCGACCAAGGCGCCATAGAACGGCAGGATGGTCCGCATTACATGCGCCACGGAAACGCCGCCGATGGCACAGCCGACGAACTGCGTGGTACCGACCGGCGGCGTGTTGAGGCCGAGGGCGCAATTGATCAGCATCAGCATGCCGAACTGGACCGGGCCCATGCCGAACTGCATGCAGATCGGCAGGAAGATCGGCGTGCAGATGAGAATGGTCGCCGCCATGTCCAGGAAGGTGCCGAGCAGGAAGAGGATTACGTTGACCAGGAAGAAGATGACGAAGGGCGAGGTCGAAATGTGCGACAGCGCATCGGCCGTCATCTGGGCGACACCATAGAGGCTGATGAGATAACCGAAGGTGTTGGAGATGCCGATGAGCAGCAGAACGATACCCGTCGTCTTCACCGCCTTGGCACCTGCCTTCAGCAAATGCTGCCAGGTGAGGCTGCGGTAGAAGAGGAAGCCCAGCAGGATCGCATAGATGACGGCAACGGCTGCGGATTCCGTTGCCGTGAAGGCGCCGGAAAGAATGCCGACCAGGATGATGACGACGACGAAGAGGCCTGGGATGGCCGCGGCGAGCGAGCGCATGGCACTGCCCCAGCCGGGGAATGTGCCGGCGGGATAGCCGCGCTTCAATGCCACGAGATAGGCGGCGACCAGCATGCAGATCGTGAGAAGCGCTGCCGGCACGAGCCCGGCAAGGATAAGTGCCGCGATCGAGACCTTACCGCCGGCCGCCAAGGCATAGATGATCATGTTATGGCTGGTGGGCATCAAGGCGCCGACCAGCGACGCGTGCGTGGTCACGTTGACGGCGTAGTCGGCATCGTACCCTTCCCGCTTCATCATCGGGATCATGACCGAGCCCATGGCTGAAACATCCGCGACCGGTGAACCGGAGACACCGCCGAAAAGCGTGCAGGCCACGACGTTCGACATGCCGAGCCCGCCTTTGATATGCCCGACAAGGTTGCGGGCAAAGGCGACGATACGATCGGCCACCCCGCTATAGAGCATCAATTCGCCGGCGAAGATGAAGAATGGAATCGCCAGGAACGAGAAGATGTTCATGCCCGAACTCATGCGCTGGAACACGACGGCGAGCGGCAGGCCTTCATAGAAGATCGTGGCGACCGCCGAAAGGCCGATGGCGAAGGCCACCGGCACGCCGATCAAGAGCAGGACCAGGAAGCTGACGCAGAGGATGATCAGTGCCAAGACGGAACGACTTTCTGTTCTTGGATCCGGGCGAGAATATGCTCTATGGAAAAGAGCAGAATGAGAATGCCGGAGATCACGAGCGGGATATGATTGATGCCCTCGGAAACGCCGAGAATGGGGATCTTGTAAGGCATGACCGAAAGGCCGAGTTGCGCGCCGTAGATCGCCATCAGCACGCCGAAAAGGCCAACCAGCGTATGGCAGGTCAGCTCGAACCAGATGCGATGCCGCTCGGGCACAAACATGATGACCAGGGAATCGAGGCCGATATGCCGGGCATCGCGCACGCCGACCGCGGCGCCCAGCATGGTGACATAGAGAACGAGCACCAGGGCGATCGCCTCGGCCCAGGTCGGCGTGGAATTGAGGACGTAGCGGCCGAAGACCTGCCAGGCCACCACGATGACGATGCCAGCGAGGCTCGCGACTGCCACATACATGCACAGTCGCGAGGCCATGGCGTTGAAACGGGTGAGCCAAGGGAGCATGGCGGTGCCCGGTGCCGGCGGTTTATTCGCTGGCCTGGATACGCTTGATCAGATCCTGCAACTTGGGATCGCCTGCGAACTTGTCGTAGATCGGCTTGGCGGCATCGGCAAAGGCCTGCCGATCGACGTCCTCGATGATCACGGCGCCGCCGGCCTCGACGGCCTTGCGCGACTTCTCTTCCCGTTCATCCCACAGCTTACGCATATAGGGGACGGATTCCTTGGCCGCCTGGCGGATGATGTCCTGGTCTTCCTTGGGCAGCGTATCCCAGACCGCCTTCGAGAAGACCAGCAGTTCCGGCGACATCGAATGTTGGGTGAGGCTGTAATATTTGGCGACCTCGTAATGGCGCGAGGATTCGTAGGATGGCCAGTTGTTCTCGGCGCCATCGACGATGCCGGTCTTCAGCGCGGTATAGACCTCGGCATAGGGGAGCGGCGTCGGATTGCCGCCGAGCAGTTCGATCAGCGTCACCCAGAGATCGGATTGCTGCACGCGCAGTTTCAGGCCTTTCATGTCCGCGACGGTCTTGATCGGCTTTTCGGTCGTATAGAAGGAACGTGAGCCGCTGTCATAGAAGGCGAGGCCGATGAAGCCCTGCGATTCGAGCGCGGCCAGGATTTCGTCGCCGATCGGACCGTCGAGCGTATGGCGCATATGCTCGGTGGATTTAAAGAGGAAGGGCAGCGCCGGGACAATCGTTTCGGGCACGATGTTGTTGAAGGCGGCGACATTGACGCGGACCATGTCGAGCGCGCCGAGCTTCACCTGCTCGACCGTGTCCTTTTCCGAACCCAACGCGCTCTGGCCGAAGACCTTGATGGTGTATTTGCCGCCGGTCCGCTCGGCCAGGATCTCGCTCATCTTGTTGACCGCCATGACGGTCGGGTAATCGTCGGGATGAACGTCCGACGAGCGGAATTCCTTGGCCAAAGCCGGGCTGGCGCAGGCGAGTGCCACAGCGGCAGCTGTCAGAATCGACGTGATCTTGCCCATGTTCTCTCCTCCTCATCGGCGGCGATTTCACTGATCGCGGCTCGTCTTAGTGTGGGTTTCATTCCCTACTTGTATGATGATCATATAACTACAGGCAATTCGGCGCAACGATCAATTATCAAGGTCATTTATGGCTATTCTTCGCCGTTTCTCTATATGACAAGCACGCCGCTCGTTTCTGCTATACAGCGAAGCGGAGCAGTTTCTGCCGTACGCATGCGGAATATAGGATATAGTTGTCATACATCTAGAAGGATGCTACTGATTGGAAAATTGCCGAATGAAGGGAATACCGTGGCCGCATTGCCCCAGCGCCAGACATTGACGTCGCAAGTGGTGAAAGCTCTGACCGAGAGCATTCAGAATGGCGCGCTGAAACCCGGCGACCGCCTGCCGACCGAGCAGGAATTGATCGAACGCTTCGGCGTCAGCCGCACGGTCGTGCGCGAGGCCGTATCCAGCCTGAAGGCGGCGGGCCTCGTCGCCTCGCAGCAGGGCGTCGGTGCCTTTGTGCTGCAGGCCGGGGCAACGCCGGCCTTCCGCATCGAAGGGACCAGCCTCAACCTGATCAAGGACGTCATCTCGGTCCTGGAACTGCGCATCGCCCTGGAATCGGATGCGGCCGCCCTCGCCGCGATGCGCCGCAGCGACACGCATCTCGAAATCATGCGTAAGGCACTGGATGCGATGAGTTCAGCGATCGACAAATCCGACGACGCTGTCTCACCCGATTTCGAATTTCATCGCACCATCGCCGAAGCGACGGGCAATCCGCACTTCACGCATCTTTTCAGCTATCTGGGCTCGCTGCTGATTCCGCGCGCGCGCCTGCGCACCTATCGCTATTTCGAGCAGGATCCCACCGAATACCTGCGCCGCGTCAATCGCGAGCACGAGGACATCTACATGGCGATTGCACGGCGCGACAGCGATGCGGCGCGCTCCGCCATGCGCCTCCATCTCAGCAATTCGCGCGAACGCCTGCGCCTGGCCATGGCGGAAGGTGGCGAAAGCTGATCCACAAAAGCTAACCAGCTGGGCCTTGCTCACATGAACCGAGGCAGAGAATGCAACCAGAAGAACTGAAGTCCATACTTGGCGCCGGCCTCCTCTCCTTTCCCGTCACGGATTTCGACGAGCAAGGCGAGTTCGAGCCCGAAGGCTATCGTGCGCGCCTGGAATGGCTGATGCCCTATGGTGCCAGTGCGTTGTTTGCCGCCGGCGGCACCGGCGAACTCTTCTCCCTGGCACCCGATGAATATCCGGTGGTCATCAGAACGGCCGTCGACACCTGCAAAGACAAGGTGCCGATCATTGCCGGCGTGGGCTTCGGTACGCGCCAGGCCATCGCCTATGCCAAGGAAGCCGAGAAGGCCGGCGCCGCAGGATTGCTGATCCTGCCGCATTATCTGGTAGAAGCGGATTCCGAAGGAATCTCGCGCCATGTCGCCGCCATCTGCAAGGCCGTGAAGATCGGCGTCATCGTTTATAACCGCGGCGTCTGCCGCCTTGGACCGGACATTCTTGAAAAGCTTGCAGAGCAATGCCCAAACCTGATCGGATTCAAGGACGGAATCGGCGATCTGGAATTGATGGTGTCGGTACGCCGCCGCATGGGCGACCGCTTTGCCTATCTCGGCGGCCTGCCAACGGCCGAATTTTTCGCAGCACCCTATAAGGCGATGGGTGTCCCAGTCTATTCGTCAGCCGTCTTCAATTTCATTCCAAAGATGGCGATGGCGTTCTATCGTGCGGTCAGCAGCGACGACATGGCAACGGTCAACCACCTGCTCGACAGCTTCTTCATGCCTTACGCTGCGATCCGCAACAAGCGGCCGGGCTACGCTGTCAGCATCATCAAGGCCGGCGCCGATCTGGTTGGGAGGTCGGCTGGCAAGGTGCGCACGCCACTCGTCGATTGCAATGCGGAGGAACGCGCGGCACTGAAATCGCTTATCGATCTGTTAGGCCCGCAATAAGCCACGGTAACCAGGGATGAAACGCGTTCTACTGACAGGAGCCGGCGGTGGTGTCGGCAAGCGCTTGCGCCAGATGCTGCCGGCGCATTATTCGTTGCGGCTTTCCGACATCGAGGCGCCGGATGATCTGGCGCCCAATGAAGAATTCATGGAGGCTGATCTCGCCGACATCGCTGGCGTTGAGCGCGTTGTCGATGGTGTCGACGGCATCATTCATTTCGGTGCCTACTCGGTCGAGGGGCTTTGGGAAACCATCCTCAATGCGAATATCGTCGGCACCTATAATCTGTTCGAGGCGGCGCGCCGCAAAGATGTCAAACGCATCGTCTTTGCCTCCAGCAATCATGTTGTCGGTTTTTATCCGCGCGACGAACGATTGACGACCGACGTGACGGCTCTCCCCGACACGCTTTACGGTGTCAGCAAGACATTCGGCGAAGGTCTTGCGGCCTTCTATGCCTATAAGCATGGCCTACGCGTTCTGTGCCTTCGCGTTGGGAATTTCGGCGATACGCCGCTGGATATCCGGCGCCTCTCGATCTGGCTGCAACCCGATGACATGGTGCAGCTGATCAGGATCGGCCTTGAACATCCTGACCTCGATTTCGAGATCTTCTACGGTGCCTCCGATAACAGCCGCGGCTGGTGGGACAACGCGCGCGCCTATCGCTATGGCTACAAGCCCAGTGGAAACTCGGAAGACCATTTGGATGCCGCGATCGACGGCCAAGCCAAACTGGCGCCTGATCCGGTCGGCGATTATTTTCAGGGCGGCCCCTTCTGTTCCCAGGGCTTTGCCGGTGATTTCGAGCGCATGAAACGGCGAGAGCGGCCATGAGCAAAATCGCCGAGATCGAAACAATTCTGATCGACATCCCTTTCGACGATTTTTACGACGGGCCACGCAACAAACCACGCGGCTGGGTGCAGCGGGACACCTTGCTGGTCAAGGTGACGACCGATGACGGCATCATCGGGTGGGGCGAAAGCTTCGCCTATGCTTGCCGTACCGCAAGCCGTGCCGCCGTCATGGATATGTTCCGGCCGCGCCTGATCGGCCAATCCTTCGATGACATGGCGGCCTTGAGCCGTGAAATGCAGCGCCAACTCCATATTCAGGGCCGCTATGGAATCACCATCTTCGCCTGGTCCGGCATCGAAATGGCACTGTGGGACGTCAAGGCCAAGCGCGAGGGCGTCTCCTTGGCCCGGCTGCTTGGCGGCCGCAACCGAGACAGCGTCCCTGCCTATGCCAGCCTCGTGCGATATGGCGAATCACTGCCGGTCGCCCGGGTGACGGAAACGGCGATGGCACGGGGTTTCAGCGATGTGAAACTTCATGAAATCGCCTATGACTGCATTGCCGCGGCACGAGAGGCTGGCGGCAGCCAATTGCGGCTGACGACCGACGTCAATTGCAATTGGAGCCTCGATCAGGCCCATGACCTGCTGCCGCGCATGAAAGCACTGGACCTCTATTGGGTCGAGGAACCGATATTTCCGCCCGAAGACTTCAGAACACTCGCAGCGCTCGAAAGAGAGAATGGCGTGGCGCTGGCGACCGGCGAGAACGCCTGCACCGCCTTTCAATTCCGCGAGATCATTCCAGCTGTCACCTTCGTGCAGCCAAGCGTCACCAAGATCGGTGGCATTCTCGAATTCATGGCTGTCGCTGACGCGACGTTGCAAGCCGGCAAGGTGTTGATGCCGCATTGCCCCTATTCCGGCCCCGGCTGGTGGGCGAGCCTGCAGCTGGCAGCCGCATTACCCCATGTCGGCATGCTGGAACATCTCTTCATCGCCCCCAAATGCTGGGTCGGCGCGGACATGCCTCTGCCCAAGGACGGCATCGTTGCCATCCCGGACGAGCCGGGACTTGGCTTTACGCCCGATCCACGCGCCTTGCGCGACTTCAGCGTCCAGGATTGAGATCATGAGGACCGAACGCATGCTGAGCGGCCCGGCGCCGCGGCTCAGGACGCCTGCCGATGTGTGCGACACGCATATGCACTTCTACAGCAAGGCCTATCCCGCTTTGCCTGGCACGCTCAATCCGCCCGACGCTAGTGTCGCCGATTACCGCCAGGTCATGGCTCGGTTGGGGATCGAACGCGCCATCGTCGTGCAGCCCAATGCCTATGGCGATGACAACCGCGCCACCATGGCCGGCGTTGCGGCCTTGGGCGATCGGGCGCGTGGCGTGGTCGTGGTGAAGCCCGGCGTGGACGACGATGAACTGGCCCGCCTCACTGCGGCAGGGGCTCGCGGCATCCGTTTCATGAATCTTTTCGGCGGCACCCTTACCTGGGAACATATGGATGAGATGGCGGCCCGCGTTCAGCCCTTCGACTGGAGTGCCATCGTGCAGCTGGACGGGCGTACATTGCCGGATCACACAGCGCAGCTGGAACGTCTGCCGATCAACTTTGTGATCGATCATTGCGGGCGGTTCATGGAGCCGGTTGCCGTCGACAGCAAGGCCTTCCAAACCTTGTTGCGACTGGTCGAGAGGGGTCGCTGCTGGGTGAAGATCGCGGGGATGAACGAGTTTTCAAAAGAGGGCGGCGACCTCTATGAAGATGTCGGGCGCCACATGCGCGTTCTCATCAAGATGGCACCGGAACGCGTCCTTTGGGGCAGCAATTGGCCGCATGCCTTGGGCGAAAAGATCGGATATCCCGACGACGCCCGCAATCTTGACCGCCTGCTGGATTGGGCACCGGATGAGAAGCACCGGCAACTGATCCTGGCCGACAACCCGGCAGAACTTTACGGCTTCCCACGCTAAGGCCACTTCGCCCCGCTATTCGGCAACAGCATGCGCCGGCTGGGCGTGGTCGGGCGCGGGATGCGGGGCGGACTGGCTTGCCATGATCGCTGCCGGCAGAATGATCTCGGCCGTCGTGCCGACATCCGTGGCGCTGCGCAGGGCCAGGGAAATTCTGAAGCGGTCGCAAAGCATCTTAGTGATCGGCAGGCCGAGCCCCACGCCGCTATTGGCGGCGACATAAGGATTGCGCAGGGAGCGCGAGAACGGGACAAAGGCATTGCGCAAATCCTCGGCACTCATGCCGATGCCCGTATCCGTGATGACAAGGCGCACGGCGCCGTCGTCGAGGCGCATGGCGGCCAGGCTGACCGAGCCATTCGGCCTTGTGTACTTCACCGCATTGGTCAGCAGGTTGGTGAGAATCTGGCGCAGCGGCGTCTCGTCGATCGCCACCATTAGATCGCGGGGGATATCGCTGTGCCAGGCGATCCGCTTTTCCGACACTTGCCGGCCCAGCATGCGTTCGATGCCGTCGGCGATATCGGCAAGAGATACAGGTGTTGCAACACCGCCGTGACTTTCGCCCTCGAGACGCGCAAATTCCAGCACCTGCTCGATGAGGTGCTGAAGATGCCGGCCAAGACCGATGATATCGGCAACATAGCTGCGCTCGCGTTCATCGAGCTTGTCGCCGACATTCATTTCCAGGAGTTCCGAGAAACCGATGATGCCGTTGAGCGGTGTCCTTAATTCGTGACTCATATGCGCCAGGAATTCGGATTTGATCTGTCCGGCGCGTATCGCCTCGTCAAGCGCCAGTTGCGTCGCCTGCATTTGCGATTCGAGATTATGCGCCATGTCGAGCAAGGCTTCCTCGGTCTGGCGGATTTCCTTGAAACCGCCAACGGGCACCGCCAGATTGCGGAAATCGCCGCTACGGACCTTGAGGGCATTTCGTTCCAGCCGCCGCAAGCCAGCGACAATCGGCTGCGAAAGGGCCATGGCCGATAGCACCGTTACCAGCCCAATACCGAGCAGGAACCAGACGATCGAATCCTGAATGCCGGCCACCCATCCCAGCGGCCCGGCTCGCGGCACGGCGACGCCGACCAGCCAGGAGAGACCGTGGAAATCGATCGGGGCAATTTCGGCAAGATAGGCGGTCCGGTCGAATTCCAATGTCCGGAAGCCGACCGGATGGCTTCCCGCCGGCGACATGGCCTCCTTCCAGACGGCCGATAGCAGGGATGAGTCGATATCGGCGATTTCCGGCAAGGCATGGGCGCGGTTGCGCATCAAGGTACGGCCAACCTCGCCACCGGTCAGCTCCGACGCGGCGATAACCCGCCCTTGGTCTGTGAGCAGGAAGGCACGCCCGCCAATCTCGCTTTCCAGCCTTCCGAAGAACTGCGACAAGTCGGCAAGCGTGATGTCGACGCCGATGACACAAGCCGTGCCCCCGGGACAAGTCGCCTTGCGGGCGACACTGATGCCCGGCTGGCGCGAGGCCCAGAAGATATAGGGCTCCGTCCAACCGTCATTGAGATCGCGCGTTGCCGCCGCATACCACGGGCGCAACCGCGGATCGAAGCCGTCGATGAGGCCCGCCTCCGGCGTGATCGCCTCGTAATAGGCATCGCGCCAGACGACTGTCACGTTGCGCGTGCGCCGCTGCACGTCGATCGACTTGAACATGAACTGATCGCCGGCCACGGTGTTGACGCGCATCACATACTCGAAGCTGCCATCGTCATGGCCGACATACATGCCGGAGAGGGTCGGGCGCGCCATCAGTTGCTGCCACATATAGCGCATCAGCGTATCGCGATCCTGCCATGCCAGCGTCTCATCGCCGATCAATCGTGCAGTCACATCCGCCGAACGCTCCGCTTCAGCGAGGAAGCCGACGGTACGCGAGGTGATATGCGCATTGGCGCTCTGCATCAGCACGCGCGCCGCTGAATCCGTCGCGCGCTGGGCGATCATCACGCCACCGACCGTCACCGTCACGGCGGCGAATCCCACCAGCAGCGGCAGCGCAATCAGCAACGCTTTGCGAACGGACCAGAACGGACGCATATTGAGGACAATGCTCCTCAAATTCGATAAGTGCCGGGCAAATTCCCGCGTTGCGACCTTACATGACCGGGTCGCGACCGCAAGTCTTCATATCGACGCATTGGCTAACGGACCTGAGCGAACGGCCCAGAACGAACGGCCCAGAACGAACGGCCCGTCAGCCGCGAATATGCACGACCGGATCGCCTAAAATTTCGGCACGCGGCGTGACACCAAGACCGGGCGTCGTGCTCGCCGACATGCGGCCCATCTTGCGCGACGGGCCACCTTCCGCGATCGAGCGTGTGACATAGGAGTTGAAGTCGGTCGCCGAGAACAGCAATTCCGGCGGCGTCGAATGCGCAAGATGCGAAATCGCGGCCGTCGCAATGTCGCCACCCCAGGTGTCCTCGATCGTCATGGCAATGCCGAGGGACTGACACAGATCGCGAATCTGCTTGGCCTTGGTGAGGCCGCCGACCTTGCTGATCTTGAGATTGATCACATCCATCGCCAGATCCGCATGGCCCTTCAGGACAGCGCCCAAGGAATCGATCACCTCGTCGAGCACAAACGGCCGCGCCGTGCGGCGGCGGATGGCGAGGCATTCCTCATAGGACATGCAGGGCTGCTCGATATAGACGTCGATGTCTCTGACTGCATCGACCACGCGCGCCGCCTCATGCATCAGCCAACCGGTATTGGCATCCGCAATCAGCACGTCGCCTGGTTCCAGTTCAGCGGCACAAGCCTCGATGCGTTCGATATCCGTATCCGGGTCGCCGCCGACCTTGAGCTGGAACTTGGTATAACCCTCGGCGCGATACTGCCCGACGCGCTTTGCCATATCGGCCGGACTTTCCTGGCTGATAGCGCGGTAGAGTTTGAAATCCGGCCCGAAGGCGCCGCCCAGCAAGGTGACGACGGGGAGACCGGCCGCTTTCCCCAAAATGTCCCAGCACGCGACATCGACGCCGGATTTCACATAAGGGTGGCCGCGCAGGGCCTGATCCATGCGGCGGTTCAAGACGCCGAGATCGCGCGGGTCGAGGCCGATAAGCTTGGGGCCGATCTCCTTCAATCCCGTGCGCACGCCCTCGGCATAGGCGGGAAGATAGGCCGGCCCCAGCGGACAGACTTCGCCATAGCCTGTGATGCCGGCATCGGTTTCAACAACAATCACCGTCGAATCAAAGATCGTGACGGAATTGCCGCCCGACCATTTATAGGTTCCTTCATGCAGCGGCAGTTCGACGCGATAGCCCCGGATCGCGGTGATCTTCATTTTCTCCCCCTCCCCTGATGTCATGCCGCCGGTCTTACTCCGGCGGATCCTCTGTGTCGATATTGACCCCGCTGCCGAGCACGCGCTTGGCAAGCTCGAAGCTGAAACCGGCCCGTGCCATGGCGGCGAGATCGCGCTTTGCCTGCTCCACCCGCTGCTCTCCGGCAATATGCCGCGCTCGGTAGCGCCCAAGGCGCCTTCGTTTGGCATAGGCAATGGCGGCTGCCTCGTCGGCATTGCCGAACTCCTCGGCAAGGCTGTCGATAGCGGCGCCGCGCGTCTCCGGGGCGATCCCCAGCTGTGCGAGCTTGGCGCCGATCTGCCGCTTCGATGTACCGCGGCGCGTGAGGCTCGCGGCCTTCATGCCGGCAAACGCCGTATCGTCCAGGAAGCGATGCCGTTCCAATTTCGCGATGACGGCCGGGATGGCAGCAAGCAAGGGCGCCGGGTCATCGCCATGGAAATGCGCCGACTTGCGGATGCGGCGCGACAGCATGTCCTCGACCCGCTTGCGGCTGGTGGCGAAGCGGGCGAGATAGTCGAGGGCGATCTGGTCGAGATCCGGAATCGCCAGGCGTTTGGGGCGACGGTCAGTCATGTTGCGCGGAACGGGCTCTTGTCATTCCTTCACGCCACCATTGCAGATTCCGCTGGGCTGCACAAATCGCGCGCCCTGGAAACGCCGTGCGATCCAGTCTATCAATTTGCCCCTTTAGGGGAGCGTTTTGGGGGATAGACCGCATGACCGAGTCCATTTTTGCCGCCAGCTATAAGAACGAGGCCTATTGGTGGGAAGCTGCCCCCAGGCCCGAACGGCGCGCGACCAGCCTGCCGGCCAAGGTGGATGTCCTTGTCATCGGTTCCGGCTATACCGGCCTGATGGCGGCGCGCGAAACGGCCAAGGCTGGGCGCAGCACGCTGGTGCTCGATGCGGAAGCTGCCGGTTTTGGCTGTTCCAGCCGCAATGGCGGGCAGGTTTCGACCAGCATCAAACCGAGCTTCGGCGAGCTTTCCGGCAAACATAACGAAGAACTCGCCCGCGGTATCCGCCGCGAGGGGCTGAATGCCCTCGACTACATCACCAACCTCATCACGTCCGAGAAGCTGGACTGCGACTGGGAAGTCTGCGGCCGCTTCCATGCCGCGCATAATCCGAAACAATATGAGGCACTCGGCAAGGCCCTCGCCGCGGCGCCGAAGGATCTTTCCAGCCCTTATTTCATGGTGCCGAAGGCGGAACAGGCGAAGGAAATCGACAGCGCGTTCTATCATGGCGGCGCCGTCCATACGAAGCACGCCTCGCTACATCCCGGCAAATATCACCTCGAGCTGCTGCGCCTCTCTGAGGCGGCCGGCGCCCAGGTCGTTGCCTATTGCCCCGTAACCTCGCTGGAGAAGACGAGCGACGGCTTCACCGCGAAGACCGCGCTGGGTCAGGTATCGGCGCGCGACGTCATCGTCGCCACCAATGGCTATTCCGGACCCCTCACCCCCTGGCATCGTCGCCGTGTCATTCCGATCGGCTCCTACATCATCGCGACCGAAGAACTGCCGCTGGAGGTAACAAGCCGCCTCCTGCCGACCAACCGCATGATTTCAGACACGCGCAAGCTGGTCTTCTATTATCGCCTGTCGCCGGACAAGCGGCGCATCATCTTCGGCGGTCGCGTCGCCTATAAGGAGAACGATCCGAAGGTGAGCGCGCCGCGCCTTCACAACTGGATGTCACTGGTCTTCCCGGAAACCAGGACCGCCAAGGTCACGCATAGCTGGATGGGCTATGTCGCCTATACCTTCGACACCCTGCCCCATATCGGCAAGCAGGACGGGTTGTGGTACGCCATGGGCTATTGCGGCTCCGGCATTTCGCTTGCCACCTATTTCGGCATGAAAATCGGCCAGCAGGTGCTGGGCAAAACCGAGGGCAAGAGCCCGCTCGACAACGTACCTTTCCAGACCCGGCCGCTCTATGAAGGGAACCCGTGGTTCCTGGCACCCTCGATCCTCTATTACCGGATCAAGGATTCACTGCCGATCTAACCGCTGCGCGTCATCCCCGGGTCGAGCCCGGGCATGACGAGACTGGATGTCACCTCCGCGCCTTGAAGAAACGCTTCAGCAATTCGGCACTGCGATCTTCGCCGCTGCCGCTGATGACCTGCGGGCGGTGGTGGCAGGTGGGAAGTGTGTAGAGCTTCGGCCCGCTATCGATGCCGCCGCCCTTGGGATCGGGCGCCCCATAGATGACCCGGCGCAAGCGCGCGAATGAGATCGCCGTGGCGCACATCGGACAGGGCTCCAGCGTCACATAGAGATCGGCAAAGGGCAGGCGTTTTTCCCGCCGGCTGGTCGCAACCGCGCGGATCACCAGCATTTCGGCATGGGCGGTGGGGTCGTGCAGCTCCTCGACCCGGTTGTGATCGGCCGCCAGCACCTCCCCGCTCGCCGGGTCAACAAGGACGGCGCCGATCGGCACTTCGCCCTTTTCATAGGCGGATTCGGCCTGGCGGAAGGCCAGATCCATGAAATTGACGGGTGGATGGGGGTGTATTTCAGTCATTTGCACAGTCTCCCCGCCCCTCGCCCACCGGTCAAGCGGGCCAAGCAAAGCCGCCATGCCGGGACGAGCCTTGTGTCTCAAACCCGCCTGTGGAATAGCTTGCCTCACTTGGCCGCGCCGCGAGGCGCCGCTTCCATGATCCGGAGCCTTTAGACCATGACCAAACCTCTCATCGGCCTCACCCTCGACGTCGATAGCCCGCGCGGCCTTGCCAAGGCGCCGCATTATTCCCTGCGCGCCACCTATACCCAGGCGGTTTCCACCGCCGGCGGCCTGCCCATCTGCCTGCCCCATGAAGCGGCCATGGTCGATGCCTACGCCGATACGATCGCCGGCCTGGTGGTGACCGGCGGCGGTTTCGACGTCAATCCGGCGATGTATGGCGATAATACCAAGCATGCGACGGTGACGACGAAGGAAGGGCGCACCCATTTCGAGCTCGGCATCGTCAAGGCGATGCTGAAGCGCAACAAGCCGGTGCTGGGCATTTGCGGCGGCGAACAGCTCATCAATGTCATTCTCGGCGGGACGCTCGTCCAGCATATCGAGGATGAGGTGAAGGACTCTCTGCTCCACGAACAGCCCAATCCCCGCAATGAGGCTGGCCACAAAGTGACGCTGAAGGAAGGCACTCTCCTGCAGCGCATCGTGGGTGCCGCCGAATTGCCGGTGAATTCCGCCCATCATCAGGCGGTGAAGTCGGTCGGTGCCGGTGTCGTCGTCAACGCCGTGGCGCCGGACGGAGTCATCGAGGGCATCGAAGATCCGCGCTACAAATTCTGCCTTGGCGTGCAATGGCATCCCGAACTCAATGTCACCGGCGGCGACGGCAAGATCCTCTCCGCCTTCATCAACGCCGCCAAAGCGGCCTGATCCCCATGGAAAAGGCAAAGAAAGCCGAGCAGCCGGGCGAACGCATCGCCAAGGTGATGGCTCGGGCCGGTCTCTGCTCGCGTCGCGATGCCGAGGCCTGGATCGAAAACGGCCGCGTCAGCGTCAATGGCCGCGTGCTGACGACCGCCGCGATCAATGTGACGCGTAAGGACGCCATCCTGGTCGACGGCAAGCCGTTGCCTGAGAAGCAGCTCACCCGCGTCTGGCTCTATTACAAGCCCAAGGGCCTGATGACGACGGCCTACGATCCGGAAGGCCGCGCCACCGTCTTCGACAATCTGCCGGCCGACATGCCGCGCGTCATCTCCGTGGGCCGCCTCGATCTCAATTCCGAAGGCCTGCTGCTTCTCACCAATGACGGTGAATTGGCCCGCAAGCTGGAACTGCCTGCAACGGCCTGGATTCGTCGTTATCGCGTGCGCGTCAACGGCCGCTTCGACCCGAAACTGCTCGATGGCCTCAAGAACGGCATCGAGATCGAAGGTGTGCGCTACGGCTCGATCGAGGCCGCCTTCGAGCGCCAGCAAGGCGCCAATGCCTGGCTCACCATGGCACTGACCGAAGGCAAGAACCGCGAAATCCGCCGTATCTGCCAGCATTTCGGCTGGCCGGTCAGCCGCCTCATCCGCGTCGGCTATGGCCCCTTCCAATTGGGCGAGATGGAACCGGGCCAGGTCCAAGAGGTGAAGGGCAAACTGCTGCAGACTCAGCTGCGCTTCGGCAATGACTGGCGCCCCGATAAAGCCGCGGAAGCGGAAGAAGCGCCAGCACGGCCGGTCTTCAATCGCGGGCCCGACAAGAAGACCCGCGACAAGCTGCGTGAGGCCCCGCGCGACGGGAAGCGTGAGGAACGCGCCAAGTCGGCCGAAAGATCGGAACGACGCGCACCGCGCCCGCAATACACGGAAGAAGAGACGCCGCGCCCACGGCGCCTGCAGCGTGCCGATCTGCCGCGCTGGTCCGAACGACCGCGACAGGAAGAAGCCGCTCAAGACGAGCGTCCGCAACGTCGGCGCGCCGAGTTCAAGCCGAAGGAGCGCCGCGAGCAGAAACCGCGCGAAGAATCCGGCGACCGCCCGCAGAAGACCGGCTTCAAGGCCGGCTGGGCCAAGAACAAGTCCAAGAAGGCCCAGCCCGGCAGCCATCACGGTTTCAAGCATCAACGCAGTGACGAAGAAAGCGGCGAGGAGCGGCGGCGCAAGCCCAAAGCCACGGCCAGATACGAGCCGCAGCCGCGCGATAACGTGGTGCGCGACAATGTGCCGGCACGTGACAATGCCCCCACGCGCAGCCATGCCAAGCCGCGCGGGCGCAACGATGAGCGCAGCCCGGACAGGCCACGGGACGGCCAGCGGGATAAGCCACGCGGAGACAAGCCGCGCGGCGATGGGCCGCGTGGAGACGGGCCGCGTGGAGACAGGCCGCGTGGCAAACCAGCATCGGGCCATGCGCGTCGATTCCGGTAGTCATCGCGGCACGAAGCTCGCGGTGCCCGAGGGAAAGGACGTCCGCCCCACCTCCGATCGCGCGCGCCAGGCGATCTTCAACATCCTCGCCCATGGCCATGATGCGATCGAGGATGCGCGCGTGCTCGATGTCTTTGCCGGTTCCGGTGCTTTAGGCTTGGAGGCTCTCTCGCGGGGGGCGCAGTCGCTGGCCGCCTTCGAGAAGGACCGCGCCGCTGCCGATTGCATCAAGCGCAACGCCGCGGCGTGTCACGAGACCGAACGTACGGTGATCATCCTCGGCGACATCATGAGCGCCCCGGAAGCGCATCGCTACAAGCGCTTCACGCCGGCTGACTTGGTCTTCCTGGATCCGCCCTATGGACAGGATCTCATCGCTCCGGCTCTCACCGCCCTCGACAATCGCGGCTGGATCGCCGGCGACGCGCTGATCGTTGCCGAGATGGCGCAGAACGATTCCTTCGCGCCGCCACCCGGCTTCGCGCCCATCGATGAACGCCGCTACGGCAAAGCACGCATCGTCATGCTGCGGAAGCAAACCTAAGGCCGTTACGCCAACCTGTTTTTTTGCACGTCATGCCCGGCGCGGCAGCAGAAAGAGAAGAAGGCCAGCCGCGTTGACGGCAGCAGCCAGACCAAACGCCGTGCCGGCGCCGAGATGATCCCAGGCAAAGCCCATCGCCGCCGAACCGACAAAGATCGCGATGCCGGCAGCCAGATTGAAGACGCCGAAGGCGGTGCCCCGCAGATGTGCCGGCGCGTGATCGGCAACGAGGGCCGAGAAAATGCCCTGCGTCAGCGCCAGATGCACACCCCAGATGCCGGCACCGATCCACACCAGCATCGGTCCCATGGCGAGCGCCATCGCGAGATGCGAGGCGATGAGCAGAAGAAAGCCGAGGCCGATTACCTTGTTGCGTCCGACCTTGTCCGACCAGCTACCGGCAAGGGGCGTCAGCGGCACCGACACCAGATTCATGACGACCAGCGCCATCGGCGCCCAGGCAGCGCTCACCCCCACATTCTGCGCCCGCAGGATCTGGAAGGCTTCGGAGAAACGCGGCAGCAGCAGGACGAAGAGAAACCCCATGGCAAGCCAGAACGGCCGGCCCAATTGCTTCAATTCGCTAAGGCGCAGCGGAAAGGGCCGCTTCTTAGGCGCCGAATGCTGCTCGGCTTCCTCGACGCCGATCATCATGACCGAGACCGAGAGAGCGGCCGGCACCAGCGCCCACCACAGCACCGGCGTCACATCACCGGCATAAAGCTGCAGCAACAGGATGGCGAGCAAGGGCCCGATGACGGCGCCCATATTGTCCATCGACTGGCGCACGCCATAGGCATAACCGCGATGTTCCGGCGCCACCCAATCGGCCACCAGCGCATCACGCGGCGCCCCGCGAATGCCCTTCCCCAGCCGGTCGGCGAAGCGGCCGAAAAAAACCGCGAGCGGTGTCGTGGCAATGGGAAAGAGCGCCTTCGAACAGGCCGAGAGCCCATAGCCGAAGGCGGCAATCCATTTGCGGCTCTGCCAATGATCGCTCAAAGCGCCGGAGAATATCTTCGTGATCGAGGCGGTCGCTTCCGCCAGACCGTCGATGATGCCGACCAGGAAGACGCTGCTGCCCAAACCATTGACCAGCAGCAGCGGCAGGACCGCATGCACGATCTCGCTGGACCCGTCCATGAACAGGCTGGTCAAACCCAGCATCCAGATCGTTCGCGGCAGCTTTGGGCGCATGGGTGCGTTGGATCGTCAGCGGCGCCCGAACAGGCGCTCGATGTCGCTGAGCTTCAGCTCCACATAAGTGGGCCGGCCGTGATTGCACTGGCCGGAATGCGGGGTAGCCTCCATCTGGCGCAGAAGCGCGTCCATCTCTGCCGGCAGCAACTGACGCCCGGCGCGGACCGAGCCGTGGCAGGCCATGGTGCCGCAGATATCTTCAAGCTTCTCTTTGAGGCTGAAGGCGGCACCGAGTTCGAAAATCTCTTCGGCAAGATCGCGCACCAGGCCTTTGACATCGCTCTGGCCGAGCAGTGCCGGTACCTCGCGCACCGCAATGGCACCGTGGCCGAAAGGCTCGATAGCGAGGCCCAGCTCCTCCAGCTCGTTGGCCCGACCAAGCACCGCACTCACCAGTTTTGCCGGCAGTTCGACGATTTCCGGAATGAGAAGCGCCTGGCGTTTGACACCGCCCTCGGCAAGCGAGGCCTTCATGCGCTCCAGCACCAACCGCTCATGGGCCGCATGCTGATCGACGATGACCATGCCGTCTTTGGTCTGCGCCACGATATAGGTGCCGAAAATCTGCGCCCGCGCCAGCCCCAACGGATAGTTCTGCGGCGGCACTTCCGGCTGTGGCGCAGGTGCTGCACCACTCGGCCGTGCCATCTCCGGCGAAAGGGGAGCAAAGGCAGCCATGGCCTGCGCCACGACACCGGCATTGAAGCGATTGACCTGGCCGTTGCCGGCATGCATCGCCTGATAGCCAGTCTGCATCGGCGAGGCGATACCCGGCAGCGCATCGAAAGCAGCCAGCGTCGCATTGGCGACCGTGGTCGAGGCACGATGTCCCGCCGCATCAAGCGCGCGGCGGATGGCGCCAACGATGAGGCCGCGTACCAAGGCCGCATCCTGGAAGCGCACCTCGGCCTTGGCCGGATGTACGTTGACGTCAACCAGCTCCGGCGGGCAGTCGAGGAACAAGGCCACCAGCGGATGGCGGTCGCGCGCCAGGAAATCCTGATAGGCGCCGCGGATGGCGCCTTGCAGCAGCCGGTCACGCACGGGGCGGCCATTGACGAAGAGGTATTGCGACGATGCCGTGGCGCGGTTGAGCGTCGGCAGGCCGGCAAAGCCGGTGAGGTAATGCCCCTCGCGCTCGACGGCAAGCGCCACGGCATTGTCGGCAAAATCGCGCCCCATGACATCGCCGAGGCGTTTCAATCGTGCAGCGTCGGGCTTCTCCATGAGATCGGCCTGTGCCGCATCGAGGCGCAGCACATTGCGCCCGTCATCGCTCAAGGCAAAAGCCACCTCCGGATGCGCCATGGCAAGGCGTTCCAGAATCTCGATCACCGCGTTCTGCTCGGAGCGCGCAGTCTTGAGGAATTTGAGGCGCGCCGGTACGGCGAAGAACAGGTCGCGCAGCTCGACGCGCGTTCCATTGCTTAGTGCTGCTGGCTCCGGCCCAGTCTTCTCGCCGCCTTCGACCCGGACCACCCAGGCCTGGTCGCTCCCGCGCGCCCGGCTGGTGATGGCGAGGCGACCGACGGCGCCAATCGAAGGCAGTGCTTCACCCCGAAAACCGAAGAACCCGATATTGACCAGATCGTCATCGGGCAGCTTCGACGTGGCGTGCCGCTGGATCGCCAGATCAAGGCCTGCCCGGTCCATGCCGTGGCCGTCGTCGGTGACGCTGATGAAGCTCTTGCCGCCCTCGCGCAATTCAACGACGACGCGGGCAGCACCCGCATCGACGGCATTCTCGACCAATTCCTTCACCACGGAAGCGGGTCGTTCGATGACCTCGCCGGCGGCGATCTGGTTGACGAGATTGGGGGGCAAAAGGCGAATCGGCATGGGACAAGTCTAGCACCCAAAGCCTGCGCGATTATACCGCTCGTCCGGCAGGGGTATGGTCGGCTTACGCCCTGACCTTACGGCTTTGCGTAATCGCGATACCAGGCGACAAAGCGCTCGATTCCCTCGGCCAAGCTTGTTTTCGGTGCATAATCGAGATCCCGCTGGCTCAAGGTGAGATCGGCCCAGGTCGCCTTCACATCGCCTGCCGCGGGTGGCTGCACATCGCGTTCGGCCTTTTTCCCGCAAGCCTGCTCTAGCAGCTCGATGAGATGGTTGAGGCTCACCGGCCGGTCGGAACCGAGATTATAGAGCCGGTGCGGCATCTCTTCGTTCCTGGCCGGCGGCCGGTCGAGGGCGGCGATCACGCCGGCAACGATGTCGTCGATATAGGTGAAATCACGCTCCACGCTGCCATCGCCGAAGACCTCGATCTTCTCGCCGGCCAGAATCCTCTGCGTGAAGCGGTAATAGGCCATGTCTGGCCGGCCCCACGGACCGAAGACGGTAAAAAAGCGCAGGCCCGTGAGCGGCAGCTTGTAGAGCTGGGCGTAGGAAATGCTCATCAGCTCATCGGCGCGTTTGGTCGCGGCATAGAGCGAGGCCGGCCGTTCGACCGGATCATCTTCCGCGAAGGGCACCTTGGTGTTGTTGCCGTAGACCGAGCTGGAGCTGGCATAGACCAGGTGCTTTAGCTGCGGCGCGTGACGGCCAACTTCCAGCACATTGAGATGGCCGGAAAGATTGGCACTGACGTAATCGGTCGGATGATCGATGGAATGACGCACCCCCGCTTGCGCGGCCAGATGCACGATACCGCTGAGATCCTTGATGTGGTGCGAAACCGCAGCATTGAGCGCCTGGGCGCGCCCGAGATCGGCAAAGATGTAACGGAAATGAGGATGCCGTTCGAGCCGATGCAGGCGCGCCTGCTTGAGGCGGGTGTCGTAATAGGGGTTCATATTGTCGAGCCCCAGCACGCGTTCGCCACGCGCCAGCAATGCCTCAGCCGTGTGGTAACCGATAAAACCGGCGACACCGGTTACAAGAATGGTCATGCGCTGTCAGGCCTTGATGACATTGCGGCCGCGCCAGCCGGCGCGCGCCATGGTGTTGCGGGTATCGACGATGAGCTTGGCGGTCTTGCCCACCTGTTTGAAATCGACGGCATCGTGATCGGTCACGATCAGGACGGCATCCGCGCGTTTCAGATTGGCCTCAGACAAGGCGATCGAGCGACGGCCGGCGAGATGCGGATGTTCCCGTGACGGCTTGATCGCCGCGATGATGGGGTCATGGTAATCGACCTTCGCCCCTTGCCCCTCCAGCATCTCGATGAGAGTCAAAGCGGGGCTTTCGCGCATGTCGTCGACATTCTTCTTGTAAGCAAGGCCGATCACCAGGATTCGCGCCCCTTTCAAGGCCTTTCCGGCCCGCTCACTCAAGGCGCCGACCAGACGGTCGACCACATAGCGCGGCATCAAGGTATTGATTTCACCCGCCAATTCGATGAAGCGCGTGGTGATGCCGAATTCTCGCGCCTTCCAGGTGAGATAGAAGGGGTCGATCGGGATGCAATGCCCGCCAAGGCCTGGCCCCGGATAGAAGGGCATGAAGCCGAAAGGCTTGGTCTTCGCCGCATCGATCACTTCCCAGACATCGATGCCCATGGCATCGAAAATGACCTTGAGCTCGTTCACCAGCGCGATGTTGACGGAGCGGAAGATGTTTTCGGTCAGCTTCACCGCCTCCGCCGTTGCGGGGCTGGAGGCCGGCACGGTCTTCACCACCGCCGCGTCATAGAGCGCTATGGCAAGCTCCAGGGCCGCCGGACCATCACCGCCCACGACCTTCGGAATGGCCGCCGTGCCATAGGTCTCGTTGCCGGGATCTTCGCGTTCCGGCGAATAGGCGAGGAAGAAATCACGACCGCTCTTGAGCTTTTTGGTCTCCAGCGCCGGCCGCACCACCTCATCCGTGGTGCCCGGATAGGTGCTCGATTCCAGCACCACCAATTGCCCGGCTTTGAGGTGCCTGCCGATCTCCGCTGCCGTGTTGGCGACGAAGGAAAGATCCGGTTCGCGTTGTTTGGAGAGCGGCGTCGGCACGCAGATGATGACGCAATCCATGGCCTTGAGGCCGCGGAAATCGGTGCTGGCCTTGAGGCGCCCCGCTTTCACCAGAGGCGCGATGCGCTTGCCCGGGATATGGCGGATATAGGAGCGCCCGGCATTGAGCTTGGTCGTCTTCATGACATCGATATCGAAGCCCGTGACGTCAAACCCCTTCTCGGCGAAAAGACAGGCCAAGGGCAGGCCGACATAGCCAAGGCCGATGATACCGATCCTGGCCGTCCGTGCGTCGATCCGGCGCAGAAGCTTCCTGGCGGCCGGGTTTGGGCCGGATTTTCTCTGTTCTGTCATGACTTAGCCGTTCCCCAAGAGGTCGCGGGCACCCTAGCAAATCGTCCCACCCCGCTACAATTTGTATCCTCGCTTGACCTTCCCATGATTGGAAGGACCATATGAGGCTGGCGCGAAGATCAAAGGAGCATCTGAATGACCGCCAGCGCCACCGAATATCGCTTAAGTGTCAGCGGCATGACCTGTGCCGCCTGTGCGACGCGGATCGAAAAGGTTCTGCGCCGCCTGCCTGGTGTCGCCAGCGCCGACGTCAACCTCGCCAGCGAGGAGGCGGTGGTGACCGGCGGTGCCGCGGTCACGCGCATGGCCATTCAACAAGCTGTGGAAAAAGCCGGATATGGCATCCGCGACGATAAGGCAGCACCTGCCGTCGACCGCGAAGGCTGGCTGATCCTGGCTGGCGCCGCGCTGACCCTGCCGCTGCTGGCGCCAATGGTGATGCAGCTTGCCACCGACAGCATGTGGATGCTGGATTCTCGGGCACAGCTCGCCCTCGCCCTGCCCGTGCAATTCGGCCTCGGCCTTCCCTTCTATCTCGGCGCCTGGCGGGCCGTCCAGGCCTTCAGCGGCAATATGGATCTGCTGGTCGCCATCGGCACCAGCGCCGCTTTCGGCCTCAGCCTCTTCATGATGTCGAGCAATCCGCATCACCTCTATTTCGAATCGGCCGCCGTCATCATCGTTCTGGTGCGGCTGGGGAAATGGCTGGAGAAGCGCGCCAAGAAGCGCACGCTCTCGGCACTCTCGGCACTCAACGCCTTGTGGCCGGCCCAGGCCCGGGTGCGGCGCGACGGTGCCGAGCTCGACATTCCGCTGCAGCAGGTGACGATCGGCGATATCGCCTTGGTGCGTGCGGGCGAGCGCATTCCAGCCGACGGCAAGATCCTCGGCGGTGAGAGCGAGATCGACGAATCGCTCATTACCGGCGAAAGCCGGCCCCGCGCCGTCACAATTAGCGACCGAGTCATCGGCGGTTCCGTCAATGGCATGGGCGCCTTGGAGATTCAGGTTGCTGCCGTGGGTGCCGAAACGACCTTGGCCCGCATCATCCGCATGGTGACGGCGGCGCAAGGTGCCAAGGCTCCTATTCAGCGCCTCGCCGACCGTGTCTCAGCGATCTTCGTGCCGGTCGTGCTGGTGATCGCAGCCATCACGCTGATCGGCTGGCTGATGGCCGGTGCCGGCATCGAAACGGCGCTGATCAATGCCGTGGCCGTGCTGGTAATCGCCTGCCCCTGCGCGCTGGGGCTTGCGACACCGGCCGCGATCATGGTGGGCGTCGGGGCAGGTGCCAGGCATGGCATTCTCATTCGCGATGCCGCGGCGCTGGAGACGGCCGGCGACATCACCCTGGTGGCGTTCGACAAGACCGGCACCCTCACGGAAGGAAAGCCGCGCGTCACCGGAATCGAAACCGCGGGCACCATCGACGAAAGATCGGCCCTCACTTTGGCCACCGCCCTCCAAACCGGCAGCACCCATGCGCTGGCCGATGCGTTGCGGGCGGCAAGCGGCGATGCCGTGTTACCGGAAGCGCGCAACGCCCGCGTCATCGCCGGGCGCGGTGTCGCGGCCGATATCGACGGCCATCAATACATCCTGGGTACGGCCAAGATGCTGAACGAGATGGGCATGGAGACATCCGCTTTGACGTCGGCGGCGGCAGAATTCGCTGACGGCGGCGCCAGCGTTTCCTACCTCGCCGAAACTTCGCCCGGTCAACGCCTCCTCGCGGTCTTCGCCTTTGCCGATCGATTGAAGGCCAGTGCCAAGCCGGCCATCGGCATGCTGCACAACCTCGGCGTCAAATCGCTGATGCTGACCGGCGATAATAAGGGTGCCGCCCGAAAGATTGCCGGCGAGCTCGGCCTTGATGACGTCCGCGCGGAACTGCTGCCGGATGACAAGACGCGTGCCGTCGATGACCTGCAGGCGGGTGGCGACAAGGTCGCCATGGTGGGTGACGGCGTCAACGACGCGCCGGCGCTGGCGGCAGCGGATCTCGGCCTTGCCATGGCGACCGGCACCGATGTCGCCATCGAAACGGCCGGCATTGCGCTGATGCGCGGCGATCCGGCCCTGGTGCCGCAGGCCATCGCCTTGGCCCGCGCCACCAAGCGCAAGATCAAGGAGAACCTCGCCTGGGCCTTCATCTTCAATCTGCTGGGCATTCCGCTGGCGGCGCTGGGTTACCTCAGCCCCATCATCGCGGGTGGGGCGATGGCGCTCTCGTCGGTCGCCGTCATCACCAATGCCCTCACCCTCAACCGCTGGAGATTTCGATGAACGACAGCTTGAGCATCGGCGCTGCCGCCAAGGCCAGCGGGGTCTCCGCCAAGATGATCCGTCATTATGAGAGCATCGGCCTGTTGCCGACGGCCCAGCGCAGCAACGGCAACTATCGGCTCTATGGCGAGCAGGACGTCCATAACCTGCGCTTCATCCACCGCGCGCGTTCCTTGGGCTTCCCGCTGGAGACCATCCGCGAATTGCTGGCACTGTGGCGCAACCGTCAGCGCGCAAGCGGGCAGGTGAAGAAGCTGGCGCTGACCCATGTCGAAAGCCTGGAAGCCAAGATCCGCGAGATGCAGGAAATGGCGGCGGCCCTCAAGCATCTTGCGCATAACTGCCATGGCGATGACCGTCCCGACTGCCCGATCCTGGAAGGATTGGCCACGGGCAAGGGCCATCCCTGCCATTGAGCTCTTAGAGGCGGATCGCGCGCTGCAGGATCGGCATGGGGTTGTCGGTCGCCTCTTTGCCGACCCGGAATTTCACGGTCCTATCGCCGGCGGTCAGCTGATAGAGACCGCCCTGATCCAGCAATCCATGCTCCGCCGTCAGATCGGCGATGCCCTTGGCCACTTTGACGACGCGGGTCGATTTGACCTTTTCCAGCTGCTCAAGCTTCACCTCGGCAAGGCCGGGTGCAATCACGATCGGTTGGCGCGTATTCAGCAGGAAGTTGATGCCCTTCTCCTTGGGCGGATCGCGAAAGACCAGCGTCGCACTCTGATTGGCCTGCTCCGGCGTCAGGTTCAAGGCGGCCGCGTCGCAAGGAACGCGGCGGCGCGAGACCTCGCCGCCCTGCACATCGGACTGGACTTCACCGATGACGACCTTGCCACCGCGAATATTCTCGCGCTGACATGAATTGAGATAGGAAACGATAAGGCCGGATTGCGCAGTGAGGACGATCTCGCGTCCGGTGCGCAGCAGATCAAGTGGCTCGACGCCGACGATATTGCCGCTAGTGTCTTCGACAATGGCAACCGTCTTGTCCTGGGCGACAGCCATGCCGCCACTGGCGACGAAAAGTAAAATGGCGAGACCGCCGACGCGGCGCCGCAAGACCCTCAGGGTCGTCATGATCGATGCCTCATAAATCCTAGCCCCAACCCGCCCCATTTGGGGCAGCTGATCCGACAGGCGAAGTGATTGCGGTCACCCAGGCGCGATCCACTTCATATTTTCAGCTTTGCGTGGGCGCTGCCACACCTCCTTTGCGTGAATTCTGACCGGGCGTAAAGGGTGCTAAGCCCTGTTGCAGGGCGAGGAATGGGGTGGCAAGATTAGCTGTACACAGGAATAATAAGAATACCGGCAAAAGACCGGTACCAAAAATGAACCGGGACAGGAGGGAATGCGTGATGGAGACCCAAGATTTTCTGAAAGCCATGAAATCCGGCCGCATGTCGCGACGCGACATCCTGCAGATGCTGACCGCCGCCGGCCTTACCATGACCATGCTGCCGGTCGGCCGCGCCAAGGCCGCCGATGGCGAGGTCATCTATTTCACCTGGGAAGGATATAACGACCCGGGCTTCCATCCCGGCTACACCGCCAAAAACAATGCCGAGCCGGAAGGCCCGGTCTTCGGCGATGTCGAAGAAGCGCTGACCAAGGTCAGGAGCGGCTTCAAGGTCGACATCGTTCACCCCTGCAATCTCGACTTGAAGCGCTGGCGCGATGCCGATGTGCTGCAGGCGATCGATACCAGCCGCCTCACCAATTTCGCCGATCTCTTCCCCGGCCTCACCAAGCTCCCTTATGCGCAAGGCGACAAGGGCGAGCAGTTCTTCATCCCCGTCGATTGGGGCAATACGTCGATCCTCTATCGCCCGGATCTCTTCGAGGCGAAGGAGGAATCCTGGAACATGCTGTGGGATGAGCGCTACACCGGCCAGATCGCGATGTCGGCCGACGCCACCGAAGCCGTGCCGATTGCCGGCATCGTGGCCGGCGCCAAGGATCCCTTCAACATGACCGATGAGGAATTGGGGAAGGCCAAGGCATTGCTGGTGAAACAGAAGCCGCTGGTGCGCTTCTATTGGGACAGCAACTCGGCAGTGGAACAGGCGCTGGCATCGGGCGAGCTCGTCGCCTCGACCGGCTGGAACAGCTCGGTCGTGACGCTGACCGGCCAGGGGGTCAACATCAAGTTCGCGAACCCCAAGGAAGGCATCATGAGCTATTGCTGCGGCCTGGTCCTGACCAAGGACGCACCGCATGTCGACAAAGCCTATGACCTCATCAACGCCATGACGGCACCCGAGGCCGGCAAGTGGCTGATCGAAGCGCAAGGCTACGGCCATTCGAACAAGAAGACCTTCGATTTGGTCGACGAGAAGACGCTGGCCGAACGCGGCCTGCCGAAAGATCCATCGGACTTCTTCTCGAAGGGCATCGTCCAGCAGCCGATCCTGGACACCGAAAGGGTGCAGAAGGTCTTCGAAGAAGTGAAGGCCGGCGCCTGAGCCGCTATGCCGCTGTCGTCGGGAGCTGATGGTTTCCACCATCGGCTCCCGCACGCGGCGACAGGTATCGCCCATTCATGACCGCACAAGCCCATTCCTCGACCCCATCCTCGGCCCCTGCCGACTTCACCGCCGCCCGGCCGGAATGGCTGGACGGCCTCTGGCTCATTCTGCCGACTCTGCTCATCGTGCTCGGCATGATGGTGGTGCCGCTCATCGGCATCGTCGTCGTCAGCTTCTGGACCCAGACCGGCTTCGATATCCTGCCGGCCTGGAATCTCGACAATTACCGCGTCCTCTTTACCGAGGAAGGCGCGCTCTATCGCATCCTCATCATGAAATCGCTGTGGATGTCGCTGACCGCAACCATCGCTGTCGTGGTGCTGGCCTATCCGATGGCCTATTTCATGGCCTTCCGCATCGAGAAATCGAAGCTCATCTGGATCATCCTGCTGACCGTCCCCTTCTGGACCAGCTATCTGCTGCGCATTTTTGCCTGGAAGGTCATTCTGGGCTTTAACGGCGTCATCAATTCCGGCCTCAAATTCGTCGGGTTCATCGACAAGCCGCTGGAATTCCTGCTCTACAATCCGACCGCCGTCACGATCACGCTGGCACATGCCTGGGCGGCCTATGCCGTGCTGCCCATTTACGTGAGCCTTGAAAAAATCGACCGGTCCTATTTGGAAGCGGCACAGGATCTGGGCGATTCCAAATGGAAGCGCTTCTGGCGCATCACATTCCCGCTCTCTTTGCCGGGAACCATCTCGGCGACATTGCTGGTCTTCATTCCGACGGTCGGCGACTACATCACGCCGACGCTGGTCGGCGGCACCTCCGGCATCATGATCGGCAATTCCATCGTCACCCAGTTCGGCAAGGCCAATAATGCGCCACTGGGCGCGGCGCTTTCCTGCATCATGATGTTGGCGATCACTCTGGCGGTCTGCGCTTTCCTTGCCGCCATCGGCCGCAAGCGTCTCAAGGCCGCGGATATCTGACGCCATGGAGAGTTTGCGCAAGCATTTCAACCTTCTCTCGCTGTTCGCGGTTCTTTATCTCGCGTTCCTCTATGTGCCGGTCCTGCTGCTGCCGCTCTTCTCGTTCAACGACAACATTTATGTGACCTTGCCGTTCAAGGGCTTCACCTTGAAATGGTATGAAAACCTCATGGCCAATTCGGCGCTGCAGGCAGCGCTTTGGGCCAGCGTGAAAGTGGGCGTCGGCGTTTCCATCGGCAGTACTTTCTTTGGGCTGTTGGCTGCCCGCGCCATGACACGCTATCGCATTCCGTTCCGGCGCGGGATCTACGCTCTCATCATGTTGCCGCTGGTCATCCCTTACATGGTGATCGGCGTTTCGACGCTGGTCATCCTGCGCCGTGGGTTGGACGTCGATCTCTCGCTCTGGACCGTTGGCGCTTCGCATGTGCTCATCACCGTGCCGCTTTCCATGCTGGTGCTGATCGCGCGCATGGAGGGCTTCGACCGCAGCCTCGAAGAAGCCTCGCGCGATCTCGGCGATTCCGCCTGGCAGAGTTTCCGGCGCGTGACGCTGCCGCTGGTCATGCCGGGCATCGTTTCCAGCCTGCTGCTCTGCTTCATCACGTCCTTCGATGAATATCTGCTGGCCTTCTTCCTTGCCGGCAGCGAAGCGACCTTGCCCATTTTCATTTTCAGCAGCCTGCGTTTTCCGTCGAAGATTCCGGACGTGCTGGCGCTGGGTTCACTCATTCTGATGGTTTCGATCGTGCTTGTGGTGTTTGCCGAATGGCTGCGCCGCCGCGGCGTTTCCGGCAGCGATTCCTCCGTTCTTTGAGGTCAGCATGGCAGCACCCATGATTTCCCTGAAATCTGTCAGCAAGAGGTTCGGCACCTTTGCCGCGGTCGATAGCGCCAGTTTCGATATCGCGCCGGGCGAGTTCTTCTCGCTGCTGGGGCCATCGGGCTGCGGCAAGACCACCCTGCTCCGCATGATCGGCGGCTTCGAGCGGCAGACCGAGGGCGACATCCTGATCGATGGCGAGGCGATGGGCATCAGGCCGCCCAACCAGCGGCCGACCAATATGGTGTTCCAGTCCTACGCGATCTTCCCGCATCTCGATATCGCCGAGAACATCGCCTATGGCCTCATCAATCGCGGTCTCGACAAGGCCAGCATCGCCAAGAAGGTCGCGCAAGCGCTCGACATGGTGCGCCTCTCCGGCCTCGGCAACCGCCGCGCCAACCAGATTTCAGGTGGCCAGCGTCAGCGCGTTGCCCTGGCGCGCGCCATCGTGTGCGAGCCCAAGGTGCTACTGCTCGACGAGCCGCTGGGGGCGCTCGACAAAAAGCTGCGCGAAGAGATGCAGATCGAACTCCGGCAGTTGCAGAAATCTCTCGGCATCACGTTCATCTTCGTGACCCATGACCAGGAAGAAGCCCTGTCTCTCTCCGACCGCATCGCGGTGATGGCACGGGGCCAAGTGCTGCAGATCGACACGGCAGCAGCACTCTATGAGCGGCCGAATTGCCGCGAGGTCGCGGGCTTCATCGGCAATATGAATTTCTTCGAAGGCCGCATCGTCAGCATCGCCGGTGGTGTCGCCGCGATCGAGATCGCGCCCGGCCAGCATGTGCGCGTCCCCGCCACCAATGGTGCAGCTCCCGGCGAGACGGCCATTGTCGCTGTCCGTCCTGAAAAAATTGATGCTGTGGCGACGGCGCCACAAGGTTCGGACAATGTCGTTTCAGGGCGTGCGCTTGCCGGTTCTTATCTGGGCGATCGCAGCCTGTTGCTGGCAGATTGGCGTGAAGGCACGGCGCCGATTTCGGTCTCGTTGCAGAATCGCCGCTCGGCCGTGGACGCGGATATTTTTACCAAAGACGCCGAATTATGGTTAACTTGGCCGATCGAAGCTGGGGTGCTTCTTAAGAATTAAGACATCTTACCGGGTTAGGGTTGCCTAATGTCGCATCGCAGCGTAAAGAATTAATATGCTTTATCATGCCATCGAGGCCCAATATCTGGCCCTGACCCCGTTCCGGCTTGCCGCCGATACCTGGCGCGATCTGCTGGCACATCCCCACAATCCGCTTTCGGAAACGACGCTGCTTCGTGCCGGCGCCGCTGTCTGCGAGATTTTCGGACGTGCCACACGGCGCCACGGGCGACCGGAATTCGGCATCGCCCAAGTCACCATCGATGGCGAAGCGGTCGCGGTGCGCGAGAAGCTCATTCACGGCGAGCCCTTCTGCCACCTGGTCCAATTCGAACGCGTGTTGGAAAAGCCCCGCAACGATCCGAAGGTGCTGCTGGTAGCACCGCTCTCCGGCCATTTCGCCACCCTGGTGCGCGACACGATCGAAAGCCTGCTGGTAGCTCACGACGTCTACGTCACCGACTGGCAGGATGCGCGCGAAGTGCCCTTGAGCGATGGCCGCTTCGGTTTCGAAGATTATGTCGACGTGCTGCAACGCTGCATTCGCCATATCGGCCCGGACGTGAGCGTGCTGGCGATCTGCCAGCCGGCGCCGGCCTCGATCGTCGCCGTGTCGCTGATGGCGGAGGCCAAGGATCCGCTGACGCCGAAAAATCTCATCATCATGGGCGGGCCGGTCGATACGCGGGTCGGCACGACCGAAGTGACCCGGCTTGCGCAATCGCATTCGCTCTCGACCTTCGAGACGGCCGCCATCCATAACGTGCCGCCGATGCATCCCGGCAACGGCCGCCGTGTCTATCCCGGCCTGTTGCAGCTCTCCGGTTTCATGTCGCTCAATCCGGACCGGCATTTGAAGGCGCATATCGATTTCCTCTGGGCCCATGCCAAGGGCGACGATCAATTCGCCCGCGCGCATCGCCGTTTCTACGAGGAATATCTCGCGGTCATGGATCTCGATGCGCAATTCTATCTGGATACGGTCAGCATCGTGTTCCAGGAACATGCGCTGATGAAGGGCCGCCTCAAGCATCGCGGCCAATTGGTGAACCCCAAGGCGATCCGCAACGTCGGCCTGATGACGGTCGAAGGCGGCCGTGACGACATCACCGGTACCGGCCAGTGCCATGCGGCACAGATCCTCTGCTCCAGCATTCCAGACAAGCTGCGCCTGGAAGTGACCGAACCCAAGGTCGGCCATTACGGCCTCTTCAGCGGCCGGTCCTGGCGCGAGCGCATCAGCCCGGCGGTCGGCGCCTTCATCCGTGGGAACAAGGTGGCGTGAAGAAGGCTCCCCAACAGGAGCCTTTCTGGAAGACGACGCCATTATCCAGGATGACGCCGGCGCAGTGGGAGAGTCTGTGCGACGGCTGCGGCAAATGCTGCCTCGTCAAGCTGCGCGACGCTGACACCAATCAGGTGCTCTTCACCAACATCGCCTGCAAGCAGCTCGATCTCAGAAGCTGCCAGTGCAAGGACTATAAGAACCGCAAGAGCATCGTGCCGGATTGCGTGCAGCTGTCACCGCGCAATATCGGGCGCATCGACTGGCTCCCCGAAACCTGCGCCTACAAGCTCGTTTATAACGGCGATGATTTGCCCTGGTGGCACCCCCTCGTCTCGGGCGATCCGCGCACGGTCCATCAAGCCGGCATCTCCATCCGCCGCAAGGCGATTTCAGAAACCAAGGCCGGCGAACCGGAAGACTATATCGTCGACTGGATTAGCTGAGAGTCGTTCACGGTTTCTCGGAACCGCTAAACCCACTCCGTCACGCCCAGGCCCACTCCGTCATGCCCGGCCTTGCCCCGGGCATCCAGTCTATCCAGCAGACAGCGGATCCCAGGGATCCCACCGACTAGGCCCGGGGATGACGAAAGAAGAGGCATTTCTGCCAAGACATGAAATGCACTGGAGGCGCCTTGATGCCTCGAGCGTCGCCGCCTTCAGGCATCATCCCTGGGCAGCCAGGGAATGCGGGCAACGTCGATGCCCTCTTCCGACAATTCCTTGTGCTGCTCTTCGCTCGCTTCGCCGAAGATGCCGCGCGCTTCGGTTTCGCCGTAATGGATCTTGCGCGCTTCCTCGGCAAACTTGTCGCCGACATAGTCGCAATTGGCTTCGACCTGTTTGCGCACCTCGACCAGCTGGTCGCGCATGGATTTAGCCAGCACCGCCATGTTCTGGCCCGGCACCTTCTCCCCTTTCGAGGAAATGCGCGGCGCCATCAAGGCCTTGGAAACCTTGCGGTCGCCGCATTCCGGGCATTCGACCAGCTTCCGGGCCAGCTGCCGGTCGGCGGTGGCGCCGTCCCGGAACCAGATGTCGAAAGTGTGGCCCGTGCCACAGTTGAGTTGAAAGACGATCATGACCTAAGAAGCTCGCAAATCCTGCGCCAATCGCGACCCTTACAGGATCGCCCATATAGGTTAAGAATATAGAGGCCAGGCGCCAAAATGCCAGCTTCTGCCCCTCGCCAATGACATGTCTTTGACAAATGCGTGTGATGTGACGGACACAACCCTTATATCAGCCCCCTCACCTTGGGTCGTCCAATGGGCGCCGGCACTCACTCCTGGCGGCACCGTGCTGGACCTCGCGGCCGGGGGCGGAAGACATACCCATTATTTGAGCGGGCAAGGCCATCCTGTCGTAGCGCTCGACCGAGACATCATGGCCTTGCGAGCGAGGGACTGGCCGCAAGGCGTCGAGGTTCTGGGCGCCGATCTCGAGGACGGCAGCCCCTGGCCGCTCGGCGGGCGAAAATTTGCCGGCATCGTCATCACGAACTATCTACACCGGCCTTTGCTGCCGCTCTTGGGGCACGCGCTGGCACCGGGCGGGCTGCTGATCTACGAGACTTTCGCCATCGGCAACGAACGCTTCGGCAAGCCCAGCAACCCGGCCTTTCTGCTGCGGCCCGGCGAGCTGCTGGACTTTGCGCAGGAATCCCAATTGACGGTACTAGGCTATTTCAGCGGCGAGGTCGCGCAGCCGAGGCCGGCGGTCATTCAGCGGCTGGCGGCTGTCCGATCTTGAAGGCCGCAGTGTCGCGCAGCTTCAGCAGCAGCACGGAGCCCACCAGCACCAATGCGCTGATATTGGAGAAAATGAGCGAGGCCGAGCCGATCACGACGCCATAAGTCAGCCACATGATCTGGCCGGCAAACATCATCAGATACATGGTGAGCGACACATCGCGCGCCGAGCCCAGCCGCCAGATGCGCAAGGCCTGCGGCAGGAAGCTCAAAGTGGTGAGGCAGGCAGCCGTGATGCCGATCGCCTCGACCCAAATTTCACCTGGCGTGGCCATGACTGTCAGCGATGGCCTTTGCCGATTGCCGGATGCGGAGCCTCAGGATGTTGGCCCCCGGGATGCTGGCCTTTAGACAGTTTCTCGATGCGGTAGCGGCACATGGCATCGTCGACCGTTGACCAGGCGTGGCGCGACCAGGCTGTCTTGGCCTCGTCATAGCTGTCGAAGGGGCCGAACCACTGCTCGCCACCGCCCGGCGCCGGTTCGCTGAAGGTGGTATCGCAATAGGGGCCGCCGACGACCCAATAGCAAATCTCGCCGCCCTCTTCCTCGATCCGGTAGCGGGCATTGGCGTGATCGACCGTCTCCCACGCGCGCTTTTGCCAAGCGGCCTTGGCTTCGTCATAGCTGGCAAAGGGGCCGATCCGGTCTTCCTTGCCACCACCTTGAATACGATCGAAATTCGTGTCGGCATAGTCGCCGCCGATCACCCAGAAACGCGTCATAATGGATGCGCTTTCCTCACTTGCGGCCAATCCGAGAGGAGACTGCCCGAAACCTAGCTAACTCGCTCATTCTTAACTGGATTTCGAGTCGGCGGCAAAGCATAAATCAGCATCGGCACACACTGTGCGACTCGCATTTAAGGCAATGACGGCATGACCCAGGATATGCGACCGGCGGATTTCAAAACGGTTTATGACCGCTTTCAGGCGAATGTGTCCCGCTTCGACTGCGGCCGCTTCTGCGCGCCGCTCAACAACGGCCAGCCGGTCTGCTGCGACACGACCCATGCGATCCCCGTTGTGGACAAGCCCGAGTTCGCGCTCCTGAAGACCCGCACCGACCTTTGGAGTCGGTTCAAGCCGCAGGATGCCACGGCGCGCAAGATCGTCGAGGGACTGCACAAGGATTGCGTCGCCGTCGAATGCAAAGGCGCTCGCTTCTGCGAGCGCGACAACCGGACACTGGCCTGCCGCGCCTTTCCCTTCTATCCCTATTTCAACCGCGAGGGCGAACTCTTAGGGCTCGGCACATATTGGATCTTCGCCGATCGCTGCTGGCTGATTTCCAACATGCAGGTGGTGGAGCGGGAGTTCATCAAGGAATTCATCGCCGCCTATGAATACGTGTTCGACCGCGACAAGGGCGAGATGCAGGCGATGAAGGACCATTCCGCCAATCACCGCCGCGTGTCGACGCGGAACAATCAGCCCATCCTGCTGATCGGCCGCGAAGGCGGCTTCATCAAGATCATGCCGCGCACCCATGAGGCGCGCCCGGCCGCCATGCGAGACATCGTCAAGACCGGCCCCTATAAAAACCCGCGCGCCTATGCCAAGGCGGTCAAGGAAGCCGGCGGCGAAATGCCAGCACAATCGCCTTTCACCGAGTAACGCGCATGGATCTGCTGCCGCACAACCTCAATTCGTTGCGCAGCTTTCCCAGCGCGCTGCGCGATCTGCTCTCCGGCATTCCGGCCGCGGCGCTCGACTGGCGGCCGGCCTCCTGGGAGGGCATCCCCAGCGAGATGCTCACCATCCGCCAGCAGATCTGCCATATGCGGGACATCGAGGCCGACGGCTATACGCAGCGTTTCCAGCGCCTGCTGAGCGAAAGCCAACCGGTCCTGGAATCGATCGACGGCTATGCCCTGGTCGAGGCACGTCAATATGACCGGACCGACCTCACCACGGCGCTCGATGCGTTCGAAGCGGCGCGCGAGAAGACGATGGCGATCCTCGACCATGTCGGCCCGCAAGGACTGGCGCGGCGCGGCACATTCGAGGGCTATGGCCCCGTGACCGTGCGCGGCCTCATCCACTTCCTCTGCAGCCATGACCAGCAGCACCTTGCCGGCATCCAATGGCTGCTCGGCATGCGGGAAGCGGCCTGAGGCCAAGGCATGCTGCATCTCGGCGCTGAGCGCGTTCACGCCCTGGCCGAGTATCCGGGCCTCGTCGCCGCGCTCCAGGCAATGAACAAACAAGGGGTCGATCTCATCGACCGCATGCTGCTCAGTCAACCGACAAAGCAACAGGGCCAGAATGATTGGCTGCTGCTGCCGGCCTGGAGCTTCGATCGTTATTTCGGCATCAAGCTGGTGAGCGTCTTCCCGGAGAATCCGCGCCATGACCTGCCGGCCGTTCAAGGCATTTATGCCCTGTTCGAAGGCCGCAATGGCGCTGCCATCGCGACCATGGAGGGGGCAGCCCTGACGCTGGTGAAGACGGCGGCCAATTCCGCCATGGCGTCCGACTTGCTGAGTCGCAAGGATTCCGAAACCCTGCTCGTCTGCGGCGGCGGTGCCTTGGCGCCACATCTCATCATGGCCCATTGCGCCTTGCGCCCGATCAAGCGGGTCTTGTGGTGGAACCGGCGGCCCGAGGCACTCGACCCCGAGCCCTTGCGTGCCATCGGCTTGGCCGTCGAAATCGTGACCGATCTCGGCGCAGCCGTGCAGCGCGCGGACATCGTCTCCACGGCAACGCGCGCCACGACCCCCATCATAGAAGGAGCCTGGCTGAAGCCCGGCTGCCATCTCGATCTCGTCGGCGGCTATCTCCCCGAGATGCGCGAGGCCGACGATGCCGCTTTCGCGCGTGCCACCCGTCATTATGTCGACGCGCGCCTCACCACCGTGGGCGTTGCCGGCGATGTCTGCGCCCCGCTCGCGGCCGGCCTCGCCACAGAAGAATCGCTCATCGACATGTTCCAACTCAATCGCGGCGAACGGCCCGGGCGACAGGACGACCAGGAGATCACCTGGTTCAAATCCGGCGGTGGCGGCCATGAGGATTTGGCGGTCGCACAGTACCTTTATGAAAGCCACCTTGGCGCAAATTGAAGAATTCCGGCGCTTTTCCGAGCATTCTCAATACGCCTATCGGTTATGGTGCTATTCGATAATGATGGCTGGCAAGCGCGCGCTTTTGTGCTTTAGTTAGTGAGTTGAGCCACTTACACCCGACATGAACGGGGTCCGGCAAGCGACCGGAAAGGGCTCCAGGGATGGCTGAGGGGGACAATGCTGGCATTTCTGTCCAAGCGAATGGCTTTGCTTGCCTTCACGATGCTTGTGGTTTCAGCGCTGGTTTTTGCAGCGTTCGAATTCACGCCCGGGCAGGTCGCCCGCAAGGTGCTGGGCCCGTTCGCCACCCAGGATCAGGTCGACCGCTTGACCGAGGAACTGGGCCTCAACCGCCCGGTCGTCGTGCGCTATGGCGAATGGCTCGGCAACACGCTCACCGGCGATCTCGGCTATTCCACGCTCTATAAGACCGACGTCAACAAGATCATCGGCGACCGCCTCCAGAACACGCTGCTGCTGGCCGGCATCGCTTTCGCCATCATCGTGCCGCTGTCCATCATTCTCGGCATCAGTGCCGGCATGAAGGAAGGCTCGTTCCTCGACCGAAGTATCTCGGTCGCCAGTATTGTCACCACATCCGTGCCGGAATTCGCCTCCGGCGTGTTTCTGGCCAGTATCTTCGTCATCTGGCTGGGCTGGTTGCCCGGCACCTCGCCCCTCGACACCGGAACAGGCTGGTCGATCTGGCAACAATTAGTGCTGCCGGTCTGCGTGATGGTGCTCTATGACCTCGGCTATGTCGTGCGCATGGTGCGCGCCTCGATGGTTGAGGTGATGACCCGGCCCTATATCCGCACCGCCATCCTCAAGGGCCTCAATTTCCGCGCCGTGATCCTCAAGCATGCCTTGCGCAATGCCATGATCGCGCCCTTCACCGTCATCCTGCTGCAGCTCAATTACCTCGTGACCGGCGTGGTCGTGGTCGAAGCGGTCTTCGCCTATCCCGGCTTCGGGCGCATGCTCTTGGAGGCGGCCCTCGCCCAGGACGTGGCGGTGGTCGAGGCCGGCGCCCTCTTTGCCGTGTTGATCTCGGTCTTCACGCAGATCGCCGGCGATCTCGGCTACATGATGCTCAACCCGCGCATTCGGTTCTCTTAAAGGTCAAGGGGCGGTCATGGCTAACGACGGTATCATCGCGCTGACCTGGAACCGGGTAAGGCTCCTCAAGGAATCGCCGATCGGCATGATCGGCGCTTTCCTGGTGATCTTCTGGATCGTGGTGGCGCTCTTTGCGCCGCTGCTCGCCCCCTTCAATCCCAATATCAGCAACATGGACGCGCTGATCGATCCCACCCCCAGCGCGGTCAACTGGCTGGGCACGGACAATCAGGGCCGCGATATCCTCTCGCGCATCATCTGGGGCTCGCGCACCGTGCTGATAGTGGCACCGGTTGCGGTTTTTGCAGCATATGTCGTCGGCTGCCTGATGGGTCTCATCGCCGGTTATTACCGGGGCTGGGTCGACCAGGTCGTCAATAGGATTGCCGACATCTTGCTCTCCTTCCCGGCCATCGTGCTCTACATCATCGTCATCATGAAGGTGGGGGCCAAAGCAACAAACATTATCCTGGCAGTCATCTTCATCTCCTCGCCACAGATTATTCGCATCGTGCGCGGCATGACGCTGGAACTGCGCGAGCGCGAATATGTGGCGGCGGCCAAGATGCGCGGTGAATCGGCGCTCTACATCATGCTGGTCGAGATCCTGCCCAATGCGCGCGGGCCGCTCATCGTCGATGCGTGCCTGCGCATGGGCTACACCACGATCGCGATCGGCGTGCTTGGGTTCTTGGGCCTGGGCCTGCCGCCGCCCGACCCCGATTGGGGCGGCATGGTCAAGGACACCTATGCGATGATGTCGATCTATCCGCATATGTCCTTGTTCCCGGCCGGTGCCATCACCTCGCTCGTCGTGGGTTTCAGCCTGCTGGCCGACGGCATGCGTGAGATCAGCATTCGTGACTAAGAGATAGGGATCGCCAGATGAGCAGCGCCACCGCCGCCACAATGGACCGCCCGCAAGCAGAAGGGGCCAAACGGCCGATCCTGGAACTGCGCAACGTCTCGATCTCCTATTTCGTCCGCGCCGGCGAATTGAAGGTCGTGCCCAATATCAGCCTTACCCTCTATGAGGGCGAGGCTTTGGGCCTGGTCGGTGAATCCGGTTGCGGCAAGTCGACCGTCGCCTTCGCCATCATGAAATATCTGGGGGGCGCCGGCCGCGTCACCGGCGGTGAGATCCTGTTCGAAGGCCGCGACATGACCAAGATGTCGGAAGCCGAGCTGCGTGGCATTCGCGGCGGCCGAATGGCGATGGTCTATCAGGATCCGATGAGCAGCCTCAATCCGGTCATCACCATCGGCAAGCAGCTGATGGAAGTGCCGCTCATCCATTCGAACGTCAATGAGGCGGAAAGCTATAAGCGTGCCGTGCAGATGTTGAAGGAGGTCAATCTACCCGACCCCGAACACATCATGACGCGCTATCCGCACCAGCTTTCCGGCGGCCAGCAGCAGCGCGTCGTCATTGCCATGGCGCTGATGGCCGAACCCTCGCTTCTGGTCATGGATGAGCCGACGACGGGCCTCGATGTCACCGTCGAGGCGGCAGTGCTCGATCTGGTGGCGCAGCTCAGGAAGAGGCATAACAGCGCCATCGTCTTCATCAGCCACAATCTCGGCACCGTGGTCCGGATCTGCGACCGCATCGGTGTTATGTATGCGGGTGAGCTGGTTGAAGAAGGTCCGATCGGCGAGGTGTTCCGCGATCCGCGACACCCTTACACCCGCGGCCTCCTCAACTGCATTCCGACCTTGAACGCCGACAAGCGCACGCGCCCGCTTTCGGCCATCCCCGGCCAGGTGCCGCCAATTCTCGACCGCCCCAAAGGCTGCATCTTTGCGCCGCGCTGCCCGGCGGCCGTGCCGGAACGCTGCAGCGTGGCGCCTATCCCGACGGAGACCTATGGGTCGAGCGGCCAGCACCGCGTCAAATGCGTGCGCATGGAAGAACTGCCCAAGCATGAGCGCCCAGGCACGAGTGCGGCACCGGCCAATGCCAATGCGGCGCAGAGACATGACGCCGTATTGACCCTCGACGGCCTGAAGAAGACCTATCACCAGGCGATCGGCATGTTCGGCGGCGCCGGCTATGACGTGCATGCCGTCGACGGCATCGATGTCGCCGCCGAGCGTGCCGAGACGCTGGCCATCGTCGGTGAATCCGGTTGCGGCAAGTCGACCCTCGCCAAGGTTCTGACCGGCATCGAGCTCGCAAGCAGCGGCAAGGTAACCCTGGCCGGCAAGGATATCGGCAATACGGCAGTCGAGAACCGCGACGGCGATACCAAGCGCGCGATCCAGATGGTGTTCCAGAATCCCGAAAGCACGCTCAATCCCAGCCACACGATCGGCTATGTGATGGAGCGCGCGATCTCGAAGCTGAAGCGGATCGGCGGCAAGGCGGCACGTGCCCAAGTCGACGATCTGCTGCGCACGGTCAATCTGCCGCTGGAATTTGCCAATCGCAAATCGCGCCAGCTCTCAGGCGGCCAGAAGCAGCGCGTCGCCATCGCCCGGGCGCTCGCCGGCGAACCCGAACTGATCCTGGCCGATGAGCCCGTCTCGGCGCTCGACGTGTCGGTGCAGGCCGCCATCATCAACCTGCTGGTCGATATCCAGAAGAAGCGCGGCTCGACCCTGCTCTTCATCAGCCACGATCTCTCGGTCGTGCGCTATCTCGCCGACCATGTGGCGGTGATGTATCTCGGCAAGGTCATGGAATATGGCTCTGTGGCCGATATCTTCGCCCCGCCCTATCACCCCTATACCGAAGCGCTGATGTCGGCGGTGCCGATCGCGGATCCGGATGTGAAGCAGCGGCGCATCATCCTCGAAGGCAATGTGCCGAGCCCGCAGAACCGCCCGAAAGGCTGCCCCTTCGCTACACGCTGCCCGCGCAAGGTGGGCAGCATCTGCGACGACACCCAGCCACCCGAGCAAGTCTCAGAGAGCGGCCACCGCATCGCCTGCCATATCCCAATGACGGAATTGGCAAGTGTGACGCAGGTGGTGTTTTAATTCAGTTCGCTGGCGAGAGTGGATTGCCGGGACAAGCCCGGCAATGACGAAATATAGACTGCGTCATGCCCGGGCTTGACCCGGGCATCCACTGCATCAAAGGCTCAGCTCTCTTCCTCCAAGCTTAACAGGCTGGCATTGCCGCCGGCGGCAGTCGTGTCGATGGTGAGGGTCCGCTCCGTGGCAAAGCGGTGCAGGTAATGCGGGCCGCCGGCCTTGGGACCGGTGCCGGAGAGGCCTTCGCCGCCGAAGGGCTGCACACCGACCACGGCACCGATCATGTTGCGATTGACATAGGCGTTGCCCACGCGCAGGCGCTCGGCGATGTATTTCACCTTGCCGTCGATGCGACTGTGGATGCCGAGCGTCAGGCCATAACCCGTCGCATTGATCGAGGCCAGCACATCATCGAGCTTATCGGCGGCGTAATGGATCACATGGAGGACCGGGCCGAACACCTCGCGCTGCAGACGGTTGAGGCCGTCGATGCGATAGGCGGCTGGCGCAAAGAAATGCCCCGCGCCGGCAACGCCATTGAGCTTGGTGCGATAGATGAGTTTGCCCTCGCGGTCCATGCGCTGGACATGGGCTTCCAGCACCGACTTCGCCTCGGCATCGATCACCGGGCCGATATCAGTCTTCAAGAATTCCGGATCGCCGACGCGCAGCTCCGCCATGGCGCCCGCCAGCATCTCCTCGAGCTTCGCCCCGATATCCTGCTGCACGAAGAGCACGCGCAAAGCCGAGCAGCGCTGCCCGGCACTCTGGAAGGACGAGATCAGCACGTCGCGCACGACCTGTTCAGGGAGAGCCGATGAATCGACGATCATCGCATTCTGCCCGCCAGTCTCGGCGATGAGCGGCACGATCGGCCCGTCTTTGGCGGCGAGCGTGCGGTTGATGAGGCGCGCCGTTTCGGTGGAGCCGGTGAAGGCGACACCGGCAATGCGCGGATCGCGCGTCAAGGGCGCACCGACAGTGGGACCATCGCCCGGCAGCAGATGCAGCACGTCGCCCGGAATGCCGGCCTGGTGCAGGATCTTCACGGCCGCCGCCGCGATGAGTGGTGTCTGTTCGGCGGGCTTGGCGATGACGCAATTGCCGGCGACGAGGGCCGCACTCACCTGGCCCATGAAGATCGCCAGCGGGAAATTCCAGGGCGAGATGCAGGCGAAAACGCCGCGCCCCTGCAGCATCAACTGATTGCGCTCGCCGGTCGGTCCTGGCAGCGGCAGAGGTGCCGCAAAATCGGCGCGCGCACGGGCCGCGTAATAGCGGCAGAAATCCACCGCCTCGCGGAGTTCCGCCACCGCATCGCCGACGGTCTTGCCCGCTTCGCGGATGCACAGCGCCAGCAACTCGGCCCGACGCGCTTCCATGAGGTCGGCCGCCTTGTCGAGACACGCAGCACGCTTTGCTGCCGGTGTTGCCGACCAATCGACGAAGGCGCGGCTGGCGCGCGAGATCGCATCGTCAACATCAGCCTGGGTCGCTTGCACGACGCGGCCGACAACTTCAGAGATCTTGGCCGGATTGCGGATATCCTCCGCCTTGCCGGTCTTTTCGACGCCACCGATGATCGGCCCGGCTGTCGATGCAATTGATGCAGCGGCGGTGATCTCCTGCGCCAGTTTCGGCATCAGATCGGCATCGGTGAAATCAATACCGGCCGAGTTCTTGCGCTCGGCCCCATAGAGATTGATCGGCTGCGGGATACCGGGATGACGCTTCGATTTCAGCTTGCGCACCTGGGCGATCGGATCGGCGACGATGGCGTCGAGCGGCGCCTTCTCATCGACGATGCGATTGACGAAGGAGGTGTTGGCGCCGTTCTCGAGCAGGCGCCGCACGAGGTAAGCTAGCAGATCCTCATGGCTGCCGACCGGTGCATAGACGCGGCAGGGAATGCCCATCGCATCGGCCGGTGTCACCTGGTCATAGAGCGGCTCGCCCATGCCATGAAGGCGCTGGAATTCCAGCTTCTCGCGCGCCGCTGCTTCGCCGCCCGCCATTTCGATGACGGCCGCCAGCGTATGCGCGTTATGGGTGGCGAACATCGGGAAGAAAGCCTGGCCGTCGGAGAGCAGCCGCCGCGCGCAGGCGAGATAGGAAACATCGGTCGAAACCTTGCGCGTGAAGACCGGATAATCGGGCAGGCCCCGCTCCTGGCTCCATTTGACCTCGCTATCCCAATATGCACCCTTCACTAGACGCACCATCAGGCGGCGACGGTTACGGCGCGCGCAATCCGCCAGCCAGTCGATGAGCGGCAGGCAGCGCTTCTGATAGGCCTGGATGGCAAGCCCCAACCCATCCCAATCTTTCAGCGACGCATCGGCCGCGACCGCATCGATGATGTCGAGCGAGATGTCGAGACGCTCTGCCTCTTCCGCATCGATCGTGCAGCCGATGCCGGCCTTCTTCGAGGCCTGGGCCAGTGCAATCACCTGCGGCACCAGTTCCTTCATCACGCGGTCTTCTTGCGCGAATTCATAGCGCGGATGCAGCGCCGACAATTTGATCGAGATGCCGGGGCCGGCGATGACGCCCTTGCCCTTCGACGCCTTGCCGATAGCAGCGATGGCATCCTGATAGGACGTGAAATACCGCTCGGCATCCTTCATGGTGCGGGCGGCTTCGCCCAGCATGTCGTATGAGTAACGATAGCCGCGCTTCTCGGCGGCTTCGGCGCGGCCGGCAGCTTCCTCGATATTGCGCCCCATGACGAACTGGCGGCCCAGGATTTTCATCGCCTGCGTCACCGCCTGGCGAATGACCGGCTCCCCGCTGCGCGAGACAAGGCGCTTCAAGACACCTTTGAGATCGCTGCTCTTCTGGTCGAGCTGCATGATGCGGCCGGTCAGCATCAAAGCCCAGGTCGAGGCGTTGACGAACATCGAATCCGATTCACCGAGATGCTGGCCGAAATCGGCCTCCTTCAGCTTGTCGCGGATGAGCTGGTTGGCCGTCTCGCTATCTGGAATGCGCAGCAAGGCCTCGGCAAGGCACATCAGCACCACGCCTTCCTTGGAGGAGAGCTCATAGGCATGCATGAAGGCGTCGATGCCGCCCTGCCCCACCCGGTTGCGCCGCACTTCCTCGACCAGCGCCCGCGCCCGCGCGGCGATCCGGTCCTGCATGTCGGCCGGCAGATCGGCCTGGCCCAGCAGCATTTCGACAATGGCACTTTCATCGGCCCGGTAATGGCTGCGCAGGCGTTGACGCAAGGGGCTGGGTTCGGTGCCGGGAACGTCGAGGAGCATCGTCATGATGGAAGGATTAAGACCTTGAAATAGCCCAGAAAAGCCGAATTGAGACAGCGGTCCTGGGAGGGGTTGACCGGGAATCGCGGCGCACAGTCTAATCCCTTCCGCGGCAGAAGAAAGTGGGCCCGAATCGCCACCGCCAGGAGGCATGTCCGGGCGCAAAACTTGGGGGATAGCAACATGTTCGACGGCTTCAGCCGCTGGCAGGTTCAGCTCAACGACCTCAGCTTCAAGGTCATCAAGGGTGGCGAAGGCAGCCCGGTGGTGTTGCTCCACGGCTATCCCCAGACCCATATCATCTGGCGGCATCTCGCCCCGCAGCTGGCGCGCTCGATGTCGGTCGTCTGCCTCGATCTCAAAGGCTATGGCGACAGTGCGGCACCCGCGCCCTTGGCCGATTCCAGCAACTACTCGAAGCGGCAGATGGCCGCCGAAGTGGTCGAGATCATGAAGATGCTGGGCTTCGAGAAATTCTCGGTCATCGGCCATGACCGCGGCGCCCGCGTCGCCTATCGCCTGGCACTCGATTATCCCGACCGCATCCACCGCCTGGTGCCGCTCGATATCGTGCCGACGGCGACCTATTGGGAACAGGCCGACAAGAAGTTCGCGCTCGGCACGTTCCATTGGGGTTTCCTGGCACAACCGGGCGGCTTGCCCGAACATCTGATCGGTGCCGACCCGGATTATTGGCTGGAATGGATCATCCGGTATTGGGCCGGCGACATGGCGGCTTTCCCGGATGACGTCATGGCCGAATACAAGCGCTGTTTCCGCCGCCCCGAAGTCATCGCCGCGACCTGCGCCGATTACCGCGCCGGCGCCACGATCGACGACACGCATGACCTTGCCGATTTGAAGGCCGGCCGCATGATCGAATGCCCGACGCTCGCCTTCTATTCAGGCACGTTCGTGGATGAGAAGCGCGACCCGCTGAAGCAATGGCAGCGCTGGGCAAAGAAAGTGACGGTGGAACGGGTCCAATCGGGGCATTTTATCCCTGAGGAAATCCCGGATCAGATCGTCGCGCAATTGCGCCAGTTCATGCTGACATAAGGCCGTCAGCAGCCGTTCATATTGGCCAATTCGATCAGGCGATCATTGCGCGCCCGGACCGTGCTCATTTCCTTGGCCGCCTGATCGCGCAGATCGAGCGTCAGCATGGCTGGCGGGAACATGACGCCGTCGACCACCGTGAAGTGGACATTGCGCCGATGCACCTGATCATCCCGGTCGACAAGCCGCGCGATCTCCAGATCGTTCTGATTGGTTTCCCTCAGCAGGTCCATGCAGCTCATCTGATTGTCAGTCGGCCTGACAACCTGGGTAAGCTTCGGCACCTCACCACCGCAAGCGCCAAGCAGTGCCAGCGAGAGCAACGATGCCGCGGCGATCGATCTTGCAAGACGGCTCATGATGCAGGACTCCAAACTTGCGGGTTCGGCCAGCAGCCGCCTTCCTTGGCAAGCGCGATGATATGCCGGTTGCGATCGCCCAGGGCCAAGCCTTCGATATCCTGCGGCGCGTTCGGGTAGTCTTCTTCAACCGTCTGGTCGACGGCGAACCAACCCGGCGGGAAGGCCAGCGACAGGCCCATGATCATGTCGTTCTTTTCGAGATCCCAGGCATGTTCGCGCGCCAATTCGGATTGCTCCTCGTAATTGCGCGCGACTTCGGCCTGGATTTGGTCGCAGGTCATGTAGCGGTCATAGATCGAGACTTCCGGCGTCGGGTTGGCCATGCGGCCGCCACAACCTGCAAGAAGGCCGGCACCCAGCAAGGCGCCTAGCGTCATCCACCTAAAATGCGAAACCCGCGGCATGGTCTGTCCCCCTCCCCGGCCATAGGCTCAAGGAATCCCGTAACTTCCCTATTTTACGCCAGAAATTAGTTAACACAACATTACGATTGGCGATCCGCGCTTATTCCGGCCCGCACTATTCTGGCTGACCGCGCAAGCGCCGGATCTGGCGCAGCGCCGCCTCGATCTTGAGCTCCAGCAGGGCCCGCCCCCATTCCGCCTGGGCGTGATCCGGCCGGCCGGCAACCTCGGGCCAATTGGTCGCAGGCGTCAGCAGATCCTGGCGCACGGCAGCGGGATCGATCGCCAGCAATTCGGATGTCTCGCGGATGCCCGCATGTGTGCCGATATCGGCCTCGCTTTCGCCGGCCGCCAGCAGCCAATCGACCTGTCCGTTGGCGGCGTAATAATCCGTCACAGCGAAGATATGGATGCCGGCATCGGCAAATTCATTTGCCAGCTTGGCGGCCACTGCCTCCTGCGCCGCCTGATTGCCGCCGGAATCGCCGATCAGCAATACCGTCTTGAACCCCGTCGCGATGAAGGAACGCGCTGCCGCTTCAAGCACGGCGGCAAAGACGGGCTCCGGCAGGCTGATCGTGCCGGGGGAGCGCATATGCCCCTCCGGCGGGTCGATGTTTCCTTCCGGCACATAGGCCATCACGGGCGCTACCAGCGTATGGCCAAGGCGCTTGGCGATCTCGCCCGCGGTGTAGCGGATGATGACGTTGTGCTTGCCGAGTGTCAGCTGCGGCCCGTTCTGCTCCGTGCCGCCGGTTGGAATGATGATCGTATCCCAGCCTTGGGCCTGCAGGCCCGCCACTTCCGGACTGGTCAATTGCTCAAGCGCGACGCTGGGCCCGGATTGGGCCAGGGCCGGCGATGTCAGGATCAGCAGCGCCAGGAAGATCGCGTATCGCGTCAGGATCATGATGATCTGGGCGTCGATTTCGCCGGATCTAGCCGGTCGAGGATATTGCGGAACGGGCGCAGATACATGGCGCGGACCGAGTGAAACTTGGGCGCCTCGCCGGAATCAAGCCCCAGCGCGAAAGTCTCGCCGCGCACGGGCACGTAAAGCGTCCCGAACATCCAATCCCAGATCGCGAAGATGAAGCCCATATTCTTATCGAGATGCCGTGCCTCGAGGGAATGATGCACCTGATGCATCCACGGGCTGACGAAGAGGTGGCTGAGGGCGCGTGGGTAAGCCATCGGAATGTGCGAGTGACGCAGGTTAAAGGCGAACAACAGGAAGGCGAAGGTGATGACGTCGATGCCAACCACCGTATAGGTGACCCCCGTGTCTGCAGTGATATAGCGGAAAATCGCGAACGTGACGGCACTCACGAAGCCGGTGAGATTGAGGTTGAGAATGATCTCCACCGGATGCATGCGATAGGCCGTGATCGGCGTCATCACCTCGGCGGAGTGGTGCACCTTGTGAAATTCCCACAGCACCGGAATGCGGTGATGCAGGTAGTGAATCCACCACAGGGCAAAGTCGACCGCCAGGACGGAGATCAATGTCAGCAGCAAATTGGTGGCAACACCTGGCGGAAGGATTGGCGTTGCCTCGCCAAATACAACGACCAGAAGATGATAGAGCGGCGCGCCCACCATCGGCACGACAAGGACGAAGTACGGGATGAACAGGAAGGAGAGGATGCGGTCGACGATGAAGAAGGCGTAATCCGCCTTCGCCGACGGGTGCAGATAGACCTCTCGCGGGAACAGATATCCGATCAGGCTGGCCGGCACGCTTTGCGGGCTGCGCAAGCGTGCGATTGCATAGACCACCAGCGCGCAAAGCAGGGCGCTGGCCAGATAAAGCACGAACAAGCGCTCGGTCGGATCGGTGAAATACCGTGCCGGCTCGCCAAGCAACGCCTTGAGTTCAGGCCAGAAATTGCGCCAGTTCTCCATGGGCAGAGATTATGGGCGCGTTGGTGAAGAAAGTGCAAACGCTGCGAAATCAGAGCTTTGAGGCAAATGAGCGCGGACGGGTTTCTGTCAGGCGACGATCTCGATATGGGTTTCGGTCGTCACGGTCGCCTCGACCGAAAGCTCGATCGACAGGGTCGAGCTGGAGATGGCCGTCGTCAATTCGCCCAGGGCGCCGTCACCCTCCGGGTTGAGCAGCATGTTCAAGGCTTCGCGCTGGCCGGCATCGATTTCAGCCAGGGCGCCATCCACCTCATCCTGAAGACGGCGGAAATAGCGCTCGTCATCGTCATCGCCGCCACGACGCCGGGAGCGGGCGATCTGGGCGGCCAGGGAGATGATCCCCTTGGCCTGGACCACCGCATTGCGGGCGTCGCTGGTCAGGTCGTGCAGAGCCTTGAAGGATTGATCACGCTCGTTATCCGCTGCGCCCGAAACTGTTGGTGCGACACCCGAGGCAGGCGGCGCTTCGCTGCCGGTATCGTTATTGGCCGGCGCCGTCCGGGCCGCTGAATTGGCCGCACTTGCCGTGGCCTGGGCACCGGATGCCTCGCCGGAAACGCTACCCGCGCCGATGCCTTGCGCCATGCTGCGCGCGGCCGCACCGATTTCGCGCGCCAGGCTTGCTGCTTCGGCCGCGATGCGGCGCAGCTGCCTGACATCGCCGGTCGCTGCCAGCATTTGCAACTGCCGGCGCAGGCCATCGAGCTTGGCTTTTGCCTGACGCATCTTCTCGGCAGCGATATCCTTGTTATCGCCATCGGCCATCTTTTCGAGGCGCTTGACGATATCCTGGCTAGGCGCGTTCTTCGCCGCAGCATCCGGTGCCAGACGCCAATAGGCCGCGACGGCGCTCTCATTCTTCTTGAGCGACCAGGTCAGCGGGTTGCTGCTGCCTTGCGATGGCGTCTTGCCGGTCTGCGTGGTCGTGGTGGTGCGCAACGAGGCCGTCGCGGCGACACTGAATTGTCCGCGCTGGATGATGTTGAAGATGCCGTTGCTCACGCCCATCGGTCCTACCCGCGCTGCGCGTACTTCTCACCAGAAGTATCGCACAACGGGTCGGGACCAAAAATGGGCAGGTTTTACCTAGGGATAGGCAAAAATTGCCGAGCAGAAACTACCCGGCGAGCTTGGATTTCAGCCGTTCGTTGAGCATCGCCGGGTTGGCCTTGCCGCCCATGGCGCGCATGACCTGGCCGACGAAGAAGCCGAACAGCTTGTCCTTGCCGCCCCGGTATTCCGCCACCTTGTCGGCATTGGCCGCCATGATCTTGTCGATCTCGACATCGATGGCGCCGGTATCGAGCACCTGCTTCAGGCCCTTTTCCTCGACGATCTGGCCGGCCGGCTTGCCGGTTTCGAACATCTCGGTGAAGACATCCTTGGCGATGCGGCCGGAGATGGTGTTGTCCTCGATGAGGCCAACGAGTTCCCCCAGCGCCTTGGCCGAGACCGGGCTTTCCGTGATCGACTTGCCGACCGCGTTGAGCTTGCCGAAGAGTTCAGAGGTCAACCAATTGGCGACGAGCTTCGGGTCACGGCCCTTGGCGGCGGCTTCATAGAAGTCGGCCGATTCTTTTTCCGAGACCAGAACGCCGGCATCGTAATCGGAGAGGCCGAGATCCTTCACGAAGCGCGCACGCTTGGCGTCGGGCAATTCCGGCAGGCCAGCCTTGAGGCTTTCCACCCAGGCAGCGTCCAATTTGAGCGGCAGCAAATCGGGGTCGGGGAAGTAACGGTAATCATGCGCCTGCTCCTTGGAGCGCATGGCGCGTGTCATACCCTTGCCCGGATCCCACAGACGGGTTTCCTGGCGGATGCTGCCACCTTCCTCGATCACCTCGATCTGGCGGCGCGCTTCATGCTCGATGGCGGCGGCGACATAGCGGATCGAGTTCACGTTCTTGATCTCGCAGCGCGTGCCCAGGGGACCCCCGACCTTGCGCACGGAGACATTGACGTCGCAGCGCATCGAACCTTCGTCCATGTTGCCGTCGCAGGTGCCCAGGTAACGCAGGATCGAGCGCAGCTTCTTCAAGTAAGCCGCGGCCTCTTCCGAGGAACGCATGTCGGGTTCCGAGACGATCTCCATCAGTGCGACACCGGCACGGTTGAGGTCGACATAGGTCTTCGAGGGGTGCTGGTCATGCAGGCTCTTCCCCGCATCCTGCTCAAGATGCAGGCGGGTGATGCCGACTTCGCGATGCTCACCTTCGGCAAGGTCCAGCACGATGGTGCCTTTGCCGACGATCGGCTGCAGGAACTGACTGATCTGATAGCCATTCGGCAGATCGGCGTAGAAATAGTTCTTACGGTCGAAGACCGAGGTGAGGTTGATCTGCGCCTTGAGGCCCAGACCCGTCTTCACCGCCTGCTCGACACAGATCTGGTTGATCACCGGCAGCATGCCTGGGAAACCGGCATCGACCAGGCTGACCTGGGTGTTGGGTTCGGCGCCGAAATCGGTGGCAGCACCTGAGAACAGTTTCGAATGCGAGGTCACCTGGGCATGGACTTCGAGGCCCAGCACGACTTCCCATTTGCCGGTGCGGCCTTCGATCAGGTTCTTTTCGTTGATCATCGCGTCAGTCATTGCATCACACTCCCGCCGGCAGGGCGGTGAAATTGGCGGCTCTCTCGAGAACCTGTGCCGAACGCAGCAGGGTCTCTTCATCGAAGGCGCGGCCGATCATCTGCAGGCCCAAAGGCAGGCCTTTGGCATCGAGACCCGCCGGCACCGAGATGCCGGGAAGGCCCGCAAGATTCACCGTCACGGTGAAGACGTCCTGCAGATACATCTGCACCGGATCGCCCTCATTCTCGTGGAAGCCGAAGGCGGCCGACGGCGTCGAGGGTGTGAGGATGACGTCGACTTGTTTGAAAGCGTCTGTGAAGTCCTTGAGGATCAAGGCACGCACCTTCTGCGCCTGCAGGTAATAGGCGTCGTAGTAACCGGCCGAGAGCACATAGGTGCCGATGAGGATACGGCGCTTCACTTCCTTGCCGAAGCCCGCGGCGCGCGTCAGCTCGTACATCTCGTCAAGGCTGTTGCCCGGCACGCGCAGGCCGAAACGCACGCCGTCATAGCGGGCGAGGTTCGACGAGGCTTCCGCCGGGGCGATGATGTAATAGGTCGGCAGCGCGTATTTGGTATGCGGCAGCGAGATCTCCTTGATCTCGGCGCCCTGGGATTTCAGCCACTCGGCACCCTTGGCCCAGAGATCGCTGATCTCCTGCGACATGCCGTCGACGCGGTATTCCTTGGGGATGCCGACGCGCAAGCCCTTGATGTTGCCGGTGAGGCCCTTGCGGAAATCCGGCACCGGCATTTCGACCGAGGTCGAATCCTTCGGGTCATGTCCGGCCATGGCACCCAGCATGATGGCGCAGTCTTCGACCGAGCGCGCGATCGGACCTGCCTGATCGAGCGAGGATGCGAACGCGACGATGCCCCAGCGCGAGCAGCGGCCATAGGTTGGCTTGATGCCGACCGTGCCGGTCAAGGCCGCCGGCTGGCGGATCGAACCGCCGGTATCGGTACCGGTCGCCGCCATGGCGATGCGCGCGGCAACGGCTGCCGATGAGCCGCCCGACGAACCACCGGGGACCAGATCGGTGCTGTCGCACCCCCCGTCTTCATTTCGGCGCTTCCACGGGTTGATGACATTGCCGTAATAGGAGGTCTTGTTGCTGGAGCCCATCGCGAATTCGTCGAGGTTGAGCTTACCCAGCATGACTGCGCCAGCGTCGAAGAGGTTCTTCGTCACCGTCGATTCATAGGTCGGCTTGAAGCCTTCGAGAATGTGCGAACCGGCCGTCGTCTGCACACCTTCGGTGCAGAAGAGATCCTTGATGCCGAGCGGAATACCGTCGAGCGCGCCGACCTTGCCGCCCGCTGCACGGCGCTTGTCGGAAGCGTCGGCCTGTTCCCGCGCCTTTTCCGGCGTCTCGGTGATATAGGCGTTGAGCTTCTTCAGCGCCGCCATCTTTTTGAGATGGGCGTCGGTCAGTTCGCGGGCCGAGAATTTTTTCGCGGCGAGGCCGTCGAGAGCGTCGGCGATGGTGAGATGCGTCAAATCGGTCATGGGCCTTGCTCCTCACTCGACCACTTTGGGGACGGTGAAGAAGCCATGGGCAGGCTCCGGTGCATTGGCGAGCACCTTGCTGGGATCGCCGCCGTCATTCACCACATCATTCCGGCGCGGCAGGTCGCGCGCGGCCACACCCGACATCGGCTCGACGCCCTTGGTGTTCACTTCGTTCAATTGCTCGATCCAGGTCATGATGCTGGAAAGCTCGCTGGCGAGCCCGGGCAGATCGGCCTCGGGCACCCGGATACGGGCCAAAGTGGCAATATGGGCGACGGTCTTGCTGTCCAATGACATGGCGGGAGATCAGTCCAATCTTTGCGGAAAACAGGCGAAATCGGGCCGGAAACTAGCATCCGACCCCAGGGCGGGGCAACCACTCCGGGACGAGTGGCTATTGCCGGAAAGATGGGGGCCGTCGTGCATGAGGTGGGTGCGTGCCAGCACCCGTCACTTGGCGCCCCCCTCCCAACCCTCCCCCTGAAGGGAGAGGGCTTTCTCACCGAACTCGCACCGACCACCTCGTTCCAATTCCCTCTCCCTTCAGGGGGAGGGTTAGGGAGGGGGGTAGCGATGACTTTCTC
>JACPDN010000003.1 GCA_016183985.1 Pseudomonadota bacterium | reverse complement strand
GGGCACAAAGAAATGCAGTCCGAGTACCGTGAAACAGGGCGCGGTGTACAGAAACACCACCATGCGCGAGACCGTGGTCAGATCGACGCCGACGAAAATGAAGACGAATTCGAAACCGAACAAGAGGCCGGCCAGCAGGCCGGGGCGCAGCGACCGGTCGTGCGCGAAGAGGGCCATGCCGCGCCAGCGCGCCCAGATATAGACCAGCACGGCGCCGAGTCCCGAGCGCAAACCGGCCTGCAGGATCGGACTGATCTCGGCGCTGGCGAATTTCATCGCCACCTGCTGGAAACCCCAGATGGCGCACAGCAGCACCATCAGGCCGAATGCCGCCGGACCCGGCGCAACGCGACTGTTCATGCCGCCGGTCTCAGCGGCGGCAGACGATGGCGCCGCCGCGCGTCGTTGCAGGCCTCGTCGCCACGGCCCACGGCGGCCAGCGGCGCGAACTCGCGGCAGGCTTGCGGACGGAACTCGTAAATGGCGCAGGACACCGCGTCGCCGATGGTCCCGCGCAAGGCGATGCAGCGCGATGGGGCGCCCGCCGTGCCGCGCATGCAAACCAGCGGCGCGCTGACCGGCTCGGTCAGCCCGGCCGGCACCCGGCCGCCCGGCATGTCGTCGACTTCATCGCTGTGCAGCGTAACCCGGTAAGTGGCGCAGCAGGCGCCGCACGACTGGCACGGACTCACGGCGCATTACAGCAGGAAGCGCCCCAGCCACCAGGCTGCGGCCGCAATCAAGGCGCTCGCCGGAATCGTCAGAATCCACGCCCAGACTATGCCGCCGGCGACCCCCCAGCGCACGTTGCTGGGTCCCTTGGATGTGCCGACACCGACGATCGCGCCGGTAATGGTGTGGGTGGTGGACACCGGAATGCCCAGCATGGTGGCCATGAACAGGGTAATCGCGCCGCCGGTTTCGGCACAGAAGCCGCCCACCGGACGCAACTTGGTGATGCGCTGGCCCATGGTCTTGACGATGCGCCAGCCGCCGAACATGGTACCCAGGCCCATCGCGGCGTAGCAGGAGAACACCACCCACATCGGCACCGACTCACCCGAATTCGATATGCCGGCGGCGATCAGCAGCATCCAGATGATGCCTATGGTCTTTTGCGCGTCGTTGCCGCCATGGCCGAGGCTGTAGGCGGCTGCCGAGATCAATTGCAGGCGGCGAAAGCTCTTGTCCACCTTGCGTGGCGTACTTCGATTGCATATCCAGGACACCGCCACCATCAGCGTGCCGCCGAGAATGAAGCCAAGCAGCGGCGCGACCAGGATGAAGGCCACCACCTTGCCGATCCCCGCCCAGACCAGGGAGCCGGTGCCGGCCTTGGCCATCGCCGCGCCGGCCAAGCCGCCGATCAGCGCGTGCGAAGAGCTCGACGGGATGCCGTAGTACCAGGTGATGATGTTCCAGGCAATGGCGCCGATCAGGGCGCCGAACACCACGTAGTGGTCGACGATGGCCGGATCGATGGTGCCCTTGCCGATGGTGCTGGCCACCTTGAGCTGGAACACCGCGATGGCGACCACGTTGAAGAAGGCCGCCCAGGCCACTGCCTGCTGCGGCTTGAGGACGCCGGTGGACACAATCGTGGCGATCGAATTTGCCGCATCGTGAAAGCCATTCATGAAGTCGAAGGCGAGCGCCAGCAGCACCAATACCACGATCACCGTGAGACTCATTTCGACTGCTTGCATGGCAGTCGCTCAGGAATTCTCGAGGATGATGCCCTCGATGATGTTGGCGACGTCCTCCGCCCGGTCGGTCACCGACTCCAGCAACTCGTAGATGCCCTTCATCTTGATCAGTTGACGCACGTCGGCCTCTTCGCGGAATAGCTTGGTGATGCCGGTGCGCATGGCACGGTCGGCGTCGGATTCGAGCTGGTCAATTTCGCGGCACAGCTTGAGCATGGCCGGCGCATTGTCCATCTTGTTGAGCAGCACCACAGCCGACCTGACCCGCTCGCAACTGGAAGCGACGATATCCGAAAGCTGCCTGGCTTCGGGCGTCAACTGGCGAATGTCGTAGAGGTACATGGCCTCGGCAAAATCCTGGATCAGGTCCAGGATATCGTCCATGCGCATGATCAACTGGTGGATTTCGTCGCGATCCAGCGGCGTATTGAACGAGGTATGCAGCAGCGCAATGGTTTCGTGGGTGATCTTGTCGGCCGCAGTCTCGATCTCGTCGATGGCCTGGACGTGCTGCGCCAGTACATCGGGGCCCTTGCCCAGATCGTCCACCAGGGCCACCAGTTGCCTTCCCCCCTTGACCACCAGATCGGAGTGGGCATTGAACAAATCGAAGAACTTGGCTTCCTTGGGCATCAATTTGGAGAACATCAGGCACCACCGCAGGCAAAAAAACAGGCGGATTTTATCAGCTTCCGGCAGCGCGCCGTGCCCGGTTTACCGGTCCGGCCAACTGGTAGAATTCGCATCCGGCGCTTCTGCCGGCTTATTTTTTGGCCTGAGTTTTCCATGAAACGCAACCGCCTTCCACGCCGTGCCCGGCAGACGCCCGATTCTGAATTGCTTACGCGCCTGGCAACCCGGCTCAGCCAATCCTCGAACCGGATCGAGGACGCCTACTGGGAAGCCCGCCTGGCAGCGCACATAGACCACCTGCTGGCCGACAACGGGGAAGAGACCCTGATCGCGGTGCTCGACCAGCTCTATAACGG
>JACPDN010000015.1 GCA_016183985.1 Pseudomonadota bacterium | reverse complement strand
GCCAGAATGAACGATCGAATTAACGCGGGATGGAGCAGCCCGGTAGCTCGTCAGGCTCATAACCTGAAGGTCAGAGGTTCAAATCCTCTTCCCGCAACCAATACCAAAAAGCCCTCGGTACACATACCGAGGGCTTTTTTGCTGAATGGGGTCTATGGCGCCTGTCGAAAGGCTGACCGCGCCCCTCAAAGTGACCGACAATGTGCTTTGTCGGAGCTTTCCAAGTTCTTGCTTTGAAACTGCTTCCCGCATCGGCCGTTAGCAGATGGCGTCTTGCCGAATGGCGGATGACCGCAAGGCCCCGAAGGCCCAAGGTTCGGAAGGCCCAGGATCTGGAAGGCCCAGAATCCGGAAGGCTCTGCGTCGCGGCCCGATAGCAATACCGTCTTGATAGATGGCTAGGCTGCGGTCGTGATCGGTAACAGCCCAGACATCGAGGAAGGATCACGCCATGGCGAAAACCATCGTGCATCTCGTCTATTCGCTGGGCGGCAACGGTTCGGTCCAGCGGCGCGCGCAGCTTGATGCGCGCGTGGCACGCGATGCCGGGCATGATGTCGTCATGATCACCAACCGGCTGGCCGGCCCCGTGCTCGCGGGTGTTCGTGTCGTGGTGCCGAGGCATAACTGGCACCAGCGCTTGCCGGGCACCTTGCGTGAACTGGCAGCGATGGCGATCATCTACTTGCTGCTGTGGCGTTACCTGCGCGAGGGCGCGGCTGACGCCCTGGTCTTTCATGATTCGACCTTGTCTTGGCCAGTTCTTCTCAACGCTGGAGGGCGCCCGACGATCTATATGGTGCACGCCCTCATTCGCGATCGGCTCGAGAGCGGTGGCAATCCTTATGGACCTCTACGCACCTGGCTTTATCGACGGGCGAACAGGCATGGCCTTCGCGGCAGCGGCCATGTCGTCTGCGTGTCGCACTACATGGCGCGGCTGGCGATCGACGAAGGTGCCAATCCCCGCGCGGTAACGGTCATCCCCAATCTGCTTGATCTTGGCGAATTCACGGCGTCGCATGAGCCGCAATATGACGTGATCTGCGCTGGCCGCCTTTCCGTGGAGAAGGGCGTCGACACATTGATCGCGGCTGTGTGCGATCTCGATCCAGACCTTAGGGTCGCTATCGTCGGTGACGGACCGCAGCGACAGGATCTGGAAGAACGGGCGGCCCATTCCGGCCTGTCTTCCTGCGAATTCCTGGGCTGGGTCGACCGCCCAAGACTGCGCGGCCTTCTGGCGCAAGCCGCCGTGCAGGTTGTGCCGTCCCGGTCGGAGCCGCAAGGTGTTGTTGCCCTGGAAGGTCTGGCAGCCGGCACGCCGGTAATTGCTGCAGACGTGGGCGGTTTGCCGGAGATGGTCGAGCCCGAGCGCAATGGCTGGCTTTTCCCTGCTGGCGATGCCGGCGCCCTCCAGCAGCTGCTGGCCAGGGTCTTAAGCGATCGGCCGCATCTTGCGCGCATGCGCAAAGAGGCGCGCCGGTCGGCGCGGGCCTTTGATCAGCGCACCATGCTTGGCCGCCTTGAGCAGATTTATCTCTAACACGTACAGCTTTGTTACCAGCGGTAATGCCGGTCCCCGGCATTGTGATCACTAATCCCCCGGTGCCCGATTTCCGGTCCATTGCATGACGACGAGGTTTCCCTTGCCTGCCACCCCACTGCCTGCCCAAACCGCGACAGACAGCACCCAGAACCTGGAGACCGACCGTCCCACGACCAGGCCCAAGATCAGTATCGTCATTTCGGCCTATAACCGGCCGGCGCCGCTCATCGAGGCGGTTGCGAGCGCATTGGAGCAGACCTATCCCAACAAGGAGGTCATCGTCGTCGACGATTGCTCGCCCGTGGATCTCAAGGCCGCCTTGGCCCAGTTCGGCACGCGCATCGTCTATCACCGCAAGGAGACTGGCTCAGGCCCCAGTTCCACACGCAATGTCGGGGTGAAGATTGCCACCGGCGATTATGTGGCCTTCCTTGATGACGACGATATCTGGCTGCCCAACAAGCTCGATGTCCAACTGGCCGCGATGGGAGCGAGCGACGCCTCGGTAACTGGCTTCTCGGTCCTTGAGACGGGGCGTCTCGTCGTGCGTCCGGTGACCAGCATCGACACTGAGATGCTGCTTTATGGCAACAAATTCGCCGGCACCACGGGCTTCATGGCCAAGCGCACGCGGCTGCTGGAAGAGCCCTTCGACGAGGCGTTGCGATGGGGCGAAGATTGGGACATCTATGTGCGCTATAGCCAGAAAGAGCCGCTGGTCTACGTCCCGCAGCCATTGTTCCAGCGCCGCACCGGCAACACGGACAGCATCACCAAAAGCCTGAAGAAAGTGGCGACGGGCAAGGAAGAACTGTTCATCATGTCGCTGAAAAAGCACCGGGCGCTTCTGGGAGAGACGGTTTTTCGCCGCCGCGTTGCCGGCATCAAGCTTTCCAATCTCAAATACAAAGACGACAAGGCGTCAATCATCTGGGATTGCATGAAGAGCGCCGGTACCCTGCCGACCATCTGGTGGCTCGCTTACAAGACCATGCGTGGTGATGCCCGTGTCTGAGGTTGAGGATTTGCAAACGGTATCGGTGATCATCCCTGCGAAGAACCGGGAGCATGTGATCGGCCGGTCGATCGAAAGCGCCTTGGCACAGACCGTAAAGCCAACCGAGATCATCGTGGTCGATGACGGATCGACCGATCGCACCGGCGATATGGCGAAGAGCTTTGAGGGCCGTAACGGCGTGCCGGTGCGGGTGATCAAGAATCTGCAATCGACCGGCGCCCCGGAAGCGCGCAATATCGGCGCGCGTGCAGCAACCGGCCGCTTCCTGGGATTCCTCGATTCAGACGATGCCTGGGCGCCGGAGAAGCTGGAAAGGCAGCTGAAGATCTTCGCCGGCCGACCGGGAATTGCAGCGGTCTTTGGCGGCGTCGCTTATCACCGCGCCGGCAAGGTCCGCAACAAGATCGTCGATCAGCCGATCATCTCGCAGCATGGCTTGATGCGGCACAATGTGATCGGCCCAACCTCATCCTGCCTGGTGGTGGCCGATGCCTTTCATGCCGTCGGCGGCTTCCGCAAGGATATGCCGAGCTGCCAGGATTGGGAATTATGGCTGCGCCTATCGACTGCCGGCGCACTGCACATGGTACCCGAACCGCTGCTGCACTATTACTATGACGGAACCGGGCAGATATCGAGCAACGTTGCCAAAGTGATGGCCGGGCATCGCATGGTGTTCGAAACCGTCTATCGGATGGTGGCGGACGATCCGGCCGAACTACGGGCGCTCAAGGCCGAGCATGAAATGCTGCTTGCCAAGCTCAATGCCATGACATTTCACGATGCCGGCGCCACTTTCGGCCATCTGGCACGAGCTCTTGCCGGCATGCCATCGCCAAAGCTTCTTGTGCGTGCGCTGCATTACGGGCTGCGCGTCACGTATCACAAAGCGAAACTGGTGTTGAAGCCGGCAAATCGGCGCTGACGTTTCCGCCAGCGCCGATTGATCCGCATCAGCCGGCGGCGAGAGCCGCCGCTTCCTGATCGCCAGGTATCGTGGTCGGACTGACGAAGGTCTCCACATGCTCGATGCTGGCTACCGAGACTTGCGGTTCCGGCACATCGTGGATCGTGATCACCAGATCGGCGCCACCCGGCACGCTCGTACCGCCCTGGTCATTGTCGCCAGTGCCTGTATCGGGCTGGTCGACATCGCCGTCGGAATCGCTTGTGCCGTAATGGAAGACGACATCGGCGTCTTCCGAAACCCAGCCCGGCACGAAGGTGTAGCTACCGGTATCGAAATGGAAAGTCATGCGGCCGTTTTCGGTATCGAAGGAGACCTCTCGCCCTGAGATGATCACATTGACTCCGCCGGGACCGTCCTGCGTAACGACACTGGCGGTGCCGTCCCAACTGAAGCTGACGTCATGACCGTCATCGGCAGCGTCATAGCTGAAGGTATAGATATGCGTGGTGCCGTCGCCGGACGCATCCGGCGTGCCGGCGGCGCCGTTGTCGCCGACACCGGATGTATTGCTGCCGTCGAGGACATTGCCGGTGATGCTGTGCCCTTCGACCGTCCCGCCGAGTTGGGTGCCGAGATCGAGCGGGTCGGTGACATAGAGCACGTCATTGCCAGGCAAATGATCACGATCGGGATCGGCCACGTCTTTGAGATCGCGGTCCGGATTTGCCGGGCTGCCGGCGATGTCGTCGCCGATGCCGACGGCATAGACATGGTGGATGCCGTTTGACGGATCTTCGAGGAAGGCATCCCAGGCATCCTTTTGCCCGGCGGTCAGATGGTTGGCATTATCCTTGTCACCGCCCCAAGTGGGCTTACCGTCGGAAACAAAGTAGACGACATTGTCGACATCGCCGGTGAGCTTACCTGGCGCCTCGTAGGCGGATTCGGCGGCCTTCAGTGCGGCTTCGTAATTTGTCAGCGCCTTCGAATCGCCGATCAACAGGGCCTCGATCGCGGTGATTGCGTCGGAGACGCTGCCCCAGGAAAAGGGGATCGAAGCGGTCTTGTCGAAGGTCACCAGCGTCACGCGCACGTCCCCCAGCGTCTCGTAGGTATGGAGGAGGTTGCTGAGCGCCGCCTTGGCGATGCTGAGGCGTGATTGTGTGCCGGCGGTGGTGGCATCGGCGTCCTCCAGCATCGAACCGGAGATATCCAGCACGATCATGACATTGGTGTCGCGGTAACTGTTCTCATCGCCGCTGTTGGTGTCGTTGTAGTTGATCGGCGCTATGCCGGTGGGCTCGTCCGTGGCCAATGCGGTGAGGTCATCCTGCGGGTCGAAGAACGTATTGGTGCGCTGAATGACGATGTAGTTGAGTGCCGTGGCCTCAAGGCCACCGACAGCATCCAGGCCGCCGATGCCGGATGAGGGCTCGAAGGGTGCGAAGAGGCCACCGGAATTGTCCGGACCAGCGCCGGGATCGCCCGCCGCCGGGCCAGCCGCGGTTTGGATGTCGAGATTGGGATCCGTTGAGGCAAGCGTCGATGCAACGTCGACATGTTCGCCATTGGAGCCGACGATCTCGATCGGAGCTGCCTGGCTTGCATCGGCATAGCCTTGCAGGATGACGGTCACGTCACCGGATTTGATGGCGAGATTACCGTTCTCGTCACCAAGGCGTGCATCAAGGCCGTCGGTGGGGAAGGGCAATTGAATGGTTTCGCCGGCCGTTACCGGAATGCGCACGACGTTCTCGCCAGCTGGCACCTGAACCTGAACCACCGGGCCTGTCGCCGGTCCTGTCGCCTGGGTGAGGACGGCTCCCTCGACGTCCGATTCGTGGATCACAAGGTCAGCGGCCGTATCGGAATTGAGACTGGATTCCACGTTCATAGCTGGCTCCATGACGAGTTGCGAGACTGCTTCCTGCCGGCATCACACGGCTATCCGCCCGTTTTGCCTGACAAATTAACGTTCTTTCGCATTGGGAGCTTTGCGAGGCCCGAAGAGCCCGCGTCATCGCTCGCTGCATTGCAAAAGTTCATCGCCGCGAAGCTAAGCTGGGAGGGCCTGGGAGCGTCAATCGTGGTTTACTGAAATACGGTTAAAATGCCCGTTTTTTGCATCTTGTTACGCTTGGTTGATAGGAATATCACGGTTTTATAACGAATCCTGAAATACTTAATTTTCCTTTAACACGATTGTGTGCACCTGTGAGTGCTCGAAAAATAATCACTTATATTATTGGGTTACATGCAAACCTGGATTCGTTCGTCGGAGACGGCTACTGCCAAGTGCTTCAAGAAAATGGAATTTCCTGACGCGCCTGCCGCCTGATGTACCGTATTATCACAGATGTTAACGGTATTAAGCTAAGTCGTCTCTGGCTCTTCGCACTGCGAAGGACTAGCATCATTGCGCCAAAATGAAGCGATGCTGCATTGCGGAAACGGACCGTCCAGCAATCGTCTTCGGCGGCAGTACACAACGAGGAGAATCGCGTGGCTGACGCCTCAATTCTAGAAAATACCAGTCGTGTGGCGGGCCGTGCCGCCCAGAAGACCAAGATATGCGTCGTGGGGCTGAGGGGCGTTCCCGGCATCATGGGTGGAATTGAATCCCACTGCGAACAGATTTTCCCACGGCTGAAGAGGCTGAGCGCCGATTACGACATCACCATTATCGGACGCCGGCCTTATGTCGGCGATGCGGCCTATGAATATGAAGGCATTCGGGTGGTGCCACTGCCGGCAGCGCGCAGCAAGTATTTGGAAGCCATCACCAATACGGCGCTCGCCGTGATTTACGCGCGCTTTTACGAGAAAGCCGAAGTCATCCATATCCATGGCATCGGCCCGGCACTGCTGGGGCCGGTGGCGCGCTTCCTGGGCATGAAACTGGTCGTGACGCATCACGGGCAGGATTTCGAACGCGCAAAATGGAACAGCATCGCCAAAGCGGTGTTGCGGCTGGGCGAGCAATGTGCGGTACGCGCGGCGCACCGGGTGATCGTGGTTTCAAAATCGGTCACCGAGGAGCTGCGCCGGCAGAATCGCCGCCGCGATGCCCGCATCGAGTACATCCCGAACGGTGCTACCGAATTGCCGGCCGATCCGTTGGTTGGCGACGGTACAGCACCGCTCGAAGCATTGGGACTGGAGCCCGGTGGCTATATCCTGGCCGTCGGCAGGTTGGTCCCGGAAAAGGCATTCCATTTGCTGATCGATGCGTTCCGCGTGGCAAAGCCGGGCTACAAGCTCGCCATCGTCGGCCGTGCCGATCATGACGATGCGTATTCGCGCCAGCTTTTGGCAAAGGCCGGCGATGACGTCATCTTCTGCGGTTTCCAGAAACACGGTGCGCTGCGCTCCCTCTATCGGCACGCCGCGCTCTTTGTCCTGCCATCGACCCATGAGGGGCTGCCGATTGCCGCATTGGAAGCCGCCAAGCTCGGCGTGCCGATGGTACTCAGCGATATTCAAGCCAATGTCGACATCGGCCTTGCCGGTGAGAACTACTTTCGCAGCGGCAATGTTCACGCGTTGGCGGCAAAACTCGGACAAGACTATCGCCATTTCGAGGTCGACGCCGAGGAGATTGGGCGCCGTTTCGATTGGGGTGTCATTACGGAGGCAACGCGGAAGGTCTATGCCCATCTTGCCGCAGCATGATCAAACCGTGACGCGGGGATGCCGGTGACAATGCTGGCTTCATCCGCAGCGGCGAAGCCGTCCCTTCGCCTGCCGGCCCTGTTCCGGCAGGACGCCGCTTTATGGGTGTTGGTGCTCATCAACTGTGTGCTGGTGACGGCGGCGTTCTACAATTCGGTCGCAGCGACGCTCGACGTCTGGATGAACTCGCCCGAGTATAATTACGGTCTGCTGGTCCCGGTCGTCGTCGCACTTATGCTGTGGCGGGATTTAGGGCGCAGCGCAGCGCCGCAGACCGGGGGGTGGTGGGGCGTCGGGTTGGTCGGTTTTGGCCTGCTGTTGGGGCTCGTCGAGGCCTTGAGCCAGACGCGCTTTCCCGGCCAGGTCGGCCTTTTCCTCAGTTTCATCGGCATCTATATCGCTTGGCAGGGCGAGGCCCGGTCGCGTGCCACTTGGCCGGGCCTGGTCTTTCTGCTGTTCGGCCTGCCGATGGCAAACGGCATTCAGGTGATTCTCACCGGTGCCTTGCAGATGGCCTCCTCTATCGGCGCGGTGGCGCTCATTCGCCTGGTGGATATTCCGGTCCTGCGCGAGGGCAATGTGATCGACCTGGGGCCGATCCAGCTGCAGGTTGCCGAGGCTTGCAGTGGCCTGCGCTATCTCTTCCCTCTCGCGACCTTTTCGTTCCTGTGTGCCTATCTCTATATCGGCCACCCACTGAAGAAGGCCGTCATCTTCCTGTCCAGCATTCCCATTACCATCGCCATGAACATCGTGCGCATCGGCGTTACGGGATTGCTTGTCGACCGGTTCGGGGTGGCTGCGGCAGAGGGCTTTTTCCATGATTTCGAAGGCTGGATCATCTACTGCGCTTGTCTTGTTATCCTGGCCGTGGAAATGAAGTTGCTGTGCTTTGTCGGCGGCAGCGACCGTTCGCTGCTGCGCCGGCTCGATCTCGATCTGCCAGCCCGCGATCACGGGCGCGCCACGATACGCGAAGGGCAGGCCTGGCCGAGCCTTGCCGTCGCTGGCCTTGCCTTGGCAGCGCTGCTGCTGGTCGTGGGCATCGGCACGCGGGCGGAGCATGCGCCGATGCGCAGCAGCTTTGCACTATTCCCGCGGGAGATTGGCGCCTGGCGCGGCGTCGAAGCGCCGGTCGACGATGAATCCCTGCGTGCCCTCAATGCGACCGATCATCTCAGCGTTAACTTCGTCCGCAACGAAGGCGAACTGGTCAACGCCTGGATCGCCTATTACAGCTCGCAATACAGTGGAAATGCGGCGCATTCGCCGCTCGTCTGCATGCCGGGCGGTGGTTGGCAGATCGAACAGGCGCAAGAGACGACACTGACCTTCAGCCGTGACGGCACGACGACGGTCATTCCCGCCAATCGCATCATTATCGCACAGGGCAGTACGCGCCAGCTGGTCTATTACTGGTTCGTCGAAGGCGGCGCCATCGTGACGAATGAATACCATGCAAAGGCGCGGCTCTTTGCCAATGCCGTCATGGAAAACCGGCGCGATGGCGCGCTGGTCCGCTTCGTGGCGCCGATCAATGGCGGCGACATCGCTGCCGTCGACACACAAATGCAGAGTTTTATCGGGGAATTATTGCCCGTCCTCCCAGCCTACCTGCCGTAAATGGCAGTGCAGGCAAGGGACCGGCCGAACGAAAAGGTGGAAGATCGAGATGGCCATGGAAGCTGATGATCGTCTGATCAATATCGACATCATGGGAGCGCTGCGTCGGCGCAAATTGTACGGCATTGTCGTCGCTGCCATCGGCATTGTGGCGACGGTTGTCGTCGTCATGAACCTGAAGGCAAGCTATCAGTCGACAGCGACGATCCTGATCGAGGAGCCGGACGTGCCGGCCGATCTTGTCAAATCGACGGTTTCGACCTTTGCCAATGAACGGCTGCAGGTCATCCAGCAGCGCGTCATGACCAGCCAGCATCTGAATGAGATCATCGATCGCTTCGGACTCTATCCCGACATGCAGCTGACCATGCCGCGCTCGGCGATCGTCAACAACATGCGTAGCCTGGTGACGATGGAGGTGGTCAGCGCCGATCTTGGCGCGCCGCAGCAGAATCGCCGGCAGCAGAACCAGGCGACCATCGCCTTCAATCTCTCGTTCGAGCATGAGGATCCGAGCGTCGCGCAGCAGGTGACCAATCGCCTGACTGACATCTATCTCGCCGAAAACGACAAGACGCGGCAAGAGAAGGCAGCTGGTACCACGGTGTTCCTCACCGAACAGGCGGAGAAGCTGTCATCGGATGTGCAGAATCTCGAAAAGCGCCTGCTCGATCTGAAGTCGAAATACAACGGCAGCTTGCCGGAGCAGTTCAATTTCAACACGCAGCTTCTCAATCAGGCGCAAGCGCAGTTGCTGCAGAGCCGCAGCGATCTGCAAATCCTCACCGACAAGCGTACCTTCCTGCAGAACCAGTTGGCCACGATCAGCCCCTATACGCCGATGATGTCGGATGGCCGGCCGGCGACACCACAAGCCCAACTGCTGCAGCTGGAACTGCAATACAGCGACATGTCGGCCAAGTATGGCGAGAAGCATCCCGACGTGGTGCGGCTCGAGCGGCAGATCAACGGCCTCAAGGCGCAGCTGGGTCAGGTCGACAATGCCTCGCTCGACCGTGCGAAATACGACACGCTGCAGGCGCAGCTTAACGAGGCGCTGCAGCGCTATGGCGAAAAGCACCCTGAGGTCGTCAAACTGCGCCGCCAGTTGGCCGATCTCGCGAACAAGCCGGCACCGAAAATCTCCAAGCTGACGGCGCCGCAGGGGCCGCCGGACAACCCGATCTATATCCAGCTGCAGGCCCAGCTCTCTGACGCCAGTGCCCAATTGGGCGGCATCCAGGGGCGAATCACAACGCTGGAGAAGAATGTCGAGGATCTGCAGGCGCGCATCCTGCAGACCCCGGCCATCGAGGCCGAATACAACTCGCTGCAGGAGCAGCACCGGGCAGCGCTGCAGCGCTATCAGAGTTTCAAGGACAAGGAAGCGGATGCCCAGGTCGCCGAGAACATGGAGCAGCAGAGCAAGGGAGAGACCTTCTCGGTCATTGAGCCGCCGCAATTTCCGGACTCACCGGTGTCACCCAATCGCAAGCTTCTTTATGCGGCCGGCTTCATGCTGTCGATGATGTTGGGCGCTGCCGTGATGATCGCGCTCGATATGCTCGACGCGCGCATCTATGACGGTCGCAACCTGGCGCATGTGTTCGGTGAGATGCCGCTGGTTTCGGTGCCCTATATCAAGACACGCGCAGAGGTCAAAGCGCGTCGCTGGCGCTATGCCGGGATGGCCAGTCTCACCGTCGTCTGCGCCATCGGCATTTCATCATTCCTGTATATCAAATATCTGCCGCCGATGTGACGGCAAGGGAGGCAAGGAGCGGATGAGCGAGAGCATGAGTATGTCGCAGGACATTCCATTGGCAGGCAGTGAGCGGGTTGACGATGTGGGACCGCGTTCGATCGATGATCTTGCCAAGCCACATACGGCCGGCTGCGCGCGGAGCTTCGCGCAGTTGAAGAGCTGGCTGAGGGCCGACCTCTATCGTTATGCCGGCAAGTCCGACGTCAAGTCCTTCCTGCGCCATTTCCTGTTTACGCCCGGCTATAAATACACCGTCTGGATGCGCACCTGCGGCTATTTCCGGGTGAAGTCCTGGGCCAAGCTGCTGCTGCTCTATCCTTTGAGCAAATGGATCCTGCTGCGCTGCCGCTACAAATACGGCATCGTCATCCCCGAATACACGGTGATCGGGCCGGGCTTCTTTATCAACCGTTTCGGCGGCATCTATGTGAACGGCGATGCCGTCATCGGCAGTAATGTCAATTTCACGCACGGTATCATGCTGGGCCAGGCCAATCGCGGCAAATACATGGGCTCGCCGATCGTCGGCGACCGAGTGTTCCTGGCGTCAGGCGCCAAGGTCATCGGGCGTGTGCGACTTGGTGACGGCTCGGTCGTCGGTGCCAATGCGGTTGTGACAAAGGATGTGCCGGAGAACGGTGTCGTCGGCGGCATTCCGGCCAAGGTTCTTTCCCTTGCCGGATCGGCCGATTATGTGAATCGTATCGCACCTCTCTAGGGTGTGGTGCTGCTATTCACCTGAATCGTCTCGCTCTGCATCTCGCCATTCACGGCCACGTCATGCAATTCGATGACACCGGAGGCATTGCTGTGGGCGAGGGTGGCGCCATCGCGCAACTCGATAGACCCGCCGCGCATGCGGATCATGGGCGGCTCGCTGCTTTTGAGCTTGTTGAGGCCGAAGGCGAAGGTGCCTTCACCGGCTTGCAGCTTGGTGTCGACGATGTCGCATTGTCCGGTCACCTGCACGCAGCAGCCGGCAGCGTTGCCGCGGCTGACGGGCTCGCGGAAATCGCAGTCTCGGATCAGATTGTTGCCGGCGACCCAGATGCGTGCCCCGAACTTGCATTTGTCGGAGCCGCTTTTTTCAATCGTGACATCCTTCGTTTTCAGGTCGAAAGCGGCATCGCCCATATTGCTGCCGTGGCAGTTGCGGATGGTAATGCGGCTGGTGCCCTTCTCGCAGACGATACCGTCACCTTGGGTATAGCCAGGGGAGCCATCGGGCAGAGTCTTGGTGCTGATGGCGTTGCGCATTTGAACGTTCTCGAACAGGATCTCGCTGCCTTTCGCGATGGCGATCAGCTGGCAGACATTCTTGGCGCCGGCGTCGAGATTGTTGGCGTCGAGGTCGAGATTGCGAAAGCTGGATTGCGACAGATTATGGAACCGTGCAAAGCCACGAATGATGCCCAACGCACGGCAATCCCGTACGGTAATATTGCTCAGTCGGCTGCCTTCATCCGTCTCGATGATACGTCCCACATTCATGCCCGAGATATCGGCGAAAGTTATGTCGTCGAAATCGGCCGATTTGGGTTTGCCGGAGCGGAATTTGAAGAAGCCGTCGCCGGATGTTCCTTCCATGGAAAAGCCGGCAAGCAGAATATGGCCGGCACCCTTTTCGAGGCCAAGAAAGAAGGGGGCGCCCTTGCTGCGATTGAATTCCGCGATGGACCATGGCGCAACGCTGCGGAACTGCGCGTCTGGCGAATCGCCTGTCGGCAATGCCAGAATACCAGCTTCGTTGACGACGCCGGCCATCACGATGACCGGGTCGCTTGCTGTTCCGGCATTGCGCAAAAAGATCTGGGGCTTCTTCCGTCCGAGTTCGAAGAGCGCCGGTTTTGCCGGATCGACGGCCAGCAGCAACGCATCACCCGGCCGCGCCAGGGCCTGCGACTTGGCGAGCCATTGCAGAGGCATCGCATTCTTCCAGCTTTCGCCGCTGTGACCGCCATTGCCCCAGCGCGTGAAATACTTGAAAGACCGCGCGCCACCAATCGCCTTTTGTGTGGCGGGCGAAAAACCGTCGGCAACGGCCGCCCTGGCTGGGCTGGCGCCGATTTTGAGCATTCCGGCCGCCAGCAGCATCTGCGTAAATCGACGGCGATTGAGGCCGGCGAGAGCCAGGATGGAAAGTCGATCGTTTTTATGGGGCATCTAAGACCTGTGCGTCATGGTGTTGGCCAAAAGACTGGGGATCGTGGGGTGGACTGTCAACGCGAGGCGCGGGGCAATTCCGTGACAACCGCGCCGATGGCTGGCTTTCGATTGCCGGGGCGTGTTGCATATGGTCGAGGGTTATCAGAACGATCTGCGATGGAAAATGATCGATGACTGAAGGCGTCGCCCTGGGTGCAACTTTGCCGGCGTGGCTGCTCTATCCAGCCACATTGGTGATTCTCCTTGTTCTCGCCTATCGCCTGTGGCGGGTGCCGAGTGTCGTTGCGGCCTTTGCCTGTTTCGCACTTGCCTTCCGCTATCTTGCGTCTGCGCATCATACTTTCACCTTCAGCGCCTCTCCCATCGGGCTGTCTTGGAACGCTCTGGGGTCGTCTTCGGTCTTTCTGTTGGGGCTTCTCCTGATCCGTAGCCGGCACTTGCTGATCAAGCAGTTGATCCCCTGCTATTTCCTCATTGCTGTTGTCGTCGTCAGTGGTCTTGCCAATCACACGATCCCCAAGATCATCGATGTCGGCGTAAAGTTCGGTTATCTCGTGATCATGATGATCAGCGTCTATGAAGGGCTGCAGGCGCTGGGTGAAAAGCGCATGACCAACCTGCTACTCTGGGCCTTTGTCACCCCGCTTGGTTTCCAGGCATTGTCGGTCGTCTTTCATGTGGTCAAGGCCAGTGAAGGGGACGGATCCGTCAGCTATATCGGTGGATACAATCACGAAGCGGCGTTCTCGATCGTTCTGGCGACCGGACTTGTCATTGCCTGTTTCGCGACGGGGATGTCTGTCTGGCGGCGATCCCTCATCCTCCTCATCTTCATGGGCGGAATTGTAGCGGCGAACTACCGCACCGCTATCCTTGCTTTTGCACCGCTGATCGTCACCCAATTCAATTTGGATATCCTTGGCCGTTTTTCACCACGTCAACGGACGATCATCGCGGTCGTGCTGATTGGCTTCAGCTCAGCGGCCGTCATTGCCGCCGGATGGATGTTTCGCGAGCGCTTTCAGGATATCGTCACGGTCTTCGAATCGATCGATGATCTCGTCAAGCCGCAGAACGAATACACGCTCGAAGAAAAGCAACTGCTATCCGCGCGGCCCTATATCTGGAGCGGCTATCTTGATGCCTATATCAAGGGCGGCCCCAAAATCCATCTGCTGGGGTTCGGGCCGGATTCCTGGATCGGCATCATGAACGTTTATGCCCATAACACGCTGATCTCGGCCGTCTACGAATATGGCGTCATGGGCGTTATCGCTTTTGTGATGCTGTGGACGACGATGTTCTATACGGCGCTGTGGACCCCGGCCGGCGTGCGCGGGAAGTTGATCGCCGCACATTTCAGCTTTCTGCTGCTTAACATGGCAACGATGCCGCATTGGATGCTGGAGGGCGACATCCTCTACGGCGTACTCTGCGGTTACACACTCTACATGCTGCATCAGCCGGTTGCGGCGCGGCGACCGGAAATGTTGCACGGTGACAAAGAACATGGCCCCAAGGCTGGCGAAATGCCTGCCGGCGCGCTCTCCCGGCCGCGCCCCAATATCTTGAAGCCTTAATTCTTTTTCAGATCTTCCGACAGCTTGACTGCATCCTCGACTCCGCGGAATGACGGTTCGCCGGTCAGTGCGCCGGCCAATATTGTCTTGGCCTTGTCGTTCAGGTTCTTCTGTGACAGTGCCAACGCGTAGTGATAGAGCATCTGTTGATCGGCCGGCGCCATGGAGCTCGCCTTCTCCAGCAGGATCGTGGCGTCGTTGATATTACCGAGCCGCAACTGAACCCAGCCGAGTGTGTCGATCAACGTCGCATTGTTGCTGTTGCGGAACGGTTCCGCCAGGACGCGGGCACGATCGAGTTGCGCCTTATCAACTGGCCAGACGTCAGCGATGAGCTGCGCGAGATTGTTGGAGGCGACGACATTGCCGGGCCATTTTGCCAGTACTGCTTCGTAGGAGCTGCGCGCCTTCTCGTACTCACCGGCTATTTCATAGGCGATCGACACGCTTTCACCGACCAGGCTGTCGTTCGGGAAGGCTTTGGCGGCTTGCTCCAAAACAGCGACTGTGCCGGCCCTATCGCCGCGCTGCTTGAGAATCAGGGAAAGATTGAGATAGGCAGTGCGACTGCCAGGTGCAGCCGCTATGGCCCGTTTTAACAGGCCTTCGGCATCGTCGGTTTCGCCGGCGCGCTGCTGAAGGTTGGCCAACAGAATCAAGGCATCTGCATCGTTCGGATTCTTGGTGAGACGGTCCGTGAGCAGTTTCCTCGCCCCATCCTGGCCGCCTTTGCCGCCCGCCTGATCCACTTGCGCTTGTGCTTCGGTCAATTTGGGTCCGATCGCAACAAAGTCCCGGCCCATCGCCAAGGCTTCTTTGAACTCGGTGACGGCGGTAGCGTAGTCTTTCCGAACGAAGGCAGCTTCACCCAGAACTTGATGGCCGGCGGCGGCCGTTGCTGGATTGGCGATCAGGCTTTGGCCGATCAATTCGCCCTTATCCCACTGCATGGAATAGATCAGCACCTGCGCTTTGGTGACCAGCAATTCCGGCTGGCCGGGACGGAGCAAGATCGCGGCGTCGAGATGTTGTACGGCTTCAGTTGGCGATTTGGTGGCGAGCAGTCCTGCAAGCTTCAGGCGCGCGTCGACATTTCCGGGTGCGACAGTGATCAGCGACCGCAAGGTTGTGACGGCAAGTTCGCGCTCATTCGTGGCGATATAGGTTTGGGCCAGCAGGCTAAGCGCTATTGACGATGTCGGATCCTCGCTCAACACCGAGCGGGCATCGGCGATGGTGTCGTCGTAACGCGCCTGGGAGAAGTAGATGCTGGCGCGCAGGATAAGTGAATTGCGGTTCCCGCTGTCCTCTTTGAGGATGGCATTGAGCTGGGCGAGGGCATCATCGGTCTTGCCGCGCAGCTGCGTGATCCGGGCAAGTTCGGCGCGCGCATCCAGCTTGTCCGATAGATTGGCCAGTCGGTCGATCAATGGTGTCAGGATTTGCTCGGCGGTATCGAGCTGTCCAGCCTTGATATTCAAGCGCGCCAGCATGAGGTCGTAGCTGGCGGTTTTGGGGGCGGCCTTCACTAGCGCGGTCGTTTCCTCGATTGCTTTTTTTGCGCCAAGATTACGCTCGAGAAAGTCGGCATAGGCATTGATGAGGAGTGCTGGTGCGCTGCTCCTGTCGATTGCGGCGCGGAAGATCTCTTCCGCCTCGCCGAGCTTCCCGTCCTGGCGCAAATGATCAGCAAGCTCGATCACGTAGCGCGGATTGTCAGGCTCGATCGACATCAGTTTGCGCAAGATATCGTCAGCCTCGGCGAAACGGCCTTGGTCACGAAGGAGTTTAAGCTTCACGCTCCACAACTGCGTGTTTTCCTGACCGACCACGAGGCCTTGATCGATAAAAGCGAGCGCCTCGCCGAACTGTTTTTGTCGCGCGCGTTGGCTTGCGAGCACGATAAGCGTGTCTGGGTCGTTGGGCTTCAAAGCAAGGGCCGCTCTGGCCTCGGCTTCGACTTCAGTGAGCTTTCCTTTCATCAAAAGGGCTGCCGCACGCATGGTATGGCCGTCAGCGCTGTTTGGATCGAGGCTGATGAGTTTGTCGGCGTGCAGCATCGCCTTTTCCGGGTCAGCGCCCATCAGCGCGTATTGGCCGAGCTTCCGTTGCGCATCACGGTGGGTCGGATTCTGTAATGAAACCTCTTGGAATGCGGAAAGGGCAGCTGGCAGATTGCCCTGGCGCTCAAGGATGAGGCCGACATAGTAGCGCGCTTCGACGCCGCGCGGATTGATCTGCAGTGCGTTGCGGAATTCGAGAATGGCTTTCACCAGGTCGCCGCTGTCGTAAAGCGCCTTGCCGCTTTCAATGTGCTTAGCCTCGCGTTCCTGCGGTGAACCGCAGGCTGCCGCCAGCAGGAGAGTTGCGAGAAGAAGTTTGCGCAAAATAGCGGCGACGGAAGTCATGTAATTCCTTGTAGAAGTATTTGGCGACAGAGGCGTTACGGCCGAATGTCGGAGATTTTTTCTGCGGCGCCTCAATCGACAAAGAAAGACGTCGGCATATCGGTGCGTTTCGCTTGCATCAAAATCATGCGAATGGCGACCGAGCGTCAAGAGGCGGAGAATGGGCTGCGCAAAAGATAAGCACCTGTGCTCAAAGGATGATCACGTGCGTGAAATTGCGCCGCTGCAGATTGCGATAAATGTCACAGCAATAACGCAGAGTCACCACAGCAGGCGTCACGCAGCAAATGATAATTTGCAGTTGCGATAACTCGTCGGCATCCGCCCAGCGCATCGCAGATTGCCAAAATCACTGCGCAGCGCGTTCTGTCGACTGATCATCAGTAAAAACGACCCAGTTAAAGATGGCAGGGAAAACATGAAGAAGATAATCGCATTGCTCTTCGCCGCCGGCCTGTCCCTCGGCGTTGCGCATACCCCGGCAAAAGCATCGAACTTCGATCTCGGTACGCTCAGCACCGATACGACGGGCTTCGTCGCAAACTTCGGCAGCAACATTCAGACGTTTACCGATTCGATCTACTTCTCACTCGCCGATGTGAGTAGCACGCTGGTCGGCGAAATCACCGACCTCAGCAGCATCTTTGGGCAAGTGGTCGATAGCCTCAATTTCTCGCTCGACCTCTTCAAGATCGGCGACGACACCACGCTCGGTCACTACAGCGATCCGTCCGGCACCGGTATCAGTTTCAACTATGCCGATCTGGCGGCGGGCGATTATTTCTTCCGCATCAGCGGCGACAGCTCGCCCCTGGGTAATGCTTATAACTATAGCTTCAACGTCAAGGTGACGGAGACTCCGATCCCACCGGCGCTGTTGCTGTTCGGCACTGCCCTCGGCGGCATGGGTTTGGCCGCGTATCGTCGGCGCAAGGCGGCTTCCCAGGCCTAAGATCCGGCGTTCTGTTTTCATTTCCTGCCTATGAGTGAAGCCCCCAGCATCCGCCTGGGGGTTTTGCTTTGGGCTTATGTGCGTCCCACTCGCACCGGGATGCGCGACTTCAAGAGGTTTTCTGAATGGGTGTATTGGTAACTGGCGCGGCCGGCTTCATCGGGTCCTTTGTCAGCCAGGCGCTTCTCAAGCGCGGCGAAACGGTCATCGGGCTCGACAACCTCAACACCTATTACGATGTCAGTCTGAAAGAAGGGCGATTGGCTGGCCTGCTGGGTCATCCCAACTTCCGCTTTGTGAGGGCCGATATTGCCGAGCAATCGGTGCTGCAGGTGGCACTCCGGCCCCATCTCGGCGAGATCGGACGAATCGTGCATCTCGCGGCCCAGGCTGGGGTTCGGCATTCGATCGACAAGCCGCTCGACTATCTCAACGCCAATCTGGCCGGACATCTGCATCTGCTGGAGCTGGCGCGCAGCATTCCCGGCCTGCGCCATATGGTCTATGCAAGTTCGAGCTCGGTTTATGGCGCCAGCCAGCGCGTTCCTTTTTCGTTGGATGACCCTGTGGAGCAGCCCGTTTCGCTCTATGCGGCGACCAAGCGTGCAGACGAGCTGATGAGCGCGTCTTATGCCAGCCTTTACAAGATTCCATTGACGGGCTTGCGTTTCTTCACCGTCTATGGGCCCGCGGGCAGGCCGGATATGGCCTATTTCAAGTTCACACAAGCGATCCTCACCGGGCGCCCCATTGAGGTGAATGGCGACGGCAGCCAGAGCCGGGATTTCACCTATGTCGACGATATCGTCGATGGCGTTGTGGCGGCCCTCGATAGGCCGCCCGAAGGCGTCATCCCGCATCGGCTTTTTAATTTGGGCGATGATCAGCCGGAAAAACTGTCGCATCTGATCGCGCTCATTGAGGAGGCGTGCGGCTGTCGCGCCGAGATCAATTATCTGCCGCCATCGCCCGGCGATGTGCCGGCAACCTGGGCCGACATTTCCGCCAGCCGCTTGGAACTCGGCTATGCGCCGAAGGTTCCGCTTGCCGATGGTGTTGCGCGCTTCGTCGCGTGGTATCGCGGATATGCTGCGCGTCCGAGTGTCGCTGCAATGTCACGGTGACACTATCGCGCCACACATGTTTTGCCACCACCATGCTGTAAGTCAGTAGAGAATTTGTCGATATGTACCGTGCTCGCGCAGAGATTCAGATTTGTCTCGTCTCATCTGGCTGGAAACGCTTATCAGCGCGCGGCGAGATGGATATAGTTCGATTTCGCACTTGCAGCAATTGCCGGCAAGCTCGGGGCGCTTCTCAACTGAGCTTCGACGAAGGAGATCACCGTGGAGCAGATTGAAAAAGCGATGGCGCGGGCACGCGAGTCACGCGCCGGCAATCTGAAGCAGTTCCGCCCCGCCAACAGCCCGGGCGGGCGGGCGTCCGTCAATGGCGTTGCGCCGGCCTACACTGAAACGGCCGTGGCACCGCTCGATGCGCGCCGCATGAATGAGGAGCGGCTGGTGGCGGATGCGCTGGGCCACCCCGTTTCCGATACCTACAGCTTGCTGCGTACGCAGGTGCTGCAGCGCCTGCGTGCCAACAACATGACCTCGCTCGCCATCACCAGCCCGGAGAGCGGAGCCGGCGTCACCACGACAGCGGCAAACCTCGCGTTGGCGATCGCACTCGATGTCAATCAGACGGTGCTGCTGGTGGATCTCAATTTGCGCGATCCCGGTATTGCCCAGAAATTCCGCATTACGCCGCCGGCGGGAATCGATGATTACCTCCATGGCGATGTCGAACTCAAGGAATGCATGGTGAGTCCGGGCGTGCCGCGTCTGGTGGTGCTTGGAGCCCGCATTCCCAATGGTGAGGCCGCAGAAGTCTTGAGTTCGCCGCGCATGGCGGCGCTGGCGCGCGAGTTGCGCAGCCGCTATCACGACCGCATCATCATTTATGACATGCCGCCGCTCATTCCCTCCGGCGATACTTTGGGTTTTCTGCCGAATGTCGAGGCGGTGCTGCTTGTCACGCGTAGTGGCAAGACGACAAAGAACGAGCTGGAGAAATCGGCGCGCCTCCTGGGCAATAAGCCGATCGTTGGAACGCTGCTCAATGCGCATTGATCGTGCCCGTTCGCAGTCGTCATTTCTTCCCGTCAGTGGCCGGCTGGGGTAGGTCGCCATGTATGAAGAGTTCTTCGGGCTCAATGAGAAGCCGTTCTCGCTTCTGCCGGATCCTGACTTCCTGTTCCTGAGCAGCAAGCATTCGCTGGCGCTCAATATGCTGGAATACAGTCTGGCCGGCCAAGCGGGCTTCTGCGCCATTACCGGCGAGATCGGATCCGGCAAGACGACGTTGATCCGCGCCTTATTGCGGCGCATGGACCGGGATATTCGCCTCGGCCTCATTTCCAATACGCACAGCGCGTTGACCGACGTTGCCTCCTGGGCACTCACCGCCTTCGGCAGGAATCCGTCCGGCAAGTCTCGTGCCGAAATCCATCAGGACCTGATGTTGTTCCTGATCGAGGAATATGGTGCCGGCAAGCGATCCGTCCTCATCGTCGATGAAGCGCAGAACCTCACCATCGAAGCGCTCGAAGAGTTACGCCTGCTCTCCAATATCAATGCTGACAAGGATCTGCTGCTGCAGATCATCCTGGTGGGCCAGCCAGAGCTGCTCGAGAAATTGCGCCGACCCGAGCTTAGCCAGTTCGCGCAGCGAATCAGCGTCTCTTATCATCTGGCGCCGCTGACCTGTGCGGAGACACTGCATTACATTACGCACCGGTTGCGGGTCGCTGGCACGGATGCGCCGATCTTCAACGATATGGCGGTGGGCGGCATTCAATACTTCTCCGGCGGCGTGCCGCGCCTCATCAATTCCATCTGCGACATGGCGCTGGTCTACGCCTATGCCGATCAGGTGCGCGACGTCGATCTCGACCATATTTTCCGCGTCGTCGGCGACCGCATGAGCAATGGCGTCTCGGTTTTTGCGGGGATCGGTGGACCGGAGGATCCGGTTGCGGTACGCGAGATTACCCATCTGATCCGCGCGGCCGGCGAAGCACGGGCGACGTTACCCGAACCTGTGATTGTACCGGAGGAAAGAGCACCGGAGCCGGCGCCAACAAGGCGGCGCCAGTTGGTGGCTAACGATCTGGGCGGTGGTTTTGCGTCGATTGGGCGGGAGGCCGAAACGCGGCCGTCATGGTTCCGGCGTACTTTCCTGCGGGCTAACTGAAACGAGCACAACGTGGCTGACGCGGTGAGGGCGATGGACAGTGGGGTGTTGATGGATGCGGTCGGCGTCGCGCCGAAACGCACCAAAGTGTTCGTCGTCAGCATGGCAAATGCAACCGACCGTCAGCAACGATTCACTGAACGGGCCGCTGGCGCCAATGTGCCGTGGAGCTTCTTCGACGCCTATACCAAATTGCATCCGACTCTCGTCTATGACGAGACCGAGGCGTTGTTGACTCATGGCCGGCCATTGCGACCCGGTGAGCTCGGCTGCTATTCCAGTCATTATGCGATCTGGGAGCAATTGGTTGAAGACGACGTCGACCAATATGTCGTCCTGGAAGATGACGTGATCGTCGACTGGGAATACCTCAAGAAGATCATCGAAACGGATCTTTCCGCGTTCAAGATCGACTATCTGCGACTCTACTACAAATATCCGGTGCGCCAGATCGTCCTGATGAACGCCTTCGTCGATCGCTCCCGCTCGCTGGTCGAGCTTTCCGATTTTGCCTATGGCACCCAGGGATATCTGATCACCAAAGTCGCCGCGGCTCGGTTGTTGCGGCATTGCCGCGTCGTGCGCCGGCCCATCGATGATGAGCTTGATCGCAGCTGGGCGCATGGGGTGCGCAATCTTGCGGTCTTTCCATTTCCGCTCATCGAGGAATCGGGCACATCAATCATCGGCGCCAGTCGGTTCGAAAAATATCCTATGCCGGCACATCTTCGTATCCAGCGCCGCATCCGTCGCTTTGTCGAGCGCATGCGGCTGAGAAAGGCCAAGGCAATTCGTCGGCTCCGGCATGCGTTCGCACATTGAACTACACCGCACACCCGATCTTCCAGTGATCGGCAGACAAGAAAAAACGAGGCAGGCGGCGGTGGCGACGGAAGATGACGAGCAGGGCACGTATAACCGCGATCTCAAGCGCAAGACGCGTATTTCGATCGTCTGGACAGCGCTACGCCTGGCATCAAATCAGTTCTTCGCTTTTGTGGTCTTCGTCGTGCTGGCGCGGCTGTTGTCGCCGCACGATATCGGCACCTTCGCCATCGTCACGTTGTTCTCTGAATTCAGCCGCATCCTCGCCAATGGCGGCATGACGAACTATATCGCCCGCGCCAAGGTGCTGACGCCGGAATTGCAGGACACGATCTTCTGGACCAACATGGCGCTGGCTTGCGTGACATCGCTTGCCGTGATCGCCCTGGCCGAACCGGTTCTTGGCCTCATCGGCCAACCCTATGCGGCCGGCCCACTTATGGTGGTGGCGGGCTTGTTGCCGATCGTAGCTGCCGGCGCATCACATGCAGCCGGCTGTATGCGTCGATTTAATCATAAATCGCTGGCCATTCGGACGGCGATCAGTGGCACGCTGGGCGGCGCGGCGGCGATTGCCGCCGCCTATGCTGGCTGGGGCATCTGGAGCTTGGTGGTTCAGCGCGTCGTCACCGAGATTCTCAATACGCTGGTCTCCTGGCAGGCCTATCGCTGGGTGCCGGGACGCAAATTCAACAAGGAATGTCTGCGCGAGATCTGGGGCTTCGGGTCGAACATGGCTTTCGCCCAGATCGTCTTCCTTTTCCTGGTGCGCATTCAGGATCTCGTTATCGGTGCCACAATCGGTGCCGCGGCGGTCGGCATCTACCGCACCGCTTGGCGCATGACCGAATTGGTAACGAACGGCGCCATTCAACCCTTCACGACCGTCGCCGTCCAGACTTTCTCGCGCCTGCAGGACAATCGCCAGGATCTGATCAAGGCCTATCGCGGCATGATCCTGGCAAGCTCCATGATCTCGTTTCCGGCATTGGTCGGCTTCGGTGTCATCGCGCCGGATGCGGTGCCCGTTCTCTATGGCGAACAATGGGTGGCATCGGGCATCCTGGCGCAGATATTTGCGCTGATGGTTATTCCCTTCACGCTGAATTACTTCGCCTCGCCCATGCTGAGCGCTATAGGCCGTGGCTCCGACATGCGAACCTTGTCGCTCGTTCAACTCGGGCTGACCTTGGCGATGACATGGATCGCCGCCCCCTATGGCATCGTAGCGGTGGCAATCGCTTATGTCGCTCGTGCCTATATCACCTTCCCGATCAATCTTTGGTTGCTGAAACGTCGCGCCGGCATCGATTATCGCGAGACGGCGCGGGCCAGCCTGCCGCCGTTCCTTGCCTCTTGTCTAATGGGAGCCGGCGTCTGGGCCTTCATGCATTTTGCCCGGCCCTATATCGCCGAACCGCTGCATCTCGTGCTGGTAGCCGTGGCCATCGGCGTCCCGCTCTATGCGATTTTCCTGCCCGCCATGTCGCGTGAGGCGCGCGGCATGATCGGGCGCAAGCTCAAGAAGTTTCGCGGCTAATGACTGACGGAAAGGAAACAGGGATGAGAGAGCCGATCGGGAGCAAGGCGCTGATCGCTGAGCTGCAAGACAAGATCGATGCGGTCATTCGGCCATTGATCCCGGAAGGCCCCGTGTCGCTCGTGGATTTTCCTGATTATGCCAATGTCGGTGATTCGGCGATTTGGCTGGGCGAGATCGAGTTTCTGCGCCAGCGCCTAGGCGTGACACCTTCCTATGGCGCCACGATCGAGAGCTATTCGCGCGATGCGCTGCTGGCGGATGCCCCCGATGGCCCAATTCTTGTCAATGGCGGCGGCAATTTCGGCACAATCTGGCCGCGCCATCACGATCTGGTCTTGCGTCTGCTGCGCGATCACCCTGGACGACCGATCATTCTCTTGCCGCAATCCTTGCATTTCGACCCGCCGGAAGCGGCTGATGAAGTGGCGCGCGCCATGGAACAGCATGGGCGCTTCACCATGGTGGTGCGGGATCAGAAGTCCCTGGCTTTCGCGCGCCAGAAATTTCCATGCGATGTGCATCTGGCGCCGGACATGGCGTTCTTCATTGGCGTCACGCAACCACGGCGCCCCAAGGATAACTTCCTTTTCCTGATGCGTTCGGACAAGGAAAAGGTGGCAGGCCAGTCGATGCCCAGTATTCCGGAAGGGGGCGATGTGACCGATTGGCTGGAAGAGTCGCGCCGGCGGTTGCGAATCTCGCGCTGGATGGGTCGGCTCAGCGGCATCATGCGGGGCGGCAATGGCATGATCAGCGCCTATAATGCGCTGGCACTCAACCGCTACTGGCGTGGTGTCGAGATTCTGTCGCGTGGACGAGTCGTCATTACCGACCGGCTGCACGCCCACATCATGTCGACGCTGCTCGATATTCCGCATGTGGCACTCGATAATTCCTACGGCAAGGTTGGCGGCTTCATCGAGGCGTGGACGAAACCATATGCCGGCCTGCGTCGTGCTACGACCATGGATGAGGCTCTCGCTGCCGGCCGTGCGCTGCTGGCCACAATGCCGCAATGTGCCGCCCGCTGAATATGACGACGGAGAAAGACGGCATGGCAGGTTTGCCCCAAAAAACAGTCCCTATTCGCCGTCGCGTGGGATTTATTATCAACTCCCTGGCCGGCGGTGGCGCCGAGCGCGTCATGTGTACCTTGCTGCGCGCTTCCGAAGAGGAGCGCCGCAGTTTCGATGTAACGCTGATCCTTCTCGACCGGGAGAACCCGGCCTATGCCGTGCCGGACTGGGTCCACATCGAGCAATTGGATTGCCGGTACTCTTTCGCCCGCAGTCTCTGTCAATTGTTCGGTGCCCTGAAAAGGCATCGCCCGGATGTTGTCTTAAGCTTCCTCACCCGTGCCAACATCGCGACGGCTCTCGCCTGTCGTGCTTTGAGCATTCCCGCGATCATCAGTGAGCGCGTCAATACCAGCAGCCATCTGGGGAAAGGTGCCGGGGCGGCGCTTGCCCGAATTCTCGTCCGGCTATGCTACCCATTGGCACGAAAGATTGTCGCTGTCTCGCCAGGTGTTGCGGACGATCTTGTCGCTTCTTTTGGTATTGCCCGCGGCAAGGTGACGGTCATTGCCAATCCGGTCGATCTCGACGGTATTCGCCGTCAGGGGGACGACGCGCCGGCAGTGGTGCCAAGTGTTCCTTATGTCATGGCGATGGGACGATTGGTGCCCAATAAAAATTTCGCCATGTTGGTCGAGGCTTATGCTCAAGCCGATATGCGCGAACAGCTTTTCATCCTGGGCGAGGGGCCGGAGCGGGCCAATCTGCAGGCGCTGATCGCCCGATTGGGACTCGATGAGCGCGTCCACCTGCCGGGGTTTTGCGCCAATCCCTACGCCGTCCTGAAGCATGCTGCTCTATTCGTGCTGCCATCCAATGCCGAGGGTTTTCCAAACAGCCTGCTTGAGGCGATGACCTTGCGGGTGCCGGTCGTCTCGACCAATTGCCTTTCCGGCCCGGCCGAGGTGCTGGCCGAAGTCGCACGTGAAGATATTAGCGATGCAGTGACCTATGCGCCACATGGCATCCTGGTAACGCCGGACAATGTGGCGGATATGGCGGCGGGTTTGCGTGCCATGAACGATCTCGACCGCCGCGCCAGCTATGCAGACAAGGCTGCGCGACGTGCTGCCGATTTCAGCGTCGCGCGGGCAAAGAACGCCTATTGGGACGTCTTGCGGGCAGAAATCGCACCGCAAGCCGCCACCATGGTGGCGCCCCTACGCGCTCATTAATCCTCCGAGCCACCCCAGGTTGGCAACTCGTACCGGAAGGTCAGAAAGACCGAGTTCGACATCGCTTCGTCATTGCTCTCGTCATAGAGCTTGTAGCGGAAGCGGTATTCGGCAACCAGGCTCAGCTCCTCGGTGATCGCCCAGGAAATGGACGGGCGGACGGCCGCGTAGCGTGATTCCTCTTCATCGGTCCGCTCGTCCTCAATGCCCAAATAGTCGAAGGTGTCGACGTAATCGAGGTTGAGGCCCAGCGACGTAAGCGGCGTCATCTTGTGGTTGACGCCGATCGTCAGGCGATTGCGGGTTTTCTGGTCGCCGTCGCTCGACGGCTCGGAATTATGCGACAGCGAAATCCGGCCGGAGGTGCGGTCGTCGAGCTCGTAACGGGCGTTGAACCTCAGGCGATAGCCGAGGCCGCCATCGCCGTCGGAGTTATTGTCATCGTCGTCACCGGTACTGTGGCCGCTCTCGATGCTGTAGCCAAGGCCGGCGGCGCCGCTAAGAGAGAGGCGTTCAGACGGGTCGTAGGCATAGCCGACGAGGGCGCTGATCGTATCGGTCTTGCGATCGCCGGGTTCGTCCGGGATAAAGCGGAAATAGGCGACATTGGCCGTGAACTGGTCGATCTCACTCAAGCGATGAGCCCAATCGAGCGTGCCGCCGAAATACTGATAATCGGTCTTTTCCGAATCGTCATAGGTAGCCGAGCTGTAACTGCCGCCCAGCGTCATCTGGTCAACCGGCGAGAGCAGATAAGACCAGCTCGGGCGGACGTCCCAGAAGGTAATGCCGATCTTCTTGTCGATGAATCGGTCGGTCTGTTCCTGCTCGGATTTCAGGGTCGTGTCGCGCACGAAGCTGCCGCCCAGTTTCAGCGTGCTGCGCTCGGTCACTTGGTCGGTGATGCCGAGACGGATCCGCTGATCCTGCGAATTGAATTCCGAATGATTGATGTATTCGTTGAAGTCGAACTTGCCGTCGAGCCAGACGCTGAGCGTCGGCGAGTTGCGCTCTACCCGCAGGACCGGCGAGGTCACCAGGCCGAAGGTCTCGATCTCATTATCCCGGCCAAGCAGCAGGTTGTCGCTATAGAGGAATTGTTGCGACAGGCTGGTGTCGAGCGTCCACTGCTGTGCCTGGGCGGAACTGCCCAGGCACGGGAACAGAAACAACGCGGCACCAACAACGAATAGCCCCCGAATACTCTTACAATCGTGCAATGGTCCCCCCGATCCCCCGCACTAGAAGCCGAATCCGGCCTGCGGTACCACCACAACGTCGCCGCCCCTCAGCAGGATGTTGCTTTCGAGATTCTCGCCGTCTTCCAGCTGAGAGTAATCGAAAAGAATAGCGCTCTGCTTACCGGCCGCATCCCGGCGCAGAATCTTGATCTCGTCCTTGCCTGCGAACGGCGTCAAACCGCCGGCAAGGCTAAGTGCCTGCAATACGTCGAGGCGCGTATCGAAAGCAAAGGTGCCTGGCGCCTTGACCTGTCCGATGACTGAAATCGAGTTACCGACGGCCTTCAGCATCGATACCGTGACTTCACTGTCGGTCAGATTGGGGAAGAACTGGCTCTGGCGCAAGCTATCGGCGATCTTGGCCTGAAGCTCTTGCAGGGTCAGATCTAGGGCATTGATGTTGCCGGCGAGCGGGAAGGACAGCCAGCCGTCCGGCTGTACCACCACATCCTGGTTCAGGTTCTGCTCTCCATAGACGGCGATGTGCAACTGGTCACCGCCATTGATTCGATAGGAGCCGTCATCGGCATTTGCCGCGCCAATGGCAAAGCTGATGAAAATGGCAGACAGGGACAGCGCGAGATTTCGCAGCATTGACGACCTCATGAGATGGACTTAGGCGCGCCCAAAAACGGATCAATGACAAGCTTAGTTCCCTGGCTCATGCACTTTAATGTCACTGCAGCGTGTGTGTAAAGGAATCAGCGGTTAAAGCGGATGGGCAGGTATTGACGGCTCAGCATGGACGGCCGGCCCATTCATGAACCTTTACAAGGCAGGTGGCGTGCGACATTTCGGGGACGTTGCCAGGCATCGATGTTTTTTTGCAAGCCATGGAACCGGGATGTGCGCTCAAGGTTTCTGCTTGGCTCAACGTCATTGCACAAGCAGTCAGCAGTGTTGCGTAAAAAGTAATCGCGCGGAATGCGCGACTTCCCAGTAATTGTGAGTTTGTCGGAAATAATTCGACGTCTCTGAGCAAAAGCCGCGATTTTCTCCCAAGCTTGTAACACCCATCGCCTGCGACTTCGAAGATGATCGCTCGCGTTGAAAAAACGAATGGACCGAGGAATTGACTCTTGGCCCGCCTTCGGCACTGCGATACGCTCTCTTCGCTATTGCGATAAAGCGTCGGGCAGCGTCCGGTGATCTGAAGGAGGCTATTGCTCAGTTACTCATAACCGACTGCAAATTGTGATGAAAAATACAAAAAAAAGAGCACCGGTTAATGCTTCAATGGGAGAGGGGTCGGCTGTTCAGGGGAGAATGACAGGTGTCGCCATGCTGCAACTGCACATTGCTCCAAATATGCGTTCCAGTCAGGTTGTTGCTACACCCGCGAATGATGTAGCAGCGGGTAGCTTCAACACCGTCCGTCTCATCCCGCGCGATCCGCGGCTCGGCGGAATTCTTCTGGCGGTCTGTGATATTTCCGTGTTCTTCGCGGCAATGGCCGCGATTTCGGGTCTATTACTGTACTCGCAAGTCGAATTACTGCACACCAACTTGCCTCATTTCTTCGTAACGGCGGCGCTGAGCTTTTTCCTCGCGCATGCCTTTGCGCAATCCTACAAGCCGGAAAGCCTCTCGCGGATATCCAAGATCTCGCGAACCGAATTCATCCTGAAGCCGGCTCTCCTTACCGGCCTCGCGGCGGGTTTCGCCTATGGGCTGGAAGCTTTGCTGGGCCGCAGCACGCCGATCGGCGCTCATATGCCGCTCGCCGCGTTGCCGGTCGAAGCTTATTTCGCGCTGTTTGCTACCTTCGGCGTTGCCCTTGAGCGGGGGGCGGCTTATGGCCTGCTCAGCCGTCTGCAGGCTGCCGGTCACTTGGCCACGAATGTCGTGCTTTTCGGCGCCGACGCCATCGGGCAGCGCCTGATGCGCGTCATTCGTGACGACTATGCCGATTCCGTTCAGGTTCGCGGCATCTTCGATGATCGTCTGCAGCGCGTGCCGCGCGACTTGCTGGGTATCCCCGTCCGCGGCGGCATCGACCAACTGGTCGATCTGGTCCAGAATGACTCGGCCATCGACAAGGTGCTGGTCGCTTTGCCGATGAATGCCGAAGACCGGATCTTGCATCTTCTTGCCAAACTGCGGCACCTGCCGGTCGACGTGGCCCTAGTACCGGAGTTCATTGGCGTCCGCGTCGACAAGCAGGTCATTCGTGACGCCCATCCGCCGATCTTGAATGTGAGCCGCAAGCCGCAATCCGGCCTCGACCGGGTGGTGAAACGCAGCTTCGATATCGCTGCCGCCTCCGGCGCCCTGATCGCGCTCTCACCGCTTCTGCTGCTCTCGGCATTCGCCATCAAAGTCACCAGCGCCGGCCCGGTCTTCTTCCGCCAGCCGCGCATGGGCTTCAATAACCGCAAGTTCCATGTCTTCAAGTTCCGCTCGATGTACACTAACTGCTCGGACCTCGAAGCCAAGCAGCAGACGCAACGCAACGATTCCCGCATCACCAAGGTCGGCAATTTCCTGCGCAAGACCAGCATCGACGAATTGCCGCAGCTCATTAACGTCCTCAAAGGCGACATGTCGCTGGTGGGGCCACGCCCGCATGCACTTGGCATGCAGGTTGGCAATCGTCTGTGCGATGAGATCGTCCGCGAATACGCGGTCCGCCATCGCATGAAGCCCGGCATTACCGGCTGGGCCCAGGTGCACGGCCTGCGCGGCGCGGTGGACGAGCCGGAAGTGCTGGAGGCGCGCGTCCATCACGACATCTATTATATCGACAACTGGTCCTTCATCTTCGATTTGCGCATCATCCTGATGACCGTGGTCGAGCTGATCCGGCCCCGCAACGCCTTCTGATCCGGCGTGGCTTTCTTCATGAACTGCCGGCGGGCGGCTGGGCAGACGGGGCTCTTGTCCCCAAATTGCCCCCAGAACTGCCCCGATGCCGCTGCAATCGTAACGGCGGTATCCGCAATCCTGCCATCTTTTCCGACAAACCTGCTCCCTGCACGACTGACCTGAGACCCTAAGGAGCTCCCTTGACCAATTTGTCGACGCCGCTGGCCCGGCAGCCGCAGATCACCACCGGCGACGAGATCGCCGCTTCCCTCCATGTGGCCATCATCATGGACGGCAACGGGCGTTGGGCGCAGAAGCGCGGGCTGCCGCGCACCATGGGGCATTACTATGGTGCAGAAGCCGCACGCAAAGTGGTGCGGGCGGCGGGGGAGACGGGGGTGACGCACCTCACTTTGTTCGGCTTCTCTTCCGAGAACTGGCGCCGTCCGAAACGCGAGGTCGACTATCTGATGAGCCTCCTGCGCGGGTATCTGCGCAAGGATGTGATGAGCCTGCATGAGAACCGGGTGCGCCTGCGGGTCATCGGCGATCGTGCCGGGCTGCCGGCCGATATCGTGGGGCTGATCGGCGAGGCCGAGACTCTCACTGCGCATAATTCGGGCCTCAACCTGACCATTGCTCTCAATTACGGTGGCCGCGCCGACATTACGGCGGGTGTCCGTCATCTGGCCGAGGAGGTCGCCGCCGGCCGGCTCGACCCATCAGCAATTGACGAAGACATGGTGGCTGCGGCTCTGCCGAGCGCTGAGATCCCGGATCCGGACCTCCTCATCCGCACCAGCGGCGAGCAGCGGGTCAGCAATTTCCTGTTGTGGCAGATGGCCTATGCGGAAATGCTCTTCGTCGAGCAATATTGGCCGGATTTCTCGGGCGAGGATCTCGCGGCCGCCCTGGTGGAGTTCAAGCGGCGGGATCGTCGCTTCGGCGGTACTGTGTAAAGATAAGCAAACGGGCGGCCGTCTGAAGTCTGCCCCAGAAGACAGGATGAAAGTATGAAGATTGCGGTCATTGGTACCGGTTATGTGGGTCTGGTCTCGGGCGCCTGCTTCTCGGAATTCGGCTTCGACGTGGTTTGCGTCGACCAGGATGCGCGCAAGATCGAGCAGCTGAAGGCCGGCAAGATCCCGATCTATGAGCCGGAGCTCGATACACTGGTGAAGCGCAATGCCGAGCGCGGCCGCCTCTCTTTCACCACTAATCTCCCTGAAGCCATGGTCGGCGCCGATGCCGTCTTCATCGCGGTGGGAACGCCAAGCCGTCGCGGCGACGGCCATGCCGATCTCACCTATGTCTATGCCGCGGCCGAGACCATCGCCAAGGAGATCAAGGACTACACGGTCATCGTGACCAAATCGACCGTGCCGGTCGGCACGGGCCGCAAGGTCGCCGAGATCATCCGCAAGGCCAATCCGGCGGCGAAGTTCGACATGGCCTCGAACCCGGAATTCCTGCGCGAAGGCTCGGCGATCGGCGACTTCATGCGTCCCGACCGCGTCATTATCGGCTGCGAGACCGAGGAAGCGCGTGCCGTCATGCGCCAGCTCTATCGCCCGCTCTTCCTCATCGAAACACCGATCCTCTTCACCAGCCTTGAGACCTCGGAGCTCATCAAATATGCGAGCAATGCGTTCCTGGCGCTGAAGATTTCCTTCATCAATCAGATATCGGATCTCTGCGACCAGGTCGGCGCCAATGTCACCGACGTCTCGCGCGGCATCGGCCTCGACGGTCGCATCGGATCGAAATTCCTGCATCCGGGCCCGGGCTATGGCGGATCCTGTTTCCCAAAGGATACGCTGGCGCTGATGAAGACGGCGCGTGACGCCCATGCTCCGATCTCGCTGGTCGAAGCGACCGTCAGCTATAACGACTCCCGCAAGATGCAGATGGCCGACCGCATTTCCACGGCGCTCAACGGCGATGTGAAGGGCAAGACCGTGGCTGTGCTGGGCCTGACCTTCAAGCCGAACACCGACGACATGCGCGATGCCCCCAGCCTCGTCATCATCCCGGAATTGCTCAAGCGCGGCGCCAAGATCCAGGCCCATGATCCGGTCGGCACCGAGGAAGCGCGCAAGCACATGCCCGATATCGACTATTGCGAAGACCCCTACCAGGCCATGGTGGGGGCCGATGCGCTGGTCATCGTCACCGAATGGAACAGCTACCGCGCGCTCGACCTTGCCAAGGTCAAGACGTTGCTGAAGGCGCCGGTCGTGATCGACCTCCGCAACATCTATCGTCCGGACGAAATGGCGCAATTCGGCTTCAATTATACCAGCCTCGGCCGTCCCCGGACGATTTGAGGGTCACGGTGCGATGCGTGAGTGGAAGAGATTGATGGTTAGGAGGACAAGGCCGTGAAAGTTCTCGTCACCGGCGGCGCTGGCTATATCGGCAGCCATACCTGCCTGGCGCTGGCCAATATGGGCTTCGAGCCCGTGACCTTTGACAGCCTCGTCACCGGCCATCAATGGGCGGTGCAATGGGGGCCGCTGGAGAAGGGCGATGTGCGTGACCAGGATCTGGTTGCAACCGTGCTGGAGAAGCACCGCATCGAGGCTGTGCTCCATTTTGCGGCCCTGTCACTGGTGGCGCAATCGGTCGCCGAGCCTTTGCGTTATTACGACAACAATGTCGCCGGCACTCTTTCACTGCTGGCGGCCATGAAGCGGAGCGGTGTGCGCAAGCTGGTCTTTTCCAGCACCTGCGCGGTCTATGGCGTGCCGTCCAGCCTGCCGATCCGCGAGGATATGCCGACGGCACCGATCAACCCCTATGGCCGCACCAAGCTTGCCGCTGAAAACGCCATCATGGATGCCGCCCAAGCCGGTCAGATCGATGCGGTCATCCTGCGCTATTTCAATGCCGCCGGTGCCGATGCCGAACTGCGCATCGGCGAGGCCCATGTCCATGAAAGCCATCTCATTCCCTTGGCCGTACATGCAGCGCGGTTGAAGAGTGAGCCGTTGCGCGTCTTCGGCACAGATTACGACACGCCGGATGGCACGTGCCTGCGTGACTACGTGCATGTGACGGATCTTGCCGATGCCCATGTCGCAGCCCTGAACTTCATTATGGGCAGTTCGCGTGGCTACCGCTTCAATCTCGGCACCGGCAAGCCGGCATCGGTGCGCCAGGTGATGAAGGCGGTGGAGGCGGCCATTGGCCGCCCGGTGCCGCATAGCGAAGCGCCCCGGCGCGAGGGCGACCCCATGTCGCTCTACGCCGCAATCGACCTTGCCCATGACAAGCTCGGCTGGCAGCCGCAACATCTCGATATCGTCGACATCGTCAACAGTGCGGTAGCCTGGGACGCCAAATACACCACTGACCTTGCCGTGCCGGCCTGATGCGTCATCTGCACACACTCAGCCTCGGCCTCTTCATGCTGGCAATCGCCACCGTGATTTACGGCTCACTTTCCCCCAGCCTCGCGCCACCGGGCGGGGGAATCATCGACAAGTTCGAGCATGCCGGCGCCTATGGCGTGCTGTCGACCCTGGCTTTGCTGGCCTTCGAGACCAGGCGCCGGCAAATCGCCGCCCTTGCCTTCCTCTTTCTGCTCGGTGCTGCCATCGAACTGGCGCAAGGCTATCTGGGCGGTCGCGAAGCCTCGGCGCTCGATCAGGCTGCCAATAGCCTGGGTATCCTGATAGCCGCTGCCGGCTATTTCTGGATGACGCACCGACAAGGCCTCCGCTCAATAGTCAGACAATTTCCTTGATCGGCAGCCCCGTCTTCAAGGATGATCTGCCGCCACCTTGGTGGGAGCAGATGCCAAGGCCCTGACGAAACTGGGCAGGGCAAAGGGGAGAGCCATGCTGACCGAAAGCTTCGAGGTATTCGACGATCGTTTCCGCCGTTATGCCGGCGGCTGCGTGCATCTGGAAAAGCTCTATACCGGTTGCCGCTGGGCCGAGGGCCCGGCCTATTTCGCGGCTGGCCGCTATCTCATCTGGTCCGACATCCCCAACGACCGCATCATGCGCTGGGATGAAACTGACGGCTCCGTCTCGGTTTTTCGGTCGCCGGCACTTAATACCAACGGCCACACAATCGACCGGGAAGGGCGCCTGGTCTCCTGCGAGCATCGTGGCCGCTGCGTCTCGCGCATTGAGCATGACGGCTCGCGCACTGTGTTGGTCTCTCATTACCAGGGCAAGAAGCTCAATTCCCCCAACGACGTCGTGGTGAAGTCGGACGGCACCATCTGGTTCACCGATCCCAGCTACGGCATTGACACCGAATATGAGGGCGATGCCGCCCCGTCCGAACTCGGCGGCGCCTGTCATGTCTATCGCTTCGATCCCGTCAGCAAGGATATCACCGCCGTCGCCACTGATTTCGAGAAGCCCAATGGCCTCGCTTTCTCGCCGGATGAGGGCTTGCTCTATGTCGCCGATACGGGTGCAACCCACGTACCGAACGGGCCGCGTCATATCCGCCGCTTCCGCGTCAATGCCGATGGGAAGTCCCTGAGTGGTGGTGAAAAATTCGCCGAATGCCAGATTGGCCTATTCGACGGCTTCCGTATTGATGTTCACGGCAATATTTGGACCAGCACCGGCGCCGGCGTCGATTGCTATGCCCCCGATGGCACATTGATCGGCCGCGTGCGCGTGCCGGAGGTCGTTGCCAATGTGTGCTTTGGTGGACCTAAGCGGAACCGCCTCTTCATCTGCGGCACGACCTCGCTCTATTCCATCTATGTAAACACACAAGGCGCGCTCCGACCGCATCACTGACGCGTGGCTTGCTGCGGCCGGGGTCGGGATAACTGAGCTTTCCGCGGGCGATCGAAAGTTATCCTCGTTCGCCCTGACCAACCGCTGGCGGATAAACGAACGGATGAGGCGCAGCATCGTGCCGCGCTCGGGCGTATTTCGTTTGTCTTACAAATGATCAGTAGACTTTCCAAACATCTCCGTATTAGCCTTCATCCGGGAAAATTATCGGGGGCATGGGGCATTTCGCCGGCGGATCAAGACCGGCTGACGCCTCTTTTCAATGGCATGACGGGATGACAATCCGCTCCGTGTTTTCGCGCCTGGACCAGGAACGCATCGTGTTGGCGATTGCGGTTCTCGTCTTCATCATCGCATCGGTAACCCTCAACGGGTTCCTGACCGCTGCCAATCTGGTCAACATCGTGCGTAGCGTGTCGGTGCTCGGCATCCTCGCTGTCGGCATGGCGATCGTCATCATCGGACGCGGGATCGATCTTTCGGCAGTCGCCATCATGGCCATGTCGGTTGCCTGGTATCTGCAAATGCTGGGCGACGGCACATCGCAGGCCATGGCGCTGGTCATCACATTGGCCGCGGTGCTGGCGATCGGTCTCGCAAACGGCTTCCTGGTGGCCTATGCCGACGTACCGCCGATTTTCGTAACCCTGGCCAGTGGTGCCTTCGTCTTCGGCTTCGTTCGCTCGCAGCTCATCACCCAGGATGCCGTGCCGGTGCCGCCGCAACATTGGATCGAACTCTTGGGCAAGACCCGCTGGCTCGGCATTCCAATCGAGGTCTTTCTTTTCACGGCGATCGTCTTCGTCGCCTTCCTGTTTCTGCGCTTCACCAAATGGGGGCGCTACGTCTATTACGCCGGCGACAACCCGATGGCGGCGCGCAATCTTGGCATCCCGGTGCGGCCGATGCTGCTGTTGCGTTACGTGATCTCGGCCTTCATCGCCTTCACGGCAGGTATCCTCACGGCCTCCAGTCTGCTTTCGATCAATACGCGCGTCGTTAATTCGACGCTGCTTTACGACATCGTCCTGGTTGCGGTGATCGGCGGCATCGGCCTTTCGGGTGGGAAGGGTGGCATGCGCAATGTGATCGTCGGCGCGCTGCTGATCGGCATCATGCTCAATGCCATGACGATTCTCGACATTCCCAATCTCTATCAGAACCTCATCAAATCCACGATTTTGCTCGTTGCCATCATCATCGACGGTGTCCTCAATCCGCGTGACGAACAGACGGCGCAGCAAGGCGATATCTAAAAACGAATAGGCAAGCTTAGACAGGAAAGGGTGACTCATGTTCGGTTTGAAGAAGACCTTGGTTGCGGCGACGGCCTTGGCGGCTGTTGCCTTCGGCAGTGTGGCCCTGGCGCAGGAAGATCCGGGGCCGGCAGCCTATGCGGCAGCGCTCAAGGACAAGCGCGTCATCATGGTGCCGATGGCGATGGGCTTTGACCTCGCGCAAGGCTGGGCGGCTTATCTCAAGAAGGAAGTCGAAGCCTTCGGCGGCGTGTTCGAAACCCGCGACCCGAACTGGAGCATCGAAGCCGGCGCCCAGGCCATCACCGAGGCGATCTCGTCGGACCCGAAGCCGGCCGTTCTGGTCGTGCATTCCCCCGACCTCAACTCCTACGCCAAGCTCTTCAAGAAGGCGCAGAAGGAAGGCATCTACGTCGTCGCCATCGACAACCCGGTCAACTACAAGGTCGATGCCTTCATCGGCTCCGATTGGGATCGCCTGGGCCAGCTCGAAGCCGAAGCGGCGATCAAGGCCTGTGGCGAGAACTCGACCAAGCAGATCGGCCTCGTCCAGGGCGACCAGGTCAATGCCTCCAGCCTCTATCAATATGCCGGCATCATGAAGGTGCTGGAAAAGCACCCCGACTTCAAAGTCGTGGCGAAGCCCGATTCCAACTGGGATGCGACCACCGCCCGCAACGTGACCACCACCATGCTGCAGCAATTCCCGGACGTCTGCGCCATCATCGACTTCTGGGATGGTGATGCGACCGGCACCTCCGCCGCCATTCGCGAAGCCGGCAAGCAGGACAAGATCGCGCTGGTCACCACCGGCGGTGGCGAGAAGGTCGATTGCGATGCGCTGGAAAACGGTACGTTCAGCGCCGTCGTGATGACCGAGTTACACAACCAGTCGCGCGATATCAACGCGATTCTGAAATACTTGCTGCAGAGCGGCGTCGCCCCCGGTACGGCGTCGACCTATGTCTATACGCTGGAACGCGCCTGGACGAAGGCCGATCTGACGCCGACCACCTGCTGGGATTTGAAGGCACTGCAGGCGGCGGCCCAGTAAGCATACATCTCACGGCAGCGCGGCTGGTGTGCCGCGCCATCCGCGCTGCCGTCTTATCCCCTGGGAACATTCATGTCGGTACGGGAAACGCTGCAGCGCTGGCGCTATAACTACATCCCCGATCATCTGATCGGCGAGATTCTGACCAAGCGCTGGACGGACAGCGCCATTCCTTTCCTGGCATTGGTCATCACCGTCGCTGGCTTCGGCACGGCCATCAACGGCTTCTTCAAGCCGGCGTCGCTCAGTGACTCCACAAGGCAGCTCGGCGAATTTTCCATCGTCGTGACGGGCCTTACTATCGTCATGCTGGGTGGCGGCATCGATCTTTCCGTGGGATCGATCTTCGCACTCTCCGCCTTTGCGGCTGTTTCCTCGCTCTTCATCTTCGATCTGCCGGTCTGGGTGGCGCTGCTCGCGGCTGTCTCCGTCGGCATCGCCTTTGGTGCGCTCAACGGCTTCCTCATCGGCTATGTGCGCCTGCGCGCTTTCCTGACGACGCTGGTCACCTTCATCATCGGCCGGGCTGTCTACGACATCCTGGTGGTGAGCTTCGCCTCGCAGGTGCAGCTTTCCGACGTCACCTCCGATCTCTGGGATTACATCGGCGACGGCACGGTCTTTGGCATCGCCATCAGCGTTATCGTGGCAGGCGTCATCGCCCTCATTGCGCATGTGGCACTCACGCGCTCGCGACCCGGCTGGCATATCCTGGCGGTCGGCGGTTCGCGCCGTTCGGCGCACAACGCCGGCATCAAGGTGCGCCAGACGGTCTTCATGACCTATGTCATTTCCGGCATCTGCTGCGGCATCGCCGGCTTCCTCTTTGCCTGCCGCTTGAGCGGGGCGGGGCCGGGAACGGGTCTTAACCTCGAAATCATGGCGCTCACGGCGGCGGTTGTCGGCGGCAATAGCTTAGGCGGCGGTCGCGGCTCGATCGTCAAGGGCCTGATGGGAGCGGTCATCGTGCTGGTGATGACCAACGGCCTCATTCGCTTAGGCTTTGGCACCGGCACCAACCAGATGGTGCTGGGACTGATGCTAGCCGTGGCCGTCACGCTCGATATCCGCTGGCTGAAGAACCGGCACAAGGTGCTGAACGAGGTTTATGTGGCGCCGATCTATCAGCGCATGGGTGAGACGCAATCGGCCGAGCCCAATTCCGGCTCGCCTTATGCGCTCAACAACAATCTGGCGCAGACCCATTACATCGGTCTCGGCGAGTTGGAAGGGCCCGAGGATGTCATCCTCGACGAGGAGGACAATCTCTATTGTGGTACGCGCCATGGTGAGATCATCCGCTTCTTCGCGCCCGACTATAAGCGCTCGGAAGTCTTCGCCCATACCGGTGGCTTTCCGCTGGGTCTTGCTTTCGACAAGGCGGGCAACCTCATCTCCTGCGTTGGTGCGATGGGGCTCTATTCGATCTCGCCCGATCGCGTGGTGACGAAGCTGACGGCGGAAACCCGCCGCAGCTGGACCTCCGTCGTCGATGACGCTCGACTGCGCGATCCCAATGATTGCGATGTGGCGCCCGATGGCCGCATCTTCTTCACCGATTCCACCAAGCGCTATGACGCCCATGATTGGGCGCTGGATTCGATCGAAAGCCGGCCTACCGGCCGATTGCTTTGCTATGACCCGAAGACCGGCAAGACGACCACGCTGCTCGACAACTACCTCTATGCCAACGGTGTCTGCATCGCCCATGGCGGGCAGTCGCTGTTCTTCGCCGAATCCTGGGCCTGTCGCGTGCATCGCTATTGGTTCGATGGGCCGAAGGCCGGGCAGGTTGAATGCGTCATCAAGGACATGCCGGGCTACCCGGACAACATCAACCGGGCTTCGGATGGCAGCTACTGGATGGCCTGGCTCGGTATGCGCACGCCGAGCTACGATCTGTCGCTGCGCCACCCGAGCATGCGCAAGCGCATGACCCGACGTCTGCCGCAGGATGAATGGCTGTTCCCTAATATCAATACCGGCGGCATCGTCAAATTCGACGAGACCGGCAAGATCGTCGAGACCTTGGGGGATCTCTCAGGCATTTCGCACCCGATGGTGACGTCGATGCGCGAGCACAAGGGCGCGCTCTTCGTCGGCGGCATTCTCAACAACCGGGTCGGGCGCTTGCCGCTCCCCAATGCCAAGCCGGACTGGACCGGCATCCGCTCGTATTGGGGAGGGGCCAAATGATCTTCGATCCCATCCTCGACCTCTTCCGCGGCAAGGCCGTGACGATCCCGCCACTCGATGGTGCCTTCCGGCCGAACGCGGAGCTGGAAGACGCCGATCTGGTGCTCGAAATCACCGCGCCGGACAATCTCACTGTCCGCGGCGGCAAGCTGCTCTTCACCTCCGGCAACGATCTTCTGGAACTCGTTCCGGGCGGCGGTACGGCCACGGTTCTGCGCAGTTTCGATGCCGTTATCAGCGCCTTGGCGGCATCGCCAGGAGGACATCTTGCTGTCGCGCTCGAGGATGGCCGGCTTTCTATCGATGAGCGCGAAATCAAGCTGCCGAACAACGTTACCTGCCTGACGGCGCTGGCATTCAGTGACGATACCACGCTCTATCTCTGCAATGGTTCTTCGACGCATGGCCCGGGCGATTGGGCGCTCGACCTTATGGCAAAGAACAACAACGGCTCTGTCTGGCGCCTCGATCCGGCGACGGGTGCTGCGAGCAAACTCGCGGATGGCCTGGCTTTTCCCAACGGCGTGCTGGCTGATGGCGATTCCATCGTCGTCGCCGAAAGCTGGAGGCATCGCCTGCTGCGCATAAAAGGCGGCGCCGTGACGCCGCTCCTCGAAAAGCTGCCGGGCTATCCGGCACGCCTTTCGGCAGCGTCGGGCGGTGGTGCCTGGCTCAGTCTCTTTGCCCCGCGCAATCGGCTGGTCGAGTTCGTGCTGCAAGAGGATGCCTATCGCCGCGACATGATTGCCGGCGTGCCGCGGCCTTATTGGATCGCACCAAGCCTTGCCTCCGGCACCAGTTTCCTGGAGCCGCTGCAATGCGGCGGCATCAAGACCATGGGTATTCACAAGCCCTGGTCGCCTTCGCGCTCCTATGGATTGGTCGCGCGCCTCGACACGGCGTTCCGCCCGGTTGCTTCCTATCACAGCCGCGCCAATGGCGTGCGCCATGGTGTAACCAGTGTAACGGAGTACGGTGGTTACATCTGGGTCGGATCGAAGGGTGGAAATGCCCTGCTGTCCCTGTCGCAGAAAGGATAAAAATGGATCCGATCATCCAGATGCGACAGATCACCAAGGCCTATCGCGGCGTTCCGGCGGTAAAGAGCATCGATTTCGACCTCTTCCGAGGCGAGATTCATGCCCTTCTGGGCGAGAACGGGGCGGGTAAATCGACCCTCACCAAGGTTATGGCGGGTGTTGTCGAGGCGACCAGCGGCGAAATGCGCTATCGCGGGCAACCGGTAAAATTCGCCTCGCCCAACGAAGCGCTGCAGGATGGTATCGCCATGGTGTTCCAGGAAACCAGCCTGGTACCTTCCATGACGGTGGCGCAGAACCTCTATCTGGGTGAGGAGAAATTCCTCAACCGCTTGCGCGGCATCTATATTTCCGCCCAACAATTCCTGCAATCGCTGAATTTCCCGGTCGATCCCACGGCGGTCGTCGAGACTCTGGGGGCGGCCAAGCGCCAGATGGTCGAGATCGCCCGCGCCGTACACCACAACGCCGAAGTCATCATCTTCGACGAGCCGACAGCGACATTGACGCCCGAAGAGAAGCGCCACTTCTTTGCGTTGATGCAACGGCTGAAAGCCCGCGGTGTGTCCATCGTCTTTATCAGCCACGCGCTTGAGGAAGCGCTGGCCCATGCCGATCGCATCACCATCATGCGAGACGGCGAGCATGTCATCACCGACAACGCCGCGAATTTCGACCGCGAAATGATCGTCCGCGCCATGGTCGGCCGCGCGTTGTCGGACGAACTCTATGGCAAATCGCGGGATGCGGCGAAGATCCGCGGCGCCGGCAACAAGGTGCTATCGGTCGAGGATATCTCGATGGGTGCCGTGGTCAGGAACAACTCGTTTTCGATCTTCGAAGGGCAGATTACGGGCGTTTTCGGCCTCATCGGGTCGGGCCGCACCGAGACGTTCAAGGTCGTCTCCGGCATCTACAAACGCAACTTCCTGCGCGGTGGTGAGATCAGTCTCGACGGTGAGCCCGTGCGCTATTACGTGCCGCGCGAGGCGGTCAAAGACGGCATCGTCTACGTGACGGAGGATCGCAAGAGCGAGGGCTTCTTCGAGACCATGTCGATCGCGGAAAACCTGTTCTCCGGCCTGCTGGCCTCGGGGCGCGAGAAGAACGCCTATGTCTCAATGCGCGAGATGCACGACCTCGCGGCCGAATGGCGCTCAACGCTCAACATCAAGGCGATCAATGACAATGCGCGTGTCGTCGAGCTTTCCGGCGGCAACCAGCAGAAGGTGGTGATCGGCAAGGGACTGATACAGAAGCCGCGTATCATCATCTTCGACGAGCCGACGCGCGGCGTCGATGTCGGTGCGATCGCTGAAATCCACCAACTCATCAACCGGCTGGCCGATCAGGGCCTTGCCGTGGTGGTGATCTCATCCTATCTGCCGGAAATCATGAATCTGTCCGATCGCATCCTGGTCTGTCGCCAGGGCCGCATCGTCGAGGAGTTCTCGCCGACCGACGCGACAGAAGAAAAGATCATGTACGCAGCGGTGCATTGAAGAAGGAACATCCATCATGGCGACCGTGAAACTGCCGAATATTGCCGAGGCTGAGAAGAATCCGGCGGTGAAGGCGGTCTATGACGACATCCGCGCCACAAGGAAATCGGATTTCATCAACAATATCTGGCGGGGGTTGGCCAGCAGCCCGGTGCTGCTGAAACGGATCTGGGACCAGATCAAGGCCGTGATGGCGACGCCGAGTTCGATCGATCCGCTGACCAAGGAAATGATCTATATCGCGGTCTCGACAGCGAACAGCTGTTCATATTGCGTGCATTCCCACACCGCTGCTGCGCGCGCCAAGGGCATGACCGAAGAGCAGCATGCCGAATTGATGGCGATCATCAGCCTCGCCGGCCAGACCAACCATCTGGTGACAGCCATGCAGATCCCGCTCGATCCAGAATTCGAAGTGAAGTCCTAATTCCATGTCCCGATCAGGCGGCGGTCGAAGGCGACTGATTTGATCACGGCATAGAGGGGTTTGGCAGGCGCCAATTTGAGGTCGCGGGCCGATTTTGGCGTGATGCGGGCGAGAAATGTCGTGCCGTCGCGTTCGAGGCTCACATTGACCATGCCGCCATCGTCTTCGCGCAATTCGGTAACCTGGCAGCGCACGATATTGAGCGCGCTGATATCGGTGGGGCGCGTCAGGCTCAGCATCACGTCGCGTGCCTTGATCTGGACGCGCAGATGCGTGCCGATGGCGGCACCCAGGGCAGGAATGCGCAATTCGCCCAAGGGCGAGGCGAGGATCGTCAATTGATCGTCGACCTCGTGCCGCGAAATGCTGGCATCGATGAGGGCGCCAGCACCGCTTTCATCCTGTGCCGTGAAGGGTAGCAGATCGAGCCGGCCCAGAATTTCAGCGGCACTGCCGCTGGCAATCGACTTGCCGTCATTGATGAGGACGACGGAGGTCGCGAGGCGTGCGATTTCTGGTACGGCGTGAGTGACATAGAGGATCGGCATCTCCGCCTCGTCACGCAGGCGCTCAAGATAGGGCAGGATCTCACCCTTGCGGTCATCGTCGAGCGAGGCCAGCGGCTCGTCCATCAGGAGGATGTCGGGATCGGAGAGTAGCGCCCGGCCGATGGCGATGCGCTGTCTCTCACCGCCCGACAGATGCAAGGGACGGCGTTCCAGCAGATGGCCGATGCCGAGCAGCGAGACGATATGGCTGAAATGGCGCATGTCCCGTGCCTTGGTGAAGAAGGCGCCGTAATTGAGGTTCTGCTTCACCGTGAGATGCGGAAAGAGGCGCGCCTCCTGAAAGACATAGCCGACGCGCCGCTTATGTGGCGGCAGGTTGATGCCGCGGGCACTGTCGAAAAGGATATTGTCGCTGATCTTGATGATGCCGGAATCCGGCCGCGTCAACCCGGCCACCATGTTGACAAGTGTCGTCTTGCCGGAGCCCGAACGGCCGAACAGCGCGGTGATGCCGGCGGCGCTGGTGAAATCCGCAGCGATGTCGAGTGCGCCGATGCGATGGCGCAGGGAAATCTCAACGCTCATCGCCGATCACCTTCGCTGAAACGCGGCGTGCCAGAAGTTCGGAAAGAACAAGGGCCGCCATGGAAATGATGATGGAAATGACGACCAGGCGCATCGCCGCCGTCTCGCCGCCGGGAACATTGGTATAGGTGTAGATGGCCGTTGGAATGGTCTGCGTCTCGCCAGGAATATTGGAGACGAAGGTGATCGTGGCGCCGAACTCACCCAACGCCTTGCCGAAGGAGAGGATCGTGCCGGCGATGATGCCAGGCAGCGCCAGCGGCAAAGTGACGGTCATGAAGACCCAGATAGGTGCAGCGCCCAGCGTGACGGCTGCCTGTTCCAGGCGCCGGTCAACAAGCTCGATCGAAAGCCGGATGGCGCGCACCAGCAGCGGAAATCCCATGATGCCGGCAGCGAGGGCCGCACCCGTCCAGCGGAAGGCGAAGACGATGCCGAAATACTGATCGAGAATGGAACCGATCGGGCCCTTGCGGCCCATAAGGAGGAGGAGGAGATAGCCGGTTACGACCGGCGGCAGGATGAGCGGCAGATGAACGATGCCGTTGAGCAGCGTCTTTCCCCAGAAGTCCCGACGCGCCAGCGCCCAGGCCACCAGAAGGCCTGGCGGCAATGATGCCGCCGTGGCCACCAGGGCGATCTTCAGGCTGAGATGGATCGCAACGAGTTCTTCCGGGGTGAATGACAGCACGAAACCTACTTCAGGATTTTGAAACCCGCCTTCTCGAAGAGAGCGGTCGCGTCCGGCGACTTCAGAAACTGGAGGAAGTCAGCGGCGAGCGGCGCCTTCGAGCCGGTCAGCTGGGCGATAGGATAGATGATCGGCTTGTGCGAGTCCTCCGGGAAAGTATCGATCACCTTCACCTTGGGCTCGGCCGTGGCGTCGGTCTGGTAGACGATGCCGAGGGGTGCTTCGCCGGAGGCAACGAGCGCCAGGGCGGTGCGAACATTCTCGGCCTGGGCGACCTTGGGTGCGACAGCGGTCCAGACGCCGAGCTTTTCCAGTGAGGCCTTGCCGTATTTGCCGGCGGGAACCGCCTTCACATCGGCCATGGCGAGCTTGCCGTCGCCGACGGTGCTGGCAAGGTCGAAGCCTTCCGCGATCTTTAGCGTCGAGGCGCTGTCGGCCGGACCGACCAGGACCAGCGTATTGCCGAGCCAGTTGCTGCGAGTGCCTTCCTTTACTTGGGCCGCCTTCTCGACATGGTCCATCCAGTCGAGATCGGCCGAGATGAAGAGATCGGCGGGGGCACCGGCCTCGATCTGCTTGGCGAGAGCTGAGCTGCCGGCATAGGAGATGGCGACATCGCCGCCCTTGGCAGCCTTGAAGGCAGCGGCGGCATCGTCGAGCGGACCTTTGAGGCTTGCCGCGGCGAAAACGATGATCTTGTCATCGGCCTTGGCGGCGAATGACAGGGCGACGATGGTCGAGAGGGCAAGGGTCGCAGCGATCAAAGAGCGGCGGGTCAGAAAGGCGATCATGGATAATTCCCCGGATTAGCGTTGTGTTCATTCGTATATATCGAAATCAGGGTAGCCGTCAAAGCCGATCCGGTACCGTTTCTCGTGACTCTTTGACGCTGACTGCACTAAGATCGGAAACGGAAATAGCCTTTAGTTTCGAAAGAGTTGAGGGGAAATCACCATGGCGCATGACGCACCCGCCGGGACCGCCGGGCCGACCAGGCTCGCGATCCGCAATATCGGCCTGATCCTGAGCGGCGACATCCAGAACCCGATCCTCGCCGGTGATGCGGTCCTGGTCGAAAACGGCAAGATCAGCGCCGTGGGCAAGGCCAAGGATCTCGACCTCGACAATGCCGATACGGTGATCGATGCGCAGGGCGTGGCGCTGGTGCCGGGCCTCATCGACAGCCATGTACATCCAGTGGCGGGCGATTGGACGCCGCGCCAGAACCAGATCGGCTGGATCGATTCATCGCTTCATGGCGGTGTGACCACCATGATCTCGGCGGGTGAAGTTCATATGCCGGGGCGGCCCAAGGACATTGTGGGCTTGAAGGCCATGGCGATTTTCCATCAGCGTGCCTATGCCGCTTTCCGCCCGGGTGGGGTGAAGCTGCATGGCGGCGCGCCGGTCATCGAACCCGGCATGATCGAGCAGGACTTCAAGGATCTCGCCGATGCCGGCGTGAAGCTACTGGGTGAGATCGGCCTCGGCGGCGTCAAGGACGGACCGACGGCGCATAAGATGGCGAGCTGGGCCAGGAAATACGGTATTCAATCCACCATCCATACCGGCGGCCCGTCCATTCCCGGCTCTGGCCTCATCGACAAGGATATCGTGCTGGAAGTGGATGCCGATGTGGTGGGTCACATCAATGGCGGCCATACCGCCTTGCCCGACAGCCAGATCCGTTGCATCTGCGAGGGCTGCAAGCGCGGACTCGAAATCGTCCATAACGGCAATGAGCGCGCGGCGCTCTTCACCTTGCGCACGGCGCGAGAGATGAACCAATTGGAGCGCGTGATTCTCGGCACCGATGCGCCGGCAGGATCCGGCGTGCAGCCGCTCGGCATCTTGCGCATGGTCTCGATGCTGTCTTCGCTGGGCGATGTCCCCGCGGAAGTGGCGTTCTGCTTTGCCACCGGCAACACGACGCGCATGCGCAAGCTCGATACCGGTCTGATCGAGAAAGGCATGGCGGCGGATTTCGTCTTCCTCGACAAAGCGCAGCATTCGGCGGGCAAGGATCTGCTGGAATCGGTTCGCCTCGGCGATCTCCCCGGCGTCGGCATGGTCGTCATCGATGGCGTGCCCCGCATTCAACGCAGCCGTAACACACCGCCGGCAACGAAGATTCCGGATCTGGTGAAGGGGAAGTTGGGGTAGGGGCCGCAGGCACCTAGCTCAACGCCTTCAGCAACGCGATCAGCTGCGCTCGCTGCCCTGCATCGAGCGATGACATTGTCTCTTCCGTGATCATGGCCGCGATAGGGAAGCCGCGTTCGGCTTCCTTGCGACCGGCTTCCGTGAGAGTCACCAGGACGCGGCGTGCGTCGTCAGGGTCGGGGCTGGTGGTGGTGAGGCCGCGTGCGCCTAAGCGATCGACGACGCCCTTGATAGTGGCGGCATCGAGTGCCACCAGGCGGCCCAACTGATTCTGCGACGTGGCGCCGTTCTCGTACAGCTTGGCAAGTGTTGCCCATTGCGGAGCGGTGAGATCGCTGCCGAAAGCTGCTGCAAAGATGGCCGTGTGACGCTGACTCACCTTGCGCAGAATAAAGCCGATCTGATCGTCAAGACTGTAACCGTCGGTCAGTTCGGGGGATCGTGTGCGTGGCTGGTTCGCCATCAGCGTAATCCGTCCTCGCCCTTGATCTGATCCTTGGTGAGACCGCCGACGCGCGGCAGCGGGCGGCCGCTGTCGGTGACGGCAACGGCCACCATGATCTCGTTGGCGCGAGGCGCATCGTTGATCTGCACTTCCATGCCGTCGAAATGGCTGCGCACATAGGCCGCATCCTTGTGCCCCAGCGGCACGTCGAGCACGCAGCCCAAGCCACCGCGCTTTTTTGAAGAGGGGATGAGCGCCGCGCCCTTCACCAACACCTTGCGGACCGGTGTGCCCATCTTGGGATGCAGGATGGCAGCGGCGTGCTCCAGCTCGCCATTCTCGCCGACGGCCGCGGCCTTGCCATAGCTCTCCGCTTTGCCACCCTCGATGCCGAGCGCTGCCACGGCTTTCTCAGCGAGGAGGCCGCCCAGTTCCTCACCGATCTCCATGAGCGGCGTCAAATCCTCGACATATTTGCCGGCAAAGGGATTGGCGATGACGGCAACCGCCGCCGCGCGCCGGGTTGGTGGATTGATGCCCTTCCCCATCTCGCGATGGGTTTCCTCGACGAAGGTGACGATCTTCCGGATCTCGGCTTTCATCGCAATCCATCCTCTCCCTTGATTTCGCTCGCCTTCAGGCCGCCGGCACGGTTGTGAATGCGGGCGCCGGTCGTCATGACCAGCGCCACGAGCATTTCGTCGGCGCGGGGGCTGTCCGGCAACCCCACCTCGATCGCGTCGAAATGGCTGCGCACATAGGAGGCGTTGATATGCGTCACCGGCACGTCAAGCCGCGCGCCAAGGCCGCCCACCTTCTTGGTCGATGGCACGATCGCCTTGGTCTCGCCCAGCACTTCACGCATGGCATAGCCGCCGGGCGCATGCCACAGCGCACCGTGCTCCAACTCGCCCGCCGACCCGACGATGATACCCTTGCCGTAACCTTCGACGATCGAGCGATCTCCGCCCAAAGCCTCCACCATGTCGCGCGCCAGCTCGAGGCCGAGGGGGCGCAGATCTTCCATGAAACCGGTGATCTCCTCGACATAGCGGCCGGCAAAGGGATTCTTGATAACGGCTAGACCCGCGACGCGCCGCAGCGGTTTGTTGGCCTTCGGGCCGCCTTCGTGAAAGATCTCCTCGACCGAAATGAGGCGCTTGCGGATTTCAACCTGCGGCATGGATTTTCATTTCCTTCTGTCGGCCGATGAGGCTCATCAGGTGGGGGTGTTTGAGAACAAGCCGGGTTTCGCCGGCAAGATGGAGAGCGGCGGCCTGGATAGCGCACACGTCCAGCAGTTGTTCGGCAAAGCGAACGCCGCGCGTGAGCGCGCGTGCAACTTCATGCGATGTGAGCTGGCCCACCGAACGGGTCACGAGACGTGCCCCGAGATCGCTGTCGGGTTGCAGCGAGTCTGCGGGAACCCGGATGATGCGCGGATGATCCGGCAGATCGACAGCATTGGCAATCATGGTGGCGGCAGCATCGGCAGTCGGCGCATCGGTGGCCAGCACCGTCACTGCATCTGCGATGCCGAGCGAAAAGCTGCGGCCATGGCGACCGCTGGTGGCAACACCGCGCACATCGTCGTCAGCGCTCACCTTGAGCTTGCCGAAGAGGCGCGGATGATCCGGCCGGTCGACCATGCCGATCTCGAAGCTCGTACCCGGGGTGAGATGCAGGGCGATATCGCCGCCATTATTGACATAGGCGCGGGTGAGCGGAGAGGCAGCAGTCATCGCAGCCAGGATGGCCTCGGCGCCCGCGCCGGCTACGGCTACCATCGGTGTGACGAAATGCCGGTCAGCATAGACTCGCGCCACCTCCGCCATGCGGCGGGCGACGGGGCCTTGGGGCGCGGCACTCTCGGGCGTCATGGGTCGGCGCAACAACGGCAGCTCGACGCAGAGTTCGTCTAGCAGCGAGGTAAAGCGGTCGCAGGCAGCATCATAGGCGGCGGTGACGGCAGCATCGGATCCTTGCGCCTCGATGATGAGGTCGATGGGGCCGTCCTGCAGGTGCAGGCGGCGCCCATCGGGCAGGAACTTCGCTTGTTGCCGGCTGCTCATGACGCCTTGTCTGCCCGGCTGTGGAAGGTGAGTGGCCAAGGCGCCTCGGCATTCTGCGTCACCCGCTGCCGCTTGAAGCCGTCGCGAGGCAAAGTGTCGATGCGTTGCACGAAATCCATATGGCCGCCGAGGGCCGCGTAATCTTCAAGCCGCATGGTGAATTCGATCGGCGCCACCAAAGCCGGCGTCGGCACATAGCCGAAAGCGTTCTGCGGCAGCAAAGTGACGTCGACCATCAGCGTGATGCCACCGCCCGGCCAGATATAGGCAGGCGCCCCGCCGCAGGTCACATAGGTGAGGGCGCGCTTTACCGATTGCGTCAGGCGCACGGGATTCTCGGTGACGCCGGCACGAAGCGAGCCGCCGGCGCCGCCCATGAAGAGCACGGTCGAAAGAGCGGGTTCGCAATTCTCCTTGATGCGGGCGACCGAATCCTGGAGCGGTTTGGGCAGCTCCTGCTCGACGGGCTGCAGATTGTCGTCGAGCACGTAATAGCCCGCATGCTCACCGGTCGTGCTCACCATCAGCATGGTGAGGCCGGGCTTCGCCACCTTCGGATCGAAAGGCTGCAGGATGGAAAGTGGATCGGAGATATCGGTGCCACCCCAGCCGGTACCGGGTTCAGCCACCTGGAAGTAACGGCCGGGCGTCGAGCGGCGGCCGCGCATCTTGATGCCGGTATCGGGAATGCCAAGGAGCTTGCCGGCCTGATGTTCGGACAGCACGCCAGTGATATGGTCATCGACCACCACCACCTCGTCGACCTTGCCCTGCCATTGCTTGGCGAACATGCCGATGGTGGCGGAGCCGCATCCGACACGCATGCGCTCTTCAGGCATTTGATTGACGATGGGCGCCTTGCCGGCTTCGACGACCACGGTGGCACCGCCCTCGATGGCGAGCTCGACGGCTTGCTTATTGCAGAGGGCAAGGAGCGTGTCGCAGGTGATGCGGCCTTCCTTCTTCGAACCGCCGGTCAGATGATGTACGCCGCCCAATGAGAGCATCTGCGAGCCGTATTCGCCGGTGGTCACATGGCCGACCGCTTCGCCCTGGGCGCGCACGATCGATTGCTCCGCGCCTAAAAACCGGTCGGTGTCGATTTTGATCTTCACGCCGCAATAGCTGAAGATGCCCTCGGTCACCACGGTCACCATATCGACGCCGTCGACTTCCGCTGCGACGATGAAGGGGGCGGGCTTGTAATCGGGATAGGTCGTGCCAGCGCCGATGGCGGTGACAAACGTGCCGCCGGCATGGAGGATATCGCCATCCCATTCCGACATCTGGCCACCGAAGGGCACCACGGCCTGGCCGTCGGCCAACGCCTGGCTCAGCAGGATATGCGGATCGATGCGGATCAGTTCGCCGCCCTTGTTGGCGTAGCGATCGCAGGCACCCGTAGCGCCATCGCGGATATAGCAAAGCACGGGACAGGCGTCGCAGCGGATCTTGCCGTCGACGATCTTTGGCCCGACCGTACTGTCGACGGCGGAGGCTTGCTGGGTTTCGCTCATCGGACGGCGGCCTCCTTGATGGCGGCGCGGATACGGTCGGGCGTCGCTGGGACGCGCGTGATGCGCACACCGGTCGCATCGGCGATGGCGTTGAGGATCGCAGGCGCTGTCGGGATGAGCGCCTGTTCGCCGATACCTTTGGCGCCGAAGGGGCCGACAGGCGAGACATCCTCGATGAGGATCGATTCCACCGGCGGCACGTCGCCGATGGTCGGGATGAGATAATCGTGAAGATTCTCGCCCTTGCCGGGATGAAATTCTTCCATCAGCGCAAGACCGATGCCCTGTGCCACACCGCCCTCGATCTGCCCTTCGATCAGCGTCGGATTGACGGCGCGCCCGACATCATGGGCCGTCGTAATCTTGATGAGCTCGACGGTGCCGAGCTCGGTATCGACTGCGAGTTCCACCAGATGCGCACCAAAGCCATAAAGCGCATAGGGAACGCCCTGACCGTTCTCATCCAGCGGGCTGGTCGGCGGGTCGAAGGTCTCTTCAGCGCTCAGCACATAGCCGCGCGCGTCCTGGGGTAAGGTGTCTAGATCGATCGGATGCGCGATCCCGCGATCCTCGACAGCCACGCGGCCGCCCTGGAATTTCAGTTGCGCATCGGCGCCGGCATTGGCGAGGCGCAGGATCTGCCGGCGCAGCGCCTCGCCGGCAAGGGTCGCTGCCTTGCCGGTGACGAAGGTCTGGCGTGAGGCGGAGGTCTTGCCGCAATCCGGCGTGATATCCGTGTCAGCGGAGAGAAGATCGAAGCAGTCGATTGGCGCCCCCAAGGCATCGGCGCAAAGTTGCGTGATGACGGTATTCGACCCTTGCCCGATATCGACGGCACCCTGGTGAAGCGCCAGACGTCCGTCAGGTTTCAGCCCCAGCCGGATCGTCGACGGGTTGGGTAGCGAAGTATTGCCGCAGCCATACCACATGCCGGCGACACCGACGCCGCGGCGCATAAGCGACGACGTCGCATTGGCCGCGGCCGCATCGCGATGGGCGCGGTCCCAATGCGGCTTCAGAGCCTCGAAGCAGGCGCGAATGCCGGTGCCGGCACCGAGGATCTGGCCTGTCACCGTCGGCTGATCCGGCCTCAGCGCATTGATAAGGCGGAAGTCGAGCTTATCGATGCCGAGCTTCTCCGCCAGCATATCGTAGAGTTGTTCCTGCGCGATCGTGGCCTGTGGCACACCGAAGCCGCGGAAGGCGCCGGCCGGCACGGCATGTGTATGTATGGCGCGCGCCTGTGCCCGGTAATGTGGCACGTAATAGGGGCCGGAGGCGTGGACCGGCACCCGGTTGGCGACGGTCGGTCCCCAGGAGGCATAGGCGCCGGTGTTGAAATCACCCGCGAAATCGATCGCGGTCAAATGACCGTCCTTGCTGGCACCGATCTTGACTTGCATGCGGCCGGGATGGCGCTTGGTCGTCGTCGCAATGGATTCCGGGCGGGTATAGACCATGCGCACGGGACGCTTCAGATGCCAGGCAGCCACGGCGATAAAGGGCTGTACCGAAAGATCGAGCTTCGAGCCGAAGCCACCGCCGACCGCCGTTGGGATGATGCGCACGTCCTCCGGCTTCAGGCCCAGCACTTTTGCAACGTCGTCGCGGTCCATATAGGGAGCTTGCGTGCAGGCCTGTACCTCCATGCGGTCGCCGACGCGCCGTGCGATGCCGGCTTCCGGCTCGATATAGGCGTGTTCGACGAAGCCGGTTTCGAAGATGCCTTCGACCACGGCATCAGAGCCGGCAAGTGCCGCCTCAACTTCACCGCGCTTGACCCAGCCACGCACCAGCACATTGCCGTCACGGGCATTGTGGAGCTGGGGTGCCCCATCGGCCAATGCTGCATCAAGCGACAGGACCGCCGGCAATTCTTCCCAAGTCACCGGAAATTGGCGCAAATCGAGCGCTTCAATGACTTTCGGATCGCCGACGACCGCGGCGATGGTTTCACCTTTGAAACGTGTCGCATTGACCGCGAAAACCGGTTGGTCGGCAAAGGGCCCGATCACGCCAAAGCAATTCTCGCCCGGTACATCGGTCGCCGTGAAGATGCGATGGATGCCGGGATGCGTGCGGATGTAGGCATCGAGATTGCCTAAAGCGAAGCGCGCGTGATGGTAAGGGGAACGAATCGCGCGTAGCAGCAGCGCGTTCGCCTCGTGTCCGTCGGCGCCGAAGATATCCGTGCCATCAACCTTGCGCTGCCCGTCCAACCGGTTGATGCGGGCGCCAACGGCGCGACCTGCACCCGGAAGGCTCGCTGAGTCACGGCGGCTGCCGGCATCCAGCACCGCGGCGATGATCTTGCGATATCCGGTGCAGCGGCACAGAACGCCGCCTAGCGCGTCCTTGACGGCCTTTTCACTGGGGTTGGGGTTCTCCGCAAGCAATGCCGTTGCAGCCACCAGCATGCCCGGCGTGCAGATACCGCATTGCGCGGCGCCGTGATTCAGGAAGGATTGCTGCAACCTTTCGGCAATGGGTGTTTTGCCCGGCAGGCCCTCGATGGTGGTCAGCGCACGGCCGCTGACCTGGCCCACCGCCATCAGGCAGGAACAGACTGCCTCGCCGTCGAGCAATACCGTGCAGGCACCGCAATCGCCTGCGTCGCATCCGACCTTGGTGCCGGAGAGGCCGAGATCGTCACGCAGCACATTGCTGAGGCGCCGCTCGGCCGGCGCGGCGACCGCGATCTTCTGGCCATTGAGGGTGAAGGGGATGGCAGCGCTATCTTGCATCGCTCAAGCCTCGCCACTCTTGACGAAGCAATCCTGTACCGCGCGGCGGATCAGTGTCGCCGCGGCATCGCGCCGATAATCGGCTGTCGCGCGCACATCATCGATCGGCGTCAGCGATGTGAGCCTGCCGGGCGTCACGGCCCCTGCGACGTCCGTAACTGACCGGGCGCCGAGCAAAGCCTTTTCGATCCCCGGCAGGCGCTGCGCCACGGCCGAGCAGGAACCGACGGCGATATGCGTCTTGGCAATCGCCCCGTCAGGCGCACGTTCGAGTGCGACGGCGATCATGGCGATCGAAATCACGAGATAGCGCCGTGCGCCCAGCTTGACGAAGTGGCTGGTGAAACGCTCTGCCTGCCGCCGCGGAATCAGCACCGCCGTCAGGATTTCACCGGGCTCAAGTGCCGTGCGACGGTTACCGAGGATGAATTCGCCAAGGGCCAGCTCGCGCCGATGAGACGGGGAGGCGATCTCGACCCGCGCCTCGAGGGCGAGGAGTGGCGGAACGCTGTCGGCGGCGGGCGAGGCATTGCAGAGGTTGCCGCCGATCGTGCCGCGATTCTGGATCTGGATGGAGCCGATCTCCCGTGCGGCAGCTTTCAAAGCATCGAAGCCGGTGGGTAGGGGCGCGGCTACGATCTCGCTCCAGGTAGCCCCGGCGCCGAGCCGTACCAGATCCGCCTCCATGCCGATCGCGCAAAGCTCCGGCACGCGGGAGATGTCGATGATCGGCCGCGTTTCGCTGAGGGCTCCCAAGGCCGGGAAGAAATCCGTCCCGCCGGCGAGTATCCGACCCTGATGCTGCGAGAGCATGTCGATGGCCGCACTGAGCGATGCCGGCTGCAAAAACATGGCGACGCGATAGCTCCCAATACGGCACTGCACAGCGGGGCCGAGAGCACCGCCGGCTGGCGAATTCATTTGTATGCAAATGATTGTCCCGCTGACGAGGCCAAGCGTCAAGGGGCTTCGCAGCGCGAGATGAGGATTGCGCCTATCCGAGAATCACCTGAAGAATGGCGCCCTTTTTACGGATCCTCATATGATTCGAGCCAAATACCCCGCCGTGCTGATAGCAGCGATCGGCCTTACCCTCGCCTGGCCTGCCATGGCGCATACGGGTGAAAGCGGACTCGTCCTGCTGCTGCCGACGGGCTATTTCGTGCTGGGCGGGGCATCGGCCGTGCTGGTTTCCTTTGCCCTGGTCTTCCTGTGGCCGCCGGCCCATCTGCAGCACCTGTGGTCGAAAGGCTGCTTTCTCGGCACTGTGCGCCGGCCTTCGCAGACAGCCGTCAGCACCGTTACGTTCATTTTCCTGGCCGCGTTGATCCTGGCAGGGCTGTTCGGCAGCCGCGATCCGCGCGCCAATCCGCTACCGGTGACGATTTGGGCCGTGTGGTGGGGCAGCTTCGTCTTCGTCCAGGCGATCTGCGGCGATCTCTGGCATTTTCTCAATCCGGCGATTGCTCCGGCGCGGGCGCTGCGGCGCTTCATCGGCGCGACGGAGCCGCTCCTTGCCTATCCTGCATGGCTTGGCTGCACCCCGGCCATCGTTCTTTTCGGGGGTTTTGCCTGGCTGGAACTGATTGACCTCGCCCCGGACGATCCGGCCCGGCTCGCCCATTTTGTGCTCGCTTATTTCACTGTTGCTATGGCCGGCATGGTTCTTTTTGGCGAAAGGGCGTGGCTGGCGCGTGGTGATCCCTTCACCATCTTCCTGCGGCTGCTTGCTCACCTCTCGCCAGTCGATCCGCGGCCCATACCGAACGATCCGGCGCGGCGGCAGATTTTTCTGGTATTTCCCGGCGCGCGGCTCTTCCAATTGGAGGCGCTCAGCCTCAGCGGCACAGCCTTCCTGCTGATGACGCTTGGCTCTGTTTCATTTGACGGCCTCAGCCGGACCTTCCGCTGGCTGGAATGGATCGGCATCAATCCGCTGGAATTTCCGGGGCGCAGTGCCGTGGTGACGGGCAACAGCGTCGGCCTCTTCGGTTTATGGCTGGCAATCGTCGCTGCCTATGCGGCGAGCATCCTGCTGGGGCGCATTGTCAGCGGCTCATGGCGGCTGAAGGATGCTGCCGGCACGCTTGTCATCAGCATCATTCCGATCACGCTCGCCTATCACTTCGCTCATTACCTCACATCACTGATTCTCGAACTGCAATATGTGGTCGAGATCTATGGCGATCCGCTGGCGCAGGGCTGGAACCCGCTCGACCTCCCGGCCAATTTCGTCAGCGCCTCGCTGCTCAACAATTATTCAGCAGTCGCGGTCATTTGGACGCTGCAGGCGGGCGCCGTGGTCATCGGTCACATCGTTGCCGTGGCCGTGGCGCATCTGCTGAATGCGCGTATGGCCGGCAGTGGCACGCGGGCAGCGCTGGCACAAGTGCCGCTTGCCGCCTTGATGGTGCTCTATACGTTGTTCGGGCTTTGGCTGCTGGCGGCGCCCAATATTGGCTGAGCCTCGCATATTGAGTTTTGCCGGCTGTCGTGTTCTAGTTGCGGCATCATTTGTGTGCAAACGGTCGCCATAAGACCGGCACAATCTCTACGGCTTATCGATTCTGGGTATCACTCACGACAGGGAGTAGTGCGATGAATCAGAAGACGCCGCGTTCCGGCGCAAAGAAGAGTCTCATCACCCGACGTTCCGCGATCAAGACCATCGGCGCCGCAAGTGCCCTGGGGCTCGCCCCCGGCTATGTGCGTTATGCCCAGGCGCAGACCAGCGAGCCGCTGAAGCTCGGCTTCCAATTGCATTCGACCGGCATCGGCGCCGCTTATGGCCGCTGGTACGACCGCACGACCCAGGCGGCGGTGAAGTTGATCAACGCTGCCGGCGGCATCGCCGGCCGGCAGGTTGAGATCGTGACCGAAGACGATGGGACCGATCCCAAGCGTGGCGCCGAAGTGGTGGAGAAATTCGCCAGCCAGCACAAGGTCGATCTGGTTTTCGGAACGCTCTTCTCGCATGTCGTCATCGGCTCGGCGCCGCGTGCGGGTGAGCTGAAAATGCCCTATTTCGTGGTCTCAGAGGGTTATCACGTCGCCTCCGGCGCCCTCAATCGCTATGTCTTCCAGCCCGGCATCACCGACGTTCGTTCGCAGGTGAGCTCAATGGCGCCCTGGATCGCCGGCAATCTTGGGAAGAAGGTCACGATGATCTTCCCCGATTACGCCTTCGGCCATGACCATCGCGATTTCTTCACCGCGGCGATCGAGAAGCAGGGCGGCAGCATCGCAGCCTTGCTGCCGATCCCACCCACCGAGACGTCGTATACAAAATACTTTCCGCAGATCCCGGCTGAGACCGAGGTCATCTATCACGTGATGGTTGGGCCGGGCGTCCTTACCTTCGTCAAGGAGATGGGTGAGCATTTCGGGTCGCAACGGCCGCAGATCTTTGGCTTCATCGATTCGCTGGAAGCTGTCGACCTCGCCAGTCCGGGACTCGAATTCCTTGACGGCACCTATTTCTGGGAAGCCTTCCCGCGCTATGCCGGCGCCAATCAATCGGCGGAGGACAAGTTCTACCGCGAACATGTCGGCGTCGATGGCAACGGCGCCAGCACGGCGGATGCCAAAGATATCTCGACCTTCTCCCACATGTTCGGCTGCTGGGAGACGCTTTACGTCATCAAGCAGGCGATTGAGGCGAGCGGCTATCAGGGCCCTGCCGACAAAGCCAAGCTCATCGAAGCGACGGAAGCGCTCACCAGCTTTGCCGCTGGCAACGAGCATCCGCAGGGCGACAAGCTCTTCGACGGCAAGCGGCATCAATGCTACGGCCACCAATTCATCTCGAAGGTCGAGGGCAACAAGCTCAATGTCGTCCATAAGACCTCGATCGAGGACGGCCAGTACGAGAACGACACCGACTACACCAAGCAATCGCTCTGAAACCCCTCACCCCAGCCCTCTCCCCGCTGTCGCGGGGCGAGGGAGCCTTCGCATTAGCCCCTCGCCGCGCTTGCGGGGAGAGGGGTTGGGGTGAGGGGACTGCCGACATCATGTGAGGTTTATCTCCTTTGTCCCTTGGCCCGCATCTGCTGCTTGCCATCATGGAAGGAACCGTCTCCGCCTTCGTGCTTGCGGTGACGGCGCTTGGTCTGTCGCTGGTCTTCGGCGTCATGCGTATCGTCAATGTGGCGCATGGCGAATTTTTCATGCTGGGCGCGGTGCTTGCCTGGTGGCTGACATCCCTGGTGCCGGAGGCGCCGTTCTGGGGATTCATGCTGGCGCTGGCCGTCGCTCCCCTGCTGGTGGGCACCATCGCGATTGTCGCAGATCGTTTCGTGCTGCAACGCCTCAATTACCAGCCGGAGGCGACAATCGTTGCCACCATCGGCCTGCTTTACATTCTGCAGCAAGCGGTGCTCAGCATCTATGGACCCGAAGCGAGGCCGGTCGTCGCGCCGATCAATTTCCGTATCGTGCTCCCCTGGTTCGGCTATTCCGGCTACAAGCTGGTTGTGGTGGGAGCGGCCATCCTGCTGTTGCTTGCCGCCTGGTACGGCGTCACCCGCACCAGATTCGGCCTGATCATGCGGGCGACGCAATTCGACGGTGAGATCGCCCAGGCTTTCGGCATTCCGGTAAAGCGCGTTTATGCTGCGGTCTTTGCCCTGGGGGCGATGCTTGCCGCCGCCGCGGGCGTCCTCGTCGTGCCGCTGCAGCAGGCGCATTACCTGATGGGACTCGATCCGCTGCTGCTCTCCTTCGTTGTCGTCATCATCGGCGGGCTTGACAGTTTGAAAGGCACCATCGTCGCGGCTTTCATCATTGGCCTGAGTGACGGCATCATCTCGGTCTTCTTCTCACCGACACTCGCCAAGATCATCGCCACGCTTGCCGTAGCATTGGTGCTGGTCTTCCGTCCGAACGGCCTCTTCGGAGGCAAAGTCCGATGACCCCGGCTCTCCGCGCCCGCCGTATTCTGCTGCTTCATGGTGGGCTGGCACTTTTGCTGCTGCTTTGCCAGTTCGTGCTGCCGGACTATCACCACACCAATTTCGTCAGCATCATGGTACTCGCGGTCTACGCCTTGGGTTACAACCTGCTCGTCGGCTATACCGGTCTTCTCAGTCTTGGCCACGCCATGTTCTTTGCTGCCGGTCTCTATGGCGCCGGCATGGGTGTCCATTACTTCGCCTGGAACCCGGTCGTTGCTTTCATCGCTGGCGCCGCTGCCGGCCTTTTTCTGGCCGTGCTGGTCGGCCTGGTGGCGCTTCGCACCAGCGGCGTTGCATTCATGATCGTCACCATGATGTTCGCCCAGGCCGCCTTCCTGACGACCCTCTACTTCAACGACGTCACGCATGGCGATGAAGGTCTGACCTTGACCCAGGCGGCGCGCAGCTTCGCGCTGTTCGGCACCGTCATCGACCTCACCAACCCGGCCATCCGCTACAATCTCGCCTGGCTCCTGCTCGCAGGCGCATTGGCCGTCATGCTGCTGGTTGTGCTCTCTCCTGCTGGCCGCGTCCTGATCGCGATCCGGGAGAATGAGGAGCGCACGCGCATGCTGGGCTACGACGTTCGCCGCTACAAGCTGGCGGCGCTCGGCGTTTCTGGCCTGCTGTCGGGCGCGGCCGGTGCAGCCTATGTCCTGTTCTTTGGCTATGTCGGGTCGAGCTTTGCGGCCATTCCCTATTCGATCTATCCGCTGCTCTGGGTGCTGTTGGGCGGTGTCGGCACGGTGGCCGGCCCCGTCATCGGTACTTTGCTCATGTTCTATCTGATCGAGATCGCGCGCGATTACAGCAGCAGCTATATGATCGTCGTCGGCGCCATCTTGCTGGTCCTGGTCCTGTTCTTCCCCAAAGGTATCATCGGCAGTTGGCGCGCGCGCGGGCAAGGATGGATTCCATGACCTTGCTTGCGGTCAGCAACCTGGCGCGGAGCTTTGGCGGAATCCAGGCTGTTGCGGACATGAACTTCACGCTTGAGAACGGTGAAATTCGCGCCATCATTGGCCCGAATGGTGCCGGCAAGACGACCTTCGTCTCGATGATCTCAGGCCGGGTCGAGCCGAGTGGCGGGTCGATCTGCTTCGACGATATCGATATCACGGGTCTGCGTTCCTGGGAACGCGTCCGGCAGGGAATCGTCTATACGTTCCAGATCACCAGCGTTTACCGGAATTTGAGCTGCTTCGAGAATGTGGCACTGGCGGCACAGCAGCAGCTTGGCCGCGACCTGCCGTTCTGGCGCCATCCGCCGCGGGCCGCGCTCACGGTGGCGGTCGAGATGGTGCTTGAGAAAGTTGGTTTGCTGGCACGCAAAACTGAGCTTGCCGGTGAACTCGCTTACGGCCATCAGCGCCTGCTCGAAGTGGCGATGGGCCTGGCCCTGCAACCGCGTCTCCTCATCCTCGATGAGCCGACACAAGGTCTCTCCGAAAGCGAGATTGCGAATTTCTGTGCGCTGGTGAAGGAGATTGGCCGCGGCGCCACCATCCTCCTCATTGAGCACAATATGGATGTGGTGATGGAACTTGCCCATCGTATTACGGTCATGAGCAATGGCCGGCTGCTGGCCGAAGGCACGCCGGCCGAGATCATGGCCAATATCGACGTCCAACGCGCCTATCTGGGGACGTGATGCTGAAGGTCGATCGCATCAATTGTTTCTACGGCCACGTCCAGGTGCTGCGCGATTTCTCGCTCGACTTGGCGCCGGGTGAAGTCCTATGCCTGCTGGGGCGTAATGGCGCCGGCAAAACCACGGCATTGAAGGCGATCATGGGGCTGGTCCGGGCGCGGAGCGGCGGCATCACCTTGGACGGCATCGATCTTGTCGGCATGGCCGCACATGAAGTTCCGAAACAGGGTATCGGTTACACGCCACAGGGCCGGCGCCTTTTCTCCGATCTGACGGTGGATGAGAATCTGCAAGTGGGGTTGATGACGCGCGCGAAAGGTGCTGAGACCCGCGAGCGCGTGCTGGGCCTCTTTCCTCTGCTGCGGGAGCGGCTTCACCAGCGCGCCGGGACACTCAGCGGCGGCGAGCAGCAGATGCTGGCCACCGCGAGGGCGCTCTGCCTCGAGCCCAAGGTGATGCTGCTCGATGAACCGACAGAGGGCCTGATGCCGATCATGATCAGCAAGATCCTCGATATCGTGGCAACGCTCAAGGAGGCGGGCGTCGCCACCATCCTGGTCGAGCAGCGGGTCGAGTCAGCGCTGCATGTCGCCGATCGGGTGGCCTTCGTTGAGAATGGCCGAACGGCGGAAGTGGTTTCGCCTGACCATCTGCGTGCGGATCCCTCTCTCCTGCATCATTATGTCGGCGTCGGCGTACGCAAATGACGGCCCGGATCATCATATTGAACGGGGTAGGAAGCGTTGGCAAAACGTCGATCGCTAAGGCGCTGCAGGAAATCACGCCGACCCCATTACTGCACGTCTCAATGGACGTTTTCTGCGAGATGCTGCCGCCGGCCTATTTCGATCATCCGGACGGCATGCGCTTCGTCATTGAGGAAGCGGACGGCAAGCCGTCGGTGGCGATTCACAGCGGCCCTGTGATCGAGCGTCTGATGGATGGCATGCGGCACGCCATCGCCGCTCTGGCATCACGCGGCAATGACCTCATCGTGGATGATGTCATGCTAGGGGATGAGCCCGATGAATACCGGCGCCTGCTGGCACCCTATCGCGTGCATTGGGTGGGGGTGATGGCCGGCCTCGACCTCCTGGAGGCGCGTGAGAAATCGCGCGGCGATCGCATGATCGGCCTGGCGCGCTGGCAGTTCGACCGCGTCCATGCCGGCCGGCATTACGATCTCGAGATCGACACCGGCGATCTCACCGCGGAGCAGGCGGCAAAGCGCATCAAGGAGCGCTTCCGCCTTTAAGCCGCCAGCACGACACCGGCCGTGCGCATTTCGGCCAGAGCTGCCTGCAGCGATCCGTTGAGATCGATGCCGCGGCAGGCATTGAGCTCGACGCGGGTTTCAAAACCGAGACGACGTGCATCCAATGCCGAATAGGCAACGCAGTAATCTGTGGCGAGGCCGACCAGTGTCAGCCGCGTGAGGCCGCGATCGCGCAAATAGCCGGCAAGGCCCGTCGGCGTCTTGCGATCGTTCTCATAGAAGGCCGAATAGCTGTCGATGCCGGGGCGGAATCCCTTGCGGATAACGAGCTCCGCCTTGGTCCAGGCAAGGCCGGCATGGAATTCGGCGCCACGCGTGCCCTGCACGCAATGATCCGGCCACAGGGTCTGTGGGCCGTAGCCAAGCCGGATCGACCCAAAAGGCGACTGACCTGCATGGGAGCTGGCAAAGCTCGAATGCCCCGCCGGATGCCAATCCTGCGTCAGGACGACATGAGGTTTCGCGTCGATCAGCCGGTTGACCAATGGCACGATCTCGTCGCCACCACCCACCGCCAAGGCACCACCGGGGCAGAAATCGTTCTGAACGTCGATGACGATCAGGGCTTCATGGTCGGCATCGATTGCGGTCAAGGTTTCTCTCCTGGCAAGAACGCTTGCGTGGCTGCCCGCATCATAAGCGGGGAGAGCGCAGCGGTCCAATGCCGGAAAGTGAGTCTATCCCCGCAGTACCTGGCCGCCATCGACTACCAGGGTCTGGCCAGTGATCCAGCTTGCCATGGGCGAGGCCAGGAACAGGATCGCATTGGCGATCTCCTCCGGCTTCCCGTGACGACCGAAGGGAATGCCGGCCTTCACGGATTCATATACATCCGGGGTTTCGATCCGGCAGCGATCCCAAAATCCACCGGGAAAATCGATCGAGCCCGGTGCCACCGCATTGGCGCGGATCTTCTGCGGGGCGAGTTTCACCGCCTGCGAAGTGGTGAAGTTGATGAGCGCTGCCTTCGCGGCCGCATAAGCCGGATCCCGGGCCGACGGCATCATGCCGGAGATCGATGTCACGTTGATGATGGCGGCATCCGTCGCCTGCGCCATATGTGGCTCCGCCGCCTCGGCGAGACGCACGGCAGCCATGACATCGACATTGAAGCAATCCACCCAGCTGTCACCGGTATTGTCGATGCCGGATGCGTTGCTGACCAGGATGTCGATCCCGCCCAAGGCCGTGGCGGCGGCACCGATATAGGCCTTGATAGCGCCTTCGTCGGAGAGATTGCAGGTGGCGGCATGAACCATGCACCCCACCGCTGCGATCTCGCCCCGTGTCTTCTCGAGCGTCTCGGCGCCACGCGCGCAGATCGAGACGTCGGCACCCGCTCGGGCAAAGGCAAGGGCGGTCGAGCGGCCGATACCGCGGCTGCCGCCAGTAACGATGACGCGTCGTCCAGTGAAATCGAGCGGCATGTACATCTCCTCCGTCAGTTTGCGAGCAACGATTCGATAAGCTCCGCTACCGCCAGTCCTTCGGCGAAGGTCGCCAATTGGTGCGGCTTGCCGTCCAACATATCCGCCAGGGCATCGAGCTGAGAAGTGGGCGGCAGGCTGATACCCGCATCGCCGGCATAGTCGAGCTGGCTCCAATCAACGATGGCGACTTCGCCCTTTGTTCCGTTCACGGCAAAGCGGTTGTCGTCGTCCCGGTCACCGCCGATACCGGCATCGATGGTAAAGGCGACGCTCGGGTATTGAATGGTGGCGGCGAGCTTGGTTTCTGTCCCGGCGGACCCACGCTCGATGCTGCTGGCGATGATCCTGCCCGGTCCGAAGAGCCGGTTGGCGAGGAAGACGAAGTGCGAGACTACCTCCCGCGTGAAGCCACCCTCGGCCGGTTGCGCCAGCCAGGCGCCGGCGCCCGATTGCCACTTCCGCGGCCAGGAACCGAAGCGCACATGAAGGTGCACGCCTTTGACATCGCCGATCGCGCCGCTCTTCACCACATGGGTGAGGCGTGTCGCAACGTCCCGCGCCGCGTAGGAGAAGTTCACCGCTGCCAGCAGTTTCGAATTGGCCACGAGGTCACAGCACACACGGGCCGAGGCGATGGTATGTGCCAAGGGCTTCTCGCAGAGCAGCGGCTTTCCTGCAGCGACGGCAAGGCGCACGACTGATTCATGGAAGGCCGGCGGCGTCGCTGTGTAGATTGCCTCGACACGTGGGTCATTCACGACCGCTGCGGCATCAGCCAGAAGCGGAAAAGGGACGGCAGGCTTCGCAGGATCGAAGCCCGCCACCACATGAAAGCGCGGATGGGCGGCAAGATTCTCGGCCGTCTCCTGGCCCATGACCCCAAGGCCGATGATGCCGAAAGCGTGACTTTTCATGGATAGATCCTTCAGAACAGCGAATAGAACATGCGCAAGGAGGTGATGAGAAGAAAGCCCGCAAAACAGCGCCGCAGGATGATCTGCGGAATGGTGTGAGCGACCTTGGCGCCAATTGGCGCGAAGATCACGCTGCTCGGCACCAGCGCCAGCACGGCGATAAGATTGACATAGCCCAGCGATCCAGCAGGCAACCCACCTTCATGAAGGCCGGTGACGATGAAAGTCAGCGTGCCCGGGACGGCAATGATGAGGCCGAGGGCAGAAGCCGTGCCGACCGCGCGGCGAATGGGATAGGAGCAGAGTGTCATCGTCGGCACCGAAAGGCTGCCGCCGCCGATTCCCATCATGGCGGAGACGCCGCCGATGAAGAGGCAGATCGCTTGCCGGATGGGTGTCCCAGGCAGCTTGTCGGTAAGGTGGAAATCTGGCCGGCCAATCGCGAGATAGAGCGCCACGATCATGCTCATGATGGCGAAGATGAGCGTCAGCGTAGCGCCGCGCACATCGCTGGCGATGATCGAACCCAAGACGACGCCGATTGCGACCCACGGCCCCCACTGCCGAAACAGCGGCCAATCGACCGCGCCGCGCTTGTTATGGGCGCGCAGCGAGTTGATGGAAGTGGGTACGATTGAGCCTAGGGACGTGCCGACGGCGATATGCATCCGCAAATCGAGCGGCACGTCGAAGGCGCCTAGGACATGAAACAGGGCTGGCACCACGACGATGCCACCGCCCACCCCGAGCATACCGGCAAGGAACCCTGAGCCGCAGCCCGCAATTGCCAGAACGCCGACCAGAATCCAAATATCGCTATCGAATAAGCCAGAAAGATCCATTTACCCCGGCAGGACGTCGAACTTCGAGAAGTTCACCGTCACGCGCTGCCCCTTTGCCAAAATTGCACCCGCTTCGTCGGGCGGCAAGGTTACGTCAAGGGCCAGGGATGTATCAACCAATTGCACTTCAACCCGGGGAAGTGGACTCGCGCGGAACACATGCTGCACGATGGCCGGAACGCCAGCGCCGCTGGGCGCGCCGATGCTGATTTCCTCCGGCCGCACATAGGCGGTGCCTGGGCCGTCCTTGAGATCGACGACCTGCGGCGCTGGAATGATGGTGCTGCCGATCCGGACGACACCGCCCCGGATCTCGCAGGGTACGCGGTTGGCGCCGCCGAGGAATTCGTAGACGAAGGAGGTCTGCGGCTTGTGATAGACCTCCTCCGGCGTGCCGACCTGTTCGATCAGGCCCTGGTTCATGATGACGACCTTGTCGGCCAGTTCCAGCGCCTCTTCCTGGTCATGGGTCACGAAGATCGAGGTGAGCTGCATGCTTTCATGCAGACGGCGCAACCAGCGGCGCAGCTCTTTGCGCACCTTGGCATCGAGTGCGCCGAAAGGCTCGTCGAGCAGCAGGACCGAAGGTTCGATGGCAAGAGCGCGCGCCAGGGCGACGCGCTGGCGTTGCCCGCCGGAAAGCTGGCTGGGATAGCGATCGCCCAAGCGCTCCAACTGCACCAGACGCAGCAATTCGTCGACCCGGGCCTTTATATCCGCCTTGGTCGGCCGTTCCACTGACGGCCGCACGCGCAGGCCGAAGCCGATATTCTCCGCGACCGTCATATGCTTGAAGAGGGCGTAATGCTGGAAGACGAAGCCGACACGGCGGTCGCGCAATTTGCGCCCACTCATATCCTCATCGTTGAAGAGGACATGGCCTTCGTCCTGCGCGTCGAGGCCGGCGAGGATCCGGAGCAGGGTGGTCTTGCCGGAACCGGACGGCCCCAGCAGCGCCACGAATTCGCCGCGTTGGATGTCGAGATCGACCCCACCCAGCGCCTTGAACGTGCCGAAGGTCTTGACGATGCCCTGTGCCTGCAAGCCCATGATGCTCTCCTTTGGCGTCAATGTGCCCCGCCTCAATGTGCGCGGCCGGCGCTGAGCCGATCGCCATAACGCCATTCGAGGAAGGATTTGGCAGCCAAGGTCACCAGGGCCAGCAAGGCCAGCAGCGAGGCGACGGCAAAGGCGCCGACGAAATCGTACTCGTTGTAAAGAATCTCGACATGTAGCGGCATCGTGTTGGTCTGGCCGCGAATATGGCCCGACACCACCGAAACCGCGCCGAACTCACCCATCGCACGCGCATTGCACAGCAATACACCGTAGAGCAGGCCCCAGGCGACGTTGGGCAGTGTCACCAGCCGGAACGTCTGCCAGCCATTGGCACCGAGGGAAATGGCGGCCTCCTCCTCTTCCGTGCCCTGCTCCTGCATCAAGGGGATGAGTTCGCGGGCGACGAAGGGGAAGGTGACGAAGATGGTTGCCAAGACCAGGCCGGCCACATTGAAAATGAGCTTGATCCCCCAGGCGTCGAGTGTCGGCCCGAACCAGCCATGGGCACCGTAAAGCAGCACATAGATGAGGCCCGAAATGACCGGCGAGACGGAAAAGGGCAAATCGACCAGCGTGAGAAGCAGACTCTTGCCGCGGAATTCGAACTTGGCGATGGCCCAGGCACCGGCCAGTCCGAAAGCGACGTTGAGCGGTACGGAGATCGCCGCGACTTCGAGCGTCAACAGGATGGCCGACCGCGCGTCTTCTTCGGTGACGGCCGCGAAATAGGCGCCAAGGCCATGCCGCAACGCCTCCAGGAAGACCAGGATCAACGGCAGAAACAGGACCAGCCCGATGAAGGCGAGGGCGAGGCCGATCAAGACCCAGCGCACGAGCGCCGGATCGCGCAGGGTCAGCTTGTTGGTACGCGTGCCGGCACTCATCGGTCGCTATCCTCGTGACGGCGCGCCCAGCGCTGGATGAGATTGAGGATCAGCAGCATGATGAAGGAAATGGCGAGCATCACCACGGCAATGGCGGCCGCACCCGCATAATCGAACTGCTCCAGCTTGCTGACGATCAGCAGCGGCGCGATCTCGGATTTCATCGGCATGTTGCCGGCAATGAAGATGACCGAGCCATATTCGCCCACCGCGCGCGCAAAGGCGAGCGCTACACCGGTGAGCAGCGCCGGCATGATCGACGGCAGGATGACCAGGCCGAAGACCTGCAACCGTGACGCACCAAGGCTTGCCGAGGCTTCTTCAAGCTCACTGTCGAAATCCTGCAGCACCGGCTGCACCGTGCGTACGACGAAGGGCAGGCCGATGAAGATAAGGGCGATGACGATGCCGAGCGGCGTGAAGGCGACCTTGATGCCGAAGGGCGTCAGCAGGGCGCCAACCCAACCGTTGGGCGCATAGAGCGTCGTCAGGGCAATGCCCGCCACCGCCGTCGGCAAGGCGAAAGGCAGATCGACGAAGGCATCGATCAGGCGCTTGCCCGGAAACTGATAGCGCACCAGTACCCAGGCGATGATCAGGCCAAAGACGCCGTTGATGAGGGCTGCAATCGCGGCTGTCCCGAAGCTCACGCGCAAGGATGCGAGGACTCGCGGTGTGTTGACGGTCTCAAAGAAGCCGACGAGGCCCAGTTCGGCGGGGCGTAGGACAAGGGCGGCCAGCGGCAGCAGAACGATGATACCGAGATAGAGCAAGGTATAGCCGAGCGTCAGCCTGAATCCCGGCAGGACGCTTGCGCGTTTCCAGCTTCCCCATGTTCCAGCGCGTGCCGACATCCTTCACCCTGATCCCGCAGGCCTACTGGCCCAATGTCATGCACCATCCTGGCCCCATGACTCAAAGGCCAATACAGGGCGGAGATATTTACCGCAACCTTTATGTATTTACGGCGTCGTGCTGTGAATTAGCTGATGGACCATCGGTCAAATGCCGTCGCCCATGACCAGTTCCCCCGCACGCCCGTCGAGAACGTCGGAGAGGCTGGTTCGATCCAAGATGCCGGAGGAGGCGTCCCGTACTTGCTTGAGAATCCGGCGGATGACGCAGGTCGCCTCGTCTTCGCAATCGCTGCAGCGGCGATAGGCCGTGAGGCTGGCGCAGGGCAGGGCGGCCAGCGGCCCGTCGATCAGGCGGATGACGTCGCCAAAATGGATTTCCTCAGGCGCTCTCGCCAGGGCGTAGCCGCCATGCTTGCCACGGAAGCTCTGCACGAAACCGTTCCGCTTGAGCTCCAGCAGGATCAGCTCCAGGAATTTGCGGGGCACTGCCTGCTTGGCGGCAATCTCAGCGATTCCAACAGGTTCGTCGGAGTTTGCCTTGGCGAGGTAGAGCAAGGCGCGCATGGCGTATTTGGCTTTTTGCGACAGCATTCTAAAATCTCTATAGGGTAACTAGAGAATATTACTTAATGCCGGAATGTCAAGCATCCGCGCTTAAAACTTTCCCGTGATCCGGGGCGCTTAGCGGGAATTCGGCGAATTCGGTGTGAGTTCGCCGAAGAATGATGAAAGCAACCCCATTCCTGCCACAGGATCGCTCCCCATGGCAATTGCGGTCGCAAGGCCGATCGCCGACGAAACCGGGTTATGGCTGCCCGCGCCGGCACGCAGATTCATGACCAGCGTCGGGCATAGGAAGAGCGCCAGCTGGACGACCCGCCGCCAATTGGCAGGCAGCAGCCTGCGTGTGTGGAGTTCGCCCAGCAGCGGCCGCCACAACAGATCGCGTTTCGCCTCCAGCAGGGCAAGACGCACGGGGCTCGGGCGCCAATCGGTTTCGATGTGCAGCACGTCGCCGATCCGCTTGGCGTGTGCCTGGAAAGTCTCCGCCGCTGCCGGGGCATCATATAGCCAGAGCGGATGGGCAAAGATGTTGTGAAAGGTTGTCTTCACTTCGGCGAGTAGTGCCGGCACATGCCGGCCGGCGAAAGCGGGATCGAACATCACCAGCTTGGCGCCCGCCGGGCGGTCCTCATACCAGACATTGGCATTATGCGCGTCGCCATGGGCGGTAATGCCGCCACCGCCGGCAAAATGGCCTGGGGACAACATCTCAAAGGCTTCCGCAAACAAGATCCCCAGGCTGTCGTGATAGCGCACGCCGTTCACCTCGAACTGGAGTGATCGCAGCTCTGCCCAGCTCAAGGTTTCGCCAGGCAGCGCAAAGACCTGGTCGCGATAGAAGCTCCCGAAGCGTCCGCCGATCTCACCCGGTGCATCCGCATCCACCAGGCGTGCATGAAACAGCCGGTGGATCGGCTCGGCCGCAGATTGTTCGGCCGTAATCGGATGCAGTGTGTGGCGATAGACTGTCATCAACTCTTCATTGAGCCGCCGTTCGGCGCTGACGGCCCGGGAGATGGCCACTTGATCCTGGGTGAAATCAAGTTCCCTCAGCACATCGGCAAAGCGCCGGTCGTTGCGGTGGCGATAGACAAGGATCTGCTCGCCGGGTTCGGTCGACACATGCAGCGGCTGGTCGACCGGCAGGCCGGCTTCGGCCAGCAAACCGGCGCGGTAATACTCTCCGGCCATCGCTTCCTCATTTTCCTCCTGGTGGAATTTGAAGAAGAACGGCTTGTCCGCCGCCGTGAAGAAGCCGTTGAGCGAATTGAGGCTGTAGATATCGACGTTGATGCGGATGTCCTGGGCCGAAAGGGCGAACTTTTCCTGCAGCAGCCGCGCGACGATCTCTCCTGCGCCGGCAAGGTCGCCTGATTTCGCCCTGGCGCGGGCCTCTGCGGTGAGAGAAGGGGCGGTGATGGGCATGACAGGCGGTTCTTTTCGGCTATGCTGCGGCGCCTCGATATCTAGCGTGAGTGTCCCATGCAAGTCGACCTTTCCCGCTTCAGCCTTGCCGGCAAGCGTGCCCTCGTCACCGGCGCCAGCCGCGGCATCGGCCAGGCCATCGCCATCGGCCTCGCACAGGCCGGTGCTTCGGTCGCCGTCGGTGCGCGGCAGGAAGCGAGCCTCGCCGAGACGATGGCGGGCCTCTCCGGGAAAGGTGTCGCCATCGCCATGGACGTGGCCGAGGTCTCGGCCTGTCATGCCGGGGTTGGGGCGGCAGTGAAAGCGTTGGGCGGGCTCGATATCCTCATCAACAATGCCGGCATTGAAGAGGTGCGCCCCTCGCTCGATGTCGACGAAAAGCTGTGGGACCGCATCCTCGACACCAATTTGAAGGGTGCTTTCTTCTGTGCGCAGGCGGCGGCCAAGGCGATGCAGGCTGGCGGGCAGGGCGGTTCGATCCTCAATATGTGCTCGCTCACCTCCGAAGTTGGGGTGCCCACAGCAGTACCTTATGGTTCATCGAAAAGCGGCCTTCTCGGCATGACCCGGGCGCTCGCCGCCGAATGGGCACCGCTCGGCATCCGCGTCAACAGCTTGGGGCCAGGCTATTTCCGCACCGCGCTCACCGATGTCTTTTATGAGAACCAGGATTGGGCTGCCGCCATGCTGCAGAAGATCCCGCTGGGGCGCTTCGGCAAGCTCGATGATCTGGTGGGTGCGGCGATTTACCTCTCCTCCGACGCCGCCGCCTATGTCACCGGAATTTACATGCCGATCGACGGTGGCTATCTTGCCTCGATCTGATTTCCGAACAATTTGACCGAATGGAGAGGCTGCAATGTCCCGCAGCGTCAATCTGCACGAGCTCGCACGCCTCAGCGCTGCTGAACGTGCCAATCTGCTGAAGCGTAGCGAGAGCGATCTCGGTGCCTTCCTTGATCGCGTTCGCCCGATCATCGATGCCGTGCGCGCCGAAGGTGACGTGGCTTTGGCGCGCTTCGCCAACGAATTCGACAAATCGCCGGTAAAGCCGAACGAGATCGCAGCGACGCCCGCCGACTTCGACGCGGCCTTCAAGGCCGTGGACCCGGAAGTCATCGCCGCCATCGAATTTGCGGTCGAGAACATTCGTAAGTTCCATTCCGACCAGAAGCCGGAGGAGATGTGGCTGCACGAGATGCGCCCCGGCGCCTTTGCTGGCGATCGCTTCCGCCCCATTCCGTCGGTTGCCTGCTATGTGCCGCGCGGCAAGGGTTCGTTCCCCAGCGTCGTCATGATGACCACCGTGCCGGCCGTCGTTGCTGGCGTCAAAGATATCTGTGTCATCACGCCTCCCGGCCCGGATGGCAAGATCGATGCGGCGACCCTGGTGGCCGCCCGTCTCTCCGGTGTCGAGAAGGTCTATAAATGTGGCGGCGCCCAGGGTATCGCTGCGGTTGCCTATGGCACGCAGACGGTGCCGAAATGCGCCAAGGTCTTGGGCCCGGGTAGCCCCTATGTCGTGGCGGCGAAGCGCCTGCTTGCCGACGTCATCGATCCAGGTATTCCCGCCGGCCCCAGTGAATCGATCATCTTCGCTGACGAGACGGTGGAAGGTGCACTCGCGGCACTCGATCTGCTGGTCGAAGCGGAGCACGGCCCCGATTCATCTGCCTATCTGGTGACGCCGAGCCGGAAAGTAGCTGAAGAAGCGATCAAGGCATTGCCTGGGTATTGGGCAAGGATGAGCGAGCAGCGGGTCAATTTCTCCTCGACCGTGCTCTCCGGGCGCAGTGGCGGCATCGTGCTCACCCCCGATGTCGACAGCGCCATCGCCTTCATCAACGACTATGCGCCGGAACATCTGGAGATCCTGTCGGACGAGCCGTTCGCTTATCTGGGCCGCATCGAGAATGCGGGTGAGGTGCTGCTCGGCAAGCATACGCCAGTGACTCTGGGCAATTTCGTGCTGGGGCCGAATGCCGTGCTGCCCACAAGCCGGGGCGCCATGACTCATTCGCCGCTCTCGGTCTTCGATTTCATGAAGCGCATTTCGGTCGGATACGTGACCTCCGTCGGCTATCCGCAGCTTGCCAAACATGCCCGTGTGCTTGCGACCTACGAGGGTTTTGATGCCCATGCAAACGCCGTGTCGGAAATCCGGGCCAGTTTGCTGAAGAAATAGGGCCATTTGCCAGATGGTCATTTGCTTGACGAATGTCGAGGCGGCCATCACTATCGCCGCCGGATTGGGGAAATCTGGGATAGGGAGCAAACAAATGATTTGGACACCGAACCGCCGCCAAGTGCTGAAGGCCGGCGCCGCCACCTTGGCCGCTGGCAGCTTTGCCAATGCGGCCTTTGCGCAGTCGATTCCAACCACGCCGGAAGAAGGCGCGATCAAGATGGCGATCGAGCCGTGGCTGGGTTACGGCCAGTGGCACATTGCCGCCAAGAAGGGCCTCTTCAAGGCGAGCGGTCTTGCCGATGTCGAGATCGTCAATTTCAACACGGACGCCGATCTCAATGCGGCCTTGGCGGCCGGTCAGGTCCAGTGCGGCAATATCGCAACCCATACCGCGATGGCCTTCGCCGCCGCCGGCCTGCCGATCAAGATCATCGCTTTGCTCGATGTCTCGATGACGGCCGACGCCATGATCACTGACGGTTCAATCACCTCGGTCGCCGATCTCAAGGGCAAGCAGGTTGCATTCGAGGAAGGTACCACCAGTCACATCCTCCTCAACTACGCGCTGTCGCAAAACGGCATGACGCTGAACGATGTCGAGAAGGTGCCGATGCCGGCCTCGGACGCAGGCTCCGCCCTCATCGCCGGCAAGGTGCCGGTTGCGGTCACTTATGAACCGTACCTGACACTCGCCATGCAGCAGAACAACAAGGTGAAGATGCTGTATTCGGCCGGCGAGAATCCGGGCCTCATCTCCGACGTCTTCGTCGTGCGCGAAGACTTCCTTGCCGAGAAGCCGGGCCAGGTTCTGGCGCTGCTGAAGGCCTGGGATGCTTCCTTGGCCGATTACAATGCCGACAGCGCGGGTGGCCGGACGATCATCTCCGAAGCGGTCGGTGCGAAGCCCGAGGAACTGGCGACGGCGTTCGACGGGGTGAAGTATTTCAGCGTCGCCGACAACAAGACCCAGCTCACGGGCGATTTCGTGAAGAAGGTCGTGCCGGAAGTGAAGAAGGCCGCGACCGAAGCCGGCCTGCTGTCGAAGGATGTCGATCTCGCCAAGCTGATCGATACCCGCTTCGTCGAAGCACTCTAAGTCGATGCCGGGGGAGAAACAGGAGCAATCCGCTCCCCCGGCCTTTTCATCCGGCATGTTCTCATTGACCGCTACCGTCTCCGGACGGCGCTTCATCACGATTGCGATCCTGGTCTTTCTGGTGCTCGGCCTGCTGTGGTGGGGTGTCGCCAAGACGGGGTTGGTGACGCCGCTTTTTCTGCCCTCGCCAGAAATGGTGATTGCGCGCCTGCAGGAACTGGCAGCGAGCGGGAAGCTGGTCGACGATTTGATCATCAGCGTCTACCGCATCTCGCTCGGCTTCCTGATTTCCACGATTTTCGCCCTGCCCATCGGCATCCTCATCGGCTCCTACCGCGCCTGGGAGGCGGCGATCGAGCCGCTGGTCGATTTCATCCGCTATATGCCGGTTGTGGCTTTCGTGCCGCTCACCATTCTGTGGACCGGCACGGGCGATGCACAGAAATTCCTCATCATTTTCATCGGCACGTTCTTTCAGCAGGTCTTGCTGGTAATGGACAATGTCAAATCCGTGCCGCGTGATTTCATCAACCTCGGCCGCACCTTGCAGATGCCGGAATGGCGCATCCTCATGCGCATCATCCTGCCCTCGGCCATGCCGGCCATCTGGGATTCGATGCGCATCAGCCTCGGCTGGGCCTGGACCTGGCTGGTGGTGGCTGAACTTGTCGCCGCAACCTCGGGCCTTGGCTATCGCATCACCACGGCGCAGCGCTTCTTCCAGACGGACACGATCTTCGGCTATCTGCTGCTGCTCGGCGTGCTGGGTCTCACCACGGATCAGGCGATGAAATGGGGGCATCGCCGACTGTTCCGTTACCTGCGGGTGCAGCGTTGAACGCGCCCAAGCTCGTCATCTCCGGTTTGGGCAAGACCTTTCGCGGCGACCGTGGCGATGTCGTGGCCCTGAAAGGCGTCGATCTGGCGATCGGCGAGAATGAGTTCGTCTCGCTCGTCGGCACCTCGGGTTGCGGCAAGTCGACCCTGCTTTCGATTGTCGCCGGGTTGGAGAATCATGACGCCGGTAGCCTCGCCATCGACGGCAAGGCCATCCAAGGCCCCGGCCTCGACCGTGGTGTCGTTTTCCAAAGCTATACTCTACTGCCCTGGCTCACCACCCTCGGCAATGTCGAGTTCGCGCTGCTGGCTGCCGGCAAGTCGCGGAAGGACGCACGCGACATCGCCCGCGCGCATCTGTCGCTCGTCGGCCTCGATGGGTTTGCGGACCGTTTCCCTGCCGAGCTCTCCGGCGGCATGAAGCAGCGCGTCGCCATCGCCCGTGCGCTGTCTTATCGCCCCAACATGCTGCTGATGGACGAGCCTTTCGGTGCACTTGATGCACTGACGCGCCATCACATGCAGGAACTGCTGGCACGCATCTGGGAACAGCATCGCCTCACCGTCCTCTTCGTGACTCATGACGTCGAGGAGGCGGTCTATATGTCGGACCGTGTCGCCGTCATGTCGAACCGGCCTGGCCGCATCAAGAGCATCATCCCGATCGATCTGCCGCGACCGCGCACCTATGACATGACCGGCTCGCCGGAATTCGCCCGCTTGCAGCGCGAGGTTCTGTCGGAGATCCGTGCTGAATCCATCGCCATCGCAGCCCTCGGCGACGCGCTGACGTGAGGGGCCGATGAACCGCGCCGACTACCTCGCCCAGGATGGTATCGGCCTTGCCGATCTCATCCGCCGCCGCGAGGTTTCGGCCGACGAAGTACTGGCGGCGGCCCATGAGGTGATCGCTGCCACCAACCCTCAGATCAATGCGATCGTCGATCTCTTTGTCGAACCGGCTGAGGCCAACGCCGATCCGGACGCACCTTTTCACGGTGTGCCGTTCCTGCTCAAGGATATCGGTGGCGCTCTCGGGGGTGCGAAGACGACCGGCGCCTGCCGCTATCTCGCCACGCTGCCGCCTGTCGGCAAGGACGATGAGCTGACCGCCCGCTACAAGCACGGTGGCTTGCGCATTCTTGGCAAGACCAATCTGCCGGAACTCGGATTCAATGTGACGACCGAGCCTGCCATGTTCGGGCCCAGCCGCAATCCCTGGAACCTCGCGCATTCGACCGGCGGATCTTCGGGCGGATCGGCAGCGGCGGTCGCGGCTGGCATGGTGCCGTTGGCGCATGCCACCGACGGCGCCGGATCGATCCGCATCCCGGCCGCCGCCTGCGGCCTCGTCGGTTTGAAACCTTCGCGCGGCAGCCTGCCCCAAGGTCCGGCCCATGCCGATATCTATGCCGGGCTGGTGAGCGAAGGCGTCGTGAGCCGCTCGGTGCGCGATACGGCGGCGGCACTCGATGTCGCCTATGGCGTCGATGCAGGCGCTCCTTACGGTGCGCCGACACCGCCGGCCAACGGTTTCCTCGGGGCACTCTCTCACTGTGGCACGCGTCTCAAGATCGGCATCAACCATCAACATCTCGATGACGTGACGCTGGCGCCTGATGCCATCGCAGCGCTTGAGACGGCGGTAAGCTTGCTCACGGATCTCGGCCATCGCGTGGCGCCCATTGCTTTGCCCATCGCCGAACATGAGCTGACGATCCCACGCCGCGTCTATCTGGCCCAGGTCTGCGCACAGGCGGCAGCCGATGCGGTCGAACTCGAGCGCATTCTGGGGCGGCCCCCACGCGACGGCGAAATGGAGCGCATCAACCTCGCGGCTGCAGACATGGGGCGCCGCATGGGAGCTGCCGACTACGTCGCCAGCATTCGCGCCGGACAGAATTTCGCGCGGGAGATGGCATTGCTCTGGGAAGATGTCGATGTGCTGTTGACGCCGGCCCTGGCCAGTCCGGCGCCGACGCTCGGCGCTTTTCCGACCGACCATGATGACGTCGCGCTGCATGTCGCGCGCATGCTGCGCTTTGCACCTTTCACCGCGACCTACAACGTCACCGGCGAGCCGGCGATCATCGTGCCCATTCAGCAATCGGCGCAAGGTTTGCCGGTCGGCATCCAACTGAGCAGCGCACTCGGCAACGATGCCATGCTTTTGGTCCTGGCACAGGAAATCGAGGCTGCGCGCGTGTTTGCGCTGTCACCGCTGCTGGAGCGCCAGCGCGGTCAGTGAAGCCGTGCACGCTTGTATCGAGACAAGCCATCCGTCAACTGTATCGAGGCAATAACGTGCTGGACGCGTGGGACAGCCCAGCGCATTCTGATGCCTGTGTATGGAATTGTTGCTGACCGAATGGTCGGAAAATTTAGGAGAGACGTTATGACGAAGGCCGAAATTTTTGCCCGCATGCTGATCGGTGCGCGGGCTGGGGCGGTGACCCTCGGTCTCGGCGCTGCAGCCGTATTGCCGATCATCGTGGCGCAGCCTGCCGACGCACGCGATGTGAAGAAGATCGCCATCCTCACGCCGGAAGATCCGACGGATTACGGCTGGAACCAGCAAGGCTTCGACGCGGCGAAGACCGTTGCCGAAAAGCTCGGCATTGAGTTCATGCCGGCGACGGGCCTCGGCTATGGCGATGTGCACCCAACCCTGCGTGAGCTCGCCGATGACGGCGCCAGCCTCATCATCGCCCATGCCAGTGGCTACAATACCGCGGCACCCGAAGTGGGCGCTGAGAAGAACGTCCCCGTTGCCATCGTCGACCGACCGAACGACAGCAAGGCGGACGCCATCGCCGACTACACCTTGAGCGGCCATGAAGGCGCCTATCTCGCAGGCGTGCTCGCGGCCAGAACCACGCAGACCAAGGCTGTCGGCATCGTCGTCTCTGGTGAACCGCCGTCATGGAATTCGCAATCGGCCGCCTTCGCGCAGGGCGTCAAGGCAACCAATGCCGATGTGAAGATCCTCTATGCCGTGATTGGCCCGGCGGCCTATTCGGACGCAGCCGGCGGCCGCCGCGTCACCGATTCTGTCATCGGTGCAGGGGCCGATGTGATCTTTGGTCAAGGCGACGGCGCCAGCTTCGGCATGCTGCAGTCGGTCGAGACCACGAAATCCACTGCTGGCGGCAATGTCTGGTTCATCGATGTGATCGGCGACAAGACGCCCATCGACAAGGGGCACCTCCTGTCCTCCGTCGTTTGGAATCTCGTGCCGGTCTACACTGCCATGATCGAGGATCTGAAGGCCGACAAATTCGGCACGCATCCCTATTCGATCCAACTGGCGGATGATTCCGTGCATCTCCTCAAGACCAGCCATATTCCGGACGATGTCTGGACGGCTGTTTCCGATGTGCGCCAGCAGATCGTGGACGGCAAGCTCAAGATCGAACCGATCTGGGAGGCTGATAAGGTCCGCGCCTTGATGAGCTCCATCACGGATTCCGGCGTGCAATAAGGAGTCCCCTGTGCCCGGCGGCCTGGACCTGCCGCCGGAACCTGGGTACAGAATAGCGGGATGGGACACACCGACGGACCGCCGCAATCAGTTCGGCCAGCGGGCGCAGATTCTGCGCCCGTTTTGCCGTCGCCGGTTCTATCGGTCCGCACCCTCACCAAGCGCTTCCCGGGTGTCGTCGCCAATGACGGGATCTCGCTCGATTTTCATGCCGGTGAGACCCATGTGCTCTTAGGGGAAAATGGGGCCGGCAAATCGACACTGATCGGCATGTTGGCAGGCATGCTGCGGCCGGATGCAGGCGAGATCCTTGTTCAGGGCAGCCCCGTTCGTATCCTCACGCCGCGCCAGAGCCTCGACCTTGGCATCGGTACCGTCTTTCAGCATATGCTCCTCGTCCCCAGCCTCTCGGTCATCGAGAATTTGATGCTGGGCGGCCCGTGGTGGCAGCGCCTCGCGCGTGGCGCTGCCTATCGCCGTTTCGCCGAGTTGTCGGAATGCCTCGGCATTTCCCTCGATCCCGATTTGCCGGTGGGTCATTTGTCGCTCGGTCAGCAGCAGCAGGTCGAAATCTTGCGGGCCCTCTGGCGCGACACGCGCGTGCTCATTCTCGACGAACCTACGTCCATGCTGACACCGCAAGGCGTGCGGGATTTGAGTGCGGTCCTGTGTCGCCTGTGCAGCCAGGGCGTTGCCATCGTGCTGGTGACGCATAAGCTTGCCGAGGCCTATGACCTTGGCGACCGAGTCTCGGTCCTGCGCCAGGGCCGGTTGGTAGGCGGCATCGCTGCCGATGAACATCGCGGCATGACCGAAGCGCAGATGACCGACCAAGTCATCGCCATGATGTTTGACCCGGCCCATGCACCGATGGCGGACGAGCGCGCTATCCTGCTGGGGCGGGGGAATGTGCACGCCCCATCCGTCCGGCGCGGTGCAGCGCCCTGCCTCGAAGTCAGGAATATCTCGACGATGCCGCGAACCGCCGCGCATGGCCTGCAGGGCGTCAGCTTCGATCTGCGGCCGGGCGAGGTGCTGGGTATCGCCGGCGTCGACGGCAATGGCCAGAAGCAACTGGCCGAGGTTATTGCCGGCCAGCGGGCGCCATCAAGTGGCACGGTTCTGGTGGGTGGCAAGGATGTGACGCAAGGCGATGTCGCGGCACGGCGTAATGCAGGTATCCGTTACGTGACGGATGACCGCCTGGGCGAGGGAACGGTCGGCAGCCTGTCGGTCGCCATCAATCTGCTGCTGAAGAATGTCGGCGCAGAACCTTTCTGGCATCGCGGTATTGCCGATTGGGCACGCATCCGTCAGGCGGCGCGTGACGATATCCAGCGCCATGATATCCGGACCCGCTCCGAACAGACACTTCTTGCCAAGCTCTCTGGCGGCAATATCCAGAAGGTGTTGCTGGCGCGGGAATTGGGTAAAGCCGAAGGTGACGTCAAAGTCATCGTCTTCAGCAAGCCGACCCATGGCCTTGATTTGCACAATGCCCAACTGGCGCACCGGCGCATCCGTGAAAGCGCTGCGGCAGGCCGCGGCATTGTGCTGCTTTCGACCGATCTCGACGAATTGCTGACCTTGAGCGATCGCATCGGCGTCCTCTTTCAGGGACGCCTTGTCGGCATCGTCGATAACGGACCGGGTGCCGGTGCAGCGATCGGGCGATTGATGACCGGTGCGGTGGCGGCATGAACACGACATGGCGCGTCCTGCTGCCGATTCTGCTGGCGCTTCTCGCCGGTGCGGTCGTTCTGATCTTTCTCGGCAAGGATCCGCTGGCCTATTACGGCTATGTGATGGAGCGCGGCATCTTCAGCTGGGGCGGTCTCCAGGAGACCATCACACGCATGGCACCGCTTCTCCTCATCGCGGCCGGCCTCATCGTCGCGTTCCGTGCGGGCGTCTGGAATCTGGGCGGTGACGGGCAATACCTTCTCGCGGCCGTGGTGACCGCAGCACTCGCCCCGGCACTTGTCGAGGTGATGCCACGTGCCCTGACGCTGGTCATCTGCATGGTGATCGCCTTCGTCGTCGCTGCGATCTGGTCTCTGCTGCCGGCCTTCTTGCGGGCGCGCTACGGCATCAATGAGATTGTCACATCGCTGATGATGAGTTTTCTCGGCATCTCCCTCGCCAATGTCCTGGTGAAGCTCTTCTTCTGGGATCCCACGACGACGGTGCCACAGACCCGAACGCTCGCTATCGCCGACCGCCTGCCGCGGATCTTCGGCAGCAACATCCATATCGGCATTCTGCTGGCGCTTGTCGTCATCATTCTCGTTCATCTGCTGATGACCCGCACCGCCTTCGGGCTCAAATTGCAGATTGTGGGTGCCAGCCCGAAAGCAGCTCGCCATGCCGGGCTGAAGGTGGGTGCGCTTACCGTCGTAACTTTTGCGCTGAGCGCCGGCCTCATCGGCCTTGCTGCGGCGGTCGAGATTCTCGGCGTCTGGGGCAATGTGCGGGCCGATTGGAATCCGGCCTATGGCATGCTGGTGGTACCGCTTGTCTTCCTGGCCCGGCTCAACGGCTTGGCGGTCATCGGCTTCACCTTCTTTTTCTCAAGCCTTATGATTGGCGGCGAAAGTGCAGCGCGGCGCATCGGCGTGCCGCAGGATTTCGTGCTGCTTCTCATGGGCCTGGTCCTGGCTTTCCTGGCCCTGGTCGAATATCTCGATCATCGCCGCCGCCAGCGCTTGGGGGCCTGAGGCGATGGGCGAAATGCTGACACAGCCTTTTCTCGTGGCGCTGCTCTTCGGCGCGGTCACAGCCGGCGTGCCGCTGCTGCTGGCGGGCATGGGCGAGCAGATTTCCGAGAAGGCCGGCGTGCTCAATATCGGTATCGAGGGTATGATGCTGCTCGGTGCCTATTGCGGCTTCGTCGCTGCCTATTATTCGGGCTCGTTCGCTTTGGGATTCCTGGCTGGCGGTTTGGGCGGAATGGCGGTTGCAAGCCTCGTTGCCCTTCTCTGTGTGCGTCTCGGCCTCAATCAGATCGTCATAGGTATCGCGCTGACGCTGGGCGCCGAAGGTCTCACGGCGTTGCTGCATCATTTCCAGTTCTCGCGCACCTATCCGCGTCTTGATGAAGCGCCGGTTCTGGCCCTGCCGCTTCTAGCCGATCTGCCGATCCTCGGCCCGGCGCTCTTTGCGCATAATCCACTCGTTTACGTGTCTGTGGCCCTGGTGGCGTTTCTCGGCTGGGCGTTCCGGCATACTTATGCCGGCCTCAATCTGGAGGCGGCGGGCGTGAAGCCTGCAGCCCTCGATGCGGCCGGCATCAGCGTCGTCGGCACTCGCATAGGTGCAGTGCTGGCAACCGGCTTTCTGGCCGGTGTCGGCGGTGCCTATCTGGCGAATGTCGGCGCGGGCCTCTTCGTGCCATTCATGACCCATGGCGCCGGCTTCATCGGCATCGTGCTGGCGATGCTGGCCAGAGGAAAGCCGCTCTGGGTGCTGATCGGCGCCGCTCTCTTCGGCCTAAGTCTCGCGCTGACGACGGCCCTGCAGGTCGCCGGCATCAACATCCCCACGGACATCGTGCAGATGCTGCCTTTTGCTCTCATCATGCTGGTGCTGGTGGTCTTCGCACGGCATTCGGTATTGCCGGCGGCCCTCGGCCTTCCCTATGAGCGGGGCGAGCGCTAACCGGCGGCGATCGTCGCCAGCGCCGCTTCGATGCCGGCGCCGACATCGACTTCTCTACCCAGCTTGCGCAAGGCGCCACCCATGGCGGTGAGGGCGGTTGTCGCGTAGATCGGCTCCGCGACCGGCCCCATATGGCCCACACGGAGCACCTTGCCTGCCGTGCCACCGAAACCGCCCGAGAACACCACGCCGAACGCATCGCGCGCGGTAGTCACCCAGGCTTTCTCCGTGATGCCATCCGGCACGCGAATCGCCGTCGTGGTGGGGGAGGCGATTGCCTCCGTCTTCGCCCAAAGCTCCAGGCCCATGGCCTTGACCCCGGCGCGGGTTGCCGCCGCCGTCAAGGCGTGACGCTGCCAGACCTTCTCCGGCCCTTCATCGAGATACTGATCGAACACGGCATCAAGCCCATTGATCTCCGCGACCGAGGGCGTGAAGGGGAACGGCTTGTCGTGCTGCCAGGCATCTTTCCAATCGAGATAAGAGAGGATCGAGGCGCGCGGCGCCTTCGGATTCGCTTCCATATGCGCCCAGGCGCGCTCACTCACGGCGACGACAGTGGTGGCTGGCGCACCCCCTAGGCATTTGCCGGGGCCGGTGATGAAGACATCTGCGTGGCATTCATCCGGATGCACATCCATGCCGCCAAAGGACGAAACAGCGTCAACCAGCAGCAGCGCATCATGCTCGCGCACGATCTTGCCGATCTCGCGCAACGGGTTGATCGTGCCGGAAGGCGTATCGTGATGCACCAGCGATACAATCTTGATGTCCGGCCGCTTTTTGAACGCGGCCGAGACATCCGCCGGATCGATCGATTCATTGAACGGCACCTCAATCTCGACCATGTCCTTATGATAGCGTGCGGACCAATAGCCGAAACCCTTGCCATAGACGCCGGAGGCGAGATTGAGCACCGTGTCCTCAGGGCCGATCAGCGACGCCGCCGCCGCTTCGATGGCGGGGGCTGGCTCCACCTGCAGGATCAACGCCGGTTCCTTGGTGCGCAGGGCGACCGCCGCCTTCTTCGCAACGCTTTCGAAGAAATACTGGAAGTAGGGGTCATAATGATAGGCGACCGGCCGCGACAGGGCACGCAAGACGCTGGGGTAAACCGAAACCGGCCCCGCGGACAAAGTGAGGACAGCTTCCTTGATGATCGGTGTGGCCATGATGCAGGCATTTCCCTTGAGAGCGAGGCGGCTTATTCTAATGCGGCAATTCTAGACTGCGGTTGCGTGCATGAAAATACTTCCGCCTTTCATTTTGCCTCTCTTGGCGTCCGTTTTCCTGCTCTCGGCTTGTATGCATACGCCTGCCGACCATGCGGTCAATCTACAGCTGACCAACGCGGGATCGGAACCGTTCGCCTGCAAGATCGTTTACGGCCATTGGGTTGAGCGGGATTTGGGGCTGCTTGTGCCGGGCACCACTTTTGATATCGCCCTCAGGCAGCAGGGCGATGATCACGCTCTTTTCGTTTATCGCGATGACATGCAACGTCGATTGATGATTGAGAACATCCTCTGCGGCCGCCAGGGGAACTGGCACGAAAGCGCCGGGCAGGTGGACCTCGCCCGCCCGCGCCAGGGGAATGTCGCCTATCTCGAAGCCACTTGCGCAGCCCCCGTCGGTCCGGGCAGGGTGTCGTGCCAACTGACAGATATCGCGCCTAAGGAATAAAAATCATGACAGCTGCCACTCATATTCCCGCCCTGCTGCAAGGCGCATCCCAGGCCGATGCCATCGGCGCCCCCGATCGCCGCACCATGACGCGTGGCGAGCTCAACGCGCTGGTCGCTCGCATCGGCGGCGCCTTGCGGGCGATCGGTATTGGCCAGAAGGACGCCGTGGCAATCGTCATGCCGAACGGGCCCGAGATGGCAGCGATGTTCGTGGGCGTGGCGAGCTATGCCGTGGCAGCACCGCTGAATGCCGCCTATCGTGCCGACGAATTCGATTTCTACTTAAGCGATCTCGACGCGAAGGCGCTCATCATTCTCGGCGGACCGGACTCGCCGGCACGCGAAGTGGCAGTTAGGCGTGGCATCGATGTGATCGATGTGATCCCCGATCTTACCGGTCCTGCCGGCGCGCTGACGCTGTCAGTGCCTTTTGCCGATCAAGGGGCGCCCAATCCCTCGCCGGACGATGTGGCATTGGTGCTGCATACTTCCGGCACGACGTCGCGGCCGAAGATCGTTCCGCTGACGCACCGCAACCTCGCGACTTCCGCCGGCAATATCAAGCGCACCTTGGCGCTGGCGCCGACGGATCGTTCGCTCGTCGTCATGCCGCTTTTCCACATTCATGGACTGATTGCCGCCCTGTTGTCGTCCTTCGCGGCAGGCGCCTCGGTCCATGTGCCGGCGGGCTTCAACGCGTTGAAGTTCTTTGCGCAGCTCGATGAGGCGAAGGCCACCTGGTATACGGCCGTTCCCACCATGCACCAGACAGTGCTCGCCCGCGCCGACCGCAATGCCGAGATCCTGGCGCGCAACCCCTTGCGCTTCATCCGCTCGTCCTCGGCGAGCCTCCCGCCGCAGGTGATGAAGCAACTCGAAGAAACTTTCGGCTGCCCAGTCGTCGAAGCCTATGGCATGACCGAAGCCGCGCATCAGATGGCCAGCAATCCGCTGCCACCCAAGGCCCGCAAGGCTGGCTCGGTCGGTCTCGCCGCCGGTCCCGAGGTTGCCATCATGGGCACCGACGGCAAGCTGCTGAAGCCCGGTGAAGTGGGCGAGATCGTCATCAAGGGTGCCAATGTGACGCCGGGCTATGCCAACAACCCCAAGGCCAATGCGGAAGGATTTCACGACGGCTGGTTCCGTACCGGCGACCAGGGAACAATGGACGAGGAGGGCTATCTGCGCCTCACCGGCCGCCTGAAAGAGATCATCAATCGCGGCGGCGAGAAGATATCCCCGCGCGAAGTCGATGACATCCTGATGGATCACCCCGCCGTGGCACAGATCGTCACCTTCGGCATCCCGCATGAGAAGCTCGGCGAGGAAGTGGGTGCTGCGATCGTGCTGAAGGAAGGTGAGAGCGCCACCGAGCAGGACATCCGCAGCTTCGCCGCCACGCGGCTTGCCGATTTCAAAGTGCCGAAGAAAATCGTCTTCCTGACCGAGATCCCCAAAGGTGCCACCGGCAAGCTGCAGCGCATCGGTTTGGCGCAGAAGTTGGGACTGGGCGCATGAAGGTCGCCATCTACGGCGCCGGTGCCATCGGCGGTTTGATCGGCGGTCATCTCGCGCGCACCGGACAGGACGTCACCCTTATCGCGCGCGGGCCGCATCTGGCAGCCCTCAAAGAGAAGGGCCTGCACATCCATGGCTTGAGCGGCGATTTTACCGTGCATCCGAAGGCAACCGAGCATGCCGCCGAGGCCGGCCCGCAGGATTTCGTCATCGTGGCGCTGAAGGCCAACGCCGTTCCTGGCATCGCCGACAAGCTGGCGCCGATGCTCACGGCCGAGACCGGTGTCGTCATGGCGGTCAATGGCATGCCCTGGTGGTATTTCTACGGTGCGGAAGGGCCCCTGAAGGATGCGCGCCTGCCGGCCGTCGACCCGGCGGGCAAGCTCTGGGATCTCGTCGGCCCCCAACGCGTCATCGGCTGCGTCGTCTATCCGGCTGCGGAGGTCGTGGCACCTGGCGAGATCCGCCATGTCGAGAACGACCGCTTCTCATTGGGCGAGGCGAGCGGCGAGAAATCCGCCCGCGTCCAGGCGCTCTCGGCTGCCTTCATCGCCGCCGGTTTCAAAGCGCCGGTCAAGACCGACATCCGCACCGAGATCTGGGTGAAGCTCTGGGGCAATGTCGCCTTCAATCCCCTCTCGGCGCTGACCGGCGGCACGCTCGCCAAGCTCTGCGCCGATCCTGGCACCCGCGCTGTCGCCAAGGCGATGATGGGCGAGGCGGAGGCGATCGCCAATGCGCTCGGCGTCAAAATGCCGATCGATGTCGAGAAGCGCATCAACGGCGCTGCTGGCGTGGGCGAGCACAAGACCTCGATGCTGCAGGACATTGAGCGCGGCCGCCCGATCGAGCTTGAAGCTATCGTCGGCGCCGTCCGCGATCTCGGCCAACTCGTTAACGTGCCGACCCCGACCATCGACATAATCTACGCGCTCGTGCATCAGAAGGCGGGGCTTTTAAACCTACTCTGAACGCCATTTTTCGCGCTGTTTTTCGTTTCCCGGCGAAAGCGGAGATTTTTTGAAAGCGATATCGCCTCCCGCCACACTTTGATGTGCGCTGATTAATCTCTGATTCATAAATGCCCGACTATTAACGAATGCCGGTTCTGCAAGGGCAGATGGCCCCGGCTTTCTGTGAGCGAGTCCGTTCGTCATGTTGCGCATTTATACTTGCATCACCCAGGAACACGATTTGCGGCTGGTGCTCCTTGCGGCCCTCATCTGCCTCTTTGCCGCCTATACCGCCTTCAGCCTGCTTGGCCGCGCCGCCGCGGCGCGCAATTGGACGCGCCTCGCCTGGACGGCGGGTGCCGGCGTCGCTGCGGGCTCCGGGATCTGGGCGACGCATTTCATCGCCATGCTGGCCTTCTCGCCGCAGATGCCGACGACCTATGCCGTCATCCCGACCTTCCTCTCAATCAATATCGCGGGCCTCATATCGTTCTTAGGGTTTGGCCTTGCCATGCAGGGCCATGGCCATGCCGCCGGCCTCGAGCGCCGTCTCTACATCATCGCTGGCGGCATCTTCGCCGGGGCTGGCATCAGCGCCATGCATTATGTCGGCATGTCGGCGATGAGCCTCTATCAGATGCTGCATTACGACAAGGCGATGGTGGGCGCGTCGCTCTTCATCGGCCTGGTCATGGGCGGTGCTGCGACCCAGATTGCCTTCGGCAATGGTCGCGACGCCTTCACGCTGCGCCGCCGCGTTCTCGCGACGCTGGCACTCACCCTTGGCATCTGCGGCATGCATTTCACCGGCATGGCGGCGAGCACCATCACGCTCGATCCCGGCATTGCCGTTGAGACCGAGGTCCTCTCGACCTTCTGGCTGGCCTTTGGTGTGACGGCTGTCGCCGTCGTGGTCCTCGCCTTGAGCCTTGCCGGCGCCATCTTCGACCAGCATCTCTCGGGTCTGCGCGCCGCGGAAGCCGCCAAGCTGCGTGCCAGTGAAAACCGCTTCCGCCAATTGGCCGACGCGACCTTCGAAGGCATCGTCATCCATCGCGGCGGACAGGTGCTCGACACCAATGCTGCCTTCGCGGAACTCGTCGGTCGCCCGCAGGAAAGCCTCATCGGTCGCAACGTGCTCGACCTCTGCATGCCTGACAGCCATGCCCGCATCGCCGGTGTCCTCGCCAGGGCCGAGGAAGAAGGGCGAGGCGAAACAGCGATGGAGATCGATCTGCGCCATGCCGATGGCCGCGCCGTCGCCGTCGAGGCCTATGGCCGCGCCATGCCCTTCGAAGGCGGCGACGCGCGTGTCGTCGCCTTGCGCGACATCCGCGAGCGCAAGGCGGCTGAAGAGCGCATCCACCACATGGCGCATCACGACGCGCTGACGGGTCTGCCCAACCGCGTTCTCTTCCATGACCGCCTCACCCAGGCGGTGGCCCGCGCCAAGCGCACCGGCAATACAGTGGCGGTGCTCTGTCTCGACCTCGACCGTTTCAAGAATGTCAACGACCTCAACGGCCATGCTATCGGCGATGAATTGCTGCGCCAGGTGGCCCAGCGCCTTGGCGCCAATATCCGCGCTGACGATACCGTGGCGCGTTTGAGCGGCGATGAATTCGCCATCATCCAGGTCGGTGTCTCGCATCCCGACGGCCCGGCCATCATGGCCGAGCGACTGGTGCAGTCGATTGCCAAACCTTTCGATCTCGGCGGCCAGCAGACCTTGATCGGCACCAGCATCGGCATCTCGCTCTTCCCCGGCGATGGCGAGAAGGGCGAGGATCTGGTGCGCGCCGCCGACACGGCGCTCTACCGCGCCAAGGAAGCCGGCCGCTCGACCTTCCGCTTCTTCGAAGCTGCCATGGATTCGCGCCTGCAGGAACGCCGCCACCTCGAGCGCGACCTCAGGCAGGCGATGGCCGAGCGGCAACTCGAATTGCACTACCAGCCGCTGGCCGATTGCGACAATGCCCACCTCATCGGTTTCGAAGCATTGCTGCGCTGGACCCATCCGGAGCGTGGCCCCATCTCACCGGCCGAGTTCATTCCCTTGGCCGAAGAATGCGGCTTGATCATGCAGCTGGGCTCCTGGGTTCTGCGCACGGCCTGCCAGGAAGCCGTGACCTGGCCCGAGGACAAGATCGTCGCCGTGAACCTGTCGCCGATCCAGTTCCGCCATGCCGATATGGCCAAGGAAGTGCTGACCATCCTCAACCAGACCGGCCTCGCCGCCAACCGGCTGGAGCTTGAGATCACCGAAGGCGTGCTCATCGACGATACCGACCGCACGCTGGAAACGCTCAATACGCTGAAGGCCGCGGGTGTCCGTATCTCGCTCGACGATTTCGGCACCGGTTACTCATCCTTGAGCTATCTGCACCGCTTCCCGTTCGACAAGATCAAGATCGATCGCTCCTTCATCTGGGAGATGGAGAAGAACCCGGATTCGATGTCGATCGTGCGCGCCGTCATCGCGCTGGGGCGCTCGCTGCGCATCACCGTCACAGCCGAAGGCGTCGAAACGCCCAATCAGCTGGCACTTCTCCAGAACGAGAATTGCGACCAGGCCCAAGGCTATCTGCTGGGTCGCCCGATCAGCCGCCAGGACGTCAAACGCCTCATCGAAGCGGCCCCTCGCCTCATCCAGGCCGAACTGCCGCTCAGCACCAAGGCCGCGGAGTAATTCAGAATACTTGCTGAGATACGGGATCCCCGGGGCTTGTCCCCGGGGATCCACTCTTGCCGCATGCGCAACTGCCGCCTAAAAGAAAAGCCCTCCCGCGAAGGGGAGGGCAGGGAAAGGGGACGTTTTGCGACAGGTCCCCGGCCATTCTCTCTGAACGTTACATCGTGGCGCCGATCTGCCACGGCACGAATTCATTGTCGCCATATCCCAGCTGCTCCGATTTCGACTGCTCGCCGGATGCCACGCGCAGGATCAGGTCGAAAATCTGTTGGCCCTTCTCTTGCACGGTGACGCCGTCCAGGATGTCGCCGCAATTGATATCCATGTCCTCGACCATGCGCTGATACATCGGCGTGTTGGTGGCAAGCTTGATGGAGGGCGTCGGCTTGCAGCCATAGGCAGAGCCACGGCCGGTGGTGAAGCACAGGATATTGGCGCCACCCGCCACTTGGCCCGTCGCAGAGACGGGGTCGTAGCCAGGCGTGTCCATGAAGACGAAGCCCTTGGCCGTCACCGGTTCGGCATATTCATAAACGGCGGTGAGGTTGGTGGTGCCGCCCTTGGCAGCAGCGCCGAGTGATTTCTCGAGAATGGTGGTGAGACCACCCGCCTTGTTGCCGGGCGAGGGGTTGTTGTTCATTTCACCGCCGTTGCGGCTGGCATAGGCTTCCCACCATTTGATGCGCGCGACCAGCTTTTCGCCCACTTCGCGGTTGACCGCGCGGCGGGTCAGCAGATGTTCGGCGCCATAGATTTCCGGCGTCTCGGACAGAATGCCCGTGCCGCCATGCTTCACCAGGAAATCGACTGCGGCACCCAGTGCCGGATTGGCGGTGATGCCGGAATAGCCATCCGACCCGCCGCATTGCAAAGCGAGAATGAGTTCGGAGGCTGAGATCGTCTCGCGCCGCACGTCATTCGCCTTCGGCAGCATTTCCTTGATCGCGGCGACACCAGCTTCGATGGTCTTCCTGGTGCCGCCGGTATCCTGGATCGTCATGGTGCGGAACGTGTCGCTCTCGACGATGTTGTAGAGCTCCTTCATACGGCTGATCTGGAACACCTCGCAGCCCAGGCCCACCAGCAGCACGCCGGCCAAGTTCGGGTTGGTGGCATAACCCCATTGCGTCCGCTTCAGGATGTCGAAGCCTTCGCCCTTGGCCGCCATGCCGCAACCCGTGCCATGCACGAAGGGGATGATGCCGTCGATATTCGGATACTGCGCCAGGATGCCGGATTTGGTGACCGCTTCCGCCATGAAGCGCGCCACCGAGGCCGAGCAATTCACCGAGGTGAGGATGCCGATATAGTTGCGGGTACCCGATTTGCCGTTGGCGCGGCGATATCCCTGGAAGGTCGCGCGCGCCTCGATCGGCAACACCTCGTCGTTCTTCGCCCCAGCGGCGAATTCATAGTCGCGGTCGAACTCGCCCATGCTGGTGTTGTGCTCGTGCACCCAATCGCCGGGCGCGATCTCTTCGGTCGCAAAACCGATGATCTGGCCGAACTTCAGCACCGGCTGCCCCACGGCAATCGCCGTCACAGCCATCTTGTGGCCCCTTGTTACGCGCGCATTGGCGGCAATGCCGCCAGCGGCCAGCTTGCCCTTTTCGATCTCGTCGACCGCGACGACGACATTGTCTCGTGGAGACAAGCGAATGGAGCGGGGTTCCGCGGCGACGACACCAAGGTTGCTGGGGCTGAGATTGCTCATGGCGGTTCTGCTGGCTCTGGCAAAAAGGGGTTGCGTTTCGTGAGCTACATTCTAACATGTTAGCATGAATGTGAAAGCGGAATCCTACGCCTTCCTCGGCGATGTCAGCGCCACTGCCCGCGGCGGTACGACCGCGCGCGTGGTCAGTGCCCTGCGCGAAGCCATTGTTTCGCTTGAACTTCCGCCTGGCACCCAGCTGGACAAGAACGCGCTCTGCGAGCGGCTGGGTGTCTCCCGTTTCCCCGTTTCCGAGGCGCTCTCCCGCCTCCAGGCAGAGGGCCTGGTGGAGATCCGCCCGCAAAGCGGTACCACCGTCTCCCTCATCCGCTTAGGCGATGTGCGCGAAAACCTCTTCATGCGCCGCGCGCTGGAGGCGGAGGCCGTGCGCTCGCTGGCACAGAATCTCAAGCCCGATCTGCTCCAGGCTCTGCAGCGGAACATCCGCTACCAGAAGGCCGCAGCCAATGCCGGCGATCCTATCGGTTTTCACAAACTCGACCTCGAATTCCACGAGATCATCTTTACGGCCCTTGGTTTCCCGCGCGTGCGCGCTAGCGTTGAAAGCGCACGGCTGGGCCTCGATCGCATCCGCCGGCTGCTCGCCTCCAAGCGCCGCCACAAGCTGACCTATGACGAACATGCCAGGGTCGTCGCCGCGCTCGAAAAGGGCGATGGCGACGCCGCAGCGGCAGCCATGATCAACCATCTCGATGCAGTGATGGAAGAATTGCTGAGCCTTGCCGAAAAGCAACCGGAAATCTTCGCCGATCGCGCCCCGCAACCGGTCCACCGCGCAGCGCTCGCGGCCAAGGCGCAGGCAAGGAAGCGCGGGATGTGATGGGAACGACGACGGAGAAGCCCTCGCCCCCTTTTTGGGGGAGAGGGTAGGGTGAGGGGGTGTTCGGGCGAGATCCGGTGTAGTGCCCCTCACCCCGACCCTCTCCCCGCAAGCGGGGCGAGGGGGGCGTAAATAGATGCGAGACCAAGCAAAAAAAGGCCGAGCCAGGGGAATGACATGAAATCGAAGATCTTCAAGGCGCCATCGGGTGCCGAAATTCCGTTCACCGAACTTGGCTTCGGCACGGCGCCCTTGGGCAACCTGTTCCGCGCGCTGACGGAAGACGAGGCGCAGGCGACGATGCAGGCCGCCTGGGATGCGGGTATCCGCTACATCGATACGGCACCGCTTTACGGTCTCGGCCTCTCCGAAACCCGCATCAACCATTTCCTGCGCGGCAAGCCGCGTGATTCCTATGTGCTCTCCACCAAAGTCGGCCGCCTGCTCGAAGTCTGCTCGCCTGATCAGCGCACCGGCATCGGCAAGTTCTTCGACACGCCCTCGCGCCGCGAGGTCTACGATTACAGTCACGACGGCATCATGCGCTCGATCGAGGCTTCGCTGGAACGCTTGGGCATCGACCGCATCGACATTCTCTTTGTTCATGACATCGACATCTTCAACCACAAGACCGCTGCGGCTCGCGACGCAAAGGTCACCGAGCTGATGAAGAGCGGCTACGGTGCGCTGGTGAAGCTCCGCGACCAGGGCGTCATCAAGGCCTTCGGTGCCGGCGTCAATGAATGGGAAGTGTGCGAGATCCTGGCCCGCCAAGGCGATTTCGACATCTTCCTGCTCGCCGGCCGCTACACCCTCCTCGAACAGGAAGCGTTGAACTCCTTCCTGCCGCTCTGTGAGCAGCGCAAGATCGGCATCGTCATCGGCGGCGCCTATAATTCCGGCATCCTCGCCACGGGGGCCAAGCCCGGCGCTTTCTACAATTACGATCCGGCGCCGCAGCGCATCCTCGACCGCGTCGCCGGTATCGAGAAGATCGTCGCCAAGCATGGCGTGAAGCTGGTCGAGGCGGCCTTGCGCTTCCCGCTGGTGCATCCGGCGGTCGTCACCGTCATTCCGGGCGCCAGCCGGCCGGAAGAAGTGGCGCTCAATATGCGGACACTCGCCGCCGATATTCCGGCAGCCCTCTGGACCGATCTCAAATCCGCCGGTTTCATCCGCACCGAAGCGCCGGTTCCAGGGGGCAAGTGATGCGCGTCGACGCTCATCAGCATTTCTGGGCGCGCGCGCGCGGCGATTACGGCTGGCTGGAAACCATCGAGGCGGTGAAGCCGATCCGCCAGGACTATTGCCCCGCCGATTTTGAAACCATCCGCGCCCGCCACGGTATTGATCGCACGGTGCTGGTGCAGGCGGCGCCCAGTGTGGAAGAAACCGAATACATGCTGGGCCTTGCCGATGCGACGCCCTGGATCGCCAAGGTCGTGGGCTGGGTCGATTTCGAAGACAGCACCCATCGCCGGCATCTCGAACGTTGGGCGCGGCACGCGAAGTTCTCAGGCGTGCGCCCGATGATCCAGGATATCGCCGATGCCGACTGGATGCTGCGCTCCGACGTGCAATGGGGCTATGCCGCGGTTTGCGCGCTTGATCTCACCTTCGACGCGCTGGGCATGCCGCGCCACCTCGACAACTTCCTGCGGCTGTTCGATCGCTACCCGAAGATGCGCGTCGTCATCGATCATTGCCTCAAGCCCGAAATCCGCAACGACGCCTTCGACGATTGGGCGGCCAAGATGGCGACCATCGCCTATAAGACCGGCGCCTATTGCAAGCTTTCGGGCCTTGGCACCGAGGCGAAACCGGGCTGGGATGCAACTGCGCTCAAGCCCTATGCCGACCACGTCATCAAGAGCTTCGGGCCTGCCCGCGTCATGTGGGGCTCCGACTGGCCGGTGATCAATCTCAACGGCAGCTACGATGCGTGGCGCGCCGCTGCCGAAGAAATCGTGCAACCCGCCGACCGCGACCGCATCTTCGGCGGGACCGCAGCGGCGTTTTATCGGATTAGCTGACGCTTTGTATAGTTCGTCATGCCCGGGCTTGGCCCGGGCATCCAGTCTCTCAGGGTAGTCAGTGGATCCCCGGGACTTCGCCCGGGGATGACGAAAGAAGGAAAAGGAAACCCCAACCGTGACCAACAGACTTTCCGGCAAGATCGCCCTCGTTACTGCCGCAGCCCAGGGCATCGGCGAGGCGTCGGCGCGCGCATTCGCGGCTGAAGGGGCGCAAGTGATCGCCACCGACATCTCCGCCGCCAATCTCGAAAAGCTGAAGGGCGTCGCCGGCATTCGCACGCGTTTACTGGATGTTACTAAACAAGATGCCGTCGATGCCTTGGTGAAGGACGAGCCCAGGATCGACGTGCTCTTCAATTGTGCCGGATTCGTGCACAACGGCACGATCCTCGATTGCGCGGAAAAGGACTGGGATTTCAGCTTCGATCTCAATGTGAAGGCGATGTACCGCCTGATCCGTGCCATCCTGCCGGGCATGCTGGCGCGGCAGAAGGGCTCGATCGTCAACATGGCCTCGGTCGCGTCATCCATGATCGCCGTGCCCAACCGCTTCGTCTACGGCGCCAGCAAGGCCGCCGTCATCGGCCTGACCAAGGCTGTGGCTGCCGATTTCGTGACCAAGGGCATCCGCTGCAACGCCATCTGCCCCGGCACGGTCGAAAGCCCCTCGCTCCAGGACCGCATGCGGGCCGTGGGCGAAACGATGGGCGGCGATTACGACAAGGCGCGCGCCGCCTTCATCGCTCGCCAGCCCATGGGCCGGCTGGGCACGCCGGAGGAAATTGCCGCCGCAGCGGTCTTTCTTGCCAGCGACGAATCTGCTTTGATGACTGGAACCGCTCTGGCCGTCGATGGCGGCTGGACGAATATCTGAGGATTAAGATGAAACTTTTGCGTTACGGCGCCCGTGGTGCCGAAAAGCCGGGCCTCCTCGACAAGGACGGCAAGATCCGCGATCTCTCGCAGCATGTGCCCGACATCGGCGGCGCTGTCCTGACACCGGACAGCCTTGCCCGCCTCGCCAAGATTGATCCGGCGACCCTGCCGCTGGTCGATGGTAATCCGCGCTACGGTGCTTGCGTCGGCAATATCGGCAAGTTCATCTGCGTCGGCCTCAATTATTCGGATCACGCCAAGGAAACCGGTGCCGAGCCGCCCAAGGAGCCGATCCTGTTCATGAAGGCGACCAGCGCCGTCGTTGGCCCCAATGACAATGTCATGATCCCGAAGAATTCGGTGAAGACCGATTGGGAAGTCGAACTCGGTGTCGTCATCGGCCGCGAGGCACGCTACGTCTCCGAGAAGGACGCCCTCGATCACGTGGCCGGCTATTGCGTTATCAACGACGTTTCCGAACGCGCCTTCCAGACGGAGCGCGGCGGCCAGTGGGTGAAGGGCAAATCCGCCGACACCTTCGGTCCGACCGGTCCCTGGCTTGTTACCAAGGACGAGGTGAAGGATCCGCAGAACCTCTCCATGTGGCTCGACGTCGACGAGAAGCGCTATCAGAATGGTTCCACCAAGACGATGATCTTCGGTGTCGCCCATCTGGTGCACTACATCTCGCAGTTCATGAGCCTGCAGCCGGGCGATGTCATCTCGACCGGCACGCCGCCGGGCGTCGGCCTCGGACAGAAGCCCAACCCGATCTATCTCAAAGCCGGCCAAGTCATGCGCCTTGGCATTGAGGGCCTGGGCGAGCAGCGCCAGCAGGTCATTGCGACGCCGTAAGATGTTCCTGTCCTGCGGCGACGCGCTCTTCGATTGTTTCTCCGTTCCGACCACCGGCCCGGCCACCATCCGCTTGGATGGCCGGGTCGGCGGCTCGCCGCTCAATGTGGCCTTGGGCCTCGCACGTCTTGGCCGGCCGGTCGGCTATTTCACCAAGAACTCGACCGATCTCTTCGGCCGCCGCATCCTCGCCTTCCTGCAAAAGGAGGGCGTCGATACAAGCCTCATCGTGCCGACCGCGCGCAATTCCACGCTGGCGATGGTCGAGCTCGACAAGACCGGTAGTGCCTCTTACGCCTTCTATACCGGCGGCACCGCCGACCGTTCATTGGAGCTTGGTGAGTTGCCGCCGCAATTGCCGGCGGCGATCCGCGCCATCCATATCGGCTCCTATACGACGGCGACAGAACCCACTGCGTCGAGCCTCGTCGCGTTGGTGAAGCGGGAGCGCGATCGTCGCTTTATCTCCTACGATCCCAATATTCGCCCGTCGATCGAACCCGACCTCGATCTCTGGCGCGCACGCATTGCTTCGCTCACGGGTACCGCGCATCTCCTCAAGCTCAGCTCCGAGGATGCCGAACTCCTGTTCCCGAAGCAGTCGCTGGAAAGCCTCGCCCAGGATTGGACGCATCGCGGCGTGCGCCTCGTCATCATTACCAAGGGCAGCGAGGGCGCCATCGGGTTTACCAGCCATGGTGTCAGCGCTGCGGTCCCTGGCATTCATGTGAATGTCGTCGATACGGTGGGGGCGGGTGATACCTTCCAGGCAGCGACCCTCGCCTGGCTCGAAAAGCATGATGCCCTGGGTGGTGCCGAAGCCGCCAATCTCGATTCCGATGCACTGCGCGCGCTGCTTTCCTTCGGCGCCCGAGCTGCGGCCGTCACCTGCAGCCGCCGCGGCGCCGATTTGCCGTTCGCGGCCGACCTCAAGGATTTCTCATGACCTACCGCCTCTTCATCGACAGCGCCAATCCGGCCGATTGGGATTTAGGGCTGGCTCGCGGTTGGCTGCATGGCGTCACCACCAACCCGCTGATCATTTCGCGCGCCGGCAAGAAGGTCGACCTCGCCACCGCGCAAGACCTCGTTGCCAACGCCCGGAAGCGCAATCTCAACGAATTGCAATTGCAGGTCACCGGCCATAGCGCTGCCGAGCTGCATGCAAGCGGTGCAGCATTGCGCGATCTCTGGGACAAGGTGACGATCAAAATCCCGGCAACCGCCGCCGGTTTCGAAGCCGCGGCCCCGCTCTGCCGCCAGGGCTACAGCGTCACCATCACCGCCTGCTACACCGCGCATCAGACGATGCTGGCAGCCAGCATTGGCGCCAAATATGTGGCGCCCTATTACGGCCGCATGCTCGATGCCGGCCTCGATGCCGATGCGCGGTTGAATGCGATGCTCGAAATCGGGCGCCGCGAGCATATCCGCGTGCTGGTGGCCAGCATCCGCTCGATCGACCAGTTGGAGACCCTGACGGCACGGGGTTTCGACACCTTCACCGTGACCGCGGCGCTTGCCGGACAGCTTGGGATCGATGGCCAGAGTGATGGGGCAGCTGCCGATTTCATGACGGCTGCCGAAACGAGCCTGAAATAGCCCCAAATCGACCCGAAAACCCCGGCTAGAATCGCCTCGAGCCTGAATATTCGTTCAGTTTTTGAACAGGTATTCAGGCAACCGCGCGCCCGGCGGATTGTTCCGGATCAGCGCACCATTGATCGGGCCCGGCGTGAGACTTTTTCTGCGCATCTGCCTTGGCGGCCTTGTCGTCATTCTCCTCCTCATTGGCGGAGCAATGCTATGGCTCACCCGCGCCGATCTTAAACCCATCGCCGAAAAGGCGGCGAGCGATGCTTTGGGTCGTGCTGTCGCGGCCGATAACTTCAGCATCGGTTGGGGCGATCCGCTCCATATCGAACTCTCCAATCTGCGCGTCGCCAACGCCCAATGGGGCAGCGATGAGCAGATGATCGCGCTGAAGAATTTCAGCGCCGATGTCGAACTCGCATCCCTTTGGCGCGGCATGCCGATCTATCGCCATCTGCGCGCCGATGGTCTCAAGGTTGTACTCGAACGCAATGAACAGGGTATCGGTAATTGGAAATTCGGCAGCGATTCTTCAAGAGGTGGCTTTGCGCTTATTCCGAAAAATCGTACCCAGTTTCCGACATTGCTCGACATGGTGTTGAAGGATGCCCTCATCACCTATCGCACTTATGCCGACAATGTCCTGCGTATCCAGTTGGATAACGTTGCCATCGCTTCATCGGATGATGTTTCACCCGTCGCGCTGAAGGCTGCCGGCGCCTACAACAACACGCCACTGGGCCTCGACGCCACGACGGCAAGTTTTCGCGAGCTGCGCGTGGCGGAAAAACCCTTCAAGACGATGTTTTCACTGTTCGGGAAGACGGCGCGGCTTAAGTTCGACGGCACGCAGATGGAGCCGCTCGACTTCGAAGGTGTCGATGGTGCCCTCAACCTCAACGCCGATGAGCTTGATAATCTGCTGGCGAGCTTCGGTGCCGACATGGTCGCCAGATATCCGCTGACGGTCGACACCCATCTGACGCGCAAAGGCGATCATTGGGAACTGACGCGCGCCAAAGGCAGGCTGGATCGAGGAGCGTTCAGCGGGCAGCTGATCCTCGATGAAGGCCGTCGCGGGGCGTCGGATCATGTTACGACCGATCTGTCTTTCGGCCGGCTCGACCTCGACCGATTGTTGGCCAGCCAACCATCGGATGAGCCGCACCTGTCCGCGCCCAAGGAATCCAGCACCATCTTGGACACGCATCTGCGGGCTGGACAATTCGTCTATCGGGATATTGATCTGCGGGATATCGAGCTTGGCGGGCATCTCGAGAGCGGTCTCGTACAAATCGAAACCTTGCGCTTCCCCTTCGGCGGCGGCCGCGTGTTAGCCGACATCGATATCGCAGAGCGCGTTGCCGCGGCGGTGACGGTCAACGGTATCAATGTCGATCAACTGGCGCAGAAATTCGGCGCGACGGCAGGTGATCTTACGGGCGAAATCATGGGGCGCTTCAAGCTCGATATGCCGAGCGGGTCGTTGCGCGCGGCTCTCTCGCAAAGCCAGGGAGCGGCGGTGCTGAGCATGGGTGAGGGCAGTATTCGCCGGGCGATATTGGAGAAAATGTCGACCGACCTCAGAACGCTCTTTCGCGAGAAGGAAGGGTCAGCGCCGATCAAGTGCCTCGGTGGCGTCATGATGCTGGAAAACGGTGTCGCCATCGTGGCGCCGCTGCGGCTGATGGCCAAGGGAGCCGTCGTCAACGGCGGCGGCTGGGTCGATCTCGCCAAGCGGCAGGTCGATCTTGAGGTGCGGTCGGAACGTAAATCGACGGGCTTCTTTGCACTCGATCTGCCGATCCGGATCAACGGCAGCTTCGACAGGCTGTCGGCGGGACTGGCCGCAGACAGCGCGAAGAAGTGGGTGCCGCCCGCGCCACCGAAGGCCGCTGCGCTCGATCCCGACATGCATCAGCTTATGAGCGGCAATCCCTGCCTCAATTAGCGGAAAATGCGGCTGATCACCATCGCCGGGTGATGGACAGGAACCGACGGGAAGGCTAAAACCCGGCGCGCGAAGATGATCGCGCGAGGAGTTCTATTTTCATGTCGAATGCATTGCTGAACGGCCGCGCCGTCGCCGAAACCATGTTGGTGCAGACCCGTATCCAGGTTGCGGATCTGAAGGCCAATGGCTGGGCGCCAAAGCTATGCTCGATTACCGTGGGCGACGTGAGCGCCGTGCATCTTTATGTGCGCAACCAGAAGCGGACCGCTGAGAAGGCGGATATCCAGTTCGAGGAAGTGCATTTCCCGGCGGAGATCCATCAGGAACAGTTGCTGGCGGCGATCCATGGCATGAATGCCGATCCGCGTGTCACCGGCATCATCCTGCAGCGACCGGTGCCACAGCATCTGTCGATCAAGCAATTGCAGGGCGCTATTCACCCGCTGAAAGACGTCGAAGGCATGCACCCGGCCTCGATCGGCAACATCGTCTATAACGAGTTGGAGCTCGGGCCGTGTACGGCGATGGCTTCGGTTGAGCTGCTGCGCCAGACGAACCTCAGTCTCGCCGGACTTGAAGTCGTGGTCGTCGGCCATTCGGAAATCGTCGGCAAGCCGATCGCCTTCCTGCTGATGGCGGAAGGTGCGACCGTCACCGTCTGCCACCACATGACGCGCAACCTCTCGGTCCATTCACGCCGTGCCGATGCGCTGTTCGTGGCGGTCGGCAAGCCGGGCCTCATCAAGGCCGAGATGGTGAAGCCGGGTGCTGCCGTCATCGATATCGGCATCAACCAGATCACCCTCGACGATGGATCGACCAAGGTCGTGGGCGATATCGATTTCGACTCCGTCTCGCAAATCGCCGGCTGGATCACGCCGGTTCCCGGCGGCGTCGGCCCGGTGACGGTCGCCGTGCTGATGCGCAATGCGGTGATCGGCGCCAGTCGCCAGAAGAAGCATTACGAGAGCCTGTTCGGCCCGCAGGCTGAGTGAGGGGCGATGAGCTACGGGCTTTATATCGGCAAGAATCTGACGGCCGACGGGATCGCCTATCTGGGCGGCTATGGCGACGAGCCGTCGAGCCATTGGCTGGAGATCGTGCCGCGCGCCAAGCATCCGGCGGGTGGCACCATCACGGTCGGCGTGACGCCGCAGGCCGACCTGCCAGGCATTCTGAGCGAAATTCCGCAGGTGGCGGAGACGGCGCGCAACATTCGCGTCAGCTATTCCTATTACCTGGGCGTGCCGGCGCCGCTCACCAATGGCGGGCTGAACGAGCATGGTGTGGCGGTACGCGACATCTGGTCGACGTCTCGTGATGCGCTCATTGCCATGACGCCCAAGGACCAGACCGGGCCGAATTACAGCGACCTTGCGCGCATCGTGTTGGAGCGGGCGCGGTCGGCGCGGGAAGGCGTCGATCTTATTGCCGATCTCATCGCGCGTCATGGTTATGCCGATTTCGGCGGCAATTCGCATCTCATCGCCGATGCCGACGAGGCCTGGGTGGTGATCGAGTGTTCCGGCGGCAGGGGGTTGTGGGCGGCGGAACGCCTTGGGGCCGACAGCATTCGCGCCTCGCGTCCCGGCTATATCGGCGAGATTCCGATCGATCAGCCGGACCATCCGGACTTCCGCTATTCAGCGAATCTGGTCTCGTTCGCGGTCGAGCAGGGCTGGTTCGACCCGGCCGCGAAGAAACCCTTTGATCTCAACAAGGTCTATGGCGACGGCAAGGGGCGCTGGGCGGGAGCTCAGTGGATCGAGGGGGAGATGGCAAAGCGCGCCGCGCGGCGTGAGAAGATCGGCATCGCCGATATCTTCTGGGCCGTGCGGACCGAGAAGCTCACCGGCGACACGGCCGGTTACGGGCAGGTCGTGCCGCTCTATGGCAAAGTGTCCACAGAGCTGCGCATGTTGTGGCACACCCAGGTCGGCGCCATCGCCGCACCCTTCGTTCCGGTCTTCATGGGCGTTGCCGAGGTGCCGGAGGAGTATCGCCAGCACCGCTATTTGACAGCGGGCGAGTCCGCGCGGTTTCTCGATCTGCGCCATGGCCAGGACGTTCTTTCCGCTGTGCCGCAAGGCATTGAATCGACGCGGTCCGCGTCGGCAGTTTTCAAGCGGCTGCTTTATCTGGTGGGCCAGCATGACGATCTGTTCCGCCCGGAAGTCACGGCGGTCTGGGAAGCGACCGAGCGCAAGCTGACGGCCGATTACCCAGGCATTGTCGAGACGGCGCAGACCTTGATCGATGCGGGGAAGCCTGAACGCGCGGTGGCGTTCCTCACCTATTATTGCCGCACCGAGCTGATGGCGGCGCTGGATCTCGGCGAAACCTTGGCCGGCAGCATCGAAGCGCGCACGCGGGCGCTTTTCGGCATCAGCACGGAGATGATGCCGAAATCTGCCAAGCAGATCTGGTGAGGCGCGGGGCGGCTATTCCGCCACCGCGACCTGCACAGGCTTTGCCTGCTTCTTCACCGTCATCAGCAAAATCGAGGCGACGATACAGAGCGCCCCTGCGGTGAAGAAAGCCGGGAGATAGGTATCGAGTTCGGTTCGCGACCAGCCGGCGCCATAGGCTGCCGCCGCGGCACCCAATTGATGGGCGGCAAAGACCCAGCCGAAGATGAGATTGGCGCGCTCGCGGCCAAAACGCTCGACACAGAGCTTCACGGTGGGCGGCACGGTCGCGATCCAGTCGAGGCCGTAGAACATGGCGAAGATGCCGAGGCCGAGGAAAGTGAAATCGGACGCCGGCAGATAGAGCAGCGAAAGACCGCGCAGGCCGTAATACCAGAACAGCAGCCAGCGATTGTCGAAGCGATCGGAAAGCCAGCCCGACGCCACCGTGCCCAGGAAGTCGAAGATACCCATCATGGCCAGCAGATTGGCGCTGGTCTGTTCAGGCACGCCGAAATCCAGGCAGAAGGGGATGAGATGCGGCTGGATGAGGCCGTTGGTGCTGGTGCCGCAGATGAAGAAGGTGAAGGCGAGAACCCAGAACACCCAGGAGCCTGCGGCCTCCTTGAGGGCATGGAGGGCGGCATAGGCGATGGAATGTGAGGCGGCCGCGGCCTGGGCCGCCGCAGCGCCGGCTGTAGAATTGCCGGTATCGCCATAGGGAAGGAGCCCCAGATCCGACGGGCGATTGCGCATGACGGCCGTGACGACGAGTGCGACGACGGTAAGCAGAACGCAGAGGAGGCCGATCGACCAGCGCCAGCCGGCGATTTCAGCGATATGGATGAAAAGCGGAATGAAGACGAGCTGGCCAGTCGCGGAGCTGGCGGTGAGGAATCCGATGACGAGACCACGGCGCTGCGTAAACCAGCGTGTCGCCACGGTGGCACCCAGGACCATCGCCGTCATGCCTGTGCCGAAACCCAGCACCACGCCCCAGAGCAGGATGAGCTGCCAGACATTGGTCATGGCGAGCGAGGCAGCAAGGCCGAAGATGATAAGGGCGAGTGAGGTGAGAATCATGCGCCGCACGCCGAATTTGTTCATCAGCGCGGCGGCGAAGGGCCCCATGAGGCCAAAGAGCACCAGGCGCACGGCGAAGGCCGTGGAGATGTCGGACGTGGTCCAGGCAAATTCCTTTTGCAGGGAGATCAGCAATACCGCCGGCCCGCCCATGGCACCCGCCGTCACCAGCATGGTGAGGAAGGTGGTGGCGGCCACCAGCCAGCCGTAATGAATCTGCCGTCGGGCCAGGCTGGCAGCGAGCATATTGGAGATCATGGCGGCATCCTGCTATTAAACGGGAGTTCAGGAAGAAATGCGGATACAGATTCAGGCCTGAACTGATACAGGCCGGGCCGACAGGGTCCAAATGTCCAGATTCGATGGGTGGTCTGCAAATATTCATGATGGCCATCATGATAACCATGGTACCGTAAGGGGCATGTGGGGACCGATGGCCCGACAAGGCCGGGCCGGTTGGGCGAGGGCAGGGTTATGAAGGTGACACGGGAAAAGGCGGCAGCGCACCGGGCCGCGATCGTGAAGGCGGCGGCGGATCTCTTTCGCGCGCGCGGCCTCGACGGTGTCGGCGTTGCCGAAATCATGCAGGCGGCGGGCCTGACCCATGGCGGCTTTTATGGCCATTTCAAATCGAAGGATGCCTTGGCAGCCGAGGCCTGTCTTGCGGCCTTCAATGAAGGCCTGGAGCGGGTGGCAGCGGACACGAACCTCGCCGGCTATGTCGCGCGCTATTTCACCAAGGCCCATCGTGACCGGCATGACGGCGGCTGCCCCATGGTGGCCCTGGGCAGCGAGATCGCGCATCAGGAAAAGGACGTGCAGGCGAAGTTCGCCGAAGGGATTGCCGCCTATATCGCGGGCATCGAGGATCTGGTGCGGCGAAGCGATGGCGAACAGGATCCGGCAGGCCAGCGCGCCCAGGCCATAACGGCGGTTGCGACGCTGGTCGGCGGTATGATCCTCGCCCGGGCGACGGCAGAAGCGCAGCCGAGCCTCTCGGCCGAAATCCTCGACATCCTGCCGCGCGCCATCACCCACTGACCCTTTCGCAGGTAGCGGCAATGTCTCCTGTTGCTTTTCGCAGCGGGATGGGTTTATTTGTATTTCAGATTGTATACAATATTCATTGTCTATGATCCCGACAAATCACAGCCATTTCAACCTGTTAAGGAGAGACCACCGTGAGCGGCAATGTTTTCCGGGGCTGTATCCCGGCCTTGATGACCCCCTGCAAACCCGACCGGACCCCGGATTTTTCGGCTTTGGTGAAGAAGGGCCAGGAGCTGATCGGCCTAGGGATGTCGGCAGTGGTCTATTGCGGCTCGATGGGCGATTGGCCGCTCCTCACTGACGAGCAGCGCATGGAAGGCGTCGAGAAGCTGGTGAAGGCCGGGGTGCCGGTCGTCGTCGGCACCGGCGCGCAGAACCCGGTTCGGGCGGCGGCGCTGGCGGCGCATGCCAAAAAGGTCGGCGCCAAGGGCCTGATGGTGATCCCGCGCGTGCTGTCGCGCGGTCCGGTGCCGGTGGCGCAGAAGGCGCATTTCGCCGGCATCCTCGAAGCGGCGGTGGATCTGCCCGCGGTCATCTATAACAGCCCCTATTACGGCTTCGAGACCAAGGCGGAGCTGTTCTTCGAACTGCGCGCGAAGTATCCGCATCTGGTCGGCTTCAAGGAATTTGGCGGCGCCAAATCGCTGAGCTATGCCGCCGAACACATCACCGGCCGCGACAAGGCACTGACCCTGATGGTCGGCGTCGATACGCAGGTGGTGCATGGCTTCATCAATTGCGGTGCGACTGGCGCCATCACCGGCATCGGCAATGTGCTGCCCAAGCATGTGCTGCATCTCATCGAATTGTGCGAGAAGGCGGCCAAGGGCGACGTGGTTGCGCGCCAGCGTGCCAAGGAACTCGATGATGCGTTGATGGTGCTCTCGACCTTCGACGAAGGGCCCGACCTGGTGCTGTACTTCAAGCACATGATGGTGCTGGAAGGAAACCCCGAGTTCGCGCTGCACTTCAATGCCAGCGACGAACTCTCCGCCAGCCAGAAACATTTTGCCGAGACGCAACTGAAGCTGTTCAAGGCTTGGTACGCCAATTGGGAAGGGCACAAGTAACGCGCCTCTGCTCTTTGGATCGGTTGTGAAATCGCACGAGTGAGTGCTGGTCGTCGGCACGGACGTGCGCGGAGGTGCCGAGGACACGGCCAAGGCGATCGTCGAGTTGATGGAGCCACGGCTCGAGAAACTCGGCTGGATCGACGACTGAAAAAAAGACCCCGGGTGACGCAAGAAGGCGCCGCCCGGGGTTCAGCGCAGAACTCTTAGAGTATGAAATCACCCGCCGCCAGGTTGAGGCTTGTGCCGGTGAGCACGATCTGCATGTCGGCGACGGTATCGCCGGTGTTGTCGATATGGATGATCGTGTTGCCGTTTGATTCCGACCAGGTGACGCTGTTCGCGACCGTGTTGGCATTGTTGCCGCCGAAGGCGAAGGCGTCGTTTCCGCCGCCCGACACGGCATCGATCACCGAGAGGTCGATCTTGTCACTGTTATGGATGAAATCGGTGATCACGTCCGAGGCCGCGAGCGTGCTGTCGGACGTCGATTGATAGACGAAAAAGTCGCCGTTATTGGTTCCAGTCAGCCGATCGGCACCGGCGCCGCCGATCAAATGATCGGAACCGGCACCGCCGACCAGAATGTCGTCACCGGCACCACCTGACAACGTGTCGTCGCCGGCACTGCCGACGAAGCGATCGATACCGGCATTGCCGCTCAGCGACAGGTCGCCTGTCAAAGTGTCTGCCGCCGACTGCCCGTCGATATAGGAGAAGTCGTTGCCGTCGAGCGTGAAATTCTCGCCGGTACTGCTCGTCGTATGCACAATCGTCAGCGATACATCGGCGGTATCGGTCGCCGTGCCGTCGCTCAAGGTGTAGGTGAGCGTGTAGGAGCCGGCAGCGGCGCCGTCAATGTCACTGCTCACATAATCCAAATGCCCGGCGCCATCATAATGCGCGGTGAGTCCGTCGGGCAGGCCGCTGACCGCCGTCACATAGATCGGGTTGCCATCGGGATCCGTATCGTTATGGGTGAACCAGTCGGCGGTGATGATGCCCGGTGCGATGAAGGTGTCGGACAGAACCCATGAATCCTGGGCAGCATCCGGTGCCGTGTTGGCTGGTGCCTCATTGACGTCGGTGACGCTGATGGTGACGGCCTTGCTGTCGCTAAGAAAGCCATCGCTGGCGATGACCGCGATTTGATACGTCGATTTTGTTTCGAAATCCGCCGGGCTGTTAAGGCGGACGTTGCCATTGCTATCGATCGAGAACAACGCGGCATCGGTACCGCCGAGGCTCCAATTGATGACGGTTCCGACATCTGGATCGGTGGCGGAAGCGGTATAGACGATGGTGCTGGGATCGGCGTTTTCCGCGACGGATGCCGTAGCGCCGGAATCGATGACCGGCTTCTCGTTGACGTTCAGCACATTGATAGTGACAGCCTGGACGGTCGCGACATTGTGCTCGTCTGTGGCGATGACCTCGATATCGTAGCTGTTATCCGCCTCGTAATCCGCCGGGTTCTTGAGCGTCACGATGCCTGCGTCACTGATGTCGAACAGGCCCGCATCGTCGCCGCCGAGGCTCCAGGCGATGCTGTCGCCGTCATCCGGATCGTGCCCTTCCGCCGTGTAGACGACGGTGTCGGTCGGGGCATTCTCGGCAACCGAGGCGGTGGCGTCGGAAGTGATAACCGGCGCGTCATTGGTGCCGATCACGGTTATCTTGACGGTGGAGCTCGATTGCGCGCCGAACTCGTCCTGCATCGTGTAGCTGACGGTCACCTCGGCGCTGTCGCCCTCAGCGAGGTGGTCGAAAGCGCTGCCCGGATCGAATTGCAGCTTGTTGTCGACGATGTCGACGCTACCCGCGCCGGAATCCACCGAGACGGAGACCAGCGTGAAGCTGTGGCCGTCATCGACATCGGTGTCGTTGGCGAGGACATCGATGACCTGGGTCGCATTCTCGGTATCGATGCTGAAATCGGCATGGGCGGTCGGGATATCGTTGGTACCGTTGACCGTCACGGTCACGACCTGGTCGACATAGCCGCCATGCTGGTCGCTGATGCGGATGGTGAAGCTTTCGGTGACGCTCTGGTCCTGCCCGAGGTGCTGGGCAAGATCATTGTCGACCTTATAGATCCAGGTCACTTCGCCGGCACCCGCACCTGTAGCTGGCGTCGTCACGAGAGCCGTCAACGTACCACCCAGCGTATTGCCGCCATCCGCCGTCACGGTGGTGGAATGCGTGTCGGTGAGGTCGAGGTCGTCGAAGGTGATGGTGCCGCTATCGCTCAGTATCGGCGTTGCATCATTTTCCGTCACGGCGCCTTCAAGATCGGCGATGCTGACGGTCGGGGCATCGTTCTGGCCGGCGACCTCGACGCGCACGGTAGCCCAGCTCAACGTGCCGTTGCCCAGCTGGATCGCATAAGTGAAGGTGTCGAAGGTGGACTCGCCTTCGCCAAGCGATGAGAGCTTTGCCTTGAAATCGTCGGTCCAGCCGGCTGTGTTATAGGAGATCTTGCCATCCTCAGTGATGGAGATGCGGGCACCACCCTGGCTGTAGCTGATGGCGCCGGTCGGATCCTTGACCAGGAGGTCGGCGGAGCTCGTTGAACCTTCGTTCTCGATGCCATCATCGAGCGAATAGAGCTTCTTTGCGGCGCCGCCGAGGTCGTTGGCCATCACATTGAGGCAAACGGTCTTGGCAAGCGTGTCTTCGGTAAGACCCGTTCCGGAGGACAAAAAGAGATCGTCCCCCGCCTGGGGCGTGTTGCTGAAAGAAGTTGAGCTGACGGCCATCTGCTTATCTCCCCTATACGCGTGATGGTTGTTGATCGGCAGGCATCGACAGGGGCACCCCCGCTCGGGCGGTATTTGGCTCTGCCCGGGGTCGCTCCTTTTGGCTCACGGGTCCACCGGCCACGATCGACTGGCTTCACAGGGCGGCAATGTCGATGATCTGCGCCGTGTCGACAACGAGGAGGGCCGCCGACTCATTCCTAAAAATCACTTAAAAATATTCGTAAATGATATCACAATGGTGTGCTTTAGGCGCACGGGATCATCTTGACCCTGACATCGGTCCTTGGCTCGGCGCTCGACCCAGGATTGTATTGCTGTCGCGCGCTTTCGCAGGTGCGTTTCTTGTACAGGCTGCCGAAGCAGCGAGCGCTTATTCAGGCATGCGGTAAGGAACCTGCGTCACCCGGTCTATGGCGAAGAGCATGCAGGGAGAGCCCTTGTTCTCACAGGTGCTGACGGCTTCGGCCTGGACCTGCTGCGTGTCGGTACAGGCCGTGGCGTCGCAAGTGGCGGCAGCGGAGGCTGAGGTGCCGTCATTGGCGATGGCGAAGGCGCCGCGCTTGGTCTTGTCGATCCCCTTCAGATAGGCCTGGAAGCCGTTCCAGACGTCGGGGGCGAGGCGGAGGCTGATATTGGCAGGGGCGGTTGGGTCGGTCGATGCCGCCGCAGCTTTTCCTTCCTGCCCATCACTAGAGGAACAGGCCGCCACAACCGCAAACAGGGCGATTACCAACACCGATCGAAGAAATGCCATGTCGACCTCCACCTTCATGAAGCCGATAAAATGCCATAGATGCAGCGCAGCGAGAATGGCATGCGTGGCGCTGGGCTGGCGCGTCGGACCGTTCTGCCATTTTTGAGGATAAATGGTGGGCGGTACAGGGATTGAACCTGTGACCCCTACCATGTCAAGGTAGTGCTCTCCCGCTGAGCTAACCGCCCGCCGTGACCTGCGACCAGCCCGCCTGGAACTCGGGGGTGGTGGCGTGAGCGGGCTATAAGGGATGGCCCGTTCGGTCGGCGGGTGGCGAAATAGCATCCTCGCCAAGGGAATGCAAGCCTTGCCCGCACATCAGCCGTTTTCAGCTGGAATTCCACTGCCTTTCAAAGGGGATAGGCCGCCCAAAACGATGGGAAAATCGCCATCCCCAGCAATCCGAGGCCGTGACAGCGGCAGTGAATTTCTCTAAACCATGTGCGGATGCCTAACGGTGATTTCCATCGCGAGCCGGCCGGTGCGGTGACGAGTCTTGATCTCGACGCCCCTGGTCCCGCCATCCTCAATCTGGTCCGCCCCGAGACGTGGCGGGCCCCGCTGATTATCGCCTCGCCGCATTCCGGCCAGCATTATCCGCCGGACTTTCTGGCGAGCACCGGCTTGACGCGGCAGGAGCTGCGCCTGTCCGAAGACTGCTATGTCGACGAGCTCGTGGGAGCAGCGCCCGATCTCGGCGTGCCGCTTCTCGCGGCGCTGTTCCCGCGCAGCTTCTGCGACGTCAACCGCGAGCCGCTGGAGCTCGACCCCGCGATGTTCAGCGACCGGCTGCCGGCGGGGGCCAATACGGCATCGCCCCGCGTGGCGGCAGGGCTCGGCGTGGTGCCGCGGCTCGGCGCCAATGACCGCGAGATCTATCGCCGGAAGCTCGCCTTTGCCGAGGCGGAGGCGCGGCTTGCCGGCTATTACCGGCCCTATCACGCGGCCCTCAATGGGCTGTGCAACGAGGCGATCGAAAAGTTCGGCGTCTGCCTCATCCTCGATTGCCATTCGATGCCATCGGTCGGCAGTCACGGCGACCCGCGCGGCATGGGCGGGCATGGCCGTGTCGACTTCGTGCTGGGCGATTGCTTCGGCGCCTCCTGCGCCCCGGCGGTGACCGCTGCCGTCGATGCCTATTTGCGCGCTGGCGGTGCCAATATGCGGCGCAACTCGCCTTATTCCGGCGGGTATGTGACGCAGCATTACGGCCGGCCTGCGACGGGCGTGCATGTGCTGCAGCTCGAAATCAACCGCGCGCTTTACGTCAATGAGCGTTCGCTGGAACGCAGCGCCGGCTTTGCTGCCGTTCAGGCGAATATGGCGGGACTGATCGGCATGCTGGCCGACAAAACGATGGAACTGCTCAAAGGGTGACGGCGCTGTGACGGATTTTTCCATTCGACCGGCGGTCGTCGGCGATCTTGCGGTTATCCAGCGCGTCTATGCCCATCACGTCCGCACCGGCCTTGCGAGCTTCGAGGAGACGCCGCCGGATCTTGCCGAGATGACCAGGCGCTGGCAGGCCATCGCCGAGACGGGACTGCCCTATGTCGTGGCGGAGAACGCGGGTGGCGACATCGCCGGCTATGCCTATGCCGGACCTTATCGCCCACGCAGCGCCTACCGGTTCACGGTCGAGGATTCGATCTATCTCGACCCGAGATTCCAGGGCAAAGGGCTAGGGCGTGCCTTGCTCGCCCGGCTCATCACTGACGCGACCGCCTGCGGCAAGCGGCAGATGATTGCGGTCATCGGTGATTCGGCCAATCTGGCCTCGATTGGCGTGCACCGGGCGCTGGGATTCGAGATGACCGGCACCTTCAAGGCGATCGGGCTCAAATTCGGCCGCTGGGTGGATACGGTTCTGATGCAGCGCGCGCTGGGCGAGGGCGACCGGGCTACGCCGACGAGTTAACGATCCCGGTCGGACCCCCCGATTTCTTTACAGTCAGAAAAAAAGGCCGTGCCTGACGGCACGGCCCAAGTTCTGGGAGGAAACGCCCATGAGGGGCGCCTTGTGACGACGCCTGTCAGGGGAGAAATGCGTCGCCACGAGCCAAAGATGGCGATTTTGCAGTGCAATGTCAAGTCTTTGGGCAGTGGTTAATTAAGCGTCATCATGCTGAAAAAATTAGCAAATTCTGTGTTGCTGCTATGCAACACTATTAAGTTGATAGAGTATTAACGTCGACGCTAATACTCTGACAAATGGCAGCTTTCTGCGGCGTTCCCGGTGGTTAACCAAGTGGGATTGCGGGCTGCCAAGGGGCCCGGTAACGTCCCTGTCATGACCGAAATCCTCCTTTCCGGGCCACTCAACGGTACCCATGTGGCGGCCGCGCGCCTGGCATGCGAAGAAAAAGGCCTCATCTATGGCGTGCAGGAACCCGATTTGCTGAAGGCGGGAGGGTTCCGACTCGCCGAGCTGCTGACCTATTTGTGCGAACGCCAGCCGACACTCGCCCATGCCGGATTGATGCTGTTCGATCTCGAAGCGATTCTGCGTTATGTCGACGAGGGATTTCCGGGGCCGATCCTGCAGCCGGAGAATCCGCGCGATCGGGCACTGATGACGCAGATCATGGCCGTCATTCGCGCCCATCTCGCCCCGTCGGCAGTGGGGGTGGTCATCGCGCAGCGCCTCTTTGTGCCGTTCCTGGGCGGGGTGCCGGACCTAAGTCTTGTGACGCGCATCATTCCGGCGATGCAGGATTCGCTTTTCGCCGTGGAACAATTGTCGCTGCTCTCCCATGACGGCGAGCGGTCGGAGTTTTTGATCGGCGCGGATCTCAGTCTTGCCGACATCATGCTGATGCCGATCGCCGGCTATCTGATGGCGACACCGGAGGGAAAGACGGCGCTCAACGCCTCGACCAGGCTTTCGCGCTGGTGGCTCAGTCTGTCGCGCCGCGCCGCTTGGGCGCGCTGCAAGCCCAAGCTCGGCTAGAGGACGTGCCGCTTCACCAACGCAATGAAGCGCAGCACGAAGGCCAATCCCAAGATCGGCGCCAGGGCGCCCACGGAAAGCACCCAGGTCACGGCGCGGGCGACATCCTCCGGTGCCAGCGCGTCGGTAAGGCCGGCACCATTGGCGATGGTACCGGCTGTCGCCGCACCGAAGGCGATGCCTAGCGAGCGCATGGTGGGGATCGAGGACGCCGTGATGGATTCCTCGCCCTTGGCTGCATGGCGCATGGTGGCCGCGACCACATGCAGGTTGGAACTGCCGAGGCCGATGCCGACCAGGCCGTTGAATGCGGCAATCGCGACCGGTGGCAGTGCGACGACGCCGAAAGCCAGGGAGATCAGCCCGACGATGCAGAAGGTGAGGCCGCAGACCATTGCCGCAAAAGCCTTGGATCCTTGCCATTTCGCGGTGAAGACCGAAGCCGCGGTCCAGCCGATGGCGAGCGTTGCCATCATATAGCCGGCAGCGATGGGGGATTGGCCGTGCAATTCCTGCAGGGCCAGCGGCAGGAACACGCCGATCACCGTATGAGTCATGGAGGCGAGGAACATCACCCAATAACCGGTGCCGGTCGTGGTTGCCCAGGACAGAGGTTGACTGGGGAAGATGCGGTTGAGACCACGCCGATCGATCAGAAAGGTGACGAAGACGAGAATGAGCGCGAGCGTAATCAGGCCAATACGTTGCGTAAGATCGGCGCCCTCGCTAGCGACGCCGATGCTGATGACGCCAGCACTCAGCAACAGCAACCGGCCAAAGGGGAATTGCGGCACATTGCCCTTCTGCGCCTTGTCAGCCGGCAGGCGTGTCAAGGCCACGCCAAGGAACAGCAACACGAAGGGAAGGTTGAACCAGAAGGCACCACGCCAGAAATCAAACGCCGCGAATGTGCCGCCGAGTGCCGGGCCAATCAGCGCAGCCACACCCCAGGTCGAGGAGATGAGGGCGAGGATCGGCTTCTTGAGATGTTCGGGAAAAAGTTCGCCTACCATGGCCATGGAGCGTGACAGCACGATGCCGCCGCCAAAGCCCTGCACGAAGCGTGCGAGGATGAAGAGCTCCATCCGCGGCGCGGTAGCACAGCTGGCCGAGCCGATCAGGAACAAGATGGCGCCCGCGCAATAGGCGCGCCTGCCGCCAAAGCGCAAACGCAGCGGTGCCGTCGCGGCGGCACCGATGATCGAGGCCACCATGTAGAGCATGGTCGACCAGGCATAGAAATGAGCGCCACCCAGATCGCGCACCACATCGGGCATGACGGTCGAGACGACGAAGACGTCCACCGCATGCAGCCCGATGCCGAGATTGAGCATGATGACATAGAGGCCGAGACCGTGGCCGAACAGGCTGCGCCAAGTGGCCGGCGCGGCAGAATCAGAGGAACTCATCATGCAATCCTGGCGGGTGATGGGGCGGCGGATCGTAAAAGCTGGTCCGGCCATCGTCAAAGAATGGCGGCGCTGGGCAGCCATGCTTGCCGCCGGGGTCTATCCGACCATGCCAATGTATTCCCGCCGACACATCTATGTGAGGTTGAGTATGCGAGGTTGGGCTGGTGGCGTCGCCCTGCCGATGGTGCTAAGAATCTCCGACGTCTTGGGGCATTGTGCATCGGCGCAATTCGGGGGAACGAAATGAGCGTCAAGTTGATCCGGTTCGGCAGCAATCCGCCAGCCACTGAAACCGGCGTGCCGGGAAATATCGTCAGCGGCAATCCCAGCACCAAGCTGCAGAACTACTACACCGATGCGACCGGCCAGTTCTTTTCCGGCATCTGGGAATCCTCGCCCGGCAAGTGGAAGGTCAGTTACGCCGAAGAGGAATTCTGCGCACTGCTGGCCGGCAAGGCGATCCTCACTGGCGCCGATGGGATGGCGCAGACGTTTGAGACGGGCGACGCTTTCATCATACCGAAGGGCTTTACCGGCACCTGGGAGACGGTCGAGGCCGTGAAGAAGTGGTATGCCATCTTCGAGCCCAAGGCATGACGATGACGCCTTGCTGCAACGGATGTCGGTGAGGCCGCCATGCCGGAAGCGGTAACCGGTCTGCGCGTCCTCGTGATCGACGAGCAGAACGTCACGCGCCGTATGGCCGTGAAGATGGCGCGCGACAGCGGTGCCGTCGAGGTGTTGGAAGCGGAAACGCCGCTGCATGCGCTGACATTGCTGGAAGCCCAGGAGCGGCCGGTCGATCTTGTCGTCACCGACGTCAAGGCGACGAGCGAGGCAGGCGGCATCGATGGTGTCGAATTCGTACGGCGTGTTGCCGAGCGCCGGCTGGTCGGTCATCTGGTCATCGCCTCCGCATTGGAAGAGTCGATCATCCGCTCGGTCGAAACGATGGCGCGTGGTTTCGGTATCGAATTTGCCGGGCATGTGAAGCGTCCGATCAGCCCGGAGAGCCTGCGGCCATTGATCGTCCGCCTGGTGGCGCGTCGCGCGGCTGCGCCGCTGCTGAAGTCGCGTTCGGTGCATGTGACCGTCGAGGATTTGCGTCACGCTATTGCCGACAAGCAATTCGTGCCGCATTTCCAGCCCCGCGTGCGGCGCGAAGATGGCGCGGTGACTGCGGTTGAGGCGCTCATTCGCTGGCGTCACCCTGATCGCGGGCTGGTGCCGCCCGGCGCCTTCATTCCATTGGCCGATCGGACTGGGCTCATTGACGGCATTACCGATGTCGTGCTGGAGAAGTCGATCGCCTGGGCGCGTATCTGGCGTGACAGCGGTATCGATATCGCCGTTTCGGTCAACCTGACCGAAAACGCCCTCAATCAGCCGGAGCTGCCGGAACGCATCGCCCGGATTGCCGGACAGCACGGTATTCCCCACGAACGGATTTTGCTCGAAGTAACGGAAGCCGCCGCGATCACCGATGCGGCTGCGTCACTGGAAGCGCTGGCGCGCCTGCGCATCAACGGCTTCGGCCTGTCGATCGATGATTTTGGGACCGGTATGGGTACGCCCGAGCAATTGGCACGCACGCCTTTTACCGAGGTCAAGATCGACCAGGCATTGGTAACGGGTGTATTCGACCAGCCGCAATTCTTCAGCGTGCTGGAGTATTCATTGAAGCTTGCCAAACAGCTGGGGCTCAAGACCGTGGCCGAGGGTGTCGAAGGGCCGGAGGATTGGCAGCTTTTGAGCGATCTCGGCTGCGACGAGATGCAGGGCTATCACGTTGCCCGGCCGATGCCTGGTGAGGAAATCGAAGGTTGGGTGCTGGGCTGGCACCGCGAGGCGCTCTAGGGCTTCAGCCCTTGGCGTTCGAGCAATAGATGACAGCCATCACCGCGCCCTTGAGATAGGGCAACAGAGTCACGGACATGATGAGAGTGGCAGGAAGCCAGATTGCCAGCTGCATCCAATAGGGCGGATGGGCGAAGCTTTCCAGCATCAAGAGGCCACTCACCACAATGTGGCCGACGATAAAGATGGTGAAATAGGCCGGCGCATCGTCAGCCCGCAGCGGCTCGAAGGGCAGTTCGCAATGGGTGCAGGCATCGGCGATGGTGAGATAGCCACGGAACATCGACGCCTTGCCGCAGCGCGGGCATTTGCGCCGGCAGCCGCGGAAAAAGGCGGTGGTCCAACTTGATGCTTCATGCGACGCCATGGGGCGGTCCTTTGGCCAAAAAGAGGGGCAGACCATAGCGACAGTGCGCCGCACCGCCATGCGTCCGATTGTCACCAGGCCGGCTCCCTCAAAACTTACGTTTATTCAAATGGTTGGACGTTGAAAGGCGCGACCCTGCTCAAAGGCGCGCGCCGCATTGAGAACGGCCCGGTCGCCGTAGAGCGGCCCGACGATCTGCAAGCCGATCGGAAGGCCGGCTGCGGTGAAACCACATGGTACTGAGATCGCGGGCTGTCGGGTGAGGTTGAAAGGATAGGTGAAGGGAGTCCAGTCCGACCATTGCTTGTCGCCGCCGGCGGGCGGGAAATCATGGCCGGCGGCAAAGGCGGGAATCGGCATGGTGGGTGTCAGCAAAAGGTCGAAGCGCTCATGGAAGCGGTTCATGGCGGTGCCCATTGCCTCGCGCGCTTTCACCGCGGAAAGATGATCCATCAGCGAAATGCGCCGGCCCATGTCGACCACGGCAGCAAGGCCGGGGTCGAGCAGCTTCTGCTTCTCCGGCGGGAACTGGTTGACCAGAAAGGCGGCCCCGCCGAACCAATGCGTCTGGAATGTGGCGAGGCTGGGATCTAGAACATGCTCGACCAGTTCGACCTTGGCGCCGAGAGTCTCGAAGACCTTGGCGGCGGCTGCGACGCTGGCGGCCACTTCCGGATCGACCTTGGCGCCGGAGAGGTCCGGCGAATAGGCGATGCGCCAGCCGGCGATATTTCCGTTCAGCGTTTCATGATAATCGGCCGGTTCGATCGGCAGTGTATAGCAATCGCGCGGATCGGGCCGCGAGATGACGGAGAACATCAGGGCCGCATCGGCGACGGTGCGTGCCATCGGCCCGACATTGGCGAGGCTGCCAAAAGGAGATAGCGGGAAGGCCGGCACACGGCCGAAGGTTGCCTTGAAGCCGACAATACCGCTGAAGCTTGCGGGGATCCGGATCGACCCGCCACCATCGGTGCCGATATGGAGTGCCCCCATGCCGCTGGCTGCCGCGACAGCAGCGCCGCCGCTGGAACCGCCGGGCGTCTTGCTGGCATCCCAGGGGTTGCGGGTGATGCCGGTCAGCGGTGAATCGGTGACACCTTTCCAGCCGAATTCCGGCGTTGTCGTCTTGCCAAGGATGACGGCGCCGTGTTCGCGCAGCCGCGCGGTGCTGGGCGCATCCTCATCCCAGCCTTGCGCCGGATCGACCAGCCGCGAGCCGCGCAAGGTCGGCATGCCTTTCGTAAGAACGAGATCCTTGACCGAGACCGGAACACCGTCAATCAGCCCGCAGGGCGCGTTGCGCTGCCAGCGGCCTTCCGCCTGGCGCGCCTGGGCCAGGGCGCCCTCGTGATCGACCAGGCAATAGGAATTGAAGCGAGGATTGTGGCGATCGATGACGGTAAGCACCGCCTTGGTCGCTTCGACCGGAGACAGTTTATGTGCCCGGTAAAGTGCCACCAATTCGACTGCGCTCAGATATGCGACGTCATCAACCATTTATTCCCCCTGCCACCGATTAACCAACTATCAACCGCTATTCCTGCATGGTTACGCCCTGCCGATCAATGCCGGTGCAAGCACGAAATTCGATCGCCGGCATGGCGATACGCGGGGTGGAAAAATGAGTCTGCAGGGGACGTGGGAGCTATCCTTCCTGATCGACAGGGACGGCCGCATCCTGGAAGGGCGCGGCGCCTGCAGCGAGCATCTGGGGCATAGCCTGCAGAGCCTCATCGGCAAGTCGCTCTTTTCTTTCGTGGCGGCTGACGAACGGCCTTATTTCCGCCGCTTCATCGGGCAGGTCAATCGTCCAAGCGGCAAACGGGCAGCACTTGTGTCACTGCAATCCGCCGTCGGCGGCATCCGCTCTTACGCCATGGAGGCGCAGGCCGGCCGCTCGGCTGCAGACAACTGGCTGATGTTCAGCCGCCACACCGGCCATGCCGAGGGGCTCGACGATCTCGATCTGCCGGTCGTCATGGTGGAGGAGGGGCAATTCTTGCGCCTGGTCGAGATGGCGGCGGCTCAGGCGCGTGACTCGCTCGATCTCACCACGATCGAAGTGGGTGGGCTCAGCGATACCAGGCGTCTCGCGGGCATGGCCGTTGAAGAGATTGCCGCATTCGAACGCAGTGTCGGCGAAGCGCTGTCGAGCAACGCCCATGAGGGCATCCTGTCGAACCCGGCGCCGGGTCTCTACAACCTGCTCCATGATCCAGCCAAAGGTGGCGCTGCCATCGCCCAGGATCTGACCTCGGTTGCGAGCCAGCACGGTATCACGGCCCAACAAGCCGGCGTCGTTCATGCGACCATGTCCGTGGCACCAAACGCCTCGCTGGCAAGCATCCGCGAATCCTTGGGCATCATGCAGCGGCGCATGCCCGGTTATGACAGCTGGGGAGAGAAGCCCGCCAAGCCAAAGATGCGTGAGGGGCAAATGGTGGCCGCCTTGGGGCTGGGCGCCTTCCTACTGGGCGTGATCGCAACCGTTGTCTGGATGCTGCTGTTGCGACACTGAACTGTCGCCGAGCGTATCAGGCGCGCTGCAGCATATCCGCGAATTCAGTACGGGCCTTGTCGAAATTGTCCGCCCACCATTTGCTGTCGACGATAACCTGCTGGCTGAGATTTTCCGGCTGGGTCGGGTCGTAATCGCGCAACGCCTTGGGCATTGCGGCTGTTGCTTCCGGATTGGCCGGCCCAACGCGCTGCAGGTTGGTGAATTCGATCTGCCGGCCGGCATCCTGCATATGCGCAATCAGCTTGAAGGCATCGATGCCGCCGGGATTTCCCTTGGGCACCACCCAGACGCCGGGATAGAGGATGCCGCCGGCCCAGCTGAAGGCGATCTTGCCCTCCGTTTCCTTGGCCAGTGCCACGGCACGAGTGTGCCAGATGCACGCCATGGAGATGGTCTTGTCGGTGAACATCTGCTGGACCTGCTCGCCCGTCTCCCAGGTCTGCAGATTGGGTTTGAGGCGAGAGATCCGGTTGATCGCCGTGGTGAGGTCGATCGGGTAGGGATTGGTAGGCTTCTCGCTGGTGGCCATCATCGCGGCTTCGAAGGCGCCGTTCATCCAGCGATAGATGGCACGTCCGCCGGGATAGTTCCTGGTGTCGAAGAAGTCCTTCCAGGTCATCGGCGGCCGGCCGGCGAAACGCTCGGTGTCGAAGGCAAGGACATAGGAATAGGTGTAGCCGCCGGCGCCATGGGTAAAGGCAAAGGGCGCCATGATCTTGGCTGCGTCGACAGTCTTGTAGTCGATCGAGCTCAAATGCCCGCTGGCGCCAAGACGCATGGCGGTGAAGCCGTCGGCATCGCAAAGATCCCAGGTGACATCGCCGGAATCGACCAGGGAGCGGATGGCGCCTTCGGTGGGTCCGGTGCCGTCGAAGACGACCGAGGTGCCGGTCGCCGCCTCGTAGCTTTTGCCATAGGCGCGGGTCAGGCTCTTGATCTCATCGCCACCCCAACTGGCGAAGACCAGTTCCTTGGCGGCGGCATGAGCGCCATGTGACAGCATCGTGGCAGCCGCCCCACCTGTCAGCGCCACCAGCATCTGCCGCCGCGACCAGCCCTGGCGGTGGGCGAGGGCGAAGGTATCGGCAAGGAAGGGCGAGATCGGCATCACGGACTCACTGAAAACAAAACGGCCGGATCGGGTTTAACCGATCCGGCCGTCTTTAGAAAGGTATCTGAGGTGGTTTACTTCATCGTGGGCATGACGAATTCGGCGCCCGAGCGGATGCCGGTCGGCCAGCGGCCGGTGATGGTCTTCAGCTTGGTGAAGAAGCGGATGCCTTCCATGCCGTGCATGTGGTGGTCACCGAACAGCGACCGCTTCCAGCCGCCGAAGCTGTTGAAGGCCATCGGCACCGGGATCGGCACATTGACGCCGACCATGCCGACCTTGATGCGTGAGGTGAAGTCGCGGGCGGCGTCGCCGTCGCGGGTGAAGATCGCCGTGCCGTTGCCGTATTCATGGTCGTTGATGAGCTTCACGGCGCTGGCGTAATCGGGCACGCGCACCACGGAGAGAACCGGGCCGAAGATCTCTTCCTTGTAGATCTTCATGTCCGGGGTGACGTTGTCGAACAGGGAGCCACCCATGAAGTAGCCGTTCTCATAACCCTGCAGCTTCAAGGTGCGGCCGTCGACCACCAGCTTGGCGCCTTCCTTGACGCCCTGGTCGATATAGCCCTTCACCTTTTCATAGTGCTGCTTGGTGACCAGCGGACCCATTTCAGCTTCCGGATCGGTGCCCGGCGCCACCTTCATGCCGCGCACGCGCGGGGCCAGCTTGTCGATCAGCGTGTCGGCGACCTTGTCGCCCACCGCAACCGCGACCGAGATCGCCATGCAGCGCTCGCCGGCCGACCCGTAACCCGCACCCATGAGAGCGTCCGTCGCCTGGTTCATATCGGCATCCGGCATGACGATCATGTGGTTCTTGGCGCCGCCCAGCGCCTGGACGCGCTTACCGTGCGCGGTGCCCGTCGTGTAGATGTATTCGGCGATCGGCGTGGAGCCGACGAAGCTGATTGCCTCGACGCCAGGATGGGTAAGGAGGGCGTCGACCGCCACCTTGTCGCCGTGGACGACGTTGAAGACACCGTCGGGAAGCCCGGCTTTCTTCAGGAGGTCGGCGATCATCACCGACACCGAGGGATCGCGCTCGGAGGGCTTCAGGATGAAGCAATTGCCGGCGACGAGGGCAGTCGGGAACATCCACATCGGTACCATGGCCGGGAAGTTGAACGGCGTGATGCCGGCAACGACACCGAGGGGCTGACGCACCGACCAGCTGTCGACGTTGGTGCCGACGTTCTCGCAGAACTCACCCTTCAAAAGCTGCGGCGCACCGCAGGCGAATTCGATGACTTCGAGGCCGCGGGTGAACTCGCCGCGGGCGTCGGAGAGAACCTTGCCATGCTCGGCCGTGATCATGGCGACGATCTTGTCGGCATTGTCTTCCGCGAGCTGCTTGAATTTGAACATGATGCGGGCGCGGGTCAGCGGCGGGGTGTTGGCCCAACCCGGGAAGGCTGCCTGCGCGTTCTTCACGGCGGCATCGACTTCCTGCGTGGTCGCCAGATGTACCTTGGCCTGGACTTCGCCGGTTGCCGGGTTGAAGACGTCGGAGGCGCGGCCCGATGTGCCCGCCACTTCCTTGCCGCCGATGAAATGATTGATGGTCCGCATAGCCGCCCTCTCCAGAAATATCCAAGGATTATGCATTGCCCGAGGGTATAGGCGGGAGCGTTGGCGTGGTCAAGATCTTAATCAAGGTGCTCAGTATTTTGAGCAGTCGAAGCGAAATCGCTGGGAAAAAGGGGAGGGATTTTGGCCGTCAGGGCATGTCGATCCCAACAACGGCGCCGCTATAATCGACCGTCAGCGCATAGGTAGCACCATCCTTCTGCCCCGTCGCACGCCAGACGAACGGATTGATCTGTTCCAGTTCGGTGATCTGGGCGTATCCGGCCTGCTCGAGGAAGGCTTGCGCATCGTCGACGGAGAAAGTGCTGCCGGCGGCGGTGTCGAGCTTGGCGATCGTTTCCGGCGCTTCGACCGCGTCCGGTTTGATCGGGCGCCAGTCGCTGCGATCCTCGGCGTGGCTGGCCATCGGCAGCGTCAGCAGTGTTAAGATCAGCAAGGGTCCGAGGGTGATCATGCGCCGCATGGCTTGGCTCTCCGCAGACGCCTGATCGCGTCGAGAGGAAAAGCGCGGCGGGTTGAAACAGTTCCACGGTCCGCAGATTTTCCGTCCCAGGAGGTCATACGCCATGTCGATCGAACTGCAAGTCGCCCAGCATTATGGCAGCAAGGATCTGGAGGCTAAGATCCTCGCCGCCCTGCAGCAGGCGGGGAAGGATTTGACCCACCTCTCGATCGATGACCTTGCCGGACTTGATGAATTTCATCTCGGTTGGCGCGCGCAGACGGCCAAGCTTGCCAAAGATCTGCAGCTTTCCGCCGGCGATCATATGCTCGATATCGGTTGTGGCATCGGCGGGCCAGCGCGCTATTTCGCCGACCGCCATCAGTGCCAGGTGACGGGGCTCGATCTCACGCCGGAATTCGTCGACGCTGCCAGAACATTGACGCAACGCTGCGGCTTGTCGGGGAAAGCGCGCTTCGAAACAGGGAGTGCTCTGGCGATGCCCTTCGCAGCCGGAACTTTCGATGCTGCCTGCCTTATCCATGTCGGCATGAACATTGCCGACAAAGCGAAACTCTTTGCGGAAGCCCGGCGCGTTCTGCGGCCGGGCGGGCGATTTGCGGTATACGACGTGATGATGATGGCAGACGTACCGCTCACCTACCCCATGCCCTGGTCGGAGACGCCGTCGACAAGTTTCGTGGCAAGGCCCGATGCCTATCGAAAATGGCTGACGGAAGCCGGCTTCAGCATCGATGCCGAGAACAATGCTCGTGATGCTGTGCTTGAACAGGTGATGGCGATGCGCGCGCGTGCGGCGAGTGAAGGGCAGCCGCTATTGGGGCTTCATGTGATCATGGGGCCGCAAGCCAAGATCCGCCTGCAGAATGTCATGGCTGCCCTCAAACAAGGACATATCGCGCCGGTCGAAATCATCTTGCGTGCCGCTTGAGATTGGCCTTCGACTGCCCGCAACTGTCGAGGAGGTTGTCATGGCGCAGAATATCAGAATCGATTTCGTTTCGGACGTCTCTTGCCCATGGTGCATCATCGGCCTCAAGTCGCTGGAAGCCGCACTGGAGCGATTGGACGGTACGATTGCCGCCGACATGCATTTCCAGCCCTTCGAACTCAATCCGCATATGGGCCCCGACGGTCAGAATATCGTCGAGCATATCGGCCAGAAATACGGTTCGACGCCTGAGCAATCAGCCAAGAACCGCGCCATGATCAAGGAGCGCGCGGCCAGTCTCGGTTTTGAAATGCGCACGCATGCAGACAGCCGTATCTACAACACCTTCGACGCGCATCGCCTGCTGCATTGGGCGGAGACGGAAGGCAAGCAGGCGGCGCTGAAACACGCCTTGTTCAAAGCCTATTTCACCGATGGTGCCAAGATGTCGGATTATGAAACGCTGGCGCGGGTGGCGGCTTCTGTCGGGCTTGACGAGAAGAAGGCGCATGAGATTCTGGACAACGGCACGTATACCGATGAAGTGCGCGCCCAACAGGATTTCTATCGGCAGCAGGGCATCAATGCGGTTCCCGCGATCGTCATCAATGAGAAATACCTGATCTCGGGCGGTCAGCCGGTCGACGTATTCGAGCGGGCTCTGCGCGAGATCGCTGAGGAAGCCTAGTCCAATTCGAGCAGCAATGCCGTGGCATCATCCGCTAACTTCAGTCGCGGGTGGCGATTGCCGGTGGGGTCTCCGGCCTCAATGGCACGCAGCCTGTTCAGCATTTCATCGGGACCGTGGGCTACAGTCTCGTGCATCAGGCTTTGATCGCTGTTATTGCCGTAAATATCGACGAGACGGTAATAGCCGTCGCTAAGCAGTAGCAGGCGACGAATGTCTTGGCCGGGCAACCGATCGATGTGCAGAAATTCGAGGCAAGCGGGGTCCGCACTCAAGACGCCATAACCGTCCGGGCGGTTGCAGCGCAGCCGGAATTTGCGCAAAAGCGGCATCATCTCTCGATAAATTGCTGCGGCATCGGCGATACCCCGCGCGCGGAGCTCCAGTATGCGCGCTTTGAGTTCCGCCTCCATTGCGGTGAGGACAGGGTCGTCAAGCACCACAATCGTGCCGTCGTGTCGCTCGATCAGGACGGGGCAATCGCCAAGTCGCGCAATTTCGATATCGCTGCCGATCCACCACGCCAGCGAGAAGCTCGCCGCAGGCACTTCGCCATGGCGTTCGTCCATCCCATCGCGCCAGGAGCGGCTCTGCGCCCGGCCAAGCTCAGCCACCAATTCACGCAGCAGGCTGCGGACGTCCTTCTCGGGTGCCGTGCTCAGCAGTGACGGCAGGATGGTTTGCACCTGTGCCACGAGCCAGGCTGCGTCGGATGGGCCGGGAAGCAGCGGTTGATCGTTGATGCCGGTGACACCGTCCAGCACCCAGGCCGCAAATGCGGATACCGGCTGCGGCCAGGTTCCGTAAGCATCCTCATTGACCCGGCTGCCAGGCGCCGTGACGGCTCCGCGCTCGATGAATGTACTCATCGCCGAACGCCGCCGCACCAAACGGCACGCACTTGCAGATCACGGTCGATAAGCACGAAATCGGCGCGCGCACCGGCGGCGATCCGCCCGATATCTTGGCGACCCAGGAAATCTGCCGGATCCGTCGAGGCCATGCGCAAGGCTCGGGTCAAGTCGAGCCCCACCGATCGAACCATGAAGCGCACGGCGGACATCATATCGAGATCGGATCCCGCAAGCGTACCGTCATCGAGGACCAGCACGCCATCGCGGCGAGTGATGCGACGGCCGTTAAGCTCAAAGGTCTGGATATCGGAACCCACCGTCGACATGGCGTCGGTCACCAGGAAGATGCGGCCCGGTCCGCGCTTGGCGCGAAGAGCGATATCGATGGCGGCCTTGTGCACGTGATGGCCATCGGCAATGAGCCCGCACCAGAGAGCACCGGAATCGAGCGCCGCGCCGACGACGCCGGGAGAGCGATGCGTGAGGGGCGACATGGCATTGTAAAGATGGGTAACGCCGCGCGCACCGGCATCGGCCGCCGCCATTACCTGGTCATAGCCGGCATTGGAATGACCAAGGCTGACGATGATGCCGGCATCGGCGAGACGGTGGATGATTCGTACCGGCACGCGTTCGGGCGACAGGGTCACGAGCAGCGTCTCGATGCCGAGGCCGAGCAGTATATCGACGTCGGCATCGTTCATCTGGCGAATGAGCTGCGCGTCATGCGCACCGCGCCGTTCCGGTGACAGGAACGGGCCTTCAAGGTGCAGGCCGACACAGCCGGGTTGGTGCGCAGCCATGGCCAGCTTCACGGCGCCGACCGCCTCGGCCGTCAAAGCGGGCGTGTCGGTAATGAGAGTGGGAAGCAGCGCAGTGGTGCCGAAAAGGGCGTGGGCGTTGCAGATCTTTGCCACACCCTCGACGGTCGGTGCATCGTTGAGCAATACGCCACCGCCGCCATTCACCTGAACATCGACAAAGCCAGGTGCCAGTAGCTTTCCCTCAAGGCGTTCGATCGCCATGTCACTGCCGAGCTGCGCTTGCGGCACAAGGTCCGCGATCTTGCCATCGCGGACGATGACGGCGTGATCCTGCCGGACGACCGTGCCGTCAAAGATATCGACACCGAGGAATGCTTGGGTGGCCATCACACGGTTTCCGTCACTTTCTTGAGGAGGCGGGGTCGATCGGGGTCGAGGCCGCGACCCAGGCTCAGCTTCTCGATGGCGAGATAACCGCTTGCCATCGCGGCGATCAGGGCCGTCGTTGGATGCGCGGCGGACGCCACCGGCAGATCCCGGCCGGTTACCAATACCTTTGCACCGGCGGCCGTTAGAGTCTTGGCGCAGTGATCGAGCGAGGGTGCAGAAGCATCATCTTGACGAAACATGAGCACGGGGAAACCGTTCTGCACGATCTCGATGGGACCGTGCAGCACCTCGGCAGCACTATAGGGCTCGGCATGAAGTGCTGCCGTTTCCTTGAGCTTCAAGGCCGCTTCCATGGCGACGGGTAGACCGATTCCGCGGCCGATGACGAGGGCTGAACGCGTGGGATGGAATGCCTCAGGCAGCGCCGACCAATCCATGGCGAGCGCCTTAGCAAGATCGGCAGGCAATGCCTTGAGCGCCTGGCGCAAGCCGTCATGGTTAGCAAATTCGGCAAGGAGGCCAAGCCCGGCCGCCATGGAGGAGAGGCAGGATTTCGTGGCGGCAACGCTCTTCTCCGGGCCGGCCACCAGCGGAATGGTGAAGTCGGCAAGTTCGGCCGCCGGCGACTCCGCGTCGTTGACGATCGAGATTACCTTACCGCCGCCGGCTTGCGCACTTTTGGCAAGCGCCAGGAGATCGGGGCTGCGACCCGATTGCGAAATGAGCAGCATCGCCGCACCCTTGCAGCGCAAAGGTGTCTGATAGATCGAGGCAATCGACGGGCCGACCGAAACGACGGGAAGGCCCAATAGAGATTCACAAGCGTATTTGAAGAAGATCGCGGCATGATCCGACGAGCCACGGGCGCAAAGCGCTACGAAAGGCGGATTGAGTTCACGCAAAAAGGCACCGGCGCGCGCAATGTCAGCCCCCGATTGCGACCACAGGCGGGCAACGGCGTCCGGACTTTCCATCGTCTCCTGGCGCATCCAGCTCGTCGCAGTCTTGCTGGCTGTGGTCTCCGGGGTACTCATTCGTTCTCTCCACTGGTCGTCAATTCGACGACGAAGTCGTAGGCGTCGCCGCGGTAATGGCTCTTGGTGAACTCGACGGCACGGCCATCGGCGAGATAGGAAATACGTTCGATGTAGAGGGCCGGTGATCCGGGCGGAACCGACAAGGTCGCGGCATCCTCGGCATTGAGACTCTCCGCCGACAGCCGCTGCATTGCCCGCACGGGTCTTATGCCGGCGGCTTGCAAGGCCGCGTAAAGCGAATTGCCGACAGCCTCGGGCGAGGCGAGCAGGCGTGCCGGTACCACAGCCAGTTCCAACGCCATCGGCCTTCCATCCGCCATGCGCAGCCGGCGCAGCCGAATGACCCGTTCGTTGGGTGAGAGCGCCAGCACCATGGCTTCGTCGGGCGTGGGCGGTGCGACGGTCTTTTGCAGCCATTTGACGCTGGGGGTGAGACCGCGTGCCAGCATGTCCTCGGTGAAGGAGGTGAGGCGCGAAAGGCGCTGTTCGACACGCGGCGCTTGGCCCGTCACATAGGTTCCGGAGCCGCGCTTCTGGGTGAGGATGCCTTCCTCGACCAGTTCGGTGAGGGCCTTCCTGACGGTGACGCGGGAAATATCCAGGAGGTTCGCGATCTCGCGCTCCGACGGCAGGGCATCCTGTGCCGCGAGTACGCCTTTCTCGATAGCGCCGCGGATCAAGGCTTTGAGGCGCAGGTAAAGCGGGCCGGTGCCGCCGCCAGTCAATGCATCCACCGTGAAGATCGCGGCCGGCTCGCTCATGAGACGCGACCGCCGGCGAGAATAAGGGCGCCGTCCAGCGCATCGTGGCGGGGACTGACGAAATAGGGACGGAAGCGATAGGGGAAGTATTTCTGATAGGCTTGGCCCAGGCCACCCATGATGCAGATGCGCTTGGCACCCAGCTTCACCAGGTGATCGAGTACCAGCGTAACGCCAGTCTGCCCGCGCTCGACAATGAAGCGCGCCACCGGGTCGTTGCGCTCGGCGTGCTCCAGCAGCAACGGTGTGAGCGCGCCGTAATCGCGCGGCTTTGCGGCTTCGGCAAAGCGGTGCAGCTTGTCCATTGAGTGGCCAAACTGCGCCCAGACCGCATCGGTGAAGGGCGTGCGATCGATGATACCGTCCTGGGCATAGAGCGTGCGCCGGAGCGATTCGCGACCGAGATCGGCACCACTTCCCTGGTCCGACAGCATGAAACCCCAGCCGCCGAAGGTCTGCAGCTTGCCGCCGAGCGAGATGACATAGACAGCGCCCGTGCCGATGGCGGCGATGGCGCCGTCTTCGCCGCCATGGGCGCCGACACAGGCGATGATGCCGTCATGCTCGATGCGCAGGGATTGATAGGGCCAGGGATGCGCTTCGACCCGCGCGATGGCGCCGGCCATGTTGGCACCTGCGAGGCCAAAGCAGGCAGCGGTGCGTGCCATCGCATCCAGCCCTAATCCCGCGGCGGCGAAGGCCGCGTCGCAGGCATTCGCGACATTGGCGATGGCTTCGACAGGATCGGTGAAAATGTTGGCGGAGCCGCCTTTTGTCTCAGCCGCCAGGGCACCTTGGGCGTCGCGCAGCCTTACCCGGCAATGCGTGCCACCGCCATCGACCCCTAAGAAAAAGTCCGCCGCCATGATGATCAGGTCCGTGATAATGCCACTTAGATACCAATATAAGAAGCTTCTTCGGACAACGCCAGAGATTCTTGTTTAGCGGTCATCATGTTAATAAATATGTGATTTTTTAGAATTGCAGCAGCCTGCGATTTTGTGTCTCGACAGTGATGGTATTGTTTCGGTATTGTCATCCTGGCAACGAGAAGGCGGCCAAATGCTGGGACGGCAGACAGAGGCAGTAAGTGCGGCGGCGTCGGGGATCGATACCTGGCCCGATCAGCGCGCGCTGGCTGAATTGCTGGCAGGGCAGGGGCGCGGTGTTGCCGCGGTCGAAGGCGCGCTACCGGCGCTGGGTGCTGCCGCCGATCTGCTCGCCAGCCGCATGGCCGAAGGCGGACGCCTGGTTTACATCGGTGCTGGCAGTTCGGGCCTCATTGCCAAATTGGACGCGCTGGAACTGCCGGCGACCTTCGGCATTCCTGCGACGCAGGCCTTGGCGCTTATTGCCGGTGGGCCCGCCTCCTTCGAACATCTCAATGGCGCCGCTGAGGATGATCCTGAACTTGGCCGGCGCGATATCGCGTCTGTCGATGTTGGCGCCAAGGATGTGGTGATCGGTATCTCGGCCAGCGGCTCCACCATCTACACCTGTGCAGCACTCAAAGAAGCGCAGGCGCGGGGTGCGGCCACAATCGGCATCGCGTGCAATGCGCAGGCACCGATCTTTGAAGGTGCCGCTGTCGCGATCGTGTTGCCGAGCGGTGGGGAGGTTCTGGCGGGCTCCACGCGCATGGGCGCCGGCACGGCGCAGAAGGCGGCGCTCAATCTGCTCTCAACCCTCACCGCAATGAAATTGGGCCATGTGCATGACGGCATGATGGTCAACGTGCGCGCCGAGAATGCAAAGCTGCGCGAGCGGGCCGCCGTTATCGTCTCGCGCATCGCTGGCGTCGATGTGGATGTTGCGGCGGAGAAGTTGAAGCTGGCGGATTACGAGCCGAAGCTGGCGATTCTGCTCGCGGCAGGCGCATCTGATCTTGCCGAAGCCAAGCGAATCATCACCGAATCAAAAGGACATTTGCGCCCGGCGCTGGCCTGGCTGGGTGCATCGCCGCGGAAACCGGCGAGCGCTGCAGGCACCAAATAGAATTAGAAAAGGGAGGTACAACATCATGCCACGTATCAATTTCCGCAGCACGGTTTTGGGGTCGACAGCCCTGGCGGTGGGCGTCTTGCTCTCGTCCGCGGCCTTTGCCGAGGATGTCACGTTGACCATCGAAAGCTGGCGCAATGACGATCTGCCGATCTGGCAGGAGAAGATCATCCCGGCCTTCGAGAAGGCCAATCCGGGGATCAAGGTCGTCTTCTCGCCGACGGCACCCACCGAATACAACGCGGCCCTCAACACCAAGCTCGATGCCGGCACGGCTGGCGACCTCATCACCTGCCGCCCGTTCGACGCCTCGCTGGAACTCTTCAAGAAGGGACATCTCACCAGCGTCAATGACATAGCCGGCATGGACACCTTCAACGCGGTGGCGAAATCGGCCTGGAGCACGGATGATGGCGCCACCACCTTCTGCGTGCCGATGGCCTCGGTGATCCACGGCTTTATCTATAACAAGGACGCCTTCGCGAAAGTCGGCGTCGAGGTGCCGAAGACCGAGGAGGAATTCTTCGCGGCCCTCGACAAGATCAAGAAGGAAGGCACCTATGTGCCGATGGCGATGGGCACCGCGGACCAGTGGGAAGCGGCCACCATGGGCTATCAGAACATCGGCCCAAACTACTGGCATGGCGAAGACGGCCGCAAAGCGCTGATCGCCGGCAAGGAAAAGCTCACGGATGCCGATTGGGTTGCCCCCTACCAGACCCTCGCCCGCTGGGCCGACTATCTCGGCGACGGCTTCAAGGCGCAGACCTATCCGGACAGCCAGAATATGTTCGCCCTCGGCCGTGCCGCGATCTATCCGGCCGGTTCCTGGGACATCTCGGTCTTCAACACTCAGGCCGAATTCAAGATGGGCGCCTTCTATCCGCCGGTGAAGAAGGACGGGGATACCTGCTACATCTCCGATCACGCCGATATTGCGATGGGCGCCAACGCCAAATCGGCGCATCCGGAAGAAACCAAGAAGTTCCTGGCCTGGCTGACGTCGGCCGATTTCGCCGATATCTACGCCAACTCGCTGCCGGGCTTCTTCAGCCTGTCTAGCCATGAGGTGAAGCTGCAGGATCCGCTCGCCCAGGAATTCGTCAACTGGCGCGGCGCCTGCAAGACCACGATCCGCTCGACCTATCAGATCCTGTCGCGCGGCACGCCGAACCTCGAGAACGAGACGTGGGGTGCGTCGGCCAATGTGATCAATGGCAGCGAGACGCCGGAAGTCGCCGCCAAGCGGCTGCAGGACGGCCTCGACAGCTGGTACAAGCCGGCCCCCTGACGGCTTGAAGAGTGGGACGGGCTTCCATGTCGGAAGCCCGTCTTTCTTCATATCCCTAGACCCCGTAGCTTTGAGCGCATGAGCGAACCCGTTCACATCCGCCGCCCGCGGCGCTGGCATATTGCCGTTTTCCTGGCGCCGGCCCTGGCTGTCTACACCACGCTGATGGTGATTCCGCTGGTGGAAACCTTGCGCCTGTCCCTCTTTACCGAGCAGGATCAGGTGAGGAGTTTCGTTGGCCTCGGCAACTTCATCACGCTTTTCGGCGATCCGCGTTGGGCACAGGCCTTCTGGAACGCTCTTCTCAACAACATCGAGTTCTTCTCTATCCACATGGCCGTGCAGAACCCGGTTGGTATCGCGCTTGCCGCGTTGCTAAGCGTGCCGCGCCTGCGAGGCCGCGCCGCTTATCGCACGACACTCTTCATGCCGACCATGTTGTCCTTCGTGGTGATCGGGTTCATCTGGAAACTGATCCTGAGCCCGCTTTGGGGCGTCACTCCGAGCATCATGGCGGCAATCGGCCTCAAATCGCTGTTCGGCCCCTGGTTGGGGCAGGAAGACACGGCTCTTATCGCGGTCTCGCTGGTTTCGGTCTGGCAATATATCGGCATTCCGATGATGCTGATATATGCAGCACTCCTGTCGATCCCGGAGGAAGTCATCGAGGCGGCGGAATGCGACGGCGTCGTTGGCGTCGCGCAATTCTGGAAGATCAAGCTGCCGCTGATCCTGCCCGCGATCGGTCTCATTTCGGTGCTTACTTTCGTCGCCAATTTCAACGCCTTCGACCTCATCTATGTGAGCCAGGGGGCGTTGGCCGGACCGAACTTTGCCACTGATATCTTAGGTACCTTCCTCTACCGCACCTTCTTCGGGCATCAGCTTCAATTGGGTGACCAGCATATGGGAGCGACCATCGCCACGGTGATGTTCCTGATCATCCTCAGTGTCGTCGCGTTCTACCTCCTCGTCATCCAGCGGCGCATGCGCCGGTATGAGTTCTAGGAGAGGAACGGCGATGTCACAGGTGCCCATCTTCCGCATGCGCCGTGCCGTCGTTCACGGCCTGCTCGGCGGCTATACGCTGATCGCGATCCTGCCGGTCCTGCTCATCATCATGAACTCCTTCAAGGACCGGAAGGCGATCTTCAATCACCCGCTCAGCCCGCCCGGGCCCGCATCCTTCAGCCTCATCGGCTACGAGACGGTGCTGAAGCAGGGTGATTTCCTGGCCTATTTTCAGAATAGCCTCATCGTCACCATCGGGTCGCTGTTCTTCATCCTGCTCTTCGGCGCGATGGCCTCGTTCGCTCTCACCGAGTACCGCTTTCGCGGCAACGTCTTCATCGGCCTGTTCCTAGCACTAGGTGTCATGGTGCCGATCCGCCTCGGCACTATCGCGATCCTGGAGATGATGGCGAAGTCAGGCCTGGTCAATTCGCTCTTTGCGCTGATCCTGGTCTATACGGCGCAAGGATTGCCGCTTGCATGTTTCGTGCTGTCGGAATTCATGCGCACGGTTTCGGCGGACCTCAAGAACGCCGGGCGGGTCGATGGGCTCTCGGAATATGTCGTCTTCTTCCGTCTGGTACTGCCGCTGGTGCGGCCGGCCATGGCGACAGTCGCGATCTTCTCCATGATCCCGATCTGGAACGATCTGTGGTTCCCGCTCATCCTGGCGCCGTCGGAAGCGACCAAGACGATCACACTGGGGACGCAGGTCTTCATTGGCCAATTCGTCACCAATTGGAACGCGGTGCTGGCGGCACTCACCCTTTCGCTTACGCCGGCTCTCGTGCTCTACCTCATCTTCTCGCGCCAGCTCATTCGCGGCCTCACCGCAGGAGCCGTGAAATGACAAAGCTTGTGCGCGTCCTGGTGGTTGGCCTCGGCAATATGGGCTTGAGTCATGCCCAGGCCTATCACACCAATCCCGGTTTCGAGATTGTGGGCCTCGCCAATCGCTCCGCAGTGATGCTGCCATCGGTCCTGCAAAGCTATCCGCGTTATGCGAGCTTCGAAGAGGGACTCGCCGCCACGAAGCCGGATGTGGTGTCGATCAACACCCATACCGACAGCCATGCCGAATATGCCATCAAAGCGATGGAAGCTGGCGCGCACGTCTTCCTCGAGAAGCCGCTGGCGGCGACCGTCGCTGAGGCCGAGCGTGTGGTAGCGGCTGCAACGAGGCTCAAGCGCAAGCTGATAATCGGCTATATCCTGCGACACCACCCATCCTGGATCGAGTTCATTCGCCGCGCCCGCGAACTGGGCGGTCCTTTCGTCATGCGCATGAATCTCAATCAGCAATCCAATGGCGCGGAATGGGCAGTACACAAGCGCCTGATGCAGACGACCTCACCGATCGTCGATTGCGGCGTGCATTATCTCGATGTCATGTGCCAGATCTGCGATGCCAAGCCAATCGAGGTGCGCGGCATGGGTGTTCGCCTCAGCGACGAGGTGGCGCCGGATATGTATAATTACGGCCATCTGCAGGTGCTGTTCGAAGACGGCTCGGTTGGCTGGTATGAGGCAGCCTGGGGGCCGATGATCTCGGAAACGGCCTTCTTCGTGAAAGACGTGATGACGCCCAAAGGCTGCGTCTCGATCGTCATGAAGGAAGGCGTGCGCTCAGCCGATATGGAAACCCATACCAAGACCTCGACCATCCGCACCCACTGGTCTGAACGCGATGCGCAAGGCCGCTACGTGCGGGAGGACGAGAACAAAACCATGGCCGACGAGCCCGGCCATCAGGAACTCTGCGACCGCGAGCAAGCTTTCGTGTTGAAGGCGATCCGCGAGGATCTCGATCTCACGGCACACATGTCGGAAGCGGTGAAGTCGTTGGCGGTGGTGCTGGCGGCAGACAAAAGCGTGCGCGATGGCGTCGCGGTGAAACTTTAGAGCGAAGGGGCGTTTCAGGTGGGTTCACTCAAGCTCAAAGGCATACGCAAGAGCTTCGGCAAGTTCGAGGCCATCAAGGGTGTCGATCTCGATATCGCCGATGGCGAATTCGTCGTCTTCGTCGGTCCTTCGGGTTGCGGCAAGTCGACTCTGCTCCGCGTCATTGCCGGCCTTGAGGAGCATTCGGACGGCAATGTCGAAATCGACGGCCGCATCGTCGATGCATTGCCGCCAGCCAAGCGTGGCATTGCCATGGTATTTCAGACCTATGCGCTCTATCCGCATCTCTCCGCGCGCGGCAACATGGAACTGGCGCTGAAGCAGGAAGGTGTGGCACGCGCCGAGATCGACACGCGCGTGACCGAGGCATCGCGCATGCTGGCGCTGGACCAACTGCTCGACCGGCGGCCTGCCGAACTTTCCGGTGGCCAGCGCCAGCGCATCGCCATCGGCCGCGCGGTGGTGCGTGAGCCGAGCCTCTTCCTCTTCGATGAGCCGCTCTCCAATCTCGATGCGGGCTTGCGCGTCAATACACGGCTCGAAATTGCGCGGCTGCATCGGCTGCTCAAGGCCACAATCGTTTATGTGACCCATGACCAGGTCGAGGCGATGACCTTGGCGGACCGGATTGTGGTGCTCAATCAAGGCGTCATCGAGCAGGTGGGGGCGCCCTTGGAACTCTACCGGCGCCCGGCCAATCTCTTCGTCGCCGGGTTCATCGGGTCACCGAAGATGAACTTCGTGCAAGGAGCGGCAGCGGCAGCCCATGGCGCACATACGCTCGGCATCCGGCCGGAACATCTGCGCCTGGTTCAATCTGGCGGTATCTGGCAGGGCGAGGTGAGCCATGTCGAGCATCTGGGCTCCGACACCTTCGTTTATGTCGACGTCCCTGAAACCGGCACGCTGACCTTGCGGTTGGATGGGGAAGCGGAGGCGGTTCCAGGTGCCAATGTGTCACTGTCTCCGGTTGTAAATCAGCTGCACCGGTTTGGCAGCAATGGTCAGCGCCTGGCCGACTAAGCACGCTCTATCTATCTGAAATTTAGCCAAAAAGTGAGAGTGGCTCCATAACCCGCCCACCCGCGAATGGGGATTCACGCCCGCGTCACGCCACCTTCGTTACAAAATGTGTCTATTGGACAAAGTGCTTACGAGCACAACGCCCCGGATCTGGATCTTCCGGTAGCGCTGTCCGCAACTTGGGTCGTGTGGGGACTTATCATGAAGCAGGGTAATGGACCGCGTCGTAAGGTGCAGGCGTCGAAAGGGGCAGGTGGCGCGCAGGCGAAGAAGTCGCTTGAGGCGGATATCGAAGTGAAGGCCCTTGAGGCGCTGCGTACGGCCTATAAGCGGCTGTCGCGGGTATTGACCAACGAAATCGATCGTTCGCGCGAGAATGTCGACCGCATGTCTGTTCTTGGCGGACGGCTGCGCTGGGTGTCTGAACGGCACAATATGGTGCACACCGCACTTGCCGCAGGGCCGGCTTATGCCGCCTATCTTTGCGGTGAATGCGACCAACTGCCGGAAGTGCGGTCGCTGGCGGAAATGGCTGCCAAAATGGCCAATGACGATACGGCCTATCCGACGGCGCTCAACCTTCTCAGCTATATCGATCACGAACTGGGTTGGCAGCCGCTGGCCAAATCGGCCTGACACCCATCACTTCTTCCCGAGGGAACGCGCAAGATCGACGAGATGCTTGCGCACCTTCGGGCTCTTGATCTGGTAATAGGCGCGCACCAATTCCAGCGTTTCGCGCCGGGCCATCGGATCTTTGTCTTCGTCTGCGACCAGTGGCACTGCACCCTGCAGATGGCCAGGGCTTTGTTCTTCGACTTCGGCGGTCATGCCATCGAAGAAGTACGGAATGCCGACATCCAAGACGCGGGCGATGTCGAACAGGCGGCTTGAGCTCACGCGATTGGCGCCGGACTCATATTTCTGTATCTGCTGGAAAGTGAGACCGATAAGCGAGCCCAACCGTTCCTGGCTCATGCCGAGCAGCGTCCGGCGCAGCTGCAATTTCTTGCCGACATGGACGTCGATCGGATTGGGGAAGCCCTTGCTGGCCATCCGGCCGGAAGATTTGCGTTCGCGCGGCATTCTTTTTGACCTCGTCCCGAGTCGCCGGAAAACTATTCTGGAAAGTTAGGTGAGAAAAGGTCTGAGGGCCAGTCTTCGGCTTTAGGTGACCTGGAATGCCGTGCGTTGCAGAACCTTGCTGGCGCAGCGGATGCCACCGCCGGCTCTCACCAGCGCACTGAAGCCATGGACGCCAAGGGGTTCGAAGCCAAGTTCCTGCCAAATGGTGCGGTTGGCTTCGTCAAAGCCTTCCAGCTGCGGCTCCAAATCCGCAAATTGAGGCAGCCAGACGAGCGGTCGCGATTTGCCCGGCCGGGTCTCGTTTTCCAGCAGGACATTATTATACGCGCGGAGGTTCGGGTTCGGGCTCCATCGCGGATCCGCCACATAGGCGACGGGGTTGCGCTTGACGACAAAGCCATCGGCCTCAAGACGGCGCGCCGTCGCGTCCAACTGTTCAGCCCAGCCGGGCGTGCGTGCGCTGTCCGGCGCATGTCCGGACCGGGGATCGGCGAGCAGAAGGATGGAGCGGCCATTGGCGGCGGCAAGTCCAGTGACCGACAGAACCAGGTCGAGATGACTGGGTTGTTGGCGCAATTCGTCCACCGAGCCAGGCAAGGCAAAGCCGAAGATCGAAATGGGCCGGGGATCGAGGGCCAGATGCCTTGCCAGCGCATCCGTCCATGAGAGCCCGCCCGGGTGCGTCCACCGTGTCATTTCAACACTGGAGGCACCGAGAATGCGAAAGTCGGGGCCGGTCACGGTATTGCCGCCTGCCAGCTGCATGGCGGGTCGCTCAAGCGACAGGCCACGGGACGCCGCGAACCATCTCGCTTGGCGGCCCGGCCGGTCGCTATTGGTGGGGTAATGAATGAGCTGGCGGCCGTCCTGATCCGCGATCATCCATGGATCCTGACTCCACATTTCCGATTCCAGCACCGGCGCATCGGCACCGGCACTGATGAATTCACAGTTGCTGGCAAGGGCATGCCGTGCTGCCCAAGCGACGAAGTCGGGATGCGCCGGATCATCCGTCATCAGGTAAAGGGTGGTCTCCGGCGGAATGGAGGCGGCGAGGTTTCCCAGGGCCGTGGCTTTGGGTGCATGCTCCGGCCGCAACAGGCGCAATGGGATCGTCATGGCCAAGGCAGTGATGCGTCCACCGCAATCAGGAACAAGCCGTGGCGAGGATAGAGTCATGAGCGCCGATCGAAAGCTGCCGCCATCTCTTGGAAGAACAGCGTCTCGTTGAAATCGAAGGCGGCGCGCGTGGTTGCGACCGCTGGAAGCGCACGCATATGATCGATCAGCGCCAGAGCATCCTCGGTCTTGATGCTGACACGATTGGCACGGAGGAGAGCCGACAGCTCATCTTCTTCTGCGCCTTCAATACCAGCGGCGGTCAGGACTTGCGGCCAGGTCCGATCCTTGAAGTGCCGGGCTGATGCCGCCTTGCCCAATCGGTGCGCCATATCGGCGTCGATCTTGCCTGCCGTCAAAAGGCGCGCGAGCGTTTCATCCATGTCGACCAGTGTCTCGGTGAGCGGCTTGTACCCGAGGGGCGCCGGGGCGTGTACCATGGCGACATCGCCATCCGAGCGGCGCCGGCCGGTGGCATAATCGGCAAAGACGCGGCCGATGCCGATCATGCCAAAATCGCTACATTCGACCGCCCGCAATGCGCCCATGCTGGCTGCGCCGAAGACGGCAACACCTTGGCGGATCGCGAAGAGGATTTCCTTGTGCCAGACCGAGGCACCATATTCGAAGGTGCCGTCAATGATGCCGATTGCCGTGGCTCCAGCGCGGATTGCTGCCAACAGGTCGCCCTTGCCAACGGGTGGGCGCAGGTCGATGCCGGCCAGGCGCTCCGGTGCCACGCGATAGAGACTGGGGCCAGCGAAGACGAGCGAGGTCATGCCAGGCCTTTCAGCAAGGCGTCGATCAGATTGGCGCTGCCCTGTGCAATGCCGTGATCATGGCCGGCGCCCAGATCCGGCGCCAGAACGCGGACGATTTCTACGCCGAGTTCCGGCTGTGCCAACGGAAAGACATAGATATCGTCGATGCCGGCCGCAGTGAGGCAGTCAAGGATGTGGTCCAATTGCGTACCGGAATCGGTGAAATCGGATTGCGCCCGATGGCCCGCGACAAGGTTGAAGCCGGCCAGGGAAGGCTCTGTCTTGCGCGGCAATTGCGCCTTGCTGCCGCTATATCCCGTTTCGCTGATGTCGTCGCGCGATCCGGCGATATCGGTCGCGCGCGATTGCACGCATTCCAATAGGGCTGCGATGGCGGCCTCGTCGGCATCCGGGCGGCAAGCGAAACCGGCCGTTAAAGTGGCACCGGCACCATCGGCCGTTGCGACCAGACGTTCAAAGAAACAGCCAATGACCGGAATCGCGACGCGCGCTGGCAAACTGAAGAAATGCGGTTCGAAACCGGCAGCCCTCACGCGCGCCACGAGCCGATCGCGTGTCGGATGCACGCCGCCCACCGGATCGACCGGCCGGGCGATCCCCGCGCCAAGGCCGAGGAGATCGAGTGAGGCCGTTGCATCATGTTCCAGGACTTCGAGCAGGCCATGGGCAACCGCCTGCTCCAGGCTGCTACCGCCAGCAAGGCCGATCGACGACATTTTGAAGGCGGTGTGGTTCCAGGGTGCTGCTGCGCGCATGTCGAGGCCGACAAGCTCATAAGGAGCGAAGATCTCCGTGCGCCCTTTCCAGGTGAAACCGCGTGCCCAGGCATAGCGATGGGTGCTGCGGACGCGATCCGGCTGGCACCGCATCATCCGTGGGAAAGGCACAATGGCGCACCCATTTGCCGCCAACTCATCCGGCGTACCGGAGCAGGCGACGATGTCCTCGGGGCGCTCGGCAAAAGCGCCTTCGGCTGCTTCCATGATTGCCGAGATGCGCGCCAATGCCGGTGTCACGCCCTTGCCCTGCGAGACCGATAAGGCGCGGGAATTGGGTCGGCAAGCGAACCAGACCGGAATGCCGATGCAGTCTAAATCGGTGATGTCGCCGACGCGCGTGATCCCCAGTTGGCGGAGATCTCGCGGGTCGGCTTCACCACTTTCGAAAAATGCCGCTGTGAACAAAAAGTAATCTTAAACGAGCTGGGCGTCCTTCAACTGTCCGTCCGCCGGCAGCGAGGGGTTAAGGTCGGCAAGTGCGCTCGACAGTGGTGCCGCAACCCAACGATTGGACGACCAATCTGTATCGTTGATATCGGCGACAAAACAGAAATCCACATCGGTGAGCACCGCACCTTTGCCGATCATCTGACCGATTGCCTGATAGCTGGTGTCGATGTCGGCAAAAGTTTGTGACACTTCGGTCTTGTTGATGATCGTCTTGGCTCCGGTTGCAATCTCCGCGAAGACCGCGTCGAATGTCTTGCCGTTTTGCTGCGCATAGGCGGTGATCGTCGCCTTGCTGATATGCGTGAGTTTCAGTGGTTCAGTCTTGACGAAGAGAACACCGCTCTCACGGTCGCCGATGATGTAAAGCTTGGACATATCTACCCCCTTTTGGATCGATCAGTGTTGCGCCATGCGTAGTCCGTCGAGAACCGTCTGCTTCGAGCTCTCGTGTTTAAACGGCGCCAGCTTTACGGCACTGGCGGGATCCGTATTCGGATACAGTTCCTGAAAGCGTCGCCAATACTCGCGTGCTTCGCCACGGTTTCCGAGATGCGCATGGCATGCCGTCAGAATCCGCAGCACAGGGTTATCCGACTCCATTTTTGCGCAAAGCTCAATGGCGCCGGAAAAGTCCTTCTTCTGCACCAGAATGCTTGCGCCAGCCCACCAGTAGTGGTCAGGCGCAAGGGGATTGAGATCGATTGCCCGCTGGAAATGCTTCCAGCCGTCCTCTTCTTCACCGAAGCAGCTGAGAGCATCGGCATGCTGCACGAGGAAGTCCGCGGAGTTTGGGCTGAGCGCTTCGGCTTCAGCGAATTTCTCGGCCGAATAGTCAAAATCACGCTGATAGAGAGCGACCGAGCCGCACATCAGATGCGTGAAGCCGGCGCCAGGATCGATCTTTGCGGCGAGTTCCGCCGATTCACGGCCATGGCGCAGGATGTCCGGATCGTTGCCGCCCAAAGCGAGCCACTCCAGATAGAGCGTCTGGGCGACGCGGGCATGGGCCAGTGCCATACCTTTGTTGAGATCGATGGCTTGCTGGAAGGAGCGCCGCGCCCGCCGCAAGCGCGGCAGATCGGAATTCTTCAGCAATTGCTGGCCGTCAAGGTAATGCAGGTAGGCCTGGTTGTTGCCATCCCGGCGCATCACGTCGAGCAGGTGTCGCTCAACCGAATTGGCGACCGTCGAGGCGACTTGCAGCGAGAGCAGACGGAAAGAGCGGACAAGCTCTTCCGGGCGGAAAGAGAACTCTCCCGCCCAGAGAATTTCGCCGCTCTGGCAATCGGCCATGCGCAAGACCAGGATCTGTTCAAGCTCGCTGGGCTTGACGAAGCCGCTCACCGTGTAGTCGGCGCGCAAGGCCGAATTGTCGAGCGGTATGCCGGAATCATGTGCCAGCTTGAAGGACGAATGCGGCGCCAGCGTCACAAAACTGCGGTAACGCGCCAATTCGTTGGCGATATCCTCGACCAAGGCCTGAAGCAACGCCGATTGTGCCGGATCCTTGGCCGGCACAATCCAGATCGGCGCCATGAAGGCGACACGCGACTGTGCCCGTTGTTCCTTGACCGGCAACTGGTCGCTGGCTTGATGGCCGCGCGATGCCAGAACCCGCCGAACGACTGCGGCCGTTTCCGGCTGTGGCGGCACGCCGAATTCGCGCTCCAGCATGGCGAGAAGTTGCCGATAAATCCGCTCGGCCTCTTCATAGAGACCATTGCGGCCATAAGCCTCAATGAGGCTGCGGTAACTGGCCTCCCGCTCGGGATCGATCGCCAGCATCCGGTCGGCGACCGCACGCAGATCGTGTTCCGAAGCACGGCCGAAGCGCGTAAGTTCGATGAGAATCGAGGAGGCGGCCGAGAAGAAGCGCTCGCGCAATGCCGCCCGTTCGACCATCAGCCAATGTGAAAAGGCGTCGGTCGTCTCATCGATGCCCTCCAAGAGCTCGCCGCGGAAGAGGAGCAGGCCGCGCAATGCCTGTTCCGGCGACCCGGAACGGTAGCCGATCTCGAAAAGGCTGAGATCGACCAGGGCGGCGCCGCCTCCAAGAGCAACGGTTTTCGTATCAGCGTCGAGAAGGTCGTCCTGGCCGCCGGCTTTGCGTATGCGGGCCAGCAATTGGCGAAGATTGCCGAGTGCCGCCGCCTCGGTATCGTTGTCCCACAGCAGTGCTGCAAGTTCCTTGCGCGGCAGCCGCTTTGTCGATGCGCGCGCCAGCAGGGCCAGAAGCTGGAAGCCCTTGGCCGGAAAAATGATCGCACCCGCGGGCCGGATGAACTCCGGCAAGCCGAGCAGGCGAATCTCGATGTCCGATTCTAATCCCATTTTAAAGTACGCATATTCCCCAACCCATTGAGAATCTGTCTTAAATCGGCCTCTCTCGCAAGCGCAAAAACTTAGACAAATGCAAGCCTTTGCCCAAGTCACGGCGGCGTCACGTTGTGTGGGCGAGACTAACTTCAGAAAGTAAACGAATTGGTAAGGCTGAACCGATGGCACGGATCATGAGCGGCGCAATGCGGTTGACGGACGAGAGAATCATTCCTGACCCCGTGATTGTGCAAGAACACGCCCCAGCAGCGTCATTGCGGTCTGACATTGCCGCCTTGATATGCCCGGATTGGCGTGTGGCCTCCTTGATCATGGATGCTCGGACCGGCCAGGTGATCTTTGCCAACTCGCCTTGCCTGCAATTGCTGTCCAGCGGGCAGAACATCCAGATCGTTGCCGGGCGTTTCACTTTCGCGACGGAGCTCATGGCCGATCGCTTCTACGCCTTGCTCGATCGCCTGGTCTGCAACGGTCTTGAAAGCGCCGCGATGATCGAACGTGACGGGGTCGGCGCGCATTTCATGGCGATCACAGTTCGGAACCCCCAGGGCTTTTTTCGCGACGTCTTGAACCGCTGCCTTGGCAGCAAGGATGACAGGGCGCAATTCGTCATCGTCGAATTCACCAGCAGCCGCGATCAGGCGGATTGGTTCGCGATGCGTGCCTTTGCCCAGACTTTCGCGCTCTCGCCAGCAGAGGCGGATTTGTGTGATCTGATGCTGCGGGGCCTGGCTCCCGCCGAAATCAGCGCGCTGAAAATGCGCGACGCCACCGATATTGACCGTGCCATCGAAGGATTGCTGACGAAGGTAGGATGCAAGAACCCGGGCCAGCTGGTGCGCCTTGTCATGACCCTTTGCCCGCCGACAAGGCTGGCATGACGCGCCCCGACAGCATCCTTCCGCGCGCTGAACTGGCGATGCCCTTCGCTCGGGCGAGCGAAAACGTGTTGCCATCCAAGCGCCGGCAATCCCGATTGCCGTCCTGGCTGATATCCTGGCCCGCAGTGCTTGTTGCCGCTGCTCTGGTTGTCACCATCGCGGCTGGCCTCCTTGCGCAGGACTATCGCGATATAGGTGCCGCCGGTCAGCAGAGGGCCGATTCCCTGGCCCAGATTGCTGCGGCGCATCTGCAGCAGACCCTTTCCGCCATCGATGTCAGCATGCAGATTCTGGACCGACCGCCAGCCGCATTTCAGACCGCCGACGCGACATCCTCTCTGGAGCCCATTCTTGCCCGCGTCATGCGCATCATGCCGGCGCTCAGCAATATGCAGGTGCTGGACATCGATGGAACGGCTGCCGTTGGCGGGGCCAAGGCAGCCGGTGACGCGGATCCGGCCGGCGCAACGGCTTTCACCTATCATCGTGACCATCCGGGCGACAGCATCCGCCTGGATTGGCGCGGTCCACTGGCCGCCGATCTTCTGATCTCGCGGCGGATCAGCAATCGCGATGGCTCCTTTGGCGGCGTGATCCTTGGCCATCTCGATCCGATGTATTTTGCAGAGTTTTTTGCCGCCCTCGGTGCCGATCAAGCCAGGTTACGCCTTGACGACGGCACGGTGTTGGCCGAATTCGGCCGCACCGACCTCAGCGATAACATTGCTGCCACGCTGGATCTGCGCGGCCTGCCGCTCGCCGTTGATATTGGCTTGGATCGGAACAAAGTGCTGGCGTCCTGGTACAGCAAGCGCGATGTCGGCGCGGCGCTCGCGGTCAGCGTCATTCTGTTGCTCGTCGGCGGGGTTCTGGCGTTGCGGCGTCATCTGGCCCAGGCCATGGACATGGCTGCTTTGACATCTCGCGCCGCGGCCGAAACCGCCGCCCGCTGCCAGTCGGAAGAAGTCAGCCGCCGCAAATCGGATTTCGTCTCGCAAATGAGTCACGAATTGCGGACGCCGCTCAATGCCATTCTCGGCTTCTCGGAGGTCATCAAGTCAGGAAGCTTTGGCCCGGTCGGACAGCCGAAATACCAGGAATATGCCGACGACATTCACTACAGCGCGCAGCACCTGCTATCGGTCATCAACAATATCCTCGACCTTTCCAAGGTCGAAGCCGGCAAATGGCAGATGATCGACGATCGAGTTACGCTGCATGAGCTGTTCGAAGCGTTGAAGCGCCTTGCCGGTGAACGGGCAGTCCGCGAGAACGTCGAACTCAGCATCAGGAGCCTGCCGTCGAACCTCGTCCTGCGTGGCGACAAGCGGACGCTGGTCCAGATCATGCTGAACCTCACCATCAATGCCATCAAATTTGCCGGCCCGGATCGCCAGGTTGACCTCAATGTTCAGACGTTGGCTGATGGCAGCCTTGCCATTGCCGTTGTCGATCATGGTGAGGGGATGACGGCGGATGAGCTGACCCGCGCGATGCGTCCCTTCGACGCGCCGATGCATGGCGCCAAGGGGAGGAAGCAGGACACCGGCCTTGGCTTGCCGCTGGCTGCGGCCTTCGCGGAGCTGCATGGCGGGCGCGTGGAACTCGACAGCATGCCGGGCCTCGGCACGACGGCCAGGCTCATCTTGCCAGCGGCCCGCGTTCAATTGCTCCACTAGCCAAGGTCAGGCAGTCGCACTTCCAGGAATTCGGTACCTGCTGACGCATCCAGCACATAGGCGGCATCATTGGGGATCACGACGCTGTCGCCGACGCGAAGCGCATAGGTTCCAAGCGCGCCACCGGCAAAGCCCAACTCGCCCTTCAGGATGAAATAGAACAAGAACTCGCCACCATGCGGCGCGGCCTCGGTATGTGTAGCTGCGGCCGCGCGCACGACGCGCACACCGGCAAGGCCGTCCGTCGCCGTGGAGATGCCAAGATCACGCGCCTCAAAGCCCGGCAGATGCCAGGGCATCCAGCTCGCTTTTGCCGCGATATGCCGGACGAAGCGCTGATCGCCGTAATAGCGTCCCGGGATCACGCGGCCGGTGGGCAGCTCCATATTGTTGTCGGCGAAGGTCTCATGGACGGCAGGGCAACCGATCTCGATCACCTCCAGCCCGTCCGAGGCTTCGAGCACGCGGTGGCGGATTTCCGGCGGCTGCAGCACGCAATCACCGGCTTCCAGCAGGAACGGCTCACCTTGATCCTCATAGACCAGCTTTGCCCAACCGGTTTTGCAGAAGATCATCTGAAAACGGATCCTGTGAAAATGCACATAGTCGGGGACCGGCCCGCCGACAGGAATGCGGATATGCGAGGCGATGAACCGCCCGCCGAGGCGGCTTGGGATAAGGTCGCGGTATTGCATGCCGGCGCGACCGACGCCCCAGGCATCGGCACCCCCCTTCGACAGGACGAATTCCTGTGTGCCTTCCGGCACGATCAGTGGCGGTTGCACGTCGACCAATTGCAGCCGGGTGCCGCTGGGTGCCGTCAGTTCTTCCGGCGTACCCGCGGGCAGGGCGGCAAGATCGCACAGCAAGCGCAGCTGCAACGGCGTCTGATTGCCGGCATCCTTGCGCCGCTCCAGCCGCAGTGTCAGTCCATGACCGGAAATGACGGCGAGTGCTGGTGAATCCGCCGGCATGATGAGGTTGACCTTGAAGCCCAAGCGGCCGGTAAAAAAAGCAAGCTCGGCTGCAAGATCGGTGCAGGGAAGCAGAATCTGCGCAGCACGGATTTGCGAAGCGATGGCGGCGGGGCTGTCTGCGTTCATGGATGTCACTCAGGCTTATGCTGCGTGATTTCTAATCCTGCCGGTACCGCTTGGCAAATTCAGCGATGGATGGCGATGACGCGGGCAGGAAAACCCGAACCTGCTTTCGGCTTCGGCCAGCTTGCCAGGATGAGTGCACCGGCCACGGGCACCTGATCCAGGTTCGCCATCATCTCAATCTGCCAGCGATCGCGCGACAGCCAATAGCGTTCCAGCCCATCGTCGCCGACGGAGACGGAAAGCCCCGGATCGGTATCGAGCGTTTCATGACCGATGGCGGCGGCTTGTCGCTCCTCGGCCAGGCAGGCGAGAACCGCGGGTGACCAGCCGGGGCAATGGCTGAGGCCATCGGCGCCGCGGTTGGTCATTCGGTCCGCATCGGGCCAGCGCCGATGCCAATCGGTGCGCAAGGCGACGAAGCTGCCGGCGGGAATGCGGCCATAGCGGCTTTCCCATGTAGCAATGTCATCAAGGCGCGGTGTTGCATCCGGATCCACCGCCACCATCTCGCTGATGTCGAGAATGACGAGTGGCAGCAGCATCTCCCGCACTGGGATGTTGTCGAGGGTACGGCCGCCTTCAATATAGTGGACTGGCGGATCGACATGGGTGCCCCATTGTCCGACATGGGCATAGTGATGCACCTGACAGTTATGGCCCTGTGCATAATCCTGCAGCAAGCCGCGTTCTTCATCGGGAAAGTCGGGAAATTTCGGCTGGCCCGGGAAGAAAGCGTGGGTGAGGTCGGTGAAGGTGGCCGCGGCCAGATGCTCGCGGAAGAACGGCCACAAGCCATGTGCTAGATCGTTACCGTCCATGTCCGCCTGCCTTCCTGCCCTCGTGGATGCGGTTGAGGAAACTCCGCAGCACCACATTATCCTCGGCATGCCGTTTGTGCAGCAGGAAGAAGGGCGATTCATATTCGCCGGCCGGGCCTAAGGCCAATTTCTGCAAAGGCCGCTCGCGCGCGATCATCTGGGCATAGTGGATTGGCAGAAAGCCGATGAAGCGACCGGACAGGATCAGCGCCGCCTGCGCTTCCATCTGCTCCACCACGGCCCCTGCCTTGAGATGGCCGACGATCTCGAGATCGAACAAATGCAGATAGCGGCGTGCCACAAAGGCATGTTCGCGAATGTCGGCGAGGTTTATCTTGCGCCTGCCGAAGAGAGGATGACCTTCAGCACAGAACATGGCCTGCCTTTCGCGGTAGAGCGGCAGATAGGCGATGTCCGAACTTGGCTGCCGTGGCGGTTTTACGAACGGACCGATGGCGATATCGCGGGTGCCATCGCCGATGGCGCGGGCCATGGCGTCGGGAGAATCGATCGAAAGTTCCAGCACCACTGAGGGTGCCCGCGCCGCAAAGGCGCCGAGAACGGTTGGCAGATCGAAATCCGGATTGCTCAACATGGCATCGACCGTGCCGATGCGAAGTATCCCTTTCATCTCACCGGAGACGTCAGCCGCCACTTTCTGAAAGCGCTCGACGGCCGAGAAGAGTTCACCGCTCGCGGCATGAAGCTTCTCTCCGGCGGCGGTCAGCGCGAAGCCCGCTCGGCCGCGGCGGCACAAACGGAGGCCTAAGCGCTTCTCCAGTTCAGCAAGCTGCGTGGAAAGCGTGGATTGGCTGACATTCAGGGCCAGCTGCGCTGGCGCCAGGCCGCCGCTTTCCACGATCGTCGTGAAGACGCGCAGGAGTTTCAAATCGATGTCGTTGAGCTGGCGCATGGTTACATCGGAAAAATCGATATATCGCCAATTATCTTTGCTTTATCGGGAATGTAAAGCCATGGCATTTTCCGGCCCAAGCCAGCAGCGGACATTTAGCCATTGGGGAGTCATGCCATGAGCAAGAATGCTTACGAAACCGGTCGTCTCAACCTGCCCTTCGTCGGGCATTGCACCTTCGCCAAGCAGCCGATCTGCACCGATTGGGACAATATCGATGCCGATGTGGCGGTGCTCGGCGTGCCCTACGACATGGGCACCCAATACCGCTCCGGCGCCCGTTTCGGCCCGCGTGCCATCCGCGAGGCTTCGACCCTGTTCTCCTTTGGCCATGGTGGCGCCTATGATTTCGAGGACGATGTCGTCTATTTGCCGACCGACAAGGTCAGGATCGTCGACATGGGCGACGCCGATATCGTCCATACCGATACGGTGAAGAGCCACGAGAACACGCGCTTCGCCGTGCGCAAGATCCTGAAAAGCGGCGCCATGCCGTTGATCCTTGGTGGTGATCATGCCGTGCATGCGCCGGTGATCGAAGCCTTCGCCGGCCAGGAGCCCGTTCATATCGTACATTTCGATGCGCATCTCGATTTCGTCGATGAGCGGCATGGTGTGCGTTACGGCCATGGCAATCCGCTGCGCCGCGCGTCTGAGACCGGCCACGTCACCGGCATGACGCAGCTTGGCATTCGCAACGTCTCCTCATCGAACCGCTCGGACTATGACGCGGCGCGGAATTTCGGTTCCAAGATCCTCTCCGTGCGCCATGTGCGCAAATTGGGCACTCAAGGCGTGCTCGACCTCATCCCGAAGGGCGCACGCTATTACGTCACAATCGATATCGACGGTTTCGATCCCTCGATCGCCCCCGGCACGGGTACGCCCAGCCATGGCGGCTTCCTCTATTACGAGGTGCTGGAGATCCTGCAGGGTCTTACCAAGCAGGGCGATGTCGTCGGTATGGATCTCGTTGAAGTAGCGCCGCCCTACGATCCCACCGGCGTCACTGGTTTTCTTGCCGCACAATTGCTAATGAATTTCCTCGGTTTCATCTTCGAGGCGCGCCATCAGCGCAGCCGGTAATTCCCGATCCTCCAGGAGTAGCACCTCATGACCTACGATGTTGCCGCCATTCGCGCCCAGTTTCCGGGCTTGAAGCGGGTTCAGAACGGCGAAGCCGCTGTCTTCTTCGACAATCCGGCCGGGACGCAGATGGCCAAACAATCCATCGACCGCATGGTCTGGGCGATGACCGAGGTGAACGCCAATCTCGGCGGTCAGTTCGAAACCTCGATCCTGGCTGGCAAGCTGGTGGACGACGCCCATGAGGCGGCAAAGGATTTCGTCAACGCGGCGAGCGTCGAGGAAATCGTCTTCGGCCAGAACATGACGACGCTGACCTTCATGATGTCGCGCGTGCTTGGCCGCGAGTTCAAGCCGGGCGACGAGATCGTTGTTTCGCGCATGGACCATGACGGCAACGTGACACCCTGGGTGGTCATGGCGGAGGAACGCGGGCTCACCTTGAAGTGGCTGGACTTCAGCCCGGAGACCTTCGAGTTCGATCTCGCCCAGGTCGGCAAGATCGTCACGGAGAAGACGCGCCTCGTTGCTGTCGGTTATGCCAGCAACGTCACGGGCACGATCAACAATGTGAAGGCGATCGCCGCAGCGGCGAAGGCAGCCAGCAATGGCAAGGCGCTGGTCTATGTCGACGCGGTCCAGTTCGCGCCGCATGGTGTGATCGATGTCCAGGATATCGGCTGCGACTTCCTGGTCTGCTCTGCCTACAAATTCTATGGACCGCATTACGGCTTGCTTTGGGGCAAGCGTGAGCTGCTCGATAAGCTCGCGGCATACAAAGTCCGCGCGGCGACAGATGAATTGCCGTCGAAATTTGTGACCGGCACAACCAATCGCGAAGAACTCGCCGGCATCATGGGGGCCATCGAATACTACGCCTGGCTCGGACAGAATTACGGCGGCGCCTCGGATCCCAAACTGACGCGCCGCCAGCGCATTGTTGCCGGTACGGAGGCGATGCTGCGCCACGATCACGGCCTCGCCGAGCGCCTGATCAATGGCCTGGAGCAGGTGAAAAATGTCCGCATTATGGGCATTACCGACCGCAAATCCTTCGCCCGCCGCGTGCCGACCGTGTCCTTCGCCATGGATGGGACCGATCCGACCGAGGTCGCGAAATTCATGGCGGATCAGGGCATCTATGTCTGGGACGGGCATAATTACGGTGTCGAACCGGTGACCCGCCTTGGCCTCATCGACAAGGGCGGGGTCGTGCGCGTCGGTCCCACCCATTACAACACCCCGGCCGAGATCGACCGTTTCCTCAAAGCCCTCGACGTCTATCTGCAGCGGCGCTGACGCCCGCTTTGCCAAAGCGTATACTGTCAGCCTCCCCGTAGCCGCAGCCGACGAATGTCGGCATAGGCCGGCGGGGAGGATGACAGGAGGAGATCATGGGGCGATCCGCTGCGGCCTTGCTATTGGTTCTCCTATCGGTTCTGCCAGCTGCCGCTCAATCCACGAGCGATGCCGAGCGTCTGGCCGGTGAAGGTATCGCCAAGATGCTGCAGGCGCTTGATCTGCTGCTGAAGACCGTCCCACAATACGCCGCACCCGAAGTGCAACCGAACGGCGACATCATCATTCGCAGGCTGCACCCGGATGAGCGGCTAAACCAAGCGCCCCAGGAAGAGGACGATGACCCAGGGAACAATTCTGGCGACGGCACCGAAACATGATGCGTGGCAGATTCTCAAAGAGCTTGGTGCCCTGGCGCCAGGCGGCGAACTAACCCTGGAGCCCCAGGCACCGGGCCCACTTACCGGCCTGACTTTCGCGATCAAGGATCTTTTCGACGTTGCCGGCGAAGTGACGGGCTGCGGCAATCCGGATTGGAAGCGAACACATCGGCCGGCGGCGCGGCATGCTGTCAGCGTCGAGCGGCTGCTTAGCGCTGGCGCCCGGGCCATCGGCAAAGTCATCACCGACGAACTCGCTTTCAGTCTTAACGGGCAGAATTTCCACTATGGTACGCCGCGCAATTCGGCGGCGCCCGATCGCATTCCGGGCGGCTCTTCCGCGGGTTCGGCCTCGGCCGTTGCAGGCGGGGCTTGCGACTTTGCCCTTGGCACCGATACCGGCGGCTCGGTTCGCATCCCGGCGGCACTCAACGGCATATATGGCATTCGCCCCAGTCATGGCGTGGTCGACGATCGTGGCGTGATGCCGCTGGCGCGCAGCCATGACACGGTCGGCTGGTTTGCGCGCAGCGCGGATATCCTCGCCGAGGTTGGTGACGCCTTGCTGCCGCCGGATGCTGGCGAGGATACGCCTTTCAGCGAGGTCTACCTGGCGCGTGACGCCTGGGCCTTGGCCGACGCAGCCGTGGCGTCTGCCTTGGCACCCTATCGCAACCGGATCGTTGCTGCGATCGGTCCCGCCGTCGATATGACGCTCGGCGCCGATTGCGGCGGCCTCACCAACTGGCGCACGACCTTCCGCTTCCTGCAGATGCGAGAGATCTGGGCCGAACATGGCGCCTGGATCGAGCGGGAGAAACCGCGCTTCGGCCCGGAGATCGCCGAGCGCTTCGCCATGTCGAAGGAAGCAGCTGCCAAGACCGATACCGGCGAGGCGGAGACGCGCCGTCTCATCACCAGCCGCCTCGACGACATGCTGGCTGAGGGTGGCATTTTGGTCATTCCAACCGCTGCCGATATCGCGCCACTGAAGGCAATGAGTGCTGCGGATTCGGCGGGTTTCCGTGACCGAACCTTGACGCTGACTTGCATCGCGGGGCTGGCGCGTCTGCCGCAGGTGACCCTGCCGGTGGCCAAGGTGAATGGCGCGCCTGTCGGGATTTCGCTCATCGCCCGCCACGGTCGCGACCGCGCCCTACTGGCGTTGGCGAAGCGCTTGGCTCCAGAGCCGCTTTCCTGAACCGTGAAAAAAAGTTGGCATCGGTGTCGAAATCGGCCGACCTGATGCGTCTCTCCGGTCGAAGGGCATGCGATGGGCGTGCCGAAATGGCCCGGAGGAGGGGCTAAGTCCATGAAATATATGCTGATGGTGTTTGAGAATGAGCAGAATTTCGCTGACCGTAACGATATGGCGGCGATGGATGGCCTGATGCAGCGGCATATTGCCTTCCAGAAGGAGATCAAGCCGGTCCATGTCGGTGGCGCGGGGCTCAAAGGTGTCGCAACGGCAACGACGATCCGCACGAATGGCGGCAAGCAGGTGGTGCATGACGGCCCCTTTGCCGAGACCAAGGAGCAATTGGGCGGCTTCTATCTTGTCGATGTGCCTGATCTTGACGCAGCCATTGAAATCGCTCGCAAGGTGCCACTGATGAAGGATGGTGCCATCGAGATCCGGCCAGTCATGACCGTGGATGCCAAGCCAATCGCTTGACCGGACGGTCCGCGAGGCGAGCGGCCGCATCATCGCGGCGCTCGCCGCCCGGTTCCGCAATCTCGATCTCGCTGAGGACGCTTTGGCGGAGGCCAGCCTGCGTGCTGCCGAGACTTGGCCGCGTGACGGCTTGCCGCGTGATCCTGCCGCCTGGCTCTACCGTGTCTCGGAGCGATGTCTGCTCGATACCCTGCGGCGTCGGCGGCGCGAAACGGGTTTCGATCTCGACCCGCCGGCCGACGCGCCCAATGCCGAGGATTTGCTGTTGGACGACAATCGCCTCATTCCCGATGAACGGCTGCGCCTCATTTTCGTCTGCTGCCATCCTGCAGTAGCGACTGAAGCACGGGCGGCGCTCACCTTGAAGCTGGTCTGCGGCTTGACTACCTCGGAGATCGCCCGGGCCTTCCTGCTGAGCGAGACTGCGCTGGCGCAGCGCCTGGTGCGCGCCAAACGCAAGATTGCGGAGGCCGGAGTGCCTTTCGAAATTCCCCGACCGGAATATTGGCCGGAGCGGCTCGATGCCGTGCTCTCGACCATCGAGATCGCCTATTCCAAGGCGCATGAGGATGCGGCGGGTGCCGGCCCCCATGCGGGTTTTGCCGCTGAGATGCTGGATCTGACCCGGCTCCTGGCCGATCTGCTGCCGCGCGAGCCAGATGTACTGGCGCTGGCGGCGCTCATCCGGTTTGCCGAAGCGCGGCGCCCGGCGCGGATCGGTGCTGACGGCGCCATGGTGCCACTCTCCGAGCAGGATCCGGCCCTGTGGAGCTGGCCGCTCATTATCGAGGGTCGGCGCTATCTCGGTGGCGCCGCCGGCGGGGTGGCCGCGAGCCCGCGCGTGATACAGGCTCTGATCCATGGGGCCTGGTGCGGGCGAAAGAGCCTGGCCGAACCGGCGCCGTGGCCGCGTGTACTGGTGTTTTACGATGCGTTGCTGACCTGGCGCGACGACGCCGTCGTTCGGCTCAACCGGGCGGTGGCGGTGGCGGAGGTCAATGGGCCGCAGGCGGCGCTCGATGACATCGCGTGCCTCGATACCGCTACGCTGGCGCAATTCCCGCCTTATCACGCGCTTCGTGCCGATCTGCTACGGCGTCTTGCCCGCACGGTCGAAGCACGGGCAGCATATGACGCGGCACTCGCCCTGGCGCCGCCATCGGCCGAGGCGTTGTGGCTCAAGCGCCGGCGCGACGCGCTCTAGCTGTCGTAGCTCAGCAGGGAGTGGACCGGCATCTTGAAGCGCTTGCGGCCGCCCAGGAAGGTGAGCTCGATCAGGCAGCCGATCGCCACCACATCGGCCCCCACCTTTTCCAGCAGCGTCACGGCTGCCGCCATGGTGCCGCCGGTCGCCAGCAGATCATCCAGCACGATCACGCGCTGGCCCGGCTTGATCGCCTCGGCCTGAATTTCGATGACGTCCTGGCCGTATTCCAGGTCATAGGCATGCCGGATGGTCTCACCGGGCAGCTTGCCGCGCTTCCTGACCATGATGAAGCCGGTGCCAAGGCGATCCGCCAAGGGCGCCGCCACCAGGAAGCCGCGGGATTCAATCCCCACCAGCACGTCGGGCTTATAGACGCGCAGGGTCTCCGTGAGGCGGTCGAGCGCCTCATGCCAGGCGCCAGCATGGGCGAGCAGGGTCGAGATGTCATAAAAAAGGATGCCGGGCTTCGGGAAATCCGGGACATGGCGGATGTGTTCTTTGAGGTCCATTGGCGCCTGGAGAGGTTGGGGAAGGTGGCTTCTGCCGCTCGTCTGGCTGTATAAGCCATGGGCCAGACACGGGAAAGGGCCAAAGCGGAGGGCTGAAGGGCATGCGCAAGTCGCATCGGATCGACAAGGTGGACGTCAAAATCCTGACCGCACTCCAATCCGCGGGCCGGGTCAGCAATCTGGAACTTGCCGCCAAGGTCGGGCTTTCCGCCAGCCCCTGCCACACGCGCCTCCGGCAGTTGGAAAAGCAGAAGGTCATCCGCGGCTACCGGGCGGATATCGACCTCGGCAAGGTTGCCGACCATGTCGAGATCCTGAGTTTTGTGACACTCCACAAGCATGGCCGCGCCCAGCAGGGGGCCTTCGAGCGGCTGATCGATGAGACCCCGCAGGCGATCGCCTGCTACCAGATCTCGGGGAATTTCGACTACATCGTCCATTTCGTCTGCCGCTCCGTCGGCGAGTATGTCGAGATCCACCATGCCCTCATCGAACAGGATCCCAATATCGCCTCGGTGACGACCAATGTGATCATGTCGGAGACCAAGAAATTCGCCGGCTATCCATTGAAGGAACTGATCGATCCCGGCGAGCTGAAGGCCGAGCAGAGCTAAAGCAGAAAATTCTTCGGGCGAGCGGGGCTCACCAGCGCAAATATTCTGCTGAGCCGGCCATCAAAAACGACAAATCCCGCTAAACAATTCTTATCTATTGCTTCGCCACAATGGCATTCGCCGCGTGGGATTCGCCCTCCCGAGGAGGGGTTTCCAGCGCGGCGATTTCATTTTCACCGTCTTTTCACTCGGTAGTTTTCGCCTCGAAAGTTTTCACTGGGGCCCTGAAGAAGCCCCCATCGGCCCACGAAGGATGAATTGGCAGATGAACAAGATTGCGGCTGTGCAAGCAAAGTCGAAGAAGACCTCCCAGGAAGTAAGCGCCCGTGACCTGACGGCGACTTCGTTGCGGGCCCAACTGGCCCCGCAGGCGGTCATCGCCAACGATGCCGGCCCCCGGCCCGAACGCGCTTTGCAGTTCCTGGCCCAGGAAAAGCCGGCGACCCCCTGCCTCGTGGTCGATCTCGACGTCGTCGAGCGCAAATACGCCTCTTTGCAGGCCGCCCTGCCGCTGGCCGAAATCTTCTATGCCGTGAAAGCGAACCCGGCCGCGCAGATTCTGGAGCGCCTGGCTGCTGCCGGCTCCCGCTTCGATACGGCCTCGTCCGGCGAAATCCGGTCGGCGCTCGCGACCGGCGTCGCGCCGGACCGCGTCTCCTTCGGCAATACCATCAAGAAGCCGTCTGATATCGCCTGGGCGCATTCGATCGGCGTGAAGCTCTTTGCATTCGACGCGATCGAGGAATTGCGCAAGATTGCCGCCCACGCCCCGGGCGCCCAGGTTTATTGCCGCATCCTGGTCGAGGCGGAAGGTGCCCTGTGGCCGCTCAACCGCAAATTCGGCTGCGTGCCGGAGATGGCGAGCGAGCTCCTGATCGAAGCCAAGGAACTGGGCCTGGTGCCCACCGGCGTCTCGTTCCATGTTGGTTCGCAGCAGCTCGACCCCAGCCAGTGGGACCGCGCTATCGCCAGCGCCAAGGCCGTGTTTGACGGCTGCGCCAAGGCGGGCGTTACCTTGAGCATGATCGATCTGGGCGGTGGTTTCCCGGCCGAATACGCCCCGGGAGTTGCCGGCATCGAAGCGTATGGCGCCGCGATCTCGGACGCCATCACGCGTAATTTTGGGCAGGCTTGGCCGCGCCTCATCATCGAGCCCGGCCGCTATATGGTGGCCGATGCCGGTGTCATCGAGGCTGAGGTTTTGTTGGTCTCGCGCAAATCGGCCAGCGAAGAGCGCCGCTGGGTCTATCTCGACATCGGCCGTTTCGGCGGCTTGGCTGAAACCGAGGGCGAGGCGATCCGCTACCGCGTCGAGGCCCTGGATACGGTCGCGACCGCAACCGGTCCGGTGATTCTCGCCGGCCCCACCTGTGATTCGGCCGATATCCTCTATGACAAGGCCAATTACCGCCTGCCGCTGGACCTGAAGGCGGGCGACCGGGTTCGGCTGCATTCGACCGGAGCCTATACCACGACCTATTCTGCCATTAATTTCAATGGCTTCGACCCATTGAAGGCCTATTTTATCTAGGCATCAAGCGGTTCCATCGTTGCCGTGTCAGGGCGGGCTGCTAGACTGCAGCCCGTTTTGCATTTGAGGCACCTATGAACGACCCCGGCTGGGTCAAATTCAGCACCAGCGGCAGCATGGCCATCTGGTCATGTGGCGGGGCTTGGACCATCGATCATGCAACGCGCCTCGCCCGTGACCTCGCCATTCCAGCGGAGGCCAAGGGGAAGGCCGCGCTCATCGATCTTGCCGCGATGGACCAGCTCGATACCTCCGGTGCCTGGTTGATCCGGCGCCATGGCAACGCCTTGGTCGAAGCCGGCTTCAAGGTAGAGACGAAGGAGGGCGATCCCGACCTCGCCGTCCTGCTGAAGCGTGTGGTTGAGATCCAGGACGTGCTGCCGTCCGAGCCACACCGGCGTAATCTCGGCGACAAGGTGGCTGAGATCGGTGCCTCGGTCGAAAGCATCCTCACCGAAAGCCGCGACCTGCTGGCCTTCTTCGGCGGACTGATGAGCGCCCTGGCGCGCCTGACGATGACGCCCTGGAAGCTGCGCTGGAACGCTATCTTCTCGCATCTCGAACAGACCGGGCTCAATGCGCTGCCGATCGTCGGCCTCATCAATCTGCTGGTCGGCGTCGTGCTGGCCTTCCAGGGCGCGGATCAGCTGGCGCGCTTCGGCGCCCAGACCTTCACCATCAACATGCTGGGGATCTCGGTCCTGCGTGAAATGGCGGTGCTGCTCACCGCCATCGTGGTCGCCGGCCGCTCCGGTTCGGCCTTCACCGCCCAGATAGGTACGATGCAGGTGAATGAGGAGGTGGATGCTCTGCGCACCATTGGCCTCGACCCCATGGACGTGCTGGTCGTCCCCCGTGTTATCGCCCTGATGGTGGCATTGCCGCTGCTCACCTTTTTTGCCGACATGATGGGCCTGCTCGGTGGCGGCCTCATGTGCCTGGTGCTGCTCGATATCAGCTTTGGCCAGTATCTCGGCCTCCTCAACCAGGCGATCACGGTCAATCACTTTTGGGTCGGCATCGTGAAGGCGCCGTTTTTTGCGGCCCTTATCGCCCTGATTGGTTGTTTCGAAGGCCTGCGCGTCTCGGGCAGTGCCGAAAGCGTCGGCCGCCTCACAACACGGTCGGTGGTGGAGGCGATCTTCCTCGTCATCATCGTCGATGCGCTCTTCTCCATCCTCTTCTCCTATATCGGGGTATAGAGGGATGGCGCAAAAGCAGGATAACGTCATTTCACTCCGCGGCATCGTCAACCGTTTCGGCAAACAGGTGCTGCATGACGGTCTTGATCTCGATGTGCGCCGGGGGGAGGTGATCGGTGTTGTCGGTGGGTCAGGGGCGGGCAAATCGGTCCTGATGCGGACCATTATCGGCCTCAACCGACAAGCTTCCGGGTCGATATCGGTCCTGGGGCAGCGCATGGACCAGATCAGCGATTCGGAGCGCACGAAGATCGAGGCGCGCTGGGGCGTCCTCTTTCAGAATGGCGCGCTCTTTTCATCGCTCACTGTGGCCGAGAACGTGCAGGCGCCGATGCGCGAGCATACGGATCTCTCCCCCCAGCTGATGGACGAGCTGGCGGCGCTGAAGATCCGGCTCTCGGGCCTGCCGGCCGAGGCGGGGGCGAAGTATCCCTCGCAGCTTTCCGGCGGCATGAAGAAGAGGGCGGGTCTCGCCCGTGCGCTGGCGCTTGATCCCGACATCCTCTTTCTTGATGAGCCGACGGCGGGGCTCGATCCAATCGGCGCCGCCGAATTCGACCAGCTCATCCGCAATCTCCAACGAAGCCTGGGACTTACGGTGGTCATGATCACGCATGACCTCGACTCTCTGGTGGCGATCTGCGACCGAATCGCTATCCTCATCGACCGGCGCATCCGGGTGGGCACGCTCGAAGAGCACCTCAAGGACGAGCATCCGTGGATCAAGGAATATTTCCACGGACCGCGCGCCCGGGCCGCCGGTATCGGCGCTCAGTAGCGTCTAAGTCCAGTATCAGCAAAGGAACGACAGGATCATGGAAACAAGGGCTCGGCATCTGGCGGTTGGCAGCTTCGTGCTGCTGCTCCTGGCGGGCGCCTTCATCTTCGTGCTGTGGGCGGCGAAGTTTCAGGGTCAGGTCACCTATAACGGCTATTACGCGCGCTTCTCCGGCTCCGTCTCGCAGCTGCGTGTCGACAGCACTGTCAATTTTGGCGGCATTCCGGTCGGGCGCGTCACCGACGTGCGCATCGATCCCGACGACAGCGCCTTGGCCCGTGTCGATTTTCAGGTACGCGCCGGCACACCAATCCGCGTCGACTCTCAGGCGACCCTTGAACTGCAGAGCCTTGCCGGCGGTGTCGGCATGTCGGTCAGCCGCGGCAGTTCCTCGCAGCCCCTGCTGCCGGCGGGTAGCGAAGTTCCTGCAGCAGCCTCGGCACTCGAGCGTCTGACGCGGCAGGCACCTGACCTCATCGCCAAGATCGATCGCATCGCCAACAATCTCAATGCGATGCTCTCGCGCGAGAACCAGGAGGCGCTGAACGAGACACTCGCCAATCTGCGCGACCTCTCGGCTGGCCTCAAGGAACGCGGGCCGCAGATCGATGCCTTGCTGGCCGATAGCGATGCCGCCGTGAACCGGGTGGGGGAGGCGGGGGATCGCTTCAGCAAGCTTGCTTCCGATCTGCAGAAGACCTTGGGTCCGGCGGCCAAAGAAGCGCAAAAGGCGGTCGATGCTTTCGAGAAGATGGCAAAGTCGTTCGAAAATACGTCCGACCAGATGAACGCCTTGGTCGCCGAGAACCGCGAGCCGCTGCGGCAGTTCTCCGGCACGGCACTTTACGAGGCGACCGATCTTCTGGCCCAGATGCGCGACCTCGTCGCTTCCATGGCCCGCATTTCCCAGGAATTGGAGCGCGACCCGGCGCGCTTCTTCCTTTCCGACCGCAATAAAGGTGTGCCTGCTCCATGATCGATCCCGTGATGCATTCTGCCGATACTCAATCGATCCGGTCGATCAGTCGCCGCGCTACGTTGTTGCTGGGTGCGGGTGGGCTGCTTGCTGCCTGCAATGTCATCCCCGAGGTCAACAAGCCGCTCAATCTCTATTCCGTGTCGCCCAAGGTGGCGCCCGTGTCCGATCCGCCGGTGCTTGATTGGCAGTTGGTCGTGGCTGAGCCGAAAGCCGGCGCCGATCTTGCCACCAACCGCATCGCGCTCACACGTGCGGCCAACCGCATCGAGTACTTTGCGGAAGGTGTCTGGTCGGATGCGGCGCCGGCACTGGTGCAGTCGCGGTTGATCGAGGCTTTCGAAGATGTCGTGCCGCAACTGGCCGTGGGGCGCGATTCCGCGGGCCTCAAGCCTGATTACATCCTGCAATCGGAACTGCGCGATTTCGAGGCAGCCTATAATGGTGGTGCCGGCGAGGCCGTGGTCCGCATCACCGCCAAGCTGGTCAAGATGCCCGAACGCAAGATCGTGAAATCGATTTCGGCCGAGGCGCGTCAACCGGCAAGTGGCGGCGGCCTGCCGGCGATCGTCGCGGCGTTCGAAACTGCCCTTGGCAATGTCTTCAACGAGCTCATCGCCGGCGTGCTTGCCGCTCCGCAATCCTGATACCTACCAGCAAAGAAACCCGCATCATGTCCCACGTCTTGCATCGCGACCTGCGCAACCCGCTGCCTGCCGCCGTCAAGGGCGACGGCGCCTATGTGATCGACAGCACCGGAAAGCGCTATCTTGACGCCTCTGGTGGCCCGGCCGTGTCGTGCCTCGGCCACAGCCATCCCAAGGTGATCGAGGCGGTGAGGCGTCAGGTCGGAGAGCTTCCCTTCGCCTATTCAGCCTTCTTCACCCATCCGGCCATGGAAGCTCTGGCCGACAGGTTGACGGCGCAGGCTCCCGACGGCCTCAACCACGCCTTCTTCGTTTCCGGTGGTTCGGAGGCCATCGAGGCAGCGATGAAACTGGCGCGCCAGTATTTCCTGGAGATCGGCGAGCCGCAGCGCCGCCATTTCATCGCCCGCGAACGCAGCTATCATGGCAACACTCTGGGCGCCTTGTCCCTGGGCCATGATGTGAACAGGCGCCAGACCTACGAGCCGTTGCTGCTGCCTGTCACGCATATCTCACCCTGCTACGAATACCGCGAGCGCCGTGCCGATGAGAGTGCGGAGCAGTACGGTATCCGCATCGCCGACGAACTGGAGGCAGCCATCCTCAAGCGCGGGCCGGAAACGGTGGCGGCATTCTTCGCCGAGCCCATTGCCGGTTCGTCATTGGGCTGTGCCGAACCGGTGCCCGGTTATCTGGCACGTCTGCGCGCCATCTGTGACCGCTATGGCGTGCTGCTGGTGTTCGACGAAGTAATGTGCGGCATGGGTCGTACCGGGCACCTCTATGCCTGCGCCGAAGACGGTGTGACGCCGGACATCCTCACCATGGCCAAGGGGCTTGGCGCCGGTTATCAACCGATCGGCGCCTTCCTGGCCCATGACAAGATCGTGGGTGCCTTGGAGAAGGGATCAGGCCAGTTGAAGCATGGCCACACCTATGCCGGTCATACGATGGCCTGTGCCGCAGCACTTGCCGTGCAGGACGTGATCGCGGAGGAGAACCTGCTCGCCCGTGTGCGGGATCTCAGTACCAAGCTGCGTGCCCGGCTCAACGACGCCTTCGGCCAGCATCCGCATATCGGTGACATTCGCGGCCGCGGCCTTTTCATCGGCCTTGAGCTCGTGGCTGATCGTGAGACAAAGCAAGCTTTTGATCCGGCCAAGAAAAAGTGGCTGAAATTCCGCCAGGCCAGCATGGCGGAAGGACTGATAACCTATCCTGCAGGCGGTTGTATCGACGGCAAGAGCGGTGATCACATCACTCTGGCGCCGCCCTTCAACCTTGCCGATGGGCAGATCGATGAGATCGTCGAGAAAATGGGCAAGGCGCTGAAACAGGCCGTCGGGTAAATCCACGGGGCTGGTATCGCCCAGCTACGTGGTGCCTAGGCGCGTGCCGCCTAAGTACGTGCCATCTAAGTGCGTGCCATCTAAGTACGTGATTGTGCAAAATTTTAAATGTCGACGACTCAGGGCGTTACCACTACTTTAACTAATTGTGGATTAGGTGATCTTGATGGCACCATAGAGCCGATGGGCTCGCTAAAACTGGAGTAGCCTCGATGGCAGGCATGCTGACGGAAGCCGATGTCCGCAAACTGATGACCGATCCGTCGCCCGACGCGCGGGTCGAGACGGCGACCAAGGTCGCCAAGGCCTTCTACGAGACCGAATTGTCGCCTGCCGAAAGGCAGCTCGCCGAAGAAATTTTCCGCATCATGGTGCGCGACGCTGAAGTGCGCGTGCGTGAGGCGCTATCGATCAATCTGAAATCCAGTCCCGAATTGCCCAAGGATGTGGCGCTCAGCCTGGCCAAGGATGTCGAGGCAGTGTCGTTGCCGGTCCTCGAATTCTCGACTGTGCTTTCGGACAGCGACCTCATCGAAATCATCCGTTTGTCGGGTGCTGAAAAGCAGACAGCGGTGGCACGCCGCGCCAATGTTTCCGGCGATGTTGCCAATGCGCTCATCGATCACGGCAAGTCCGGCAATGTGGTGGCGACCCTGGTCAACAATCCGGGGGCGGCGCTCAAGGATGCCGACCTGGAGAAGGCTTTCGCCAAGTTCGGTAGCGACCCTGCGGTCAGCAATTCGCTGGTGGCACGCAGCAACCTGCCGCTGCGTGTTTCTGAAAAGATCGTGGCACTGGTCTCCGAATCGCTGCGCGACCATCTGCTGTCGCATAAGGAGATCTCGGCCGAGATGGCGGCCGATCTCGTCCTGCAGGCGCGTGAGCGGGCGACCGCCGGCCTGTTGCCGCCGGGTTCCAAATCAGCCGATGTGGTCGAACTTGTGCAGCAATTGCGGGACACAAGACGCCTGACACCGTCGCTGATCCTGCGCACGCTTTGCACGGGTGACCTTACTTTCTTCGAGGCGAGCCTGGCCGTGCTCGCCAATATGTCGGTCGTGAATGCCCGCGTTCTCATTCATGATGAGGGCAAGCTCGGCCTGCAATCAATCTATCAGCGCACGCCGCTTCCGGCCAATCTCTATCCGGCCTTCCGCGTTGCCTTCGACGTGGCGCGCGAGACGGAATATGACGGCGGCGCCAATGATCGCGCCCGTTTCTCGGCCCGCGTCATCGAGCGCGTGCTCACCCAGTTCGAGGATATCGGCAACGACAACCTCGAATATCTGATGAAGAAGCTGAAGCAGCTCGCCGCATGAAAAAACTCGTTACGTCCATCGCGGCACTTTTCGTGCTGTCGGCGTCTCCCGTCCTTGCCTGCGATCAGCAGGAGGCGGTCGATCTAATGGTCAAGGTCTCGACGGCACTCGGCGAAAAGGCCGGTGCGGCCAAAACTGAGGAAGACAGCCTCAAGGTGACGGCGGCCAATGCCAGGATGAACGAAGGGGGCGAGGCGCTTGCCGCCGGCAACCCCGATAAGGCCTGCGAGATCTACCGCGCCGTCGCCAAGGAAGAAGGCATCCCGCTGGAGTGAGGGGCGATATGTCCGCCTGCCGCCAGACGATCACTATAAACCATATGCACACTATTGTGGTTATTTGCCTCGCAAAGTTCATCGCCTTTGCGATAGAGGTCGGTTATCAATAAAGGATGCAAATGCTGCATATTTAGGCGCAAATTCCTGAAATTATTTAATAAACTTTAACAGCCTTGTTGACACCTTTCCGGATAGGATGCGAGCCTCATTCTCGTAATCCGTGATCCCCAAGAGCAGGTCTGATCGTGTCAACACCCACCAGCAGCAGCCCCATCTCGACGGTCCCTCTTTCGAACAATCTCACCACGGACGCCCTGCTCTCTGGGGTCAAATGGGGTAGCGACGGCGTCGGAACTGCGGTCAATATCAGCTACAGCTTTCCTACCGCCAGCGCGGTCTGGGACAGCAGCTATGACGGATATGAGCCGGATTGGGCCGGCTATCGCGGCCTGACGGCCACGGAGCAGACGGCATTCAAGACGGCGCTGGCGTCCTTTTCGGCCGTCGCCAACATCACCTTCACGCAGGTATCGGACACGGCCAGCAGCGTCGGCGACATTCGCGTCGCCTTCAGCGGCGAGGTCGGCGATGAGGGTGCGCTCGCCTGGGCCTATTATCCCAGCACGGATCCGTGGGGTGGCGACATCTGGCTGGATCCCTACTCGGATATCAGCGGATATCTCGGGGCCGGCGATTTCGGCATGGAGACCATCATCCATGAACTCGGCCATGCCCTCGGTCTGAAGCATTCATTCGAGCTGGGCGATAGCGGCCAGCCGATCATGCCGACCCAGTACGATGCGACGTTCTACACGATCATGTCGTACACGGAGTCCAGCCCCTATTACGACTGGGGCAATCCGTCGACACCGATGGTCTACGACATTCTGGCGCTGCAATACATGTACGGCGCCAACATGACCTATCACACCGGCAACGATACCTATTACCTCAAGGACGATGGCAACACCTTCGCCATCTGGGATGCCGGCGGCGTCGACACGATCGACGCCAGCCAGTTGCATGCAGGGATCGGCATCGATTTGAACAACGGCGCGACCACTCTATATGGAGATTCGCAAGCAATCGGCATTGCCTTCGGCGCCAATATCGAGAACTTCAAAGGCAGCAGCTATGCCGATACCGTAATCGGCAACGAACTCAATAACACGTTCTGGCTTGGCACCAACGACGTGTATTACGGCAGTCTCGGTAACGACACCTATATCTTTACTGGAACATTGCTCAGCAGTGTTGCGGCAACCGATGATGGCCTCGATGTCATCCAGACGTCGGGCAACATCAATCTTGGTGGAAATTATACAAGTTCGGTTGAGGCATTCTATCTCACGGGCACTGCCGCCAGTACTTTCTTTGGCAGCTTGAGCGATGACGTTGCCTATGGCAACGCTTCGGCAAACCGACTGGCCGGTGCCGGTGGCGCGGATACATTATCTGGCGGCAAAGGTGACGATTACTACGTCATCGATGATGCCGACACCATCGTCGAAAATGCCGGCGAAGGCACGGACACTGTCGAAGTAGGGTTTGACGGCCCCTACACGCTCGGCACGAATTTTGAGAACCTGGTTGTTGGCATGGGAATTGGCGGTTCGGTCGCCGGCAATGCCTACAATAACACCCTCACCGGGAACGGTTGGGACAATCGCCTGGATGGCGGCGGCGGCAATGACAGATTGGTGGGCGACAAGGGTAGTGACACTTACGTCGTGGACAGCATCGGTGACGTGATTGTCGAAAGCTATGCCAACAATGTTGGCGGCGGCACCGACACGGTGGAGAGCTCGATCAGCTGGAGCCTGGCGGCGCTGACCAATGTCGACAACCTGACGCTGACCGGGAGCGCCAATATCAACGGCACGGGCAACGCGCTGGCCAATGCCATCACCGGCAATAG
>JACPDN010000014.1 GCA_016183985.1 Pseudomonadota bacterium | reverse complement strand
AGTGACCGGCTTTCACCCATCCGGTCGGGGACGGCGCTTTATCCCATGCGCCGTTCGGGAGACGTGTTTGGCCGCCCAACGTCCAGGCAGAACCGCTTCACCCGGTGCGGTCGCGGGGGCCGGATCTGACGTGACCAGCCGGAACGAGCGCGGGCGGCCTTTCGGGAATCTTGGGAAGGCCGTCCACACCAATAAAGCCGGCCTGCGCCCGTGGGTTTCACGAGCCTGTGCCGGAGACAGCCGAGCGATGGCAGATGGGCGGATCAGGCCACTCTGCGGATGATATGCGCGCAAGGTCGATAGTAGCGAATTCCTAGCAAAGAGTCAAGAACAAAATAGGAACAAATGCGCGTGGACAACCGCCGTCACTTGGCGCCCCCTCCGAAAGCGGGAGGGCTTTTTAGCGCGATAGATTGAATGACCTCGCTCTAACGCCTCCCCCCTGAAGGTGGGAGGAGTCTAGCGCAGAAACGAAAACGGCCGGAGATTTCTCTCCGGCCGTTGGCGTCTGCAGCGCAAGGAACCGCTCAATACGGCGAGAGTGCGTTGACCAGGTCTTTGGTGTTGGGGTTGGAGACCTTGCGGTCGATGACGATGTGTTGCGGCAGGGTGCCGGCGCCGTAATAGACGGCGTTCCAATCGTTCTTCCGGAGGATGCCCGCGCCGTTGAAGCTGACGCCACCATAGAGGCCGGCGGTCTTGGAGAAGGTGTAGACGTCGGCGTCGAGATTGGTCGTGGTGTTGGCACCAAGGCCCTTGCCGATGGGACCGGCCGCCACCGACATGTCACCACCGAACTTCATCTGGTCGTTGAGCACGGCCTGAAGGGCCTTGTCGCTCATGATGGTGAAGATCGTCTCGGATGACTGGCCGCCGATCTGCAAGCCGACCGAGCCCGCCGCCAGCGTGTAGAAGGCCGGCTCGCTCCAACCCTTATTGGTGTCGCGCACCATGAGCACGCCGTTGCCGCCTTCGCCGCCGATGACGAAGCCGGCCTTGAAGATGTCCGGGAAGATCATCACGGCCTTGGCGCGCTTGAGGTATCCGGGAAGCTCGCCGAACTCCAATGAGCCGATCAGCTTCTCGAATGAGATGCGAGCCTTGTCGACCAGTTCCTGCTGCGGGGTGAGGGCCGTGGCCGGTGCCATCCGTCCAAATGCCAGACCCAGGCTCACGCCGGCTGCGCCCAAAATAAGGGTGCGGCGGGCCATCTGGTTGCGCAGAGAATTCATGCCTTATCTCCTCGTCGATACGGGGCTGCTTAAAACGACGGCGCCCCGCTCATGGTTCCCGCGTCGTCGCCACAAGTATTAACGGCGTGTCGACTCGGGGGATGTGTCGGAATCACAGATAAACCCGCCGGACTCGCGCCGCAATGACGCTCACGGAGGTTTGAGGAGAGGGCGTGCGTTCTAGGTGGGTAGAGCCGTCACTTGCGGCCCCCACCCAACCCTCCCCCTGAAGGGAGAGGGCTTTTGGCTTGAGCATGATCGATCAGCCTCGCTCCAATTCCCTCTCCCTTCAGGGGGAGGGTGAGGGTGGGGATGTCGCAGTTGTCTCGATCTATGCTGACGCCTTCGCCAGTGCCATGTAGTTGACGTCGAGGTCGCGGCTCAAACGGAAGCTGTCTTTGAGCGGGTTGTAGGAGACGCCGGTGAGTTCGGCGATCTGCAAGCCGTGATGGCGCAGGCCCCGGGCCATTTCCGAGGGGCGGATGAAGCGGTTCCAGTCATGGGTGCCCTTGGGCAGCCAGCGCATGACGTATTCGGCGCCGACGATGGCCATGGCATAGCTCTTTACCGTGCGCGACATGGTGGCGAGAAAGAGCAGGCCGCCGGGTTTCATGAGCTTGCCGCAGGCAGCGAGGAACGCGTCGACATCGGCCACATGCTCGATGATCTCCATGGCGAGCACGATGTCGAACTGTTTCCCTTGCGCCACCAGATCCTCGGCCGCGCAGTTGAGATAAGTGAGTTTCACGCCGGTCTGCTCGGCATGGAGGCGCGCTACCTCGACATTGCGGGGTGTCGCATCGACGCCGGTAACGGTGGCGCCGAGGCGCGCCATGGGTTCGCTGAGCAGGCCGCCGCCGCAGCCGATATCGATGAGGCTCAGGCCCGCGAGCGGTTGAGGGTCGGCGGGATCGCTGCCGAAATGGGCACAGGCCTTGTCGCGGATATAGCCGACGCGGACCGGGTTGAGCCGGTGGAGGGGACGAAACTTCCCTGCCGGATCCCACCAACTGTCCGCCATGGCGGCGAACTTCTCCACCTCAGCCAGGTCGATGGTAGAGCGGCCACTATTTAGGCTACCGGTGCCTGAATTTTCGCCAGCGACAGTTTCGTGCCCTGCGTTACGCGCAGTGCTGGCGGCCGATCCCGGGGCCATGATGCATACCCTTCAAGTAATTGAGAAAACTTGAGCCCGGACGGGCGGGAATGCTTGCGTCCGGGCCTTGCCTTGAGTATGGATACGCCCGCCCGGCAAAACAAGATTTCACCCGCCATTATTTCGCTTCCCCGAAGACATGCGGGCGAGGTCACATTTTCCCGGCCATTCGAAGGGTTTAGGGGCATTTCCCGATGACGTTGAGCGGATTGCAGAGCGGGTCCAAGAAGACCCGGATCGTGATGAAATTTGGCGGCACCTCGGTTGCCAATATCGAGCGTATTAAATCAGTCGCCCAGCGCGTAAAACGGGAAGTGGATGCCGGCAACGAGGTCGCCGTGGTGGTTTCGGCCATGTCCGGCGTCACCAACCAGCTGGTCGACTGGTGCAAGGAAATCGCCCCGCTGCACGATGCGCGGGAATACGACACGGTGGTGGCCAGCGGCGAGCAGGTGACGTGCGGGTTGACCGCCATCGCCCTCCAGGAGATCGGCGTCAATGCGCGCTCCTGGCTCGGCTGGCAGGCGCCGATCGTCACCGACGACGCGCACGGGAAGGCCCGCATCATGTCGATCGCGTCGGAAGAACTCGACAAGCGTTTCGCCCAAGGCCAGGTCGCGGTCTTTGCCGGCTTCCAGGGTGTCGGCCCGGACAATCGGGTGACGACCCTCGGTCGTGGTGGGTCCGACACCTCGGCGGTGGCGATCGCGGCGGCGATCAAGGCCGACCGCTGCGACATCTTCACCGATGTCGACGGCGTCTATACGACCGATCCCAGGATCGTCGCCAAGGCGCAGAAACTCGATAAGATCACCTATGAGGAAATGCTGGAGATGGCGTCGCTGGGCGCCAAGGTCCTGCAGACCCGCTCGGTGGAAATGGCGATGAAACATCGCGTGCGTGTGCAGGTTCTCTCGAGCTTCGAGGACAAGCCCGGAACGCTGGTGGTGGATGAGGAAGAGATCATGGAAAAGGAATTGGTGAGCGGCATCGCCTATAGCCGCGACGAAGCGAAGATCACGCTGACCCGGGTCGCCGACCGACCGGGTGTCGCCGCCGCGATCTTCGGGCCGCTGACGGACGCCAATATCAATGTCGACATGATCGTCCAGAACATTTCCGAGGACGGCGCCACCACCGACATGACCTTCACCGTGTCGAAGGGCGATTACGACCGCGCCCTCCGGGTGCTGGAAGGAAGCCGCAATACGCTCGAATTCAAGGATCTCATCTCGGACAAGAACGTGGTGAAGGTCTCGGTCATCGGCGTCGGCATGCGTTCCCACGCCGGTATCGCGCAGCGCATGTTCAAGGCGCTGGCCGAAAAGGGCATCAACATCCAGGTCATCTCGACCTCGGAAATCAAGATCAGCGTGCTGGTCGCGGAAGAATACACCGAGCTTGCGGTCCGCGCCTTGCATACGGCCTATGGCCTGGACGCCGAGTAACTGAAGCAAACGGGGGAGCCGCTTATGGACCGAGCCCACGCGACCCGGCATCTCGACGCGCTGTGGCAGCGTGGCCGCGATTTCCTCGGCACGCGCTATGCCATCATGGGCGGCGCGATGACCTGGGTATCCGAGCGCAACCTCGTTTCGGCGATTTCCAATGCCGGCGGGTTCGGCGTGATCGCGTCCGGGTCCATGCCGCCGCATATCCTGGAAGCGGAGCTGAAGGCGACGCAGGCGCTGACGGCTGAGCCTTTCGGCGTCAACCTCATCACGCTGCATCCGCAGCTCGATCAGCTGATCGACGTCTGCCTCGACTTGAAGATGTCGCATATCGTGCTGGCGGGCGGCCTGCCGCCGGGCGGCGCCTTGAAGAAGATCAAGGACGGCGGCGCCAAGGCCGTGTGTTTCGCGCCCGCCGTGGCGATCGCCAAGAAGCTGGTGAAATCTGGCGCCGATGCGATCGTGATCGAGGGCATGGAAGCGGGCGGGCATATCGGCCCGGTCTCTACATCCGTGCTGGCGCAGGAGATCCTGCCCGTCATCACCGATGTGCCGGTCTTCGTCGCGGGCGGCATCGGTCGCGGCCAGGCGATGCTGGGCTATCTGGAAATGGGCGCCTCCGGCGTGCAGCTCGGGACGCGCTTCGTCTGCGCCACCGAATCCATCGCGCATCCGAATTTCAAGCGCGCCTTCATTCGAGGTGCTGCGCGCGACGCGGTACCCTCGACGCAGATCGACCCGCGCTTCCCGGTCATTCCGGTGCGGGCGCTGGCCAATGACGGCACCAGGAAGTTCATGGAGATGCAGCGCCAGGTCATCGACCGGTTCAATGCCGGCGAGCTCGACCAGAAGGCGGCGCAGCTCGAGATCGAGCATTTCTGGGCCGGTGCCCTGCGCCGCGCGGTCATCGACGGTGACGTCGAAACCGGTTCGGTCATGGCCGGGCAATCGGTCGGCATGGTGACGAAGGAAGAGTCCACCGCCGATATTATCCGCGATTTCATCGACGGGGCGCTGGCCGCCCTTGCCGATCGCAGACACCTGTCGCAGGGGTAACGGAGCGAGATGACGCAGCAGGGCGGCGCCGCGGGTGGTGATCTGACGGGCGCTCGGCTGTTGCTGAAGCGCATCCGCACCACGATGGCGCGCAACCTGCCGGCGCAGCGCCGGTTGGATGAGGTGGTGCGCACCATCGCCGGCGCCATGGTGGCCGAAGTCTGCTCGGTCTATGTGCTGCGCGCGGGCGAAGTGCTGGAACTCTTCGCCACCGAAGGTCTCAAAGCCGAAGCCGTTCACATGACGCGCCTGCGCGTCGGCGAAGGCCTGGTCGGCGATATCGCCAGCCACGCACGGCCGCTGGCCTTGGCCGACGCGCAGCATCACCCGCAATTCGCCTATCGCCCGGAAACGGGTGAAGAGCTCTATCAATCGCTGATGGGTGTGCCGATCCTGCGCTCGGGCCGGGTGCTTGGCGTCCTCGCCGTCCAGAACAAGACACGGCGCCATTACACCGAGGAAGAGGTCGAGACGCTCGAGACCGTTGCCATGGTGGTGGCGGAACTCATCGCCGGCGGCGAACTCATCGCGCGAGAAGAACTTATCCCCGTTACCGGTATCGGCGTCCTTCCCGAACGCATGGACGCGCAGGCACTGGCACCGGGTTTGGCGCTGGGTGTCGCCGTGTTGCACCAGCCGGACATCACGCTCACACAACTGGTCGCCGAAGAGCCGCTCAAAGAGATCGAGCGCCTCGATGACGCATTCAGCTCGATGAAGCTGGCGCTCGACGATTTGCTGACCGAAGACGACGGGACGGGCGGCGGCGAACATCGCGAGGTCTTGGAGACCTATCGGATGCTGGCCGAGGATCGCGGCTGGGCCAATCGCATCATCGAGGCGATCGAGACGGGTCTCACCGCCGAAGCCGCGGTGCAGAAGGTGCAGAACGATATGCGCGCAAGGATGCGCGATATCCAGGATCCTTACCTGAAGGAACGCCTCTCCGACCTTGACGATCTCAACAACCGCCTGCTGCGGCATTTGCTCGGCATTCATGAGTTGCCGGCTTTGCGCGATCTGCCGGAGAACACGATCCTGGTGGCGCGCAACATGGGGCCGGCGGAACTCCTGGATTACGACCGCAAGCGGTTGAAGGGCGTGGTGCTGGAGGAGGGGACGGCAAGCTCCCATGTCGCCATCGTCGCGCGGGCGCTCGATATTCCGCTGCTGGGGCATTGCGCCGGGCTGATGGCGAAGGTTCAGGCGGGTGATCCGCTGGTGCTCGACGGTGAGAACGGGCAGGTCTTCATCCGTCCCTCCGAAGACATCCTGCAGACTTTCGCGATCAGCATGAATGCGTTGCAGGCGCGCCAGGTCGCCTATGCCGCCAATCGCGATCTTCCCGCCATCACCAGGGACGGCGTCGAGATCCAGCTGATGATGAATGCGGGGCTTCTGATCGATGTGCCGCAGATGAGCGCCACGGGCGCCGCCGGCATCGGCCTCTATCGCACCGAAGTCACCTTCATGGTAGCGCATTCCTTCCCCGATGTGGCGCGCCAGCGCGATGTCTATGCCCGTGTGCTCGACGGTGCGGAAGGCAAGCCGGTCATCTTCCGCACGCTCGATATCGGTTCCGACAAGGTGCTGCCCTATTGGCAGCGCGACGCGGAAGAGAATCCGGCGATGGGTTGGCGGGCACTTAGAATCTCGCTCGATCGGCCGGCGATGTTGCGCCAGCAATTGCGCGCGATGATCTTGGCGGCCTCGGGACGCGCGCTCAACGTCATGTTCCCGATGGTGGTGCTGGTCGAGGAGTTCGATGCGGCCAAGGAGATCCTCGATCTCGAACTGCAGCGCACGGAGGAGAAGGGCAGCGTGCTGCCGGAGACCGTGCGCGTCGGCGCGATGTTCGAAGTGCCGGCGCTCTATTGGCAGATGGACGAGATTCTCAACCGCGTCGATTTCCTCTCCATCGGCAGCAACGATCTCGCGCAATTCGTCTTCGCGGCGGATCGTGGCAACACGCAATTGCAGGGGCGCTACGATCCCTTGTCGCCGGCCTTCCAACGCTTGATCGGCAGCATCATCAAGGCCGGTGCCGAGCATCGCAAGCCGATCAGTGTCTGCGGCGAGATGGCGGGCGATCCGCTGGATGCGATGGCGCTGATGGCGATGGGCTTGCGGACGCTCTCCATGGCGCCGCCGGCGATCGGCCCCTTGCGCGCCATGATACGGAGCCTCGATCTCGGCCAGTTGACGGCCTATACGGCGGCGCTGGGACCGCAGCGCGGGCCGGATATGCGTTCGTCTTTGCGGGCCTTTGCCCGCGACCACGGCGTCGCCCTTTGACGCGGGCAATCGTACCTCCGTGTGTGTTTTCGGCCATCTGACTGCTGCCGAAGCGTTAAAGGCGATTGCGATTGAACTTCGACGAAGATATATAAGTAGTTGACTCGGCGTGGCCTTTTGAAGCCGGCCAACGCTCGTGCGCGGTAACCAGGATCGCTAATGGCCAGTCGTAAAGTGGGAATGTTCGGCGTCGAGCCGAACGAGTTTATGGATGATCGCAACGAGGACGGGGTTGCCGCCCTGTTGCGCCGGCGCCGCGAAGAGCTGGGCCGTGACGTTGCCACCGTGGCGCGCCAGCTCCGTATCCGCGCCGTCTATATTTCCGCGATCGAAGAAGGGCGCCTGCAGGATCTGCCGGGCACCGCCTATGCCGTTGGTTTCGTGCGAGCCTATGCCGATTATCTCGGCCTCGACGGCAATAGCGTCGTCGGCGATTACCGCGACGAGCTTGCCCGCCGGTCGCGCCAGAACCAGCTGATCTGGCCGGTCGACCAGGTCGAGCACAAGCATTTCCCCGGCGGCATCGTGTTGGCGGTCTGCGTGCTGCTCGCCGGTGCCATCTATGGCGGCTGGTATTTCGCCTCGCAGCCCGGCGGGACGGGTATCGATCTCATCGATCAAGTCCCTGAATTCATGAAAAAACAAACCAGCGGCGGGGAAGCGGAAACACCGGCCCCGGCGGCTGAAGGCCAGTCCGGCGCCCAGGTGCCGGCATCCGATACCGGCAGCACGCCGACCAGCGCCCAGGCGTCGCAGCCGGTGCAAAGCGCGCCGGCCGCCAGCGCGGCGACGCCGCAGCCGGCCGCGGAAACTGCGGCACCAGCCGCAAGCACCGCCGTCCCGGCCCTGCCCGAAGAGCAGCCGGCCGCCGCCACTGAACCGACGCCACCGAGCGACGAGGCCGAGCAAGCCCCCGGTACTGCCTCGGCCGCTGCCCCGGCTGTGTCCGAGGCGCAGCCGGCAACGACTGCCATCTCCGAAGCAGCACCTGTGGCGCCGACGCAGACCGCGGCCTCGCCGGCGGCGCCCGCCGTCGAGGTTCCGGCTGAACCTGCGGCCGGGCAACAGCCAGCCGCCGCACCAGCAGGATCCGGCGATAAGCGCGTCGTTCTGCGCGCGACCAAGGATTCCTGGGTCGAGATCTTCGACGCGAAGGAAGAGGTCGTCCTGCAGCGCATCCTGCGTGCGGGCGAGACTTTCGCCGTGCCGGTGCAAGAGGGCCTCACCATGAATACCGGCAATGCCGGCGGCGTGGTGATCGAGGTCAATGGCAAGGCGCGGCCGGCCCTGGGTTCGGTCGGCGTGGTCAAGCGCGGCGTGAAGCTGGATCCGGCCTCGCTGGGCGTCCAGTAGACCCCCTAATAAGCTACTGAATTAGCGGGCTATTTCCCGCGATGACAGATTGACCGACAAGGCTGCCGGGGCTTGATATTTTGGCTCGGGCGGCGCATGTTCAGGCCAAATCAGCCGCCAGGTGAGCCTGGTTACGGTAAATCCGGTGGGATACCCCCCGGATTCAGGCCCCATAGCCAATTGTGAGCAAAGACGAAACATGAGCGTCCGGCCCTATCGCGATATCCTGCGCCGCAAATCCCGCCAGATCCGCGTCGGCAACGTCCTGGTCGGTGGCGATGCGCCGATCAGCGTGCAGACCATGACCAACACGCTGACGACCGACATCGCCGGCACCGTGGCGCAGGTGAATGCCGCCGCCGCCGCCGGTGCCGATATCGTGCGCGTCTCCTGCCCCGACGAAGAGTCGACGGCGGCGTTGAAAGAGATCGTCAAACAGGTCTCCGTGCCGATCGTCGCGGACATCCATTTCCACTACAAGCGCGGCATCGAAGCGGCGGAAGCGGGGGCTGCGTGCCTGCGCATCAACCCCGGCAATATCGGCAGCGCCGATCGCGTCCGCGAAGTGGTGAAGGCCGCCAAGGATCATGGCTGTTCGATGCGCATCGGCGTCAATGCCGGCTCGCTGGAGCGCGAACTCCTGGAACGTTACGGTGAACCCTGCCCGGAAGCGATGGTCGAGAGCGGTCTCAACCACGCCCGCATCCTTGAGGACCACGATTTCCGCGAATTCAAGATCAGCGTCAAAGCCTCGGACGTGTTCCTGGCGGTGGCGGCCTATCAGGGCCTGGCCGATGCCTGCGACTATCCGCTTCATATCGGTGTCACCGAGGCCGGCGGCACCCGCATCGGCACGGTGAAGTCCTCGATCGGCCTCGGCTCGCTGCTGTGGGCCGGCATCGGCGATACGGTCCGCGTTTCACTTTCGGCCGATCCGGTCGAAGAGGTGAAGGTCGGTTTCGATATCCTGAAGTCGCTGAATTTGCGCCATCGCGGCGTCAACATCATCTCGTGCCCCTCTTGCGCGCGGCAGAATTTCGACGTCATCAAGACGGTCGAGGCGCTGGAGAAGCGCGTCGCCCACATTACGACGGCGATGTCGGTCAGCATCATCGGCTGCGTCGTCAACGGCCCGGGCGAAGCGCGTGAAACCGATATCGGTTTCACCGGCGGCGGCAACAACACGCATATGGTCTATATCGCCGGCAACCAGCATCACCGGTTGAAGGATCAGGACATCGTCGAGCATATGGCCGAGCTCATCGAGCAGAAGGCCGCGGCGATCGAGGAAGCCAAGAAGGCCGAAGCCGCCGAGTAGCGGGACGCCTTCAAAAGCTTCCACCCTTCGCCGATCTCCCACGACTAGACCATCCGGAACATCCAAATGTCAGCCTTGCAGCCGGTGCGCGGCACCCACGATCTGTTGCCCGAGGATATGCGGCGCTTCCGCGAAGTCGCGGATACGGCGCGCCGCGCCGCCTTGTGCTTCGGCTATCACGAAGTGGCGACGCCGATCTTCGAATTCACCGAAGTCTTCAAGCGCACGCTGGGCGACACCTCCGACGTCGTCACCAAGGAGATGTACACCTTCACCGATAAGGGCGGCGAAACCGTCACCCTGCGCCCGGAAGGGACGGCGGGTGTGGCGCGTGCACTCATCTCGGGAGGGCTTTCGCAGCATCTGCCCCTCAAATATTTCTATGTCGGCCCGATGTTCCGCTATGAGCGGCCGCAGAAAGGGCGCCTGCGCCAGTTCCACCAGACCGGTGTCGAGTTGCTGGGGGTCAAGGAACCGCAGGGCGATGTTGAAGTCATCGCCATCGGCGTCGAGTTCCTGCGTCGTATCGGCGCTTGGGACCGCTGCGAGCTGGAGCTCAACACGCTGGGCGACACCGCCAGCCGCCAGGCCTATCGCCGGGTGCTCATCGACTACCTCAATGATTTCCGCGATCGCCTCTCCAAGGACAGCCTCGACCGGCTGGAGAAGAACCCGCTGCGCGTGCTGGATTCGAAGGACGATGGCGACCAGAAGATCGTGGCGGACGCGCCGCTCTATAGCGATTATCTGAGCCCCGAGGCACAGGATTTCTTCGGCCGCGTCAAAAGCGGTCTCGACGATCTCGGCATCGGCTACCGCATCAACCCGCGTCTGGTGCGCGGTCTCGACTATTACTGCCACACCTGTTTCGAAATCACCTGCCCCGACCTCGGCGCGCAGAAGACCGTGTTGGCCGGCGGCCGTTATGACGGCCTCGTTGGCATGATGGGTGGGCCGGAGACGGCGGGCGTGGGCTGGGCGAGCGGTGTCGAGCGCTGCTCCATGCTGCTCAAAGAAACGCCCGCAGCAGCACGCCCCATCGCGATTGTGCCGCTGGGCGAGGCCGCCGAGCGCAAGGCGGCACAGCTTGCCGGCGCGTTGCGGTCCAACGATTTCCTGGTCGATCTCGGCTATAGCGGCAATATGGGCAAGCGCATGAAGCGTGCCAACAAGATCGAAGCCATCGTCGCCGTGATCCTCGGTGACGATGAATTGGCCAAGGGCGAGGTGTCGCTGAAGCTGCTCGACACGGGCGAGCAGAAGAATGTGCGCCTCACCGATTTGGAGGCGGCACTCGCCGCCTATCGGTGATCCGCTTGTGATAGCGCCGCGCACATTCCTGGTGGTCGGTGTCGAACACAAACGGGCACCCATCCTGCTGCGCGATCACCTGCAGGGCGACGAATCCGATTCCCTGCACCTGCTGATGCGCTGCCGTGAGATGGGTCTCGACCAGGCCATGGTGCTCGCGACCTGCGATCGTTGCGAGGTCTGGGCGGCCGTCACCGATGAGGCACGCGCCGCCACCGACATCACCGCCCTGATCGCCGAGGCAGCCGGGCATGAGGTCGCGGAAGTAGCGCCGCAGCTCCACAGCTTGAGCGAGGATGCAGCATTGCGCTACGCCTTCGGTGTCGCGGCCTCGCTGGAAAGCCAGGTCATCGGCGAACCGCAGGTGCTGGGACAGGTGAAGGATGCCTATCGCCTCGCCACACGGTCCGGCATGTCGGGGAGTGCGCTCGATGCCGTCGTGCAGGCAGCGCTTGCGGCAGCCAAGCGCGTGCGCAGCGAGACCGATATTGCCGCCCAATCGGTGTCGATGGCGGCCTGTGTCGTGAAGGTCAGCCGCCAGGTTCATGGCAAGCTCGACAACGCTGGTGCCCTCCTTATCGGTGACGGCGATCTTGGCGAATTGGTGGCGGATCAACTGACTGAGGCCGGCGTCAAGCGTTGGGCGGTGGTGCATCCGGTCGTCATGCGCGGGCGCGAAATGGCGGCTCGGCGGCAGGCCCATACGTTTACGCCGGCGCAGTTGGGCGATGCGCTGGTCGATGCGGATATCGTCGTGGCGGCGCTGGATAGCTTGAAATACGTGATCTCGGCGCCGCTGGTGGAAGCGGCGCTCAAGAAACGCCGTCGCCGGCCGATCCTGCTGCTCGATCTTGCCGTTCCCGGCGATATCGATCCGGCGATCGACAAGGTCGACGATGCTTTCCGCTACAGCTTCGAAGATCTCGAACGCCTTGCCATGACCGGTCGCAAGGAACGCGCCGAGGCCCAGGAAGCTGCCTATGCGCTCATCGATCAAGAATTGGCGCAGTTCCGGCGCACGCGCGAAGAGCGCGGTGCCGCAGATACGATCTCGACCTTGCGGGCACATTTCGAGGCGGAACGCGCGGTATTGCTGGCCGAGAATCCGCAGATGGACGGTGCCGAGCTGACGCGACGGTTGGTGGCGCGCCTGCTGCACCGGCCGACTCTGGCGCTGAAACAGAATCAACCCGATACCACGCTCGACGCGGCCGCAAGAAGGTTGTTCGGGCTGGACGGGGAATAGGAAAGCGCGGAAGACCCCTCACCCCGACCCTCTCCCCACTTCGTGGGGCGAGGGAGTTTCGAGTGAGACTGGCTTCAAGCCCCTCACCCCTTTGGGGAGAGGGCTTGGGGTGAGGGGGATCTCGCCAAAAGGGAAGTAAGAGAAGACTATGTCGTTTCGCGAGAAACTGGGCCGCGTGGTCAAGCGGCATGAAGAGCTGGCGTCGCTGCTGGCGACCGGGGGGCAAAAGGACGCGCAGGATTTTGCGCGCCTCTCCAAGGAGTATTCGGATCTGGGGCCGATCGTCGACACGATCGCGGCCTTGCAGAAGACCGATAAGGAAATCGCCGATCTCACCGTTATGGTCGCCGACCCCGCTGCCGATGCCGAGATGAAGGCGCTGGCCGAAGAGGAACTGGCCGAACTCAAAAAGCGCCTGCCGGACCTCGAGCAGCAGGTGAAGGTGTCGCTGCTGCCCAAGGACGAGGCCGACGCGCGCAACGCCATCCTCGAAGTGCGTGCTGGCACCGGCGGTGAGGAAGCAGCGCTCTTTGCCGCGATGCTGTTTCGCATGTATGCGCGCTATGCGGCCTTGAAAGGCTGGCGCTTCGAGCCGATGGATATCAGCGAGACGGGGCTTGGCGGCTATCGCGACGCCACCGCTTCGATCACGGGGCGCAATGTGTTCGAGCGGCTGAAGTTCGAATCCGGCGCCCACCGCGTGCAGCGCGTACCCGAAACCGAAGCATCGGGCCGCATCCATACCTCGGCAGCGACCGTTGCGGTGCTGCCGGAAGCGGAAGAAGTCGATATCAAGATTGACGAGAAGGATCTCAGGATCGACGTGTTCCGTTCCAGCGGGCCTGGCGGCCAGTCGGTCAACACCACCGACAGCGCCGTGCGCATCACGCATCTGCCGACGGGCCTCGTCGTGCAGCAGCAGGATGAGAAGTCGCAGCACAAGAACAAGGCCAAGGCGCTGAAGGTGTTGCGCGCCCGGCTCTATGATCTCGAACGCTCGAAGCTCGATGCCGAGCGCTCGGCCAATCGCAAGAGCCAGGTGGGATCGGGCGATCGGTCGGAGCGCATCCGCACCTATAACTTTCCGCAGGGTCGCTGCACCGACCATCGCATCAATTTGACGCTCTACAAGCTCGACCGCATCGTGGAAGGCGAGGCGCTCGACGAGATCATCGAGGCGCTCATTGCCCATGACCAGGCCGAGCGCCTTGCTGAAGTAGAGTGAAGGCGGACGTAGAATGAGTGCCAGCACGCGCATCGCCGATTTGTTGAGCGACGGCATGAAAGCGCTGAAAGGCGCCGGCGTCGAAGCACCGGCGCGGGAGGCGCGCTTGCTGCTGGGCGTTGCCGCACAGGTGACGCCCACCATCATGATCGGCTTCCCCGAGCGCAGCGTCGATCTGGCTTCGGCGGAGAAGTTCCGGGCATTGCTCGCGCGCCGCGTGGCGCGCGAGCCCATCTCGCATCTCCTGGGAACGCGCGAGTTCTGGTCGCGTCCCTTCATCGTGACGCGGGATGTCCTCGACCCGCGGCCCGACAGCGAAGCGTTGATCGAAGCGGTGCTCGACGAACTCTATGACCGGCGGCGGGATTATCGCGTGCTCGATTTCGGCACCGGTTCCGGCTGCCTGTTGCTGACGCTGCTGGCCGAGTTGCCGGCGGCACGTGGTTGGGCGGTCGATCTCAGCCCGGCGGCCCTTGAGATCGCCGGGCGCAATGCTGCGTCATTTGGTCTCACCGCGCGCGTGACATGGCGCCAGGGATCGTGGGACGAAGCCTTGCGCAGCGAAGACCCGGTGGCTTTCGATATCATCGTCAGCAACCCGCCCTATATCCCGAGCGACGATATTCCCGGTCTCGAACCAGAGGTGGTGCGTTATGAGCCGCTTCTGGCGCTCGATGGTGGTGCTGACGGCCTTGGGGCCTACCGTGCGCTGGCACCTGTTATTGCAAGCCGGCTGGCGCCCGGTGGGCTCGCCGCTTTGGAAATTGGCCTGGGTCAAGGCGAGTCGGTCCGCGCGCTGATGCTGGCTGCCGGTCTCGAAGACGCCGGGTCCGCCCTGGATCTTGCCCAGCACGAACGGTGCCTGTTGTTTCGGAAGGGCTGAATTTCTCGCTTTTCTCAAGCGATTAGGCCTTCCGGTGTGGGATGATCACAAGATCGCGCTGGAACTCTATGGGGACAAAAAAGTTGTTGGAATTGAAGGGCGAAGCGGATACGGTTTGCGCGGCATCGGGGCGAGCAATTGGGTGACGACCGAGAGGGTCGAACCGCCCCCACCGGGCCTCCGCACATCAAGTTTAAGCCGGGGAGTCTGCACCAGTCATCGACGGTCCATTTCGTGATGGAAGCCGTTCGCGATGGCCGTTAGACCACGGAACCCCTGCGGAATGCCTTAGCCGCAACAGAAGCGAATGATCGACGCATGAGACCAGGCAATAACAACAACCGGCGCGGCCGCAATCGTGGTCAGCGCAAGCCGCATGGCGGCATGCCCAACAAGAGCCAGAATTTCGACAGCGGCGCCGAGACAAGGGTACGCGGCAATGTCTATCAGGTGCTGGAGAAGTACCTGCAACTGGCACGCGATGCCGGTGTGGCCGGCGACCGCGTCGCCGCCGAAAACTTCCTGCAGCACGCAGACCACTATTACCGCGTCATCACCGCGATGAATGACGGCCAGCGTCCGCGCGTCGGCGGTCGCGAGATCTCGGTGGCCGATGTCAACGTGCAGAATGTGAGCCAGGGCCTCTCTGCAGCCCTTTACAGCGGCGGCCCCTCGCAGCCCAGTATGAGCGACAACGCCGGCAATCAGACCCAGTCTCAGGGCAATGGTGCAGCCCCGCGCGGTGGCGAGAATTTCAATGGCCAGAACGGCAATGCCGGCAATGGCCAAGGCAATGACGCCCAGGGCGAAGGCAGCCACGGCGATGACGGCCAGGGCGGCGATCAGCAAGGCGAGGCGGAGGGCGGCAATTACCAGCAGCGTCCGCAGCAGGGCCAAGGTCGCGACCGGGACCGCAATCGGCAGCGTCGTGATTTCCGCCAGAACGATGGCCAGCGCGACAACCGCGAGGCGCGCCAGAATGATGGGCGCCAGAATGATAACCGGCAGCAGCATGACAGCCGGCAGGGCGAGTTCCGCGATCGTGGCAACAACAATCAGCCGGCTGTGACTGAGCAGCAGCCAGAGGCGGCGCCGTCCGCACCGGCACCGCAGGTGGCCGACGAGCAGCCGGATTATCCGGAGCATCTGCTGCCCCCGACGTCGGAAGCGCCTGCCGAGGCGCCGCGCGCTGCCCGGGCACCGCGCCCGCGTCAGCAGCGCACCCGTCGTCCGCGGGCGGCGGAAGGTGATGGTGAGGGCACTGCAGAAGCAGTGCCCGCGACCGAGGTCAGCGAATAAGCCGTTCGACTTCGCGGCATTTTGGCGCAGAATCGGGCCGGGGCAGGCATTGCTCCGGCCCTTTTGCTTTGCCGCCCCTTGTTTTGGCGTTAACCTTTTCCATATCTCGGTAGAGCAACCGGGGGAGTTTGGAGCCGGGCACGATCCGGGCCGATCTCTTCCACTGACCAGCATCTAGCGCCGTGTGCCTCGAAGAGGGCGTGGCCGAAAGAGGGCTATCGATATGGATATGGAAAAATTCACCGAACGGTCGCGCGGCTTCCTGCAGGCGGCGCAGACCCTTGCCTTGCGTTCAGGCCACCAGCGCCTTACCGCTGAACATCTGCTGAAAATCCTGCTCGACGACAAGGAGGGCATGGCCGCTAACCTGATGAAGGCGGCCGGTGCCGATCCGGCACGTGCCGCCTCAGGTGTCGAACGCGAACTCGACAAGCTGCCGCGTGTCGAAGGCAGCGGCGCCGGCCAGGTCTACGTCGCACCGGAGATGGCACGGCTGCTCGCGCAAGCGGAAGAGGTGGCACAGAAGGCCGGCGACGGATTCGTGACTGTCGAACGCTTGCTGCTATCGCTTGCCATGGCAAGCGATACGCCGTCGGGCAAGATCCTCAAAGATGCAGGCCTTGTCCCGCAGAAGCTCAACCAGGCGATCAATGAATTGCGCAAGGGCCGCAAGGCCGACAGCGCCAGTGCCGAAGACAGCTATGATGCGCTGAAGAAATATGCCCGCGACTTCACGCAATTAGCGCGGGACGGCAAGCTCGATCCGGTCATCGGCCGCGACGAGGAAATTCGCCGCACCATCCAGGTACTGTCGCGCCGGACCAAGAATAACCCCGTGCTGATCGGCGAGCCTGGCGTCGGCAAGACCGCGATCATCGAGGGCCTCGCCTTGCGCATCGCCAATGGCGACGTGCCGGAGGGCTTGAAGAATCGCAAGCTGATGTCGCTCGACCTCGGCGCCCTTATCGCCGGCGCCAAATATCGCGGTGAGTTCGAGGAGCGTCTGAAATCGGTGCTGCAGGAGATTGCGGTTGCGGCGGGCGAAATCATCCTCTTCATCGACGAGCTGCACACGCTGGTCGGTGCCGGCAAGGCGGATGGCGCCATGGATGCCTCCAACATGCTGAAGCCTGCTCTGGCGCGCGGCGAGTTGCATTGCGTGGGCGCCACCACGCTCGACGAGTTCCGGAAATATATCGAGAAGGATGCGGCGCTCGCGCGGCGTTTCCAGCCGGTCTTTGTGGCCGAACCCAATGTTGCCGACACGATTTCGATTCTGCGCGGCTTGAAAGAGAAGTACGAGGTCCATCACGGCGTGCGCATCACCGATGCGGCGATCGTGTCGGCCGCGACGCTTTCCAATCGATATATCACCGACCGCTTCCTGCCCGACAAGGCGATCGACCTCATCGACGAGGCGGCGTCACGCCTGCGCATGGAAGTCGAATCGAAGCCGGAAGAGATCGACGAGGTCGACCGCAAGCTCATCCAGCTCAAAGTCGAGCGCGAGGCGCTGAAGAAGGAGACGGATGCCGCCTCCAAGGAGCGCCTGCAGCAGATCGTCGACGAGATCGAGGGGCTGGAAGCGAAGTCGCAGAACCTCACTGCGCAATGGAAGGCGGAAAAGCAGAAGATCGACGATGCGCAGAAGCTCAAAGAACGTATCGACCAGGCCAAGAACGAGGTCGAACAGGCACAGCGTTCGGGCAATTTCGCCCGCGCCGGCGAGCTCACCTATTCGGTCATCCCCGACCTCACCAAGCGCCTTGCGGCTGCCGAAGAGGCCGCCGAGCATCGCATGCTCAACGAGGTGGTGAAGGAAGAGGATGTGGCCGGCGTCGTTTCGCGCTGGACCGGCATCCCCGTCGACAAGATGCTGACCGGGGAGCGCGATAAGCTCCTCGCCATGGAGAAGGTGATTGGCGGCCGCGTCATCGGTCAGGACGAGGCGGTGCGGGCCGTGTCCGATGCCGTGCGGCGCGCCCGGGCCGGCCTCCAGGATCCCAACCGGCCGATCGGTTCGTTCCTGATGCTGGGCCCGACCGGCGTCGGCAAGACGGAACTCTGCAAGGCGCTGGCCGGCTTCCTCTTTGACGATGACCAGGCGATGGTCCGCATCGACATGTCGGAATTCATGGAAAAGCATGCGGTCTCGCGCCTCATCGGCGCGCCTCCGGGCTATGTCGGCTATGAAGAGGGCGGCGTGCTGACCGAGTCGGTGCGGCGCCGGCCCTATCAGGTGATCCTGTTCGACGAGGTCGAGAAGGCGCATCCCGATGTCTTCAACGTGCTGCTGCAGGTCTTGGATGACGGGCGTTTGACCGATGGGCAAGGGCGCACGGTCGATTTCCGCAACACGATCATCATCCTTACCTCGAATCTCGGCGCCGAATATCTGGTGGCCCTGAAGGAGGGCGAGGATTCAGACAAGGCGCGCGACCAGGTGATGGGCGTCGTGCGGCAGGCTTTCCGGCCGGAATTCCTCAACCGTCTCGACGAAGTGATCCTGTTCCATCGCTTGAACCGGAAGAACATGACCGGCATCGTCGACATCCAGCTCAAGCGTCTGGAGGCGCTGCTCGCCGATCGCAAGCTGGAGCTGACACTCGATGAGAAGGCCAAGGTATGGCTGGCGGATGCGGGCTATGACCCGGTCTATGGCGCGCGGCCGTTGAAGCGGGTCATTCAGCGCGAGTTGCAGAACCCGCTGGCGACGATGATTCTCGAAGGGCGCTTCAAGCCCGGCGATGTCATCGACATCAGCGCCGATGAAGACGGCCTCATCATCGGTGGCGAGAAGCTGGCGCGGGCACATGGCGCCGACGTCTTTGCCAACATGCCGGCGGCCGGCAACGCGTAACGCGAGTCGCGCGGGAACAAGAATCAGGCGGCAGGGTCATCCTGCCGCCCTTTCTTTTTCATTCAGCAGACGCCACGCGCGTCTTGGCAGCGGCCCAGTTCGGTATCGTCCGCATCAGCAGCGACATCGAGGCGAGCGCCACGACGCCGATGGTGAAGGGGGCGAGGGGAAATTCGCCGCTGCCCAGCATCACCAAAAGCGGCACGGCAACGGCCGGCGGATGCAGGATATCGAGCGCTTCCAGGGCCAGCATCACGGCGCCGGCGGTCAGCGCGACGCTCCACCAGTCGGGCGGCAGCACGCCTTTGAGCAGCACGGAAATGACCGCTGCCACGACATAAGCGGCAATGAGCACATTGGGCGCAGCGCCCGGATTCTTCGGCTGGGTGAGGACCACCAGAATGCTCGGCGCGAAGGGCGCCATCAGCAGGGGTTGCGAGGAAACATGGGCGATGAGGGCGAGGGCGCCGACCGCGAGCACCACCAACCCGGCATTGTGGAGCCGGTGGCCGAGCAGGACGAAAAGCTGGGCAAGATTGCGCATGGAGCAAACCTGTGAGGCGATAAGAGTTCAATCGCCGGCATATTTGCGGTGCGCCGCCATCATCGTCCAATCGAATGATCGGATCGCTTGATCAGCTTCGTTTATGAGACGGGTTCTAAGAAAAAAGCGGCGGGATCAGGATGATCGCCGCCGCTTTGTCTTTGGGAAGAACGCCAGAATTTAGTTCTGGCAACCTTGAGGATCGCTGCAATCGAGCGTCTCGGCATCCGGCCGCTCGGCGATTTCGACCGCGCCGCGCATGCGCTCGCGATCAGAATCGATGGTGGCGACCTGGGCCTTGAAGGCCTTCAGATCCTTGCCGGCGAGCTTGGTGCTGCCGGTCGATTTGATGTTCTTCGGATTGACCTGGACGCCGTCGACCAGCACTTCGAAATGGAGATGCGGGCCGGTCGAGCGGCCGGTGGTGCCGACATAGGCGATGACCTGGCCTTGGCTGACCTTGTCGCCCTTGTGCAGCCCCTTGGCGAAGCGGCTGGTATGGGCATAGGCGGTCTGGTAGGTGCCGTTGTGCTTGATGCGGACGTAATTGCCGTAGGCGCCCTTCGGCCCCATCTCGACGATGACGCCATTGCCGGCGGCATAGATCGGCGTGCCGGTCGGCGCACCGAAATCCATGCCCTTATGCATCTTGGTATAGCCGAGAATCGGATGCTTGCGCGCACCGAAGCCGGAGGTGATTCGCGCACCGTCGATCGGGGTCGCGAGCAGCGTCTTGCGGACGGCTTCGCCCTTCGAATTGTAGAACTCGCCGCCGCCGTCATGCTCGAACCAATAGATCTGGCGCGTGACACCACTGGTAGTCAAAGCGGCGTAGAGCATCTGGCCGGTGCGGGCCAGTTCGCCCTCGTCATTCTCCAAGCGCTCATAGACAACTTCGAAGCTGTCGCCGTCCTGGATGTCGCGCTGGAAATCGACGTCATAGGAATAGGCCTTGATGACATCGGCGATGACAGAGCTTGGCAGGCCCGCCTTCATCGCAGCATCGTAGAGGCTGAAAGTGATGACGCCAGCAGCGCGCGCGCGGGTTTCGGTGAGTGGCTTGTCGACTGCTTCGGCGACGAGTTCGCCTTTTGAATCGCGGCTAACTGTGACGTCGCGCTCGACCGAAGGCTCAAGGCTGAGGCTCACCAATTGCGGCTGCGGCGTTTCCGAAACGGCGCCCGCGCCGGTGGTGAGATTGAGCGTGATTTCCTGGCCCGCCTTGAGGGCCCGCGGCGAGAACACGTCGGCAAGTGCACCCACGGTATCCTTGGCTTCGGTCTCCGACAGGCCGGCTTCGACCAGCACGCCGTAAAGCGTGTCGCCGCGCTGCACTTCGATGACCTTCTGCATATCGCGCTTGGCTTCGCGAATGACCGAATCGTCGGCATTCCAATCGCGCCGACCGGCGCCCATGCCGAATTCGGCGGCGACGGCTTCAAGCGGGGTCGCAGAAACGGGTTCGACCGGCGCCGCACTCGGTACCGGATCGGTAGCGGCGGTTGCGATGTCGGCCTCAAGGTCGCTTTCCAACGCCGGCTCGAGAGCGCTGCCCGGCATCAGTGTCGTCAGCGCGGGGGCTGCTACGAAGGGAGCCGGTTCAGCGCCTTTGTCGGCGGCTGCGACAGTGAAGGTGTTCTCGCTGGTGGTGGGAATGCGCTGCGCCCAGACAGGAAGCGTCTCGTCGCTGCCCAGCGTCGCGCTATTGGCAAAACCCTGACTGACTGCATTGGTGCCGGAGAAGGCTGCTACCAGATCCGACGCCGAAGCAGGCAGAACGCTCTTGGGGCGATGGGCTTCGAACGCACCGATACCGCCCATAATGGCGATGCCGGCAGTGGTATAGGTCAGATAGCGCCGAAGGGTGCCCCAAACATGCGTGTGCGGCTTTTGCAAAACTGTCACCAAGTACCCGAACTTTTGTTGATTGCGCCGGAGCCTATTCCGAAAATCCGCCGAAGACGGTGGTTTCCCCCGGAAACAGGGCATCCAGACATGAAAGCAATTCTGACCTTGCCCCCCGACTGGGAGTCTTGTCAACCCAGAATTCCCTAACCAGATCAAAACATTATGTGATTAACCCCCATCTTGACGGCAATCTTTGTAAACATAGTTAACCGGCGCCGATGGGTTGTTAAGATTCGGGCGCGAATCTCGGTTGGGCTATGAGGGCGGCGTCTGGGCAGGGACTTTTCGGCGCGGGATGATCGTCGATCGGGTGGCTTGGGCAAAAAAGATCGACCGAAAGGCAAAAATTTTCGAGCTTCGCGGCGTTCCGACGCAGGTTTTAGCCTTGTTCTGCACACCACTAATGCCCAGTTTATCTAGTGTTTCCGCCACTTTCCGCGTCTCCTGCGGATTGTTACGAAAATAATTAAGACGGGCGTTGACAGCGTCGGAAAAGGGGGGGTATAAGCCGCTCCCTCGACGCGGCCCACCGGCCACCGGATGAAAGTCCGGCGAGACGCAGAGCGACGGCGAAAGCCGGGGTTCTGAAGCGAAAGCGCCGAGCAGCTATTTGACATTGTAGAAGAGAAGAAGGGATACGCGGACGGCGGGTCTTAATGACCTGATTGCGACGATGAAGTTGCAAAGCTGTTTCCGTGTTTCTCGGATTTCGGATCTAGGGCTTGGCCGGGTGACTGGCTGGGTT
>JACPDN010000013.1 GCA_016183985.1 Pseudomonadota bacterium | reverse complement strand
CTTGCGCCGAGACAACCGAGCGGTTCCGGCTGGGGACCGGAGGTGATGTGTGCACAGATCTACTAGTATCAAATTCCTAGTGTCTTGTCAAGAACAAATTGGAAACTGGCTCTCCCTAACCGTCATCCCCGGGCGAAGTCCCGGGGATCCAGGGGTGCCGCTTGCGAGAGTGGATGCCCGGGACAAGCCCGGGCATGACGGAGGTAGGACGAGCCCGGGCATGACGGAGGTGGGACGAGCCCGGGCATGACGCATCGGGTAGGCGGGAGAATGGAAACGCCCTTAGTGGTGCAGGATCTGGCTGAGGAACAGTTTGGTGCGTTCCGATTTCGGGTTGTGGAAGAACTCTTCCGGCTCGTTCTGCTCGATGATCTCGCCCCGGTCCATGAAGATGACCCGGTTCGCGACCGTGCGGGCAAAGCCCATCTCGTGGGTGACGCAGATCATGGTCATGCCTGAGCGTGCCAGCTCGATCATGACGTCGAGCACTTCCTTGATCATTTCCGGATCGAGGGCCGATGTGGGCTCGTCGAACAGCATGACCTTGGGGTTCATGCAGAGTGAACGGGCGATGGCCACACGCTGCTGCTGACCGCCGGAGAGCTGGCCCGGATATTTGCTGGCCTGTTCCGGAATCTTCACGCGCTTGAGGTAGTGCATCGCCACCTCCTCCGCCTCGCGCTTAGCCACCTTCTTCACCCAGATCGGCGCCAGGGTCAGATTTTCCAGCACGGTGAGATGCGGAAACAGGTTGAAGTGCTGGAATACCATGCCGACTTCGCGGCGCACTTTTTCGATATTCTTGAGGTCATGTGTCAGCTCGACGCCATCGACGACAATCCTGCCGCGTTGGTGTTCTTCGAGACGATTGACGCAGCGGATCAGCGTCGACTTGCCCGAGCCGGAGGGCCCGCAGATCACAATACGCTCGCCCTTCATGACCGTGAGATCGATGTCCTTGAGGACGTGAAACTGACCATACCATTTGTTGACGCCGGCCAGGCTGATCATCACCTCGTCCGTGATGGCCATCTGATTGGCGGCGGTCTGTGCCTGAGTGCTCATGCAGGTACCCTTTATCTTTTAACGCCGATGACCGGTATGCAGTTTGCGCTCGATATGCATCGAATAGCGCGACATCGAGAAGCAGAATATCCAGTAAACCATGGCACAGAAGGCATAGCCTTCGATTTCCGTGCCGATCCAGTTGGAATCGCGTGATCCGGCGCGGACAATGCCGAGGAAATCGTAGAGGCCGACGATGGCCACCAGCGTCGTGTCCTGGGTGAGGCTGATGAAGTTGTTCACGATGCCTGGAATGGCGATGCGCAGAGCCTGCGGCATGATGATGAGGCGCATCATCGACCAGTAGCCGAGGCCCATCGCCATGGCGCCCTCATACTGCCCCTTGGGCAGAGCCTGCAGGCCACCGCGGATCACTTCCGCCATATAGGCCGAGGCAAATGCCGTCACGCCGACCAGAATACGCAGCAGGATGTCCGGCTCGAAATTCGGCGGCAGGAACAACGGCAGCATGATGTTCGACATGAACAGGATCGTCACCAGCGGCACGCCACGCGCGAATTCGATGAAGATGACGCTGAGCAGATGCACCACCGGCAATTGCGACCTGCGCCCCAGTGCCAGCAGGATGCCGATCGGCAATGAGAAGAGGATGCCGATACCGGCGATGATCAGGGTGAGCATCAGCCCGCCCCACTTGGAGGTCGAGACGGGTTCCAGGCCGACGCCGCCATGCAGCAGGAAAAAGGCCAGGAACGGAAATATCGCAAAGAAAAACCACGCGAACGGCTTCTTGTTCTTTACGCGCTCCGCCAGCAATCCCCAGACTGAGACCACCAGCATGATAAAGGTGAGGATGACACGCCAGCGCTCAGCTTCCGGATAGAAGCCGAAGATGAACTGGCCGAAGCGGGCCCTTACGAAGATCCAGCAGGCGCCGCCCGTCGTGCAATCCGAGAATTGCGGCGCTTTCTCGCCCACAAGTACCGCCGGCAAGAAGCTCCAATCGGCATCCAGAAAGACCCAATTTACGATCGGCGGAATGACGTAGAGAAGCAGCGAGATCGCTGCGATCGTCAGCAGCGTATCGAACCAGCTGGAAAAAAGATTATGCCGCAGCCAGCCGATGATGCCGGATTCCGTTACCGGCGGCGGCAGGCTCGGGCGGTTGCCGGGAACGATCGGGGTATCTGTCATGTCGGTCATGGCGCTCTCACCGTTCCACAAGCGCAGCGCGCTTATTGTAGACATTCATGATCGACGAGATGATGAGACTGACCGCCAGATAGAAGCCCATCAGAATGATGATGCATTCGATGGCGCGGCCCGTCTGGTTCTGCGAAGTCCCGATGACGGCGAAGAGATCGGCATAGCCGATGAAACCGGCGAGGGTCGAGTTCTTCACCACGTTCAGATACTGGCTGATCAATGGCGGAATGATCACCCGCAATGCCTGGGGCAGGATCACCAGGCGCAAAGTCCAGCTCTGCTTGAGGCCAAGGGCCAGCGAGGCTTCGGTCTGACCATGGCTTACCGCAACGATACCGGCGCGCACGATTTCCGCGATGTAGGCGGAGGTGCTGATGGAAAGGCCGATGATCAACGCCGTCATTTCAGGCTGAACGGTGAAGCCACCCTTGAAATTGAAGCCGCCTTTGACCGGAATTTCCCAGACGATCGGGTCGACGATCACATAGGTCACCAGCGGCAACAGGATAATGAGCGCGATATTGGCCGAGATCGTCGGGAATTGCTGACCGGTCGCGATCTGGCGCTTCGCCGCCCAGCGCGCGATGACGCCGGCAAGGCCAATGGCGAGGAGCACAGACAGAATGAAGATGATGATGCTGCCCTCAAAAATCGGCTTCGGCAGGAACAGGCCTTTCTTGTTGAGGAAGATCACATCGCCGATCGTCACACTCTCTTTGACCAGCGGCAGCATGGCGATCATGGCGCCGAACCAGAAGACAAGCTGAAGCAGCAGCGGAATATTGCGGATGATCTCGATATAGGTGGCCGCAATGCGCGAGATGAGCCAGTTCTTCGAGAGCCGTGCGATGCCGACCACCAGCCCCAGGATCGTGGCGAAGAAACCGGCAATCGCCGCGGCCAGCAACGTGTTGATCATGCCGGCCAGGATCATGTGGCCGATCTGGGAATCGAGCGTCACGTCGATGATCGAGAAACTGAGCTGGAAGCCGGCGATATTGGTGAGGAAGTCGAAGCTGATGGCGGGGCCGGACGCTTTCGACTGCTTCTCGAGGAAGTTGTAGATCAGGAAGGCGAAGGCCGCGACAAGCAGCAATATGACCGCGACCTGCGCAATAATTCCGCGCACACGCTCATCACGCCAGAACGGCGGCTTGGTCTGAGAAAGAGTGTTCGCAGCGGCACCTGCGGTGGCCGCTGTTTTTGCTGACGCCATGTCAACGCCTCCCCGACGGGTTGCGTGCAAATAAGACATCTACGCCCGGCTTTTTAAGGGCCGGGCGTAGAATATCAGCTATTTACTGGTTTAGCGAACCGGCGGCGAGTATTGCAGGCCGCCCTTGTTCCACAGCGCGTTCAGGCCGCGCTCAAGCCCGATCGGGGTCTTCGGACCGATGTTGCGGTCGAAGATCTCGCCGTAATTGCCGACGGCTTTAATGATATTGTAACCCCAATCGTTCGAGAGGCCGAGGCCCTCGCCCATCTTGTCGGTCACACCGAGGAGGCGCTGCACTTCGGCATCGGCCGCCGGATTGTCGGCCGCATTCGCCTTCTTCACTTCGTCGACATTGGCCTGGGTGATGCCCTTTTCCTCGGCCACGAGGGTCGCGTTATGCGTCCAGCGGACGATATCGCCCCACTGGTTGTCGCCATGACGGACGACCGGACCCAGCGGCTCCTTGGAGATAATTTCCGGCAGGATGATGTTGTTGGCTGGATCCTTGAGCGCCGTGCGCTCACCGGCAAGGCCGGAGACGTCGGTCGTGTAGGCATCGCAGCGGCCTTCGTCATAGGCGGCGCGGGCCTGGTCGTTTTCCTTGAACTTCACGGGCTGGAAGCCAAGGCCATTGGCCTTGTCGAAATCGCCCATGTTCTTTTCGGTCGTGGTGCCTTCCTGCACGCAGACCGTGGCGCCCTTGAGCTCGAGCGCGCTCTTCACGCCGAGATCCTTGTGCACCATGAAACCCTGGCCGTCGTAATAGTTGACCTGCACAAAATCGAGCGCCAGCTGACTGTCGCGCGACAGGGTCCAGGTGGAGTTGCGGGCCAGAACGTCGACTTCGCCCGATTGCAGCGCAGTGAAACGCTGTTCAGCCGAGAGCGGCTTGTATTCGACCTTGGAGGCATCGCCGAACACAGCAGCGGCAATACCCTTGCACAGGTCGATATCGAGACCCGCCCATTCGCCCTTGTCGTTCGGAGCGCCAAAGCCGGCGAGGCCCGTGGTCACGCCGCACAGCAGCTTGCCGCGCGCTTTGACGTCATCGAGCGTACCGGCCTGCGCCGCCGTGGCCATCCCAGCCAGCAGAGCGACAGTGGCGACGGCATATTTCATGTGCTTCATTTTTGCAGTCCTTCCCTGGAGTATTTCTTCCTTTGTCACCCGTCCCACCAATGCCCCGTTTTCGGGTGCAGTTCCCAGAGGCGAAACCGGCTTAAATTTTCTGTAACACATGCATTTGACCCTCACAAGCTTCCTTACCTTATGGCTGCCCGCTCTCCCGGGCGGCTAGGAACCGATCCAGCCCGGTGATAAAGGAATAGCTACTAAACAAGGCGGAACCGATTATGAAACAGCGCGACAGAACGTTAATTACCCATTCAGGCAACAACCCGCGGGGCAACAAGGGTATCGTTAACCCTCCCGTCTATCACGCCTCGACCATCCTCTTTGACAGCGTTGCGGACATGCATGCGCGCGGTCGGGACAAGTTCAATAACGTCTATTACGGCCGCTACGGCACGCCCACGACCTTCGCGCTGGAAGAGACGGTGGCTGCTTTGGAAGAGGCCGACAAAGCCGTCGCCTGTCCCTCCGGCATGGGCGCCATCGCGGGCGCTCTCTTCAGCTTCGTCAGTGCCGGCGACCATATCCTGATGGTCGATACCACTTACGAACCGTCGCGCTTCTTCTGCGATACCCAGTTAAAGCGGTTCGGTGTCGAGACCACTTATTACGATCCGCTGATCGGTGCCGGCATCGCCGATCTCATCCGACCCAATACTAAAGTCGTATATCTGGAGAGCCCTGGCTCCCACACGTTCGAGATCCAGGACGTACCGGCCATCGCCGCGGCAGCCCATGCCAAGGGCTGCGTCGTCATCTTGGACAACACCTGGGCGAGCCCGCTCTATTTCAAACCCTATCGTCACGGCGTCGACGTCGTCGTGCATGCCGCCACCAAATATCTGGTCGGCCATTCGGACGTGATGATGGGCATCATCACCATGCGCGAGGAGTTCTATAAACAGGTCAAGACCCAGGTACACGGCATGGGCTTCGCCGTCGGCGGCGACGATTGCTATCTGGCCCTGCGCGGCATCCGCACGCTGTCGGCGCGCCTGGCGCAGCACCAGGAGAACGCCATCACGCTCGCCAAATGGCTACAGGGCCGGCCGGAGGTGGAGCGGGTGCTGCACCCAGCCCTGCCCGATCATCCCGGCCATCAACTTTGGAAGCGCGATTTCCTCGGTTCCACTGGCCTTTTCGGCATGATTCTGAAATCGGCAACGGAGGAGCGCGTCAACGCCATGATCGATGGCATGGAGCTGTTCGGCCTGGGCTTCTCCTGGGGCGGATATGAAAGCCTGATGGTCCCTTCGTCGCTGAAGACAGCGCGGACGGCCACCAAATGGACCGCCGGCCCGACCGTGCGCATTCACGCCGGGCTCGAAGATCCGCAGGATCTCATCGAGGATCTCGCCCGCGGCCTCGACAGGCTGCGCGGCAACTGACGCCAACAAGAACTGGCGCAAAACAAAAGGGCCGGTCCAAAGACCGGCCCTTTCTTTTTCGGTGTCGCCCGCGCGGGTGATCAGCGCGAGTAGTATTCGACGACCAGATGCGGTTCCATGCTGACCGGGTACGGCACGTCGCCGAGGGCCGGGACACGCACGAACTTGGCGGTCAGCTTCTTTTGGTCGACTTCGAGGTAATCCGGCGTGTCGCGTTCCTGCGACTGCACGGCACCGACAACGAGGGTCAGCTGCTTGGCGCGGTCGCGGACTTCAACCACATCGCCCTCGGAGAGCTTGTAGGAGCCGATGTTGACGCGCTTGCCGTTCACCAGGACATGGCCGTGGTTGACGAACTGGCGGGCGGCGAAAACGGTCGGTACGAACTTGGCGCGATAGACGACCGTCTCGAGGCGGCGCTCCAGGAGGCCGATCAAGTTCTCGGAAGTGTCGCCACGACGGCGCACGGCTTCCTGATAGAGCTTGCGGAACTGGCGCTCGCCGATCGAGCCGTAATAGCCCTTCAGACGCTGCTTCGCCATCAACTGGATGCCGTAATCGGTCGGCTTCTTGCGGCGCTGGCCGTGCTGGCCGGGGCCGTATTCGCGATCATTGACCGGGCTCTTCGGGCGACCCCAGAGGTTCACGCCCAAACGGCGGTCAATTTTGTGTTTGGCTTCAATACGCTTCGACATAACAATCCTTCTCGTTTTTCACGACGTTGTTGATGTCCCGGCTGTCCGACCCGGTTCTAAAAACCGGCGGCTGGGCATGCCTTTAGGCAGTCCGGCGCGGGAGCGGGCGGAATATAGCGGCTAATTCGGCTGGGTCAAGCAGGGATTGGCGTCTGGGAGCCGCCCCTAATGCATTGATATTTATATAGTTATTCCAGCATCCGAACGCAATAGACCGGTGGCAGATGACCGGAAAGCAGCTTCCAGCCCTCCCCGGCGTCCGAACTTATCCACAGGTTGCCCGTTGTTGAGCCGAAAGCGAGGCGCCTCCCCGTCCGGTCCACGTCCAGGGCATGGCGCAGGACCAGGTCGAAAGCAGGCTTCGGCGGCAACCCCTTGGTGATGCGGCGGAAGGTCTTCCCGCCATCATCCGTCTTGGTGATGCAGAAATCCTCATCGCGCGGCAGGCGGAATTCGTCCTTTTCGGCCGGGACGAACCAGGCCGTCAGCGGATCCTGGGGATGCGCCGCAACCGCAAAGCCGAAGGCCTCGGACAAGGTCTGCCATTGCTGCCCGCCATCGGCTGAGCCGAACACGGCATTGTGGTGCTGGACATAGAGCCGGTCCGGATCGGCCGTACAGCGCACCAGCCGGTGCGGATCCTGGACGTTCGGATCCTCGCGCTTCTCCGGCGGCATATAGGCAGCCCAGAGGCCCTTCGAGGTGTTTTGCCAAGATGCGCCGCCATCCGCCGTCTGCCACACGCCACCGCAGGAAATCGCGAGCGCGACCTTGGCGCTGTTCTCGGGATGGATCGATACCGAGTGGATGACGGCCGCGTCATTGCCGCCGCCGAACCACTGCGTGCGTTCGGGCAGCGCCCAGAAGGCATCGTTGAGCTGCCAGCTCTCACCCTTGTCGTGCGAGCGGAACATGGCGGCCGGCATGGTACCGGCCCAGATGACGCCCGGCTGATCCGCCCCCGCCGCCTCCAGCGCCCAGATCTGCTTCACCGCCGGGGCATCCGCCTCATCGCTCTTGGCGAAAGCCGGCGTTGCGATTTCGCGCCAGGTGGCGCCGTCATCGTCCGAGCGATGTAGCTTCGGCCCGAAATGCCCGTGCTCCAGCGCCACGTAGAGGCATCCATCGCGCGGGTCGCGTAGCATCATCGTTACCGGCGTGGCACGGAATGACACGCCGTCATAGCGCCAATCGTCGCCCTCTGCCGTATAGAGCAGCAGACCTTTACGCGAGCCGATTGCCAATCTCAGCGACATGAATGCTCCTATCCGCCGGAGAGCGCTTGCATGACATAGACGTCGTCATCGTCGTGCAGTGCTACATCGGCCCAGCCGACGGGTGCCAAGCGCATGCCGTTAACGAAAATGACGACATGGCGCCGCAAGCGATCCTGCTCGTCGACGACATAACCTTTAAGCTTGGGTGCCCTTGCAAAAATCTCCGACAAGGCGCGCCCCAAGGTCGGCGCCTGCACTTGCGTCGCACCGGCCGGGGCAATCTTGCGCAGATGCGCGGTAAAGGAAATCCTTGCCACACCGTCCCGCCTTCGCTTATCGCGAAATTGTCGTATCTCTGCGGCGCTTATTTTCGAGGCACGCGCAACGTTGTCAACTCCTTGACGACGCCATGCAGCGTTCGGACTTCCTGTTCGGTCAAATGCGCACGCGACCACATATTGCGGAGATTGCGCACCATATTCGGCCGTGCCGCCTCGTTGCGCAGGAATCCGCAGGCATCGAGCTCCCGTTCGAAATGCGCGAAGAAGGCGTAGACCTGTTCCTTGGTGGCAAGCTCGGTGCCGTTCATATCCATCTGCGATGGCGGTGTCGCATCGACCGACTGATACCATTCATAGCCGACCAGCAGCACGGCCTGCGCCAGATTGAGGCTGGTAAAGTCGGGATTGAGCGGCACGGTGAGCAAAGCGTCCGCCAACGCAACGTCATCGTTCACGAGCCCCATGCGCTCGGCACCGAACATGAAGCCGATCTTGCCGCCGGCCGCGATCTTCTCACGCGCTTCGCCGGCCGCGAACCGCGCCGTGACGACCGGCTTCACCATCTTGCGATCACGCGCCGAGGTCGCATAAATGTAAGTCAGGTCGGCCACGGCTTCTTCGGTCGTCTCGAAGACCCTGACCGCGTCCATCATCTCAAAGGCGCCGACGGCGGCACGCTCTGCCTTCACATTCGGCCAACCATCCCGAGGGCCGACGAGGCGCAGATCGGTGAGGCCGCAATTGAGCATCGCCCGCGCAGCCGTGCCGATATTCTCGCCCATCTGAGGCGAGATCAGGATGATCGCCGGTTTCTCCATGCTCATCGCTTCAGCGTGCGCTGGCTTTCAGCAGCTTCCAGGTGATGGCGTCGTTCAGCGCTTCGAAGGACGCGTCAATGATGTTGGGCGAAACACCGACCGTGCTCCAACGCTCGCCATTACCGTCAGCGCTTTCAATCATGACGCGGGTGATGGCTTCGGTGCCTGCCTGCGGCGTCAGGATGCGAACCTTGAAATCAACCAGGCGCATGTCGGCCAGCGTCGGATATGCCGGCATCAAGGCCTTGCGGAGCGCGCCGTCGAGCGCATTGATCGGGCCATTGCCACTGGCGACCGTCATCAACTGCTCGCCATCGATCTCCAATGTCACGGTCGCCTCGGATTCCGTAATCAGGTCGCCACGCGCGTTCCACCGGCGTTCATCCATGACGCGAAAACGCGCCAGCTTGAAGAAAGTCGGCACTGAACCAAGCGCACGGCGCGCCAGCAACTCGAACGAGGCCTCAGCGCCGTCATAGGCGTAGCCCTCATATTCGCGTAGCTTGACTGTCTCGACCAAGGTGCCGACCTTGCCGTCATCGACATCAACATCGAGCCCGATCTCGCGGAAACGGGCCAGGATGTTGGCACGGCCGGATTGGTCCGAGACGACGATGTGCCGCCGATTGCCGACCAGCGACGGTTCGATGTGCTCGTAGGTTCTGGGATCCTTCTCGACTGCCGAGACATGCAGCCCGCCCTTGTGAGCAAAAGCGCTTTCGCCGACATAGGCGGCACTGCGCGTCGGCGCGCGATTGAGGCGCTCGTCGAGAAGGCGCGAGAGATGGGTGAGCTGTTTGAGATCCTGATCGCTCAAGCCCACCTTGAAATCGGTCTTCAGCATCAAGGACGGAATGAGCGACACCAGATTGGCATTGCCGCAACGCTCGCCGAGGCCGTTCAGCGTGCCCTGCACCTGGCGGACGCCGGCGCGGATTGCCGCCAGTGAATTCGCAACCGCATTCTCGGTGTCGTTATGGCAATGAATGCCGAGATTGGTGCCGGGGATTTTGGCGCTCACCTCACCCACAATACGCTCGACCTCATGCGGCAGCGTGCCGCCATTGGTGTCGCACAGCACAACCCAACGCGCACCAGCCTTATAGGCCGCCATCGCACATTCCAGGGCATAAGCCGGATTGGCCTTATAGCCATCGAAGAAATGCTCGGCATCGAACATGACTTCGCTGCTACGCTGCTTGGCGTATTCGACGCTTTCCGCGATCATGTCGACGTTTTCACTGCGGCCGATGCCCAGTGCCACGTCGACGTGGAAATCCCAACTCTTCCCCACCATGCACACGGCTTGGGTCTTGGCGTTGAGCAGCGCATTGAGGCCGGGATCGTTCGAGGCGGAGCGGCCCGGACGACGCGTCATGCCGAAGGCAACGAACTTCGCGCGCTTGAAACTTGGCGGCGCGCTGAAGAAGGCATCATCCGTCGGATTGGCCCCTGGCCAGCCGCCTTCGACATAATCGACGCCGATGTGATCCAACCCTTCCGCGATCGCCAGCTTGTCATTGACGCTGAAATCGACGCCCTGCGTCTGCGCACCGTCGCGCAACGTGCTGTCGAACAGATATACCCGCTTGTCGTCGGCCATGATTTTGCTGGCTTTTCCAAGTGCTTGCCCCGATTGACCGGGTATTCAGCATATGGGACTCTGCCCGTCAAGCAGCCCAGCCGACAGATTATTATCAACCCTTTGAAAAGATGCCAAAATGCCTGATCTAGCCGGCCTTTGGCCGTTCTTCCTGGCGGCCCTCGCCCTCAACCTGACCCCCGGCGCGGACATGACCTATGTCATCGCGCGCACGGCGACGCAGGGCCGGGCTGCCGGTGTCGCGGCGAGTTTTGGCATCGCCGGCGGCAGCTTCGTACACACGGCCCTGGCCGCCTTCGGCGTCTCTGCCATCCTCGCCCATTCCGAGGCGGCCTTCGTCACGGTCAAAGCCGTGGGCGCTGCCTATCTGCTCTTCCTCGCCTGGAAAGCCCTGAAGACTGGGGCCGCGCGCGCGACGTCGTCGCAGGCCCTGCCGCCCATACCGCTCGAGCGGATCTTCGCCGAGGGTGTACTGACCAATGTGCTCAATCCCAAGGTCGCACTCTTCATCCTCGCCTTCCTGCCGCAATTCGTCGATCCGAACGCGGCAGGGCCGGTTTGGCTGCAAATCCTGTTCCTGGGGACGTTGTTCAATATCAGCGGCACCACGGTGAATTGTGTCGTGGCTCTGTCGACGGCAGCGGCGGCAGGTCTGGTCCGCGGGTCGGCCAGCCTGGGTCGCTGGCTCAACCGGCTATCGGCGCTCGTTTTTGTGGGACTGGCGATACGCCTGGCACTAGCAGAGCGCCGTTGAGTTCCGATACCGCATACGGCTCGATGTCCTGGTAGATCAGAACTTTATCGACCGTCGTCCCATCGCTCGATAGCGGCAAGAACAATGTTCCGATCTCGCGCGCGAGGCCAGATCGAGACGGCGTGGAATCGTAATCGAACACGATGGACTGTTCATCTATCGCAATTCGGTAATTCTCCAGGACTTCATCCCGGACGTTGCCGTAGAGCCCTTCCTGCACCGGCCTTCCCGTCGGGTCGTATCCACGATGGGTACAGACGGCTGTGCCGACGACGCGATAGACGATGCGCCGTTGCGGTTCCGGATCAACATCAACAAGCACCAACCCGGGCAGCCACGGCTTCATTTCGGCCGGATCGATATCGGCGCGCGCGGGCAGCTTGCGGCCACGCTTCTTTGCGTCCCAGTAGCGATAGAGTGCTGCGGTACGGATGGAACAGAACTTCAGGAACTGTGTCGACGTCAGGCGCTGATACGTCATACCAGCCTCGCCTGTCCTGCCGCGTTTACGCCCGGCAATACGTCGTCCCCAGCATTATCATCTGCCGGGGACACGCATTATGCAAGGGTCACAGGAACGTAGCGGCGGACCTTAACGGTTTAGTTCTGGCTTTTCGCCCCGGAGTTCGATTCCTGGGAGCGTCAGCTTCTCTTCCATGTGGTGCCGCCGGGGCTATCTTCAAGGAGAATTCCTTCACCGGCGAGCATGTCTCGGATGCGATCGGCCTCGGCGAAGTCTTTGCTCTTGCGAGCGGCAATGCGGTCGGCGATCAGCTGTTCGATTTCCGCCGCAGCACGGCCCTTGCCGCCATCGTCCTGTTGCAACCAGCTGATGGGATCCTGCCACAGAAGCCCAAGCAGTTGTGCCGCCCCCAGCACCGCCGCCTTGGCAGCAGCCTTCTTCGCCGGATTGGTTGCCTTGTTAAGCTCTGTGACAAGCTCATGGAGTTCGCTGATCGCGAGCGGCGTGTTGAGATCGTCGGCGAGTGCCGCGAGGATCGTCTCCGGCGCCTGCGGCGTCACCTCGATATCGCCCACCTTCGCAAGCGCACCATAGAAGCGGTCTAGCTGCGTCTTCGCATCCTGAATGCCATCCCGCGTGATGTCGATCGGCTGGCGGTAATGGGCGGAAAGAAGAGCCAGCCGGATCGCTTCGCCGCGCAGCCCCTCCTCTAGGAGTTCATGGACGGTGAAGAAGTTGCCAAGCGATTTTGACATCTTCTGCCCGTTCACCTGGACGAAGCCGTTGTGCAGCCAGAAATTTGCCATGACCGCCGTATCATGCACGCAGCGGCTCTGAGCAATCTCGTTCTCGTGGTGCGGGAAGATGAGGTCTATGCCGCCGGCATGGATGTCGAAAACCTGCCCGAGCAGGTCGCCCGCCATGGCGGAGCATTCGATATGCCAGCCAGGCCGGCCATTACCCCAGGGGCTCGGCCAGCCAGGTTGGCCGGCATCGGACGGCTTCCACAGCACGAAATCAGCCGGGTGTTTCTTATAAGGTGCCACTTCGACGCGGGCACCGGCGATCATGTCGTCCAAGCTGCGGCCGGAAAGCCCACCGTAATCGGTCATGGACGGCACGTTGAACAACACATGGCCCTCGGCCGCATAAGCATGGCCTTTGGCAATCAATTGCTCGATGAGCTTGACCATCTGCGGCACGAACTGGGTCGCACGCGGCTCATGGTTCGGTGACATGGCGCCCAAGGCCGCCATGTCGTCGTGATACCAGCCGGAAGTGCGGTTGGTGATGCTCTCGATGCTTTCGCCGGTTTCGACCGACGCCGCCATGATCTTGTCGTCGATGTCCGTGATATTGCGGGCGTAGGTGACGTGATCGGCGCCGTAGACATGGCGGAGCAGGCGGAAGAGCACGTCGAAGGCGACGACGGGCCGCGCATTGCCGATATGGGCATAGTCATAGACCGTGGGGCCGCAGACATACATGCGCACGTTCTGGGGATCGAGCGGCGTGAAGACCTGCTTCTCGCGGGCCAGGGTATTGTAGAGATGAATCGTCATTGAAGTCTTCCCATTGGGCGCCGTCAGGCGGTCTCGCCACGCAGGCGGCGCAGGGTTTTATCGCGCCCGATCAGCGGCAGCAGCAGGCGCATTTCGGGGCCGTGGTCCAGCCCCGTCAGGGCCTGGCGCAGGGGCATGAACAGATCCTTGCCCTTGCGGCCCGTAGCTGCCTTGACCGCTTCGGTCCAGGTTTTCCAGCTGCCCTCATCCAAGGGCGCAGACGGCAGAACATCGGCCGCTTGTGTTGCGAAGGCAGGATCGACGATTTGCGGCGCGATGGTGCCGCGGCAGATACGTTGCCATTCCCCGATCTCCTCGATCTTTTCGACATTGGCACGGGCGACGTCCCACAGTGCCGCATCCACTTCCGCAAGACCCACCCCGGCAAGATGTGCCTTCGCCTCTTCGAAAGGCAGCAGATGAAGCAATCGCGCGTTCAAATGCAGCAGCTCGGCCGGATCAAAGCGCGGGCTCGACTTGCCGAATTTCGAGAGGTCATGGGATTTGACCAGATCGTCAAGATGCGGCTTCACCACCAGCGGCACGCCGGTGCCGATATGGGCGAGATAGGTGTTGAGCGCCATCGGCTCCAACCCCTGATCCCTGAGGTCGGAAATGGAGAGCGAGCCTAAGCGCTTCGACAACCCGTCGCCCGCCGCATCGACCAGCAGCGGCAGATGCGCGAATTCGGGCGCCTTGGCGCCCAGCGCCTCGAAGATCTGAGTTTGCGTGCCGGTATTCGTCACATGATCGGCACCGCGGATGATATGCGTCATGCCAAGGGCGATATCGTCGACGACCGAGGTGAAGGTGTAGAGATAGGTGCCGTTCTCGCGGATCAGCACCGGGTCGGACTGGCTGGCGGCATCGATATGCTCTGGCCCGCGCACGAGGTCGTTCCACTCGACGCGCCGGTGATCGAGCTTGAAGCGCCAATGCGGGCGCTTGCCCTCGGCTTCGAGCCTCGCGCGATCCTCCGCCGTCAGCTTCAATGCAGCACGATCGTAGACGCGATGGATCTTGCGCTTCAGCGCCAGTTCCTCGGCACTCTCATAGCAGGGGTAGAGCCGGCCGCTGGCCTTGAGTTTCTCAGCCGCGACATCATAATCGGCAATACGGTCGACCTGCCGGGCAAAGCTGTCCCAGGTGAGCCCGAGCCACCGAAGGTCCGTTTCGATGCCTTCAGCAAATTCTGCGGTGGAGCGTTCGGTATCGGTGTCGTCGAGACGCAGCAGGAAATGGCCGTTGCGCTGGCGCGCGAACAGCCAGTTATTCAGGGCAATATAGATATTGCCGACATGCAACCGGCCCGTGGGGCTGGGTGCGAAGCGAACGCGAACCGACATCACAACACTCGATTTCCATCAATCTGACCTATCGCCGGGCGCCTGCCCTATTGGGGCCGGAAGCCATTGGTGATCGGATAACGCCGGTCCTTGCCGAAGGCGCGTCGCGAAATCTTGACCCCTGGGGGAGCCTGGCGGCGCTTGTACTCGGCCAGATCCAGCATGCGCCAGACCCGAAGGACCGTGGCCCTGTCATAGCCTTTGGCAACGATCTGGTCCACGGCCATCTCGTCCTCGACCAGACAGGTCAGGATGCCATCGAGGACATCATAGGGCGGTAATGTGTCCTGGTCGGTCTGGTTGGGCTTCAATTCCGCCGAGGGCGGCTTGGTGATGACCCGCTCCGGCATCACCGCGCCCTTTGGCCCCGCCAGGCCGGCCGGGAAATGGGCGTTCCGCCACCGGCACAGGGCGAAAACGGTCATCTTGTAGACGTCCTTCAGGACCGAGTAGCCGCCGCACATATCGCCATAGAGCGTGGCGTAACCCACCGACATCTCTGACTTATTGCCAGTGGTGAGCAGCATGTGCCCGAGCTTGTTGGACATTGCCATCAGCGTGAGGCCCCGGGCGCGGCTCTGGATATTCTCCTCGGTCGTATCTGCCTGTCTGCCCGTGAATATCCCGCTGAGCATGCCATCAAATGCCTTCATGGCGGGTTCGATCGAGACGATGTCGTAGCGGATGCCGAGCAGCTTGGCGCAGGCCGCGGCATCGTCGAGGCTTTCCTGGCTGGTATAGGGCGACGGCATCATCACCGCGCGCACCTTGTCCGGCCCAAGGGCATCGACCGCGACCGCCGCGGAGATGGCAGAATCGATGCCACCGGAAAGGCCCAGCAAGACACCTGGAAAGCGGTTCTTGTCGACGTAATCCTTGAGGCCCAGCACCATGGCCCGGTAAATGGATTCCATTGGTGCCAGCGGGGTCGCGACTTCGCCAGGCAGGCAGAGCCAACCCTTGTTGCCGCGCTGCCATTCGGTCACCACAACCTTTTCCTCGAAAGCCGGCAGGCGCGCCTTGATCACCTTGCCGCGGTCGAGCACGAAGGAATCCCCGTCGAACACCAGCTCGTCCTGGCCGCCGACCTGATTGAGATAGACGATCGGCAGATCCGTCTCGTCCTGGCGGTCGCCGGCGATCTCAATACGCTGCTCGGGCTTGGCGTGATCGTAGGGGCTGCCATTGGGGACCAGCAGCAATTCGGCGCCCTGCTCCTTCAAATGTCCGGCAGTCGTCGAAAACCACAGATCCTCGCAGATCGGCAGGCCCAGCTTGATGCCGTCGAAGGCGACCGGCTCCGGCAGGGGGCCCGGCACGAAGACCCGCTTCTCGTCGAAGACGCCGTAATTCGGCAGGTCGTATTTGAAACGCTTGGCGAGGATCTTGCCCTCGCCCAACAGGAAGGCACCGTTATGGAGCTTGCCGCCTTCTACCCAGGGCGAGCCGACGATAATGGCCGGACCACCGTCAGCAGTTTCCGCCGCCAGCTTCTCAACACCCTGGCGGCAGGCATCCTGGAAGGCCGGTTTCAAGACCAGATCTTCCGGCGGATAGCCGGACACGACCAGTTCGGGCGCCAGCACCAGATCGGCGCCGCCGGCAGCCGCCTCCGCGCGGGCCCTGGAAATGCGCGCGACATTGCCAGCAACATCGCCGAGCTTCGGGTTGATCTGCGCCAGGGCAATTTTGATTTTGTCAGTCATGATGGGAACTTAACGGGCGTCCGGATGATGTCAATTGCGCTGCACACAAGGCCGACATGCGGCCCGCTTTTTGCTTATGCTAGGTTTGAGAAACGGGGGACCAGAATGGCGAGATTCGGAAGGATTGAAAAATGCGCAAGCAAATGATCACGTTGACCGCCCTGTTCCTGGTCGGTACGGCAATCCCCGCCCCCGCCCAGAACTATCCGGACGAACTGACGCCCACCCCGGTGATCGCACCGGCCGGCAACCGCTATATCCTGATGGTGCTCGACCAGCCGCAGCGGGATCTCACCCATGGCAGCAGCAAGGTCAACATGCTGCTCGACACCAAGACGGGCAAGACCTGGATCCTGGAATTCGGCGTGAAGAACAATCAGAACGGCTACATCTGGAACGAAGTGCCGTTCACCCCGCCGCCGAAGTAATCACTTCCGGAAGAGGAACTCGCGGCCGATCTTCACACGCTTCACGCCGTTGTATTCGATGATATCGGCCGTGGCGTAAGTCTCCGTCCAGCGCTGCGGCAGGAACGATCCCGTGCCCACCACATCGATCGGGGCCTGCGCCTCGGCCATGACCTTGCACTTGGCCGGATCGAAACCGGAGGACGCCACGATCTTCACCTTGTGGAAGCCCTCGCGGTTCAGCGCGTCGCGCAAGTGCCAGATCGCCGCCGCGGAAACACCGGCACCGACGAGATGGCGCAGCTCACTTTCCGAGCGATAGCCACGGATCACCCTGGGCACGTGCCGATCCATCACGGCATAGGATGCCGGCGGATCGAGACCTTCGATGAAGCGGCTGCCCGGCGTGTCGATGCGTACCGACAGCTTGCCTTCCGATGCCATGCTGGCGAAACGACGAGCCACCGTCAGCGCATCGGTTACTTCCCGGCCGAAATAATCGACCAGAACTGTCATCGGCTCATCCGGAAAAGTCTCATGGAACATTTCGGCCGCGCGCAAGGTCGAGCCCGCATAACCGATCAAGGCATGGGGCATGGTGCCCATGGCCTTCTCCCGGCCGAAATAATGCGCCGTCGCCTGGGTTGCGTTGCCGATAAAACCGGTCGCCTTCACCTTGCGCGTTGCCCGGGCCGAACCGACGGAGGCGGCATAGGCCATCATCTCCGCCATTTCGAGGCCGGCGCAGTGGCGCGCGTCCATGGCGAGGAAGGAGACATTCGGGAGATCCGCGCACATGGTAAAAGCATTGAACGCGGCGACACAGGCCGGGCCCAGCTTCATCAGCAGAAGCGTCTCCAGATCAGCGAGGTGAACGAAGGAGCCCGACACATACATGATCGGCTCACCGGCACCGACCCAGCGACCTTCAGCATATTGGAGGTCGATCTCGAACTCGGTATCGCGCTCAGCGGCCATGCGCTGCAGCCATTCAAGTGCCAGGCGCGGCGCCGAGATGACCGGGCGGCGCATGAAGATGGCATAAGTGACCTTGACGTCGCCGAAATGGGCGACGGTCGCCTTGGTCTTCAGAAAGTACTGATCGGACCAGTCGGCAATATCGGCAGAAGCCGGACCCGAAACGGGACCGGCTTCCTTCAGATTGTCGTTACGAGGCTTCGGCGATGCGTTGTCCACCGGCGCGCTCCGCTTTCAATTGCTCGGCAATGAGGAAGGCAAGTTCCAGCGCCTGGGTAGCGTTGAGACGCGGGTCGCAATGGGTGTGGTATCGATCGGCCAGCGCCTCTTCGGTGACGGCCTTGGCGCCACCGATGCACTCGGTGACGTCCTGGCCGGTCATCTCGAAATGCACGCCACCGGCATGGGTTCCCTCGGCCCGGTGCACATCGAAGAAACCACGCACTTCGCCCAGGATCCGGTCGAAGGGTCGCGTCTTGTAGCCGGTCGACGACTTGATCGTGTTGCCATGCATCGGATCACAGGACCAGACCACCTTGCCGCCATGGCGCTTAACGGCGCGGACCAGCGGCGGCAGCTTCTGCTCCACCTTGTCATGCGCCATGCGGGCGATCAGCGTCAGGCGACCGGGGATGTTCTGCGGATTGAGGATATCGATCAAACGCAGCAAATCGTCCGGGTCCATGGTCGGGCCGCATTTCAGGCCGATCGGGTTCTGGATACCGCGCATGTATTCGACATGGGCGCCGTCCGGCTGACGCGTGCGGTCGCCGATCCACAGCATATGGGCCGAGCAGCCATACCACTTGCCGGTGAGGCTATCGGTACGGGTCAGCGTCTGCTCGAAATTGAGCAGCAGCGCTTCATGGCTGGTGAAGAACTCGGTCTCGCGGATCTGCGGCACAGTCTCCGAGGTGAGGCCACAGGCCGCCATGAAATCGAGCGTTTCCGACAGGCGATCGGCCAGTTCCTTGTAGCGATGTCCCAGCGGATTATCGGCCACGAAATCGAGGTTCCAGCGATGCACCTTGTGGAGGTCGGCAAAACCGCCCTGCGCGAAGGCTCGCAGCAGGTTGAGTGTCGCCGCCGACTGGTTATAGGCCTGAACCAGGCGCTCCGGATCCGGAATACGCGCAGCCGGTGTGAACTCGATGCCGTTCACATTGTCACCGCGATAGCTCGGCAGCTCGACGCCGTCGATCACTTCGGTGGGCGACGAGCGCGGCTTGCCGAACTGGCCCGCCATGCGGCCGATCTTCACGATCGGCATGGCGGCGCCATAGGTGAGCACCACCGCCATCTGCAGCAGCACGCGGAAGGTATCGCGGATGTTGTTGGCAGAGAATTCGGCAAAGCTCTCGGCGCAATCGCCACCCTGCAGCAGGAAGGCCTTGCCCTCAGCAACCTGGCCCAACGCCTCGGTCAGACGGCGCGCTTCGCCGGCAAAAACGAGCGGCGGAAAGGCGCGCAGGCGCTCCTCGACAGACGCCAGCTTGGCGGCATCCGGGTAGCTAGGAACCTGGGAGATCGGCTTGTCGCGCCAACTCTCCGGCGACCATTTCGTGCTCATCTTCTGCCTCTGCGCGGCTGCGCTGGTAAGTCATGCCAACTATGGATAACAGGGGCACTGTATATAAGATTTATGCCGCCTTCATGCAAATAATGGCGAAAACTAACCTAACCTATTGTCTAAGAATGATATCTTTGTTGAATTGCTGCGCCGATTATGGCGCCGCTTTGACGACATTCCCCTTCAGCGCCACACCTGCCACGAAGGCGCCGGCATGGCATTCGAACGTCGTGTCGCTGGAGAACACTTTTTTCTTGTAGTAGCTAACGATGCCCACCACGGCATTGCCGCCCTCGGCCAGTGCGCGTTCGCCGAGTTCCTTCATGGCCGAAATCATGGCCCAGGTGCAGGCTTCCTCATCCTGCTTGCCGAAAGAGTTGGTCTTTCGATTGGTGACGAATTCGCCCAAGTCCTGGCCGGCGGGTGCCGCCTGGCTGGCAAAGTAGAACTTCACACCGGCAGGCACATTCTGCGCATAGCGCGGATCCGCCATGACATCGGCGATCTTCAATTCATAGCGCGTGTCGCGCGCCTCGGCCGTCGTCGCACTGACACCGAGAAGGACTGCAAACAGAGTGGCGGTGAATCCAAACTTGCGCAGCATGCGTTTTCTCCGACAACGAATCCCGTCCCTAGGGAAAACACTTAGCTTGCCGTGACCGGCATGCGCAAGGTGACGAACTCCTCCGCCGCCGTCGGGTGCACGGCAACTGCCGCATCGAATTGCTGCTTGGTCGCCCCCATCTTCACGGCGATAGCGATGGCCTGAATGATTTCCGGCGCGTCCATGCCGACCATATGCGCGCCGAGCACGATTTGGCTTTTCCGGTCGACGACCAGTTTCATCAGCGTGCGCTCATCGCGACCGGAGATGGTGTGCTTCAGCGGCTTGAAATCGGCCTTATAGATATCGAGCTCCCTGCCCTCCTTCCGCGCGTCAGCTTCCGAGAGGCCGACAACGCCCACCGGCGGATGGCTGAAGACTGCTGAGGCAACGGTCTTGTGGTCCATCATCCAGGGTTTGCTTCCGAAAACCGAATCCGCATAGGCTTGGCCTTCGCGGATGGCGACGGGCGTCAGATTGAGCCGGTCCGTGCAATCGCCGATGGCGTGAATATTGGGCACTGCCGTCTGCGAATCGGCGTCAACCACGATCGCGCCGTTCGCCTTCAGCTTGACGCCCACTTCCGTCAAACCCATGCCGTTCGTCTTCGGATGGCGCCCCGTCGCGTACATGATCGCATCACAGGCCAAAACCTCACCGCTCTTCAATGTGATATTGAGACGACCGCCGGATTTCTCGATGCGTGCTACATCTGCCTGGGTTCGAACGGCGACGCCCTTTTTCGCGATCTCAGCCGCCAGGAAATGGCGCACATCATCATCGAAGCCGCGTAAGATCTGCTCGCCACGATAAAGCTGTGTCACCTTGGCGCCGAGGCCGTTGAAGATGCCGGCGAACTCCACAGCGATATAGCCGCCGCCGACGATGACGATCTCCTTCGGCAGCATGGGCAAATGGAAGGCTTCGTTGGAGGTGATCGAAAGCTCGATGCCCGGAATCTGCGGCCGCTCCGGCCAGGCACCCACGGCGATCAATATATTCTTCGCCGTCACGCGTTTGCCGCCGACATCGATCGTATGCGGATCGACGATGACGGCGCGGGATTCCAGCAAGTCCACCTTCGAACCGGACAGCAGCTTCTTGTAGATGCCGTTCAGCCGGTCGATCTCCTTGTCCTTATTGGCGATCAGCGTCGCCCAATCGAACGACGCATCGCCGACGGTCCAGCCGTAATTCCGCGCATCCTCGAAATCCTCGTGGAAGTGAGCCGCATAGGACAGCAGCTTCTTCGGGACACAGCCACGGATGACACAGGTGCCGCCCAGCCGGCTCTCCTCCGCAACAGCAACCTTGGCGCCATGGCCGGCCGCGATCCGTGCGGCACGCACACCGCCCGAACCACCACCGATGACAAAGAGATCGTAATCGTATTGAGGCATTCGCATTACTCCGCCACTTCAAGTGGGGAGAATTGCACGGCAATCAAGGTCAAGGTCAACTGCCGTCAATCACCTGCGCCCGCGGAGATGGCATAAAAATGAATACTGTTCTCCGGCCCTTCTTCCAAATTCCGCATAACCTTATTGAACGGTAGGGTGATGGCCTTGCCGGCGGCCAGAACTGCCGCAACATTCAGCTTTTCAGCCGTGATCCCAAATGCCGCCGCGGTATCCGCGTGCTGTTGCATGAAGTCGTCAAAATTCATCCACTCCCAGGGCTTATCGCTGCGCCGTCGCACGACCTCTCCAACATAGGAGCCGGTCGCAAGGACAATGTTGGTGTAGGTCTGTGGTTTAAGTTGAGCCCTTATGCCGCGAACCGCATCCAGATACCGGTCCACCAGCAACAGCGAGGCCACGGAGTAATCGTAGGCCGAGAGGTCAATCTGGTCCCAATAGACCATTCCGCCGTCATCAAAATTGCACTCACCAAGAAAAATCTCGCAAAAGCCAGGGATGAGCGAAACCACTTCTTGTCCCATGATCTTCTCTGCATGCTACTATTTCGTGTACAACACGAAAGATACATCCGCAAAAGATACGAAGCAAGAACAATGAGTCAGAGAATGCGGCAATGTTCCGCGGCGATGGCCAGCGAGACTGCTTCGCCGACCCGCCTCGCGCCGTCGCGGATCGTTGCGAGTGCCGTAACCTTCTGGCCGCCAGCAAGCGTGACGTCGTAGCGCGCGGTCGAGCCGAGATAGTCCACGGCCGCAATGGTCCCGGCGAGGCCGCCGCCACCCAGCTCGATTTTCTCAGCGCGCACGATGACGTTCACGGCCTCGCCCATCTCAACGGCGCGTGCGGAATCAGCGACGTCGATACGGGCGCCGTCGGCAAGCACCACACTGACCCGCTTGCCGTTGACGGCCGCCACGGTGCCGGAGACAAAATTGGCATTGCCAAGGAAGTTGGCGACGAATTCCGAGCGCGGATGCTCATAGACCTCGGCAGGTGCACCGCGCTGCTCGATCCGGCCCTTGTTCATAACAACCACAAGATCCGACATGGCAAGCGCCTCGCCCTGATCGTGGGTCACGAAGATCGCTGTAACACCAATGCGCTGCTGAATAGCCTTGATCTCGCCGCGCATCTCCTCGCGCAGATTGGCATCCAGCGCCGAGAGTGGTTCGTCGAGGAGCAGCACGTCGGGCTCGATCACCAAGGCGCGCGCAAGAGCAATGCGCTGCTGCTGTCCGCCTGAAAGCTGTGTTGGAAAACGCTCCTCGACACCCGGCAGACGCACAATGTCGAGCGCCTGCTTCACCCGGGCCGCGATATCGGACTTGGATACCTTGCGATATTTGAGGCCGAAAGCGACGTTGTCGAAGATCGATTTATGCGGAAAGAGCGCATAATTCTGGAACACCATGCCCAGATTGCGCTGATGGATCGGCGTTTCATTGACACGCTGGCCCTTGATACGGATTTCGCCGCCAGTCGGCGTCTCAAGCCCAGCCACCATGCGCAAGGTCGTCGTCTTGCCGCAGCCTGACGGCCCCAGCAACGTTACGAAGGCACCATCCGGCACATCGAGATCGATCGCATCTACCGCCACCACGCCGCCGGAAAAATGCTTTTCGACCTTCTTCAGCTCAACCGAACTCATGACCAGCCTTGCCCATCACCAAAAAAGCACCAAAGAAAATTGGGCGCCCGGCTGTCGCCGTCCCAGGGCAGCCGGGCGCCATGTGGGCTTCACGCACCTTTCGAAATGCGGTCCCACTGCTTCTTGAATTCGTCCTGGTTCTCGTACCAGTACTTGGCCTTCTCCCAGACATAGCCTTCGAACTTGCCGGTATCGTCATAGGCCGGCAGGCTCTTGATCTTGTCGGTCATCGGCACCTTGGTCGGGTCGAGCGAAGATGGATAGTTCTGCCCTTCGGCAATGGCAATCGCCACCTTCGGCTCGATGCAGAAGTTGAGCAATTGCTCGGCCGCCTCCATCGGGCTGCCCTTGAGGACATAAAGACCCTCAAGCCAGGCGAAGCCGACATTGTTCAAGAACCCGATGTCGTGACCATCCTGCTGCAAAGCCGCAACACGGCCCGACCAGCCATCGGAGACGATGATCTCTTCCTTCGCCATGAGGTCGATGAATTCCTGGCCGGAGCTCCAGTATTTGAGCACCAGTTCGCGCTGCTTGCGCAGTTCCTCCCACACAGCCTTGATATCGCTCGCCCCTTGCGGATCTTGCCCCAGCGCCAGGCTTGCCATCCAGACGCGGGTCTGGGCGCTGTCATAGAGCGCGATCTTGCCCTTGTACTTCTCGTCGAATTGCAGCATCACGCCCTTCGACTTCGCCTCTTCGTCCGAGATATATTTGCGGTTGTAGGCAAGGCCCGTGACGCCGTAATCGAAGGGGATCGCCGACAGCTTGCCATCGGTTTCCGCCTTGAAGGCCTCGATAGTGGCCGGCAGGACATTGGCAAGGTTCGGGACATTGGCCTCGTTGATCACATCGCCGAAGCCGGCCTTGCAGAAGCGGGCATAGTCATAGACACCGCTCACCAGGAAGATGTTGTAGTCGCCGGGTTGCGCCGCCTTGACCAACGATAGGAATTCATCGGTATCGCCGAATTCACCTTCCGCAACCTTGATGCCGGTCTTCTCGGTGAAGGGCGGGAAAGCAAAGTTATGGAATGCTTCGGAGACGATGCCGCCCCAGCCGTCGAAGCGAATGGAATCGACACCTTCGGCCATGGCTTGGCGGCGCAGCAGGCCGAGCGGCCCGCCCGTAACGCCGACGGCCGCGGCCGTCGCACCAATGATACGGAGCAATGAACGGCGATCGATATCGCCGCTTTCCACCGCTTCGAGCAGGCGCTCGTAGCGCTTTTGATCAGTCAACTTCTTCATGCCTTCCTCCCAGGGTTAGAAAAACGCGGTTCAGAAAACAAACGAAACAGACTTCCTTCACTTGGTCTTGGCAAAGCGGCGCACCATGTAGCCGCCGATCAGCGGCAGCAGGATCGTGATCACGATCATCACGGCACCCAGCGCGTTGATCTCGGGACTGATCGAGGTGCGCAGCATGGCGAAAATCTTGGTCGGCACGGTCTCGATGCCCGGCTTCTTCCAAAAGAGCGTCGCCGTGATGTTGTCGAAGCTCAACGTCGCTGCGAACAAAAAGCCACCGACAATCGCCGGCGAAATCAGCGGCAGCGTTACTTCAAAGAAGGTCTGGAGGCGGTTGGCGCCCAGGGTCCAGGCCGCTTCTTCATAGCTTGCGCGCAGGCCAACGAGGCGCGCCTGTACCACGAGGACGACATAGGGCAACGATAGGATCGTATGCCCCAACAGCAGCACGGCAAAGCTGCGCGGCATGCTGATGAATTTAAGAAACATGAGAAGCGCCACGCCCATGACCACTTCGGGCATCAGCAGCGGCAGAGACAGGAAGGTTTGAATGCCTTCCTTGCCCTTGAAGCTGTAGCGGACCAAAGCCAGCGCCGCCATGATGCCGATCACCGTCGCAAGCGCGCCCGAGGTACCAGCCAGAATGAGCGAAGTCTTGAAGGCATCCACGATGGACTGGTTGGCAAAGAGCTTGCCAAACCATTGCAGACTGAACCCTTCCATGGGGAAGGCGCCGCTGCGCGATGAATTGAAGGCGAGCAAGATAACGACGACGATCGGCGCGAACATGAACAGATAGACGGCGATCGACCACAGGCGCAGCAGTGCCCAGCCTATCCTGCCCTCGCCAGGTTGCCGCGCCGCCGCCATGCTCATCGTGCAAAACTCCGATAGACGTCGGATAGACTCATGAAGCGGTTATAGACCGCAATGACGAGGCCCAACGCCACGAGCATCACGACCGAAAGAACCGCGCCGAACGGCCAGTCGAGTTGCGAGATGATGGCTTCGTAGATCAGGTCAGGGAAAAACAGCGTATCGGTGCCGCCGAGCAGTCGCGGGGTCACATAGGAACCAGCCGCCAGTACGAAACAAAGCAAGGAGCCAGCACCCAGGCCCGGCAGAGACAACGGCAAGGTCACCTCGCGGAAGCTCTGCCAGGGCGTGCAACCCAGCACCCTTGCGGCGGATTCCAGGTTCCGGTCGATGCCGTCGAGGCTCACATAGACATTGATGATCATGTAGGGGAGCTGGAAGTAGACCAAGCCCATGATCACCGAGAAATCGTTGTAAAGCAGCTTGAAAGGCTCGTCGGTAATGCCGATGCCCATCAGGACCGCATTCACGAAGCCGTTCTTCCCCAGCACGTTGATCCAGGACATCGTCCGGATGATGTAGGAGACCCAGAACGGCAGGAACATCAGGAACAGCAGCAAACCACGGTTCTTGATCTCAGCGCGCGCCAGGAAATAGGCAGTGGGATAGCCCAGCACGATGCAGACGGCCGTCGTGATCAGCGCGGTCTTGAAGGTGCTGTAGAGCGCCAGCCAATAGAATTCATCGGAAAAGAAATTGGCCCAGTTGCCGAACTGGAACGCCGGCACGTCCAGCCCCTCCGCCGTGCGCAGCCAGAAGGAATAGGCCAGCACAAAGACCACCGGCGCTACCATCAGGAGCGACAGCGACAGGATTGCCGGAGACAGCAGCAGATAAGGACGCGCCAACGCACGTGACACGATTGAGCCTCACCCCGTCTACACTAACGACTTCTTATTTGACGTTAGTATGACAGGGTGAAAGCTACAGAGTCTATGGCCCTTTATGGGACCGATCCTTGCTATGCTGCAGCGCCACCACGCGTCGCCTGATACCAACGGCGACGCAACATGACCCCGAGGATCACCAGCTGGATGAGGATCGGTGCGAAGCTGATGACGATGTCGTCCCCAGCCACTGGCAATACCAGGGTGATATAGGCGCCATAGCCTGCAAAATACATGATGATGCTGATTGGCCAGTAGACGAGTGCCAGATAGACCAGCCACGTAATGTCGGACTGGCCACGCCACGGCCCAAAACTCAGCCATAGCAGGATGGCCAAGTCGCGCGTCATGAACAGCAGGACGAGCACCAGGGTCTCGGCCAGATGGTCGAGAGAGATGAGCCGCAGGCGCAAAAAAAGTTCCGACAAACTGCTTGGCCAATCATCGCTGCCGAGGCTTACGAGAACATAGATCGCAAAAGATGCTGCCAAGGCCGTGCCGGCCATCGCAATCAGCCACCAGGGAATTTCCGCCAGTGCCCGGCTGTAATCGCCCTGTCGTAGCGCCAAGAGACCGGAGCGATACCGGATCGGGTCGCGGCGATCCGCCAGGGCGGAGAGATAGGTCAGCGCCATCATCACGACAAATACCGGCAGTGTGGCACCAGCCGGTCCGCTGCCGGGCCATGGCGCGATGCCTGCTGCCAGGGCCCCGCAGAAAATCACGAAGCTGGTCCAGAACCATGGCCAGGCGCGGTATTGCAGTTCAGTCCGCATCAGCCGATAGACCGCTGCGACTGCCCAAAGTACGAAAACCGACCCGAGAACGGCCCGAACCATCGGCCAGGAATAGGCGCTGTCATAGACATAGGCTGTTCCTGGCACGAAATCTGGCTGATTGAACACGGGAGCCGTCCCGATCCCGCTGATGACGAAAAAGACGACGAAACCGCATGTCTGCGCCAGCGTAATCGTCAGGCGGCGATACTGCACCGTCTTGCGCAGACGGATGAGCGCCACGCCAAGCGCCACCACATGGGCAAGACACGCACCAATCAGAACCAAATAGATGCCGAGCCAGAAATTGCCGGCTCGGCCCGGCGGAAAGCCGCGCTCAAACCCCGCGAAGATATAGACGGCCAGCGCCAGCAAGCCGCAATACCAGACAAAACTGCATCCACCGATCAGCTTGCCCCATGCCATCGACCAGGCCGAGAGCCCGGACATGCGTTGCGCTTCCCAAGTGCCGCCAGCGACTTCCTCCGCCAGCGAGTCCGCCGCACGCCGGGGGCCCCACATGCCGAGCACCATCACGAGGATCAGGTTCGCTGCATAAGAAAGCTTGTCAAAATCGCTGACCAGCAGAATGGCATAGGCGATGGTCAAGCCAACCGTGGCTGCGGCCACCAGGCGCTGCCAGCCGAGATGCAGCCACAGATTCCGCTGAAATTCGGGATTGAGGTCGAGGCTCATGTCGGCCCAACCAAGCGCAATGGTGGCCTTTCCGCTGCCGCTTTCATGCGCGCCAGATAGATGTCCTGCAGGCTGCGCCGCTCGGGCGCGAAGGAAGCCAATGGCAGCCCGGCCGCAATCACCGCCGCCAGCATATCGGCCCGGGCCGCCGGATCGGGATCCGACATGACGATCGCATCGTCGATACCGCAGCTCAGCACTTCGATGCCGCCGACCGCCAGCAGGCGCTTGCGCAGCTCGGCCACCGGCCGCGCGAAATCGAGCCTGATCTCCACCCGCCGCTCCGTCACGTTGCCCATCACCGTCAGCGGCGCGTGATCGACCACTTCACCCTGACGGAGCATCAGGATATGGGTCGAATAATCCTCAAGCTCGGCAAGGATATGTGAAGACACCAGAATGGTCATTCCATCCCGTGCCAGATTGCGCAGGACGGTCGAAAGTCCGATGCGGGCTGAGGGATCGAGCCCCGACGCCGGCTCATCGAGCATCAGAAAAGTCGGCTCATGCAGGACCGCCTGCGCGATCGCAAGGCGCTGCCGAAGCCCCCGCGACAGCGTCCCGGCCTTCTGGCCGAGCCGGTCGGCGATCTCCAATCGCTCCGCAGCCCGTTCTGCGACGGAACGCCGCTGTGGCCGCGGAACACCCTGGGCGGCTGCGCGATAGGTAAGCCCCTGCAGAACCGTCAGATCGTCGTAAAGACCGAAAAAATCCGGCAGGAATCCCATGCGGCGATGTGCGGCCCGCGGATCGGCATGCACGTCGAGTCCATCAAAATACACTTTACCGGCGAAGGGTTGATCGAGTGCTGCGCAGAGCCGCATCAACGTTGACTTGCCAGCCCCGTTCGGCCCCACCAGCGCCGTGATCGTCCCCCGTTCAAGAAAGAGGGACACGTCGTTGAGCGCGCGGTGGCCGGGATAATCGAAGATCAGGTTTTCAACATGCAGCATGGAGTCAGTTTGGCCGCTTTCAGGGCGCCTGAAAAGCCCATGCCCTGCCTCGGAGTGTGCGGCTTTTTCCATTCGGATCAAGGGGAAACCACCCGTTCGAAAAAGCAGACTGAGCAGTTTTACACCAGATGACAGATGCGTCACCATCCGTTAACCTTGTCCGCATTAGCATCTGCAGCAACACCTGCGGCACTACGTCGGCGCGTTCCGCGTCGGCCCGCCCCTGCATAGGACGAAGGGAACGAATATGGCTGGCAAATCGAGCTCCAAGAAAACCGTTGCGGCGAAAGCCAAGAAGGTCGTGAAGGCGACAAAGCCAGCCGCACGATCAAAGACGGTCGACAGCGGGATCAAGCCAGCAGCCCCTAAGGCCTATGCAGCTGTCGCAGTAAAAGACAGCCGCAATGGGAAGAATTTCGAACTGCCGATCCTCAAAGGCACGGTCGGTCCGGACGTCGTCGATATCCGCAAGCTTTATGGCGAACAGGGCCTCTTCACCTACGATCCCGGCTACGGCTCGACCGGATCCACCCAGTCGTCGATCACCTATATCGACGGCGATGTCGGCGTCCTTACCCATCGCGGCTACAAGATCGAGGATCTCGCTGAGAACAGCGACTTCATGGAAGTCTGCTACCTCCTCCTTGAAGGCGAACTGCCCAATGCCAAGCAGAAGGTGGAGTTCGAGAAGAACATCACCTATCACACCATGCTGCACGAACAGATCGCGCGCTTCTATCAGGGCTTCCGCCGTGACGCGCATCCGATGGCGGTGATGGTGAGCGTGGTGGGCGCCCTCTCTGCTTTCTATCACGACAGCACCGATATCCACGATCCGCGTCAGCGCACGATCGCCTCGCACCGCCTGATTGCCAAGGTGCCTACGATCGCCGCCATGGCCTATAAGTACTCGATCGGCCAGCCCTTCGTTTACCCGAAGAACGAGCTGTCCTATGCCGAGAATTTCCTGCGCATGACCTTCGCGGTCCCGGCCGAGGAATATAAGATCGATCCGGTGGTCGCCAAGGCCATGGACAAGATATTCATTCTCCATGCCGATCACGAGCAGAACGCCTCGACCTCGACCGTGCGCATGGCCGGCTCGTCCGGCGCCAACCCGTTCGCCTGCATCGCCGCCGGCATCGCCTGCCTCTGGGGTCCGGCCCATGGCGGCGCCAATGAAGCGGTCCTGAAGATGCTGGCCGAGATCGGCTCTACCGCGAATATCAAGGACTATATCGGCAAGGTGAAGTCGAAGCAGGACAATACGCGCCTGATGGGCTTCGGTCACCGCGTCTATAAGAACTACGATCCGCGCGCCTCGGTGATGCGCAAGTCCTGCCACGAGGTGCTGGATGCCCTTGGCAAGCGGAACGATCCGCTTCTGCAGCTCGCGATGGAGCTCGAGAAGATCGCCCTCAATGACGATTACTTCATCTCGCACAAGCTCTACCCGAACGTCGATTTCTATTCGGGCATCATCCTGCAGGCGATCGGTTTCCCGACCTCGATGTTCACGGTGCTCTTCGCCGTCGCCCGCACCGTCGGCTGGGTCGCCCAGTGGAAGGAAATGATCGAGGATCCAACCCAGCGCATCGGCCGCCCACGCCAGCTCTATACCGGCTATGGCGAGCGGCCGTATACGCCGATGAACAAGCGCAAGTAAGCGTGGCGCAAGACAGCAGAGGGCGGCACCACAGGGTGCCGCCCTTTTCTTTTGCCGTCAGAGATTGTGTCAGAGAATGCGGCGATACTGGACGAAGCCGGGCTTGTCTGCGATCCGATCATAGAGCTTCATCGCCACATCATTGCTTTCATGCGTCAGCCAATAGACGCGGGCACAGCCCTGCTTCTTGGCAATATCGTAAACGTATTCGATGAGCTTTCGGCCGATCCCGGCGCCGCGAATATCGGGGGCCGTGAAAAGATCCTGCAGATAGCAGTAGTCACCGACCGTCCAGCAGGAGCGGTGATTGATGTGATGCACCATGCCGACGGCACGTTCCCCCTGCCAGGCCAAGGCACCGGCCATCGGCTCAGCAGGATCCAGCAGCCGATCGAAGGTCACGGCTGACACTTCCGGTGCGATATCGACCTTGTAGAAGGCCTGATAGCCCTTCCAGAGCGGCATCCAGACCTCATGATCCTCACGGCGAAGTGGGCGAATGACCATGTCGGTGGCAACAGTCATGTTGGGTTTCCTCTATGCAGAAACAGGAGTCGATTTCGCGGCCGGCGTGGCGCCTAAGGCGCAAAGTGCCGCGATGGAAATCATGATGAAACCGATGGCGTCGGTGAGCGTGGGCCGGTCGCCGAGCAGGACCATAGCGGCAAGCACACCGATCACCGGCACCAGCAACGTCCCCAACCCCGCGGTGCTGGCCGGCAGCCGCGCCACGCTCTGGAACCAAAACAGATAGGCGAGCGCCGTGCCTGCAAGCGTGCTGTAGGTGAGGCCCGCCAGCGACGACCAATGGCGGACGTCACCTACCGCAAAGCCCGACAGGCAAAACCCGAGCGCAACCGATATGGTCCCGACGACGAGCTGCCACGAAGTAACTGCGATCGGGTGCGCCGGCACGCGGGCCCATTTCAGATAAACCGTGCCCGCAGCCCAGCTGACAGCCGAGCCCAGCGCGTAGATAGCCCCGATCGGCAGGCCATCCTCGAACAACGGCCAGAACAGAACCAGCAGGCCCGCTGCTCCGATCAGAAGTGCCGTACCTCGGCGACCATCCAATCTTTCCCCAAGAAAAACGCGTGCGAACAACGTCGCCCAGATCGGCATGGTATAGGCACAGATGGCGGTCCGACTGGTCGTCGTCGCCAGCTGGGCAAAGGCCGCCAGAACACCAAAGCCGCCGATACTAAGCAGCCCGGCAACGACAAGATGCCAGCGCGCCGTGCTGCCATTGATGTGCAGACTGATCCCACGATAGCGGGCCACCGCCATCAGGATCGCGGCACCAGATCCAAAGCAAATCGTCCGAAACGTCCAGGGCGAAAAATCCTGCAGGCCGAATTTCGCTGACGGCCAGTTCAGTCCCCAGATGATTGTGACCAAGGCCAGCATCAGCCGGGCCTGACGCTCGGCTGATGACGAGGTAGCGGCGCTCGCCGTCATCTAAAGTTCAACTTGCTGCGCTGCTGTCCATTTCCGTCGAAATTCTCGGGGCGAAGCCAGGCCTCATAGCCAGCCTGCAATCGCGGCCAATCCTGATCTGTCATTGCGAACCAGGCCGTATCGCGATTCTTGCCTTTGACGATCATGTGCTGACGGAAGATGCCTTCGAAACTGAAGCCGAAACGCTCAGCGGCGCGCTTTGATGGCGCATTGAGATTGTTGCACTTCCATTCGAAGCGGCGATAACCGAGATCGAAGGCGTGACGGGCAAAAAGGTAGAGCGCTTCGGTCGCGACCCGGCTGCGGGCGATTGCCGGCCCCCAGAGAATGTTCCCAATCTCGATGACGCCGTGCACGGTGTCGATCCGCATCAAGGACTGCCGCCCCTCGGCCCGTCCGGTTCGCTTGTCGATCACGGCATAGAAGAAGGGATCGGCACTCGTCGACGCCTTGTCGATCCAAGCGTCAAACGCCGCCTTGCCGGCCGGAACATCTTCGAAGAGATAGCGGAAGCGATCCTCGGCTCCCGGTGCCTGCGCCGAGGCGAACAGATCGACGCCATGGCGTACCGGGTCCAAGGGCTCCAGTAGGGCGTAACGGCCTTCAAGAGCAACGCGTTCGGGGCGTGGGACGCCCTTCCACTGAGAGAGATCCATGCGACGAATTCCTGACAATCAACCTGGAATGAAACGTCGCGATTTGTTCATCAAAGTGGTTCTATATAAAGTACCACTTTGCGTTATTCTGGCATACCACTTTGACTCGACGATGCGGGGCCTCAACCAGCGCGCAGTTCCTGCAGAACCTGCCGCATTGCGCCATCCAGCGCCTGGACCTTCTTTTCCATATCCGCGGCCATATCAAGCATCTGTCGGGCGACGCCACTGGTCTCGCCGACGATGGCGCGGACATCGGTAATGCTGCCGCTGACCCGCTTGGTGCCGTCGACCATATGCCGGATACTGCCGGCCATGTTCTGCGTCGAAGTTTCCTGGCGTTCGACGGCCTCGGTAATGCTGCTGGTGGCGGCACTCGTTTCGTGCATGCTCGACTGAATGGCGCCGATCGCCTGCGCCGATTCCTCCGCCGAGCGGCGAATGTCGCCGATCTGGCTGGTGATATCCTCGGTCGCTCGCGCCGTTTGGTTGGCGAGGCTTTTCACTTCCGACGCAACAACCGAGAAACCCTTGCCGGCCTCACCGGCACGCGCCGCCTCGATCGTCGCGTTGAGGGCCAGCAGATTGGTGCTGGCGGCGATCTCGCTGATCAAGGTCACGATCTCGCCGATCTGCTGGGCTGCCACATGCAATTGCGAGACGGCATTGTTGGTGTGGTCGGCCACCTTCACTGTCTTCTGTACGCGGTCGCGCGCACCTTCGACATTCTCCGTAATCGCCGTGATCGCATTGGCAAGCTCGTCGGCCGAGGCCGCTACCTGCTGGGCGCCAGCTTCGGCCTCCACGACCGCATCGGTCGCATCCTTGGCCTGGTTCGCCGCCACACGCGCTGAACGATCCAGTGTCGCCGCAGTTTCGCCAAGCTGTCCGGCAGCGGCTCGCAGCCCGCCGACGGCCTGCTGCACCTCGCCTTCCAGGCGACCAGCAAGGGTCAGCATGGCATTGCGCCGTTCGCTGCTGGCCTGCTCGCGCAATTGGTTCTGTTCGGCTTGCAGTTCATGACGCTTGAGCGCCATTTCCTTGAAGACTTGCACGGCGCGCGCCATCAGCCCGACTTCATCATGCCGCTCGCGCGCTGGCACCTCGACCTGCAGCCGATCCTGAGCCAGGGCGGTCATACTATCCGATAGCAGCAACAACGGTCGCAACGAGTGCCGCACCGACCAGAACAACCCGAGGCCGGACAAGACCGCACCGCCGATTCCCAGAATGGAGAACGCAACGAGCAGGTCGATGAAGGTTCCCAGAAACACGCCGGAGTTCCGGGATAGAGCGACGATATCCGCATCCTTTTTGAAGACGGATGTGAGATGAATGTCCGATAGCGGCAGGGCCAGAGCCGGCGGCACTTCGTAGACCGTGTTACGAGCCAATTGTACGGCCGTCTCGGCGGCGCCGAGCAAGGCCTCGAGATCGCCCCGCACGGACGCTTCTGTGACACTTGTGGCAACCAGCTTGCCGTCGCGCCAGACCGTTATGTCGCCGCCGATCTCGCTTGCCAGCTTGCCGAGATCTCCGTCCGTGTGAAGGGCGGCATCGCTTAATACATTTTCGAGATGGTGGCGCGCGGCCACATTCACTTCGGCCAACTGCCGCATGCTGCCTTGGTAGACGACATAGAGCACCACCACAGCCATGAGGCCGGTAGCCACGACGATGTTCGCCAGCCCGTGCAGAAGCAACCGTGTTGAAATCTTCATGAGCCTCGTATCCGCGCTTTCCTGGTCGAATGGCCCAAGAAGCTAGCCGCGGATATGCGGCCGACAGATGACATAGATCAAATTCCAGAGCGCCCAGGGCAAAAGAAAAGCGGCCGAATTGCCGCTTTTCTTCGCAAATTGTATCTTACGGAGACTTACTTCTGAACCAGCTCGATCTTGTAGCCGTCCGGGTCTTCGACGAAGGCGATGACCGAGCCGCCATGGGCCATCGGCCCGGCCGGACGCGGAATCTTGACGCCTTCCTTGGCCAGTTTGTCGCACGTGCCATAGATATCCTCGACGCCGACGGCGAGATGGCCGAAAGCCGTACCAATCTCATAGGGCTCCTTGCGGCCCCAATTATGGGTCAGTTCAATCACGCTGTTATCATCTTCATCGCCATAACCGACGAACGCCAGGGTGAACTCACCCGATGGATAATCCTTGCGGCGCAGCAGCTTCATGCCGAGATGACGCGTGTAGAAGTCGATCGACTTGTCGAGATCCATGACACGGATCATGGTGTGGAGCAGACGATTGGACATGCTTCTTCCTTATGCTTTGAAACCTGGGTATCTAACGTGCCGCAGCTTCAACGGCGCCGACGATGTCATCGACGACCCGGGCGATGAGCGCCCTATCCTCGCCTTCCGCCATCACGCGGATCAGCGGCTCAGTGCCGGATTTTCGGATCAGCAGTCGGCCATTGCCATTGAGCGCCGCTTCACCTGCGGCAATCGCATCCTTCACCTTGACCTGTTCCAGCGGCGGTGTTTGCCCGGGCTGATAGCGGACATTCTTCAGAAGCTGCGGTAGCGGCGTGAAAGCCTTGCCCGCCTCGCTCGCTGGCCGATCGGCACGGATCAGCACCGCTAAGACCTGAAGCGCCGCAATGAGCCCATCGCCGGTCGTTGCAAAATCGCTGAGGATGATATGGCCGGATTGCTCACCGCCGATATTGATATTGAGGCGGCGCATGGCCTCGACGACATAGCGGTCACCAACGGCCGTCCGATGCAGTTTGAGGCCAAGCCGCACCAGATGCCGCTCCAACCCCAGATTGGACATGACCGTGGCAGCAATGCCGCCGCCGGCAAGCCGCCCGGCGCCGTGCCAGCTTTCCGCAATCAACGCCATCAATTGGTCGCCATCGATGACCGTACCGGTTTCGTCGACCACAATGACGCGGTCCGCGTCGCCATCGAGCGCGATGCCAACATGAGCGCCGGCAGCCTTCACCTGCTCGCATAGGCGTTCCGTATGCACGGCGCCACAACCGGCATTGATGTTGGTGCCATCGGGTTCGTTGGCAATCGCCACCACATCGGCGCCAAGTTCCCACAAGACCGTTGGCGCCACCTTATAGGCCGCACCATTGGCACAATCGACTACGACACGCAGCCCCTCCAAACTAAGGCCTTTGGGAAAGCTCGATTTCACGAATTCGATATAGCGCCCTTGCGCGTCGTCGATGCGCTTGGCGCGTCCGAGCTGCGCCGACGGCGCCAGGCCCAGGGCCGGCTCGAAGCCGGTGCCGAGAACGCGCCCTTCAATTTCTGCCTCGATATCGTCGGAGAGTTTGAATCCATCCGGCCCGAACAGTTTGATGCCGTTATCTTCGTAAGGGTTGTGCGAGGCGGAGATCATGACGCCGAGATCGGCACGCATCGAACGCGTCAGCATCGCCACGGCCGGGGTCGGCAACGGGCCCAGCAGCATCACGTCCATGCCCATTGAGAGGAACCCGGAAGTGAGCGCCGTTTCCAGCATGTAGCCGGAAAGGCGGGTATCCTTGCCGATGATGACCCGATGCCGGTGCTTGCCGCGCGTGAAATGCGCCCCAGCCGCCAGTGCCAGGCGCAAGGCGGTCATGGCGGTGATCGGCTCGGCATTTGCCAGGCCACGCACTCCATCGGTTCCAAACAGCTTACGAGTCATTCGCCGTCCAATCTTGGCATTCCAATCGATTCCCGCAGTTTATCCCGTCTCTTCACCTGCGCAAATGCGGGCTTAGCCCCGTCGCAGGGCCTCGACCATGGCCCGCATCTGGAAGGTTTCGGACACGTCATGCACCCGCACGATCTGGACACCCTGCGCAAGACCCAGGGCCGCAATCGTTACCGATCCAGCCGTGCGATCCTTTGGCGCTTCGCCACGGGAGAGGCGCCCGACGAAGCTCTTGCGCGATACGCCGAGGGTGATCGGGCATCCGAATCCGTGAAAAGCCGGTAGTTCATTGAGGAGCAGAAGATTATGTGGATCCTTCTTGCCAAAGCCGATACCTGGATCGATCGAGATCCGCGCCCGCTCTACCCCCATAGCCTCCAGACGGCCCAACCGCTCGGCAAAATAGTCCAAGAGGTCCAATGTGGTGTCTGCATAGACCGGGTTGGCCTGCATGGTCTGCGGCTCGCCCAGCATATGCATGAGAATGATGGCAGCCCCGGATTCGGCTGCGACGCGCTCGCTCTCAGCGTCGCCCGTCAATGCAGTCACGTCATTGATGATGCCGGCGCCAGCTTCTACGGCAGCTGACATAACAGCCGCATGACGCGTATCCACAGAAAGGCACAGGCCGCGTTCGGCAAGCGCGCGGATCACGGGAACGACCCGGCGCAACTCCTCGGCCACCGAAACCGGCGCCGAACCGGGCCGGGTCGATTCACCGCCGATATCGAGAATATCCGCCCCGGCCTCGGCAAGAGCAACGCCTCGGGATATCGCTGCCTCCGTATCGGCATAATCTCCGCCGTCCGAGAAGCTGTCGGGCGTCACATTGACGATACCCATCACCAGCGCCCGCGAGAGATCGAAGCCGGCCCATGGCCTCGGCGCGCGCTGAAACGGCGCCAGCAAGTCCGCGGGCACATCCTTGGCAAGGACGGGTCGCCGGTCGCCTGCCCCATTTGCCCCACGCTGCACCAGTTCAGCACCGGCAAAGGCAACGGGACCGCCCGCCAGGGGAGACGCCGTTCCTGCCGAAACCGCCCGCTTTGCAGCGGCACCGCTCAGCAGGCCCGTCGGAATGAGATAAGTCCCCGCCATCAGAATTCCCCAGATACCAGAAGCCCCGCTGTTTAGGCGGGGCTTCGGAACGCGTTTATTTCGCCAAACCCACCGAGCGTCAGGCGCCCGGCTGCGGCTTCGGTTCAAAGCCCGGCCGGCTGATCGTACCGGTGGGGATCGAGGAGCGCGGCTTGATCGTCGCCGCCGCGCCGCCGCCCTGACCGGTATCCTGTCGGATATTTTCACCATTGATCAGCGCGCGGACTTCCTCGCCGTTCAGCGTCTCGAACTCGACCAGCGCCTTGGCGACCGTGTGCAGGCCTTCCAGGTGGTGGGTCAGGATCTCGCGCGCTTTCTGTTCGCCGGTCTCGACGATGCGACGCACTTCCTGGTCGATGAGCTTGGTCGTCTCATCCGACATGCTCTTGCGCTGTTGTCCCATCGAGTAGCCCAGGAACACTTCCTGCTCACCTTCGGAATAGCGCAGCGGCCCCAGCTTATCGCTCATGCCGAACTCGGTGACCATGCGACGGGCCATTTCAGTGGCCTGCTGGATGTCGTTGGAAGCGCCTGAATTGAGATGTTCCTCGCCATAGATCAACTGCTCGGCGATACGGCCGCCAAAGCAGATGGCGATCCGGCTTGTCAGCCAGGTTTTCGAGATGCTGTAGCGGTCCTTCTCCGGCAGCGACATGGTGAGACCCAGCGCCCGACCGCGCGGGATGATCGTCACCTTGTGCAGCGGATCGGCTTCCGGCACCTCTAGGTTGATGATGGCGTGGCCGGCTTCATGATAGGCCGTCGCCAGCTTCTCTTCCGGCGTCATGACCATCGAGCGGCGCTCGCTGCCCATCATGACGCGGTCCTTGGCCTGCTCGAAATCGGCCATCGTGACAACGCGCTTGCCGAAGCGAGCCGCCATCAGCGCCGCCTCGTTGACGAGATTGGCGAGATCGGCACCCGAGAAACCGGGCGTACCGCGCGCGATCACGCGGGCATCGACATCGGGACCGAGCGGCACCTTGCGCATATGCACTTTCAGGATCTGCTCGCGGCCGGCGATATCCGGGTTCGGCACGGTAATCTGCCGATCGAAGCGACCCGGGCGCAGCAGCGCCGGATCCAGCACGTCCGGCCGGTTGGTGGCGGCGATGATGATGACGCCCTCGTTGGCGTCAAAGCCGTCCATCTCGACCAGCATCTGGTTCAGGGTCTGCTCGCGCTCGTCATTGCCGCCGCCCAAACCGGCGCCGCGATGACGACCGACCGCATCGATTTCGTCGATGAAGATGATGCAAGGCGCGTTCTTCTTGCCCTGTTCGAACATGTCGCGGACGCGGCTGGCACCCACGCCAACGAACATCTCGACGAAATCCGAACCGGAAATAGTGAAGAACGGCACATTGGCTTCACCAGCGATGGCGCGGGCGAGCAGCGTCTTGCCGGTGCCCGGGGGGCCGACCAGCAAACAGCCTTTCGGGATCTTGCCGCCGAGACGCTGGAACTTCTGCGGATCCTTCAGGAACTCGACGATCTCTTCGAGTTCACCCTTAGCTTCCTCAATGCCGGCAACGTCGTCAAAGGTGACACGGCCGGTGCGCTCGGTCAGCAACTTGGCGCGCGACTTGCCAAATCCCATGGCCTTGCCGCCCTGCCCCTGCATCTGGCGCATGAAGAAGATCCAGATACCGACGATGATGATGAGTGGCGCCCAATTGATGAGGAGCGCCATCAGCGGGCTCATACCGTCATCCTGGGGTGCCGCTTTGATCTCGACGCCCTTGGCGCTCAGATTCTCCACCAGCTTGGGGTCGTCCGGCGCGTAGGTGGCGAAGGCTTGGCCATCGGTGGTGTGGCCGGTGATATCCGGGCCACGGATGGTGACGTCGCTGACCGAACCCTCATTCACCTTGGCGAGGAACGAGGAATAGGCCATCTGCGTCTGGGCCGTGCGCGAGGTCGCGTCGCCGAACATATGGAACAGGACGACCAGCAGCAGGCCGATCGCCACCCAGATCATCAGGTTCTTACCCCAATTCACAATCTTTATCCCTCATAAGGTCTTAAGGCCGGCTTTGGGGCCCGGAGTGGCTGCCTGAGATCAGGACGCTGCCCGCGGCTGGTAACCCGACACTTCTGTTCTAGTTAAATAGTGTGCTGCCACCCATACGCAACTGTAAAGCCGCTTGATGTTGCTGAATTATGGGGCAAAAAGCGGAAATGGGTGTCGCTTCCTCGCCCATATGGGTCGAAACCCAAATACGGCACCAGGATGAGACGACCTGTCGCATCCCGGACCGCCGGCAGCGCCGGGCGGGCGAGCGCCGGAATGTCCCTATTCCACGACCGGGAATGTCCGCTTTGCCCGATTTCCGCCACGCCGGCCCCGCCGAGCACGCTCACCGTCATGTCGCGGGAGATCTCCACGGAAAAGCGTCCATCCCAAACCCCGGCGCCCGTGATCTTGCTCGCTACGCCGGCCGCTTCGCGGCAGATCACGCCCCGACCGCGCCAATGCCCGATCAAGGCACCGCCCAAGCTCATGACGCGCGGCTCATGCAGCCAAGCCGCAACGACGCGGGCGATCGCAGTCTGGGCGGGCAAGTAATCGCCACCGGCGACCAGGCGGATCAACTGCCCCAAGGCCGGTACGGCGATACGCTCGGGCGCCCCCCGCCATAGGGCAAGATCGGCGGAAATATGGCCCGCTTCATGAATTTCGACCGAGCGGACGAACAGCTCGGCAATCGCCTCCTCATCGGCGACACGCTGTTCGCCCCAGCGCTGGATGTCCGCCGGGTCCGGCAATGCGCCCAGAGCGCCCTGGCGCCAGCGAATCCGTTCGAAGCGTGTCAGCTGGTTGCTGGGATCCTCGATCCAGGGCTGGCCCTTGGCGGTCAGAAACTGGCGCAGCAGAGCCCCCGAAACAGGCAAAAGCGGGCGCAACAACCTTATGCCGTGCCGTGTGGAGATCAGGCTCATGCCGGCAAGACCCGCCTGCGACCGACCATTGCGCGCCTGCCGCATGGCGACGGTCTCGCGCTGATCGTCCTCTTGATGCGCGGTCGCGAGGTGCAGCACACCCACTTCCCGGCACCATGCCGCCATCAGCTCATAGCGTGCCTTGCGCGCTGCGGCCTGCAGCCCGGCCGAAGGCTTGGCACCCTGCCAGGCGAGGATTTGGTGATTGATCTCAGCCGCCGCGGCCCAGGCTGCAACTTGCCCCGCTTCCGCGGCGGATTCCGCCCGCAATCCATGATCGACAGTGAGCGCGCTCACGCGCCCGCCTTGCGCCCGCGCCCAGCGAGCAAGCAGCAGCATCAGCGCCAGGCTGTCGGCCCCGCCGGAAACCGCCACGGCAATATGCGGCTTGCTCTCGAAAGGACCGCAGGCCGCCATCAGCGCGGCAAACGCGTCCTCACCCAGCGATGTTAGCGAGCTATCCCCAAGCGTCGGCCCGTTCGTTATGCCTGTTCAGCTGCACTTGTAGCGCTGCTTGGCGCGGGCGGCCCGGTCCTTGATCGCCTGCGAAGCGTCAGGGAACTGCTTGTCGAGCTGGCGGAAGGCCGTGCAGGCGTCGTTATTGCGCCCGATCTGCCCCAGCGACATGCCGAGCTTCAACAGATTGTCCGAGGATTTCTGGCTCTTCGGATACTTCTGATAGCCCTCGGCAAAAGCCACCGAGGCGTTCTTGAAATCGCTGCGGACGTAATAGGTTTCGCCCAGCCAGTATTGCGCATTGCCGGCCAACGGATCCTTCGGATGCTCAGCAACGAAGGCCTTCAGCGCGATCTCGGCCTCGGGATAGGCACCACGCTGCACCAAGCCAGTTGCATAATCATACTGCTCCTGCGGCGTGTCGCCGGGGAGAACAACCGAACCGCCGGCGGCCGAAGCGGCCTGATCTGCGGCACCGGCCGGCGCCTGCGGCAGGTTCTGCATCTGGTCGGAGGAAAGTGTCCCCATGACACCCGGCTGCGCCGGTTGCGGCGGCGCCCCCGGATCGGTTTGCGCAGGCGCGGCCGTGGCAGCGCCACCGGCATCGGCCACAGGTGCGGACGCGGCCATGCCACCGGCACCGCCCTTTTCAAGCTCGCCCAGGCGGAACTCGGTGTCCTTCTGCATGCGATCGAATTTGTCAGCGAGGTCGTTGATCTTCAATTCCAGCTGCTCGATCTGGCCGGTGAGCTGGCTCATCTGCTGATCGTATTGCTGGAAGCGCACCTCGGTCTGAGCGGCAACAGTGCCACCACCGGCAGCCGCACCGCCGCCTTTGGGCATCTGGTTCTCGAGATAGAGCACCTGCTGCTTCAACTGCTGCACCTCGGCGCGGAGATCGTCAATCTCATCCGCCTTGGCACCGGCAAAAGGCGCCAGCATCAGCAAGCCGGCCACAATGCCGGCCTGGGTCGCCATCTTCATCCCATGTGCAAAAGTCACGCGGCTCATCCTCATCGCTCTATCGCCGGAAAGGGTTTAAGGCAGGCCTATGCTCGGCACGGAACCGGGCGGAATTATGGCGCGGCCCGGATCCCTCCGGTCACAAAATTGCGAGCTGACAATGCCAAAGGGACTCGGTGAAAAGCAAGCCCAGGCAAGGCTTTGCCCAGGCCGCTTTGGGCATAAAACCGGCTGAAATCAGGGATTCAACGCCGTCACGGCACGGCGGTTCCGCTGCCAGCAATCGTCATTCGCCTCGCCACAGAGCGGCTGCTCCTTGCCGAACGACGTTGTCTGGAGGCGCGACGCATCGATCCCGAGGGCGATCAGATAGGCCTGCGCCGACTGGGCCCGGCGTTCGCCGAGAGCAAGATTGTATTCTCGTGTGCCGCGCTCGTCGGCATGGCCTTCGACCACCGCCGTGCGTGCCGGATACTGCAGGAGCCACTGCGCCTGGCGCTGCAGCGTCGCTTGCGCTTCCGGCGAAAGATCATAAGCGTCGGTGGCGAACTCCACAGCGTTACCGACCTGGCTCTGCCACACCTCATTCGGATCCTGAGGGGCGATGGCGACATCACCGCCCCCGCTCTCGGCTCCCGTCGTCGTGGGTTGAGCGGAGGTCGCCGTCTGGGTGTCGTTTGTCGTATCGCAGGCCTGCAGCATGAGTGCGGCGAACATCACCGCGGCCAGGTGCCGGCTGCGATCATTCGTGAGATGCATCGAGTGTCCCCTCTTAAAGTTGAAAATCCCAACGAGGACAAACTCGACGCCAAAGAGGGCGGGATTGCGGCGGAAATCGCGCGAAGACGGGGAATCTCCTCCTTGCATGCCACAATGCGCACAAACAAAAACGCCGGCCCGGATTTCTCCGGACCGGCGTTGATGACGCCAGTTATCTGCTAAATAGCGAGATTACTGGTTGATGGCGCTGACGCCACGACGGTTCTGCGACCAGCAGGACTCATCGCTCTCGGTGCAGAGCGGACGCTCCTTGCCGTAAGAGATGGTGCTCAAGCGGGCCTTGTCGACGCCGAGGGCGACGAGGTAGTTGGCGACCGAGTTCGCACGACGCTCGCCGAGGGCGAGGTTGTACTCACGGGTGCCGCGCTCGTCAGCATGACCTTCGACGGTCAGCGTGCGCTGCGGGTACTGCTGGAGCCAGGCGGCCTGACGCTGCAACTGCGACTGGGCGTCCGAGCTCAGGCTGTAGCTGTCGAGATCGAAGTACACGGTGTTGCCGACGTTCTGGTTGAAGTCCTCCGGCGAACCCGGGACCGCAGCACCGGCAATGCCAGAGTTATCCGTCGTGGCACTCTGAGTGCCAGCACCGGCGCCGCCAGCATCGTTCACCGGAACGTCCGACGAACAGGCTGCCAGGAGAGCGGCCGCAGCCAGGGCCGACAAGATCGAAAGACGCATTTTTAGTTTCCTCTTTTGTCCGTTCTTAGCCCGAGCAAATCCCCCGACCACCCCCCGATTGTGGATCGCCGATTTGCCCGCGCATTAAATTCCGCGCTAAATCAAGGTATTCCAGGGCCGAGTTGATCCTAGAATCGGGGCGGAACATAGATCATTATTGATTCCCAAGCAAGGGCGACCACGCTGGATCCGACCCGTCCAGTGGCGTTTTCATGACACGCTCATTGAACCCGGTCAGATCGATAGAATGCAGTTGAGTTTTGCCCGACGGCTCCTGCTTGAAATAGGCAAGAACGCGACCGTTCGGGGCCCAGGTCGGGCCTTCGATCAACCAGCCCTGCGACAGCATGCGCTCCCCCGAACCGTCCGGGCGCATCACACCAATATAGAAGCTGCCCTGGTACTGGCGGGTAAAGGCGATGAGGTCGCCACGGGGTGACCACACCGGGGTGCCATAGCGCCCCTGCCCTTTGCTGATGCGGCGCGGACCCGAGCCATCAGCGCCCATGACATAGATCTGCTGGCTGCCGCCGCGATCGCTCTCAAAGGTGATCTGGCTGCCGTCCGGCGCATAGCTCGGTCCGGTATCGATGCCCGGGGTATTGGTGATGCGCTGGGTACGGCGTGTGCGGATATCCATCACATAGATATCGGTGTTGCCAGCCTGGGCCATGCTCATGATGACCTTGGAGCCATCCGGCGAGAAGCGCGGCGCGAAGGTCATGCCCGGGAAATCGCCCAACACTTCCTGCTGGCCGCTATCGATGTTGAAGAGGTAAACGCGCGGCTTGTTGCCATAATAGGACATATAGGTGATGTCCTGGGCCGCCGGCGAAAAGCGCGGCGTCAACACCAGCACACCGCCATCGGTGAGGTTCTTATGATTCTCACCGTCCTGGTCCATGATGGCGAGACGCTTCACGCGCTTCGACTTCGGGCCGGTTTCCGAGACATAGACGATGCGGGTATCGAAATAACCTTCTTCGCCGGTGATGCGCTTATAGACTTCGTCGGCAATCTTGTGTGCGACGCGGCGCCAGTTGTTGGTGGCCGAATTGTACTGGAACCCGGTCATCTGCTGTTCGCCGTAGACATCCCATAGGCGGAACTGCACCGAGACTTGGCCGTTGGCCTGCGAGGTCACGTTGCCGGCGACCAACGCCTGCGCATTGATCAGCTTCCAATCTTGGAAACGCGGCCCCTGCTGTAGTGAGGCGCTGTCCTGAATGAAGGCCTTCTTGTCGATCGGCGCAAAGAGGCCCGAGCGTTCGAGGTCCGCCGAAATGACGGCGGCCAGATCGCGCGCCATCTGGCCGTCATTGCCGGAACCGCCGAAGAAATCCGGGATCGCGATCGGCATCGGCTCGGGCTTGGCGCCCGGTTTGATGATGATCGTCGGCTCGGCTGACGCCGTCAACGGAACCGCGACCAGCGCCAGGCTGACCGCTGCAGCGCGGACAAAATACTTCAAACTCTGCATCATTGTTTATGCCTCTTGTCTTCGTATCTCTGTCAGCGCCCGCCCAAAATGGCAGCGCCACTGTTGACCGCCAATTCTTAACTTCTACTCTAATTCACTACATTTGGCATCTTACAAACGCGCGCCGACCGCATTGGTTCATCGCCGAACAGTTTAAGCGCCATTGGCATATTGTGGGTCGCAGCCGAATCGAATGGGCGACGGCAATTGCTTGCCCGACGGGGCCTTGATCTGCTTGGTGATGAAGAACGCCCGGCGACACGATTCCGCAACCATCCGATAGCGCGCATCGCCCATTCGATTGCTCTCCAGGAACTCGACGGTCAGGACATTGCCGGCACCGTCGAACGTCACACGCAGAAAGGCCATGTATTGCGATGGATCTGGCAGTGCACCCACATCGACCTGCCAGTTGCGGCCGATCTGCTGGCTGATGCTCTCGGCATCCGATGCGCTGACGGCAACGTCGCCTTCGATAGCCGTCCGCTGCCCTTCGGTCGGCTCGTCCGGCGCAGCAGCGGCCTTGGTTTTCGGCTCCTGCGGCGTTTCCTCAGCAGCTTGCTCCGGACTTATGGATTTCACCAGGTCGGCGAAATCCTGATCCTGCTTCTTCTTTTCTTTCTTTTTGGTCTCGTCTGGCTTCTTCTGCTGCTGCGTCGGCTTTTCTTCCGGCTTCTTTTCGACTTTCTTTTCCTGGTCAGGCTTAGGCTTGTCGGGAATGACGACGGCCTGCTCCTCGACCTGTGGCGGCGGCGGCGCGGAGGCCGGGGTTGGATTTGCCTTGGCCGGTACCGGCTTGGCATCCTTCTTCGGCTGTTCGACCTTCTGCTTCTTCGGCTTGTCTGGAACCTTATCGGAAACCTTGTCCACGCGCGGCGCCTTGGTGAGCTCCGAGATGATGGCGCCTTTGATGCCGTCCTGTTCGTAGATCAGCTCGTCCTCAAATAGATGCGGCAGGCCGAACCAGGCGAGCAGGAACAGGCCGACATGGAACACGACCGAAGCAATGAAGCCGCGGTTGAGTTCCGCATCGAATCCCAGCTTTTCCATCACGAAATTCATTACGCTAGTTCGACTTCTTCGCTGGCTCGCCGCCCGAATTTGAACCACTGGCCTTGGTATCGGTCACGATGCCGACCTTGTTGAAACCATTAGCCTGCAATTCCGCCAAAACTTGGGCAATGCCGTCCCAATTCGCCGTCGCATCGCCACGAACGTAAATGATCGTTTCCGGCTTGTTCATGGTGATGGCCTTGAGGCGCGGCCCCACCTCTTCGATCCCGATCTGCGTTTCCTGCAGGAAGACGGCATTGTCGGAGCGCACGGTGACGACCAGCGGTTCGTCCGGGTTGGACATCGCTTCTGCGCTGGTCTTCGGGAGTTCGACCTCGACGCCCACCGTCAGCAGCGGCGCCGTCACCATGAAGATGATGAGCAGCACCAGCATGACGTCGACCATCGGCGTCACGTTGATATCGGCCATCGGCGAAAACTTGCGCCGCCGCGAATGCCCGCGCGACGGGTGGCCGCCGGCGCCGAGCTTGACGGCCATTAGTGCTTCTCCTCGAGCTGACGCGACAGGATCGCGCCGAACTCACCGGCGAAGGCTTCAAGCCGGTTGCCATAGCGGTTGATGTCGCTGGAGAGCTTGTTATAGGCAAGCACCGCGGGGATGGCGGCAACGAGGCCCAGCGCCGTCGCGAACAGCGCCTCGGCGATGCCCGGCGCCACGACGGCCAGTGTCGTGTTCTTCGAACCGGCGATCGCGGCAAACGAGTTCATGATGCCCCAGACGGTACCGAAAAGGCCAATGAAGGGTGCTGCCGAACCGACCGAGGCGAGATAGCCCATATAGCGCTCGATCTGATCCATCTCGCGGCCCAGCGTGATGTTCATGACGCGCTCGATGCGGTCCTGCAGGCTTTCGCGGAACTGCTCAGAGGCGAGCAAACCCTTTGCGGCCGAACGGCGCCATTCGCGCATGGCGGCGACGAAGATCGACGACATCGGATCGGTGGGGCGGTTGGAGATGCGGTCGTAAAGCTCCTCGAGCGACCCGCCGGACCAGAACGCTTCCTCGAACTGGCGGGCCTGTTCGCGCAGACGGCGCAGACGGATGATCTTGTCGAAAATGATCGCCCAGCTCCAGATCGACGCCGCGAGCAAAAACAGCATCACGCCTTTGACAATCCAATCGGCCTGCATGAACAAAGTCCAGACCGAAAGATCGTGGGCGGCGCTTGGCATGCCGACCGCGTTTTGTGCTGCGGCATTCACCCCATCAATGACGTTGCCCGAGACCGGGGCAACGGGGGTGGCAGATGGTGCTGGCTGTTGCGGATCCATGGTTCTTCTTCACTTCTTCTTCAAGATGGGAGATGCGCGGAAAGTGCCGCGCGTAAAAGTGCCGGCAAACGCGCGGGGCGACCGTCACGACCGACGCAGGCAATGGTAACGACGACGCGGCAGAGTTCCTGGCCCTCGCGCCGGATGGATTGATCAAGCTCGATTGTGGCGGCACCAAGGCCGACGACGCTGGTGGTGATATCCAGGGCATCATCAAGCTTCGCCGGCCGCAGGTAATCAGCAGTCACGCGTCGCACGGCGAGCATCAGGCCTTCGCCTTGCATCATCGCGGTATGATGAAAGCCCGCCTCGCGCAGCATTTCAGTACGCGCGCGCTCGGCGAACTTCAGGTAGTTGGCATAATAGACAATGCCGCCCGCATCCGTGTCTTCGTAATAGACGCGGATGGGGAAGTGGTGCGCGGCAGTGGCAGTGTTCAAAGCGGTGAGAGTCATCGCTGGCTCCCCCTCTCCCTAACCCTCCCCCACGTGGGGGGGAGGGAATCAGAGCCAGGTTGAACGCAAATGGCGAGGCAAACTCGGCCGCGCTCCCTCCCCCCTACGTGGGGGAGGGTTGGGGAGAGGGGGTGAGCGACGGGTCTATCCATCACAGCTCATCCTCCCCGATCGCCGGCTCGAGGAGATCGGCTTGCGCCGCATGGCTTGAGGGCGTGAGGCCCAGATGCTTGTAGCCGTTCAAAGTCAGCATGCGGCCGCGCGGTGTCCGCTGCAGTAGGCCTTGCTGAATGAGATAGGGCTCGATCGCGTCTTCGATCGTGTCGCGCTGCTCAGAAAGCGCTGCCGCCATCGTCTCGACGCCGACCGGACCGCCATCGTAATTCTCGGCGATGCAGATGAGATAACGCCGGTCCATCGCGTCGAGGCCCAACTGGTCGACCTCGAGCCGCGTCAGCGCGGCGTCGGCGTGTTTGGCTTCGACCCGGCCCACCTTGGCAACGACCGCGAAGTCGCGCACGCGGCGCAGCAGGCGACCGGCGACACGCGGCGTACCACGGGCACGGCGGGCGATCTCGGCCGCACCACTGTCGGCCAAGTCGAGCCCCAGCACGCGCGCACCGCGGCGGACGATCAGTTCCAACTCCGGATGCGTATAAAAGTTGAGCCGCAGCGGAATGCCGAAACGCTCACGCAAGGGCGTCGTGATCATGCCGAGACGCGTGGTGGCACCTACCAGCGTGAATTTCGGCAGATCGATGCGCACCGAGCGCGCCGCCGGGCCTTCACCGATGATGAGGTCGAGCTGGAAGTCCTCCATCGCAGGGTAGAGGATCTCCTCGACCGCTGGCGACAGGCGATGGATTTCATCGATGAACAGCACATCGCGCGGCTGCAGATTGGTGAGCAGTGCCGCAAGATCCCCTGCCCTGGCGATCACCGGGCCAGAAGTCGCGCGGAAACCGACGCCGAGTTCCCGCGCCACGATCTGCGACAGCGTCGTCTTGCCGAGACCCGGCGGGCCGTAGAACAGCGCATGATCGAGTGCTTCGCCGCGCGCCTTTGCCGCTTCGATGAAGATCGCCAAATTCTCGCGCAGCTTCTGCTGGCCAATGAATTCGCCCAGTGCCAGCGGACGCAGGCTCTGCTCGCTATTGTCTTCCTCGGCCCGCTCGGGCGTGATCATGCGATTTTCACCGGAACTCATTGGGCGAGCTCCTTGAGGCCATGCACAATCAGCTCATTGAGCCCAACATTGGCGCCTTGCTTCTGCATCACCTTGGCAACGGCGCCATAGGCTTCCGTCCGGCGATAACCGAGATTGACCAAAGCCGAGACCGCATCATTCAACGGGCCATCAGCGGTTTCGACCGGTGCTGCGACAGGGACATCGCCATTGACCAGAGCGGCACCGAGGCCGATCCCGCCGGCCTTATCTTTCATTTCGGAAACGACACGCTGGGCGAGCTTCGGGCCGACACCATTCGCCCGCGCAACCGCCGCCTTGTCTTGCGCAGCTATGGCCCGCGCCAGTTCATCGGGTGCCATCACCGAAAGAATGCTCAGCGCCACCTTGGCACCGACACCCTGGATATTGAGGAGTGCGCGAAACCAGTCACGCTCGACCGTCTCGGCAAAACCAAAGAGCGAGATCGCGTCCTCGCGTACATGGGTGTCGATGAGCAGGCTCACAGCCGACCCGCGCTGGCCAAGCCGCCCCAGCGTCTTGCCGCTGGCATGGACGATGTAGCCGACGCCATTGACGTCGATGATGGCAGCATCGCTGGCGACACTGTCGACCACGCCTGTGAGCTTGCCGATCATGACTCTTGGTCACTCATCGGGCGACCTCGCGGAAATCCTGGGCGCCCCATTTACCGAGCGTGCCCATGTGATGGGCGTGGCAAATGGCAACAGCCAGGGCGTCGGCGGCATCCGAACTTTTCTGGTCGCGGGCGGCGGGCAGTAGCACGCCTACCATCATCTTGACCTGTTCCTTGTCGGCATGCCCCGCCCCCACCACCGATTTTTTTACGAGGTTGGTGGGATATTCGGCCACCCGCAGCTTGTAGAGCGCCGGCACCAACAGCGAGACGCCGCGCGCCAGGCCCAGCTTCAGGGTCGAGCTGGGGTTCTTGTTGACGAAGGTCTCTTCGACCGCCGCCTCTTCCGGCTGATGCAGATCGATCACCTCACGCAGGCCGTCATGGATCTGCACCAGGCGTTCGGCCAGGTCCAGCTTGGCATCCGAATTGACGACGCCGGCGCCAACAAAGGAGATACGCGAGCCGACGGCGTCGATGACGCCCCAGCCGGTATGCTGCAGACCGGGATCCAGTCCGAGAATTCGCATTCCGTTCGCGTTTCCTTGTTGCCCGGCTGAACTGCCGGTCAGGCCGTCAGTTTGGCCAAGGTCTCTTCCGAGACTTCGAAATTGGCGCTGACGGTCTGGACGTCGTCATTGTCTTCCAGCGTGTCGATCAGCTTGAAGAGCGTTTCCGCCGTGTCGCCGTCGACCGGCGCCGTCGTCACCGGGCGCCATTGCAGGCGCGCTTCCTTGGCTTCCTTGAACTTGGCTTCCAGGCCATCGCGGACGGCCGCGAAATCCTCCGGCGCGCAGGTAATCTCATGCGTTTCCGTATCAGATTCCACATTGTCGGCACCGGCTTCGAGGGCCGCCTCGAACACGGCATCGGCGCTGCCCGCTTTGGCGGGATAGCGGATGACGCCCTTGCGCTCGAACATGAAGCTCACGGAATTGGTTTCGCCGAGGTTGCCGCCAGCCTTGGCAAAGGCGGTGCGGACTTCGGTCGCCGTCCGGTTCCGGTTATCCGTCAGGGCTTCCACAATGATGGCGACGCCACCTGGGCCATAGCCTTCGTAGCGGACCTCGTCATAGGCCGTGTTGTCTTCACCACCGGCACCGCGCTTGATCGCGCGCTCCATGGTGTCCTTGGGCATGTTGGCATCGCGGGCGGCGATCACCGCAGCCCGGAGGCGCGGGTTGGTCGCCGGGTCCGGGTTGCCCATCTTCGCCGAAACCGTCAATTCGCGGATGATCTTGGTGAAGACTTTGGCACGCTTCGCATCCTGCGCACCCTTGCGATACATGATGTTCTTAAATTGGGAATGGCCAGCCATCGATCCGTTCCTAAACGCAAAACCTAGTGTGGACTATCGGCAAATCCTGACCAGATGTTGGGATCGGCGCCATCCTTAGGGCGACGCTAGACCGCGAATATGGCAGGATTTTGACGCCTTTTAGCACAATTCCCCGGCCTGCCAAGCCCGATAGGCCGCGCCTCCCGGCCAGGACATAGCACACCCCCCAATCCGCTGATTTGCAGAGATTTCGGGGGATGGGCCGCAAAATTCATGACTCATTTACGGAAAGCTCCCTATAGCTTTTAACGATTGGCTCCGATTCGGGCCAAATGCGGACGAAATCGAGGTCAGCCCATGTCCCGAACGATCCGGGAGTCCGGAAGCGAGAGTCGAAGCGTAAATCTGGAAGCCGAAATCCGCCGCATGGCGGAGGTCGTCACCCAGGTCGCCCGCCAAATGGGAATCGAAGGCGTCACCGGCGCCCTCAAGATGGCCGGCGACGGCGAACCCCGGGCCTGCGACCGGGTCCACGACATGGCGCGCCAGTTCATGGCGCGCGCCGAGCAGATGCAAGACGAAGTCGACCGCTTCATGGCGGTGGCCGGCGGCAAGCGGGCGTAGGGCCAGCCTTACCGAGTGCTGGCGACCGAGACGGCCGCCTCCGCTCCTCCGACATATTTAACCCGGCTCGCGGGCCATTTAACGGTGACCAGCGTCCCCACCCCGCGTCCACTCTCGATGATCAGCTCGCCCTCGTGCAGGACGATGAGAGCGTTGGTAATGGCCAAGCCGAGCCCGGCGCCGTCAAAATCCCGATTGAGACCGGCATTCCCCTTGGCAAAGGGCTGAAGTGCCTGGGCAGCCTCTTCCTCTGTCATGCCACAGCCATTGTCCTGGATCGAGATCAGGCAGGCCCCGGTCGGGTCGATTTCGGCGCTCACTTGGATGCGGCCCCGCTCGCCAGTGAATTTCACCGCATTGGACAGCAGGTTGAGCAGGATCTTCTGCAGCTTGTCCTGGTCAGCCAGAATTTTGAAACGCTCGTCGAACGGATCGACATTGAGGGTGATGCCCTTGGCCCGGATCTGCCCCTGATAGAGCTGCAGAACCGCTTCGACTTCTTCAATAGGATTGAGGGGCACGGTTTCCATCTGCATGTTGCCTCCCTCCGCCCGCGAATATTCGAGGATGCGATTGATAAGATTCAGCAATTCCTTGCCGCTGCCGTTGATGTCGCGTGCGAACTCGAAATAGGCCGGCAGCAGGGCCCCGTTGGGCTGGGCCAGCAGCAGATCGGAAAAACCGATGATCGAATTGAGCGGTGTGCGCAGTTCGTGGCTGACATTGGCGAGGAATGTCGATTTCGCCCGGTTGCCCGCCTCGGCCCGTTCCTTGGCGGCGCGGAGCTCTTCGGTGAAGCGTTTCTTCTCAGTCACGTCGTGCAGCTTCACGACTAGCGCATGCAGATGCGGATCATCCAGCAGGTTGGTCACGGTCATATCGGTGTAGGTGACGTGACTGGAGACCGTCAGGATCGGTATTTCGATCGCCTCGGTAGCTCCCGGATCACGCAAGATATTCTTCATAAAACATTGAAATTGCGACTTATACTGCTCGGGGACGAATTGCTCAAACGAATGCCCGATCAGCCCATTCTCGGGATATCCGAGGATGCGGCGGGTGGAGGGCGAGTCATAGGTGATGCGCCCTTCCGCATCGAGCAGCATGACCATATTGGCGCTGGCGCTGACGATCGCCTCGAAGCGGCGCTCCGTGCGGAGCATCTGCTCAGCCTCCCGCCGCGCCCGCCGGTCGAAGCGTCGGTCATTGACGGCAGCGAGGAAGCCGATCGCCAGAATGAGAATGGTCGCGACGGCCAGGGCAAAGGCCAGCATCGGCGCCGGCGTTCCATCCATACCCACAGGGAAATCTGTATGCGGATTGGCACTGAAACTAACCGCCGCCATACCGGTGTAATGCATGCCCGAAATGGCGCCACCCATCACGACGGAGGCAGCAAGCTTGTGCCAGGTTCGGTCCAATCTCAGGCCAAGCCAGAAGGCCGCCGTTGCAGCGACAACGGCGATAACGATCGATAGGACGACGAGCGTCCAATCATACGTCATCTCGGCGGGAATGATCATCGCCGCCATACCGGTATAGTGCATAGCCGCGACACCGACCCCGGCAAAAAGCCCGGCGAGGGTCAAATTCGGCCAGGTGAGGGACTTTTTTCGGGCAACCATGGCATAGCCGATGGCGGTCGAGGCAATGGCGATGACGAGCGAGACCAAGGTCAGGCTGACGTCATAACGGATCTCGAATTGTGGCGTGAAAGCCAGCATGGCGATGAAATGCATCGACCAGATGCCGCCGCCCAAAGTGCAGGCCGCAGCCGCCAGCCACAGAATCCAGGCCCGTCCTTTAGCCGCCCGCAACCGCTCAGCAACGTCGAGCGAAACGAGCGAACTGACCACCGCCACCACGATGGACAGCAACACGATCAGCGGGTCATGCGCTGTATGGAGGTGGCTCACCATTCGATTCTCGATCTAACCAAGCCGGCATTGTTAGCGCTCACATGAGTGCCGCAAAGCGCTTAAGCGGAGGTTAACTCAAGGCAATCGAAGTTGCATACGTCCGCAGCTATTTCGCGTTGGCGAGAACTGGCACCCATTTTGGCAACGCCGCTTCGAGCTTCCCACCCACCCGGACCGGTGCAATCCGCCGGGCAAGGCCGCTGGTCTCGTCCGTTTCGACCAGGACGCCACACAAAGTGCCGGCACCATTGGCTGGGCTGAGGCGCTCCGTCGGCAGCTTTCGCGTGAAGCGCAGGATCGGATTGGCCTTTTCCATGCCGATCACGGAATCATAGTCGCCGCACATGCCGGCATCAGATTGATAGGCAGTACCTTTTTCCAGGATCATGTGATCGGCGGTCGGCACGTGGGTATGTGTTCCCACAACGAAACTGGCGCGGCCATCGAGGAAATGGCCGAAGGCCATCTTCTCGCTGGTGGCCTCGCCATGGAAATCGAACAGGATGGCGTCGGCATTGCCGCCCAGACGGTAGGTCTTGAGGAGCAGTTCGGCCGCCGCAAAGGGATCGTCGAGAGGATCCATGAACAGGCGCCCCATCAGATTGGCGACGACGACCTTCTTGCCGCGCGCGGTCTGGAAGACGCCTGCTCCTTTTCCCGGCGTGCCCAGCGGGAAGTTCAGCGGGCGTAGCAAGCGGGGTTCGCTGCCGATGAAGGCGACGGTCTCTTTCTGATCCCAGACGTGATTACCGGTCGTGGCGCAATCGACGCCGGCCGCAAAGAGTTCGTTCAAAAGCTTCTGGGTGACGCCGAAACCGCCGGCAGCGTTCTCAACATTGGCGACGACAAAATCGACCGCGAGATCTCGGCGAAGCTTCGGCAGGTTGTCGACGACAACATCACGGCCTGCACGGCCAACCAAATCACCCAAAAACAATAAATTCATTCAGTTAGAGTCCAATCATATCGGAATACTTGAATACGGCCCGCTCCGTGACGATGAAGTCGAGCGGCTGATCGAAGGTGCCCCGCGGGACCATCGGCACTTCCTGCGCGCCATAGGCGACGCCAACGGCGACAGCATGCGCCTCGGCGCGCAGCTTGGCCAGCGTACGATCATAGAAGCCGCCGCCATAACCCAGCCTGTATCCTTCTGGATCAAAGGCCAGCAGGGGCACCAGCAGGATGGTCGGCGTCACTAACGGCGCACCGGGTGGCGGGGTCATGACCCGGAAACTGCCCTGTACGAGTTCGACATGGGGTTCCCAGGATCTGAAGACCAGAGGCTGGTGTTTGCCTGTCACGACCGGCAAGCCAACCCGATGCCCCTCACGATGATAATGGCGCAAAGCCGGCCGCACATCGATCTCGCCGGGGAGCGGCCAATAGCCGGAGATGGCAATTCCCGGCGGCATCGCCAGTGCTTCGATCAGATGCTGCTTCAGCCCCTCGCCGGCTTCGGGATCCGCCCGCCAGGCCTGCTCGCGGACTGCGAAGGCTTCCCTCCTCAATTCTGCTTTAAAATCAGCGAGTTCCTGGGAATCCATAAGGCGCTTCTTCAATCGACTGGATAGCAAACAGCCGCACCTCTGATTGATCTACTCGATCAGAGGTGCGGCTGTAATGAGGTGGGCGGTGCCACCTGGGCCGTTCGCACGTATGAATCCTCCGTGGCCTGCCTAAGCAGGTGGGCGCCATATGCCAGGACCAAGGGTCCAGGTAGGGACAGCTCCCTAGAGGTTAGAATTGGCCTCAGGGATTACCCGGCTATCGCACCCCGCAGCGCTCCGCCCGGGGACGTACTTAGGCTGCTTCCAGCCTGGCTGCAATAGCCTCAATCTTCACGGCCAGCCGTTCGATGGTATCGGCAAGGGCGATTTCACGCCGCTGCACGAGATCTTCCTGCTGGCCTTTCAACTGGGCGATCTGGCGATTCTTCTGGTCGAGCTCGTCGGCCAACAGGATGCCGGTCAGCGCGAAGAGCAGGTTTTCGGCAACCGGACCGGCGTTCTTGGCGAGCCCCTCCATGCGGCGACGGAGTTCACCCGCCAGTTCCTGGACCCGCGCTTCCTCGCCCTCACCGCAGGCGATGTCGTAGTTGCGGCCATTGAGCGCGATGGTGACGGTCGGCATGATTTTCAGGCCCCCTCGGTCACGGTATGCATGCGGCCGATTACATCATCGAGCCGGTCGGAGACCAAGCGAGCTTCGGTCTGCAGCAGCGTGTAGGTCTGCCGCAGGACCGCCAATTCCGTCTGCAGCAAATCGCGATCCCGGTAGCCGCGAGAGGAACTTTCCTCGACCGCGGAATCCAGCCGTGCCATCGCCGCATCGAGGCGGCCCAATGCCATATCCAGTTTGGACATCCTTGTCGGTTCCTGCCCCCGGTTGCGACGGTCCGATTCTGTTTCCAGCCTCAAAGGGCCAGTTTCAAAGATCTTGTTCTTCTCGTTTACTCGACCTCTTGAAGCGGCGTCAACCGATGCTGCCCGCCAATCTGTCACAGGGCTGCAAGAACTTGGCACTTTGCGCCAAATTCAGCGGGAATCCGGTGTTGACCTGCGCGTCTCAGGCGGGCATGTTCCGCCCCGATCCGGCGGCCGGATCGGTCGGCCGCCACGTTAGGATTCCCGGCATTTACCGGTGATCCAAGGAATGATGATGGACGCCAACACGGCTACTGCCGCCAAGAGCACAATCCCCCACAAGGACCTTGCCAATGCCATCCGCGCTTTGTCGATGGATGCGGTTGAGGCCGCCAATTCCGGCCACCCGGGCATGCCGATGGGCATGGCCGATGTGGCAACGGTGCTCTTTCAGCGCCATCTGAAGTTCAATGCCGCCAATCCGGGCTGGCCGGATCGCGACCGATTCATCCTGTCAGCCGGCCACGGCTCGATGCTGATGTATTCGCTCCTCCACCTCACCGGCGTGCCGGGGGTGACGATCGACGAGCTGAAGCGCTTCCGCCAATGGGGTAGCAAGACACCAGGCCATCCGGAATTTGGTCATACGCCGGGCGTCGAGACCACGACAGGGCCGCTCGGCCAAGGCATTGCCAATTCGGTCGGTTTCGCCCTGGCCGAACGCATGCTGAATGCGCGCTTCGGTGATGATCTGGTCGACCATTACACCTATGTCATCGCTGGTGACGGCTGCCTCATGGAAGGCATCAGCCACGAGGCGATTTCGCTGGCCGGCCATCTGAAGCTCAACAAGCTCGTCGTCCTCTTCGACGATAACGGCATCTCGATCGACGGCGCCGTCTCCCTTTCCTGCTCCGACGATCAGTTGAAGCGCTTCGAAGCCAGCGGCTGGGCGACCACGCGGGTCGACGGCCATGACGCCGAGGCCGTCTCGGCCGCCATCGCCGCCGCGAAGAAGTCGTCCAAGCCCAGCCTGATCGCCTGCAAGACGGTGATCGGTTTCGGCGCACCGAAAAAGGCCGGCACCTCAGCCACCCACGGCTCGCCGCTCGGCAAGGACGAAGTGGCCGGTGCCCGCGAGAAGCTCGGCTGGAGCCACGCGCCCTTCGAGATTCCGGGTGAGATCAAATCAGCCTGGGCCGGTATCGGCAGCCGCGGCACCGCCGACATGAATGCCTGGAGCAAGCGCCTCGACGCCAACAGCCAGAAGACCGAGTTCGAACGCGCGATGAAGGGCGAGCTGCCCGCCAATTTCGCGGAAGTCCTGGGCGAGTTGAAATCGACCATCGCCAAGGATGCGCCGAAGCTCGCCACCCGCCAGTCCTCGCAGCTGGTGCTCGATACCCTGGTCCCAGCCATTCCGGAGCTGATCGGCGGTTCCGCCGACCTCACCGGCTCGAACAACACCAAGGCCAAGACCACAAAGCCGGTCACGGCCGAGAATTACGGCGGCAACTACATCTACTACGGCATCCGTGAGCACGGCATGGCGGCGGCGATGAACGGCATGGCGCTCCATGGCGGCATCATTCCGTTCGGCGGCACCTTCCTGGTGTTCACCGATTACTGCCGCCCGGCCATCCGCCTCTCGGCGCTGATGAACCAGCGCGTCGTCTATGTCATGACGCATGACTCGATCGGCCTCGGCGAAGACGGTCCGACCCATCAGCCGGTCGAACAATTGGCCGCCCTGCGTGCCATCCCCAACCTCCTCGTCTTCCGTCCCTGCGACACGATGGAGACAGCCGAGTGCTGGGCCCTTGCCCTCACCACCAAGGATCGTCCGTCGATCCTCGCCCTCACCCGCCAGGCGTTGCCGCATCTCCGCGCCGACGCCGCTAACGCGAACCACTGCGCGCGCGGTGCCTATGTCATCCGCCCGACGCAGAAGGAACGCAAGGTGACCTTGATGGCGACCGGTTCCGAAGTTGCGATCGCGGTCGAGGCGCAGAAGATCCTCGAAGAAAAAGGCATCGGCACGGCCGTTGTCTCGATGCCGAGTTGGGAACTCTTCGAGCAACAATCGGCTGCCTATAAGAAGGAAGTGCTGGGTTCCGGCCTCAAGGTCGCGGTCGAGGCCGCCATTGGCTTCGGCTGGGAGCGCTACATCGGCACGGACGGCATCTTCATCGGCATGAAGGGCTTCGGCGCTTCCGCTCCGATCAACGATCTCTACACCAATTTCGGCATCACGCCTGCGGCCATCGTTGAGGCCGTGACGGCGAAGCTTTAACGTACGACTAGATCAACCCCATATTCGTCATCCCCGGGCGAAGTCCCGGGGATCCACTCGCGCAGTTGAGAGAGTGGATGCCCGGAACAAGTCCGGGCATGACGAGATGGTTAGGGCATTTTGCTGAACGTCAAGAAAGGTACTGACATGGCAATTCGGGTTGCGATCAATGGCTTCGGCCGCATCGGCCGTCTCGTGCTTCGCGCGATGATGGAATCGGGCCGCAAGGATCTCGAGATCGTCGCGATCAACGACCTCGGTCCCGTCGAGACCAATGCGCATCTCTTCCGTCGCGATTCCGTGCACGGCGCCTTCCCGGGCGACGTGAAGACCAAGGCGGGCGCCATGGATGTCGGCCGCGGCTGGATCACCGTGACGGCCGAGCGCGATCCCGCCAAGCTGCCGTGGAAGGATCTGAAGATCGACGTGGTTGCCGAATGCACCGGCCTCTTCACCGACCGTGAAAAGGCGATGCAGCACATCCATGCCGGCGCCAAGCGCGTCGTCATTTCGGCGCCGGGCACCAATTCCGACCTCACCGTCGTCTACGGCGTCAACGACAAGAAGTTGAAGAAGGCGCACAAGATCATCTCCAACGCCTCCTGCACCACCAACTGCCTGGTGCCGGTCGTTGCCGTCCTCAACAAAGCCGTCGGCATCGAGCATGGCTACATGACGACGATCCATTCCTATACCGGCGACCAGCCGACGCTCGACACCATGCACAAGGATCTCTACCGCGCCCGCGCAGCAGCGCTCAGCATGATCCCGACCACGACCGGTGCCGCCAAGGCCGTCGGCCTCGTCCTGCCGGAAATGGCCGGCAAGCTCGACGGTTCGTCGATCCGCGTGCCGACGCCGAACGTCTCCGTCGTCGACTTCAAGTTCGTGGCCAAGAAGGCAACGACCAAGGAAAAGGTCAACGCTGCCATCGTGAAGGCCGCCGCCAGCGGTCCGCTGAAGGGCATCCTTGGCACCAATGACCAGCCACTGGTCTCGATCGACTTCAACCACAACCAGAACAGCTCGACCTTCGACCTGTCGCAGACCCAGGTCATCGAAGGCACGCTGGTCCGTGTGCTGAGCTGGTATGACAATGAATGGGGCTTCTCCAACCGCATGTGCGACACCCTCGTCGCCGTCGGCAAGCTCGGCTAAGAACTCGTTCCTTTTTCGGCCAAAGAAGCCCTCGCGCCCGTGCGCGGGGGCTTTTCTTTTTTGGTGCCACTACCGATCGCTACCGACCCAGGTTATTATTGCGGTCCGTTCTTTAGGGGAGATGGCGATGCCGATTGAGCTGCCGACGGAACTCTCGCTCCTGGTATGGAGCGTCATTCTCTGCCTCGTCCAAATGGTTGTTGCCGCCATCATGCTGCAAACGCAGGTCGGCCTGCCGGCCTTGGCCAGCAATCGCGAGAACATGCCGACTGCCATGGGCCTTGCCGGCCGCGCTGGACGGGCGCATCGCAACATGCTGGAGAACCTGCCGCTTTTCGCCATCCTGGTGCTGATTGTGCAGGTGACCGGCCACAGCTCGCCCATGACAGTTCTGGGGGCGCAGCTCTTCTTCTGGGCACGCCTCGTCTATGCGATCATCTATCTCATCGGTGTTCCCTGGCTGCGCACCGCCACCTGGGCGGTATCGATAGTTGGCCTCATTCTCCTCGTCACCGAATTGATCTGAACGCCGCCACACCGTGCTGCGCCGGCTGATCATAGGCGTTCTTCTTGCCAGCACGTTGCCAGCGGACGCGAAAACGCTGCGTCCGATACGAGAGACGTTCGAGGCCGTCGCTTATGAAGATTCCTTCGTTCCCTGCGAGCGACCGGAAGGCCAGATCTCGCTGAGCAAAGAACAGGTCCGCGACGGCAGCCAGGCGCTGAAGCTGCGTATCCGAGAACCGGTCTTCGGCACGGCGACCTGGGTGCCCAAGGCGACGTCGTGCCTGGTCGCCGGGCGTTACGCCGAGTACACGCCTGATGAAAAGGAACGTGCCGAAATCTGGGAGAGTTTTGACCTCGGCCCCAGCTTCGGCGACGACCTATATTATGGCTTCTCGATGTGGATCGACCGTGCGAGTGCACCGCTCGGCGACGATACGCGCCTCGTCATCGGTCAGTGGAAGGCACCGATCGATGACAGTCCCTTTGTGGCGCAGCGATTTACCGGCGGTCTCTATCACGTCACACTGGATGTCGATGCGGCCCAGCATGATCCAGCAAACGGCAAGCCATATGGCTGCAAATTGCTGCTTGCTTTCGAAAGCGATATGGCGAGGGCGCTCTCACTCACGCTCACCAGCCCCTTGCGTTGCGAAACGAAGAACGGCGGCCCGGCAAATGTGACGCCGGCCCATGCCGTAAAGATCGAGCGCTTCGACTTCCTGCCGGCGCCTTTTGCGCGTTGGACGGACCTTGTCTTTCATATCAAAGGTGGAGCGAACGGGATCGTCGAAATCTGGGCGGATGGAAAACTAATCGCACGCGCGGCTGGTTTCGTCGGCCATGGCGGCGCCATGGGTCAGCCGCAATATTTCAAATTCGGGCCCTATCGCGATCCGGCATCCTTCGCCACCACCGTCTATCTCGACAACCTGGCGCGTGGCGACAGCTTCGCCGCTGTCGACCCATCCATGCCATAAACGACGGTCTGCGCCCCTTGGCAGTGCCGGCTTCGCAGCGCTAGATTGCTGCACCATTTGAACGAACGAATAACAGGATGGGTGCCGCAATGGATGGGATGCCGTTTCAGGCCGAATTGATGCAAGCCTCACCGGCAAATGCCGAGAACCAGGTAACCTTGGCCAACTGGCGCATCGCCCCATTCAATCGCTGGGCCTTCTCCCACGTTTCGGAAATCGTCCCCAGCGCCATCATTGCCCACGATCCGGCGCGCGTCACTCCGCTGCCTGCGAACCATGTCAATCTCGGCGGGGTCGGTTATCGTACTGCCAGCGGGCAGAACGGCACGGTCAACAACATGCTGGCCGATACGTTCACCGACGGCTTCCTGGTGATGCGCCAGGGCCGCATCCTCACCGAGCACTATGCCGCAGCACTTGCCGCCAATCGACCGCATATCGTCTTCTCGGTCAGCAAGTCGATCACCGGCAGCCTCGCCGGCCTGCTCGTTGAAAATGGGCAGCTCGATCCCGATGCGCCCGTCATTCAGTATCTTCCGGAAGCAAAGAACTCGGCCTATGGCGACGCAACTGTGCGCCATGTGCTCGATATGACTGTCGCCATCGATTTCACCGAAGACTATCTCGATCCCGACGGTGACTTCCTCCGCTATCGCAAGGCGAGCGGCTGGAACCCGGTCGACAATCCGGCAACGGCCGGCGACCTCAGGAGTTTCCTCAGCAGCATTCGTCGCGGCACCGGCGGCCACGGCCATACCTTCCACTATGTCTCACCGAATTCGGACATGCTTGGCTGGCTCATCGAACGCGCCGCGGGCCGCAAGCTTGCCGACATCCTCAGTGAAGGCATCTGGCAGCCCATCGGCGCCGAAATGCCGGCCTATGTCACCGTCGATCGCCTCGGCGCCGCGCGTACGGCCGGCGGCATCAATGCAACCTTGCGCGACCTCGGCCGCTTCGGTGAAATGATGCGCAACCACGGCACCACCGGCGGCAAGACCGTTTTGCCGCGGAAGTGGGTGGACGATATCTTGAAGAATGGCGATGCCACTGCCTGGGCACGCGGCGACATGGCGACATTCATCCCCGGCGGCAAGTATCGCAGCAAATGGTACATTGTCGACCAAGCCCGCGAGGCCTTCTGCGCAGTAGGCATTCATGGGCAGTGGATCTATATCGACCGCAAGGCCGAGATGGTCGCCGTGAAGGTCTCGTCGCAGCCCTTGCCGGTCGACGAAGCGATGGACAAGCACATCCTCGCCGCCTTCCGCGCGATTGCGGCCGAACTCGCCTAATCCGTCAGCAATACGCCCGCATCCTGCGGCCAGGTCAGCCAGACAGGCCGGCCGATCGATTCCTGATCATCCAGGCGTCGGTCGGCCTTCTGGTGTGCAACGGCAATCGGTGCCGGCAAACCATCGATCGCCACATGATAGTGGCTACGGTCGCCGAAATAGGCTTCAGCCGACACCTTCCCCGCCAGGGCGTTATCCGAACCGGTCGGCGCGACCCAGCTGAGGCGCATCTTCTCCGGACGCACGGCAACCGTTATCTGGGCCCCGACGGGCGGGACGTGACCGTTCACCGCGACCGACAAGCTGCCCAGGGCGCCAGCATCGATGCTGGCCGCACCGGCGGAAACGCCCTTCACCTGACCGGCGAAGAAGTTCATCGAGCCGATGAAGGCCGCCACTTCGCGGCAATTCGGCGCCTCGTAGAGCCGGTTGGCGGAATCGATCTGCAGCGCCTTCCCTCCCGACATGACGGCAATGCGATCGGAAAGAGCCAGCGCCTCTTCCTGGTCATGCGTCACGAAGACAAAGGTGACGCCGACCGAGCGCTGGATCTGCCGCAGCTCGATCTGCATTTCCTCACGCAGCTTCTTGTCGAGGGCACCCAAGGGCTCGTCGAGCAGCAGCACCTTCGGTTTGCACACAAGGGCGCGTGCGAGCGCCACACGCTGTCGCTGGCCGCCGGAGAGTTGGTGGCTCGCCCGCGCGCCATAACCCGGCATCTTGATGAGTTCGAGCGCTTCTTCCACGACCCGGCCCATCTCCGGCTTCGAAAGGCCCTTCTTGCGCAGTCCGTAGGCGATGTTCTGCCCGACATTGAGATGCGGGAAGATGGCATAATTCTGGAACACCATATTGGTCGGCCGTGCATAAGGCGGCACTGCCGAGACATCCTGCCCATCGATCAGGATGGCCCCCGATGTCGGCACCTCGAAACCGGCCAACATGCGCAGCAACGTGGTCTTGCCGCAGCCGGATGGGCCCAGCAGCGAGAAGAACTCGCCGCGCTTTATCTGAAAACTCACCTCGTCGACGGCGCGCACCGGACCGAAATGCCGCGAGACGCGGTTGAGCGAGATGATCGTGTCGGCACCGGGCATGATCTTACAATCCGCTTGGCTTGGTGGTGGGGACGCCGCGACGGCGCACGATTTCTGAAACGATAACGATAATGGTCGAGACGAACAGAATGGTGCTGCCCAGGGCGAGCGTCATCGGCAGGCGCTGCGGGAAGCGCAACTGGCTGTAAAGGAAAATGGGCAGCGTCTGATCGAGGCCCGACAGAAAAAAGGCGATCACATATTCGTCGAGCGAAATGGTGAAGGACATCAGCAGGCTGGAGACGACGCCCGGCAAGGCGAGCGGGAACGTCACGCGCCAGAACGTCATCCAGCCGCTCTCGCCAAGATCCGCCGACGCTTCCTCGAGGCTTTTGTCGAAGCCTTCCAGTCGCGCCATGAGAACCATCATCGAGAATGGCACACAGATAAGTACATGCCCTGCCCCCACCGTCCACAACGTGAGTGGAATATCGAAGACCTGGCGCAGGATGACCAGCAGCGCCACGGCGAGGATGATGCTGGGCACCACCATCGGCAGCATGATGCCGCTCATGATCGGTCCACGGCCCGGCAGTTTGTAATGCGTCACACCCATCGCAGCCAACAGTCCGAAACTCGTGCTGACGATAGAAACGCCGGTCGCCACCATCAGGCTGTTCTTCAGCGCATTGACCAGCGATGGATCATGCGCCATCTGCTGATAGGCCTTCAGTGTAAAGCCCTTCAGCGGGAAGATCGCATAAAGCCCGTCATTGAAGGAAAACAACGGCAGCAACAGCACCGGTCCGTAAAGGAAGACCAGAAATGCCAGCGCATAGAGAAACAGCAAATTGGTTTTCTTGCGCATGGTTCAGATGGCCTCACGCGCGCGGATCTTGCGATAACCGACCGCCCACAGGAACAAGCAGACGACGGCACTGACCATCGCCATCATGACGATCGAAACGGCCGATCCCAGAGGCGCGTCATTCTGCCGGCCGAACAGGATCTGGATGGTGTTGCCGATCATGCTGCCACCCGACCCGCCGACCAGGGCCGGTGTCACGTAGTCACCCACGGTGGGAATGAAAACCATCAACGCGGTCGCGATGGTGCCCGGCGCCGATAGCGGCAAGGTGATGTGCCAGAAGCGCTCCCAAGGCCTGTCGCCAAGATCCGTCGCGGCCTCGAGGAGCGAGCGGTCGACCTTCTCAAGGCTGACATAGATGGGAAGGATGGCGAAGGCGACCCAGGCATGCGCCAGAGTCAGCATCACGGCGGTCGGGCTATAGAGCAGGAATTCCAGCGGCTTATCGATAAGCCCCAGCTTGATAAGGCCGGAATTGATGATGCCGTTGAAGCCCAGCATGATCTTCCAGGCAAAGACGCGCAGCAGATAGCTGGTCCAGATCGGCACCGTGATGAGGATGAGCCACAGAATTTTGTGTCGCCGCACGCGAAAGGCCATGAAATACGCCATCGGATAGGCGAGCAGCACGACAAAGGCCGTGACGGCGAGCGACATCAGAATCGATTTGACCAACAGGATGACATAGACGGGGTTGGTAAAGGGAAACGGGATTCCCATCCAATAGGTCGTCTTCTCACCCGTCCCGAAGATCTGCAGGTAGTTGCGCAGGGTTAAAGTGGTATCCACTTCGAACACGTTCTGTGTCCAGAAGCTGCGCACCACCATTGCGACAAGAGGCGTTATCAGCATGGCCAGCATGACGACCAGGGTAGGCGTCATCAGCGCGTAACCGTGCAGCCACGGATAACGCTGAAGAATCGTGCCTTTACCGCGCGTCACTTCTGCCGCGATGCCGCTTCGCACAGCATCACTCATTTCGTGCAAATCCTGATCACGCCACCATCCCTGTTGACATAGTCTTTAAGCGCCATGTCTTGGGGTGAGTTTCAAATGGCGATGACCGTACTGTCAAGCGCACGACAATTCATGAATGTGCGATTTGCATTCATGCATCGCAGCATAAAGCTCCTTGTGATCAATCCTGCGGTGCGAAGAGCGTTGACAGCCGTATACAGCTGGTCGTCAAATTCGCGCGGAACCATTCAGTAGTGACCATCCAACGATCTCATAACAAACGAAATGGACAGGGGGCTTGATCGAATGAACCGCGTAAAATTCATCGACCGTATGGCGCAGGGCCGTGTCTCTCGCCGCGATATCATGCGCTCGGCCGCAGCGTTCGGAGTCGGCATGATGATGATGCCGAACCGAGCACGCGCTGCCGAGCAGCTTGTTGTCATGGAATGGAGCGGCTACGACATTCCGGACCTATTTAGTTCCTATGTCACGAAATACGGCGCGCCGCCGGCCTTTTCGATCTTCGCCAATGAGGATGAGGCGCTGCAGAAAGTGCGCGGCGGCTTCAATGCCGATGCCGTGCATCCCTGCACTTACTCGCTCCTCCCCTTCGTCGAAGCCAAGATGGCCAAGCCGATCGATACGGCACGCCTCAGCAACTGGAACGACGTGTTCGATCCGCTGAAGACCGGCGGTGTCATGGTGAACGGCGAAGTCTACATGGCGCCGGCCGATTGGGGTATTTCCAGCATCGCCTATCGTACCGATCTGGTGGAGCCAGATTTCGCAAAGAACGAATCCTGGAGCATCTTCACGGACGATCGTTATGCCGGGAAGCTGTCGATGTCGGATACCGAATCGGCGCTCGAAATCGCCGGCCTGCTCCTCGGCTATTCGCGCAAGAAGATCTTCGAAATGACCGACGAAGAGCTGGCGGCGACCCGGCCGCTCGCCGAGAAGATGGTCAAGAACAGCCGCTTCCTGTGGACCGACCAGACCGAGATCAGCCAAGCCCTGGCCTCGGGCGAAATCGTTGCCGCCTATGCCTGGAACGAAACCGTGAAGACGCTGAGCGAGCAAGGCATTCCGATGGCCTATGCCAACCCGAAGGAGGGCCGCTTCACCTGGCTCTGCGGCCTCACCTTGCTCAACACCGGCAAGGCCGATGAAGCCGCCGCTTACGACTTCCTCGATGCTTGGCTGTCGCCCGAGACCGGCAAGTATCTCATCAACGAATACGGCTATGGTCATGCCAACCGGAAGGCGTTCGAAATCGCCGACCCAGCAAAGGTCAAGGCGCTGGGTATCAGCGATCCGATCGCCTATCTCGCCGACGGCATCCTGTTCGAGCCGGTCGAGACGGCACGGAACCAGAAATACATCAAGCTGTGGGAAGAGATTAAGGCGCTGAAGCAGTAGGCGCTCACTCGACCGTCTTGAAGATCGCCCGGAACTGCGGATCGAAGGTCCGGGCGATCGGTTCCATCGCAGCCCCCTCGGCCACGGCCCAGAGATCGGCCGTGCCGAGGGCGAGCCGCGGTCGCTGGCGCTGCGGCCGCGCCGAAACCGACGGCAGCAACGGCTCAATATGCCGCGCGATTTCCGCCAGCAATTTCTTCGGCACCTGCCCGCCCAGGACGACTGTCTGCGGATCGAACAGGGCCTCGACGATCTGCACCGCCTGGCGCAAATGCCGACCCGCCTGTGCCGCCCAGGCCCAAAGCCGCTTGTCGCCCTTTTCCGTCAGCGCATGCATTTCCTCAAAGAGGTCGGGGCTGGCCGGATCCAGCCCGGCCGCGCGGCACAGCGACAGGATCGAGACGAACTCCTCCAGCGATCGCTGCGGCGCGTCCGGCCCGCCGGACATCGCCGGCAGCTGGCCGATCTCACCCGCATTGCCGCCCATGCCGGCATAGATTTCGCCCTGGATGACAATGCCGGCGCCCAAGCCATAGCCTAAGAACAGATAGACGAAATTGTCGAGGCTGCGGGCCACCCCATACATCTTCTCGGCGATTGCCGCGGCGCTGGCGTCGTTCTGCAGCCGCGCCTCCAGCCCCGTGGCGTCGGTGAGACTCTCCATCAAGGGGAAGCTGTGCCATTCGCGCATGACCCAGGGGTCGAGCAACGGATCGTCCGGTGCGACATCATCATTCAGCCCGAACGGTCCCGGCATGGCGATGCCAAGGCCCAGCAACGGCGCCCCCTTCCCGCGCGGAACTGACTCCTTTAGGTCGCGGCGGATGTCGGCGATCACCTGCAGTACCACATCCAATCCCCGCTTCGGCCCACCGGCCGGCAGGCGGCAATGGCGGCGGCTCAGCGTCGTTCCAGCCAGATCGACGCCGACACCCAGCACGCGATGCCGGTCGATCTCGATGCCGATCGACCAGGCACCACCAGGCTCGATGCGGTACGGCGTTGCTGGCTGGCCGCGGGCGCCACGTAAAGGCTGATCGGCCGCCACCAGCCCGTCATGGACGAACTGATCGATGATATTGCTGACCGTCTGCGGCGTCAGCTGCGTCGCACGGGCAATATCGGCCCGCGACAGAGCGCCATTGAGGCGCAACGCGTCGAACACGACCCGCCGGTTATGGGCGCTGGCACCACCCAGATTGGTGCCCGCCGTGGCCAGGATGGCGCGCTTCATTTGCACCGCCGGGAACTCCATTGACAGGGTCGAAATTTTGCTCGAAACTTATTAAGTCAACCAAATTGATTTATTATCACCGGTGACGGTCCGGCGCGCAAGTGAACAAACAGCACGGCGCGGCGGACAGCAGAAAGCCAAGTCCGGTTTTCAGCACGTCACCCTCGGGAGCGTGGAACGTTGCTGCCAATCGGGCAGGCATCTTAGGGAGGTTTTGATGTTCACCACTTATCGCTCACGCCTCATGCAGGCGATCGTCGGCGGCGCGGTTCTCGTCGGCGCACAGTCACTTGGCTTCGGCGCCCTCGCCGACACGACCTTGAACGCCCTGTTCATGGCGCAGGCCGCCTATAGCGAGGACAATGTCCGCGCCATGACGGCCGATTTCGAAGCAGCCAATCCGGGCGTCAAAATCAATCTCGAATTCGTCCCCTATGAAGGCCTGCACGACAAGACGACGTTGGCGCAAGGTGCCGGCGGCGGCTACGACGTCGTGCTCTTCGACGTCATCTGGCCGGCAGAATTCGCCGAGAACAAGGTGCTGCTCGATGTCACCGACAAGGTGACGCAAGAGATGAAGGATGGCGTCCTGCCCGGCGCTTGGACCACGGTCGAATACCAGAACAAGCGCTATGGCCTGCCCTGGATTCTCGACACCAAGTATCTTTTCTACAACACGGAAATCCTCGAGAAGGCCGGCATCAAGACGCCGCCCAAGACCTGGGCCGAGCTGCTCGACCAGGCGAAGATCGTCAAGGAAAAGAAGCTCGCCGAATACCCGATCGTTTGGAGCTGGGCGCAGGCTGAAGCCGCCATCTGCGATTACACCACGCTGGTTGCAGCCTATGGCGGGTCGTTCCTCGATGCCGATGGCAAGCCGGCCTTTCAGAACGGCGGCGGTGTCGACGCGCTAAAGTACATGGCGGACTCGCTCGAGGCCGGGCTCAGCAATCCGAACTCGAAGGAATATCTCGAGGAAGACGTGCGCCGCGTGTTCTCCAGCGGCGAGGCGGCCTTCGCCCTCAACTGGACCTATATGTACAACATGGCCAATGGCGATCCCAAGGAATCGAAGATCGTCGGCAAGGTCGGTGTCGTCCCGGCACCGGGTGTCGAAGGCAAGAGCGAGGCCTCGGCCGTCAATGGCTCCATGGGTCTCGGCATCACCTCGACCAGCAAGCATCCGGACGAAGCCTGGAACTACATCGCCTTCATGACCTCGAAGGCGGAGCAGGAAAAATTCGCCAAGCTCAGCCTGCCGATCTGGGCGGATTCCTACAGCTCGCCGGCTGTGACCGGTGGCCAGGAAGCCTTGGTTGCCGCGGCGAAGACCTCGCTCGGCCTGATGTTCCCGCGCCCGACCACGCCGACCTATCAGCAGATGTCGACCCAGCTGCAGCAGGCGATCCATGCTGCGCTGTTGAAGCAGGCCTCGCCTGAAGACGCGCTGAAGACCGCGGCCGACAGCGCCGGTGGCGGCCTCTAAGCCTCAAGCCGTTTCTGATATAATGGGCGGCCGGACCCGACATCCGGCCGCCCTTTTCTTAATCTCCTCCCAGGAACAAAAAGCCCGATGATGAGCGGAAGATGGATGATGCTGCGGAGTTGGCTGCTGCTGGCGCCCCTCCTCGCCGTCATGACCTTCATCATCGGTTGGCCTCTCGCCAAGACCGTTGGCGTGAGCTTCACCGATGCCAAGCTGATCGGCGGCGACGTCAATTGGGTGGGCGCCGACAATTTCGCCCGCGTCCTTGGGAGCGGCATGTTCTGGAGCGTGGTCTGGACCACGATCCGCTTCGTCCTCATCTCCGTGACAGCGGAATTCGCCATCGGCCTGGGTGCCGCTTTGCTGCTCGATCAGAAATTCATCGGCCGCAATCTGCTGCGCGCGCTCCTCATCCTGCCCTGGGCCTTGCCTACCGTCGTCAACGCGACGATGTGGCGCCTCATCTACAATCCCGATTTCGGCGCCTTCAATGCACTCCTCACACAGACAGGTATGATCGATTCCTATCGCTCCTGGCTGGGTGAACCGGGCTCGGCCCTGCTGGCGGTATGCCTTGCCGATGTCTGGAAGAACTTCTCCCTGGTGACGCTCATCGCCCTTGCCGCCCTGCAATCGGTGCCGCGCGAATTGCATTCGGCCGCCGTGATCGATGGTGCCGGCCCCTGGTCGCGTTTCCGTGCCGTGGTTCTGCCCTATCTCATCGGCCCGCTCACCGTCGCCATCGTGTTGCGCACGATCGAGGCCTTCAAGGTCTTCGACATTATCTGGGTCATGACCCGCGGCGGCCCCGCCAACAGCACCAAGACGGTCAGCATGCTGGTCTATGAACAAGCTTTCTCGTTCCAGAAAGCCGGCATCGGCGCCTCGGTAGCTTTGGTCATGGTGCTGGTCAGTTCGCTGCTCATCGCCGGCTATGTCGGCCTGCTGCGCCGCCAAGGGGAGTTCCGCTAAACCATGGAACGTCGCAGCCTGCCCTTCAGCATCTTCATCTATGTGAGCGCCGTGATACTCGGCGTCTTCGTGCTGGCGCCGCTGGTCTGGCTGCTCATCATGAGCATCAGCGATACCAACGACCTCACCACCCTGCCCTTGCGCTGGCTGCCGCAGACGCTCGACCTGCATCGCTATGCCCAAATCGTCTCGCTGGCGGAGAACGGCGTCGGCATCGCGTTCCTCATCGCCCTGAAGAACAGCCTCGCCGTCGCCACGATCGCGTCTCTGGGCGGCCTCGCCGTTGCCATTCCCGCGGCCTGGTCCGTCTCGCGCGCCCATGGGCGGCTCAATTTTTCGCTCTATGTCGTGGTCGCTACCTACATGCTGCCGCCGGTGGCGCTGGTGGTGCCGATGTATTTCGCGCTCAGTGCCATGGGTGCACTCAATTCTGTCTTCAGCCTCGCCATCGTCTATCTCAGCATCTTGGCGCCCTTCACCACCTGGCTGCTCAAGAGCAATTTCGACCATGTCCCGGCCGAGATCGAACAGGCGGCCATGATCGACGGCGCGCGTCTCGACCAGATCCTGCGCCGCATCACACTACCGCTGGCAAGGCCGGCCCTCACGACGGCCGGGCTCTTCGCCTTCCTCCTCGCATGGGACGAATTCTTCTATGCGTTGCTGTTCACGGCGAAGGATTCCAAGACCCTGCCCGTCTTCATTGCCGACCTCGCCGGTGGCCGCGTCGCCGATTACGGCCTCATCGCCACGGCCGGTGTCATGGCCTCGCTGCCGCCCGTGCTGATTGGCTTCTTCTTGCAGAAATCACTTGTCTCCGGCCTTACCGCCGGCGGCGTGAAAGGATGATTTGATGACCGATCCCAATCCGGGCCCGGGCCTTCTCGCCCTCCAGGCCGAAATGGCCCGGCAGCATGACGATGCGCGCCGATCCTATGACGGCAATGGCGCGGTCGCAGCCAAGATTGCCGCCGCGCTGCGCAGCAATCCTTCCCTGGTGCTCCTCGGCATGGGTGCCTCGCATGCCGTCAACCGCATGGTCGAGCCGACCTATCGCGCGCTCGGCATCCAGGCGATTTCCCTGCCGCTGTCGGAACAGCTCTATGCGCCGCTCGATCTCTCACGCAGCGTCGTCATCGTCACCTCGCAATCCGGTGAGTCGGTCGAGGTCATCCGCCTGTTCGAAGCCCTCGGCCAGCACAACAGCGTGTTCGGCCTGACCCTCGAAGGCGGTTCGTCCCTGGCAAAGAGCTGCCCGTCGCTCATTGGCGCGGGCGGGACGGAGCGCGCCTTTGCCGCCACCCGCAGCCTCCTCATCAGCCTAGCCTTGCATCAGCGCGTTCTCGCCGAACTCGGCGACAACCCGGCATCGGCCCTTGCTGCGCTCGACCAGCCCGAAATGCCTGACCTCGCACCGGCCCTCGCGGCCCTCAAAGGCGTCAGCGCCCTGGTCTTTTCCGGCCGCGAGATGCGCGGCCTCGCCGAAGCAGCGGCCCTCGGCGCAATGGAGCTCGGCCGGCTGCCGGCGCAGGCGCTGGAAGGTGGCCAGTTCCGCCACGGCCCGCTGGAAATCCTCGGCGCTTCGGTTGGCGTGATCCTCTCCAAGGGCGATGAAGCGACCGCCGATCTCGTCGACGGCCTTGCCAAGCTCTGTGTCGCCGCCGGTTCGCCAACGGTAGTGTTGGACGCCAGCGGCGGCAGGGCTGTCCCCGGCACCATCCATCTGCCGGTCCGCAAGGCAGCCGGCGTTGCCGCAGCCCTCGCCTTGCTGCCACCGGCGCAGAAACTGGTGATCGAGCTTGCCGACTCCCGCGTGCCAAATGTCGGCACGCCCGTCCGCAGCGGCAAGATCACGCGCGAGGAATAGGCCGTGCGCCGTCCGCTCATCGTCATCGGCAACGTCAATGTCGACATCATCGTCGGCCCCTATCAGCCATGGCCGCAGCCGGGAACGGAGGCGCTGGTCGACCACGGCGAGGTGCGCGTCGGCGGCGCGGCCGGCAACGTCGCCCTGACATGGAACGCATTAAAGGTGCCCTATCAGATTGCCGCCAATACCGGCGACGATCATTTCGGCCACTGGCTGCGCGAGACCTTTCCCGCCCATGCTGACAAATGGCCGATCGCCAAGACGCCGACGACCTTCTCGGTCGGCGTGACGCATCCCGATGGCGAGCGCACTTTTTTCACCATTCCCGGCCACATGCCGGTGCTGACCCTGGATCAGGTTAAGGGCATGATCGATGTGGACGCGGCCAAGGACGGCATCGCCCTCCTCGTCGGCTCATATCTCACCGACGCATTGACGGCGGACTACCAACCTCTCTTTGCCTGGTTGAAGGCGCGCGGCATCGCCGTGGCCCTCGATACTGGCTGGCCCATTGCCGGCTGGACGCCGCAGATCATCGCCACGACACGCGGCTGGATCAGGCACTGCGACCATTTGCTGCTCAATGAGGTCGAGGCGACGGCTCTCACCGGCACGACCACCGTTGCCGCCGCCATCGATACCCTGGCGACCTTGATGCCGGCTGATGCTTATATCGTGGTGAAATCCGGGCCCGCGGGCGCCGTGGGTCGGCACCAGGGGCAGCGTGTCAACCTGCCGGCACCCAAGGTGACACCGGTCGACACCATCGGCGCCGGTGACGTGTTCGATGCCGCCTATCTCGCCGAGATATCAGCCGGCAGCAGTTTCAGCGATGCTGTCGCTGCCGGCATCCGCACGGCATCACGCGCCGTGGCAACCCTGCCACGGCAATACACCTGACGCCTACATCTTCCAGCGCAAGGCGGCGGTATGGACCGGCGAATCCCACAAGGCCAGATCGCTATCCTCGACCAGCGCCAAGGTGAGTGAACAACCGGCCATCTCCAGCGACGTCACATAGGAGCCAACGAGGCAGCGCGCCACCAGCACCTTCTGCCCGGCGAGGATCTTCCGGGCCGCGTTGCACATCAGGTAAAGCTCCATCGAAGGCGTGCCGCCGAACCCGTTGACCAGCAGCACCGCCTGCTGGCCGGGCTTGGGCGCCAGATCGCCGGTGATAGCCCCCATCATTTCGGCCGCGATGTCGTCGGCCGAGGTCAGCTTCACGCGGCGACGCCCGGGCTCGCCATGGATGCCGACGCCCATTTCCATCTCGTTCTCGGCAAGGCTGAAGGTCGGCTTGCCGGCGGCCGGCACGGTGCAGCTGGTAAGCGCCACACCCATCGAGCGCGTCCGCGCATTGACCGCCTTGCCGTAGGCTTGGAGCGCGTTGATATCCTGGCCCTGTTCCGCCGCCGCACCGACCAGGCGCTCGACGATCAGAGTGCCGGCCACGCCGCGGCGCCCGGTCGAATAGGTCGAGGTTTCAACGGCCACGTCATCATCGGTGATGATGGTGGCGATCGGGCTGCCGATCATGTCGCCGGCCATCTCCGCCGCCATGGCAAAGTTCATCACGTCGCCCTCGTAATTCTTGACGATGAAGAGCACGCCGCCGCCGGTATCGACAGCCTGCGCCGCCGCCAGCATCTGGTCCGGTGTCGGCGAGGTGAAGACCTGGCCGGGACACGCCGCGTCCAGCATGCCGTGCCCGACAAAACCGCCATGCAATGGTTCATGCCCCGAACCGCCACCTGAAATGAGGCCGACCTTCCCCTTCTTCAACGAGCGACGGCGGATGAACTTCCGCTCCTCGCCCAGTTCCACGATATCGGCATGGGCCGCGGCAAAGCCGTCGAGCGTTTCCGACAGAACGTTGTCGACGGCATTGATCAGCTTCTTCATCTCGGACTCTCCCAGACTTGATTGTTAGTGGCCGTCTTCGACGATCTTGGCGACCTGGACGGCAAGCTCACTCAGCATATGGTCAAGGCGGCGATTGCGCTCTTCATCGCCCAGGTCCGGCACATGCAAGGTCGCTGTGCGGATGCGGCGGCTCGATTGCGCGCGCTGCAGCCGACCCGGATGTGCGCGGCCATAGGCATCGAGAAAGGCCTGCCGTTCATGGGTCGGAAAATGCACGATCTCGAAAATGGTCTCGAGATGTGGCGCCGGAATCGGCACGGCATAGCTCGCGTTGGTGATCTGCGTGATGAAGCTGCGGTTCTTGCCCAAGGCATGTGCCAGGCGCTGCCGCGTGCCCGACGGCCGGTTGTCGAGCAGGCGTTGCAGGATGCCCTTGTACTCGGCCATGGCCGAGGCCTCAGGGCTCACATTCTCAGGCTCACCGCTCATGACGCGCGCCATTCGGCGATGACGGATTTGGCGCGCGCCAGCATCTTTGGCGCCATCGAGACATTGCGCATGCCGGCGCTGAGCAGCAGCGGCAGCAGGCGCGGATCGCCGCCCGCATCGCCACACAGGCTGACATCGATCCCGGCCTTGCGGCCATAGCCCGCCACCTCGCCGATGAGGCGCAGCACCGCCGGATTGGCCGTGTCGTTCAAGCCGGCAACGGCTGCGATGTCGCGCGCCGACGCCGTGACATATTGCGTAAGGTCATTGGAACCGATCGAGAAGAACGCTGCCGGATAATGCTCGATCGCCAGCGCTGTCGCCGGCACCTCGACCATGATGCCGAGATCCGGTCGTCGACAGGGAACGCCCGCTGCCTGCAGCTTGGCAAACTCGTCATCGAGCAAGGTTGCCGTTGCCGTGATCTCGTCCGGCACCGTTACCATCGGCAGCATGATTTTGAGCGGCCCCGCTGCTGCGGCGCGCGCCAAGGCCCGCAACTGCACACGGAAGATTTCCGGATAGGCCAGCGACAGGCGGATGCCGCGCAAGCCCAGGAACGGATTGGATTCGGCTTCCATCGACAGGCCGGCAATCGGCTTGTCGCCACCGGCATCAAGTGTCCGGATGGTCACCGGGCGCCCCGCCGCCCAGGTGATGATCCGGTGATAGACGGCATATTGGCTCGCCTCATCCGGCAGACGCGGCTGGTCGTGGAACAGGAACTCGGTGCGGACCAGGCCGATGCCGTCGCAGATCGCTGGATCAAGGCTGTCGAGTTCCTCAGGTGCTGCGACATTGATCTGCGTCAGCACCCGTTCGCCATCAGCCGTCTTACCCGGCTGCAGCAGGTATTTCTCCCAGCGCGCCGCATCGTTGCTGGCCTTGGCGACATCGCTGTGGAACGCCTCGGTCGCCTCGGCGCTCGGCGCCACATTGATCCGGCCGCCTTCGCCATCCAGTAACGCGGCATCCGCGCTTTTCACCGCGGCCAGATCCAGCTTCAACCCCACCACCATCGGCACGCCACGCGCGCGGGCCAGCATGGCGACATGACTGCTCGGGCTGCCACCGGTCAGCGCGATCCCGCCGCCCGCCGACCAATCGCAAGCGAGGAAACGCGATGGCTGCATGTCTTCGCCAAGATAAATGGCGCCGGCCGGCGGCAAGGCACCGCCGCCACCCAGCAGGTTCTCGAGCACCCGGTCACGAATGTCGCTGAGGTCGCTGGCACGGGCGCGGAAATACTCGTCTTCCGCCACCGCATATTCGGCGATCTGCACATCGAGCGCCGTCGTCCAGGCCGCATCGGCGGCTACCCCATCGAGGATGGCCGCGAAGGCGCCTTCCGCCAATGCCTCGTCGCCCAGCATCGCGATCTGGAATTCCAGGATCTCGGCCGCATCGTCGCTGGCTTTCGCCTGTAACGCCTCAATGGCCGCAATGGAGGTAGTGATCGCACTGCGGAGCTTGGCCGCTTCTTCCGCCGGGCTACCCGCCACACTCTCGCGATGGATCATCGGCCGTGCGATGAAAAGCGGGCCAGCAACGAGGCCCGGCGAAGCCGGTCGGCCCGTATGCCAGGCTTCAGCCGCCATGCCCTTGGCCGGCGACAGCGTCAGCCGCTCCATCTTCATGATTCTCGTCAAAATCGCGTTTCACCAGATCTACCAGGGCCGCGACCGCACCTTCCGCATCCGCGCCATTGGCAGTGAAATGCAAGACCGCACCCTTGGGCGCCTTCAGGGCCATCACCTTCACCACACTCTTGGCATCGATCCAGGGGCCCCCGGCATCGAAAGCCAGTTGCACCTTGGCGGCGAACGATTTGGCGAGCTTGGTCATCTTCACCGCCGGCCGGGCATGCAGCCCCGTCGGATTGGTGATTTCGATGGCCGCCTTGATCGCTGTCTCGCTCATGTTCACCTGATTCGGATTTCCCTACGCGATTCGCCGTTGTTACTGCGGCGACAGTTCTTCGGCTGTTCGCTGCACGATGTCCAGCGCCGACCCGCCAGAGGCTTCGGTCGCTGCAATCACGGCACCCTCGACGATTGGCGCGTTACAGACCACAACCTTGCCTTGCCGGTCCTCGGGCAGCATCTCGACCGCCATTTCCGAATTTGTCTCCGCTCCGCCGAGGTCGACCAGGATGGCGACACCCGCCTCCGACCAGGCCTTCTCGATCGCCTCCAGAATGCGCTCGACCGAGGTGCCGAGATTGCCCGCCGGATCGCCGCCGCACCAGGCCAGCGGCACTTCCGGCCCAACCATCTGCCGCACCATGTCGGCGGCCCCTTCAGCCACCTTGGGCGAATGGGAAACGATGACGATACCGACGCAACTCATGCCACTTCCTTCAAAACATCCGCCACGGCCTCGATCAGCAAGGCCGATGACCTGGCGCCTGGATCCATATGCCCGATCGACCGGTCTCCCAAGAAGGACGCGCGGCCGCGAATGGCCTTGATCGGTATTGTCGCCTCGGCTGCGGCATGGCCCTTGGCCACCAATGCGCCAAGGTCGAGATTGCCGCCCTCCAATTGCTCGGCCACCGGGACGAGCACATCCAACATGGTCTTTTGCCCGGGTTCTGCCTTGCCGCGACCCTGCACGGCGACGATGGCGGCACGGAACGCCTTTACCAGGTCGGCGCTTGTCGGCTCGGGCGGCAGTTCCTTGCCCAAGGTCATGAACAGCGTGCCGAACAGCGGCCCGGAGGCGCCGCCCACCTTCATCACCAGCGTCATACCGACGCCTTTGAGGAACTCCGGCCAGGGCTTTGACGTCAGGCTCGCCGCATCGGCCGCAACCGCTTCGAAGCCGCGCTTCATATTGATGCCGTGATCGCCGTCACCGATCGCCTGGTCGAGCGAGGTCAGCTCCTCGGCATGCTGCTCGACGACCTGCAGCACCGCTGAAACCAGTTTCTGGCGAAGTTCCACACTATTCGTCATGCCATCCGTTCCACTACTGATCCCTTACGCTGCGATCCGCTCGCCATCGGCGCCGAAATAGAGCGCGCCTTTGAGGCTGAGATCGACGGCATCGCCCACCGACAAGGCCATGTCCGGATCGACCAGGGTCACCAGCTTGTGCTCGCCCAGGCTCAAATGCAGATGGTTCTGGTCGCCGAGATGCTCAATCCAGTCAACCTTGGCGGCGGCACTGCGACCTTGTGTCGTACGCCCCACCACCACATGCTCGGTCCGGGCACCGATGGTGGCAGCCCCGGGCGGCATCGGCTGGCCGGCAAAGGCCGCCGCCGGCAGCAGGTTGATCGACGGCATGCCGAGCCGCGTCGCCACATAGACATTGCGCGGCGCTTCATAGATTTCTCGGGGCGTTCCCACCTGCACCAGCCGCCCGTGATCCAACACGCCGATCCGCGTTGCCATGGTCATGGCCTCGATCTGGTCATGGGTCACATAGAGCATCGTGGCGCCCAGATCGCGCTGGATGTGCTGCAATTCCAGCCGCATATCGGAGCGCAACTTGGCGTCGAGCGAGGAGAGCGGCTCGTCCATCAGATAGATCGAGGGTGAGCGCACCAGCGCGCGGCCGATGGCGACACGCTGCATCTCGCCGCCCGAGAGGCGCGTCGCCCGGTTCTGCAGCTTCTTCTCGATGCGCAGCATGCTGGCGACGCGTTCGACGGTCTTGCGAATTGTTGCCTCGTCCCGGCGCCGCACCGGTGAGCGCAGCGGAAAGGCCAGATTCTCGTACACGCTGAGATGCGGATAGAGCGAGTATTGCTGGAAGACGAAGGCGACATCGCGCTCCGCCGGCGACAACGGCGCCGCATCGCGCCCGCCAATGAAGAGGCGTCCTTCATCCGGCTTTTCCAGACCCGCGATCAGGCGCAAGGTCGTGGTCTTGCCGGCACCGGTCGGCCCCAGCAGCACGACGAACTCGCCGTCACGGACCGTGAGGTCCACATTCGCGACAGCCGTTGTGTCGCCGAAATTCTTGGTCACGGCCTCCAGGCGGATCTCAGCCATGGAAACCTCCTTCGAACAAAGCGGTGTTGATGGCACGGCCGCCCTCGCCATGGAACAACGACAGGCGATCGGGATTGAGGCGCAGCCCGACATGGGCGCCCGGCGCCACCTGGATGTGCGAATTGGTCCGTGCCTTCACCTGGCCGAACTCGGTATCGATGGTCACGACCTGCGTCGTCCCCAGATATTCCGCACCATAGACGGCACCACGCAACGGCGAGGCGTCGTCAAAACGGATATGCTCGGGCCGTACCCCCAGCACCAGATTGGAGGGCGCCACATCCTCATGCACCGCCGGCATCTGGATGAAGGCATCACCTAGCCGTGCCTCGGCCGTTCCGCGCGCAAGCCCGCTCTGGAAGCGCAGGAAGTTCATCGGCGGTGAGCCGATGAAATCGGCGACGAACATGCTGACGGGCCGCTGGTAGATTTCCTGTGGCGTGCCGAACTGCTCGACCAGGCCGCCACTCATGACCGCGATCTTGTCGGCCATGGACATGGCCTCCAACTGGTCATGGGTGACATAGACCGTGGTGGCCTTCAGGCGATTGTGCAAGCCCCGCAGCTCGCCGCACATCAGATGGCGGAATTCGGAATCGAGGGCTCCCAACGGCTCATCCATCAGGAAGCACATCGGCTCGCGCACGATGGCGCGGCCCAGGGCCACACGCTGCCGGTCACCGCTGGAAAGACCCGAGACCGATTTGTCGAGGATATGCTCGATGCGCAGGATGCGCCCCGCCTCATCGACGCGGCGGCGGATCTCGGCCTTCTTGAAGCCCTGGCATTTCAGCGAGAAACCGATGTTGTCCCGGACATTCATATGCGGATAGAGCGCGAACAGCTGGAAGACGAAAGCGATGTCGCGCTCCGCCGCGCGCTTGAAAGTGACGTCGTCGCCGCCCAGCAGGATGCGCCCCGATGTCGGCAGCTCCAGCCCCGCGATCATGCGCAAGGTCGTGGTCTTGCCGCAACCGGACGGCCCCAGCAAGACGAAGAATTCGCCATCGGCCACGGTGAAGTTGGAGTTCTTCACGGCGGCGAAATCGCCGAAGGATTTGTGCAGATTTTCGACCCGGATCTCAGCCATGACTCACTCCGGGAACTTGCTGACGACAGTGAACATCACGACACCGACAAGAACGGTGATGAATGACCAGCCGTAAAGCGTGATTGAGAAAGGCTGCACCAGCATGAACACGCCGATGAGGATGAGCGCGATGGCGACATTCTCCATCAGCCCGCGCCGGGCCCAACCCGGCCAACGCCTCTGCCGAGAAGTCTTGGTCATGGGTTCCGGGCTCATTTGCGCACCGCACCGAAGGTGATGCCACGCAGCAGATGCTTGCGCAACAGCACGGTGAAGACGACGATCGGAATGAGGAACAGCGTGGTGCCGGCACCGACGGCGGGCCAATCCATGCCGCCCTCGCCGATGATGGTCGGGATGAAGGGCGGTGCCGTTTGCGCCTGGCCTGAGGTCAGCAGCACGGCGAAGGCATATTCGTTCCACGCGAAGATCATGCAGAAGATCGCGGTGGCGGCGATGCCGGTCGCCGCCTGCGGCAGGACGACCTTGAAGAAGGCCTGGAGGCGCGTATAGCCGTCGATCATGGCCGCCTCCTCATACTCGCGCGGGATTTCGTCGATGAAACCCTTGAGCAGCCAGACGGCCAGCGACACGTTGACCGCGGTATAGAGCAGGATCATGCCGAGGGCCGAATCCGACAGGCCCAGCGCGCGGTACATCAGGTAGATCGGGATGGCGACCGCGATGGGCGGCATCATGCGCGTCGACAGGATGAAGAACAGCAGATCGTCGGCCAACGGAATCTTGAAGCGCGAGAAGGCATAGGCCGAGAAGACGCCGAGCGATACGGCGAGGAAGGTCGAGCCGAAGGCAATGATCAACGAATTGGCAAAGCGCGGCAGATAGTTCGAGGCACCCGCGATCACCATCTCACGCCGCCGCGTCACCTCATCGCATTCGCCGTTCGGTGCGCCGAGGGCGGCGATGTACTCGGCCGTCTGGCGCGTCCGCGTGGTGAAGAGGTTGCAATACCCTTCCAGCGACGGGTTGAAGACGACCTTGGGCGGGTAGGAAATGGAATCAGGCGGCGTCTTCCAACCGGTGGCGAAGATCCAGGCCAGCGGCACCATGGAGACGACGGCATAGAGGATGACAAGGAACCCGGCCAGACGCTTCGAATTGGCCGACGGCTCGACGACGGAATGGGCAGTAGTCGATGCGCCGCTCATCTCTGCTTCACCTTGTTGAGGGCCTTCACATAGACGTTGGCGAGGCCGAAGACGACGACGAACAGGATGATGGCGAAGGCCGAGGAATATCCCGTGCGATAGGCTTCAAACGCCTGCCGTTTCAAGGCGATCGAGGCAAGCTCCGTGGTCGAGCCTGGACCGCCGCCGGTCAGCAGCATGACCATGTCGAACATCTTGAAGTTTTCGATGCCGCGGAACAGCACCGCCAGCATGATGAAAGGCAACGCCATCGGCAGCGTGATGGACCAGAACTGTTGCCAGCGCGAGGCACGGTCCACTTCGGCGGCTTCGAGGATGTAGTCGGGAATGGAGCGCAAGCCGGCAAGGCAGATCAGCATCACATAAGGCGTCCACATCCAGGTATCGACGATGACGATCGCCCAAGGTGCCAGCGTCACCGAACCCAGCATCTCGAAGGATGACGGCGGAATGCCGGTAAAGAACGAGACGACGTAGTTGAAGAGGCCGATCTGCGGCTGATAGAGGAACTTCCAGAAATTGCCGACCACCGCCGGCGACAGCATCATCGGGATGAGGATGATCGTCGTCCAGAAGGCATGGCCGCGGAACTTGCGGTCGATGAGATAGGCCAGTGAAAAACCGATCAGCGTCTGGAACAGGATCGTCCAGAACACGAAATGCGCCGTCGCCTGCATCGCCGCCCAGATTTCAGGCGAGCTTAGAATGTCCTGGTACCATTTGAGGCCGACATTCACGACCGGCCGGTTGGGCCGGTTCGAGGCGAAATTGGTGAAGGACAGATAGACCGTCCAGATCAGCGGAAAGATGTTGATCGCGAGCAGCAGCACCATCGTCGGCGCCACAAACAGCCAGGCGATGGACCGGTCCGACAGGCCGCGCACGACCTTGGCGACACCATGCGGTGTCGCAGAAGCTGCGCGATCGGCAATGGCTTCAATATCAGGCATGAGACTCTCTGGAAGAAGCGGCGTCTCCGGCCGGCAAGGCCGGAGACGCCGTGACACGCTAACAGGACGTTACAGCTTGCCTTCTTCCTTGAAGATGGCCGTCCAATCCTGGATCAAGCCGTCCAGGGCTTCCTTGGCCGTGCCTTGATCGGCCACCACATAGTCATGCAGACGCTTCTGCATGGCCTGCAGCAGCTGGGCATAGGAAGGCTCCTGCCAGAAGTCCTGCACGCCGCCCATGGCTTCCAGGAACTGCGCCGCGAAGGGCTGCGAGTCCTTGAAGCCCGGATCGTTCAGCACGGCGTTGTGGCAGGCATAACCACCCAGCGACCACCATTTCTTCTGCACTTCCGGCTGGGCGAACCATTTGATGTAGGCGAGAGCCCCGTCCATGTTGTCGGTATTGGCGACAACCGAGATGCCCTGCCCGCCCAGCGTCGAGGCCGCAACCTTGGCGCTCGGGTTGACGAAGAAGCCGGTTTTCGAACCGACATTCTCGTCCTTGGCCATGCCGGGCATGAAGGCAAACCAGTTCATCATCATGGCTACCTGGCCAGATTTGAACGCGTCGAGGCCTTCACCCATATAGCTGTCGGTATAGCCCGGAGGTGTGCAGCACTTATAGATCGCCTTGTACATTTCGAGGCCGGCCACCGCGTCGGCGGAATTGACGGCACCCTCCATGTCGTACTTGCCCGGCGTGTTCTCGTATTTGAAGCCGTAGGGATAGAGCGCCGAGGTGGCACCCATGGTGATGCCTTCCGAGGCGCGCTCGGTGAAGATCGCCGCACCATAGACTTTCTTGCCGTCGATCTCGCGGCCTTGGAAGAATTCAGCCGTTTCCTTCAACTCGTCCCAGGTCTTCGGCGGGGCGAGGTCGCGATTGTACTTGTCCTTGTATTCCTTCTGCAGGTCCGGGTTCGCGAACCAATCCTTGCGATAGAACCAGCCATTGGCGTCGCCCATCGCCGGCAGCGCCCAATAATTCGGCGTGCCCTTGGGCCAGGTCGAATAGGCATAGACGGTTGCCGGCGCGAAGTCCGACATCTTGATTCCTTCCTTGTCGAAGAAATCATTGAGCTTCACGTAATAGCCGTTCTCCGCCGAACCGCCGATCCATTGTGAATCACCGATCAAGAGGTCGCACAGCTTGCCGCCCGAATTGAGCTCGTTGAGCATGCGGTCGGCAAAGTTCGGCCACGGCACGAATTCGAACTTCATCTCGGTGCCGGTCTGCGCCGTAAAATCCTTGGAGAGTTCGACAAGCGCGTTCGCAGGATCCCACGCCGCCCAGCAAAGTGTCAGGTCGGCGGCCTTCGCGTTCGAAACGGGCGCGAGGGCCATGAGGGCCGCCAGCGCGCCAGTGCAGGCAAGGAGCTTTTTCATTCCGGTTTCCTCCCAATGTTGCATCCGTTCCCCCGAGCACCCTGTTGCTGGAGGCCCCGTCCCGCGCTCCCCGCGCGTCCGGGTGTTTCTGCTGATCTTCGAGCGATCTTTTTCTTGATGCGTCGCGGCCGAGTCATATTTTGAGGTGTTTAGTGCCTCGGTCGTGGTGTTCAGTGATACTGCAAAACACTAAACACGACAAGCAGCCATCTGCACGAAATAAAGCCAGCGCGCCAGATTTTTCATTTTGCATCGCAGCAATGTTGCCGTTAATCTTTCCGCAGGCGCGAAATATTACCGTCGATGCGCCGGAGATGGGTAAGTTCACTAAACAATATAAACACACAAACTCTGAATAATTTGGCGCAATCCAGTCAATTCACCTCATTTTCTGCGTTGCGCACCTCAACATTTGAGGGCACCCTGCCGGGCATGAACGATCACGCCCGCCGCCCCACTCTTGTCGATGTTGCAGAGCACGCGCAGGTCAGCCTCGCGACGGTCGACCGCGTCTTCAACCGACGCCCCGGCGTCAGTGCAAAGACCGTCGAACGTGTCGAACAAGCCCTGGTGAAACTTGGCTATCGGCCCGACCCTGCCGCCGTGCGCCTCGCTCGCGGGATCCGTTTCAACTTCTGCTTCGTCCTGCCGACCGGTACCAACACCTTCATGTCGATGCTGGCTGCACAGGTCGGGCGTTCGCTCGACTGGCTCGGCGATCAGAGCGCTTTCGGCGACATGCTGCGCGTCGACGTGTTCGACCCCGTCGTGCTGGCGGACACCTTGCGCGGGCTCATCGGCCGCTATCATGGCGTCGCGGTCGTGGCACTCGATCACCCTGCCGTGCGCGATGCCATCAATGCTCTGGTTGATAGTGGCATCTTTGTCGTTACTCTGGTGTCGGACGTGCCGGCATCCAAGCGGCATCGCTATATCGGCATCGACAATTCCGCGGCGGGCCGGACCGCTGCCACATTGATCGGCCGCTTTGCCGGCGGTCGCACAGGCAAGCTGGGCCTCATCGCCGGCAGCCTCTCCTTGCGCGATCATGCCGAGCGCCTGTTCGGCTTTCAGCAAGTCGTCGCCGCAGACTACCGCAACCTCATGCCTTTGCCGGCCCTTGAGGGCAATGATGACGCCGTGCGCTGCAAGGCTCTCACCGCCAAGCTGCTCGCCGAACACCCCGATCTCGCCGCCATCTACAGTATCGGTGCCGGCAATCGCGGCATCGTCGAGGCGCTGGAGGAAGCCGGCCGGGCGCGCGATATCATCTTCGTTGGCCACGAACTTACAGAATATTCGCGCCGCTTCCTGATCCAAGGCAGCATGGACGCGGTCATCAATCAGGATGCCGGGCACGAGGCGCGTTCGGCCGCACGCGTGCTACTCGCCTATTCCACCAGCCAGCCGATGATCGACGACCAGGAGCGCATCCGCATCGACATCTTCCTGCGCGACAATCTGCCCTGACCGTCGGATATGTCCATGTATATAGGCATCGACCTCGGCACGTCCTCGATCAAATGCGTTCTCGTCGATTCCGACCAAAAGGTGCTGGCGGTTGCCACCGAGGCGCTGGACGTGAGCCGCCCCGCGCCCACCCATTCCGAACAGGATCCCGCTCATTGGTGGCAAGCGACCTTGCGGGGCCTCGATCGTCTCGCCACCGAAGCGCCGCAGGCAATGGCCGCCGTCAGGGGTATCGGTCTTTCCGGCCAGATGCATGGTGCGACCCTGCTCGATTCCGGCAATCGCGTGCTGCGTCCCTGCATTCTGTGGAATGACGGCCGTGCCGCTGCCGAATGTATCGAGATGGAGGCCGCTTGGCCGCAACTGCGCGCCGTGACCGGGAATATCGCCATGCCCGGCTTCACTGCTCCCAAACTGCTCTGGGTGAAGAAGCACGAGCCCGACATCTTTGCCAAGACGGCCAAAGTGCTGCTGCCCAAGGCCTATCTGCGGCTTTTGCTGACAGGCGAGCATGCCGAAGATATGTCAGATGCCGCCGGCACATTATGGCTAGATGTCGCCAAGCGTGATTGGTCCGATGCGGCCCTTGCCGCAACCGGACTCTCGCGCAACCATATGCCGCGTCTGATCGAAGGCTCGGCCGCCTCCGGACGCCTCAAGCCGGAATTGCAACGGCGCTGGGGCATGGGCACAGCGCCGGTCGTGGCCGGCGGCGCCGGTGATAATGCGGCAGGTGCCGTCAGTCTCGGCGCCGTCAATCCCGGCGATGCCTTCGTCTCGCTTGGCACATCCGGCGTCCTCTGGGCAACGACCGCAGGCTTCGCCCCCAATCCCGGCGATGCCGTCCATGCCTTCTGCCACGCCCTGCCGCAGACTTGGCACCAGATGGGTGTCATCCTCTCTGCCGCCTCCTGCCTCGCTTGGCTCGCCGAAACGCTAGGTGAGCCGGAAGCACGACTCCTCGCCGGCATGCGCGAAACGCCCATGCGCCCCAGCGACGTAACCTTCTTACCCTACCTCTCAGGCGAGCGCACGCCACACAACGATGCGCGCATTCGCGGCGCCTTCATCGGCCTGTCGCACCAAACCGATCGCGCTGGTTTGGTGCAGTCGGTCATGGAGGGCGTTGCCTTTGCCCTACGCGATTGCCTCGAGGCTCTGCGCGCGGCCGGTACGCAGATCGAGACGGCCGATGTCATCGGCGGCGGCGCGCGCTCACCTCTCTGGCTCTCGATCCTTGCCAATGTTCTCGATCTGCCGCTGACCCAGGTCATGGGCGCGGAAGTCAGCGGCGCCTTCGGCGCTGCGCGTCTCGGCCGCCTTGCCGTCACAGGTGAGACGCCCACGGCTGTCTGCGGCAAGCCGGAACGCGCGCACGCCATTTCACCTTCGCCGACGCTACGCGATGCCTATGCCGAAAGCTATGTGCGCTATCGCAAGCTCTATCCCGCTCTGAAGGAGATCGCGTCATGAACGCTCCTATTCGTCCCTTCTTCGCCGCCAAACAACCGATCGTTTACGAAGGCCCGGGCTCCCGCAACCCGCTCGCTTTTAAATATTACAATCCAGACCAGATGGTGCTGGGCAAGCGCATGGAGGACCATCTGCGCTTTGCCGTCTGCTATTGGCATTCCTTCTGCTGGCCAGGCACCGATCCTTTTGGCGGCGATAGCTTCCAGCGCTTCTGGATGCAGCCCGGCGACCCCATGAGCCAGGCCAAAGCCAAGGCAGAGGTCGCCTTCGAACTCTATCGCCTCTTGGGCGTCCCCTTCTTTACCTTCCACGACCGCGACGTGGCGCCGGAGGGCGCAACCCTTGCCGACTCCAATCGCAATCTTCGCGAGATGGGCGACCTCATCGCCCGCAAGATGGATGGCGCCAAGGTGAAGCTCCTCTGGGGCACCGCCAATCTCTTTTCCAATCGCCGCTACATGGCGGGCGCTGCCACCAATCCGGACCCGGAGATTTTCAGCTATGCCGCGGCCCAGGTGAAAACCGTCCTGGAGCTTACCAACGAATTGGGCGGCGCCAATTATGTGCTCTGGGGCGGGCGCGAAGGCTATGAGACGCTGCTCAATACCAACCTTGGGCGCGAGCTCGACCAGCTCGGCCGTTTCCTCAATCTCGTGGTCGAACACAAGCACAAGATCGGCTTCAAGGGCACGATCCTCATCGAGCCGAAGCCGCGGGAGCCAACGAAGCACCAATATGATTTCGACGTCGCCTCGGTCTACGGCTTCCTGGCCCGCTACGGGCTCGATAAGGAAGTGAAGGTCAATATCGAGGCCAATCACGCCACACTTGCCGGCCATAGCTTCGAGCATGAAATCGCCCTCGCCCAGGCGCTCGGCATTTTTGGCTCGATCGACATGAATCGGGGCGATCCGCAGCTCGGCTGGGACACGGACCAATTCCCCAACAACATCCCCGAAACCGCACTGGCTATGTACTACATCCTGCTGGGCGGCGGCTTCACGACCGGCGGGCTCAATTTCGACGCTAAGATCCGCCGCCAATCAATTGATGCGGATGATCTGCTGCATGGCCATATCGGCGGCATGGATGTGAGCGCCCGTGCCCTGCTCATCGCCGAAAAGATGATCGATGGCGGCGCACTTTCTGGCTATGTCGGCAAACGCTACGCCGGCTGGGACAGCGCCGACGGAAAGGCTATCCTCTCCGGCAAGAAATCGCTGGCCGAAATCGCAGCCGCCGTTGAGGCGCGCAATACAGAGCCGCAGCCGCGCTCGGGCCAGCAGGAATATCTGGAGAATCTCGTCAACAGCTACTTCTGATCACTATCGGGAAAAACGCGCCGGCCACAAGGCGCCAAACGGGAGAGACGATCATGGCCACCACCATCAAAGGACCAGCCATTTTCCTGGCGCAGTTTGCCGGCGACAAGGCACCGTTCAATTCCTTTGACTCTATCTGCAAATGGGCGGCGACACTCGGTTTCAAGGGCGTCCAGGTGCCGAGCTGGGACGGCCGCATGATCGATCTGGAAAAGGCCGCGAAGTCGAAGACCTATTGCGACGAGCTGAAAGGCGTCGCCAAGAGCCACGGCATCACCATCACCGAGCTTTCGACGCATTTGCAGGGACAGCTTGTCGCCGTGCATCCGGCATACGATCAAGCCTTCGACGGGTTCGCGCCTCCTAAGGTGCGCGGCAATCCGAAGGCGCGGCAGAAATGGGCAGTCGACCAGATGATGCTGGCGGCGAAGGCCTCCGCCAATCTCGGCCTCAACGCCCATGTCACCTTCTCCGGCGCGCTCGAATGGCCTTTCATTTATCCCTGGCCGCAACGGCCCAAGGGCCTCACCGATACGGCCTTCGAGGAACTCGCCAAGCGCTGGCTGCCAATCCTCAACGCCTTTGACAAGGTCGGCGTCGACGTCTGCTATGAGATCCATCCCGGTGAGGATCTCCATGACGGCGTCACCTTCGAGATGTTTCTCGAGCGCGTGAACAACCATCCTCGCTGCAACATCCTCTACGACCCGTCGCATTTCATCCTGCAATGCCTCGATTATCTCGACTACATCGACATCTACCACGAGCGCATCAAGATGTTTCACGTGAAGGATGCCGAGTTCAACCCGACCGGTCGTCAGGGCGTCTATGGCGGCTATCAAAGCTGGGTCAATCGTGCCGGCCGCTTCCGCTCGCTAGGCGATGGCCAGGTCGATTTCAGCGCGATCTTCTCGAAATTCGCCGCCTATGATTTCAAAGGCTGGGCTGTCCTCGAATGGGAATGCTGCCTGAAGCATCCTGAGGACGGCGCACGCGAAGGCGCCCTCTTCATCCGCGACCACATCATCCGCGTGACCGAAAAGGCCTTCGACGACTTCGCCGGCGGCGGTACCGACAAGGCCGCCAATCGCCGCATGCTCGGCATCTAAAGGGGAGAACGGCAATGCCCATCGAAGGCAGCAAGGAAAAAGGCGGGAAAGATCGCATCCGTCTCGGTATGATCGGCGGCGGCGAAGGCGCCTTCATCGGTGCCGTGCACCGGCTCGCCGCCCGCATGGACGACCAGTTCGACTTCGTGGCCGGCGCCCTCTCCTCGACACCAGCCAAGGCCAAACGCTCCGGCGCCGCCCTCGGCCTCGCGCGCGATCGCATTTACAGCGATTTCGAAACCATGGCGCTGAAGGAAGCGGCGCGCGAAGACGGCATCGAGGCAGTTGCCATCGTGACACCGAACCACCTTCATGCACCCGCAGCCCGTGCTTTCCTCGATGCCGGCATTCATGTCATCTGCGACAAGCCGATGACGACGACGCTAAAGGATGCGCTCGACCTGCAGCGCCGCGCCAAGAAGGCCCGCAAGCTACTGGCCGTCACCTATAACTACACCGGCTATCCCATGGTGCGGCATGCGCGGCAGATGGTGGCTGATGGTGCCCTTGGGCCATTGCGCGTCGTGCAGGTGGAGTATCCGCAAGATTGGCTGACTGAGAAGTTGGAAGCGACCGGCCAGAAGCAGGCCGCATGGCGCGCCGATCCCAAGCAATCCGGCGTCGGCGGATCGCTGGGCGATGTCGGCACGCATGCCTACAACCTCGCCTGTTTCGTCAGCGGCCTCACCTTGGATTCGCTCGCGGCCGATCTCTCGCGTTTCGTGCCAGGACGAAAGCTCGATGATAACGCCCATGTGCTGCTGCGCTTCAAGGGTGGCGCCAAGGGCATGCTGTGGACCAGCCAGGTCAGCCCCGGCAATGAAAACAATCTGCGCCTGCGCCTCTATGGCCCGAAAGGCGGGCTGGAATGGCATCAGGAGCATCCCAACCAGTTGCTCTGGTCGCCCTATGGCGAGCCGACCCGCGTCATCGCACGTGGTACCGGTGCCGCGAATGCGGCTGCAGCTCGCATGACCCGCGTCCCGCCGGGACATCCGGAGGGCTATCTCGAGGGCTTTGCCAACATCTATACGGAGGTCGCCGCCGCAATCCGCGCTTCGCGCCATCGCCGCCGCGCCGATCCGGCCGTCCTTTATCCCACCGTCGTCGACGGCGCCCGCGGTGTCGCCTTTGTTGAAGCGGCGGTGAAGTCGTCAGCGCGAAACGCCGCCTGGGTGAAGCTGCCGAAGATCTAGACCATCAACTGCCCGCCATTGACCTCAATGACCTGTCCGGTGACATAGCCGGACAGGCTATCGGAGGCGAGATAGAGCACGGTCCCGGCGCAATCCTCGGCCGTGCCGAGGCGTTGCTGTGGGATGGTCTTGCGCGTCGCTTCCAGTTTCTCGGGCGTCGAATGGCGCACATGAAAATCGGTGTGGATGGTGCCCGGTGACACCGCATTGACACGAATGCCGTCGGGCGCCAATTCCCGCGCCAGCGAGCGCGTGAAGGTCGAGATGAAACCCTTGGCGCCGCTATAGATGCTCGATCCCGGGCTGCCGCCGGTGATGGCCGAGACGGAGCTGACATTGATGATGATTCCGCTCTTCCGTGCCTTGAAAGGCACCAGCGCCGCGCGGCAGCAATGCACCGTCGAGCGCACGTTAAGATCGAAGACCTCGTCGATGAACGCATCGTCAATCTCGCTCAGAGGCTTGCGCCCCACCATGCCGCCGGCATTGTTGACGAGGATATCGAGCCCGCCCAGCTTCTCGACGACCGACGCGACGAGTGCGACACAGGAATCGGCCTTGGCCAGATCGGCACCAAAAGCGGCCACGGATTTCTTCTCCGCAACCAGTTTGTCCGCCGCTGCCTTGCCGGCATGGTAATGCACGGCGACAGCCGCCCCGGCCTCTGCCAAAGCGCGCGAGATGGCAGCGCCAATCCCCGTCGCGCCGCCTGTCACCAGAACGCGTTTCCCCTTCAGATCACCCGTCATTTCGATCCCTGTTGAATGATGCCTTCCCAATTCGTCATCGGTGTCTCTGCATAGGTTTGTGCCCAACCGACATAGCGGGCTGCCAACTCATCGCCTTTGTCAGCGAGTGCAGCGAACGCCTTTCCGGCTTCTGCGAACTGACCTTTGCGCCACAATTGCAGCGCCGCGGCAAAGCCCGGCAGATCAATCGCTGCGGCACTCTCGGCTGACAATGGCTGGAACAGCCGCACCGGCTGGTCACGCCCGACGACACGAATGAAATCAAGCTCACGGAAGGCGAATTCCTTTGCCGCAGCCTCCTGCACCTGCTCGCTCACCACAATGGGAACATGGTAATGCTTGCCTACACCTTCCAGGCGCGAGGCGACATTCACCGCATCGCCCATCACCGTGTAGTTGAAGCGCTGCGCCGAGCCGATATTGCCGACGATCGCCTCGCCCCGATGCAAGCCGATACGGATAGCGATGCGCCCATCCCCGCCGATGAAAAGCGGTTCGTCCTTCAGTGACTGGATCATGGCAAGGCTCGCGCGCACAGCATCCGCCGCCGCGTTCTCGCGTGCCAAGGGTGCCCCGAAGATCGCCAGCACGCCATCGCCGATGAACTTGTCGACGAACCCGCCATGGGCCTGCACGATATCCGTCATCCGACCGAAATAGCGGTTGAGCTCGTCGACCAGCGGCCCCGGCGCCACGCGCTCCGACAGCGTCGAATAAGAGGCGATATCGGAGAAGAGAATGGTGACATCGCGCAGCTCGCCACCCAGAGCCGGCAGCTTCTCCTCCTTCACCAGCCGGTCGACTTCGCTCTTCGGCAGATAAAGCGAAAACGCCTGCCGCAGCTGCCGGCGCGAACGATCCATGCTGCCCATGCGCAGAGCAAGGCCGGCCGGTCCCGCCAGCGCCATGGCGATGAGGCCGGTGATGAGCGGCAGCACGGTCAGCTGGTTGAAGGCCACTACCGCGATGACGCTCCAGGCCAGAAGCAACAGCACCAGCGTGGGCAACGCCCGCTTTGGCCGGATGCGCAAGCAAATCAGCGCCGACAGGAACGCCCCCAGCGTCAGCAACAAGAAGCGTACAGGCGATCCGATACGCCGCAATCCCTGGTCATGGAGCAGGTTGTCGAGCGCCACGCCATGAATCTGCACCCCTGGTATCGAATTGCGCGCGACGCCTGAGAACATGCTCATATCGGGCTTGATACGGCAGCTTGGCCCAAGGTCCGCGCCATCCGGCAGGGTCGCAAACCGGCCGGAGGTCAGGATGCGATCCTCCACATCGAGGACACCGCCCAGCAGCACGATGCGGTCGGCGAAATGGCGGGCGAAGAAGTCCGTGTCGCCCGCCTCGGCACAGGCGCGCAGATCCGCCAGGGAAAAGATCGGCGGTCGCTTGGCGTCTGCAAAGTTCAGCAGCAATTCGTCGGCGGCGCCTATCGGCGCCTTGCCCGTCGCGCGTTGATAGACGGCGGCCGCCAATCCCAATTCACCTTGCCCCGACGAGGTCGCGAGCGACAGCGGAATGCTGCGCGCGACGCCATCCTCATCCGTCTGGATATTGGCGGGGTTCTGGTTGATCAGGCTCTTGGCGTCCCGTGCGCCGACGGCAAAGCGTTGCTGGACGGTCGGCCTGACGGGTTCCGTCTGATGCTGTGTGTAACCCAGCACGACCTTCCCGACCTTCGCGCCCTTCTGCAGCGCGCGCAGCCAAGGGCGGTCGAATCCGGGCACGATGGAATCGGCCGTCGTCCCGATGATGACATCGACACCCACCGCCTTCGGCTCGGCCGCCAGCACCGCCTCGAGGACATTGCCGAGTTCCGGCGTCCACAAGGCCTGGGGCAGATTACTGAAATGTTCGTCGCGATAGGTCGCCTCATCGACGGCGACGATCGCCACCTCATCACTCAGCGGTGGCGGGCCGAACAGGCGGAAGTGAACAAGATGCAGCAGATCGATCGACAGGCGGTCGAGGGCGATGCCGTATGTGGTGAAGGAAGCCACGCCGATGAGCGCAGCCACGGCCAAAGCCAATAAGACATTCCGCCGCCCCCGCACGCCCCACCCGTCCGTCTGATTGATACGCGTCAGTTCGTCGGGTCGGCCAATTCCAGGACGACAACCCGCTCCAGCGTTCCAGTCTTTGCCGTGGTTGCCACAGCGTCAACCTCGATGATGAGCGAGGCTTTGACACCGGTCACTTTGTAGCGGGCACCGGGCTGCATTTCGAATTTGGCCGCGCGGAAGTCGATGCGCCCGTTCTCGGGCCTCAAATTCCAGCTTTCGCCACCCTCGATCGGCTCGATCTTCACGCTTTCACTCTTCTCAGCGACGATCAGCGGCTGGCGGGTATAGACGTGCTTGATCTGCCCGCGGAAGGCAATCGTTGCGCTCTGCTGGGATTCGTCCGCCGTCAGCGCCAACTTGGTCTGGGTGCACTCGGTCTTCTCACGCGTCACCTTGCCGCCCTCGACGGCGGATTCCTTGGCGCCGATGGTGACCGTGCCACCAGTAATGGTCTCGCGCGTGCAGGATTTGAGATAACCGAGCACCAGCGTCTCACCCGGCGCCAGGGTCACGACTTCGCTCTCGTTCAGCAGATCGAATGCCTGGCCGCGCCCGGTCGTCAGCGGCGAATCCTCGACGATCGCGACCGGCTTCGGCGCCGCCACAGCCAATGGTGCGAGCAGAATCAGGCTCGCCACGGCCAGGCCGCTGGCCATCAAGCATCTGATTTTATTAAACTTGCTCGTCATGTTTAGCATTCTCTTAGCTTCCGGCAGGACCGGCTCAGGTCGTATATAGCCACACGGGCGTGTTAGGCGCTACGGAGCGTCGATTGGTTTGTGACTGACGTCACAACCCAGTGTTGACGCTCTTGGCACTGACCGCTAGAAGCGGTATTCGACCACCTGTACAAAAAGACACAATCCCGGAAGTGAACGCTAAGTCATTCCGGTTAAACGATAATTTTCGTGAGGGACGATAATGGCTCTGTTGGCAAAATCATTCCGGCTGGTGCTCGCCGCCACCGTTCTTTCCGGCGTTACGGCCACTTTGGCCCGGGCGGATGACGAAATCGAAAAGAAGATTCGTGACGAGGTCAGCTGCCGCGTGACGGATGCGATCTCGAAGCGCATCGGCGATGACGTCACTTCCGATATCGAGGGCATGCCGGATACTGGCTACACCAACAGCGTCTGGTTGACCCCGTCCTACACCAACATCACCAGCGACAATGGCAGCCTCATCGAGAAGGCCGGCAGCGAGTTCAGCACCGATCTCTGGACGATCCCCTTCGGCATCGACCATCGCTTCGGCGACAACTTCTTCCTGGGCATCTCCGGCGCCTATGCTAACTCGGCGACCGATATTGACATCAAGGACGGTGGTCCGGATTCGGATTTCTATGCCGATACCTTCACGGTTTCGCCTTATATCGCCTATCGCTTCGCGAACTACTTCTTCGCAACCGGCATGTTCTCCTACGCCTATACCGACGGCAAGTCGACGGCTGATGATACGGACGACGTCGATGCCGACAGCCAGACCTTCTCGGGCGAATTGGCATTGAACGCCGCAGCCCCGGTCGGCGACTTCATCCTGAAGGGCAAGGCCGGCTGGCGCTACTCCTACACCGAACTCCTCGATTTCGAGGCCGAAGGCGATGACGACAGCGACGCGCATACCGCCGTCGGTTCATTCGAAGTCGGCTACAATCTCGATCCCTTCGTTCCTTACCTCGGCGTCCAGTACGAGCACGTCTTCCCGGAAAACGTCCCGGAAGTCGATGAAGGCGACCAGGATTTCCTCTATCTCTCGGGCGGCGTGCGCGGTCGTGTGAACGATTGGCTCTCGCTCGGCGCCGGCGTCCGCGCCGAAGTCGTGAACCAGGAGACGAATCAGATCGGCGGCCAGGTCGAGTTCAAGGCCCGCTTCTGATCCACGCGAAGCCCACGTTGGCTTAGGACTGGGATGGCATAAGATGGGGGCGCGTTCCGCTGCGGCGGGCGCGCCCCTTTTTATTGGGACGGTATTAGCGGAACGGGAAACACCCACATGATCGCCCTCGCCCCTTTGCCCCAACTTCTCAAGCGCACTGCACGGCTTCTGCCGCTCTGCCTGCTGCCCTTGGTCGTTCTCGAAACGCCGGCGCGCGCTCAAGACGTCTTCGACGCCATCGGCGATCATCTCTTTGAAAACGTGCTCTATGCCCAGGCGCAACTCAAGGTCACGACGCCGCTCCTGAAGCAGACCGGCATCGCCACCGGCACCGGCAGCAACACCTTCGCCCTCCAGGGCAGCGACGGCGCCTATCGCCTGTGGAACCTCCAGGCCGGCAGCCAGCAGGCCGTCATCAAGGCCGCCGGTGCCTCCGCTTTCGCTCCCTCCGCCAGCGGCACCACCTTCTTCCTCGGCAAGGCCGATGGCAGCGTACAGCTCATTGATCCGCACAGCGGCAAGGCCTTTGCGACCTTGCCTGGCAAGAACGGGGCCGTCACGGCGCTGGCCGGATCACCCGACGATGCTCTGCTCTATGTCGGCCATGCATCGGGCAAGCTCACCGCCTGGCAACTCGACACACGCCAACCTGTTTGGCAGGCAGCGGCCGGCGGCGCCGTCGCGGCGCTCAGCGTCTCGCCCAACGGCAAATTCATCGCCGCAGCCGAGAGCAGCGGTGCGCTCGCGGCCTTCGACGCCGCCGGCAAGCCGACCGCCGCCAAAGGCAATCTCGGTGCCGCACCCGCAGCCCTGCATATCGGCGATGACGGCAGCCTCGGCGCCATCGGCAGCAACGGCAAGCTCGCGCGCCTCGGCACCAAGAGCGGCAGCGGCGATCTCGGCAAGCTCGGCGCCGCCAGCATCGGCCTGACCGGCAACAGCGCCGTCATCCTCGACGGCAAAGAACTCACGCTCGTGGATGCCACCACCGGCAAGAAGCGCCACGAGATTACCGATCTAGAAACACCGGCCATCGGCCTGGTTTATGACGAGGCGGCGGCCAAGGTCATCGTCGTCGATGCCGGCGGCGCGCTCAAGATCTTCGATACCGAAACCAAGGAACTCGTACTCTCGATCTTCATCTCGAGCCAAGGCTGGGCGCTGGTTGACCGACAGGGCCGCTTCGATGGATCGACCAGCGGCCTGCGCGGTATCGCCTGGGCGGTGAAGAAGTCGAACTTCCCCATCACCTCGCTGACACAAGCCTTTTCCGATCCCGGCATGCTTTCCGCCGTGCTCGACAAGGATAAGCGCGAACTGCGCCAGATCCCCGGCAATCCCACCGACAAATTCCCGATGCCGCCCAAGACCGAGATCGAGCCGATCTCGACCGAGCTTGCCGGCGACAAGCCCTATCAGCTGATGGTCATCGCCAGCGATCAGGGCGGCGGCATCAAGGATGTACGCCTCTATCATAATGGCAAGATCGTCGATGTCGGCGCCATCCTCGAGCAGAAGGATGCCGAGATCGACGGCAAGCATGTGCGTGTCATCGGCTACAATGTCTGGCCGGTGCCGGGCCCGAATGTCTTCCAGGCAGTTTCAACCGGTGTCTATGACAATCCCGGCGACCAGGCCGAAATGCGCCAGACCTTCAGCGGCGAGCCCCGCAAGGGTCAGCTCAACCTCATCACCGTCGGCATCTCCGTCTATAGCAAGCTGCCCAAGGAATACCAGTTGAAGGTCGCGGCCAACGATGCCGAGCGCGTGAAAACCGCGATCTCGACCTATTCGCAGAGCGTCTTCACCAATATCGCCGCCAGCGACCTCACCGACGCCCGCGCCACCAAGGCGCAAATCCTGGGGACACTCGGCAAGCTCAAATCGGCGAAACCGGAGGATTCGGTCATCCTCTTCCTCTCCGGTCACGGCCTCACCGATGACAGCGACTGGTACTTCCTGCCCAGCGACGCCACAGCCGATGATTCCGACAGCTGGATATCCGCCACTGAAATCCGCAGCGCGCTCGAAAAGTCCGGCGCCCAGCGCGTCTTCGTCATCATCGACGCCTGCTATTCCGGCGGCACGGTCGAGAATTTCTATGCGGTGTCGTCGTTCCAGAAGCGCTTCCTCACCAACGGATTGCGCAGTTCGGGCATCCAGGTTCTTACCGCCACGCGTCGCGATCAGCTGGCACCGGAGAGCGCTGAACTGGGTGCCGGCTTCCTCACCTATCTCGTCGACCAGGCCTTGAAAGGCAAAGGCGACGTCGATCCAAAGGATGGCTGGATCTCCTCGCAGGAAGTGGCGAAATTCACCGCCCAGGCTCTGCCTGAACTGTTCCTGGCCCAGCGCGAAAAGAACCCCAAGGCCTTCCGCACCGTGTACGGTGCGGATGTGCAGGAACCGGACGTCTACACGGTCGGCGCCGACCTGCTCATCGCCAAAGCGAAGTAAAACGGAGAAAGCCCGATGACATCCGCGCAGCCGGTCCACATCACCTTCCTCAACGGCTCGGATGTCGAGAAGCTGGCCCTCACCGATGACGAGATATTGTCAGCGGTCGAGGATGCCTTGCGGGCGCAGGGCAACCGGCAGACGGTGATCGAGCCGCGCGTGCATCTGGTGCCGGAGGATTCATCAAAGGGCCATTTCAATGTGCTGCGCGGCGTGGTGAAGCCGCTGGGGCTCGCCGGCGTCAAGGTCGTCGGCGATTTCGTCCAAAATTTCGAACGCGGCCTGCCGTCCGAGATGGCGGTCCTCAACCTGTTCGATCCCGAGACCGGCATGCCCAAGGCGATCCTTGATGCGACCGCCATCACCGACATGCGCACCGGCGCCATCACGGCGCTGGGCGCCAAGCATCTCGCGCGGAAGAATTCAAAGGTGCTGGGCCATGTCGGCGCCCGCGGCACCGCTTATTGGAATGTCCGCCTGCTCGACCGCCTGTTCGATTTCGACGAGATCCGCGTGCATTCGCGTCGCCCGGAAAGCCGCGATGCCTTTGCGGCACGCCTCTCCAAGGATCTCGGCAAGAAGGTTGTCGCCACCAGCGATTGGGAATCCTGTGTTGTCGATGCCGACATCGTCGTCGAGGCCTCGCGCCTTCCGGCACCCCAACCGATGCTCAAGACCGCCTGGATCAGACAAGGCGCGCTGGTCGTTCCCTACGGCACGATGAGTGCCGTCGAGCTGTCGCTCACCGACATCATGGACAAGATCGTGGTCGACGATTGGGGCCAGTGCCGCAAGGGCCTGCCCTTCGGGGCACTCCGCCAGCATGTCGACAGCGACAAGCTCACCGAGGAGACATTGCATGCCGAACTCGGCCAGATCGTCGCCGGCCTAAAGCCCGGCCGTCAGAGTGAGAGCGAGACCAACCTCTTCTGGCACCGGGGTTTGAGCCTCAGCGACATTGCGCTGGGTCACGCCCTGCTCGAGAAAGCCAAGCGCCAGGGCCTCGGCCAGAACCTGCGTTTCATCTGACCTCCCTCACCCGGCATAGTCCGGGAACATCGGCCGGACAATTCCCTTTGTCCGGTCATTTTTCTGTCCGATAGTGGGGTTGGGGGACGCGTATCGAGTCGGAATGGGGAGGCTTGCCATTATGCGCAGCATCGACGAACGCGATCTGGAAGCGGCAATTGCCGCCGGCATCATCGAACGCGGCTTGGCTGATAAGCTGTTGGCTTTCGCCGCCACCCATGTCGACCCGGCCAAACCCGCCAAATTCGATTTCTCGCATATACTCTGGTACGCGGGCGCCCTCATCATCATCGGCGCCATGGGCTTGTTCACGACACTCGCTTTCGAGCAGATGGGCGGCAAAGCGCTCACCTTCACAGCCATCATCTACGCCGTGATTGCCATGGCCATCGCGCATAAACTCTGGCACCGCCCAGGCCTTCGCGTACCGGCGGGGCTTCTCGTTGCTGTGGCTGTCAGCATGACGCCGCTGGCCATTTTCGGCATCCAGGCTGCCTATGACCTATGGCCCAGCGGCTTCGAGACGCCGGACACTTATGGCGATTTCTATGTCTGGGTCAAAGGCAGCTGGCTCTTCATGGAAATCGGAACGATTGCCGTTGGTGCTCTGGCGCTGCGCACCTATCCCTTCCCCTTCATCGCCGCCATCATGGCGCTCTCGCTCTGGTTCATGTCGATGGATCTGACGCCTTGGATCTTCCGCGGCGATGACTGGGACTGGCATGCGCGCGAGATGGTCTCGATGTGGTTCGGCCTCGCGCTCATGGTCGTCGCCATCGGCCTCGATCTCAAGAAATGGGCGGCCGGCGATTTTCCCTTCTGGCTGCATCTCTGCGGCATCGTCGCCTTCTGGGGCGGGATGACGATGCAGGACAGCGACAGCGAGATTGCCAAGGCCGTCTATTGCCTGATCAATATCGGTCTCGTCTTCCTCTCCGTGTTCCTCATGCGCCGCGTCTATGCGGTCTTCGGCGCATTCGGCATCGCCGCCTATCTCGGCCATTTGGCGGACGAGGTCTTTGCGGATTCGCTGCTCTTCCCGATCGCGCTCTCAGGCATCGGCCTCGGCGTCATCGGCGCCGGCATCTTCTATTTCAGAAAGCGCGCCGCCATCCGCAACTGGCTCAACACCAACCTGCCACCGGCCTTGGCAAAGCTGCGGCCGGTCCACGCGCGGGGATAGAACGTTCAACTCTTGTCATGCCCCGGCTTGGCCGGGGCATCCCCGAGTTGCTTTCATCAGCCACCTACACACTCGTGGATGGCCCGCCTAAAGCGGGCCATGACAAGATGAGTTCTGAATGCCCTTAGCACTCCGGCAGATTGACCGCGAGGCCGCCGAGGCTGGTTTCCTTGAACTTGGTGCTCATCTCTTCGCCGGTCTGGCGCATCGCCTCGATGCAATTGTCGAGTGGCATGAAATGCGAGCCGTCGCCACGTAGCGCGAGTGACGCCGCTGCCACCGCCTTGATGGCGCCGATGCCATTGCGTTCGATGCACGGCACCTGAACCAGTCCAGCCGCCGGGTCGCAGGTCATGCCAAGATGATGCTCCAGCGCGATCTCGGCCGCATTCTCAACCTGCGCCGGCGTACCGCCCAGCACCGCACAAAGCCCCGCCGCGGCCATCGCCGATGCCGAGCCGACCTCGCCCTGGCAGCCGGCCTCAGCGCCGGAGATCGAGGCGTTGTGCTTGATGAGGCCGCCGATTGCCGCGGCGGTCAGCAGAAATTCCGGTACCCGCGCCCGCTCCGCCCCGACGCAGTGGTCGAGGTAATAGCGAATGACCGCCGGCACGACGCCGGCCGCACCATTGGTCGGCGCCGTCACCACCTTGCCGCCGGCCGCGTTCTCCTCATTGACGGCCATGGCGTAGACGCTGAGCCAGTCGGAGGTGACATGCGGTTGCGCCAGATTGGTGCCCTTTTCCTTTTCCAGTTGCCCGCGGATCACGGCAGCGCGCCGCTTCACATGTAGCCCGCCCGGCAATTCTCCCTGTTGCGACAGGCCGCGTTCGATGCAGCCATTCATCGTCGCCCACAATTGATCCAGCCCAGCCTCTAGCTCGGATCCCGACTGGGATTGCAGCTCGTTCTCGCGCTTCATCGTGGCAATCGACTTGCCGCTGGCTTTTGCCATTTCCAGCATCTCGGCCGCGTTATCGAAAGGATAGGGCCGCACGACAGCTTGGGCCGCCGCTTCTGCTTTCACCGGATTGGCGAGCTCGCCTTCCGTCACAACAAAGCCGCCGCCGATCGAATAATAGACCTCGCGCAGCACCGTGTTGCCGGCGACATCGAAGGCCTCGAAGATCAGCCCATTGGAATGACCGGGTAGCGGCGGACCATAATTGAAGACGATATCGAGGGCGGGATCGAAACCAAGTGCCGGCAAACCTGCCGGATGCACGGCTTTCTCCATCTGCAATCTAGCGAGCTTTTCATCAGCCTCGCCCGGCACGATGCCGGCCGGCGTATAGCCGATAAGGCCCAGCGCCACGGCGCGGTCGGTCGCATGGCCCTTGCCGGTGAAGGCCAGCGACCCATGCAATGTCGCGCGCAGCCTCGCGGGCTTCCCGCCCCCCTGGCTAGCCACGCGGGCCCGCAGCTGGTCGAGAAATCGCACCGCCGCCGTCATCGGCCCCATCGTATGCGATGAAGACGGCCCGATGCCGATCTTGAAAATATCGAAAACGCTCAAAAACATCTGGTGATCTCTGTTCTTATATCGGCCGCAAACCGCAACCGTCCCCTTTGCCACCATGCTAGCGCAAAACCAGCCAGCACGCACAGAGTCGCTGCCAGGAGAAAAACGGCCGTTTACAGGCGAAAGACGTTACGCCAGGGCCTCGGTCAGGAACAGATAGACCCGTGTTCCGCCATGGGAGAACGGCCCCTGCGGCGGACCAAAGGGCAGGCCTGTCGCCTTGGCCAATCCGGCATCGCTGGCAATCAAGGCCACACGCCAACCGCCGAACCGTCCCAGCATCGTCTGGCCGAAGGACTTGTAGAGTGCAAAGAGCCGCTTCTTGTCGCCGATGCGCTGTCCGTAAGGTGGGTTGGCAATGACCAGCCCGGCCGCACCGCCCGGCGCGGTCGCGGCACTCACCGCACATTGCCGGAAGGCCGTGATCTCGCCGACACCGGCACGTCCGGCATTGGCGCGGCTCATCTCGATGGCACCCGCATCTCGGTCACAGCCATAGAAGCGGAAATCCGGTTTGGCATCAGCCGTCGCGACACTGTCCCGCAATTTGGCCCAGGCCTGTGCATTGAACCCCTTGAGCTTTTCGAACGCAAAACTGCGTGAGCGGCCGGGTGCCAGGTCGAGTGCTATCTCGGCGGCCTCGATGACGAAGGTTCCGGACCCGCACATGGGGTCGAGCACTGGCACGTCACCTGTATAACCGGCCCGGCGCAGGAAGAGCGAAGCCAGGGTCTCACGCATGGGCGCCTTGTTCACCGTTTCCTTGTGGCCGCGCTTATGCAGACTCTCGCCGGATGTATCGATACTGATGGTGCAGATATCATCCTCGATCCGCGCCTTCACACAGAGCTCGGCCTCGTCCGAAATCGCCGCCCCCAGTTCTTCCGCAATCGCCGTCTCGATGCGCTGCTTCGCGGCCCCCGAATGATAGATCTTCGAGTGCTTGCACGATGCCTCGACCCGCACCGGCACGTCCTTGCGCAGCACTTGGTCCCACGGCACTTTCCGCGACCGTTTGTCGAGCTGCGCCAAGTGAAAGACGGGATAGGAGATGATGCGCGCGAACACCGCACTTGCCCCGCGCAGCATCAGGTTGGCCCGCCAGACTTCCGGCCAGCCGCCCTTCACCGTGACACCGCCCGACGCGACGGCGACCTCCTTGAAGCCCAGCTCCCGCGCCTCATCGGCCAGCGTCTCTTCAAAACCTGGGATCGCCACCAGGAAGATCTCGAACACATTGCCGAGGCGCGGCACATCCTCGCGCTCGACCTGGGGCGCCGGCTTCGGCTTGCCGCCGGCCGCCTTATTGCTTGGACGGGTGTCCGGCTTTCCAACTTGCGACGGCTTCCCGCCCTGGGGCGGTCGCGCGGGTGCGGCGGGTTGCGGGCGACCTTGCGGCCGGGTCGGTTTTCTCAAGCGGGCACCCAATTGCTGCCGAACGTGATGAAAACGCGGCAAAGACAGTTTCGACGAACGCTCAACCTACGACCAATCGACATGGGGGGACAGGCTTTTCACGCGAACTTCCGCGCGGCATCGACGGCGAGGCCCAGGCCGACGCTGCCGAACAGATCGCCTGTCACCGGCTGCGCGTTGGGCAGATGCCCCAGCACCTGGCGCCGGATCTCCGGCACGGCGGTCGAGCCACCGGTCAGGAAGACCGATTGGATGTCTGCGGCAGCAATACCGGCCGCGTGCAAACACGCGTCGATCGCCTGCACGATCCGCAAGGCGTCCTCATAGACCGCATGATCGAGATCGCCCTGATGCAGAACCGTCTCAACCACGGGGTCCAGCGGAATGGGCAGCGTCACTTCCGTCTGTTCCGACAACGCGATCTTCGCCGCTTCGACGGAAGCCGCGATGCGGTGGCCCTTGCGCTCGACAAACACCTCGATCAACTGCTCGATGAGGTCGGGCCGGTCGACCTGGAACAGGATCGAACGCAGGTAATTGATATTCTGCGGGGTGTAGAGCGTCGGGATGCGATGCCAGGTCGCGAGATCATGATAGAGATGGCTCGGCATCGGCAGCTTCTTCGCGCCGATCAGCGCATCATAGCCCAGATGCGGCATGACGTGGCGGAGGCTGAGGCGCCGGTCGAAATCGGTACCGCCGATATGGACGCCGCTGCGCCCCAGGATGTCGCCGGCGCGGTCAGGCGCCCGCGCCCGCTCCGGCGACAGGCGCGCCACGGCAAAGTCCGAGGTACCGCCGCCCAGATCGACGATCAGCGCCAGCTCCTCGCGCTCCAATGACTGTTCATAGGCAAGGGCCGCCGCCACCGGCTCGAACTGCATCTCGACATGATGAAAGCCCTGCGCCTTGGCGATGCTGATCAACTCTGCCTCGGCACGGGCGTCGGCCGCGTCATCCTCGTCGACGAAGCGCACGGGCCGGCCCAGCACCACATGCTCGATCGCATGGCCCAGATGGCGCTCGGCCTGTGCCTTGAGGTGCCGCATGAACATGCCGATGACATCGCGCATGGCGACGCGCTTGCGCTGCACCAGGGTCGTCTCGTCGATGAGGCTCGACCCCAGCACGCTTTTCAGCGCCCGCATCAGGCGCCCCTCGGTCCCCTCGATATAGGCGCCGATCCCCTCGCGCCCGAAGCGCACCTTGTGGTCTTCGTAATCGAAGAAGATCGCACTGGGCAGCGTCACACTCTCCCCCTCCAGCGGGCAGAGGGCGACGCCATTGCCGGCGGCAAGGCCCAGGGTCGAATTCGACGTCCCGAAATCGAGACCGCAAAAGTCTTTCCGCATGGCAACCCCAACCGGCGTGCAAGGAAGGGGCCGGACGGCACCCTGATCAGAGCATGGCTTGAAAGAAGGAAATGGTAGCACCGGACGGATTTGAACCGCCGACCAAGGGATTATGATTCCCCTGCTCTACCGCTGAGCTACGGTGCCACACGCCTGCGCCGGGGTATTGCGCCCGGCCGGTCGGGGAAGCGTATATAGGGGCCTTGGGGCCACTGTCAAGGATTACGCAAACCCTTGGGATTAAAGCGGGATTCGCCTCAATCCGAGAACATCGAGGTGAGCTTCAGGGCGACCCCCATGCTGCCCTCGACCTTGAGCTTGCCGGTCATGTAGCCGAGCGTCGGGTCGAGCTTCCCGGCCATCAGCTTTTCGAGGTTTTCCGGGGTGATGGTGATGGTCGTGTTGGCATCGCCCTTATCCCCTTCCTCGATCACCGGGGGATGCTCGGTGCCGTCCCAGGAGATGATGCCCTCATCGCCCAGCACGAACTTCACCTTGTAGCCGAGTTTCAGATTCTGCCCGGCCCGGCGACGCATTTCCTCGACCAGTTCCTCGACGTTCATCCGGAATCCCCTGCCCGTTTATTCAGCGGCAATATCCTGCCCGAGCTTGGCCGTCGCCGCAATCCACCCGCCGCCGATGACCCGGTCACCCTGATAGGCGACGGCTGCCTGGCCCGGCGCGATACCGAATTGAGGGCTCTCGAGCACGATCTCGGCCGCACCATCGGCACCGATGGTAAGGTGCCCGGGTGCAGCAGCACTCATCGAGCGCAGCTTCACATCGACCGCGACGCTCTGCATCGCCTCATCGGCACGGCCCAGCCAATTCATCTCGCGCAAGGTGACGACATCGCGCGCAAGGCTCGCCTTCGGGCCGACGATCACACGCCGCGTCGCCGCATCGATGCGCACGACATAGAGTGGCTCGTTATTCGTACTCTTCTCATTGACGCCGATGCCGCGGCGTTGGCCGATCGTGTAATGCACGATGCCCTGATGTTGCCCCATGACGCGGCCATCGACATGCACGATCTCGCCAGGCTCGGCGGCACCGGGGCGCAGACGTTCGACGACGCTGACGTAATTGCCGTTGGGCACGAAACAGATGTCCTGGCTGTCCGGCTTGGTGGCGACCTCGAGACCGAAGCGCTGAGCCAAGGCGCGCGTCTCGGTCTTGGGGATGTCGCCCAGGGGAAAGCGCAAATAGTCGAGCTGCGCCTGCGTGGTGGCGAACAGGAAATAGCTCTGATCGCGCGTCGGGTCGGCGCCGCGATGCAGCTCGGCGCCATGCTCGGTCATCACGCGCTGCACGTAATGCCCAGTCGCCAGGCAATCACCGCCCAGATCGCGGGCCTGTTCGAGGAGGTCGCGGAACTTCACCCGCTGATTGCAGCGCACGCAGGGGATCGGCGTCTCACCCTTGAGGTAGGAATCCGCGAATTCCTGCATCACCGCATCGGAGAATTTGCTCTCGTAATCGAGGACGTAATGCGGGAAGTCCAGCCGCTCGGCCACCATCCGCGCGTCATAGATATCCTGGCCGGCGCAGCAGGCACCTTTGCGCGCCAACGCCACACCGTGGTCGTAAAGCTGCAGCGTCACGCCGACCACGTCATAGCCCTGCTCCTTGAGGAGGGCGGCCACAACGGAGCTGTCGACACCGCCGGACATGGCGACGACGACGCGGGTATCGGCGGGTGCCTTATGAAAACCGAGCGAGTTCATGGGTCGAGCTTATACCACCGGGCTGCTCAAGCGCCCAAATGCCCCTTCAGCAAGGCTATCGTGCGCTGAAAGGGGGCGGGATCGGCCTCCAATCCTATCGCGGCGGAGAAATGACCCTGCTCACGCACGAACAGGTTTTCCGCAGGGATTCGCCAGTTTTCCGCCATGCGCCGGCCGCCGTCATAGGGGGTGACGTCGTCCCTGGTGCCGATCAGCAGCACGATCCGGGCAGGGTCGATGGGTGGCCTTGCCCCGCTATCGGTGAAGCGTGCCATGGCGGCCACTTCCGCTTCGCCCCAGCCCGCAAGCTTGGCGGCCTCGTCGATCCGGGTGATCGTGGCCAGCGACGAGTTGAAGGTGAGCGCGCTCACCTTGTCCGTGGTGGTGAGCAGCATCAGCGTGTCGGGCCGGCTGTTCGCGGCCCAAGTCCCCATGCGCTCGGCCAGCACCTGCGCCGTGAGCGCCCCAAGGCTGGTGCCGCCCAGCGCCACATGCGGACTGCCATTGCTTCGGCACCAATCCACGATGACCCCGAGCTCCCGCGCCGTCTGGCGGAAATGCATGAGGCCGGAAAGCGGTGGCCGACGCATGAAACTCTCACCACCATAAAGCCCGGCACGGGTGCGGCGGTTATGCCCCGGTGCGTCGGGCAGTAGGATGCGGCAACCGAGTGCTGCAAGGCCGCGATAGCCACGAAGATCGCCGCGCATCATTTCCATCTCCATGGCAAAGCCATGGCCGAAGATCAGGCTCGGCAGGTTCTTCTGCCTGCCTTCATAAACATGCACCCAGCAGGTGTCGGCGGCGGCGTCCGGCGACGGGAAACGCAGCCAGTATTCGCGCACGTCATCATGCTCGATCACATGACTCATCTCGACCGTGGGCAGAGCGTTGGGCAGCGCGAAAAACGAATCCGGCGTTTGGGCTCCCGTCACCTTGTCGAGCTCCGCCGGCACGGGCATGTCGACCTGCACTGCCGGCACGCCGGCGCGGCGCGCGAACCAGATATAGTTGAAGCGATGCCCGAGATAATTATGCGCCGCCTCGCGTCGCGCGCGTTCGGCACTTAAGAGGTCGCGCCCGTGACCGAAAGCCGCCTCGATCCAGCGCGCCTGCGCGGTTGCCGAGATGCGCCCCAGTTCCGCGGTCTGTTGCACGCGCGCCGCAATACCGCTCGGCACCGCATGCAGCTTCAGCGTCTTGGCGAATTCATCGACATCGCCGGTACCCGCCGCCGCCCAGCAGCGCGCCGCCGGCAGCAGCCAACCCATGCCCCACAGGCACAGGGGATCGATCCAGGGTTTGGCGAGGAGCCGGGCAAGACCGCTATTGTTGCTCATGCGGCACAGCCTCAATCCCCAAAACTGTCATGGCCCGCGCAGGCGGGCCATCCACGAGTTTGCCAATATCACAAAGAAACGAACTCGTGGATCCCCCGCCTTCGCAGGGGATGACAATGAGACCTTTGTTACTCACGTTCCTCGAGCCAGGCCATCTGGATGGCTTCGAGGATCTTCTCGTTGCTCTTATTGGGATCATCCTCGAAATCGGGAATCTCCTGCACCCACTTCCAGAGATCCGTGAAGCGCAGATTGACCACGTCAACATCGGGATGCAGGTCTTCGAGCTCGATGGCGATGTCGTGCACGTCGGTCCAGCGCAGCTTCTTCGCCATGATGAGAGAACCCTTCAGCCGACCTGCATGTTACGGGTCGCCGCCGGCAGGCTGACGACCAGGCCGTCGAGCTCTTCCGTCATCTTGATCTGGCAACCGAGGCGCGAGGTATGCGTCAGGCCAAAGGCGAGGTCGAGCATGTCTTCCTCATCCTCGCTCGCTTCCTTGAGGACGTCATACCATTCCGGATCGATAATCACGTGGCAAGTCGAGCAGGCGAGCGATCCCTCGCACGCACCCTCGAGGTCGATATTGTTGCGATGGGCGATTTCCAGCACGGAAAGACCCAGCGGGGCCTCGCACTCGACCCGGGTTCCATCCTGCTTCACGAACGTCATCTTCGCCATTTTGTCTTTATCTCCAACAGGAACCCGGTCTTCCGGGCCCGAAATCCATCAATTTGACCATCAATTCGGGGTGTCAGGTGCCATACCGGCTTCAACTTCGTCAAGCCGCTGGCCCTTCAAGGCCCCCTGAATGGCCCGGTCCATGCGCTTTTGGGCGAAAGCATGGGTCGCCCGGTCCAATTCTTCCATGGCGTTATGGACCCGGTCGCGATCCTCACCGGCGATGGCATCCCTGACCTTCTGCGCCACCCGCTCGATCTCATTCCGTTCCGCGAGGGTCAGCAGGGCGCCGTCGGCCTTCAAGGCCGCATTGAGGGCGAGAAGCACCCGCTCCGCCTCCACCCGGGCTTCGAGCAGCAGCCGCTTTTCCATATCCTCGCGGGCAAAGGTGAGGCTGTCGCGCAGCATGTCGGCCATCTCGTCATCGCTGAGGCCGTAACTGGGCTTCACCGCGATCTCGGATTTGACGCCGGTCGTCTTTTCCTCGGCACTCACCGTGAGCAACCCATCCGCATCGACCGCATAGGTGACGCGGATGCGCGCCGCGCCCGCCACCATCGGCGGAATGCCTTTGAGCTCAAAGCGCCCGAGCGAGCGGCAGGCATCGACGGTCTCGCGCTCGCCCTGCACCACATGAATCAGCATGCCGGTCTGGCCGTCCTGATAGGTGGTGAAATCCTGCGCCTTGGTGACCGGGATCGCCGTGTTGCGATCGATCACCTTCTCGACGATGCCGCCCATCGTCTCGATCCCGAGCGAGAGGGGAATGACGTCGAGCAGCAACGTGTCCGACCCTTGCGTCAGCGCCTTCGCCTGAAGGGCTGCGCCAACCGCCACCACTTCATCGGGGTTGATATCCGCCAAAGGTTGCTGTTTGAAGAAATCGGCAACGAACGCACGAACCAGCGGCACGCGGGTCGAACCGCCCACCAGCACCACGCCCTTCACATCGGCGGCGGTGAGTTTGGCGTCTTCCAGCACCTGACGGCAGGCGCGCAAGGTGCGGCCGATCAGCGGTTCGATGAGAACCTCGAAGGTGCCGCGATCGATCGACTGGCGCACGTCATGGCCCGCGACCTTGGCTTTGAGTTCCGCGCCCGATGCGGTGGTCAGGCGTTCCTTTGCAGCACGCGCCGCCTGGAGCAGGATTTTCGCTTCGCCCGAGGTCAAGCCTTGAATGCCGGTGCGGCGCATCGCCCAATCGGCCAGGGCATGATCGAAATCATCGCCGCCAAGCTGCGCATCGCCGCCGGTGGCGAGAACCTGGAACACGCCCTTCTGCAATTTCAAGAGCGAGATGTCGAAGGTGCCACCGCCCAGATCGTAGACGGCGTAGATTCCCTCGGCAGCACTGTCGAGACCATAGGCCAGTGCCGCGGCCGTCGGTTCGTTGACGAGGCGCAGCACTTCAAGCCCAGCGAGACGTGCAGCATCCTTCGTCGCGGTGCGCGCGGCATCGTCGAAGTAAGCCGGCACGGTGATGACCGCCTTCTCCACCTTATGACCGAGACTGATCTCGGCGCGGGTCTTGAGAGCTTTCAGGATGTCAGCGGAAATCTCGACGGGCGTCAGGATCTGGTCGCCCACCTTAAGGCGTACCATGCCGCTCTTGCCCTCTTCCTGCGGTGCGATCTCGTAAGGCAGTGCACCGGCAAGGCGCTTCACATCCTGAGCGCCACGACCCATCAGCCGCTTGATCGAAGATATGACAAAATCAGGATATTCGGCGAGGTCGCTGAGCGCCTGGCGGCCCACGGCCGGCTCATCATAGGCGTAGGAGACAACCGAGGGCACCAGGCCGTCACCGGTCGCGTCGCGCAGCACTTCCGGGTGCTCGCCTGTCACCATGGCGACGACGGAGTTGGTCGTGCCGAGATCGATGCCGATCGCCTGTTTGCGCTCCAGGGCATGGGGTTCCGGCGTCTCGCCGGGTTCGTGAATCTGCAGTAGCATCAGTCTTCCAACGCGGCGCGGCGAAGGCGCGCTTCCTCCAGGAATTTGCGCAGATATTTGAGGCGAAGCGTCGCGCGATTGGCAGCTGTCAGATCGTCGCTGGCAAATGCTTTCGAGATGTCGCTCAGCAATTGGATCGCATCACCCGCCGCCTCGACGGTGAGCTTTTCGATGGCGTCGGCGCTTTCCGCTTCGGCCAGCGCCTCGCGCTTTTCCATCGCCTCCATGAGCAGCGCCGGATCGTTGACCGTCTTGTCGGCGGCAGCTTCCGAAAGGACGCCCTTCAAGCGCAGCAGATAGGTGGCGCGCTTCAGCGGGTCGTCCAGCGTCGCATAAGCCTCGTTGAGGGCCACCGCCTGTGCCTCGGCCATGGCGCGTTCCTTGGCCGGCTTGCCGGCGAAGCGGTCGGGATGCAGGACGCGCTGGAAGCCGAGATACTGCTTTTCCAGCTTGTCATCATCGACGTCGAAGCTGCGTTCGATCCCCAGACGCGTGAAGTGATCCGTGGAACCGGGCGCCTGGATGGCGCCGCAGGTATGGCAAAAGAGCGCGCGGCTCGCTACCGGTCCCTTGCAGGACCAGCATGGCACGAATTCAGCACCGCCCGGCGTTCCGGTCCCGCCGATGTTCTGGACCACAGACATAGTGTTCGCTCAGACGTGGAAGGATTCGCCGCAGCCGCAGCGTCCCTTCTCGTTCGGATTGCGGAAGACAAAACCGGATTGCAGCTTCTCTTCTACGAAATCCATCTCCGTGCCGAAGATGAACAGCGAGGCCTTGGGGTCGATCAGGATGGTGACACCCTCCTGCTCGACCGACTCATCGGCCGGGCCACGTTCGTCGGCATATTCGATCGTATAAGAGAGACCCGAGCAACCTTTCGAGCGCACGCCGATGCGGATGCCAACCGACGGCTTACCGCGCTTGGCGAGCAGCTCCTGTACACGTGCGGCCGCAGCCGGCGTCACGGTCATGGCGGCCGGTTTCGGACGTCGCGGCTTGGCCCCCGATGCTACCGGCGTCGCTGCCGGCGTTGCAGTGGTGACTTCGGTCATTCTGCAGCCTTCTCACCAGCGCCCGACTTCTCGCGGTAGTCCTTGATCGCGGCCTTGATCGCATCCTCGGCAAGGACCGAGCAATGGATCTTCACCGGCGGCAGAGCGAGATGCTGAGCGATCTCGGTATTCTTGATGCTCGCCGCTTCGTCAAGCGTCTTGCCCTTCACCCATTCGGTGGCGAGCGAGGACGAGGCGATGGCCGAGCCGCAGCCGAAGGTCTTGAATTTCGCATCCTCGATGCGACCGTCGGCACCGACTTTGATCTGCAGCTTCATGACGTCGCCGCAAGCCGGTGCGCCAACGAGGCCCGTGCCGATGCCCGCTTCTTCCTTCGCAAAACCGCCGACATTGCGGGGGTTCTCGTAGTGATCGACGACTTTATCGCTGTACATGATGTGCTCCTTTGAACTCTTCGCAGTGCCCGACTGATTAGTGTTCGGCCCACTGGATCGATTTGATATCGATGCCCGCTTGCGCCATTTCCCACAACGGGCTCATCTCACGCAAACGCTGCACCGCCTGAACGATATGTTCGACGGCATAGTCAACTTCCTGCTCCGTCGTGAATCGGCCGATGCCGATCCTGAGCGAAGTATGCGCCATCTCGATTTCGACACCCAGTGCGCGGAGCACATAGGAGGGCTCCAGCGAAGCCGAGGTGCAGGCAGAACCCGACGAAACGCAGAGATCCTTGATCCCCATCATCAGGCCCTCGCCCTCGACATGGGCAAAGGAAAGGTTGAGGTTGCCCGGGATGCGGTGTTCGGCATCGCCGTTGAGATAGACCTCATCAAGCTTGGCGCGAACGCCGTCGAGGAAGCGTTGCTGCAGCTTCTTCAGGCGATCGGCCTCGGCGCCCATTTCCTTCTCGGCAATGGCGCAGGCTTCGCCCAACCCTACGCAAAGCGGGGTTGGCAGCGTGCCGGAACGGAAACCACGCTCCTGGCCACCGCCATGGATCAACGCCTCCAAGCGCACACGCGGCTTGCGGCGGATATAGAGCGCACCGATGCCCTTCGGCCCGTAAATCTTGTGGCCGGAGATCGAGAGCATATCGATCTTCATCGCGTCGACATCAAGCGGGATCTTGCCCACGGCCTGCGCGGCATCTGTGTGGAAGAACACACCCTTCTCGCGACAGATCTTGCCGATTTCAGCGAGCGGCTGGATGACACCGATCTCGTTGTTCACGGCCATGATTGAGACCAGCATGGTCTGCGGCGTGATGGCGGCCTTGAGTTCGTCGAGATTGATCAGGCCGTTCTGCTGCACCGGCAGATAGGTGATCTTGAAACCTTCGAGCTCGAGATGACGGCAGGAATCCAGCACGCACTTGTGCTCGGTATTCGTGGTGATGATGTGGTTCTTCTTGTCCTTGTAGAAATGCGCCACACCCTTGATGGCGAGGTTGTTCGATTCCGTGGCGCCCGAGGTGAAGATGATTTCCTTCTCATCGGCCTTGATGATGCTGGCGATCTGGGCCCGCGCCTTTTCGACGGCGGCCTCGGCATCCCAGCCGTATTTGTGATTCCTGGAATGCGGGTTGCCGAAATGCTCGGTGAAGTAAGGCAGCATCGCCTCGACCACGCGCGGATCGCAGGGCGTCGTCGCCTGGTAATCCAGATAGATCGGCATCTTCGGGAGATTCACGCCCGCATTGTCCTGGTTCGCCGACTTTATGTTCTGGTTCGCGATATTCATCTTACCTACTCACCCTTCCATTCACTCAAGCTGCCGAGATGCGCGCATCCGCAGCGTCGCTACTACGAGCAGCATTCCCGCGCTGCACGCGCGTCCAGGCCGCTACAAACTGATTTATGTCTTCCAGGCCATTCTGCCAGCCCAAGCTCACCCGAATGGCCGAGCCCGATGTCGCAGCATCGAAGCCCATAGCCGAGATGACATGGCTGGGCCGCACCTTGCCCGACGAACAGGCCGAGCCCGCCGAGATGGCGATACCGGCCAAATCCATCGCCATGACAAGCGTTTCCGCCGTCTTGGTGCCGCTGGCAAAGCAGGTCGTGTTGGGCAGGCGCCGTGCTGCGCGGCCGAAAATCGTCACCGGCAGCCCGAAGCCCGCGACCCGTTCCTCCAGATGATCGCGCAAGGCTGCGATCCGATCCGCATCGGCAAGCGTTGCCGCTTCTTCCGCCGCCGCGCCGAAGCCGGCGATGGCTGCAACATTCTCGGTGCCACCGCGACGATTGCGTTCCTGCCCACCACCCTGCACGAAGGGCTCGACCGGCAGATCACCGCCGAGGATCAGCGCGCCGACACCCTGCGGTCCGCCGATCTTGTGGGCGGAGAGCGTCAGGTAATCGACGCCGAGTTCGTTGATATCGACGGCCACACGGCCCGCCGCCTGTATGGCATCGCAATGCACCAGCGCGCCCTTCGACTTCGCAACACGTGCGATCTCGGCCACCGGCTGAATGACGCCAGTCTCGTTATTGGCGAGCATCACCGAAACGAAAGCCGGCCGCTCGGCCTTGTCGATGAGATAGGCAAGATGCGCCACATCGATCTCGCCATTGCGGCTCACCCGCGCGATCTGCGCACCGGCAAGGCGTGCCGGACGCAACACGGATTCATGCTCGATAGCGCTGACGATAAGCGGGCGGCCCTGGCGTGCATGGAGCGCCAGGTTATTGGCCTCTGTCCCGCCGGAGGTGAAGGTCACCAGCGGCGAACGCGCATTGACGAGATTTGCCACCGCATCGCGGGCATGATCGACCCAGGCGCGGGCGCGGCGACCAAAGGCATGGACGGAGGACGGATTGCCGACCTCCTGCAACGCGGCCGACATCGCCGCCAGCGCAGAGGAGCGCAGCGGAGCGGTCGCATTCCAGTCCATGTAGATGCCGCGGGTCATGGTGATGCCTGTCTACTCCGCAGCTGCCGCCGAGGATTCGGCCGGTAGCGCCGCACCATTTGTGGCGACGGCCCCCTCGACCTTATGCGCGGTGCCGAGCACACGCCGCTCGACGACATCGGCCAAGGAAACCGAACTCAGGAACAGATGGATCTGACGCGACAGCTCCTCCCAAAGATCGTGGGTCAAGCAGCGCGATTTGTCAGAATGACAGCCGGTCGCCGTGTTCGGCTTACAACGCGTGGCACGGATCGGCTCATCGACAGCGAGGATCGCGTCGGCGATGCGGGTGTCGTCGGCCGAACGGGCCAGCAGATAGCCGCCGCCCGGACCACGCACCGACTTCACCAGACCGGCGCGACGGAGCTTGGCGAAAAGCTGCTCGAGATAGGAGAGCGAAATCTCCTGCCGGCCGGAGATGTCGGCCAACGACACGGGCCGGCCCTGGCTGTTGGTCGCAAGGTCGACAAGCGCCATGACGGCGTAGCGGCCCTTGGTGCTCAATCTCATGACACGTCTCCTAAAGCTTTATCAGTTTCGGCCGAAGCGGCGCACATCGCCGCCCGCCGCTTCGTGACCGTTACCATCCGTCGGCTGACCGGCGGTGCCGGCAGCAAATCCCTGGTGATCACTTTCCAGCGCATCGATGCGCGATTGCAGGCGCGAGATTTGGTCGAGCAGGCCTTCGATCGCGCGCGCCACCGGATCGGGCAGATCCTGGGTCGGCAGGCCATAGGCCGCGAACTCGTTGCCACATTCCTTGGGCATGACGATGCGCGCCGGCACGCCGACCGCCACCGAATTGGCCGGGACCGATTTGATGACAACGGCATTGCCGCCGACGCGGGCGCCCTTGCCGACGATGATGTCACCCAGCACCTGGGCGCCGGCACCGATGATGACGCCGTCTTCGAGGGTCGGGTGGCGCTTCACATTGACCTGGGCCGCGGAATTGATGGCCGGCGAAATACCGCCCAGGGTCACATCGTGATAGAGCGTCACATCGTCGCCGACGATCGCCGTCTCGCCGATCACGACACCCATGCCGTGGTCGATGAAGAAGCGTTTGCCGATCTGGGCGCCGGGGTGAATCTCGATACCCGTGATGAAGCGGGAGAATTGGGAAATTATTCTGGCAAGGGTCGGAAAACCGGCCAGATAGACCGGCCGGGCGACCCGATGCAGCAGGATGGCATGGAAACACGGATAGGTGAGCGCCACCATCAGGCGGGACCGGGCAGCCGGATCCCGGGCCTTGATTGCGTCGAGCTCAACCGCAATGTTCTTGAAAAACATCATCGCCATCGTGTTTATTAGCGCGCCGTCGGTTTCGGCCAATAGCTGATCCATGAACTCAACTATGGGCCCGGAAGATGACGGAGGTCACCGTTCGCAGGTGATATAATATGCCTGACTACGCCGATCAAGTATTGATCGTCTGACAAAAGGGTTTGGCCGGTTGTTTTCCATATACTTATGTCAACTAAGGCTTCTCGCGAGCCTTGCCTGCCAACCCGTAACCTGCTGACATATAGCGCTTATTGGACAGAAGATGCCTGAAATCATTATGAACGGGCCGGAAGGCCGGCTTGAGGGCCGCTATCAGCAGGCGAGTACCCCTAATTCCCCTATAGCGCTGATGTTACATCCGCACCCGCAGCATGGCGGGACGATGAACAACAAGGTCGTCTACAGCCTGTACCAGACCTTCCAGCAGCGGGGATTTTCGGTCCTGCGCTTCAATTTCCGCGGTGTCGGCCGCTCCCAGGGCAAGTTCGACCGGGGTGAAGGCGAGCTTTCGGACGCCGCGGCGGCCCTCGACTGGCTGCAGACCTGGAACCCCAACGCCCCACAATGCTGGATCGCCGGCTTCTCCTTCGGCGCCTGGATCGGCATGCAGTTGCTGATGCGCCGACCCGAAATCTCCGGATTCATCTCGGTGGCGCCGCCCGCCAACATCTATGACTTTTCCTTCCTCGCCCCCTGTCCCTCCTCCGGCCTCGTCATCCAGGGCGACCAGGATTCGGTAGTGCCGCAGGAATCGGTGCAGAAGCTTGTGACCAAGCTCAGCCATCAGCGCGGCATCAAGATCGACTTCCAGATCGTGCCGGGTGCCTCGCATTTCTTCACCGAGCATCTCGATCAGCTGACCGGCCTCTGCAACACCTATCTCGACACCGCGATTCCGGAAGCCAGCGCCAAGGCGCGTGCAGGAAAATAATCGCAATAAACGATTCTATCTGGCGCTAGCCGCCCGGGCTGTCGCACCGCGTAAGAACTGCGCGAGCTGGGTGTCCGCGGTAGAAATATGCGTCATCCACCAGCTGCTGAGCAGATTGAGCAGGTCCGTCCCGGCTGCCCGATGGCCCTGTTGGAAGCGATCATGTAGCTGATTGAGGCGGCGCACGAAGTTGTCATGGGCGCGCTTGTGTTCCGCCAATTCGGGAAAATGCCGCGCATCCATCAGCGCTTCCTCGTGCGAGAAATGGGTATGCGTGTATTCCATCATCCGCCGGAAGCTGGCCTCGACCCGGGCAGCACCGGCACCGGATGAAATGACGCGGTGCAGATCGTTGATGGTCGCCACGATCTGACCATGTTCGTCGTCAATCTCCTTCTGACCGATGGTCAGGCTGTCGTTCCATTCGACCAGGTCGCCCGCATCGCCACCGTCGGCTTTGCGCACCTTATCGAGGAAACTGGCGACATTTTGTTTCAGCGTGGCGGTCTGCGTCGAGAGATCGCCCGAGGAAACCGAAATATCTGCGGCAAGGCCGGCGGATCTTTCGGCGGAGGAGAGAACGCGGTGGATGCTGGTCGTCACCATGGCGCTGCCGACCGAGGCCTGTTCGACATTGCGCGCGATCTCGGCCGTGGCGGCGCCCTGCTCTTCGACCGCTGCCGAGATGGAGGAAGAGACCTCGTTGATCTGCTTAACCGATTCCATGATCTGATGAATTGACTGCGCCGTATCCCCAGTCGCGGCCTGGACCTCATTGATCTGGCGGCCGATATCCTCGGTCGCCTTGGCGGTTTGATTGGCGAGCGATTTCACTTCATTGGCGACGACCGCAAAACCACGGCCGGCTTCACCCGCACGGGCAGCCTCGATCGTCGCGTTGAGAGCCAGCAGATTTGTTTGCTCGGCAATGTCGGTGATCAGGCGAACGATATCGCCGATCTTGCCCACGGTACCGACCAGGTCCGTCATCTTCTGCCCCGTGCTGTCGGCGATGCCGGCGGCGGTGTTGGTCAGCTCCGCCGACTGGTTGATCTGCCGACTGATCTCGTCGATCGAGGCAGCGAGTTCTTCCGTGGCGCTTGCGACAGATTGAATATTGGTGCTCGATTCTTCGGCGGCTGCAGCGACGGAGGCCGATTCATTGCGCGTGTCGGCGGCACCCTTGTCCACGCCCACGGCGGTGGTGCCCATCACCTCTTCAGCATGGCTGAGACCATCGAGAACGCTGCGGATGGTCAGTTCAAACTGGCCGATATAGGAATTCACTTTGGCCTGCCGGCTGTCCCGCTCGCGCTGCGCCACGTTCTGTTCCTCCGCCAATTGATCGGCCCGGATCATGCTTTCGCGGAACACCTCGACAGACTTGGCCATGTCACCCACTTCATCGCCGCGACCAAGCCCCTCAACGGTCGCGGAATGGTCGCCGGCGGCAAGCTGCGTCATGACCGACGTCATCCGCGCGATCGGTCGCGTGATGCCGCGCGCGATCGACATGCCGAGAAGGACGGTAACGGCGAGCAGCAGACTGGCAGCGGCCAGCACGTAAAGCAGGACGTTGCGGGCCACATTGCCCAACGCTTGCGCACGGCCGACGAGATCGGCGGCGATATCGGCTTCGACCTTCTCATACGCGTCGATTTTGCTGGTGACAGCGACAAACCAGTCGCCGGCTTTGATCCCCTGGGTATCGCCCGACTGGAGGCTGGAGAGGGCGACGCTGCGCAACCGGTCGACCTCAACCGATGCCGGCACGCCGGCCAGTTCGGCAAGGGCCCCGGTCAGTCGCTCCTCACCCATCGAATTGAACCGATCGAAATAGGCGGATTGCTCCGCCATCAGACCGACGAATTTGCGGTAGAGTTCGCCATCGAACTTGCCGGCACCGAAGCCGGCACCGCCCATGGCGCGTTCGACGCCCATCCGCTCCTTGCCCTGGAGGAAGGCGGCATAGGCAAGGATGGCGCGCGTCATGTCCGCGTTTTGGCTGAGCGGCGCCATTTTTTCGACACTGGCGATAAGCTGACGAATGATCGGCGTGTAATAACCGGCCATGTCGGCAACGCCGATCCCCAGCGCGTCCGCCGACTGGCGCGTCTCCGGCAGCTTGGCGAGCGCTTCGATCGCATCTCCGGCTGGCCCTGCCACCGCGCCGAGTATCCGTATTTCATCCGCCCCAAGGCCTGATTGCAGCGTGGAGATCTGCGCATCGGTCGCCTGGCGCTGATCGGCGAGTTCGGCTTTGTACAATGTCCCCTTGCTGCCCAGATAGATGGCGGTGGCGCCACGCTCGCGCTGCAGCTCATGCGCCAAGGCGCTGATCTCCGGCGCCAGTTCGGCCATGGATTGCAGCTGCCGCATCTCGGACCACAGCCGGTATTTATCGGCGACGGCGAGGAGAGAAACAGCCAGCAGGCCAAGCATCGGAATCAGGAGGGCAATGAAGATGCGTTTGCCGATGCGCAAATTGTGGAATGTCTTGAGCATAGTCCGTCTCCGATGACCTGATGCCGAGCTAGCGCCCATGAACGGCGAGCAGATGCGATTTGAAATCGAGATCGTGACGCACGATGATTTCGATGATCTTCTGTTCCATGGTTATAGTAAGCTGGTCGCTCTCCGGCGCCGTGCCACTCGGATCGGCGATCATGTTGGCGAGTTGCTGCAACATGGCTTCGATCGCCTGATGCTGACCGGCATGCACCTCGGCACGCGGGAAGTTGGTGTTGCGCAGCATCGCCTCTTCAAAGCGAAAATGAGCGGAGCAATCTGCGATCAACGCGGTAAGGGCCGCTATGACCTCATCCCGCGGAGCACCCCTTTCGACGAGTGCCTTGAGGCGTACACTGTCCACCAACAAACATTGGTGCTGGCGGTCGATCTCCGGATCCCCGGTTTCAAAAGCCTCGGACCAGATCGGCGTGATGTCATTGTCGGCGAGTGAACCCATGCGCGCTTTTCCCTCGATCAAGAATCATTCGAAAGAGGATGCCTGAACGGAGCCGCGAATCTTTGAGCCAGATCAACCGTCGGTCGAAGTCTCGCGGCCGACATTCATCGAGCATTGGTTGCTGTGATCAATCTCCCAAAGCGCCGGCACCGGTAAAGCAACTGGCAATAAAATCCCTGAAACAGGCTCGGGCAGTTCACGCGCCCGTTGGCGCCGCATCACCTGTCGGCGCCGCCAGGAGATCGCCTGTCCCCGCGATTCTGGGGGGATCCGCTGTCCCTTGGATCCGGGGGGATCGGCTCACCCAGCCCGATCGGGGAGGCCGCATATCCGGTGCGGCCCTGCGGAGACCCGCTCTATCCCATTGCAGGTCCAGGGGAGATGCGAGGCGTAACCCCGCCGCATCCAAGGGGGGCCGGCAGCATTCGCCACCAACCCGGGTAGATCCGGCCTGCGCCCGCCAAAGACCACCCTTCATGAGAGAGCGGCAAAGCAAGCCTGTGCCGGGGACAGCCGAGCCGTTCCAGGTCGTTTCAATACTCAATGGGCGCGCAAGGCAATTAGTAACACATTCCTATATAACTTGTCAAGAACAATTCAGGAACAACATTGGTTGCGATGATGGCGGAGGGCCGACAGCGACAGATGATCCGCAAAATTGGTGATCCGCAAAATTGAGCGCCGACATGTAATATCGTCTTGATCGACCATCGTACGTTCGGGGGAAGACACGATGAGCGAACTCGACGATTACACAAGTATCACCGACCCGACTGTTGATGACGTCGCGGCGCTCGGCGACCTTTCGCAGCTTCTGTCGCTGTGGCTCGACCGGCGCGAGGCAGGCCGGCTCCCCGCCCGTGCCGCCTTCGACCCGCTGGATATGCGCAAGCTTCTCGGCCGGATTGTGATACTCGACGTTCTCTCAGGTCCGCTGCGCTTTCGTTTTCGGCTGGTCGGCACCGAATGGGTGACGCGGTTTGGCCTTGATCCAACCAACACCTTCGTAGAGGACTTCCCGCGCGTTCCATCGCGAGCCTTCATAAAAGACATCATGAGCAAGGTTGCCTTGGAGCGCGTACCATTGATGGTGCGTCGCTCCGTCGTCATTGAAGGCCAGTACTTTCGCTATGGCATGCTCCTGCTGCCATTGGCGTCCGACGGAAACACCGTCGACATGATCATGATGGGCTTCGACTTTCCAAACCGCTGAAGCGCCGGGGGAAAGCCAATTCAGGGGATGGGCTCGACCCGCTCATTGACCGCCACCTTCAGCGTGCGCTCGCGATAGAGCACGAAGAGGCCGGAAGCAATGATGATGAGGCTGCCGATGATGATGGGCGGTGTCGGCGTGTCACCGAAGAAGATCCAGCCGAGGATCGTCGCCCAGACGATGGCGGTGTATTGGAACGGTGCCAGCAGGGATGCGGGGGCAAGGCTGAGTGCCTTCGTCACCAGCATGAAGCAGCCGCAGGCGACCAGCCCCACTACCGCCATGAGGAAGAAATCGAGCGGTGTCGGTATCGCCCAATCAAACGGCGTCGCCACCACGCCGACGATGCCGCAGCCGATGAACTGCCAGGCGACGAGCGTCAGCCAATGGCAATCGCGCAGGCGCCGCGTGATGACGAGCGCCAGCGCAAAACACGCCGCGCCAAAGAGCGCCACCAAGGCCGAGGGCGAGAAGGCGGCGCTGGTCGGCTGCAAGGCGATGACGACACCACCGAAGCCGACGATGATGGCGCCCCAGCGTTTGACGCCCACTTTCTCATGCAGCAGCAAAGCCGACCCCGCCGTGATGATGAGCGGCGCCGACATGTAGAAGGTCATGACGTCGGCCAAGGGCAGCGCCTTGGTCGCGAAATAAAACGAGAAGCTGTCGCCCGAGAGCAGCAGGATGCGCACCACATGCAGCCACCCCTGCCCCGGCGGCAATCGGAGCGTCGCCCCCGTCGCGCGCATCAGCCCCACGATGAGCACGATCGACCCCAACGAGCGGATCAGCATCAACTCGGCCACCGAGTAGTCGGTGACGAGCCACTTGCCCAGCGCATCATTCGCCGCGAACAGCGCGACGCCGGAGAGGTAAAGGAGAATGCCGCGGGATTGGGGGGTCATGACACGATCTGGGTTGGGCGAGGTCCGGCCTTATTAGCCTGTCGGCGGGGCGGTGACTATGGCAATTGGCGCTGGGAAGCTGCCTCCTCCGACCAGCCACGAGTTTGCATGTGGTCGAAGATAGAAACTCGTGGATGCCCGGGCCAAGCCCGGGCATGACGGTTGAGAGCACGCCCTACTTCCTGAAATGCATTTCGTATTGCTCCATGCTCTCCGGCACGTCCGCCCAGCCGTGGTCCGAGCGCATGAAAATGTGGCGGAAGGGAACGCCGGTCGCGTTGAGCCAGGTGGGGTCGTCGAAGGTGCCGGCGGCGATGCTGCGGATGCCGGGGACGGCTTCGAGGGTCAGGCCGAGATTGCTGCCACAGCGCGGACAGAAGAACTGGTCGAGCCAGCGGCCGGAGAGATCGGAGATATGGCGGTAGACGCTGGGGGCGGTGCCGGTGAAGGCGATGTTCTCGGCTGCGAACACGGCCTCAGTCCCGAAGGCCGTGCCGGTGCGGCGCTGGCACCAGGTGCAATGGCAGAGGCTGACGCGCAGCGGGTCGCCCTTCGTTACATAGCGCACGGCGCCGCAGACGCAGCCACCTTCATGGGTATCGGTCATGGTCGGTCTCCTCGTGGAGAGAGTCTCCCTCCCCCTGAAGGGAGAGGCTTTGGATTCAAAACCCACACACACCGCCGCCGTCGACCGAGAGGATGGCGCCGTTGACGAAGCTGGCTTGGTCGGAGGCGAGGTAGAGGATGGTGTCGGCGACTTCTTGCGGCGTTGCCATGCGCTTCGTCGGGGAGCGGGCGTTGGCTCTGGTGAGGTAGGCACTTGCGTTCCCGCTGGCGTCGGCGGCCTCGCGGATCATATCGGTGTCGACATTGCCCGGCGCCACGCAGTTGATGCGGATACGCCCCGCGAGTTCGAGCACCATGGCGCGGGAGAGGTTGATGACGGCGGCCTTGGAGGCCGAGTAGGCGGCGCCCAGGGGATAGCCGATGAGGCCGGCGTCCGAGGCGAGGTTGACGATATTGCCCTTGTTCTTCTTCAACTCCGGCAAGGCCGCCTGTGCGCAGAAGAAGGTGCCGGCGACATTGGTTTCCATGATGCGGTCCCAATGCGCCTGGTCGATGTCCTCGACCGCAACCTCGGCGAAGTAGCCGGCAGAATTCACCAGGATGTCGAGGCCGCCAAGTGCTGCAATGGCGGCCTTTACGACGGCGGTGGATTTGGCCTGTGATCCGACTTCACCCAAGGCCGGATGGATATCGGCGCCGGGATGAGCCGCCGCGAAGGCGTCGAATGAACTTTGCCGGCGGGCACCGATGGCGACACGGGCGCCTTCCTTCAGGAAAGCCGAGGCGGTCGCGGCACCGATTCCACGCGCTCCACCCGTTACCAGAACCCGCTTGCCCACAAACCGCATGCCCTTGCCCCCACCCTTTCGCCCGCCCGGGCCAGCTTGGCGCCGCCCGATTCTCCTGGGCTTGACGAAACGGGACGACCCAACGACCCGATGCATCAAAATCCAGGTATCTTTCGATGATCCCATGATGGACCATAAAAATCGAGAATGTGGGGGCTTGGTGATGAGTGGGGCGGCGAGCATGGCGGCGAATATGGAGAGTGGCGGCCTTCGGATCCGGCGCCTGGCCGGGCGTATCGGGGCCGAGCTTTCCAATATCAAGCTCGACGGCAATATCACCAAGGAACAGGTCGAGGAGATCCGGCAGGCGCTGCTCGCCCACCGCGTCATCTTCTTCCGTGACCAGGAGCAGTTCTCTGACACCGACCAGGAGCGCTTTGCCAATATGCTGGGCGGGCTGGTGCCGCACCCGACCGAGAAGGCGCTGATGGGATCGAAGGGCATCCTGGAACTGGATGCCGCAGCCGGCAACGGCAAGGCCGATGTGTGGCACACGGACGTCACCTTCGTCGATGCCTATCCGCGCTATTCGGTGCTGCGCGCCATGCGCATTCCGGACGTGGGTGGCGATACCCTCTGGGCCAACACGGTCGCGGCCTATGACGATCTGTCGCCGCAATTGAAGGTGCTGGCCGAGACTTTGTGGGCGGTGCATTCCAACAAATACGATTACGCCGCCCAGCATACGGCGGCGACGCCGGAGGAAGCGGCGCATTACGAGAAGGTGTTCTCCTCCCAGATCTATGAGGCGGAGCATCCGGTGGTGCGCATCCACCCGGAGACGGGCGAGAAGTCGCTGGTGCTCGGCTATTTCATCCAGCGCTTCGTCGGGCACAATCACGTCGACAGCAATTTGCTCTTCACTCTGCTGCAGAACCATGTGATCCGCATGGAGAACATCGTGCGCTGGAACTGGCGCGCGGCAGACGTCGCCATCTGGGACAACCAGGCGACACAGCATTACGCGCTCAACGATTACGGCAGGGCCAACCGCACCATGCGCCGCGTCACCATCGCGGGCGAAGTGCCGATAAGCGTTGACGGCCGCCGCTCGCGGACGCTGAAGGAGCCGCCGAAAGCGGGCTGAGGCACCGAGAGGCTAGCCGCGTGGCTTTTCCAGGACCAGGACGTTGATGTAGCCGAGGAAGGAACGCACGACCGCCGGGCGGCCGATCTCTGCGGCAGCGATCAGGGCTTCGATCTCGCCAGCGAGCTGGCCGCGGACGTATTCGTGGAAATTGAAGCGCATGGGGAACGAGGCCAGCAGGCCTAAGAGATTCTGCGGCCGACCGTAATCGGTGACGACGAGGCGACCACCGGGCCGCAACACGCGCCACATTTCGCGCAAGGCCTCGGCCTTCACCGCGCTCGGCAAATGATGAAGGAAGAAGGAACTGGTGACGCCGTCGATCACCGCATCGGGCAAGGGCAGGCTTTCCGCCACCGCCACCTCGAAACGCGCGACGATACCCTCCTGCGCGGCGCGCTGGCGCGCGAGGTCAATCATGCCGGGCGTCGCATCGACGCCCAAGGCATAGCCGTCGAGCACGCGCCCGCCATCAGCGATGATCCGGGCGGCGGCGACCACGAGCTCGCCGGTGCCGCAGCCGATATCGAGCAGATTCTGTCCCGGCGCTATCCTTGCGGCTGTGAGCGTTGCCGCCACGATATGCCGCCGCTGGCCGAAGCTCATGCAATCCTCAAGGAAATCGACCCAGCGCGCCCGGCCGTCGACGCGGATACCTAGAGTTTGCGGCCCCGCCGGCGAGGTTTGCGGCGGCGCAGCCACGGCATTCTGGCGCCACAACGTCGCCATCAGAATCAGGCTGAGGGCGCTGGCAATGAGAAGGTAAAGCATATCGGTATCGGGAAGGCCGTGCTCGGCCAGTTCGGCAAGACCCAGCGCCGCGACGCCGCAGGCGACAAGGGCGAGATAAGCGCGCCAGAGAGATCGTTCTTGGAGAGATCGCTCTTGGAGGGATTGCATTTCCGGCACGCGGCGATGCAACTTCATGGCGGCCATCCCCACGGCAAGGGCGGCAACGAAAGCCATGACGGGCAGCCCCATCTGGGCGATCGGGTAGCTGAGAAGCTCGTCTTCCTCAGTCAGGTCGCCGAGATCGAGCAAGGCGGCAAGCAGCCCGGCAAGCCCGATCGCCAATAGCAGCCAACGAGCAGCGCCACCTTGCCAAGTACCGCCGGCAGGCAGGCCGACGGTACCGACCGAGCGGTTGCGCTCGACGAAGAGATGCGCGGTCAGTGCAAAGCCAAGACCGAGAAGAAGCCCCACCAGCACCACCAGCGGCTGACGCACAGCCACCGCCTCGATCGCCGCCATGACGCAGACGATTCCAGCAAAGAGGCGCAGGGCCCGCGTACCGGGCAGCGCAGGCTCGCCGCGGTGAATCCTCGGATAAGACTGGAAAGGCATGGCATCCTCACGCATGACAGCAGCCCGCGCCTTACGGCGCGCATGACAGCAGACCACGCCTTGCGGCGCTGGGGCCTATATCGAACACAAGTTCCTGATACGAAGCTTACGGCTCGGCCAACACGGGCAAACGGTTGTCAGGCCTGCTCGTGTGGCACCGGGGCACGGTGCAGGCGCCCGCCGGTCATTGCTTCCGGGACCGCGGTGGTGGTGGGAAAGCTCAGCGGCAGGCCGGCCAAGCTGCGCAGGGCGAGATAGGCGAATGCCTGGGCCTCCAGCGCGTCGCCGTCCCAGCCGACCTGGTCGACACCCTTGACCGGCGCGTCGAGGCGCTCTTCCAGCGCTTCCATCAGCACCGGGTTGTGGCGCCCACCGCCGCAGATGAGCCAGGCTTGTGCCGGTTCCGGGAAGAGATAGACGGCGCGGGCGATGCTGGCCGCAGTGAAAGCCGTCAGGGTCGCCGCGCCATCCTCGACCGACAGGTGGTCGGCGAGCGTCGAATGGAAGGCGTTGCGGTCGAGGGATTTGGGCGCCTTGGCATCGAAGAACGGATGGCTGAGGAGCCTGGCCAGCACATCGTCATCGATGCGGCCCTTTTTGGCGAGGGCACCGCCGAGATCGACCGGGCGGCCTTTGTGGCGCTGCGCCCAATCGTCGATGAGGGCATTCCCCGGCCCGGTATCGAAAGCGAGCAGCGACCCATCGCGCCCGACCCAGGTGACATTGGCAACGCCGCCGATATTGAGCACGGCGATGGGGCGCGGCGTGTCCTTGGGGAGTGCTTCGACCAGCGCCTTGTGGAAGATCGGCACAAGGGGCGCCCCCTGCCCGCCCGCCGCCACGTCCGCCGTGCGGAAGTCATTCACCACATCGATACCGGTGAGCCTTGCCAGCAAGGCGCCGTCGCCGATCTGCCAGGTGCGGCGCTTTGCCGGCGCGTGAAAGATGGTCTGGCCGTGGAAGCCGATGACATGGATATCGGCCGGCGCGAGGCCCGCGCGATCGAGGAGATGCCGGACGGCCAGCGCATGGCGTTCGGTGAGATCCCTCTCGACCGCAGCAACCTCCGCGGCCGGCGCCTTGCCGCCATAGGTGGCAACGAGGCGCTGGCGGAAGGCGGGATCATAGGGTTCGGAGATGGCCGGGCCGAAACGGTAGATTGCTTCCGCATCAGCCTCGATGAGGGCGGCGTCTACCCCATCGGCGCTGGTCCCGCTCATCAATCCAATCGCCCATTTTCCCGGCATCATCATTCCTTGTGCAAAGAGCCCCTCACCCCGACCCTCTCCCCGCAAGGGCGGGGCGAGGGAGTTTCCATCGAGTTCGTTTCGAGCCCCTCGTCCCTCCGGCGAGTGGGACGAGGCGATGGGTAACACGCTGTCAAATCGAAGAAAAGTCGTCGCCGCGGAGCTGGCTTGGCCCCGCTCCGGCGAATGTGTTACATGACCGGCCGCAAGACAAGAAGCCAGACAGTCGGAAACCGATCATGAGCGCCACATACCAGCCCAAATCCCCGTTCCTGCGCGATTTCGTGGCGCGCGGGTACCTGCATCAGTGCACCAATATGGAGGAGCTGGACCAGGCGGCCCTCGGCCCCAAGCCGCTCATCGCCTATATCGGTTTCGATGCCACGGCGGATTCGCTCCATGTCGGCTCCATGGTGCAGATCATGATGCTGCGCCTGCTGCAGAAATCGGGCGGCAAGCCGATCGTGCTTATGGGCGGCGGGACGACCAAGGTCGGCGACCCCACGGGCCGTGACGACATGCGCAAGGTTCTGACCGACGCCGACATTGCGAACAACATTGCCGGCATCAAGCAGATCTTCGCGAAGTTTCTGAAATTCGGCGATGGACCCACCGATGCGGTGATGGTCAACAATGCCGATTGGCTCGATAGGCTCAACTATCTCGACTTCCTGCGCGATTACGGCCGGCATTTCTCGGTCAACCGCATGCTGGCGTTTGACTCGGTGAAGTTGCGCCTCGAGCGTGAGCAGGCCCTCACCTTCCTCGAATTCAACTATATGATCCTGCAGGCCTATGATTTCCTGGAACTGGCGCGGCGGCAGAATTGCGTGCTGCAGCTCGGTGGGTCGGACCAGTGGGGCAACATCGTGAATGGCGTAGAACTGGGGCGTCGCTGCGACGACAAGGCGCTCTATGGCCTGACCTCGCCGCTGATCACGCTGGCATCGGGTGCCAAGATGGGCAAGACCGCAAGCGGTGCGGTATGGCTGAATGAGGAGCGCCTATCCTCCTACGATTACTGGCAGTTCTGGCGCAACACCGAGGATGCCGATGTCGGCCGCTTCCTGCGCCTCTTCACCGATATGCCGCTCGACGACATCGCGCGGCTCGAGAAGCTGCAGGGTGCCGAGATCAACGAAGCGAAGATCATCCTGGCTGACGAGGCAACGAAGATGTGCCGCGGTGCCGAAGCTGCGGCCGATGCCAAGGAGACGGCGCGCAAGGTCTTTGTCGAAGGCGGGCTCGGTGGTGAGCTGCCGACGATCGACGTTGCCCGCGCAACACTCGATGCCGGATTGCCGGTGCTGGATCTCTTGGTGCAGGCCGGACTCGCCACGTCGAAGAGCGAAGCCCGCCGCCTTATCAAAGGCAACGGCGCCAAGATGAATGACCAGGCGATCAGCGACGATACGCTGAAGGTGACGGTCGGCGACATCAACGCCGAGGGCGTCATCAAGCTGTCGGCCGGCAAGAAGAAGCATGTGGTGGTGAAGGTCGGCTAATCACCCTCTTGGTCCCCGTCAAGCCTGGGGATGATGTGCCTTATGGCGCGCTATTTCCGCCATTCCTTCAATCGCCGCGCGGCTTCGACCATGTCGGCGGTGGCACCGCTGAAGCAGAAGCGCATGAAGTGGCGGCCGCGGGCGGGGTCGAAATCGATGCCGGGAGTGGCGGCGACCCCCGTTTCGCTCAGCATGCGGCGGCAGAAATCCAAGCTGTCATTAGTGAGGCGCGCCACGTTGGCGTAGATGTAGAAGGCGCCGTCCGTGGTGGTGAGATCGTCGAAGCCGGCCTGCGGGAGATCGTTCAACAGGATCTCGCGGTTCTTGGCATAACGCGCGACATTGCCCTGCAATTCCTCATGCGCGTCGAAGGCGGCGATGCCGGCGAGCTGCGATAGCGCCGGGGCGGAGATGAAGAAGTTCTGCGTCAGGCGCTCGACCGGCTTCACCAGATCCTCGGGCAGGACCATCCAGCCCAAGCGCCAGCCGGTCATGCTGAAATATTTCGAGAAGCTGTTGATGACGATGGCACCGTCGAGCCGCGCCGCCGTCGCTGCGGGCGTGCCGAAAGTAATGCCGTGATAGATTTCGTCGGAGATGAGACGCACGCCATTCTTTGTGCACCAGGCGGCGATGGCCGTGAGTTCGGCCGCCGGCAGAACCGCGCCGACCGGGTTTGAAGGCGAGGCGACGATGAGGCCGTCGAGCCGGCCTGCGACCTTTTCAAGATCGGCGATGGTCGGCTGGAACTTGGTGGCGGCATGCGTTTCGATCAGCACGGGCTCGAGCCCCAGTGCCGTCAGGATATGGCGGTAGCATGGGTAACCTGGCATCGCGAGCGCCACGCGGTCACCGGGATCGAACGCCGCGAGGAAGCTCAACAGAAAGCCACCGGAGGAACCTGTCGTCACCGCGATGCGCGATGCCGGCACGTCCTCGCCATAGAAATCGCGGTAATGCTGGGCGATGCGCTGGCGCAGAGCCGGTAGCCCCAAGGCGTCGGTATAGCCGATGAGGTGGCTGTCGAGCGCCAGCTTGGCAGCTTCCAACACCTTGCGCGGTGCCGGCGTCGAGGGCTGGCCCACCTCCATATGAAGGATGTCGCCGCCTTCGGCCGCCCGCTCATTGGCGGCGCGCATCACCTCCATCACGATGAATGGATCGATGGCTGCGCGCCGCGAGGTCTTGAGCGCCATTATTCTTGGCCGAGGATCGAGGCCAGGCCATAGCCGCGATAATCGTTGCGCAGCTGGCAGGAGTCGGGGTCGGAGGGCGCCGCCTCGCTGCAGAAGATCGCATTGACGCGGCCAAGGCGAACACCCTGCCCTTCGTCAATCTGCTGCGTCCCATCGGCATAGGCGCGCGGCAACTGCATCGCCTGGTCTAGCGGCATGGCGCGGCGCATGACGGCGTCGAGGATCAGCCCTTCGGCCAGCGCCCCTGGCGCGCCACCAGAGGCGCCACTCATGAAATAGACCTGGCCATTGAACTTCGACGCCACCATGACCGGCGACAGGGTCGAGAAGCCGACACCTTGATCATTGGGGGCCGGCGCCAGAAGGATGCCCGTCCCTTGCGCGACGCGGGCGGCACCGAAGGGGGCATTCATGGTGAAGGTGCAGGCCACCGCAACGCCATCGGAATCCACGGCGACAATGCTGGCAGCACTGGTGTTCTCTTGCGGCAGGGCAATGCTGCTTTGGCTTGCGAGCGCTTTCACCTTGTCGGCACCAATGAGATCCAGCGGCGCTTGTTGCGACAGGCCATCGGGCTGCATCCAGGCACTACGGGCCGACATGATTTCCCGCGCGATCGCCTGCTGGCCGGAAGGTGAATTATCGCCCCCTGTAAGAAGCGACACGGCCTGGGCTGTCATGACACCGCCCGAAGCGGGCGGTGGCGCCACATAAAGGCTGATATCGGTGAACGGCACATCGACCGGCGCGTAGATCTGGACCTTGAAATTGCGCAGGTCATCGATGGTCAGCGGCGCGCCGATCGCCTGGGCGCCTTCGACCATCTTCTGGCCGAGCAGGCCGCTGTAGAAAATGTTGACACCCTGGGCGCGGATCTGGCCGAGGGTCGCGGCAAGGTCAACCGGGCGCATGTTGTCGCCCTCGGCGAGTTGCGTGCCGTCGAGTTTGTTGAACGTCGCCTGCAGGCTGGGGTCGTCATTGAGCAGGTGACCATATTGCGACAGATCCCGCGCCAGCGCCTTGCTGATGGGAACGCCCTGGGTGGCGAGACCTTCGGCGGGGCCCACCAGCTGCGCCAAGGGAAGCTTGCCATAGCGCGCATTGAGCGCCGCCATACCGCGCACATTGCCCGGTACCGCAACGGCGCCTCCAGCCGCGGCGCGCGGCAGGAAGTCGATAACGTCGGTCGTCTTCTCCTCGGCGTTATGGGCGATGCAGATACCGCCACCGCCAAGACCCGCAGCGCTGGGGAGCGTCACCGACATCGCGAAATAGGCAGCGACCACGCCATCGGCCGCATTGCCGCCGGCAGCGATCGCCGTGCGGCCGATCAACGCAGCACGCGGCTCGTCGGCGATGACACCGGCACGGAAGCCTTCGATCTGGGTCGCGTCGGAAGCGACGGAGCGGGTGCTGCCACCGCAGCCGGCCAGAGTTGGCAGCAGGGCGACCGCCGCAAGGCTCAGAGCGCTCATCCGCCGCCCAAATGACGGTTGGCCGGCGATTCGCCGGTCGCCGGAACCCAGTTCCGGGCCGTGCTTGCCGGTCACGGCTTGGCCGTTATGATAGGCTGCAGACATTTAGTGAACTCCGCCCTGTTTCCAATTGTTGGGTCGAGACCCCGATTTCGGGGGGAGCATAAAGAAGGATGCCCGGATTGATCAACCGAGCCAATGCGACGCGGTTTTGGCGGCGAATCGGGACGCAGGTCTGCGCCCTGTTGTTGGCCGCAAGCCTGGCCTTGGGCCTGGCGGCCCCCGCCGGCCCCGCACTGGCGCAGCAGCGGCCCTTGAGCCTCATTCGCGATGCCGAGATCGAGTCCACGATCCGCGCCTATGCCGACCCTCTCTTCCGCGCCGCGGGGCTCGACCCGCTGGCGATCCGGGTTCTGCTGGTCAACGACGATTCCATCAACGCCTTTGTAGCCGGCGGGCAGCGGCTCTTCATCAATACCGGTCTCCTGATGCGGGCCGACACGCCCAACCAGGTGAAGGGCGTCATCGCTCACGAAACCGGCCATATCGCCGGTGCGCATCTGTCACGGATCCAGGATGAATTGAAGAACGCCACCATCGAGCAGATCATCGGCATGCTGCTTGGCGCCGGTGCCGCCGTCGCCAGCGGCAAAGCCGAAGGCGTGCCGGCCGGCGCCCTGCTCGGCAACGAGATCGCCAAACGGAGCTTGCTCAAATATTCGCGCACGCAGGAAGCGGCTGCCGACCAGGCCGGCATGGGCTTCCTCGATGCAACACATCAGTCCTCCCGCGGCATGGCGGAATTCTTCGAAAAGCTCGAAGAGCAGGAATTCCTGCTGCCGCAGAACCAGGATCCCTATCTTCTCACCCACCCGCTTACGACCGACCGCGTTTCTGCCGTCGAGCAGCATGTGAGCGAGTCACCCTTCAGCGACGCCAAGGATTCACCCGAAGACATGGCGCGACATGTGCGCATGGTCGCCAAGCTCAAGGGCTATATCTGGCCCCTATCGCGGGTCGAGCAAGAATTCCCGAAGACCGACAATTCGATCGGCGCCCGCTATGCCCGCGCGATTGCGCTCTACCGGGTAAGCCGCATGCCGGAAGCCCTCCAACTGATGGACAGCCTGCTCACCGACGTTCCCAACGATCCCTATTTCCTGGAGCAAAAAGGGCAGATCTTGTTCGAAAATGGCAAACTGCAGGAAGCGCTGCCGCTTTACACGGCGGCCTTCAACCAGTTGCCGACCGAGCCATTGCTGGGGCTGGAAGTCGCCCAGGTCGAGATCGAATTGGAGCAGCCGGAACTGACAAAAAGCGCCATCCGTCATTTGGAAGCCGTGACGACGATCGAGCCCCGGAACTCGCGGGCCTGGTATTTCCTCTCTGTCGCCTATGGTCGCGACGGCAATCTGCCAATGTCGGCACTGGCGCAGGCGGAACAGGCGATGGCACAAGGCAATTCAGACGAGGCTTGGGCCCAGGCCAAACGCGCGCTGGAAGGCCTGCCGACCGGATCGCCTGGCTGGATCAAGGCCAACGACATCATCGGCGAGGCGCAGATGATCAAGGACAACAAGTAACGTTCAGGATCAGCGCGGCGTAAAGCGATCGATACCCATTTCTGCATTTAAGGACTGCAACTTTATGTCTGGTTTCCTGCGCCACCTCCCCGGTCTTACGGCCCTTGCTCTCAGCGCTGCTGCCCTGGCCGTCAGTCTGGGCGTCTTCCAGCCGAAGCCGGCGCCGCAACAGGCGATTTCCAGCGACGTCTTTACGACGGCGCAGGCGGAGGAGATTGGCAAGCTGTCGCGCGACTACTTGCTGCAGAATCCCGAAACCATTCGCGATGCCATCCAGGCCCTGCAGGCCAAAGAAGAAGCGGCAAAAGCCGATCGGCAGTCGGAAGCGGTGACGCAGTACAAGGACCAGCTCTTTGCCGACGCGGATGCGCCGGTCGCCGGCAACCCGCAGGGCGATGTCACGCTGGTCGAGTTCTTCGATTACAAATGCCCCTATTGCAAACAGGTCTCGCCGGCGCTGGAAGGCCTGCTGAAGGACGATCCCAAGTTGAAGATCGTGTTCAAGGAGTTCCCGATCCTGGGCGACCCATCGGTCCTGGCCGCACGGGCGGCCCTGGCGGCACAGAAGCAGGGCAAGTATCTCGCCTTCCATCAGGCGCTAATGGCCCATCGCGGCCAGCTCGACCTCAACTCCATCGCCGGTGTTGCCGCCAGTGTCGGCCTCAATGGCGAGCAACTCGTCACCGACATGAAGTCGGAGGAAATTGAGAAGCAGCTTACGGCCAATCACGAACTCGCCCTGGCGCTCGGCATCCGCTCAACGCCCACCTTCATCGTCGGTGACAAGGTGATGCCGGGTGCTCTCTCCATTGAGGAACTGAAGGGCCTCATAGCCGACACCCGCAAGGGCTCCTGACGCAATCAGCCAGCAGCGAGCCGGGCCAGGTCATCCTCGCCCATGAGGTTGCCGGGTTCGTCACGATAAGTGCTGGTGCCGGCGAGCGGCTGGCCCTGCCATTTCTTCTCTAGCACCGCGCGCTCCGGCTGATCGCGGAACCAGCGAATGAACGCGTTGACCTTGGCAAGGAGCGCATAGCTGGCACCAGTCGCCGCGACGCCAACGGCATAATACCAGGGGGCGGCCGCAAGATTGCCCGGCAGCAATTCGATCTTGTCCTTCCAGCGGCTTTCAGCGCCCGTCGCCGCCCAGAAGTAGATCGGTTGGTCGACGGCAAAGGCATCCACCGCGCGATCCACGAGGCAGTCGTGGATCTGGCTCTGATCCGAATAGGCAATGAGATTGGCAAGGCGCACGGTACCGCCCGGCTTGCCGGCATTGGCCGCCCAGCGGATGCCGGCGGCCTCAAGCGTCGCAAAGGCACCGGGATCATTGATGCAGCCCAGAACCTTGCCGGCGAGATCGGCAACGCCGCGAATCTGCTGGTCGCCCGCACGGCGCGCCAGGCAATAGTTGAGATAGGTATAGCTTTCGGAGAAGGCCGTGCCGCGATAGGCGGCATTGGGTGGGAGCGCGCTCCAGACCAGATCGGCCGGCGCCTCGCCAGGCTTCGGCCCCAATTGCAGCAATTCGGTGCATTGGTCCCAAGGATATTCGACGAACTCCGTCTTCACGCCGAGCCATTTGGCAAAGGCGGTGGCGTAGTCGATGTCGAGGCCCATGAGCGGACCGCCTGGGCGCAAGCGGAAGGAGAGACCGACGAAGGCCGGTTCCACCGCGATGCGGATCGTGCCGCGCCGCTGGATATCGGCCAAGCGATCGAAATCGGCGCTGCTCGGCAAATGATGGCGCTTGAGGACGTTGCGCACGGCGTCGGTGCCATCATCGAGGGCGGCGGCCAATTCCTCGGCCAGTTGCATCGACCAGCGCGACTTGCCGACGACGCCGTCATTGCGGGCCGTCGCCTGGGGTACGGCTACCGAGATGACGCGGTTATTGTCCTTGAGTTCGTCGATGCGCTGGTTGATGGAATCGAAATTGGCATTGAGGCGATCCAGTTCCCGCGCCAAGTGGCTGGCGATCTCGCCCAGCATCTGGTCGGATTTCGCGGCCGTCCCAGCAACGCGCTTCTGCACCTCGGTCAAATCGATGCTGCGGCCGGCTTCCTTGGCGCTCTGCATGGTGCGCTGGGCAAGCTGGCGCACTTCGCTTGCCACGACAGCAAAACCCTTGCCCTGCTCGCCGGCATGTACGGCCTCGATCGTGGCATTGAGGGCGAGGAGGTTCACCGATTTGGCGATGCTTTCGATCTCGCGCAATACGGTGAGCGCGTCGCCGGCCTTGCTCTCGATCGCGATGACGACCGCATCGAGCTCGGCCTTGATGTTGGCGAGCACCGCGGCCATTTCGGCTGCCAATGCCTGCTGCAGATCGCCAGCAATGCGGCCACTGGCCAGCACTTCGTCACTCGACTGGTTAAGGGCGGCACTCATGCGCTGGCTGCGTTCAGCGATCTCGCCCAAGGAGAGCGATTGGGCGTCGAGCACCCGGGCGATGCCGTGCTGCAGGCTTTCGAGACCCCCAAGGCCCAGTTCGATCGCCCAAGAATCAAGGTGGTCCGGGGCATCCGCCCCATCGGAATTCGCCAATGTTGCCCCCTGCCAGTCATCGTTCCGGTTCTGATGACCGGATTAAAGTCGTACAATTGTGCACTATATTAAAAAAATGTGCACCTCATTAAACGAGTTCCGAATAAGTTCTTAAAATCCCCAGCCTGCCGCTGGTTGCCCCGGCTGGCAGGCCCCGGTATAAGGGCCTGAAATCGCGGGCTTCCGCGCGCGATCCTCGTTAGGAAACATCGACTTGGCCAAGAATCCGACCATTTTGGTCCTCAATGGACCGAACCTGAATATGCTGGGACTTCGCCAGCCGGAGATCTATGGGCGCGAATCCTTGAAGGACATCGCGACGGCTTGCGCCGCCAAGGCAAAGGCGCTGGGGCTCGGCCTCGATTTCCGCCAGACCAACCACGAGGGCGAGTTGATCACCTGGGCACAGGAAGCCCGTGGCACCAAAGCCGGGATTGTCATCAACCCAGCAGGCTACGGCCATACTTCCGTCGCCCTCCTCGATGCGCTGCTGGTGACGGAGCTTCCGGTCATCGAAGTGCATCTTTCCAATATCCACCGGCGAGAGCCGTTCCGCCATCATACCTACACCTCGCAGGCCGCTACCGGTGTCATTTGCGGGCTGGGTTCCCAGGGCTATCTCATGGCCCTGGAAGCGATGGCCAATCTGATCAAGACGAAAAAGGCACGCGCATGAGCAAGTTCGATATCGATGAAGCCCTGATCCGCAAGCTCGGGAGCCTGCTGAAGGAAACGGGGCTCACGGAGCTTGAGCTGGAAAAAGACGGTCAGCGCATCCGCGTTACCTCGCAGGCGGCCCCCGCCACCGTGGTCCATGCCTCGCCGGTCGTGAACGCTGGGCCGGTGGCGCCCGCTGCCGCTGCAGCGCCCAAGGAAGTTTCAAAGAACGCCCTCACCTCGCCCATGGTCGGCACGGCGTATCTGTCGTCCGAGCCCGGCGGCACGCCCTTCGTGAAAGTCGGCGACCGCGTCTCCAAGGGCCAGACCGTGCTCATCATCGAGGCGATGAAGGTCATGAATCCGATCTCGGCGCCCGCCAACGGCGTGGTGAAGGAAGTCCTGGTCCACGACGCGCAGCCGGTCGAGTTCGGCGAGCCGCTCCTGGTCATCGAGTAGATAAGGGTCAGCCGCGACGATGTTTGAAAAAGTCCTCATCGCCAATCGCGGCGAGATCGCGCTCCGCATCCACCGCGCCTGCCGCGAGATGGGCATCCGCACGGTCGCCGTCCATTCGACCGCCGATGCCGATGCCATGCATGTGCGCTTGGCCGATGAAAGCGTCTGTATCGGCCCGGCGCCGTCGCGCGATTCCTATCTCAACATGGCGGCGATCATTTCGGCGGCGACGATCACCGGCGCCGACGCCATTCATCCCGGCATCGGCTTCCTCTCTGAGAACGCCAAGTTCGCCTCGATGGTCGAAGAGCATGGCTTCACCTTCATCGGCCCATCGCCCGAGCATCTGTCGCAGATGGGCGACAAGGTTGAGGCGAAGGCCACCGCCAGGAAATTCGGCATTCCCTGCGTGCCCGGCTCGGACGGCGCCATCTCGGATGCCGACGCACCGCGCATTGCCGAGGAAACCGGCTACCCGGTCCTCTTGAAGGCGGCGGCCGGTGGCGGCGGCAAGGGCATGAAGGTCGCCAACAATGCCGGCGAGCTGAAGGAAGCGCTCGCCATGGCCAAGGCCGAGGCGAAGGCCGCCTTCGGCAACGACCAGATGTACATGGAAAAGTACCTGGGTCATCCGCGTCATATCGAGATCCAGATTCTCGCCGACAATCACGGCAATGCGGTGCATCTGGGCGAGCGCGATTGTTCGCTGCAGCGCCGGCACCAGAAGGTGCTGGAAGAAGCGCCCTCGCCCGCACTCAACGCCGACCAGCGCCGCGAAATAGGTGAAATCGCCGTCAAGGCGGTGAAAGCAATGGGCTATCGCTCGGTCGGTACGATCGAGTTCCTGTTCCAGGACGGGAAATTCTATTTCATCGAGATGAACACCCGCCTGCAGATCGAGCATCCGATCTCGGAAATGATCACGGGCATCGATCTGGTGCGCGAGCAGATCCGCGTCGCTTCCGGCGCGCCGCTCGGCTTCAGCCAGTCGGACATCACCTTCACCGGTCATGCCTTCGAGTGCCGCATCAACGCGGAAGATCCAGTGACCTTCATGCCGTCGCCCGGCCTCATTACCGATTTCCATGCCGCCGGCGGCCTGGGCGTCCGAGTCGATTCGGCGCTCTATGCCGGCTACAAGGTGCCGTCGAACTATGACAGCCTTATTGCCAAGCTGGTGGTGCACGGCAAGAGCCGCAACGAAGCCCTGATGCGCGCCCGCCGCGCGCTTGAGGAAATGGTGATTCTGGGCGTCAAAACCAATATTCCGCTGCACCAGCGCCTGGTCGCCGCGCCGGACTTCATCAACGGCGATTACGACATCCGCTGGCTGGAGAAGTTCGTCGGCATTTGACGCTGGTCCGGACCTGCGGCACTCTTCCATCAGAGACACAGTCCCCTCACCTCAACCCCTCTCCCCAGAGGGGCGAGGGGCAGTTCTCGGTCCGGCTCGAAGGGATGTGTCGATGTCCAACAGGGTCAAGCCATCGAAGATCACGCCAGAGATGCTGTTGCGCGCTTATGCGATCGGCATCTTCCCGATGGCGGAAGCACGCAATGACCCCGAGCTCTATTGGATCGACCCCGAGCAGCGCGGCATCCTGCCGCTTGAGAGCTTCCATATCCCGCGCAGCCTGAAGAAGACGGTGCGCCACGGACTGACCGGCGAGGGGCCCGCATTCAAGGTCACCTGCGATCGCGCCTTTGAGGCCGTGATCACCGGTTGTGCCGCACCGGCGCCGGGACGTGGCCAGACCTGGATCAACGATACGATCTTCGAATTGTGCCGCCAGCTCTTCCTGATGGGTCACGCCCACAGCGTCGAGGTCTGGAATGGCGAGGCGTTGGTGGGCGGCCTCTACGGGATCAGCCTGGGCGGTGCCTTCTTCGGCGAGAGCATGTTCAGCCGCGCGACGGATGCCAGCAAAGTGGCGCTGGTGCATCTGGTGGCGCGGCTCAAATATGGCGGCTATAGCCTATTGGACACGCAATTCGTGACGCGGCATCTCGGCCGCTTCGGCGCCATCGAGATTCCGCGCGACGACTACCGCCAGCAACTCAGTGCAGCGCTCGCCAGGCCAGCCACGTTTTATGGCGTGGTGCCGGATTCGGTGGTGTTGGAATCGCTGGGCGCCGCATCGGAAGGCTGAACGGCATCCTTCGGCGCTTCGTTGGTGCAATCGAGCACCCAGAGATCATAGACCGGATGTTCGAGCGCCGAGAGCGCTGGGCTCGAGGCGAACATCCAACCATCGAAACGCGATTGCGGTGCCTCACCCGGCTTTTCTTCGACCACATCGAGGAAGGCGGATGCTTCCGGCGTTTCTTCCGGCGGATGCTTGTCGCAAGCCTTGGCGGTGATCTGCAGGGAACCGAACTTCACGCTGCCCCCCACGGGCACGGTGATGGTGGAAACCCGCGCCGTGATCTTGTCCATCGCGCGCAGGACGACGAAATCACCCGGAACCGCCGATGCCACCGGCATGCCAGAGAGGCCGGCGAGACCGAAACAGATGCCCGCCGACACCGCTTTGGCTAAACGCAAATTCATGACTTCTTTCCGTAGGGATTCTCGAGTTTCGCCACGAGATCGTAGAACACGGCCCGGATCTGCGTTTCATCGCAACCCATCAGCACCGCATCCTCCAGCGCGTCCTGCGCCAGCTGCCTGATCTCAATGAGATTCTGATTGAGGACTTTGACCTTTTCGAGGCAGGAAACGGGCTGCCCATCCGGCTGCTTCCAGACCGGCACGTCGAAACCGGTATTCGTCTTGTCCTTGCTCATACGCGCCTTTCCGCCTTTTCACGGCGTGGCAGACTCTTCCTTCTTGGGATCGGAGCCGCCGACCACGAATTTGTTGATCAACTCGACCAGATCCAGGGCGCCTTGGGCGTGGGCGATCTGGTCGCCATCCTTCAGCAAATCGTCTTCGGCACCCGGTTCGAGCTTGATGTAGTAATTGCCGAGCAATCCGTCACTGGTGATGATCGCGGAGCTGTCCTTCGGCAATTCGACATCGCTGCGGATGTTGAGCTTCACCACGGCCTGGAACATTTTCGGGTCGAAATCCTGTGCTGTCACGGCGCCCACCTTGACGCCGCTGATCCGCACGTCAGTGCCGGGCAGAACCGAGCCGCCGCGGTCGAAGCGCACCACCAGGGAATAACCGCCACGGTCTTCCTTGATGCCGCTGCCGCTATAGATGACGTAGAGGAACGCTGCCGCCGCAATCAGGACGACGGCACCCATAATGGTTTCGAGGACATTGCGCTGCATGGATCGGACCTTGGGCGAGTGGGACGGACGGCGGGAATGCGCGCGGGGCCGATCAGGCTGGCGACCAGGGCTCGTAATCGGCCGAAGCTTTGGCGCGCTGGCCCCCCATCAAGGTATGGCCCGGCGGGCGATAGGCAAGGCCGGTCCCGGTGCGGTTCGGCTCGTGCGGCTTTTGCCAGTCCATGGGCTTGGCACGGTTCGTCGGCACGGTAGCCGTCGTTGCGTGCAGCCAGGCATGCCATTCCGGCGGCACGCGGCTCGCCTCGGCTTCACCTTTGTAAAGAACCCAGCGCTTCTCGCGCTTCTGGCCCTTCATGCGCCGGTGAACGTAGTATTTGTTGCCGAACTCGTCCGTCCCGACCAGTTCGCCGTTCAGCCAGGTGAAAAGGCGTGTGCCGATGCTCATCGCGTGATTCGCCGTATTTAAGGGTTGCCCATGGGCCGGAAGCCAATGCGAGCAACAGGTTAAGAAGTCGCGCCGGAATATACTAGGCGGGCGCCCGGCTAGCAAGAAATGGGGTGCCGCAGGGGTCAGGTCAGGAATTTCTGCATGATGTGGTAGGTAGGCACCGTAAACCCCGGATGGCTGCCCTGGGCGGTGATCCGATACCCTGCCCCCTCGAACAGCCGGATATTGCCGGTCAGTACCAGCCGGACGTTGAGGGTGAGCGCCTCGGCGCCGACCTCCCGGGCAAAGGCTTCTGCAGCCGCCAGAAGCCCCTGGGCGATGCCTTGGCGCCGCCGATCGGGCCGGACGGACAGGCGGCCGACATAGACTTCTCTGCCCCGGCGCTCGGCCGCGATGCAGCCCGCCAGTTCCGATCCGGTCAGCGCCTTTATCAGCGCGCCCGTCTCCAAAATTGTGCCCAAACTCGCCGCCGTTTCGCCCGCCGCACCCGATGGCGGCGTTAGGACAGCCAACTCGGCAAAGCAAAGATGGATGAGGTCGACCAAGCCCACAAGATCGGCGGGACCGGCTCGTTCGAAACGACAGGAGGTGTGGGCAGAAGTCATAACGGCCATGATTTGACGCCCCTTACCCCTTTCGACGATGTTCTACGGCAAAGATCAAATAAGTCAGTTTCTGGGGGATATCCTGAGTACCTCGTCCTTGTCGACCCCACGCGGCCACTGGGCCGCCTTGGGCCTGCTGCTTATCGGCACCGTCTTCGTCAGCCTCATCACCACTTTTGCCAGCCTTGCCTATGGCGGCGGGGCGACGCCGATGTTGCTGGTCTGGTCGCGTTTCACCGCGCTGGCACTGACGCTGTTCCTAGTCCTGAAGGCCGGCGGTGGCACCTTCCGGCTGCCCAAGCGGAACTTCCGGGCGACCTTCTGGATCGCCATCTGCCTGATGATGATGTCGGTCGGCTATCTGAGCTCGGTCGCGTTCATCAAGGTCAGCCTCGCCGTCATCCTTCTCTATACCTACCCGCTGCTGGTGGCGGTTTTCGCCGCGCTTTCGGGCCGGGAGCGCATCAGACCCTTGCGCGCGCTGCTGCTGGTGACAGCCTTTGCCGGCCTCGTCGTCGCGCTGGGCCGCGATATTGGTCTCACCGTCGATCTTGGCGGGATCGCCTTCGACCCGTCGCAGATCTCCCTCGATTGGCGGGGTGCCGCCCTCGCCCTCATCGCTTCGCTGGGAGTCGCCGGATTCGTCACTTGGGGTGGCGCCTATCTCGATCGCGTCGATTCCCGGGTCATGAACTTCTGGGCCAATCTCTGGATGATCGGCCTTGCCACCCTTTATGTGGCGGTCGTCGGTGGCGTCTCGCTGCCAGGCAGCCCTACGGGTTGGGTCGGCTATCTGGGCGCCACAGCCTGCTATGTGACCGCCATGATCTGCTGGTTCGCCTCCATGAAGACCCTGTCCCCTACGGAAACGGCCACGACTTTGAACCTCGAACCGGCGATCAGCCTGGTGGCTGCGACAGTTATCCTGGGCGAGGCAACATCGACCCAGCAATGGATCGGTACCACTATCTTATTGTTATCAATAATATTTTCGAGCCTGATCGGCCGTCACAAAAAATGAGAATCGATTAATTTGGGCATTTTGCGGTGCGACATGCGTGAGAAACGCCCATAAACCGGGAGGTTCCTCAACATCTATGGGCGTCAAGATTATTAATCACCAAATATAGACATTTTCCTGTTGCTGCTGAGGCTTCCCAGGGATCAATATCTGGTCACGGCGCCGGTCTAGCCGACTAGATATAGGCGCGCCGAACCAATCCTTTATCCCTTTTTGCTGAACCAGATTCTGCGAAGGGGTGAGGATTCGGTTCGTCAAGGCAGATAAAGATCAATTTCGGGGGCACCAGATGCGCATTGCTCGTCGTTTCACCAAGGCCGGCCAGTCGCCATATTCGGAAATCGTGTTTCGCCGCACCACGAGCGAGATCAAGAATCCGGATGGCTCGATCGTCTTCCAGTTGAAGGACATCGAGGTGCCGGCGGATTGGTCGCAGGTGGCGAGCGACGTGCTGGCGCAGAAGTATTTCCGCAAAGCCGGCGTGCCCGCCGCCATGCGTCCCGTCGTCGAAGGCGATGTGCCGGATTTCCTGTGGCGCCGCGAGGCTGACCGGGAAGCCCTGGTGAAGCTCGCCGCCGAGAAGCGCTTCGGCGGTGAAACCAGCGCCAAGCAGGTTTTCGACCGCATGGTCGGCACCTGGACCTATTGGGGCTGGAAGGGCGGCTATTTCGACACGGAAGAAGACGCCCTCGCCTTCTATGACGAAATGCGCTTCATGCTCGCCCGCCAGATGGGTGCGCCCAACAGCCCGCAATGGTTCAACACCGGCCTGCATTGGGCCTATGGCATCGATGGTCCGGCGCAGGGCCATCACTATGTCGACTTCAAGACTGGCGAGCTCACCGTTTCGGCCTCGGCCTATGAGCATCCGCAGCCCCACGCCTGCTTCATCCAATCGGTGGCCGACGATCTCGTCTCCGAAGGCGGCATCATGGACCTTTGGGTCCGCGAGGCGCGCCTCTTCAAATACGGCTCCGGCACCGGCTCGAACTTCTCACGGCTGCGTGGCGATGGCGAGAAGCTGTCGGGTGGTGGCCGTTCGTCGGGCCTGATGAGCTTCCTCAAGATCGGTGATCGCGCTGCCGGCGCCATCAAATCGGGCGGCACCACGCGCCGTGCCGCGAAGATGGTGACGGTCGACCTCGATCATCCGGATATCGAAGCCTATATCGACTGGAAAGTCGTCGAAGAGCAGAAGGTCGCGGCCCTCGTCGCCGGCTCCAAGGCCTGCAACGATCACCTCAACAAGGTCATCAAAGCCGCCAATGAAGGCATCGGCGCCGACAAGCTCGACCCGAAGGCGAACCCGGCTTTGAAAGCCGCGATCCGCGCCGCGCGCAAGGCCGGCGTGCCGGACAACTACGTCCAGCGCGTCCTCCATTTCGCTGGCCAGGGCTATGCGAAGATCGACTTCAAGACCTACGACACCGACTGGGATTCGGAAGCCTATCTCACCGTCTCGGGCCAGAACTCGAACAACTCGGTGCGCATCTCGAACGACTTCATCGAGCGCGTCGAGAAGGACGGTGACTGGGATCTGATCCGCCGCACCGACGGCAAGCTGCACAAGACGATCAAGGCCCGTGACCTGTGGGAAAAGATCGGCCAGGCGGCCTGGGCGAGCGCTGATCCGGGCGTGCAGTACGACACCACCATCAATGAATGGCATACCTGCCCGGAATCCGGCCGCATCAATGCGTCCAATCCGTGCTCGGAATACATGTTCCTCGACGATACGGCCTGCAACCTTGCCTCGCTGAACCTGATGACGTTCAAAGGCGAAGACGGCCAGATCGACATCGAGTCATACGAGCACGCCGTCCGCCTGTGGACTGTCGTCCTCGAAATCTCGGTGCTGATGGCGCAGTTCCCGTCGAAGGAAATCGCCCAGCTGTCCTACGAGTTCCGCACGTTGGGTCTCGGCTATGCCAATATCGGCGGCCTCTTGATGTCGATGGGCCTCTCCTATGACAGCGAAGAAGGTCGCGCCATCACGGCGGCCCTCACCGCGATCATGACCGGTGTCGCCTACGCGACCTCGGCCGAGATGGCGGGCGAGCTCGGCGCCTTCCCGGGCTATGCCAAGAATGCCGACCATATGCTGCGCGTCATCCGCAACCATCGCCGCGCGGCCTATAGCGAGACCAAAGGCTATGAAGGCCTCTCGGTCCTGCCGGTGACGCTCGATGCGAAGAACTGCAAGGACATCCGTCTGGTCGAGGCAGCCCGCCGCGCCTGGGACGAAGCCCTGGCGCTGGGCGAAAAGCATGGCTATCGCAACGCCCAGTCGACCGTGATCGCGCCCACCGGCACGATCGGCCTGGTCATGGATTGCGATACGACCGGTATCGAGCCCGACTTCGCTTTGGTGAAGTTCAAGAAGCTCGCCGGCGGCGGCTATTTCAAGATCATCAACCGCATGGTGCCCGATGCGTTGACGACGCTGGGCTACAGCGCCGCGCAGATCGACGAGATGGTGCGCTATGCCGTGGGTCACGCGACCTTGAAGGACGCGCCCTACATCAACCACCAGAGCCTGAAGGCCCGCGGTTTCGATGACGAGACCCTGGCCAAGCTCGAGACCTCGCTGGAAGCCGCCTTCGACATCCGCTTCGTGTTCAACAAGTGGAATCTCGGCGATGCCTTCTGCCAGGCGGCCCTGGGCTTCTCGCCCGAGGAACTGAACAACCCGGCCTTCGACATGCTGACGGCCTTGGGCTTCAGCAAGGCCGAATACGAAGCTGCCAACACCTTCGTCTGCGGCGCGATGACCCTGGAAGGGGCACCGTTCCTGAAAGACGAGCATCTCTCGGTGTTCGATTGCGCCAATCCGTGCGGCCGCATCGGCAAGCGGTACCTGTCGGTCGAGAGCCATATCCGCATGATGGCCGCGGCGCAGAGCTTCATCTCCGGCGCGATCTCGAAGACCATCAACATGCCGAACAGCTCCTCGGTCGAGGATTGCAAATCGGCCTACCTGCTCTCGTGGCAGCTCGGCATCAAGGCCAACGCGCTCTATCGTGACGGCTCGAAGCTGTCGCAGCCGCTCTCGGCTTCGGTGCTGGGTGATGACGACACGGTTGACGATGTCATCGAAGCACCGGCCGCGGCCCGGGCACCCATCGTTGCCGAGCGCATCGTGGAACGGATCGTCGAGCGCATCGTCGAGAAGGGCCGCTCGCGCCTGCCGGAACGTCGCAAGGGCTACACCCAGAAGGCGATCGTCGGTGGCCACAAGGTCTATCTGCGCACGGGTGAATACGAAGACGGCCAGCTCGGTGAAATCTTCATCGACATGCACAAGGAAGGCGCTGCCTTCCGTAGCTTGATGAACAACTTCGCCATCGCCATCTCGATCGGCCTGCAATACGGCGTGCCGCTGGAGGAATTCGTCGAGGCCTTCACCTTCACCCGCTTCGAGCCGAACGGCATGGTCGAAGGCAACGACGCCATCAAGATGGCGACGTCGATCCTCGACTACACCTTCCGCGAGCTTGCTGTCTCCTATCTCGGCCGCAACGACCTCGCCCATGTGCAGCCGTCGGATCTCTATCCGGATGCGATGGGCACCGGTGCCGACGAGCAGGCGATCCCGGAGAAGCTCCAGCACGGCGTCGACGCTGTGAAGAAGATCGCCTCCACCGGCTTTGTGCGTTCGAACCTCATCGTGCTGAAGAATGCCAGCATGATGGTCGGCAACACCGCCCTCGCCCAGGATCTGCATGCGACGACGGCCGTGCAAACTGGCGGCGGCGAAGGCCCGACGCTCGCGGCCGTAACGGCCAGCGTCACCAGCACCATGTCCGTGGGCGCTGCCGTGGTGCAGTCAGTCGACAAGCGGCTCGACAAGATCCGCGAAGCCAAGATGAAGGGTTACGAAGGCGATGCCTGCGGCGAGTGCGGCAACTTCACCCTGGTGCGCAACGGCACCTGCATGAAGTGCACCACCTGCGGCTCGACCAGCGGCTGCTCCTAAGAGACGGTTCACGAGGTCATATAAGGGCGGCCAGCCAGACCGCCCACTCCTCCGACCTCCTGGAACTGGCCTTAAGTTGAAGACCACCGGGTCCGTACATGTGACGGACCCGGTTTTCTTTTGGCGCCATCAGACCGAGCGCATCAGGCCGCCATCGACGCGGAGGTTTTGGCCGGTGATATAGGCGGCCCCGGGCGAGGCGAGGAACGCGATCGTGGCTGCGATCTCTTCCGTGGTGCCGTAGCGCTTCAGCGGCACGCTGGCCCGGCGCTCTTCCGTTGCCGGCAGGCTGTCGATCCAGCCCGGCAATACGTTGTTCATCCGCACGTTGTCGGCAGCGAAGGTATCGACGAAGATCTTGGTATAGGCCGCGAGCCCGGCACGAAACACGGCCGAGGTCGGGAACATGGAACTCGGCTCGAAGACCCAGGCGGTTGAGATGTTGATGATGACGCCGGATTTTTGTTTCTGCATCACCGGCGTCACCAGCCGAGCGGCGCGAACGACATTCATGAAATAGACGTCCATGCCTTTGTGCCAATCCTCGTCGCTGATCTCGAGGATCGGCGCGCGCGGTCCGTGTCCCGCGCTGTTTACAAGGACGTCGATCCGGCCCCAGGTGGATACCGCAAGATCAACCAGCTTCGCGAGATCCTCATTGGATTGGTTCGATCCGGTGACACCAACACCGCCCAATTCCTTTGCCAGCGCCTCACCCTTGCCGGACGAGGATAAGATAGCGATCTTGAATCCATCCGCAGCCAGGCGCTTCGCCGCTGCCGCACCCATGCCGCTACCGCCACCGGCGACGACCGCAACTTTCTCTCCAGCCATTCTTCTCTCCCAATTTACGCGACAATCGATATTGCTTAGGCCCGCTTGGCCGCAATCCGCGGGATGATAGCACCGGCCACTGGTCGGTTAAGAGGCAGAATTCGGTCAGGCACGGTTGCTCTGATGGGGCCTTGCCCATTACAACAGATCATCTGCTCAACGGAGGCCAGCCATGTTGCAAGCGTCGCTCGCGGATATCCTGAAACGCATCCCTGGACCCAAGACAGACTCCTGGCCCGACGGCGAGCCATTCTCCGACGTCATGCGCCATGGCACCATGTCTGTTGAAGTCTTCGCGCCACGAGGCAAAGACACACAAAGCCCTCACGACCAGGACGAACTCTATTTTGTCGTCTCCGGCAAGGCGCGCTTCACCTGCAACGGGCATGAAGTGGCGGCCAACACGGGCGACGTCTTGTTCGTGCCGGCCTATGCCAAGCATCGCTTCCACGACATGAGCGACGACTTCGTCACCTGGGTCGTCTTCTGGGGCCCCAAGGGCGGCGAGAGCTGACGCGCTAGAGCGAGGCCAGCGCCTTTTCGGTGGCGTCGAGGAAAATATCGGCGTGTTCCTGGGTGAAGACCAGTGGCGGTCTGATCTTCAGGATATTGGCGCCGGGCCCCGTGGCACTGATGAGAACCTTGCGGCGGCGCAGGTCGTTGACCACATGCGTGGCTGCAACGGCGTTCGGCTCCTTGGTCTTGCGGTCCGTGACGAATTCGAGGCCGAGGAAGAGGCCTGCGCCGCGCACATCGCCGATGACCTCGTAGCGCTGCGCGAGCTTTTCGAGGCCCACCTTCATATAGGCGCCGACCTTGCCGGCATTGACGGCAAGGCCTTCGTTGTCGATCACCTCCAGCACCGCACGCCCCACGGCACAGGAAACCGGATTGCCGCCGAACGTGTTGAAATAGCGTGAACGGCGGCCGAATTCTTCGACTACTTGCGGCTGCATGATGGCACCGGCCATCGGATGCCCATTGCCCATCGGCTTGCCGACAGTGACGATATCCGGCACCAGGCCGTGGCGGGCGAAGCCCCAGAATTCGGGGCCGACCCGACCGAAGCCAGGCTGCACTTCGTCGGCGATATAAATGGCACCGGCCGCGCGTACGGCCTCGACCGCTTCCTTCAGGAAACCGGGCTCGCCAGGAAAGACGCCGTCGCTGGAGAAGATGCCGTCAACGAGGAGCGCACAGGGTTTGATCCCTTGCGCCCGCATCTCGGCCAGAGCGTGGCGGATTCCGGCCGCGAACACAGCACCGACATTGCCGTCGATGCGATAGGTATCGGGTGCCGGAACCAGCTTTACCTGCGGGCCACGCTCGACATAGTCGCCGAGGGACGGCGAAAGCTCGGCAATGGCGACCGTGAGGCCGTGATAGGCAAGCTTGGTGATGATGACGCCGGTCCCTTTGGTATAGGACTTGGCAACGCGCAAAGCGAGGTCGTTGGCTTCGCTGCCGGTGCAGGTGAACATCACATGTTTCAGCGCGGCTGGAAATTTAGTGAGCAGCTTGGCGGCGTAATCGACGATGGTCTCGTGCAGATAGCGCGTGTGGGTATTGAGAATCCCGGCCTGGCGGGTCAGCGCCTCCACGACATGCGGGTGGCAATGCCCGACGGAAGCGACGTTGTTGTAGACGTCGAGATAGGCGTTGCCTTCCGGGTCATAAAGCCAGACCCCCTGCCCTCGCACGATATGCAGCGGCTTTTCGTAGAACAGGCGATAGGCCGGCCCCAGGAGTTCGCCACGGCGCTTGATGAGGGCTGCGTCGGCAGCGCTGATATCGCCTTCGCGGCCTGGGACGTATTGGTTCACCATCGCCATGATCGTTGTCTCCTTCAGGCACCGCAAAGGCGGTGCAGATAATCTTGCGCTGTCGCGCGCGGCATGTCGGCAAAGGCCTTCAATCCCGCCCAGGCTCGGGGCGCGTTGCGCAGGATATAGTCGCGGTTCTCCGGATAGCGCGCGGCGCGCCAGCTGGTGATGCAGGCCGTGGTCGCCATCCGCGCACCGATGAGATCGTAGAGCAGTTCGAGCTCAAGGGCGGTCAGCGGATTGGTTTCGTGATAGGCGCGGATGAAATCCCCGGCTTCGATAAGCGGGTTCCCCTCCTGGCCCAGCTGATAGGAGGCGGCGACGGCCAGATCGTTGATGAGGGGCGTGTGCACCATGTCGCCGAAATCGAGAACGCCGGCCACCTCATCCGGGCGCTCCTTTGTCACCAGCACATTGGAGGGGTTGAGATCGCTATGCACAAACTGCCAGCGCAAAGACGACATGACCGGCTGCACATGCCTATCGAAAGCCGTCAGGACGCGCTCAACCAGCGCTCGCCGATCGTCACCCTCGATATAGGGAAGATACTGGCGAAGGCGACCGGCATGCTTGATATCCCAAACCAGTTCGTGGCCGGCAGCCGGATGCGAGAGATCGCGCAAGGCCAAACCGAGCCGGGCCAGGGCACTGCCGATCGCGCGCCGCTGCGCCGTGGACCTCGGCATCTGACTGAGCGGCTCGCCTTCGAGATAGCTGAAGAGCCGCAGAACCATGGGGCGGCCCTGGGCGTCTTTCAGAATCTCCTCATGGCGGCCATGGACACTGCGAAGAACGCGCTGCACCGGCATGCCGGGATCAACACGCTCGATATGCAGCAGTGCCATGGTCTGCAGGTTGGTAACCTCAGGAGCCTCTGCCGGATTGGCGACCTTGAGGACGTGGCTGCCCGCCCCATGCATTATGCGAAAATTGGCGTCGCGCTCGCTGGTGAGCGGACTGGCTGTGCCGATCAGCCCGAAATAATCGCGTGCCAGCGCCTCCGCCTCCCCGATCGAGAAGACCGGAGGTGGTGCTGCGAGTTGGCCGTCGCCTGAACTTTCGGTGGCCGATTGGCCGCGAGATAGGTTGTTGTCCAAGATAGATGCCGAAAAAAGACCCTGACGGGCGCCACTTATAGCCGGGAAAATGGGCGATCGCCAACTACCGCTTCACGCTGGATTGCCCGCCAGCGACCCGCTAGGATCGCCGCCGAACCCTTTGACGCATGACTTTCAAGGAGAACACACCATGGCCGGCAAAATTGACGCCCGCTTGGCTGAGCTGAAGATCGACCTGCCGCAAGCTGCGGTGCCCGTCGCCAATTACGTGCCGGTCGTCATTGCCGGCAACACCGCCTATGTCTCGGGCCAGGTCACGGTCTGGAACGGTGAGTTCAAGTTCATCGGCAAGGTTGGCCAGGAATTCGCGACCGATCAGGCGGCACAAGCGGCCCGCATTTGCGGCCTCAACGTCATTGCGCAATTGAAGAACGCCCTGGGCGATCTCGATCGGGTGAAGCGCATTGCCAAGCTGGGTGTCTTCGTGAATTGCGTCGATGGCTTTACCGAACAACCCAAGGTCGCCAACGGCGTCTCGGATCTGATGGTCGAGGTCTTCGGCGAGGCCGGCAAGCACGCGCGCTCGGCCGTCGGCGTCAATGTGCTGCCGCTCAATGTCGCCGTCGAGGTCGATGCGATCGTCGAGCTCGCCTAAAGCCCGCATTGCCGGAACTCGCCCTCACCGCCAGGGTTCTCGATCGGATCGCAGACATTCCGGCAGCAGCCTGGGATGCCTGCGCCGGCGATGACAATCCCTTCGTCAGCCATGCGTTCCTGAACGCACTTGAGACATCCGGTTCCGTCGGGCGCGGGACCGGATGGCTGCCGCAGCATATTGTGCTGGAAGACGACAACGGCACCGTCCATGCGGCGACCCCGCTCTATGTGAAGGGGCATAGCCAGGGCGAATATGTCTTCGACCACGGTTGGGCTGAAGCTTATGAGCGGGCCGGCGGAAAGTATTACCCCAAACTCCAGGTCGCTGTCCCCTTCTCACCCGTGCCGGGTCCGCGCTTGCTGGTAAGGCCATGTGCCGACGATGCCGTCATGCGCAGCGCGCTCATCGATGCCCTGACCCAGACGGCTGAAAAGAGCGGCCTCTCTTCCCTGCATGTCACTTTCTGCGAGGCGCAAGAGGCGGCAGAGATGGCGGGTCATGGCTATCTGCACCGGCTGGGCACGCAATATCACTGGCACAACAAGGGCTATGGCAGCTTTGACGACTTCCTCGAAGATTTGGCGTCGCGCAAGCGCAAGGCGATCCGCAAGGAACGCGCTGCCGTTGCCGGCCATGGCCTCGACATCCGCGCCCTTTCCGGCGACGACCTGACATCGGCGCATTGGGACGCGTTCTTCGCCTTTTACATGGACACAGGCGGCCGCAAATGGGGACGCCCCTATCTCACCCGCGCCTTCTTCGCGGCGTTGCATGACGCATTGCGCGACCGTGTTGTGCTGGTGATGGCGTTTCGCGATGGCCAACCCATAGCCGGCGCCCTCAACCTGCGCGGTCGCGATGCGCTGTTCGGCCGGAACTGGGGCTGTACCGAGGATCTCCCCTTTCTTCATTTTGAATGCTGTTACTATCAGGCAATCGATTACGCCATCCGGCACAAGCTTTCCCGCGTCGAGGCCGGCGCGCAAGGTGAACACAAGATCCAGCGCGGCTATCTGCCGGTCGAAACCCATTCGGCACATTGGATTGCCGATCCTCGTTTCAGCGAGGCCGTTTCCGACTATCTCGAACGCGAACGCCGCTTGGTGCAGAACGAGATAGCTGGACTTATGACGCTTTCACCCTTCCGCCAGGCAAATGACTAAGCAGGCCATTGTCATTGGTGGCGGGCCTGCCGGATTGATGGCGGCGGAAGCACTGCTACAGGCCGGTATCGGCGTCGATCTCTATGACGCGATGCCATCTGTCGGCCGCAAACTCCTGATGGCTGGCCGCGGTGGGCTCAACATCACGCATTCGGAGCCGCTGGATCGTTTTCTAACCCGCTACGGCAGCGCGCAAGGCCATGTCGCAGACTGGCTCAGGGCGTTTGGGCCGAAAGAACTGTGTGACTGGGTTCACGCGCTCGGCGTCGACACATTTGTCGGCACCTCTGGCCGCGTCTTTCCGGCTGAAATGAAGGCTGCTCCTCTGTTGCGTGCGTGGCTGCATCGCTTGCGGCAACAGGGATTGCGGATCCATGTCCGGCATCGCTGGCTGGGCTGGGGCGCTGAACGGCGCCTGTTGTTCATGGCCCCCACTGGCGAGGTCGAAGCCGCAGCAGACGCTGTCATCTTGAGCTTGGGCGGCGCCTCATGGCCGGCATTGGGTTCCGATGGCGCCTGGCATAAACTGCTGGCGAAGAAGAAGGTGGCGCTCGCACCGCTGGAGCCCGCCAATTGCGGTTTCGACATCGATTGGAGCGATCATCTGCGCGAGCGCTTCGCCGGGGCCGCATTGAAGAATATCGGCGCCAGTTTCAACGGCGAGCGTCGCCTGGGCGAAGCGATCGTCACCGAGAGCGGCATCGAAGGCGGCCTGATCTATGCGCTTTCCGCATCTTTGCGCGATGCAATTGGCACAACGGGCGCGGCGATACTGCTGCTCGACCTTCTGCCCAACCATGCCCCTGTCGAGATCGCCAACGCGCTGGCCAAACGCGGCACGCGCTCGCTCTCTTCGCATCTCAAATCCAGCCTCAACCTGGATGGTGCCAAGATTGCCTTACTGCATGAATGCACGAGCCCTTCGGACCGCGCTGATCCGGCTATCCTCGCGGAGAAGCTCAAGGCCCTGCCATTGCACCTCATGCGGCCGCGGCCGATCGCCGAGGCCATCAGCTCGGCCGGCGGTGTCAGCTTCACGTCGCTCGACGAACATCTGATGGTGAAGACCTTCCCCGGCCTCTTTTGCGCCGGCGAAATGCTCGATTGGGAAGCGCCTACGGGGGGCTATTTGCTGACGGCCTGCTTTGCCAGCGGCCGCATTGCCGGCAAAGGTGCGGCGGCATGGCTGCAACGCGCGGCTTGATGCTTGCTAAGCCCTTTCCAACTGCTCGATCAACAGATCGGCAAAGGCGTCGGCGAGCGGGCTAGCGGTGTCGCCAGGGCGGATGACAAAATAGGGGTGTGGTGCTGGGATCTCGAGGTCCAGTACTTTTACCAGCGTGCCGCGCCGCAGATCGTCGGCACAAAGAATGGTGCTGCCCACCGCGATGCCGCAGCCCTCCTTGGCTGCTTCCAGCGCTAAATGCGAATTCGGCATATAGACATGCTGGCGCGGCACGATCTGCCCGCGACCACTGGCGCGCAGGAGCCTCGGCCAATCCTCCTCGCTGTCGCCATGAATAAGAACGTGATCCTGCAGATCGTGGATCGTCTTCACCGGTGATCGATAGAACAGCTCGGCGCTGCAAAGCGGGAAATAGGTCTCGTTGCGCAGAATCGCGGTGCGCCTCCCCGGAATGTCGCGTTCGCCAAAGGACATTATGACGTCCAGCGTCTCGTCCGCCTGCTCGATCGGCAACTGCTTCACGGTGACGGACGGGAAACGCTGCAGGAAGAGATCGAGCAATCGCATCAGGCGCAGCGCCGCGAAAGCTGGTGCACAGGCGATGCGCAGTTCGCCTTCCACCCGGCCATGCTGAGTTGTGCGACAGGCAAGATGAATTTCGTCAAAGGCACTGCCGAGTTTCTGGTAGAGCTCGGTTCCCGGCACCGTCAGGGTCAGGGCCCGCTGGCTGCGCACCATCAGTTCGACGCCCAATTCGGCCTCAAGCTGCCGGATCTGATAGCGCACGGCACCGGTCGTCACATTGAGCTGCGACGCGCCTTCTGCAATGCCGCCGCCTCGAGCCACCGCATAAAAGGTCCGCAAAGCGGTCAGTCGGTTCAGGCTGTCCCACATACTCGCCCTCAAATACGCTAATCAATTTGATATATTCGGCGAAAAATATTCACTTGTGTCAATTTAATTGTCGCCCACAAAATATAGGTTCAGTTTCCCCAGCGATTTGCAGGCACCCTGATGGCACCTGATTCCGGTTCCCCGACTATCGACTCCCAGGCAAAGGACAACCTGGCGGAGATCGCCGCCCGGATGATCGACGGCAAAACCACGCCGCTCTATACCCTGCCGGCGCGCTGGTACCATGCCGATGACGTTTATGAGGCCGAACGCTGGAGCGTCTTTGCCGCGACCTGGCAGTTCGTCTGCCGCGAAGCGGACTTGCCGCAGCCGGGCGATTATACGGCCGCGAAGATTGCCGGTTTCGATATCTTCGTGCTGAGGGACCGCAATGGCGCTCTCAAATCATTTCACAATCTGTGCTCCCATCGCGCGGCACCGCTCTTTGCCGAGGGCACCGGTCATTGCGACGTGCTGCGCTGCCGCTATCACGGCTGGACCTTCGACCATGACGGCAAGCTGAAGGCGGCGGCGCATTTTGGCGAGTGTGATTGGTTTAAAAAGGAAGACCACGGCCTGAAGCCGGTGCGGCTCGACACTTGGCGCGGCCTCGTCTTCGTCAATATCGACGGCAAGGCGGAGAGTCTGGCCGATTTCTTGAGCGACGTTGCCAAGTTGGTGGAGCCCTATCCGATCGAGAGCTTCCATCGGCGCGGCGGCGAGGATCTCGCCATCAAATGCAATTGGAAGACCTATACCGACAATTTCGTGGAAGGCTACCACATTCCCGGCATCCATCCGTTCCTCAGCCAGGCCATCGATTTCAGCGGCTTTGAAACGACCTATGGCAAGCATGTCGTCATCATGCGCGCCCCACAGAAGGCGAGCTCTATCTATGGCGGGCTATGGCTGTGGATCTGGCCCAATATGACGCTGTCGGTCTATCCCGATGGCATGAACATCTCGCGCATCGTGCCGCATGCGCCGCGCCTCACGACGCTGCATTACAACTTCTATTTCCAGGATATCTCGGATGCGCTCGCCGAGGCGCAGCAGAAGACCATCGACATCAACGTGCAGATCGTGCGCGAGGATTTCGGTATCTGCGAGGATGCGCAGGACAACCTCGAAGCCGGCGTTTACGAGCGCGGGCCCTTGAGTCCAAAGCATGAGATGGGCGTTAAATACTATCACGACGAAGTCAGGCAGGCGCTGAAGAGCCGCGGCATCAGCGAGGACAGCTGATCGCCCCGATCTCCGACTAACGAGCGACTGTCACGACTCCTCGGAAGTAGCCGGAACTACATTCGCGTTGCCTCGTTGCCGTTCCAAGAGAACACACGCATCGCATACCCGCGACGGTGGCCGCCATGATCGATAAGAGGCTGCTTGGCAATATCGAGGCTCTTGACGCCAATGAATTGCGCGATCGGCTTAGGCTGTGCTTGGCCGAACTGGATCGGCTGGTTGAGGAAAATATCCGCCTGCAACGCATGGTCAGCGTCGCTGCCTTCGATGCCGAGAAATCGCGCGACGCCTAATATACAAACGAAAACGGCGCGACCCTTTTTCAAGCGCCGCGCCGTTCAAAGCAGAATGGACGAGTAATGCCGCGCCGTATGGTGCGGCGGGCGTTCCTCAGAACGGGATATCATCGTCCAGATCGCCACCGCGGCCACCGCCGCCGCCCGACGAACCACCACCAAAGCCGCCGCCGCCGCCACCCGACGAACCGCCGCCGTAACCGCCGCCACCGCCACCATAGCCGCTGTCGCCATTGTCGGACATGCCGCCGCCCTCACCCTTGCCGTCGAGCATGGTGAGTTCGCCACGGAAGCGCTGCAGCACGACCTCGGTCGTGTATTTCTCGGCGCCGGACTGGTCGGTCCATTTGCGGGTCTGGAGCTGGCCTTCGAGATAGACCTTCGAGCCCTTCTTCAGGAAACGCTCGGCCACGTCGACCAGGCGCTCGTTGAAGATCACCACCCGGTGCCATTCGGTCTTTTCGCGGCGCTCGCCGGAATTCTTGTCGCGCCAGTTTTCCGAGGTGGCGATGGAGAGGTTGGCAACCTTGGTGCCATCCTGGGTCGAGCGGATTTCGGGGTCGCGCCCCAGATTGCCGATGAGAATGACCTTGTTGACGCTGCCCGCCATGAACTGCCCCCTGAAGGAATCCGATTGAATTTGGTGCGCCCGTATAGCGCCTTGCTGGGCATTTTCCTAGCATTCCGATGAGAAGAACAAAAGGGGTATTCGCTGACCCTGATCGTCGCTATGATGCCGCCCAAAGACGGCCTTCCGCCGCCCTCGAATTCCAGCCCCGAGAAGATCCTCCGCGATGGCTAACAGATTGACTGAACACAAGATTTCTGTTCGCGGCGCCCGCGAGCATAACCTGAAGAACGTCGATGTCGACATGCCGCGGGATTCCCTGGTGGTGATTACCGGCCTCTCCGGGTCGGGGAAGTCGTCCCTGGCCTTCGACACCATCTATGCCGAGGGACAGCGCCGTTATGTCGAAAGCCTCTCCGCTTATGCCCGCCAGTTCCTGGAGCTGATGCAGAAGCCGGACGTCGATTCCATCGACGGTCTGTCGCCGGCGATCTCCATCGAACAGAAGACCACCTCGAAGAATCCGCGCTCGACCGTCGGCACGGTGACCGAGATCTATGACTATATGCGCCTCCTCTTCGCGCGCATCGGCATCCCTTATTCGCCGGCAACGGGCCTGCCCATCGAGAGCCAGACCATCAGCCAGATGGTCGACCGTATCATGGCCCTGCCGGAGGGCACGCGCCTGCTGCTCCTCGCTCCCATCGCCCGCGGCCGCAAGGGCGAATACAAAAAGGAATTCCAGGATCTGCAGAAGCGCGGCTTCCAGCGCGTACGCGTCGACGGCAAGATCTATGAGATCGGCGACGTGCCGAACCTCAACAAGAAGCTGAAGCACGATATCGAGGTGGTGGTCGACCGCATCGCCGTGAAGCCGGGCCTGGAGACGCGCCTTGCCGGCAGCGTCGAGACGGCGCTGGGCCTCGCCGACGGCCTGCTCTTTGCCGATTACGCCGACAAGCCGGATGAGCGCATTCTCTTCTCCTCCCGCTTCGCCTGCCCGGTTTCCGGCTTCACCATCGATGAGATCGAGCCGCGCCTTTTCTCCTTCAACAACCCGTTCGGCGCGTGTCCCGTTTGCGACGGTCTCGGCGAGAAGCTCTATTTCGACCCCGAGATGGTTGTGCCGGATGCCTCGAAGACGTTACGCGACGGCGCCATCGCGCCCTGGGCCAACTCGACCTCGCAATATTACAACCAGGCGCTGGAAAGCCTCGCCAAGCATTACAAGTTCGCACTGGGCATCGCCTGGAAGGATCTCCCCAAAAAGATCCGCGACGTCATCCTCTTCGGATCGGGTGAGGAAGTCGTCACCATGTCCTTCGATGACGGCACACGCTCCTATAAGACGACGCGGCCATTCGAGGGCGTCATCACCAATATGGAACGCCGCTTCCGCGAGACCGACAGCAATTGGGTGCGCGACGAGTTGGGGCGCTTCCAATCGACCAGCCCCTGCGAAGCCTGCGAAGGCCGCCGCCTCAAGCCCGAGGCGCTCGCGGTGAAGATCGACAAGAAAAACATCGCCGATGTCGCTGAATTCTCGATCCTGGGCGCAGCAGAGTGGTTCGGTGGATTGTCGAAGAAACTCACCAAGAAGCAGAACGACATCGCCTATCGAATCTTGAAAGAGATCAACGAACGGCTGGGCTTCCTCAATTCGGTGGGCCTCGAATATCTGACGCTCTCCCGCGCCTCGGCGACCTTGTCGGGCGGTGAGAGCCAGCGCATTCGCCTCGCCTCGCAGATCGGCTCGGGCCTCACCGGCGTGCTCTATGTGCTGGACGAGCCGTCCATCGGCCTGCATCAGCGCGACAACGACCGCTTGCTCGCGACCTTGAAGCGCCTGCGCGATCTCGGCAACACGGTGCTGGTCGTGGAGCATGACGAAGACGCGATCCGCCACGCCGATTACCTCATAGACATGGGGCCTGCCGCCGGCATCCATGGCGGCACGGTTGTGGCGCAAGGCACGCCGGCGGAGGTGATGAAGTCCAACAGCCTTACCGCCCAGTACCTGAACGGTAGCCGCCGTATCGAGATCCCGTCAGAACGGCGCAAGGGTGCCGGCAAACAGGCCAAGCTCCGCATCGTCGGCGCCAAGCACAACAATCTGAAGAACATCACCGTCGACATTCCTCTGGGGACGATGACCTGCGTCACCGGCGTCTCCGGCGGCGGCAAGTCGACCCTCATCATCGAGACGCTCTACAATGCGCTGGCCAAGCGCCTGCATGATGCACGGACTCATCCCGGCGAGCATGACCGCATCGAGGGCGTCGAATTCCTCGACAAGGTCATCGACATCGACCAATCGCCGATCGGCCGCACGCCGCGCTCGAACCCGGCCACCTATACCGGCGCCTTCACGCCGATCCGCGAATGGTTCGCCGGCCTTCCCGACGCCCAGGCGCGCGGCTACAAGGCCGGGCGCTTCTCGTTCAACGTCAAGGGCGGCCGTTGCGAGGCCTGCGAGGGCGACGGCGTCATCAAGATCGAGATGCACTTCCTGCCCGACGTCTATGTCCAATGCGACCAGTGCAAGGGCAAGCGCTACAACCGCGAGACCCTTGAGGTTCATTTCAAGAACAAGTCGATCGCCGATGTGCTCGATATGACCGTCGAGGAAGGCGTCGAGTTCTTCAAGGCTGTGCCCGCGATCCGCGATAAGCTCGCCATGCTCAATCAGGTGGGCCTCGGCTATGTCCATATTGGCCAGGCAGCGACGACGCTATCCGGCGGCGAAGCACAGCGCGTGAAACTCGCCAAGGAACTCTCCCGCCGCGCCACGGGGCGCACGCTCTACATCCTCGACGAGCCGACGACCGGCCTCCATTTCGAGGACGTGCGGAAGCTCCTCGAAGTGCTGCAGCACCTCGTCGACCAGGGCAACACCATCGTCGTCATCGAGCACAACCTCGAAGTCATCAAGGTCGCCGATTGGATCATCGATCTGGGACCGGAGGGCGGCGACAAGGGTGGCAAGATCGTTGCCGAAGGCACGCCGGAAGATGTCGCCGACACGCCGGGCAGCTATACCGGCCATTATCTGGCACCTTACTTGAGCAAGCGCGTCAAGAAGAAAGCCGCGAGGGGATAGCGATGTACAAACTCTATTACAGCCCCGGCAGTGCCGCGATGGCGGCGCAGGCGATGATCAATGAGATCGGCGCGCCGGCCGAGTTCGTTCTGGTCGATGACGAGAAGAACGAGCAGAAGAGTCCTGAATACATGAAGCTCAACCCGCATGGCCGGGTGCCGACGCTGATCTATGACGACGGCAAGGTCATGTATGAGAGTGCGGCGATCTGCCAGTTCCTCACCGAGCGGCATCCGGAAGCCAAGCTCGCCCCCGCCATCACCCATGCCGATCGTGGGCTCTATCTGCAATGGATGGCCTATCTCACCAACACGCCCCAGGAAGCGTCGATGCATTGGTGGCATAGCGAGAATTACATTGATGGCAAGCCTGAGCAGGCGAAAATGAAGGCCAAGGCCGAGGAACGCCTCGCGAAGATGTGGACCTTCCTTGATGGTGAGCTCGCAACGAAGGGCCCGCATCTCTGCGGTGCCAGTTTCTACGCCTGCGATTATTTTCTGGTGATGCTCATCCGCTGGACCCGCACCATGCCAAAGCCCGGCCATATTTATCCGCATCTCAACGCGCTGGTGAAGACAGCGATGGCCCGGCCCGGCTACGCCAAGATGCTGAAGGATCAGGGCATCAGCCAGCCGGTCTGACGCAAAGACCCCTCATCCCGCCGACTGGCCCTATAAAGCCCCTCGCCCCGCCGGGGAGAAGGGTTGGGGTGATGGCACTTGCAGCCCGTTCTAATGCACCCCCGCAAAACGCACGCCGACATTCACGCCGTCGGCGCGCACCACTTCGCAGGGATGCTCGCTGCCATCGCTGAGGCGCAGGGTGAACAGTTTCGGCAAGGGCGTGAAGGCGGCAAAGACGAGCTTGGCGCCGGACTCGGACCAGTCGCGCACCTGGCAATCATAGAGGCTGGCGCCTTCGTTGAAGATCGCCTTGGCTCCCTTCAGCACTTTGCGGCGCGGATGCCGACGCTTCTCGGCCCCGGTTTCCAACATTCCATTCTCCCGGCCCCAGACCTCTTGGCTCTTGGCAGGAAACGGATATATCGTGCGCCGTTTTACGCATTCGGGCTACGCTGCCTTGGCTGCAATACCCTCGATCTCGATCAACCATTCCGGATTGGCAAGACCCGCCACGATGATGAGGGTTGAGGCCGGCTGGGCGCCCGCCAGCGCCTTGTCGCGGGCGATGCGTGAGGCCGGCACGTCGCCGGCCCGGGTCAGCATCACGTTGACCTTCACCAAATCATGGACCGTCATACCGCCCGCTTCAAGGCAGGCGAGCAGGTTGCTCCAGGCGAGGTCCGCCTGCGCTGCAAAGCCCTCGGCCGTCTTGTGCTGGCGATCAGCCCCCACCTGCCCGCTGACATGAAGCCAGCGATAGCCAGCCGGTGCCGATACCATCTGCGAATAACGGCTGAAAGGCGGTGGCGCGGACGGTGGATTGACGAAATTCAACATTTGTATCTCCTTGATTAGACGAACTTAATCGTTTCGCGCCGCGGCTTTGTTGTCAATGTGACCTAGGGAGGTTATGACCCCCGCCATGACGACAACAACCTCACAGCCCGTTCACATCATCGGCGCCGGCCTGGCCGGATCCGAAGCCGCCTGGCAGCTCGTCTCCGCGGGCGTCCCCGTCATCCTTCATGAGATGCGGCCCGTGCGCGGCACCGACGCCCACCAGACCGACAAATGCGCTGAGCTTGTCTGCTCGAATTCCTTCCGTTCGGACGATGCCGAGAACAACGCCGTCGGCCTGCTGCATGAGGAGATGCGCCGCGCCGGCTCGCTGATCCTCAGCGCCGCCGACAAGCACAAGCTGCCGGCAGGTGGGGCGCTCGCGGTCGATCGCGACGCCTTCGCCGAGAGCGTGACCGCCACACTCGCCAGCCATCCGCTGGTCACCTTCACGCGTGGTGAGATCGCCGGGTTGCCGCCGGCCGAATGGGACAACGTCATCATCGCGACCGGCCCCCTCACCTCGCCCGCTTTGGCCGAGGCGATCCTGACTCTGACCGGTGAGGCTTCGCTGAGCTTCTTCGACGCCATTGCCCCCATCATCCATAAGGACAGCATCAATCTGGAACGCGCTTGGTTTCAGTCCCGCTATGACAAGGTGGGGCCGGAGGGCGACGGCGCCGATTACATCAACTGCCCGATGGACAAGCCGGAATATCTCGCCTTCATCGACGCGGTGCTGGCCGGCGAGAAGACCGAGTTCAAGGAATGGGAAGGCACCCCTTATTTCGAAGGCTGCCTGCCGATCGAGATCATGGCGGCACGCGGCCCCAACACGTTGCGCTTCGGGCCGATGAAACCGATCGGCCTCTTCGATCCACATGCGCAACGCCGACCCTATGCCGTGGTGCAGCTCAGGCAGGACAATGCTCTGGGCACGCTCTACAACATGGTCGGCTTCCAAACGAAGCTGAAATATGCCGAACAGGTGCGTGTGTTCCGCATGATCCCGGGTCTGGAAAATGCCGAATTCGCGCGGCTTGGCGGTCTCCATCGCAACACCTTCATCAACAGTCCGAAGCTGCTCGATCACAGCCTGCGCCTGAAGGCCGATCCGCGCCTGCGCTTTGCTGGCCAGGTGACCGGTGTCGAAGGCTATGTCGAGAGTGCCGCGATCGGCCTCCTCGCCGGCCGCTTCGCCGCTGCCCAGCGGCTCGGCCAAACGCTGACGGCACCACCGCTCACCACGGCGCTCGGCGCACTCATCGGCCACATCACCGGTCAGGCAGACGCGAAGACCTTCCAGCCGATGAATGTCAATTTCGGCCTCTTCCCGGAAATCGATCCGCCCGAGGGTCTCAACAAGGCACAACTGCGCGAATGGAAATCGGGCCGCAAGCCACGCCTCAGCGCAAGGGCGTTGGGCGAATTGCAGGGCTGGCTCAATCGAAGCGCGCTGATCGACTAACTGCCGATTGCGGCGCCATTCTCCAGCAGGCCGATCGCTGCAGCGGCACCCAGACAATCCAACTTGTTCGACAAGTTGAACTGCTTGCGGCAGTACGCAGTGTCGGTCTCCCTCACAACCAGCGCATCGGCGAATTCCTCGACGATGCAATCGGCAATGCCTTTCCTTGCCTTGAGGCAGCCATTGACGACGTATCCAGCAAGGTCGTGCGCAACATCCTGCACCCGACGTTCGGAATCCGACCAATCCTCGGATGTGGCATCCTGATGCATGTACGATTTCATCCGCGATATCATGATGCCACCGGCCGCACAGCTGACGAATGGCTCGATCGTCTTGTGCTCCGAACAACGCGCATCAACTTCGCCACTGGGGTCGAGCAGCTGTGAAATTCCATGGGACACACAAGGAGGATTGGCTGTGTCTGGCATTTTGGAAATGTCCTCTCCCTCCCGCAAGCAGGAAGCCAGCAGCAAGATGCCCAGTTTGCTGGTGGCCCGCTCTTTACGAGCATCAAGCTCGGGGAAATTTGGCGGAGCATCGTTTCCTTCCGCGGCCTTCAGCTCTTGCATGAGCGTCAGCAGCGCCTCAAGGTCACCCGAAGTGCTCTGCAGAGAGTTCAGAAGCTCCGTCGCTTCGAGAGTCTTCGCTGGAGGCTTGGACGTCGGCGGCGATTGGCAGCCGGCCGCCAATATCGCCAAGAGAACCAGTACGATTGAAGATATAAATCCCTGCGCCTTCATGCCGCCCCGCTCCCAACTTACCCACCGGACTGTTGCGCTGTCACGACCACACTGCAACTCTAAATAGTCCGGCCATTTCCTCACGCACCCCTAGAAGAGATAGGGAAGTTTGCTTCTGATAAGCTTCACTGTTGCGACACCGGATACACAGTCCTCGCGCGCCCAACCTGTCGGACAGCCCGCGACAGCCGTTCGATCGATCTCAAAGAGCCGCAATACATAGTCGTCCCGGCAGGCCGCCGCATTGGACTGACCCGCAGATTGGCAGTGCTTTGTGGCGTTCTCGTTCAAGATTGCGTTGAGGCGCCCCCATGCCTTTAGCTGGTCACTCCAAAACAGCTCCGAAGGGATATCGGCTGAACTGGCGTTCTTTGCGACCAATGTCAGCAACGTTCCGTCGACGATGCAGCCGATGAAAGTGCCCTGTTCAAGTTGCGAACGACAACCGCCCTCGCCTGCCTCCGCACCAAACGCCGATACCGTTCGAGAGACAACACAGTCCATTTGATCGGGGGTGAGGCCAAACGGACGCTCTGGCGGTAATTTGCAGGCTTGGTTCAGACGTTCATATAGGATGACATATTCTGCATCGACACCCGAGACTGCCCGAGCTTCTGCCGAGGTCATAGTCGAAGGTTGGCCGACCAGATCAGCGTCATTCTTCGGCGTAGCTTGGCTTGCACATGCCGTGAGTGACAGCAAGAGCAATCCCGGCATAATCAAAGTCGTAACAGCGCGCATCTATCGCCCCTCATTTTCAATATCGGGCAGGATATTAGCGACGCTCGTTTTAGACAGCAAATGGCATTTTGATCGCGCCAAAGTTGCCCGAATGCGTGATGCCTTTTAAGAATGCACGCGATCCAACTTCAGCCGGATCGAATGAGCAAATCCCGCCCAGTAGATGCACATGTCGCGCTGTTCCTTGCTCGGGCAGAAGTCGATCGCTTGAGGCTTCACCTCGAAGTACTGGAACATCGAGGTCTCGACGCATTCATTCATCGCCGATTTGCTCGGTGTCAGGCATGACGCGCGGATGCGGTCGCTGATCAACTTGCTGGCCTGCTGGCCGCGCGCGTCGCGGCTGCCCCATTGCACCTCGGCCGGCAGCGGCGCCGAGCCGCTGTTCTTGATGACCGTGCCGACGAATTGCCCCTCCAGAATGCAACTGACGAACTGCTTGAGATCGCGGCCCTGCCCGCAGGGTCCGGCGCCATCAGCCGCATCGAATGCTTCGACGAGACGCGAACGCACGCAGATGGCTTGCCCCGCCGGCAAGGTCAGCAGATCGTCCGGTGTTTCGAGCTTGGCCTGGCACGCCACGGAAAGCCCTCGGTGCAATTCGACCAAGGCCTCCTTGGTCCCGCTCAGGCGCCACAGATCTTCGCTGGTCGCCGCCGGCGCCTTTGACCCCGGTTCGGATGACGCACACGCGGCAGCAATGATCAGCAACGCAACACTCAAGGCGTTACGGCAGATACGATCCAACATCCTCCCCCCTTCACCTTGGCGGCGTCCAGCTTATGTCAGGAACGGATGCGCCCGATCGCGGTTTTCCAACCCGCATAAAGCCGTTCGCGATCGGCTTCCGGCATTTCCGGGTGAAATTCACGTTCCTGCTGCCAGTTGGCAGCCGCCGCCTTGAGATCGGGAATGATGCCGACACCAAGACCGGCAGCGATGGCAGCACCCAGCGCCGTCGTTTCGACCACGACCGGGCGCCCGATCGGCACGCTCAGCAGGTCGGCCAGGAACTGCATCACCCAATCATTGCGCGCCATGCCGCCGTCGACGCGCAGAGACTGCACATCGGTGCCGGTGTCGCTGATCATGGCACTCATCAGATCGCGGGTCTGGTAGCAGACAGCTTCCAGAGCCGCACGCACGATTTCGGCGATGCCGGTATCGCGGGTAAGGCCCAATAGCGCGCCGCGCGCCATTGGATCCCAATAGGGGGCGCCCAGCCCCGTGAAGGCCGGCACCAGATAAACACCGCCCGTCCCGCGCACCGAGCGCGCCAGCCGCTCCGTTTCGCCCGCCTGCTGGATGAGCTTCAATCCATCGCGCAACCATTGCACGGCGGCACCGGCGATGAAGATGCTCCCTTCACTGGCATAGGCCGTCTCGCCCTTGAGCTTGTAGCCCACAGTGGTGAGCAGCCGGTTCTTGGAGAGCACGGCCTTGCCGCCCGTGTTCATCAAGGCAAAGCAGCCCGTGCCATAGGTGCTCTTGATCATGCCGGGTTTGAAGCAGGCCTGGCCGATCAGGGCCGCCTGCTGGTCGCCCGCCATGCCGGCAACCGGCAGGCTGACACCGAGTTCGCGCGGATCCGTCGTCCCGAACACACCGGCATTCTCGCGGATCTCCGGCAACATCGAGCGTGGAATATTGAAGAGCTGCAGCAGCTCGTCATCCCAGGCGAGTTTGTGGATGTCGCACAGCATCGTGCGCGAGGCATTCGTCACATCCGTCGCGTGGGACTTGCCGCCAGTGAGCCGCCAGAGCAGGAAGGTGTCGATCGTGCCGAAGGCGAGATCCCCCTTCTCCGCAGCTGCCCGCGCACCCGCGACATTCTCAAGAATCCAGGCAATCTTGGTGGCCGAAAAATAGCTGTCGATGAGAAGCCCGGTCTTGGCCTGGATCTTCGGCTCCCACCCATCCGCAATCAGCTTCTTGCACAGGGGTGCGCCACGCCGATCCTGCCAGACGATCGCGTTGTGCACCGGCTTGCCGGTTCTGCGGTCCCATACCACCGCCGTTTCGCGCTGGTTGGTGATGCCGATGGCCGCAATGCGTTCAGCACCCACCTTGGCGATGACACCCTTGGTCACCTCGACCGTCGCGCGCCAGATTTCTTCGGGGTCATGCTCCACCCAGCCATCGGCCGGATAGATCTGCGGCAATTCTTTCTGCACCGTCGCCTGCGGCTCGCCTTTCAGCGAAAAGGCGATGGCGCGGGTGCTGGTGGTACCTTGATCGATCGCGAGAATGAGATCCGCTTTGGACATGCCAGTCGCCCTTACTTCGTGCCGAACAGGCGATCGCCGGCATCGCCGAGGCCGGGCACGATATAGGCGTTCTCGTTGAGATGAGAATCCAACGCCGCCACGAAGACCGGCACGGTTGGATGGGCGGTCTGAACGACCCGCACACCCTCCGGCGCCGCCACCAAGGACATCAGGCGGATACTGTCGTCGGAAATGCCACGCTTGTTCAGCGTATCGATCGCGGCCGAGGCCGAATGTCCGGTCGCCAGCATCGGATCGACCAAGATGAAAATGCGCCCTTCCGGCTCCGGCAGCTTCACGAAATATTCGACCGGCCGCTTGGTCTCGTGGTCGCGATAGAGGCCGATATGCCCCATGCGCGCAGCCGGCACCAGCTCCATCAAACCATCCGCCATGCCGAGGCCGGCGCGCAGGATCGGCACCACCGCGACCTTCTTGCCCTTGATCACCGGCGCATCCATCTTGGTCAGCGGCGTCTCGATTTCCTGTGTCGTCATTGGCAGGTCGCGCGTCAGCTCATACCCCATCAGCAGGGCGATCTCCTTGAGGAGCTGCCGGAACAAGGTCGTCGGCGTCGACTTGTCCCGCATCATGGAGAGCTTGTGCTGGATCAGCGGATGATCCAGCACGCTGAGCGACGGGAACTCTTTGAACGTCTTGACCATGTTCCACTCCCTGTTCCCGCTCCTTCGATGGCCGGAGCAGGCTTGTTGTTTTTGCTTAGATGACCTGGAAGCCGTGCTTATAGGGATCGCGATCGTCGATGAAGATCGTGTTGTAGCCGGTGACCCGCGCCCAACCCTCGATCGAGGGCACGATCGCCGGCTTGTTGCCGACCGCCGCCGCCTTTTCCACCCGGCCCTTGAACAGCGATCCGATGATGCTTTCATGGATAAAATTGTCGCCGACCTTCAGCTTGCCCTTGCCGGCGAGCTGCGCCATGCGCGCCGAGGTGCCGGTACCGCAAGGTGAGCGGTCGATCGCCTTGTCGCCATAGAAGACGGCGTTGCGGGCATGGGCACCCTCGACCGTCGCCTTGCCCGTCCACAGGATATGCGAGAGGCCCCGGATGGTCGGGTTGTCGGGATGCTCGAATGTATAACGCTCATTCATGCGCCGGCGCAGTTCGCGGCTCATGGCGATGAGCTGCCCGGCCGTGAAATCGGCCATGTCCCGATAGCCTTCCTGCGGCTCGACGATGCAATAGAAATTGCCGCCATAGGCGACATCGACCTTGATCGGCCCGATCTCGGGGCAGTCGATCTCCAGCCCTTCCGAATGCAGGAAACCTGGCACGTTGGTCAGGCGTACGCTCTCCACATACTCGCCGACCTGTTCATATTGGGCGACGACAAGGCCCGCCGGCGTGTCGAGTCTGAGCTCGCCCGGCTTCTTCGGCCGGACCAGTCCATTCTCGATGGCGACCGTCACCGTGCCGATCGTGCCATGGCCACACATCGGCAGGCAGCCCGATGTCTCGATGAACAGGATGGCAACATCGCAATCCTCCCTTGTCGGCGGATAGAGGATGCTGCCGGACATCATGTCATGGCCCCGGGGCTCGAACATCAGCCCGGTACGGATCCAGTCGAATTCCTTGAGGAAATGCTGGCGCCGTTCGCTCATGGTCGCCCCGTGCAATTGGGGCCCGCCCCCCGAAACGACCCGCACGGGGTTCCCACAGGTATGCGCATCGATGCAGGAGAAGGTGAATCGGGCCATGAGGTTAACCTTTTGACGAACAAGGAACTTGAGCGAATTGCGGCGCATGACAGCAGCCTAGCCAATTGATATAACCCGGCCCCGGCCTTGGCAATCTTGATCAGGCCGAATCCGATCCATGAACTCAGGCAGCGGCGATCCCTCATCAGCATGCTTTCCAGCCGTGTTATCGCATCGCCGCGGCGCGGCGTTTGGAAGGACAGGTCCGGCCATCGCAAGCGCGTTTGGCTGATCCTGGGCGCAGGCGTCATTTTGTTCGTGGCCCTTTATTGCCTCATCAGCGCTATCATTCTCATGCGGGTTCAGGAGACGACGCCACCAGCACTCGCGGCGCAACTGCAGGAGCGTCATGGCGGCCTCTATGGCCCGGCCGGCAGGACCGACATCGCCGCCTACAAGCTGGAGCGCTACGTCCAGCGCCGGCCCGACATCCTGATCGTGGGATCGCAGCGGCTGGCGTCGCTTCCCGGTGAAGCTTTCACGGCCTCGGTCTATAATGCCGCCGGTGTCGCCGATTCCGTCGAACAGCTCTCTGCCTTCGTGCAAGCGGCCGTGGCGCGCCATGCTCCCAAGTCGGTGCTGATCGGCGCCGACTATTGGTGGTTCCATCCCGATGCGCCAAGCGTTCGGCCTTCAGCATCGCAAGACAGCGGCTTTGCCGCACGGTTGATCGACCCACTGCTCTGGGTGGTGACGGGCCGGATCTCGATCGGCGAGTTCATCGACGGCGTTTTTCCGACCGCTGGCGCGATGCCGGGCATCGGGGCGCTGGCGGTGCTCGATGGTCAGGGTTGGGATACCTATGGGCGCTATGAAGGCGGGCTCTCGGCCAGCGTCGGCGCCGGCGAGGCGCCGCTGGCGCGAAACGTTCATGTCGGCCCATCCACCGCGGCCCTCCAACAGCTGCAGGCCCTCATCGCCGAGCTCAACGGTCGATCGATCGAAGTGGTGCTGATAATTCCCCCCGCAAGCGCGCCCCTGCATCTAGCGCTCGCGACCGATTCCGAGAACCGCTTGCTGCCGCTCTGGCGCGACGCTCTGCGCTCGCTTGGTCAGAAAGTCTTCGATTTCGAGGATCCAAGCTCGCTTGGCGCCACCGATTGCGAGTTCATCAATGATATTTCCGGCGGCGAGGTCGCCTATCTGCGCGCACTCGACGCCATCGGCAATTATGGCGGCACGGCCATCAGCCAGGGAATCGACCGCGATCTCACGGCAAGCCTGATTGCCTCAAATGCCGGCCACATCCGCATTGGCGAGTTGCTGCCGGCGGACGCCCCCACTGACATCGAGCGTCGCAGCGATTGCGACCAGGATATGTGACTTATGCTCTTCAACTCCTATCAGTTCATATTCGCTTTCCTGCCGGTGACGCTGGCTCTGTTTTTCCTGCTCGGACGTTTCGCCGCGCGCGACGTTGCCGTCAGCTTCCTCGCCCTCGCCTCGATCTTCTTTTACGCCTGGTGGAGCTGGGGTTACATCCTGCTCATCCTGGCTGAAGTGGCCTTCAGCTTTCTCATCGGCCGGCAGCTGGAGCGTACCGACCTCGGCGATAAGACGCGGCGCCTCATTCTCACGGGCGCAATCGCCGCTATTCTGATTGTACTCGGCTACTTCAAATACACACATTTCTTCCTCGGCGTCTTCAATGACATCGCCGGTACGAATTGGTTCATCGGCAAGATCATCCTGCCGCTCGGTATCTCTTTTCACACCTTTCAGCAGATCGCTTATCTGGTTGACGCCTATCGCCGCTCCGCCAAGCACTACCGCTTTCTCGACTTCTGTCTCTTCGTCACCTTCTTCCCGCAATTGGTCGCCGGCCCCATCGTGCATCACAACGAGGCGATCCCGCAGATTCGTCATGACGGCTTCCTCCGCCCGCGCGCAATCAATCTGCTGGTCGGCGCCTCACTGTTCGGCCTCGGCCTTTTCAAGAAGACCGTCATTGCCGATACCCTGGCGCAGATCGCGGACCCAGCCTTCGGGGCGGCTTTGGGTGGCGCGCACTTGACGCTCATCGAAGCCTGGATGGGGGCGCTTGCCTACAGCCTGCAACTTTATTTCGATTTCTCCGGCTATTCCGATATGGCGATCGGTCTGGCGCGCATGTTCAACGTCCGCTTCCCGGCCAATTTCCACTCGCCCTATAAGGCAGTGAACATCGCCGACTTCTGGCGCCGTTGGCACATGACGCTGTCGCGCTTCCTACGCGACTACCTCTATATCCCCATGGGTGGCAATCGCCGTGGGCCCACGCGCCAGATGCTCAACCTCTTCCTCACCATGCTGCTCGGCGGCCTGTGGCACGGCGCGGGCTGGACCTTCATCATCTGGGGCGCGCTCCACGGCATCTTTCTTGCCGTCCAACGCTTGTGGTCTGGCTTTGCCAGCAACCGCGGGATCACCATACCGCGCTGGCTCGGCTGGCTCATGACGATGTTGTTCGTCATGGCGGCTTGGGTCTATTTCCGCGCAACCAACCTCGCTACGGCTCACAGCGTGCTTGCCTCATTGGTTGGCGGCCACGGGTTCGGATTGAAGACACCGAACCTGCCGGATCTGCCGCTCGATGGCTGGCCGGTCATTCTCGTGACCGGCTTGATCGCAGCATTGGCGCCTAACAGTACGGAGATCTTCCGTCGCTATGGCCCAACGCTGAAGCTCGTCACGCTGACCCGGCGAAAACTGGGCCGCCTTGAGCGCCGCCTTGAATGGCGGCCCGTGGCCGGTTGGGCACTCCTGACTGGCCTAGTCGCCACGGCGGGCGCCGTTGCCATCCTCGGATGGCAGTCCGCATTCCTTTACTTCCAGTTCTAGGAACATGGCCGCGATGTTGCGCCCCTTTCGTTATGCGATACTGTTCGCCCTGCCGCTCGCAGTGACATTCTCAGGCATCGGCGTCTCATATCTGACGCTGCATCGCTTGGGCGAAGATATCAGCCCCGTGGCAGCAGCAGGCTTCCAGCAGGACGCCGATGTCTCCTATGGCTCCGGGCTTTTCTATCGACCGCGCCCGTATAAAATCGAGCGGGCGCGACTGACGAAATCGGACATCGTTCTGTTGGGTTCGTCACGTGCAATGCAGTTCGTCGCCACCCCCTGGAAGGCCGCGGCCTATAATGCCGGGGGTGCCATGCGCGACCTCGAATCCGGCGAGATCTTCATCGACAGCTTGCTCGAAGTTCATCACCCCAAACGCATGCTCATTGCGCTCGATTGGTGGTGGTTCAGCGCCACGCGTCGCCCGGATGCCCCGAGCGATGCATCACCGGAAACGCCGCTCACTCTGCACGAATTGACGCAGCCGGCTGCCTGGCTGTGGGATGGCAGGCTGTCGTGGCATGAACTCGGCACGCTCCTGTTCAATCCAGCAGCGCTAAAGCCGGCCATCGGTTTGCCCGCCCATTTCCGGCATGCGGGTTGGGACGCATTCGGTCATTACGACTACGGCGACATGCTAGCGGAGCAAGGCGGCGGTTCGGATATCGGCTTTGAAGCGACGCTGAAGGACATCCAGCGCAAATCGAAACGCAACGACCGTGCGCCGAGCAACGCCTTTTCCGAAGAAAGCTGGCAGCGCCTGGAAGCCCTGGTGAAGCGGCTGCAGGATTCCGGCACCGAGGTCATCCTGCTGCTGCCGCCCGTGTCTGGTCCGGTTTACGACTGGATTGCAGCCCAGCCGGAGCCCAATCTGGTCAATGAAGTGCAGCGGCGCCTGCCGGAACTTCCGGCATTGACCTTCAACTTCCACGACCCGAAGACGCTCGGCACCGATCCGTGCGAATTCGTCGATGGCATGCATGGCGGTGAGGTCACTTACTTGCGCGTACTCGATGCCATTGCTGCAGATCCCAGTGCCGACCTGGAGGACGCCGTCGATCGTCCTCTCATCGCCCGATTGATAGCCGAGAATGCCGGCCACGCCAGCGTGAAGCGCGACGATCCTGATCGGCAGCCCGAGGCGGATTTCAACAGCCTCGGCTGCAACAAGTAAGGGTCAGCGACCGCTCTTCAGTAGATCCCGGATTTCGGCGAGCAGCTTTTCGCTTTCGCTCGGGCCCGGTGCCGGCGCTGCTTCTTCTGCTTTCTTGAAGCGGTTGATCTGCTTCACCAGGATGAAGATGGCAAAAGCCACGATCAGGAAATTGATCACGGCATTCAGGAAGACGCCATAATTGATGGTGACCGCGCCGGCATCCTGCGCTGCTTTCAGCGTCTCGACATCCGGGCCGCTGAGCGTGATGAAGAAATTGCTGAAGTCGATGCCCCCCATGATGAAGCCGACAGGCGGCATCAGGATGTCCTTCACCAGGGAATTGACGATGCTGGTGAAGGCAGCACCGATGATGATACCGACGGCAAGGTCGACGACATTGCCGCGCATGGCGAAATCGCGGAATTCCTTGAACACGATTCTCCCCTCCCTCAGCATATTTTCATGCCTCAGGTTAGGTCAGCCGAGCACGGCCCGCAAGGCATCGACCACCCGCGTCACGTCGCCATCCGACATGTCGGGATAGAGCGGGATGGAGAGCTGGCGCTCGTAATAGGAATCGGCGCCCGGAAGATCCATGGCACCATAAAGGTCGCGATAATAAGGCTGGCGATGCACCGGCAGGTAATGGACCTGGGTGCCGACGCCCTTCGCCCGCAGTTCCGCAACGACCTGCGCCCGCGACTTGGCAATGGCGGCGAAGTCGATCAAGACGGCATAGAGATGGAGCGCTGCATTGTCACCCGGCTGCTTCGGCACGATCTTCAGGCGCGGTGCCAGCGGCGCCAGCTGCGCATCATAGAGCGCCGTCAGCTCGCGGCGGCGTTCGATGAAGCGTGGCAGCTTGGCGAGCTGGCTCTCACCCAGCGCACAGGCAAAGTCCGTGATGCGGTAGTTCCAGCCCAGCGCCTGCATCTCGTAATACCAGGGGTTCGCTTGGCCATCTGGTGCGAAGCCGAGATCGCGGTGCTTGAACTCCGCCGGGTCGCGCACCATGCCGTGACTGCGATAGAGCTGCATGATCTTGTACTGCTTCGGATCGTTGGTGGTCGTGACACCACCCTCGCCCGTTGTCATCGTCTTCACCGGGTGCAACGAGAAGCAGGCCATTTCGGAAAGCGCGCAGGCGCCAACCGTGGCCGTGCTGTTGTTGCCGGATTGGTGCACCGTGCCCAGCGCATGGCAGGCATCTTCGATGATCTTAATGCCCTTGGCCTCAGTGATCGCCCGGATCGTCGCCATGTCGGCACAATGCCCGTTGAGATGGACCGGCAGCACTGCCTTCACCTTGGCCGAACCCGCGCGCGCCAATGCCGCCTGCAGCGTCTCCGGTGTCAGGCGGCCGCTATCGGGATCGACATCGGCGAAGATCACATCGGCGCCGCAGAAGCGTGCCGCATTGGCAGTGGCGAGGAAGGTCAGCGTCGGCACGATCACCGTATCGCCCTTGCCCAGCCCCAATGCGATGCAGGCCAGATGCAAGGCCGCCGTGCCGCTGTTGCTGGCCACCGCATAGCGGGCACCGACAGCTTCCGCAAAGGCCTGCTCGAACCGACCGACACCTGGCCCCGTCGTCAGGTAGTCGGCCTGCAGCGCCTGGGTGACAGCGGCAAGATCATCGGCATCGATGCTTTGCCGGCCATAGGGGAGGAAGGAGTGAGAATTCATGATTCCAAAAGCACGTTGGATGAGGAGCAAAATCTATACCGGGCGGAACCGTCATGTGCCAGCGCCAGAACGTCTCGCGACAATTTTCGTTAACCATTCTTCTTTAGAGTCCGCCTAACGATCGCTTGCTATAGTTTTGGGGCCGCGTTGAGTCGGCCGATGTGCGACAGGCAGGGAGTTTCCCCGCATCATGACAGTGTTGGACGAAAACCAATCCCAGGATCGCGATTCCAACCCCAAGGTTTTCGTCTACCGCATCCAGCAACGCAAAGGCCTGCCGACCCTGCGCGGCGAGATTCTGGCCGAGGACGAGGCCGATGCCGAGCGCCAGCTGCGCCTAAAGCTGCTCTCCCCCACCCTGCCGCCCCATGTCGATCTCGAAGCCAAAGCCGAAATCGATGCACGCGAACGGGCCGCGAAATCCCGCAATGTCCGCCAATTGCTGGATATCTTGCGCGCTCACCACGACTGGCTGAAGGGCGATGGTGGTGAACGAGCCGATTTTACCGGCCGTAACATGTCCGGCCTCAAGCTTCCCCGCCTTGATCTCTCCATGGCCAATCTGTCGGGCTGCGACTTCTCGGGCACCGATCTCTCGGAGAGCAAGCTGCAGGGGGCAAATCTCGCCGGGAGCAATCTTGCCGGCGCCAATCTCAAGGACACGGACCTCTCCGGCGCCGATCTCTCCGACGCCAATATGAAGGGCGCCAATCTGGCGGGTGCCAATCTCGACGGCGCCGATCTGTGGCGGGCCAATCTGATGGGGGTCGAAGTGGCACCGGACGTACTGCACCGCGCCCTTTCCTGCCGTCACCCAGGCTCAAATCAGCCAACCGACTGATTTAATATCGTTATAATTCAATAGATTGACCAAATCCTTGCGGTCTTGGCCTTGAGGTGGGTATCACTGCGCCCAACCCGCGCCGAGGGGCGCGAACGAGTCGAGTACGGTCTGGAGTCCCATGAGCGATCTTTTCGAAGGCACGTCCAAAAGGGGCGGCGATTATTCTGCCAAGGACATCGAGGTTCTGGAGGGGCTGGAGCCCGTTCGGCGTCGCCCTGGCATGTATATCGGCGGCACTGACGAGCGCGCCCTTCATCACCTGGTCGCCGAAGTGCTTGACAACTCTATGGATGAGGCCGTCGCCGGTCATGCCAGCCGCATCGAGGTCGAACTCGACAAGGATGGCTATGTCACAGTCCGCGATAACGGCCGCGGCATTCCGATCGACCCGCACCCGAAGTTCAAGGACAAGTCAGCACTCGAAGTCATCCTCACCACGCTGCATTCCGGCGGCAAGTTCTCGGGCAAGGTCTACCAGACCTCCGGCGGTCTGCACGGTGTCGGCAGCTCGGTGGTGAACGCACTCTCCGACGACCTCATCGTTGAGGTGGCGAAGGAGAAGCAGCTTTGGGTGCAGACCTACAAGCGCGGCAAGCCGGTGACCAAGCTCACCAACCAGGGTAACGTCAATCGCCGCGGTACGTCCGTGCGCTTCCACCCCGATCCTGAGATCTTCGGCAAGCTGGCGCATTTCAAGCCGAGCCGGCTCTATCGCATGTGCCGCTCCAAGGCCTATCTCTATCGTGGTGTCGAGATCCGCTGGAAATGCGATCCATCGCTGATCAATGACGGCGACGAGACACCGGCCGAGGCAGTGCTGCATTTCCCCGGCGGCCTCATGGACTACCTCACCATGACACTGGGCAGCCGCAAGACCATCACCGCGGCGCCCTATGCGGGCCAGGCCGATTTCACAGACGAGCAGGGTCGTCTTGAATGGGCGATCGCGTGGCCGGTCGATGAAGACGGCTTCATGAACTCCTATTGCAATACGGTGCCAACACCTGAAGGCGGCACCCATGAGAGCGGCCTGCGCACGGGCCTCACCCGCTCCTTGAAGGCCTATGGCGAATTGCTCGGCAACCGCAAGATCGGCCTCGTCACCTCGGACGACATCTGCGGCAATGCCGCCATGCTGCTCTCGGTCTTCATCCGCGATCCGCAGTTCCAGGGCCAGACCAAGGAAAAGCTGTCGTCGCCGGAAGCGACACGCCTGGTCGACAACATGATCAAGGACCACTTCGACCACTGGCTGTCGAATGATCCGAACCGCGCCAAGGATCTGCTCGACCGCGTGATCGAGAAGGCCGAGGATCGCCTCCGGAAGAAGCAGGACAAGGAACTCTCCAGGAAGACCGCGACGCGCAAGCTGCGCCTGCCCGGCAAGCTCACCGATTGCACCAAGGACGCGATGGCCGGGACCGAGATCTTCCTGGTCGAAGGCGACAGCGCCGGTGGCTCGGCGAAACAGGCGCGCAACCGCGAGACCCAGGCTGTGCTGCCCTTGCGCGGCAAGATTCTCAACGTGGCCTCCGCAACCAATGACAAGCTCGCTGCCAATCAGGAACTGGTCGATCTCATCCAGGCCTTGGGTTGCGGCAGCCGCGACAAATACAGCGAAGAGCGCCTGCGCTACGAGAAGGTCGTCATCATGACCGACGCCGATGTCGACGGCGCGCATATCGCCTCGTTGTTGATGACCTTCTTCTATCGCGAGATGCCGCAGCTCATCGAGAATGGCCATCTCTTCCTCGCCCAGCCGCCACTCTATCGCCTGGCGCAGGGTGGCAAGGTCGCCTATGCCCGCGACGACGCACATAAGGACGCGCTCCTCAAGGGCGAGTTCTCGGGCCGCGGCAAGGTCGAGATCAGCCGCTTCAAAGGCCTTGGCGAAATGCCTGCCAGCCAGCTCAAGGAAACGACGATGGACCCGCGCCATCGCTCGCTCCTCAAGGTGCGCGTGCCGCACAAATACAATGAGGAAGAGCGCGACGAAGCCCGCGAAACCGCCGATCTGGTCGAACGGCTGATGGGACGCAAGGCTGAGATGCGCTTCCAATTCATCCAGGAAAACGCGCGCTTCGCCCAAAACCTCGATATCTGATTCCAAATATTCCCTGCAGCCCGCCTCCTCTCTCATCCAGGTGTGAGGCTGCCTGCGAACCAGAGCCATCGTCAGTCCGACTGAGCTTCAGGCGGCCGGTCAAGACGCGTATCTGTGGCAAACTTGCAGCTTTCGTGACGCACGCCACTTGCGCATGTCTGGACGGGCCCTCACCTGTCCACTACGCTGATGAAGGCTCATTGCGGAAAATGAAGACGATGTTTGTGCGTGAACTCACTTGGGGAGTGATCGCCTTATTGGCGTCGACAGCCATGGCTTTGGCGGACCCGGTCGCCCAGGTCGTCAAGCTGAGCGGCGGCGCCACCGTGACTCGCGAGAACGCGGCCGCGCCCCTCATCCTCGGCACCGCCCTTGAAGCCGGCGACCGCTTGGCGACCGATGCCAATGGCCGCGTGCGGCTGCAATTGATCGACGGCTCCGTCATCAATCTCGGCTCGCAATCGGAATTCGAGATCGACAGCGTTGCCAGCAATGGCCCCGGTACAGATCGTGAAGTGGGCCTCGAACTCGTCATCGGCGCCCTGCGCGCCTTCGCTGCCCCTGCGACGCCGCAATCGCGCTTCGAAATCCGCACGCCCCGGGCCGTCACAGCTGTGCGCGGAACGGAATGGGGTATCCTCGCCACGCCGACCCAGAGCGATGTGCTGGTCATGAGCGGTCGCGTTGGCGTGCGCAAGAATGAGATCTCAGGGAAAAGCGCCATCTCGCTGACCCGTACCCTCGGCGTCACCGTCACCGATGCCGGGCTCGGCCAGATCACTCGTTGGCCGCAGGATCAGGTCGATGCCTTGCTGGCGGCAACCGACGTTCCAGGTGCCGAGATGCCATTCGACCTGGGCGCCGCACCGGCGCTCAAGCTGACGCCGCTGCCACCATCGCAGCAGCCGCAGAAACCCAACCAGCCTTACCGCCCACAGAGATGCCTCGACCCCGACAGCACGAACTGCAGCCGCGGCCAGGGCGACCGCGATCACGACAGCAACAGCGACAGCAGTCATGAGCATGATAATGAGCATGACAATGGCAGCAGCTTCTAGCCGTCGCTGCACAAACGAAAACGCCGGGAGCATCATCGCGTCCCGGCGCTTATTTCAGTGATAGCGCACCGCGTGGCGCCACTTGATTGCGTTCAGTCAAACGTCCGCGTTGACGATCAGCAGATCAACTTCGCGCGGTGCATAAAGCGTGGTGCCGTTAGAGAAGGCGAAGAAGGCATGGCCCGAAACGTCTTCACCAGCCGCCGTCACCAGCGTCTCGACAACGCCGGCGTCGACCACCGGCTCATCGGTCAGAATTCGGATGCTGAGATCACCGCCGTCGCCTTCGATGACGATGGCGCCGCTGCTATCGGGCAGCAGGTCAGCAAGAGAAAGGCTGATGGCGTCACCGTTGCCGGCGTCGCCATCAGTTTGAGGTACAATTGGTTGCAAGTGCTCAGGAGCGTCAATCATATCAATTCTCGCTTCAGCGAAGGCCAAGCTGCCCAGCCCCTAAAGGCCGCATTCGCCTAAACTGTCTGTTTACGACTCAAAATATGGCACTTCCCGTCCAGGAAATGAACTGGCGAATTTTGGTGGCGGATACACCAAAATGTGCGAACTGGGGTTTTCCCGCATATTTGATCGAAATACCCGCGATCGAACGCCGCGGGTGCCACGCCGGGCAGCTGCGAGGCGCTAGATTTTGATCCGGGCCCGGCGCGAAAATTAACCATATCGCCAAAGCAAAAGGCGGGTGTCGCCACCCGCCTCTCACGTTTTGACACCATCCGCGCGCGATCAGTATTCGGCGCGATACTTCGAATGGCAGGCCCCGCAAGCATCGCCCAGCTTGCCGACCGCCGCCGGGAACGCCGCCGGATCGCTGACCGACGCCAGTTGCACGGCGGCATCGCGCGCATTGGTGCGGGCGGCATCGAAGCCGGTGCGATCCGACCAGATCGAGCTGAGAGCGGCACCGCCGGCCTTTTCCGATCCTTCCGGAAACAGCGAACCGAAATGTTCCAGTTCCGTGGCAATGAGCTTGGCCTTCTCCGAGACTTCAGCCTGATCAAAGGCGCCGGACTTCGCCATCGCGCCGATCGGCTTGAACGCGCCACCGACCGTTTCCATCGCCTCTTCCCGATCGCCGCCAAGGCCGGTTGCACAGCCGGTTACGGCTAGGCCAAGCATGGTCAAGCCCAGCACAGCGGGCCGCAAAATTGTCGCTTTCATTTGTGTACCTCCCTCGAGTCTTCATATCGCGCATTGCGCGTAGGCCGGGGAGCGTAGGCTGGCAAAGCTGACGGCAAGCTGAAATTCCTGCTGCCAAATTGATCTGACCGGCCCATCATGGGGCCCATCTGACGATACCGGGGAAACTTCGCCGCCAGGCCTCCGTTGCTCTCACGCAGGAGTATCGCCATGGGAAAGTGCCGAACGTTCTCAGCCTCCTTTGTCGGCGTAGCTGCCATATGGCTGGCGGCTTGCGCGCCGGATCACCGGGGCGAAGCCATCCAGCAGCATTACGTCAGCTCGGATTACGGCGTCCGCACGACGCCCTATGCCTATGGCAACCCCTCGCCCTATGGCCACAACACGCCCTGGGGCCAGCCGGATGCCGAGACCATCGGCTATCTGTGGCCGGATCACTTCTCACCACGCCCGGGCCTCGTGTGCGAAAGCAGCCGGCATATCTGCTACGGGCCAAACGGCGTCGACTATGCCGAGACGGAGAAATACCTCGGCCCGCGCGACAAATGGAAACGCGATCAGCGCTATGGAACCCCGCAGACCTATTTGCTGATGCCGTGAAGGCGGCAATGCCCGTCAGTGCAGAATCTGCGCGGGCGCTCCTTCAACCGGTGCATAGAGCGTCATCGGCTCGGCAAAGCCTTTGAGCTGATAGATTTCGGGGCGGAACACGCCCATCTGCGGGGAGAGGCGATCATGCACCGCCTGGGTCAGCAGAATCTCGCCGGCCTTGGCAGCCGATTGGGCGCGTGAGGCCGTATTGACGACATTGCCGATGGCAGTCAGATCCTTATGCGAGTGGCCGAACTCGCCGAAGCTCACATCGCCGCAATGAATGCCGATGCCGATTCCCGATTTCACGGCATCGAGGCCCAACTCCTCACCGAGCTGCTTGGCCCGCCCCCGCCAGCGTGCCTGAATGGCGCGCGCAGCATTGAGCGCTTGGGCGACATGATCCTCCTGCCGGATCGGGAAATTGAAGACCGCCATCACCGCATCGCCGATGGTCTTGTTGAGGAGCCCGTCATGCTCCCAGATCGCATCGGCCGCTTCGTCATAGAACGCATCGAGCAGGCCCGAGATCGCCTCCGGCGATTGCGATTGCGACAGCGTTGTATAGTCGCGGAGATCGGCGAACAGCACCGTCGCATCGATCGTGATCTTGCGGCTGCGCATGACCTTGGTGAACATCAGCTCACACACGGTGCAGGTGTTGGGATTCATGCGGCTGGGCTTGATGCCGAACAGCCGGAACGGTAGCGACAACACCCCGCGCAGAGGGATCGGCACATGCATCTGCTGCCAGCAGCCTTTGCAAATGAGGGAATGTTCCAGCATCGACCTCAGATCCTTCGCCGCAGCGATTTTAGCAATCGCTGGAAGATATTACACGATTATCCGGTTTGCGACGCATTTTGCGCCTTTGCCGTGCCTCCGAGATTGAAAGAATCGATATCCAAAGCGGGGCCTGAACTCTATAGTAAAGCCATTGGTGTCGAAGATCGCGACACATCAAAGTGCGAGCCTATCGAGGCGGCCGCTCGTTGCGCCTGAAAATCGTCGGCACATAAATGCGACGTCGAGGCACAAGCTGATACTGATTGCGACAACCCGCATATGGGTGCGCCCGCCTGCGCGCTGTCGCTCCGCCGCCCGACCCGCTGCGCAGCCTTTCATGCCCGGTTGCTGCCGGCTGTTCTGATGCGAAATGAATTTCCTCGACAATGATGGAGAGCAATTGTGACCGCTCGCACGCTTTTATCTCGGCAGGTTGAGGAATCGCAGCGCATCGCGCGGGAGACGCGGAATCGCGAACGCCAGCGCGAACAGGAAATGTTGAACGAGAAGGCCAAGGACAGCGCTCTCTTTGCTGAAAAGACAGCAAGACTGAAGGCGATACGCATGGCCAAGGAAGCCGGCGACCGAGACGAGGCGCTGCAGGCGGCGGCCGCGAAGCTCACCATGCCACGCAAAAGAGCCGCCGGCATCAAGTAACGATATCAAGGTGCCGGCATTGCTGCCCGCGCGGGAAAGAAACGATGCAACGAAGAAAGGTTGTCCTTACCTTCTTCCATTCATTTGCGATGGCGGACAGCGAACAGATCTATTTGGCTGGCACATACGTGATCGAAAGCGATGGCGAATTGCCGCGCGGCATAACGCTGCCGGCCACGCGGCGCAGGGGCCAAACGATACAACGGCTCAACGACAATGTGCCCAAGCATCGGAATCCCACATCGACGCGCGGCCTCCGGGCCCCGAATGTGGTGGCATTGAAGACATGATCGGGAACGGCGGAGAGGCATCGTGAAACTCAGCTTCCCCAATTCAAGCCGAAGCTACGACGCGGCCCATAAATGGGTGCGCTTCTGGGCCTATGACGAATCTCTCGAAGTACCGTTCTTTGTCGACGCCGCTGCGTTGCAATCGCCGTCCAGCGCCGCGGATGAAGATGAACTGAGCATATTGGAGAATTTCGATCGGCAATGGATTGCGATCTGTGCTGCCGCCGAGCGTGTCTATACACGCCGCAGCCGTGGATCCTATTTGCTGCGGGCAGCCGATCTCGCCCGCGCCGGATAAGCGGACCGGCAACTCTACGCATCTGCGGCCACCAGCCACACATCGTTCGGAAAGAAAAATGGCATGAAGTACTTCACCTCACCGATCCTTCCGCCAGTCCTGATTTTCCTGATCATTGCCGTGCTGCTTTTCCTGCACCAAGTCACCTGACTGACCTTCCCTCCCGCTTGCTTCGCCGCCAACTTCGCTCTTTTAAAATTCGACACCCACCAGGAATTGCTCGGGCAGTCAGTTCGGCCGTCCGTTTCGGCCGCGACGCGGATTGCTGCCTGCAATCCGGAAGGGGAACCCGGTCACCGCATCGGGTCCGGCGGGGATTGATGATTCCTCGACAATCCGCAAGGACGCCCTTGTGACCCCATGGCGCTCGGGGGATCGCTCATCCAACCGATCCGGGAGGCCGGTCTTTCGCCACCAGCCAAGGCTGCTCCAGCCCAGACACGTACCGGACAACCAGGCACGTGCTGGACAAAGGGAGCTATGGGTTTCGGTCTGCGCCCCCATCAGGGGCTTGTACCGAGGACAACCGAGCAATTCCGGCTGGGTGCCGGTGGTGATGTGCGCACAGGTGAATTAGTATCAAATTCCTAGATACTTGTCAAGAACAAAATAGGAATATAATCAATGACAATCCTCATAGTTGCCGAAATCTCCGCCACGCTTACTAAAAATCAACATCCGGACTATACTGTGGTGTTGGGGGCAGGATTGATGGAGCGGAAGCGCATGATCGATCTCAAATTGCCGGCCACGTTTCTGTGCCTCGCCCGGGCGGAGGCCAGCAAGGATTTTGGCACCAGTTCCCATGAACGTCGCGTGGCAGCGCTGGTCTACCGACTGGCCAGGCAGCTGGGGCTGCCGGCCGGCAAAGCTCGGCAATTGGCGCGCGCCGGAATCCTGCACGATATCGGCAAGCTCGCCGTTCCGGTCGAAGTCCTGCAGAAGACGGCCCCCTTGTCGCGCGAGGAAGTCGCGCTCATCAAGACGCATTCCAGCGCCGGGCATCACATTCTGAGGATGCCACGAAATGCCCTCGTCAATCTGGCGGCCGAAATCGCCTTGCATCATCATGAGCGCTTCGACGGCAGCGGCTATCCGAACGGTCTCGTCGCTGATGCGATTCCATTGCCGGCACAGATCACCTCGATATGCGACACCTACGATGCCCTGCGCGAGGACCGGCCGTATCGTCGCGGCATACCGCATGACGACACCATGCGCATTATCGTGAACGGCGACAACCGCACCAAGCCCTGCCACTTCGCGCCGCAAGTCCTATCCGCCTTCCAGGTGATCAGCGATCAGGCGAAGATGATCTTCGACACGCCGATCGAGCAGTATGCGATAGGCGGGGCTTAGGCGCGCGGGCGCGTCAGTTCCGCGAGCCTTCCACAAACGCAAAGCACTCGGCCCGGAACGTTGTGAGCCGTGGGGTCGGCATCGGCGCGGCGGATCGGTTCCGCCCGTTCGGGAGCAACCTCGCCGGGAGCAACCTCGCAGAACCGTCGCCGCCCGGCCACGCGGGCGATGCCAGACGCCCTGCGCCGCGGCGCAGGGCGCAACAACCATCCCCTCCACCCTTCACTCAGAAGCAGGGTGGCCGAGGCGCTTCTACACTTGCGACGTCGTACGCCTTACCTGGGGGCAGATCTATGAATCTGCACTTCCCACAGAGCGACCATTGCAACCAGAAGGCCCAGCAGGAAGCTGGCCCACTGCGCCGCAACGATGTCGCTATAGCCTAAGGCCCACGGTGCCGCCGCAAGCATCAGGCCCAGCGCCAGGCTCGCCCATTCCTCCCACTCCGCGAACTGAACGATCGCGGCGGCGGCGAGAATGGCGATCACGACCCCAGCGCCCCAGGCTGTCCAAGCGGCGACCGTCTCGCCTTGAAATCCGAGAACCCAAGGCGAAGCGAACAGGATCACCGCCAGCGCCAGGTTGAGCCAGTCTTGAGCATGCTCAACTTTGACATTCTTGACGGACAACATGATTCACCTCTGCGTTTCCGCAGTCATTGCCCACGATCTGGGCTTTCGATATTTGGGAGCAAAAGGGTTAAGATTCAAGGCCGTCGCCGAAGCTTTGGCGCTGCGATCACCCCAATTGGAGGCTCAGAATGGCCGAGGTTCTGCTGTTCCACCACGCGCACGGATTGACCCCCGGCGTGCGCGCATTCGCCGACGACCTGCGGGCAGCCGGGCATACCGTGCACGCGCCGGACCTCTTTGACGGACGCATTTTCAAGAGCATCGACGAAGGCCTCGCTTATATCGGTGCGACCGGGTTCGAAGACATGCGCGAGCGCGGCGTCCGCATGGCCGACGGATTGCCGCCAGCACTCGTCTATGCCGGCTTCTCCTTCGGCGTGCTGCCGGCGCAGAAGCTGGCGCAAACACGGCCCGGCGCCCGCGGCGCCCTGCTCTTCTATTCCTGCCTGCCCATCAGCGGCGAATGGGCCTTCGGCCCCTGGCCGGACGGCGTCGCCGTGCAAATCCACGGCATGGACAACGACCCGATCTTCGCCGGCGAAGGCGACATCGACGCCGCCCGCGAGATCGTCGAGACAGTCGATGACGCCGAACTCTTCCTCTATCCCGGCGACCAACACTACTTCGCCGACAACTCGCTGCCGTCTTACGACGCGGGTGCAACGGCGCTGCTCACCAGGCGCGTGTTGGCGTTTTTGGGGCGGGTGTGAGTGGGAGCATCGAAAGAACGAATAGGAGTCTGACCCCGATTTTTTGTGACCCCGATTTTTTGACCCCGATTTTTGTGTGATCCCGATTTTTGTGGTAACCCTCACTGCATTCCATCGAACATTTGCACCCAGCCCTCTCTTCGTTGAAGAGCTGTATTCTGTAACTCCAACCGGATCGACGCGATTCCGTGCGGTCTCCCTGCAATCGGATAGTCCGTTATCTCGACGAGGCGGGAGTTTCGCGCCACTGACTCTGGCGTTTCACCTTCAGGCTGCACGGGTCGAAAAATCGGCAGAACGTTTTCGAGCGCTTCAACTTGCTCAGCAATTTCAATGTAAGACGCTGCCTGTTCGTCAGCGCTGGGCGTTAGCTCGGAAGTTGATGAGGGATGGTCCGCCTGCCTCGACGCTTTGGACCGTGTCTTTTTCCCGCCTTGGCTCGCCGAGACCCTCCAAATCTCTGAGGACCACATGTCAAAGCTTCGCTCTCTGCCTGATGCGGCGCTCTCATCCGCGCGCGAAAACCAGATAAGAAAGTTACCAAACCAGTCGCGGGTTTTGAACGTCATCAACTTCGCGGACTTGAACGGCGGCCTGCCTTCGGCGCTTATTTCAGCGATGACATTGCCCGTGAATTCATTTCGCATTTCCGGCGCTGATACCGTCGTTGGCTCCCCATCGATATTGTAGACGTGTCCTTGGATGAGGTCCCATTTGGGCGGCCAGTGATTTGAGGCTGGGGGTGAATATGCAAGCGGACCCAATCGTCCGTAGTCACTCGCTTCAATGAAGCCAGCCGCGATAGAATCGAGCATGTCTCGGGACCAACCGAAGCGTCGATAGAGGCGCGCCGACCAACTACCATTCAGGTAGCCCCCGATCGCGCCAAACTCGTTCGCAAGTTCAAGGCCAGGCAACGCCGGATCCCAAACAAGCGCCACGTCCCGGAGGGCAGCATCGATTCGCTTCCACAAGGAATAACCGGCATGGGGAGAGAGTGGGCTAATCATGTCTTGAATCTCGCCACGGTAGTCAGCGAGCCAGGTGTGGGAACGAATCGCCTTCGGAAGATTCACTCTGTATTCATACGCATACCTATCGGGCGACGGATGCGGATACTCGATGTCCTTAGTGCGTATTCTAACTACGACCGATTTGCCCTCATGCTGATATTCCAGAACGTGTTTTCCGTCGCACCCATCAGAGCCTCGGTAAATTACGGCCTCGCCTGAGTGCACATGGACCATTGCCAGATGACTTGGATCTGCGCGCCACCAACTGCTTCGGTTCTCGATTGCTTGCATGCTCCTAGCGGCTCCCAAAAATCGCAGCAGAAGAAACAGAGAAGAAACAGGGGTCAGAGGAAGAAACAGGGGTCAGAGTGCAATTTCACTCAGAGAGAAGAAACAGCAGAAAAGATCGGACTCTGACCCCGATTTTCAATGCGGCTGCGACCGCGCTGCTCACCAGGCGCGTGCTGGAGTTTTTGGGGCGTGTCTAGCTCTCATAGAGGGGGCGGAAGATCTCACTCCAGAAAACCTCACTCTGACCCCGATTTTAATTAGTAGCCGGGCAGTGCGGCCAAAAAGCCGCGCCAGAAGCGGTAAGCAAGAGCACCAATAGGAGCGACAGCTAAACCAACGAAGATACAGAAAAGAGACGAAAGCCAAGCTCCACTAATCGCTGCGCTGAGAATGTAGAGAGCAATTACCATGATCAAGCCCACAATGCGCGCGGTCCTCAGTGGAATCCCCATCATCTGCGGACCTAGCCCGACATAACGAACTTTGGTTCCGGCACGCATCATGTCGACAGTCACTACGGGGCCGCCATTGTTCGAAGGAACGTTAGTCAGTAGTCTTACCTCGGCCACGGAGCCTTTAACAAAAGTTGAGATTGTGAACTCGCGCAGCGCCCCATAGAGATTGACTTGCTGCTGAGACGGCTTGCCGTTTGCGAAGGTCAATTGCTTTTGATATTCGTCACTAAATGGGAAGACGTAACTTGTTCCCTTGATGCCAACTAGTTGCGTCATCATGATCGTGCTGGCGTTTGCATTGATCCGAAACGTTACTCCCGACTGGTCCTTCGACGTCGTATTTGTCAGAGTTACGGTTGTGACGTAGAGATTGGGCACAATGTTGGCATTGAACGTGACCTTGATATCACCAAAGCCGCTGTTGTCAGTAACTCCTACTCGCTCGTGATGAACCGTGTAGTCAAATGTCTGAAGGCGATTGGCGCGGCGATTGATCCAATGCGTGAAGAGGGCGGCAGAGGCCGTGCCCAGGCCGAGCGCCGCCCAGTTGGCTTTGATCCAGCCAAATGCTTCAGTAAGTGCAGCAACTACCTGGTCCATGCAGCCCTCGATGCGATGCATGTGCACGCACAACGTAAGCGTGCACCACGACCGAAAGCTACCCTCACAAGAAAGAGCACAAAAGGGGTATTGTGATTTTTCGTTGGCGGCTGTGCAGTCGGCCTCGATTAAGCTATCGGGAAGGAGCGGCCGCATGGTGCTATTAGTGAATGCCAAACATGACCGGCGGCGACGGATCGCCCTAGCCGCATTTCATCTAGTTCTCGAGAAAATGGTCGGAGCGACAGGATTTGAACCTGCGACCCCTAGACCCCCAGTCTAGTGCGCTACCAGGCTGCGCCACGCTCCGACGCTTGTCTCAAGGCGTCCCGCTGGATGGGGAGGCCCGGGCATTGGGCTGTGGGCGGGGATGGTCCCCGGACCCCAAGGGGGTGCCGAATGCGCGCCCTATATAGCGGCCCCACCCTCCCTGCGCAATGTAAAGAAACCGGGTGAGGGCGAATAGTTAATGGTCGAGGGGGCTACCGCCGTCCTCTCTCCGTCATGCCCGGGCTTGGCCCGGGCATCCAGTTTCTCCATCGCACCAGCGGATCCCCGGGGCTTCGCCCGGGGATGACGGAGAATTAGGAGAGAGCGAGACTTTCAAACAAAAAGCCCGGCGCAAGGGCCGGGCTTTTTATCGATGGGTAATAGAACGGGCGCTTCAGCCCAGAACCTTGCGCAGGCGGTCGCGGAGTTCTTCGAGTTCGGTGGTGATGGCCTTCACCTCGCGGACCTGGCGTTCGTCGAGGGCTGCTGCCTTGAACAGCGGCAAATCCAGCATGGCGGCCGTCTGGCCGAGCTTGGCGGCGAGCGCCGGATCGGTGGCGGCATCGCCGGGATGGCCGGCTTCGGCAAGCGGCTGGCCTTCGGCATGGCCGTTGCCGTGGCCTTCCGCCACCAGCCCCAAGGCCTCGACCTCGGAAAGGTCGGCGCCGAGGCGCAAGGCACCTTCGCGGATCAGCTTCTGGACGCCCTTGATCGTATAGCCCTGGTCATAGAGCAGGCCACGGATGGCGCGGAGCAGGTCCACGTCCTCCGGCCGGTAATAGCGGCGGCCACCGCCCCGCTTCATCGGCTTGATCTGGGGGAATTTGGTTTCCCAGAAGCGCAGCACGTGCTGCGGCACTTCGAGGTCGTCGGCCACTTCCGAGATGGTACGGAAGGCGCCGGCGGCCTTCTCGACCCGGCGCGCATTGGCGCGACGCTGGGCGGCGGCGGAGTCCTGTCCCGCACCTCTCTCGGCGGCGGGCAACCGTTCTGCCGAAGAGCTCATGCTTTCTGCTCAGCGCCCTTGTTGACCCGGTCCTTCAAGACATGCGAGGCGCGGAAGACGAGCACGCGCCGCGGCTTGATCGGAACCTCTTCACCGGTCTTCGGATTGCGACCCACGCGCTCGCCCTTGAGGCGCACGAGGAAGCTGCCGAAGGAGGAAATCTTGACGCTCTCGCCGCGCACGAGCGCATGCGAAACTTCATCGAGCACGGTGTCCACGAGCTCGGCGGATTCGTTACGCGACAGGCCAACCTCTTGATAGACGGCTTCGGCCAGATGTGCGCGCGTGATGGTGTTGCCCTTCATCTCCCCCGCCCTTCTTTTGAAGTACCCAACACGGTCGGTTGCCCGACCAAGTTGATCCTTGTGGGTTGAGCGTATCGTTTACTCTGAAATCAGTCAATTAGAGAGCGACATTGATCCGCAATCATATGTGTGCGGAATGCTGCAGCAATGTCACCGAAGATTCAGTAGCGAATCAGGGCCGAACCCCAGGTGAAGCCACCACCCATAGCTTCCATGAGAACCAGCTGGCCGCGCTGGATGCGGCCGTCATTGACGGCCTCGGCCAGCGCCAGGGGGATGGAGGCCGCCGATGTATTGGCATGGCGGTCGATGGTGACCACCACCTTTTCAGGCGGCAGTTTCAGCTTACTTCCCATGCTGTCGATGATGCGCCGATTCGCCTGATGCGGTACCAGCCAGTCGACATCATCGGGCGTGATGCCGGCCGAGGCGATGGCGGCATCGACCGCCGCCGCCAGATTGACGACGGCATGGCGGAAGACTTCCTTGCCTTCCATATGGACGATTCCGGCCGTCTGCGTCGTCGAGGGACCGCCATCGACATAGAGCTTGTCGTAATAGGAGCCGTCCGAGAAGAGATGCGTGCAGAGGACGCCGCGATCCGTCGCATTGCCTGCCCCCTCGCCCGCCTCGAGCACGACGGCGCCGGCACCGTCACCAAAGAGGACGCAGGTGTTGCGGTCGTTCCAGTCGAGGATGCGCGAGAAGGTCTCGGCACCGATGACGAGCGCACGATGCGCCTGGCCCACACGGATGAAATTGTCGGCGGTGGCGAGGCCGTAGACGAAGCCCGAGCAGACGGCCTGCACATCCATGGCAAAGCCGCCCTTCATGCCGAGACGCTGCTGCACCCGGGTGGCGGTCGCCGGGAAGGTGTGGTCCGGCGTCGTGGTGGCGACGATCAGCATGTCGATATCGGCACCGCGCAAACCTGCATGGTGGAGCGCCTGCTCGGCGGCATGGACGGCAAGGTCCGAGGTCAGCTCGCCGGGCGCTGCGATATGGCGCTGCTTGATGCCCGTCCGCTGCGAGATCCATTCGTCGGAGGTATCGACCCGCTTGGCGAGCTCCGCATTGGTCAGGATCTCTTTTGGAAGGTAGCTGCCGGCGGAGAGAAGGAGGGATCTGCGGGCCATGGTCGATCTTCGAGATGGGTGAACCGGGATAGTCTCACGCCGGAAAGATATTACTGAACAGTAACTTAGTTAGAGGGCCGCAGCGACAGCCTCGGCACCCGGGATCGCCATCAGCTGGGCAATGTCCTGCCGCATGCGCTCCATGGCGTCATTCTGTACCATGTTTACCGCAACACCGATGGCATTGGCAAAACCGTAGGAATCGGTCCCGCCATGGCTTTTGACACAAATGCCGTTGAGGCCCATCAAAATCGCCCCGTTATAGCGCCGGGGGTCGACCTGGGCGCGGAGGCCGTTCAAGGCCGGACGGGCGAAAAGATAGGCGATCTTGGAAACGAGCGAGGCTGAGAAGGTCTGCTTCAGCCAATGGCCGTAGAGCTTCACGGTGCCCTCGATAGTCTTCAAGGCGATGTTGCCGGTGAAGCCGTCGGTCACCACCACGTCGACCGTGCCCTTGGCGATATCGTCGCCCTCGACGAAGCCGACGAACTTGCCGGGCAGCGGCACGTCGCGCAGGATGGCTGCTGCAACCTTCACCGCGTCATGGCCTTTGAGTTCCTCGGCGCCGACATTGAGGATGCCCATGCTGGGCTGCTGCACACCGAGCACGAGACGCGCGAACACGTTCCCCATGACCGCGAACTGGACCAGGTTGTTGGCGTCGCACTGAACATTGGCGCCGAGATCCAGCATCACGCTTTCCGAACGCATGGTCGGAAAGAACGAAGCGATCGCCGGGCGGTCGATGCCGGGCATGGTCTTCAAGACGAACTTCGCCATCGCCATCAAGGCGCCGGTATTGCCGGCGGAGACGCAGGCACCGGCCTCGCCAGCATGGACGGCATCGATGGCGAGACGCATCGAGGATTGCCTTCCGGCGCGCAGCGCCTGGCTCGGCTTGTCGTCCATCGAGACGATGGAATCGGTATGGCGAATGGTGCTGACCTTGGCGAGCTCCGGCAGCACATCAAGCATGGGCTTGAGCCTCGCCTCGTCGCCAAACATCAGGAAATGGACATTGGGGAAACGCTGGCGCGCAATATCAGCGCCCCTGACCACCATGTCAGGCGCGTTGTCGCCACCCATCGCATCCAAAGATATAGCCAGGCTGGTGCTCACCCGTCACTCCTTCCCGGCCATCATAGCAGCGGGTTCGGAGTTACGCTGCGTCCGCCTCGGTACCCTGCGCGACGACCTCACGGCCGTCGTAATGGCCGCAGGAGCCACAGACGTGATGCGGGCGCTTCAGCTCGCCGCAGTTCGAGCACTCGGCCGATGCGTTGATCGTCAGCGCATGATGGCTGCGACGCATATCACGGCGCGACTTGCTGGTTTTCTTCTTGGGGACTGCCATGATCCACTCTCTTCACAAAAAAATAGCGGCGGCAAAAGCCGCCAATGGGCGGGTAGATATCGAAAATCCCCCAGGAACGCAAGGGGGCGATACCAGATTGCACCGCCAATTCATCGGGGCGCGACAAATGCCGGCCCGCGTCTACTTCTTCAGTTTATCCAGCCCGGCAAAGGGTTTGCGGGTACCGGCGGAGGCTTCCAGTTCATGGACTTCCGCCGGGTTGGGTAGGAATTCCTGAGCGACTTCCACCCCCTCCTTGCGCGGATAGGGGTCGAGCGCCAGCGACAGCTGTTCGGCGACCAAGACGCCCAGGTCGATCTTACCGTCAATAATAGGCTCCGGCGGATCCGAATCGTCAAAGAAGACGTCGATTTCGCCCAAAGTCGGCTCCGGCTCGGCATCGCCAAAGGTCAGGCGGAACTGCTCGCGGATCTTGGCCGGCACCGGTTCCAGCGTGACGACGCAGGTCTGGACGACCTCGCTCTCCATCTCGCCGCTGACCTCAATGAGGCCCGAGGCTAAGCGCTTCAGGCGCAGGGTGGCGACCAGGCGGTCGATGGCCTGCAACTCCAGAACCTCGGCCAGGGCGACCCGTTCGGCCGGCGTTGCCTCGATTTGCCGCTCCGTCGCGCGCGGGCCTACGGAAGCAGCCTCAATCTCGCGTGAAAATACTGAAATATCAGATAGATGATCGGTCATTTTCAATCCAGATGATGAGCCTTGAGCATCCCGGCCGGTGCCGATGGAAACTCGAAAATGCCGCGCTGGATCCGATCCAGGGGCTGGCGGTCGGCCAATTCCTTGCCGCGCCGCAGATAGTCCGCCATGGCCCGGACCGCCTCGGTGCTGGGCTCGGCCGTGCCATAGAGATTGCGCCGCAGGGCTGCTTCGAGGTCGAGCGGGCTGCCGGTGAGTGCCGTCTCATAGGCTTTGATCCGGCCCTGCAGCGCCTCGGTCATGACCCGGATTCGCTTGCCGACGCCGACATCGCCGGCACCCAGCTGACGCAGCGAGGCCTCGAGATCCAGGATGAGGGCGTCATAGAGGGCCTGAGCCAGCATCGCCGCCGCATCGCCCTGCCCGCGCAGGCGCTGGAAGATCAGGAAGGTGTGCAGCACCACCATATCGAAACGGCCGTCGACCGTATCGGGAACGCCGAATTGCTCGTAGAAAACACGGGTGCGCGCCTGGGCCACCAGCCGCTCGAACAGCTTGGCGGCCGTCAGTTTTGCCGAACCCGGCCCCTGCAGAACCCGGGCGATCAGATCGCCCAACGCCGATTGCGCCACGCCGTTACCCTTTCCAACCCACATGATGCCCGCGCCCACGCCTTGACGGCATCGGTGGGCGGTGCGAATTTGCCGCCCAAGCATCCCCCAGCCCATGGCCGGTTCCGATAATCCGGGACCGTACGTTCGGGGCGGGTCAGGTGCAACAAGTTTGGCAGTCCGCGGAAAAACACGCCTATGGCCCGATATCAGCCTCTTCTTTCCAGCCGCTCGGCGCGCCGCGCATTTTTTGCCGGGGCCTTGGGCCTCGGGATCCTTCTGGGCGGCTGCCAGAAAAAAATCCTGCAGCATGGCAACGTGCCCGATGAAGACCAGGTCGTGCAGATCCTGCCGGGCCAGGACGACAAGAACCGGGTCGAGCAGCTTCTGGGCTCGCCTTCCACCACCGGTACCTTCGGCGACGACACTTGGTATTACATCTCCAGGCGCACCGCCCAGACGGCGTTCTTCGAGCCAGATACGATCGACCAGGGCGTGCTTGAGATCCGCTTCGACACCCAGGGCATTGTCGAGGATTTGAAGATCTATGATCAGGCCGACGGTCGCCTGGTCGCCATGGTCGACCGCACCACGCCGACCCACGGCAATGAGCTGACCATCATCCAGCAGCTGCTCGGCAATTTCGGTCGCTTCAGCCCCGAGGACAACGGCCCGAACACGGGTCCGACCGGTACGACTGGCGCGCCCGGCGGCGTGTAACTCCCTCGCCCTATTCCGAGGCCACGGCCCGGCGTTGCAGCGTCAGGGGCGTGCCGATTGATGCCGAAATGATGAGGCCGACCGCCGAACGGCAGCGCCTCATGCAGGATCACGAGCCCGGCCAGCGCACCGATCGCCGGCTCCATGCTGGCGAGCGTGCCGTAGGCCTGCGGCAGCAGAGGCCGCAACGCCGCGGCCAGCATCAACGCACCGAGGCCGAGGCGCAGCATCGTCGTCCCTTCGGCCCCTACAGCCGCGAACATGCCCTTGGCAGAAGAGGCGCCAGCCTGGATCGACACCATGGCAATCAACGAGGCGCCGACAGGAAATGGGATTGAACGAGGTTTCACAATCGGAGAGGTCCAAGCGCTACGCGGATCGCGCCTAAGTGACCGTCGCAGAGATCACGAACAAGTGCCAGTTTCGCATGGGCGGCAGAACCAGTTGCCCAAAAGAAAAGCCCCGGCCGATCGCGCGGCCGGGGCTCTTCGTTCAGTCTTACAAGATCAGTGAGCGAGTGCCGCGAGGAGCAGCAAGGCCACGATGTTGGTGATCTTGATCATCGGGTTGACGGCGGGACCGGCGGTATCCTTGTAGGGATCGCCAACCGTGTCGCCCGTCACCGCGGCCTTGTGGGCATCCGAGCCCTTGCCGCCGTGATGGCCGTCTTCGATGTACTTCTTCGCGTTGTCCCAGGCACCACCACCCGAGGTCATCTGGATGGCGACGAAGAGGCCCGTGACGATCGTGCCGAGGAGCATCGCACCCAGGGCGATAAAGCCTTCGGCCTGCCCCGCCACGATCGAGACGACGAAGTAGAGCACGATCGGCGCTGCCACCGGCAGCAAGGACGGAATGATCATTTCCTTGATCGCCGCGGTGGTCAGGAGGGCGACGGCCTTGCCGTATTCCGGCTTGGCGCGGCCCTCCATGATGCCGGGGATTTCCTTGAACTGACGGCGGACTTCGATCACGACCGAGCCGGCAGCACGACCCACCGCCATCATGCCCATGGCGCCGAACAGGAACGGCAGAGCGCCGCAGATGAACAGGCCGATGACGACGTAGGGGTTGTTGAGCTCGAACTTGATGACGTCGGTAAGCTGCGGGAAGTAGTGCTTCAGATCCTCGGTATAGGCCGAGAACAGCACCAGGGCCGCGAGTGCTGCCGAACCGATGGCATAGCCCTTGGTCACCGCCTTGGTGGTGTTGCCGACCGCGTCGAGGGCGTCCGTCACCTTGCGCACCTCAGGCGGCAGTTCCGCCATTTCGGCGATGCCACCGGCATTGTCGGTGACCGGACCGTAGGCGTCGAGGGCGACGACGATGCCAGCCAGCGACAGCATTGTCGTGGCCGCGATCGAGATGCCATAGAGACCGCCGAGGCTGTAGGCACCGACGATAGCAGCCGAGATCACCAGCACCGGCAGGGCGCAGGCTTCCATCGACACCGCCAAACCCTGGATGATGTTGGTGGCATGGCCCGTGGTGGACGCCTGGGCCACCGACCGCACCGGACGATAGGCCGTCGAGGTGTAGTATTCGGTGATCCAGACCAGGAGGCCGGTGACCGCAAGACCGATCACGGCGCACCACACGATGTTCATGCCGGTCAGCGTGCCTTCGATCATATCGAAGCCAACCACCTTGTTGACCAGGATCGCGATCAGCACGATCGAGATCACGCTGGCGGCGATGAGGCCCTTATAGAGGGCGCCCATGATGTTGTTGTTGGAACCAAGCTTAATGAAGAACATGCCGACGACCGAACCGATCACGCTGGCGCCGCAGATGAGCAGCGGCAGCAGCATCAGCTGCTCCTGGGCCGGACCCGTGAAGAAGATCGAGGCCAGCAGCATGGTGGCGACCACCGTCACCGCGAAGGTCTCGAACAGATCGGCAGCCATGCCGGCGCAATCGCCCACGTTGTCGCCAACGTTGTCGGCGATGACGGCGGGGTTGCGGGGATCATCTTCCGGGATACCGGCTTCGATCTTGCCGACGAGGTCGGCGCCGACATCGGCGCCCTTGGTGAAGATGCCGCCGCCAAGACGCGCGAAGATCGAAATAAGCGAGGCGCCGAAGGAGAGGCCGACCAGGGCTTCCAGCATCGCGCGCATTTCCACGCCCGACGATTTCAGGAAGGTGTAATAGCCCGCGACACCGAGCAGGCCGAGGCCGACCACCAGCATGCCCGTGATGCCGCCCGATTTCGCCGCGACCGCGAGCGCCGGAGCGAGGCCCTTGCGTGCCGCTTCCGCGGTGCGGACGTTGGCGCGGACCGACACGTTCATGCCGATATAGCCGGTGACACCCGACAACACGGCGCCAATGACGAAACCGAGGGCCGAGAGACCGGAGAGGAAGAAACCAAGAATGATCGCGACGACGATGCCGATGGCGGTGTATTGCTTGTTGAGGTAAGCGTTGGCGCCTTCCTGCACGGCGGCGGCAATCTCTTGCATCCGCGCCGTACCGGCGCTTTCAGCGAGCACCGATTTGGTTGCCCAGGCGCCGTAGAGCAGCGCCAATACGCCGCACGCTAGTACGCCCCAAAGCCACGAAGAGTCCATTCCAGTATCCCCTAATTAAGAATTTGAACGAGCGCGCCGCCGCTTGGGGTCGTCCGAATGCCTAAACAGAGGCGATCGAAGTCACCTGTGGCGATCATTTTTAGCGGGCGGACGATAGAGGAATAGCCATGGCGTTGCAACCAAGCGGCCCTGCCAGCCACTTGGGAAGCGGACTTCCAGCGATCTCTCAACTCATCGTGTGGGTTGGGAAATTTCGAGTCGACGCAATGCTGCAGTGCACAAAAATCAGCCCCCGATCAACAAGGACCGGACGCGGTCGGCTGTGGCCTCTAGGTCGCCTCGCGGCAGTGCCGGAAATGTGTCGCTGAAGAACCGTGTCATGCCATTCGGCAATTTTTCTTCCACGATCTCGCCCCGGATCATCTGCTCATTGAGGGCATCGCCTGCACGATGTGGCGCCAGATGCACATGGAGATGCGGGATCCCGTCGCCAAAGACATAGAGATAAACGAGCTCGGCACCCGCCGCATCTTTCAGCGCCTGCATGCATCGTGCGAGGACCGAGCCGAAGCTCAGCGCCTCGTCTCCACCAAGTTCGTGGAGGTAGCGGATATGGCGCTTGGGTTCGAGATAGGCGAAGCCAGCGATCTCGGATGACAGGCTGACGGTCAGGCGCCAATGCGCATCCTGCCAGACTTCGATGCGCTCCAATTCGTCATCGGCTGCAGCACCACGGCACAGGAGGCAGCTATCGGCTGTCATGTTGCTAAGGGCTTTCTCGCCCAGAGCTGGGCGGGGCGCAACTCACCCTTGTCGAGCACGACGGTGAGAGAGCGCCAATCCTCGAGGAAATGCGCATTCCCCTCGGCGCCCATCTCGGCCAGCATCATCTCCGCGAGTTCGCCTTTCATCCGCGCCAATTCCTCATGCGCATCGGCGCGGTAGCGCTCGGTGATATCGGTCAAACGCACATCGATAAAGCCCGCTGCATGGATGTACTGGCCATACTCGGCGAGGGTCACAAGATGATAGGTGAGCCCCTCCAACTTGAAAAAGTATTCCATGTCGTCGCTATAGCGGCCGGGCGACTTCATCCAGTCACCGGCGGCGAGCCGCCCGCCGGGCTTCAGCACGCGGTAGACTTCGGAAAAATGCGCGTCCTTGTCCAGAATGTGCAGCCAGGCATCCTTGCCGAAGACGACATCGAACGAGGCATCCGCAAAGGGCAACGGGCCAGGTTCGACCAACTGAATATCGATGCGATTGGCCAGGCCCGAGCGGCGAATGCGGTCCTGCCCCAGCTTGGCGATCAGCGGCGCCACATCGATCCCCGTCACATGCGCCGCCCCCAGCGTCAGCAACACCTGGTCGAGCCCACCCAACCCGCAGCCGATATCGAGCACGCGCTTGCCGGTGAGATCGAGGCCGCCAGCTATCTCCCGCACCGCCTGAGGACCGCCCGGCGACAAATACCCCTCGCCCCAAATCATCTGCAGCAGGGTCAGCATCCGGTCGTCATATTCCTCATGCGCGTCGGTCATGCTGGCGGTCCCCGTTTTCTCAATTCGTCATGCCCGGGCTTGACCCGGGGATCAGCCTACGACTGATGAACAGAGCCCAGCCGAACCTGATGCCCGGGTCAAGCCCGGGCATGACGATTCAATTTATCGAACAGCAACCACCCGCTCCCGCCGCCAGCCGACAATCAGCGCTGCGGCGATCAGGATGACAGGCACGATGGCGCCGCGCAGCACCCAATCCCAGCCGAAAGCCTGCTCAACCGTCCCAGCAATGAAGGAACAGAGTGCGACGCTGGAAAAGACCATGCAATCATTGAATGCCTGGATCTTGGCACGCTCCGACGGCCGGTAGCACTTGGTCAGCTGCGAGGTGCCGGCGACGTAGAGGAAGTTCCACCCCAGGCCCAGCAGCACCAGGGCCAGCCAGAAATGATGAATGTCGATTCCGGCCATGCCGATGCCGAGGCAAGCGACATAGCACAGCACGCCTGTTCCCATGACCCGGTACTCGCCGAACTTCTTGATGATATGCCCGGTCACGAAGCTCGGCGCGAACATCGCCAGCACATGGCCCTGGATGACAAAAGCGATCCCGGTCTTCAACTCGAACCCGCAGAAGGTCATGGCGAGCGGCGTCGCCGTCATGACGAAGGACATGACGCCATAGCCCAGCATCGCCGCGATGATGGCGGAGAGCGCCCGTGGCTGCAGCACGATCTCCGCGAGCGGCCGGGCAGGCTCCACTTTCTGGACTGCAGGCCCCGTGAACATCTGCGGCAGCCGTAATGGCAGCAGCAGAATCACCACCAGGACCGAGAGGCCAACGATAAAGACGAAGCCGCCGGTGAAGATATGCGGGCTGAAAAGCTCCTGGCCCACCCGTGCAAGATAAGGTCCCATGAGCGCCGAGATCACGCCGCCCGCCATGACAAGCGAGATCGCCTTGGGCCGGAACGCGTCGTCCGCTGCTTCGGCGGCGGCGAAGCGATAGAACAAGGTGAAGGCTGCCGACACGCCGAAGATCGTATTGCCGAAGGCAAAGAGCCAGAAGCTCGCCATGTAGGTGGCGGCCGCCATGATCAGCCCGCCGACGATGCCGATGAGCGCGCCTACCATGAAGCCGCGCTTCCGGCCCACGCGCTTCATCAGGAACGAGGCCGGGAAGGTCGTCAGCATCGTGGCCACGAACTGGAATGCCAGCGGGACCGTCGCCCAGCCCTTCTGTTCGGCCAGCATCTGGCCGGTGAGGCCAGACGTCACGATCATGATCGAGTTGCAGATCATGGCCGTCGCCTGAGCCAGCGCCAGAACGAAGACGGCGCGATGCGCCCCGGCCGTGGATGTTGCCGCAGCGCCGCCAGTGCTCATTTGTAGATCTGCATGTCCTTGATATAGATCTTGTTGATCACGCCCTTGCCGAGCCGCGCTTCGACAGCCTTGGTCAGGCGTTCCTCCAGATAGGGGCGCTGAAATCCCCCTTGCTCGACCATCTTCCTGGGCAGAATGCCGTGCAACTCGGTGTTCACGGCATCAAACAGGCGTGGCATGCGCTCCTCGACCTTCTTCTGCTTCTCCGGGTCATCGAAGACCACGGTGATCAGGAAATCGATGCGCTGGGTCGACTTGTTGCCGTTGATGATCGATACGGAGGTGAGCGGTAGATCGATCTGGGTGAGGACCGGCGGTGGTGCTGGCGGTTCCTCGGCCTGTGCATTCTCATCCTTGGGTTTCAGGAAATACCACCAGACGGCCGCAGCGCCGCCACCCAGTAAGAGCAGAATGACCAGGAGGAGGATGAGCTTCTTCATGCCCTAATCGATTCTGCGCCAAAAAATGCCATATTCGCCCAGCAGTTTACCGGGGCAAGCTGCGGGTCACTCTACACGAACCCGCTGATTCCCCAAAAGCAGAGGATTTTCATGACCATAGGGGCCGTCATCTTCGACTTCGGCAATGTTCTCGTCGGCTGGGATCCGGAGAATCTCTATCGCCGACTCATTCCCGATGTCGAGCAGCGCAAGACCTTCCTCACCGAGATCTGCACGCCTGCCTGGAACCTAGAACAGGATCGCGGCCGCAGCTGGGCAGACGCCATCGCCCTGTTGGTCGACCAGCATCCGCAGCATGAAAAGCATATCCGCGCCTTTCATGAACAATGGGACGAGATGGTCTCCGGTCCCGTTGCCGAGGGGCACGATATCCTTGAGCGAGTCCTCGAAGCCGGCATTCCGGCCTATGGCCTCACCAACTGGTCAGCCGAGACCTATGAGACCGGCGCCCATCACCTGCCCTTCACCAAGCGCCTGAGATACGTCGCCGTTTCCGGCCATCTCAAGATGGTGAAACCGGATCCCGAGATCTACCACCACCTGCTCGAAAAGATCGCGCTGCCGCCCGAGCAGTGCGTCTTCATCGACGACAACGCCGCCAACATCGCCGCCGCCGACCGGCTCGGCATCAAGACCGTGCATTTCAAGAACGACGGCACCGCGCTGACTCAGTTGCGAACGCTGGGCGTGGCGATTTAGGTCGCGGCACGCCGTCACCGCCCCCTATCGCCATGGTCCGCGCCGGCGGATCATGACGGCCTTTTGTTTCTCAGAAGTGCCTATAGCCTTTTTCGGCGAGGCCCAGCGTCGCCCCGTCCCGATCCACGACGGTGACACCCGCGCCCGCCGCGATCTCGCCGATCGCGGTCAGCGGCATCTCAAGCTCGGCGGCGATGCCGAGCAGATCAGGCACATCCGCCGGCGCCGCCGTCAGCAGCAATTCGTAATCGTCGCCACCGGTGAGGATTAGCGGCAGCCAGCCCATGTCGTCGGCGAGGATTGCAGCGGCCGCTTCCGAGACCGGCACGGCGCTCGCGCGCAAGGTCGCAGCGACCTTTGACGCATCGGTAATATGGCTGAGGTCGGCGACGAGGCCATCCGAGATGTCCATCATCGCATGCACCATGCCGCTTTCCATCAGCGCGCGGCCCAGATCGACACGGGGCTGCGGCAGGTGATAGCGATTGGCGAGAAAGCGGCGATGGCTCTCCTCGAGCCCGAGGAAATCGTGGCGCAGGACTTTGAGACCGAGCGCTCCATCGCCGATCGAACCGGATACCAGGATGACATCGCCCGGCTTGGCACCGTTGCGGCGCGGGGCGCGACCCACAGGCACCGTGCCGATAGCCGTCAGTGACAGGCTGAGCGGACCGGGTGTTGCCACCGTATCGCCGCCCATCAGGCCGATCCCGAACTCATCCTGGTCAGCGGCGAGTCCTTGGCAGAACAGCGCCACCCAGGCTTCGTCAATATCGGGTGAGAAGGCCGTCGTCATCAGATAGCCGACGGGCTTTGCGCCCTTGGCGGCGAGATCGGACAGGTTCACCCGCAGCATCTTGCGGGCGACGAGATCCGCCGGATCGTCGGGCAGGAAATGAATGCCCGCGACCAGCGCATCGGCGGTGAGAACCAGTTCTTCACCCGGCGCCGGCGCCCAGGTGCAGGTGTCGTCCTCAAGGCCCACCGCCCCCGCCATCCGCGCGGCGAGTGGCTTGAAGTAGCGGGCGATGAGGTCGAATTCCCCCAGCATGCCGGGCGTTACGAAGCCGTCTTGCCGCGACCTGTGCCCTTGGCCGTGAGTTCGCCGGGACGCAGGGTCTGGGCCAATTTGTCGAGAACGCCATTGGTCATGCCCGTCTCCTTCTCGCCGAAGAAGGCGTCGGCCACGGCGAGGTATTCGCTGATCACGACCTTGGGCGGCACATCCTGGCGATGGGCCAGTTCGAAGGCACCGCAGCGCATGACGGCGCGCAGGATCGATTCCAGCCGCTCGACGCTCCAATCATCGGTGAGGACGGCCGAGAGCATGTCGTCCAGTTCCTCGACGCCGGCCGAGACACCGCGCACCAGTTCGGCAAAGAGCTTGCGATCGGCCTTGGGCAATTCCGCATTCTCGGCGGCTTTGCCCAGGCGATGGGTCGAAAACTCGCTGATCACCGATTCCGGCCGGGCACCGGTCTGTTCCCATTGATAGAGGGCCTGGACCGCGGCCAATCGGGCGGCACGACGCTCCAGCGCCAGTTGCTGGCTGCGTTCTTTGGCGCTTAAGGCTTTGTCGTCACTCACGTCAGGCGCCCAGCTTCTTCCGGAGGTTAATGAGGCTCAAGGCTGCCAACGCTGCCCCGCCACCCTTGTCGAGTTCGTTCGCCTTGGCGCGGACCCAGGCCTGCTCGTCATTCTCGCAGGTCAGGATGCCGTTGCCGATGCACAAGCCATACTCGGTGCCGAGGCTCATGAGGCCGCGGGCGCTCTCGTTGCACACCGTATCATAATGCGTGGTCTCGCCCCGGATGACACAGCCCAGCGCCACATAGCCGTCGAACTTCTTGGGGTTGGCGAGATGCGCGATGCGCATGGCGGTCGGGATCTCGAGTGCGCCCGGCACGGCGACGCGTTCATAGGTGGCACCTGCCGTCTCGAGGGCGGCTCTCGCACCCTCCCACAGCGCGTCCGAGAGATCCTCGTAGAAGCGCGCTTCGACGACCATGATATGCGGTTTGTCGGTCATAATTCCTAAACTCTGAACTTGGGTTGCGCGCCTTTTAGCGGCTTCGCCGCCCGAGGTCGAGGGTGCTTAATTGCCATCCCGTCCAAGGAGCCTTGCCACATACCTTGCGATGAGGTCGATCTCCAGATTGACCCGGTCCCCGGCCTTCGCTTTGCCGAGATTGGTCGCACCTTGCGTGATCGGGATGAGGCAGACGCCGAACTGGCGGCCGCTCACTTCATTGACCGTCAGCGACACGCCGTTGATCGTCACCGAGCCTTTCGAGGCGACATATTTTGCCAGATTTTCAGGGGCTTCGACCGTAAGTCTCAGGCTTCCCTTATCATCCAGCGCGTTGACGACGGTACCGATGCCGTCGACATGGCCGGCAACGATATGGCCGCCCAGCTCGTCACCCACCTTCGTGGGACGTTCGAGGTTGATGCGGTCGCCGACTTTCCAATCTTTCAAAGTGGTTACAGCGAGTGTTTCCTGCGCCGCTTCAAAGGCGAACCAGCCCTTGCCCTTCTCCACGACCGAGAGGCAGCAGCCATTGCAGGCGACCGAGGCACCCAACGCGATGTCGTCGGTATCGAAGCTGGTGGCGATCTCAAGGCGCGTGACGGCGCCGGGCTTCAGCGCCCGCAAGGTGCCGAGATCGGTCACGATGCCAGTAAACATGCTTGATAATCCGTATGTTAGAATCTGATCTTCAGTCGGCGCGGGAATAGAGCGCGAAGCTGTCCGGGCCGACCCTCTGTTCGGACAAGAGCTTGAATCGGCTGATCCGGTCAAGCTCGGCCCGCCCCAATTCGCCAATACCAGCCATGCCGTCATTGCCGATCACGAAGGGTGCCTGGAACCAGGCAAGGCGGTCGACCAGGTCATCCCTGAGGAGGCTCGTGGCAAGTGCCGCCCCACCTTCGACCAGTACGCGGGTCAGGCCGCGATCGCCTAGTTCTTTGAGAACGGTTCTTAGTTGTAGCGTGCCGGAATCGACCTGAAAGGGGTCAATCAGGGTCACCTTAAGATGCCCAAATCGACCCAAATTTTCAGCCGAATGACCTGCCTTGGTGACGAGCCATGTTGGACACCGATCCTGATTTGCAAGCAGCTTGGCGGTTGGCGGAATCCGCAGCCGCGTATCGAGCACGACCCGGATCGGCGACCGGTCCTCAAGACCGGGCAGCCGGCAGGTCAGTTCCGGATCATCGGCGATGACGGTCCCCGACCCGACCATGATGGCATCATGGTTCGCCCGCAGCTGGTGACCGGCGGCGCGCGCCTCCGGTCCGGTGATCCATTTGCTCTCGCCGGTCACCGTGGCGATCCGGCCGTCGAGGGTGGTGGCGAGTTTCAGGGTGATGAGCGGCCGGCCGAGTTTGATCCGGGTGAAAAAACCGGCATTGCCTTCCCGGGCCTCTGCTTCGAGCACCCCTTCCGTGATCTCGATCCCGGCTGCCTTCAGGATGGCGATGCCACCTCCGGCAACACGCGGGTCGGGATCGCCGGTGGCGACGACGCAGCGCTTGATGCCGGCGGCCACGAGGGCATCGGCACAGGGCGGCGTCTTGCCGTGATGGGCGCAGGGTTCCAGCGTCACATAGGCGGTGGCGCCGCGTGCCTGATCGCCGGCCCCACGCAAGGCCTCGGTTTCGGCATGCGGCCTGCCGCCGGGTTGGGTGTGACCGCGCCCCACCACGCGACCATTTTGCACGATGACGCAGCCGACGGACGGGTTGGGCCAGGTGCAGCCGAGATTGCGCCGCCCAAGACCCAGCGCCGCGCTCATATGAGCGCGGTCGAGGTCTGTATCGCCCTTAGTCGTTCTCGCCACCGAGCTTGCCGATGAAGGTCTCGAAATCCTTGGCTTCGCGGAAGTTGCGATAGACCGAGGCGAAGCGGACATAGGCCACCTTGTCGAGACTGGCGAGCGCGTCCATGACGGCCTCACCGATCATCGAGGTGGGTACTTCGGTTTCGCCGGAGCTTTCAAGGCGCCGGACGATGCCGTTGACGACCCGCTCCAAGCGCTCGGCATCGACCGGGCGCTTCCTGAGCGAGGTCTGCATGGAACGCATCAGCTTGTCGCGTTCGAAGGGTTCGCGCTGCCCATTGCTCTTCACCACCACCAGCTCGCGCAGCTGCACGCGCTCGAAGGTCGTGAAGCGGGCGCCACAGTTACCACATTGGCGCCGGCGACGGATCGCGGCGTTGTCGTCGGTCGGCCGAGAATCCTTCACCTGGGTGTCTTCATTGCCGCAAAATGGGCAGCGCATTTGTCCCCTCTTCCCCGTTTACGCCCGATTACCGGCTCGGCCCATTAGCGATTGGGGTAGATCGGGAACTGTCGGCACAAGGCAACCACTTCCTTGCGCACGGCAGCTTCCGTCGCCGAGTTGTTATCGGGATTGGCCGCGAGCCCATCCAGCACGCGGCAGATTAGTTTGCCGATCTGGCGGAATTCACCCGTACCGAAGCCGCGCGTCGTGCCAGCGGGCGTACCCAAACGGATACCCGAGGTGATCATCGGCTTTTCGGTGTCGTAGGGAATGCCGTTCTTGTTGCAGGTGATGCCGGCGCGGTCGAGCGCATGCTCGGCGGCCTTGCCGGTGAGCTTCTTCGGACGCAGGTCGACCAGCATCAGATGGTTGTCGGTGCCGCCGGTGGTGATGGCATAGCCGCCTTCGATGATGGCGTCGGCCAGCACCTTGGCGTTGTCGATGACCTGCTGAGCATAGACCTTGAATTCCGGCTTCAACGCTTCGCCAAAGGCCACGGCCTTCGCAGCGATGACATGCATCAGCGGGCCGCCTTGGAGACCCGGGAACACGGCCGAGTTGATCTTCTTACCGATCTCGTCGTCATCGGCGAGGATCATGCCGCCACGGGGGCCGCGCAGTGTCTTGTGCGTGGTCGTGGTGACGACATGGGCATGCGGGAACGGGCTCGGATGGACGCCCGCCGCGACCAGACCGGCAAAGTGCGCCATGTCGACCATGAAGATCGCGCCGATCGCATCGGCGATCTTGCGGAAGCGCGCGAAGTCCCAGAAGCGCGGATAGGCGGAACCACCGGCGAGGATCAGCTTGGGCTTGTTTTCAAGCGCCAGCTTCTCGACCTCGTCCATGTTGATGGTGAGGGTCGCGGGATCGACGGTGTAGGAAACGACCTTGAACCACTTGCCCGATTGGTTGGCGGGCGAACCATGCGTGAGGTGACCACCGGCCGCGAGGTTGAGGCCCATGAAGGTATCGCCCGGCTGCAGCAGCGCCATGAACGCCGCCTGGTTGGCCTGCGCGCCCGAATGCGGCTGCACGTTGGCGAATTTGCAATTGAACAGCTTCTTGGCGCGGTCGATCGCATGCTCTTCAGCGATATCGACAAATTCGCAGCCACCGTAATAACGGCGCGACGGATAGCCTTCGGCGTATTTGTTGGTCAGCACCGAACCCTGTGCTTCGAGAACAGCGCGCGAGACAATATTCTCAGAGGCGATCAGCTCGATCTGGTCCTGCTGGCGCGTGAATTCCTTGCCGATCGCATCGAAAATCGCAGCGTCCTGGTCCGCCAGCGGCTTATCGAAAAAGCCCGGCATCGGCTTGTAGTTCTTGGTGTCCTTGTTCATTCCCTTAACCTTTCTGAGGCCTCTTCCGGCGCCCTTGGCTGCCGGTCTCCCAAACGCGATCCAATCCGCTGGCGTCAGCAGAATTTGGCGACGCGATTTTGGTGACGGCCCCCTTCAAATTCTGTCTCAAGAAACACGCGCAAACAGTCTTTAGCGACATCGGGACCAGTGGTCCGGCCGCCCAGGCAAAGGACGTTGGCGTTGTTATGCTGGCGCGACAGCTTGGCAGTGAGATGGTCGTGGACGAGGGCCGCCCGCACATGCTTGTGACGGTTGGCGGCCATGGAGATACCGATCCCGGAACCGCACACCAATACACCGCGCGCGACTGTACCGGCCTTGAGCACCTCGGCCATCTTCAGCGCGAAATCAGGATAGTCGACGGAGGCTGGCCCGTCGGCGCCGAGATCCAGCACCTCATGCCCAAGCCTTTCCAGCTCCTGCTTTAGCTGGATTTTGAGATCGTAGCCCGCATGGTCGCTGGCAATTGCAATCTTTTCAGCCATTTATGCCGCTATCTGTCCTGGCCAATATACAAGATGCCCAAACCCGCCGATTTGGGCAGGTTCAGGCCGGGCGCTACCATATAGCCGGGCCGGGGTCGCCAACAACCACAAACTATGCCGCTCATCGCGCAAAAAGAGGCTTATTGCCGGACCGCCAAACCATCCTGCCAGACATACCAGATGTAGTCGGCATGGATGAGATCCCCCTTGGCGTCCCATTTGAGCTCGCCAAGGATCGTTTTGACGCTGTTCTGGCGCAGATAATCGCCAATGGCCTTGGCATCGACACCTTTCGTTGCCTTGGCCGCTTCGGCAAAGACCTGGATGGCGGCATAGGCATTCAGGCTGTAATTGGTGGGCTCGCCTCCCCCGCCAGCGCGCAGCCGCGCGACAATGTCCGCCGCTTCCGGCCGCTCGGCCGCAGGCGCCATATCGCTGTAGCGCACGCCATTGCCGCGCATCTGGGAGAAGGACCAGAATTCCGGGCTGCTCAGGACATCCGGACCGATGATCTCGGCATCGATTTTGGCGACGCGCAGCGCCCAGGTCAGGCGGCCGATATCGTCGTGATAGGCCGCGACATAGATGGCGCTGGGGCGCACTTCCTTCAATTTGGCAATGAGATTGGCGTAGCTGCTCTGGCCCTGCACAAACTCGCCGGAGAGGACCGACCGGACACCGAGTTCCGTGAGGCGCGCGTAGAGATGGCGCGAGATGCCCTGACCGTAAGCGCTGTTGTCGCTGAGCACGACGATCGGCCCGCCAGCGTGAGCTTTGGCCAGCCATTCGGCAGCGAAATCGCCCTGCATCTCGTCCCGCCCCACCACGCGCAGCAAGGTCGTCACCTTGCGCTGAACGGCTATGTCGGTCAGCAGGCCATTCGTGACGGACGGCGTGATCTGCAGAACGTCGGCTGGTCCATAAACTTCAGAGCCCTCGATCGAGGAGCCGGAGCAGAAATGACCATCGACGAACACGGCGCCTTTCTGGATCAGTTCCTTTGCCGCGCTTTCGGCTTCCTGCTTGCCACAGTGATCGTCCGCCACCTCAAGAACGAGCCGGCGCCCCAGCACGCCGCCGGCAGCATTGAGATCGGCCACGGCAAGCTCGGCGCCGCGTCGCATTTCGAGCCCGTATTTTTGCAGATCCCCTGTCAGCGGCCCAGCAAGGCCAATGACGACGCGGTTGTCTTCGGCCGCCGCCGCACGCGCCGAGCCGGCATCGGCAACAACCTTGGCCTCGGCGGCCGCGATTTCTTCCCGGGTTGGTCCGCTGGGCCCGGCACAGGCCGCGAGCAACAGGGTCGACATCAACGACGCGACGAACAGACGGCCGACAGTCACGATCTTAGAACCTCAAGGCTTCTCCCCAGGCGCATACGATTAATGAGCGATGGAGCCGGACGCAAGAGCCGTGAGACAAAGAAACGTCGAACAGTGTGGAGCAAAAAACTGCCCATACGCGTTAGCGGCGTACCCTCGGCTATTCGCGATAGGCTGCACCGTCATGGTAGACATACCAGGCATAACGCGGATCCTTGAGATCACCTTTGGCATCCCAGGTGAGGTCGCCAACGACCGACGGGACTGTATTGGCCTTTAACCAGGCCGCCAATTTTGCGCCATCAAATGCGCCGGTCCCTTTTGCGGCAGCGGCAAACGCTTGCACCGCGGCATAGCTCGACAGTGTGTACCCTTCGGGCTCGTATCCATCATTGCGAAACTTTGCTACGACGCCGGTGGCACTGGCCAGAGATATCGCCGGCGCACCATCGGTATAGCGGACGCCTTCGCCCGCCTTCCCGGCAAGCGTCCAGAATTCGGACGTATTAAGGGCATCCGGCCCAGCTATCTCAGCCGTCGAGCCGATGGCCCGCATAGCGCGCGCGAACGGCGCGATCTCGTCATGATAACCACCGACGAAGACTGCTTTGACGCCCTTATCAGCGAGTTCTTTCGATAGCGTATCGAAATTTTTCTGGCGCGATGTGAAGGAGTGCACCACGACTTCGGCGAAATCAGCCTTGGTCATGCCTCGTTTGACAACATCCGCGACTTGCGCGCCATACGCTGTACCGTCATCGAGTACGGCAACAACTTGGCCGCTATAGGTCTGCTTCAGCCAAGCGAGGATCGTGTCACCCTGCCGATCATCGCGGCCCGTCGTGCGAAGGACCGTCGTGATACCGTCGGAAGCTGCACCTTCCGTGAGCGCAGGATTGGTCGACGACGGCGTGATCTGCAGAATATTGCGGGGGCCATAGACCTCAGATGCCGGAATCGAGGAACCGGAGCAGAAATGGCCAACCACGAAGCTGACACCTTCATCTGACAGATTGTTTGCGACACGACGCGCCTTCGCAGGATCACATTGGTCGTCGCCGATGTTCAGGTGCAGTTGCTTTCCATTGAGCCCGCCCGCCGCATTGATATCGGCGACGGCCATTTCGACGCCTTTACGGAGCTGCTCGCCGAAGACGGCCAGTTCTCCCGACATCGGGCCTGCCACGCCGATCTCGATTACATTTCCAGCCGGTTGCTGAATCGCTTTTTGACCAGCACCGGTGCAGCTCCAAAGAGCAACGCTAAGCACAGCGATCGACAACGTACCAATTGGCTTCCACATTTCCCACTCACAGCAATGACAAATAGTTGCAAATTAGCCTAGCGACTCACTGCCTTGCGGGCAAACAAAAAGCCCGGGCGTGACGCCCGGGCTTTCCTCATCAGCTCAGTTAAGAGCGGATGATTAGTTCAGCTGCTTAGTTCAGCGGTTCCTGGATGGCCTTGCCGTCGTGATAGACGTACCAGGCATAGTTCACCTTGGTCAGGTCGCCCTTGGCATCGAAGGTCAGGTCGCCGATCGCAGTCGGGATCGGACCCGAACGCAGGGCTTCCGCAACCTTGGCGCCGTCGGTCGAACCGGCCTTGGTCGCCGCAGCGGCCCAAGCCTGGATCGCGGCGTAGCTGTTCAGCGTGTAGCCTTCCGGCTCGTAGTTGTCAGCGCGGAACGAGGCCACGACATCCTTGGCGGAGTCGAGGTTGACGGCCGAAGCCGCATCCGAGTAGCGCAGACCTTCACCGGCCGGGCCGGAGATCGACCAGAATTCGGCAGTGTTGAGAGCGTCGGCCGAGATGAACGCGGCTTCGAAGCCCTGCTCACGCCCCTGGCGGACCATCAGGCCCACGTCGTTGTGGTAGCCACCGATGTAAACGGCGTCGATCTTGGCGTCCTTCAGCTTGCTGATGAGCGCCGAGAAGTCCTTCTCCTTCGCGGTGTAGGTGTCGCGGACCGCGACCTTGCCACCAGCGCCTTCGAAGTTCTTCGCCGTTTCATTGGCAAGGCCCTGACCATAGGCCGACTTGTCGTCAAGGATGGCGACGTTCTTGCCGGTGTAGGTCTTGGCGAGCCACGGACCCGCGAACACACCCTGAGCGTCGTCACGACCGCAGGTGCGGAAAATCGTGTTGATGCCCTTGGCAGCGGAGTCTTCGGTCAGCGCCGGGTTGGTCGACGCCGGGGTGATCTGCACGATGCCTTCTTCAGCGTAGACTGCCGAAGCCGGGATCGACGAACCCGAGCAGAAGTGGCCGGCGACAAAAGCGACGCCCTTCTTGACGAGATCGTTGGCGACCTGCACGGCCTGCTTCGGGTCGCATTGGTCGTCGCCGATTTCGAGCTTCAGCTGTTCGCCGTTGACGCCGCCCTTGGCGTTAATGTCGGCAACTGCCTTTTCCGCACCGCGCTTCAGCTGTTCGCCGAATGCCGCGAGTTCGCCGGTCATCGGACCAGCAACGGCGATGGTGATGTCGGCCTGAGCCGACGACACGCCGCCAAACGCACCGATAGCCAGCACGGCGGCCAGCGCCGTCGAGCCAATCAGAGTCTTGAACATTGATCCCTCACATAAAGCCTGAGTTGTCACTTACCCCTGCGGTCTTCCGCCGCCCGGTTAAGCTGGCAGCATCTTCCCGCCTTAATACAGCCGGGTCAATGCAATCCGGCTGCAAAACTCCGTGATCCACCGTTCCGCCGCTCAACCCGGCGTTTTGTCGGACTTAACCCCCGGTTGTGGGCTTGTCGCGCCACGAAAACAGCCCGCTGCGCTCGTAAAGCCAGGGGTACTGGCTGACCATCTTGCGCACCTGGGTGAGCCGGTAGGCCAGCAGAGCAAAGCCGATGATGACGACAGCATTTAATAGGATGGCCCCGATATTGAAGGGCGGCGCCTGGAACAAGGTCGAGGCGAAGAAGCGCTCCAACACCACGAGCAACACGCCGTAAACGACGTTTTGCCAGACGGGGCGCCAAGTTTCGGCAATCGCCTGTCCCATCAAGAACGAGGCACCACCAAAGATGATGATGGTCAGGAACAGAAAGACCAGCACTTCTTTCATGTCAGTGGCCCCCTTCAAGATAGGCGGCGCGGACTTCGGCATTGCTCAGCAATTCCTGGCCGGTGCCGGACAGGGTGATGACGCCATTCACCATGACATAGCCGCGATGGGCGAGTTTCAGCGCGTGGTTGGCGTTCTGCTCAACCAGGAAGACCGTCATGCCCTGCTGCCGGTTGATCTCCTTGATGGTCGAGAAGATCTGCCGGACGATGATCGGCGCCAGACCCAGCGACGGTTCATCAAGCAGCAGCAGGCGCGGCCGGCTCATCAGCGCGCGGGCAATTGCCAGCATCTGCTGCTCACCACCAGACAGCGTGCCGCCGCGTTGACCGGCGCGCTCCTTCAACCGCGGGAAGATCGTGAAGACCCGTTCGAGATCTTGTTCGAAATACTGTGCATCGGCAGTGATCGCCCCCATGCGCAGGTTTTCCTGCACGGTCATGCGCGGGAAAATGCGGCGGCCTTCCGGCGATTGGGCGATGCCAAGACGCATGATCTCGTAGGTGGGCAGCTGGGCGATGTCCTTGCCCTCGAAGACGATGCGGCCCGAACGTGCCCGCGGCGTGCCGCAGATCGTCATCAGCAAGGTTGACTTGCCGGCACCGTTGGCGCCGATCAAGGTGACGATTTCGCCCTGCTTGATTTCCATGTCGATGCCTTTAAGGGCTTCGATATGGCCGTAGAACGTGTGAACGCGTGAGATATTGAGCATCGCGCCCACCTATTCCGTATCTTCTTCGCCGAGATAGGCGCGAATGACGGCGGGATCGTTGCGGATCTCCGCCGGCGTGCCATCGGCGATCTTGCTGCCGTAATCCAGCACCACGATATGGTCCGAAATACCCATCACCACGCTCATGTCATGTTCGATGAGGAGCAGGCCGATGCCGAACTCGTCGCGGATCGAGAGCAGCAGCGCATTGAGTTCACCCGATTCCTTCGGGTTGAGACCGGCCGCCGGTTCGTCGAGACAGAGCAGAACCGGCTCGGTGCACATGGCGCGGGCGATTTCGAGGCGCCGCTGATCGCCATAAGGCAAGCTCCCGGCCGGCTCGTCGGCGACGCGCGTGAGCTTTACCCGCTCCAGCCAGCGCACCGCCATTTCCTTGGCCGCTGCCTCGGCATGGCGGAAGGACGGCAGGCCGAGAAGGCCCAGCACGGTCCAGCCCGAGGCATGCATCAGCTTGTTGTGCTGGGCCACCATCAGGTTTTCCAGCACGGACATGCCGGGGAACAGGCGGATATTCTGGAAGGTGCGCGCGACCTTTGCCCGCTGGCCGATGCGGAACCCGTCCATGCGTTCGAGGAGGAAGGGATCGCGCCCTTCCGCCTGCAGGGCGATGCGACCCACCGTTGGCTTGTAGAAGCCGGTGATGCAGTTGAAGAGCGTCGTCTTGCCGGCGCCGTTCGGACCGATGACGCCGGTGATCTGGCGCTTCTTGGCCGAGAAGCTGACATCATTGATGGCGACAAGGCCACCAAAACGCATGGTGAGACGCTCGACCTCGAGCAAGGTATCGCCGGTAGCGATTGCCGGGGCATTCATGGGCGCACTCATTTCACCGCTCCCGCCGTCGTAGGCGGCAAGGCTTTCTTGCCATGGAGCTGGATGGTGGGCACGCGGAAGGACAGCAGGCCCTTGGGGCGCAACAGCATGATCAGCACCATGACGCCACCGAAGACCAGCATGCGGTAGAGCGACAATTCGCGCAGCACTTCAGGCAGGCCGATGAGCAGGATCGCCGCCAAGGCGACACCGACCTGGCTACCCATGCCGCCGAGGACGACGATGGCGAGGATCACCGCGGACTCGATGAAGGTGAAACTCTCGGGGCTGACGAAGCCCTGGCGTGTGGCAAAGAACGAGCCGGCAAAGCCCGCGAACATCGCGCCCAAGGCAAAGGCCGTGAGCTTGGTGTTGGTCGGGTTGATGCCAAGCGCCCGGCACGCAGTTTCGTCCTCGCGCAAGGCTTCCCAGGCCCTGCCGATCGGCATCCTGCGCAGGCGGATGGTGACGAAATTGGTCACGAGCGCCAGCGCGATGATGACGTAATAGAGGAAGTAGATGCGGTGCACTGGGCTGAAATCGAGCCCGAAGAGCGTGTGGAAGGCGAGTTCGCCCTCCTTCGGATTGCGCTCGAACGGAATGCCGAAGAAATCGATCTTGGCGATGTTGCCAAGGCCGTTGGGGCCGCCAGTGAAGATCTGCCAGTTTATGAGGATAATGCGGATGATCTCGCCAAAGCCCAGCGTCACGATGGCAAGGTAATCGCCGCGCAAACGCAGGACCGGGAAGCCGAGGGCCACACCAAAGGTTGCTGCAATGGCACCGGCAATCGGAAGGCTCGCCCAGAAATCGAGGCCGAGATCGATCGATAGCTTGGCATAAGTATAGGCGCCGACAGCGTAGAAGGCGACGTAGCCGAGATCGAGGAGGCCGGCGAGGCCCACCACGATGTTGAGGCCCCAGCCGAGCATGACATAAGTCATGACCAGGATCAGCGTATCGACCAGCTTCCGGTCGCCCCAGGGTGTAAAGGGAATGATGAGCGCCACCGCGATCAGCAGCGGTCCCAGGATGCTGGAGAGATTCTTGGAAATGCGCGCCTGACGCGCTTCGGCGGCTTCGCGGACTTCGAGTGTCTGTGCCCCAACGGTCTTTTTGCGCCGCGCCCGCAGGCCGGCAGCCAGCACGAAGAACGCGCCGATGCCGAAGATCACGTTCACCATCGGCTGCTCGAAGGGCAGGATATCGGGCTGCAGCGGATCGACGGTGACGAAGAACTCCCCGTAGACCGGCACTTCGAGGACGCCCAGCACACCTGGGATGAAGAGATAGATGAAGCCCAGAGCACCGCCGATGACCGCCGGCAAGGTGCGATCGAAGCGGGTCAGCGTCATCAGGAAGCGCCCGGCCGGGATCAGGAACACCGCCCAGAGCACGTCGCTGTAACGCGTGACATAGCTCATCGGCTGGCCCTGAAGAACCTGGGTCTGATAACCGATCATCAGCCAGCTCAGCAGGAAGACGAGGATAGCGGCAAAGACCGCGTCCTTCGCGGCTTCGACCAGCGGCGACGGCGCCTTCGGACCGGCGGAAAGGGTCATGTCAGTCATCGCGTTAGACCTTTTCCACTTCAGGCCGCCCGAGGAGGCCGGTCGGTCGGAAGATCAGCACCAGGACCAACACGCCAAACGCGGCGACGTCTTTGTATTCTGCGGAGAAATAGGCGGACCACAAGGCTTCGATGACGCCCAGCAGCACACCGCCCAGCATGGCGCCGGGGAGCGAGCCGATGCCGCCCAGTACCGCCGCCGTGAAGGCTTTGATGCCGGCAAGGAAGCCCATGTAGAAGTCGTTGTTGCCGTAATAGAGTGTCACCATCGTACCCGCGATGGCGGCAAGCCCTGCACCCATGACGAAGGTCATCGAGATGGTGCGGTCGACATTGACGCCGAGGAGCGAGGCCATCTTCATGTCCTGCTCGCAGGCGCGCTGGGCTCTACCCAGCGACGTGCGGGTGATGAGGAGCGTGAAGCCCGCCATCAGCACGACGGTCGCGATGATGATGATGATCTGCATCCAACCGAGCTGAACGGTGAAGCTGCCGTCGCTGCGGGTCATGAGCGAAACACCGCCGCTGATGATCGATTCAATCGGCTTGGGACGTGGTCCCTGTACCAGCTGCACATAGTTCTGCAGGAAGATCGACATGCCGATCGCGGTAATGAGCGGCGCCAGGCGAGGTGCCCCGCGTAAGGGCCGATAGGCGATGCGCTCAACCGTCCAGCCATAGGCGGCGGTCAAGACCATCGACACCACCAGCATCAGCAGCAATTGCAGCGGCACCCAAGAGATGCCGAGCGTGCCGCACAGCAGGAACACGATCATCGCCTGGAAGGCGCCGATCATGTAAACGTCGCCATGGGCGAAGTTAACCATGCCGATGATGCCGTAGACCATCGTGTAGCCGATGGCGATGAGTCCGTAGATGGATCCGAGCGTTAGCCCGTTGATCAGCTGCTGCAGGAAATATGGAAACCAATCCATCTCGCGCGCAGTCTCCTCTGCTCTGGCCTATTGGCCTGCCTTGAGCAGCACACTTTGCGTCGGTGGTCGGATTGGCAATGCCCCAGGCCGGCGCGCAAGATCGAACCCCTCAGGAATCGATCTATTGGCACCGACGTCACATCAAACGAAAGGCCCCCATTCCGGCCACAACTCGCGGGCTTTTAGCGGGCCCGTCGGTGTGCAGCTCGTCATTGAAGCGGACCCTATCGCGACAATTCCGAGGGGACAAGGTGTTATTTGCGTTCCCCAGCCGTTCCGTCAGCACTCATGCCATTTCGCCGGGCGAGCACGTATTTGAGCCTGCGGATTGCTGCCTGCGCCGCCTGTCCCTGGGGGAGATTCGCGGGCACCGGGATCGACACCTCGGTGAGCGTCACCGGGTCCATGGCCGAGACCTTGACGTAACTCCCCACCTGGTGAAACTCGATGATGTAACCGTCGTCGGACAATGATGACCCTTTCCCGAGGGGGCGGACGCATAGCTCGCATGCGGCTGCGGCACAGGTCCGACTGTCGCACATAAGCGGGCTGCGCCAAGCCGCCCTGTCGCGCATACAGGCACCATGATATAGCATCCGCCGCCTTAAGGTTAAGCAACGACAGAAAACCATCGGAGTACTGCCATGAGTTCCGCCCGCACCGCCAAACCTGAGTTCAAGTGGGAAGATCCCCTCCTCCTAGACTCGCAGCTCAGCGAGGAAGAGCGGCTGGTGCGCGACACGGCGCGTGGCTACTGCCAGGACAAGCTGATGCCGCGCGTGCTCGCCGCCAACCGGCACGAGAAATTCGACCGCGAGATCATGAATGAGCTGGGTGAGCTCGGCCTCCTCGGTTCGACCATCGATGGCTATGGCTGCGCCGGCACCAACTACGTCTCCTATGGCCTCGTTGCCCGCGAAGTCGAGCGCGTCGATTCCGGCTATCGCTCGGCGATGTCGGTGCAGTCGAGCCTGGTCATGCACCCGATCTACGCCTATGGCACCGAGGCGCAGAGGCAGAAATGGCTGCCCAAGCTGGCAACTGGCGAATTGGTGGGCTGTTTCGGCCTCACCGAGCCCGATCACGGTTCCGATCCGGGCAGCATGAAGACCCGCGCCAAGAAGGTGGATGGCGGCTACACCGTGACCGGCGCCAAGATGTGGATCACCAACTCGCCGATCGCCGATGTCGCGGTCGTCTGGGGCAAGACCGAGGACGATGTCATCCGCGGCTTCGTGCTGGAACGCGGCATGAAGGGCTTCTCGACCCCGAAGATCGAAGGCAAGTTCTCCCTGCGCGCTTCTGTCACGGGCGAGATCGTCATGGATAACGTCTTTGTGCCGGATGAGAACCTGCTGCCCAACGCCAAGGGCCTCGGCGGTCCGTTCGGCTGCCTCAACAATGCACGCTACGGCATCGCCTGGGGCGCCTTGGGCGCCGCCGAGTTCTGCTGGCATGCAGCGCGCCAATACACGCTGGATCGCAAGCAGTTTGGCCGCCCCTTGGCAGCGAACCAGCTCATCCAGAAGAAGCTTGCCGACATGCAGACCGAGATCACCTTGGGCCTGCAGGCCTGCCTGCAGGTGGGTCGCATGAAGGATGCCGGCAATTGTCCGCCGGAAGCCATTTCGCTGATCAAGCGCAATTCCTGCGGCAAGTCCCTCGACATCGCCCGGACCGCGCGCGACATGCATGGCGGCAATGGCGTTTCGGACGAATTCCATGTCATCCGCCATGTCATGAACCTGGAGGCGGTGAACACCTATGAGGGCACGCACGACATCCATGCCCTGATCCTGGGCCGTGCCCAGACCGGGCTGCAGGCCTTCACCGGGGCCTGACAATTGGCTGAAAGCCGGACCGACAGGGGGCGCGGTTTTGTCGCGCCCCCTTTTTATTGGGCAAATACCCCCTCCCGCGCGCTCACATTGACAGCACCGCCAACCCCCGCTAGGCCCTAAAGGGACGTCCATTTTTCCAAGGAATTAAGCACGATGTTTGATACGGAACTTCCCGATCTGAACGGGAAATCGATCCTGGTGACGGGCGGGACGGGTTCGTTTGGGAAAGCGTTCATCCGGCGGGTGCTGAAGGACTGGAAGCCGAAGCGGCTGATCGTCTTTTCGCGCGACGAGCTGAAGCAGTGGGAGATGCAGCAGGAACTCTCGCCTGAGAAGTATCCGGCGCTGCGCTACTTCATCGGCGATGTG
>JACPDN010000012.1 GCA_016183985.1 Pseudomonadota bacterium | reverse complement strand
CGTTTCGGCCGTGACGGGTGCTGCTGCCTGCAGCACCGAAGGGGAATCCGGTCACCGCATCGGATCCGGCGGGGGCTGCGAACCGCTGCAGCCCAAGGGGAGCGTCCTGTGACCCGGGACTCGCGGGGGACCGCTCATCCACCCGGTCCGGGAGGCTGCTTTCACCCGCAACCTGGGTTGCTCCGTATGAAGGAGCCGATATGGCGGCCTGCGCCCAAAGGGGCTTGCGCCGGGACAACCGAGCGGTTCCGGCTGGGGACCGGAGGTGATGTGTGCACAGATTTGTTAGTATCAAATTCCTAGTGACTTGTCAAGAACATTCCAGGAACACACTCTCCCCAACCGTCATCCCCGGGCGAAGTCCCGGGGATCCAGGGGTGCCTCTTGCCAGAGTGGATGCCCGGCCAGACCGGATCAACACTGAGCGCTCAGTGGCGAGTTTCCACAATTTGACAATTCGTCTAATTTAGACTAACAATCTTCACATGAGCCGCAAACTTTCAACATCACCTGGCGTCCTCGCCCTGCATTTTCCGACAGCGGCTGCCATTGCGGCGCTGCTGATGCCGCAGGCGGAAGTGGTGGTGCATGATTTGAGGACCGACCGTGTGGCCGGCATCTGGAATGCGTTCTCCAAGCGCAAGGTCGGCGATCCGTCGCATCTCGGCGATGATCCGGAACTGATCGGTGAGAAGGACGTCTATGGTCCTTATGAGAAGGCGGCACCCGATGGCGGGCGGTTGAAATCCGTGAGCGCCGTGTTGAAGGATGAAGCGGGGCGCCGCATCGGCCTGCTCTGCATCAATTTCGATCTTGGCGTCTTCGACAAGGCGATTGCCTTGCTCGGCGCCTTTACCGAAGCCCAGCAGCCGCGCCCCGAGCCGATCTTTGCGCAGGATTGGCGCGAGCAGATCAATCTGGGCATCCGTGCGTTCCTGCAGGAGAAGCAGCTCACTTTGAAGGCGCTCGACCGCGATGACCGCGTGGCGCTGATGAGGACACTCGATGCCCGCAATCTCTTTGCCACGCGCAATGCCGCCCAGCATGTCGCCGAGGCCCTCGGCGTCTCGCGTGCCACCATTTACAACCTGCTCGGCGATGCCCGTGATTCTTGAGGAAGTGACGCTATGACCATGCTGCCCGATTTCCGCCTCGAGACCTATCTCGGCAAATGGGAGTTCGCCTGCCGTTACCACATGACGGCGTCGGACATGCAGACCTTGAGCCTCAAGGAATTGCTGGCGATGGCAACGCCGGAGGACCGTGCAGCCTGGGAAGAGCTGCCGCTGCATTACATCGAGCCAACCGGCACGCCTGCCCTGCGCTCAGCTATCGCCGCCACTTATCAAGGCGTGGTCCCGCAAGATATCCTGGCCTTTGCCGGCGCCGAGGAAGGCATCTTCTGCGCCATGCATGCGCTGCTCGAGAAAGGCGATCACGCCATCGTCGTGACACCGAATTACCAATCGAGCGAGGAGCTGCCCAAGGCGCTGTGTGCCACAACCGGTGTCGCCCTCGATCCTGACAACAACTGGTCGCTCGATCTCGACAAGGTGAAGGCAGCCATTCGTCCCAATACCAAGCTGATCGCCGTCAACTTTCCGCACAACCCGACCGGCAAGGTAATCGATCGCAAGACCTTCGACGGCCTCGTCGCTTTGTGCCGCCAGCACGGCATCTGGCTGTTCTCGGATGAAGTCTATCGGGGGCTTGAGCGCTCGGCCGAGATCCGCCTGCCCTCCGCCATCGAGGCCTATGAAAAAGGCCTGACGCTGGGCGTTATGTCGAAGGCCTATGGCTTGCCGGGCCTGCGCGTGGGGTGGATCGCCTCAAAAGACCACGACCTGCTCTACAAGATGGAGCGCGTGAAGCACTATCTTTCCATCTGCAATGCCGGCCCCAGCGAGCATTTGGCGGTCATTGCATTGAAAGCATCCGACAAGATCATCGGCCGCAACCGCGATCTCATCGCGCGGAACCTCGTCGCGGTCGATGCCTTCTTTGCCGAGTTCCCGGATCTCTTCGACTGGCGGCATCCCGATGGCGGCTGCATCGCATTCCCACGCTATCTGGGCAAGGACGGCGTCGAGACCTTCTGCCGCCGCCTGGTGGAAGAAGCGGGCATCGTGCTGCTGCCGGCGAGCCTCTATAATTCCGAGCTCACGGCGACGCCTGGCGACCGCTTCCGCATCGGCTTCGGGCGCAATCATGTGCCGGAAGGCCTCGCCGCCATGCGCGCGTTCCTGCGCAGCAATCAGTAGCTGAGATTGAAATCCGCCGGCGCGCTGTCACGCATGACCAGTTCGGCGTTCGGAATATCGTTGCTACGCGCCTTCTTTTCGGCGGCATCCGGCGCAAAGCCGTGATCCAGCCAGCGTTGGATCAGGCGGCGCTCCAATTCGGCAAGTGACGGAGCCAAGAAGACCGTGAGGTCGAAGAGCGGCTTCAGCCTCGCCCAGGGATCCTGCTTCAGCAGCAGGTAATTGCCTTCCACCAGCAGGATGGTTTGTGCCGGCGTCACGATGCGTGCGCCGGCACGTGACAGCTCTTGCGTCCGGTCGAAGACCGGCAAGGCCACTTCAGCCTCGTTAGCGCGCAGGCGGGTCAGCAGATGGTAGAAGCCGGCAGCATCGAAAGTATGCGGCGCGCCTTTGCGCGACAGAGTCCCACGCGCCTTCAGGATCTCGTCGTCGAAATGATAGCCGTCCATCGGCACCACCGATGCCGGTTCGCCTGCGATATCGCGATTGAGGCGATCGCATAGCTTCTCGGCCAATGTGCTCTTGCCGGCACCCGGCGCGCCGACGATGCCCACCATGACGCGCTGGCCATCGGCCGCGCGATCGGCGATCAATGCGGCGAGCTTATCCTCGCTAATTTCCGGCGGGTTGCTCAGAGGGGCTTCGCGACATTGCCCGCCGGCTGCGGCAGGCAGATGGCGTGAATACCGCCACCGCCATAAGCGAGTTCGATGGCGGGGAGCTGCACGATCTCGCGTTTGCTGAAGACGCGTGTCGCGATGTCATAGGCGCGCTTGTCGGCGGGGCCGTCTTCAAACGCCGGCAGGATAACGGCGCCATTCGGCAGATAGAAATTGGTATAGGACAGAGCCAGCCGGCGCCCTTCGGTGTCGAAACGTGGCCGCGGCTGCTCAATTTCGATAATCTCAAGCTCGCGCCCGGCGGCGTCGCGCATCTGGCGCAGGCGCTGGATATTGTCGGCGCAGACCTTGAAATTGGGATCGGCTTGATCGCTGCAGGACGTCGCCATCACGACGCCTGGCCGCACGAAGCGGGCGAGATTTTCCACGTGGCCGCCGCGCTGATCATCCTGCAGGCCCTCGCCCAGCCAGATGATATGCCGCACGCCCAGCATCTGGATGAGTTGTTCTTCGACCTGTTCCTTGGTGAGACCCGGATTGCGGTTGGAGTTGAGCAACACGCTTTCGCTGGTGAGCAGCGTGCCTTCGCCGTCGCTGGTGATGGCACCACCTTCCAGGACCAAGGCGCCACCATAGCGGCGCATCTGCAGTTGCGAGAGCAAGGCGTCGGACACGGCTGCGTCGCGCTCGAAATCCTCGAAGCGATGGCCCCAGGCATTCCAGCCCCAGCTGGTACCGGCAATCTCGCCAGCGGCATTGATGACAAAGCTCGGTCCCATGTCGCGGATCCAGCAATCGTCATGTGCCAGCGAAATCTGGCTGACACCGGAGCCGGTCACGAGTGACACCTCAGCGACATTCTTCGGTTTGGTGATAATCGAAACCGGCTCGAATTCGGCAACGGTCTTGGCAAGCTCGGCCACGCAATCGCGCGCAGCGTCGAGATGCTCGCCCCAGCTTTCCGCGCGGGTCGGCCACGCCATCCAGCAACGGGCATGGAGAGCCCACTCGGCCGGAACGGTGAAGCCGTCATCGAAGGGTAAGGACATCCGCTCCCCGGGATATTGCTCAGATCAATCCGGCGTCCGCTGGTTCTCGATGCCAGTCAATGGCCCGCCGGTCTGGGGCCACCAAGGTTTCAATCAATGGCGGCGTCAAACCGGGGGCGTTTTTGCAACGCAGGATTGGCGGGATACTGACTTACTTTTTCGTCAAAGGCAAATCGAGGCGAATGCTCAATTCTTTCAGCCGCGCGACCGGCACTTCGGTCGGCGCCTGCATCAAGAGGTCTTCCGCACGCTGGTTCAATGGGAAGGCAATAACTTCACGGATATTCTTCTCTTCCGCCAGCAGCATGACGATGCGGTCGATGCCCGGGGCCGAACCACCATGCGGCGGTGCGCCGAACTTGAAGGCGTTGAGCATGCCGCCGAATTTTTCTTCGACGACCGAGCTGGCGTAGCCCGCGATCTCGAACGCCTTGTACATGATGTCCGGGCGGTGGTTACGAATGGCACCCGAGGACAGCTCGATGCCGTTGCAAACGATGTCGTATTGGAAGGCGTTGATGGTGAGCGGATCCTTGGTGAGGAGCGCTTCCAAGCCGCCCTGCGGCATCGAGAACGGGTTGTGGCTGAACTCGACCTGGCCGGTGTCTTCGTTGAGTTCATACATCGGGAAATCAACGATCCAGCAGAACTCGAACTTCTTCGGATCGATGAGGCCGAGTTCCTCACCCAAGCGCGTGCGCACGGAGCCGGCGAACTTCGCGGCCGCGAGCTTCTTGTCGCAGGAGAAGAACACGGCATCGCCGTCCTTCAGGCCTGCCTGTTCTTTGAGCTGTGCAAGCCGTGTTTCGTCGAGGTTCTTGGCGATCGGGCCCTTGGCGCCGGCGGCTTCGAAGATGACATAACCGAGACCGGCGGCACCGCCGGCCTTCGCCCAATCATTGAGCTTGTCGAAGAAGGAACGCGGCTTCGTCGCGGCACCCGGCGCCGGAATGGCGCGCACGACCGAACCGGCCTCGACCGCCTTGGCGAAGATGCCGAAGCCGGAGCCGCGGAACACTTCAGTGACGTCGGTGATGCGGATCGGGTTGCGCAAATCCGGCTTATCGGAGCCGTAGCGCAGCATGGATTCTTCGAACGGGATCTGCGGGAACGGCATCGCCGAGACGACGCGATCGTCCGCGAATTCCTCGAACACGCCGTGGAGCACCGGCTCGATCGCCTGGAAGACGTCTTCCTGGGTCACGAAGGACATTTCGAAATCGAGCTGATAGAACTCGCCGGGGCTACGGTCGGCGCGGCTGTCTTCATCGCGGAAGCAAGGCGCGATCTGGAAATAGCGGTCGAAGCCCGCCACCATGAGGAGCTGCTTGAACTGCTGCGGCGCCTGCGGCAGCGCGTAGAACTTGCCCGGGTGCAGGCGCGACGGCACCAGGAAGTCGCGCGCACCTTCCGGCGAGGACGAGGTCAGGATCGGCGTCTGGAACTCGGTGAAGCCCTGGTCGATCATGCGGCGGCGCAGGCTCGCGATGACATTGGCGCGCAGCACGATATTGCGGTGGACCTTGTCACGGCGCAGATCGAGGAAGCGGTTGGTGAGGCGGATTTCCTCGCTGTAATCCTCGTCGCTGTTGACCTGGAGCGGCAGCACGTCGGCCGTGCCCTGGACCTCGTATTCGCCGATGACGACTTCGATCTCGCCCGTCGGCATGCGCGGGTTCTTGGTCTCAGCGGTGCGGGCCACGACCTTGCCGGTCACGGTGACGACGCTCTCGAGGCGGGTCTGCTCGACCTGTTTGAAGATCGGGTTCGAGATATCGAGCACACATTGCGTCAGCCCGTAATGGTCCCGGAGGTCGATGAAGACCAGGTTCCCATGGTCGCGCTTGCGATGGATCCAGCCGGACAGGCGAACGGTCTCGCCCGTGTCTTTGGCGCGCAACTGGCCGCAGGTATGGGAACGATAGGCATGCATCTTGGGAAGTCCTTGAAAACAGACAGGTTTTGGGTGAGCGCGGTCTGCGAATTAGGGCGGCAAAAGACGCGGAAAGCGGCAGAATGTCAAGAGTTTCCCCTGGGGTTTCGGCGCTGCTTACTTCGGCATTCCCGCATTGCAAACGAGGCCCTTCCCTTGACTCGGCCCCTGTCGCTATAGCTTAACCTGATGAACATGGTCGCAGCGAAGCAACAACCCACCGTCATTTCCGACACAGCCACTTTGGCCGCCTTTTGCCAGCGGCTGTCGACGGAGCCCTTTATCACCATCGATACCGAGTTCCTGCGGGACAAGACCTATTGGCCGGTCCTGTGCTTGGTGCAGCTCGCCGGCCCGACTGAGGCTGCCGCCATCGACGCTCTCGCGGAAGGCCTTGATTTAACACCGCTTTTTGATCTTCTGGCGAACGAATCCGTGATCAAGGTGTTCCACGCCGCGCGGCAGGACGTGGAAATCTTCGTGCGGATGACCGGCAAGGTGCCGACCCCCCTGGTCGACACCCAGGTCGTTGCCATGGTCTGCGGCTTCGGCGATGCGGCGAGCTACGAGACGCTGGCTACCAAGCTCGCCGGTGCCCGGATCGACAAATCGTCGCGCTTCACCGACTGGTCGCACCGGCCGCTGACGGAAAAGCAGCTGACCTATGCCCTCTCGGACGTGACCTACTTGCGGACCGTCTATGAGAAGCTCCACGCCAAGGTCGAGAAATCGGGCCGTGCGCATTGGGTCGAGGACGAAATGGCGATCCTTACCGATCCCAATACCTACCGGGCCAATCCGGAAAACGCCTGGATGCGCCTCAAGACCCGCAGCGACAAGCCGCGTTTCCTGGCGGTCCTCAAGGAAGTGGCCGCCTGGCGCGAGCGTGAGGCGCAGGCGCGCGACCTGCCACGCAACCGGCTGGTGAAGGACGAGACGCTGCTGGAGATCGCCGCCCATCCGCCTAAGGATGTCGACGCCCTTTCCCGCTGCCGCGGCCTCTCACGCAGCTTTGCCGAAGGGAAGCTTGGCGACGGTGTGCTCGCGGCCGTGAAGCGCGGTCTGGAGATTCCGGAGAGCGACGCACCGCGCCTCGATCCCCGCCCCGACATCCCGCCGGGATTGGGGCCGATCATCGAGCTCTTGCGCGTGCTGCTCAAATTCCATTGCGACGAAAACGAAGTCGCGCAGAAGCTCATTGCCAACTCAGGCGATCTCGAGGCCCTGGCCGCGAACGATCAGGCCGATGTCCCGGCTCTGAAAGGCTGGCGGCGCGAATTGTTCGGCGAAGAAGCGCTGAAGCTGAAGCATGGCAAGCTGGCGCTCACCACTGCCGGCAAGAAGGTCAAAGTCATCACGCTCGATTAGAGCGCGTTCTCCAAATCGGCGATGCTGTTGATCACGATGTCCGCGCCGTGATCCATGAGGTTCTCGCGCAGGGAAACGCCGGTCAAGACGCCGATCGCCCGCCCCGCTCCGCCAGCACGCGCCATCGCCATGTCATGCGGGCTGTCGCCGACCACGGCGATCATCGAGGGGCGCAGATTCATGTCGCGCGCGAAGGCCGCGACCATCCCGCCGCCGGGCTTCAGCCCGTGGCCGGTGTCGAAGCCGCAGATGAAATCCAGCGCACCGTGGACGCCAAACCGGGCCATCGAGGCGCGAGCCGATTCCTCGCTGTCCATCGTAGCCACACCCAGCGACAATCCTTTGGCGCGGAGACGCGTGAAGAGGACATCGAGATCCGTCACCGGGGTTGCCGCCGTCGCCTGGCGCTTCAGGAACAGCGCGTGCACCTCGGCATAGACGATGTCGTTGTCGGTACGCCCGGCAAGCTGGGTCCAGAGATCGGAAATTTCGCGGTTGCTGCCAGAGGCAATCGGTGAACCCGGGACATATTTCCCGGTATCGAGATCCTTGCCGCTCTCCTTGAGGATGTGTCTCGCCTTGGCCGGATCGCCCTTGGCGACCAGCAAGGCGGCCTCTTCCGTTACCGGCCCCCAGGTCTTGTAGAAGTCGAACAGCGTGCCGTCCTTGTCGAACAGGATCGCGTGAATGGCGTCAGAAATTTCCGGCACGATTTCAGACCACGGCCTTGTTGGGACCGGAGGTGTTCACCTTGGCATATTCCGTCTGGCGCAGCATGCCGCGATAGATCTCGTGCTCGCCGATGACGCCCAGCAAGGCACCATCATCGCCCAACAGTACCAGCGGGCGCTTCGTCTGCTGCCGCACCGTAACCGCCGCACGCATCGGCGTACGGTCGAGGCCGGTCACCATCATGTTGCTGTCGGCCATGGAGGCCAGATCAAGCTCGCTCGAATAGGTGACAAATTCACCCGGGCGACCATTGACCATCAAATTGATCGGGCGCCCGCCATCATCAAGCTGGCAACGGCAGCGACCAGCGCGGTCCAGCTGGATGAAGCTGGAGCCGGCTTCGCGCACGAGGTCGCCTGCCGGCCGCATCAAGGTGCCACCCTTCAGCACGGTGAGCGGATTCATCGAGGCCACGAACTGCCGGACATAGTCGTTGACGGGATTGAGGATGATCTCCTCCGGCACCGCGAACTGAACGACCTTGCCCGCTTCCATGATGGCGATGCGCGTGCCGATCTTCAGGGCTTCATCGAGATCGTGACTGACGAAGATGATCGTCTTCTTGAGCTTGCGCTGCAGTTCGATGAGTTCGTCCTGCAGGTGCTCGCGGATGAGCGGATCCAATGCCGAGAACGGTTCATCCATCAGCAGGATATCGGCCTCGGTCGCGAACGATCGCGCCAGACCGACACGCTGCTGCATGCCGCCCGAAAGCTCATGCGGGAATTTATCGGCGAACTTGTCGAGGCGGACCAGGGCGATCTTCTCATCGACCACCCGGTCGCGCTCGGCCTTCGCCATACCGCGAATGTCGAGGCCGAAGCCGACATTGTCACGCACCGACAGCCACGGCATCAACGCGAATTGCTGAAACACCATGGAGACGCGCTTGCGCCGAATTTGGCGCAGGGCGTCCTCGGAGCAGGAGGCGACATCGACTTCGCCATTCTCCGTGCGCACCATCACCTTGCCGCGCGTGACCAGATTGAGGCCGTTGACGCAGCGCAGGAGCGAGGATTTGCCGGAACCCGACAGGCCCATCAGCACGAGGATCTCACCTTCGTTCACGTAGAGCGAGGCGTCATGGACGGCGACCAGCGACCCGGTCTTGTCCAAGATGCTGTCACGCCCCTGCCCCTGATCCAACAGTGTGAGCGCTTCCTTGTTGCGCTCACCGAAGATGACGTCCACATTTTCAAAGCGGACAGCGTTGATTTGGTTCATTGCTGCTCTCCGCTTACGACGACTTGCGGCGCGGCGCCTGGCGACGCTGCTTCATGATGCGGTCCAAGAGGATCGCGACGATCACGATGCCGAGGCCGGATTCGACACTCAACGGCACGTTGCGCTGATTGAGCGCGAGGACCACGGGCTTGCCGAGGCTGGAGGCGCCGACCAGAGCGGCGATAACCACCATGGAAAGGGACAGCATGATCGTCTGGTTGACGCCGGCCATGATGGTCGGCATCGCGGCCGGCAACTTGACCTTGGTCAATAGCTGCCAGCGCGTACAGCCGAAGCTCTCGCCGGCTTCCACCAGTGGCTTCGACACCTGGCTGATACCGAGATAGGTGAGGCGGATCGGCGACGGCACGACGAAGATGACGGTTGCGACCAGCGCCGGAACCACGCCGAGACCGAAGAAGCTCAAGACGGGCACCAGATAGACGAAGGTCGGCAGCGTCTGCATCAGATCGAGGATCGGGCTGAGAAACTGGTAGAAGGCCGGACGACGGGCCGCGATGATGCCAATGGGCACACCGATCAGCAGGGACACCAGGGTCGAGTAGATGACCAGCACAAATGTCTGAACGGTCAGCGTCCAAAGATTGAAATTGAGTGTCAGGAGCAGGCCGAGGACAGCGAAAATCACCAGCTTCCAGCTGCGCTGCAGGTAATAGGCGAGCGCTGCGATGAGTGCAATCAGCAAGAGCGCCGGGATGCCACTAAAAAGATCGGCGGTGCCTTCAATGATCTTCTCGAAGACCTTGGTGAAGGAATCGAAGACCGTGTCGTAGTTCGTCGTCAGGTATTCGACGATGCTCTTCGCATATTCGCCGATCGGGATCCGGTGTTCGCGCGCGGAAATCCACTTAGCGATCTCGTTCAGCCATTCCATGCCCTGCCCCCAGCGATGTGCGGCGATGAATGTCGAGCTTCATGAAGAAAAGCGGCCTTGGCAAGGCGCACCTTGGCCAAGGCCGCTTAAGTCACAGCAAACGGATTAGAGGCCGAGGGCCTTCTTCACAGCAGCGGCGCCATCCTGACCATCAAAGGTCGTGACACCGGCCAGCCACGTGTCGAGCACGGCCGGGTTGGCCTTCAGCCACTCGTTAGCGGCGGTTTCGCCGTCCTTGCCCGCCAGGATCGTCTCCATCACGGCCGATTCCATGTTGAGCTCGAACTTGAGGTTCGCAAGCAGCTTGCCCATGTTGGCGCAATCGGTGGCGTAGCCCGGGCGGGTCAGCGCATTGATCTTCGCTTCGCCAAAGCCGTCAGCCTCGAAGCCCGAGAGGTAAACGAGCGGCATCTTGCCCATGACCGGATGCGGTGCCCAGCCGAGGAACACGATCCACTCGTTGTTCTTGATGGCCTTTTCGGCCTGGACGAGCATGCCCTGTTCCGAGGATTCGACCAGTTCCCAGCCGTCGAGCTTGTTGGCCGGATCGTCGATCTTGGCCTGGACGATCTTGTTGCCGTCATTGCCCGGCTCGATGCCGTAGAACTTGCCTTCGAACTTGTCGGTGTTGGCGGCAAGATCAGCGAGGCTCTTCACGCCGGCATCGGCCACATATTGCGGCACCACCGGGCCATAACCGGCACCAACCAGGTTCGGCTGCAGAGAGTCGATGGACTTTTCATCCATATACGGCTGCACGTTGGCCGCATTCGACGGCATCCAGTTGTCGAGGAACAGGTCGAGATCCTTGTTCTTCAGGCCTTCAAGGATGATCGGCAGGCCGAGCACGTCTTCCTTAACTTCGTAGCCAAGCGGCTTCACGACATTCTTCAAGAGCCCGTTCTGGGCGGTGTTGTCCGTCCAGCCCACATCCGCCATGCGGATGGTCTTGCAGGAATCCGGCTCAGCCGCCATGGCCGCAGTGGCCGCGACGCCCATCACCAGCGACATCGCCGACGCAGCGAGCAATTTACGCATCAACATAGAGGTATCTCCCATTTTCCGTTGCCATCCCGTACGCCTGCCCTACTTCTTGCCGATTTGCTTAAGGGCGGCTTCAAAGGTAGGGGCAAATTGGCAAAAAAATTTCGCCAGAACGCCATATTACCGTCGCTACACGGCAAATCCCAATGTTTTTTTTGATTGATCGTCCAATATAAAACCATCAGGATGCCTCAGCTCGGGGGCGTTAATTTGCCTGAACGGGGTGCTTGAGCATCCCGATTGGGCGGGCGCCGGGTACTGGCAAGTGTGGGCCGCGCACTGGGTGCCGGCAATAGGGGCCAGGATCAAAGTTCCGCGAGGAGAGCGAATGCCCAAAGTCGGCATGGAAGAAATCAGGCGCCGACAGTTGATCGATGCAACCATTGCTTCGATTCACGAAATCGGCTTCTCCGAATGCAGCCTCTCCCGTATCTCCGCCAGGGCGGGCGTTTCGACAGGAATCGTCCATCACTATTTCGAAGACAAGGCCGACCTCCTGGAAGCGACCTTGCGCCAGCTCGGCGACAGTCTGCGCGACTCTGTCGTGCTGCGGCTCGAGGGGGCGACCTCGCCCGTTGAACGCCTGCTCGCCGTCATCGACGGCAATCTGGGGACCGATCAGTTTACACCACAAGGCGTTTCGGCTTGGCTCGCCTTCTGGTCCCAGGTGCCGAAGAACGAGCGCTTTGCCCGCGTCCAGCACATCATCATTTCGCGGCTCCACGACAATCTGGTGCATGCGCTCAAGCTGATGGGGCGGCACGATGCCGATCACATCGCGCATATCACGGCAGCCTTGATCGACGGGTTGTGGCTGCGCGCGGCGCTTTCCGAAGAAGGCCCCAATTCGCGCACAGCGCGGCTGCAGGTTCTCGATTATCTCAACGCAAAACTCGATATGAAACTGGGATGAATGCCATGAAATTCGATGCAACCTTCGATTACATCGTCGTCGGCGCCGGGTCCGCCGGCTGCGTACTGACCAATCGCCTGAGCGAAGACAGCAATGTGAAGGTCTGTGTCCTCGAAGCCGGCCCCAAGGATCATTGGTGGAACTGGCAGATCCATATGCCGGCGGCGCTGATGTATAATCTGTGCCACGACCGATACAATTGGTACTACCATACCGAACCCCAGCCCCATATGGACAACCGCGTCATGTACTGGCCGCGCGGCCGCGTGCTGGGCGGTTCGTCGTCGCTCAATGCCATGGTCTATATCCGCGGCCATGCGCTGGATTACGACCGCTGGGCCTTCAAGGAGAACTGCCCCGGCTGGTCGTACCAGGAGATCCTGCCCTATTTCAAACGCGCCGAGACGCGGGAGAAAGGTGCTGACGCCTATCATGGCGATAGCGGCCCGCTGAATGTCCATACCGGCAACCAGCAAAACCCACTCTTCGACGCCTTTATCGAGGCGGCACAGCAGGCGGGCTACGCCTATACCGAGGATATGAACGGCTATCGCCAGGAAGGCTTTGGTCGCATGGACATGACGATCAAGAATGGCCGCCGCTGGTCGGCGGCGCAGGCTTTCCTGCGGCCCGCAGAAACGCGATCGAACGTCACCGTGGAGACGCGCGCGCTCACCAGCCGCATCATTCTTGAAGGCAAACGTGCTGTCGGCGTCGAATTCGAACAGAACGGCCAGATCAAGCGCTATCGCGCCGAGCGCGAGGTGATCTGCTCAGGTGGCGCCATCAATTCGCCGCAGCTGCTGATGCTTTCAGGCATCGGTCCTGCCGATCACTTGCGCGAAGTCGGCGTCGAGGTGAAGCATGACCTGCCCGGCGTCGGGCAGAACCTGCAGGAACATCTGGAGATGTATATCCAGCAGCAATGCACCAAACCCATCACGCTCTATAGCTATACCAAGCCGGTGCCGATGGTGCTGGCCGGCATGCGCTGGTTCATGGATCACAAGGGCGTTTGCGCATCGGCCCAATTGGAGGCCGGCGGCTTCATCCGGTCGAAGGCCGGTATCGAGCACCCGAACCTGCAATTCCATTTTCTGCCCTCGACGGTCAACGATCATGGGCGTGTCAACGGTACGGGCCATGCCTATCAGGTGCATATCGGCAACATGCGCCAGGAAGCCCGCGGCTGGATCAAGCTGAAGTCAGACAATCCGAAGGACCATCCGCGCATCCAGCCCTTCTATCTGCAGGCCGAAAACGACCGCCGCGAGTTCCGCGACGCCGTGAAGCTGACGCGCGAGATTTTCGCCCAGAAGGCGTTCGACCAATATCGCGGGCCGGAAATCAATCCGGGCGAGAGCGTCAAGACGGATGCCGAAATCGACGCCTTCATTCGCCGTCGCGGCGACAGCGCCTATCATCCGTCCTGCTCGTGCAAGATGGGTACCGACGAGATGGCGGTGGTCGACCCGCAGACGCGCGTTCATGGCATCGAGGGCCTCCGCGTTGCCGATGCCTCGATCATGCCGTCGATCGTCAGCGGCAATCTCAACGCGCCCACCATCATGATGGCGGAAAAGTGCAGCGACATGATCCGCGGCAAGACGCCCCTGCCCCCGGCCAATGCGCCGGTCTGGCAGTCGCCGAACTGGCAAACGTCGCAGCGGTAGAGGGCATTGACCGATGTCATTCCCGCGAAAGCGGGAATGACAATGGAAGCGGGTTCACCGGTCGCCCGGATCCTCGTCGTTGTAATAGAATTCCGGCATCGGATCGGTGCGTGGATCGAGTGCGTTGGCGATGGCCGATGTCGTCTGCATGGACACGAATGTCGTCTGCTCGGCAGCGGGCCGTGCCTGGCGGGCGAGCATGCGATAGGCGGTGAAGGCAGCAATCGCCGACGCGACGACTGCCAGGTAGACGAACAGCGCCGATGGCCCGAACTGCCCCATGAAAAATGAGGCCACGAGTGGCCCAACTGTGCCGCCGATGGCCCAAACCAGCAGCAGCCCACCAGAGGCACCGACCATGTCAGCCCGGTCGACATAGTCATAGGCCTGCGCCACCGCCAGCGGATAGATGGTTGCCAAGGCACCCCCCAGGAAGACGACGGCCATCAGCAATGTCGTCAGCGACGCGCCGCCGAAACTGAAGAGGCTGAGCACGACACTGGCGGCCACGCAGGTTGTCAGGACGCCGAGGAGAACCGTGCGGCGGTCGTAGCGATCAGACAGGCGCCCGATGGGATATTGCAGCACGAAACCACCGAAGATCGGCACGCCCATGAAGAGCGAGATCTGCCAGACACTGAGATGCAGGCTGCCGGCATAGATGGCGCCCAGCGCATAGAAGGCACCGGACAGCATGCCGGCACCCCAGGTTGCCACCACGCCCAGTGGCGATGCGCGGTAGAGGACGCCGAGGCCCAAGCGCTTGACGCCAGCGAGTTCGGGCCCAGCGACGCGCGTCAGGACCACGGGCACCAGCGACAGCGACATCAACAACGCGCCGAGACAAAAGAGACCGAGCCCTTCGATTTCGAAGGCGTTGATCAGCAACTGACCGATGAGGGTCGCGAGATAGGTCGTTACCAAATAGATCGACAGCACCTGGCCACGCCCATCATTGCTGGTCTTCACATTGAGCCAGCTTTCAATCGTCGCATAGAGTGCCGCGAGGCAGAAGCCGGTCAAAGCACGCATGACCGCCCACAGGATCACGCTGAAGAACAAGGCATGGACCAGGGACGTCGCGGTCGCCAGGGCGGCAAAGGCCGCGAAGGCCCGTATATGTCCGACCCGGCGAATGATCCCCTGCCCATAGACGCTGCCGATCATGAAACCCAGGTAATAGGCCGACATGACGAGGCCGGAGATGTCCGGCGACACTTTCTCGATGCCGAGGCGGATCGGCAGAAGAATGCCGATGAGACCATTGCCGAGAACCAGTAGGCCGGCGCCAAAGAGAAGAGAAAAGACGGGTCTAAGGGCGAGCAGCACTGGCAGCGACCTGCGTGAAAGGTTTCGGGGCTCGGACAACGAACAATAACCCGACAAGCGTCAGGGCGCCCGCAACTATCTCCAGCAACGACAATTTTTCACCCAGGACAATCGCCGAGGCACCTATTCCGAAGATAGGGACCATCAGCGAAAACGGCGCAACGACACTCGCCGAATAGATCCGCAGCAAATAGACCCAGAGCGAGAAGGCAATGATCGTCGAGGCCCAGGCGATATAAAGGACCGATAGGATCCCGCTCCATGAGAGAGCATCGAGTGACGCCGCGATACGGTCCAGCCCCTCGAATTGCCAGGATAGAATCGCCATGGGCAGCGGTGGGATGACAGCCACCCAGATGATCAGATTGAGCATGTTGGGCGCCTTGGCCTGCTTCATCAGGATATTGGCATAGCCCCAGGCGCAGGCTGCCGCGACGACCAGAATGAGGCCGATCAGACTCGTTTCCTGCGCGCGTTCGATGCCGATCAGCGCGAGACCGCCAGCCGCCAATGCAATGCCCAGCATCTGCACTGCCCGGAGGCGCTCGCCGAGGAACAGCATCGCGAAGAGTACGGTGAAGAGCGCTTGCGCCTGTAACACAAGGGAAGAAAGACCGGCCGGCATGCCAAGGTCCATGCCCAGAAACAGCAGCCCGAATTTCACGACGCCCAGGACGATTCCGATCGAGACGATCCAGCGCCAGCTGACGCACGGCCTGCCGACGAAAAACAGCATCGGCAAAGCGACGGCGGTAAAACGCACCGCCGACAGCAGGAAGGGAGGAAAGTCCTTCAGGCCAATCTTGATCGCGACGAAATTCATGCCCCAGAGGGCTGCCACCAAAAGGGCCAAAGCAATATGTGCAGGTCTCATCACCTATCCCCAGTGGGGTGAAAATATGTGCTAGTTTGCCTCGGTTCCGGATTCGGAAACAAGGCTGGGCGCCAACATGCGGCCCATGAGGAGACGGAATGTGAGCAGCAGCACATTTGCGATGCATCCACAATTGTCGGCAGACACTTTTGTCCTTGGCGATTGGCCGCTTTGCCGGGTCTTGCGCATGAACGACCGCCTTTACCCTTGGGTAATCCTGGTGCCGCGCGTCGCCGACGTCCGCGAGATCATCGACCTTGCCGAGGCCGACCAACAGCAATTGATGACAGAGATCGCCCGGGCAAGCCGAACGCTCAAGACCCTGCTCAATCCCGACAAGCTCAATGCCGCGGCACTCGGCAATGCCGTGCCGCAGCTCCATGTGCATGTCATTGCCCGCTATAAGACCGATCCGGCCTGGCCGCGGCCGATCTGGGGCGTCAAACCACCGGTTGCCTTCGGTGACGATGCGGATGCCGAGCTCGCCAGGCTGCGCCCCGCCTTCGCACCGTTTCAGTAAGGCGCACGGCCCGTGAATTCGTGGCCTGTCACCAGGCCGGCGATATGCATGATGAGGATGGCAGAGATCACAACCGCGGCGAATTGTACGGCGACCCACGGCACACCGTGGATGCGCAGCTCGTAGGGACGACGGGTCTGCAGATTGGCGAGCACGCCCAGGACCAGCGCAAGGCCGAGGACAATGCCGCTTGTAAGAAGTCCGGGACCACCAGGCATGGTCAGATCTCGCGGATGATGCGACGCAGGACCAGGGCGGCGCCGGGAGCCACGGCCGCCACGAAGCGCGGGAAGTCGAGATGGCTCTCGGCACCGGCCAAGTCGCTGAGGCAGCGCACCACAACGACCGGCAGCTCCAGCAAGGCCCCGACTTGCGCGACAGCCGCTCCCTCCATCTCAACGGCATGTGCGGCAAATTCCTGCTGCAACCGGCGGCGGACAGATTCGCTGTTGATGAACTGGTCGCCCGAGAGTATCCGGCCCATCAACACGCGGCGCGGCAGGCCCGCCGGGCGCCGATCGGCACTGCCCTGACGAGGGGCGATGAGATCACCCGGCAGATCAGGCAAGGCAATTTCTTGTGCAAGGCGCTCAAGCTTCAGCGCCAACTCGGCCGGCAATTCGAACGAGAAATCGCGCCTGTGCTCACCAAGCGGCGGGATGCCCGGCCGGAACGGCGTCAGCGCCGTGTCGTGCAAATGTCCGTAATCATGCTGGATCAGGGAATGCGCGATGACCGTGTCGCCGATATGAAGCTCGGGGTCCAGGCCGCCGGCAACACCGCTGACCACCAGGCCGCGGCAACTGAATTCCCGCGCCAGCAGCGCAGCAGTCACCGCCGAGGCAACCTTCCCGACCCCGCTCTCGGCCACCACGACATCATGATCCTCAAGCCTGCCGAGGGTGACCTGGCGCCCCAGCAGATCCCGGCTCTCGATGTGGGACATATGTTCACGGAGAGCGGCTTTCTCTTCCGCCATGGCGCAAATGACGGCGAGAGGTGCGGCTTGGCTAAGCATGCTTTGGCGGCTGTCGATGGTTAAAGACCAAATCTAATTGGGCCGGGCTGTACCGTCCAGCATGGCGGCTGGCCGGAGCCGATATTTATGCATTGGCCGGCTAGTAATACGTGTATTAGCAGAGAACTCCGAACCTGATCCAGGTTCTGTGCCAGCCTGTCACGCGTCATTCCGCGCGGCTGACAGCGCTTGCCCATCCCCCCAAGATTTCTGCGGATATCGCGGTCGGCCACGATCGGCGGCTGCGGGATTCGTTCGCTTCTTTTCGGGATGAAAATAATGATCAAGAAAAACCTTTGGCTCGCCGGCATCGCCGTCGCGAGCTCCCTCTTCTTCGCTGATGCTGCCGTCGCGCAAGAGGCGCCCGGCAAGACGGCCGGCGACTTCATGGTGCGCTTCCGTGCGCTTGGCGTCATACCGGCCGACAACGCCGATATCGACCCAATCGGTGGCGATACCGAATTGTCGAACACGGCAACGCCAGAAATCGATATCAGCTATTTCATCACCGACAACATCGCGCTGGAGCTCATCGCCGCCACTACGCATCACGATGTGAAAGCGAAAAATACGGATATCGGCGACGTCGATCTCGGCGATGTCTGGCTGCTGCCGCCGACCTTGCTGTTGCAATATCACTTCCTCAGCAAGGGCACGATCAGCCCCTATGTCGGCGCCGGCATCAACTATTCGATCTTCTACGCCGTCGACAATCCGAACAATGGCCCCGTCACGGATGTCGATTACGAAAACAGCCTCGGCTGGGCTCTGCAGGCGGGCGTCGACGTGCGCATTGCTGACAACTGGTACGTCAACGCGGACGTGAAGCGGCTGTTTCTCGATACCGATGTCAACATCAACCATGGCGCCATAAAGGCCGATGTCGATGTCGATCCGTGGATCTTCGGTATGGGTATCGGCTACAAGTTCTAAGCGCCGACCCAAACAAAAAGCCCGCAACTGTTCAGTTGCGGGCTTTCTTTTGTCTGGATCGAAACTCAGTATCCGTATCGATGCTCAGGCGGCAACCGATTCCGCCAGACCGTGGCGCAACCTCAAGGCGGTCTCGCGATGGTCGTTGGTCGGCTGATAGAAGACCGAAAATTCCTTCAATGCCTCTGCATAGCCTTCCACCCGCTTCTCAGCTGGCGGCTCGATCGTGTCGATGCCGCAGCGAAGCATGAACAGGTACTGATCGCGCAGCACCTGGCCGAAGGCACGAATTTCACCGCGATAGCCGAGGCGATCGCGCAGCACGCGCGCGTAGGAGAAGGCACGGCCATCGGTGAATTTTGGGAACTCCAAAGCCACCAACGACAGGTGATCGAGGTCATCCTTGACCAGCAGCGGCGACTGGTCGCTCTTCAGCGAGACACCGACTGCGGCGTTGCGCTGGCGCAACGTCTCGCGCTCCGCCTGCCAGCGCTCCAGCGAGACGATGACCTTGGCACCCTCGGGCAGCGTGGCGTCATCCGCCACCCGCACCCATTCATTCGGCTGCGGAACGCCGTTCTTTAAGACTACCATAGACCTTCTCCTTGAAGGGTTCGATGCCGACACGGCGATACGTATCGATGAAACGCTCCGATGCGTCGTTACGCAGACCGATATAGGTATCGATCACGGTTTCGATCGCATCAGTAATGTCGTCATAGGAAAACGCCGGACCCAGGATCTTGCCGATCGAGATATCTTCGGCCGACGAGCCGCCCAAAGTGACCTGATAGAATTCATCGCCCTTTTTATCGACACCCAGGATGCCGATATGACCGACGTGATGATGGCCGCAGGCGTTGATGCAGCCTGAAATGTTGAGGCGCAGCTCACCGATCTCCGCCAAGCGCTTCGGATCGCTGAAGCGACGCGAAATGCGCTGTGCCACCGGGATCGAGCGCGCATTGGCGAGGTTGCAGTAATCGAGCCCCGGGCAGGCGATGATATCGCTGATGAGGCCGATATTGGGCTCGGCCAGTTTCACGGCCTTCAGGCGCTGCCACAGATGATAGAGATCCTGCTTGCGCACATGCGGCAATAGCAGGTTCTGGCGGTGCGTCGCACGCACTTCGCCGAAGCTGTATTCATCGGCAAGGTCCGCCACCACATCCATCTGATCTGCAGTGATGTCGCCCGGCGCCATGCCAACGGGCTTCAGCGAAATGGTAACGGCGGCGTAGCCATCGATCTTGTGCGGATCGGTGTTGGCACGAACCCAACGGCCGAATTCGGCGTCATTCTTCTTCTGCGCTTCGAATTCGGGCCAGAAGGCCGGGAGTTTTTCGTAATCCGGATCGGCGAAATAGGCGCGGATGCGCGCGACTTCGGCATCCGGCAACTTCAGGACGCTGTCTTTGATACGCAGCCATTCCTCTTCAACCTGGCGACCGAATTCCTCCGGCCCCAAGGCCTGCACGAGGATCTTGATGCGCGCCTTGTAGATGTTGTCGCGGCGGCCGTGCATGTTGTAGACGCGCAAGGTGGCGTCGAGATAAGAAAGCAGGTCTTCCTTCTTCACGAAAGCCTTCACCAGCGGGCCGATGATCGGCGTGCGCCCTTGGCCACCGCCGGTATAGAAGGCAAATCCAACCTCGCCCGCTTCATTCCGGACAATCTTCAGCCCGATGTCATGCGTGCGCAGCGCTGCCCTATCCTGATCGGTGGCGATGAGTGCGATCTTGAACTTGCGCGGCAGATAACTGAACTCCGGGTGCAGCGTCGACCACTGTCGGATGATCTCTCCCCAGACACGCGGATCCTCGACCTCGTCGGCGGCGACGCCGGCCAGATGATCGGCGGTCACGTTGCGGATGCAATTGCCGCTGGTCTGGATAGCATGCATCTCGACGTCGGCAAGGTGCTTGAGGATGTCGGGCACGTCGTCGAGGCGCGGCCAGTTGTACTGGATGTTCTGACGCGTGGTGAAATGGCCATAACCCTTGTCGTAGCGACGCGCAATGAAGGCCAGCTTGCGCATCTGCTTCGAGTTGAGTTCACCATAGGGAATGGCGACGCGCAGCATGTAGGCATGGAGCTGCAGATAGAGCCCGTTCTTGAGGCGCAGAGGACGAAATTCTTCTTCCGTCAACTCGCCGGCGAGACGGCGCACCACCTGACCGCGGAACTGCTCGGTGCGTTCGCGAACGAAGGTGGCGTCGAATTGGTCGTAGCGATACATCGCTGCCTCAGTCGGAAATGCTGTCGGAAATGCGGGCCGTCCACGACCCATGATCGATATCGAACGTCGCGTTATGCGCCGCGCGGATGCGCTCGCGCGCCGATGTCGGTTTCGGCCCTTCGGAATCCACCTCGACCTCAATGAGGTAAGGGCCGACGACAACCCGCTGTTTCACAAACTCCTGGGACGCCGCGAGGGCTGCATCGGCGCCAGCCTGATCGGCAAACAACGCGCCATCGGCAAAGGATTCCGACCACTTGCCGGCGGATGTCCAATAGATGGACTCACCACCCAGCAGCCATTGCGCCGTTACCATCTGATTCATCACATCACCTTGAATTGGCCGCGGCCTGCCCGCGCCCGCGCCTTCAGGCGCACGACACGCTGGCCGGCGGCGATTTTCTGACCCTGCCAAACGACGCGCTGAGCGTCGCGACGGGCGAGGTCGATGATTTCAGGGGCAATGCCCGCATCGAACAGGACGACATCGGCCTGCTGCAGCGCGCGGAGATCGCGCAACGTGAGCAGGTCAGCATCCTCTGCATCGATCAACAGCTCGACGACCGAACCATGGTCGGACGCGAGATCGCCATTGATCGCCCGGATGACTTCACGCGCCGCCTCGCGCTCGCGTCCGGCGAGCAGCGACGTGGCGATCGGACCGTCGAAGAAGCCAGCCCAGAAATGGCGGCGGCGGTCATGGTCATCAATCCGGGCGTGGACGGCGCTGCGGAAGCGGCGTGCAAAGCTGACCAGGCGTTCGATGCCATGTGGCAGCGCCGCTTCGACCGCCGCGCGAACACGCTGCGCAAGAACGGGCGAACCGCCATTCGTGGAGATGGCCACCACGATTTCGTCGCGATCGACGATGGCCGGCATGATGAAGTCCGACAGCGCCGGCCGATCAACAACATTGACCGGCACATTGGCACCGCGCGCGGCCTCGGATACTTCGGTGTCACGGAGGTCATCGCCAGTCGCGCTGAATACCAGTGTCATGCCGACGACATCGCTTGATTTGAACTCACCGGCCGATCGCTGAAGGATCTGCGCACCCGCCGCTTCAAGCAGGCGCCCCTTCGCCGCGGCCATGTCGCCGTCACCGACCAGCAGCACCGGTCGATTTTCCAAACGCATGAACAACGGGAACGAACGCATTCTAGACCTATTCACACAAGTGAAGTGGGATTTCTGCAGGACTGCTCCTGCGCCGTTAAGTTCTGGATATATACCGGCCCAACGGAGCGTCAACGCATTTTTACACTGTGAAATTATTATTCACACTAGCGTGAGATATTTTAACACCAGGACCGATCATCCGGGAGCCGCTATAATGTTGCGGACTCGATGCCACGGACCTTGAAATGATGGACAAATCCGCCAGCCAGGCCACTGTGCCGCACGACCACGCCCACTGCCAAAGCGAAGCCCTTTCCCGGGCCGAGAGCTTGTGCGGGGAGCGCGGCGCGCGCCTCACGCCACTTCGCCGCAAGGTGCTGGAACTGATCTGGAACAGCCACCAGCCGGTGGGTGCCTACGCGATCCTGGACCACCTGCGGGAAGGCGATCGCGGAGCGGCGCCACCCACGGTTTACCGCGCCCTCGACTTCCTGATGGAACAGGGCTTGATCCACAAGCTGGAAAGCCTCAACGCTTTTATCGGCTGCGACCACCCGGAAAACCGGCATGTCAGCCAGTTCCTGATCTGCACCAAATGCGGCTCGGCGGTCGAGATTCAGGATTCCGGGATATCTAGCGCCGTCAAAAAGAGCGCGGCGGCTGCTGGCTTCACTGTCAGCCGCCTCACGATCGAGTTGCAGGGTCTGTGCCCGACTTGCGGAAAGGCTGCCGCCTGACCTGCGGGAAATCCGCGACCTGCCCCCCGGTTGTCATCCCCGCGAAGGCGGGCCCCCATCCATCAAGCGATCCGAGCCACGGATGCCCGCTTTCGCGGGAATGACAAGTTGGCACTCAGGCTCCAAGGCAATCTTCGATATAGCGCTGGTAGTGGTTGAGGTCGGGAACCTCCCAACCGGCAATCTTGCCTTCGTCATCCCAACGGCGCAGTTGGATGCCGTCCCGGTAATAGGGTTCCTTCTCGAACGCCTTTACCTCGGCATCCGACATCAGGCCGCCTTGAAGTTTCAGGGACAGGATCGACGCTTCGGACAGCAGGTCGTAATAGCCCTTCTCCACCGTCGCGAGATATCGCTTGGCCGGGACATGCAGGCGCACCGGCTCCGATACCTCGGGGCCGAAATGCTGGGAAAGCCAGGCCGAGCCCAGGCTTTCATGCTGTGTATCGACGCCTTGATCGGCGATATCGTCCGGAAAATCGTGCAGCAGATGGCCGATGTCGTGCAGCAGCGTCGCCACGATCAGTGCCGGCGTAGCGCCGTCTCGTTCGGCGCAGTAGCCACATTGCAGCGCGTGATCGAGCTGATTGACGCCTTCACCATAGCTGTCCTGACCGCGCTTATCGAATGCCGCGCGAATGGCGCGCATTGTGTTCATGCCGCTGCTCCCTTCTTTTCGGCCAGATTCCGGCGCAGCACGCGCGCCCGGCTCTCCAGCCCATCTTTATCGACGTAACATCCCTGCAAATGACGACGACCGCGTGACGGATCGAAGGCGGTCCGCCCGTGGAGGGCTCGGTCATTCTGCATGACGACGCAATCGCCAGGTTCCAGATGGAAGATCAATTCGCCTTCGGGCCGATGCAGAACCTCGGCGTATTTGCGGTAGGCCGCGAACCACGGCTCAACAATTTCGGCCGGCGCGTCCAGCCAATCGAGGGAGCGATTGTTGAAATGTACGCCAACTATATCGCCCTCACCATCGACCGAAATCATGGTCTGTCGAGCTTCGAGTTCGGCATCGTCCGAGCGGAACTTGAAATTCACAGGAATGCGGGTCAGCAGATCGAACGCCCCCGGATCTTCTTCGCGCAGTTGAGATGCGGCACGGAAGCCGTCGACCAGCAAGGTGTCACCACCCGGCGCATCCGAAACGAGGCAATGCAGGAGCTGCACACCCGGCGTGGGATCGCGATAAGGATTGTCCGAATGGACCCCCAGGCCGATCGGCGTGTAGGCGAGGTTGGTCGGGTTCGGCACCGACATCACATCGAAATAGGCGCCGTAATTCGTGACACGGACAAAGCCCAGGCGATTGCCGATCGCCAAGACCGTCTCCGACTGGGCCGGCGAATGCTTGATCAGGCCGAAACCGTGAGCGTGATAGGTGTTTAGGAAGGCAAGCTCCGCTGCCGGATCCGCGACCATCTGGCGCCAGTCACCGATGGGCATGTCGTTGCCGATGCTGCCGTTCCACAATGTACGGCGCGGCTTGCGGGCCTTCCTGGCGGACGCGGCGAGATTATGCTCGGCAAGCCAGCTTTCAGAGAACGTGCTGACATGGTCTTCCGGCGCCCAGGTGACGCGAATGCCGCCGTCGCCAAGGCGAACCGCCTCGGCAATCCGCAGGTCCTCCGGCAGATCCGTGATCTCGTAAACGCGTTGGCCGTTACCGGGGTGGCGGCAGTTGGCGCAGAGACAATTATCGCGCAGCCAAATGGCCGGGAAAACAGCAGTGACTCCGTCATCCCAGGTGATGGCGATGGAGTAACCGGTGCTGGTGAAGTTGGCGATCATGGCTGCCTCGGATGTGTGGGATGCCGACATCATGAACGAGGTTGAACCTCACGACAAATGAGCCTAGCTTGGCTCATCGTTAAGTACTACTTAAAGATCAAATCATGCGCCCTGCCCCGCCGCCTTTTCCCTGGCTGCGCGCCTTCGAAGCGACGGCGCGGCACTTGAGCATGACCAAGGCGGGCGCGGAGCTGAACATCAGCGCCTCCGCCGTCAGCCAGCAGATCGCGGCGCTGGAAGCCTATCTGGGGCGGCCATTGTTCCGGCGCGCCAACCGGCGGCTGACCTTGACGGCCACCGGCGCCATGATGGCGCCCAAGCTCAGCAACGCGCTCAACCTGCTGCATGAAGCGATCGACGATTCCCTGCCAGCCCGGCGCCAGCAGCTCCTCAACGTGAAGGTGACGACCTCCTTCGGGAGCCAATGGTTGATGGCGCGCCTTGATGATTTCCGCAGTCGTCATCCCGGCATCTCCGTCCAGATATCGGTCACGGCTGAGCCGATCGAAAGCAACCGGTCGGCCGCCGATATCGAGATCCGGTATGGCACTGGCGACTGGCCCGATCTCGACTCGTCGTTGCTGGTCGAAGAAAGTATCTTCCCGGTCTGTCATCCCGAACTCCTCAAGGGCCGGTCTGGCCTCAAGAAAGTAAAAGACCTCGGCCGTCATGATCTCATCGACGTGCCGGGCTATCCCCAAGGCTGGTCGGATTGGCTGCGGGCGGTGAAGGTCGAGATCGATTGGATGAAGCGTCGCATTGCTGTCGATCAGTCGGTGATGTCCATCCAACTGGCACTCGAGGGGCGCGGTGTGGCACTCGGCCGATCACCGCTCATTTTGCGCGAACTCAAGGAAGGGAAACTCGTCGCCCCCTTCCCTCGCCGCTTGAAAACCGGCGCCGGCTACTGGGTGGTTCACCGGCGCCGCAACGCAGAGGCGCGCAAGGTCTTGGCGTTCAAGACCTGGCTCCTGGCGCAGTAGCCGCTCACCAAGGCAGCGAATAAGTCTTCACATTTGTGAAGCATTTCATCGCCTCGATGACACCTTCCTTGTAGCCAAGGCCGGAATCCTTGATACCGCCGAAGGGCGACATCTCGATGCGATAGCCTGGCACCTCGCGGACATTCACCGTGCCGACCTCGAGCTCCTTCACGAAGCGCGTCACGTAATCGAGCCGGTTGGTGCAGACACCCGAGGACAGGCCATAGGCGGTCGAATTTGAAACGCGGATCGCCTCGTCGATGTTCTTGACGCGGATGACCGGCGAGACGGGACCGAAGGTCTCGATGCGGACCAGGTCGCAATCGAACGGCACGTGGTCCACGACGGTCGGCGAATAGAGCGCGCCCTTGCGGATATTGCCGTAGAGCAATTTGGCACCATGGGCGACGGCATCGTTGACCTTGTCTTCGCAATATTTGGCGGACGCCTCGTCGATCACGGTGCCCATGTCCGTTTCTGGATCCATGGGGTCGCCGTATTTGATTTTCTTGGTCTTCTCGAGCAGCAGTTCGACGAATTTGTCAGCGACACTTTCGACCACGATCATGCGCTTCACCGCGGTGCAGCGCTGGCCGGAATTCTTGTAGGAGCCGGCCACGGCCAGGGTCGCCGCTTCTTCGAGATCGGCGTCTTCCATGACGATGAGCGGATCGTTGCCGCCGAGTTCCAGCACGGCGCGGCGATAGCCCATATGGGAAGAGATATACTTGCCGACCGAAACACCGCCGGTGAAGGTGATGAGATCGACATTGGGATCGGTCAGCAGCGAATCCGCAATCTCGCGCGGATCACCGGTCACGACCTGGAACATTTCCTTGGGCAGGCCGGCTTCGTACAGTACATCGGCGAGCACCAAGGCGGTGAGAGGCGTCTTCTCGCTGGGCTTCAGCACCATGCGGTTGTTCGTGGCAATCGACGGTGCCACCTTATGCGCCACCTGATTGAGCGGGTGGTTGAACGGCGTGATGGCCGAGATCGCATTCAACAGCGGATCGCGCTGGGTATAGATGCGGCGCTTCTTGCCATGGGGCGTGATATCGCAGGAGAAGATCTCGCCGTCGTCCTTCAGGACGATGCTGGAAGCGAGGTGAAACACGTCATAGGCGCGGCCTACTTCATAGGTCGAATCCTTCAAGCACAGGCCGGATTCCGCGGTGATGAGTTCGGCGATCTCCTGGCGGCGGCTGACCAGAATGTCGGCGGTCCTGCGCAGAATCTGGCTGCGCTCGGCGCGGCTCAGGGTCGCTTTGTAATTCTTCGCCGTTTTGAAAGCGCCGGCGATGTCGTCGAGGCTCGCCTTCGGGCAGGTGCCAATCACGTCATTGGTGTAGGGATTGAACACCTCGAAATGCCGGTCGCCGGCGGTCGAGCTGTTGACGGTCCGCATCTTCTCTTTGCGCAGGATACCCATGACGCGTGTTCCTCAGATGGCTTTCTTTTGCGGCTGAACCGCGGGGATGGCGTAATTGCATGCAAGGTCGAAGGCGCTGAAATTGCGCAGACGGTAGCCGGCCGGCAGCGCCTTGAGCTTGCGGTTGACGATGACCGGCACCTTCTGCTCGGTCATGCCGCCATGTGAGCGCAGCGGCACGGTGAGGCCGGAAAGGTCGTGACGCGCCACGGCCGTGCCGAGAGCAAAGTTCTTGGCCGAAATGGCGATGACGTCACCGACGCGATCTTCCGGCAGCTCGAAACGGCGGCAGCCCTCGGCACGGTCGACCACCAGCTCCATGCCCGGCAGTTTCGCCAGCCGCGCGATGATGTCCTTGTGATTGACAGTGTCGGGGAGATAGACCGTGGCGAACGAGCCCAGCGCGCCGTGATGGACGACGTAAGGGTCGGTGATCGGCAGGATGACGCGGGCTACAGCGGCTCCCAGCCACCCATCGAGCGTATCCTGCAGATAGATCACCTGCGGCTTGCCGTCATCGCCATGCTTATCGTTCATGCCATGATCGGCGGTGAAGACGATGGTGGCGCCCATGGCTTCGATCTCGCCCAGGTAGCGATCCATCATGGCGTAGAAGTCGTTGGCGACCTTAGTCCCCGGCGCGTGCTTGTGCTGGATATAGTCGGTGGTCGACAGGTACATGATGTCCGGCTGTTCCGACTTCATCAGCTTGACGCCGGCAGCAAAGACAAATTCGGAGAGGTCGGCGCTGTAGACGGACGGCAGCGGCAGGCCGACGAAGCCCAGGGCATTGTCGATGCCATGCTCGGCCTTCGTGGTCTGATCGGCCTTTTCCGCCGAGAAGCAGATGCCCTTCATGCCCTTTCCGAGGAGCAGGCGCAGCTTGTCCTTGGCGGTGACGACGGCGACCTTGGCGCCTTCGCGAGCGAAGGTGGCGAGGATGGTGTCGGCGCGCAGGAATTTGGGGTCGTTCATCATCACCTCCTGCCCGCTCTCGCGGTCATAGAGGTAGTTGCCGCAGATGCCGTGAACCGAAGGCGGCGCGCCGGTGACGATCGAGAGATTGTTCGGGTTGGTGAAGCTCGGCACCACGCAATCGCCGATGAGGTTGGACCCTTGCGCGATGGCCGATTTCAGCCAGGGCATCACGCCGGCATGGATTGCTTCCTTCAAATAGTCCGGCTCGCAACCGTCGACGCAGACGACGACGATGGGTTCGCTCGGCCAGGCATAATTCTTGCCGTTGACGCTGATCGTCTTCATGGGATTACTCCGCCGCCTTGCGGGCCGGGGCACCGCTCTTCACATTCATTTCCTCGAGCACGTCGGCGACGACACCGAGGAAGGCCTTCATTTCCGTCTCGCCCAGGCGGCCGATGCAGCCGATGCGGAAGGAATCCGCCACTGTCAGCTTGCCCGGATAGATCACGAAATTGCGGTCCTTCAGCTTGTCGTAGAACACCTGGAACTGGAAGTTCGGGTCCGATGGCATGTGGAAGGTGACGATGATCGGCGCCTGCAAATGGTCCGGCAGCAGAGTCTCGAAGCCGAGGCGACGCATGCCCTCGACCAGGATCTTGCAGTTGTTCCGGTAACGACCGCCGCGACCGGCGACACCGCCTTCGGCCTCGTGCTCGTTCAAGGCCTGGTCGAAGGCGACGATGCAATGGATCGGCGGCGTGAAGCGGTACTGCTTGGTCTTCTCGATGTTTTGCCACTGCTCGAAGAGGTCGAGGGTCAGCGCATGGGCATTGCCCTGCGTCGCTTGAAGCGCGCTCACGCGGCACAGCACGAAGCCGAGGCCCGGTACGCCTTCGATGCATTTGTTCGACGAAGCGGCGACCGCGTCGAACGGCACCTTGCGGCTGTCGAGCTCGATGGCACCGAAGGCGCTCATGGCGTCGATGAGGAGTTTCTTACCGGCATCGGCCACGACTTGCGCCACTTCGGCGATCGGGTTGAGGACGCCGGAAGTCGTTTCGCAATGCACGACGGCGACATGGGTGATCGCCGGATCGCGCGCCAGGGCGAGCTTTACCAGATTGGGGTCGACCGGCATGTCTTCGGCCCATTCCAGCGTGGCGCTAGCGCGCTTGGCCACCTGGCAGATCTTCTCGATGCGCTTGCCATAAGCACCGTTGATGAGGATGAGGAGTTTGTCCTTCGGCCCGATGAACGTGCCGATCATGGCTTCGACGGCGAACGTGCCGCTGCCCTGCATTGGCACAGTGCTGAAGGTGCCTTCTCCACCGATCATGGCAACCAGGCGCTGACGCATGCGGTCGTTGATGGCGATGAAGCCCGCATCGCGCGAACCCCAATCGTGCAGCATCGCTTGCTTGACGGTCATGGAGGTGGTGAGCGGGCCGGGGGTCAGCAGCCAGGGATCTTGCGCCATGGATTTCATCCTCGAGAGAACTTAGGGCGAGAGAGCGTCGCCGATTCATGTTGCAGGAACATGCGCCGCCCCCTACCATAAGTCCAATCGCTATATACGATCCGATCTATAGATGACGTCGATAAGTCACTCCGCCCTCAGGGCCTTTCATGCGGTCGCCACCGAAGGCAGCTTCACCAAAGCGGCCCGCACCCTCAATGTGACTCAGCCAACTTTATCCGGCCAGGTCAAAGGGTTAGAGGAGCAATTCGGGGTTCGGCTGTTCGATCGACGCAAACGCAAGATCGAGCTGACCGATATCGGGCGCAACCTCCTCGACATCACCTGGCGCATGTTCGGGCTGGAGGCGGAGGCGGAACAGGTTCTCACCGCCGCCAAGGGGCTGAAGCGCGGACATCTCCGGATCGGCGCCGATGCGCCCTATCATTCCATACCCTTCCTCGCCGCCTTCAATCGGCGCTATCCGAATGTGCGCCTCTCCATGTCGATCGGCAATTCCCTGGGTCTGAAGGCCGACCTCATCGACCAGCGCTTCGACGTGGTGATCGCCGCCGATATCGGCGGCGATTCCAAGCTCCATGCCTTCCCCTTCCAGGAAGACTACCTGATCGCTTTCGTCGACCGGGCGCATCCCTGGGCCAGGAAGCGCAAGATCAAGCTGGAAGAGCTGGCCGGCCATCGCCTGGTCCTGCGGGAGCCGGCTTCGACGACAAGGCGTGCGTTCGACGCCGCCATCGCCAAGGCCGGCATCCAGACCGGCGAAATCCTCGAGATCGGCAGCCGTGAGGCGATCCGCGAGGCGGTCGCTGCGGGCCTTGGCATCGGCATCGTCGCGCGCTCGGAATTTGGCGACAACCTGCGCCTCAAAGCATTGGAGTTCGAGGGGCCACGCATCAAGTCGACCGAGTTCGTGGCCTGCCTTGCCGACCGGCGCGGCACGCCCCTTGTCAAAGCCTTTCTCGATGTCGCGCGGGAGAGTTCGAATGATGGCCGCAATGCGGGCTAGTATCCTGGCCCTGTGCCTTACCCTTCTCGCCGCGTCCTCTGCCAACGCGCAGCAGGCTGCCGAATGGGTGCGCGGTTCCGCCAAAGGGATCGATTACGCCAACATGCAATCGGGCGTTGCCGACCTCTTCGGTTTCTTCTGCCGCAAGGTGGACAACAAGTTCGTGGGCGGCATGGTGATGAAGATGCCGGTCTTCCACACGCTGATCCGCGACGAAGAAAGCTATTCGCTCAACATCGTCATCGACGGTGCGCGTGACAGTGTTATCTTCAAGGCCAAGGATATCGAATTGTGGTTCGAGGCCAATGACCTCGGCCAACAGCTGACGTTGAGCAGGCTCTATGACGCCGTGAAGGCCAGCAGCCGTCTGCAGATGGGTATTGCAGCCATCGGCTGGCGCAATTCCTACGATTACAGCAACGCGGCCGATAGCCTCGAAGGCTTAATGGAAAAATGCCTCTGAGCGTCTACGGCAGAAGATCCAGTGGAATGGCCTGCAGCGCGTAACTCGACGGCACATTTCGCCTCAGCACACGCAGCAGAGGATAGGCGAAGACCGCGCCGCCGATGCGCCGCATTCTGCCATGCGCTTTGATCCCACCCCCTCCGACATCGCCGCACGTTGACGCGTCCGCGCACGGCCCCTTAGGCTGCGCCGCCAATCGGGGAGAACCATATCATGAAATTCCTGCGCGCCAACGCGCCTCGCCTTGCCACCTCGCTGATCGAAAGCCTCGCGCGGCAGCATTTCGGCCTCGAAGGCCAGATTGATGCGCTCTACAGCGAACGCGACCAGAATCTGCGTCTGCGTCAGAAGAACGGCGATGCCTGGGTGCTGAAAATCGCCAACGTCGATGAAGACCCGGCCATCATCGATTGTCAGATCGAAACCTTGCGCCACATCGAGCGCGTTGATCCGTCGCTGCCCGTGCCGCGCGTGCGCCTAACCGTGGACGGCACCACATCCGTCCGTATCACAGCTGAAGATGGCGCCGAACATATCTTCTTCGTTCTTTCCTATCTCGATGGGCGCATCGCCGGAACAGGCGATCAGAATGCCGCCCTCTACTACGATGTCGGCACCATGGTGGCCCGCTTGGGCCGGGCGATGCGTGGTATATTTCATCCGGCTGCCGGCAATCGCGAACTGCTATGGGACGTGCGCATGGCGCCCCGTTTGCTGCCACATGTGGGTTTGCTCGCCAAGCCGGAGTATCGCCGGGTGGCTGAGCAGATTCTCACCAATCTGCGTGACCGGGTCTTGCCGCAGCTGGAAGGCATGCGCGCGCAGCTGGTTCATGCTGATGTTCACGAGCACAACCTCATCCTCGGCGACGGCAACCCACCGCCGATCGCCGGCATCATCGATTTCGGCGACATGATCCATGGGCCACTTGTCTTCGATGTCGCCAATGTCATTGCCGATTTTGCCCTCGATCCGGAACGCCTCGCCGTCGTGCCTGAGGCGATCGCCGCTGCCTACCACGCCGTGACGCCGCTTGAAGACGCTGAAATTGACCTGCTTTTCGATCTCATCAGCGCGCGCCTGCTTCTGACACCGCTCACCAACGCGGTCCGCAGACATGAAACGCCGGATGAACCGAATTACATGGCGGAATACGGCGAACACGCGATTGATGTCTGCCTTGAAATGGAAAAGACCGGTCGACGGGTCTTTACCGATCGGCTGCGTCGTGCCTGCGGGGTGCCAGCCTCTCAGCCGACGACCGACATCGATAGCCTCGTCAAACGCCGCAGGGCGACAATGGGATCGAAGCTCTACGTCTTTTATGACCCGCCCCTTCACATGGTGAAAGGCGCCGGCGTGTGGCTCACCGACGCCACCGGCCGCCGCTATCTCGATTGTTACAACAACGTGCCGCATGTCGGGCATTGTCACCCGCATGTGGTGGCGGCACTGACGCGTCAGATCCGGACACTCAACACCAACACGCGCTATCTCGGCGAACAGGTGCTCGAATACAGCGAACGCCTGGGGGCAACACTGCCCGGCAAGCTCAAGGTCTGCGCCTTCGTCAATTCTGGTTCGGAGGCCAACGACATCGCCTTTCGCATGGCCAAGACCTACACCCGCGCCACCGGCGGTATCTGCATGGACTTCGCCTATCACGGCATCACCGAAGTGGCAGACGCCTTCTCGCCCAGCGGCAACTACGCCAATAAGGTGCCGCCCTATATGCGTACGCTGACGCCACCTGACGGATACCGCGGACAATATCGTTACGGCACCAACGATATGGGCAAGCTCTACGCGGCCGACGCAGATCGCGCGGTTGCCTCATTGCGGGAATCCGGCCATGGCACGGCCGCCTTCATGATCGATTCCGCGCTGATGACCAATGGCGTCTTGGAGCCGGTGCCGGGTTATGTCGCGGAAGTGGCCGCCAAGGTGCGTGCTGCCGGCGGCCTCGTCATCGGCGATGAGGTCCAATCCGGCTTCGGCCGCATGGGAACCCATATGTGGGGCCATCAGCATCACGGCATCATTCCCGACATCGTCACCATCGGCAAACCGGCCGGCAACGGACATCCGCTCGGCGTCGTCGTGACGACCCCGGAGATCCTCGAAGCCTTCCTCAAGGAATATGCCTTCTTCTCGACCTTCGGCGGCAACAACGTCTCATGTGCTGCCGGCCTTGCCGTGCTCGACGTGATTGAACGCGAAGGACTGGTGGAGAGTTCTCGCGTGGTGGGTGACTATCTGAAGGCCGCGATCAAGGCCTTGATGGCAAAACACCCGCTCATCGGCGACGTGCGCGGCACGGGCCTTGCCTTGGGCGTCGAGTTGGTAACCGACCGCAAGACCCTGGCACCGGCTGCAGCCGAAACGAAGCGTGTCCTCAATCTGATGCGCGACGAAGGCGTGCTGATCGGCAGCGAAGGCATCCTCGGTAATATCCTGAAGATCCGCCCGCCGATTGTGTTCAAGAAAGAACATGCGGATATTGCGGTCGCGGCGCTGGACCGGGCGCTGGCTAGAGTTTGATCGGCCGCAACAACTGGATTGCCGGGACAAGCCCGGCTATGATGAAATATTAATGCCGTCATGCCCGGGCTTGTCCCGGGCATCCATTGCCAGCCGAAGGCGTCAGTTGGCCCAGCCGGTATAGATCCCAAGTCCGCGTTTCTTGATCTGGCCGGCGATGATGACTCGCTGGATTTCGGAGGTGCCTTCCCAGATGCGGTCGACGCGGACGTCGCGGTAGAGACGCTCGACCGGGTTCTCGCGCATATAGCCGCGCCCGCCCAGGATCTGCAGCGCCTTGTCGACCACACGCCCCGCCATCTCCGAATTATAAAGCTTCAGGGCCGATGCCTTGGCATGCATCAGCTTCGGGTCCATGCCCTCATTGAGCTCCGCACCGACGCGATAGAGGAACGACTTCGCCGCCATGATCTCGACCGCCATGTCCGCCAGCATGAACTCGATCGCCTGGAAGTCGCGGATCGGCTTGCCGAACTGGATACGCCCCGCAGCATAGTCATTGGCGATCTCGGTCGCCCGGATGGCAGCACCCAGGCAATGCGCCGCGATCTCGACCCGTGTCTCGGTGAACCATTCCTTGGTGAGATCAAAACCCTGTCCGACCTCGCCGAGGCGGCGGTTGTCATCGACTTCGACATTGTCGAACACCATTTCATAGTGCTCGTAGAGGTAGGAATGCATGAATTGCGGGATGCGCTTGATCTGCACGCCCGGCTGATCCATGTCGACGATGAACAGCGTCGGCTTCGAGGCATCGCCGTCAACGTGAGCATGGACGATGACGACGGTCGAGGCATCAGCCGAGGTCACAAACCACTTTTCGCCGTTGATCACCCATTTGCCGTTGCGCTTCACGGCACTGGTCTTCACCAGTGACGGGTCGGAACCCGCACCTTCCTCCGTGATGGCAAAGCAGGAACGACCCTTGCCAGCATTGAAGGGCATCAGGAAGGTGTCGCGCTGCCATGGCGTACCACGGCGCAACGGCGTCGAGGCCTTCCAGACCACCGTCCACATGCCGCAGGTCGATTTGCCGATTTCCTCGGCAACCAGGATCTGCTGCATGGCCGTGTAACCCTGCCCGCCATCTGCCTTGCTATGGATGTAGCCGTTGAGCTTGTGCGCGATGACCTGCTGACGGATCACGGCGAGCTTCTCTTTGGTCAGCTTGCGTTCGTCACAGGCGATTTCATTGGGGAACAGGTGCTGCTCGGTAAACGCCCGTGCGCGCGCCTGAACTTCGAGATCGGCGGCGCTCAACTTGAAATCCATGACGCAAGCTCCCCTTGATCACTTGTTTAATAGGATCATAGAGGGCCGCCTTTGGCGCGGCAACGGGGTCACGCCAAACCGTCATCCCCGGGCGAAGACCCGGGGAACCAGTGGTGCCCTTGATAGAGTGGATGCCCGGATCAAGTTCGGGCATGACGAAGGAGAATCGCCGAAAGTCGTTCAGCGGATATCGAGCGACGGCAGGCTCTTGATAAGATCGTCGAGCGCCTTCATCTGCGCCAGGAAGGCCGGCAGCTTATCCAACGGCAACGCACAGGGACCGTCGCACTTTGCATTGTCCGGATCCGGATGGGCTTCGATGAAGAGGCCGGCGATACCCACCGCCAGGCCGGCCCGCGCCAGTTCCGCGACCTGTGCACGGCGACCGCCGGACGCTCCGGCCATCGGATCGCGCATCTGCAGGGCATGGGTGGCGTCGAAGATGATCGGCAGATTGCCGCTCACCGACTTCATGGTGCGGAAGCCAAGCATATCGACGACGAGATTGTCGTAGCCGAAGCAGCTGCCGCGCTCGCACAGCAGGATCTTCTCGTTACCGCATTCGCGGACCTTTTCGACGATGTTCTTCATCTGCGGCGGCGAGAGGAATTGTGGCTTCTTGATGTTGATGACCGCACCCGTCCGCGCCATGGCATCGACCAGGTCTGTCTGGCGTGCGAGGAAAGCCGGAATCTGGATAATGTCGCAAACAGCAGCAACCGGTGCCGCCTGTTCTTCCGTATGCACATCGGTCAGAACGGGCACGCCGAAACGCTTTTTGATGTCGCCCAGCAGCTTCAGGCCCTCGTCCAAGCCGGGGCCGCGAAAGGAATGGATCGACGAGCGATTGGCCTTGTCGTAGGAGCCCTTAAAAATATATGGGATGCCGAGCTTGGCTGTCGCTTCGCAGAACGCTTCCGCCACACGGAAGGCCGTATCGCGATCTTCCAGCACGTTCATGCCGCCGATCATCACCATTGGCTTTTCGTTGGCGATATCGATCTTTCCGACGCGGATCGTGGTCATCTCAGCACCAGCCTATTAAACCAGACGCGATTGGTGGACCGCCGCCCCGATGAACGAGACGAAGAGGGGATGCGGTTCAAAGAGACGCGATTTCAGTTCCGGATGGTACTGAACGCCCACAAACCAAGGATGATCGGGAATCTCGACGATCTCCGGCAGCACGCCGTCGGGCGACATGCCGGAGAATTTGAGGCCGACTTTCTCCAGTCGCTCCTGGTAGTGGTAGTTCACCTCATAGCGATGCCGGTGTCGCTCGCTGATCACCGGCTTGTTGCCATAGATCTGCGAAACCAGCGTGCCAGCGCTGAGATTGCACTCATAAGCGCCGAGACGCATCGTCCCGCCGAGATCGCTGTCCTTCGCGCGTTTTTCCAGCATGTTGCCGCGCACCCATTCGGTCATCAGACCGACCACCGGCTCTTCGCAGGGACCGAATTCGGTCGAGCCCGCCTTGGCGACGCCAGCCAGGTGTCGCGCCGCCTCGATGACGGCCATCTGCATGCCGAAGCAGATGCCGAAATAGGGAATCTTGCGCTCGCGGGCAAACTTCGCCGCCTGGATCTTGCCCTCTGAGCCACGCTCGCCGAAGCCGCCCGGCACCAGGATGCCGTGGACACCTTCCAGATGTTGGACGGCGTCCTCGCGTTCGAAGACTTCGCTGTCGATCCAGTTGAGGTTGACCTTGGCGTTGTTGCTGATGCCGCCATGGCGCAGGGCTTCGGCCAGCGACTTATAGGCGTCGAGCAGCGAAGTGTATTTGCCAACGATGGCGATCGTGACTTCGCCTTCCGGCTGGCGGATACGGTTGACTACCGCGTCCCACTTCTTGAGATCCGGCGCCGGCGCGGTCAGACCGAAATGGCGCAGCACTTCGTCATCATACCCTTCGGCATGATAGGCCTGCGGCACAGCATAGATCGTGTCGACGTCGAGCGCCTGGATCACCGCCGAGGGCCGCACGTTGCAGAACTGCGCGATCTTGCGGCGTGAATCCGCCGGCACTTCGCGATCGCAACGGCACAGCAGGATGTCCGGCTGGATACCGACCGATTGCAGTTCCTTGACCGAATGCTGCGTCGGCTTGGTCTTCAATTCACCCGCCGCTGGAATCCACGGCACCAGTGTCAGGTGCACGAACATCGAGCGTTCCGGCCCGACTTCATTGGCGAACTGACGGATCGCTTCCAGGAACGGCAGGCTTTCGATATCGCCGACCGTGCCGCCGATTTCACAGAGGACGAAATCCTCGTCCTGGATGTCGGCCTTGATCCATTCCTTGATCGCGTCGGTGATGTGCGGAATGACCTGGATGGTGGCACCGAGATAATCGCCGCGACGTTCCTTGGCGATCACGTCGGAATAGATTCGGCCCGTGGTGACGCTGTCCGAGCGGCGGCTGGAGATGCCGGTGAAGCGCTCGTAATGGCCGAGGTCAAGGTCGGTCTCGGCGCCGTCATCGGTCACATAGACTTCGCCGTGCTGATACGGGCTCATCGTGCCCGGGTCGACGTTGATGTAGGGGTCCAGTTTGCGCAGCCGGACCTTGAATCCGCGCGCCTGCAGCAAAGCGCCGAGCGCTGCTGACGAAAGACCCTTGCCGAGAGAGGAGACCACGCCGCCGGTGATAAAAATAAATCGCGTCATGGGTGGTCCTTATGGAACGAGTCGGGGCAGTCCGGCAAGCGCTCTGTGCTTGCCGGTCGGAAGGGCCTGATGGATCACGGTTTATTGGCCGGAGGGTGCGGCCGGCTGGGCCGGTGCGGCGGGCGTCGTGTTGGTAGTGCCCGAGTCGGTCGCCGCCGGCGCGCTGCCAGCCGGCAGGTCGCCCGCCGGCGCTGCCGGGATGGTCGTCACGGGCGCATTGCCGACCAGCGTCGTTTTCGCGGCCCGGTGGCTGTCCGAATAGGCCAGGAACAGGCTGGTGCAGAAGAAGCCCACCGCCAGCCAGCGCGTGGCTTTGGTCAGCAGATTGGCCTGCTGGCGACCGGACAGGAAGCCGGCCATGCCGCCTGCGGCACCGCCGCCGAGGCCACCCATGCCACCCTCATTCTTCTGGGTCAGGATAATACCGATAAGGAAGACCGTAATGACGACGTGAATGGCCAGGACGATCGGGAACAGGGCTCCCAACATGGACGTGCTCGCAAGTTCTTGAAATGTCGAAATTCGGCGCGGGTTCTAGCGGTTTTCCGCCAGAATGACCAGCGCCAATTTAGCCTCCTCAACCAGCGGATTTGGCCGCACCTTCGGCAATCGCCCAGAAATCCTCGGCTTTGAGGCTGGCACCGCCCACCAGGGCGCCGTTAACCTCCGCGACCGCCATCAGCTCGGCCGCGTTCGACGGCTTCACCGACCCACCATATAGGATCCGAATCTCGGCGCCGCCAGTGACCCTCTGTTTGAGCAAAGCCCGGATGTGCCGATGCATCGCTTCGACATCGGCCGTGGTCGGAGTCTTGCCAGTCCCGATCGCCCAGACCGGTTCGTAGGCGATCACCGTATTGCCGGCGCTCGAATCTGAAGGAACGGATTCAACAATCTGTTTTTCAACGATTTTCAACTCGTCGCCGGCATTGCGCTGCGCTTCCGTCTCGCCCACGCAGATGATGGCGGTAAGGCCGGCCGCCAATGTGGCTTTCGCCTTGGCGGCCACCGCCTGGGAGGTTTCGCCGTGATCGGTCCGGCGCTCGGAATGGCCCAGAATGACGAAGCGGCAGCCGAGATCGGCCAGCATCGGGGCGGCGACGTCGCCGGTATGGGCACCGCTCGCATTGGCGTGGCAGTCCTGGGCGCCCAGGGCCAGCTTCGACCCGGCCAAGGCGGCACCGACGGCGGCCAGATATGGAAAGGGCGGGCAGACCAGCAGGTCGACATTGCCTTGTTTGGCCTTCAGGGCGCCGATCAGGGCGCCTGCCATGGCAAGGCTGCCGTTCATCTTCCAGTTGCCGGCCACCAATGGCCGAATCCCCGGCGTCGCCATATTCTGACTTCCCTTTCTGCTGCCCTGAATCGACCGTCGGAGGGCCTATAACACGCCCCTTGTCTGGCCGCCAATGTGGCGGATTCCAGCCCTTGCCCACCCCCTGCCCCCTCCTTATGATGCGCGCCGCCCTAAAACGGGGCGCATCATCAAGGCCGGCAAGGGTTTACCGGCGCAAAATAGGTTTATCGGGGAATATGCTCAGCTCCATTCGCAAACACGCGCGCTCCTGGGTCGTAAAGGCGCTTTTCGGCGTATTGATCGCAGCGTTTGCTGTTTGGGGAATCGGCGATATTTTCCGCGGTGCCAAGGCCGCCAAGCCGATCCTGAAGATCGGCAAAAATTTCGAGTACACCCAGGCAGACTTCGACCGCGAACTGAAGCTTGCCCTGCAGCGCGTCTCGCAGATCCAGGGCGTCCAGGTGACGCCGGCGATGTTCGCGGCCTTTGGCGGTGCGCAGCGTCTGGTCGATCAAGCGGAGAGCAAGGGCCTGCTGCAGGCCTATGGCGAGCAGCTCGGCATCGACGTGCCGCAGAGTGTCGCCGTCCAGACGATCCAGAGCGATCCCAATCTCGCCGGTGCGACCGGCCAGTTCGACCGCGCCCGCTTCGAATATTTCCTGCGCCAGCTCGGCCAGAGCGAGGCGCAATATGTCGAGACGATCCGCGGCCAGCTTCGTGCCAATCAGGTTCTGGTGGCGATGATGGGTGCCCTTGAGGCACCGGATCCGCTCGTGACCGCCGTCTATCACTATACACAGGAACAGCGCAGCGCCGAGCTGTTGACCATTCCGACCGCCAGCATGACCGATGCCGGAACGCCAGACGACGCGGCGATCAAGAAGTGGCACGAGGATCATTCCGATAAGTACAAGGCACCGGAGTATCGCGCCGCGGCCCTCATCCAGATGGCACCGGCCGATTTCGTGCAGGACGTGACCGTCACGGATGACGAGATCCAGACTGAATACGAAGCGCGCAAATCCGAGTTCTCGACGCCGGAAGTGCGCGATGTCCAGCAGGTGGTCGTCCAGGATCAGGCCATTGCCGACAAGATCGTGGCGGATGTCAAAGGCGGCCAGAAATTTGCCGACGCCGTGAAGGCTGAGACCCAGGGTGATCCGGTCTCGCTCGGCCAGGTGACCAAGGACAAGCTGCCGGCCGATATCGCCGATGCCGTCTTCGCCCTGCCCGCCGACGGCGTCTCCGCCCCATTGAAGAGCCCCTTCGGCGTCCATGTCGCCCATGTGCAGTCGATCATCCCGGGTACCACCAAGACACTCGAGGATGTGAAGGGTGAAATCCGCAATAGCCTCGCCCTGGGCCGTGCTGCCGACGCCATGGAATCGGTCCGCGAGCAGCTGCAGGACGAGCTGGCCGGCGGCGCCTCACTTGAGGAAGCATCGAAGAAGCTGCAGCTTCACTTGCAGAAGATCGACGCCATCGATGCAACGGGCAAGGATGCCGGCGGCACTGATCTCGCCCTCACCCAGGATGCTGTGAATCTCATTTTCGGCACCGAGCCGGGCGATCCCAGCGAGATTACGGCACTTAATGACGGCTCATATGCCGTAGCCCAGGTCACAGGCGTCACCGCGCCGACGGTGAAACCGCTCGACCAGGTCAAAGACCAGGTGACAGCCGATTGGATCGCCGCCAAGCAATCCGAACTCGCGACCGCCAAAGCCAAGGCCCTGATGGAGAAGCTGAAGGGCGGCGGCGACCTGAATGCCGAGGCAGCCAGCCTGGGGCTGACGCTCAACGTAAGCCAGCCCTTCTATCGCGGCGAGGGTGATCCCGATAACGGCGTCAATCCGGTACTGGCGCAAGCGCTCTTCAAATTGAAGGTCGGCGAACTGACCCTGGGCGAAAGTGCTGAAGGACCGGTCGTCGCCCGTCTCACCGGTATCACCCCGGCCTCGCCGGAAACCCATGCTGACGACCTGAAGCAGTTGTCGGAGCGCGTGGCGCAATCGCTCGGCGGCGATGTGCAACAGCAATTCTACGACGCCCTCAAGGCCGAGATCCCTGTCGAGCGTGACGACACGCAGTGGCAAAAGCTGATCGACCAGCCCGATCAATAAAAGCCAAAACTGCGGGGATATCGATCATGAAAGTGGAACCGGATTTCGAGCGATTTGCCAGCGGCCATGAAGCGGGAAAGCCGCAACTGGTCTGGACCCGGCTGATTGCCGATCTGGAAACCACCATCTCCGTGATGCTGAAGCTGGCCGATGGGCGCAGCAATTCCATCCTGCTGGAATCGGTCGAAGGTGGTGCCGTCCGGGGGCGCTACTCCATCATCGGCTTGAAGCCCGATCTCATCTGGCGCTGTCGTGGCAGTGCGGCCGAGATCAACCGCAACGCCCGCTTCGAGCCGGACAAGTTCACGCCGGAAAAGGCGCCGGCGATTGAATCGCTGCGTGCCCTGATCAAAGAAAGCCGCATCGACGTGCCGGCGGGGCTGCCGCCGATGGCCTCGGGCCTCTTCGGTTATCTCGGCTATGACATGATTCGACAGGTCGAAAAACTGCCGGACCTCAAGCCGGACAAGCTCGGCCTCCACGATAGCATCTTCCTGCGCCCGACCCTGATCGCCATTTTTGATAACGTCGAAGACTCGCTCACTGTCGTGACTCCGGTCTGGAACAAGGACGGCCTCAATGCGCGGGCGGCCTATAACCAGGCCCTGGAACGGCTGAACGACATCGTGGCGGATCTCGACCGCGGATTGCCGCAGCAGGGCGGCGCGGTAGACACCGCGAATTTGCCGGAACCGCAGTCCAACATGACGCGGGAGTATTTCGGCGAGATGGTCGCCAAGGCCAAGGATTACATCCTGGCGGGTGATATCTTCCAGGTCGTGCTGTCGCAGCGCTTCTCCCTGCCCTTCAAGTTGCCGCCCTTTGCTCTTTACCGCTCATTGCGGCGCCTCAACCCTTCGCCCTTTCTGTTCTTCCTGGATCTCGGCGGCTTCACCATCATCGGCTCCAGCCCGGAAATCCTGGTGCGCCTGCGCGACGAGAAGGTGACGATCCGCCCCATCGCCGGCACGCGTCCGCGCGGCAAGACACCCGAAGAGGATAAGGCGAATGCTGCCAGCCTTCTGGGCGACGAGAAGGAACTGGCCGAGCACCTGATGCTGCTCGATCTGGGACGTAACGATGTCGGCCGCGTTGCGGCGATTGGCTCCGTCAAGGTGACGGAGAAGTTCACGATCGAGAATTACAGCCATGTCATGCACATCGTCTCCAACGTCGAGGGCAAGATCGACAAGAAGCATGATGCCATGGACGCGCTGATGGCAGGTTTCCCGGCAGGCACGGTTTCTGGCGCGCCCAAGGTTCGCGCGATGGAAATCATCGAAGAACTGGAGCCGGAGCATCGCGGCGTCTATGGCGGCGCCGTCGGTTATTTCGCTGCCGACGGCTCGATGGATACTTGCATTGCGCTGCGCACGACAGTCATCAAGGACGGCGTCATGTATGTCCAGGCCGGCGCCGGCATCGTGCATGATTCGGTGCCCGAGAGCGAGTTCCAGGAGTGTCATCACAAGGCCCGTGCATTGATACGGGCCGCGCAAGAGGCGGTGCTCTTCGCGCAAAGCGGCAGCCGCAATCGGTAGCGCCGGATGATCGTCGAACTCGATATTCCGTTCGACAAAGTGACCTCGCCGCTGGTCCGCGGCTTTCATCAGATCTGGAACAAGAAGCGTGGTGACCGGCCCATGCCCTCCTGGCAGGATATCGACCCAACCGAGATGCGCGGCCTGCTGCCCAATATGCTCGTCATGTCCATCGAGCACGACCCGTTTCGCATCTATTACCGTTTAGTCGGCACAAAGGTCGCGAGTTTCCGGCACGAGCTGACAGGCCGCTATCTGGATCAGATCACGGAATTTCCGCAAGACGTCCGGGATGAACTGACGAACGAATATCAACTTGCCTGCCGAGAGAAGCGGCCGACTTTCTCCAGGGACACCCTGACCACCAAGTTTGGTCACGAAATCACGTTTTCCGGCTCGATCTTTCCTTTGTCCAGCGACGGTATCATTGTCGACCGCTGCATTGCGGTGGAAGATTACGAGGGGGTACGACCGGACGATATTGCCCAGGTCGACACCGGCAAGGGATATGGCAAGAATCTCACCGAGAAATAGTCAGCCAGACAATCAGGCTGCCGGCTCAAGCGTCAGGTCAAAGCGCTGTTCGCGCATTGCGCGGCCCCAGGTATTTGCTTCCTGCTCTTCGCCGAGATTGAAACCCGCTTGCTCGTAAAGGCGGCGCGCAGAATCCAGGCCGGCAAAGGTATAGAGATAGACGCGGCGGTAATCGCGCTCGCGACAGAAACCAATGGCCCGGTCGAGCAATTGCTTGCCGAGCCCCGTGCGCTGCGCTTCAGGCGCCACGATGAACCAGCGCAAATGCGCACCGCGCCCGGCATGATCTATCCCATCGATGGCAATGGAGCCCAGAAACCGTTCATCCGCGCGCTTCGCCACCAGCAGCAAGTCACGGTCCCGGTTCATATTGAGCACAAACCCGGCCAGATCGGCCGCCACCTTGGCTTCAAATTTCATGCCGAAGGACCAGGCCTGGGCATAGTACCGAGCGTGCGCACCGACAATGTCCGCGATAATACCCGGATAGTACTCTTGGTCGAATTGCATCCGCGCCACTCCCTCTTTAGCCAGCGACACCCTCGCGCTTCTTGATGATGGTGGTCAAGGGCACGATGGCAAAGCCCTTCGCCTTGGCTTCAGGCAGCCAGCGTTTCAGCACGGCGATGGTGCCAGGATGCGGGTGGCCGATTGCCACAGCATATCCTTGCCGCCGCGCCACCGCTTCGGCTGCGGCGAGCTGCCGGGCGACGGCCGCTTCGCTCATATCGTCGTCCAGGAACACGTCGCGCGCGATATGGATGACGCCCATTTCAGCAGCCATCTTGTCAGCGACACTGCCGGCGATCGTCTTTGAATCGAGAAACAGCAAGCCACGGCGCTTGGCCTCCGCAAGGACGATCTGCATGCCGGCCGCGTCCTGCGTAAAGCGGCTGCCCATGTGGTTGTTAAAGCCGACATATCCCTTGAAGCGCCCCAACCCCCAGTCAATCCGGCGCCTCAATTCATCGTCCGCCATGCCGACATCCAGGGCATTGGGGCCGGGATTGATGGCGCCGTTCATCGGCTGCATCGGCATATGGACCATGATCTCATGCCCCTTGGCACGCGCCTGTTGTGCCAGCGCCGGTGCATTCTTGGTATAGGTCATGATGGAAAGGACGATCGGTGCCGGCAGTGCCACGGCCATCTGTGCATGCTGGGGTGCAACACCGACATCATCGAGCACGATCGCAATCATCGGCTGGTTGCCTGGGTCGCGTATCGCTACCGAATTTTCCAACCATTGGGGTGCTGCCGGCTCTTTGTCGCCAGGTGTTGGCTGGGGCGGAGCCTGCACCGTTTCCGCATCATCCGGCATCACGATATCAGGTGCAGATTGATGGGCACCCTCTTCCGCCTGAGCCGGTGTATCGACAATTGGCGGGTTCACGGGCGCGACAGCAGGCGTCGGCGTTGGTGCGGGCGGCGTCTTTTCTACAAAGTCCGGCCCGATTGCAGGCCCTGCTTTGACCTGGCTTGCCGGCGGTGTTGATTTCGGCAGTTTCGCAGGCGCTTCGGTAACGACCGCGCCTGGCTTTGGCTTCTGCAACAAGGACGGTGCAAAGAGCGTGACCGCCAGCCCAATGCCGAGTCCCATGAGGATACCCAGGGCAAACAGAATAGTGCCCTTGCGCAATACGCCCAGTGGCGTCGCGAGCGAACCGACAACGCCCAGCCATGCCGGCCGCGCCGATTTGCGCGATGGTCGCCCGGCCGGCTTCTTCTTTCGGGCGCTTTGCTTACGTCTTGCCATCCTATTCCTCGTCGACCTCATTAGCGGTCGTCGGCATGGCGCGCAAGCCGAGTGACGACAAGGCCAGGATCAGGACAACGCCCACCTCATAGCTGCCAAGATCGCTGCGCCGCCCCAGCCAGAATGGCGCGAAGGCAAAAAGCAGGGCCGCGATATAGGCAATGGCGGCATTCATCAGCACCATCTGCCGGTGCCGCGATGCAAGCCGCAAAAGATCGACGATGATCCGTGGGTCATGCCGGATTGTGCCGATCCCGGTGCCAGGCATCTGTTCCATGAGCCGCCGCCCGAACGGTAGCATGACGTCCTTGCCCGTCAGACCCTGCGGTGGCTCATCAGCGGCAACGACCAGCAACGGTCCACTCTTGCCGCGCATTTTCCGCAGCTTTTCTTCAACAATTTCGGTGCCGTCCGGCAGCAATCGCCCGATCTTGAGATGCTTGGCCAGCGCCACATGCGCGGCATCATCGGCATTGGCGAGCCACGCCGTCTCCAAGCCCAGCCGTTCCAGGTTCTTCACTGCTTCAACGGCGCCACTCACCGATGGTGCGCCAAACAACATGACTCCCAGCACCTGACGCTTGGGGAAAGTCTCGCCCACCCAGCGCAAGCGGCGCCCTTGCTCCTTGGCCTTGGCTGCGGCGGACCCGAGCACCTTGCAATCGATCCCGTGCTGCTCAAGGAACTCGCGCGTGCCGATCAATATCTCCTGGTTCTCTGTCCGCGCGCTCATGCCGCTACCGATCTTGTTTTGATAATGCGTCGCTGGTTTGAGGCGCATCCGATAGGTCACTGCAAAATCCAGGATCGCCTTGCCCCAGGGGTCAAAACCTGCCTCAGCGACAGCTGCTGCGCGGCGGATGAGATCGGCTGCTGCAACGCCATCGACCGGTGTCACCGTGATGAGGCGCAGCCGATCCGGCACCAGCACGCCGCGATGCCCGATCACCACGCCACCGATCCGGCGCAACCGGTCGAACACGGCGATATCCCGGATTTCTACCCCCAACCGGCGGGCCATCGTCAGCGCCTCCGAGGACGGGGCCGTCGCCACGAAGCCGAGGCCTAGTGGCGCTGCCAGCGAGAGCATGCGCAAGGCGGCCGCGACCGGATCGCCGGGCCCGCTCCACTGCCAAAACTGTACCACGATCACAACAAGGACAATTGCCAGCGTACCGCGGGCCATCCAGTCGAGCACCGCCTGCAGGCGGTCATCTGTCACGACATGCCGTGCCGCAATGGTCTGTGCCGCCTTTTGCACTTCGATCGTCAGCACACCATCGCCATTGCGGGCACCGAGATGGACCCTGGCGCCGGGCCGCACCACGATCGGGAAGATATCGTCGGCACCGACTGGATCCTGTATCTCGCTCAGGCCATCCACAACCACGCCATCAGCTGGAATAAGATCGCCCGGTGGCACCACGACGCGGCCAGCCGGCGCTCGCGGCAAAGGCAGCAGCACGCTGCGTTGCGCCTGGCGCAGAATGATGTCGCCCAGCATGGCTACCGAAACCAAGCCCGCCCCGAATGCCGCGTCACGCCAGACGACAACCTGCATGTCGATCTCGGCATCCGCCGGCATATGCCGGTAGCGCAACAGGCCGAGGACGAAGGCAGCGCCGGCCCCCACAATCAGCAGCGTATCGCCATCGACCTGCAATCGAGCGAGCTTGCCGATCATCCGCAGATGGACCGGCAGGCCGATGCCGAATTGCACCAAAGCGGTCGCCGCCAGCATCGCCGGGGCATAGTCCAGAACCGGCTTCAGCGGCGACAATCCCCACCAGGTACCGGTCAGGCCGAGCACGAGAAGCGGCGCCAGCAGCAGCGGCAGGCGCAGCCCGTCAACCAGGGTCATATTCTGTGTTGCACCCAACCAACGCATGGGAAATGCCGCAGCCTCCGAATCTTCCGTTCCAGCAGCACCCCTGCTAAACTCGCGCAACCGCCGCGCCCAGGGATATCTAACATGTTCATACTAATCGATAATTACGACAGCTTCACCTACAACCTGTATCATTATCTGGGCGAGCTGGGCGCTGAGATCGAAGTCTACCGAAACGATCAGATCACGGTGGACGAAGTGATGGCAAAGGCGCCCCAGGGGATCATCCTGTCGCCTGGGCCCTGCGACCCCGACAAGGCCGGTATTTGCCTTGATCTCATCAAGACGGCGGCTGGCAAGATTCCGGTGCTGGGCGTGTGCCTTGGCCATCAGGCAATCGGCCAGGCTTTCGGCGGCAAGGTCATTCGCGCCAGTAAGCCGATGCACGGCAAGATGTCCCATGTGCATCACGGCAATAAGAGCGTCTTCCAAGACCTGCCGAACGATTTCGCTGCGACTCGGTACCACTCCCTTGTCGTCGAGCGTGAATCCCTGCCGACTGAGCTCGAAATCACAGCGGAGACTGAAGACGGCACCATCATGGGCCTGGCACACAAGACCCTGCCCATCGCCGGCGTGCAATTCCACCCCGAGAGCATCGCCTCGGAACACGGCCATAAGCTGCTCGGTAACTTCCTGACCTCCGCCGGCCTCAACAAGCTCAACACCCCCGGGATCAATATTTCTGGCAGCACGAAGGCCCTGCAGTGAGCACTAGCACCGACCTCAAAGGTCTCATCGGCATCGTCGCACAAGGTAAAGCCCTGTCGCGCGCCGAGGCGGAGACCGCTTTCAACGTGATCATGACCGGTGAAGCGACGCCGGCACAGATCGGCGCCTTTCTGATGGCGCTGCGCGTTCGCGGCGAGACAGTTGACGAGATCACCGGTGCCGTCAGCGTCATGCGCGAAAAGATGACGCGCATCCAGGCACCGCAAGGCTCAATCGATGTTTGCGGCACCGGCGGCGATGGTGCCGGTACGCTCAACATCTCAACGGCCGTCGCCTTTGTCTGCGCCGCCAGCGGCGTCACGGTCGCCAAGCACGGTAACAAGGCGGCCTCCTCGAAAAGCGGCGCTGCCGACATCCTCACCTCGCTCGGCGTCAATATCGATGCCGATATCAAGGTGCTGGAAGGCGCCTTGTTCGAAGTCGGCACCAGCTTTCTCTGGGCCCAGAAGCATCACAGCGCCATGCGCCATGTTGGCCCAGCCCGCGTCGAGCTGGGCACGCGCACCATCTTCAACCTGATGGGGCCGATGTCGAACCCGGCCGGCGTCAAACGCCAGCTGATCGGCGTCTATTCCCGGCAGTGGCTGAAGCCGATGGCGGATGCACTGCGCGCATTGGGGACGGAGCACGCCTGGCTCGTCCATGGCAGCGACGGCCTTGACGAGATCACCACGACCGGGCCCACCTATGTGGTCGAATTGCGTGACGGCCAGCTGCGCGAGTTCGAGATTTCGCCGGATCAGTTCGGCCTGTCGCGCAGCACTGCCGCGGAGCTGAAGGGCGGTGACCCCGCGCAGAATGCCGAAGCCTTGTTGGGCCTCTTCGATGGCGTCGTCGGTCCCTATCGCGACATCGTGCGCCTCAATGCCGCCGCGGCCCTGCTGGTCGCTGGCAAGGTCAGCGATATTCCGCAAGGGCTGGCGCTCGCTGCCGACGCTCTCGATTCCGGCAAGGCCAAAGCCAAGCTAGACGCGCTGGTGCGCTTCACGACCGAGAATACGGATGGCGTGCTGCAATGAGTGACGTGCTGGTGAAAATCTGCGCCGATAAGCGTGTGCATGTCGCCGCATGCGAAAAAGCCGTGCCGCTTGCAGAAATCCGCCGACGGGCGGAAGAAAGCCAGCGCAGCAACCCACCGCGCGGCTTCATCGCCCGGCTTGAGAAAGCGGTGCATGCCGGCTATTTCGGCCTCATTGCCGAGATCAAGAAGGCCTCGCCGTCAAAGGGTCTGATTCGCGCCGATTTCGACCCGGCAACACTCGCCAAGGCCTATAGCGCAGGTGGCGCCACCTGCCTCTCCGTACTCACCGACACCCCCTATTTCCAGGGTGCCGATGCCTATCTGCAGCAAGCCCGCGCGGCCGTCGACCTCCCGGCATTGCGCAAGGATTTCATGCTCGAGCCTTATCAGGTCTATGAGGCGCGGGCGCTTGGGGCCGATTGCATCCTTCTCATCATGGCCTGCCTCGACGACGCCAAGGCGGCCGAGCTCGAAGCACTCGCCTTTTCCCTCGGCATGGATGTGCTGGTCGAAGTGCATGACGCCGCAGAGATGACACGCGCTTTGAAGCTCAAATCGCGGCTTCTCGGCGTCAATAACCGTAATCTGAAGACGCTCTCCATTGACCTTGCGACGACCGAGCAACTTGCCGCCATGGCGCCGAAGGACAAGCTGCTGGTAGCGGAAAGCGGCCTTTATTCGACGGCCGACCTCGAGCGCATGAACCAGGTTGGCGCCTCGATCTTCCTGGTCGGCGAAAGCCTGATGCGCCAGGCCGACGTCACCGCCGCCACGCGTGCACTTCTCGGTACCCGCGCCCCGCTCAACTCGGCCGCATAATGTCAAAGCTCACCCATTTCGACGAGTCCGGCAACGCGCGCATGGTCGACGTGTCGGAAAAGGACGCAACCGAACGTGTCGCCACCGCCAAAGGCTCGGTCTATATGGCCCCCGAGACGCTGGCTCTTATCCGCGACCGCGGGGTCAAGAAAGGCGACGTGCTCACTGTGGCGCAGCTCGCCGGCATCATGGGCGCCAAACGCGCGCCGGATCTCATTCCACTATGCCATCCCTTGGCCCTCACCTCAGTCAAGGTCGAGCTGCAGCTCGACGCTGCGCGCAATGCCGTCGATATCACCGCCACCTGCAAACTGGTGGGCAAGACCGGCGTTGAGATGGAAGCGCTGACCGCCGTCTCCGTGGCTGCACTCACGGTCTATGACATGGTGAAGGCCGCCGATAAGACCATGCGTATCGGCGACATTCGGCTGGTACATAAAAGCGGCGGCAAATCCGGAATATATGAGGCCAAATAATGCTACCGGTCGCCGAAGCCCAGCAACGTATTCTCGATTGCTTCTCCCCCCTCGTTGGTGAAGTGGTCGGCATCGACCGTGCCATGGGTCGCGTTCTCGCCGAGCCTGTCGTCGCGCGCCTCTCGCAGCCGCCAGCCGCCGTCTCCGCCATGGATGGCTATGCCGTGCGGGCCGCGGACATTGCAAAACTGCCGGTGGATCTTCGCGTGATCGGCACCATTGCCGCCGGTATCGAGCCTGCCGTCACACTGAAGGCAGGCGAAGCCGCTCGCATCTTCACCGGTGCCGTTCTGCCCCAAGGCAGCGACACCGTCGTCATCCAGGAAAATTGCGATCGCGACGGCGACCGCGTCACCCTACGCGAAGGCAGCACCGTTCTTGGCCAGCATGTGCGTGCCAGCGGAAATGACTTTCGACTTGGGGAGATCGGCCTTGAAGCCGGCCGGCTGCTGAGCGCCCGCGACGTCGCCCTCGCCGCCGCCATGAACTGGCCCAGCGTCACGGTCGCGCGCCGGCCGCGCATCGCCCTGCTCTCGACCGGCGACGAATTGCAGCATCCCGGTGAGCCGCTGGGGCCAGCCCAGATCATCGCCTCGAACGGCATCGGCCTTGCCGCCTTCGTCACCGCCTGTGGTGGTGAGCCGATCAATCTCGGCATCGCCCGCGACAACATGGCCGATCTCCACCGCGCCCTCGATGGCGCCCGCGGCGCCGATGTGCTGGTGACGACTGGTGGTGCCTCGGTGGGCGAGCTCGATCTCATCCAGCAGGCGCTCAAAGACAAGGGCGCCAAGCTCGATTTCTGGAAGATCGCGATGCGGCCGGGCAAGCCGGTGATGTTCGGGACACTCGGTGCCTTGCCGGTGCTAGGCCTGCCCGGTAACCCGGTCTCGGCCATTGTCACGGCGACACTCTTCTTGCGCCCGGTGATCCAGCGCCTGCTGGGGCAAAAAGGAACCGATACGGGCCCCGTATTTGCCCGTCTCGGCACCCCCCTCAAAGCAAATGACCAGCGCCAGGATTACCTCCGTGCCGCGCTCACCCGCGGATCCGACGGCGGCCTCGTGGCGAGCCCCTTCCCGAAGCAGGACAGCGCGATGCTCTCCCTCATCGCCAAAGCCGACGCCCTCATCATCCGCCCGCCCCACGCGCCGGCGGCTAAGGAGGGTGACGTTACGGAAGTGCTGTTGCTGGCCGGTGGCTGCCTGGGAATTTGAGGCGCTAGACCGGCACCTTAATCCCCGAGCTTGCTCGCTTGGCATTTGCTGGCTTTGCATTCCTGGGTGCGTTCTTCGAGGAAGGCGATGCGGTTGCGCGTTTCTTCGACGGCGCAGTCGAGGTCGACGAAATTGTCGTCGCCTTCTTGCTTGCTGCATTTGCCGTCGCGGGCTTGCATCCAGGCGAGTTCGCCTTTCTTCAGCGTCGCCTTCTCATCTTTCGAGAGCAGCTTCGTGAGCCCGCCATAGGCTTTGTTGAGATCGGCATCGGCTTCGATATAGAGCTTCGAGTAGCAATAGACGTCGTCGAACGCGTTTTTCGGATCCTCGCAATCCGCCCTCGCCTGGCCGGTCGACATGAATGCGCATAGACCGACGACAGCAATACCCAGCCCTTTGAAAAGACTCATTTTTGACTTCCCTGATGCCAGAACGAGCCTCAACGGCTCCCGGCGGGAGCGTCTCAAATGCGGCCCTGATTCTCAACTTCGGATTGCACCATGGGACGATCGGTACAGCGGCATCTTGCCCGACCGTAAGGTAAGGTCTTGACTTTATCATGAACTAAACTAGAACATATGTGGTAGTTGATCGTTTGTTCCGATCCAAGATGTCGGCAGAACGCCAAGACAGGTCGGTCCCAGGGGCAAGCGATCCCGTTGAAACCAGCCGGATGCCCGTAAGGGGATGGGATTCGGCAGCACCTTTTTTGAGGGGTAGTGCGGGCATGTTGACCAGAAAACAGCGCGAATTGCTGCAATTCATCCAGGACCGTCTCGGCGAGACCGGCGTGTCGCCTTCGTTCGATGAAATGAAGGATGCGTTGGGCCTGAAGTCGAAATCCGGCGTGCACCGCCTGATCACGGGCCTCGAGGAACGCGGTTTCATTCGCCGCCTGCCCCACCGCGCCCGCGCGCTCGAAGTGATGCGCCTCGCCGAGGATCAGGTCGGCGGCAAGCCCGCGCCGGCAACGCCCGCCGCAGCCGATCGCGAACCGGCGCGCCGCGGCTTCACCCCCAGTGTCATCCAGGGCGATTTCACGCCGACCCTGCCCGGCGCCGTCGTGGCGCAGGCCGGCCATACCGTGCAATTGCCGCTCTATGGCAAGATCGCGGCCGGCACGCCGATCGAAGCCTTGCGCGATAACAGCAATGCCGTCGACGTGCCCGCCGGCATGCTGGGCCGTGGTGAGCATTACGCGCTGTCGGTCGAAGGCGATTCCATGATCGATGCCGGCATTCATGAGGGCGACACCGTCCTCATCGAGCGCTGCGAGAATGCCGAGAACGGCACCATCGTCGTGGCCCTGGTCGACAACAACGAAGTCACACTGAAGCGCCTGCGCCGCAAGGGCGATTCCATCGCGCTAGAGCCGGCCAATCCCAATCACAAGACGCGCATCTTCGGCCCCGACCGGGTCAAGATCCAGGGTCGTCTGATTGGCCTGATGCGCCAGTACTGATCCCACCTTCCGCGGTCGGCGCAGCCTCGATTGGCTGCGCCGATTTTGCAAAGCGTTGCAGGGTCCAGGGCCGTTCGCCCGTATCGAAGGCACGCGTCACCTCGAATGAGCCGTCGGCGTTGATCGATATGGCGTGCGTGCCGTGGCGCCACAGATCGAAGAAATCGATCACCCGCTCGGCCGATCGACAACGATCCGCAATCGGCTCCAGGCTGATGACCAGCGGCGCCGTCAGGCAGGCGGGCGTTGCCCCCGCCTCCGTCAACGCCACCGCGACATAGCCCATCCGGGTATCGAAGCGGCACCAATCAGCGGTGCAATCGCCAAAGGTCGGCATGTCGACATCGGCTATCGCTTTTGGTGCGCGCATCGCGTCGATGCGGGCCTGGTGCGTGTTCAAGGCGATGACTGGTTGTGGTGGCTGCGGAAAGGGCAGCCGCTTTTCCTGCGCAATCCGGCGCATCCAGGTCTCCGCCGCAATCTTGGCCGTCCGTGTCGAGCTGAAATAATAGGCGCCGTCCGGCCCCAGCATCGCCACCAGCCGGCTGTTCTGTCCGCCAGCGAAGGCGAGAATCTCCGGTGGGCGTTGCGTAACCGGCGACAGGCAGCCCATCACCAGCAAGGCCAGCCCCAGCCATTTCCACCGCCCGATGACGAGGCATAGCCAGACAAGGCCCAGGCTCGCGATCAACAGGCCCGTGACGGGCATGGTCGGGATGAGGAAGACCGCACCCGTCCAATCCGCCACCCAATGCGCAATGGTGATGATGAGATCGCAGCCCCAGCCCATCGCGACCAAGGGCCAATGCTCCAGCCCGAACGGCATCGCCAGCAAGGCCAGGACTGCCAGCGGCATGATCCAGAAACCGGTCAGCGGTACGGCCAGCATGTTGGCGGCGATGCCGTAGAGCGTCAGCCGGTTGAAGTGATAGGCGGCATATGGTGCCGTCATCACGCTGGCAATGAGGCTGGTCACCATCAAGGTGCCGAGCCAGACGCCGCCACGCTCAGCGAGACCGACAATACGACCGAAGAGGTCCGGCGCATCGCGGCCGAGACGGCGCAGGGCCGAGAACTGCACGCGGCCACCATCAAAGACGCGCACCAATCCAAGGACCGCCGCGAAGGACATCTGGAAGCTGGCGCCGATCAGCGCCTCGGGCGCCAGCACCAAGACGACGATGGCCGCAAAAGCGATAACCCGCATCGAAATCGGCGAGCGGTCCAGCAGGATGGCGCAAAAGAACACACCGGTCATGACCAGGGCACGCTGCGTCGGCACCGGCATGCCGGCCAGCCCCGCATAGAAGAAGGCGCCGCCCAAGGCCAGGACCGCCGCCCATTTCTTGATATCGAAGCGCAATGCCACCGGCGGCACCAGGGCCAGCAAGGCACGGACACCGAAAAAGAAGATGCCGGCGGCAAGGCCGATATGAAGGCCGGAGATCGAGGTCAGATGCGCCAGGCCGGAATCGCGCATCGCCTGCACGTCATCGGCACGCAACGCCGTCTGGTTGCCGACGATCAGCGCCATCGCCATGGCGCCGGTAGCCCCCGGCAGCTCACCCTGGATGCGCCGCCCGATCGTGAGGCGCAAGGCATCGAACCAATCGAGCACGGCCGACATTGCTGAGGCCTGGACCCGCCTGGCTTCGACCTTCACGGCCGGCTGCAGCGAGAAGCCGACGCCGCCCAGACGCTCGAAATACGCCTGCCGCCGGAAATCGAAGGCGCCCGGCATGGCCGGCGGTGCCGGTGGCTGCAGATCGGCCGCGACCTTGATCCAATCGCCGATCTGGATTTCTTCACTGGCCTTGGCGAGCTTGATCCGCACCCGCGCCGGCAGGGTGGCGGCGTCCAGCGCGCCGTCCTTGGTGGTCGAAATCGCCAGGCCGTCGAGCGTCACGCGCAGGCTGCCGGGATATAGCTCGACCTCCACCACGCGCCCCGTGACTTCGGCCCGATAGAGTGATCGGTTGAGCTGCGGTGCCGCCACCCATTCGGCGCGCCAGCAGGCGACCGAAAAACCGATGCTCCCCACCAGCAGCGCCGCCACGGCGATGAGTGCCAGTGGATGCCGCCTGACAAGAACCGCCAACGCAACGCAAGCCAGGATGGCGGCTGGCCCCGACCAAAGCGCCGGTTCCGCCGGCAAGCCGAAATAGACAGCGATGCCGGCCCCCAAGGCGACCGCCGCCCAGCCCGGCCAGTTCGGGCGCTGGGCGGCGACAAACTCCTCCAAACATTCCCAGGCGCGGCCGGACATGACTTTCTAATCTTCGATAAGTTGTATATCTCTCCTAGCAGATCGCCTGAATGCTGGGTAGCCTGAACCACGGGGTAGCGCCGGAAGCATTGCCCGGCCACACGCTTTTCATGTTAGAACCCTGCCAAAATCAACGTCTCCCATCGGACCCAACATCATGACCGTCGTCACCCGTTTCGCCCCCTCGCCGACCGGCTTCCTGCACATCGGCGGGGCCCGCACCGCTCTCTTCAACTGGCTCTATGCGCGCCACCACAAGGGCATCTTCCATCTCCGGATCGAGGATACCGACCGCGTACGCTCGACCGAAGCGGCCATCGAGGCGATCATCGATGGCCTGAAATGGCTGGGTCTCGGCTGGGATGGCGAGATCACCTATCAATTTGCTCGCGCCCCGCGCCACGCCGAAGTCGTCCTGCAGATGCTTGAAGCCGGCAAGGCCTATCGCTGCTATTGCTCGCCCGAGGAACTGGACGAGATGCGCAAGGCTGCCCAAGCTGCCGGCAAGCCAATGAAATATGACGGCCGCTGGCGCGACCGCGACCCTAAGGATGCCCCGGCCGGTGTGAAGCCGGTGATCCGCCTCAAGGCGCCCCAGGTCGGCGAGACGATCGTCGTCGACGGCGTGCAGGGTGAAGTGCGCGTTGCCAATGAACAGCTTGATGACATGGTGCTGCTGCGCTCGGACGGAACGCCCACCTATATGTTGTCGGTGGTGGTCGACGATCATGACATGGGCATCACCCATGTCATCCGCGGCGACGATCACCTCACCAACACGTTCCGCCAGCGTCAGATCTATGACTCGATGGGCTGGGAAGCACCGCATTTCAGCCATATCCCGCTGATCCATGGGCCGGACGGAGCGAAACTTTCCAAGCGCCACGGCGCGCTCGGCGTCGAGGCTTACCGCGATATGGGCTATCTGCCCGTGGCGTTGCGCAACTACCTGCTGCGCCTCGGCTGGGGGCACGGCGATGATGAGATCATCTCGACCGAGCAGGCGATTGAATGGTTCGAGCTTTCCGGCATCGGCCGTTCGCCCTCGCGCTTCGACTTCGCCAAGCTCGACAATCTCAATGGCCATTACATGCGCCAGTCGGACGATGCCGAACTCGCGAAAGCCGTTGCCGATCGCCTGGGCAAGGCAAGCGATGCGGGCGGGATCGCGTTGCTGACCCGCGCCATGCCCGGCCTAAAGAGCCGTGCCAAGAATTTGAAGGAGCTTGCCGAGAATTCAGCTTTCTACGTGCAGGCACGGCCGTTGCCCTTCACCGACAAGGCAAAGGCGATCCTGACGACGCCAGAGACGGTCGGCCTGATGCCGAAGCTGATCGATACCTATGCCCGCGCCGACAACTGGCAGGCAGCGTCGCTGGAGGAAACGGCCCGTGCCTTTGCCGAAAGTGCCGGCGTGAAGCTGGGTGCCGCTGCCCAGCCGCTACGGGCGGCCCTCACCGGATCCACCCAGTCACCACCGATCTTCGAGGTGATGGAGATTCTCGGCAAGGATGAGGCGATGGCCCGCCTTAAGGACGCGCCGCTCGGCTAGGCACCAGGGTCAGTTTGACAGTCTGGTGTATTGGGCGACGATCTGCTGGTAGTCGGGGCTTTGCTTTTGCCGCTCGATTGCCTGATCGATCAGTGTCACCACTTCAGCCGGCACACTTTGCCGGCTGAACATCAGTGAAACCGGGTCGCTGTTCATCGGGTTTGGCAGCACGGCAAGACGGTGCTCCAGCCCCAATTGACGTGCCGTCGCGATGCCGGCGACCTGATCCTCGATCACCAGATCCACCCGCCCGCTGCCCAGCATGCGCAGGCGGCCTTCGAGATCGCCGGTCAGGAGCAGCAACCCCGCCTTCTGCAGGTCAGCGCTGTGCGTTTCATAGGTCTTGCCGTACCAGCCGCCGAGACCGGCCGCGAGGTGCAGCCGGCGCTCGGCAGCATCGTCCAGTGTCAGGCCCCCCAGCGCCTCGGCGCGCCCCGCCAGGACAAACAGGACGATACGCTCGTCCCGATAGGCCTCGGAGAACCGGCTGAAAAGTTCACGCTCCGGCGTGATCGACGCAGCCGCCATCATATCGACCGACCCATCGCGCAGGCCCTGTTGCGCGCGCTTGGCGGGCTGATTGACGAAGCGATATGGGCAGCCCGCGTCATCCAGAATGCGGCTCACGAGATCGACATCAAATCCCAGCGGCTTGTCGCTCTCACCTGCATAGGCATAGGGAACCCACTCATTCCACGCCCAGACAAGTTCGCGACCGTTGAGAGCTGAGCGGCAATCGGCAAATGCCGGCATGGCCACCAAGGTGCAAAATGCGATCAACAGAAATCGGCTCAACTTCCGCCCGAAAGGCATTCGAGGCTCCGTGGCTTGACGGAATACAGTAACATGCAACCGGCGGATTGGCACGATGACCGCTTTCCCATGCAGCCAATGAAAAACCCGCCCCCTGCCGATGCAGGGAGCGGGCGCTTCAGCCGATAGGATTTGATGCAGGGCCGCTTAGATGCCGCCCATGCACATGTATTTGATCTCGAGGTAATCCTCGATGCCGTATTTCGAGCCTTCGCGGCCGTTACCCGATTCCTTGACGCCGCCGAAGGGCGCCACTTCACTTGAGATGATGCCGGTGTTGATACCGACGATGCCATATTCGACCGCCTCGGCGACACGCCAGACGCGGCCGAGATCGCGGGCGTAGAAATAGGAGGCAAGGCCGAACTCGGTGTCGTTGGCCATCTTGATCACCTCTTCTTCCGTCTTGAAGCGGAAGAGCGGCGCCAGCGGACCAAAGGTCTCTTCCTTCGCCACCGCCATTTGCGGCGTGACCCCGGTCAGGATGGTGGGTTCAAAGAAGCTGCCACCCAGCGCATGACGCTTACCGCCCATGGCGACCTTGGCGCCCTTGGCAACGGCGTCGGCGATATGCTCCTCGACCTTCGCCACGGCCTTCATGTCGATGAGCGGGCCCTGCTGCGTTTCACCCTTGAGGCCGTCGCCGATCTTCATCTTGGCGACCGCGGCTTTGAGCTTCTCGGCAAAGGCGTCATAGACCGCATCCTGCACATAGATGCGGTTGGCGCAGACGCAGGTCTGGCCGGTGTTGCGGAACTTCGACATCATGGCGCCTTCGACCGCGGCGTCGAGGTCGGCATCGTCGAAGACGATGAACGGGGCATTGCCGCCCAGTTCCATCGAGGTCTTCTTCACCGTGTCGGCGCATTGCTTCATGAGGAGCTTGCCGATCTCGGTCGAGCCGGTGAATGTCAGCTTGCGCACGATCGGGTTGCCGGTCATTTCGCCACCGATGGCCGAGGCCGAACCCGTCACCACGTTGAGAACGCCGGCGGGAATGCCGGCCCGCTCCGCCAGCACGGCAATCGCCAGCGTCGAGAACGGCGTCTGCGAGGCAGGCTTCATGACGACCGGGCAACCCGCGGCCATCGCCGGCGCTGCCTTGCGCGTGCCCATCGCATTGGGGAAGTTCCAGGGCGTGATCGCCGCAACGACGCCGACCGGCTCCTTGGTGACGACGATGCGTTTATCGCCCTGGTGCGGCGGGATGATGTCGCCATAGATGCGCTTGGCTTCCTCGGCGAACCACTCGATATAGGCGGCGCCATAGGCGATCTCGCCCTTCGCTTCGGCCAACGGCTTGCCCTGTTCGGCGGTGAGGATGATCGCCAGATCTTCCTGTGCCGCCATCATCAGGTTGAACCATTGACGCAGCAGATTGGCGCGCTCCTTGGCCGTCTTCTTGCGCCAGCCGCCCCAGGCGGCGTTGGCTGCCTCGATCGCGCGCTTGGTCTCGGCCGCACCCATGTTCGGGATGGTGCCGATGACTTCGCCGGTCGCCGGATTGGTGACCTCGACCGTCTTGCCCGAATCCGCATCGACCCACTGGCCGTTGATGTAGCATTGCTGCCGGAACAGGCCCTGGTCTTTGATCGGCAGGACGAATTTCTGCGCCTTCATAGCGGCTTGGGTCATGATGCGAAATCCTTGCTGGTGTTGCAAATTCGGCCGGAGTATACGCGCCGCATGGAGCGATTGAAAGTATCACCAACGGGGTAGTTGATGCGCCAATAACCCCAGAAAATCAGGGCATTAGGTCAATCTGGATCAGCTTGTCGATGGGCACAAATCCAAGCTTTTCATAGGCCCTGATGGCGCCGCCGTTTTCCGATGTCGTCGCAAGATATGCCCGACCGAAACCGCGCCGCGCCAAGCGATCGAGCAGCAGGCACCCAAGACGCACGGCATAACCTTTTCCGCGAAAATCCGGTGCCGTCACGAAATGCCCGATCAGCGCGCTGTGCAAACGTTCCGCCATGGCAATCGTTCCAGCACAAGCAACCAGTCGGCCGCCAGCGAAGGCCCCGACGAATGGCATGGACAGCATGTAGTCATCGAACACGGTTTCCGGATAGTGCCTGCGGTAGAAGGCCGCAACTTCCGACACCCCCTCGATCGTCAGATCCCGACAATCCCCACTCGCATCATTGTGCGTCATGGCCGGCGACGCCATCAGCAGCATCTCGCGCGATTGCCGCCACCGCCCGCCGGCGATGGCCGCATAACGAGCGGCCTCCGCCTCAGGTACATGCAGCTCGACGGCGCCCGGAACGGCTATGCAGTGCGCGATATCGGCATCTTCCAGCGCGCCACAGAAGGAGAAGACGGTGAGGTCGCCGAAAGCGGCACCGAAAATGATGCCAGCATCACCCGCAGCGATGTGCACGAGCCGGTTATCGATGCCACGCGCCAGATCCTCGATGCCTGTCGTCCAATAAAGCGACAGGACAGGGTTTGCGCTCAACAGTCTTTCCGCCACCTCCCGCTCCACTTGCGACAGGCAGGAAAGCGGCCGGAAGCTCATGCGGCAAGAGCAGCTGCGGCAGTAAAGCCGGATTGGATGGCGCCCTCGATCGTCGACGGCCAGCCTGTATCGGTCCAATCACCGGCAAGAACCAGATTGGACCATGATGTCTTGGGACCGGGCCGCCGCCGCAGCTGCGCGGGCGTTGCCGCGAAGGTCGCCCGCTTCTCCTTCACGACGCGCCAGGTCGGCAACGGCGCAGCGTCCAGATCGCAGGCAGCCGCCACATCCCGCCACAAACGCGCCGCCAATTCCTCCGCCGGCAGATCGATGATCGCCTCGGCTGCCGAGGTTGTGGTGGAAAGAATGCCGGGCTTCACAAAGACCCATTCGGCGGTTCCGCCGATGACGCCGACAAAGGGCTGCGATGGCACGGCACCGGACCAGCGGAAATGCGCATTGATAATCGCGCGGAAGGCGTCGGGAGCGACAAGATCCGGCAGCAGGTCCGCAGCCACCGGCGCCGTGACGGCCAACACGACCTCATCCCCAGGCGCCAAAGCCACTTCCACCTTGCCGAAATCGAGATGCGTCACGGCGTCATTGCTGAATGTCAGCGCCCGCAGGCGATGGCCGAACAACACTTCGGCACCTTTCGCTGCAAGCTGCCCCAAGGCCGGATCGACCAGGCTCTCCGAAAGCCCCTCATGCGCAAAAAGCGGGTGCAACGCCGCCCCGCCCTGCCCGAACGTGTCCTTGAACAACCGACCCAGCAATCGAGCGGAGGCTTCCTCCGGCGCCGTATTGAGGGCCGCGACGCAAAGCGGCGCCCAGAGCCGGCGGAAAGCGATCTTCCGTTTGTCGACGACATCGGTGACGACGGCTTGCTCGCCCGCCCGTGCCAGTTTCTCGGCATCGAGATAGTCGAGCAGTGACGTTCCCTTCGTGCGGCGGCTTGGCACCAGCAGCCACCATGGCATCAAGCCCTCGGTCGGACGCACCGACCAGCGCTCGCCGGTCTCAAGATCGATGAACGGATAGACGGCCTTGTCCTGGGATGCGAATGTCGAAGCGGCGCCGATCTCGGAAATATAGGCCATGGCGGCGACATTGCCGCTGACGATGAGATGATTGCCGTTGTCGATGCGGCAGCCGAGCTCTGCATCATCATAGGAACGGCAGCGGCCGCCAGCCTGTTGTGCGGCTTCATAGAGCGTCACCCTCCGCCCGGCGCGCGCGAGACGCGTCGCCGCCGCAAGCCCGGCAAGGCCCGCGCCGATCACATGGACGCGGCCCCTCATTCCCAAATCAGAGGAAGCCATAGCGTACGGCCAGCCAGATCTTGCGCCATTTCGGCACTTTGATTTCGGTCGTGAGGTCGCGCCAATCCCAGGCGATCAGCTTGTCGAGCAGCGCGCCATAGACGGCGCCCATGATACGGGCGGGCCGCATCGGCTCCTTGGCGCATTGTCTCATCGCGGCATCCGCCTTGGCGAAATGATCCTTCGCCATGCAGGCAAGATCGCGGCAGACCCGCGGCAGACTGGGATGCGCGCGGATAGCGGCCAGATCCGGGCTGACAATACCGTGCTTGGCCAGCAGGTCGCGTGGCAGATAGAGGCGCCCGCGCCCGGCATCCTCTTCGATATCGCGCAGGATATTGGTCAACTGCAAAGCGCGGCCCAGATGATAGGCGACATCATCGGCGATCGATTCCGTGGCACCGAACGCCCGCACCGATAGCCGCCCCACGGCCGAGGCAACACGATCGCAATAGAGATCGAGTGTCGCCATATCCGGCGCCTGGATCGTGTCTGTGGCATCCATCTCCATGCCGTCGATGACGGCGATGAAGTCGTCGCGTCGCAGCTTGAAGTCGCGCATCGGCTTCAAGAGCGCCTGCGAGATCGGCCCACTCGGATTGCCAGCGTAAAGGCGATCGATCTCGGCGCGCCATTCGGCCAAGCGCCGCTGCTTGTCGTCCTGCGGTGCCTCCTCATCGGCGATGTCGTCGACCTCGCGACAGAAGGCATAGATCGCAAACATGGCATCGCGCCGCGCCGCGGGCAGCAGGCGCATCGCCGCATAGAAAGATGTGCCGGACGCCTTGACCTGCGCGGCAATGGCCCCCGTACTTGCCTGATTGCCGTCCATCATTTCCCCCGCGCGAAACAGGCCCAGGCAATACCTTCCAGCATTGCCGTCAGAAAGAACATCTTGGTCGGCTTCACCCGGCCGGCCAGCGGATCGTTGCGCCGCAATTGCCCGATCATTTTATCGGCCAAGCGCACGATGGTCGCCGATTCCGCACGCAGGCGAAAATCTTTGAGCCGACCCGGCAATTGCCGCGCCTCGAGCATCAATGCCTCAGTCCTATCGAGAGCGTCGTTCAAGGCCTTGCTGACGCCGGGGCTGGAGCGGCGCTCGGCCAGATCCTTCGTCTCGGCGCCATAGCGAGTCAGGTGATCCTGGGGAAAATAGACCCGGCCCATTTCAAGGTAGTCGACGCCACAATCCTGCAGATGGTTGATCACCTGCAAGGCAGCGCAAAGCGCGTCGGACGGGCCGCGCGCCGTTGCCGGTTCGCCGTGCAGATCCAGCAATTGCCGGCCGACCGGCGCCGCCGAGTAACGGCAATAGAGCATCAACTCATCCCAATCCGCATATCGCTGCTTGGTGGCGTCCATGCGAAAGGCCTTCAGGAGCTCGGTCGAGTTGATCGGCGACACATGGGTTTCGCCAAGCGACCGACGCAGATCGGACGCCTCTCGAATATCCTCGCGCTGCGGATCCAATAGTGCGGCCTCCATCATGTCGAGGCGTGCCACCTTCTCCTCCGGGCTCAGTGCCGCATTGTCGGCAATGTCGTCACCCATGCGGGCAAAACGATAGAAGGCATGCACATGCGGCCGCAGATCGGCGCGGATCAGCGCCGAGCCGACGGGAAAATTCTCATTCGACGCATTCTTGCCGGAAGGCGTCGCGATCTCGGCTTTGGCGCTATCGGGCGTGGCCCCACTCATGCCGCACTCTTCTTGATATGTTCAGCCTGCGCGCGCCCCTTCCATTGGCCGCCTGTGCCTGTCCAATAGCGGATCGCGGATGCGATCGTGGCCAATGTGTAGAACAAGGCAACGAGTGGCAGCAGCGGCGCCCAAAGAGGCGAGCGCTGATAATTGGCAATGGTCGGCAGATAGGCAAAAGCCATCGCAGCCCAGGCGACGATGCCAAGGGGACGGATGCCAGGATCGGTGCTGATCGTCACGAGCGGCGGCAGCAGATAGGTCAGGCTCATGCCGAGCACTGAACCGATCAACAGGGGCGAGGAGTGATTGAGCTGCGTGAAGGCCGAGCGCGCGATGAGATTCCAGATATCGCGCCAGGCGGGGTAGCCGCGCAGCGAGCTGACATTGCCGGCGAGCCCCAGCCAGATGGGGCCGGTCGCCTTGATCGCGCGACCCAGGGCGCAATCGTCGATCAGGCTGCCGCGAATGGCAGCGATCCCACCGATCTTGCGCAGGGCCGATGCGCGCACCAGCATGCAGCCACCGGCAGCTGCTCCCAATTTGTGCTTCGGATCGCGCACCCAGGTGAAGGGATAGAGCTTCTGGAAGAAAAAGATATAAGCCGGAATCAACGCCTTTTCAGCAAAAGTATCGGTGCGCAGCTTGGCCATCAGCGAGACCATGCTGAACTTTCCTTGTTGGGCGCGCGCGACAAGTCGGGTGACGCTGTCGGGCGCATGCAGAATATCCGCATCGGTCAACAGGTAGAACGCAGCCCCCGGCGCCGCACGCTGTGCTTCGGCAAGGCCCTGATTGACCGCCCACAGCTTTCCGGTCCAACCCGCCGCCAATTTCTTCCCCGAAATGACGCGCAGGCGATGCGCGCAGCCAGCGGCGGTCGCCACCTTGGCGACCTCGGTCGCTTCCGCAGCAGTGCCATCTTCGCTGTTGTCATCGACCAGGATGACCATGAGCTTTCCTGGGTAGTTCTGTTGCAGCAGCGCTGTCACCGCCTGCCCCACCACACCGGCTTCATTGCGAGCCGGCACGATGGCGGCGACATCAGGGAAAGACAGATTGTCGGCGGCGACGACAGATCCCGTCTCCGGCCGTTCCCGCCAGAAGGCGCCGCGAAACAGCAGAAGATACAGCCAGATGCCGGCGGGAAGGCCGGCCATGACAATGAGGAATTCGGACATGGCGTTCCTATAGCCGGAACGGCGCGGGCGTACCACACTTAACTAGACGGGTTCGGCCGGCTGTTCGCCCACATATTTCATCTCGTAACACCCTGATTCTCAAAGGTTGCCAGCCGGATCAGTACCCTTCTCCCACCGACCTATCCAAGGTTGCTTGCGAAGGACCGTTTTATCCCCAATGATGTGTGCTGTTGGGGGCATCTGCCGCTGAGGGCTAGGCAGCGGTTTTTGCAACAGGCCGAGGGGTGACGGGATCATCCCGGCGGCCGGTGGAGGGACACGGCAGTGACCAACCATGCCCCCGAGCGGCATCTGCGGCTGGCAGAATCCATTGGCGACAATACAACCTTGCCCCCGGACCTGGCGCAGGCCGGTCGACTTGCCGGCGTACTTTCCCCAGATCCATTGCTGGCGCTCCTTCCCGACGGAACCATCGTCGACGCCAGCGACCGCGCCACCGAGATGTTCAACTGCCACGCCCGGCTCATTATCGGCGCGCATCTCGGCGCATTCCTTGAGGGACTTCCTGACGAGGATAACCATCCCTCCATCGCGCTGCTGCTTGCGGCCCTGGCGGCAGGCGACGGGCGCCCGCTTGAGACCCTGGCCCATAAGCTCAACGGTGAAAGCACGCCGGTTGAAGTCACGAGCCTGCAGCATCGTCAGCGCGACCGTATGGTGATCATCGCCGCCCTCCGTGACATCACGCATCGCAAGCAAAGCGAGTGCGTTCTGACCAAGGCCAAGGAACAGGCCGAACGCGCCAATTTCACCAAGCTCGAATTCCTGGGGCAATTGTCGCACGAACTGCGCACGCCGCTCGCCACCGTCATCGGCTTTGCGGAAGTCATGCGGGACGAGATGTTCGGCTCGCTCGGCGTCAAGCTCTACAAGACTTACGCGGCCGATATCTGCAAAAGCGGCCGCCAGTTGACCGATGTCGTCGAACGCATCATCGACGTGACGCGCCTCGAAGGCAGCATGGCGCTCGCACACACCCGCACCGCGGATCTCACCGAGATTGTCGAACATGTCCTGGCCGCCGCAGCCAGCAATGCCGCCATCCAGGGCGTTCGCATCACACATGCGTTGCGCCGCGGCAGCATCCCTGTGGTGCTGGATGACGAGGCGCTGGAAAAGATGATCGGCCACGTCGTCGAGAACGCCGTCAAATACAACCGCTTCGGCGGCAAGGTCGAAATCGCAGGCAGCGTCGAGCCTGGCCATGATGGCGAGGCGGCGCGGGTCGTCCTGACAATCAGCGATAACGGGCCTGGCTTTCAGACCGAGCAATTGCGCCGTCTGCAAAATTCGATCGACACCAACCAGCATGAAACGAGCGGCGGTTTGGCGATATGCGGCGCGTTCCTGCATCTCATCGGCGGCAAGCTATCGATCTGCAGCGCGCCCAATCTCGGCACCACCGCCACCTTGGAATTTCCGCAACGTTACGATGGCCGCTGGCATCCTTGATCCTTCGCACCATCAACCGAAAAAGAAAAACCCCGCTGCCGGTGCAGCGGGGTTCTTTCTTTGCCGGATTTCTCGGGTCGCTTAGGCCACGTCGGCCTTGGGCGATTGATCGGTGATCGCCGCTTTGGCCTCGCCAGCTGCGTCCTGCAGCGCTCGGTCGCGGGACGCCGCAACCTGCTTCAGACGCGCCATGACCGAGCCGGTGCCGGCCGGGATCAAGCGACCGACGATGACGTTTTCCTTGAGACCGATAAGCGAGTCGACACGGCCCGAGACCGAAGCCTCGGTGAGGACGCGCGTGGTCTCCTGGAACGACGCCGCCGAGATGAACGAACGGGTCTGCAGGCTGGCCTTGGTGATGCCGAGCAGCACCGGCTTCGCGGTGGCAAGGCGACCGCCTTCTTTGAGAACCTTCTCGTTCTCGATCTCCATTTCCGTACGGTCGATCTGCTCGCCCGCAAGGAATGTGGTGTCGCCCGGATCGGACACTTCGACCTTCTGCAGCATCTGGCGAACGATCACCTCGATGTGCTTGTCGTTAATCTTCACGCCCTGCAGACGGTAGACTTCCTGGATCTCGTTGATGAGGTAGGAAGCCAGCGCCTCGATACCGAGCACGTGCAGAATGTCGTGCGGCACGGGGCTGCCGTCCATGAGGAGATCGCCCTTCTGGACGTAATCGCCTTCCTGGACCGAGATGTGCTTGCCCTTCGGGATCAGGTATTCGACCGGTTCCATCGAAGCATCCTCGGGCACCACGACGATGCGGCGCTTGGCCTTGTAGTCCTTGCCGAATTCGACACGGCCAGGGCCTTCGCTGATGATCGCGTAATCCTTCGGCTTGCGCGCTTCGAAGAGCTCCGCGACACGCGGCAGACCGCCGGTGATGTCACGCGTCTTCGAGCTTTCGCGCGGGATACGCGCCAGCACGTCACCGGCGCGGACATGCGCACCGTTCTCGACCGACAGAATGGCGTCGACCGACATGAAGTAGCGGGCTTCGACGCCGTTCGGCAGGGTCACTACATTGCCCTTGTCGTCGCGCAGTGTCACGCGCGGACGCAGGTCGGCGCCACGCGGCTGCTGCTTCCAATCGACGACGACGCGGCTGGAAATGCCGGTGGTCTCGTCGAGGACCTCGCGCATCGACAGGCCTTCGACCAGATCGATGTAGTTCACGATGCCTTCTTTTTCAGTGATGATCGGCAGCGTGTAGGGATCCCATTCCGCGAGCTTCTGGCCCTTCGTGACCTTCTTGCCCTGATCCTGGAGGAGCTTGGCACCATAGGGGACACGGTGACGGGCGCGTTCGCGGCCCTGGTCGTCGACCAGGACGATTTCGCAGTTGCGGCCCATCACGACCGGCAGGCCGTCGCTGTTGATGACGACGTTGCGGTTCTTGACCTGGACTTCACCGTTAAAGGTCGCTTCGATGGCGGACTGTTCCGCACCACGCTGCGCCGCACCACCGATGTGGAACGTACGCATGGTAAGCTGCGTGCCCGGCTCGCCGATCGACTGGGCGGCGATGACGCCGATCGCTTCGCCGATATTGACCGGCGTACCGCGAGCGAGGTCGCGGCCATAGCAGGCGGCGCACACGCTGGTCTTGGTATCGCAGGTCAGCACCGAGCGGATCTTCACCGTGTCGACGCCAGCGCGCTCGATCTCGTCGGCGAGCGGCTCGTCGATGAGAATGCCGCGCGCCGCGATGACACGACCCGACAGCGGATCCTTAATATCGGCCGCAACCGTACGGCCCAGGATGCGCTCGGAGAGCGAGGCGATCGTTTCGCCGCCTTCGACCACCGCTTTCGTGCTGAGGCCGTTTTCCGTGCCGCAATCGAGTTCGGTGATGATGGCGTCCTGAGCGACGTCGACCAGACGACGCGTCAGGTAGCCGGAGTTCGCAGTCTTCAACGCGGTATCCGCGAGGCCCTTACGAGCGCCGTGGGTCGAGTTGAAGTATTCGAGCACCGACAGGCCTTCTTTGAAGTTCGCGATGATCGGCGTTTCGATGATTTCACCCGACGGCTTGGCCATCAGGCCGCGCATGCCGGCGAGCTGCTTAATCTGGGCGGCGGAGCCACGAGCACCCGAATGGGCCATCATGAACACCGAGTTGATGCCCTTGCCGGTGGATTCCTTGGACATGACTTTCATCATTTCCTCGGCCACGCGCTCAGTGCAGTTCGACCAGACGTCGACGACCTTGTTGTACTTCTCACCCTGGGTGATGAGGCCGTCCTGGTACTGCTGCTCGTATTCCTTCACCTTGTGCTGGGCGTCGGCGACGAGCTTCTTCTTCGCCTCGGGGATGATCATGTCATCCTTGCCGAAGGAGATGCCGGCCTTGCAGGCCTGCGCGAAGCCGAGACCCATGATGCGGTCGGCGAAAATGACCGTCTCTTTCTGGCCGCAGTGACGATAGACGGCGTCGATCACATTCGTGATCTCCTTCTTCGTCAACACGCGGTTGATGAGCGCGAACGGCAGGTTCTGGTGACGCGGCAGCACTTCCGAGAGGATCATGCGGCCTGGCGTCGTCTGCACGATCTTGGTGACCGGCGCACCGGTCTCGTCGACCGTCTTCAACCGCGCCTTGATCGGGCTGTGGAGCGTCACGGCCTTGGCTTCCAGCGCGTGCTGGATTTCGCCGATATTGGCAAACGCCATGCCTTCGCCCGGCTCGCCCTTGCCTTCCATCGTCAGGTAATAGAGGCCAAGGACGATGTCCTGGCTGGGGACGATAATCGGCTTGCCGTTGGCGGGGCTGAGGATGTTGTTGGTCGACATCATCAGCACGCGGGCTTCAAGCTGCGATTCCAGCGAGAGCGGCACGTGGACGGCCATCTGGTCGCCGTCGAAATCGGCGTTGAAGGCGGTGCAGACCAGCGGATGCAGCTGAATGGCCTTGCCTTCGATGAGAACCGGTTCGAAGGCCTGGATGCCGAGACGGTGCAGCGTCGGTGCGCGGTTCAGCATCACCGGATGCTCGCGGATGACCTCTTCCAGAATGTCCCAGACCTCGGGACGTTCTTTCTCGACCATGCGCTTGGCGGCCTTGATGGTCGAAGCCATGCCGTAGATTTCGAGCTTCGAATAGATGAACGGCTTGAACAGTTCGAGCGCCATCTTCTTCGGCAGGCCGCACTGATGCAGCTTCAGCTCCGGACCGACGACGATGACCGAACGGCCGGAATAGTCGACGCGCTTGCCGAGCAGGTTCTGACGGAAGCGACCCTGCTTGCCCTTCAGCATGTCGGAGAGCGACTTCAGCGGACGCTTGTTGGCGCCGGTGATGACACGGCCGCGACGGCCGTTGTCAAAGAGGGCGTCAACCGCTTCCTGCAGCATGCGCTTTTCGTTGCGCACGATGATGTCCGGCGCCTTCAGTTCGATGAGGCGCTTCAGGCGGTTGTTACGGTTGATGACGCGGCGATAGAGGTCGTTAAGATCGGACGTCGCGAAGCGGCCGCCGTCGAGCGGCACCAGCGGGCGCAGTTCCGGCGGAATAACCGGGACGACGTCGAGGATCATCCATTCCGGCTTCGAGCCGGATTCCAGGAAGGCGTCGACCAGCTTCAGACGCTTCACCAGCTTCTTGCGCTTGGCTTCCGACGCGGTTTCCTTGAGGTCGATCTTCATCTGATCGCGCTCTTCGGCGAGATCGATCGAGGAGAGCATGCCCTTCAAGGCTTCCGCACCGATGCCGGCCTGGAACGCGTCCTGGCCGTATTCATCCTGCGCGTCGAGATACTGCTCTTCGTTGAGCAGCTGATGCTGCTTCAAGGGCGTCAGACCCGGTTCGATGACGACGTAGTTCTCGAAATAGAGGATGCGCTCGAGATCCTTCAGGGTCATATCGAGCAGCAGGCCGATGCGCGAGGGCAGCGACTTCAGGAACCAGATATGGGCAACCGGGGACGCCAGCTCGATATGGCCCATGCGCTCGCGCCGAACCTTCGAGAGCGTCACTTCGACGCCGCACTTTTCGCAGACGATGCCGCGATACTTCATGCGCTTGTACTTGCCGCACAAGCATTCGTAATCCTTGATCGGACCGAAGATGCGGGCGCAGAACAGGCCGTCGCGCTCCGGCTTGAAGGTCCGGTAGTTGATGGTTTCCGGTTTCTTGATCTCGCCGAACGACCAGGAGCGGATGCGCTCCGGGCTCGCGATCGAGATACGGATGTTGTCGAAGGTCTGCGGGCCCTGGGGCTGACCGAAAACGCTCATCAATTCTTGGTTCATCGCCATCTCCTTCTGCCGACCAAGGGCCCGGCGGTGTGCACCCGCCGGGCCTTCAGCCAGCTATCCGATTAATACTCGTTCGTGGTCAGTTCGACATTGAGGCCGAGCGAACGGAGTTCCTTCACGAGCACGTTGAAGCTCTCGGGGATTCCGGACTCGAAATTGTCGTCACCGCGAACGATGGCTTCGTAAGTCTTGGTACGACCGGACACGTCGTCCGACTTCACCGTCAGCATTTCCTGCAACGTGTAGGCGGCGCCATAGGCCTCGAGGGCCCAGACTTCCATTTCGCCGAAGCGCTGACCGCCGAACTGCGCCTTGCCACCCAGCGGCTGCTGAGTCACGAGGCTGTACGGGCCGATCGAACGCGCGTGGATCTTGTCGTCGACCAGGTGGTGCAGCTTCAACATGTAGATGTAGCCCACGGTCACCTGACGCTCGAACTGCTCGCCGGTACGGCCGTCGATCAGCGTCACCTGGCCGGAGCTGGCGAGCCCTGCCTTGGTGAGCATCTCGACGATGTCCTCTTCGCGCGCACCGTCGAAGACGGGGGTTGCGATGTGGACACCGCCCTTGAGGTTCGACGCCAGTTCCATCAGCTGGTCATCGGGCAGTTCCATGACTTCGGACTTGTAGGTCTTCTCGCCATAGATGTCCTTCACGGCCTTGCGGAGTTCCGCATATTTGCCGTTGGAACGGACCTGTTCGACCATCTCGCCGACCTGGCGACCGAGGTTCGCGCAAGCCCAGCCGAGATGGGTCTCGAGGATCTGACCGACGTTCATACGCGACGGCACGCCCAACGGGTTGAGGACGATGTCGACCGGACGGCCGTCCTCAAGGAAAGGCATGTCTTCGCCCGGAACGATGCGCGAGACGACACCCTTGTTGCCGTGACGGCCGGCCATCTTGTCGCCCGGCTGCAGCTTGCGCTTCACCGCGACGAACACCTTGACCATCTTCATGACGCCCGGCGACAGCTCGTCGCCGCGCTGCAGCTTCTCGACCTTGTTCTCGAAGCGCTTCTCGAGGGCGGTGACGCTCTCGTTGAACTGCTTCTTCAAGGCCTCGATCTCGGCCATGCGCTTGTCGGCCTTGATGCCGATCTGGCGCCACTGGCCCGGCGTGAATTCCGAGAGCACCTTGTCGGTGATCTTCGTATCCGGCTTCAGCGTCTTCGGCCCACCGGCCGCGACCTGATTGACCAGCAATTCCTTCAAGCGGCTGTAGAAGTTGCGCTCGAGAATCGCCTTTTCGTCATCGCGGTCCTTGGCCAGACGCTCGATCTCGGCGCGCTCGATGGCGAGCGCACGTTCGTCCTTGTCGACGCCGCGACGCGAGAACACGCGCACTTCGACGATCGTGCCGGAGACTCCCGGCGGCAGGCGCATCGAGGTGTCGCGCACGTCGGAGGCCTTTTCGCCGAAGATGGCGCGCAGCAGCTTTTCTTCCGGCGTCATCGGGCTTTCGCCCTTCGGCGTGACCTTGCCGACCAGGATGTCGCCCGGCTTCACTTCGGCGCCGATGTAAACGATACCGGCTTCGTCGAGGTTCTTCAGCGCTTCTTCACCCACGTTCGGAATGTCACGGGTGATTTCTTCCTGGCCCAGCTTCGTATCGCGGGCCATGCACTCGAATTCCTCGATGTGGATCGAGGTAAAGACGTCGTCGGAGACGATGCGCTCCGAAATGAGGATCGAATCTTCGAAGTTGTAGCCGTTCCACGGCATGAACGCGACGAGCACGTTGCGGCCAAGAGCGAGTTCACCGAGTTCGGTCGACGGACCGTCGGCGATGATGTCGCCCTTGTCGATCAGATCGCCGACACGCACCAGAGGACGCTGGTTGATGCAGGTGTTCTGGTTCGAGCGCTGGAACTTCAGCAGGTTGTAGATATCGACACCGGGGGCGCCGGTATCGGCCTCTTCGGTGGCACGGATGACGATACGCGTGGCATCGATCTGGTCGACGATGCCGGCGCGCTTGGCGGCGATGGCAACGCCGGAATCGCGCGCCACGGTGCCTTCCATGCCGGTGCCGACCAGCGGCGATTCAGCGCGGAGCAACGGCACCGCCTGACGCTGCATGTTCGAACCCATGAGGGCGCGGTTGGCGTCGTCGTTCTCAAGGAACGGGATGAGCGCCGCCGCGACCGAGACGAGCTGCTTCGGGCTCACGTCGATGAAGTGGATGTCCTCGCGGCGCGACATGATGAAGTCGCCACCGCGACGGCACGAGATGAGATCGTCCACCAGCTTGCCCTTGGCGTCGAACTGCGCGTTCGCCTGGGCGATGGTGTACTTCCCTTCTTCCATGGCCGAGAGGTAGATCACCTCGTCGCCCACATGGCCCTTCTCGACCCGGCGATACGGGCTCTCGATGAAGCCGTACTGGTTGACGCGGGCGAAGGTCGCAAGGCTGTTGATGAGACCGATGTTCGGACCTTCCGGCGTCTCGATCGGGCAGATGCGGCCGTAATGCGTCGGGTGCACGTCGCGCACTTCGAAGCCGGCACGCTCGCGCGTCAGACCGCCCGGGCCAAGGGCCGAGAGACGGCGCTTGTGGGTGATTTCCGAGAGCGGGTTGGTCTGGTCCATGAACTGGCTGAGCTGCGACGAGCCGAAGAACTCGCGGACAGCGGCGGCAGCCGGCTTGGCATTGATGAGGTCATGCGGCATGACCGTGTCGATCTCGACCGAGCTCATGCGCTCGCGGATCGCACGCTCCATGCGCAGCAGGCCGAGGCGATACTGGTTCTCCAGCAATTCGCCGACCGAACGCACACGGCGGTTGCCGAGATGGTCGATGTCGTCGATTTCGCCGCGACCGTCCTTCAGTTCATGCATGACCGAAAGGATGGCGAGGATGTCCTCCTTGCGGAGCACGCGCACCTGGTCGTTGGCACCGGCCGGATCGAACTGCTCGCCCGGCAGAACCGAGAGACGCGAGTTCATCTTCACGCGGCCGACCGACGAGAGATCGTAGCGCTCGAGATCGAAGAACAGGCCGCGGAACAGCGCTTCGGCCGTGTCGAGAGTCGGCGGCTCGCCGGGACGCATGACACGATAGATATCGATGAGCGCTTCCTCGCGGCTCGAATTCTTGTCGGCCTTGAGGGTGTTGCGGATATAGGGGCCGACATTGACGTGGTCGATGTTGAGCGTCGCCAATTCCTTGGCGCCCGTCTCTTCCAGCGTGGTCAGCGTGGCCTGGCTGATTTCGTCGCCGGCCTCGAGCAGGATTTCGCCCGTCTCTTCGTTGACGACATCAAGCGCGGAGAAGCGGCCGATGATTTCCTCCGGCTGCACCAGCATGTCCTTGAGACCCGCTTCCTGCAGCTTCTTGGCCAGGCGCGGCGTCATCTTGGTGCCGGCTTCGGCGACAGCCTTGCCGGTCTTGGCGTCGACCAGGTCGGCGACCAGTTTGATGCCCTTGAAGCGCTCGATCTCGAACGGCGTGGTCCAGCCCTTCTTGGTCTTCGTGAAGATAACCTGGCTGTAGAAGAAGGCCAGGATCTCTTCCGTCGACATCCCGCCAAAGCGACGCTCTTCGTCGCTGATCTGCTCGCCCTTCTTCAGCTTGGCATCGACATTCTTGTTCCACAGCGCAAGGAGCAGCGTGGTGGCCGGCAGCTTGCGGCGACGGTCGATACGGACATAGACGAGATCCTTGGCGTCGAATTCGAAATCGAGCCACGAACCGCGATACGGAATGACGCGCGCGGCGAAGAGATACTTGCCGCTGCTATGCGTCTTGCCCTTGTCGTGATCGAAGAACACGCCAGGGGACCTGTGCATCTGCGAGACGACGACGCGCTCGGTGCCGGCGACGACGAAGGTGCCGCTGTGGGTCATGAGCGGCATATCGCCCATGTACACATCCTGCTCCTTGATGTCGCGGATGGAGCGCGCACCGGTTTCTTCGTCATGATCCCAGACGACGAGACGCAGGGTGACCTTCAGCGGCGCGGCAAAAGTCATCCCGCGCTGCTGGCATTCCTCGACGTCGTATTTCGGCTCTTCCAGTTCATAACGCACGAACTGCAGCTCGGACTTCTCGGAAAAATCCCGGATCGGGAAGACCGACCGAAAAACTTCCTGAAGGCCGGAATTCTGACGCTTTTCCGCAGGCACGCCGACTTGGAGGAACTGATCGTAGGAGCTTTTCTGCACCTCGATCAGGTTCGGCATGGTGGTGACCTCGGCGATACGGCCAAAGGTCTTGCGGATGCGCTTGCGGCCGGTGAACGACTTCGACATTGACATCCCTCGTCTCAAACTGTGGGGCCAGCGGACAGCTGGCAACGGCTGCCCGCTCAAATCTCAACCGACGGTTCCGATGACTTCGGAACTTTTGCCTGCCGATCTGATTGGGATCGACGCGGCGCGGCTGTCGGAACAACCGCCGCCTTCGCATTTTCCGGCTCTAAAACCGGCGGGTGGAAAGGCGCTTCACCCTAGAAATCGCCGTATCTCCGGAGGCACGGAAGCGCCGAGCCTTGCGGCCGGCGCTTCCCCACCCCAAAAACGGCTTTTCGAGCTTACTTCAGCTCGACCTTGGCGCCGGCAGCTTCGAGCTTCTTCTTCAGCTCTTCGGCTTCCGCTTTGCCAACGCCTTCCTTTACCGGCTTCGGCGCGCCTTCGACGAGGTCCTTGGCTTCCTTCAGGCCGAGACCGGTGATGGCACGCACTTCCTTGATCACGTTGATCTTGTTGGCGCCGCCGTCAACCAGCACGACGTTGAATTCGGTCTTTTCCTCAGCGGCCGGGGCGGCAGCGCCACCACCAGCAGCAGCAACGGCCACCGGGGCCGCAGCCGACACGCCCCAGGCTTCTTCGAGCTTCTTCGAAAGCTCAGCAGCCTCGAGCACGGTGAGCTTCGACAGCTCGTCAACCAGCTTCTGCAAATCAGCCATTTTATTCTCCTAGGCTTAAGTCTTGTTAGGTTCGAACTTCAGATATTCTCGGGTCGCGGATCGGCCAGTTACGGCCTCACCCCTTCCGGGCGTAAGCACCAAGAACGCGCGCCAACTGGCCGGCGGGCGCTGCGGTGACGGCGGCGATACGGGTCGCCGGTGTCTGCAGCATGCCGAGCAGCTTTGCACGAAGCTCATCGAGCGACGGCAGGGTGGCCAAAGCCGTGATCCCTTCCGCGTTCAACGTCTGCGTGCCCATCGAGCCGCCGACGATTTTGAGCTTGTCGTTCGTTTTGGCGTACAGCACGGCGACCTTTGCGGCCGCGATCGGATCCGCCGAATAGGCGATTGCCGTCGGGCCCTTGAGGAACGTCCCCAGGTCTTCGTGCTTGGTACCCTTCAGAGCGAGCGTTGCCAGCCGATTTTTGGCGACCTTGAAGCCGGCTCCGGCCGCCCGCATCTTGCGACGCAGGTCGGACACTTCGGCAACGCTCAAGCCGTTCTGCTGGGTAACAACCACCAGATTTGCGGCATTCAGCGTTTCCTGGAGTTCCGTGACCAGCTTCTCTTTGCCAGATCGGTCCACGTTTCGTCTCCGATACTTGTGACCCCTTGCCCTGCCCTAAGGCCGAGCGCGGGACCGGTTACAATTGGACCTTCCGACCCATCTCATCAGCTTCTCCGCGAGGAGAAGCGTCCCAGACAGAACCGGAAGCTCCGGTTGACCTGTCCCAGAAGTTCGATCCGAACAGGACGTCCGCCACATGGGCTTTCGCCAAATTCGGTTCACCTCTGTCTATTGCAGGCGAAAGGCGGGGCGGCCTTCCATTAGTCCCCAACGCCTTGGGGACCTGCAGTCTCGGACAGGGAGATGGACGATTGCTCGTCCATCCTTCGACAGGGCCCGGCGAACCGAGCCCTGCCAAATCCTTTACTCCGCCGCGAGCGTCGCGACGTCGAGCTTCAAGCCCGGGCCCATCGTCGAAGCCAGCGACACCTTCTGAATGTAGGTGCCCTTGGCGCCGGCGGGCTTGGCTTTGGTGATCGCGCTGACGAACGCCTTCACGTTGTTGACGAGATCGGCTTCCGAGAAGCTGACCTTGCCAACACCAGCCTGGATGATGCCGGCCTTCTCGGCGCGGAACTCAACCTGGCCGCCCTTGGCCGCTTTCACGGCTTCGGCGACGTCGGCGGTCACGGTGCCGAGCTTCGGGTTCGGCATCAGGCCGCGCGGACCCAGAACCTTACCCAGCTTGCCGACGGTGACCATCATGTCGGGCGTCGCGATGACGCGATCGAAATCCATCTTGCCGGCCTGAATCTGCTCGGCCAGATCGTCCGCACCGACGATGTCGGCACCGGCCTTCTTCGCGGCCTCAGCCTTGTCGCCCTTGGCGAACACGGCAACGCGCACGCTCTTGCCGGTACCGGCCGGGAGCGAAACGACGCCGCGCACGTTCTGATCGGCATGCTTCGGATCGATGCCGAGGTTCATGGCGATCTCGACGGTTTCGTCGAACTTGGTCTTGGAACGCGACTTGATCTCCTTCACTGCATCCTGCAGCGAATAGAATTTGGTCACGTCGATGCCTTCGTAGGCCTTCTTAATGCGCTTACCGGCCATGATTTAGTCCTCCACAACCTGCAAGCCCATCGAACGAGCAGAGCCGCGGATCATTTCCGCCGCCGCGTCGATGTCGTGCGCATTGAGATCGGCCATCTTCTGCTTGGCGATCTCGCGGCACTGGGTCATCGTCACCTTGCCGACGAACGCGCCGATGCCGGTCGTCTTCGAGCCCTTGTCGATCTTCGCGGCCTTCTTCAGGAAGTAGCTGGCCGGCGGGGTCTTGGTGACGAATGTGAAGGAACGGTCGCTATACGCGGTGATGACCACCGGAATCGGCATGCCCGCTTCCATCTGCTGGGTCGCCGCGTTGAACTCCTTGCAGAACTGCATGATGTTCAAACCGCGCTGACCGAGCGCCGGACCCACGGGCGGAGACGGGTTCGCCTTACCGGCCGGGATCTGCAGCTTAATGTAGCCTTCGATCTTCTTTGCCATGATCTAACCTCATTTCGGGAGCCTTCACCCGGCTCCTTTGGGTTCTGTGGTCCGGCCCTGGCTGGCCTCCCACACTCTCATTCCGGCGAAACCGTCACCGGGCGGATCTGCAGTCTTGTCGGTCCTTAGACCTTCTCGACCTGCGAATACTCGAGCTCGACCGGCGTCGCACGACCGAAGATCGAAACCGCCACCTTGAGGCGGCCCTTTTCTTCGTCGACTTCCTCGACATGGCCGGTGAAGGAGGTGAACGGACCGTCGTTGACACGGACCTGCTCGCCCACTTCGAAAATGATCGCGCGCTTCGGGCGCTCGATGCCTTCCTGCACCTGGTGCAGAATGCGCTGCGCTTCGGCTTCCGAAATCGGGCTCGGCTTGCCCTTGCCGCCGAGGAAACCAGTCACCTTCGGCGTGTTCATGATCAAGTGCCAGGACTCGTCGGTGAGTTCCATGCGCACCAGGACATAGCCTGGGAAGAACTTACGCTCGGCATTCACTTTCGAACCGCGCCGGACTTCGACCACTTCTTCGGTCGGCACCAGCACGTCGGTGATCAACTCCGCCATGTCCTTCTGCTTGGCCTGGTCGCGGATCGATTCAGCGATCTTGCGCTCAAAGCCGGAATAGACGTGGACCACATACCAACGATGCGCCATTGCGCTCAGCTCCCCAGACCCAGGACCGAAGTGATGCCCCATGACAGGATCGCATCAACCGCGAGGAAGAAGACGGACGCGATGACCACCATCAGGAACACCATCGAAGTGGTGACGGTGGTTTCCTTGCGGCTCGGCCAGGTGACCTTGGCCACCTCTTGCCGGACCTGCCGGAAAAACTCGATCGGACTTGTCTTCGCCATCGTTCCGAAACCCGAAATCAGTACTTTAATGCACGCATCGCCTAGAAGATGGCAGGGGCAGCAGGGATCGAACCCGCAACCTTCGGTTTTGGAGACCGACGCTCTACCAGTTGAGCTATGCCCCTATCCGCTTCCAGACAACTCTGGGCCTTTCTAACGCCGATCCGGCGACCGCTCTTCGCAGCCGCCGGAGCAGCATTTTCGGGCCTTGTTCGACGGCTCTTACGAGCCGCCAAACTTACTCGACGATCTTGGCGACGACGCCGGCGCCGACGGTGCGGCCGCCTTCGCGGATCGCGAAGCGCAGGCCTTCATCCATGGCGATCGGGGCGATCAGATTGACCGTCATCGCGATGTTGTCGCCGGGCATCACCATCT
>JACPDN010000010.1 GCA_016183985.1 Pseudomonadota bacterium | reverse complement strand
GCCGTCGGTCAGCGTATAGGTGAAGCTTTCCGTGGCGCCAGCCGGCACCGAGGAAGCCGTCAGCGTGTAGACATAGCTGCCATCGGCCTGCAAGGCGAGCGTGCCATAGAGGCCGGTCACCGTGAAGCCGCCGGCGGCGTCATTGTCGCTGCCATTGGGACCGGTGAGGCCGCTAACCACGGCACCGTCGGCACCCTTGGTATCGGCGCCGGCAATCGGATTCGTGGTGTCGAGGCCGGTGATGACGTTGCCGGTCGCCTGGTTGCCGAGACCTTCGGCAACGCTATCCGCATCGTCACGGGCCGTCGGCACGTCGTCGACGATATCGACCGTCAGTGTCAGGCTGGTCGAATCGCCATCGCTATCGACCACCTGGACGGAGAAGTCGTCATGGGTCGTATCGCCGGCGGTGTTGGTGGTCAGCGTGTAGGTATAGGTCAGCTGGCCGGTCGCGAGGTTGACGCTGTCGATATGCAGCGTGCCGTAGGTGCCGACAATATCGACGCCCGGCGCGGCGGACACGCCCTTGATCATGAGCGTGCCAAAGCCATCCGGTGTCGTGAAGGTCACCGTGCCGCTGGTTTTTTCCGAATTGTCATTGTTCGGAATGCCATCCGCCGTTTCGGTGGAACCGGCCGGCAGACCCGCTTCATAGACCGTCGTTCCAGCCTCGCCCGTCGTCGGCACGTCGAGGGTCACACCCTTGTCGGCGATGGTGATGTCGAGCTTGGCGACACTGGAATCGCCGTCCGCATCGGTCAGCGTGTAGGTGAAGTGATCCACCGCCTCGAGCGGACCGGTACCGAAGCGGATATAGAAGTACTCGCCATTGGCCTGCAGGAAGAGCTGGCCATACTGGCCATTCACCACGAATTCGCTGGCGCCACTCACCATGGCGCCGTCGGCACCCTTGGTATCGGCGCCCGCAATCGGATCCGTCGTGCCGATACCGGTAATGACGTTACCGGTCGCCGAAATATGATTGCCGGCACTATCCGCATCGTCACGGGCCACCGGCATGTCATCGTCGATGGCGATCTTGATCTGCGCCGTCGCCGTGTCACCATCGGCATCAGTCGCCTTCAAGACGACGCCATTGAGCAGGACGTTCGGATCCTCGCTGTTGACGCCGCTATGCTTGACCGGCTGCAGCAGGTCGAACTGCCAGGTGCCGTTCGCGTTGATGGTGAGGATGAAGTAATCCGCACCGCCCACCGACGTCTTGCCGTGGAGGACCGTCGGCAAGCCGTTGCTGCTGGTGAACCACAAGATGGCCGATCCGTCGAGCGCCGTCGCACCCGTGGCGGTCACCCCATTGACGACGCCGTCGACCGTCACCGTGACGGTCGGGTCGCCATTGCTGGTCGACCAGTTGCCCGTCGCACTCGTCGTGCCGGCATCGTCGCCGATCGAGGGGGTTGCGTCGTGATTTCCGGCCGCCAGGTAATCCTCATCGACCAAAGCCTCGCCGGCCTGGGTCGTCGGGCTGGTCGGTGTCACGGTGATGGTGGGCACGCTGTCCAGATTGACCTGGAAGCTCGCCGTATCCGTATCACCGTCGCCGTCCTTCATCTGGTAGGAGAAGGTGATCGGCGCCAGTTCCGAGCTGCCGGTCTGGGTGAAGGTCCAGGAGCCGTCCTGGTTCACATGCAGCGTGCCGATCGCCGGCGTGCCTTCTGTGCCGTCGGCCTTGATGTCGATGTTGACGCCACCGGCACCCACCGCCGTGTAGGTGCCGACTTCACCACCGAGGCGGATGCCGACAACCTGGCCACCCTGATCCGCACCGGCGTGATCGTTGGTGAGCAGGTTCGTGCCAGCCGTCGCCAGGCCGATCGTTGTGATCGACAGCGTGGTGTCATCCACCGCAACCGGGCTGTCATCGTCGATGGCGATCTTGATCTGGGCGGTCGACGTGTCGCCGTCGCTATCGGTCGCCTTCAAGGTGACCGAGTTCAGGATGACATTCGGATCTTCGCTGTCGACGCCGCTGTGTTTGACCGGCTGCAGCAGATCGAACTTCCAGGTGCCGTTGGTGTTGATGGTAAGGGTGAAATAGTCGCTGCCGTCAGCCGAGGTCTTGCCATGCAACACGGCCGGGAGGCCGCTGCCGCTGGCGAACCACAGAATGGCCGAGCCATCGAGCGCCATGGCACCCGTCGCGGTGACGCCACTGATGATGCCGTCAATGGTGATCGTAACCGTCGGGTCGCCGTTCTGCACCTGCCAGGTACCGGTCGCCGACGCGCCGCCGGCGTCATCGCCAACCGAAGGCGTGGTGTCATGATTGCCGGCCGCGAGGAAGTCCTCGTCGACCAATGCCTCACCGGCCTGGGTCGTCGGGCTGTTCGGGGTGACCGTGATGGTGGGCACGCTGTCCAGATTGACCTGGAAGCTCGCCGTATCCGTGTCGCCGTCCGCGTCGGTCACCTTGTAGGAGAAGGTCAGGTTGGGCAGTTCGGAACCGGTCAGCTGCTTGAACGTCCAGGAACCGTCCTGGTTGACGTGCAGGGTGCCGATGGCCGGCGTCCCTTCCAGGCCATCCGCCTTGACGCTGATATCGGTACCGCCGGCACCGACCGCCGTGTAGAGGCCGCTTTCGCCGCCCAGACGGATGCCGACCACCTGGCCGCCCTGATCGCCGCCGATATGGTCGTTGGTGAGCAGATTCGTGCCGGCAACATCGACGCCGATGGTGGTGATCGTCAGCGTGCTGTCGTCGACCGCCAGCGGCATGTCGTCATCGATGGCAATCTTGATCTGCGCCGTGGCGGTATCGCCATCGGCATCGGTCGCCTTCAAGGTGACCGAGTTGAGGATGACGTTGGGGTCCTCGCTGTCGGTGCCGCTGTGCTTGACCGGCTGCAGCAGGTCGAACTGCCAGGTGCCGTTGGCATTGACCGTGAGGGTGAAGAAGTCCGAACCACCGGCCGTGGTCTTGCCATGGAGGACCGCCGGCAAGCCGCTGCCGCTGGTAAACCACAGAATGGCCGAGCCATCGAGCGCCGTGGCACCCGTGGCGGTGACGCCATTGATGATGCCGTCCACCGTGACCGTCACGGTCGGATCGCCATGGCTGGTCGACCAGCTGCCCGTCGCCGAGGCACCGCCGGCATCGTCGCCGGTCGAGGCCGTCGCGTCATGGTTGCCGGCCGTGAGGAAGTCCTCATCGACCAGGGCTTGACCAGCTGTCGTCGCGGGCGAGGTGTTGGTGACGGTGATGGTCGGCACGCTGTCCAGATCAACCTGGAAGCTTGCCGTATCCGTGTCGCCGTCCCGGTCCTGCATCTGGTAGGAGAAGGTGAGGTTCGGCAATTCCGAACCGCTGAGCTGCGTGAAGGTCCAGGAACCGTTCGTGTTCACATGCAGGACCCCGACTGCCGGCGTGCCTTCGCTGCCATCCGCCTTGATATTGATGTCGGTGCCGCCGCCATCGACCACCGTATAGGCACCGTTTTCACCGCCCAGGCGGATGCCGATGACCCGGCCGCCGGTATCGGCGCCCACATGGTCGTTATCCAGCAGGTTCGTACCGTCGACGATACCACCGATCTCGGTGACCTTGAGGGTCGGATCGTCGACCGCCACCGGGGTATCGTCGTCGACCACCACCGAGACGGTGGCATTGGCAAAATCGCCGTCGCCATCGGTCGCGCGCACGCCGAACGCGATCGTGAGGTCGTCCTCGGTGCCGGAGACCGGATGGTCGAGCGGCTTCAGCAGGTTGAACGTACCGGCGCCCGTCTGCGCATCGATCGTGATCGTGAAGATCCAATAGAGGTGATCATTGAGTGCCGGACCGGACCAGCCGACCAGCGTCCCGGCCGGATAGCCGTTTTCTTCATGATCGAGAACGGTGAAGACCAGCGTCTGGCCGAACGATTTCAGCGTGATCGGCTGATCGTTGCCGTCGGACGCGGTCACGATACCGGTGAGCGCGAATGGCACAGCCGCCTTGCCATCCGAACCAAAATCGACCGAGACGTTGAAATTGGCCGTGGCGCCGCCGGCACCATCGCCGGGGCCGCCGGCATTGCCGCCGAGCAAGGCGTCTTCATCAACCGGCAGGTTGCTGGAGGCGCTGATGACCGTGGGGCCGTCGTCCTCGAAGTCGATGCCGATCGAGCTCGGCGAAACGACGGTCGATTTGTCGCCGTCGCCATCGGTCACTGTCTGCGCGGCGAAGATGCCGCCGCCGGCCTGGCCGGAAACGAGGAGCGAGGCGAGATCGTCATGGGCCGCACCGCTGGCGCCATCGAAATCGTGCGCGATCGGCAGCTTCTGTTCGACCGTGACGACGCCCGTCGCCGGGTCGACCTGCACGGTGAAGGCGAGAACAGCCGAGCCCACATTGCTCGGATCATAGGATCCGACATAGCCGTTGACCTGATAGGCCGAGACGGAAACCAGGACGATGTTGTCGTTGGCATAGGCATTGGCGGTGTCGACCACGGACAGATTCGTGGCGACATTGGTGGTGCCGAGCGCGGTTGCGAGGCCGCCCGCGTCCTTGAGGACGAGCTGGTATTCCGGCGCCGCGCCCTGGCCGTCGGCACCGTAATCCGGCGTGCCGAAGAGGCCGGTGACGGAACCCGTCTGCTTGCCGATGAAGCCGACGCTGGCGGCATCGTCATTGGCGGCATTGGGGTCGTTCACGTCGACGCCGATGGATTCATCGAGGCGGATCGACAGCGCGCCTTCCGACAGATTGGCCTTGGGGCCGTCATCGTCGAAGCGGATGTTGCCGCCCAAATCGACCGTGGCGCTGTCGGTCGCCTTGTCGCCGTCGCCATCGGTGATGGTGCCGGTCGCCGTCAGGCTGATCTTGCCATCGGCCAGCGTGCGCACGTCGTCGTCATAGCTCGGGACGGATTCCGAGAGTCCATGGTCGATCTGCTGGAACTGGGTGAGCTTCACCTCGCCCGCGGCATTGACCTCGACCGTGAAGATCGTGTTGGCCAAAGTGACACTGAGGGCGTCGGCTGCCGTCGAACCAACCACGACGCCGGCGATCTTGTAGAGATGGATGACGGCGCCGCCGCTGGTGAGGCCGGAATCGGCCGCATTCACGTTGAGCGAGAAGGTCAGCGCGGAGCTGGCTTCGCCATCGGCGCCGCCGGATTTCAGGAAGCTGAACACGCCGCCGAAATTGGCGGTCGAGGTCGCCGTGTCGGACAGCAGCCCGGTCGTGTCCTTGTCCTGGGTTTCCAGGATGACGCCCGTATCGCTGCTGGCGACGACGTCGGCCTTGGGGCCGTCATCATTGACGGTGATGGTGATGCTGCCGGTGGCATCCGCGCCGCCGCTGCCGGAGACCGTGGCGATGAACTTGCCGATCAGCGTGTCGGCGCCATAGATCTTCGTGGCGTCGCCATGGGCCTGGTCATCAAGCAGGGTGAAGGTGAAGGCACCCGTGCTCTTGTTGATGGTGATGGTCCATTCGCCGGCCTGGGTCAGCGTGATGCTGCTGGCATCTTCGGACTTCACCGGCGCGCCATCGAGCGAGCTCGCCGGATCATCGAAGGTGAGGTTGCTGACGGTGCCGTTATAGATCGGCAGCGTGCCGCTATAGACGGACGAGGCCGGCGCGCTCGCCGGATCGTCATTGGAACCGCCCGGCAGCGTGTCTTCGGTCACCAAGCCCGCGGCATTGCCGGCGCGCGGCGACGGTACGTTGTCGCAGACATCGATGGTGAGGACCGCATTGTCGGTGTCGCCGTCCTTGTCGGTCAGCGTGTAGTCGAAATGCTCCTGTACCACCGCCGGCACATAGGTGACTTCGCGGATGTAGTAGTCGGAGGAATCGGTGTTCGGGTTGCCGGCATTGTTGTTCGGGCCATATTCCGTGGCGCCGAATTCGATCTTGGCGATGCCTTCCATCTGGGTGTCGCCGACATCGATCGTGAAAGTGCCGACATTGGTGCTGCCGCCGAAATTCACGTGGATATAGCCGGTCGCCGGATTGTCGGCGCCCGGGCCGAACAGACCCTGGCCGATGACATTGCCGTTGGCGTCATAGGCCTTCCAGGTGCCCTGCTCGCCGTCATTCTCGTTGTTGTAGAGGTTCGAGACCTTGACGGTGAGGGAGTTGACCGGGCAGTCGAACGCCAGCGTGATCTTTTCGGTGGTCTGCGTGTTCGGGTCGTAGCCGATCTGGCCGGGAACCTGCAGGCCCGGCTTGGTGCCGGAGACGCCGATGCCGTTGGCGTCATAGCTGATGGTGCCGACCGACCCATCGAACTTGGTCGCCGTCATCGAGAAGCCCTGCGCCACCCATTCCGAGGCGGTGGCGCCGGTGCCGGAGCGGCCGAGATGGACCGGGTCTGCGGTCAGCGTGTTGATGTCGAAGGCCGGATCCAGCGTGTAGCTGTAGGTGCCGTCCTCGTTGATGGTCAGCTTGCCGTACTGGCCCTGCACCACCACGGTGTCGCCATCGAGCGCATTGTCGCCGTTATCGACATTCGTCACGGGGCCATTGACGTTGATCGAATGCACCTGGGTGATGCGGCCGGGTTCGTCGGCGCCGACATGGTCGGCTTGCGCCGGCAGATCGGTCGCGGTGTCGCCGTCCTTGCCGTCACCGGTCAGCACATTGCCGGTGATGGTGTGCTCCGATTCCTTCATGAACTGGTGGTCGTCATTGGCGACCGGCACGTCGTCCTGGATCGCAATGGCGAACTTGCCAGCCGGCAGCGCCGGCGCCTTGTCGCCATCATTGTCGGTGGCGACGATCAGCGCGGAGAAATCGATCGCATCGACCGAGCCGCCGCCGACGAGCTTCAGCGCATTGTTCTCGCCATTGCCAGCCACGTGATCGAGCTGGTCCTGGAGGTCGAAGGCCCACGAGCCGTCGCTGTTGACGGTCAGCGTGAAGACGACATTGGCACCGGCCTTGGCGGTCAGCACACCATTGCTGACCGAATAGGTGACGGCCACGCCGCCCGACATCAGGGCCGGCAGGCCGCTGGTGTTGGTCAGCATGCTGATGGTGAGCGGCTTGTCGGCACCGGCCAGATACAGGCCGCTCAGCGACCCGGCGAGGCCCGCCGCTTCGTCATCGCTGTTGGAATCGCCGGCATCCTTGTTGCCTTCCGACTTGTCAGCCGTCGACAGCGACATGCCGTCTTCCTCAATGGTCACGGTGATCGCGGCGGCATTGGGATTGAGAATCGGGGTGTCGTCATCGACATTGATCTTGACCTGGCCACCGACCGTGTCGCCGTCGCCATCCGTCACATTGTATTTGATGGTGAATTCGACGTTGTTCTCGTTGGAGCCCGCGGGGTGTTTGATCGCTGCCAACTGGGTGACGGTATAGCTACCGCTGCTGGTGTCGGTGAGGACGATCTGCAGGACCGGCGTGCCGCTCTGCGAGATCGTCAGGGTCAGGCCGTCGCTGGAGAGAGACTGGGTGAAGCCCTGGTTGTTCGGCAGCGTCGCACCGGTGAGGAGCGTCGTGCCGGCGCCGTCGGCGCCGTAATTATGGGCAAGCGTACCGGTGACGTTCAGCCCGTCGGCGTCATCGCCGGTGCCGCCCGCATTGCCACCGGCGAGCGCGTCGTCATCGAGCTGGATCTTGGCGTTGTCCGCCACGGTCGGCGTGTCGTCATTGATCTTGAAGTAGAGCTGCGCCGTGTCGCTGTCGCCATCGGCATCCGTCACCTTGACGTTGAAGCCGAGCGTCAGGAGCGAGTCTTCCAGGCTGCCCGAGCCGAACGGGTTGCCGTCCGACGGGTGCTTGACCGGCTGGTTGAGCGTGAAGGTGAACTCACCCGTCGCCTTGTCGAGGGTGATGGTGAAGATGTCCACACCGGCGGCAACACCCTTCAGCGTGGCCGGTGTGCCGCCATTGTCCACCACCAACGTCACCGGATTGCCGTTGAGGTCGGTGAGCGCGAAGGTCGGCGGCAGGGCAAGGCCCAGCACGTCGACGGCGGTGCCGGTGGATTCGGCAAAGGTGAAGGTGACAGGCTGGTCAGCGCCCGGCGCCACCAGAACCTTGCCACCGATGCTGGCGCCAAAGGCGCCGATATCGAGCGGGCCGCCCTCGATGCCGCCCGGCAGCTTGTCTTCATCGACAATACCCAGCAGCGGGGTGTCGTAGTGAACACCGGTGACCTTCGGCGTGTCGTCATCGACGTTGATGGCGAGCGTGCCGTTGGCGGTGTCGCCGTCGCTGTCCTTCACCTGGTAGTTGACGGTGAAGTCCAGGTTGTTCTCGTCCTGGCCGGCCGGATGATGTATCGCCGCCAGCTGCGTGACGGTATAGCTGCCATTGGTGTCGTCGCTCAACGCGACCTTCAGCACCTCGACGCCGTCCTGCGAGATGATCAGTGTCTTGCCGCCATCGCTCACCGCCACGGTGAAGCCGTCCGGCAACGTCGCGCCGGTCAGCAGCAACGTACCGGTGCCGTCGGTGCCATAGCTGTGTGTCAGCGTGCCGGTCACATTTTGCGCATTGATGTCGTCGCCGGTGCCGCCGGCATTGCCGCCAGGCAGCGCATCGTCATCGAGCTTCACCAGATTGTTTGCACCGACCGTCGGCGCGTCGTCCTGGATCTCGATGGTGAGGCTCTTGTCGATGCTGTCGCCGTCGAAATCGGTGGCGCGCACGGAGATCTCTGCCGTGCTTTCGTCCGGGCCATAGACGATCAGCGGCGGCGTGCTTTCATCGCCGGCCGTGGGATCACCCTGGTTGACCTGGTGCAACTGCACCAGCGTGAGGTCGCTGCCGGTCCAACCACCATTGGGATTGATGGTTAGAATGAAGACCGGAATCTGGGTTTCGCCATCCTGGGCATAGCCGATGATGGTATTGGCATCGACCTGCTCGGCATAAACAGCCAAGACCTGGCCGTTGACCGTGATAGTCCAGTTGGTCTGGCCACCTTCCAGCGGATTGGCAGCGTCGCCGATGAAGAGCTGATAGGCCGTGGCGTTGGCATCGCCGTCACCGGTGAAGACGGTCTTGCCGGCTTCCTTGTTGCCCTCGGCCTTGCCGTCGGCGCCGAAGCTGACGGTGATCTCGGTCTCGGCCGCGCCGATCGGCGTGAGACCGCTCCAGCCCACATGCGAGAGGATGCCGCTCACGTCGATGTCGGCATCGTTCTCATTCTGCGTGGTTGGATCGATATCGCCATCGCCACCGATGGCGCTGCCGCCGCTCTGCACGCCGTCAGTCTCGTCATGGACAACGCTGCTATTGGTCGGGTTGATGACCCAGTGGCCAACGTCGTTGCCCTCGCCGCCTTCCATTCCCAATTCGCCGAAGGCGGGAATGTCGTCGATGCTGTGGAAATTGACACCATTGGCGCCGGTCGGGGCCGGGGTCACGGAGCCGTCGGAATCCACCATATAGAACGGCACGTCGATATCGAAGATATCGGAGATGTCGCCATTGGCATCGGCAATGCTGGGCAGATTGTCGATCGGACCATAGATGGTGAAATCGATATGAAAGTCGGTGGCGTTGTCGCCATTCTGTTCGCGCACACCGATCGAGAAGACGATGGTAGCTTCGGCGCCTTCGCCCTCGCTGACGTAATAGGCGACCAGGGCTTCGCCGTGGCTTTCGTCAATGCCCGGCGTGCTGAGATCATCGGCCACGGCCGGCAGCAGCTTAAACAGCAGTTCGTGGCCGTGCGAGGTCAGGCCCATCGCTTGCAGCTGGTCGAGCAGCGGAATCGTGCCGCCGTTCTGGAAGCTGATCTTGCCGGGAACGTCCTGGTGGAAATTAATGTTGATGACGGCGGTGCTGGTCAACGGTTCGCGGTCAAGGTCGACGCCATAGCCATTGTCATCGACGGCACCCGGGGTTTCGCCTTCATTGTCGGTGGTGTCGAAGGGGTCGTTGCCGTCGCCCTGCTTGCCGCCGGTTGAGGCACTCCAGCCTGGGCCAAGGATCTTGGCGAGCTCATTGCCAATCTGGCTCTGGTAATCGCCGTCCTGGTCCGGCGGCAGCTTGAACTGCCTTTCGTCGCCGAGCGAGAGATCATCTTCGTTGATGACGGCACCCTGGCTGATGTTGACCAGCGTCGGGGTGGTGTCGATTTCGTCATTCTCGAGCAGTTCGGGAAACTCACGCTGCACGAGGTTGTAATTGAGGGCGGTCGGGTCGAGGCCGCCAATGGCATTGAGGCCGCCGATTCCCGCCGCGGGATCGAACGGCGTGAACAGGCCGCCATTGTTGTCGGCGCCCGTACCCTGGTCGCCGGCGCCGGGACCGGCTGCCGTGGCGATGTCGAGATTGGGGTCGGTATTGGCGAGGACGGTCACCACGTCGACAGGCTGGCCGTCGCTGCCGAGGAGGGTCACTTCGCTGACCGCAGTCGCTTCCGAATAGCCGAGCAGGATGACGGTGATGTCACCCACCTTCACGGCGAGGTTGGCGTTGTCGGGGGAGAGCTTGGCGACCAGGCCATCCGTCGGGAAGGGAAGCTGCAGGGTTTCGCCTGGCGTCACCTGGATACGGACGACATTCTCGCCCGCCGGTACTTGGACCGGAACCGGCGCATTCGATTGCGTCAGATGCCCCTGCTCGACATCACCCTCCTGCAGCTGATTGCCGGCAACGGTTTCGGTCGAAATGTTGGTGGTGTCGGTGGCCATGTGTCGCTCCCCAAAATGACCCGTCTCGGCAGCAATATCTCAGTGACCCAAAACAGCCTCTCCAGAGCGCGATTGAGGTCGAGCTATTACAGCCAATAATGCTGGGGAGTGTGCCGGGAAGGGATTAAAGTGTCTGCCCGTTCGTAGCGCTCTTTTAGATAAAATAGTGTGAGGTTTTTCAATATTTTTATAGAAGGCCAATAAGAATTACGTCTTTCGTGGTTGGTATAGCCAAATAAAGCGGCGAACCTTGATATATACCCACACTATTATATGATTTCCTACGGCTGATATTGATACTCTTCCTGAAATGACTACTACATTTAGTGAAGTGCTATACTTATTTTCCTAGAGCCAGTCACCCGGGAGCGTCTCTGAAAATATTCCATTCCTCTACTATTGAGGGACGCATGTTGGCGTTTTAAGGAGCGCCTTTGGCTTTCGCCGCTAAAGGCGCTAAAGGGGGGCGGCGGTGAAGATTGGGAGTACCCTCGAAATGCAAGGCGACGACCTCAGCTTCCAGGCCGAGGATGACGAGGACGAAGCAGCACCCATTCCGGCGGGTTCGAAGAACTACATCACCCCGGCGGGCCTTGTGCGCCTGCAAGAGGAGCGGCGTCATCTGTGGCGCGTCGAGCGGCCGGAGATCGTCCGGGTCGTCGAGTGGGCGGCCGGCAATGGCGACCGGTCGGAGAATGGCGATTACATCTATGGCAAGCGGCGCCTGCGCGAGATCGACCGGCGCCTGCGCTTTCTGGACAAGCGCCTGGCCGCCGCCGAAGCGGTCGATCCCGCCAGGCAGACGCGGCGTGACCGGGTCTTTTTCGGCGCGACCGTCACCTATGCCCGGGAAGATGATTCCGAGGTCACGGTGACCATCGTCGGCATCGATGAAATTGACGCTGACAATAACTGCGTCAGCTGGATTTCGCCCGTCGCGCGGGCGCTGCTGAAAGCCGCGGTGGGCGACACAGTGACACTGCGCACACCCACCGGGCCGGAAACTCTGGAAGTTCTGTCTATTACCTATCCCGACGCCTGATCAGACCCAGCCGCCATCGACGGTGAATTCCTGCGCCGAGCACATCTTGGCATCGTCCGAGGCCAGGAACAGCACCATGCGCGCGAGATCCACCGGCATCACGCGGCCGGCCAGAACCTGCTGGCGGTCGATTTCCTTCTCGGCTTCGGCATCGACCCAGAGAGTCAGCTGTCGCTCGGTCATCACCCAGCCCGGGATGACGGTGTTGACGCGGATGTTATCCTTGCCGACATCGCGCGCCATGCCGCGCGTGAGGCCATGGGTCGCCGCCTTGGAACTGGTATAGGCCGGCATGCCGCCCTGCTTCGCCTTCCAGCTGATCGAACCGGTATTGATGATGGAACCGGCCTGCTTCTTGATCATGCCCGGCAGCACTGCCTGCATGCAGAAGAACGCCTGCTTGATATTGATGGCGACACGGTTGTCCCAATATTCGGGCGTCACATCTTCCCATTTATGGCGCTGATCATTGGCGGCGTTATTGACCAGAACCTCGATATCCCCGAGTGCCGCGGCAATATCCTTGACCGTCTGCCGCAGCGCATTGGTATCGGTAAGGTCGCATTTGATGAACATCGGCTTTGTGTTGTATTGCGCCTGCAATTGATCGAGCAGCTTGTTGCTGCCCTCCACATCGACATCGACAAAGGCGACCTTGGCCCCTTGATCGACAAAGGATTCGACGATGGCGGCGCCGATCCCGGAACCGCCACCGGTGACGAAAACCACCTTGTCCTTGAGCGACGGATAGCGGGCGAGTGAAGAAAGATCCATGAAGTCACCTGTCAGTTCGGAACGAAAGAATGGGGCGTGAAGCCGGTCGTCATGCCTTGGCGGCACGTGGCCGCTTCGGGCGGCTGCTGGTCACCTGATCGACGACCCGGCCGGTATCGCGCAAGAGCTGGCGCACCGCAAGTCTTGCCGCATTCGGCTTGCGGCCGCGGATCGCCGCCAGGATGCGCGCATGTCCCGGCAACGTGCGCCCAATATCGCCGCGTTGGCTGGCGGTATAGTTGAACATGCTGCCGAGGGCCGATTCGATGACAAGGCCGAGCGGCACCAGCAATTCGTTGCCGGCGGCGAGCAGGATCGCCTGGTGGAAAACCACATCGGCGGCGTTCCAGGCACTCAGGGTCTTGGCCTCCGCCATCGCGTTGAACGCATTTTCGATCTCGGCCATCTGTCCGTCGGTCCGATTGACCGCCGCAAGGGCCGCCGTTTCCGGCTCCAGGATTTCGCGCACCTGCTGCATATGCACCAGAAAATGCGTGGGATTTGCTGCGGCGCAGTACCAGCTCAGCACATCGCGATCGAGAAGGTTCCATGAGGTGCGCGGTTGGACGCGCGAGCCGATTTTCGGCCGCGACAGAATAAGCCCCTTGGCCATCAGCATTTTAATGGCTTCGCGCACGGCGGTGCGACTGACGCCAAAGCTGGCGCACCATTCCGCCTCGTTGGGCAACAAGGTGCCCGGCGCGAATTCACCATTCAGGATGCGCGCGCCGATATCCTGCGCCACGCTGCGATGCAGGCTGCCCCGCATGGCCGGCACAGCATTGGCGGATGTCGTCTTGCCTCTCATATTCGAGACTTCTCCCCATTTAATGTAAGGCTTTTCTACACCGATAAGAGACGCATTTCTTCAGCCTTGATGCGTTTCCCCTCAATCGGCCGAAGCCCTCTTGCCCAGCGCCAGCGGTTGCTATTTATCATACAAACGAGCGTTGCCGCAGATTATTTTGTATGATAAAAGCCGCAATTCAAGAAGAAGACTACCGTGTCCGACGAAAATCAAGTCGGCGCAAAACATATCCTCTGGGAGGAGCTCGCCCGAATGCAGCGGATATCCGTCCGCTCCAACGGCGCGCAAGATGGGCCCAACCATCGCAATCAGCCCGGAAGATCACCGTTTTGTGTGGCGGCACGTTTGGCAAGCGGCCCTATCATTTGCCGGATGCGCCTTTTTGAAGACCGCGCATGACGAAAGAAGACCACGATCGACCACAAACTCTGATGGGAGGACCACAGTGAAATCTTTGAAAACGTTCCTGGCGGCGGCGGCACTCAGCGTCTTCGCGCTGACCACGCACAGCTTTGCCGAAGACAAGGGCCTTATCGGCATTTCCATGCCGACCAAGTCCTCGGCCCGCTGGATCGCCGACGGCGACAACATGGTGAAGGTATTCACCGAAAAGGGCTACCAGACCGATCTGCAGTATGCCGATGACGACATCCCCAACCAGCTCGCCCAGATCGAGAACATGGTGACCAAAGGGGTGAAGGTTCTCGTCATCGCCGCGATCGACGGCACGACCCTCTCCGACATTCTCCAGAAAGCCCATGATGCCGGCGTCAAGGTCATCGCCTATGACCGCCTGATCCGCGATTCGGCCAATGTCGACTACTACGCCACCTTCGACAATTTCCAGGTCGGCGTGTTGCAGGCGACGACGCTGACCGACGCGCTGGGCGTCAAGGACGGCAAGGGTCCGTTCAACATCGAGCTGTTCGGCGGTTCGCCGGACGACAACAACGCCTTCTTCTTCTACAACGGCGCCATGTCGGTCCTGCAGCCCTATATCGACGGCGGCAAGCTGGTCGTGCAGTCCGGCCAGATGGGCATGGACAAGGTGGGCACCCTCCGTTGGGACGGCGCCGTCGCCCAGTCACGCATGGATAACCTTCTGTCGGCCTACTACACCGACAAGCGCGTCGATGCGGTCCTCTCGCCCTATGACGGCCTCTCGATCGGCATTCTTTCGTCGCTGAAAGGTGTCGGCTATGGCAGCGGCGACATGAAGATGCCGTTCGTCTCCGGCCAGGACGCCGAGGTTCCGTCGGTGAAGTCGATCATCGCCGGTGAGCAGTACTCGACCATCTTCAAGGACACCCGCGAGCTTGCCAAGGTGACCGCGAACATGGTGGACGCGATGGCCAGCGGCAAGGAGCCGGAAGTCAACGACACCAAGACCTACGACAACGGCGTCAAGGTGGTTCCGGCCTACCTGCTGAAGCCGGTGGCGGTCGATGCCAAGAATTGGGAAGAGATCCTGATCGGCAGTGGCTACTACACCAAAGACCAGATCACCCAGTAACCGGTCCGCCGGATCGGACGGGCCCCGCGCCAGACCCGCGCGGGGCCCGTTCTACTTCGGCGAATCTGGCTTTCGGATAAAGAACCGGGGCAAACCCTCGGAAAATTGCGAAGGCCGACCAGCGTTTTGGCCGGCTTTTTTTGTTCCCCGGATTGCCGCTTTCCTGCAATCTATTCGACATCCGGGCCGAGTTTGAGGATGCGTCATGGACACCACCCTAACGATGCCCATTCTGGAAATGCGGGGGATCGTCAAAACCTTCCCCGGCGTGAATGCGCTCGACAACGTCAACCTGACCGTGAACGAGGGTGAAATCCACGCCATCGTCGGCGAGAACGGCGCCGGCAAATCGACCCTGATGAAGGTGCTCTCCGGCGTCTACCCGCATGGCACCTATTCGGGCGAGATCCATTTCAAGGGCGAGGAGCGGCGTTTCCGCGACATTGCCGACAGCGAAAAGCTCGGCATCATCATCATTCACCAGGAGCTGGCCCTGGTGCCGCTCCTCTCCATCGCCGAGAACATCTTCCTCGGCAACGAGCCGGCCAAGAACGGTATCATCAATTGGGGCGAATCCTTCGCGCGCACCAAGGCGCTGCTGGAGAAAGTCGGCCTCAAGGAAACGCCCAGCACCCTCATCACCAATCTGGGCGTCGGCAAGCAGCAATTGGTGGAGATCGCCAAGGCCCTCTCGAAGGAAGTGAAACTTCTCATCCTCGACGAGCCGACCGCCAGCTTGAATGAGAGTGACAGCGACGCCCTCCTCCAACTGCTGATGGAATTCCGCCGGCAGGGCATTACCTCGATCCTCATCTCCCATAAGCTCAACGAGATCCTGAAAGTCGCCGACCGCATCACGGTGCTGCGCGACGGGTCGACGGTTGATCATCTCGACTGCCAGCGCGAAGAGATCAATGAAGATCGCATCATCCGCGCCATGGTTGGCCGGGAACTGAAGGACCGGTACCCGAAACGGACGCCTAAGATCGGCGAACCGATTTTCGAGGTGAAGAACTGGCGCGTCTTCGATGCCATCCATGCCGATAAGGAAAAGATCCGCGGCGTCGATATCCATGTGAAAAAGGGCGAGGTCGTCGGCATCGCCGGCCTGATGGGCGCCGGCCGCACCGAGCTTGCCATGAGCATCTTCGGTAGAGCCTATGGCCAGAACATCACCGGCGAGGTCAAGCTTCACGGCAAGACGGTCGATGTCAGCACCATCCAGAAGGCGATGGATAACGGCATCGCCTACGTGACCGAGGACCGCAAGAATTACGGCCTGGTTCTCATCGACGACATCAAGCGCAATGTGACGCTGGCCAACCTGAAAGGCGTCTCGAAAAACGCCGTCATCGACGACGGCAAGGAATTGGCGATCGCCAGCAAGTTCCGCCGCGACCTCAATATCCGCTGCTCCAGCGTCTTCCAGCAGACCGTCAACCTCTCCGGCGGCAACCAGCAGAAGGTCGTGTTGAGCAAATGGCTCTTCACCGAGCCCGAGATCCTGATCCTCGACGAGCCCACCCGCGGCATCGACGTGGGTGCCAAGTATGAAATCTATTCGATCATCAACAGCCTCGCCGATGCCGGCAAGGGCGTCATCGTCATTTCCTCGGAAATGCCGGAACTGCTCGGCATTTCGGACCGCATTTATGTGATGAACGAAGGTCGCATGGTGGGCGAAATGCCGGCCAAGGAGGCGTCGCAGGAGAAGATCATGCGCGCCATCATGAAGTCATGGGAAGATTGAGATGAGCCAAGCAACCGCCAACGACGAGATGCATGCGACGACCAGCCTGTCGCGCTTCATCAAGAGCAATATCCGCGAATACGGCATGCTGCTGTCGCTGATCCTGATCATGGTGTTCTTCCAGGTCGCGACCGGCGGCATCCTGTTCAGGCCGGTCAACCTCACCAACCTCATCCTGCAGAACAGCTACATCGTCATCATGGCGCTCGGCATGCTGCTGGTGATCGTGGCGGGCCATATCGATCTGTCGGTCGGGTCGGTCGTGGGCTTCATCGGCGCCGTCGCTGCGGTGCTGATGGTGCAGTTCCACGTGCATTTTCTGATCACCGCCATGCTCTGCCTGGTGCTGGCGGGCGCCATCGGCGCGGGACAAGGCTATTTCATCGCTTATCTGAAGATCCCGTCGTTTATCGTCACCTTGGCGGGCATGCTCGTCTTCAAGGGCTTGGCGCTTTACATCCTGCACGGCCAGTCGGTCGGGCCGTTCCCCAAGGAATTCCAGCTCTTAAGCTCCGGCTTCCTGCCGAGCTTCGTGCCAGAGGGCTTCAACACCGTCTCGCTGCTCATCGGCATCGTTGTCACGGCGCTGGTCATCTATTTCAACTACCGCGACCGGCAAAACCAATCGAAGCACGGCACGGCGGAAGAGCCGACCCTGTTCTTCATCGGCCGCAACATCCTCATCGCCGCCGGCTTCGTGCTCTTCTCCTATCTGCTGGCCTCCTATAAGGGCCTGCCGAACGTGCTCATCGTCATGTTCGCCCTCATCGTGCTCTATGCCTTCGTCACCTCCTCGACGACGATCGGCCGGCGCATCTATGCGCTGGGCGGTAATGAAAAGGCAGCGCGCCTGTCAGGCATTCGCACCGAGCGCCTCACCTTCCTCACCTTCACCAATATGGGTGTTCTCGCCGGCCTTGCCGGCCTGATCTTCGCCGCCCGCCTCAACACGGCGACACCCAAGGCGGGCTTGGGCTTCGAGCTCGACGTCATCGCCGCGGTCTTCATCGGCGGCGCCTCGGCCTCGGGCGGGGTGGGGAAGATCATCGGTGCCGTCATCGGTGCCTTCATCATGGGCGTCATGAACAACGGCATGTCGATCCTTGGCATCGGCATCGATCTGCAGCAGGTCATCAAGGGCCTAGTGCTGCTGGCCGCCGTCTGCATCGACGTCTACTACAAGAAGAAATCCTAAAAGGACCGATCCCATGCGTCTTATCCAGTTCAGCCGCAACGGCCAGCGCGGCGTCGCGCGCATTGAAGGCTCGAAGGCCATCACGGTCCCGAATGCCGCCAGTGTCATCGACCTTGCGCAATCGGCTTTGGCCGGCAACATCAAGAGCCTGGCCAATGAAGTCACCGGCCGTGGCGATGGCGAGGTGCTGGATTATGCCGCCCTTATCGCCGCCAATGCCCTCCTCACCCCCGTCGACCATCCCGATCCGGCGCATTGCCTGGTGACCGGGACCGGCCTCACCCATCTCGGTTCGGCCGATACGCGCGACAAGATGCACCAGAACGTGGCCGGCGCCGCCGAGACGCTGACCGATTCCATGAAGATGTTCAAAATGGGATTGGATGGCGGCAAGCCTAAAGACGATAAAGCCGGCGTGCAGCCGGAGTGGTTCTACAAGGGCGACGGCGCCTGCATCGCCCGCCCCGGCGCTGCCCTCGAATTCCCCGCCTTCGCGCTCGATGGCGGCGAGGAGCCGGAAGTGGCCGGCATCTATCTCAACGCCCCGGACGGCCAGCCCTGGCGTCTGGGCTTTGCCATCGGCAATGAATATTCCGACCATGTGACCGAGAAGCAGAACTATCTCTATCTCGCGCATTCGAAGCTGCGCGCCTGCTCCTTCGGCCCGGAATTGCTGCTGGGCGACTTGCCCGAAAGTGTCGAGGGCGAAAGCCGCATCTTCCGCGACGGCAAATTGCTGTGGAAGAAGGCGTTCGTCAGCGGCGAGAAAAACATGTCGCACACGATCAGCAATCTCGAATTCCACCATTTCAAGTATCGCCAGTTCCGCCGTCCGGGCGATCTCCATATCCATTTCTTCGGCACGGCGACCCTGTCGGTGGGTGACGGCATCGTGACACAACCCGGTGACGTGTTCGAAATCGAGGCCCCGGCCTTCGGTGCGCCCTTGCGCAACCCGCTCGGCGCCCGCGCCAATGATGATTTCGTCATCGGCGGCGTGAAGACGCTCTGACGGCTATGGCCGCAAGCATCGCCTGCATCGCCGTCGATTGGGGCACCAGCAACCGCCGCGCCTGGGCGCTTGACCCGGCCGGCGGCGTGGTCGCCGCCAAGGCCGATGACCAGGGCCTGCTTGCGGTCAAGGACCGCGCCTTTGCCGAATCCTTGCGGGCCTTCGCCGGCGATTGGCTGAAGGGCGGCGCGCCCATCGTCATGGCCGGCATGGTCGGCAGCCGCGCCGGCTGGCGCGAGGCGCAATATCTGGAAACCCCGGTCGACCTCACCAAGATCGGCGGGCGTTTGACCGAGATTGCGGACTTTGCTGGCAACGCGGTGCGGATCGTGCCCGGTGCTGCCCGTAACGAAGCCGGCGGCGCCGATGTCATGCGCGGCGAAGAATGCCAGATGCTGGGCGCCCTCCTCACCCGGGGGCAGCGCGACGGCGTGTTCCTGCTGCCCGGCACCCATGCCAAATGGGCGATCCTCAAGCACGGCATCCTCACTGATTTCCGCACCTACATGACCGGCGAGCTCTATGGCCATCTGCGCAAGGGCGGCAGCCTCTCCCAGGTGATGCCGGGACCGAGCGAGGCGGAAATCTTCGACGGCGCCGCCTTCGATCGCGGCTTCGCCACGGCCTTCGCCGCCGAAGCGCCAGCGATCACGCATCTCCTCTTCACCGTGCGCAGCCTGTCACTGTTCGCGCGCCTGACGCCTGCCGAGGCGCCCAGCTATCTCTCCGGTCTGCTCATCAGTGCCGAGATGAAGGACGCGCTGGGCTGGCTCAAGGCCCATCATGCCGGTACACGTGTCACCGCGATCGGCTCGGTGAAACTGCTCGAAACCTATGACCGCGCCGCCCACACCGCCGGCATCTCGCTGGAGCGGGTGGAGAGCGACGACATTCTGCCGCCGGCCCTCTTCGCCATTGCGCGTGAAGCCGGCTTGTTGCGGCAGCTCGCTGGAGACATTCGATGACCGATCTGCGACCCTGGCTCAAAGAGCTGCCGCTCATCGCCATCCTGCGCGGCATCACGCCGGTGGATGCCGAGGGCGCCGTCGACACGCTGGATGCCGCTGGCTGGCGCGTGATCGAGGTGCCGCTGAATTCGCCCGATGCGCTGGAGACACTGAAGCGCATGGTGGCGCGCGCCAAGGAACGCGGCGACAAGCTGCTGATCGGCGCCGGCACGGTCCTCAACGTATCGCAGGTTGATGCCATCGCCGCTTCCGGTGCCAAGCTGATGGTGTCGCCCAATTGCGTGCCCGACGTTATCCGCGCCGCCAAGGCCAAGGGAATGGCGACCGCCCCCGGTGTGGCAACACCAACCGAAGCCTTCACGGCCCTCGATGCCGGCGCCGACGCCTTGAAGATGTTCCCCGGTGAATTGCTGCCGCCCATGGCCGTCAAGGCCTGGCGCGCCGTGCTGCCGCCGGAAACGCTGCTGCTGCCGGTGGGTGGCGTCGCGCCCGACAACATCGCGGCTTACATGAAGGCCGGGGCTAATGGCTTTGGCATCGGCACCTCGGTCTACAAGCCCGGCATGGCGATCAGTGAGATGGCGGCCCGCGCCAAGGCGCTGGCCGACGCATTCCATAACGCGCACTGACCCCGTGACGCGCGCGTCCTTCGGCACGACGAAAGACGGCCTCGCGGTCAGCGAAATCCGCTTGGCCTCAGGCGCTCTGACCTTGAGCATTCTCAGCCATGGCGCGCGCATTCACGGTCTCACCTTCGACGGCAAACCGCGCGTTCTCGGTTTTCAAAGCATCAGCGATTATCTGACCCACGCCGTCCATGCCGGTGCCGTTGCCGGACGCTATGCCAATCGCATTGCCGGCGGCCGTTTCTCACTCGATGGGAAAGATTATCAACTCCCCTGCAACGAGCGCGACCGCACGCATCTTCATGGCGGCTTCAAGGGGTTTTCCCATCGCAATTGGGACATCATCGGTGAGAGCGATGCACATGTGACGCTCGGCCTTCTCTCGGCCGATGGCGAGGAGGGCTATCCAGGCGCGCTCGACATGCGCTGCACATACCGGCTGGAAGGTGATGCCGTCCGCATCGAACTCACCGCCACGACCGATGCCCCCACCATCATCAACCTGGCGACGCATAGCTATTTCAACCTGGACGGCAGCAAGGACATTCTCACCCACCGGCTGCAGATTCCAGCGGCACACTACCTGCCTGTCACCGCGGATTTGATCCCAACTGGCGAGATCGCCGACGTCACCGGCACGCCTTTCGATTTCCGCGAGCCCAAAGCGGTGGGTGCCAGTGGTCAACGTTACGACCACAATTTCGTTCTCGGCCGCCGGCGCCTCGCCGAACCGCGCCTCGTGGCGAGTCTCGAAGCGCCATCGGAGCGCACGCACCTCGAAGTGCTCTCAACAGAGCCCGGCCTGCAATTCTATGACGGCGGCTATCTCAAGGGCGGCGGCTTCGGCCCCCATGCCGGCCTCTGCCTCGAACCGCAGATCTTCCCGAACACACCCAACGAACCCGGCTTCGGCGACGCCGTCTTGCGTCCTGGCGAAACCTATCGCCAGGTGACGCTCTACCGCTTCAGCCGCCTTTAGGATGGGCAGCGTCGATATCGCAGAAAAATACCGTAGCAGCCGCACTTTTGTCGCAGCGGCAATGGAATAATATCGGGCGTACAAACAGGCACCAACTTGCTCTCACGCATTCGTGAAGCCGCGGCGGTGTGCGCCACCGAACGATCACAGTGCCATCTTCGCCCGCTGCCTATTATCTGAGTCGGGCCATGACAATCGTCATGTGCCGACAGAACCAGAAGCAGGAATGGGGACATGACTCATTCAACGTCAAAGCCCAAGAGCGATCCCAAACGGGGCAACGCCATTTTGCGTCGGATGGGCGCTGGGTTGCTGGCAGTCAGCTTCGCGCTGGCTGCGACGCCGGCTTTGGCCGACGGCAAGCACAAGCACAATAATGGATACTGGCACGACAACGGCAATCATTACGGACATTACAAGAAGCATCCGCAGGTCGTGCGCTATTACGATGACGACTATGACGGACCGGACGTGATCTATGTCGAGCGCCCGGTCTATGTTCGCGAACGCGTTTATGTCGAACCGCGCCGGGTCTATGTCGAACCGCGCCCGTCGATCAACATCGTCGTTCCTCTGTTCGATTGATGTCGCCCGACTGATTTGATTCGACTGATCTGATTCGGCAGTGCCGGGGCGGGAGAAGGCAATCCCCTGAGCGCCCGCCCCGGCTTTTCCCTCCAACCATGCTCTCTGCTATATCTCTCCGGCAGCCGATTTCATCGCCGGAAAGAGTCGATATGCGCGCCCTCATCTGCGATCAGCCCAACGGATATGAAAACCTACGCCTCGGCGATATGCCGGATCCGCAGGCCGGTCCCGGCGAGATGCTGATCGATGTCGCTGCCGCCGGCATGAACTTTGCCGATTCACTGATGACGGCCGGCAAATATCAGGTGAGGCCCAACCCGCCTTTCGTCCCTGGCCTTGAACTGGCCGGCACGGTGGCTGCGATCGGCGCCGGCGTAACCTCCCGGCAGGTCGGCGACCGGGTCATGGCGGTGGTCGATCATGGCGCCTTTGCGACGCGCGCCGTGGCCAGGGAGGCCGATACCTTTGCCATCCCCGGCAGCATGGCGTTCCCGGAGGCCGCCGGCTTTCCCATCGCCTATGGCACGTCCTACGGAGCCCTTGTGTGGAAGGCGCGGCTGCAAAAGGGCGAGACCCTGCTGGTCCATGGCGCCGCGGGCGGCGTGGGCTTGACGGCGGTCGAGATCGGCAAGGCGCTCGGCGCTCGGGTTATCGCCACGGCGGGCGGCACCGAAAAATGCGCCATCGCTGCAAAGCACGGCGCCGACGACGTCATCGACTATAAATCCGAAGACGTGCGGGAACGCGTCAAGGCATTGACCGCGGGTCGCGGCGCCGATGTCGTCTATGACCCGGTGGGCGGCGATATCTTCGAAGCTTCCTTGCGGGCCGTCGCCTGGAATGCCCGCCTTATCGTCATCGGCTTTGCTGCCGGCACGGTACAGCAGATCCCCGCCAACATCCTGCTGGTGAAGAATGTCGACGTGCTGGGTTTCTATTGGGGCTCCTACCGCCACCAGGCGCCCGAGCTGATGGCCCAAGGCTTCTCGGCCCTGGCCGGCATGGTGGCTGCCGGCCAATTGCGCCCCCATGTCTCCCACGCCCTGTCCCTCACCGCATGGCGCCAGGGTTTTGAGACCCTGCTGGGGCGACGTTCGACGGGCAAGGTGATCCTTCTGCCAGGAACCTGACAGAGCATTTGCCCAGCATGGACAGTGACCGCCAAGTACCTCGAATCGCCCGATTTAACCGCGTCATGGCGCAAAGCGGATTGCCGCCGGACGACCAAAGTGACAGATTGGCAAAGTGATAGATTGACCTTAACGAAACTGGGTGCTTGTCCATCAAGCTGCCCCATCAGATTACGTTGCCCATGCTGAAAGACTCTCGCCTGCTGTTCAAGTTGTGGCTGAAGAACCCGCGCAGCATCGGCGCGGTCGCCGTCTCTGGGCCAGAGCTTGCGGCCGCTATGGCGCGTCAGATTCCCAAGAGCCTCACTGGCTATGTCGTCGAACTGGGTGGCGGCACCGGTGCCGTGACGCGCGCCATTCTGGCCTCCGGCGTGGCGGCCGAACGCCTGGTGGTCATCGAGCGCGATCCCATGCTGCACAAGCATCTGGTCGAGCGCTTTCCCGGCGTGAAGGTACTTCTGGGCGACGCACTGCATCTGCCGTCGCTGCTGAAGCGTCACCACGTCACGCCGGTATCGACCATCGTCTCCAGCCTGCCGCTGCTTTCGCTCAAGAAGTCGATCCAGCTGCGCATCGGCGCTCAGGCCTTTGCGGTGCTGGAACCAGGTGCGCCGCTCATCCAGTTCACTTATGGCCTCTTCTCGCCCTTGCCGCGCAATCGCCTCGGCATCGTCGGCGAGGTGGAGGAGCGTGTATTGCAGAACCTGCCGCCTGCCAGCGTCTGGCGCTATGTGCGCCCCGCCGGCCAGCTCACCCGCAATCACGGCCGCAGCAAGCTCGATCACGCGGCGTAAGGCTCACGGTTTTCCCATTTCCGGAACCGAGCCGTCCCCCTTGTAACTTGAGCCAGCGCGGCTCTGCTAAGATAGGAAGCACGGTGGGGAGAGGGGTTGGGGTGAGGGGCGCTTCCGCCAGACAATGAGGCGCTTCGGTGCCCGGTCAGGCCGTCGCTTCCTCGCGCAGAAACACGATCATATCGAGCGAAGGCGGCGGCACCGCCGTGCCCGACAGCATGCCATGCGCCTGGCCGCGGTGATGGGTCTGGTGGTTGAACATATGCGCCAGCACCATGTCGATCGGCGTCTCGAAAGGCGAACCGGCCATGGTCTTGTAGACGAGCACTTCGCCGAGCCGCCCCGGCGCAAGGTCGCGCACGACAGCGATGATGCGCTCGTCGAGAGTCGCGCGCTGTGCCGTAAGACCGGCAAAATCCGCGGCGATGATCTGGTCCAGTGCTTTGGCATCCGGGTCGGGTGTCGCGGTGAGGCGCGACAACCAGATGCGGTCTGCAACGATCAGATGGTTGAGTGTTTTGAGCAGCGACGGGAAGAAGCCCGTGCGCGGCGCCGCGATCTCGTCGGCACTGAGACCGGCGACCGCGCCGTAGAGGCGGCGATTGGCCCAGCGGTTATAGCGGGCGAGGCTTTCGAAATAGCTTTTCATGGAATGCAGTTTAGAGAGGGGCCGAAAAATGTGCCACTACCCGCCGCGGGCTCGATCCCAATGGGATTTTCCGGGTCAGGTAGTGGCTTCAAGTCTCCAGGGTTGGGTCGAATGGGGGTTCGACCCAATGGCATCCAGCAACGGATGCCGGCGGACCGAAGGGTCCGCGGCACCGGCCAGGTTCCGGGCAGGAACCGGCACGGTGATCTCGAGAAGGGCTGTGGCCCGCCTAAATCCCGTCATGGGAGCTTAAGCCCGCCAGAAAGGCTTCTGGAATTCCTCTTCGGCATCGAAGCGGCTGAGGCCGATATCCTTGAGCTGGTAGTCGCTGAGGCGCATCAGGTCGCGGCGCGTGCGATGCCGCTCCTGCCATTCCTGGAAGGCGATCACCACGGCGCTGATACGGGCCAAGGGCGACGTTCCGGCCGGAACGCGGGTATCCGAAAAGAGGCGGGTGCTGCGCTGCGATGTGGCGGCCGACCCTGAAAACAGGCTGATCTGAGTCATTGTACCCTCACATTTTCCTAACCGGCACCATTGCCGTTGGGATGAAGTTATGCTTGCATTGGTGCGGATACAAACGACCGTTTCTCACTTGTTCTGTTAGATTGAATCAAGCATGGCCGGGCAGCTTGCCTCAGATCGCCCCAGGCCCCTTGATTCCATTGAGGGAAGCCCTGACCCATGCGCTTGCCACCCTTGAAAGCTGTTCGCTATTTCGAATGCGCGGCCCGGCATCTCTCCTTCACCAAGGCCGCAGACGAACTCAACGTCACCCACAGCGCCATCAGCCATCAGATCAAGGCGCTGGAGGAATGGCTCGGCGTGAGCCTGTTCGAGCGCGGCGCCCGGTCCCTGTCGCTCACCGAGGCCGGCCGGCGCTTCCTGCCCCCGGTCCGGGCGGCATTCCATCAGCTGGCCGAAGCCTCGGCCGAAATGCGCCTTTTCCCCGGTGGCGGGCCGCTCACGGTCTCCGCCCTCCCTTCGCTCGCCTCGAAATGGCTGGTGCCGCGGCTTTATGATTTCCAGGCCCGGCATCCGGAGATCGAGGTGCGTATTTCCGCAACCGACCGCCTCGACCCCGTGGGCGAGGGCGACGTCGATATCGGCATTCGCTATGGCCGCGGCAGCTGGCCAGGGGTCGAAGCCGAATTGCTGCTGCAGGACGAAGTCTTCCCGGTCTGCTCCCCCAGCATCATCACGGGTGACCAGCCTTTGCGCGAGCCGCGCGATCTCGCGCGCTTCTCGCTCATCTCCGACATGGATTGGCGGCGGGCGCAGTTCGACTTCTGGCCGCGCTGGCTGGCGGCGGCAGGCGTGCCCGATCTCGAACTCAGGACAAATCTCACCTTCAATTATTCAAACCTGATGATCCAGGCAGCGATCGACGGGCTCGGCATCGCACTTGGCAACACCATGCTGGCAGGCGACGATTTGAAGAACGGGCGCCTCATCCAGCCTTTTCCGCAGACGGTGGTGTTGGAGACGGGATATTATCTGATCTATGGCAAGGGCGGGTTGCGCCAGGCCAAGGTGAAGGCCTTCCGCGATTGGATATTCGCGCAAATAGCGGCCTTCCGCCAAAAGATTGAAGGCGTGGGGACGACGCCAGCCAAAGAGGGGGCTCTATGATGCTGCGGATCGTTCTCGCCACGCTGCTGCTGGCAGCACAAACCGGTTTGGCTGCGGCCGATAACGGACGGCTCAAAATCAACAATATCCCGCTCGACATGCCCTTGAATGACGAGCTCGACGGCGAATATCTGGAAGGCATCTATCAGGAAAAGCTGATGGATAAGCTGATTTCCAGCGTGCTCAACGAATGGCCGGTCTATCACATCGACAGCACACTGAAGGCCGGCAAGGGCAAGGTGAGCAAGAAGGATTCGGTCCCCGGCGCGGAAGCCGATCCGAAGAATGAGCAGATGCAGCTCTACTTCTCCAGCGCGGCCGACCAGCGCCGCATCTACTGGATCCGCAGCCGCAAGCCGATGAATGCCCCAGCCGACGCCGACGGCACGGCGAAGTCACTGGCCATGATCGAAACGAGCTTCGGCAAGCCCGACCGCATCGTCACCGACGCCGAGATGCCGGGCGACGCGATCATTATCATCGTCGACCCGCAATTGCCGGCCGATCAGGCCCAGGCGATCAAGGCGGCGCTGCCTGATCCGATGGTCCTGTCGCACGACGATTACATGACGTTCTGGAGCATGGACCTGCAAGCACGCGCCAGGATTCTCGGCCCTAATTTCCGCGGCGCCATCGTGCAGCTTTTCGCCTTTAAGGGCCGATTGGAATCGATGCAGAGCGAGCTGCTCGACTTGAAGCGCGCCCAGACGGTTTTGAATCTCGGCAATTAGATCGCAGCGAAGCCGTAACGCGCCCGGGCGGTGTTGCATTCGGGATCGCCCGGCTGGCAGGCCCGGCACACATCCGGCCTCAGGCCATAGATGGTGCAGCCGACGGCCTCGCCGATCTCTCCGGCCAGCGCTGCACAGCGATCGCCTTCGCAGCGCATGCCGCTTTTGTCGGCGGCGACCAGGTTTTCAGGAATGAGGACCAGATCGGCCTCGGCCTCCAGTGAGAAGCGTGGCCAAGTGGAATCATAGGCGCAGCAAGCACCGCAGCCCTGGCAGGGCGAAATCTCCTGCTTAACCGAAATCTGATTAACGGCGCTCAGCCGATCTTCTCCTGTACGGTATAGACCATGATCATGTTGACGGTACGATCATCCGGTCCGAGGGGCAAAAAGAGCTTATCCCGGTCCAGAATCATGGCGTCAAAGGACAGCAATTGGGCAAGGTCGATCAGCGGCGCCCGCGTCGCGACCACCGCATCATAATTCTCCAACGCATCATCGAGGGATCGGCCGAAGGCATGGGTCGTCACGGACTTGCCGGTAGGATCATTGCCGCGCACCGCCACCTCGCGCGTTCCCACCAGGCGATAGATATAGTTCGGCCGGGCCCCGGAACAGTCGACATCGACCAGCATCAGGCTGGGCAGATAGGGCACCAGGTCGGCCGGATCGATATCGGCCCGTGCCGGCATCTGTCGTGCGCCCGCCCGGTCGCGCCAATAGCGATAGACCGACACCGCATCGGGGTGAAGCGCCGCCAGCCAGTCCGGCTCATCCAAAACACATCCAGATGTATTCAACGCGAAATCATCCTAACCAGATAGTCCGGTGATTATGTGCGGTGAAGCGAAAAAAGCGAAGTATTTTAATGCGTTGGTGGCGGGTCCAAGGTCGATGCAAACAGCGGAAGCGTTAACCAAAAACACCCGATCCGCCCGCGCCAAATCTGCAGCGCGGGAGAATAGGTTAGATGCCGACCGATGTATCGCCGGCTGATAAAGACATTGGGCGACGTTAAGGATAATGGCCGATACGCAAATTCCTCGGCCGCGGCAAAGTGAAGATTTCAGCGGCGCGAACGGGGACGCGGCAGCGGCCGTTTCGCCGCCGCGCGCAGGCCCGGCTTCGGACGGGGGGCAGCACGGCGCGGCAGCAATGGAGTCTTGGCGGCCTGCTTCAGCCAACCCTCAATGAAGGCATAGAGCGCGCGGATGCCCAAGGGCTCGCCACCTTCCGGCCGGCCGGCCCCCAGCCCTGAGGTCCAGCCATAGGTGTCGATATGCATCCATTTGGTCTTTTCCGAGACGAATTCGGCCAGATAGAGCGCTGCTGTGATGGCGCCGCCGAAGCTGCCGGGTTCGCAATTGGCGATATCGGCCACCTTGCTGTCGAGCATGCGGCGGTAAGGTTTCCACAGCGGCAGGCGCCACAGCGGGTCGCCCTCGGCGCGGCCATAGCGCAAGAGATCCTCGGCAATCTCGTCGTCATTGGCAAAGAGTGCCGGCACGTCCGGTCCGAGTGCCACACGCGCGGCACCGGTCAGCGTCGCCATATCGATCATCAGGTCCGGCTTCTGTGCGTCGGCATCGGCCAGCGCGTCGCCCAGGATGAGACGGCCTTCGGCATCGGTGTCATTGATCTCGACCGTGATGCCCTTGCGGGTCTTCACCACGTCGAGCGGCCGGATGGAGGCGCCGGAAACGGAATTCTCAACCGCCGGGACCAAGAGGCGCAGGCGCAGCGGCAGCTTCGCCTCCATGATCATCTGCGAGAGTGCGAGGACAGAGGCGGCGCCGCCCATATCCTTCTTCATCATCATCATGCCGCCGCGGGGTTTGAGATCGAGGCCGCCGGTGTCGAAGCACACACCCTTGCCGACCAGCACCAGCAGCGGTCCCTTGTCGCCACCGGGGCCTTTCCAGGTGAGATCGATGAGGCGCGGCTGGCGGTCGGCCGCTGCGCCGCGGCCCACGGCATGGATGGTCGGGTAATTCTGCTTCAACAATTGATCGCCCACCGTCACGCTGACCTTGGCCTTGTGCGCGGCACCCACCTTGATCACCGCCTTGGCAAGATCGGCCGGACCCATATGTTCGGCCGGGGTGTTGATGAGATCGCGTCCCAAGCCGATCGCACGCACGGTACGCTCGACCGCTGCCCGATCGGCGCCCTTCGGCCAGACGAGGGTGGCAAAGGTCTTGGCATCCGAGCGGTACCGCGCGAAGCGATAGCAGCCCATGGCCCAGGCGAAGGCATGGGCGCTGGCCTGCGCCGGCGACAGGTCATCCTCGACCAGCTGATAGGTTCCGGCAGGAAGGCTCGCCGGCAGGTTGGCCAGCGACCAGCGGTCAATTCCTTCCTCGACACCGACGAGGAACGCCATTGCATTGGGCAGCAGCAGGAAGCTGCCCGGCTTGGCCTTGAAGCCAGCAGCCTTGATCCAGGTCTGGATTGCGGCTGGCTGCGCCTTTGCCCAATTGTCGAGCGATTTTGTGCTGAGCGGTTGCAATGTATGGGCCTTGGCAGCGCGCGCGACGAGATGATCGAGCAAGGTCGTGATCCTTGAAAAGGGCATAAAATGGGCTGATTCGGGCATGATCTTAGCCGCTCGCCTGTCGCTCCGCCAAGAGGTTCGGCTGGGTTGACAGTTGAGGGTATGATGTCATCGCTTATGATGGGGCGATCCGGAAATCGGGGGAAAGAACGAATCCATGTCCAATGACGCCAAGCTAGATGATACGGGCCATACCGACCTGACGCTGATCGTCGGCAGCAAGAACTATTCTTCCTGGTCGCTGCGCCCGTATCTTGCGCTAAAAGCGACCGCCTTGCCGTTCCGCGAGGTGGTGATTCCGTTGCGGGCCGACGACACTTATCGCCACATCCGCCTCTATTCTCCGAGTGGTACCGTCCCCGTGCTTATCCATGGCGCCATCAAGGTCTGGGAGAGCCTGGCCATCTGCGAATATCTGGCGGAGATCGCGCCCGATGCCAATCTGTGGCCCAAGGACGCGGAAGCCCGCGCCTTCGGCCGTTCGATTGCCAATGAGGTGCATGCCGGCTTTGCCGCCTTGCGCCAGAACATGCCGATGGATATCGCCCGCGACCGGCGCCATGAATCGCGCGCCCATCTCGTGACCGATCAGATCGTCCGCATCAACGCCATCTGGAGCGAAGCGCGCGAACGCTTCGGCCGCCGCGGCGCCAATGGCGAGGGGCCGTTCCTGTTGGGCGGTTTCAGCAATGCCGATGCGATGTTTGCCCCTATCGTGACGCGTTTCCGCACCTATGGCGTGACGCTGGATGAGACCGGCCAGAAATATTGCGATGCCATTCTGGCATGGCCCGGATTCAAGGAATGGGAAGCGGCGGCGCTCCAGGAAACGGCGGTGTTCCAATTCGACGTTTTCCAGAAAGCGGATTGAGGCGGCACTCCGATGGCGGGACAATAACCACCATGGCAGAACGCGACGGCGACACCCTGCGTGAGGCGCCGACACTTGACGATGCTGACGAGCGCCGCGAGCCTGGCGCGACTTTTCTGCGTTGGGCCTTTGTCGCACCCTTTCTACTGTGGGCCATTGTCGGGTTCGGCGCCTTGCTGGGAAGACCGCCCACGGCGCCGGCCGAGTTGGAGACGCTGTCGGCCGCTTGGCATATGTGGCAGGACCACAGCTGGGCGCCCTTCCGCAACGGCTTGAGCGGCGGCGATCAGCCGCCACTGACATTGTGGGCCATTCTGCTGGGGTGGCAGGCCTTCGGCATCGGCGATGTATGGCCGCGCGTCCTCGGCCTTGGCGCCAGCCTCGGCACATTATGGCTGACGGGTAGCGCTGCCTTGTCGCTATGGCCGCACCGGGCGATGACCGAGCTTTACGCACGCATCCTGCTTTCCGGCGTGATGGCCTTCGTCCTGATCGTGACCATGGTGCAGGTCGAACCGCTGGGCTTGTTCTTCACAACGCTTGGTTTTCACGCCCTGACGCGGCTGTGGCATGCGGCGACGCGAAACATGGTCTCGCTGTTTTGGTGGGTGATCTTTGCCGCCAGCATCGCCCTCAGCCTCTTCACCATCGGCAATGCCGCCTGGGCGATGCTGCCGGTGCTGGCCGCCATCGCGCCACGCCAGATCGGCGCCGGACCGGAACGCGAGAATGCCGCCGGTTCCGCCCGGATCATGCTTGCCTTCCGGCCCGCCTGGCACATGCCGCTGATATTGAGTCTGGCACCTGCGATCGTCTTGTGGGTGGGTTGGATCCTGTCGTTGCGGATCGCTGGATTGCCGGCCGATTTCCTCAGTTTCGGCAATGGCTGGTTCCATCAGGCAACCGAGGCGACACGACGCGAATTGTGGTCGCTGGCCCTGGTGCCGGTGCTGCTCTATCCCTGGATCGTGTGGAAGACGCTGTGGCGCGCGATGGAAAAGCAGTTGCGCGCGCGCGCCGGGCGCAGCTTCCGTTTGTGCCTTGGCTTACTCGGCGTCACGACGCTCGGCGGATTGCTGAGCGGCTGGCAGATGCAGGGTATGATCTACATCGTCCTGCCGCTCTCGCTGCTGGGTGCGCGCCTTTTGGCCACACAGGAGATCCGCGCCAAGGATTTCCACGCCATCGTGCCATCACTGCTCGCTTTGCTGCTGGGCCTGTTCTTCTTCCTGATGAACATCATCCCCACGGCGCATCTCGACGCGCTGTGGCGGCAGTTCTTCGACGTGCCGTTGCCGATCTGGATCGGCGGCATCGGCATGACGTCAGGGCTGGTGCTGCTGGTGGCAGGCTACGGCATTGCGCAGCTCTCACCCATGCATCTGCTGTCGCGCACCATCCAGGTCGCCATCCTGCCGGTGCTACTGATGACCTGCGTCAATATCGAGTTCCCCTTCAATCTGCGGCAGTTCTTCGATTTGGAACCGGTGGCTGAAAGGCTGCGCGAGCTTGAGGATGCCGGTCAGCCGCTCGCCGTGTTCGGCCCCTATCGCGGCGAATTCGACTATTACGGTCGCCTCGTGTCAGCGCCGGTGTCGTTGCCGGACCGGGCTGCCGCCATTGCCTGGGCCAAGGCAAACCCGGCCGGCGTGATCGTCAGCTATTTCGACGGCTCGCCCTTGCGGCTGCCGGCCCTGCCCTATTATCGCGGCGTCGCCCGCGACCGCTGGGTGGCCATTTGGCCGACCAGCGCCGTGGTCGAGACGGAAGGAAAGGCCCTCGACAGCGATTTCTAAGTCATGTGCCGGCAGGTAAGTTACTGAAATAGAATACGCCGCCCGGCCTTCGAGCGTATGCGCTGGCCACGGAATCAGCGCATCTGTTACACTGCTCCAGGCCAAATGGCGGGAGAGTGTCGGGCATGACCAGTTTTACCATGGGCTTCAGCAAGGTCCGGGGCCCCGAGCACCGGCGTGATAAGCGCATGCCGCTGCCCGTCTTTACCGTGCGGATCGGTGGCCAGGTCTGCGATACGACGAACTGGTCCTTGGGTGGCCTGCTGATCGAGCAATATGACGGGCATCTGCTGGTGGAGATGCCGGTCGAGATCGAGATCAAGATCAAGGACGAGCATGCCGAGTTCGAGATGAAGATCGAGGCCAAGGTCGTGCGCAACGACCGCGAGAACAGGCGCTTGGCCGTGAAGTTCGAAAGCTTGAGCCCGACCATCTATGATTTCTTCGAGCGCGGTTTCAGCCGCCGCTTCCATCGCCGCGAGCGCAACCCGGCCTAGGCAACCAGGCCTGAGATTTGATCATTTTTTTGAAGACGGAATCTTGATGACCATACCTTGGTTGGATGGCAGCTGGATGGACGCGCTGGCTATCGCGTGGATGCTGGTGCTGTGGTTCGTCTATGGTCGCTTTGCCGATAAACTGCCTTCCGACGACGTGACGCCCGGAAACCTCAACCAGATGATGCACCAATTGCGGCGCCTGTGGATGCGCCGCATGCTGGACCGGCCGGAGCGGATTCTGGATTCGTCGCTGACCGGCCATTCGGTGGCCTCGACGACCTTCTTCGCCTCGACCTCGATGCTGATCATCGCCGGCCTGCTCGGCGTTCTGGGGCGTGCCGGCGACGCCCATGCCGTGATCCAGTCCTTCGGCTTCACGGTCGTGTCATCCGAGCTGATGTTCGAATTGAAGGTGCTGGGCCTCATCGGCCTCTTCATCATCGGCTTCTATAAATTCACCTGGGCGCTGCGGCAGTTCAATTTCGTCTGCACGCTGATCGGGGCCGCACCCTTGCCGCCGGTGGAGGGCGCCGCGCGCGACCGCTTTGCCGATCATTCGGCACGCGTCATGTCGCTGGCGGCCACCAGCTTCAACGGCGGCATACGCGCCTACTACTTTTCCATGGCCTGGCTGGCCTGGTTCATTCATCCATTTGCCTTCATTGCCGCCACCGGCATCGTCGTGCTGGTTCTGTTGAAACGGCAGGTGAAGAGCCGCAGCCAGGCAAGCGTTGCCGAGTATTATGAGGCGACGGGTCGATGAGGGCGGGCGGATGACGCTACTCGATTTCATCGGGTTGGGATTTTTCCTGACGATCTTCTTTGGCTATCAGCGCATCGCGCAAATTGTGGGGCGCGGCAAGAATGTGAACGCATTGATGCACCAGACCCGGCGCGTCTGGATGCAGCGCCTGATGGAACGGCCGGACCGCATCGTCGATGCCGCCTTGACCGGACATACCGTGAATTCGATGTCCTTCTTCAGCTCGGCCACCATCCTGGTCGTCGCCGGCCTCCTCGGTGTGCTGGGGAAGGCCGAGGATGCACAAGCCGTGCTCGGCGGCTGGACCTTCGTCGCCCACAGCACCGCCACGATCTTTCAGCTGAAGCTCATCGGGCTCATCGCCATTTTCGTCTATGGCTTCTTCCGATTCACCTGGGCGCTCCGGCAATACAATTACTGCTGCGCCTTGATCGGTGCCGCACCGCTCGCGAAGAACGATTACCCGCATCGCCTCGAACTCGCCGACCAGATGGCGATCGTTTATACCAGCGCGCTCACGGCTTTTGGCGGCGGCATCCGCTGCTATTATTTCGGTCTTGCCTGGATCGCCTGGCTGGTAGATCCGCTGGCCTTCATCGCCGCGATCTTCGGGATCCTCGTCGTGCTGCTGCGCCGGCAAGTCTACAGCCACAGCCACGTGGCGATCAGGCGCTTCGTCGAGCTCAATCCACCGGAAGAACTGGGCCGCCCGGAAGAACTGAACCGAAATGAGCGCAGCTAACCCACAGCTTCTAGGCGCCAGCTACAGCGTCTACGTCCGCATCGCGCGATTGGCGCTCATCGAAAAGGGCGTTGCCTTTGATCCGCTTGAGATCGACATTTTTGGCGACCATGCCGGCGACGCCGCCTATCTGAAGCTGCATCCCTTCGGGCGCATTCCGACACTGCGCCACGGCGACTTCACGCTCTATGAGACCGCCGCCATCACACGCTATATCGACGAGGCCTTTTCCGGCCCTGCCTTGCAGCCTTCCGACGTGCGTGCTCGGGCGCGGATGATGCAGATGATCGGCGTCATGGACAGCTATCTCTATCGGCCGCTTGTTTGGGGTCTCTATGTCGCGCTGGATGATGCTGCGAAAGCGGGAAAGCCAGCCGATGTGGCGGCACTCGCCAAGGCCATGATGAAGGCCCGGCTGGCGCTCAAAGCCCTCGACGATCTGGCCAGCGACGGGCCATGGCTACTGGGAGAGTCGCTCTCGCTCGCCGACCTGCACCTGCTGCCAATGCTGGCCTATGGCTGTGTCGCCGCGGAAGGCCGGACGTTGCTGCAGGAACAGGCGCATTTGCAGGATTGGTGGGAGCGGATGCAGGCGCTACCTAGCGTCGCAACCACGCGTTTCGCCGCCGAGCGTGTCTAACTCTCATCGTCATGCCCCGGAAGCCGACAGCTTCGCCACACGGCGGCGCATGAACCAGATGGCGAAATGGGAGAGCGGCTTGTGCAGCAGCCCTTGCGGGTTGAGGCCGGCCGCCTTCAGGACCATGGCGATGCCGCGCTGGATATGGGGTGGCTGATAGTGGGCATAGGCACGCTTGGCATAGGCCGACGAGAAGCGCTTGCGCTCATAGGGCTCGTCGGCGTGGTTGGCGGCGTAATAGGCAAAGGCCAGTTCATCGTCTTCCGATTCGGTGATGCGCGACATCGCCACCTTGAAGCGGCCCCAGGCGCCGAGACCTTCTTGCGCCAGATAGCGGTTGAGATGCGTGTAGAAGAGCTTGTAGTGCCGCAGTTCATCGGCGGCGATCCGGCGGCAGATATTCTTCAGAACCGGCTCAGCGCAGGCTTCGGCCAGGGCGGTATAATAGGATGAGGTGCCGGTTTCGACGATGCAGCGCGCCACCAACTCGCCGCAGCGGCTGCCGCGCACCGAAGCATTCACGTCGATGGGAATCTTGAACCCATCGGTGAAGCGCTTGAAGGCGGCATCGAAATCGAAGCTGGGGTCGGCAAGCTTCGCCCAGCGCGCCAGTGCTGCGCCATGCTGCACTTCCTCCAGCGACCAATCGCCGGCCACGGCCCGGAAGCCGTCATCATCATGAAACACGTTATTGAGATAAGTGGCGTAGTCGCCGCCGTTATACTCGACCAAGGCGGCCGCCTTGACGAGCTTGACGATGTCGGGATCGACCCTGTGCGCGTCGAATTCAGCCCAAGGAATCTGATCGAGGGTCCAATGCGCCATGACCGGCCGCTGCTCCCGCGTTAAATCTCAGTTTCCCCGCCAGCGGCGCTGTCCCACGCCGCGCTTCTAAACCAACTTAGTAGACGCTGCCTTCAAGGGCGTGGAGCCGCGCTTCCGCGATCGCCACGGCATTCTGCGCCGCATTGCGGTCGAGATCGTTCTTGGCATCTTCGACATCTTCGCGGGCATCGGAGAGCGCCTGCTCGGCGAGGCGGCGGTCGATCTCGTCGACCTTCTGCGCCCGCTCGGCCAGAACCGTGCAACCCTTGTCGTTCACTTCGGCAAAGCCACCTTCGACAAAGATGCGGTCCGTGATCTGGGTACCTTCCATAACATGGATGACACCCGGACGGATGGTCGAGATGAGGTTGGAGTGTCCGGGCAGGACCGCGAAGTCACCCTCGGTGCCCGGGATGACGATTTCGCTCACATTGGCCGAGAACAGCAGCCGTTCCGGCGAGACGAGCTCGAAATGCACCTGATCCGCCATGTTCCACCCTTCTTAGATGTCAACGACCTAACCGGGGACCAAGCCGGCGCGCCCAATCGCGGATACTGCGCCGATAGCCTTCCGGCATCGGGAGGCCCGCGATCTCAGCGATCGGAAAGCGCCCCAAGGCCTTGTGTTCGTGACTGAGGTGCAATTCCGCAGATGGCAGAGGCTGCACCCCGAATGTGACGATGAGGACTTCCTTGTTCGGCAGCACCGGATAGCGCCAGCAATCGAGGAGGTCACCCAGCTTCACATCGACCCCTAACTCCTCCGAAATTTCGCGGATGAGACAAGGGCCTGGTTCCTCGCCGGCTTCGAGCCGGCCGCCCGGTAGTTCCCACTCGTCGCGCTCGTTCTTCAGAAGAACGATCTCGCGGCCGACAAAGAGAACCCCTTTGACGGAAACCGGCCAAAGCGGGGCCGGTTTCGCAATCTCAACAGGGGCGCCGCTGGTTTGTGCCATCGGTGCCCCTGGTATTCCTTAGGCCGCTTCCGCCATCTTCTTGGCTTTGGCGACGGCTTCCTCGATCGTGCCCACCATGTAGAAGGCCGATTCAGGGAGGTCGTCATAGAGACCTTCGACGATGCCCTTGAAGCCCTTGATCGTGTCTTCGAGCTTCACGAGCACGCCCGGCGTACCGGTGAAGACTTCGGCGACGTGGAAGGGCTGGCTCAAGAAGCGCTGGATCTTACGGGCGCGGGCGACCGTGAGCTTGTCTTCTTCCGAGAGCTCATCCATGCCGAGAATGGCGATGATGTCCTGGAGGGCCTTATAGCCCTGCAGCACTTCCTGCACCCGGCGCGCGGTGTTGTAATGCTCTTCGCCGATGACGCGCGGGTCGAGCATGCGCGACGTGGAGTCGAGCGGATCGACCGCCGGGAAGATGCCGAGTTCGGCGATCTGGCGGGAAAGCACGGTGGTGGCGTCCAAGTGGGCGAAGGAGGTCGCCGGGGCCGGATCGGTCAAATCGTCGGCGGGCACGTAAATGGCCTGCACCGAGGTGATCGAGCCCTTCTTGGTCGAGGTGATGCGTTCCTGCAGCGCGCCCATGTCGGTGGCGAGCGTCGGCTGATAGCCGACGGCCGACGGGATGCGGCCGAGGAGCGCCGACACTTCCGAACCCGCCTGGGTGAAGCGGAAGATGTTGTCGACGAAGAACAGCACGTCCTGGCCTTCGGCATCGCGGAAGTATTCGGCGACGGTGAGACCAGAGAGGGCGACGCGGGCGCGGGCTCCCGGGGGCTCGTTCATCTGGCCATAGACAAGGGCACATTTCGACCCCGGACCATCGAGCTTAATGACGCCCGATTCGATCATCTCGTGATAGAGGTCGTTGCCTTCGCGGGTACGCTCACCGACGCCGGCGAACACGGAGTAACCGCCATGCGCCTTCGCGACGTTGTTGATGAGCTCCATGATGGTGACGGTCTTGCCGACGCCCGCACCGCCGAAGAGGCCGATCTTGCCGCCCTTGGCGTAGGGCGCCAGTAGATCGATGACCTTAATGCCGGTGATGAGGATCTGGGCTTCCGTCGACTGCTCGGAGAATTCCGGCGCCGAACGGTGGATCGGCAGGGTCTGCTTGTGGCCGATCGGGCCGCGCTCGTCGATCGGCTCGCCGATGACGTTGATGATGCGACCCAGGGTCTCGGGGCCGACCGGCATCGAGATCGGGGCGCCGGTGTCGCTGACTTCAGCGCCGCGCACCAGACCGTCGGTCGAGTCCATGGCGATGGCGCGCACGGTGTTCTCGCCGAGATGCTGTGCCACTTCGAGAACGAGCAGCTTGCCCTGGTTCTGCACATGCAGCGCGTTCAAGATCGCGGGCAGGGCGTCACCGAACTGCACGTCAACGACGGCGCCCGTTACCTGCGTAATCTTGCCGACGATGTTCTTCGACATATTGGTTGCTCCTTAAAACGATCCCGTATTCCGGATTAGACAGCCCAGGTTAAACAGCTTCAGCGCCGGAGATGATTTCGATCAGCTCCTTGGTGATGTTCGCCTGGCGGGTCCGGTTGTAATTGATGGTCAGCTTGTTGATCATGTCGCCCGCATTGCGGGTCGCATTGTCCATGGCGGTCATGCGCGCGCCGTGTTCCGAGGCGGAATTTTCCAGCAGCGCACGATAGACCTGCATCGAGATGTTGCGCGGCAGCAGATCCGTGAGGATCGCTTCTTCGCTCGGCTCGTATTCATAGAGCGCTGCCGGGCCGGCATTGTTTTCGTTGGCAACGGCATTCGCGAACGGAATGAGCTGCTGCACGGTGACGATCTGCGCAATCGCCGATTTGAACTTGTTGTAGACCACGGTGCAAACGTCGAACTCGCCCGCTGCAAACATGTTGCGGATCTGGATCGCGATCTTCTCGGCCGTCTCGAAAGTGATGCGCGGACGGGCAATTTCCTCGAACGAAGCAACGATCTGCTCAGCAAACTCGCGCTTCATTTGGTCCTTGGCCTTGCGGCCGACGGTGAGGATTTTCACCGTCTTGCCGGCGGCCCGGAGGTCGCGCGCCGTCTTGCGCGCCTGGCGCGTGATCGACGAGTTGAACGCACCGCAGAGGCCACGATCGGAGGTCATGACGACCACGAGGTGAACCTGGTTGCGACCCGTGCCGCCAAGGAGCGCCGGCGCGTTGTCCTTGCCCGCCATCGAGGCCGCCAAGGCGCCCAGCACCTTCTCCATGCGCTCGGCATAGGGCCTCGCGGCTTCCGCCTGCTCCTGCGCGCGGCGCAGTTTGGCCGCAGACACCATCTTCATCGCAGAGGTGATCTTCTGCGTGTTCTTGGTGCTGTTGATGCGGACCTTCAGGTCCTTAAGGCTCGGCATTGCTGCCCCTTCTCAACGACTTGAGTTACGCGAAGGCCCAGATTACGCGAAGGCCTTGGAGAAAGCGGCCATCACTTCATGCAGCTTGGCTTCCGTCGCCTTCGAGATCTCGCGCTCCGCGCGGATCGCATTGAGGATTTCGGGGTACTTCGCCTTGATCTCGCCCAGGAGGCTCGCTTCGAAGCGGCCGATCTGGTTGATGGCAATGCCGTCGAGATAGCCACGCACACCGGAGAAGATCGACACGACCTGCTCTTCGACCGGCATCGGCTTGAACTGGCCCTGCTTCAAAAGCTCGGTGAGGCGCGCACCACGCGCCAGCAGCTTCTGGGTCGAGGCGTCGAGATCGGAGGCGAACTGCGCGAAGGCCGCCATTTCGCGGTACTGCGCGAGTTCCAGCTTGATCGAGCCGGCGACCTGCTTCATCGCCTTGATCTGGGCGGCGGAGCCGACGCGGCTGACCGACAGACCGACGTTGATGGCGGGACGGATGCCCTTATAGAACAGCGCCGTTTCCAGGAAGATCTGACCGTCGGTGATCGAAATCACGTTGGTCGGAATATAGGCCGAGACGTCGCCCGCCTGGGTTTCGATGACCGGGAGTGCGGTCAGCGAACCGGAGCCGGACTTGTCGCCAAGCTTGGCGGCGCGTTCCAGCAGGCGGCTATGGAGATAGAAGACGTCGCCCGGATAGGCTTCGCGTCCCGGCGGACGGCGCAGCAGCAGCGACATCTGACGATAGGCAACCGCCTGCTTCGAGAGATCGTCGTAGAAGATGACGGCATGCATGCCGTTGTCGCGGAAGAACTCGCCCATGGCGCAGCCGGTATAGGGCGCCAGGAACTGCAGCGGGGCCGGTTCCGAGGCGGTGGCGGCGACGACGATGGAGTATTCGAGGGCGCCGTTGTCTTCCAGCGTCTTCACGATCTGGGCGACGGTCGAACGCTTCTGACCGATGGCGACGTAGACGCAATAGAGCTTCTTCGACTCATCCGTACCGGCGTTGATGGCCTTCTGGTTGAGGATGGTGTCGATGATGACGGCGGTCTTGCCGGTCTGACGGTCACCGATGATCAGCTCACGCTGGCCACGGCCGACCGGCACCAGGCTGTCGATGGCCTTGAGGCCCGTCTGCATCGGCTCATGCACCGACTTTCTCGGGATGATGCCGGGGGCCTTCACTTCGACGCGGGTACGCTTCACGTCAACCAGCGGACCCTTGCCGTCGATCGGGTTGCCGAGACCGTCGACCACGCGGCCGAGCAGGCCCTTGCCGACGGGAACGTCGACGATGGCGCCGGTACGCTTAACGGTATCGCCTTCCTTGATGTCGCGGTCGTCGCCGAAGATCACGATACCGACATTGTCGGTCTCGAGGTTCAGCGCCATGCCGCGGACCCCGCCCGGGAACTCGACCATTTCGCCGGCCTGGACATTGTCCAACCCATGCACGCGGGCAACACCGTCGCCCACGCTGAGGACCTGCCCCACTTCGGTGACATCGGCCTCGTTGCCGAAATTTTCAATCTGCTGCTTGAGGATCGCAGAGATTTCGGCGGCACGGATTTCCATTATCCAACCCCTTTCATAGCGAGCTGCAACTTCTGCAGCTTGGTTCGAATAGACGAATCAATCATACGGCTGCCCACTTTGACGACGAGACCGCCGATGAGATCAGGATCGACCTTGACCTCCATCGTGACCTTGGCGCCATGAGCCCGCTTGATCGTTTCAGCGAGTGCGTTCTGCTGTTCGGCCGAGAGCGGCCGGGCCGACCAGACGAGGGCGGTCATTTCGCCCCGGCGGTCAGCCAGCATCTTCTTGAAGGCCTGGATCATCGCCGTGAGCGCAAAAAGGCGCCGGTTCTGCGCGAGGAGGCCGAGGAATTTCGCGGTGAGGGGGCCAAACTGCGCGGCTTTCACGATGCCGGCGATGGCCTTGCCCTGGTCGTTGCGGGAGAGGATCGGCGAATTGATCAGGCGGCGGAAATCGGCCGATTCGTCGATCATCTTGGAAAGAGCAGCGAGATCGCCGACGACGGCGTCGAGTTGGCTCTTGGAATCGGCCAGTTCGAAGAGGGCTGCTGCATAACGCTGCGCCAGACCGCCATACGCGGTGCTTCCCTTGTCACTGCCTTGGGCTGCCACGATTTCTGCCCCCATCCCTGGTCTTAAATAATTGATTTTACGGAGAAATTCTTGGGCACATGCGGTGCCGACACAAACTCAACCGGCCCCTCGCAGCAGCTTTCCGCGCTGCGACAGGCGGCGGGTTAGTAACACATGGTTTCGGGCTAATCAACAGGCCCTGGATCGCCGCTGCCTCGAATCGCCAAGTAGCTGAATTTGGCCGATAATTCGGCGCTTCTGGGGGCGTCGAAAGATTATCGGCGAAAGATGCCGCAGTCTCAAATCGCAGGGGCTGGCGTTAACACTTTAGCCGGCGGCGAGAGCCGGGGACAATTCCCGATCCGCCGCCGCGATTTCCGCAGCAGCCTGCGAAAAAGCGGGCCGCGCCAGCAGGCCCCGGTACCAGCGGGCGAGGTTCGCATGGGAATCGAGCTTTGGTCCGCCCAGGCGCTGGATGAAGAGCACGGTCATGAACAGCCCGATATCGGCGACCGAGAGGGCGCCGCAGAAGAAATCGTCATGGCGCAGCCTGGCATCGAGCTCGGCAAAGCGGGCGGAAATCGCCCCTTCCGCCGCCTTCCCGGCGGCAACCCGGGCGGCATGCGTATGGGCATCGGCATGCGGCGGCTCGGTCCGGAAGAGCAGGTTGCGCACCGGAGCAAAAAGGATCTCATCGGCATCCAGCTCGAGCAATCGGCAGCGGACGCGGTCCTGCGGCGTTGCCGGGTAGAGCGGCGGTTCCGGGCAAAGCTCGTCGAGATATTCAAGGATCACGGTCGAATCGAAGAGGGCGAGATCGCCATCGATCAGGACCGGCACCTGGTGCTTCGGGTTATGAGCGAGGACCGCCGGATGTTTTGGCTCATATCCCCGTTCCTGGGTGAAGGCCACGAATTCGCGCTCGTAGGCGATGCCCTTTTCCCGGAGCGCGATCTCGACCTTCCGCGAAAACAGGCTCAACGGCCCGACATAGAGCTTCAGCATGTCCCACCTGATCCAGTGAAGCTGGAACAATACAGGAACAAATGCCGCCTGGCAAGTTGCACAACGGTGTCGGATGGATATCAGTGAGTGCTGGCCTCGGCCGCCAGGGTTTGAGCCGAGGATTGGGATTCGGATTGGGGCTGCCGCCGCGCCATTTTCTCGGCATACATGCGGCTGTCGGCGAGGGCGATCAGCGCTTCGAGGCTTTCGCGCTGGTCTGGGGCCACATCGACATGGCCGACGCTGAAGGAAAGCCTTGCGGCCCGCATGTCGCCCGTGCCGAGGCGGCGCCCAGGAAGGCGCTGCGCGCCGATGCGCTGCTGGTTGGTGAGCGCGATCGCCAGGCGGCGGCGGATCTCGTTCGACGATGCGTTGCTGTCGACCGCCAGCACGGCGAATTCGTCACCGCCCAGGCGCGCCAGAATGTCGGTCTTGCGGAACACGTTCTGCAGCAAGGCGGTGGCTTCAAGCAGCAGCGCATCACCTGCCGCATGACCTTCGGCATCGTTGAGCAATTTCAGCCCATCGAGATCGAGATAGAGCAGATGGCAATAGGCACCACGCCGGCGTGCCGCTTCCAGTGCCCTGTCGGCCAGCAGCTTGAAGCCGCGCCGGTTGTAGATGCCGGTGAGGTCGTCGGTGAGCGACAACTCGCGCATCGCCGCCTCGGCGCGCTGGCGCTCCTCGATCTCGCTCATGAGATGCCGGTTGGCGGTGGCGAGTTCCTCGGTGCGCTGCTGGATGCGCTGTTCGAGATCGGCATAGATCCGAACATTCTCCAGCGCGATCGAGGTCGAATCCGCGAGCGCCTGCAAAAGATGCACCTGCTGCGTGTCGGCCTGGTGCCGCTTTGCCCAATAGACGCCGATGGCGCCGATGGGATCGAGGGTGCGGATCGGCACCATCACCATGCTGCGGACGAAGGTCGGCCGGTAAGCGTCATAGGGCACGCGCGCATCGTCTTCGACATCGGGAATGACGGCCGGCCGCTTGTTCAGCATCGCCCAGCCGCTGACGCAGGTTTCCATCGGGAAGCGCTTGCCCTTCCAGAGGGAGGCTATCGCATCCTCGTCCTTGTAGAAGCACTGATCGCCGTCGCGCAGCACGAAGGTGGCGCCATCGGCAGACGTCATGTTGCGCGCGGCTTGGCGCACGATCTCCGCGACGCGGTCGAGTGTGCGCGCCAGCGACAATTCCTGAACGACATTGATCAAAAGCTGCATGCTGCCGACCCAACCTCAGCAAATCGGTTGAATGCCTGCGCGTCGAAGCGCCGCCATCCCCATGGCTCGGGGCATTCCCCATCGCTAAAAGTTAGCGCAAATTCGGCAGATGCGCACGCGAATGTGCGGCCGTTCTGGCAAAAAGGGGCGCCTGGCGTGGTTAATTACTTGGTCATCAATATTTCTGCGCGCATTACCGCAGACCTACTCAGTCAGTGGATGAGGCAACGACGAAGGCTTGATAGTCGCGGCCGCCGCCAGCAGCAACCGCCGCTTCGTATCGCGCATTCATCGCCGCCCAAGCGCGCCAGACATCGATCGCCGCCGCGCGATGCGCCGGCACGATCGCCGTGTCGCCATTCGCGACGCGCTTGATGAGCGCTTCGTAACCGGGGCCGATGCCTTGCAGGAACGCATCGGCTCGCGTCACCGATTGCGGCCGCTGGCGCAGGCAATAGACAGCGTCCGTCACGAACGGCACGTCGCCGCCGCCCAGCGACAGTGATTCAAGGTCGAACAGCACGTCCTCGGCCAGCACGTCTTGCCAGGCACGCCCTGCCTCAAGCCGTGTGATGCCATGGAACGAGGCAAATGCCGTCGCGAAATCGCCAAAGCCAACCAGCGGACCTCGCGCCGCCACCTCGCGTACGAGGCGCCCCTCCCACTCCGTGATGCGCGTGCGGCCAAAGGCGACGCCACGCTTCTCCGCGAGCGGCACCAGCGACGAGAGATAATTCGGCGAGAGAAGATCGTCGGCATCGAGCAACGCAACGAAGCGCCCTTGCGCTCGTGCCAGCGCCCGGTTGCGCGCGGGGCCGGGCCCGGTGGATACAGACACACCGTCGAGCACCCGCACCCGTGGATCGAGGCTGCCAAGGAACCCGTAATCCGCGGGCTCATCCGGTGCGACGATGATCTCGACAGCGCGCATCTCCTGCGCGCAAGCCGAAGCGACGGCCTCGGCGATGAAGCCTTGCGCCTGGTGGGCGGCGATGATGATGGAAACGAGGGGCGTACTCACGGGGCGGAGGTTAGCGTGTTTCAACGTATCTGTCAGGGAGGCCCATCACTTGGCGTCACCCTCGCTGTCGCTTTACAGCTTATCCGCGTTGAACGTATCGCAGGCTTCCAGGTCGCCGGTGTCGAGACCCCGTTGGAACCAGCGCACGCGTTGGGCGGAGCTGCCATGGGTGAAGCTGTCGGGGACGACGCGGCCGGTCGCCTGCGATTGCAGGCGGTCGTCGCCGATGGCGCTTGCAGCCTGGAGGCCCTCCTCGATATCGCCGGCTTCCAGCTTCAAATTCTGGTCATCAGCCTCGATCTGGTGTGCCCAGATGCCGGCAAAACAATCGGCCTGCAATTCGACGCGGACCGAAAGCGCATTGGCGTCCGCCTCGCTCATGCCGGACCTTGCGCGGCTCACCTGTTTTTCGATGCCGAGCAGGTTCTGCACATGATGCCCGACCTCATGGGCGATGACATAGGCTTGCGCGAAATCGCCGGGTGCTTCGAAGCGGCTCCTGAGGTCGCGGTAGAAATCGAGGTCGATATAGACCTTCTCGTCCGGCGGGCAATAGAACGGCCCCATCGCCGATTGCGCATAGCCGCAGGCCGATTGCGTGGCGCCCGAGAAGAGAACCAGGGTCGGCTGACGGTAGCTGCCATTGCCTTGGGCGAAGATCCCGCTCCATACGTCCTCGGTGCTGCCAAGGATCACGCTGACGAAATCCTTGAGCTCGTCTTCGGTCGTCGCATCGCCCGTGCCGGTGCCGGCATTCTGCTCATAGCTCGACTGCCCGGAAAGGATGTCGCCCACGACGTCGCCGCTACCACTGCTGCCGCTGCCATTCAAAATCGCCATCGGGTCGACGCCCATGAGGCTGGCGATGATGAAGAATGCGACGATGGCGACCAATCCCAAGCCGCCGATGCGCGGCCCCCGGCCGAAACCGCCACCACCCAGACCACCACCGCCCAAGCCGCCACCGCCGAACGGGCCGAAGCCGCCGCCGGCACCGCGCTGGTCAGAAACATTGGAACTTCTGCGACCGCCGCGCCACTGCATGACGGGCCTCCCCTTTCGACCATATGAGCTGAGATTAGCACGGCATCGGACAGCCGGTAACGCCCCACACCTTAACAAAGGCGTGAGGCACCAGTTCCCCATGATGCGGCAAGCGAGTCCTGCCCCTCACCCCAACCCCTCTCCTCAGAGGGGTGAGGGGGCTTCGACGAGACTCCGCAATCGCTGCTGAGCGAATCCTCTAGGGGATTTCATGCCATGTCTAAATCTGGCGAATGCGTCACATGAAGCTGTAGGGGTCGATATCGATCTGCAGCCGCAGATCGCCGGGAAATTTCTGGCCACGGAGCCAGGTCTTCAGAATGCCCTGGGGGGCGATGTCTCGGCGTGTCTTCAATAGGAAGCGCAGGCGGTGGCGGCCGCGCAGCAGAGCGAGGGGTGCAGGCGCCGGACCTAGCACCGTCACGCCGTCGCGGTGCGGGGCATTGCGCGCCAGCTCCTGCGCCTTGGCGTTGACCGCCGCCTGATCGCGGCTTGAAAGAATGAGAGCTGCAAGACGACCGAATGGCGGCATGCCGGACTGGCGCCGGTCATCGGCTTCCGCCGCAAGAAAGGAATCGCGGTCGCCGGATTTTAGCGCCTCCATTACGGCACGGTCTGGGTCATAGGTCTGCAGGTAAACGCGCCCCGGCTTCTCACCGCGACCGGCGCGCCCCGCCACCTGGCTCATCAGCTGATAGGTGCGCTCGGCCGCGCGCAGATCGCCGCCATGGAGCCCGAGATCGGCATCGACCACGCCGACCAGCGTGAGATGCGGGAAGTTATGCCCCTTGGCGATGATCTGGGTGCCGATCACCAGATCAACCTCGCGCTCGGCCACCATGCGCATCAGGCTTTCCGCTTTCGCCGGTCCCGTCACCGTATCGCTGGTCAGCACCAATCGCCGCGCATCTGGGAAAAGTGCCGCCGCTTCCTCCGCCAGCCTTTCAACACCCGGACCGCAGGCGGCAAAGCTTCCTTCCGATTGGCAGGCGGGACAGGAGGGTGGCATCGGCGAATCGAAGCCGCAATGATGGCACATCAGCTTCTGATGAAAGCGATGCTCGACCAGCCAGGCGGTGCAGCGTGGGCATTGCAATCTATGGCCGCACGTGCGGCACAAGGTGAGCGGCGCATAGCCGCGCCGGTTGAGGAAGAGCAGCGCCTGATTGCCATCGGCCAGGGTCTGCTCGATCTCGGCTTTGAGGCTGGGCGCAATCCAGGATTGGCGTGCCGGCTTGTCGACACGCAGATCGATCGTATCGATCGCCGGCAATGTCGCGCCGCCGTGACGGTCGGGGAGATGCGCCGCGCGATAGCGACCGGTCTCGACATTGACGATCGTTTCCAGCGACGGTGTCGCTGAGGCAAGCACCACCGGGATCTTGGCGAGATGACCGCGCACCACCGCCATGTCGCGCGCCTGGTAGATGACGCCGTCTTCCTGCTTGAAAGCGCTCTCATGCTCTTCATCGACGATGATGAGGCCGAGATGGCGATAGGGCAGGAACAGCGCCGAGCGTGCACCAACCACCACCTTCGCCGCGCCATCGAGCACGCTGCGCCAGGTGAGGCGCCGCTCGAGGCCTGTGAGTTCGGAATGCCATTGCGCCGGCAAGGCACCGAAGCGCGCCTCAAAACGCTTCAGCCATTGCGGCGTCAATGCGATTTCCGGCACCATCACCAAGGCTTGGCGGCCCGCGCGCAACGTTGCAGCAATGGCCTCGAAATAGACCTCCGTCTTGCCGGAGCCGGTAACGCCATCGATCAGCGTGACCCCTGGCATGAGCGTACTCAGCTCGCCGGCCGCCTTGGCTTGTGCCGCGGAAAGATTGGGCCCGGCCGCATCGGCATCCGGCGCGCCGAAGGGCCGCTTCAGCGCGAGCGGCACGGCGGTGAGGAGGCCGGCCTTTCCCATCTCACCCACCACACCTGCACTCACTGCGGCAAGTCGCGCAAGCTCCGTGGGCGGCAAAGGCGGCGACGATTGCAAGACATCGATCACGCGCTGCCGCGCCGCCGTCAGCTTGGCGCCGGCAAGATCGCCGATCTGCCAAGCCTTGAGATTGCGCTCCGGCTCTAGCGCATCGGGCACACTCATCGCCATGCGCAGCACGGCACCGACCGGCGCCATGGTATACTGCGCCACCCAATCGATGAAGTCGCAGCTGATCGCCGGCAAGGCGGGCACATCGAGCAGCGCCGTGACCTCTTTCAATTTCTCCGGCGCCACATCGCCGGCACCCTCGCCCCAGACAACACCGGTGACCGATCGCCGGCCGAGCGGCACCGTCACGAAATCGCCACGGGCCAGCACCATGCCATCCGGCACCAGGTAGTCATAGGCCTGAAACAAGGCCAAAGGCAGCAGCACGCCGACCGCACCTGACGCTTGCGTCACGGCACCCGTTTCTTCACCCTTGGCGTGGTCGGTTTCGGTTGGCATGGCGGTGTGTGGGGGATAGACTCTGGCGCGTGATTGATCTGATTCGGGGCGGCGGTGACGTTGCACTTGCGTCTGTCACTTTTATAGCCTAGTGCGTGGCGCATCGCCGATAAAGGCACCTTAGCTTTCAGGAACGAGACCATGAAGTTTTTCGTCGATACCGCAGACGTCAAGGAAATCCAGGAACTTGCCGCCACGGGCTTGCTTGATGGTGTAACAACGAACCCGTCCCTGATCGCCAAATCGGGCCGCCCCTTCCTCGACGTGATCAAGGAAATCTGCGCCATCGTCGACGGTCCGGTCAGCGCCGAAGTGACGGCGACCGATCACAAGACCATGCTGGCCGAAGGTCATAAGCTGGCCGGCCTGGCCAAGAATGTCTGCGTGAAGGTGCCGCTCACCATGGACGGCCTGAAGACCTGCAAGGTTCTCTCCGGCGAAGGCATCCAGGTCAACGTAACGCTTTGCTTCTCGGCCGCCCAGGCGCTGCTCGCCGCCAAGGCCGGTGCCACCTTCATTTCACCCTTCGTCGGCCGCCTCGACGATATCGGGCAGGACGGCATGGAGCTGATCGCCGACATCATCGCGATCTATTCCGCTTATCCGAATCTGAAGACCGAGGTGCTGGTCGCCTCCGTCCGTCATCCGGTGCATGTCGTCTCGGCCGCCAAGATGGGCGCCGATGTGGCGACGCTGCCGCCCGCCGTGCTGAAGCAGATGTTCAACCACCCGCTGACCGATAAGGGCTTGGCTGCCTTCCTCGCGGATTGGGCCAAGACGGGTCAGTCGGTTCTGTAACCGCCAACAGAGCATCAGAGTAAAAGGGCGCGGATGTCGGATCCGGTGGAAGAGGTCAAGGCGAAACCCAATGCCGGCGTGACCGCCGCGCAGGTTGCCGCTTACCTGAAGCGCAACCCGGATTTCCTCTCGCGCCACCCGGAATTGCTGGACAGCCAGGTTAGCCCCAAGCGCCACAAGGGCGACGGTGTCGTCGACCTGCAGCAGTTCATGATGGAGCGGCTGAAGTCCGACGTCGCCAAGCTGCGCGCCGATCAGGACGAGATCATCGCCAACAGCCGCGACAATCTCAACACCACCGAACGCATCCACAACGCCGTCATCGCCCTGCTCGAAGCCGAAAGCTTCGAGCAGTTCATCGAGATCGTGACCGGCGATTTGGCCTTCCTGCTGGAAGTCGACGTCGTCTGTCTCTGCCTCGAGCTCACCGACGTCACCTCGCGCCGGCCCAAGCATGACGGTATCCAATTCCTCGATCGCGGCGCCGTCGACCGCCTCATCGGCAAGAACCGCAAGGTTTGGCTGCGCGACGAGGTCGAGGGCGATCCGGAAATCTATGGCGGTGCCGCCGATCTGGTGCGCTCCGACGCGGTGCTGCGGCTCGCCATCAGCAAGGTGGCGCCGGCCGGGCTCATCGCCTTCGGCACGCGTCATCCCGGCTATTTCCATGCCGGCCAAGGCACCGAATTGATGAATTTCCTGGGGCGCATCATCGAATTCGGCATCCGCTCATGGCTGGACCTGCCAAAGCCGTGACCGAACGGGCGGCGGTCAAGGTTGACGCCAACCCGCTGCTTTTCGCCAAGGCCGATCTCGTGGCGGCCCTCAAGGACTGGCTCTCTTATCTCGCGCAGGAACGCCGCGCCGCCGCCCTCACGGTCGAGGCCTATCAGCGCGATGTCGGCGACTTCCTGCGCTTCTTGAGCTTCTATGACGGCGATGCGCCGGGGGTCGCGCGCCTCGGGGCGCTTAGCCGCGCCGATATCCGCGCTTGGCTCGCCCAGCGCAAGGACCGGGGCCTGGTCGCCGCCAGCAACGCCCGCGCCCTTTCTGCCATCAAATCGCTTGCCCGCCGCCTGGTACGCGATGGCAGGATCGAGATCGGTGTGCTCGCCACCCAGCGCGGGCCGCGCCTGCCGCATGCCGTGCCGAAGCCCCTCAACACGTCGGAAGCCGAAGCCCTGTTCGAGAATGTCGGCGAAGCCGCCAGCGAACCCTGGCTCGCTGCCCGCGACCTCGCGGTCTTCATGCTGCTCTATGGCTGCGGCCTGCGCATCTCCGAGGCGCTGAGCCTCACCCGCGCCGACGCGCCGAAGGCGGGGGCCAGCTTGCGCATTCTCGGCAAGGGCGGCAAGACGCGCCTCGTTCCCGTCCTTCCTGTCGTCGCGGAAGCGATCGAGGATTACCTTGCCACCTGCCCCTGGCCGCTCGCCAAGAACGGTCCGCTTTTCGTCGGCGCCAAAGGGGGCAAGCTCAATCCGCGCCTCATCCAGCGGAGCCTGCAGAAACTCCGCTTGTTGCTGAATTTGCCTGAGACCGCGACGCCCCACGCCTTGCGCCATTCCTTTGCGACGCATCTTCTGGCCGGTGGCGGCGATTTGCGCGCCATCCAGGAATTGCTGGGACACGCCTCCCTATCGACCACGCAGCGCTACACCGAGATTGACGCCGCACAGCTTCTCAGCGTCTATCAATCCGCCCATCCCAGAGTGAAGTAGGCCCGCGCCCCGGTCGGCGTCGCGCCGCGGCCGATCGTGGCAACGCTCACCAATGCCTGGTTCTGGCTCGACATCGCGCTGGTCTCGGCCATGCCGGACAATGCCGCCGACGCCTATGCAGCGACGATGGCCAAAATGCATGGCCCGATGATGGAAGGCATGGCGAACCCCGACCCGGATGCCGCCTTTGTGCTGGGCATGATCCCGCACCACCAGGGCGCCATCGACATGGCCCGCGTCGTGCTGCAATTCGGCAATGATCCCTTCACCCATCATCTGGCGGAAGAAATCATCGCCGCCCAGGAGCGCGAGATCGCCGAAATGCGCGCCTGGGCACAGCAGAAGGGCCTCACGGCGCCCTAAGCGAAGAGCCCCGCCAGCCAGTCGACCACGGCGGCGATCCGCGGCAACGGCCTGAGATCCCGGTGTGTGAGAAGCCATACCTCGCGTTCTGGCAAGGGCGGCAGGCCCTCGTCCCGCAATCGCTTCAGCCGCGGCTCGGCATCGCCGATTAGGCGCGGCAGCAGCGTCCGCCCCAGGCCGTTCGCCGCAGCATGGATGAGGCCTTCGGCGTCGTTGAGGGCAAGTGCCGCCTGCCTGCCCTTGGCGCGCCGCAGCCAGATCGCCTGCGGCAATTGATCGAGGCTATCCTCATAGCCGAGCCATAGCTGCGCAGTACCATGACCCCGTATACCTGCCGCCGCGTAAGGGGCGTATGCCAGCGTGGCGAGGCGGCGCGCCAAGATGTGTCGACCGAGCGACGGATCGGGACGCGCAAACCGTAAGGCGATGTCGGCCTCGCGGCGCACTAGGTCATAGCCGCGCGCATCGGCGATGAGGTCGACGCGAAGGCCGGGATGTGCGGCGAAAAAGGATGGCAGCGACGGCACAAGAATCCTATTGGCCAAGATCGGCACAGTCGTCAGCCTAACCACACCCTCGACCGGCAGGTCGGCACCTTCGACGGCAGCCCTGAGGCCGCCTATCTCCGCTTCGATTGTCTCGGCGCGCGCGATCGCAATGGCGCCCGCGTCGGTGGGCATCAGCTTGCCGTCACCAGCACGTTCGAACAGCCGCACCGACAATGCCTGCTCGAGCGCGCGCAGCCGCCGTGCCGCCGTCGTCGCGTCAAGATGCAGCGCCCGTGCCGCACCGGCGAAGGAGCCCGCCCGCGCAAGCGCCAGAAGATAGCGAAGATCGTTCCAATCCAAGCCCTGCATTTCTGCAGCATGGCATAGCGATCCAGCGATCTACCAGTGCGTTTCTGCGCGCGCTAGCGTCCCAGCTGTCACATCAGCCGAAGGAACCTAGCATGCTTTACGCTGTGCTCTTTGAAGACAATCCGGCCGGAGCCGATGCCATCCGCCGCCAGTTCATACAGGACCATCTCGCCTTTCTGGCGCGCAACCAGGCCCATGTCATCGCGGCTGGGCCGCTGCGCGGTGGCAATGATGCACCGGCTGGCGGCATGTGGTTAGTGAGCGCGGATTCACCTGAGGCCGTCGAGGCCCTGATACGTGCCGACCCGTTCTGGCCAACCGGCCTCCGGCGTAGTCACCGCATATTGCAATGGCAGCGCGTTTTCGGCGCCGATGCCTTCGCGGCGCAATGACTCCGCACAAAGAAAGACCCTCCCGTGACGCGCACGGGAGGGTCGCAAGTCTGAGGCTTTCGTCCGAAAGGACGGTGATTACATCATCGGTGTCAGAGCAACGGCGCTCTGCTGCACCTTCTTCAGCATGTCGGCCGGGAGCGGGATCATGCCCTTGTCGGCGAGGTAGCCTTCTTCGCCAGCGGCCTTGTCGCTGGTGAATTCGGCGATGTATTCGCGGATGCCCGGAACCTGGCCTTCGTGCTGGTTCTTCACATAGAAGTACAGCAGGCGCGAGACTTCATACTGGCCCGAGACGATGTTGTCGAAGGTCGGCTCGATGCCGTCCATGACGCTGCCCTGCAGCTTGTCTTCGTTCTGCTCGAGGAACGAGTAGCCGAAGATGCCGAGTGCGTTCGGGTTGGCTTCCAGCTTCTGAACGATCAGGTTGTCGTTCTCGCCGGCGTCGATATAGGCACCGTCTTCACGGATCGACCCGCAAGCGCCCTTCTTGGCCTTCTCGTCCTTGATCGCGTCGATTTCGGGCACGCCCTTGCAGCCCTTATCCATCACGAGCTCGACGAAGGCGTCGCGCGTGCCGGAGGTCGGCGGCGGGCCCAGCACTTCGATCTTCTCGGCCGGAAGGGCGGCATTGACGTCCTTCCAGGTCTGGTAGGGGTTGGCAACCAGGGCGCCGTTCACCGGCACTTCCTTGGCGAGCGCCAGCCACAGATCCTTCACGGTCAGTTCGAAGCGGCTGTGGCTCTTCGAATTGGCGACGACGATGCCGTCATAGCCCACGGTCACTTCGGTGATCGCGGTGACGCCGTTAGCCTTGCAGGTCTCGATCTCGCTGTCTTTGATCTTGCGGCTGGCATTGGCGATGTCGGGGCTGTCTTCGCCGACGCCGGCGCAGAACAATTTGATGCCGCCGCCGGTGCCGGTCGATTCGACGATCGGCGTCTTGAACTTGCCGCTCTTGCCGAATTCCTCGGCGACCGCGGTCGAGAACGGATAAACGGTCGACGAACCGACGATGTGCAGCTGGTCGCGGGCCTCAGCGGCACCGGCCGTCAGGATGACGATGCCGGTCGCGGCGAGGGCGAGAGAAATACGCTTCATGGCAGAAACCTTTTTTGGGTGAAACCAAGCAGGGCCGTTATTAGGTCGCTTCCATGACAACCGGTTTTCCGATTTATGACAGTTCAATGACACCACCCCCGGAAGTTGGCTGATTTACTGAGGTTTTTGCCGCAGGGGCGTGTGACTCAATGAAAAATCACGGGCTGCGCATCCGCCGTGACTCTTTCATGTCATCGAACTGCTGATGTTCGGGCGGAGTGACCCTGGCGGCGAAGCGCGCCCTTCTATTCGACGATACCAGCGCCGGACACGGCCTCGATAAGCGCCCGCACGGCATGCAGATCGTCGACGACGCTTGTGCAGAGGGAACGGATCTCCGGCGTCGGCTTGAGAAGATCGGGTACCATGACCGTCATCATTCCGGCAGCAGACGCCGCGCGCACGCCGTTATGCGAATCCTCCAGCGCCAGGCACAAAGCGGGCGACACGCCGAGACGTTGTGCGGCCAGCAGAAACGGGTCGGGTGACGGCTTGCCGGTCACATAATCGCCATGCCCGACAACGGCATGGAACCGGTCACCCAGGCCATGGACGGAAAGATGGTTCTGCACAGTCGCATGACCTGACGAGGTCGCGATACAACGCGGCATCGCGAGTGTATCAAGCAGGTCGAGCAATTCGACGACGCCTGGCTTCAGCCGCAGCTCCGTCGTGGCTAGCAGATCGAAATGGCTGATCATCTGCGCGAAATACGGATCGATGGGAAAGTCCGGCCCCGTATGCGCCAGAATAATTGCCCGGCTCTGCGCCCAGGGTACGCCGATCGCTCCTTCGATGACGGCCTTCGGCAAATCGTGACCACCCACGCGCGCCGCCGCCAGAAACGCCTCCTGATAGAGCGCTTCTGTATCGAAGATCAGGCCGTCCATGTCGAAGATCACGGCGGCCGGCATGCAAGGGAGCGTCATCGCGGATGTATAAGGGGCGCTCGCAAGGTTGACAATAGTGCCACCGAGCGGATTGAATCACTGAGACCAGTCCGCCATTCCAAGCCCTCCCCCTAAACGGAGAGAGCTTGGTGCATCAGGTGCGCATGATGGCGGCATTGAGGACGCCACTCGCCCTTACATCAGGCTATAGGCGAAAGTACCATCGTGCCTTCTTTGCGTATTCGGGAGCTACTGTTCAGGCTTTGTCACATCAACGAAGCGTGCCCCGGGCTCAATGTCGGATCGATAGATCCAATCCAGGCTCACTTGATCGAGCAGAGTGAGATGTCGAGACGAAGTGCCAGCATTCTCGATTGATTTTGCTTCGCCCGCTCGCCCCCGAAGGCCCAAGGAATAGAGCAGGTTTCTTGCCAGACATTTCTCTTGGTCTTCGCGCAGCGCGGAAGTCGATATGTAACCTAGCGCCTTGTTGATCTGGCCGGCCTCGGCATTTACAAATCGGAAGCAGACAGATTCAGATCCAAATGCTTGAGCGATCGCTACTCGGTCTTGTTCAGTCCCACCGAACCAATCCATCAAGCCCGAGTACTCTGGCGCGGCTCTTGCTCCAGGCGCGTGTTTGGCGAAAAACCAGGCTATATTAGCCTCGGACAATGAATAGACTCTCTTTAACCCTAGTCCCGTCTGTTCCGCTATCGTCAGCAACAATGGTTTCAGTTGCTCTTCGACAATTGTGTTTGTGTCGATCGGGTTAGTATCTTGGGCTATGCCGAAAAAAAATCGGATCGGCTGCGTCCATTTATAGATAATTCCCTTGGACACCAACTGGTCGAACGAAGGGGAGATTCCTACGTCACCTTCTGCCGCAACGAGATTCATTACATCGGCTGGAGCAGGCAGGGCTAATGTCGTCCTCCCATTTTCCTGCGCAGTCACTGGAGGCCCACCCAGGATTACGAATCCGAGCCACCCCGCGAGAGCCCAGCGTGATAGAACCCTTCCGCTTCTAGTGACCAATTTCTTGAGCCTCCTGCGGCCGACGCAATCGTCGTCAACTTTCATCTATTTCCCACCGTCGATATCAAACACCGCCATGCTATCATAGCGCGCATTGCGCTTCGCAAGCACGCGATTTTCGGGCAGGCATGTTGGCAGATGATATCGCGCCATTGCGCACCCAGCAGTTTATCGGCTGCATAACGAAAAAAAACTCGCGGGTCCTCCGCCTTCGCGGAGGATGGCGGTTTTGGAATGCCTCTTACGCGGCCTTCGCCGGGGCCGAATCCATCGGCAGATAGATTGTGAACGTGCTGCCCTGGCCCAGCACCGACTGGATTTCCAGTTTGCCGCGATGCCGGTTGACGATGTGCTTGACGATGGCAAGACCGAGGCCCGTGCCGCCGAGGTCGCGGCTCCGCGCCGTGTCGACGCGGTAGAAGCGTTCGGTAAGGCGCGGGATGTGTTCGCGCGCGATGCCGGGGCCCTGGTCGTTGACGCTGAGGGCCACCGCGGCTTTGACACCCTTGGGATACGGCAGATGCAGGCGCAGCAAGGCGGGATCGGTGATGATCTCGGCGCTCACCGTCACCACCGCCTGGTCGCGGCAATATTTCAGCGCGTTGTCGACCAGGTTCTGCACCACCTGCGTCAACTCATCGGCATCGCCGGGTACCCGCGGCAGGCGGCTGGGATCGGGCGTGCGGATGACGATGCCGCGCGCCTCAGCTTTCAAGGTGAGGCCATCCACGACCGAGGCCAGCAGGCGTTTGAGATCCGCCTCGCCTTCCGGCGATTGATGTTCGTTGAGCTCGATCCGCGACAGCGACAGCAGATCGGCGACGATGCGGCTCATGCGCTGCGCTTCGGTGAGCATGATGTCGAGGAAGCGCGCACGCGCCTGCTCGTCATTGCGCGCCGGGCCCTTCAGCGTTTCCAGGAAGCCGATGAGGGTAGCGAGCGGCGTCTTCAATTCATGGCTGACATTGGCGATGAAATCGCTGCGCAGGGATTCGGCGCGCCTGAGATGAGAGACGTCGTGGAAGACGATCAGCGTACGCCCGATCTCTGCGCCGGCAAGATCGATGGGCTGCAATTCGGCGACCATGGCGTGGCCGGCGATGTCGGGCATCTCCAGGGGCTCCGGCACCTCGCCGCGCGACATGGCATCGAGGGCCATCAGCAGGGCCGGCTGGCGCAGCACCGCGAGCAGGCTGGTGCCTTCGATCTCGGCGCCCAGGAGATCGCGTGCCGCCAGATTGGCAAGACTGATTCCGCGCTGCGCATCGAGGACCAGCACCGGATCCGGCAGTGCGTTGAGCAGCGCCCTTGTGGGATTGAGGGGGGCGCCGGCCGCTTCGTCGGCATCCGTCGGCAGGGGTGCGAGCGGTACTGGCTTTTGTTCCTGTGGCTCGTGATGGCGCAGGACAATGAAGCCAAGCGCGGAAAGGGCCGCCGCCACCGCCACCACCAGCAGGGGCCAGTCGCTGCGGCCGGTGAAGCCGACCAGGGCGGCCAGGGCCACCACCACGACGGCGAGGTCACGAAAAAGTGTCGCGAAACCCTTCCGCACGAATACCCTCTCACTCCATAATACAACCGAAACTGGATCAATCGTGCCGGTCGGTCGTTATACCTGCGGGAGTGTGTCAGGTCAGTGACGGCCGAAAGCGGATTTCCAAGCGTCGAGTCGCAACAACACTAAAGAAAACTGCCAAGGAGAGGAAAGTCTGTCATGGATAATTCATCACGCCGCGCGGCCCTGCTGCGCAACACGCTTGCGATCGGTGCCATTGGCGCTGGCCTCATCCTGGGAAGCGGCAGCCTGCCGGCCAGTATAGCGCTGGCCGACAATGCCGTCCCCACCTACCAGCCCTGGACCGGCACCACGCAGGGGAAAGCGACACAAAAGCTGCTCACCGATCTGAAGGCCAAGATCGCCCAGGCCGAGAAGGACCAGGCGGGCTCGCCCGATTTCCTCGACGATCTCAAGAAGTCGATCGCCGAGTTCGAGGCGGTGACAATGGTTTCCCAGGCGCAGCCCTTCTTCGACAATTTCAGTGATGGCGAGTTTGCCACCAACCCCGCCTGGAAGGTGACGGCAGGCCAGTGGCAGGTCGACAAATCCGGCAGCAACCGGGGTCTCGTCAGCAAGATCCGGCAGGGCGGCAATCTCAATTCGCTGCTCGGCAACATCCTCAATCAGCAGGCCCAGCCGCAAAGCGCCAGCGCGCAATATGCCGCGATCTATACCAAGGCGAAGCTGCCGGCCTATTTCACCGCCAGCACCAAATTCACCTCGAAGGATCGCTATGGCGGGCTGCAGCTGGCGCTTTATCAGGGCGCCTCGGCGCAGAACCAGTACCGTGTCGCCTATCAGCCCGGCAACAACCAGGCCTTCCTGCTGCAAAAGGTGACAGCCAGCGGCGCCACCACGCTCGGCGCCTATAACGGTGCGGTCAATCTCGAAGACGGCAACGCGCATGAGCTTGTCATGACGCGCAACAGCGCCGGCAAGATGACCGTGCTGCTCGACGGCCAGACGGCGATCAGCGCCGCCGACACCAGCCTCACCGGCGATTTCGACGGCATCCTCGTCACCAATGTCGGCGGCAGCTACTGGCTGCGCGAAGTCGCGGTGAAGCCGCTGCAGTAAGACTGACGCTGTCGTGTGTCAGCGAAATTGTTGTCCCGTCATCCCCGGGCTTGACCCGGGGATCCACTGCGGCAGCTGAAAGAGTGGATGCCCGGATCAAGTCCGGGCATGACGAGAAGAAAGGGCGCTGCGCTAGAAACCTGAAGCTCTAAATCTTCTCCAGCCACAGCGATGTGGCCGGGGCTCTCGAGGACGGCAGCGTTGCGATGAGCGAGGCTGCCGTTTCTGCTTTCATGCGCGTCTCGGCATAGCGGCTGGCAAAGAGCGGCCGATATGCGCCGCCGGTGATCAGTGGCAACACGGCCAGCTGTTCGTTATAGCCCCGCCACGCCCAATCGGCGGGATAGTCGTCAGGCAGGAAGATATCGTGGATATGCACCAGCACGCCCTTGGGCAAGCTGGGCAGCATGCAATTGAACAGCGCATCCACATCGGTCCCGGGCATCAGGATATGGCTGGAATCGATGAACAGCATGTCGCCCGATTGAAGGCGCGCAAAGAGCGCGCGGTCGGCGTGCCGCAACACGCTCCGGTGCAGCGTGAGCTTGAGCTTGGCGATATCGGCGCGGGGTGCCGGATCGATCGCGACATGCTCGGTCGCAACTTTGCCATCCGCGATCGCGCGGGCGGCAAAGCGTGTCGAATGGCCTGAACCCACTTCCAGGAGCCGCGCCGGCCGACGCAGGCGAATCAGTGCATAGAGGATGGCGGCATCGAGCGGTGCAAACCATTCCTGCCCCCAGCGCGGGTTCGGCGCCGGTGCATCGACTTCGATGGCGTTGAGCTCCGCGCGGAAGGCTGCGAGGTCGGCCAGCAATGCGGCAAAGGATGCGTGTGCGCCCGCAAGCGCTGCCAGCGCCGCGTCATAGACAGGCGGCGTTGTTACCTGGTCGGCATAGCGATAGGGAATGAAAAAGCCCTGCCGCCGGACGCCGATCAGGGTCGAAAGACCCAAACAAAATTGTCGCCAGAAGCCGGTGGGCATGAAGCTCTAATCCGCGAATCGAATGCCCGCGAAAATGACTGCTTCAGATGAACGGCGCAAGTCCGGGCCTAGTCGCGACCGATGCCGTCGCGGGTCCAGGCCTCGGGGCCGGTGGGCAGGGCCGCCACCTGCACTTGGGCCGCGCCGGCCGGTTCGCTTGCCGCGGCCAGCTGGTCGGTGTTGCCAGTGGCCAGATGCAGATCCGCCTCTTCCGGCGTGCGGTTGTCGATGCCAAGAACGGCGGCGGCCATGTCGGTGCCGGCATCGCGGCCGGTCTGGGCGCGCACGACGGTATCGGCGATGGCGCTGGCGACCGAGATCGGGCCGAAGGGCAAGGCGCCGATGAAATTCGACAGGCCATAGGCCTGGTCCCCGGTCACCGCACGGTAGATCTGCGCTACGACCGGGATATGCTGCAGCGGGTTGATGATGTCGACGAAGTCATCCCAGCCGAACTCGCCATCGGGGCCCATGAAGAGCTCCCGGGCGCCCGGCGTGTCCTTCATGCGCCAATGCTTCCCTTGCGCTGCGAGGCTCTTCTGCTCCTCCCGATCGGGATAGGTGTCGAGGAGCACGAGGCGGTCGTCTTTGGGCCCTTCAGGGGCCGATTCGGGCGTCTCACCTGGTGAAACAGGTACACCGTCCGTGCTCTCCATCGGGGTCGCGGTATCCGCCGTCTGGGGGGCCGGTTCCTCGGTTGCGAGCGGGTCGGGTTCCGGCTCTGCCTCGACCGGTCCGGTGCTGAGGGGGACGCCAGCCTCGGTCGAGTTGGGCACGGTCGCCAGAGACTGATTCTGGGGCTGATTCTGGACCTGATCCGGAATCTCCATCCCGGTCAGCGCGGCAAATTGTGCCAGGCTGAGGGTGGGAATGCCATCATTGGCCGGGCCGGAAGTGGGCGCAGCGGCGGGAGCTGGCGCGGAAGCTAGGGCAGGCGCTGGTGCCGTGTGGATGCCGGCCAATTTGCGATAGTCGCCCAAGGTCATGCCGTGGACTGGGGCACCGGAGGTAACCTGTTGTTGTTGCTGGGCTTGTGCCGCCAGCATGGCCTGGAATTGGCCCTGGTCGATGGCCCCGGGACGCAGCTTGCCGCCGGCGATGGCGCCGGTACCGGTAGCGCCGGAATCCGCCATCCCCGCGTAAAGCGGCGAAGGAAGCGTACCAGCTGCGCTGATCGGATATTCCGCCAAGGGGGCCATCCCAGAACCCGAGGCCGACACCATGTCGGCACACGTCAGGGAAGTATGAGCAAGCCCCGTGCCAGGACTTCAGAACATATGGCCGAAACGCATCGCCTTGGTCGAAAGATAGCGTTCGTTATGGTCGTTCGAGGGAAACACATGCGGCACCCGCTCGGTCACGTTGATGCCGCATTGGGCAAGCCCCGTGACCTTGTCCGGGTTGTTGGTGAGCAGGCGGACCGCCCCCACCCCCAATTGCTGCAGCATCTCGGCCGCCGGCTGATAGAGCCGCTCATCGGCGCCGAAACCCAGCTGCAGGTTGGCGTCCAGCGTATCGGCGCCGGCATCCTGCAGGCGATAGGCCCTGAGCTTGTTCACCAGGCCGATGCCCCGCCCCTCTTGCGCCAGATAGAGCAGCACGCCGCTGCCCGATTGCGAAATCGCCGCAATGGCGCCGCGCAGCTGTTCGCCGCAATCGCAGCGGAGCGATCCCAGGAGGTCGCCCGTGAAACATTCGGAATGAAGTCGCGTCAGCACCGGGCCGTTGGTGTCCAGCTTGCCGATGATGATGGCGAGATGCTCCTTGCCGCCGTCATGGGGGCGGAAGGCAATGATTTCGGCCTCTTCGGCACCTTCAAGCGGCACGCGGGCGGAACTGACCCGGCGCAGGTTGGCGGCGGCATTGCGGCGCCAATGCGCCAGATCGCGGGCTTCCATGCGGAACGCCGGATCGACCCAGTGATCGAGGCCGGCCCGCGGCACCAGCACCAGAATGGCCGCCGGCAGCAGGCGCGCCGCCTTGGCAAGCTCAATGGCGCCTTGGGCAAAGGCTGGGGAAACGTCGCCCACGACCGCGACACCCAAGGCCTGGGCATCGAAAGCGGCAACCGTGGGATCGGCGAGCTGGCGAATGGCCTCGGCCGCGAGCGATCCCGCGACCGAAAGTACCCGGTAATCCTCGGCCGGAAGATTGGCGGGCAAGGTCAGCCCGCGCTTCTGCAGCGCCTGGGTCCGCTCGGCGGTCAGAACCAGCCGGGCTTCACCCTTTTTTCCGCCTTGGCTCGCGGTCTGGAGGGTCGCTAAGGCCGGCTGCTCGACCGTCTCGGCCGCCAGCAGCAGCGCCGCCTGATCGCCTTCCAGCAACGCCACAACGCCGCCGCGGCGCAATTCGGCCACAGCGCGTTCAACTTGGGCGAGGCAGGTAGCGGTCCAGACGCTGGGGTCGAGGGCCGCCGGATCGATCGGCGTCATGATGTGTCCGAGCTTTAAGTTCCAAGATGAGCTCAATGCCCGCATATGGGGATTATTTGATGATCCGGTCAAGCCCACGGTCCCCCGCTTCAAGCCCTTCTCCCATGCAGGAATTGGGTGGCTTCCGTACAGCTAAGTCCCAGAGACAATGGAATTTTCTGCAAATGGCCGAAGTCGGATACCTTGTCAGGCGGTTGGGGCGGTGTTATCTGACTCTGACGTAACCCACGGGAGCTCCCGCATCCATGACCCTCAGCCACCAGCGCCGCATCCTGCTCGTCGATGACGACGAGGCTCTGCGCAAGACCTTGGCCGAACAGCTGGCCCTCGATGGCGAGTTCACCTGTGTCGAGGCGGGGACGGCGGGCGATGCCCTGACGGTCGCGCAACGGGAAAAGCCGGATGCGATCCTGCTCGATGTGGGCCTGCCCGATGGCGACGGGCGCCAGGTCTGCGAGGCTTTGCGCAAGGCCGGCATCAGCGTCCCCATCATCATGGTGACGGCATCGTCGGGTGAAGCGGATACGATCCACGGCCTCGACATGGGCGCCAATGATTATATCTCCAAGCCGTTTCGCCTCGGCGAATTGCTGGCACGGTTGCGCGCGCATCTTCGTCAGCACGAGCACAGCGAGGACGCGCTCATTCCCATCGGCCCCTATATCTTCAAGCCCAATGTGAAGATGCTGGTGGACGAGAAGACCAGCAAGAAGATCCGCCTCACCGAGAAGGAAACGGCGATCCTCAAATACCTCTACCGCGCCGAACAGCGTGCGGTCGGGCGAGAGACATTGCTGGGCGAGGTCTGGGGCTATAACGCCGGCGTCACCACGCATACGCTGGAGACCCATGTCTATCGCCTGCGCCAGAAGATCGAGAAGGATCCGGCCAAGGCGCAGATTCTGGTCACCGATGCCGGCGGCTATAAGCTCGTCCCCTAGCCGTCAACGGTAGGGCAAAAGCTGACCCATCGCACAGGCTCGCACACCCCGGGGTGCGGCGTGACAAGGCGATTTTCCGGACGAGGCAGAAAAGCTGCAATATTCCAGCCGTTTGCTTGGAAAAAAGCGGCCTGATTTGTCGCTCGGGCCGCGATTGCGGTTTGTGACGGCCGTCATTTTTGCCAGAATAGAGGTCTGCTTTATCTTGGGGCCTATGAAACGGCGCGGGCCGGTTATCCGGCGTGCCGAACAGGGGTCTAGCGATGCTTGCTCGCCTTTACCGGCATATGACCGGCCTTATCCTCATCCTCGCGCTGGCGGTGGCGGCCAGCGTCGTGCCAAGCGCCGCCTCCGCCGACGGCAACCGCGTTGCGCTCGTCATCGGCAATGGTGGTTACGGCGCCGATATCGGCAATCTGCGCAACCCGGCCAATGACGCCAAGCTGATGGCGCGCGCGCTCAAAAAGCTCGGCTTCAACGTCACGCTGGCGCTCGATGTCGACCAGAGGGAGATGAAGCGCCGCATCCGCGATTTCGGTGCGGCGTTGAGTTCGGGCGGATCGCAGACGGTGGGGCTCTTCTATTACGCCGGTCACGGCCTGCAGGTCGATGGCGAGAACTTCCTGCTGCCGATCGGGGCCGAGATCCAGCGCGAGGGCGACGTATCTGTCGAAGCGGTTTCCGCCAACACCGTGCTGGCGCAGATGCAATACGGCAATGCCAATGGCGTGAACCTGGTCTTCCTCGATGCCTGCCGCAACAACCCGCTCTCCCGCGGGTTCCGCTCGGCAACGCGGGGCCTTGCGCGCGTCGATGCGCCGCGCGGCAGTTTCGTCGGCTATTCGACAGCGCCGGGCGATGTCTCGGTCGACGGCAATGGCGATAACAGTCCCTATGCCCTGGCGCTGTCCGCCGAGTTGCTGCGCCCCGGCGAAGCGATCGAGGAAGTGCATCGTGCGGTGCGCCTGCAGGTGCTGTCCGCCACCAACCAGCAGCAGACACCGTGGGATTCCTCATCGCTCACAGCGACGGTGACACTGGCCGGCGCCGCGCAGCAGGCTGCCGTCGCGGCACCCGCGCCCGCACCTGCTCCCGTTGCCGCGCCGGCCGTCAGCAATCAGGGTGCGGCGTTCGATTGGGAGAACGTCAAGGACAGCAGCAATCCGGCCGTGTTCAAGGCCTTCCTGCAGCAATACCCGACCGGCGTCTACGCCGCCCTGGCGCAAGACAAGCTCGATAAGCTTGGCGGCGCGTCGCAGCAGGTTGCCAGTGCGACACCCCAACCGGCACCCGTGCAGCAGGCATTGCGTACGACGGCGCCCGCCGAACCACCAGCACCCGCCGCCGTCGAGACCGCCAGCATTGCACCGACCGATGGCGACAACGGCATCCTGCCGATGGAGGGCGCCTATCTTGCTACCAAATCGGCCAATATCCGCGCCGAGCCCAATGCCAAGGCAAAGGTCATCGGCAAGTTGAAAGCCGAGGAGAGCGTCACGGTGACGGGCCGCTCGGCCGATGCCGAATGGCTGGAGATCGCGACCGGCGCCGGCACCGGTTACGTCAGCGCCAAATTGCTGAAGATCGACAATTCAGTCGCCATGATCGCGCCTGCGCCTGCGCCCGAACCTCTGCCGCCGCCGGCACCCGAGCCGCAGGTGAACGTCCAGCGCATATCGGAAGAGTTCAAGCAAGACGTCGAAACCTTCATCGAGAATTCGAAGGAGCAGAAGGCCAATTATCGCTTCCTGGCGGTGAGCCGGGATGGCGCGCGGATCGGGATTTCCACCGGCTGCAAGAAGATGAAGACGAGCTGGGGCGGCTGGGCGTCGGAAGGCTGCGGCGAGGAAGCCCAGGCCAAGGCCATCGCGCTTGAGAAATGCGGCGACGATTGCCGGATCATCTATAACGGCATCAACAAGATTGGCGATTTCGAAATCGAATGGCAGTAAGCATCACGCCGTCGCATGGCCTGCCGGCCGGAGTTTGCGCGCGAGGCTGAGCGATAGCAGCGCGGCCGCGAGGGTGGTGCCGGCAACGACGAAGGCGGCACCGTGCCAACCGAGATTACCCTGAAACAACCAGGCCATCAGGATGGGGCCTGAGAAGACGCCGGTATTGCGGCCCGTCATCAACACGCCGTAAGCCTTCGGCCCCGCGCTGACGCCGTCGAGATTGTGCGGCAGATGGAAGAAGCAGGCCGGCACGATGCCGGCGCCGATGCCGAAGACGATCAGCATGACGATGCCGGCAATGCCGTCGAGCCAGGGCGCCGTTGCCCAGACGAAGGCCTGCGACAGCAAGCCGATGAACAAGGCCGGGAGCAATTTCAGCCCGCGCGCCAAGGCCCAGCCGGTGACGATGTTGCAGGTCATCACCACGACGACCGGTGTGAGGTAGGCGAGGATCGCCGCCGCCGCGCTTAGATGCAATTCGCCGGTGAGGTATTTGGTGAGCCAGGTCATGAAGGCGAAGAACTGCAGCGACCAGAGGAGGAAAAGTCCCGCACCGATAAGAAGGCCGGGATGGGTCTTTGCCAGCATGCCGGCACCAGCGGGCCGCTTCACCGCGCCGAACCAGGGACGATAGATCCAGGCGGCGATGATGATGGGGAGCATCAAGACGAGATTGATGAGCCAGAGCGCATGCCAATCGGCGCCGCCCAGCGCCAAGCCGCCGGCCAGCAACTGGCCGATCGGAATCCAGGCGGCAATGAGGCCGGTGACGAGGCCGAGATCAGCCCTGGCGGTCGCGGAATTGGCGATGACCGGGCCGATCACGGCAAAGATCGCGAAGGTGAGGCCTTCGAGGCCCCGCGCCAGCAGCATGAGCGGCGCCGATTGCGGGGCCACGAGACCGATGACGATACCGAGCCCGGCAATGCCGAGACCGAACCCCAGGGCCACACCCAAGGCATGGCGTTCCACCAGGCGCCCTAAAGGCGCAGAGGCAACCAGGCCCACCAGGGCGAAAATCGACATGAACCACGCCGCCACCGTGGCGCTGTGCGGATAGGTGGCGAGAAAGGCCGGCAGGATCGGCGGCAGCTTGAATTGCAGATAGGCGCCAAAGGCACTGATTCCGACACCCAGACACGCCACGGGCCAGCAGGTCCGTTCAACCGAAATCAATAACCATACTCCCTTTGGTAATTTTGCCGACCGACGACATATCCGCGCAGCAGCCCCACACACCGGCAAAAACGCTTGCGGGCAAAAGCTTACGCCGCGCCTTTGCAATCGGCGCAAACAATGCCATCATTCGGCCGCGCCGGATAGCGGGGTGACCCTGGCGATGGTTTACGGGATGGCGGTCTTGACGACGGGGACGCCGAAAAAGGATTGAGTGTTTTGTCGCAATCGGTTGGTGCCTCGACGGGTGATTTCACCGTTCGCTTCTGGGGAGTCCGTGGCTCCCTTTCCTGTTCCGGTCCCGAATATGTGCGTTACGGCGGCAACACCTCCTGCCTTGAAGTGCGGGCTGGCAATCATGTGCTGGTCTTCGATGCCGGCACCGGCATTCGCCAATTGGGGCGGACACTCGCGGCCAAGGGACCGGTCGACGCTGATCTCTTCTTCACCCACACCCATATCGATCACATCGTCGGCCTGCCGTTCTTCGCGCCGCTCTATATGCCGGGCTCCAAGATCCGCGTCTGGGCAGGGCATCTGAAGCCCGACCGTACGCTGAAGGAATCGCTCGCCACCTTGATGGCGGAGCCGCTCTTCCCCGTGCCGATCGAAATCTTCTCCGCCGAGCCCGACTATCACGACTTCATCGCCGGCGAGACGCTGGAACCCTATCCGGGCCTGAAGGTGCAGACCTGCCCGCTCAACCACCCCAATGGGGCGAGCGGCTACCGTGTCGATTGGCAAGGCAAGTCGATCTGCTATGTCACCGATTGCGAGCATGACCCCAGGCAGCTCGACCCCGTAATTCTCGCCTTCATCGAAGGTGCCGATATCGTCGTCTATGACAGCACCTACACGGATGAGGAATACACGAAGTTCAAAGGCTGGGGCCATTCAACCTGGCAGGAAGCCGTGCGCCTGGCCGATAAGGCGCAGGTGAAGACGCTGGTGCTGTTCCATCACGACCCCAGCCATGACGACGCCTTCATGGACAAGATCGCAGCCGAGGCCGAAAAGATGCGCCCCGGCACGCTGGTCGCCAAGGAAGGCATGACGCTGACACCATGAGCGATCTGGTCGTCACGGCAGATCGGCCCGGCGCCACGCAAGGCTGGGCCGAGATCGCGGGGCGCAAGTTCCGCTGCGCCTTGGGGCGCGGTGGCATTTTGCCCGTGAAGCGCGAAGGCGATGGCGGCACGCCGGTCGGCAGCTTTCCCCTGCGCCGGCTCTATATGCGCGCCGATAAAGGCAATGCACCGAAGGCGCCGGTCCCCATTTCCGTCATCACCAAAGATGATGGCTGGTGCGATGCGCCGGAGCATGCCGATTACAACAGGCGCGTGACCCTGCCCTTTGCCGCCAGCCATGAGACAATGTGGCGCGACGATCATCTTTACGATCTGGTCCTGGTCATCGGCCATAATGACGATCCGGTGGTGCCCTTCATGGGCAGCGCCGTCTTCGTCCATCTAGCCCGGCCGGATTACGGCCCGACGGAAGGGTGCATCGCCTTTGCGCGCGCTGATCTCGAAGCCATCCTCGCCTCGCTCGGGCCACAGGATCGCGTCGTGGTCGAACGGCCCTAGATCCGGCTGATCCGGGGGAGCGCGTCCCCGATCTTCGGAGCGGCCTTCGCCGATCCGCGATCTTACGCAACTATCATGATTGCGTGATTTGACAGGGCATCAAAGGCCCTGCGGCGACGCTTGTATAGACAAGCGGTTGCGTGAATCAAGACGCTGATCCGACGCTCAAAATTGCCTGCATGAGAGACTCCGTCATTTCCTCCTGTGATTTGCGGCGGCGCATGCTGTATTTGCCTAAAATGCCATTTAACGCATTATAATCGTTACATATTTCCAGTTCTCAGCCTATAAAGGCTGCGAGAAGGAGCGTTAGGGCATATTTTATATGATCACACTATTTTATGATGATGGAAGAGCCAGCGCATGGATGACTGCGACAGAGGGAGCCATCTGATGACCATGCCGGCTGCCCTCGAACCGCGTCACGACGGGCCCCAATGGCTGGTCGACATGCCGCCGGAGATCGAGGCCCTCTATCGCTATTGGGATAAGAAGCGCGGGCTCCGGCGCATGCCGCGGCGGGCGGATGTCGACCCTGCCGATCTCACCGCCCATCTCCCCAGCATCCTGCTGGTCGATGTGGTGCCGGATGACCGGCTCTATGTCTATCGCCTGGTCGGCACGCGCGAAGCGAAAATTCGCGGCAACGATCCGACGGGGAAGCCCGTCATGGACAACACCTTCCTCGACCGCGCGCAGGCGCTCCGGAATTACGACCATGTCGTGCTGTCGAAGGCGCCCCATGTCGATGCAACGCCGACCACGTCCGAGGACCGCGAATGGCTCGACATGGAAAGCATCTTCCTGCCGCTGTCGGAAGACGACAACGAGGTCGACAAGATCCTGGTCTATACCGTGCAGAAACGCGCCTTCCTGCCGTGAGGCGGGAGGAGGCCCGGATCCCAAACAGAAAACCCTCGCCCCGCTATCGCGGGGCGAGGGAGATCTTCATGGTATCGCTCTTCAGCCGAGGTCGCGCACGTCGGCGAGATGGCCGGTGATGGCGGCGGCAGTCGCCATGGCGGGGCTCACCAGATGCGTGCGACCGCCGCGGCCCTGACGGCCTTCGAAATTGCGGTTCGAGGTCGAGGCGCAACGCTCGCCGGGGCTCAAGCGATCGGGGTTCATGGCAAGGCACATGGAGCAGCCGGGCTCGCGCCAGTCGAAACCGGCTGCGATGAGGATCTTGTCGAGCCCTTCTTCCTCGGCCTGGGCCTTCACCAGGCCGGAGCCTGGAACGACCATCGCGTTGACGTGGCTTGCAACCTTGCGGCCCTTAGCGAGCTTGGCTACTTCGCGGATATCTTCGATGCGGCCATTGGTGCAGGAACCGATGAAGACGCGGTCGACCTTCACCTGTGTGAGCGGCGTGCCGGCGGTAAGGCCCATGTAATCGAGCGCGCGCTGCATGGCGCGGCGCTTGTCCTCGTCCGTCACATCGGCCGGGTTCGGCACCTTGGCCGTGATCGGCAGCACGTCTTCCGGGCTGGTGCCCCAGGTGACTTGGGGCACGATGTCTTCGGCCTTCAATTCAAGCTCGACGTCGAATTTGGCACCGGCATCGGTGGGCAAGGTCTTCCAGAACGAGACCGCCTGTTCCCAGGCCGCACCCTTGGGCGCCATCGGGCGGCCCTTGATGTAGTCGAACGTGGTCTCGTCGGGCGAGATGAGGCCGGCGCGGGCGCCGGCTTCGATGGTCATGTTGCAGACCGTCATGCGGCCTTCCATCGAAAGGCCGCGGATGGCAGACCCAGCGAATTCGATGACATAGCCGGTGCCGCCCGCCGTGCCGATGCGGCCGATGATGGCGAGCACGATATCTTTGGCCGTGACACCAGCACCTAATTTGCCGTCCACCGAGATGCGCATGTTCTTGGCGGGCTTCTGGATCAGCGTCTGGGTGGCCAGCACATGCTCCACTTCCGACGTGCCGATGCCGAAAGCCAGCGAGCCGAAGGCGCCGTGGGTCGAGGTATGCGAATCGCCGCAGACGATGGTCATGCCGGGCTGGGTGAAGCCCTGCTCCGGCCCGATGATGTGGACGATGCCCTGGCGGATATCGTCCATGGCGAAATAGGGCACGCCGAAATCGCGGGTATTCTGTTCCAGCGTTTCGACCTGGATGCGGCTTTCCTCCTCGGTGATGCCCTTGGCACGGTCCGAGGTGGGAATGTTGTGATCGGCAACGGCCAGCGTCGCCTGCGGGCGATGCACCTTGCGCCCGCTATTGCGCAGGCCCTCGAAGGCCTGCGGGCTGGTCACTTCATGGACGAGGTGGCGGTCGACATAGATAAGGCAGGTGCCGTCGTCCTGACGGTGGACCAGATGGTTTTCCCAGATCTTATCGAACAGCGTCTTCGCCATGTTCACGTCCTTGGTGCCGGTATTTGCCGATATCCTGCCTCAGCCGGCGGTCGCCCCACGCGATGGGACGACCGGGCCGAGAAAGGATGGGTATCTCACTTCAGCTATTTAAGCGCTGCACGCCGGCGATTTCCACCGACGGAGCTATGCGCTTAAACCACCGCAGCCCAGCGATTACTCGCTGGCGGCTTCGGCGGCCGAGGTCGTGCGCTCACGCTCGGTGATGCGGGCGGCCTTGCCGCGCAGACCACGGAGGTAATAGAGCTTGGCGCGACGCACGTCGCCGTGGCGGACGACTTCGATGCTGACGAGACGCGGCGAGAAGAGCGGGAACACGCGCTCGACGCCTTCGCCGTAGGAGATCTTGCGGAGGGTGAACGAGGAGTTCACGCCGGAGTTCTTGCGGGCGATGCAGACGCCTTCGAAAGCCTGAACGCGCTCGCGCTCGCCTTCGACGACCTTCACACTCACCTTCACCGAATCGCCGGGACGGAAATCCGGCACCTTGGTGGCGCCCTGAAGCTTCGCCAACTGGGCCGCTTCGAAATCATGCAACATGGTCATGGTCGTATCCTTTCTTCTTTCAACTTCTTGGGCGACGCTGTCCGCGCCACCCGATTGTTCAACGGCCCTTTTCAGAACCGCGTTTCAGATAGGCGTCCCACAAATCGGGCCGCCGCAATTTCGTCGTCTCCTCGGACTGGCGCTGGCGCCAGCTTTGGATCCTTTCGTGGTGACCGGAGATCAAGACCTCCGGCACCTTTTTGTCCTTCCACTCGGCGGGCCGCGTGTAATGCGGATATTCCAGCAGGCCCGTCTCGAAACTCTCCTCGTCAAGGGTCGCTTGCGCCCCCATCACACCGGGAAGGAGACGGACGCAGGCATCGATCAGGGCAAGAGCCGCCGGCTCACCCCCCGAGAGCACGAAATCGCCGAGGCTCACCTCCAGCAATCCACGCGCCTCGATCACCCGTTCATCCAACCCTTCGTACCGGCCGCAGAGCAGGACGACACCCGGCCCCGCCGCCAGTTCCTGCACGAGATCCTGCTTCAGCAGGCGCCCGCGCGGGGTGAGATAGATCGCCGGCTTCAATCCGTCCTGGGTCGCCGCAGCCAAGGCCGCGTCGACCACATCAGGACGCATCACCATGCCGGCACCACCGCCGAAGGGTGTGTCGTCGACCGTGCGATGCTTGTCGGTCGCGAAATCGCGAATCTGCATCGTCTCCAGTCGCCAAATTCCCTTCTCCAAGGCCTTGCCGGCGAGGCTCTGACCGAGCGGCCCCGGAAACATTTCCGGGAACAAAGTCAGGATGCGCGCGGTCCAGGTCTTGTCAGTGGGCGTAATGCTTTCCGTCACCTCCACTTGGCCCTAATTGACGACGACATCTTCGGGCTCACCTTCCGGCCGGTCAAAGAAACCGTCAGGGAGATCGAGTTGAAGCTTGCCGCCCGCCACATCAACCACCGGCACCAGCGCCTTGGTGAACGCGACATCGAAGGCGCCGCGTGCGCCGCCATCGATCGCGATCAGATCGCCGGCGCCGTAATTCTCGACCGCGACGACCTGGCCCATGGCCACGCCCTGTTGATCGACAACGTCGAGGCCGATGAGATCGGCGAGATAGAACTCCTCCGCGTCCGCAATCTTCGGCAGGCGCTCGCGCGCCACGAAGAGCTCGACGCCCTTCAAAGCCTCGGCTGCGTTCCGATCACCGATACCGGCGATGCGGGCGATGAGGACGTCCTGTCCGGCGCCGTTCTTCCCAGGAGATGCCTGGCCGGTCACTTCGAGCGCGAAGGAGCGGCCCTTGGCATCGACAAGCGGACCATAGGACGCAATGGCCTTGGGCGCGCCGGCGAAGGACTTCACCTTCACCTCGCCCTTGATGCCATGCGCACCGATGATGGCGCCCATCAAGACCATTGCCGGCTTCTCCGCCAAGACAGTTCTTAGGCCTCGGCGGCCGGGGCTTCAGCGGCCTTCGCGGCGGCTTCGGCATTGGCCTTGGCGCGCTCGACGGCCTTCGCCTTCGGCTTGTCCTGCTTGGTCTGGTCGTGACGCGCCGGGGCGTCCATCAGGCCGAGCTTGGCGAAGAAATGCTGCACGCGCTCGGTCGGCAGGGCACCCTTCGAGAGCCAATGCTTGGCGCGCTCGATCTCGATGAGCACGCGGTTCGGGTCTTCCTTGGTCAGCATCGGGTTGTAGGAACCGATACGTTCCACGAAGCGGCCATCGCGGGCGAAGCGGCTCTCGGCCACGACGATGCGATAGAACGGACGCTTCTTGGCGCCACCACGGGCGAGACGGATCTTCAACGACATGAGGGGTATTCTCCTTTTCAGATCAAACTTTGTAAGACTGGCTTGGTAAGCGGTGTTATTCCGGTAGATGGCAGCACGCTTCGATCTTGTTCCCGTCGGGGTCGAAGACGAAGGCGCCGTAGTAATTCGGGTGGTAGTGGGCGCGGATACCGGGAGCCCCGTTATCCTTGGCGCCGTTATTGATCGCGGCCAGGTAGAAGGCATCAACCTCGAGCCGCGATTTCGCCTGGAAGGCAAAATGATTGCCGCCGGTGCGGTTGGCATCGGCATTCACATGTTCCGGCACGCCGATCCAGAAGCGCGCCTGGGCGCCGGCTTCGCCGTAGCCATGGGCCACCAGGCCCTGGCCCGGAATGTCGACGTCATGGACGCGGATGTAAGAGAGGGCGAGGAACACGACGTCGTAGAAGGCGCGCGCCTTCTTCAAATCGGAAACGCCGACGGAAACGTGATCGATCATCGCATCCCCCCAAAGCCGCCGCCACCCATACCACCCATGCCGCCCTTCATCAGGGCCGCCATGCCGTGGCGCATCAGGCCTTTCTGGCCCATCTTCGAGACCTGCTTCATCATGCGCGCCATTTCCTGGTGCTGCTTCAAAAGCTTGTTCACATCCTGCACCTGGACGCCGGCGCCCTTGGCGATGCGGGTCTTCCTGGAAGCCTTGATGATGTCGGGGACGCGGCGTTCCTTGGGCGTCATCGCCGAGATGATGGCGAGCGAGCGCTTCACGACCTTCTCGTCGACCTTGCTTTCGAGCTGCTTCTGCATCTTGCCGATGCCGGGCAGCATGCCGATGATGCCGCCTAACCCACCCATCTTCTGCAGCTGCTTCATCTGCTGGGCGAGATCGTTCAAGTCGAACTGGCCCTTCTGCATCTTGAGGGCGAGTTTTTCAGCTTCGGCTTGTTCCGTCGCCTCCATCGCCTTTTCGACGAGGGAGACGATATCGCCCATGCCTAAGATGCGGCCGGCAACGCGGTCGGCATGGAAGTCTTCGATCGCATCCAGCTTTTCGCCGGTACCCAGCAGCTTGATCGGCTTGCCGGTCACGGCGCGCATCGACAAGGCCGCACCGCCGCGCGCATCGCCGTCGATGCGGGTCAGCATGATGCCGGTGATGCCGATCTTGTCCTGGAAATGCTTGGCGGTATTGACCGCGTCCTGGCCGGTCATCGCATCGGCGACGAGCAGGCTTTCATGAGGGCGCACCGCATCACGGACTTCCGCCAGCTCCGCCATCAGCTCATCATCGATCGCCAGGCGACCGGCGGTGTCGAGCATGACGATGTCATAGCCTTCGAGGCGGCCCATATTCATGGCGCGCTTGGCGATGGCGACCGGCGGCTCGCCGGGGACGATGGGCAGTGTCTTGATGCCGGTCTGCTCACCCAGGATGGCGAGCTGTTGTTGGGCGGCGGGACGGCGCGTGTCGAGCGACGCCATCAGCACCTTCTTGCCCTGTTTCTCGGCAAAGCGGCGCGAAATCTTGGCGGTCGAGGTGGTCTTGCCCGAACCCTGCAGACCCAGCATCAGGATGGGGACCGGCGTGGTGTGGGTGAGGTCGAGGCCCGGAGCTTCGTTGCCCTGGGCCTTCAGCACGTTCACCAGCTCGTCATGGACGATCTTGATGACCATCTGGCCGGGGGTCACCGATTTGGTGACCTTTTCGCCCACGGCCTCGGCCCGGACGCGGGTGATGAAATCCTTGACGACGGGCAAAGCGGCGTCGGCCTCGAGCAAGGCCACGCGCACTTCGCGCAGCGCCTCGTCGACGTCAGCCTCCGACAACTGACCGCGCTTGGTCAGCTTATCGAGGACACCGCCTAATCTTTCGCTCAGCTTCTCGAACATACCGTTCCCGTCAAAATTCCTTAGATGTCAAAGCCTTAGAGTTTCAAGCGATGGCCCAAAACGCATTCGCGCCCGTGTGCGAAACTCGCAGACGGGCGGGGCCCCTCGGGGCCGAAGGCTCTGCCAAAGAAGGTAAAGCGGGCCGGAAACTAGGCTTTTTGGGGGGATGAGTCAATGTGGCGGGGTGAGCTATAGCGGTGCTTTCTATAGCTCACAAATGGTGGCATTATGAGCTATAGAAAGCACCGCTATAGCTCATGATGTGGAACTGGCAGGCACCGGGCTGGCCCTCTTTTACCTATGATTCCGGCGCTCTGGAAGGGCTGGAACGGCGCTTCCTGCTGCGCGCGGGGGCCTTCATGGGGGCCTTGAAGCATGTCGACACCGAAGACGGCGCCGCCTTCCGCATCGACCTTATCAGCGACGAAGCCCTGAAGACCTCCGCCATCGAGGGGGAGATCCTCAACCGTGACAGCGTGCAGATGTCGCTGCGGCGGCAATTCGGCCTGGAGGACCGCCCGGGAGCCGACCTAGCCCGGATCCCGCCACGGGAGCAGGGCATCGCGGAGATGATGGCCGATCTTTATCGCCATGGCCCAGGCCCGCTCAACCACCAGACGCTGTTCAACTGGCACCGCATGATCATGAGCGGTGATCGGCGCCTGAGCCAAGTCGGCAGCTACCGGACGCATCCGGAGCCGATGCAGGTCGTGTCCGACAGTTTGCATGAACCGGAGGTCTTCTTTGAAGCACCACCATCGGCCAGGGTGCCGGTCGAGATGGCTGTTTTTGTGGATTGGTTCAACGCGTCCGCCCAGCAATCCATGCCGCCGCTGGCGCGCGCTGGCATGGCGCATCTCTATTTCGTCTGCATCCATCCGTTTGAAGACGGCAACGGTCGCATCGCTCGTGCATTGGCCGAGAAGGCGCTGTCGCAGCATCTGGGCCAGCCCAGCCTGATCGCCCTTGCCTTCACCATCGAGCGTGCGCGCAAGGATTATTACGCAGCCCTTGCCCGAAACAACCGCGGCACCGAAATCACCGATTGGCTGGCCTATTTTGCCGAGACAATCCTGGCGGCGCTGGAGAACACCCAGGCGCGGATCGACTTCTACATCGCCAAAGCCCGCTTCTATGACGCCCATCGCGGCCGCTTGAATGCGCGGCAGGAAAAGGCGGTCGCGCGCATGTTCCGCGAGGGAATCGACGGCTTCAAAGGTGGCCTCAGTGCCGAAAACTATATCAGCATCACCAGGACATCCCGCGCCACCGCAACGCGCGACCTGCAGGACCTGGTCGAGAAGGGTGCGCTGACGAAAACCGGATCGCTGCGGCACACGCGCTATTGGTTGAAGCTGCCGCAGCTGGTGCGTTAAGCCGCCGCAACAGCCGGCTGCTTGCCCAGGATGATCATGCCCAGCACGTCGTCCTTGGTGACGTCTTGCGTGCGGACGGTGCCGACCAGCTTGCCGTTCTTCATCACCGACAGGCGGTCCGAGAGGTCGAAGACATCGTGGAGGTCGTGGCTGATGAGGAAGATGCCGATGCCTTCTTTCTTCAGCTGCTGGATGAGCTCGGCCACCATCTTGGTTTCCTGGACGCCCAAGGCCGCCGTCGGTTCGTCCATGATGAGGATGCGGGCGTCGAAATGGACGGCGCGGGCGATGGCCACTGATTGGCGCTGACCGCCGGAGAGGGCCGAGACCGGCGCGTGGTATTTCTTGAAGTTGGGATTGAGGCGGCCGATGACCTTACGCGCCGCCGCTTCCATCGCCGGTTCGTCGAGGAAGCCGGCTGCCGTCATCTCTCTTCCTAAGAACAGATTGGCGCAGGCATCGAGGTTATCGGCCAAAGCGAGGTTCTGGTAGATCGTCTCGATGCGGTGGTCGCGCGCATCGCGCGAGCTTTTGATATCGGCCACTTTACCGTCGATCAGGATCTCGCCCTTATCGGCCTGATAGGCGCCGGAGAGAATCTTGATGAGGGTCGACTTGCCGGCGCCGTTATGGCCGAGGAGCCCCACGACTTCGCCGGGATGGAGATCGATCGAAACATCGTCTACGGCGCGGACACCGCCGAAGCTGATCGAGATGTTGCGCATTTCAACGAGAGGATTTGCCATCAATCTCACTCCTCTCAGGACGGGCGGCGTTGCTGGTATAGGCGATCGATGTAGACCGCCAGCACCAGCACGGCACCGGTGACGATGTTCTGCAAAGATGCGTCATAGCCCAGCAAGGACATGCCGCTCTGCAGCGACTGGATGACGACGGCGCCGAGGATGGCGCCGGCGATGGTGCCGGCGCCGCCGGCAAGGGAGCAGCCGCCAATGACAGCGGCCGCGATGACGCGCAGTTCATCAAGTGAGCCGATGGAATTGCCGGCCGATTGCAGGCGCGCCGAGGCGACGATGGCGGAGACACCGACCAGCGCCCCCATGAGGACGAAGACAAGCACGGTCATGCGCTTGACGTTGATGCCGGCGCGTTCAGCCGCTTCGAGATTGCCGCCCATGGCGAAGACATAGCGGCCAAAGCGGGTCTTGTTGAGGAGCAGCGAGACGGCGACGGCGAGGCCTGCCAGGATGAGAACGGGGATAGGAATACCCATGAAGATGTGGAGGCCGCCCTCCGGTATCTCCCAGCCCTTCATCTCGGCGAGTTTTGTGGCGGCCACTGCCGGCATCTCATAGGCATTGAGCACGGCGGCGAAGCCGATGGGCAAGGCACATTGCACGACGACCACGGCGGCCTCGGCCCAAAGCGGGCGCACCGGGAAGCCATAGGCAATGTGACGGCGACGGCGGCGGTGGGCGGCAAAGGCAATAGCGACGGCCGCGATGACAGCGACAATCCAGCTCGCGGTTTCGCCGATCGTGCCGTAGACGCCGCCGCCCAGCAGCGTGAAGGTTTCATCGAGCGGTGCCACGGTTTGACCCTGCGTCACCCACCAGGCACAGCCGCGCCAGATGAGGAGACCGCCCAGTGTGACAACAAAAGACGGCACGCCGAGATAGCCGACCATGAGTCCGTTGATGCCGCCCAGCGCCGCGCCGATGAGGATGCCGGCGAGGGCAGCAATGATCCAGATGAGCGGATGGCCACCGCCGAGGATCGGGGGCAGCCAGAAGGTCTGGATGACGCCGACGATCATGGCGGTGACGCCGAGCATCGAGCCCACGGAAAGATCGATCTGGCGGATGATGATGATCGGCACCATGCCGATCGCCATGATGGCGACCGAGGCGGTCTGCAGCGACAGGTTATAGAGATTGCGCGGCGTGATGAAGCGGCCGTCGGAGAGGAGATGGAACCCGACCCAGATGCCGATGAGGCAGATGATCATGCCGAGCAGGCGCTCGTCGATCTCCAGCCGCGCAAACAGACTTCTCACTGCATTCATGGCGTTGGTTCTTCAGCTTCGCAGGGGTTGATGCTCAAAAAAATACCGTGGTTGGCGGCCCTGCCAACCACGGTTTAGGCAGGTTCAAATGTTACTTGCAGGCCGGGACTTTGCCGGCATCGGCACCCTGGCAGGCCTCTTCCTTGGAGATCCAGCCGGCGGTGATGACGACGTCCAGATTGTCCTTGGTGATCGGCACGGGCTTCAGGAACGTCGCATTCATCTCGACGCCCTTCGGGCTCTTCCACTGCACGGTGCCGGGAACTTCAGCGAGCTTCTTGCCCTTGGCGAGGTCGATGGCGATGGTGGCCGCCGCCTTGCCAAGTTCACGGGCATCTTTCCACACAGAAACAGTTTGCGTGCCAAGGGCGACACGGTTCAGGGCTGCCTTGTCACCATCCTGGCCGGAGACCGGAATGCCGGCCAACCCTTGCGCCGTCAACGCCGCGACGACACCGCCGGCGGTGCCGTCATTCGAGGCCACGACCGCATCGACCTTGTTGTCGTTGGCGGTAAGGATCTGCTCCATGTTGCGCTGGGCCACGGCGGGTTCCCAGTTTTCGGTGTATTGCTCGCCCACGACCTTGATATCGCCCTTGTCGATGGCGGCCTTCAAGACTTCGAGCTGGCCTTCATGCAGGAAATCCGCATTGGGGTCGGCCTGGTTGCCCTTGATGAAGACGTAATTGCCCTTGGGCTGCGCCGCGAACACGGCCGCCGCTTGCATGCGGCCCACTTCCTTGTTGTCGAAGGTGAGGTAATAGGCGCTGGGGTCTTCGATCAGGCGGTCATAGCCGACCACCGGGATGCCGGCATTGGTGGCGGCCGTGATGGCCGGGCCGATCGAGGCCGAATCCTGCGCCAGGACGATCAGCGCATTGGCACCGCCGGCGATCAGGCTTTCGATGTCGGAGAGCTGCTTCGATGGATTGCTCTGCGCGTCGGCGCTGATGTACTTCACGCCGGCTGCATCGAGCACGGCCTTGATCGCGGCTTCATCAGTTTTCCAGCGCTCTTCCTGGAAGTTCGACCAGCTGACGCCGACGACGAGGTCTTCGGCCTTGGCGCTGGAGAGCGACGTGCCGGCCAGCAAGCCGGCGCCCAGCATCGCGAGGGCCACGCGCCGACCGAACGGGCGCGCCAGAAAATTCTTCATGTAAAATCTCCTCCCAGAGAATGCATATGGCATGCTGGTGACAGCCTCGGCACTGAGCCGCCGCGTCACCTGTTTTCGTCAGGTAATCCCTGATCTATTATTTCGAATGTTGAAATTAATATCACTCGCATCTCGCGCAAGCGTCAAGCGCTTTCCGTTATTTCGCAGCTGCAGCAAGATTTATCGTACAATTTAAGAGTCACTTAGCGTTGTTGCCGCCCGATTTCATTCGGTCTATGAAATAAAGCTCTCTCCCCGGCCTGTATTTGGACCGCCAAGCGCCCATGGAAAAAATCGACCTCGATCACAGCCAGCCGCAGAACCGGCACCGCATCCTGCAGGCGGTGCGGCTGCATGGGCCGCTGGCGCGGGTCGATCTCGGCACCATCATCGGCTTGTCGCCGGCCAGCGTTTCCAGCATCACCGGCGAGTTGATGCGCGACGGGCTCATCCGCGAGGTGCCGGGGGGCGATGCCGAGCGGGGCCGCGGCCGACCCAAGGTGCTGATCGAACTCACCCCCACCGCGGCCTGCGTGGTGGCGGTGAAACTTTCCATCAACCGGATCGAAGTGACCCTGGGTGACTTTGCCGGCGGCATCGGCAAGGTGACGACCCGCGCCCTCAATACGCTGGAACTTTCAGCGGACGAACTCATCGCCGCTTTCGGCGACATGATCGCCGAGTGCATCGCGGCGATCCCGGCCGATTTCGGTCCGCTCACAGGTATCGGCCTTGCCATTCAAGGCCTGGTGCACAAGAACCAGACGCTGGTCTGGTCGCCGGCCTTGAGTGTGCGCAACGTCAATATCGCAAGGCCCTTGGCCCAGCGCTTCAACCTGCCCGTCATCGCCATGAACGATGCCGATTGCATCGCCCTTTCCATCCGTCACCGCGCGGAGCTGCAATCGGTCGAGAACCTGGCCGTCGTCATGCTGGGAACCGGCATCGGCATGGGGCTCATCATCGGCGGGCGCCTGCATTCGGCAAGCTCCGGCGCCGGGGCGGAGTTCGGACATACGAAGTACCAGATCGACGGGCCCCTATGCCATTGCGGGCGCAGGGGCTGTATCGAAAGCTTCGTCGGCGATTATGCGCTCTATCGCGATGCACGCTCGATGCTGGATCTGCCGAACACCGACGCCCTGCACCCTTCCGAAGAACAGATGCAGACGCTGGTAGACCTCGCCAAGAGCGGCCATCCGGTGGCGACCAGCCTGTTCCAGCAGGCGGGACGGGCACTGGGCTATGGCCTTTCCAACCTCATCGCCCTCATCGGTCCCGATCTCGTTCTCATCACGGGAAGCGGTGTTCGCGGCTATGACCAGATGGAGGCCGAGATGCGCCGCAGCCTCGACGAAGCGCTGGTCGACACGCTGCTGGCCCAGACCGAGATCCGCCCCTATCCCTGGACGGCGGACCTCACCATCCGCGGCATCGTGCTGCAGGTTCTCGATGCCGGACGTACAGGTTAGTAGGCGCGCGGGATAGGGTGCGCTGATCCTGCCGGTCTGCTACAGTTCCGCCGCATCGGGGGTGCTGGCGGTTCATGAGTGATTCGCGCAAAATTGTTTCGATCGTCGTGCCGTTCTTCAACGAAGGCCGCAATGTTGAGCTCTTCGCCCAGGGTCTCACGCCGACCCTTGCCGAGCTTGCCGATATCACATTCGAAATCGTCTGCGTTGATGACGGCAGCGAGGACGATACGCTGGCGCGACTGATAGCCCTTGCCAAGACTGATTCGCGTTTCCGCGTGATCGAGCTGTCGCGCAATTTCGGCAAGGAGGCGGCACTTACCGCCGGGATCGATCACGCCAAAGGCGACGCCGTCATCCCGATCGATGCCGATCTGCAGGATCCGCCGGAACTCATCGCGCACATGATCGCCGCCTGGCGGAACGGCGCCGAGGTCGTGCTGGCGCGGCGCATCGACCGCAGCGTCGATCCGCTGCTGAAGCAGCGATCGGCGGCCTGGTTCTATCGCATCTATAATCGCCTCGCACATCTCAAGCTGCCGGAGAATGTCGGCGACTTCCGCCTGATGGACCGTGCCGTGGTCGAGGCATTGAAGACGCTCACCGAACAGCAGCGTTTCATGAAAGGGCTATTCGCCTGGGTCGGCTTCCGCACTGTGACTCTGGACTATCAGCGTCGTGCGCGCAGCAGCGGCGCCACGAAATTTTCCGGCTGGAAGCTTTGGAACCTCGCCCTTGAGGGTTTCACCAGCTTTTCCACCCTGCCGCTCAAAGTGTGGACCTATATCGGCCTGGCAGGCGCGCTGGCGACGGCCGCCTATGCCTTCTTTATCGTCCTGCGCACGCTGATCATCGGCATCGACGTACCCGGCTATGCCTCATTGCTGGTCGCGATCCTCTTCATCGGCAGCCTGCAATTGGTGAGCATCGGTGTGCTCGGCGAATATATCGGCCGCATCTATATGGAGAGCAAAAGGCGGCCGACCTATATCGTGCGCCGCCGCTATGGCGGAAGCGATGAAAGCTAGGATTCGCGCCGGTATCGACCATACGCGCGAGGCGTGGGACCGGGATGGGCTGGTGGCGATTCTGGCGCTTCCCATCGTGAAGCGCGCCTTGCGGTTCGGCACGACCGGCGTGATGCTGACATTCCTGCATGCCGCCATCGCAACCGGCCTGATCGAAGGGATCGAATTGAATCCCGTTCCCGCCAATATCATTGCCTTCATTCTGGCGACGCTGGTTTCGTATCTCATCAACACCTATTGGAGCTTTTCGCAAAGACCGGGCGGCGGCAGTTTGATCCGCTTCGTGATCGTTGCGCTGTGCGGTCTGGTCGTGACGACCTGCGTCTCCGGCTTTGCCGAATGGCTGGGCCTGCCTTATTGGATGGGCATCATGGGGGTCGTGGTCACTGTGCCGCTCGTTACCTTTCCCTTGCATGCCTTCTGGACCTACCGGAAATGATGGTTGGCGGCTCATGGCGGCGGGCAGGAGCCGCCCTTCTATTCGGCCTCGGGCCGCTGGTATCGCTGACCTACCTCATCTATTGCGAAGATTCACGCCTCGGCATCGACCGGGATTTTGGCGTCTTCTGGATGGCGGGCAAGCTCGCGGCAGAGGGCGATGTGGCGACGATCTTCAACCCCGCCGCATTCCGGCAGGCGCTGGCCACCCTGGTTGGCGAGGAGGCCGGGAAGCTCCCGTTCCTCTATGCGCCGAACAGCCTGCTGCTATTTGCGCCGCTCAGTCTTCTGCCGCCACTCACCGCGATGATCGTCTGGCTCGCGGCGACTTTCAGCCTGATGGCGGTATTGCTGCGCGCCGGCCTCAACGCACCGCGCATGATGACGACGGCATTGCTTGTTTGCCCCGCCAGCATCATCAACATCGTCTGCGGCCAGAACGCCTATCTATCCACAGGGCTTCTGGCGGGCGCCCTGCTGGCACTCGAGCGGCGACCGATTTTGGCGGGCATCCTGCTGGGCCTGCTGAGCTACAAGCCACATTTCGGACTCATGCTACCCTTTCTGCTGTTGGGGACGGGACATCTGCGGACCTTCATTGCCGCTGGCATCACAACCCTGATGACTCTTGGCGTCAGTATCGTCTTCTTCGGAATGGATGCCTGGGGACTATATCTGCAGGCCGTGACCGGGCAGATGGGCTTTCTCGATCGCTGGAACTTCACTTCCTACACGTTCTATATGGCCTTCTTGCGCTATGGCCTCGCCAGCTGGCTGGCGGCGCTGATCCATATCCTGGTTGCCTTGTTCGTGACGGCAGCGACCATATGGGTCTTTCGACGCGCTGTCCCGCACGCGTTGAAATGCAGCATCGCCATGGTGGGTGTTACCCTGGTCGCACCCTATTTCCTGCCCTATGACATGGTGATCGTCTCGGCCGCCATTCTGCTGGCCTTGCCGAGCTTCGCAGGCGCCCGTTGGGAATGGCTCCTTTTGGCTTTGGCCTGGATCCTACCTGCTTTCGCCTTTCAATCCGGCGTGCCGGCCGGTCCCTTCCTGATCCTTGCCTTGTTCTTGCTTCTGCTCCGCCAAGCTTTCCAAAGAGGCGAACCGGCGCTGACACATGGAGGGGTCGAGCCTTGAGAGGCGTCACGGCAACTTTTTGGAAAGCGCATGCTCAAAGCATATGGCTGTGGATTCTGATCCTCGGTATCGGCCCGATATTGTCGCTGATCTATGCCCGCAGCATCGATGACGTCATCTTCAGCGAGCATCGCGATTTCGGCGTGTTCTGGACGGCCTCGACATTGCTGTGGCGCGGCGAGGTATTGCAGCTGTTCGACCCCGCCGCTTTCAAAGCGGCCTTGACCCAGGTGATGGGGCCGGATTTTCCTTATCTTCCCTTTCCCTATCCACCTCACAGCCTGTTTGTGCTGGGGCCGCTATCGCTCCTCCCTTATCTCCTATCTCTCTCGCTCTGGCTGGCATTGACCTTCGGCGCCATGGCGCTTGCATTGTGGCAACGCCTTGCGCAGCGTCGGGCCATGGTGCTGGGCTTGCTGCTGTGTCCGGCAAGCGCTGTCAACATGGCCGGTGGACAGAACGGTTTTCTCTCCGCAGCGTTGCTCGGAGCCGGTTTGCTGTGCCTCGAGCGGCGGCAGATTCTGGCGGGGCTTTGCATCGGATTCTTAAGCTACAAGCCGCAATTGGGCTTGTTGCTGCCATTTCTTCTCATCGCCGGCGGATACTGGCGCGCCTTCATCACCGCTGGCGCCACGGTTACCGTACTGGTGCTGCTCAGTGCACTGTCTTTCGGCCCGGAGACTTGGCTGTTTTATCTCACCAAGAGCGGTCCTTATCAGGCGGAGATTGCGCAACACTGGACCGGCCGTTTCCAGTTCATGTCACCGACCTATTTCATGGCGGGGCGGCTGCTGGCCTTGCCGCTGCCACTGGCCTGGGCCCTGCAGATCACGGCCAGTCTTCTCGCTTCGGTGGGCGCCATTTGGGCCTTTCGGCAGCCCGCCAGCCATGCGTTGAAGGCGGCGATCGCCATGGTGGCGGTCTTCCTCGTCTCGCCCTATGCGCTGACCTATGACCTCACCATCGTCAGCGCGGCGATCCTGCTCGCCTTCTCTGTCTTCTCGCCCAAATGGTGGGAATACGCGGTATTCCTGGTGGTCTGGCTGCTGCCCGCCTTCACCCTGCCAGCCGACATGCCGATCGGTCCGCTGCTCATTTCGATGCTGTTTCTGGTTCTGCTGAGACGCGTGATCCTGATGCGCAATACCGCGACGGCGGCGACATGAACGGAATGGCTGGCGATATCTGGCGATCACTTCGCCGATCAGCGGACGAAGACGAAATGGCGCTGCAATAGGAAGCTCAGCGCCGTCACCGGTACGATGGCGATAAAGCCGGCAAGATATGGCCCCGCGCCCAGAGCGATGAGCAACGCGATAAAACCCAGATTTGCAAAATAGAGAAGACACCAAACCAGGAGATAGCGCGGGAACCGGCCCTGCAATCTCTGGCGGAAGACAAGTCGTCCCTGCGTGAAAAAGCTCCAGACAATGCCGGTACATAAGGCGCAGAAGCTAGCCGCCGGGTAGCCGAAACCAACGAAGATCAGAAGACTGTAGAGGCCGTAGCTGACGGCGGTGTTGATGAGGCCGACGACACCAAACCGCAACAATTCCGGCACCAGCAGATGGGCACGGCTAATCACGGCCGGCTGCCGCGACAATTGGCGTAAAGGCCAAATAGCCGCTTCTGCTGCATCACAAAAAAGCTCGTTATCCACAATCGGCACTGCTCACTGGCCGACAGCGTTAGGCCGTGCTTTGCCGCCAGCAGCTTGAATTGCCTTCCCGCCTGTTTCAGTAGCGTCCAGGTTTGATTGAACCCTGTATAGCGATTGGCAATGAGCGGCTCGGCCAGGTGATAGAGTGGCTTGGCCTTGGAAATCGACCAGGAAAGGTCGATATCGCAGACATATGAAAGCGCAGCGTCATAGCGCAGATTCAACGCGTCTTGCCGACGTATCAGCAATGGAATGCCGAACATGTTGCGCGCCGTGTGGATGGATTGGCGACCCAGCTCGTCGGCGCTGAGGCGACCTTGCCGCCTGAACCGGCGCGTGGCTAGTGTCTGGGCCCTGGCGTCAACATAAACGAGATCGCAATAGACCGCCGAAAGGTCCGGCTGAGTTTCCATGACATGGAGCGCCTTGGCCAGTGCCTCACTGCTTGCAAGAAAGTCGTCGTGACAAAGCAGCATGAAATAGTCGGTGTCAACCCGCGCCAACAAGCTATTGAAATTGTCGGTCATCGCAAGACGGTGTGCCTGACGCACGACTTCGATCGGTAGGCACGACCTCCACGCGTCCAACATGACCGCGGTTCCGTCACTAGAGTCATTGTCGCTGACAAGGATCTTGAAATCCCGGCAGGTTTGCTGTTCGAGCGACATCAGCGCATCCTCCAGAAACTTCTCGCCGTTCAGCACCGGCAGGCAGATTGTGATCTTAGCCGCCATGATTCCCGCCTCTTGCCGTCAGCGCACACGCTTCAACCACGCGGACGGCCAATAAGTGATGGGCTTGGTGAGGGTGCTTTCATTGAAAACCCAATGCGGCGGGTCAAGGGCAAAATCGTCATTTGCCTGCAGAAACGTCTCTACCGCCGCCAGCGGATTATCCGTCGACCAACCAGGCTTGCCATTCGGCACATCTTCAAGATCGACCATGACACCATCCTGCACCACCAGATAGGAGCCGACAGTCACGAAATCCCGGTAGGCTTCCAATTCGCGCAAGACATGAGTTTTGCTGTGATTGCTATCCAAGATCACCATGCACCGCTCGCCCTGCATAGCGCTTCGGATCTTGGCAAGCGTCTCGGCCGAAACGGAATCGCCTTCGATGAGATCGATACGCGACTTTAAGGGATGGGTCTCAATAGCACGCTGATTATGCGGGCGAATTTCAACGTCGACTCCGATGACCTTACCGCTGCCGGCCAGATCCAGCAGGCTTGCGTAGAAGACCAGCGACCCTCCATGTGCAACGCCCGTTTCTATAATTACATCCGGGCGCTGCATCCAGATGACCTCCTGCACGCGTAGAAGATCTTCTGGCATCTGAATAATAGGACGCCCTAACCAGGTGAAGGTATAGGTATAGCGTTGATTCCAGCCGACCACTTTCCACAGCTCCGAGATCTCTTCGAATGCAGCATCGCTATAGAGTGGCAAGGTTCTCGATCCTTTTTCGCCGTCGATCGACAGCGTGCGCGCGTCGGTATCGATTTCCAGTTTCATAAGCGCTCCTTTGCTAACAGATACGTCCGCCTCGGCTATGCTCCGACAAGGCAATGCTATCCAGCAGACCTTGCCGAAGCTGCCAACGCGGCAAAAACTCGAGTTCGCTCCGCATACGCCTCAGGTCTGGCACCAGCATGCCCCGGATGCTATCCGATGGTCGAGTGCTGTGGCGCGAGATCAATTCTTCGATAAGCGCCACAACGGCACCGATCGACATCGTTTCGCCCGAGCCCAGGTTGATGGGGCCCTCCACCGACGACATGAGCAGTGTCTGCAGCGCTGCCCCCAAGTCGCGCACGTCCATGAAATCAAGCGCCAGTCCTGGATTGTCGACTCTGAAACATTCGCCCCGCTTGGCCGCAGCTATAGCACTGGGAATCAATCGCTGCTCCTGCTCACCACTCCCATAGGGGTAGAAAATACGCGGCCAGGCGAAGCTGATGCGATGTTCGGCTGCAAGGGCCATGCTGGCACGGTACAATGCGAGCTTCATCGCACCATAGAGTGTTGCCGGCGCCAGCAGCGTGCCGACCTCCTGACAGGGAGCCTTGCTGGCCGGCGCATATTCCGCACAGGTTCCGGCGATGACCGCCCGGCGCCCGCCATGTCGGATGAATGATTTGAGTAGCGCAATCCCCGCCACCAGCCAATCGACATTGGCAGGATCGGACCAGAAAACCCCGTGTCGTGTCGTCCAGGCAAGGTGCAGGAGGTGCGTCGGCCGAATCTTTGCGACAAGCTCGGCGACAGTATCAGCATCGGTGAGGTCGATCTGATGCAGAACGGCGCGCGCCGGCAGATCCGTTGCCGCGGGGCGCCTGCTCACCACATGCAAGTCCAGTCGCTCGTCGAGCAGATGCAGAACTTGCCGGCCGACAAAGCCTGTCGCACCCGTCATGAGTAAGACGCCCGCGCTCATCCGCCAATCTTGTGATTCGTTTCGACAAGGCGATCGTCTGGCAATGTCTCGCCGGCTTCGACACCATGTTCAACAATCGCATTCGGCCGAGCCTTCAACTGGCGATACATACGCCCGACATACTCGCCCAGAATGCCGAGAAACAACGCATTCATGCCGAAGAGCAGCAACAGAGTCAAAATGAGCGTCGTAAATCCTGGTGGCCAGCTGCTGCCGAAGAAGAAATAATTGATGAGATAGAAGAAGAAGAGAACTAGCGACAGCAGCGTGATGCCAAGGCCCGCCAACGAGGCAAGCTTCAGGGGAACGATCGAGTGATTGGCAATCGCGTCTATAGCGAACGAAAAGAGCGATAGCAGGCCGAATTTGCTTTTGCCAGCTTGGCGCGCGTCGCGATTATAGACGACTCCGGTCTGGGAAAAGCCGATCCCAGCGATCAGGCCGCGCAGATATGGCTGCGCATCGTTGACGCGGCGCACAACATCGAGCACCCGCCGGTCAATCAGCCGGAAATCACCGGCATCATGCGGTAGCCGGTCCTCAGCCAAGAAATCGACCAGACGGTAGAAGGCTTTTCGCAGCAACCGCATGACGATGAATTCCGGCCGCTTGGCGCGGATGCCGTAGACGACGGCAAATCCTTCTTCCCATTTGCGCAAGAGCGCGCAGATCACTTCCGGCGGATCCTGCAGGTCGCAGTCGATCTGGACGGCAGCATCACCGCGCGCCAAGCGATATCCGCTCAGTATCGAGCGCTGGAAGCCGAAATTGCGCGAGAACCTGTAGGCCCGCACGCGCTTATCTCGGCGAGAAAGCTCCTGCAGGAGCGGAAAGGTCATGTCCGCACTATGATTGTCGGTGAAGACAAACTCAAAATCATAGGTCGCCTCCTCGGATCGGAGCGAAGCACAGATGCGCTCATAAAAGAGAAAGATATTGCCTTCCTCGTTAAAAACCGGGACGACGATGGAAATCAGTTTCTTCATCGATCCACCGCTGTCTCGGGCGAAAGCGATCTAAAGCTCGGCAGGTTTCGATCTCGATCGGAGATGATGTCGACGCCGATCGGCCAATCGATGGCAAGGTCCGGGTCGTCCCAGCGAACGCCGCGCTCGACACCCGGCCGGTGTGGGTCCGAGAATTGATAGATGACATCGGTCGCATCGCTGAGGGTGAGAAAGCCGTGTGCGCAACCGCGCGGGATGTAGAGGGCGCGATGACCGTCATCGTCCAGCGTCACGCCATGCCATGCACCGTATGTCGGCGATCCGTGGCGCATGTCGACGGCGACGTCGAAGCAGGCACCTTTGGCGCAACGAACGAGTTTCGCTTCACCGACGTCTTCCGCAATGAAATGCAGTCCGCGGAGCGTGCCCCGCTTCACATTGCGCGAGACGGCGCCTTGTGCGCCCAGTTCATCGAGACCGTGTGCCGCAAACTCCTGACGGCAGTACCAGCGTGCAAAATGCCCGCGCGCATCTGCAACAGGTTCGATATCGATCACGACGACACCGGCGATTTTGGTTCGCGTAAAGATCACCCGAACACCTCCAATCGCGGTATGGCGGTGACGAACTTCCCACCCCAGGCGCTGATGCCGGCAAGCTGCGCCACGATCTCCTGGCGCAAGTTCCAGGGCAGGACCAGCACGTAATCCGGCCGGTCGGCGAAGATGCGATGTGGATGCTCGATCGGGATGTTGACGCCTGGAAGATAGCGTCCCTGTTTGTAGGGGCTGCGATCGACGGTGTAGGCGAGAAGCTCCGGGCCGATGCCACAATAATTGAGCAGCGTGTTGGCCTTCGCGGGCGCGCCATATCCGAGGACGGTCTTGCCGCCTCGCTTAGCCTCAATCAGGAATGAGAGGAGGCTGAATTTGGTACGATGCACTTCTTCGGCGAAGCGGCGATAGATGTCGCGGCGGTCGAGCCCAAAGGCGGTTTCGGCGGCCCGAATAGCGTTCAGGCTTTCCTCTCCTTGCGCCCTTGCAACTGCGGCCCCTTCATGCCGCACGAATAACCGCAACGATCCCCCATGCGTCTCCAGCTGTTCAACGGCATAGGCTTCGAGCGCGTGAGCCTGAAGCATGCGTTCGACGACCGCCAGCGACAGATACGAATAGTGTTCGTGGTATATCGTGTCGAACTGGCATTCCGAAATAAGGCGCAGGAGATGCGGAAATTCGAAGACGATTGTTCCAGCCGGGTCGAGCAGGATTTTGAAGCCGGAAATAAACGAGTTGAGATCCGGGACATGCGCCAGGACATTGTTGGCGACAATGAGGTCGGCCTTCGTTCCCGCCGTCGCCAATTCCAACGCCGTGGTCCGATCGAAGAATTTGACGATGCTTTTGATGCCATGCTGCTGAAAGGCAGCTTCCGCGACATTGGCGGACGGCTCGACACCCAACACCGGAACGCCGGCGGCGGCAAAATACTGCAGCAGATAGCCGTCATTGCTGCCGATCTCGACGACCTGCGATTGGGCGGAGAGGCGGAGTTCGCGCGTCATCCGCGCGGCAAAATCCTTGGCATGCTGAAGCCAGGACTGGGAATAGGATGAAAAATAGGCGTAGTTGGCATTAAAATGCGGTGGCGTCGCGACGTCGCAGATTTGTGTCAGATGGCATTTTCCGCAGATCAGCATGGCAAGCGGATAATAGACTTGCGGCCGCTGTGCGACGTCGGCGCGGCCGCGGAACTCGTTGGAAATGGGGGAGAGGCCGAGATCGAGCACGACGTCGGTAACCTCTTCGCGGCAGAAGCGGCACCGGGTCGTCATGCGCCGGCCTCGGCTGCCAGAAAGGCCCTTATCTGTTCGCCGGTCAGTGCCCAGACGTCGCCAGCGGCATAAAAGCGGCGATACCATCGCACCGTCTCATCGATGGCCGCATCCAGGCGCCATCGCGGCCGCCAATGGAGCCGGCCATGTGCCTTTGAACTGTCCAGCGACAGAAGCTTCTCCTCGAATACCCGGTCATCGGGCTCGATCTCCACTTTGGCGCCATCGCCCCAGGCCACGCACAGGCGTTCCGCCACGTCGCCGACGGGTCGCGCATCTTGCCGGGCCGGGCCCAAATTCCATCCTTCGGAGAAGGCGGCTGGGTCGGCAATCAGCTGTTCGGCCAGCGACAGATATGCCGGCAAGGGGTCGAGCACATGCTGCCATGGCCGTGTCGATTGCGGATGCCGCAGGATCAGGGGTCGGCCGGCATGAAAGGCACGCATGGCATCCGGCACGAGGCGAGAGTCGGCCCAATCGCCGCCGCCGATGATGTTGCCGGCACGAATGCTGGCAACGCCCGGCCGCTGCCCGTCTGCCGAATGAAAATAGACGTGACGATAGGCGTCAATGACAAGCTCGGCGCCGGCCTTGCTGCTGGCATAGGGCTCTTTGCCGCCCAGTCGATCGCATTCGCGATAGGGCCAATCCCAATTCCTGTTGAGATAGACCTTGTCGGTCGTCACCACGACGACGGCGTCGACGGAGGGAGTGGTACGCACGGCCTCCAACAACTTCGCTGTCCCCATGACATTGACATCGTAGGTCAGAAGCGGTTCGGCATTGGCCGTGCGAACGAGTGGCTGGGCAGCGAGATGAAAGACGACGCTGGGTTGCGCGGCATGCAATGCCGTCGTCAATGCTTCAAGATCGCGGATATCAGCGATGACTGAACGCGCCATGCGCCCGCCGAGCCCCACTGCCGCAAAGAAGCTGGGATCGGTCGGCGCCTGCAGGGCATAACCGGTGACTTCGGCCTGCAGGGTCAGGAGCAGCGTCGTCAGCCAGCCACCCATGAAGCCCGTATGGCCGGTGACGAAGACCTTGCGGCCGCGCCATGTCGCTATATCAAACACGCCTCTTCACCACGTCTTCCAAGGCGCCTGACCACTCTTCCACAGATCCTCAAGCAAACAGAGTTCGCGATAGGTATCCATGCATTGCCAGAACCCGGTATGCCGGTAGACGCTGAGCTGTTGCTGTGCCGCCAGAATCTCGAGGACGCCGGATTCGAGGGAGACATTGGCATCGGCATCTATGAGATCGAAGGCGCGTTTCTCGAACACGAAGAAGCCGCCATTGATCCAGCCCTCTGCGGTCTGTGGTTTCTCTTGGAATGAACTGACGACATCCCCATCGAGGCCAAGTTCGCCGAATCGCGACGACGGGCGAACGGCCGTCACGGTCGCCAGGCGACCGGAACGGCGGTGATGATCGATGACGGCCGTTATGTCGACATCGGCAACGCCATCGCCGTAAGTCACCAGGAACGTATCGCCGTCGATATACCTGATCGCTGCTTTCACGCGCGCACCGGTCTGCTGGTGGACGCCCGTGTCCTGGAGCCTGACGGACCACCTGACGTCGTCATCGGCCGAGCCCAGCAATTCGACCTTGCCGGTGCCGAGGTCGATTTCAAAGTCGCGGGAATGGGTCTGGTAGTTCAGGAAATAGTCGCGAATGACTTCGCCCCGGTAACCGATGCACAACAGAAACTTCTCGAACCCGTGGCGCTCGTAATGCTTCATGATGTGCCAGAGAATCGGCCTGCCGCCGATCTCGACCATAGGCTTCGGCTTGAATTCCGTTTCTTCCCGAAGCCTCGTTCCCATGCCGCCACAAAGAATAACGACCTGCATTTCCCGGCTCGCTTTGTCGATGGCGCGCAATCCCTGCATGGAAGCCGGATCCTGCTTCGCACCGCCCGTTTCGTCTGTTCCCCGCATTTCATAATAGTCCCGACATTGGTTAATTTTTCGGAAAGAGGTCGGGTCGGGTTACCGATGGGCTTGTTATTTGCTGGTTTTATTGAACAATGCTCACACATCTTTGGCGCTGGCGGTCGTGCACCACATTGGGCCGCCGCAGGGCCGATACCCCATCCCGGCTAGTTAGGTTGGTGCTTTGGCGAATGAAAAAGAACAGCGCCCGGTCGTCATCTTCGGCGCAAACGGCCAATTGGGATCGGCGTTGGCGCGGACAATTGGCGCCGCCGAGAGCGTTTCCTGGACAACGGCGCGGTCGTGGCAGGCTGCGGACATAGCGCGCTGGCTCGCCGGGCTGGCAGAAAGAGGTGGCGGCGATATCGTCTTTGCCAGCGGCATCACCGATCCGGCATTTTCGGTGGCAGAGCTTCGCCGGAGCAACACCGAATTCCCGAGCGCTGTTCTGTCAGCGGGCGCTCGTCACGCCAGCCTCAGGTTCATGACGATCGGCTCCGTGATGGAGAGCCATCCCGAAATATGCCGGCGCAATCCCTATATCGCCAGCAAGCAGGCTCTGAGCGATCTTGTCGCCGCCTTGGCGAAAACCAATATGAGCGGCCGGGTATTGCACTTGCGCTTGCACACGCTCTATGGCGTCGGCCTGCCTCATGCCCATATGTTTCTGGGCCAGATGTTTGCAGCGATTTGCGCAGAGCGTCCTTTCGCGATGACCAGCGGCAGGCAATATCGGCAATATCACCATACCGTCGACATTGCCGAGGCAATGAAACGGCTGCTGGCGATGAACTGGCCGCAAGACGCCATGATGCAGCTCAATTCACGCGAGACGCTGCAGCTACGCGATATCGCGCGCAGCGTCTTTGCGCATTTCGCGCGCCCCGATCTTCTGCGCCTCGGTGCGTTGCCTGAGCCAGCCGAGGACGTCTCGGAAAAGCCACTCTACCTGCCCAGCGATCCGGCATTGTTTCCAGAGCCGCGGCCGGCACTCGACGCCATCAATATCTGGCTCTCGGATTGTTATCGAAGCCTCGCTACGCCCGGCGGAGCGCTGGCCCCGATCGAATTGCGCCAAGGCTGAACCGTCAGCGCTCTATCGTCAGGGCTGAACCGTCAGGTCAGATCTGCGCAGGAAGGCTCGGAAGCGGCCGATCGGGGCCACTTCGCGGTAGTCCTGCCACATTCTCCTGAAGCCTTCATCTTCTTCGAAGAATGCGAGGAAGTCGAAATCGCTGTCCTTCATACCGACGCGTTGCGTGCCGTAGTCGACGAGAACTGTTCCGGGCTTTTCGGCGAGCTCAGCAGCAATGATTTGGCGGGCTTGCTCTTCGGCATAGACCTGAAGCTTGGCGTTGGCGCGTAGTCGTCCTTCCCGGAGGGCTGCCAGCGTATGCAGGTAGATCTGGCTGCCGTGACGGCTCACCAGCGGCGCTGCGGCATAGATCGCGGTCGGAAAAGCGGGTATCGGGTGATTCGAAATGGCGAGAAATCCGCCGCCGCCGGGTCGGTCGACGAGCCTGATCACCTCCGTCAGAACCAAACCGCTCTCCCCGAAGTCCTTGTTATAGTCCAACCACCAGGCAGCGGCGGAATACACATTGTAGAGGATGAGCACGCAGGTTGTGACGAGTGGCAGCGCCATTCGGCGAAGACGGGCTTTTGGCAGCAGAACCGCGAGCGCCAAGGCGGCATAGGTGGCAATCGGATACAGATGATAGCCGAAGCCCTTGCCTTGAATCATGTAGGCGAAGAAGAAGCCTAAGGCGGCCAGGCCAAAGATAATCGCAAGAGACGATTTCAGCCCGCGGGCAAACAGATAGAAAAGAATGAGGAGTGCGCTGCCAGGCAACAGGACGCCCTGCACAAGTGCTGCCGGTTGCGCATCGAAGGTCCAGTAGATCTGCCGTACCCAGGGCAGCGCCACATCGATATAGCCGCGCGCCCACACGAAGATGACACAAAGATAGATGGCTGCCGCGAGCGGGATCAGCACCGTGTCGAGGCAGATGACGGCGCGCAGGCGGTGATGGCGCAGGAGAATGGCACTCTCGACCAGCACCGGTATGAGATAGAAGAAGGGCTTGATCGCCAAGCCCAACCCGACCATGAGAGCGGCAAGAAGGTCGACTGCTGACAACCGCGCATGTCGCGGCTGGTGTTCGAACCTGCTCGCCGCGGCCGTCAGGTATGGCAGGATCAGCATGCTGGCGACATGCTCGCGCTGCCCGAAATCATGCCCGACAATCAGAAAGAAGAAGGACGCTGCGACAACGGCAAGCAGGCGAACCTCACCTGCGCTGCTATCCGCCGGATGCCGCCACCAGCGCCACTTCACGCAGGCGATTGCAAGAAGGCCCAGAAAGATGACGCAAAGACGGAAGACGAGGTCGAGTGGGATTGCCAGCCGCGCGGCGAGCCAGACCGGTATCGCAGACAGGTACCAGGCGAGGGGCGGGTTGGGGTCGATGATGTCGCGGCCGAACTGCGCCCCGTGCAACATCTCGCGCGCGCCCCAGAGGATGTAAGAGACGTCGTGATTTAGGTAGGTATGGCTCTGCAGCAAGAGGCCGATCGCGGCGATCCCAACCACCGATGCCGCAGCCAGAAAATCGGCATGCGAACGATTCACGACAACGATCTTTTCGGAATGGCGCTGCAGCTCACTATGAGTCAGCGATGGCTAGGCGGTCGGCGGCAAAGCCGGGGGCAGATGGACCTGCGTCGACCGATCCTGTGTCGACTGTCGCTTGGCATGCGCGAGTTCGTCGCGCGTTTCGGCCAGGGCCCGGCCAGTCGCACGCAGCTTCTGCCGTGTCGTACGGCCGGAGAGCCAGGTGGCGAGGGCACCGAAGAAGAAGCCGAACACGACGGCGCCCAGCGTGAAGAGGAAGAGCGGTGCCGTCACATCCCAAGGGAACGGCCACAGGCTTAGCGACACTTCCTGACGGTTCATCAGAGCGAAGAGAATCACCAGCAGGGCGATCGGGACGGTAACGATCCAGGCGAAGCGGTTCATGGGCATTCCGGTCATCGAGAAGCGGCGGCAGGGCATAGTTTAGCGGGCGTTCCGTTGCCGGAAAGCCCCCGATCGCCCGAAAGCCTTGCCCCTGCCTCTATTGCTGCTGCCTCAATTGCTGCCCGGTTCCTTGGGCTGCGACGAGGCAGGTGCTGCGCCTTCAGCAGTGGGCTTTGCCGGCGTGTCGGCACGGCTGTTGAGACGATCACGCAGCTCTTTACCAGTCTTGAAGAACGGCACAACTTTTTCATCAACCGCGACGGTCTCACCGGTGCGCGGATTGCGCCCCTTGCGGGCATCGCGCTGCTTCACCGAGAAAGCGCCAAAGCCGCGCAATTCAACGCGATCCTGCCGCGCCAACGCGTTGGTGATCTCCTCGAAGATCGCCGTCACGATCCGCTCCACATCCCGATGATAGAGATGCGGATTGAGTTCGCCGATGCGCAGAATCAATTCCGATTTAGTCATGCTTAAGGTCCCCATCCGCCCTATGCCGTAACGGGCATTTTTCCTGTCCGTCCAAGCCTCTGGGCGCATCCCCTGCCCATATTGTGCGGGAAGCGTGCCGGGAAAAACCGGCCTCGTCAAGGATAAGCCGCTCATATCTCTATGTTTTTTGGCGAAAAGGCCCTCCGGAAACAGAGACGGGCCGGAAAGGTCACCCTTTCCGGCCCGTCTTGACCCGTTTTGACGCATCTAAAGCGTCAAATGCGCAACAAAATTACCCGAATGGTCGGGCTTATTCGTCGTCGCCCTTCTTCTTCTTGGCCTTGTTGAGGGCCGCACCCAAGATGTCGCCGAGGCTGGCACCCGAATCGGACGAACCGAATTCGGCCATCGCCTGCTTGTCCTCTTCGACTTCGCGGGCCTTGATCGACAAGGTGAGCTTGCGGGTCTTGGCGTCGACCTGAGCGATCTTCGCATCGACCTTTTCGCCAACCGCGAAGCGGTCGGGACGCTGCTCGGTACGCTCGCGCGACAGATCCGCCTTCTTGATGAAGCCCGGGACGCCGTCACCGACGGTGACTTCGAGGCCGCCATCGGTCACCGCGGTCACGGTGCAGGTGACGACTTCGCCCTTCTTCAAGGTACCAGCCGACTCAGCAAAGGTGTCCTTCTTGAGTTGCTTGATACCAAGGCTGATGCGCTCCTTCTCGATGTCGACATCGAGAAGCTTCACCTTGACCATCTGGCCCTTCTTGTAATCCTGCACGGCCTCTTCGCCGGCACGATCCCAATCGAGGTCCGAGAGATGGACCATGCCGTCGATCTCGCCCGGGAGACCGACGAACAGACCGAATTCGGTGATGTTCTTGATCTCGCCTTCGAGCTCGGTGCCCGCCGGATGCTTGTCGACGAAGGACGACCACGGGTTGTCCATGCACTGCTTGAGGCCCAGGCTGATACGACGCTTGGTCGGATCAACGTCGAGCACCATGACTTCGACTTCCTGGCTGGTCGAGACGATCTTGCCCGGATGCACGTTCTTCTTGGTCCAGCTCATTTCGGAGACGTGGACCAGGCCTTCGATGCCCGGCTCGAGTTCGACGAACGCGCCGTAATCGGTGATGTTGGTGACGCGGCCCTTGAGCTTCGCACCGACCGGATACTTCGCGGCAACGCCTTCCCAGGGATCCGCCTCAAGCTGCTTCATGCCGAGGCTGATGCGCTGGGTTTCCGGGTTGAAGCGCACGACCTGGACGTTGACGGTCTGGCCGATGTGGAGCGCTTCCGAAGGATGGTTGATGCGGCGCCACGCGATATCGGTGACGTGCAGCAGACCATCGACGCCGCCGAGGTCAACGAACGCACCGTAATCGGTGATGTTCTTCACCACACCCTGCAGAACCTGGCCTTCCTTGAGGTTGGCCACCAGTTCGCTGCGGGCTTCGGCGCGGCTCTCTTCGAGCACGGCACGACGCGAGACGACGATGTTGCCGCGCGCGCGGTCCATCTTGAGGATCTGGAACGGCTGCGGTGTGCCCATAAGCGGGCCCACATCGCGCACCGGACGGATGTCGACCTGGCTGCCCGGCAAGAAGGCCACGGCGCCCGAGAGATCGACGGTGAAACCGCCCTTCACGCGGCCGAAGATCACGCCGGTGACGCGCTGGTTGTCCTTGAACTGCTTCTCGAGAGCGGTCCAGGCTTCTTCGCGCTTGGCCTTCTCACGGCTCAGCATCGCTTCGCCGTTCTTGTCTTCCATGCGCTCGAGATAGACTTCGACGACGTCGCCGACCTTGATCTCAGCCTTGCCGGCCGGGCCGCCGAACTCACGCAAGGCGACGCGGCCTTCGGACTTCAGGCCGACATCGACCAGGGCGAATTCGCCATCGATGGCAACGACGGTGCCCGAGAGCACCGAACCTTCGAGACCTTGGGCCGAGCCCAATGATTCTTCGAGGAGGGCTGCGAAGTTTTCCTTGGCAGCGGGAATGTCGTGGGCGGCAACGCGGGCCGCAGCAGATTTAGCCATTAGAGTTTAGTTCCTTTCATCATCTTTTTTCCGGCCAGCCGGTTGGCTCCGGCGGTCTGGTGGTCACGCAGTTCTAAAAACGGATGCAGGAGATCAGCGCCGACGACCTGACAAAGGTTTTAGGCGCTCATCCACGATCGCTTTGGCTTTCGCAAAGACCTGATCGATGTCGAGATCCGAGGTGTCGAGGTGGACGGCATCATCGGCCGCCTTCATCGGGGCATCGGCGCGCGCTGCATCGCGGGCGTCGCGGGCCCTGATATCCTCTAAAACCCGGGCGTATATAGCTTCTTCGCCCCGTGCTTGCAACTCCTTGAGGCGGCGGTTGGCCCTGGCTTCGGCACTGGCGGTGACGAAGATTTTGACCTCCGCCTCCGGGCAGATGACGGTGCCGATATCACGACCGTCCAGAACAGAACCGGAACGCTGCCGCCCAGCCACATCAGGTTGTGGTTCGGCAGCGAATCGACGCTGCCAATCGAAGAGGGCGGCCCGGACACCGGGGATGGCTGCGACCTTCGAGGAGGCATCGCCAGCCTTGGCCGAGCGCAATTCGGGATCGGTGAGGAGATCGGCGGAAAGGGTCGTGGCCACCTCGGTCGCGGCTGTGGGGTCGGTCGGATCCTTACCCGCCCGCAGGACGGCTAGCCCCACAGCCCGGTAGAGCGAGCCGGTATCGAGATAAGCGAGGTTGTAGTGCTGGGCCAGTCGCTTGGCGAGCGTCCCCTTGCCGGCTGCTGCCGGACCGTCGAGGGCGATCACAAAGGGTTTCGTCATCGGCAGAACCCCCCACCCCAACCCCTTTCCCCGCAAGCGGGGCGAGGGGCCTTTGCCATCATGCTCATGCCGTTACCGCGCTGATCGTCCCGCCCATGCCATTCATCAGCGCGACGAAGCCGGGGAAGGAGGTGTCGATGGGCGAGCCGTCATCGATGCTGACCGGCTTCTCGGCGGCCAGGCCCAGAACCAGGAACGACATCGCCGGACGATGGTCGAGATTGACGGCGATATGGGCACCACCTTTTGGTTTTTTGCCCGTGCCTTTGACGGCGAGCCAATCCTCGCCCTCTTCCAACGCGACACCGCAAGCAGCAAGGCCGCGCGCCATGGCGCCGAGGCGGTCGCTTTCTTTGACGCGGAGTTCGCCGAGACCCAGCATCTTCGTTTCACCTTCGGCGAAGGAAGCGGCGACGGAAAGGATCGGGTATTCGTCGATCATCGAGGGCGCGCGTTCGGCAGGAACCGTGACGCCCTTGAGATGCGAATGCTTCACATGGAGGTCGCCAACTTTTTCGCCGGCTTCGATGCGCGCGTTCTTCACCTCGATCGCCGCACCCATTTCGATCAGCGTGTCGATGAGGCCGATACGATGCGGGTTGAGACCGACATTCTCGATCAGAATATCGGAACCGGGGAGAATCAGGGCTGCAACAATGGGGAAAGCGGCGGAGCTGGGATCGCCTGGCACCACGACCTTGCGACCCTTGAGCTCCATGTGGCCCTTCACCGAAGAAGCCCGTCCTTCCGGCGTTTCTTCGACCTTCACCTCGACGCCAAAGCCCCTGAGCATCAGTTCGGTGTGATCGCGTGTCGCTTCCGGTTCGATGACGGTAGTGATGCCTGGCGTGTTGAGGCCAGCCAGCAGAATGGCCGATTTCACCTGCGCACTTGCCACCGGCAGCTTGTAGGTGATGGGCCGCGGATGGGCGGTGCCGATGACCGCCAAGGGCGGGCGGCCCTTGCTGCGCGTCACGAAGCTGGCGCCCATCTGGCTCAAGGGCTCGCTCACACGCGCCATCGGGCGCGAGCGCAAGGATGCGTCGCCCGTGAAAAAAGTCGTCATCGGATAGGGCGCCACCAGGCCCATCAGCAGGCGCGTGCCGGTGCCGGCATTGCCGAGGTCCAAGACATCGGCTGCTTCGGCCAGCCCCCCATTCCCACGGCCACGGGCGCGCCAGATGCCGTCGCTGCCCTTCTCGGTCTCGCCGCCCAGTAGCCGCATCGCGGCTGCCGTGCGCAGCACGTCTTCGCCTTCGAGCAAGCCATGGATTTCCGTCTCGCCCAGAGCCAGCGCACCCAGCATCAGTGCGCGGTGCGACACCGACTTGTCGCCCGGTACGCGGACGGTACCGCGCAAGCCGCTGCCGGTCCCGGAAGTGAGGGCGCGGGGGGTGGATGAATGCTTGCTCATGCCAGTTCCGGTCATTGCAGAAAGAAGCGGGCCCGCCGCTGCGGGTGCGGCGCTTCTCTAGCACAGGGCGGTGCGCCAACGGAAATCCCGATTTTCCACGTTCCGGAATCGCCCGCCCGGGGTCAAATGGGGCTTGATTTGAGGGCGTTGACAGGCCCCTTGGGCTATGGCAATTGGCACCCCCGACCGAGATTTGACCGGAGAGATCACGTGACCAAGCCGGAATGGGGCACCAAGCGCGTTTGCCCAAGCTGTGGCGCCCATTTTTACGATATGCGCAAGGCGACGATCGTCTGCCCCAAGTGCAAGACGGTTTACGATCCTGACGCCGTGATGAAGAGCCGCCGCCGCGTCGCCGAGAAGATGACGCCGGTTAAGTCCGCTGCCGAGCCGGATGTCGACGATGTCGTTGTCGACACGGAAGGTGATGAGGAGGATATAGGCGACGAAGAGGACACCGTCCTTGAGGACGCCTCGGAGCTCGGTGAGGATGACGAGGATATCTCGGAAGCCATCGAGAAGGGCGAAGACGAGGGTTGACGAGGTCTGCCCGGGCGTCGCCCGGGCTCTCGTCCCTTGAAAATATTGCCCTTTTTTCTTCTTGAATTCCGGGCGGCGTCCACTTAGGTTCCAGCCCGTTCGATCGCCCCCCAGAGAGGTCCCACTAGATGGGACCATCCGGCGACCGACCCCGAGTTTCGGGCCCATAGCTCAGCTGGGAGAGCGCCACAATGGCATTGTGGAGGTCAGCGGTTCGATCCCGCTTGGGTCCACCAAACAACAACCCCCGCGCCGGGTGATCCGGCGCGGGGGTTTTGTTTTGGCGCACGGCAAGCGAACCTGCAGCCAGTCGCTACTTCTTCTTGTTGGCGTAAGCCGAGGCTGCCGGATTGGACGAGGCGGAGGCAAAGCCGTTGCCGGCGGGTGCCGATTTGACCTTGTCCTGTTTCGGCTTCTTCTTTTCGCGGTTGCTGCGCATTTGACCTTTGGCCACGTCATGTCTCCCAAATTGAATGATTCAGAGGCGCGGGCGCAGGAAAACGGAAATCCACCAAGGGGACGAAGGAAGGCATAGCTGATGGGCGCATGCCGACGCGGGCGCGGGCGCGATGATAACCCAAAGTCGCGGCTATGTAACGCAGCGATACTCCCGGTCGGGGATATCTCCGTCAGGCACGGCGGATGCCGTCGATGAAGCGCGTGATCTCGGTGCGCATGACGTCGGCCTGGCGCGAGAGGTCGGATGCCGCCCCCAGGAGCCCATCGGCCAGTCGTCCGGATTCGGTCAAGGCGCCGGAGACGCCGGCGATGTTTTGCGAGACGTCGCGGGTGCCGTCGGCCGCCTGCTGGATCGAACGCGAGATTTCGCGCGTGGCGGCACCCTGTTCTTCGACGGCGGCCGCGATGGTCGCGGCGATCTGGTCGATGCGGCTGATCGTTTCGGTGATGCCGCGGATGGCGCCCACCGCATTCCCGGTCGCATTCTGGATGCTGCTGATCTGGCCGGTGATTTCCTCGGTCGCCTTGGCCGTTTGCGCGGCGAGATTCTTCACCTCGGACGCCACGACGGCGAAGCCCTTGCCGGCCTCGCCGGCGCGTGCGGCTTCGATGGTGGCGTTGAGCGCCAGCAGATTGGTCTGGTTGGCGATATCGCGGATGAGATTGGCGACGTCGCCGATGCGCTGGCTGGCTTCGGCGAGGCCGTTGATGGTCTGATCGGTTTGCTTCGCCTCAGCCACGGCCTGCGAGGCGATGGCCGTCGATTGCGCCACCTGCTGGCTGATCTCGGTAATCGAGGCGCTGAGTTCCTCAGTCGCGGCCGCCACCGATTGCACATTGGTGAAGGCCTGTTCGGAGGCTGTCGCCACGATCGACGCCTGGCCCGTGGTCTGTTCGGTATTGCCCGCCATGGATTGGGCGGAGGCCTGCAGTTCGACCGAGGCGCCGGAAACCTGATTGACCACGGCCTGAACCGAGCTTTCGAAATTGTCGGCCAGAGCCAGCATGGATTGGCGCTTTTCGTCCCGCGCCCGTTCTTCCTGGGCCGCACGTTCGGCTGCCAGCCGGTCCATTTCCAGCGCGTTGTCCTTGAAGACGGCAAGTGCGCGCGCCAGGGCGCCCATCTCCGCCTTGTTGTCGGTACCCTCGACGGCGATGGTCTTGTCGCCATCGGCAAGCCGCATCATGTTCGCGGTGGTGCGCGCGAGCGGACCTGAGATGCTGCGGGCGATGAAGAAGCTGATCAAGACCGTGACGACCATGATGGCGACGATGACGCCGCCTTGCACCATCATCTGCTTATAGAAGATGCGGTTGACGTCATCGACATAGATACCTGAGCCGACGATCCAGCCCCAGGGCGCATAGCCCTTCACATAGGAGACCTTTGGCACCGGCTGATCGGAACCCGGCTGCGGCCACATGTAGTCGACGAAGCCACCACCGTTCGCTTTCACCACATTGATCATTTCGATGAACAGCGCTTTCCCATTGGGGTCTGTGACATCGGCGATACTGTCTTTGGCAAGCAGCTTCTTCGCGGTGGGATGCATCAACATGCGTGGTGTCATGTCGTTGATCCAGAAATATTCCTTCTCGTCGTAGCGTGTGCTTTCGAGGGCCGCCATGGCGCGTTGCTTGGCCTCGTCCTCGGTCATCGCGCCGGCTTTTGCCTGTTCGGCGAAATAGGTGACGAGGCCATAGGCCACTTCGACAACGTGCTGCGTCTTCACCTTGCGATCATCCAGCAAGGTCGCGCGCAAATTGAGGCCCGATCGGACGCCGATGGCGACCATGCCGACAACGGCGATGAAAACAACCAGCGCGAGGCGTGTCGAGATGCGGAAATCCTTGAAGCGCATGAGCATCACCCCCTTGGGAAGCGGAGCCGGAACGAGCGGCGACAGCGCTTCGGCGCCATCAAAACCCGGCTATCTTGTCCTTCAGGGTAAGGCCGCAGCCTCTAATTCTTGCTTAATGCAGCGCGACCAAAGCGGAGATTCCTTTAGGCATCGGGTCCGAAATGACGCCGCCTACTTGTAAATTGCGCACCGCTTCCAGGAATAAATCCACTTCTCGTCTTAACCGAGCGCCGTTGACCGCCAGCTCCGTGGCGGCACAACGATCGAAAAATCGCCCTCGGCGAGCACGCGTCAGGACAACGCGTTGCGGGAGAGGTTGCCGTAATCTTCAAGCGCCAGGCATCGGTCGATGGGCGCCCCACACCGCGGCGCCAACGGCCAGATGCCGGCAAAGATCTGATGGTGCGCGCCGGTGCGGGTTGTGATGTCCACTTCGCTGAACAGCGGAATGCGTTCAACGATGGCGCGCTTGAACCCATCCATGACGACAGCCTGGCCCGCCGATGAACTCCACGGCACTTCACCCAGGCGATGGCCGGTGATTTCACCGCGGAATTCGACGATCTCGGTTCCGGCCAGGCGGTAGCGTACCTGCAAGGGTTCGTGGCCGATGCCGGCGACAATCAGATTGGGCAGAAGGCGGGTTATCTCGGCAGGCTGGACATCGGCCCAGGCCGGTATTGCGCGTCCGCCGCGTTTCTTCAGCCAATAGGCATGGAGGTCGCGCACCAGCGATGGCGGAATCCGTTCGATATCGGATTCACGCCGAATAAGCCGGTGTTCGGTCTGCGCCAGCATCGCGCCGCCATCACACCGCGTTGCGACTCAAGGAACCAGCAGCAAAGCGGCGTCGCGATGTCCCTTGTACTCGGCGATCTGCTGCGGGATGCCGCCGCGATACATTTTGGCGCGCTTGTTGGCGCCGTGCTTCAGCAGCACCTTGATGGCCTTGATCGACCCCGCCTCCGCCGCATGGTGGAGCGGGTGGAAGCGCGTGCGATTTTCGGATTCGATATTGGCGCCCGCGGCCAGCAGAGCTTCGATCACGTCCGGCTGATCGTTGAGCGCCGCATAATTGAGTGCCCGACGACCATTATGGTTTTCGGAGAAGTCGATGCCCTCTATATCGGCGCCGGCTGCCAAGGCCGCCTTGACCGCGGCGAGGTCACCAGACTGGGAAGCGGCCCAGAGATCTTTCGTCGCCTGGCTGGCCGGCGTTTCCGGGATGTCGAGAAGGCCCTGGCCGCTGTCGGACCCCATGCCGCCGCCAGGGCCGGCACAGGCTGCCAGGAGGGGCGCAGTAGCAGTCAGGGCCGCAAAACCGCCGATATGTTGCAGCAGGCGGCGGCGCGATTCAGTCACGATCATGTAAACCCCCCGATTATCATGTCCCCTGAATAGTTTAGCGCCGCGCCGGTATGGCGCAAGCTGGTTCCGTCATACCTCTGCCTTGATTTCTTAACCTAGGTTACTATCTCTTCTAGGAAGGTGCCCGGGTGTTCGGGAGGAACGCGACCAGTAGAGGGCGTGTTTCTCGATGACGGGGCCGAAGGCCGGTACGCCGATGACGGGTGCCGGAGGGTTGAAAAGCGTCGCTCGCTCGGAAGGAGGAGCCATGTCGCGTCTGTCACTCTTTAACAGCCCGCTCCTCTTGGGCTTCGACCAGTTCGAGCGCACGCTCGATCGCGTCGCCAAGGCCGGTGCTGAGGGCTATCCCCCCTATAACATCGAGCAGGTCAGCGATTATCGCCTGCGCATCACCCTGGCAGTCGCCGGGTTTGCGCTCGACGATCTCGACATCCAGCTCGAAGACAATCAGCTCACCATTCGCGGCAAGCAGAAGGATGATCCTGCCCGCGTCTATCTTTATCGCGGCATCGCTGCCCGCCAGTTCCAGCGCAGCTTCATTCTGGCCGAAGGCATCGAGGTTGCCGGCGCCACGCTCGATAACGGGCTGTTGGCCATCGATCTCGACCGGCCCAAGGTCGAAACCCAGATCCGCACCGTGCCGATCCGCAAGGGCAGTGCCGATAGCGAGGCCCGCATCAGCATCGACAACCACAAAGATGCCGGTCGCCGAGATGCCAGTCGTCAAGATGCCAGTCGTCAAGATGCTGGCGGCGCCTTGAAACAGGAGCAGTAATCATGGCCAAAAGCACCCCCAAGTCCGAAATCGTCGATGCGCATGAGATCACGCGTCAGCAATTGCTGGCACTCGGGCTCAACGATGTCGCCTATGTGCGCGACGTCGAAGTGGATGGCGGCACGGCGTTCGGTATCTTCGCCGCCAATGGCCAGCAACTGGCCGTGATGCCCGACCGCGATACGGCCGTCGCCGCCGCCTGGGAAAACGGCTTGGCGCCAGTGACCATTCACTAAGCCTTCGCTGTTCTCGTTCGGCCACAAAAGAAAACGCCCCGCGCGAAGCGGGGCGTTTGTTATTTGGAGATGCTTCTTTAGTTTACGCCGCGTGCGAATGCGCACCGTCGGTCAGCAGCGCATAGATGGCATCCGCCTGATCGGTGCCGCGCAATTTTTCGCAGATGGCACGGTCGCGCAGGAGGCGTGAGACGCGCGCCAGCGCCTTCAAGTGATCGGCGCCGGCACCTTCGGGCGCCAGCAGCAGGAAAATAAGATCCACCGGCTGCTCGTCGATGGCGTCGAAATCAATCGGCTGCTCAAGCCTGCCGAAGAGACCGAACATCTTCTTGGCGTCAGGCAGCTTGCCATGGGGAATGGCGATGCCGTTGCCAACACCCGTCGTGCCCAGACGCTCGCGTTCCAGCAACACATCGAAGATGGCGCGCTCGTGCAGTCCGGAGAGTTCGGCAGCACGCCGTGCCATGTCCTGCAGCGCCTGCTTCTTATTGCCGGCCTTCAGCTTCGCCAGCACATGGGCGGGGTTTGCGAGAAGATCTTCGATTTCCATTTTTGTCTTGCCTCGTGAGATGCCATCGGCCGAAGCCCGGCCGATGGCATCAGAATGGAACGCGACTATTGGCGCGTCGCGGCATCGAGGCCGGGATCGACCCAGCCGATATTGCCGTCATTGCGTCGATAGACCATGTTCAACCCGCCATGGGCGCGGTTGAGAAACATCATGGCCTGCTGATTGGCGAGGTCGAGGCGCATGACCGCTTCGCCGACCGTCAGGGTCGGGATGCTGGTCTGCATTTCCGCCACCACCACCGGATGATGCGCGTCGCCCGAACCGTTCACGTGTTCCGGTTCCTCGGCCCCTTCGGCCTCCTGGGCAAGCACATAATACTGGGAACGACGCTCCTCCGTCCCCGCGCGATGATGGTCGCGCAGACGTCGCTTATACCGGCGCAGACGCCTCGCCAGCGTCTCTGCTGCGGTGTCATAGGCGGCGTTTGCCGTTTCCGCTTCACCTTCCGATTGCAGCATGATGCCCCGGCCGACATGGACGGAGATCTGCGACATGAAAAGATGCGCTTCACGGGACATCGTGACAGTGGCTTCGATCGGGTTCGAGAAATACTTCGCGAAGATATGATCGAGACTTTCAGCGGCGCGCGTCTTCAACGCATCGCCGACATCGATGTTCTTACCTTTGACTGTCAGGTTCATGGGCGTGTTCCTGCAAACTTGGTGCGATGACTGGACCTTGCCGACGCCATCGAACCCTTAGACGCTCCGGCCGGCCCGTTTGCCGCTTGTCGCGGCCACAGCTGACCAACCAATGAAGATCCACGACCCGGGATCCCTAGAAGCGCCACGCCGCCGGTCTCTAAGGAGGTCCGGCGGCGCGGCCGGGACCATAGCGACCTTCTTGGCGATGTCAACGGCTAGAGAGGCTGGGCGAGGACCGTTACGCTAGGGCCTCATCCTTCCTGCGTTAACACCTCCCTATACACTGTGGGACGTTAAGGAATCGCTGCGTGCCTGCGGCCGCAAATCCCCTCATAAACATGATGTGGCCCCAATCAGGCCGAACGCAAGGCCTTCTCTCGGCGACGCTGTACAGACGAAGAAATTCTCAATGATTCCCGATACTTGGCAACAGTTCGGCGAGCGATGTCGACACCCTGCCCCTGCAGGATGGTGACCAGTCGGTCGTCGGAAAGAATGTCAGCCGGCGCCTCGGTATCGATAAGCTCCTTGATGCGCTGGCGGACGGCCTCGGCGGAATGGGCGGCCTGGCCGTCGGATCCTTGAATTGCGGCTGTGAAGAAATACCGCAATTCGAATACGCCGCGCTGTGTCGCCATGAATTTATTGGTCGTGACGCGACTGACCGTACTCTCATGCATGCCGATCGCCTCGGCGATGTCGCGCCGGATCAGCGGCCGCAAATGCTGCACGCCGTGAAGGAAGAAGGCCTCCTGCTGGCGGACGATTTCGGTGGCCACTTTGAGGATGGTGGTGGCGCGCTGATGCAGCGTCTTCACCAGCCAGTTGGCCGTCGCCAGGCGTTCGTTGAGATAATCCTTTTCCGCCTTGCTCTGCGTCTTGGGCAACACGCGCGCATGGTATTGCTGGTTGACCAGCAGGCGCGGCAATTGTTCGGCATTGAGCTCGACCTGCCATGAACCATCCTGGCGCCGCCAGACCATGATGTCGGGCACGATCGCCTGCACATCGGCAGTTTCAAAACTGGCGCCGGGCTTCGGGTTGAGTGCTCTGATCTCGCTTACCATGTCGGCGAGATCTTCGGCATCGATGCCGCACAGCTTCATCAGCTGGTGCCGATCATGTTTGGCGAGCAGTTCGAGGTTTTCGAGCAGCACCTGCATCGCCGGATCGAGGCGATTGCGCTCTTTCAATTGCAGCGCCAGGCATTCCGCCAGATTGCGCGCAAAGACACCGCAAGGATCGAATTGCTGAAGGCGCCCCAGCACGGCCTCGATCTCAGCGATCGAACAACCCAGGCGCTCGGCCAATGATGCAAGGTCGCCGCTGAGATAGCCGGCATCATCCAGCATGTCGATGAGCTGCAACCCGATCAATCGTTCGGTCGGTTCGTGGATATCGAGATAGAGTTGGCGCTCGAGATGCTCGCGCAGGGTTTCCGGCTTGCTCAGAGTCTGTTCGATGCCGAATTCGGAATCGGAAAAATCAGTACGGCCGCCGCTACCGCCACTCGTCCATGCATCGCCGAAGCCACTATCGGCGGCGCCGCTGGTCTCGCCGCCGCGTTCCGCCGAGCGGTCTTCGGCCGTGTTGTAGAGATTGTCGTAATCGGTATCGAGCGGCGACTGGCGCTCGTCACCCATGGTTCCGCTCTGCACGTATTCGCTGCTGTCGACCAGCCGGTCAGGCGAAGGAGCATCTGTGGGATCGCTCGCCAAGGCTTCCATACTGGCAAGGCGTCCGCTTTCTTCGCCAGCGGCGGCACGCTCGTCCTCGCCGCGTTCGAGCAGCGGGTTCTGTTCCAGTTCCTGTTCGACATAGGCCGTCAGTTCCTGGTTGGAAAGCTCAAGCAGCTTGATCGCCTGCTGGAGCTGCGGCGTCATCACCAGGCTCTGTGCCTGGCGTAAGTCCATGCGCTGCGTTATCGCCATGGCGCAAGGGTACTACAGGGAGAATCTTTCTCCAAGATAAACGCGCCGGACATCCTCGTCGGAGACGATGTCGGCGGGGCTGCCTTCCCGCAAGACCTCGCCTTCGTGCAGGATATAGGCGCGATCGACGATTTCCAGCGTATCGCGGACATTGTGGTCCGTAATGAGCACGCCGATACCGCGGTCCTTGAGGTGCGAAATGATGTCGCGGATATCGTTGACGGCAATCGGGTCGATGCCCGCCAGCGGTTCGTCGAGCAGGATATAACTGGGCTTTGTCGCGAGCGCGCGGGCGATTTCCACACGCCGCCGCTCACCGCCGGAAAGCGCCATGGCCGGCACTTTTCGGAGATGTGCGATCGAAAAGTCGTCCAGCAGCTGATCAAGTCGGGCGCTGCGCGAGGCGGCGTTGTTATCGACCACTTCGAGCACGGCCATGATGTTGTCTTCGACCGACATGCCACGGAAGATCGAGGCTTCCTGCGGCAGATAGCCGATGCCGCCGCGCGCGCGTTCGAACATCGGCTGGTCGGTCACTTCCTGCCCGTCGAGGAAAATGGCACCCGCATCGGCCTTGATGAGGCCCGTGATGATATAGAAACAGGTGGTCTTGCCGGCGCCGTTCGGGCCCAAAAGCCCAACCGCTTCGCCGCGCTGAACGCCCACGGAAACATCGCGCAACACAGGTTTCTTCTTGTAGCGCTTGCCCAAGTGATAGGCGCACAGGCCCTCGACCACGGTTGGATCCACCGCCGCACCATTGACCATGAACGAGGCATGCCCGTTCGCGGCACCTTCCGGCACCACCTCGGCAGGTCGGGCCTCGTCCCGCTCCGTATTTTCCGCGCCGTCACTCATTGCGTCGCTGTACTCGCAGCATTTTTCTTCGGCTTGATGAACGTATGTACGCGCTGACCGCCGCCCAGGATCCGGCTGATCTTGCGCTTGTTGTCGATTTCCGCCCGCTGGCCGCGATACTCGTTCTGGCCGTCGACGATACGCACGTCGCCGGTCATCAGCGCGATATCCGTGTCGGGATTATAGGCGAAGTGATTGGCGTAGATGGTCTGGCCGTTGTTGAGAACCTTGACCTTGCCATCGGCCTCGATCTGGCTGAGCTTGCTCTTGCCTTGCGGGTCGTCGACAAAATAGAGCGTTGCCTTGTCGCCGTTGATGCGCGTGTCTTGGCGCACCACAAGCGCGTTGCCGATCGCCGTAATGGCATTGCGCCCGGTCCAGTACTCGATGCGGTCGCGGGCAGTGACGACGTCGTTCTCGCTGGTGATCTTCAGATTGCCGCCGGTCAGAAGCAGCAGCTTCTGCGTGGCGTCGTAATCGCCTTTGTCGCCATAGCCCACCGAACTGCCCGAGGTGACCTTGACGTTACCGGTGGCAAGAATGCGGTCGAAGGTGCTGTCGTCGGCGCTGGTGTAGAAAACCAGCGTATCGGCGCCGATCGAGGAATTGCCCTGCTTGGCGAGCGCGTTACCGCGCGCCGTATAGGTCTTTTCCTTGCTGCGCCATTCGATGCCCTGATCGGCGCCAAGCTCGAAAGGCTGCGTATCATCACCAAAACCCATGCCGCCGCCGGAAGCGGCCGGTGCGGCGGCCGAAGCATCCTGCGTCGCTTCCTGCGCCGCGGCAGGCAGTCCTTGAGCAGCGAGAAATGCGGCAGGCAGGAGCAATGCCGCGCCGAGCAGCCAAATTCTTGCCGACAGGTTCTTTGCCGACAGGGCCTTCTTCAACCGCGCGCGCGGCGCATTGGTCATGGCGAGCGCCTTCATTCCCCGCTTCCCTTCCCCTTGGGCAAGATCTTGAGATACGAGCGCCCTTTGAAGAGCACCGTCGCACCGTCATCGAGCATTTCGAAGCCTTCCGCCGAGAGCTCGCGCTTCTCGTCCTTGCCGGTCACGGGCATCGAACCGGAGGCGGTATTGGTCTTGAGATCCATCGCCGCCTGTTCGGTCGAGAAGGTCAGGCCGTTATCGTGATAGACCGTGACGGCGCCGTTAAGATCGACCTTGTCGAGCTTGCGGTCATAGGTGCCGTGTTCGGCCGTGACGGCGATCCAGGTCTGCGCGGAAAGCTCGATCTCGGCCTGCGGCTCCTCAAGATCGATGAGATCCTTGTTGCTCTTGGCTTCCGTGGCACTCAATGCCGTGACGGAGAAGGGCCGGTCGGACTTGCTTTTTCCTTCGAAGGCGATGCCGCTCACCTTCATGCCAACATCGAGCTTGGGCATATCCTCTACCACGGGGATGCTCACCACCGTGTCGCTCTGATGCTTGTAATTGAGATAGGTGAGCACGCCGATGATGCCGATGGCGACCACGGGCAGCCCAACTTTCAACCAGGCAAGCCGACTGCGCCTGCGGTTGAAGATGGCGCGCGGATCGGAAATGGCCGGACCCACAAGGCTCTTGGGCGCCCTCAGCTTGTCCATGAAATCGCGCATCGCCATGTCGAAGCCTTATGCCACGCCGGCGCGAAGGCAATCATGCAGCCGGATGATGCCGGCCGGCTTCCCGCCATCGACGACGAAAAGAGACGTGATCGATTTCTCGTTCATGATACGCACGGCCTCGGCCGCCAGCGCCTGGGCGGCGATGGTCAGCGGATGCGCCGTCATGACGGCGCTGACGGGATGAGCCAGCAAATCGGCGCCCATATGGCGACGCAGGTCGCCGTCGGTGATGATGCCGATAAGACCGCCCGTCGCATCGGTGACGCCGACACAGCCGAAGGTCTTGCTGGTCATCTCGATCAGAGCCAGCGACATCTGGGTGTTTTTGCCGACCAGCGGAATCTCAGGGCCGCCATGCATCAGATCGGCGACGTGAAGCAGCTTCTGCCCCAATTTGCCACCGGGATGGAAGCGATGGAAATCTTCGGCCGAGAAGCCTTTGGCTTCAAGGAGGCCCAAGGCCAGCGCATCGCCCACCGCCAGCATCATGGTGGTGGAGGAAGTGGGTGCAAGCCCAAGCGCACCCGCCTCGCCGGTCGGCGGCAGGGCCAGCGTCACGTCGGCGGCGCCGCCCAGGGTCGATTGGCGGCGGCTGGTGATCGCGATGAGTGGGATATGCCAGCGGCGGGAATAGGTGATGAGATCGGCAAGCTCGGCGGTCTCGCCGGAATTGGAGAGAGCCAGCACCGCATCGGCCGAGGTCACCATGCCCATGTCGCCATGGCTCGCTTCCGCCGGGTGAACGAATTGGGCGGGCGTCCCGGTCGAGGCCATGGTCGCGGCGATCTTGCGCGCCACATGGCCGGATTTGCCCATGCCGCTCACGATGACACGGCCCGTTACGCCATGCAGGATATCGAGCGCCTTGGCCACCAGCTCGCGCCCTTCGCCCGCCTCAAACGTGGCCAGAAGCTCGCCCAGCGCGTCCCGTTCCTGGCGCAGAACGGTGAGAGCGGCCGCTAGGCCGTCGGCCAGCAGTTCCGGGTTCCGCAGTTCCGGGTTCTGAGACCCCGGGGTTTGGGGCTTGGAGCCGGGTGTCCGTGTGGTGGCGCTCGCTTGGCTCATTCTGGGCACCGAACCCATTCTCAAATGGTCAGAATCAGGAATTGGAAATTCAAATTTCGCTGTCAGGTCATCAAACTAGCGCCAAATATGGGGCGAATCCACCAAGAGCGCCAGTGCAGCCCTAACTAGAAGTCCCCGGGAACCCTGTCAAGAAAAAGCCCCCATATGGGACAAGGGGTTAGCGGTTCTTAACCACCCTCCCGGCGATCAATGGGCGAAGATGTCCGGCTCCTCGTAGCCGAGCAGATCAAGTTTGGCGCGCGCGGGCAGGAAGTCATAACAGGCCCGGGCGAGTTCTGTACGCCCCTCCCGCGCCAGGATTTCGTCGAATCTCTCCTTCAGGCGGTGGAGATGCAGCACGTCGGAAGCGGCGTATTTCAGCTGGTCGTCATTGAGCTGCGGGGCGCCCCAATCCGAGGTTTGCTGCTGCTTGGAGATTTCGACGCTGAGGAGTTCCTTGCAGAGATCCTTGAGGCCGTGGCGATCGGTAAACGTCCGGGTCAGCTTGGCGGCAATCTTGGTGCAGTAGACCGGCTTGCAATCGATGCCGAGGTAATGCCACAGCACGCCAAGGTCGAAGCGAGCGAAATGGAAGATCTTCAGCACGGCCGGGTCTTCCAGCAGCGCCTGAAGCCGCGGCGCGCGGTGCGGCCGGTCGGGCCGGCAGAGCGGGATCTGGACCAGATGGCAGATGCCATTGCCGGCGGAAAGCTGAACCAGGCACAGCCGGTCGCGATGGGGGTTGAGACCCATGGTTTCCGTGTCGATAGCGACACTGGCCCCGAAATCGAGGCCTTCCGGCAGGTCGCCCTGATGAAGATGAATGGTCACATGAGCCTCCCTAGCCAGCCGAGGCTTCGGCGCCTCCGCCCAACGCGGGGGCTAAGGCTCCGATAAGGGAGGATGAGCCCCCAACATGAAGCTGGAGTTTGGTGCCCAGGAGAAGACTCGAACTTCCACGGGTTGCCCCACAGGTACCTGAAACCTGCGCGTCTACCAATTCCGCCACCTGGGCAGGGGGCCGAAAGCCCGCGCATTCTCTTCAGGAGCGGCCGAAAGTCAACCCCGATCTGACCCTTTGCGCGGGTTTTTTCATAATAGAGTCAAAGGGGCTGACTAACGCCGGCATGCGCCCGATTTCATTGCCAAATCGGCGCTTCAGTTCGTATTTTAGGTCTCTTGCCGGCAGCTATCGGCGTGAATGAAGGGCGGGATGTCATGACACGCGGTCTGGTAACGGTCTTTGGCGGTTCGGGATTCATCGGCCGCTATGTGGTGCAGCGCCTGGCGCGCGCCGGCTGGCAGGTGCGGGTGGCGGTTCGTCGCCCGAATGACGCGCTCTTCCTGAAGACCAGCGGCGATGTGGGCCAGGTGACGCCGATTGCCGCCAATATCCGCGACGAGCCTTCCGTAGCGGCGGCGGTCGCTGGGGCGGATGCGGTCGTGAACCTGGTCGGCATTCTCTATCAATCGGGCAAGCAGCGCTTCGATGCCGTCCAGGCCAAGGGGGCGGCGCGGGTTGCCGCGGCTGCCAAGGCTGCAGGCGCCACGCGCTTCATCCAGATTTCGGCGATCGGCGCCGACCCGGCATCGGCTTCGCTTTATGCCCGATCGAAGGCCGAGGGTGAGCAGGCCGTCAAGCTCGCCTTCGCCGGCGCCACGATCCTGCGGCCCTCGATCGTGTTCGGGCCGGAAGACGATTTCTTCAATCGCTTTGCGCGCCTGGCCATGATGTCGCCGGCCCTGCCATTGATTGGCGGTGGCGGCACCAAATTCCAGCCGGTCTTCGTCGACGATGTTGCAGCCGCCGTCGAACGGGCGCTGGGCGATGCCGGCACGGCAGGCAAGACCTATGAATTGGGCGGCCCGCGCGTCTATACCTTCCGCGCGCTGATGGAGATGCTGCTGAAGGAAATCGGGCGCTGCCGCCTGTTGCTGCCGGTGCCCTTCGCCTTGGCGACACTCAAAGCCGCTTTCCTGCAATTACTGCCCATACCGCCGCTCACCGTCGACCAGGTGCGCATGCTCAAGCGCGACAATGTCGTGACGGCCAATGCGGCGGGGCTCGGCGATCTCGGCATCACGCCGACGCCGCTGGAATCGGTGCTGCCCGGTTATCTCGATCAATACCGGCCACTAGGCTATTACAACAAGGCCTGATCCCTCGCCCTTGAAAGGAGATGTCGCATGCGGTTTCTGGTCTTCCAACACATCGCTTGCGAACATCCCGGAATCTTCCGCGACTTCCTGAAGGCCGATGGCATCGCCTATGACGCCATCGAACTTGATGAGGGCGAGCGCATTCCGCCCCTCGATCGATACGACGCGCTCTGGGTCATGGGCGGGCCGATGGATGTATGGGAAGAAGACCAGCATCCGTGGTTGCGGCTTGAGAAAGCCGCGATCCGCGAAGCCGTGCAAATGCGCAACATGCCGTATCTGGGTCTTTGCCTGGGGCATCAATTGCTGGGTGCGGCGCTGGGCGGCACGGTCGGCAAGATGAAGGCACCGGAGGTCGGCATTCTCGATGTCGAACTGACGGCGGAAGGTCGCAGCGATCCGATCTTTGCCGGCATGGTGGCAAAGCAGAAGGCCCTGCAATGGCACGGTGCCGAGGTTCAGACACTGCCGCCGGGCACCGTCGTGCTCGCATCGTCACCGCTCTGTCCGCATCAGGCGATGCGCATCGGGCGCCATGCCTATGGGCTGCAATACCATGTCGAACTCACCAGCCGCACGGTGCCGGAATGGGGCGATGTGCCGGCCTATGCCTGTTCGCTCGATGAGACCTTGGGCAGCGGCGCCCTGCCGCGCTTGCGCGATGAAGCGGCCAGCCTGATGCCGGATTTCAACCGAGCCGCCAAGCAGCTCTATGATAATTGGATGGGGCTGGCTCGCACGCGGGACAAGGCAGCGTAGTTGTGCCTTTCTATACAGATTGTCGTCGTCGACTAGGGTCCGGCTTCAGGTATTTTGGCGGAAGCGGCAGCGTTTTCGCCCTGAGCCTAGCGAGATTGCATCGACGAAAAATACCGCCACATGAAATAGCCCCAGGCGGGGCCACAAAAAAATACCCAGATTGCCGATGTTAGTGCAGCAGTCCCAAACGTCAGCGGCCGTCCTTCATAAATCTTCCAAAGCAGTGATAGCAGTGCGGTCCCGGTGCCAAATCCGAGGATTCCTCGACTGATGATCCAGTCAACCTTTCCAAAAGGTGGAAATTTCCGCCGCAAGGCGGGTGCTGTAGATTGTTCTTTCATCGATCTCACCGAGGCAGGACTCCGTAAGGAGCAATCTTTTCGGGTGCATCATGTCTTGGGAACCAACTGCGAACAATAGAAATCGGGCGCCGCTGCCGGATCTTTGGGGATCCGGTGGCGACACCCGAGGCAGCCGCCCTGGCACAGGGGACGGCCGGCCGGAACCGGCTGCCATATTCTTCGTCGCCATGACTCAAAAATCGGTTCAAACGATTTTTGATTCGCCCTTTTTCATGCCGCGCTCGGCCTGGCGCATCAGCAAGACTGTCAGCGCCGTCAGCAGGATGGGCCCTAGAATGATTCGCACTTCATGGAGCGGGATGATGATCCAAGGCAGGAGCCAGACCAGGATCAGAAGCAGCCGGCGCCAGCGGGGTGGCAGATCCAGCACCGCTGGGTCGCGCCAGGCCCAGATCACGACAGGCGCCACCAGAACGAGATCGTAATTGTGGATGTAGGGCGTGGCGAGAACGCTGGCCATCAGCAGCAATGCGTGCCGAATCCGACCCTCATCGGGATGAGTGGACTGCATTTTCCATGCAAGACGCAGCCACCAGCCGATGAGGATCAGGGAAAAGATGGTTTGCAACGCGATTGCAGGACGGTAGGGGAGTCCAAGCAGCCGCAGGCTGCTGGCCCAGTTGGGCTGCATCACCTTCGCTGCCGCCGGCTGGCCTGAGAGCATGACGGTGCGCATGCTCGGCATGGTCACATCGAAGAAGCCTTGCCAGGCAGAGGCGCCAAGAATGGCAAGGCTCAATCCCACCAGGGCAAGCGTTGCCGCAACGCCGATGGCAATCGCCAGGAAGCGCCGCCGCAACAGCCATTCGATTGGAATGATCAAGCCGAATTGCGGCTTCACAGTAAGGACGGCAACGGCGATACCGGCGATGATCGGCCTGCGCGCGGAATATGCCAAAGCGAGCATCAGACAGCCCGCCGCGAGAGCGCCGGTTTGGCCGGCGATGATATTCATGCAGATGGCTGGCGAGGTTGCCAATAACAGAAGGTCCATATCCCGGAAGCCGAGGGCCCGGCTACCCAAGAGGAAAGTCAGCCAGGTGGCGAAGCACCAGATGGCATAGGCCAAGGGATAGGGAAGCGCACCGAGCGGCGCCACCAGCGGCAACAGATGCGGTGGGTAGGACCACATGTGATTCGGAAAATGGGCGTTGAAGAGTTCCTTCAGCAGCCGGTTATAGGCGTTGAAGTCGAAGAGCGGCGAAACATCGCCAGCCAGGGTCAGCTTGGCACCGAGCCAGGTGTTGACGAAGTCGAGGCCGATGGCATGGCCACGAAAGCTCAGATCGCCCGTCACGGCGGCATGCAGCCATTGCGCCAGCAGGATAAGAACCACCAGCACGTTGGCAAATACCAACGGTCCTATTCCAATGCGTGTTTTTTCAACTACCAATGGTGTTCCAGGCTGCAAGTCGGGTGATGGCGATACGGCCATGATCATGCGTCCGCTGGTTTACGCGCAGGCGGCTTGCCAGCCGCCATAAAGCGCCCACAGCAATACGCCGCCCAGCACGAGGCGATAGACGACGAAGGGGGCAAAGCTCGCGCGGCGCAGCCAATACATCATGAAGGCGATGGCCAGGAAGCCGGTGATGGCGGAGAAGCCCATCATCATCAGGGCGCGCTCGATCTCGGCGAAATTGCCGGAGCGGACGAGCTCGATGCCCTTATAGATGCCGGCGGCGGCGATGGTCGGAATCGACAGCAAAAAGGAGAAGCGTGCCGCTTCCTTGCGCTCATAGCCGAGGAGCCGCGCCATGGTCATGGTGATGCCGGAGCGGCTCGTTCCCGGGATGAAGGCGAGGCATTGGAAAAAACCGATGGCCAGCGCCGAACCCGCGGTCATGTGATCGATGCGGCGCACGGTGAGACCGACCCGGTCTGCGAGGTAAAGCAGGATGCCGAAGCCGATGAGTGCCGCCGCGATGATGCGGTCGTCGCGCAAGGCATCGCCAGCCCATTTATCGAGGACGAAGCCCACGGCCAAAGCGGGGACCGAGGCCACCAGAAGCAGCCAAACCAGGCGAGCGCGATTGTCGCGCTTGCCGCGGGCGAGCTTCACCAGCCCGCCCGTCATGTTGGCGACGTCGCGCCAGAAATAGACAAGGACCGCGAGCAGCGTGCCGACATGGGCCGCGACGTCGAGTGTCAGCCCTTGATCCGGCCAGCAAAAGAGGTGCGGCACCAGGATGAGATGGCCCGAGGAAGAGACCGGCAGGAATTCGGTAATGCCCTGCACCATGGCGAGGACAAGAATGTCGATATTGGGCACGCGGCGACCATCCCCCGGCGGCTTCCCGGCGAGTTTGCCGACCTGCCGCTTTTCCCAGAGTCTCAAGTGAATCAGTGCGTTGGCTTATAGCATGGGCATTAAATACTGCCGATCGGATATTTTAGTACCATAATGGTACTAAAATATCGATTTGAAGCGGCCACAAACTCTTCAAACCCTCATTCCTGACTTTGCGGACAAAATATAAGTCATCTTTTCTGTCCTAAATAACCTTTTCCCCATTGATCTGACAAATCAGCCTGCTAATCTATGCAGCCTTTTGGTCGCAAGACCTCCCGAAGGTGTGGGTCGCCCGCGTCAAAACACTACTGGACCAAAGCACCGGGCTAGCCAAAGCACCGGGCCAGCCAAAGCAGAGGAAGCCATGGCGGAAAAATTGCTGAAATTCGTGTCGGTCAGCCGAGCGATGCCGGAGAAGCGCAAGGCCGATGAGCGCCGCACCGATTTCGCCGAGATCTATGCCGATTTCGCCGCCCGCATGGCCCAGGCCCAGGCCAGCCGCTGCTCGCAATGCGGCGTGCCGTTCTGCCAAGTGCATTGCCCCTTGAACAACAACATCCCGGACTGGCTGAAATTGACCGCCGAGGGACGCTTGGAGGAGGCCTATGAGATCTCGGCCGCAACCAACACCTTCCCTGAAATCTGCGGCCGCATCTGCCCGCAGGACCGCCTGTGCGAGGGGAACTGCGTCATCGAGCAATCGGGCCACGGCACAGTGACGATCGGCGCCATCGAGAAGCACGTGACCGACACCGCCTTCGAGATGGGCTGGGTGCAGCCGGTGAAGCCGGTCCATGAGCTTGGCCAGAGCATCGGCATCATCGGTGCGGGGCCTGCGGGCCTTGCCGCGGGTGAGGCGCTGCGCCGCAAGGGCTATCAGGTCACGATCTATGACCGCCATGACCGCGTGGGCGGATTGCTCATCTATGGCATCCCCAATTTCAAGCTCGACAAGCAGGTGGTGGCGCGGCGCGAAAAGCTGTTGCGCGAGAGCGGCATCAAATTCGAACTCAATATCGAGATCGGCCGCGACATCAGCCTTGATGATCTGCGCCAGCGCCATGACGCAGTTTTGATCGCAACGGGCGTTTACAAGGCGCGCGATCTCGCAGCACCCGGCTCCGGCGCACGCGGTATCGTGCCGGCGCTGCAATATCTCACGGCCGCCAATCGCGACGGTCTGGGCGATCAGGTGGCCGAGATCGCGAGTGGCGAGCTCAACGCCAAGGGCAAACACGTCGTCGTCATCGGCGGCGGCGATACGGCGATGGATTGCGTACGCACGGCGATCCGCCAAGGGGCCAAATCGGTGAAATGCCTCTATCGCCGCGACCGCGCCAACATGCCGGGCTCGCAGCGCGAGGTTGCCAATGCCGAGGAAGAAGGCGTCGAATTCATCTGGCAATCGGCGCCTGCCGCCTTCCTTGATGACGAGGTCGGCAAGGTGAAGGCAGTCCGTGCCGAGCGCATTCATCTCGGCATGCCGGACACCACCGGTCGCCAAAGCCCACGCGTCATCGAGGGTTCGGCCTTCGACCTGCCTGCAGACATTGTCGTGAAGGCGCTGGGCTTCGAGCCGGAAGATCTGCCGCAGCGCCTGAAGGCGCCGGCTCTCTCGGTCACCAAGGCGAATACCGTGCGTGTCAATTGGCGGAACCTCACCACTACCATTCCCGGTGTGTTCGCGGCCGGCGACATCGTGCGCGGCGCCTCGCTCGTGGTCTGGGCGATCCGCGACGGTCGCGATGCCGCGGCCGGTATCGACGCCTATCTGAAAGAAACATCGCGCAAGGCCGCGGCGGAGTAAGGATAAGGATTAAGCTCATGTCACAGGAAATCGAACTCTTTCGCCAGAACGCCGCGCATCTTGCAAAGACCGGCATGTACGATCCCGCCGATGAAGGCGATGCCTGCGGCGTGGGCCTTATCGCAGCACTCGATGGTAAGCCACGCCGCGAAGTGGTCCTCATGGGCATCGAGGCGCTGAAGGCTGTCTGGCATCGCGGTGCGGTCGATGCCGATGGCAAGACCGGCGACGGCGCCGGCATCCATGTGCAGATTCCGCACGCCTTCTTCGAGGATTTCATCCGCCGCGCCGGCCAGACATTGCAGCCGGGCAAGTTCGCCGTCGGCCAGATCTTCCTGCCACGCAACGACCTTGGCAAGCAGGAGAGCTGCCGCGTCATCGTCGAGCAGGAAATCCTCAATGCCGGTTATATGATCTATGGCTGGCGCCAGGTGCCGATCGATATCTCGATTATCGGTGAGAAGGCCAATGCGACGCGCCCCGAGATCGAGCAGATCATGATCGCGAATTCCCGCGGCGTCAGCGAGGAGGATTTCGAGACTGATCTCTATATCATCCGCCGCCGCATCGAACGCGCGGCGGTGGCGGCGCAGGTGCCGGAACTCTATATCTGCTCCCTTTCCTGCCGTTCGGTCATTTATAAGGGCATGTTCCTCGCGGAACAGCTCACCTCCTTCTATCCGGATCTGCTCGATGAGCGGTTCGTCTCGAATTTTGCCATCTATCACCAGCGCTATTCGACCAACACGTTCCCCACCTGGTCACTCGCCCAGCCCTTCCGCGTCATCGCCCATAACGGCGAAATCAACACGCTGAAAGGCAATGTGAACTGGATGAGCGCCCATGAGACGCGGCTCTATTCCAGCGTCTATGGCGACCGCATGAACGATCTGAAGCCCGTCATCCAGGCCGGCGGATCGGATTCGGCGCAGCTCGACAATGTGTTCGAGATCCTCACCACCCATGAGCGGCCGCTGCCCATGGTCAAAAGCCTGCTCATTCCAGATGTCTGGGACGGTCGCGTGACCATGCCGCAGAACATCAAGGACATGTTCTCCTACTGCAATTCGGTGATGGAGCCGTGGGACGGGCCGGCCGCCATTTGCGGCTTTGCCGGACATTGGGTCATCGCCGGCCTCGACCGCAATGGCCTGAGGCCCTTGCGCTATGCCATCACCGAAGATGGCATTCTGGTCGCCGGTTCGGAAACAGGCATGGTGCGCCTGGATGAAGCGCGCCTCAAGACCAAGGGGCGCCTGGGGCCGGGCCAGATGTTGGCGCTCGATCTCTCGGAAGGGAAGCTCTACGACAACAATTCGATCCTCGACAAATTGGCGGCGACCGCTGACTTCTCCGCCTGGGTCAAGAACATCACGGTCATCGACGACCTCATCAAGAAGACGCGTGGGCACCCGGCGATCTTCGAGAAGGATTACTTGCGCCGTCGCCAGGTGGCAGCCGGCCTCACCATGGAAGACATGGAAGTCGTCCTGCAGCCCATGGTCGAGGAGGCGAAGGAGGCCATCGTCTCCATGGGCGACGACACGCCGCTCGCCGTTCTCTCCGACCGCTATCGGGGCCTGCATCAGTTCTTCCGGCAGAATTTCAGCCAGGTGACGAACCCGCCGATCGACAGTTTGCGCGAAAAGCGGGTGATGAGCCTTAAGACGCGCCTCGGCAATCTCGGCAACGTGCTCGACCAGGATGAAAGCCAGTGCCGGTTGCTGCAGCTGGACAGCCCGGTCCTCACCACCGCCGAGTTCCAGGCGATGTGTGCCTATATGGGTGAGAGCGTTGCCGAAATCGACTGCACCTTCGACGTCACCGGCAATGACAATGCGCTGCGCGAGGCGATCCAGCTCATTCGCCGCCAGGCGGAAGATGCCGTGCGCGGCGGGGCGACACATCTCATCCTTTCCGACGAGCATGTCAGCGCGACACGCGCCGCCATTCCGACCATCCTGGCGACGGGTGCCGTTCATGTGCATCTCCTGCGCCAGCAGCTTCGCACCTTCACCAGCCTCAATGTGCGGTCGGGTGAATGCCTTGACGTGCATCACTTCGCCGTCCTCATCGGCGTCGGCGCCACGACGGTCAATGCCTATGTGGCGGAAGCAGCGATCGAGGATCGCCGTCGCCGTGGGCTCTTCGGCGAGATCCCGTTGGAAGATTGCCTCGACAATTATCGCGACGCGGTCGACCAGGGCCTTTTGAAGGTCATGTCGAAGATGGGAATCTCGGTCATTTCGTCCTACCGGGGCGGCGCCAATTTCGAAGCGCTCGGCTTGTCGCGCACACTGGTCGCCGAATACTTCCCCTCCATGCCCAGCCGCATTTCCGGCATCGGCATGACCGGCATCCAGCACCGCGTGGTCGATCTTCACAAGCGGGCCTGGAACGAGAGTGTCGTGGCGCTCCCCGTCGGCGGTTTCTACAAGTTCCGCAAGTCGGGCGAGACGCATGCCTGGGCGCCGGAACTGATCCATACGCTGCAATCGGCGGTGGCGACCGAATCCTACCAGACCTTCAAGCGCTATTCCGAAGCGGTGGCAAAGCTGCCGCCGGTTGCGATCCGCGATCTCCTCGATTTCGTTCCCGGCACCACGCCGATCTCGACCGATGAGGTCGAGAGCATCACCGAAATCCGCAAGCGCTTCGTGACGCCCGGCATGTCCCTGGGTGCGCTGGGGCCGGAAGCCCATGGCACGCTCAACATCGCCATGAACCGCATCGGTGCCAAATCCGATTCCGGTGAGGGCGGCGAGGATCCGTTGCGTTTCCGCCCGCAATCGAATGGCGACAACGCCAATTCGGCGATCAAGCAGATCGCCTCAGGCCGCTTCGGTGTCACGGCGGAATATCTGGTCAATTGCCGCGAGATCGAAATCAAGGTGGCGCAAGGGGCGAAACCCGGCGAGGGCGGCCAGCTGCCAGCCTTCAAGGTGACCATCGAGATCGCGAAGCTGCGCCATGCGACACCCGGCGTCTCGCTCATCTCGCCGCCGCCGCATCACGATATCTATTCGATCGAGGATCTGGCGCAGCTCATCTACGATCTGAAGCAGATCAATCCCGAAGCCAAGGTTTGCGTGAAGCTGGTGGCGCGGTCGGGCATCGGCACCATCGCCGCTGGTGTCGCCAAAGCCAAGGCCGATGTCATCCTCATCTCCGGCCATGTCGGCGGCACGGGTGCCTCGCCCCATACGAGCATCAAATATGCCGGCATCCCTTGGGAAATGGGCTTGGCGGAAGTTCATCAGGTGCTGACGCTCAACCGCCTGCGCCACCGCGTGAAGCTCAGGACCGATGGCGGCATCAAGACCGGGCGCGATGTCGTCATCGCCGCGATCCTGGGCGCTGAGGAATTCGGCATCGGCACGGCCTCGCTCGTTGCCATGGGCTGCATCATGGTGCGGCAATGCCATTCCAACACCTGTCCCGTCGGCGTCTGCACGCAGGATCCCGCCTTGCGCGCCAAATTCACCGGCACGCCGGAGAAGGTCGTCAATCTCTTCAGCTTCATCGCCGAGGAAGTGCGCGAGGTTCTGGCGCAGCTCGGCGTCAAGACCCTGAATGAGGTCATCGGCCGTACGGAGCTCATCGAACAGGTGAGCCGGGGTGCCGCCGATCTTGACGATCTCGATTTGAACCCGATCCTCAGCCAGGCCGATCCCGGCAATGAAGCACGCTATTGCACGCTCGACGGCCGCAATGAGGTGCCGGATACGCTGGATGCGCGCATGGTGACGGACGCTGCCGCCTTGTTCCAGGCCGGCGAGAAGATGCAGCTCCAATACAATATCCGTAACACGTTCCGCGCCATCGGCACGCGTCTGTCGTCGCACATCACCAAGCGCTTCGGCATGGCGGGGCTGAAGCCCAATCACCTGACCGTGCGGTTGCGCGGGAGCGCCGGCCAGTCGCTGGGCGCCTTTGCCGTGCAGGGCTTAAAGCTCGAAGTCTTTGGCGACGCCAATGATTATGTCGGCAAAGGCTTGTCAGGCGGCACCATCGTGGTGCGCACCCTGCCCTCGTCGCCCTTGGAGAGCAATCGCAACACGATCATCGGCAACACGGTTCTCTATGGCGCCACGGCCGGTAAGCTCTTCGCTGCCGGGCAGGCAGGCGAGCGTTTTGCCGTCCGCAATTCCGGCGCCGACGTGGTGATCGAGGGCTGCGGCTCCAATGGCTGCGAATACATGACCGGCGGCACCGCCGTGATCCTGGGGCCGGTCGGCGATAATTTCGCCGCTGGCATGTCGGGCGGCATGGCCTTCGTCTATGACGAAGACGGGCGCTTCCCCTTGCGCATCAATGGTGACAGCGTCATCAGCCAGCGCCTGGAGAGCGCCTATTGGGAAGGTCGCCTCAAATCCCTCATCGAGGAGCATGCCACCGAGACTCAGTCGAAATGGGCTGGCCGCATCTTGAACGATTGGGCGGAGGAAAAGGGCAGGTTCTGGCAGATCGCACCGAAGGAAATGCTCGACAAGCTCGAGCAGCCGCTCAGCGACCAGCCGGCCAAGCCGGCTGCCAAGAAAGCGAAGTGACGGTATGGGCAATCGCTATGGCGACGTGCCCTTGCGCTGCCGGGCGGTTGCGGCCGCGATCATCGCCGGCACGGGCAATACGGCTAAAGTCCTCGCCCTTCGGCGCGCCGGCAGGGTTGCCGGCGGCGCCTGGGGTCTGGTCACCGGCAGCATCGAGCCGGGCGAGACGGCGATCGAAGCCATCACGCGTGAGATCGCGGAGGAAACCGGCATTGAGGTGACCGAGCTGTTCACCAGCGGCCTCACCGAGACTTTCTACTTCACCGCCGACAATGTGGTCGAGCTGATGCCGATCTTCGTCGCCTTCGTCCCGCGGGAGATGCCGGTGACGCTCGATCACGGCAGCGACGCCTTTGAATGGTGCACGCGCGCGGCGGCGACGGCATTATTCAGCTTCGCTGGACAGCGCCGCGCCCTGGCCGATATCTGGCACGATTTTGTCGATCGCAGCCCGGCCGACTTTCGAAAAGTGCTGTGATGCGGCCCATCGTCATCGTCCCCGGCCTCGGCAATTCCGGGCCGCAGCATTGGCAGCGCCTGTGGCAGGCGGAACTCCCCGATACGCGCGCCGTCGAACAGGCCGATTGGGACCAGCCCGATTTCGACGACTGGATCGCCCGGCTCGATGCCGCCATTGCCGCGAGCCCCACAGCACCGGTTGTTGCCGCGCACAGCCTTTCCTGCGCCCTTGTGGCCCATTGGGCGGCACGGCACAGCCGGCCGATCGCCGGTGCGTTGCTGGTGGCACCCGCCGATGTCGATTCTGATAGCCACACGCCACCCGAGACGCGCGCATTCCGGCCGATGCCGATGAAGGCGCTGCCCTTCCCCAGCATTGTGGTAGCGAGCAGCGACGATCCTTATGTCACGCCGGGTCGCGCCGCCGCCTTTGCGCAAGGCTGGGGCAGTCGCTTCGTCGATATCGGTTCGGCCGGGCATATCAACCCGGCAGCCGGCTTCGGCGAATGGCCGCTGGGCCGGCTGCTCCTGGCCGAACTCACCCGCTAACGCCCCGAGAGGACGAGGAGCGGCCGCTTCGCCGTCCCGATCCGCTCGGCGTCATCGAGCGCCAAGGCATGCACGATGCGCCAGCGCCCGCCATCCGGCAATGCAGCGCGGCGCAGGGTATAGGCACTCGCCAGATTGGCAGCGTCGCGACCGCGCGGATCGGTGAAAGACCAGACCGCTTCTGCCCTGGCAAATTCATCGGACAGCGCAGTGATGATGAGGGAAGCGAGGCTGGCACCGACCAGGCCCTGCTGCCGGAACGCCGTGAAGACGCGGGCAAAATGCGCCCGCAATTCACCGCGCGCGGTAAAGCTGCCATTGCCGTGCATGCCGGAGATGAGGCATGGCAGGTCGTAGAGCGCCACGACAGCATCGGCATCGAAATCGAGATTGGCCGCATCATAGGCTTTGAAAAACAATTGCAATTCCGCCCGCGGATCGGCCGGCTTGGGTCTTTCCGGGCGGGCGCTAAGTGACGTGCGCGGGCTTACGCGCAAGGCTGCTGCTTGAGTGAACATCGATCATGACCTTGATGAAAGCAGCATGCCTCAGGCACGCCGCGAGATTTTTTAAAGGAAACGCCGCAGCGAAGGATCGGTCAGGATCGACTGGATCGGGAGCGAGACTTGCGGGCGCGACAACAGGCCCGGCCTGAACGGATCAGGCCGGGTTGCTAATTCGCGCGATATGGCAATGCCAAGTCGCAGGGCAAGTCATGGGGCAAGTCATGGGATGGACTTTAACAAAGCCGCGGGATAGGTCAAGTTGCCATCCCCAAACAGGTTCACCCCTACCCATGCTGCCGCAAACTGCCTTTCATTTCGTGCGCCACGGCGAGACCGACTGGAACCGGCAGGGTCTCCTGCAGGGATGGCGCAATATTCCGCTCAATGCCACCGGCGAAGCGCAGGCCGACGCGCTGAGCGAGGTCATGCAGCAGCATGGTTTTGTCAGCATCGCCGCCTCGCCCTTGGCCCGCGCGCGCAGGACCGCCGAGATCCTCAACCGCAAGCTGGGTCTCGATATTCATTTCGTCGACGATCTGCGCGAGATCGATGTGGGCCCGATGGAAGGCCTGATGGACGGCGGCTGGTTTTCCACCTGGCGTGCCGGGGCGACCCGGGAAGGTGTTGAAAGCTTCGCCGCCTTTACCCACCGCATTCGGCGCGGCATGTCGATAGCGCTGAACCTGCCCGGCCCGGTCCTGGTCGTCGCCCATGGCGGTGTGCTCTGGGCGCTGGAGAAGATGCTGGGATTACCCGTCGGTACGCATATCGCCAACACGACCTTGGTGCATTTCCGACCGAACGGTGCACGCTGGCAGCTTGAGATCGTGGCCGGCGACCTGGAATAGCGAATCCGGCTTGTGAGGGCGGGACAGGACCGGCACGATAGACTGATCCCCGAGTCGCGAGATTGGTGCGGAATGGACCCGCAGGCGCCCAAGGTTCTCAAGAAACTCACCCTCAATGCCGGGGCATTGCGGCGGCTGGCCGATGTGCATCGCAATTGGCGTCTGGGTCGCGTCAACGGCCAGCGCATGATGCTGAGCGAATGCAACCTTGGGAAGCTCGACCTCAGCCATATGGATTTCACCGACGCCTATATGGTGCGCTGCAATTTCGAACGGAGCGCGCTGCGCGGCACCTCGTTCCGCGGCGCCATCCTGACCGGATCGATCTTCGATGAAGCCGACATGACCGGCGCCAATTTCGAGCGCGCCGACATGCGCGGCGCCGTGTTTCACGGTACCGACATGACGCGCACGGCGCTCGCTGCCGCCGACTTGCGCCAGGATTTCAGCCAGCGGACCGGACAGGACGCCAACTGGGACGAGGCCCCGGCCTGCCGTTTCCGCGGCGCCAAACTGGCTCAGACGGTGTTCAAGGACGCCAAACTGGTGAGCGTCGATTTTTCCGGCGCCTATCTTTTGGAAACGGACTTCTCCGGTGCTGATCTCAGGCGCTCCAATTTCGCCGCCGCCGAATTGCAGGCCATTCGCCTGACACAAGCCGAGCTCGAGAATGCCGATTTCAGCCATGCCTCGGTCGACCAGGCGACGCGCGACCAGGTGCGTGCGGCACAGCTGCCTGTCGGATCCGCACCGCGCCTGTCGCAGGACGAGGTGCGCGAGCGTTTGGGCCAGCATGCACATTGGATAGACACGTTGGGGCAAGCGGGCCAGCGCCTGGAACTGGAAGGCTTCGATCTCTCGGGCCTCGATCTCAGCCGCACCAATCTTGCGGCGGCGCGATTGGTCGGCTGTCGTCTCACGCGCGCCAATCTGAAGCGGGCATGGCTGCTCGCAACCGATCTCAAGGGCGCCAATCTTTCCGACGCCGATGTGAGCGAGGCAGATCTGCGCGGGGCCGATTTCAGCGACACGCATCAACGCGGGCTGGAGATGCGCGAGGCAAAAACAGGCGCCATACCCGGCCTTGCCATCACCACCAAGGGCCTCAAAGGTTGAGCCAAGAGGGCTAAAATGGATTCCGAGACAGACCTTTTCGCCTGGCTCGCGGAAGCCAGTCTGCGCAGCTTGCCGCTCAAGGAGCTGGTGGACGGGTTCTGCACCGGGATCAATGCGCTGGGTTTCGACATCGACCGCCTGATGATCGCCACCGCGGCACTAGACCCTTCCATCCGCGCGCAATCGCTGACCTGGGAGCGCGGACAGGGCTCGTTCCTCGCGACATTCCCGCATGGCGAATCGAATCTCGCCTGGCGCCAGGGACCGCTTGCGATGATGATCCGGACACATACCGGCGTCCTGCGCCGGCGCCTGGCCGAGCCGCTTGCCGGCGATGATTACGCGCTCTTTGCCGAATTGAAGGAGCAAGGCTTCACCGATTGGGTCGCCTATGCCCATTTGTTCTATTGGCAAGCAGACCATATGGAAGGCGGCGGCATGGGCATGGTTTCCGCCTGGTCGACCAGGAATCCGGCGGGCTTCAGCGACGAACAGCTGGCCTTCCTGCGGCCGCGCGTGCGGGCGCTGGCGGCAGCGGTGAAATCGCTGGTCGTCATCGACAGCGCCTGCAGCATTCTTTCGGCCTATGTCGGCGAGGATGCCGGGCAGCGCGTGTTGCGCGGTGCCGTTACGCGCGGCAGTGTCACCGAGACCCGCGCCGTGTTGATGTTTGCCGACCTCACCGGCTTCACGCGCTACAGCGCCGAACAGCCGATCGATGTGACCTTGGAGACGCTCAACCGCTCCTTCGACTGCGTGGGCGAGGCGATCGAGGCCGAAGGCGGTCAGATATTGAAGTTCATCGGCGACGGCGTGCTTGCGGTCTTTCTGCTCGATCAGGGCGACGGCGATACGACCGTGGCAGTGAAGGCCGTCGACGCCGCAAGCGAAGCGCAACGCCTGCTGGCCATCGCCAAGCTACCGCTTGGACTCGACATCGCCCTGCATGTGGGCAGGGTCTCTTACGGCAATATCGGCACCGCAAGACGGCTGGATTTCACCGTCATCGGCCGCGTCGTCAACGAAGTAGCGCGCATGGAGCCCCTCTGCGGCCAGCTCGGTGAGTCGATCCTGATATCCGCCGATCTCGCCGCTTTGCTCCCAGACAAAGCAAAACGCCTGCGATCCATGGGAAAGCAGGCGCTGCGTGGATTGGGCGAGATGGAGGTCTTTGGCCTTAGCGCCGTTCCACCATCAGCTTCTTGATCTCACCGATCGCCTTGGCAGGGTTCAGGCCCTTGGGGCAGGTCTTGGTGCAATTCATGATGGTGTGGCAGCGATAGAGGCGGAACGGATCCTCGAGCTGGTCGAGACGCTCACCCGTGGCCTCGTCGCGCGTGTCGGCGATCCAGCGATAGGCCTGGAGCAGAATGGCGGGGCCGAGGTAACGGTCGCCGTTCCACCAATAGCTGGGGCAGGAGGTCGAGCAGGAGAAGCAGAGGATGCATTCCCAAAGCCCGTCGAGCTTGGCGCGCTCTTCCGGCGATTGCAGCCGCTCGCGCGTCTGCGGTGGGGTGTCGGATTTCAGCCAGGGCTCGATCGTTTCATACTGCGCGAAGATATGGGTGAGGTCCGGCACCAGATCCTTCACCACCGGCATATGCGGCAGCGGATAGATCTTCACATCGCCCTTCACTTCCGAGGTGAACTTCGTGCAGGCGAGCGTGTTCGTGCCATCGATGTTCATCGCGCAGGAACCGCAGACACCTTCGCGGCAGGAGCGGCGGAAGGTGAGGGTCGAGTCGATCTCGTTCTTGATCTTGATGATTGCGTCCAGGATCATCGGACCGCAGCTATCCATATCGACTTCATATGAATCGACGCGCGGGTTGGCGCCGGTATCGGGATCCCAGCGATAGATCTTGAACACCTTGATGTTCTTCGCCCCCGCGGCTGCCTTCCAGGTCTTGCCGGTGGTGGGCTTTGAGTTTGCTGGCAGTGTCAGTTCGGCCATGATGGCGGTCCTTAGTACACGCGGGCTTTGGGCGGGAAGACCTGAACATCATTGCTCAAGGTCGTCATGTGGACGGGACGGTAATCGAGCGTCACCTTGCCGGCTTCGTCGATCCACGAGATGGTGTGCTTCATCCACTTCTCGTCGTCGCGGCTCGGGAAGTCCTCACGCGCCTGGGCGCCGCGGCTTTCCTCGCGGTTGAGCGCCGATTCGATCGCGACCAGTGCCTGGTACATGAGGTTGTCGAGCTCCAAGGTCTCGACTAGATCGCTGTTCCAGATGAGCGAGCGGTCCTCGACCTTGACGCGGTGCCGCTGGCCGAAGACGTCGCGGATCTTGTCGACACCTTCCTGGAGGGTCTTCCCCGTACGATAGACGGCGCAATCGTTCTGCATGATCTTCTGCATGTCGAGGCGTAAGCTTGCCGTCGGGATATCCCCCTTGGCATTGCGCAGGCGGTCCAGGCGCTCGATTGCCTTGTCGCCGGCATCCTTGGGCAAGTTGCGATGCTTCTCGCCGCTATTGACGATCTCGGTCGCACGGATCGCCGCTGAGCGACCGAAGACCACGAGATCGAGCAGCGAGTTGGAGCCCAGACGATTGGCGCCGTGAACCGAGACGCAGGCCGCTTCGCCGATCGCCATCAGGCCGGGGACCACCGCGTCCGGATTGCCGTCTTTCTTGGTGACGACTTCGGTGCGGTAATTGGTCGGCACGCCGCCCATGTTGTAATGGCAGGTCGGCAGGACCGGGATCGGCTCGCGCGTTACGTCGACGCCGGCGAAAATGCGCGCCGTTTCGGCGATGCCCGGCAAGCGCTCGTGAATGATCTTCGGGTCGAGATGTTCGATGTGCAGATGGATGTGGTCCTTGTGGGGGCCCACACCGCGGCCTTCGCGAATTTCCATCGTCATGGCGCGGGAGACAACGTCGCGGCTTGCGAGATCCTTGGCCGAGGGCGCATAGCGTTCCATGAAGCGCTCGCCCGCCGAATTGGTGAGATAGCCACCTTCGCCACGCACGCCCTCGGTAATCAAGCAGCCGGCGCCATAGATGCCGGTCGGGTGGAATTGGATGAATTCCATGTCTTGGAGCGGGAGGCCCGCGCGCAGCACCATCGCATTGCCGTCGCCCGTGCAAGTATGCGCGGATGTGGCCGAGAAGAAAGCGCGGCCGTAACCGCCGGTCGCCAGCACGACGAGCTTGGCGTGGAAACGATGGATGGTGCCATCATCGAGGTTCCACGCGACGACACCGACGCACACGCCTTCCTCATTCATGATGAGGTCGAGGGCGAAATATTCGACGAAGAATTCGGCGCGGTGTTTGAGCGCCTGCTGATAGAGCGTGTGCAGGATGGCGTGGCCGGTGCGGTCGGCGGCAGCGCAGGTGCGCTGCGCGATGCCCTTGCCATACTCCGTGGTCATGCCGCCGAAGGGGCGCTGATAGATCTTGCCGGCTTCCGTGCGGCTGAAGGGCACACCGTAATGCTCGAGCTCGATGATCGCCGGCACCGCCTCGCGGCACATATATTCGATGGCGTCCTGGTCGCCCAGCCAATCCGAGCCCTTGACCGTGTCGTACATGTGCCAGCGCCAATCGTCCGGCCCCATATTGCCGAGCGAGGCGGAGATGCCGCCCTGTGCTGCCACGGTATGCGAACGCGTGGGATAGACCTTGGAAATGCAGGCGGTCTTGAGACCCTTTTCCGCCATGCCGAAGGTGGCGCGCAGTCCCGCGCCACCGGCACCAACGACCACCACGTCATAGACGTGGTCGACGAAGGGATAGGCGGTTCCGTTGATCTTGGGCCCCGTCGATTGGGAGTTGGCGTTTACTGTTTCAGCCATGATGTTTCACTTCTTATAAAGTCGGCTCAACCGGCGAAGGCGATCATCAGCAGCGAGACAATCGCCGCGACGACCAGCGCCACACCGCTCATCGGCAACAGGATGAGGAGAATGAGCTTGGTCGGCTGACCATGGATATAATCCTCGACCACGACCTGCAGCCCCAGCACCGCATGATAGACGGTGATGAGAATGGTGAGGCCGAGTGCCCCCAGCGTGAACGGGCTGGAGAGCCATTGGCTCACCACCGCGTAATCGGCGCCCGCATTGCAGACGAGCGAGGCGACCAGCCACAGGCTCAAGGGGATAAGCGCCAGTGCCGACATGCGCTGGCCCCACCAATGATGCACACCTTCATGGGCGGAGCCGAGGCCTCGCGCCTGGCCAAGACGTGAGCGGAGCGAATTCGAATTGCCGGCCATTAGAACGCCCCCATCTGGAAATAGCCGATGACCCAGGCGGCGACGGTGAGGATCGCCGTGCCGATGATCACGGCGTAACCCGATTTGTAGGCGGTCGGCAGTTCGAAGCCGAACCCCGCATCCCAGGCCAGATGACGAATGCCGTTGAGGAGGTGATAGAAGAACGCGACCGACCAGGCGAAGAGCAGCAAGCGGCCGATGACCGAGCCGTTGAAATCCTGCAGGCGATCGAAGCTCTCGGCGCCATGCGCTGCCGCCAGCAGCCAGCACAGGAGATAGAGTACCCCGGCCGAGAGGCCGATGCCGGTGAAGCGGTGCAGGATCGACGTGAATGAGGTGAGCTGCGGCTTATAGACCTGCAGATGTGGGCTGAGCGGTCTTGGGTGGCGTTTTGCGCCCGAGGACTGGCTTTCGGCCATGATGTTTCCCGTCCGATACCTCGCGCCCATGAATATCGGCGCAAGTTGGTTTGCCTAGAGGAACCCGCCCGATCTTCCCCGACAAGTTCCCTGGGTCTCGGACCGTGCGAACGGTCCTGAAGCTTCTGCAGTGCAGCAGAAAGCGTGATCTTGATACTGAATTGTTACCACACCGTCAACGAAAGCAAACCCATAGCGACCGATTCGCGTCTAGGTGCGCCGTTTCATCAAAACGGTGTAATCGAGGTCCAGGACGACGCTTTCGGGATATTTTCCTGTCGAATCCGGACCTGGATGTGCACCGCAAGGCTGGTCCTTGGTGGCGATCGTCCGCAGACGCAAGGCACCTATGTCCTTTCGACCGGGAATCTCGATCTTCTCCAACACTTCCGACCAGGCATAAATCGTGTCGCCTGCAAAACTTGGGTTCACATGGCGGCCGCCATTGATGGCGGCGATGCGAAACGCATTCGCAAGACCGTTGAAGCTCAAGGCCCGCGCCAGGCTGATGATATGGCCGCCATAGATGAGGCGCCGGCCGAAGCGGCCCTGGCCTTCCGTGTGCTGGTTGAAATGCACTTTGGCATTGTTCTGATAGAGGCGCGTCGCCGTCATGTGGTCGGATTCCTCCAGCGTCATCCCGTCGACATGGTCGATTTGCTCACCCGCTGCGTAATCCTCCCAGAGGAAGGGCGAGCCGGCGAGTTCGTCGTCATAGGATGAAAGATCGAGCTCGGCCGGCACCTCGAATTCGCCGACATCGAGTGCGGCCGGCAATTGTGGAATATGCGTCTCCGGCGTCGGCGCCAGAGGATCGCGCTTTTTGACCATCACCCAGCGCACGTAATCCAGCACCACTTCGCCCGCCTGGTTGCGGCCGACCGAATGCACATAGACGATGCCGGTCTCGTGGTTCGAATTCTCCTTGAGGCCGATCACCTTCGACTGCGCGATGATCGTGTCGCCGGGATAAAGCGGCACGCCGAACTTCCCCACCGCGTAACCGAGATTGGCAACGGCGTTGAGCGAGATATCGGCAACCGTGCGGCCGAAGATGAGATGGAAAGCCAGCATGTCGTCGATGGGCGCGCCGGCAAAGCCGATGCTCTGGGCGAAACTGTCCGATGACGGCAAGGCGAAACGCGACCCGGTGAGGCCGATATAGAGCGCCACATCCCCCTCCGTCGCCGTGCGCGGCACGGCATGCAAGATCTCCTGCCCGAGGCGAAAATCCTCGAAGAAATTACCGGGGTTGGTTTTGGGTATGGTCACTGGCGGAATCCCCATCGCAAGCGGTTCTAATGGCGGGCTCAGCATATCGCATAACGCGCGGCATCGTGGCAAATCACAAGGCATCCACCGATAGACAACCTGCGATAGAATAGCCAAGATATGTTGGTATCAGGCACAGCGCTGACGGTGCAATCATGGCCAACACGCAATTACCAATTGTTCTCGCCGAGTTATTGCTTGCGGTGATCGCCGTCGTTTGTCTTGCTCGGATAGCACGCCTTTTCGCCTTGGTACGGGCAAATGTATTTGCCGGTGCCGCTGGAGATCTTTTCCCTCGCGTACCGCACGCCAATCGCATCGCCTTTGTCTTTGGTACTGTCTTGCTGTTGTTTGCAGCCGCGCAGTTAGGCCGGTGGAACGACGGCGGTTCCGTCAGCCTTGGCAGCATCGGGATCGCTATTCTATGCACCTTTCTTGGTCTCCGCTTGACGCTCCCTGCCTTGGCAAGGCAAAGACACATGCGCGCGTATGACGCGAGTGCGGCCAATCATCCGATCTTAGTTGGCGATCGACTGGCGCTGGGACTGCTTGTCGCGTCGGTCTGGCTGTTCTGGCACATGCTCCCCATGATCATAGGGCAGATCGGCACGGGGAGTGTGCCATCGTCGATAGCGATTCTGACAGCTATACCAATCTGGCTGTATGGCAGCAGTATCGTCCAGCCGGAAAAGGCTGGGTGGTTGCGCGCCAAGGCAGCCCGAGATTACTTCGATTTATTTGCCTATGGCAGACGGGGAATTGCCGGATGGATCGTGACCGCGATTTTGCTGGGCCTTCTTTTTACACCTGCCACCGAATGGCTATCACCGGCACCGCCAAACGCAACAATGTGGCCCCTCTTCTACACAGTTTCACTCACGCTCATGTCGATGAGCTTTCTTACTGTTTCGATTGCCCTCGGGCCCAAAAGGCTCGCGACATCTCCAGTCCAGCACTGCGTCGCCATGTCTTATCTCGTCGCTGGCATGCTCCTGGTCCTGGCGGGTTGTCTCTGGGGCGATCCAACCCAGCAGAGTCATTTACCTCGACAATTGGGAGCCCTCCTCGTCGGAGGCATTGCCGGCTTGAGATGCGATTACACCCTAGACAGGATTGGCTTGCGGGCATGGCTGCAGCGCCGCGAACGACAATCTATGGCCATTTTTACATCGACTGACTTTGCACGAGCTTTGGCGATTCTATGCGGCCTCTATCTGGTGCATGCGGCGCGCGAAAGCGATTTTGACATAGTCGTCATGTGGAGCATTGCATTGCACTTCTTTCTCATCGGGTGGATCATCTCGCGCCTTTGCCATCGGAGCGGATTAGAGAGCTATCAATGACCCGAACCATTCTCATCACCGGCGCCTCGCGCGGCATCGGGCGCGCGGTCGCTATCCAGTGCGGCAAGCGCGGCTGGTCGATCGGCGTCAATTATGCCGGCAATCAGAAGGCAGCGGGCGAGACTGTGGCGGCGGTCGAAGCTGCCGGTGGCAAAGCGCTGGCCATTCAAGGCGATGTGGCAAACGAAGCCGATGTGATCCGGATGTTCGACACGACGGAAAGGGCTTTCGGTCCCATCAGCGGTGTCGTCAACAATGCCGGCATCGTGGCACCGGCAACCAAACTTGCCGATGCCAGCCTCGAGCGCCTGCAGCGCATGTTCGCGGTCAACGTCACCGGCGCCTATCTGGTGGCGCGCGAAACGGCGCGGCGTTTAGGGACAGACCGTGGCGGAAAGGGCGGCAGCCTCGTCAATCTTTCCTCGGCCGCGGCCCGCCTCGGTTCGCCCAATGAATATGTCGATTACGCCGGTTCCAAGGGCGCCATCGACGTGATGACCATCGGCCTTTCGAAGGAGTTGGCGCCGGCCGGCATCCGCGTCAACGCGATCCGCCCCGGCCTCATCGACACCGAAATCCATGCCAGCGGCGGCGAACCCGACCGCGCCTTCCGCCTCGCCGTCAATGTGCCGCTGGCCCGTCCCGGCACGGCGGACGAGGTTGCCAATGCCATCCTGTGGCTGCTCTCCGACGAGGCAGCCTATGTCACAGGCGCGATCCTGGATGTGAGTGGTGGGCGCTAAGCGGACGGTGCTAGCCCGCGTGGCGTATCGAGACATGATCGGCATTGCGCCCCTTAGGCCGTTTGCCTAGGCTCAGGCCGGATTTCACACCTCAACGCCACACCAGAGCCGCCGTATCATGCCCATCCTGTCCATCCAGTCCGAGGTCGTTTACGGCCATGTCGGCCACCAGGCCTCGCGCTTCATCCTGGAGCGGATGGGCCACCCGGTCTGGGCGGCACCCACGGTGCTGTTTTCAAACCACCTGGCGCATAAGACGGTCACGGGGCGCGTGCTGGAAGCGGCGCAGGTGCGCGAGCTCATCGACGGGGTGCGCAAGCTCGGCGTGCTGGGGAAGGCCAATGCCGTACTGACCGGCTATCTCGGCGCCCCCGAAACCGCCGCCCTCGTTGCCGAAGTGGTGGCCGAGGTGAAGGCCCTGAACCCCCGCGCCATCTACATCTTCGATCCCGTGATCGGCGACCAGGGGGCGATGTATGTGAAGCCGGAACTGGCGCTGGCCCTCTCCACCATCCTCGTTCCCATCGCCGATGTGCTCTCGCCCAATGTCTATGAGCTGGGGCATCTCACCGGGCTCGAGGTGAACAGCCGCGCCCAGGCGGTCGACGCACTGCATGCGCTCGCCAAGCGCACCAAGGCCCGCGCCATCATCGGCACCGGCATTCCCGACCCCGACCACCCGGAAGAACTCGCCGTCATCGCGCTGGCCCGCCAATCGCCGGGCGATGCCGGCACCATCTCGATGGCCGTGACCCGCCGCCTGCCACTCTTCGCCTCCGGCACAGGTGACGCCTTCGCCGCCCTCTTCACCGCCCGCTACCTGCGCGACCAGGATCTCAAAGCCGCCATCGACGCCGCGGTGCTGGGCATGAGCCACATCGTGACCGAGACCGCCGCCACGAACTCCGACGAACTGCGGATCATCGAGACGCAGGACAAGTGGGCTGCGGCGCTGGGTCGCTGATCTTCCATCCCGCAATTTGAAAGGCCCCGAAAAGTAGGGGCTTAGCGGCAAGAGTCTTCATCGCAACCATAAAAAGAACAAATATAGAACTTTTTGCTTCCAAAAGATCCGTTTTCGCTGTATTATGCGTATATGCGTAAACCCTTTGGAGGCCTGCCATGCGTCCGCCCGCGAAGAAGCGTATCGATTCCGAGACCGCCCCGGCACCCGCCGATAGCAAAGCCGAGGCGCTGCAAGAAAAGACGAAGCTCGCACAGCAGCTGCACGACCAGGGCGTGAATCCGGTCCGCTGGACCGAGGCGCATCCGGCGCCGCAATCCGATCAGGCCGCGTATCAGAAGACCGGCCTAAAGGCGAAAGACAATCAGTTCGAGGTCGGCGGCAAACTCTATGACTGGTCGCATGAGGTGATGGCCACGCCGCAGCAAGCAAAGGCCATCGCCGACGCCTATATCGCCGAGCGCACCGGCAAGAATGACGCCGTTGCCCCGACGCCAAAGATCGAGGAGCTGGTCGATATCGACAAGGTTCCGCTGAAACACCCGTTCGGCACGCCGCACAATGAACACCCGGCGAATGACATGAGCGTGGATGAGGAACGTACCGCGCTCTTTCGTCACTATGCTCAATCCGGCGTCGATCCCGACAAGGCCCATCTTGGCGATCCCGTATTTATGAAGGACCAGGAGCGGCTGAAAGCGCAAATCGAGAAAGTGCTCCCCGGCGATAAATCCGAGATCAGCGGCCTGCCAATTTTCTACCAGGGCTTCGACGATGGCTGGATTTACCAAGCCAATGCACAGACACGCGAGAGCGAAGCCGTGCAGAAGATCAGAGCCGAGCATGCCGTCGCCAATGAGAATGACAACAATGGCGACGCCGTGATTGACAAGGTCGTCAAGCATTACGGCGAGACCCTCAGCAAAGGGGAGGTGCCAGACTCAACCAAGGCGATACCGCTGTATCGCGCTGCTGTTCAGAACCTCCCTGAGGTCATCGCTATTCTTGAGACTCTGCAAGCCGGAAAGCCGCTTACCGAGCGTCAGGATAAAATCAAGGAAAGTATTGAAGGAACGCTCAAGAAGGCGGGCATCAAGTTTGACTACACCCTTTCCGATCCCGACGCGCTGCGCGGCATCTATGAACAGGCGAAAGCAGAACTATCTGACATGCAGCAAGATGGAGGCAACTCTTCCGGCCTTGCGATGGCGATGCTTACGATGCGCGCTACTCAGGCCATTGCCGGCGGCTCCTTCGATACTGTCCGCATGATGCAGTCCGAGAGCCTAGCCAAAAGTTTTCTATTGGCCGCGCAAAAGTATCTGCCGATTGCAAGAAAAGTGATCGAGCCTCTCGTCACCGCCGACAATGTCGAAAAGGCCAAGGAAGGGCCAATCGATTACGAAGCGGCACTTAATGAAATGCGCGGTCTGTTCGCGAATTTGACTTCCTTCGTTACGGACGGAGAGCAGGAACAACCCAAGCCAAAGCCGCAGCCAGCTTCTCCCAGTACGCTTCGATCGCTCAATAGCGGCCTTACAGACGTCAGCAACGTCGAAATCGTCGTCGGCGGCATTCCTCTGTTCAAACAGAGCGAACACAAGACCCTGATGGACGAGATATTCCGGACCGAGTTCATCAAGATTGCCCAGGAAAAAGGTTGTCTGCCAGGGCCTGAAGGTCAGCAGTGGAACAGTCACGGCGGCTCAAAGGCACAAAAACGTATCACCGATGTTGATCAAACAGGACATCTCGGCAGCCGGCAGCCCGATGGATGGGTCAAATGGCTGAACCCTGATAACACTTGGACCGAAGTATTATGGAACTCAACCAGCACATTGGCCGACGGCTTCACGAATATCGCGCGCGAGGCGGCCGCTCTCAAGGATATCCTCGTCAAAGCAGGCAAGCAGTGGGCGATGAGGAGCGATCCAGAAAAGCTTGTGGCGCTTAAGGATCTGACAAATGACCCGGTCTTGAGTGAACCCAGCATCGTTTCCATGGGTACGAAGCCAAACTGGAGCGAGACTGAATTGCGAGACTATATCTCCAAGAAACTTCGGGACTTCTTCGACAAAAACTTCGAGGATTGCAAATTCGTGGGTGAAAACAGGGAGCAGAAATTGGACGATCCTGATGACCCGGATCTGCCCGCAACACCGCCGCGCTGAGTTCTAAGAGCTGTTATTTTGAGTCTTTGATCGTCTGACGGAGTCCGGTGCAATGGCACGCAAGAACGAATTCGTCCGCATGAGTTGGTGGGAAGCAGCGCCATATCTGACAATGCCAGATGTGTCGGCACTTCAATCAGAACTCAAGCGTCTTTATCCGACGCTTGTGATGTTTCCACGATCGTATCACTTTCATGAACTGGGAGAGGAGCCGCGCCGGCCCGAATTCGTCAACGACATGGTCGAGCATTTCAAGCCAACGCTGAATGTCAACGGCAAGTATGCACATAACTATGCGCTCGCTCTCAGGGTGCCGTGGCCGGAAGACATAGCAACCGGCAATCCGCAGCGCTTGATCGGCCGGCCGCATCGCCGGCCATATCAGGATTCGAAAGAGGCATTTCGGCGGTTCGGCCGGACGGTCTACTTTCAGACCTCAATCTATGAAAGCGGTATGATGTTGGCCGGCATAACCATTGAACCACCGCCCGCCGCCGTTGCGGCTGCGCTCGACATGCCGGTCGAGGCGGTACCATCCTTCCGGATCCTCGCGTCGCTCGGCGGGTTCAGGGTGGAACTTCCCTATGACACCGAGGATCCGGAGGTCACCGCCTTTGCCAAGACCGTTTCCAGCATTCTCAGCAAACAGGCGGTCAGAACCTCCTGCACCTATGACGGCTTGACCCGAGAACCAGTCTTCGTCTATTCCCACATGCCCATAAGCAAGCGCTACCTTCAGCGTTGTGCCGTCGAACCTGATCTTCATGTTCACTTGGGTGGTGTTTACCAAGGGCGCCTGTTGTTTCGCGGACCGACACCCGTGCAACGCTGGAAATGGCGACGCGAAGCAGGCCTGCCGCCGGAGCCAAAGCCCGCGCCATTGCGGGTGCCAAAATTTCTGCCGCATGAATCACTGAAATGGTCGCGGGAAAACTCGCGGCGGATCCCCGTCGATCTGCATCTTGAAATGAACAAGATGGCCAATCGTGCCATGTATGACTACGTGGCCGCTCAGACTCCCGGCTTTGTGCCTTCCCCCGACATTCCCATGCCAACAATTCTACCTGAGACAGATATCTGGAGCAGGTCGCCGAGGCAGCACAAGGACGACACCGGTGAGACGTAAGAATATGCGCGCTGTAAGCGGGCATATGACCGCCAGACGACTTTTCGAAGCTGATGTCTACCTCGATCCTGAGTCAAAGCATCCATGGTCAAGCAAGGAATGATCACGGGCACGGAGACGGACAAGAGGAAGCTTCACGAATGGCACGCGCCGCTATGTCTGTATCTTCCCCAACAAGGACTAGATCCGCTTCAGTGCCGTCGGCCCCAGAAAGGTACCTACAAAGAAGGCAATGGCGACCGTTGATAGCCCGCTCGACTTTGAGCGACCGACAAGTCTTCGTTGGTTGCGGCGCATCGCGCTTGAAGACAAACTTTGCACCAGCCCTAGCAGTTATAGTGCGCGACAGGTCAAGTTCCTGAGCCCGCATCCAGACGGAAGGCAGCAAGAGATTGCCCGCCTCGATTGGGCCAGATTGAGCGATATCAAGGGCGCCAAAACCATGAAGCAAGCCTCTATGAGAACCCGCGCCTACCCGACGATCAGCTTCTTATTGAGCCTTCTCTTGTTCCATGTGGGCACTCTGCATAACCCGCAAGGAGAGTTCATCGACCTCGACTCAAACGAACTTGACTTGCGTTATACGACGCTGTTCTTCGCCCCGAACATGATGACGCTTCTGGGCTAGCCGCTCGTCATTGAGTTGCTGCTTCTGGTTTGAGCAAGGCTTCTCCGACGACAGATAATGAAAAATCGTCCACGGAGATGGCTTCGTTGGGCGCTGATTGAAAGCGCCGGCGCAGCTCTTGCGATTGGCGCTGTTGTCGCTTATGCCGCTTGGCGTCACGGTCAAGAAGGCACGGAGATCGTTAGTCTCTTTCTCTACAGTGCCGGCTTTTTCCTCGCCTTGATTGTGGTGGCGCAGATGATCGCCCACATGGCGGCGACGTTCTGTCGGAGTCTACTGGAACGCTAGCGCGGACAGCGCAATCTAATGCTGTCTTCGATGAAGCCAGCCCTCCTATAGAAGATTCGTGCCGTCTCATTGGTGGCAAACACATCCAGCAGCAATGACGGATAGCCTTGTTCCTTCGCCCAATCCTCGGCCGCTGCCATCAGCATCCGGCCGATGCCTTGGCCGCTCGCGCTTTCTGCAACGGCAATGATGCTGAGATAGCCGGTTTCGACGCCGAGCACGTCGTCATGGATGGGCTTTAGATGCATGTAGCCGCGGATTTGATCGCTATCGTCGACAGCGACGACGAGGCGACTTTTGGGATTGGTATCAGCTAAAGCTGCGTCAGTGAACTGGCGCTGGAAGCACAGGAAGTCGTCGCTTGTGGCCCCGGGCAAAGCGGCTTCCGCGATGAGGCGTGGATCGAGGGCGCGTATGGCGGGATGATCGGCGGCGGTTGCCAGGCGCAAGGTGACGGGCATGGTGGGATCCGGACTTGTGAGATCCCCCTTCCCGACCCTCCCCCTTCTGGAGGGGGAGGGAGGAAGAGAGAGAAGGGAAACGAGAGGAGGCGCTTACGCCGCCTTCTGCTTCAGATAGTCCTGCGCCAACACTTCGGCGATCTGCACGGCGTTCAAGGCTGCGCCCTTGCGCAGGTTGTCGCCCACGATCCACATGGCGATGCCGTGCTTCACGGTCGGATCCTTGCGGATGCGGCTGACGAAGACGTCGTCTTCGCCGGCGACTTCGAGCGGCGTCACATAGCCTTCATCGGCGCGATGATCGACGACGGTCACACCCTTCGCGGAACGCAGGGCGGCGCGCACCTGGTCGACCGAGATGTCGCTTTCGAATTCGATGTTCACGGCTTCCGAATGGCTGATGAAGACCGGCACGCGGACGCAGGTCGCCACCACATTGATATTGGGATCGAGAATCTTCTTCGTCTCGACCGTCATCTTCCACTCTTCCTTGGTAAAGCCGTCCTGCATGAACGAGTCGATATGCGGAATGACGTTGAAGGCGATCTGCTTGGTGAACTTGGTGCGATCCGGCGACTGGTTCATATAGACGCCGCGGGTCTGGTTGAAGAGCTCGTCCATGCCTTCCTTGCCGGCGCCCGAAACCGATTGATAGGTCGAGACGACGACGCGGCTGATCTTGGCAATGTCATGGAGCGGCTTCAACGCCACCACCATCTGGATGGTCGAGCAGTTCGGGTTGGCAATGATGTTCTTCTTGGTATAGCCGGCAATGGCCTGCGGATTCACTTCAGGGACCACCAGCGGCACGTCCGGGTCCATGCGGAAATGGCTGGTATTGTCGATGATGACGGCACCCGCGGCGGCAGCGCGCGGCGCGAAAGCGGCCGAGATCTTGGCACCAGCCGAGGAGAGAACGATATCCGTGCCCTTGAAGTCGAACTTCTCGAGCGAGCGCACCTTCAGCACGTCGTCTTCGCCGAAGGAGATTTCCGAACCCGCCGAACGCTCGGAGGCGAGGGCGATGACTTCCGAAACCGGGAACTGGCGTTCGGCCAGAATCTGCAGCATCTCCCGCCCGACATTGCCCGTGGCGCCGACCACGGCTACGCGATAACCCATGATGACCTCACTTCTCTCTCAAAAAACTTGGCGCCCCACACCATCCATGGTGTGGGAAAACCGATGAACAAAATGCCCAAAAACAAAAAGGCCGCATCTGGTGCGGCCTTTGTTCTGGGATGGAAACCCAATGGCCGCGTTCAGACGCCGGTCGTTTTACCGGCGGTCTTAGTGGCGGTTTTGGTGGTGGCGACGGCGCAAGCGCGTGCTACGGCCGGCTGAGCCGTCCCCGTCACCTTCGCCATTTCATACGCAACAACGCGCATCGCCATCAGCCTTCCTTGAAGACGAACCGCCAAAACGAAGGTCCATCCCGTCGAAACGGCGCCCTTTATACCGGAGTCTTCGAACTTGTCGAGGGGCTTGTCGCCGCAGGCAATTGGCCGGGCACACATTCCCATCTTTAGCGCAATTTTATTGCTGGGAGACGAAAACCGGATCCCACAGCAGCGGATTGGCCATCTTGTCGAGGGTCGGCGTCGGCATCGCCTTCGCCACATCTTCCATGCTGGGCAGGGTCGTGACCGGCACGACGGGCTTTTTGAGGGTTCGTTGCGGCTGGTGGAGACGAGGGCCTGGCAATGGCTTCGGGTACATCGAGACCGTGCCGTAGAGCTCGATCATATTCGATTTGGGACAGGGGCAATTGGCCAGGGCCGGCAGGCTGAACCCCGCCAGCAATGTCGCCGAAAGAAGCGCTTTGCCAATCGCCCCCATGAACCCTCTGTGTTTAATGCGCCATCAAGACCGGCAAATCGGCGGCGTCGATCATGTGGCTGGTGACACCACCCAAGACTAGCTGCCGCAGGCGCCCATGGCTATAGGCGCCCATGACGATGAGGGTGGCCTTGGATTCCCGCGCGGCATTGAGGAAATGCTCGGCCGTCGCCTTGGTGGCGTCGGCCGGCGCCTCGCCGACACTGGCCGAAATACCATGCCAGGCCAGGAAGTGGGTGAGATCGCCCGCCGGATGGGCATCGCGCTTGCCTTCCTTGATCGAAATCACGCGCACCTTGCCCATGGCCTTGATGAGCGAGAGGCCGGCGGTGATGGCGCGGGTCGCCTCGATGCTGCCATTCCAGGCAACCAAAGCGGGGCCATCTTCGATATGGGCGAGCGCATCGGCCGAAATACCGTTGGGCACCAGCAGGACCGGGCGCCCGGCGCCGAACAGCACGTCCTCAATGCGCACGGCAATGAGATCGGCCGCCTCGTTCTTCTTCGGGCGCGCCAGCACGACGAGATCGGTCAGGCGGCCATAGCGGCTGATGAGGTCTTCCTCATTGCCCTTGATGTTCTGGAAGAAGGTGGTGACGGCGGGATGCACGGTGGGCGACCCGTCGATCGGCGTGCCGGTGGCTGCCTGCCAATCGGCGAAGGTCTTTGCCGCATTCTGGGCGCGGTGCGCGGCGTGACGCTCCGCCGCCTCCACCAGCTCGGTGATGGCAACACCGACATCGACCATCAGCGGCGTCTGCTCCAGGGGATCGGTTTCCACATGAAGGACGGCGATATGCGCACCATGGCGCTTGGCAACGACCAGAGCCGCGTCGAGCGAGGTGCGATCGCCGTCATAGCCGAACAGCGGCACAAGAATATGTCGAATGGCCATGGCGTTTACTCCTGATATGTGATGCGGATGATGATCAGTGTGGCGTCGGCTTGGGCGGGCCGGGTTGATCAAGATCAATCCGGCAGGGTATGCCGGCTCTCAACCTTCAAGATGGTGTTGCGGTTCCTTCAACTCAAGATGATGGGCCGCCGAACCGAGGCAGCGCAAGGGCAAATGAAAACGCCGGGAGCATCTGCCCCCGGCGTTTTTTCACACCCGGAATAAGCCTTAGAAATCAGGCCGCGAGCCGGTCGAGTTCCTTCAGGATCTCGTCGCCCATTTGGCTGGTGCCGACCAGGGTGCAGCCCGGCGCCATGATGTCGCCGGTGCGGAAGCCCTTGGCGACGACGTTGTTGGCGGCCTGCTCGAGCAGATCGGCATCTTCCCCCTGGTCGAAGGAATAGCGCAGCATCATCGAGAGCGAGAGCAGGCAAGCCAGCGGATTGGCCTTGCCCTGGCCCGCGATATCCGGCGCGCTGCCGTGTACCGGCTCGTAGAGCGCCTTGCGCTTGCCACCCGCATCGGCCGCACCGAGCGAGGCCGAGGGCAGCATGCCGAGCGAACCGGTGAGCATCGCCGCGCAATCGGACAGGAGATCGCCGAAGAGATTGTCGGTGACGATGACGTCGAACTGCTTGGGCTGGCGCACCAGCTGCATGGCGCAGTTATCGGCATACATGTGGGAAAGCTGCACGTCCTTGTATTCCGTGTCGCCCAGCTTCTGCACTTCCTCGCGCCACAGCACGCCGGATTCCATGACATTGGCCTTTTCGACCGAGCACAGCTTGTTGTCGCGCTTCCGTGCCAGTTCAAACGCCACACGCGCCACGCGCTGGATTTCGCTCGTTGTATAGACCTGGGTGTTGATACCGCGACGCTCGCCATTGGGCAGGGTCTCGATGCCGCGGGGGCTGCCGAAATAGACGCCGCCGGTGAGCTCGCGCACGATCATGATGTCGAGCCCTTTGACCAGCTCGGTCTTCAGCGACGAGGCTTCGGCGAGCGCATCGAACACCAGCGCCGGGCGCAGGTTCGCGAACAGCTCCATATCCTTGCGCAAGCGCAGCAGGCCACGCTCCGGCTTGTCCTTGAAGGGCAGGTTGTCCCATTTCGGCCCGCCGACGGCACCCAGCAGCACCGCGTCGGCATCGATCGCCTTCTGCATCGTGGCGTCGGTCAAGGGTGTACCGTGCTTGTCGAACGAGCAGCCGCCGACCAAGCCATCCTCGGTCTCGAAACCGCTGCCGCGGCGCTTCTCGAACCAGCCGAGCGTGCGCTTCACTTCGCCCATGACTTCAGGGCCGATGCCGTCGCCGGCCAGGATCAGGATTTTCTTCGAATTGCTGGACATGTCTGCTTCTCTAAGTCGGGATCGAGATATGTGAAGCCCCCTCTCCCCAACCCTCCCCCACGTTGGGGGGAGGGAGTCCGACCGAGTTTGCTGCGCCGATTGCGTGCAGACTGGCTCTAGTCCCCTCCCCCCAACGTGGGGGAGGGTTAGGGAGAGGGGGCTTGGCTCGTTAGTTCCACAGCCAGGGCTGGCTGAGCTTGTTCTTGGCTTCGAAGGAATCCATCGATTCCTTCTTCTGCAAAGTGAGGCCGATATCGTCGAGGCCGTTGAGCAAGCAATGTTTGCGGAAGGCGTCGATCTCGAATTTGATGCAGCCGCCGTCGGGGCCGCGGATTTCCTGGGCCTCGAGGTCGACGGAGACGACGGCATTGGAGCCGCGCTCGGCGTCGTCCATCAACTTGGCCACGTCTTCCTTCGAAACCTTGATCGGCAGGATGCCGTTCTTGAAGCAGTTGTTATAGAAGATGTCGGCAAAGCTCGTCGCAATGATGCAGCGGATGCCGAAATCGGCCAATGCCCAGGGGGCGTGCTCGCGCGAGGAGCCGCAGCCGAAATTGTCACCGGTCACCAGGATCTGCGCCTTGCGGTATTGCGGCTTGTTCAGCACGAAATCCGGGATCTCTTTTCCATCCGGCGTGTAGCGCATCTCGTCGAAGAGGTTCTTCCCCAAGCCGGTGCGCTTGATGGTCTTCAGGAACTGTTTCGGGATGATCATGTCGGTATCGACATTGCGGATCGGCAAGGGTGCCGCGATCCCGTTGAGCTTGGTGAATTTTTCCATGTTCCGCCAACTTGTTCCGTAGGTTCCGGGCGACATGCCGGAACGGGCGGCGGGTGTTATGTCACGTGGGGGGAACCGGTGCAAGATTGGGGGGTGGGAAGCACCCATTCCTGCTCGTCATCCCCGGGCGAAGACCCGGGGATCCACTGATTGCCCGGAGAGACTGGATGCCCGGGTCAAGCCCGGGCATGACGGTTAAATATTTGATAAATAATACTAAGCTGCTGCATACCCGCCAAGCTTCGCGCGCTGCCAGGGCAGCAGCGGCTTGGGCGGCGGACAGTGGAACAGCGGCACGCCGTTGGGGATGCGCTCGCGGCGCGCAAGGCCGGCAAAACGTTCGATCGCCCAATAGATGCCGCCATGGGCGACAATGAGCACCGGACCGGGGTTGCGCAGCGCCTCGTTGATGCCCTCCAGGGCCCGTTCCATGAAATGGCTGAAGCGCTCGGCGCCACGCGGCGTCTCGCCATTGCGCCAGGCATCGTACCAGGCGCCCTTGGGATGGCCCTCGCGCTCGCCAAAGGCACATTCCTTCAAGGCGTCGATCTCCTTCACCGGAATATGCAGCCCGGCTGCCACAATGTCGGCGGTGAGGCTTGCGCGGTCCAAGGGGCTGGTGCAGATCGTGCCGATGTTCTGGCCGCGCAGGACGTCGCGGGCGACGCGCGCCTGGGCAAGGCCGGTGCCGTTCAAAGGCATGTTGACCTGGCCTTGGACGAGGCCGATGCGGTTCCAATCGGTCTCGCCATGGCGCAGGAAGAAGAAGGTCTGACGGAGGAGCTGCATGGGAAATCCCCTTCCCTGGTAAGCGTCGGCATCGCGCTGATTCGCGATGACCGGAGACTCGTCCTCAATCGGGGCGGAAATGGGGCAGGGGCGTGAAAATTCGAGGAACACCGCTCACGAAATTGTCAGCGGCAGGACAGGTCACCGATAGGTCACGAGCTTGCCTTATCAGAGTGACCGAGCGGTCGATCCGGCGAGACGATATCGCGGATGCGCTGCTTCAATTCCTTGAGCTCGGGAAAGCGGCCTTCGCTTTTGCGCGACCATACAACAACGCTGTCGACGGTGACCTCGAAGATGCCGCCCGTGCCGGGAACGAGTGTCACGCCACCAAGCTCGTCTTCAAAGGTGACGAGCAATTCCTGCGCCGTCCACCCGGCCCTGAGCAGCCAGCGGCATTGCGTGCAATAGGTGATGCTGACGACGGGTTTCATTTCTTGCCTGTGTTTGTCAGACCATGCGGATAGAGCCGCACGATCCACAGGAGCAGGAGCAGACCAGGAATGGCCATCAAAGTGGTCAGCGCCCAGAAACTGACCCAATCCGTATGGTCCGCCATCCAGCCGCTGCCGCTGGACAGCAGTGTGCGCCCCTGCGCCATGAAAGAGGAAAAGAGCGCGTATTGTGTCGCCGTGAAGGCCACGTTGCAGAGACCTGACAGATAGGCGACGAGCGCCGAGGCGGCGATGCCACCGGCGATGTTGTCAGCCGATATCGCCGCCGTGAGCCATTTCAGAAGCTCAACATGATGCTGCCGCGAGAGTTCGATATAGACCGCCGGGTCGATCGGCCCGTAGGCGACGAGATCCTGGGCAAATCCGGCGCCATGGCGCCATGCCATCGCGCTGAACACAAGGTTCGTCACCGCTTGAAGTATGCCGCCGACCAACAATGTTTTGAACAGTCCGAAGCGCGCGACGACCAGGCCGCCAATAACACCGCCGACTAATGAGGCGATAATGCCGAAAACCTTCGAGACGGCCGCGATCTCAAGACCCGTAAAACCAAGCTCGTGATAGAAGGGGTTTGCCATGGCCCCGCCGAAGGCATCCCCGTATTTGTAAAACAGGATGAAGAGCAGGATAACGACCCAGCCTTTGCGGCCGATGAAATCGGCAAAGGGCCGGATCACCGCGTCATTGAGCACATCGTTATAGGATTTGTGCTGCTTCTGCGGCGCCGTCTTCGGTTCCGGTACGAACAGGGTGAAGGCGGCACAAAGAATCATCGCTCCGGCGAGAACGGCGAAGATCGTCGGCCAACCGATATAGTCTGAGAGTGCCGTGGCACCCGCACCTGCCAGCAACAGGCCGAACCGATAGCCGACCTGGGTCGTGCCTGCACCTGCTCCCTGTTCGTCGGCCGCCAGGATTTCGATGCGATAGGCATCGATCACGATATCCTGGCTCGCCGAAAAGAAAGCGACGACGACCGCCAGCACAGCGGTGGCAGCTGCGTTGGCGACCGGATCCGTCTGTCCCATCACGAAGATCGCGGCTGCCAGAAGAAGCTGCAGCAACAGGAGCCAGCTCTTGCGCCGCCCGAGCTTGCCCAGAATGGGCAGGCGCATTTGATCGATCACCGGCGACCAGACGAATTTGAAGGTGTAGGGAATCCCGACCAAGGTGAAGAGGCCAATCGTGGTCTTGTCGACGCCGACGGTGGAGAGCCAATAAGAGAGTGTTGAGAGCGTCAGCAGCAGGGGCAATCCGCTGGCAAACCCCATCACCAAGATGATGAACTGGCGGCCGGTGAAATAAACGGAAAGGGCTTCACCCCAGCTTGCCTGCCGCTCGACGCTCATAAATGGGTCCTGAAAATTGTGTTGCCGCCGACTCGGATGGGCGTGCCCGCCTGCATGCTGGATGAAAGCTATTTCGGCTTCAATTGCTCGTTGAGACTGGTGAGCGTCGCGGCATCGAGGTCACCGATGCGCTTGGCCAGGCGATTGGCCAGCTCGGTGGCGAGCGGCGAGAGGCCGCCGGTGTCGATGCTGATCTTGGGATCGGAGAGATCGGCCAGGGCCTTCAGATCGTCGACCTCATCCCAGGCGAGGTTGAAATAGGCGGCGACCTGCTGCACGAAGCCGGTCTTGGGCCGCGCCCGGTGGCCGTGCTCCAGCGCCGAGAGATAGGCGGAGGAAACTTTGAGCGCCTTGGCCATATCCTTGAGCTGCCGGCCATGGGCCTGCCTGAGGTCGCGTAGTTTCTGTCCGAAGGGTGTCATGAGGGAGCCAGATTAAGGCGCCCGGCTGATTCGTGGAACCGCCCCTCAGACGGCGATCCTGAAATGCGCGACGCTGCTGTCGGCATCGCTCAAGGGCGGCTCGGCGCCAGCCTGGCGATAGGCGCGATCGGCCTGTTTCACGGGCGGGTCGTGGAGGCCCGGCTGCAGCTGTTCCTGGGCGATGAGCTGGGCAAGGAAAGGCGCTGAAAAGGTGCCGAGCGGGATCTGTTTTGATGAATGACCTGAAGACCCCTCGCGCTCTTGGGTCGCCGTGCGGGCTTCGTCGGCCGCGCCGGCCTGGCGGCTTGTTGCCGGCAGTTCGGCATTGCCCAGCGTGTCGCTGCGCCCGCCATCCACCACGCGGAAGCGAAATTGCTTGGCCCGGGAGTTGCCCTCTGTGGCATTGGCAGTCGGATCAATGGTTGCGAGGGAGGCGGTACCCTCGCCATTGCCCTGGCGGCTGGCGGTCGTTCTGACAGGCGCCACCGATCGGCTGCTGATGGCAGCCGGTGGTGGCAACAGAAGCGGACCGATCTCGGCCATGAAGTTCAGGAACTCTCCAAATCGGAATTAGATAGAATTTTAGATAAATTGGAGGCAGGAACAAGACTGTTCAAGCCCGAGTCTCAAGAATCCGGTCACATCATCGTGCGACTCTGGCGTAAATTTAATTAAGTTTACCAATTATTTACCATGCCCATCCACCTCCTGCCCAACCTCCCTGCCCGAGCGCCAGAGCTGCTTCCGGCCGATACCCACGACCTGGAAAAATGCCCAAGCAGTCAGCTTTTAGGACTTTGTTTAGACTCTGGCGCTAGGGTCGCCAGATGGTACCGAGTGACGGCGACAGAGGAGCGCTCGTGACGGCTTTGAGGAGCGAGCAAGAATTAACTTCCCTGGCGCCGGAAACGGCCCAGGCCTTGCCGCACATCGACGAAGCCGGCAATGGGGCGCCAGATTGGGTACGGAGCGCCATCGGCGCTTCCGGCGACATTCTTTACAAATGGGACATCCTCTCCGACCGCCTGTCCTGGGCGGGTGAGGTCGAGGAAGTGCTGGGCGAGGGCGAGAACGCCATCGCCAGCGGCCACGGCTTCAACAACCGCATTCATCCCGAAGATCTGCCGCGGCGCCTCAAGGCCCTCTCCGACCATTTCAGCCAGGGCGACAATTACGATTGCGAATACCGTGTGCGTAACGGCCAGGGAATCGTCATCTGGGTACATGACCGCGGCCGGGTCGAGATCGATGCCAACGGCATGCCGGTCGCCATGTCCGGCGTCATGCGGATCATCACGCAGAGGAAGCAGAACGAAGCGCGCCTTGAGCGCATCGCCAATTACGACGAGCTGACTGGCCACTTCAACCGCGCGCGCCTGCGCGACGAGTTGGAGCACGCCCTTTCCTTTTCGCGCCGATTCAAGGTCGATGGCGCCTTCCTGGTCATCGGCGTCGACAAGCTCGCCATGGTCAACAACGCCTATGGCTATGAGATCGGCGACGCCGTGCTGGTGGCGATCGGCCAGCGCCTCGACCGCACCTTGCGCGCCTCCGACCTCATTGGGCGCCTGGGCGGCGACCGTTTCGGCGTGCTGCTCACCAATTGCCCCGAGGAATGCGTCGTGGGTTGCATGGACCGCATCATCCAGACGATGCGCGAACAGGCGATCGAGATCGACGGCCAGTCGATTCCCATCACCGTGTCGGTGGGCTGCGTACTGTTCCCCGGCCTCGTCAACACCGCCTATGAGGTGATGACCAAGGCGGAATCGGCCCTCACCTACGCCAAGAAGGCTGGGCGCTGCTGCTACAACGTCTATCGTCCGTCGGAACAGCAGACGCTGCTGCATCGCCGCGCCATGGATATCGGCACGCAGGTCCAACAGGCGATGCGCGATCATCGCCTGATCTTCACCTATCAGCCGATCATCCATGCGCAATCGATGACGGTCTCTAAATACGAATGCCTGCTGCGCATGAAGGATCTGAAGGGTGAGATCCTGCCGGCCGGCGCCTTCATTCCCGTGGTCGAACAGCTGGGCATGACGCGCCTGCTTGACCGCTACGTGCTCGACATGACGGTCGAGGAATTGCGCAAGGATCCGGCGACGGTTCTCTCGCTCAACATCTCGGGCCTCACCGCCACCGATCAATCCTGGCTGCGTGCGCTTATCGCCGCCGTGAAATCAACGCCGGCCATCGCTTCGCGCCTCATCGTCGAAATCACCGAGACGGCGGCTCTCCATGACATCGAGGAATCGGCGCGCTTTGTGAATGTGGTGCGCGATGTCGGCTGTCGCGTCGCCATCGACGATTTCGGTGCCGGCTTCACCAGCTTCCGCCATTTGAAGGCGCTCACGGTCGATCTGGTGAAGATCGACGGTTCTTTTGTCCGCAACCTCGCCAACAATGTCGATCAGCAGCTTTTCATCCGCAACCTGATGGGCCTTGCCAGCACCTTCGGTCTGGAGACGGTCGCCGAATTCGTCGAGAACGATGCCGACGCGCAGGTTCTCATCAATGCCGGGGTCCATTACTTGCAGGGCTATCATTACGGCCGCCCGCAATTCGACCGCCCCTGGGCCGTCGGCCAACGCATCCTGTCGGCTTAGCGTCTGCGCTCAATGAGCGTCATGCCGGGAACGTCATGACGAAATAACAAATCCCACCTCGCCCGCTCAGTTGATCCCGGCCCGATGCTGGTTCATAAAGCACCGTAATGAACGAAACCGGTACATTGAGCCAGCGCAGCGTCAAGCTCGCCGAGTTGCCTGCCCTCATCGCCTATCACGGCGAGGCGGTCTGGCTCGATCGTCGCGATGCGCCACCAGAGCGGGTCAGCCACGGCACGGCCGGTCTGTCGGCCCGCGCGCATGCGCCGCTTCTGGTCCATGCGCCATCGACCGCGCGCCGCTTGCGCGTCGACCGGTTTTTCGCTTTCGACCTCCTCGAGCTTTATGCCTTCGTCCGGCCGGCAAGCTTCGCGCTGCCGACACCCAAGGGCCTGGCGGAAGTGCTGGGCCTGGTCGTGCCGCCGCATCATGACCCGGTGGTGGAAGCAAAGCTGCTGCATGAATGCGCGCGGCTGCTGCTCACCGAACTGATGGCACAGTCGCGACAGCGGCGGCGCACGACGGGGCTTGCCTGGGCCATGGCCCGCGCCGGCTGGGCCTGGGGGCCGTTCGTGTTGCGGGCGCTCGACTTCCAGGCGGAAGGGGCAGCGGCCCCCGGTGTCGGTGTGTGGGATGATTTGCCCGAATGGAGCGATGGCGCACCGCCGCCGGAACCCGATCATCTCCCTATCCAGGCTGAGGAAACACGGCGGCGTCTTGCTGAACTGATTGGCGAGGGTGCCGAGCAGCGGGCGGCACAGGCCGATTTCGCCGCCGGCCTCACCCCCGCCTTCTGCCCACGGCCCGAAGAGGATGCCCCCAATGTCGTGCTGGCCGAGGCCGGCACCGGGGTCGGCAAGACCTTGGGCTATATCGCGCCGGCGAGCCTCTGGGCCCAGCGCAATCAGGGACCGGTCTGGATCAGCACCTACACGCGGCATCTGCAGCACCAGATCGATCAGGAGCTCGACCGGCTATATCCCAATCCGGCGCAGAAGGCGCAGAAGGTCGTCATCCGCAAGGGGCGCGAGAATTATTTGTGCCTGCTCAATCTCGCCGAAATGGGTGGGCAGCTTTCCAGCAGGCCCGTCGACGCGATTGGCTTCGGGCTCGTGGCCCGCTGGGCGATGGCGACGCGTGACGGCGATATGGTGGGCGGCGATTTTCCGGGCTGGCTGCCGGACCTCATCGGCCAGGGCCGCGCCTTTGCATTGGCCGACCGGCGCGGCGAGTGCATCTATGCCGCCTGCCCACATTACACGCGCTGCTTCATCGAACGCTCGGCCAGGCGCGCAAAGAAGGCCGAGATCGTCATCGCCAACCATGCGCTGGTCATGATCCAGGCAGCGATCGGTTCCAATAATGACGAGCAGCGCTTGCCCACGCGTTATGTCTTCGACGAGGGTCATCATCTTTTCAGCGCCACCGACAGCGCCTTTGCCGCCCATCTCACCGGACAGGAGATGGCGGACCTTCGCCGTTGGCTGCTGGGTGCGGAGGGCGGACGGTCGAGCCGCGCACGCGGCCTCAAACGCCGGCTCGACGACCTTGTCCTCGACGATGCGGACATGCCGGCGCTGGTTGACGCGGTGCTACAGGCGGCGCGCGCATTGGTGAGCGAAGGCTGGCAGCAGCGTCTTGCCGACAATCAGCCGGTGGGTGCCGCCGAGAAATTCCTGCAGGCTGTGCGACACCAGGTCTTGGCGCGATCGGCGGCACCGCGCAGCGGCTACAGCCTGGAATGCGCCTGCGCACCGCTGGAACCCGATGTGGCATTGGCCAGCGTCGCCCTCGACCGTGCGTTGGGGGCGTTGATGGAACCGATGCTGACTCTGGCGGCAAAACTGATGCGGCGGCTCGACGACGAATCCGAAAATCTGGAAAGCGCCGAGCGGCAGCGCATCGATGCGATGGCGCGCGGGCTGCAGCGCCGCGGCGATATGGAAGTGGGTGCCTGGCGCGCCATGCTCAAGGCACTCAGCCATCAGCAGATACCGGACCCCAATGACGCGCCGGTCTTCGTCGATTGGTTCGGCCTGGAGCGCAGCGATGGACGCGAGCTCGATGTCGGCATGTATCGCCATTTCCTCGATCCCACGCAGCCTTTTGCCGAAGCGGTGATGAAGCCCGCGCATGGAATCGTCGTGACCTCGGCAACGCTGACCGACGGCACCGGATCGGATCTCGCCTGGAACGGAGCGGAAGCGCGCGCGGGTACCAATCACCTTGCCCTTCCTGCTTATCGTCTGCGCGTGCCCTCGCCGTTCGATTACGCCAAGCAGACCCGCGTTTTCATCGTCACCGATCTCGACAAGGACGATCTCGCCCAGGTCGCCGCTGCCTATCGTACGCTGTTCCTCGCGGCAGGCGGCGGTGCGCTCGGCCTCTTCACCGCGATCCAGCGCCTCCGGGAAGTGCATCGGCGCATTGCCCCGGCGCTTGAGGAACATGGGCTCAATCTGCTCGCCCAGCATGTCGATGCCATGGATAACGCGACCCTCATCGACATCTTCCGCGGCGATGTCGATGCCTGCCTCTTGGGGACCGACGCGGTGCGCGACGGTGTCGATGTGCCTGGGAATGCGCTCCGCCTCATCGTCTTCGACCGCGTGCCCTGGCCGCGCCCGGATCTGCTGCACCGGGCCCGTAAATCCGCCTTCGGCGGCACGGCCTATGAAGACCAGCTGACGCGGCTGAAGCTCAAACAGGCGTTCGGGCGCCTTATCCGCCGCGCCGACGATCACGGCGTCTTCGTGTTGCTCGACAAGGCCATGCCGTCGCGGCTGCTGACCGCCTTCCCGCCCGATGTGACGGTGGAGCGTATCGGCCTCAAGGCTGCGATTGACCAGACGGCCGCCTTCCTGGCCGAAAACGTTAATAAATAGGGGCCGCCAGGAGCAGGGTTGAGCGCGACCGCCCCCGCCGCTATTGTTCGGGCGATTTTTCATCAGGTAACTAGGGATTTCAAAACAATGGCCGCCGTGCAGAACCATCATTCCGCCCTCATCTACACCATGGTGCTGATGGCGGCCGCCGACCGCGACATGTCGGATGCGGAAATGTCGTCGATCGGCGACATGGTCGGCCATTTGCCGATCTTCCGCGATTTCGACCGCGCGCGGATCGCCAAGACCGCGTCGACTTGTGTCGACCTGCTGAATGGCAAAGAAGGCCTCGACGCCGTCTTGAAGAAGATCGTCGACACCCTGCCCGAGAAACTGCGCGAGACCGCTTATGCGCTCGCTTGCGATGTCGCTGCTGCCGACAGTACCGTGACGCAGGAAGAAGCGCGTCTCCTCGACCTGCTGCGTTATGAATTGAAGATCGGCAAACTGGTCGCCGCCGCCATCGAACGCGGCGCTCGCGCGCGTCATCTGACGCTGTAAGAAGACATCCTCCACTCAAATAATATCGTCATGCCCGGGCCAGGTCCGGGCATCCACGACTTGCATCTTCGAGCTAGAAACTCGTGGATCCCCGTGCCAAGCACGGGGATGACGAACGAGTTGAAGGAGACTCCTTACGCCGCGGCGCGTTTGCTGCCGTGGGCGAAGTCCATATAGAGCTCGCGAGCGCGGCGGCAAATCGGACCAATCTCGAGCTTGCGGTCTTCGATCTGGGTCATCGGCATGACCTTGCCGAAATTGCCTGACGAGAAGAGTTCGTCCGCTTCGAGGATGTCTTTCGGCGTCAGCGTCTTCTCATAGACGGGGATCTTCGCTGCATTGAACAGGCGAATGAGGCGCTGACGCGTGATGCCATTGAGGAAGCAGCCACTCGCTGCCGGCGTGATCGCGGCACCATCCTTGGCGATCCACAGATTGGCGGACGCAAATTCGGCGATATTGCCAAGCGGATCGAGCATGATCGCTTCATCGAAGCCCTTGGCGCGCGCTTCACCCGACGCGCGGCCCGCCTGGGCATAGAGGCAGACCGCTTTGGCATCGGTCGGGGCCATTTCCGGCGAGGGCCGGCGCCATTTCGAAATCATGACGCTGGCACCTTTGGTGGGATCCGGCAGCGGTGTCAGCACGACGGAGATGCAAATCCGGGTGCTCGCCGGATCGGGCGCCATCCAGCCATCCTCCGACCACATGAAGGGCCGGATATAAAGATGACTGCCGCGCGGAAAACGCGCGATGCCGTCACGGCAGATCTCTTCGATCTCACCCGCGGACAAAGGCGAGCGCAGGCCGACATTGCTGGCGGAACGCACAGCGCGGCGGCAATGCAGATCGAGATCGGGTGTCACGCCGTCAAAGGCGCGCGCACCATCGAAGATGCCACCCATCAGCCAGGTCGCATGATCGAATGCGCGCATCAGCGGCGGATTGCCGGTGACCCATTTACCGTCAATAAAATGCCATTGTTCCATGGCGAACCTCACTCGTGAAAACCGACCCAGCATGGAGGCCGACGAGACTGCCGGCCCTTGAGACGCACGAGGCGTCGGCACAAGCAATCATGTTCGCACAGGCAGTCATGCGGATCGTCGCATATCCGAATGAAACGCTAGGACGCTTTTGCGTGAGGCGCAAGCTTCGTGGCGGGTGCGAGATGCGACAGGATGCATCAAGCAGTCACGAATGTTGGGTGCGAATACCAGATGTCAGGATCGATATATCAGCATCTATTGGCCGAAATAGCGTGCGGGGAGCGGCCGCGGATGCAGGCGTTGCTGTCGCGCATCGCCCTCATCCACCGTCACAGCAGGCGGTTCGTCGCGAAAATAGAACAAGGCGGCGCCCAGCTCGCGCAGTTCGGCCCGCTGCTGCGCCAAGCGATCGATTTCGGGACGATCGATTGGCGGGTGATCGCTTTCGGCTGGAGCCGATTCCGTGGGACGCAGGATTTCCCGTAACCGCGCGGCGGCGAGACGAGAGCCGGTGCTGATGACCTGGCGATCAATCAATTTGAGCTGGGCCCGCCTTTGCGCCCATTCCGCGGCGTTCTCGGACCCGAAGCGGCGGCGCAGGCGCATTTCCTCCGGCAGGAAATCGAAGCTCGCCTGAAGCAGGCCCTCTTCCGCCGCCGGTATCTCGATCCGCTTAGCAACGCGCGCCATGGTCGTTCTCCCGTCCATCCGTGCTGGAACATATAGGGAACAAACACTGCAAAGTCAAGCGCCCGGCGGAATATCCGGTCGGGCGCTTGGTATTTATTTAGTTATCTCAGAGGATTACTGGCTTACCCATTGGATCCGGGCGGTGAAGCGAACCTGGTCCTGCGGCACAAATTGCGGCTGGCCCGGCTGGCGGACCGCCTCCAGGTAATAGCCGTCGGCGTCATGGCGCACGACTTTCCGGACCAGGACCGTGCCGGCGCTGGTGCCGATGATGATGCGGTCGCCGCGGCGGATCTCCGCCCCGCGCGCCGCCACCAGCGTATCGCCGTCGCGGTAGATCGGGTCGAAATCGGTGCCGGTGATCTCGACGCCGAAGCAATCCTTGCCGGCGCCGGCAAATTCGAGATGACCCCAGTCATTGCCTGCCGGTGTGCCGCCGTCATCGAAGCATTCGCCGGCAGCCAGGCGATCCAGCGTAATGACGGGGATGGTGCGGGCGGTAGCCTTCCCGACCACGCGGCCGCCGGTAATGGCCTGGTCGAAACCGGCGGCACCGCCATGGCCGTTGCCGCTGGCTTCGCCCGTGCCGGCGCCGGTCAGCAGCACGAAATCGACGAAGGGTTCGCCGGTGACGGTGAGGATCTTGGAGAGCGATTCAGTGCTGGGCCAGCGCGGCCGGCCCTCGCGCGTGATGCGCTTCGACGGGTTGAAAGCCGTGGGATCGAGGCCTGCGCGACGCGCGAGACCCGAGGCGGAAAGCCCATGTTTGGCGGCCAGTCGATCAATACCGCGCCAAACGTCGGCATGCTGCAACATGGGAACTGACACGATCGCTTCTCCTAATGTTCAAGCCAATACGACGCGCTTGCCGCAGCCCAGGACGAAGCGTTCCTTTCCTAAACGGACACCAGACACACAGGGTCCAGGATCATCTTCCGAAACCGGCCTTGCCTCCCCCCGAAGGCAGCGCCAATTCGTCATGATCGTTATCATTTTAACGCATGAAATCCGCGGAAAGAACAACTCATTTAAAAATATTAGGATTAGAGCACTGTATACTTTAGACCGACAATGAACTTGTTAATCTATTGCTCGACAGTACTTTCCGCTTATTTTTCCGTCGCTTCCGACAGGCTTGGAATTTTCCGCAATACGTGAAAAAAATCGCCGAACTAGGGAATAATCCCTGATATGGCTTTTTGGGGCTTAAGCCCGGCCTTTCCGGACATTCTACCTAGACCTCTCACCCCTTGCCCGACGGCCACTCTTTCGTTAGGTCGGGCGTCAGCATGAAGAGCGCCGATTTGATCTATCCGCTGTTGCGTCCAGCCCTGTTCCGCCTCGAGGCGGAGACGGCGCATCGTCTGGCCGTGAAGGCCCTTTCCCTGCGGCCGGGGCCAAGGATGGAGACGGGCGCAACACCAGCGCCTGACCCCAAACTCGCCCAGCGCCTGTGGTCGCTCGACTTTCCCAATCCGCTAGGCCTTGCCGCCGGTTTCGACAAGAATGCCGAATGCTATCGCGGTGCCTTGGGCCTCGGTTTCGGCTTTGTCGAGATCGGTTCGGTGACGCCACGGCCCCAGGCCGGCAATCCACGCCCGCGCCTGTTCCGGCTTCCCGCCGACCGCGCCGTCATCAACCGCATGGGCTTCAACAATGACGGCATGGATGCCGTGGCCGTCCGCCTCGCCGCACGCCAGCGCAAGGCCGGCATCGTCGGCGTCAATCTCGGCAAGAACAAGGAGACAGAGGACGCCGCCGCCGATTACGAGCTGGGCGTGGGTAAGCTGGGGCCGCTGGCCGATTATCTGGTGATCAACGTTTCCTCGCCCAACACGCCGGGCCTACGTGTGCTCCAGGGCAAGGAACCCTTGGCCGAGCTCATCGGCCGCACCCGCGCCGCGCGCGACCGCTTGCCCAACCGGCCACCACTTCTGCTGAAGATCGCCCCCGACCTCACTGCGGACGACCAGCGCGACATCGCCGAGGTGGCACTCAGCACCGGGCTCGACGGGCTCATCATCAGCAACACGACCATCGCGCGGCCGGCCTTGCATGAGGCTGAGACGGCGCGGGAAACCGGCGGGCTTTCCGGTGTGCCCCTTTTTGGCCCCTCGACGGTCCTTTTGGGACGCATGTACGGCCTTACCCAAGGCCAGCTGCCGCTGATTGGCGTGGGTGGCGTCGGTTCGGCCCGCGACGCCTATGCCAAGATCCGCGCCGGGGCCTCGCTGGTGCAGTTCTATTCCGCCATGGTCTATGAGGGGCCGGGACTGGCCGCCCGCATCGCGGCGGGCCTGCCCGCCTTGCTTGCCGCCGATGGTTTTGCCCATGTGAAGGATGCCATCGGTGCCGATCACCGCTAGGATGCGCGGCCTTCTTTTCTTAAGACGCCCTTAACCAAGGATTTGCTAGGGCTATCTCCATGACCCAGCGCGCCCATATCCTCGTCTTTCTGCTGTATTCGCTGGGCGCGGTCCTGGTCGCCTTCTGGCTGCCGGAATTCTTCCCCGCCATCTCGCGCATCCTCGCCTATATCGCCAGCGGGTTCATCGTCATGGCGGGTGGGCTGCTGCATCAGGCGATGCTGGGCAAGGCCCGCTCGCGGGCGCAGTCGCAATCCCTTTCCGAGCTCAACCGCCTGCTCGCCGATGTCTTGCAGGACCAGCGCAAGCTCGAAGACGACATGCTGCAGCTCCGCGCCACCCTGGCCAACCTGGCGAGTGCGCCGGCGCAGGATGTGGGCGACGTCGTCAATGAAGTGAAGGTGCTGCAAAAACTGATCGAGCAGCTTTATGGCGCCCGCACGGCCGGCGCGAAGGCGGCGGCAAAGCCGGTCGCTGCGGCCAAACCAGTTGTCGAGAAGCCGGCCATAGAGACGGCTGTCGTCGTCGAGAAACCCGCGGCGCCCAGGCCTGCCGCATTGCGGCCGGCACCGGAGATCGTCTCGGCATCGGCCGCTGCCGGCGGCCCCGGCGCCAGCTTGCCCATGCCGCCCGTGGCCTATGATCTCGCTGAAGACGAAATCCTGGATGCCCTGCGCGAGGGCTTGCGCGAAAACGGTGTCGAGCTTGCCCTGCAGCCCGTCGTCACCCTGCCGCAGCGGAAGCGCCGCTTCTTCGAATGCTTCTCACGCGTGCGCATCAGCGACGGCCGCGTGCTGACGCCGGAACAATATCTCGATATCGCCGAGCAGCACGGCCTGGTGACGGCGATCGACAACATGCAGCTGTTCCGCTGCATCCAGATCCTGCGCCGCATCCGCAAAGGGAATGCCGGTATCGGCTTCTTCCTCAATATCTCGGCCCACACCTTGGCCGATCGTGATTTCTTCCGCGAGTTCATCAACATGATGGCGCAGAATGCGGAGCTGGCACCCGCCATCGTTTTCGAATTTTCGCAGCGGACGATGGAGACGGCCGATGAGGCCCTGCTACGCGATCTCGAGCGCCTCGCCCAGCTTGGCTATCGGTTCAGCCTGGACCAGGTGACGCATTTCGACCTCAACCCGTCGCAGCTATCGAGCCACCATTTCCGCTTCATGAAGGTCGAGGCCGAACGCCTGATCGCCGCTGCACGCGCTGGTGCGCTTGGCGACGATCCGGAAGAGTTCAAGCGGATGCTCGATTCCTTCGCCATCGACCTCATAGCCGACCATATCGAATCCGAGCCGATGCTGCTCGAACTCCTCGACATGCATCTCGATTTCGGCCAGGGCTATCTTTTCGGCGAACCGCGCATCGCCCGCGCCGAGACATCTGCGCTGACCTAGGCCGAGATCCGGGCCCAGAACCAGGCGCAGAACCAGGCACCGTCAACCAAGTACAAACAAGAGTGACATGACCCAATTCCCCAGCGGCCTTTCCGCCATTGCCGACCAGATCGACCTTGTGGTGATGGATCTTTGGGGCTGCATGCATGACGGCATCAAGGCTTACCCGGCCGCAATTGAGGCCTTGCATGGGCTGAAGGCGCGCAATATTCCGGTGGCGCTGGTCTCCAACGCACCGCGCCGCATCGAAACCGTGCGGCCACGCCTGCGCGAGATGGGAATCACGGACGATCTCTACACCGGTTTCTACACGTCGGGCGAGGAGGTGTGGAACCACATCGCCAAACGCGATGCCGAGGGCTATGAGAGCCTTGGCAGGAAAGCCTACCAGATCATCGGGGCGCAAGACCGCACCTTCACCGAAGGACTCGATATCGAGCTGGTGAGCGATATCGATGCTGCCGATTTCCTGCTGGTGCTGGGTGTTGCCAGTCCCGAGGTGAAGGTCGAGGATTTCGCCGACCTTCTCAAAGCAGCGCGAGCACGAAACCTCACCCTGGTTTGCGCCAATCCGGATCTCATCGTCCATCGTGGCGGCATCGCCGAAATCTGTGCCGGCGCCATTGCCGAGGCCTATTTCGAAATGGACGGGCGCATTCTCATCGAAGGCAAGCCCTATGCCGGCATCTATCGCCGGGTGCTCGGCGATTTCCATGTGACACCGTCGCGCCTGATCGGCATCGGCGACGCCTTGCGCACCGATGTGGCAGGCGCTGCCGGCATCGGCGCCAAATCGCTGCTGATCGGTGGCGGCATCCATCATGCCGTGCTGTTGAGGGACGGCAGGGTGGATGCGCTGGCGCTGAAGGAATTGTCCCGCGGCGGCCCGCGCCCCGATTTCGCTTTGCCTTACCTCAGCTGGTAGGTTTCAGTCGACCCTTCCATCGGCGCATTCTCTAGTCAGCGCTGGCCGGACGCGTCATGCGAAAAGTCTGCTCAACCACGGCATAGAGCGAATAGCCCATGCGGGCGATCGGCTTGGCGCGGGTGATGTCGACCCGCCCATCGGCGATCAAGCTGTCATCGATATGAACGCCGACGATATCGCCGAAGACCACCGTATTGGGTTCGGCGGGATCAAGGCTGGGCAAGGTCACGCTCTGCAAATAGCGGCACTCCAACGCCACGGGTGAGGCCTTGACCCGGGGTGGTGCCACGATTGAGGACGGCACCATGTCGAGCCCGGCCGCCTCCGCTTCATTGACGCCGGCAGGCAGGCGCGCCGAGGTGGCATTCATCTGGTCGCGCAGGTCGTAGGTCGCGAGGTTGACGACAAAGGCGCCGACCGCCTCGGCATTGTTGAGCGAATCCTTGCGGCTGCCATCGGCCTTGGCGCCGGTGGGTGCGAACATGACGATGGGCGGGCTGTCCGCCACCATATTGAAGAAGCTGAACGGCGCCAGATTGACACGCCCTTCGAGATCGACGCTGGAGATCCAGCCGATCGGCCGCGGCACGACAAGTGCCTTCAAGGGATCGATGGCGAGGCCGCTATTGCCGAGCCGTGGTTCATAGAACATGGAGCAGCCTTTCAGCGCTTGGTCGTGAGGACGTATCCGGCCATGCCGACGATCATGGCCGCAACGAAGATGACACCCGTTTGCGGCGCGAGGACCAACAAAGTGAGGGCCGGGCCGGGGCAGATGCCGGCAAGGCCCCAGCCCATGCCGAAGATGGCGCTGCCGAGGATCAGGCGAATATCGAGCCCTTGCGCCGCCGGCCAGTGAAAGCCGTCCGCCACGACCGGCCGCGCCCCCGATTGCTGTTGGCGCCGGAGCCAGGCAAAGCCAGGCAACGCAACAGCCAGCGCCCCGCCCATGACGAAAGCGAGGCTCGGATCCCACCCGCCGGCGGGAATGGCGCCGAGATCGAGGAAGCCCAGGACTTTGGCGGGGTTCGACATGCCGGAAAGCGCGAGACCGGCACCGAAGACGAGACCCGACAATAAAGCGGCGAGAATGCGTGCCATGAGATCACCTGCCGATGACGTGATGTGTGATGAAGACCGTGACCATGGCGCTGGCCATGAAGACCAGAACCGCCGCGAGCGAGCGGGGCGAGAGCCGCGCCAGGCCGCAGATGCCATGACCGCTGGTGCAGCCGCCGCCAAGCCGCGTGCCGAAGCCCACCAGCACCCCCGCCGCGATCACGATGCCAATGCCCGCGGGTAGCGTGAGCGCGACACCACCCAGCGCCTGTGCCATCAACATCGCGCCCAGAGGCAGGCCAACCAGGAAGGCAAGGCGCCAGGGCCAGTCGGCATCTGGCTTCTGGAGAACGCCGCCCAGGATACCGCTCACGCCGGCGATGCGGCCGAGCAGGGCCAGCAGAATGACGGCCGAAAGGCCGATCAAGGCGCCACCCGCCAGCGCCGTCACGGGGCTGAAAGCATTCCAATCCATCTTCGTTACTCCTTTCGCTTCAACGCCGCTTCTTGGGCGGGCAGAAGGCCTTTTTGAGCACGCCGGCAATCTCCTGCGCCGGTTTGCTGGCGATGCTGTAATAGATGCTGGTGCCGTCGCGTTCGCTTGCCACCAGGCCGTCGGCGCGAAGCCGCATCAGATGCTGCGAGACCTTGGGTTGGGCGAGGCCGAGCGCTGCACCGATATCGCCGACGCAATGCGGTCCCGTCGCCAGGACGCATAGAATGGCCAGCCTGTGTTCATGCGCCAGGCCGCGCAGGAACGATGCCGCTTGCGCCGCTTTGGCGAGCAGATCATCGACGTCATTCGTCCGTGCATTTCTAACATTCATACATTCGAATATATGAATGTAATGCCGAACCGTCAAGAGACGGCGAAACGCACCAGCAGAAAGTCGAGCAAGGCGCGCAAACGCGCCATGTGTTTGAGATCGCGATGATAGCCGACCCAGACATCACGGGATGGCGGGGCTTCAATGAGATTGACGGCACACAGGCCCGGGACGTGATCGCCAAGCAGGCGCGGCAATACGGCGAGCCCGGCACCGGCGGCACAGGCCTGCGCCTGCACATCGCGATTGTTGCTGCGCAAGGCGATGCGCGCCTTGGGCAGAACGCGGCGCAGCCAGGCACGGTCAGGGAGATCGCTGAAGGCCTCGTCGAGTGTCACGAGGCTGATACCCGCGCCCTCGCCAAGCGATGCGGGAAGCGACGATGCCGGCCCATAAAGCGCATAGGCCATGGTGAGCGCCTTGCGCTGGATCACGTCGGGTTCGTCGAAGCTGGCGATGCGGAAGGCAAGATCCGCTTCGCGCCGCGCGAGACTATAGCGGCGCTGGTCGGTCAGCAGCTCCACCGTGATGCCGGGATGTGCCTGCGTGAAATGAGCCAGCGCCGGTGTCAGCACATGCGCTCCGAACCAGTCGGACGAGGCCAGGCGAATCTCGCCGCTCAAGCCCCTGCCGGCCGTGACGCGGCTGACAGCCAGGGCCTCTTCCTCCATGCGTTCGGCATGGGCAAGGATCGCCTGGCCTTCGTCGGTGAGGATGAAACCGCCCGAGCCGCGCTGGAACAGCGTTTGGCCCAGCGCTGCTTCGAGCGCCCGCAGCCGCCGGCCCATGGTGGGCTGCGTGAGACCCACCGCCACCGCCGCCTTGGCCAGCGTTCCGGCCCGGGCGATGGCGAGGAAAACCTTCAGATCGCTCCATTCCATGGATTGAGCATAGCCGATCCCATGCATTTTTGCATGCCGTTCGAACAATCATGTTCATCGCTAAACGAATGTGCATGCGCCACCTTGCTCTCATCGCCCTGGAGATGGAGATGAAGATGTCGAACCCGACCATGCGCGCGCTGTTGGCGACCGCCCCGGACACACCCTTCCAAGCCATCGATGTGGCGCGGCCGGTTCCAGGATCCGGGCAAGTCCTGGTCCGTATCCGGGCCAGTGGTGTCAACCCGCTCGACCTCAAGATCCGCGCTGGCGAAGCAGCACATGCCCGCCATCCGCTGCCGGCCCTTCTGGGACTCGACATGGCTGGGACGATCGCCGCAATCGGGCCTGGAGCTTCGGACTTTCGAATCGGCGACAAGGTCTTCGGCATGGTGGGCGGTGTCGGCGGCCATCAGGGGACGCTTGCCGAATATGCCGCGGTGGACGCGGATTTGCTGGCGGTAAAGCCCTCTAATATCGGCTTCCGCGAGGCGGCCGCCTTGCCACTGGTCTTCATCACGGCCTGGGAGGGACTGGTCGACCGCGCAAACGTGCAGCCGGGCGAGAAGGTCTTGGTGCTGGGCGGTGCCGGCGGTGTCGGCCATATGGTGGTGCAATTGGCAAAGGCCCATGGCGCTGAGGTCTTTGCGACCGATCATGCGTCGCGCGCCGCGCTCATCGAAGGTTATGGCGCACGGGCGATCGATCGCGAAACGCCGGTCGAAGCCTATGTCGCCGCGTTCACGGATGGCGAAGGTTTCGATGTCGTTTATGACACGGTGGGCGGTGCTTCGCTCGACGCCGCGTTCCGGGCAGTCAGGAGCTATACCGGCCGCGTCGTGAGCTGCCTCGGCTGGGGCAGTCATGCGCTCGCGCCGCTCTCGTTCCGCGCCGCCACCTATTCAGGTGTCTTCACGCTGCTGCCGCTGCTTTCGGGTAAGGGCCGCGCGCATCACGGCGATATTCTGCGCGCGGCAACGCCGCTCGCCGAGAACGGCCAGCTTCTGCCGCGGCTCGATCCCACGCACTTTGCCTTTGCGCAAGCAGATGCGGCGCATGACGTCCTGCGCCAGCGCCGCGCGCAAGGCAAGGTCGTGATCGAGATCGACTAGGCCGCTACTCCGCCGCTTTCTTCACCGCCGGGAAACGCGAGCGCATTTCCAGTTCGAAGATCGGCACGGTGTTGCGGATGTACTGGCCCTTGGCATCGAAGACCGGCTGGTAGTCCCAGGCGACGCCTTGGCGGCGCAAGATGTCGTTCAAGTAGCGGCGGCGGCGCTGGCTGGCCACCACCTGCTGGCGGATGCCTTCCATGTCCCAGTTCTTGGCGATCTCGGCGCGCAAGGCGGCGACCTGCGTTGCGTAAGCCGGGTCGGCGGCGAGGTTCTTCACTTCCAGGGGATCGGCTTCGAGGTCGTAGAGCTGGTCCGGGTCCGACTGGAAATGCACGAACTTCATCTGGCCACGGCGGATCATGACGCCCGGCGCTTTCGCACCTTCGCCCATATATTCGCCGATCACTTCATCATGGCCCTTGCCGCCGGTGATGTGCGGCACCATCGAGCGGCCTTCGGTCACGACTTCCTCATGCTGTGCTGCGCCACCCGTGGCGAGGTCGAGCAAAGTGGGGAGGATATCGATCTGCGAGACAGCTTCTTTGACGCGGCCGGCTTTGACGCCGGGGCCGTTGATGATCATCGGGATGCGTGCCGAGTTCTCGAACCAGTTCATCTTGAACCACAGGCCGCGCTCGCCCAGCATGTCGCCGTGATCGCCGGTGACGATGGTGTAGGTGTTGTCGGCAAAACCACTTTCTTGGAGCGCCTGCATCATGTCGGCGAAGCGCTCGTCGATATAGGAGACGGTGCCGTAATAGGCATGGCGCGCATTGCGGATGGCGTCCTCGGTCGGCGCCGGATCGAGCATGCCGATGCCGTTGGAGATGCGCTGCTCATGCGGACCCAGCGGCACGGAGCCGGCCTTCAGTATCGGCATGTCGATGTCGTCATGCCGATACATGTCCCAATGTTCTTTCCGCGCGAGGTAGGGATCGTGCGGGCTGATCAGCGAGACGACGAGGCAGAAGGGCTGGTCATTGCCTTTACGCGCGAGATCGAAGAGATGGCGCTTGGCGAGGAACGTGACCTCGTCATCGAAATCGAGATAGGCCGAGCGCGTGCAGATGCCGGCATCGTGCACCACGTCCATGTTGTGGAACCAGTCGAGCTTCATTTCCGGATGGTCCCAATTGGGAACCCAGGCGAAGTCCGACGGATAGACATCGGTGGTGAGGCGGCGGTGGAAGCCATGGAGCTGGTCCGGCCCACAGAAATGCATTTTGCCGGAGAGCGTCGTGTCGTAGCCGAGGGCAGAGAGATGATGGGCGAAGGTCGGGATCTCGGCCATGAATTCGGCGGCATTGTCCCAGGCGCCGATCTTGGTGGGGAGGCGCCCCGACATGAAGGAATAGCGGGCCGGCGCGCAGAGCGGGTAGTTGCAATAGGCGGCATCGAAAACGGCCGATTTTTCGGCAAAGGCGGAAAGGACCGGCGTCTTGACCACTTTATGCCCGTAGCTCGGCATGAATTGCGGTGCCAGTTGGTCGAGCATGAAAATGACGAAGTTGGGCTTGCGCTGTGCCATCTGGGTTCCCCGCTATTTCCTGGACATGAGGCCAAGTCTCCTCCTTAGAACTGGCGTCGACAAACCAGAAATTATAGAGTCAGAGGCTAAGTTTGACTTGGCCTGGGGTTTCGTGACGTTCCGTAAGCTGCCCCCCTTGGGCATGCTGCGCTCCTTTGAGGCAGCCGCCCGCCACATCTCCTTTGCCCGCGCCGGGGACGAGCTTGGCGTGACCGCGGCGGCCGTCAGCCAGCAGGTCAAGGCGCTGGAGGAGCATCTGGGGCAGAGCCTGTTCCTGCGCCGGCCGCAGGGCTTGAGCCTCACCGAAGCCGGGCTTTCCTATCTCACCGTCATCCGTGACGCCTTCGATCGCCTAGGGGCCGGGACGGATGAGATCTTTCATGGCCGCTCGGCGGCCGATGTTTCGGTCCGCGTCACCGCCGGTTTTGCCCATCTATGGCTGGGGCCGCGACTGCCGCGTTTTCTGAAGCAGCATCCGGGTATCCGCCTGCGGCTTCTCACCACTTTGTGGACACCGCTCGAAATCGACCGCGAGGCGGATTTCGAGATCCGCTGCGGGATCGGGGCCTGGCCGCAGCTCACGGCCTATAGGCTCACCCGCGACCGGCTCTTTCCGGTCTGTGCGCCGGCACTGCTCGGCGATCACCCCCGCCCGCTGCCGCCAGAGATCGTGGCGGGGCAGCGGCTCATCCATGTCGCGAGTTTTGCCGAAGGCTGGCCCGATTGGTTTCGTGGGGCGGGATGCCCGGCAGGCGAAGCGGCGGGCGCCATCGTCTTCGACACGGCAAGCCTTGCCGTCGACCTCGCCTTGGCCGGGGGCGGCTTCATGCTGGGCCGGTCCTGTTTCATCGACGACCTGCTGCGGGAAGGGCGGCTGGTCGCCCCCTGCGCCGCCAAGATCAAAAGCAGCGAGGCGTTCTATCTGGTGGAACGGGCGGGGGAACGGCTGGCGCCGCCCGCACAAACCTTGCGCGACTGGATCCTCGCCGAGGCCCAACTTTCCCCCGAAATCTCTAAGCAGAATCGCTGAAGTCGGGGTTAAGTATTTCTCTCTTTACTCTATCGATCTAATAGTGTTTAAAGGCAAATGAATGGGTCTGCCTCCTTGACCTTATTGTCGCGAGGCGCCGATCCGGATCGATCTGTGAGGACGGATGATTATTCAACCTAAGTCACTGATTATCGCTGCCTTTCTGGCAGCCACGCCAATCGTTGTCGGCGCCATTGCGGCCCTCACCGGTGTCGCCGCCGCCCCAGCTGGCGCCGTCGACGTCATCGGCTTTGACCGCAAATGGCTGCTTTCGGTCGACGAGGCGCGCGCCGTCATCGCCAGCGGTGCCATCGTTTTCGACGCCCGCAACGCCGGCTTGCGTGCCCAGGCGCCGATCCGCAATGCCGAGGTCTTGAGCGCCGCCGACCTTGCCGGCTCTGACGCCGAGGTGACGGAGCAGCTGCGCAATCTGGGCCTCAACCGCAACGAGCCAGCGATTGTCTTGGGCGACCCGGCCCATGGCTTAGGCGAAGACGCCGCCCTGGTGCTGAGCTTGCGCTCGCTGGGACATCAGCGCGTTGCCATGGTGGATGGCGGTTTGCCTGCGCTGCTCGCCGCCGGCCTACCGACGATCCAGGTGCCTTTCGGCCCCGGCAATTTCGAGGTGGCGCATAACGATTCCTGGTCGCTTGACGCCAGCCACGCGGGCGCCCGCGATTTCCAGCTGGTGGAGAGCGATCTCTCGCCGGAATTGCTGACGCCCGATGGGCGCGTCAAAAGCGCCGACCAGATCGCCGCGATCCTCGCCGAGAAGGGCATCGACCGCGACGCCCGCATCGCTACCGCCGGCAATCGCGCGGCCTGGCTCGCCACGATCCTGCTCGACCAGGGCTACGATGCCCGCCAGGTCGTCGGTGGCGGAACGGCGTTGACCGCAGCCAATTGACCCCAGCCAATTGACGGGCGCCAACCGAGAGGCGCTTTAATGGCTTCATGAACGAAGCCTTTTTCCGTCTCGGCATTTTCCTGATCCTTTTCGCCCTGCTGGGCCTGGCTGAGACCTTCTATCCGCGCCGCGTTCTAAAGACCGCGAAGGTGCAGCGCTGGCAGAGCAATCTCGGCCTCTTCGTCATTGATGTGCTGGCGCAGCGCATAACGCTCGGTGCGATCGTCTTCTCGGCGGCGCTCCTCGCGCATGCCAAGGGCTGGGGGCTTTTCCAGGCCGTCGGCTGGCCGTTCGGGGTGGAAGCAGCCATCGCGCTGCTGGTGCTCGATGCCGCGATCTACCTGCAGCATGTGGCGACACATAAAATCCCCTGGCTCTGGCGCCTGCACCGCGTGCACCATGCCGATCTCGATGTCGATCTCACCACCGGCTTGCGCTTCCATCCCATCGAGATTCTGCTCTCGGCGCTCTATAAGGCCGGGATCGTGCTGGTCCTCGGTGTCGATCCGATGGTCGTCCTGGTCTACGAAGCGCTGCTCAGTGCCTTTGCGCTTTTCACCCACGCCAATATCGCCCTGCCGGTGACTTGGGACCGGCGATTGCGCCTGCTCGTCTGCACGCCGGACATGCATCGGCGGCATCATTCTATTGACCGGCCGGAAACGGATTCGAATTACGGCAATATCCTCTCGCTCTGGGATCGTTTGGGCCGAAGCTATTTCGAACAGCCGCGCCTGGGCCAGGACGGCGTGGTGCTGGGCCTGAAAGAAGAGCGTGACGCAGCCAGGCTAAATCTCGGCCGGCTGCTGCTGATGCCGTTTACCAGAGTGCACCGGCGCGGCTGAACTGGTCACCCAGCCGCTGGCACGCGATGATCGGAAATCACGTCACGGGCGCGACGTCTTCACCGCGACGGCACCGTAGAGATCCGGGCGAATCTGGTCGTTGAGCGGCCACCAATTGCGCACACGCCGCACCTGGTCGAGATCGATCGTGGTGGTGAGCAAGGCTTCTTCATCCGGTGCGCCGGCAAGGATGACGCCCCAGGGGTCGACCACGCTGGAGCGACCGATGAAGCCGATGCCTGTTACCTTCTCGCGCCCCGTCATACCGGACGCCGCGATGAACATCTGATGATCGGTCGCACGGGCCTTCAGCAGGAAATCCCAATGGTCGAAGCGGGGCGACAGGAACGCGGTGGGCAGCAAGATGAGCTCGGCCCCGGCCTTGGCATAGGCGCGGAACATTTCCGGGAAGCGGATATCGGCGCAGATGCCGATCCCGAACCGGCACAGATTGGTGTCGTAAAGCTGCAGTTCCTTGCCCGGCGAGACCTTTTTCGATTCCATGATGCCGGGTGGCAGATCGGTCCGATTGGGCACGTCGAACAGATGGGTCTTGCGATAGCAGCCCAGAAGATCGCCGCCGGGGGCAATGACCGGCGCCGTGTTGTAGATGCGGCCGTCGGCGCCCATTTCATAAAACGACCCCGTCACATACATGGCGTGGCGGCGCGCGGCATCGGCCATCAATTCGAAAGTGGGGCCGGGGATCGGTTCGGCCAGCACCTTATGCGCATCGCCGCTGGAAAAGCCGGTGCCGGTGAAAAGTTCCGGCAGGACGGCAATATGGCTGCCATGCGACCCGGCGAGGTCGAGATAATGTTTCGCCTTGGCGAGATTCGCCGGCTTCTCGTCATCCTGCGCGTTGAACTGCGCGATCGATATGGTGACTGGCCGCGCCTCGTTCATATCCATCCCCATTCCAAGCCCCGACACCCGGGAACGATAACCGACCAATGCGGAGCCGGTACAGCCTCGATCGGCTCTTCAGGCGGCGAGAAGACGGCTGGCCGGCAGGCGAATCGTCACAGTTGTGCCGCGGCCGACGGCACTGTCGATATCGACCGAACCGCCATGCAGTTCCGCCATGGAGCAGACGATGGCGAGCCCCAGCCCCGTCCCGGCCTCGGCGGCTCGGGTCGCTCCCGACCCTTGCACGAAGGCTCGGCGCACGGATTCGATCTCGGTGGGCGGGATGCCGATGCCGGTATCGCGCACCATGATTTCAGGCCGGCCGTCTGAACCCAGCCCCGTCGTGACCTCGATCGCACCACCTTTGGGCGTGAATTTGAGGCTGTTGGCGACAAGGTTCATGACGATCTGCGCCAAGGCGCGGCGATCGGCCTTGATGTTGGGCGATGGCCGGCGGAAATGGGTGAGCGTCAGCACTTTCGCCTGGGCCTGCTGGTCGAGCAGCTTGCAGGTGTCGGCCACGACCTCGCCCATGTCGATCTCGGCCTCCTGCAGCCGATATTGCCCGGCTTCGAGCTTCGAGAAATCGAGCACTTGATTGACCAGCATCAGCAGCATCTGCCCGCTGCTGTAGATGTCGTGGAGGTAGCCCTCATAACGCGACTGTCCGATGGGGCCAAAGACCTTGCGCTCCATCAATTCCGTGAAGCCCAGAATCGCATTGAGCGGCGTCCGGAGCTCGTGGCTCATATTGGCGAGGAACATGGACTTGGCACGGTTGGCGGATTCCGCGTCGCGCCGCGCGCGGTCGAGATCCGCTGCCAATTGCTGCAGCCGGTCGGTCTGGTGCTTGAGGTCGGTCACACTGCGCGCGACGCCATAAAGATGCGTCACCCTGCCGGTCTCATCGCGCACCGGCATCAACCGCGTATCGAACCAATGTGTGCCCGTGGGACTTTCGAAGCAATAATCGTAGCGCATCGGCTGGCCGACGGCGACGCATTCACGGTAAAGGGCATAGACCTTGGTGGCGAGATCCGGCGGCATGATGTCGTAAGGTGTTACTTCGTGAAAATCGGCCGGCGACCGGCCGATCACCGCAAGGGCCGCGGCATTCAATTCCTCGTAGACGAAGCGCTCCTTCTCGACACGGCAGACAAAGATCGGATCGTCGCTGACCGACACCAGATCGCGCAGGCGCTGCTCCAGGTAACGCGCCTCGCCCTCCGCCTTCAACAGCACCTCGCGTTCCTTGAGCAGGAAGCTCTGCCGGGCAATGGCGAGAACCGCCACCAGGATCGCGGCGGTATCGATCACGACCTGCATCGACCGCTTCATGTCGGTGAACGCCGTGGTGAGGATGATGGCGGTGCAAGCCAGGACCACCAGCGCCATCGGCAGCAGGTAGCGAATGGAATTGGCAAGACGTGCATAGAGGGCGTGGCGTGACGGCTCGACCCGCCAGGTGGCAGCAGCATAGCCAGCAAAAAGGCTGGAGACCGAGAACAGCAGATTCATGCCCTTGCCCGTACCGACGGCGCTGTTCAGCACCAGGGCGTTCCACAGCATCCAGATCAGTCCCATGACCAGCAGCATGGCCAGCAGCAGCAGCCAGGCAAGGGCGGGGCGCGGCCGCAAGGTGAGCATAAGGACAAGGCCGGCGCAGACCGCGCCGATAAGGCTTACCGGATAAGCGACCAGGACGCCGAGCTGGAACGGATTCGCCGATTGATTGAGGGGCAAATAGAGCGCCAGAGTGATGGCAAGAACCGCAGCCACCAATGCTGCGGCGTCGAGGCCGAAAGCCCAGTAATCGCCGGCATGGTGCTGCCCAGGCCCCTTGGTGCGTGCCGGGTCGCTTGGTTGCAGCGCGGCCGCAAAGCCGATGGCGCAAAACGGGCCGATAAGCAGGTAGAAAAGGTCGGAAGGGGCCGGGAAGGGATACCAGCCGGCGAGCCCTTGCAGATCCCAGAAGAACTGCCCCAGCGCATAGCTGGTGAGGCCCCAGGCGAACCAATAGCGCGGCCGGGCGGTGGCGGCGTCTTCCCTGGCGTGCTGGTAACCGAGCCATGCCATCGCTGCGGCTGCGGCCGTCGCCACTGTCCAGTGCAGATCATCAAAGAAAATGGCGTAATCGGGGACGGCAGACAAATAGGCAGCGGCGGCAGCCAGGAGGACCGCAAGGCCGGCGCTGGCCAAAATGATATGGATCGCCGATCGCTGGTTGCCCGCCAATTCTCGTCCTCGGAACTTCCCTTGCCGGTTGCGGGAAAGCATAGCAACACAAACGGCCGCGATGCCAAGGTAAATCTACGGGGTAATTCTACCGGGTAAATCTACTGGGCAAATCTACGGGCGCGTTAGGTATCTTGGCCTGACAAAAGACCGGCATCTTCGGAAGATAGGCATCTTCGGAAGACAGGCATCTTCGGATGCCAGTCCTGTTTTCCGGATGAAATATAGCGTGGAATGCGACGCTGGCCGTTTCAGATGCCGAGGATGAATTTCTGCGCCCGCATGATTTCGAAATAATCCCGACTGGCGAACTGCACCGTGCGGTTGCCGATATGCTTGGCACCCGGATACCAGGAGGCACGATAGGCGTCGGTCGGATTATTGAAGACAACCTCCAGTACCGTGATCTCGGGCACGGGCGGCAGCAGCTTGGTCCGATCGAGCTTCAGCGCCTTTGTAACGCCTTGCCTGATGCGCGCCCGCGCGACGCTGGGAGCAATCGAGATGGTGGAGCGGCCGATGCCTTCCAGCACCGGCACCGTCACCATGCCGGGGTTGATGCGTTCGGCGTCGGCACAGATGCCAGCATCGCCGGAGACGAAAACGGACGGCACCTTGTAATAGGCGGCGGCCGTCGCATAGACGTGAAACTCCGATGCCGGCATGCCGTTGAGGCGCAATTCGGAGATTCGGAGATTGGTCGTGTGCGCCAGCGGATTGCCCTCGGCCCCGGCGCGGCTGTGATAGCCGGTGAAGACGATCGCATCGAAGCCATCGTCAACGCCCTGAATCATGCTCAAGGGATGGCCGCTCCAGCCGCGGATGATCTTCACGCAAGCGGGCAGCATTTCGGTGATGATGTTGCGTCCTGAATCATGCGCGTCCTTCAGCAGGATCTCGCTGGCGCCGGCATCGATCGCACCCTCGATCGCCGCCAGTACCTCATTCGTCATCAGCTGGCGGAATTCGGGGTAGGCGGGATGCTTCTTCTCGGCTTCGTCCCAATGGGTGATGCCGGCAGTACCTTCGATATCGCTGCTGATGAAAACCTTCATGACCCGGAACCCCGACCTATAGGAAGCCCGCGGCGATCCGCGGAACGGAAATGGTTTATTGAGGGGCTGATTGATGCCAGTTCAGCGTGCGAAATGCAAATATGCGGCGCCCTCAATCCTGCGCGGTGCGACGTTCTTCCTTGCGCTTCATCACGAAAGCGTCGAGCGCGTCCTTGATACCGGGATCGAGGGGCGGCGCTGCATATGAGCTCAGCGCTTGTTGCCAGATTGCGGTGGCACGTGCCGTTGCGTCCTTGGCACCGTCCGCCGCCCAATTGGGGTAGGCGCGCCAATCGGCGATGAGCGGTTTGTGGAAGGCCGTCTGATAGCGCGCCAAGGTATGCTGTGCGCCGAAGAAATGACCGCCGGGCGAGACCTCACGCTGCGCATCGAGGCCGAGTTCGGCATCGGAAATAGTGAAGGGCTGCACCAGACCCGCCATTAGATGCAGCATCTCGACATCGAGTACGATCTTCTCGAAAGACGCGGTGAGGCCGCCCTCCATCCACCCGGCGCCGTGATAGACAAGATTGGCGCCGCCCAGAACCGAAGACCATAGCGACATTTCCGATTCGTAAGCTGCCTGGGCGTCGACGACGTTGCTCGCACTGGCATTGCTGGCGCGATAGGGCAGGTTATAGCGCCGCGCCAATTGCCCGCCGATGAGTGTCGCGCGCGCATTTTCCGCCGTGCCGAAAGCTGGCGCCCCGGAACGCAGATCGACATTCGAGGTGAAAGCGCCATAAACCACTGGCGCGCCAGGCCGCGTGAGCTGGGTCAGCGTAATGCCGGCCAAGGCTTCGGCATTCTGCTGGGCGAGGGCCGCGGCGAGGCTGACCGGCGCCATCGCCCCCATCAAGGTGAACGGCGTGATGACGGTGGCCTGACCCCATTGCGCCATCGCCATCAGGCCGTCGCTCATCGACTCGTCGAAGCGGCGCGGGGAATTCACCGAAATGATCGTGATGCAGGAAGGATCGTCCACCAGATCGGCGCGGGTCTTGCCGCGGGCGATGGCCGCGACATCGATGCCGTCGAGCGCGCGCTCGGCCCCGATCGCCGTGCAGTGATAGACCTTGTCGGAATAGGTCACGTTGGCGAGATAGCAATCGAGATGCCGGCTTTGCGCGGGCAATTCCTGCGGTGCCGTCGGCTGGTTGCCGAGCAGATGGATGATGTCGAAGCTCTGTGCCAATTGGATGAGGCGCCGGTAATCCTCGAGATTGCCCGGACGGCGCCCGTTGATGCGGTCCTCGACCATGGGCGGGCCGGCGACGAGGCTGAATGTCAGGGCGTTGCCGCCAAATTCCACGCGTCGCGCGGGGTTGCGCGGGGTGAGGCTGAAGATCTTCGGCGCTGTCCTCAGCGCCTCGGTGATGAGTGCCGCGGGGATGCGGACAATGCCGGTGCCGTCATCGACCTTGGCGCCGGCCTTGGCGAAAGCAGCGCGGGCCTTGGCGCCCATGAATTCGATGCCGATTTCCTCAAGAATGACGAGGGAAGCGTTGTGGACGGCCTGGAGCTGCTCTTCGTCGAGCGGCTCAACGGGCTTGAGGCTGCGCCTCAGAATGGCCGGGAAGTTTCCCTGCGCAAGGCCGCTTTCGCGCGGCCTTCGGGCATGATCCTCGCCGCGCCGCCGCACGCGCACCTGCGCATGGTTTTCGTGATCATCGGTCATCGCCCGTGGCCCTTCCAATCCAGTGACCGGAAGATTAGCGGGGCAGTGGCGGCCTGAACAGGACGGCCGCCACGCAATTATGCGCTAGCGCGATGCGCTTTGCTCATCGGGCTCTTAAGCCAGACCACCTTAGGCCAGGCGCCCGGCCTGGTAATCGGCAAAGGCCTGTTCGATTTCGGCGCGCGTGTTCATGACGAAGGGGCCATAGCGCACCACCGGCTCGCCGATCGGCTGTGCCGCGAGGAGGAGCACGCGGGCACCGTCGCCGCCGGCTTTCACCTCGACCGCATCGCCGGGCCCCATGACGGCCATCTGCGTGGTGCCGAGAGCCTTGCCGCCGATCTCCGCCGATCCTTCGAAGACATGCGCCAGCACTGTGGCCGATTGATCGACCGGCTGGCGCCAAGTGATTCCGGCCGGGATGCTCGCATCGACCAGCAAAGGCTGGCGCGACACGCCGTTGACGGGACCGGTCGTGTCGGCAGCAACGCCGGCCACGATCTTGAGCGTGATGCCATCGCGGAGGCTCACCATGGGGATTTCCGCCGGGTCGTAATCCTGATAGCGCGGCGGCGTCATCTTTTCGGCAGCCGGCAGATTGATCCAGATCTGGAAGCCGCGCATCAGGCCATCGCTCTGCTCCGGCATCTCGGAATGAATGAGGCCGCGGCCGGCCGTCATCCACTGCGCACCGCCGGCGGTCAGCAGGCCGCTATTGCCGCGGCTGTCGAAATGGCGCATGCGGCCGGCCAGCATATAAGTGACCGTCTCGAAACCGCGATGCGGGTGATCGGGGAAGCCGCCGATATAGGCGCCCGGATCATCGGAGCCGAATTCGTCGAACAGCAGGAAGGGATCGACCTGCACAATGTCCTGCACCGGAAACAGGCGCTTCATCTTCACGCCGTCGCCATCGGAGGCGTCGGTCCCGGCAATAACGCGCTGGGTCTGCCGCAAAGTCATGTTCTCTCGCTCAAGGACTAGGGTTTTGACGACTTGGAAGAAAAACTAGACTTTGACCCTGTCGCGAACAATAGCTGCTTCCGTCACCTTATTGTTTATCAAATGGCAACAGTTATTAGTAAACATGGATACCGGAAATGGTAGAAATCGCTGTCATATCAAATAACTACAACCAGACCGGGTTTGCATAAAATTAAACCTTTCGGCCGATCCTTAAGAAATTGGGGCACTGGTTAGCAACTCACGCGGGATGGGTCGATCATGAAACTTGCAGCCAAGATGCCTGCCGCCGTTACCGCCCTCATTGCCGGCTCAATCGTCGCCTTAGGCTTGATTGCCGTCATCTTCGCACAAAGCGCATTGCGACGATCGGCGGAAGAAAAGCTGGTGGCGCTGGTCGATGCCCGCGCCGCCGCCCTCTCTGATTATCTCGGCGCCATCACCGAGGACTTGAAACTGCTCAGCGCCGACGGCCTGACCCAGCAGGCGATGGCCGGCTTCACCCGCACCTTCCCGACCCTGGGCGGCGAAGAAGCGGCGCGCAAGCTCTATGTCGAGAACAACGGCAATAAGAGCAAGCTGTGGGAACTCGATGATGCCGGCGACGGCTCGGATTACAGCCGCATGCATCAGAGCTATCACCCCTGGTTCAAGACCTATGCCGAGGCGCGCGGCTATTACGATATCTTCCTGGTCTCACCGGCAGGCGACGTCGTCTATTCCTATACCAAGGAGCCGGATTACGCGACCAGCCTCGCCAACGGCAAATGGAAGGAATCCGGACTCGCCACCATCTGGCACAAGCTCAATGACCCGGCCTATACCGACGATGTCGCCTTCGTCGATTTCGAATCCTATGCCCCCAGCAATGGGGTCGCCGCAAGCTTCATCGGCACGCGGATCATGCGCGGCACGCAGAATATCGGCTCGCTCATTTTCCAGATGCCGATCGCGCGCATTAATACGGTCATGCAGCGCGCCGAGGGCATGGGCGAGAGTGGCGAGACCTATATCGTCGGTGTCGATGAAAAGATGCGCAGCGATTCACGCTTCCTGAAATCCGGCGAGACCTCGATCCTGAAACAGGAAGTGAAAACGCCGACCGTGGAAGCCGCCCTAAAGGGCGAAAGCGGTGTCTCGCTTATCCAGGACTATCGCGGCATCGACGTCGTCTCCGCCCACAAGCCGCTGAGTTTCGAGGGTGTCACCTGGGCGATCATCGGCGAGATCGACGCTGACGAGATCTTCGCGCCTGTCACCACCACGCGCGACATCATCCTGGGCGTTGGTTTTGCGGCCCTGATCTTTGCCGGGCTGGTGGGATTCTTCGGCGCGCGTTCCATCACGCGGCCGCTCGCCGCCCTCACCCATATCATGCGGGTGATGGCCGGCGGCGAATACGATGTCACCATACCCGCCACGTCCCGCAAAGATGAGCTGGGTGAGATGGCGCAGGCGACGGAGCAGTTCCGCGAGAAGTTGATTGAAGGCCGCGATCTTGCCATCCAGCAAGCCAAGGAGCAGGAGCGCCAGATCGAGCGCGGGCGCCGCATGGAAGCGGCGGTGACAAAGTTCGACCAGGCGATCGGCGTGGTGGTGGAAGGCGTGAGTGCGGCAGCGACCGAATTGCAATCGACCGCGCAAGCCATGTCGGCCACGGCCGAGGAAACCGCCAATCAATCCCAGGTCGTCGCGGCGGCGGCCGAGGAGATGACGCAGAACGTGCAGACGGTAGCTTCGGCGACCGAGGAACTATCCGCCTCGATCTCCGAGATCGGCAATCAGGTGGTGGAATCGAACCGCATCGTCGGCAATGCCGTGGCGCAGGCCGACACCACCAACGAACGCATGCGGACACTGGCCGAGGCGGCAGAGAAGATCGGCGACGTGGTGACCCTCATCAACGCCATCGCCAGCCAGACAAATCTGCTGGCCCTGAATGCCACGATCGAGGCAGCCCGCGCCGGCGAGGCCGGCAAGGGTTTCGCGGTCGTCGCCTCGGAAGTGAAGAATCTTGCCATGCAGACCGCAAAAGCCACCGACGAGATCGGCGGGCAGGTCAGGGCCATCCAGGATTCCAGCCAGGGCTCGGCGACCGCCTTGCAGGGCATCACCCGGGTGATCAGCCAGGTGAACGAGATCACCACCGCCATTTCCTCGGCCGTCGAGCAACAGCGCGCGGCGACGCAGGAAATCTCCAGGAATGTGCAGCAGGCTGCGGCCGGCACGGGTGAGGTTTCATCCAATATCGGCGGCGTCACCGAAGCCTCGCAACAGACCAGCCACGCCTCGCATCAAGTCTTGACGGCAGCCGCAGAGCTCGCCCGCAATGGTGCGGTCCTGCGCCAGGAAGTCGAAACCTTCCTGCATCTGGTGCGCGAGCTATAGCCGAAAAAAGAAAATCCCCTCACCCCACTATCGTGGGGCGAGGGTTGGGGTGAGGGGTCGTCGCTACAAGTAGGATCGGTCAGTTCTTTGCCGTGTCTTCCAGGAAGAAGCGGCCCAGCGGATTCTGGTAGAAGCCGCTGATGTTCTTGCGCGTCACGTTGCGATAGGGGCTGTAATAGAGATCGATCCAATGCGCCTCTTCCTTGGCGATGGTCTGGATCTCGATATACATGGCTTCGCGCTTCTTCGGGTCCATCTCGACGCGGGCCGCTGCCACCAATTCCTTGACCTTGTCGTTCTTGTAATGGGTCATGTAGTTGTTGTTGGCATCATGCCCCAAGACGAAGGTCGTCTTCTGGTCCGGGTCGATGACGTCATTGGTCCAATAGTTGATGGCGAGGTCGTATTCGCCATCGATTTCCATCTGCCAGGACGAGCTGGGGTCGACTTTGGCTATATTGACCGTGACCCCAGCCTTGGCGAGCTGCTCCTGGATGAGGATCGCCGTCTGCTCCTGCACTTCGTCGCCGGTATCGACGATGAAGTTGAGCGCAAGATCGCTGACCCCGGCATCGGCCAGCAGCTTCTTGGCACCCTCCGGGTCGTAGGGACGCAGCAGGTTGTTGTCGTTGTGATAAAGGGCACCCTTCGGCACGTAGGAATTGGCCACATCGCCAAAGCCGAAAGTCGCGGTATCGACGATGGCTTTCTTGTCGAGCGCCATGTCGAGCGCCTGGCGGACCGGGATCTTTGCCAACGTCTCGTTGCGCTGGTTGATCAGCAGATGATCCTCACGCGTCGAGGGATCGAGATGGACCTCGAGATTGGCGTCCTTTTGCAGCTCGGCGATGCGCGAGAAGGGCACGAAGATCGCGGCATCGAGCTCGCCCGCCTGCACTTTCAGCATGCGGGTATTGTCGTCAGGCACCGAAATCCATTCGACACCGTCAAGTTTCACGCGGTCCTTCTCCCAGAAGTTCGGATTCTTCTTGAGGACGACCTTCTCGCCGCGCTTCCATTCGACCAGCTCGAAGGCGCCGGAGCCCAGCGGATGGTCGGTCAGCGCATCCTCGCCCTTCTCCGTGACCCATTTTTCCGACAGGATCGACGCGCCCGGCATGGCAAGCGACGCAAGGAACGGTGCTGCCGGCTGATTGAGCGTGACGACCAGCGTGCGGCCGTCCTTGGCTTCTGCCGTCTTGATTACCTTGTAGCTGTCGGCCCAGAGCGAGCCGGGATTATCGCGGATACGGGTGAGGCTGAAGGCGGCGTCCTTGGCCGTCACAGCCGAGCCGTCGGAGAACTTCTCGTCGCGGATCTTGAAGGTATAGGTGAGGCCGTCATCCGAGATCTGCCAGCTTTCGGCGATGCCGGGTTCAAGCTTGGTGCCGGTCTTGTCGACGCGCACCAGCACGTCGAAGACGTTCGAGAAGACCCAGAAATCCACGTTCTGCGTCGTCTTGATCGGGTCGAAGGTCGTGCCGTCCTCGCGGCGGCCGATGGTGAGTACGCTGTCTGCCGAGGCGATGCTGGTCCCCACGGTCAGCAAAGCGAACACGCTCGCTGCGCACATACTCAGAAACTTCTTGCTAGGCATGGATCCTCTCCCTCTCCTGTTCACTGTTGGTGGTTGGGTCTTCGTAAAGATGGCAGGCAACGGCACAGCCGCCGACGAAACGATTCTGGGGCAGCGCTTCGCGGCAGATCGGCATGACATCCGGACAGCGCGGGTGGAAGGCACAGCCCTTCGGAATGTCGAGCGGGCTCGGTGGCTCGCCGCCCAGCGGATCGGCGGGGAGGCCGCAATCCGGGTCGATCTCGGGGATCGCCCGCATCAGCGCCTTGGTATAGGGATGCTTGGGTGCGTCAAAGACGTCCTCGGTCGCCCCTTCCTCGACGATGCGCCCCAGATACATGACGGCAACGCGGTCGCACAACCGCCGCACTACGCCAAGATCATGGGCGATGAAGATCAGCGCCAGATTCATCCGGGCCTTGAGCTCGATCAGCAGGTTGATGATCTGCGCCTGGATCGAAACGTCGAGTGCCGCGACGCATTCATCAGCGATGATGAGCTTGGGTTCCACCGCCAAGGCCCGGGCGATCCCGGCACGCTGGCACTGCCCGCCACTCAAGGCACTGGGCCGGCGACCGGCCAAGGCCGGCGCCAGGCCCACCAGCTGCATCAGTTCGGCAACACGGGCCTTGATCCGTTCCGGCGGCACTTTCCTGTGTACCCGCAGCACTTCTTCGATGGCGCTGCCGATGGAGAGGCGCGGGTTGAGCGCGTTATAGGGATCCTGGAAGATCATGGCCGTCTCGCGCCGCAATTGCGCGATGCCGGCATGATCCCCAGTCCCGACATCGATGCCGTCGAAGGAAACACGGCCGGCTGTGAGCGGTCCCAGCTTCAGAATGGCGCGGCCGAGCGTTGATTTACCACATCCGCTTTCGCCGACCAGACCCAAAGTCTCACCGGGCTTGAGGTCGAAGGTGACGCCATTGACGGCCCGCACCAGCTTGCCCTTGCCGGCCAAAAAATGGACCTGCAGGTCGTCGACCCGGAGCAAGCTGTCGCTCATGGCCGCGCCTCCGTTATCCCGGCTTCTGTAATCGGGCAGGCAGCAAGATGACCGCTCACACGTTCTTTAAGTCCCGGCACGGTCTCGCGGCAGCTCGTCTGCGCCAGGTCGCAGCGCGGATGGAAACGGCAGCCAGACGGCATGTCGCCGGCCGAAGGCGGTTGGCCGGGGATGCTCGGCAACAATCCCGCCCCCAAGCCATGGGCCGGCTGGCAGGCGATGAGGCGCGAGGTATAGGGATGGAAGGGTGCCTTCAGCACGTCGCGCTTGGGACCGCGTTCGACGATGCGCCCGCCATACATGACGGCGATGGAATCGCAGGCCTGCGCCACGACACCCAGATCATGCGTCACCAGGATGATCGAAAGACCACGCTTGTCCCGAAGATCCATCAGCAACCGCAGGATCTGCGCCTGAACCGTGACATCGAGCGCCGTCGTCGGCTCGTCGGCGATGAGGAGCTGCGGATCGCAGGCAAGAGCCGCCGCAATCATCGCGCGCTGCTTCATGCCACCGGAAAATTCATGGGCGAAATTCCGCGCGCGACGCTCGGGGTCCGGAATGCCCACCTGACGCAGAAGGTCGACGGTCTGGCTCCAGGCTTCGGCCTTTGAGACACCGCGATGGAGCACGATGGATTCTGCGACCTGATCGCCGATGCTCATGACGGGATCGAGATGGCTCGCCGGATTCTGGAAGATCATGCCGACCGAGGCACCGCGTTCATTGCGGATTTGCGTCTCGGTCATCTTGGCAAAATCGCGTCCATCGAAGAGGATCTCGCCGGAGGTGATGGAAAGATTGGCACCCGGCAACAGGCGCAGCAGAGCGCGGCAGGTGACCGATTTCCCCGACCCGCTTTCACCGACCAAGCCCAGGATCTCGCCCCGCTGCAGCGAAAAGGCCACGTCTTCGACCAGATCAAATTCATGGCCATGCATCTTGGCGCGGACGGCAAGATTCTTGACGGCGAGGAGCGGCGTCATTCGCGCACCCCCAGCTTTTCGCCCAATCCGTCGGCCAGCATGCTGAAGCCCAAAGCCATCACGACGATGGCGAGGCCCGGAAAGGCCGTGATCCACCATGCCGTGGTGATGAAATTCTGCCCTTCCGCGATCATGATGCCCCATTCGGCGGTCGGCGGCTGCACGCCGAGGCCCAGATATGAGATCGCGGCACCCGAGAGCACCACCAGCACCACATCCGACATCGAGAAGACGATGGAATTGGTGAGCACATTGGGCAAGATATGGCGGAAGAGGATACGCAGATGGCTGTAGCCGAGGCTGCGGGCCGCGGTGACATAATCGGCCGATTTCGCCACCAGCACCTGGGCACGGATGAGGCGCGCATAAGAGACCCAGCCGACCAGGGCCATCGCGATATAGAAGGAGGTGAGGCCGGGTTTGAGGATGGCGATGATGGCCAGCATCAAGACAAGGAACGGAAAGGCGAGAACGATATCGACCACCCGCATCGCCACCGCATCCACCGCCCGGCCGGCATAACCGGCAATGGCGCCGACTGTCGTGCCGATGAGGAAGGGGAAGAACACGCCGATGATGCCCATCTGCAGATCGATCCTGGCACCCCAGATGATTCGCGACAGGATATCGCGGCCGAAATTGTCGGTACCGAAGAGATGATCGACGCTGGGCGGTTGCAGCTTGACCTCGAGATTCTGTGCAATGGGACCGTAGGGCGCCACGACGGGTGCCAGGATCGCCAGCAGCACAATAGTGCCGATGATGCCGGCACCCAGCAGCAATGGCAGCGGATGCTTGGAAAAGCGCGGCAGCCAGCCCGGCCTGGATGCAATGGCGGTACTCATAGCTCCACCCGGGGGTCGATGGCGACGGTTAGCACGTCGGCCAAGAAATTGACGATGACGGTGGCACAGGCAAAGACCATGGCAACCGATTGCACAACCATATAGTCGCGCGTGAAGATGCCGCGCACCAGCAGCTGACCCATGCCGGGAATCGAAAAAACGCTTTCGATCACCACCGTGCCGCCGATGAGCCAGCCGATATTGACGGCCAAGAGATTGATCGCTGGGATGACCGCATTAGGCAGTACGTGGCGCCAGAAGACGCGCCGTTCAGAGAGGCCGCGCGCACGGGCGGCGGTTGCGTGATCGGAGGCGAGTTCCGCAATCATGCTGGCGCGCAGATTGCGCGTGATGACGGCGGAGAGCGCCAGGGCAACCGTGAAGCAGGGTAACGCCAGATGATGCAGCCTGTCGCCCCAGGTGTCGCCATAACCCGCCACGGGAAAGAGATCGAATTTCACGCTGAAGACGATGATCAGCATGATGGCAAGCCAGAAGGGCGGGAAGCCAAGCCCGGCCGTGGAAATGAGGCGGATCGTGTGATCGGCCAAGCGACCGCGCCTTGTCGCCGCGATCGATGCCAGGGGAATAGCGAGTGCCAGCGCCAGGATGACGCTGCCCAGGATCAGCAGCAGGGTCGGTGCCAAGCGTTCACCGATCAATTGCAGCACCGGCATTTTGTAGAGGATCGATTTCCCCATATCGCCGAGCACAAGGTTCTTCACGAAGTAGACATATTGCAGCCAGATCGGCTCATCCAGGCCGAATTGCGCGCGGATGCGGGCGACGGCTTCCGGCGTCGACTTGGCACCCAATAGCACGCGGGCGGGATCACCCGGAATGAGCCGCACCAGAACGAAGGTGATGATGCTGATGCCGAACAGCACCGGCAGCAATTGCAGCGGCCGGGCGAGAATGAAGCGGTAGCGATGAAGGTTCATTTGCCGGAATGGCGCTTCAGGAAGCTGGTCAGCACCGGGTAATAGGCATGGGGCTCTTCATAGAAGGGCATATGGCTGGAATTCGGAAAGACATGCAGCTCGGCATCCCTTAGATGCAGCTTCATGCGCAGCGAACAGGCTGGCGTCAGCTCGTCATGCTGACCGGTCGTGATGAGAACGGGGCAGGGAATCTTGTGTAGATCCGGCACGCGGTTCCAATCTTTCAGATTGCCCGTATAGAGGAATTCATTGGGCCCCTGCATGGTGCCATAAGGCCCCATGTTCCAATCGTCGAGCGAACGCCTCACCGGTGCCGGCCATTCTTCGAGCCGGCAGACATGGCGGTAATTGAGGATGGTCACAGCCGCCTGATATTCCGGATGATCCAGTGTCCCTTGCGCCTCGTGCCGCTGCATCATGGCCACCGTTTCCGATCCCAGCGCATCCCGGAGGCGCATCAGTTCGGAAACGAGATGCGGCATGTCGGCATTGGTATCTTCGAGGATCAGCGTCTTCAGATTCTGAGGATGCGTCACCGCATATTCGATCGAGAGCCATCCGCCCCAGGAATGCCCAAGCAGATGCACCTTGCCGAGGCCCAGCGCCGTGCGCACCGTTTCAACCTCGGCCACATAGCGCGTGATGTTCCACAATTTTTTGTCGGTCGGCCGGTCGGAAGCGCCGGTGCCGAGCTGATCGAAGGCGACGACCCGGTAACCCTGATCGATCAGGCAGGAATGCGCCTCGCGCAAGTAATCGCAGGGAAGACCCGGCCCGCCATTGAGGAGAAGCACGGTCTCCGGACCCTTGCCGAAAGAATAGGCAACGACCTTGTACCCGTCGACCTTGATCTCATGCCGTTCGTCGGCGGGAATCTCGCGCCACATCACCCGTCCCCAGTCTCTGCCTCGAACCAACCTGTCCTGTCACCCGCTCTTAACCGGCGTGTGTACAGCGCGCGATGCTAGGGCCTTCGCAGATGCGAGATCAAGCCCATTGCGTGCAAGCCTAGACTGCGCGGCGCGCAGGCGCTTGACGGGTGAGGTGGCGGGCTTGACAGAACCCTCAACCGAAGCGGGTCAAGTATCGCTCCGCCAGCGTCGTGCTGCCTTCGGCGTAACCGGGGCCTTCGGTCTGCGCCAGGTCGGTTTCGCTGTGCGAACCCATCCAGGCAAAGAGGGTGAGGCGCCGCAGCAGGATGAAGCTGTCGATCTCCGCCTCTTCCGCCTTTGAGAGCGCGCGGCGGCGGCGATAGCCTTCCTTCCAGGCCTCGATCAGCTCCGGCACATCGGCGCGGGTCTCAAAGAAGCTTACCGCCGTCGCCGCATCATAAAGAAACCAACCCATGCCGCTGTCATCGAAATCGATGACGCGCACATCGCCCTCATGCAACAGCAGATTGGCGAGGCGGAAATCGGCGTGGATATAGCCGTAGCGGTTCTGCGCCTGCCCGAAAGCGGCGAGGCGTTTTTCCAGCAGATCGACGGCGCGTTGAATGATGGCGGCTCGTTCCTTCGTGCAGGCCGGGCCTTGGCGCCAATCGCCCCAATTGGGCCTGCCGCCCACTGAATGCTCGAAATCCCAGGCGAGGCGATCGAAATAGGCCGGGCGTGTCCACGTTTCGGCGTGGGCATGGCAGCGCGCCGCCACCTCGCCCAATTGGCGAAAGGGTGCCACGAGATCGTCCTGCGGCGGCTCGATCCCGTCGATGAATTCGAACAGCACGCAATGGCGCGGGTTCTCCAATGCCGGATGCGAAACGCTTTGGATATCGGCACCATCGCGCCCGGGAATGGCCTGCGGCGTCATCACGCCGGCCTCCGCCTGAAGGGCACGCATCCAGACAAGCTCGCTGCGGATGCCGTTCAGCGAATGATAGCCGGCCCGGTGCACGCGCAGGATGACCGGCCGTGGCGCACCCACCGGTTCCACGCGATAGGTCCAGTTCTCCGAATGATTGATCAACGTGACCCGCGCGCCGTCGAGATGCCAGCGCGACAGCGCGGAAATCGCTAGTTCGGTGATGAGCGGCGTAAGCTGGGCAGCGGTCAGCGGATGGGTCATTCGAAAGGAAAGCCGTGCGTCATTGGTCTGTCAGCAGCTTCATAGAGAGTGCCGCACGGAACTTGCAAGAGAGCGGCGCGAATTGGCCTGCCCTCACCCAAGCCCTGCAAAGCGACATCCTTTCTTTTAGAATGGCCCCTCCAACCTGAACCGCGCATCGCGCAGATAGGTGAGCCTCGCACGCGCCTTCGGCACCTCTGCCTTGTCGAGCGTGGCGCTGATGACCTGCAGGTCCGCGCCGGCGCGGGCCAGTACTTGTCCATCCGGGCCGCAGATGCAGGAAAGGCCGGCGTAGTCCCAATCGGCTTCGCTACCGGCCCAATTGGCATAGGCCACGAAGACCCCGCTTTCCAGGGCGCGCACCGGGATCATCATCTGGGCGATCTGCGACCAATGCCGCCGCAACGCCGTGGGGGCGATCACCAGATCCGCACCGGCCTGCACGCAGGCGCGCACGCTTTCGGGGAATTCGACGTCGTAGCAGATGAGCGGTGCCACCGTGAAACCGCCGAAGCTGAACGTGACCAGCACATCCCCCGTCGCAAAGGCCGCGCGCTCGTCATCGGAGGGGAGATGCAGCTTGCGATAGTGCACGAGCCTGCGGCCATCGCCGGCAAAGGCCTGAACCGAATTGTAGACAGCCGCGCCATCGCGTTCGGGAAAGCCGTAGAGAATGGCAAGGCCCGTCTCCCGGGCGAGTGCTTCGGCCTGGCGCGCAAAGGGCCCGTCTATCGGTTCAGCAAGCGATTGCAGTTTTTCCGCCGACAGCCGGTAACCGGTCATGAAAAGCTCCGGCACCACCAGCAGATCGGCATGACCGGCGAGATCCCGCGCCCTGGCGGCCAGCGTCGCGAATTGCCGCTCTGAATCTCCTGGATGTGAATAAGGCTGCAACAGGGCGAGGCGCATATCTATCCGACTTTCGGAACGTCGATCGAAAACGGCCGCGAGCCTAGCTTAAGCTTGGCTTCAGGGGCGAGGCGCTTATATCTCATAGATGGATATCAAAGCCGCAAACGAGGCCGATCTGCCGGCCCTCATCAAACTGCATGACGCCGCCTTCGGCACGCCGCATGAGGGTAGGCTGGTTGGCGACCTGCACCACGCCGATCTCGCCGCGATTTCGCTCATGGCGATGGAAGGCGCTGCGATCCTGGGCCATGTCGTCTTCAGCCCGCTGGCGATTGAAGTCGATAATGAGACGGTTTTGGGACTGGCCCTGGCGCCGCTCGCCGTGACGCCAGCACGGCAGAGGCAAGGGATCGGCACCGCTTTAATGGAAGCCGGTCTTGTCGCTGCAGCGCAACATGGCTGGCAGGCGGTGATCGTTTTGGGCCAGCCGCGTTTCTATGAGCGCTTCGGCTTTTCGCCGGCATTGGCCCGGGGGTTCCAGACTCCCTTTGCCGGTCCCTATCTGATGGCGCTGGAATTGTCAGAAGGCACGTTAAGTGGTAGAAAGGGCAAGATAATTTACGCGAAGCCCTTCGCCGAACTAGGTGCCGAGGCGCCACAGACCGTCGCTTGATAGCGATCCTTTATCGATTTTGATAAATTTTGTTTATTAGCTCATAACCGCAGCGGATTTGAATCCGCCCCGAGGGTTGTGGATTACTTATCCGATGTCGCTTTAAGGACACCAAGGCCGGCCTCAAGGCCCTAATCCTGGGCGCAAGAACATGCCGGTCATCGGAAGGGAAATTTGAATGTCGGGATTAGCCGCCGCGAGATCCCCAGGAAAATCTTGGGATGCGAAAGCCGCATTAAGCATCGTCCAGCAAAAGAAATCTCTGGATGGCGCCTTGATGCCCATCCTTCATGCCCTCAATGACGAATTCGGCTATGTGGATGCGAGCGCCGTCCCGGTCATCGCCGACGAACTCAACCTCTCCCGCGCCGAAGTGCATGGCGTCCTCACCTTCTACCACGACTTCCGCAAGGAACCGGCCGGCCGCCATGTGGTGAAGGTCTGCCGCGCCGAAGCTTGCCAGTCCATGGCCGGGCGCGATCTTGAAGAGCACATCAAACGGCACCTCAAAGTGGAACTCGGCGAAACCACGGCCGACAAGCGCATTACCGTCGAGGCGGTCTATTGCCTGGGCCTTTGTGCCTGCGCGCCCTCGATGATGGTCGACGGCAAGCTGCATGCCCGCATGACGCCCGCGAAATTCGACAAGATCGCAAAGGAGCTGCGCTGATGACTGCGACGCTCTACATCCCCTGCGATTCCGCCGCTATCGCTTGCGGCGCCGAGGAAGTCCTGCTGGCGATCCAGGCCGAGGCCCTTGCCCGCAAGATCGAGCTCAAGATCATTCGCAATGGCAGCCGTGGCATGCTGTGGCTGGAACCGATGATCGAGGTGGCAACGCCTGAAGGCCGCATCGCCTATGGCCCCGTGGCGCCGGAAGATGTGGCCACGCTGTTCGCGGCCGATTTCCTCAATGGCGGGAAGAACCACCCGCTCTGTATCGGACGGCCGGAAGATGTGCCGTATCTCAAGAACCAGGAACGCCTGACCTTCGCGCGTTGCGGCATCACCGACCCCACCGACATCGAAGACTACATCGCCCATGACGGCTATCGCGGCCTCAAGGCTGCCGCGCATATGAGCGGCGAGGCGATCGTCACGGCGGTAACGGAATCGGGGCTGCGCGGCCGTGGCGGCGCCGGCTTCCCGACCGGCATCAAATGGAAGACCGTCCTGGGCCTCGACGCCCAGCAGAAATACATCGTCTGCAACGCCGATGAAGGCGACAGCGGCACTTTCGCCGACCGCATGATCATGGAGGGCGATCCCTTCCTGCTGATCGAGGGCATGACCATCGCGGGTCTCGCCGTGGGTGCCACCAAGGGCTTCGTCTATATCCGCAGCGAATATCCGATTGCCTACGCGCAGATGGAAAAGGCGATCGTCGCCGCCAACAGGGCGGGCTATCTCGGTCCCAATGTTGCGGGTTCGGGCAAGGCGTTCGATTTGGAACTGCGTCTGGGTGCCGGCGCCTATATCTGCGGCGAGGAAACCTCGCTGCTGGAAAGCCTGGAAGGCAAGCGCGGCATGGTGCGCGCCAAGCCGCCGCTCCCCGCCATCAAGGGCCTGTTCGGCCAGCCGACCGTCATCAACAACGTGCTGTCCTTCGTGGCGGTGCCGACCATCCTCGACAAGGGTGCAACCTTCTACAAGGATTTCGGCATGGGCCGCTCGCGCGGCACGATGCCGTTGCAGCTCGCCGGCAATGTGAAGCATGGCGGCCTCATCGAAAAAGCCTTCGGCATCACGCTGCGGCAGGTGATCGAGGATTTCGGTGGCGGTACCGCATCGGGCAAGCCGATCCGCGCCGTGCAGGTGGGTGGTCCCTTGGGCGCCTATTTCCCGCAGAGCCTCCTCGACACGCCGCTCGATTACGAGGCCATGGCAGCGGCCAAGGGCATGCTGGGTCATGGCGGCATCGTCGTCTTCGACGATAGCGTCGACATGGCGATGCAGGCCCGCTTCGCGATGGAATTCTGCGCTGTCGAATCCTGCGGCAAATGCACGCCCTGCCGCATCGGCTCGACCCGTGGCGTCGAGGTCATCGACCGTATCCGTGAGGGCCAGAACCGGCAGAAGAACATGGAGCTGCTGGCCGACCTCTGCGACACCATGCTGGATGGCTCGCTTTGCGCGCTGGGTGGTCTCACACCCTTCCCGGTGCAAAGCGCCGTCCGCCATTTCCCGGAAGATTTCAATCGGCCCGCCGGCCACCGCGCTGCGGCTGAGTGACGAGGAACCAAATCATGTTGATCCAAGAAACTGATTACGGCACCCCGATCCGCCTCTCGACCAAGATGGTGACCCTGACCATCGACGGCCAGGACATCACCGTGCCGGAAGGCACCTCGATCATGCGCGCGGCGGCCGAGATGGGCACCAAGGTGCCCAAGCTCTGCGCCACCGACAGCATCGAAGCCTTCGGCTCCTGCAGGCTTTGCGCGGTCGAGATCGAAGGGCGCCGCGGTACGCCGGCTTCCTGCACGACGCCGGTCGAGAACGGGCTCAAGGTCTGGACCCAGACCGGCAAGCTCGCCAAGCTCCGTCGCAACATCATGGAACTCTATATCTCCGACCACCCGCTCGACTGCCTCACTTGCCCGGCCAATGGCAATTGCGAGCTGCAGGACATGGCGGGCGTCGTGGGCCTGCGCGACGTGCGCTACGGCTTCAAGGGCTCGAACCATCTCGATGCCGTGAAGGATGAGAGCAATCCCTATTTCACCTTCGACGCCTCGAAATGCATCGTCTGCTCGCGCTGTGTGCGTGCCTGCGAAGAAGTGCAGGGCACCTTTGCGCTGACCATCGACAGCCGCGGCTTTGCCTCGACCGTCTCGCCGGGCCAAAAGGAAGACTTCTTAGGGTCAGAATGCGTTTCCTGCGGTGCCTGCGTGCAGGCCTGCCCGACGGCCACCCTGATGGAAAAGACCGTGATCGACGCCGGCCAGGCGGAACATTCGATCATCACCACTTGCGCCTATTGCGGGGTTGGCTGTTCGTTCAAGGCCGAGATGCGCGGTACCGAAGTCGTCAACATGGTCCCTTATAAGGATGGTGAAGCCAATCACGGCCATTCCTGCGTCAAGGGCCGCTTCGCCTGGGGTTACACCACACACCAGGACCGCATCACCAAGCCGATGATCCGCGCCAAGATCACCGATCCCTGGAAGGAAGTTTCCTGGGAGGAGGCGATCAATTACGCGGCCAGCGAATTCAAGCGCATCCAGGGGAAATACGGCCGCAATGCGGTGGGTGGCATCACCTCGTCCCGCTGCACCAATGAAGAAGCCTATCTGGTGCAGAAACTGGTGCGCGCCGCCTTCGGCGTGAACAATGTCGATACCTGCGCCCGCGTCTGCCATTCGCCCACCGGCTATGGCTTGTCGCAGACCTTCGGCACCTCGGCCGGCACGCAGAATTTCGATTCCGTGCGCGAAGCCGATGTCATCATGGTGATCGGCGCCAACCCGACCGACGCCCATCCGGTGTTCGGCAGCCATATGAAGAAGCGGCTGCGTGAAGGCGCCAAGCTCATCGTGGTCGATCCCCGTCGCATCGACCTGGTGAAGTCGGCGCATATCAAGGCCAGCTACCATCTGCCGCTGAAGCCCGGCACCAACGTCGCCATGATCAATGCGTTGGCGCATGTCATCGTCACCGAAGGGCTGGTGAAGGAAGATTATGTCGCCGAACGCTGCGACATGATGGAGTTCAACCGCTGGCGCGATTTCGTCTCCGACAAGCGGCATGCGCCGGAGGAGATGGAAAAGTATACCGGTGTCAAAGCCGCCGATGTGCGCGAGGCAGCGCGCCTCTATGCCAGTGTCAAGAACGCCGCCATCTATTATGGCCTCGGCGTCACCGAGCACAGCCAGGGTTCGACCATGGTCATGGGCATGGCGAACCTTGCCATGGCCACCGGCAATGTCGGGCACATTGGCGCGGGGGTAAATCCCCTGCGTGGCCAGAACAACGTCCAGGGCTCCTGCGACATGGGCTCGTTCCCGCATGAACTCACCGGTTATCGCCACATCTCGACCGATGCGGTGCGCGAAGAGTTCAACCGCGCCTGGGGTGTCACCCTCGATCCGGAACCGGGCCTGCGCATCCCCAACATGCTGGATGCCGCCGTCGACGGTACCTTCAAGGGCATCTACATCCAGGGCGAGGACATCGCGCAATCCGACCCCAACACCAAGCACGTGACCGCCGGTCTTGAGGCGATGGAATGCGTCGTCGTGCAGGACATCTTCCTCAACGAGACGGCGAACTACGCCCACGTCTTCCTCCCCGGCACGACCTTCCTGGAAAAGGACGGCACCTTCACCAATGCCGAGCGCCGCATCAACATGGTGCGCCAGGCGATCCCGCCAGTGCCGGGCTATGCGGATTGGGAAGTGACCATGATGCTCAGCAAGGCGCTGGGCTATGAGATGAAGTACAGTCACCCGTCCGAGATCATGGATGAGATCGCGGCACTGACGCCGACCTTCAAGGGCGTCTCCTATAAGCGCATTGACGAGATGGGCTCGATCCAATGGCCCTGCAATGACGCTGCCCCCAATGGCACGCCGACCATGCATATCGACAAGTTCGTGCGTGGCAAGGGCCGTTTCATGATCACCGAATTCGTGCCGACGGAAGAAAAGGTGGGGCCGCGCTTCCCGCTTATCCTCACCACCGGCCGCATCTTGAGCCAATACAATGTCGGCGCGCAGACGCGGCGCACCGGCAATGTCGCCTGGCATCCGGAAGACATTCTGGAGATTCACGCCTTCGACGCAGAGCAGCGCGGCATCCGTGACGGCGACAACGTCGCCATCGTCAGCCGCGTCGGCGAGACGAGCTTGAAGGCCGTCATCTCCGAGCGCATGCAGCCAGGTGTGGTCTATACGACCTTCCACCATTTCGGCACGGGCGCCAACGTCATCACGACCGACTTCTCGGACTGGGCCACCAATTGCCCGGAATACAAGGTGACGGCGGTCGAAGTGCGGCTCTCCAACCACCAGTCGGAATGGCAGCGCGAGAATGCCCTGTTCCGTCAGGCATCGCGCCGCATCACCAAGGCGGCCGAGTAGACGATGGCGAAGAAGCTGCCGCATCCCGGCGACACGCCGGCGGCCGATCTGCCGCCGGTGGTGCGTCCGGCGAAATTGCGGCAGTTGGGCTTTGATGGGTCGGCGGTGGACCGGCTCGATTTCCTCGCCGAGGAAGTGCCGGTGGCCCTGGTCTATAACGGCATCAGCCACGCCGTGATGATGGCAAGCCCCGCCGATCTCGAAGACTTCGCGCGCGGCTTCTCCTTGAGCGAAGGTATCATCCAGAATGCCGCCGAGATTCGCGATATCGAGGCAGTGCCGCATGAGAAGGGCATCGCGCTCAATATCGAGCTGGCCTCGCAGCGCTTTCATCAATTGAAGGAACGCCGCCGCACCATCGCCGGGCGAACGGGGTGCGGTCTCTGCGGCCTCGATTCACTGGAAGCCGTGGCGCGCGACCTGCCTAAGGTCGCGGCGTCGACCACCGTGCATCTCGGTGCCATCGAGCGGGCGCTGGAAGCCTTGCCGCCGGCCCAGCTCTATAACGTTCAGGCCCATGCGCTGCATGCGGCTGCCTTTGCCGATACGGACGGCCGGCTGCTGCTGGTCCGTGAAGATGTCGGCCGCCACAATGCCCTCGACAAGCTGATCGGCGCGGTCATCGCCGCCAAGATCGATCCCGCCGCGGGCTTTGCGCTCATCACCAGCCGCTGCTCGATGGAGATGGTGCAGAAGGCGGCGATTGCCGGCTTCCCGGTCCTCGTTTCCGTCTCGGCGCCGACGGCGATGGCCGTGCGCCTGGCGGAAGAATCCGGCATCACCATGCTGGCACTGGCGCGCCAGGACAGCGCGCTCTCGCTCACACATCCCAATCGCATTCTGCCTTAAGGGGTCATGACCTTGGACGACAACCGGCTCATTTCCATGGCGAACCAGATCGCCGATTTCTTCAAATCCTATCCTGAGGGCGAGGCCGTCGAGGGCATTGCGACCCATATCCAGAAATTCTGGGATCCACGCATGCGCCGCGGCATCTTCGCCCATCTCAACAAAGGCGGCGCCGGCCTCCATCCGCTGACCTTGAAGGCCCTGCAGCAGCTCGCCGCCAAACAGCCGGATCTCGCCAAGAGCGCGTGACGATCGTACATCTCCGTCGTCATCCCCGCACTTGGTGCGGGGATCCACGAGTTTCTTTCCACAAATCACCCGGTTACTGGCAAACTCGTGGATGCCCGGGCCAAGCCCGGGCATGACGATTAGAGTTACGGGGCTCCAACACCATGCTTGTCCGCCAGCTTGTCTATCTCGCGGCTCTCGCGCGTGAGCGGCATTTCGCCCGGGCGGCTGCGGCCTGCAACATCACGCAGCCCGCACTCTCGACCGCGATCAAGCAGCTCGAGGAAGAACTCGGCGTGCCCCTGGTCGAGCGCGACAAGCGCTTCAAGGGCTTCACGCCGGAGGGGCAGGAGGTACTGCTCTGGGCGCGGCGCATCCTTTCCGACTACGATTCACTCCGCCAAGGCATCCAGAACGCCAAGCGCTCGCTTACCGGCAATTTGCGCCTGGGCGTCATCCCGTCGGCCTTGCCGCTGGTGCCGCTGGCGACCGACCCGCTTTACGACCGCCACCCGCAGGTGCGCGTGACGGTCTGGTCGACCTCCTCAGCCGAGATCCAGCAGGGCATCGACCATTTCGAGCTGGAAGCCGGCATTACCTATCTCGAAGCGGAGCCGTTGAAGGGCGTGCTGCAGCGCCCGCTTTATACCGAACGCTATGTGCTGCTGACCCCCGAGCAGGGACCGCTGGGGAAGGCGAAGTTCGCCACCTGGCGGCAGGCCGCCGAATTGCCGCTCTGCCTGCTCACCCCCAACATGCAGAACCGGCGCATCATCGACAGCATCTTCAAATCGGTCGATTGCGCCCCGCGCCCGCAGCTGGAGACGAATTCGGTGGTCAATCTCTGCGCCCATGTGCGCTCCGGCAGGCTTTCCAGCATCGTGCCGAAATCATTGATCCAGGTTCTCGGCATGCCGACGGGGGCCGTCGCCCTCGATTTGACGGAGCCCGATATCAGCCGCCAGGTCGGCCTCATCGTCCCCGACCGCGAGCCCCTGTCACCGATCAGCCTGGCACTCTTCTCGATGCAGTTTCCGGGTTTCAACGAGCCCTGACGCCCCCCTCACCCCCGCCGACGAGCCCTCTCCCCGCAAGCAGGGTGAGGGGTAGCGCCGACGCACATGCCGGTACTACACTCCGAACCAGTAAAATCTCATATGAGCCGCCCCGCATGTCCACCCAGCCCTTGGTCCACGGTTTTTTCGACCCAGATACCGCCACCATTTCCTATGTCGTGATCGATCCGGCGACGAAGGCCGCGGCCCTCATCGATTCCGTGCTCGACTTCAACCAGGCCGCAGGCCGCACCAACACCAAATCGGCCGACAAGCTGATCGATTGCGTGCAGGCAGCCGGCGCCACGGTCGAATGGATCATCGAAACCCATCTCCATGCCGATCACCTCACGGCCGCCCCCTATCTGAAACATCGCATGGGTGGCCGCATCGCCATCGGCGCGCATGTCGCCGAGGTGCAGCGCACCTTTGGCCGGATCTACAATGCCGGTGACGATTTCGCGACCGATGGCAGCCAGTTCGACCACCTGATGCGGGATGGCGAGGAATTCAAGCTGGGCAGGGTCGAGGCGCGCGCCATGCACACGCCGGGACACACGCCGGCCTGCATGAGCTATCTCATCGGCGATGCACTCTTCGTCGGCGACACCTTGTTCATGCCCGATTACGGCACGGCCCGCTGCGACTTTCCGGGCGGCGATGCGCGCGTGCTCTATCGCTCCATACACAAGATTTTCGCCCTGCCCGATGCCACGCGCATGTATCTGTGCCACGATTATCTGCCCGCGGGCCGCAAGGAATTCCGCTGGGAAACCACGGTGGGCGCGCAGAAAGCCGACAACATCCATGTAAAGCTCGACACCGGCGAAGATGAATTCGTCGCCATGCGTGAAGCGAAAGACCGGCATCTCGACATGCCGCGTCTCATCCTGCCGGCCGTCCAGGTCAATATGCGCGCCGGCCACGTGCCGGCGGCGGAATCGAACGGCACCTCGTATCTCAAGTTGCCGCTCAATACCTTCTGATCTTATGGCGGCAGGCACCCCTCAGTTCCGCTCGCTATCAAGCTGCGCCATCTGGTAGGCGGCATAACGCTCACCGGCCGCAGCACCTTTCGGCACCGCTTGTTCGATGGCAGCAAGATCGGCTGCAGTGAGCGCCACGTCTAACGAGCCAAGCGCTTCCGCCAGCCGGTCGCGGCGGCGCGCACCGACCAGCGGCACGATATCCTTGCCTTGCGCCGAGACCCAGGCGATGGCGATCTGGGCGACACTCACACCCTTCGCATCGGCGATCTTGCGCAAGGCATCGACCAGCGCCAGATTCCGGTCCATGTTCTCGCTTTGGAAGCGTGGTGAATGACCGCGGAAGTCGCTGGCACCTTTCAGCGAATCCTTCTGCCAATGGCCGCTGATGAGGCCGCGCGACAGCACGCCATAAGCGGTGATGCCGATGCCAAGCTCGCGGCAGGTGGCCAGGATGTTGTCCTCGACCCCGCGCGAGATCAGCGAATATTCGATCTGCAGATCGACGATGGGATGCACGCTGGCCGCGCGGCGGATCGTTTCCGATCCCATCTCGGATAAGCCGATATGGCGCACATAGCCGGCCGTCACCATCTCGGCAACGGTACCGATCGTATCCTCGATCGGCACATCGGGATCGAGGCGCGAGGGCCGGTAAATGTCGATATGGTCGAGGCCGAGGCGGACCAGCGACTGCGCCAGGAAATTCTTCACCGCCTTCGGGCGCGAGTCATAGCCGGCCCAGCCGCCGGCGGGATCGCGCAGCGCCCCGAACTTCACGCTGACGATCGCCTTGTCGCGTTTCGAGCTCGCCCGCAGCGCCTCGCCGATCAGCATCTCGTTATGGCCCATGCCGTAGAAATCGCCGGTATCGAGCAGCGTCACGCCGGCATCAAGTGCTGCATGGATGGTGGCGATGCTTTCCGCCCGGTCACTCGGGCCATACATGCCCGACATGCCCATGCAGCCAAGGCCCAGCGCCGAAACGCCGATGCCGTCACTGCCCTGACCCAAATGACGTTGTTCCATGATGCTCTCCATGAGGAAGAAATCGTCCGATGGGAAGAATGTAGGCTCTGGGGCAGCGCGCGATAATCCGATATAATCTGAACACCCTGTTCGGATTATTGCACAATGTCCCAAGCCGACCTTGCCGACCTCGACGCCTTCCGGGCGGTGGCCGAAACGCGGTCCTTCCGCCGTGCCGCCGCCTTGCGCAATGTCTCGGCCTCGTCCTTGAGCGCCGCCTTGCAGCGGTTGGAGGGGCGGCTGGGTGTCCGTCTCCTCAACCGCACCACGCGCTCGGTGACGCCGACCGAGGCTGGACAGCGCCTGCTCGAGCGCCTGCGCCCGGCGCTGGGCGAAGTGGCGGCCGCCCTCGATGCCATCAACGATCTCCGCGACACGCCCACCGGCACCTTGCGCCTGGAAGTGCCGATCATCGTGGCAAAGCACGTTCTGCCGCCGATCGTGGCCGGATTCCTGAAAGCCTATCCCGGCATCACCCTGGAAATCCGCGCCAGCGATGTCTTCATCGACGTGCTGGCGGCGGGTTTCGACGCCGGCATCCGCTATGATGAATCGCTCGAGCGGGACATGATCCGCCTGCCCATCGGCCCCCGGCGCCAGCGTTTCGTCCTGGCGGCATCGCCCGACTATCTGGCCAAGGCCGGGACGCCAGCACATCCCAACGATCTCCTCACCCATGCCTGTATCCGCCACCGGTTCCTCAGCGGCAACGCACCGCAATGGGAATTTGAAAAGGAGCGGCAGACCATCCGGGTCAATGTCACCGGCCCGCTTGTCGCCAGTTCCAGCGAGCTGGAGGTGGAGGTGGCCATTGCCGGCCTCGGCCTCATCTTCACCTTCGAGGAATTCGTGGCCCCTGCTTTGGCGTCCGGGCAGCTCGTGGGCGTCATGCCGGATTGGTGGGTCGAATTTTCCGGTCCCTATCTCTATTACCCCAGCCGCAACCTGATGCCGGCGCCCTTGCGGGCCTTTGTCGATTTCGTGAAGGCCCTCGAAGACGGTTCAAAGTCAAATACCGGATTGTGACCCAGGTCACAGACGCCTGGCCGGGCGGGGGGTATGGTCGACCTCATGAAGCGGGGTCACCCAACCGTCCCCATCTCCGCTTCATTTCGCGGGCGCCCGGTGCCATCCCCATCGGGCGCCCGCAACTATTTTGGGCGGCTTGCTTTCCAGATATCCTGGCCCCATCTAAGCTCCTGAAGATGGAGGGTCCAAATGCAGCCGAAAACCGCCGAAAAAACCTTTCCCGTCACCCGCAGCGATGCCGAATGGCGTGAGCGTCTGACAGCGGAGCAATATCACGTGATGCGCGGCCATGGCACCGAGCGGCCGGGTTCCTGTGCCCTCAATTATGAAAAGCGCCATGGCAAGTTCGCCTGCGCCGGCTGTGACCAGCCGCTGTTCATTTCCGGCACCAAATTCGAAAGCGGCACCGGTTGGCCGAGCTTCAACGACCCTGTTCCCGGCTCGGTCGAAACCACGACCGACCGCAGCCATTTCATGGTGCGCACCGAGGTGCATTGCGCCACCTGCGGCAGCCATCTCGGCCACGTCTTCGAAGACGGCCCCCCGCCCACGCATCTGCGCTATTGCATCAACGGCGTCGCTATGAACTTCACGCCGGACGAATAGGCAGGCCGCGAGCCTAGGGGCCCATCCTCCTGCCCTCCACAACGCCGCAAAACCTCTTGCAGTCCCGGCGCGGCCGCCCTTACGCTTGATGCCCAAGGGGGCGGGCATCCAGGGGTAGCCGCATGGGTCTGTTCTTCCGTGTCTTTGTAAGCGCCGCTTTGCTGTGCTGTGCCGCCTTGCCGGCACTGGCCGAACCGCGCCTGGCACTCGTCATTGCCAATGGCGCCTATGACGGCGGCCTGGATCCGCTCGCCAATCCGGTCAATGACGGCAAGCTCATCGCCTCGACATTGCAGAAGCTGGGCTTTGCCGTGACGCTGGTGACGGATGCCGACCAGAAGGTGATGAAGCGCGCCATCGCCGATTTCGGGGGAGCATTGGAAGGCGCCGGCCCCAGCGCTTCGGCGCTGTTCTATTACGCAGGCCATGGGCTGCAGGTCGACGGGCAGAACTATCTGGTGCCGGTCCGGGCCGATATCCGGCGCGAGGCCGATGTCGATCTCGAAGCCGTCTCGGCCGAGGCGGTCCTGAAACAAATGGAATATGCCGCCCCCAATACCAGCATCGTCATCCTGGATGCCTGCCGCAACAACCCGCTGTCGCGCGGGATGCGTGCGGCAACGCGCGGCCTTGCGCGCATGGATGCACCCAACGGTTCCTATGTGGCCTATTCCACGGCGCCCGGCCAGACGGCGGCCGACGGCAGCGGCAAGAATTCACCCTTTGCCACCGCCCTTGCCAGCGAAATGGTGAAGCCGGGCGAAGGCATCGAGGATGTCTTCCGCAATGTGCGCGTCAATGTCTCGAAGGTCACCAACGGTGAGCAGACGCCTTGGGACAGTTCATCTTTGATGAACTCATTCTTTTTTGCTGGTGATAAACAGGTCGCGGCCGTGGTGCCGGCCCCTGCGCCAGCGACGGCGCCAGCCCTTGAACCCGCTGCCCCGTCGATCGATGCCGCCGAACAGGCGCTGTGGGACAGCATCAAGGAGAGCAACCGGGCCAGCGATTATGCCGCTTACTTGAAGAAGTATCCGAACGGTGTCTTCGCGGAACTGGCACAGAGCCGCAAGGGCGAATTGGAAGCACAGGTCGCGGCCCGCGCCGTCACACCAAGTACATCGGCCGCCGCGCCTGGTTCCACACCCGCATCGCCGGAGCCTGCCTTCAAGAGTCCACTTGACGACGGCACGATCATTCTGTCGACCAAGGTCGCGCATGCGTTAGAGGCCTATCGCGCCAATCCGCTCAGTGACCAAGGCAATTCCGTCTATGGCTACTTCTTTGTCGCTCTCGACGGGCAGAGTTATGGCCAGGCGGTTTGCAATGTCTCCGGCAAGGGCAATATCGGCGGCGTATCCACCTGTCCGCAATTGGGCGCCAGGACCGGCCAGGGCGATCCAAACAAGATCAAGGCGAAGGCGCTCGCGGCTTGCGATGCCGCCGCCAGGAGTGAGTGCCAATTATTGTTTGCTGGCGATGCGGCCAAGCTTCCCTACCGCGCCGTTGGCGCACCCTGAGGTCGCTCAGCGCGACAAACGCGGTGGGTCGCCAAGCGAAGCGGCTGCCTGCAGCGCGTATTGCCAATCGGCAAGCTCTTCGCGCAAGGGACGGACACGGCCGCGCCAATTGCCGTAATCCTCGATGCCGATGAACTGGCGCACCAACGGTCCGCCATCATGTGCCGCGTCCTTATGTGCCGAATCTTTGCAGGCCGAATCTTTGCAAGTCAGGGGCCAGATGCCGAACTCGTATTCCATCCTGCCGCCGGTCGATGTCCGGATGCGGCAGCTGCCATAAAGCGGGCGCCGTGTATCGAAGGCGCGGCGATAGTGGTCCTGCCAGGGCTCCTCTTCCTCACCTTCGGGCAGCATTTCATCGAGATAGCGACCGGCGAAGCTGCCGCCCGCGGCCTCGCTGACGGCCGTGCCGATCAAGCGATAGCGCAGGCGAAAGGGTTGTTCGACTTCGGACAACAGCAGGAAGGGCAGCAATTGCGTGAATGCGCTGGGGTCGAATTCCGACCGGTCGGGTATGCCTTCGCCGGCACTGGATTGCCACCAGGCATCCAGCCGCCGCACGCGCGCCGATTGCGATTGGCTGAGATCAGCCCAGGCCGTCATGCCCCCACCGTCAGGTCACGGCCCAGACGTCACTGCCCGGGTCCGGTTGACGAAACTTGATATGAGCATGTGGGACATTACCTCCCTGAATCAAGGGACTTTTGTGGCCGGCCCGGCCGGCGCGGGGTGGCCCTGGTCCGCTCGACCTCGTTATTCTGGGTTGCGTCCTCTTCAGCAGGCAATAGTGGTATCGGTATGATCAACCGCCCGAAAACAGTCGCAGGAATCTTGGCTTCTGCTTTGGTGGCGAGCGTAACGGCATGTGCTCCTGTGCCACCACCAATACACGTTGCCGGCCATTACCGCCTGGATTACAGCGGGGTTTACGGCACTGGCCGGATAGAATTGACGCTGCAGGACGGCCAGGTGAGGGGGCTCAATCCCAGGGGTACCGGCCCGAGCTATCATGGTTCCTATCGGCAGGCCCGGAATTCACGGCAGGCGCAGATCGACCTCATCGCTGATCTGCCGGCGACGCGGCAGATCATCGGCGACGTCATTGTCGTCGGCACGCCGCGCCAGGTGCCGGTCCAATTCACCTTTCCGGCCGACCTTGGCACCGGGACGCGCTGGCCGATCAGGATCGAGACGCAAGCTGGGCCGATCAGGGCCGAGATCACGCGCCTGCCCTGAAAAATGCTGCGCAACAATTCCATTGCAACAACGACTTAGTCGTAGCCAAGCGGCGTCGCCTTGCCGCGAAAGACGTGATAGCTCAGCGCCGAATAAGCGACGATGGCGGGCAATACGAAAAGGGCGCCGATGAGGATGATGAGCAGGCTGTCCGGAGCCGAAGCCGCTTCGAAAAGGGTCAGGCGATCCGGCACGACATAGGGGTAGAAGGAATAGGCAAGACCCGTGAAGGCCAGGGCAAAGAGCCCGGTCACGGCGATGAAGGGCAGGCGGCACCAGCGATCATGGGCCGGTGTCATGTTGCGCAGGAAAACCGCCAGAACGATGAAGATCACCGCCGAACCGATGGGAAGCGGTGCCAGAAGCAGGATAGTCGGGCCGCTGAACCACTTTTCGAAAATGCGCGGGCTGACCAGCGGCGAGGCGACTGAGATCGCCGCCATGCCGATCGCGGCAAAGACCAATGCACGGCCGGCCCAGCCGATGGCACGGGATTGCAGATCGCCCTCGGTCTTGATGATGAGCCAGGTCGATCCCACCAGCATGTAGCCGGCTACCAGGCAGATGGCGGTGAGCAGGCCGAAAGCGATGGTGGCGGGAGTCTGCTCCAACCCCATCACATAGACCCCCAGCATATAGCCCTGGGTGAGGGCGGTGAGGAACGAGCCCATGATAAAGATGCGGCTCCAGTTCCGCTTTGTGCTCCCTTCAGCCTTGGCGCGGAATTCGAAGGCGACACCGCGCAGGATGAGACCGATCAGCATCAGGACGACGGGTAAGTAGAGCGCCGTGAGAATGATGCCATGCGCTACCGGGAAAGCCACCAGCAGCAGGCCCACGGCCAGCACCAGCCATGTTTCATTGGCATCCCAGAAAGGCCCGATCGCCGCCATCATGCGGTCCTGCTCGGCTTCGCCGCCCCATGCGAACAGCATGCCGATGCCGAGGTCGAAACCGTCGAGTACGACATAGATGAGGATGGAGAGGCCCATCAGCCCGGCAAAGGCGAGGGGCAGCCAGATGGTGGGATCGCCGAAGAGACTGAGCATGGCCGCTTACTCCGCCGCCGCAAAGGTGCCGGCCTGGGTGGGCGTATCGGCCTGCGGCTTCTGGCCCTTCGTCGCCTTGCGCGCCAGCTTCGTGATGACGCCGATATAGGCAACGATGAGGCTGGCATAGACAATGAGATAGAGTGTGAGGCTTAGCCCGATCATCGGTGCCGGCACGTCGCTCGCCGCATCCGCCGTCGTGAGGATGCCCGTCACGAGATAAGGCTGGCGGCCGATTTCGGTCACATACCAGCCGGCCAAGGTTGCGACCCAGCCGGAGAAGGTCATGCCGATGAAGACGCGCTGCAGCAGCCGCGGCAGCTCGCGCCGGCGCCACAGATAGAAACTGCCAGCCCAAGACACCGCCAGCATGAGCAGCCCCAACCCCACCATGATGCGGAAGGCAAAGAAGAGCGGCTTCACCGGCGGGTGCTTGCCCGCATAGTCGTTGAGACCCGGCACGACGCCATCGGGCGAGTGGCGCAGGATCAGGCTGGCCCCCGAGGGCACGCCGATTTCGAAATGATTCTCGCGCGTCTCTTCATCCGGCCAGGCAAAGAGCAGCAGCGGCACATGGGAGCTGGTCTGCCAATTGCCTTCCATCGCCGCCACCTTCTGCGGCTGATATTCCAGCGTGTTGAGGCCGTGCATGTCGCCCGCGAAAATCTGCAGCGGGATGAGGATGGCGGCAAGATAGATGCCGGTCTTGAGGCCCATCTTCAAATCATCCGACCGCTCACCCCAGAACCAGCGCAAGGCGGAAACGCCCGCCACGAGGAAACTGACGGTGAGGCCCGAAGCCAGCAGCATATGGATAAGGCGATAGGGGAAGCTGGGGTTGAAGATGATGGCGACCCAATCGGCCGCATAGACAATGCCGTCGCGCAGTTCATACCCCGCCGGCGTCTGCATCCAGGAATTCAGCGCCAGAATCCAGAAGGCCGAGACCGTCGTGCCGAACGCCACCAGGAAGGTAGCGAGGCTGTGCACCCAATTGGGCACGCGCTTGAAGCCGAACAGCATGATGCCGAGGAAGACCGCTTCGAGAAAAAAGGCGGTCAGCACTTCATAGGCGAGCAATGGGCCCGCCACATTACCGACCTTCTGCATATAGCCCGGCCAATTGGTACCGAACTGGAAACTCATGGTGATACCGGAAACCACACCCATGGCGAAGGAAAGCGCGAAGATCTTTACCCAGAAACGATAGGCAAGGATCCAGCGCATATCGCCGGGCAAGACCCGTTGCAGCCGGTCATGGCGCAGCTTGAAATAGAGAAGAACCCAGCCCAAGGCGATGGTGATGCTGGGAAAGAGAATGTGGAACGAGATATTGGCGGCAAATTGCAGGCGCGCCAGGATGATTGCGTCCATTCCATCACTCTCCTGCTGCCGATGATAATCATCGGGGGGCGAAAGATTGGAATCACTCTAACCAGCGATTACGAAACAGCCATCCGGCATTTGGCCGCATGCGGCGCATTGCCTCGGTTCAGACCATCGGTGCAAACAGTTCGACCGGCTTTTCCACACCGCGCAGGGTCCGCGCACCCACGAGGCGCATCGGCAGCTTCAGCGTATCGACGAAATCGCGCGAAGCGAGGATCGGTTCCCGCAATTCCTTGGTGAGATCCTGGATGCGGCTTGCCTGGTTGACCGCCGGGCCGATGACGGTGAAGTCGAGCCTTGTGCCCGTGCCGATATTGCCGAAGGCGACGGAGCCGGTGTGAAGGCCGATGCCGAAATCGATCTGCTTCCTGTTCTCGGCCGCCAAGGCCGCATTGAGCGTCGCGAGATTGGCGCGCGCACGTATGGCTGCCAGCAAGGCGGCGGCGTGGATATTCGCCGGCTCTCCCTCGCTGACGATGGGAAAGACCGCCAGTAAGCCGTCGCCCATGAATTTCAGGATCTGCCCGTCATGGGCGGCGATTGCTTCGCCCAGCGTTTCGAAATAGCGATTGAGCAGCTCGACCATCGCGATCTCGCCCAGTTCCTCGCTCAAGCCGGTAAAGCCCCTGAGGTCGGCAACCAGGATGGCGGCGTCGATCGGGTCCACGGCACCAAGCTCGATCTGGCCACCGTAGACGCGCTTGCCCGCGATCTTGCCGACATAAGCGTCCAAGAGATCGAGCGCTATGACACGCAAGGCCACGCGCTCGACATAGGGCGTCATCGCCCAGGCGATGCGGCGCAACAGCCCGGCGCCGAGATCGTCGCCACCCAATGCGCCGAAGCCGCCCGGCCGGCGCGTCGCAAAGGACATGGTGCTGGTGCGGCTGGTGTCCTGGATGGGCAAAGGAAAGAGGCAGTAATCGGTATTGCCTTGACTGCTGAGATCCTGAATGAGCGGCATGTCCGGCACCGCATCCCCCTGGCGCCAGCGCCAGGGGCGGTTGGTCTGTTCGATGACATAGACGGGACTGCGCAGATATTCATCCCAGGCCAGAATGCCTGCACGCTTGATCTGCCTTTCCTCCACCGCGCCATCGCGCCAATAGAGCGTACCGCCGGAAAGTTCGGGATGGAGCACTTCCATCGCGATCGAGATGCGGCTGAAGGGACCGATCCAGTCATTGATGCGGTCGCAGAAGCCGGCAAAGACTTCCGGAAAGGTGAGTGCGCCGAGGTTGTTGTCGAGCGTGCCGTCACTGCGCTTGCCGGTATCGCCGAGTGCGGCCTGCGCAAGCCAGGCAACGAGCCGGCCGAATCCATCCATGTCATTGGCGGGAAGCTGGGTCATGGAGGGGAGGATAGGGGGCGGCAGAGCCGGGTGCAAACGCCCCGTCTCAACTCAGCTTCACCGCCAACCTAACCGCGCCCCAATGTTTGCCGCCGGCTTTGATCGGTGCGTCGATTTCCTTCAGCACCACGAATTTCCCGCCGCCCATGTCGCGGGCATAGGTCTGGACGATGGTGCTGGCGGCGCGGCCGGCCAGGGTGCCGGCGCGGTCGGTATAGATGCGGCGGTTGCGGGAATTCGCGGTGTTCCACACCGTCTCGCCGGGCTTCTGCGGATGCGAATACTTCTTGTTGTGGGCCGCGATATAGCCTTTGCGGTCGATGATGCAGCAGAAGACGATCTTGTCGCTCGTGGTGAGTGGCGGTTCGATGATCGGCGGAAACAGGCGTTCGACCAGCTTGGTGTGCTTGGCCATCACCTGCTGCGGGTCGCTGCCCGGGATGGGTTCATATTCGACGTCGTAAAGATCGTCGAGGCCGATGCTGCGCTCCCCCAGCGCCTGTTCAAGGGCGGCAGCCGCCCTTTCCGCCACCTGATTGGCAAGGTCCATGAACGGCGCGTCTTCCTCGGCAGCCTGCACGAGCCGCCGGTGCAGGGCTTCGCGCTCCGCCTCGCCCGCATCGACGAAATGCACATGAATGCCCAAAGGATCCTGATTGACCAGCTTTGCCTTGAAGCGGCCGACACCTTTGAGCTCGCAAACGCCATCCGCCGGACGCAAGGCCGTGTTGCTGTCGGCCACGACCAGCACGCCGCCATCCGACACGTCGCCGGTAAAGCCGGTCACTACCTGGCCGCCGAATTCACCGCGAAAGGCGATGGCGGCTGTGCGGCGGGCCGCATCGCGCCGGTTGCCGCCGATCGATGAGCGCAGGATGACATAGAGGCGTTGCTGCAGGGCGCCGATATCGCGGCTGACAAGCGCCGAGAGATCGTTGACATGGCCCGCCGTCTCGCCCGTACGCTCCACATCCTCCATCATGCGCGCGACATTGTCGGCGACCGACCGGGTCGAGGCGGCGGCTTCACCGGCGCTTTGCATGATCTCGGCGGTGGCGGCGCGTTGTTCCTCGCTCGCCCGCGCCACTTCAATGGTGACGGCGTCGATGTCGCGGATGCCGCCCGCCACATTGTCGACGATGCCCACGGCCTTGGCGGTGGATTGGGTGATCTCCTCGGCCTGGGCATTCACCTGGGCGATACCTTCTTCCGTCTGGCGGGCGAGGCTCTTCACCTCGTCGGCCACCACCGCAAAGCCCTTGCCCATTTCGCCGGCGCGCGCCGCTTCGATGGTGGCGTTGAGCGCCAGCATCTTGGTGCGCGCCGCGATCTCCTGGATCATGACGACGACATTGCCGATGCTCGAGGCCGTCTTGGCGAGACCCGCCACTTCGCTATTGGCAACTTCCGCGCCATCGCGCGCGCTGGCCGCGAGCTTGCTCGAATTGTCGATCTGATGGGAAATGGCGCGGCTGGAAGCTTCCAGCTGCGCCGTTGCACTCGCTACCGTTTCCACATTGCGGTTGGTGGCCTCGACCAGCTCGTTGACCTCGATCGCCATGCGCCGCAACTCGGCCGCGGTGCGTGACAGCACGGTCGCGTTTTCGGAGAGCTTGCTGGCCTGGGTGGAAATGTCGCCGACGGTTTCGTTGACCTCATGCTCCAGCGTCTGGGTGAGCTGCAGCATCTCGGATTTCAACTGCTCGTCATTGTGGCGGCTAGCCTCATCATGTTGCTGGCGGAGCTTCTCATTCTCCCGGGCATTGTCGCGGAAGACCCCGACCGCGCGCGCCATGGCGCCGATCTCGTCCTGGCGCGCGGCGGAAGGAAGGACAATGTCATTGGCGCCCTGTGCCAGTTCGGTCATCACCCCGGTCATGCGAATGATCGGCCGGATGACGCCAAACGTGATGCCGGCAATGCCGCCGGTCACCAGGACCAGCACGATGACAGTCACGGTCCAGACGATGGTGAGATAGCTGGTATCGGTCGCCACCGCCTCGGCCTCGACGCGAGCGTTTTCAGTATTGGCGCCGGCGACGAGTGCATCCACCACGGCACGGTGTGCCAGATAGGCGGCACTCACCTTGGCATAGGCGACATCGACCGCCGCCGCATCGCCCTTCTCAATGGCCGGCAGCAATTCGTCCACGGCGGCGAAGAACGTCACCACTTCGGCATGGCTGTCAGCGGTGAGCTTCTCGTGCAGGTCTTTGTTGTAATCGGCCGTCAGCCAGTATTCGTGGCGCAGGTCGTAATCCTTCCGGAGCTGCGCCAGACGGTCGCGATGCTGCGCCAGCTCGCCCGGATTTTTCACGGCCAAGGTCGCTTCGAGATAGGATTCGATGACATATTCCGGCGGCGGCAGGATGTCGGCGATGAGATCCTTGCCCAGCACGATCTGCCGGTAGAGCGGGCCGCCGACCTTGAGTTCGGAGAGGGCCAGAGAATTGGTGATGAGAATGGCGGCGAAACCGCCGGCAATGAGAAGTCCAAAAAGGACGATGGCTTTCGCCACGCTCAGTCGAATGCGCATTTTCGGATCAACCCATGCGTGTTTCCTCGGGGCACCTCTTGACTATGGGTGCGCTCATTTAATGCTGGGTTAATCGCCGGCGTTAAGAAATACCGACAATAGTCGGAAGGGTAGGCCGAAGGCGGACCGTTTACGTTCCTAATTATCCGGTTGCATGGCAAGAGTCGGCGCCCGCTTCCCTGCTTTGATCGATTTTGTCCATGACTGGGCGCAGGACTATCGATTTCTCCGCGAAGGCCCACGGGATCATGATGGTGGCCGTAACATTCGTTCCGACAATGGCACTGACAATGACGATGTGAGGGAGCCCCAGCCATGAATGACGTTAAAGCCGAAGCCGAAGCCAAATGCCCGTTTCACCAATCCTCAGGTAGCGGCACCGCGAACCGCGATTGGTGGCCCAACCAGCTGCGCGTCGAGCTCCTCAACCAGCATTCTCCGCGTTCCGACCCGATGGGCGATGATTTCGACTATGCCAAGGAATTCAAATCGCTCGATCTCGAAGCGGTGAAGCAGGATCTCAGGATGCTGATGACGCAGTCGCAGGATTGGTGGCCGGCGGATTTCGGTCATTACGGGCCGCTCTTCATCCGCATGGCCTGGCACAGCGCCGGCACTTATCGCATCGGTGACGGGCGCGGCGGCGCGGGCGGCGGGCAGCAGCGTTTCGCGCCGCTGAATTCCTGGCCCGACAATGTGAGCCTCGACAAAGCCCGGCGCCTGATCTGGCCGGTGAAGCAGAAATATGGCCGCAAGATCTCCTGGGCCGATCTCATCATCCTCGCCGGCAATGTGGCGCTGGAATCCATGGGCTTCAAGACGTTCGGCTTTGCCGGCGGCCGCCCCGATGTGTGGGAGCCGGAAACGGTTTATTGGGGTTCGGAAACCGCCTGGCTTGCCGGCGACAAGCGCTATTCCGGCGAAAGGCAGCTGGAAGGCCATCTCGGCGCCGTGCAGATGGGCCTCATTTATGTGAACCCGGAAGGCCCCGACGGCAATCCCGATCCGCTGGCGGCCGCCAAGGATATCCGCGAGACCTTCGCCCGCATGGCGATGAATGACGAGGAGACCGTGGCGCTCATCGCCGGCGGTCATACCTTCGGCAAGACCCATGGCGCCGGCCCTGCGAGCCATGTGGGCGCGGAACCGGAGGGTGCCGATCTCGAAGAACAGGGTCTCGGCTGGCGCAGCAGCCACGGCACCGGCATCGGTGCCGATGCGATCACCAGCGGCCTCGAGGTGATCTGGACCTCGACCCCGACGAAATGGAGCAACAACTTCTTCTGGAACCTGTTCGGCTATGAATGGGAACTGACCAAGAGCCCGGCCGGTGCCCATCAATGGCAGCCCAAGGGCGGTGCCGGCGCCGGATCCGTGCCGGACCCGTTTGATAAATCAAAGCGCCGTGCGCCGGCGATGCTCACCACCGACATCGCGCTGCGCATGGACCCCGCCTACGAGAAGATCTCGCGCAAGTTCTATGAAGACCCCGACGCCTTCGCCGATGCCTTCGCCCGCGCCTGGTTCAAGCTCACCCATCGCGACATGGGACCGCGCGCCCGCTATCTGGGCACCGAGGTGCCGACGGAGGAATTGATTTGGCAGGATCCGATCCCCAGCGTCGATCACAAGCTGATCGATGACGCGGATGCGGCGAGCCTCAAGGCCAAGGTGCTGGCCTCGGGCCTCACCGTCTCGCAGCTGGTCTCGACGGCCTGGGCCTCGGCCTCGACCTATCGTGGCTCCGACAAGCGCGGCGGCGCCAATGGGGCGCGCATCCGCCTCAGCCCGCAGAAGGATTGGGAGGTCAACCAGCCAGCCGAACTGGCCAAGGTGCTGAAAGTCCTGGAAGGGATCCAGGCCGAGTTCAACAAGGCGCAGAGCGGAGAGAAGAAGATCTCGCTGGCCGATCTCATCGTGCTGGCCGGCAATGCGGGCGTCGAGGCGGCGGCGAAGAAGGCTGGCCACCATGTGACGGTGCCGTTTGCGGCCGGTCGCGCCGATGCGGCCCAAGCACAGACCGATATCGATTCCTTCGCCGTGCTGGAACCTGTGGCCGACGGCTTCCGGAATTACCAAACGGCGCGGCTGCCCTTGCCGGCCGAGCATCTGCTGATCGACAAGGCCAATCTGCTGACCCTGACAGCACCGGAGATGACGGTGCTGGTGGGGGGCCTGCGTGTGCTGGGCGCCAATAGCGGGGCGACACAGCATGGTGTCTTCACCAAGCGGCCGGAGACGCTCACCAACGACTTCTTCGTCAACCTGCTCGATATGGGGACAGAGTGGAAGTCGGTGAGCGAGGCGAAGGATGTCTATGAAGGGCGCGACCGCAAGAGTGGCGACGTGAGATGGACCGGCACCCGTGCCGATCTGGTCTTCGGGTCCAATTCGGTGCTCCGCGCCTTGGCCGAAGTCTATGGCAGCGCGGATGCGGAAAAGAAGTTCGTCACGGATTTCGTGGCGGCCTGGGCCAAGGTGATGACCCTCGACCGCTTCGACCTTGCCTAAGCACCTCTCACCCCAACCCCTCGCCCCGCGATAACGGGGTGAGGGGTGTTGCTTCAGATCAGCGTCAAGATCAGGCCGCAGGCGGAGGTCAGCGCCAGCGTGGCGAGGAGGCCTAAGCGAAAGCGGAACAAGGCTAGGGCCGCGAGCAATGCCAGGATCGCTGCCGTGGGATCGATGCTGGAAAGCACCGGCAGGTCGAGCCGGAGCGGCCCCAGCGCCACGGTGCTTTGCGCCTCAAAGAGCACATGAAGCGCGAACCACAACGCCAGATTGGCGATGACACCCACCACGGCCGCGGTGATGGCGGCGAGGCCGCCGGCGAGAAGGCGGCTCCCTTGCATCCTCTCGATCCAGGGTGCCCCCAGGAAGACGAAGGCGAAGCACGGCGCAAAGGTGACCCAGAGCGTGATGACGGCACCGGCAAAGGCACCCGGTACGCCGCCTTCGCGAAAGCCCGCGAGGAACCCCACGAATTGCAGCACCAGGATGAGCGGTCCCGGCGTCGTTTCGGCCAAGCCCAATCCGGTCAGCATCTCCGGCCCGGTGAGCCAGTGATAGGATTGCACGGCATCCTGCGCCACATAGGCCAACACCGCATAGGCACCGCCCATGGTGACCACGGCCATCTTCGAGAAGAAGGCAGCGATATCGCCATAGGTGCCGCCGGTGACGAGAATGAGGAACAAGGCCGGCACCAGCCACAGGGCGACGGCGGCGATTCCGGCGCGCCGCGCCTGGCCTGCAAGACGCTGCGCACGTTGCGGATCAGCCAGCAGCAGGGCATCGACCAAGGCCGTGGCGCTGCCGTCATCCGCCTCGTGCCAGCGATGGGTGAAATGGCGTGGGGCCAGCAATCCGATCACACCTGCGCCGATGACGATGAGCGGGAACGGGATTTTCAGCAGGAAGAGGCCGATGAAGGCCGCGGCCGCCATGGCATAGGCGGCCTTGCCCTTCAAGGCACGCCGGCCGACGCGCAACAGCGCTTCGACCACCAACACCAGCACCGCGCATTTCAATCCGAAGAACAGGCCCGCAATGAGTGGCAGATGCCCCAGCAGTACAAAGGAAAGCGAGAGGAGCAGCATGACGAGGGCGCCTGGCAGGATGAAGAGCAGGCCCGCCATCAGCCCGCCCCTCACGCCATGCATCAGCCAGCCGAGATAGGTGGCAAGCTGCTGCGCCTCCGGCCCCGGCAGCAGGGTGCAGAAATTGAGCGCGTGCAGGAACCGCCGCTCGCCGACCCATTTCAGTTCATCGACCACCACACGGTGCATGAGCGCGATCTGCCCGGCCGGGCCACCGAAGGACAACAGGCCGATTTTGAGCCAGACCCTGAACGCCTGTCCAAAGGTCGGCAATCTCCGCTCGGGCATATTCATTTGGCGGCTTTGCCCTGATGGCCCACCCAATTATGGGCTTCGCCCACGGCATCGCGGCACCAGCGGTAGAAGGCATCATAGAGCGAGAGGCTCGCTTCGAGCTGTGCCACGTCGTCCTTGTACATGCGCGAGAATCCCAGCGAGGCCGCGAGCAAGCCGGCCGATTGCGGTGCCAGATCCAGCCGGTCGGTATCGGCACCGCGCACGACGACCGCCAATCTTTCCAACACATCTGAATTGAGGCCGAATTCCTCCAGCATCGTGTCGAAGGTGCATCGTTCGCCACGGTGGCTCCAAAAGGCGCCGTCAATGTCGAAGGGTGTGGCGCCGAAACGATCGGCGACGCTCATCACCTCGCTTTGCGCGACGAAGAGGAAGATGGCATTGCGATCGACGAAGCGGCGAATGAGCCAGGGGCAGGCGATGCGATCGATCTTCGGCCGCGCGCGCGTGACCCACAATGTCCGGCCAAGCGAATCGCGTCGGGGCAGCGCGCTGTCGCGGACCAGCGGGCCGTTTTGGGCGAGCCAGTCCTCATGCCCGCCATCGAGACTTTCGGCAGCAATGCCTTCATGCCGCAGCCAGGCGGCGACACCTTGGCTGAGCTTCAGGCCGCGCTGGCAGGTGACGATGACGGCGTGCCCTGCCAAATCGCGCGCCCAATCGGCGACGCGGGTGTAATCGCGGCGCGTGGCGGTTGGGATAACGCGTGGGTCGGCTGCGAAATCATCGTCATCGCGCACATCGATAATGACGGGACAATCGGGCAGGCCGATGAGGCGGAAGAGTTGCTGAGAGGTAATGCTGTCGGGACCAGGCATGGCGACGTCCACTCCATTTTGGGAGATGCGGACGCGATACTCCAGCCAAAGCCTCACGGGGCGATCGCGGTCAACCCCTTGGGGATGATCATCCGGGCAGCACTTAACCCTGTCAAGTTACAAGATAAATTAATTTTACCCGGATAGTATTGACGCGCATATATTTATCCGGGTAATAATTGCCTCCCGCTTACCAAGGAAAGAGCCATGACCGATACCTATACCGCCTTCGCTGGCCAGCACCGCCTCGCTGCCGGCCCGCTGGGCCATATTGCCCTTGCCGTGAAACGCGCGGAAGCGACACCTGGCGCGCCCATTCTCATCTATGCCGATGCGACCGGACGGGCGATCGATCTCGACACCAGGGGAAGCGAGGCGGAGGTCGCCGCGCGCTATGCCTCGCCGCCTGCCGAAGCGATCGGCGAGGCACGCGGCCGCGGCCGGCCCAAGCTCGGCGTCGTCGCGCGCGAAGTGACCCTGCTGCCGCGGCATTGGGAATGGCTGGGCGCCCAATCCGGCGGTGCCTCGGTCGCCCTGCGCAAGCTCATCGACGAGGCGCGCAAGCGCGAGGACGGCTGGGCCGAAGCCAAGCGCGCCCAGCGCCGCGCGCAGGATGCGGCCTATCATTTCATGTCGGCGATGGCGGGCGATCTTGCCGGTTTCGAAGCGGCGATCCGCGCGCTCTATGCCGGCGACCGGCCGACGCTTGAAGTGCAGATGGCAGACTGGCCCGGCGACATCCGCGCCCATGCACTGAAACTCGCCTATGATCACGTGACGGAGGTGTAAGCACCGTGCCACGCATCGCCGATTTTATGGCCGGCATCGACGGCAAGGCCAAACGCCGTGCCTGGCAGCGTCATCTGGGTGGATTGCCGCAAGACGCTGCGCAATACTGGCAGGATCTGCTGTCGGCTTTGCCGGAAGAGGCGTGGCGGGCATTGAAGGCCAGCACGCTGTGCCAGATCGATCAGCGCAATCCGCTGCGTGCCTGGCCGCAGGCGCAGGACCGCTTCAATGAAGCGCGGGCTTTCATCTATCTGCAGACGATCGGCTGCACGGGGATCGCGTTTGCGCCGATATCGATGGCGACGCGCGGGCCGGATCTGATCGCCGAGCGCGCCGGCTGGGCGATCACCTGCGAAGTGAAGACCATTCATCTCAAAGCAGGGTCGGCGCATATCGCCCGCAAGCTGACGTCGCGATTGCAGGATGCCAAGGCGCAAGCCTCAATCGTCGAGGCGGGTGAGGCTTATATCTATCTTGTCGCGACGGGAAGCGACATAGCGACCATACGCAAAGCCATCGATATGTCGGCCTTGTCGCCGTGCCGCCTTGTCGTCGATTGCGGCGATGCAGTCGAAGTCTTCAGCTGACCCGGCCGAATGCCGCCAGATAGTCGAGCAAGGCACGCACGCGCGTCGGCAACGGCCCGCCCTGGCCGACATAGACGGCGTGAAAGGCTTCGTCCTCATGCGCGTTGATGTCGTCCAGCACCGGGACCAGGCGGCCGGCGGCAATGTCGTCGCGCACGGTGAAGCCGGCGAGCCGCGCCATGCCGACCCCGGCGAGCACCAGATGGCGCAAAGCCTCGCCATCGCTCGCCTGCACGCGGCCAGAGGCCGGCACGGTCACCGCCTTGCCGGTCGCGTCACGTAGCAACCAGCCATCGACGCTGCGCACATAGGCAAAGCCGAGCCGATTGTGGCCGTCGAGATCCTTGACGCTGTGCGGTGTTCCGAATTGCGCGAGATAGGCGGGTGACGCCACGATCTGCATGGGCGTATCGCCGAGCTTGCGTGCGGTAAGGCTGGAGCTTTTCATCGGCCCGGCGCGAATGGCGACATCGGTCCGGTCGGCGAGGAGATCGACGATGGCGTCCGTGAGCACGAGATCGAGCGTCACCGCCGGATAGCGCGCGATGAAGCCCGGCAGGATCTTGGCCAGGATATGCGTCGCATAAGAAGCGCTGGTGTTGAGGCGAATGCGCCCCATGGGCATCTCGCCCGTCGCGACGCTGCGCTCGGCATCGGCGAGGTCGGCCAGGATCCGTGCGGCGCGTTCATAGAAGCCCTGCCCTTCCGGCGTCAGCAGCAGCTTGCGGGTCGAGCGGTTGAGGAGGCGCGCACCCAATCGTGCCTCGAGCCGGGATACCAGCTTGCTCACGGCGGACGGGGTGAGGCGGCAGGCCCGTGCGGCCTGCGAGAAGCCGCCCAGCTCCACCACGCGGGTGAAAACCTCCATCTCGCCGGATCGGTTGATCTCGTGGCTCGCCATATGTGAATTAAAATCATAAATGATTTGATTTATGCCAGTCTAATTCATCGGCGGCATCTTGCCTATCTTTTGCGGAAGTCCCGCATGTCCTTTTGAAAGATGAGGCAAATCATGCCTTTGGCACTTTATGCACTGACCGCCGGCGCGTTCGGCATCGGCGTCACTGAATTCGTCATCATGGGTCTGCTGCTGGAGGTGAGCCGTGAGCTTGGCGTCACCATCGCCAGCGCCGGCCTGCTCATTTCCGGCTATGCGCTGGGTGTCGTTGTCGGCGCGCCGGTCCTCACCGCCCTCACCGCGCGCTGGCCCCGCAAGACCGTGCTGATCGCGCTGATGGTGATCTTCACGCTGGGGAATGCCGCCTGTGCGCTCGCCCCCAGCTATGGCTGGCTTGCCGCTGCGCGCGTTCTCACTGCCCTGGCCCACGGCACCTTCTTCGGCGTCGGCTCAGTCGTCGCGACGGGATTGGTGGCACAGGAGAAGCGCGCCTCGGCCATCGCCGTCATGTTCACCGGCCTCACCGTCGCCAATATCCTCGGCGTGCCCTTCGGGACATGGCTGGGCCAGGAATTCGGCTGGCGCGCCACTTTCTGGGCGGTGGCCGCCGTGGGTGCCGTGGCGCTCGCCGTCATCGCCATGCTGGTGCCGCAGGATGAATCGGCACCCGAGGTGAGCGATTGGCGCAGCGATTTGAAGGCGATCCTGCGGGCGCCCGTGCTGCTCGGCCTGCTCACCACGGTTCTCGGCTATGCCGGCGTCTTTGCCGTCTTCACCTATGTCGCACCCATGCTGACCGGGATTGCCGGCTTTGCCGACACGGCCGTCTCACCGATCCTGCTGGTCTTCGGCGGCGGTCTCATCATCGGCAATCTCATCGGCGGCAAGCTTGCCGATCGCAACCTCATCGCCACCGTGTTCGGATCGATGGCAGCGCTTGGCGTGGCGCTGGCACTGACCATGCCGGCCCTGTGGTCGCAACCGGCGGCGGTGGTGGCGGTGGGCCTGCTGGGTGCTGCCGGCTTTGCCACGGTGGCACCGTTGCAGATGTGGGTGCTCTCCAAGGCTGAGGGCGCGGGGCAGAGCCTTGCCTCCAGCTTCAATATCGCGGCCTTCAACCTCGGCAATGCCATCGGCGCCTGGGCGGGCGGTGTCGTCATCGAGCACGGTCCCGGCCTCAATGCCGTGCCGCTGGCGGCCGCCCTCTTCCCTGTCGCCGCGATCGTGGTCGCCTTCGTGGCAACAAGGCTTTCCAACCGGCGCGCCGCCATCGCGGCCGCCATCGCCTGATCCCGCTCAACATCCGTTTTAAGGACAAACATCATGGAATATCGTCGTCTTGGAAATTCCGGGCTGATGGTGCCGGCCTTGAGTTTCGGCGCCGGCACATTCGGCGGCGCCGGCCCGCTCTTCGGCGCCTGGGGCCAGACCGATGCAGCGGAAGCCCGTCGCATGGTCGATATCTGCCTGGAGGCCGGGCTCAATCTCTTCGACACGGCCGATGTCTATTCGAATGGCGCCTCGGAAGAGGTACTGGGGGCGGCGATCAAGGGGCGGCGCGATGCCGTGCTGATTTCGACCAAGACGGGCCTGCCCATGGGTGATGGTCCCAATGATGCCGGCACCTCGCGCATCCGCCTCATCCGCGCGGTCGAGGATGCGCTGAGGCGCCTTGGCACCGATTACATCGATCTGCTGCAGCTCCATGCCTTCGATGCGGGAACGCCGGTCGAGGAAGTGCTGGAGACGCTGGATGGCCTCATTCGCGCCGGCAAGATCCGCTATATCGGCGTCTCCAATTTCGCCGGCTGGCAGATCATGAAATCGCTCAGCGTTGCGGATAAGAACGGTTGGCCGCGCTATGTGGCGAACCAGGCCTATTATTCCCTCATCGGCCGCGACTATGAATGGGAGCTGATGCCGCTGGGACGCGACCAGGGGTTGGGCGCATTGGTCTGGAGCCCGCTCGGCTGGGGTCGCCTCACCGGCAAGGTGCGGCGCGGGGCGAAGCTCCCCGAAACCAGCCGCCTCCATGAAACCGCAAGCTTCGGCCCGCCGGTCGATGAGGAGCGGCTCTACCGCATTGTCGACGCGCTTGATGCGGTTGCCGCCGAGACCGGCAAGTCGGTGCCGCAGGTGGCCCTCAACTGGCTGCTGCAACGCCCCACCGTGGCATCGGTCATCATCGGCGCTCGCACGCAAGAACAGCTGAAGCAGAATCTGGGTGCCGTGGGGTGGAACCTGACACCGGATCAGGTGAAGGCCCTCGATGCCGCGAGCGCCACGGAGGCGGCCTATCCCCATTTCCCCTATTACCGGCAAGCAGCCTTCGCGCGGCTCAATCCGCCGGCGGTGTGAAGCACCCCCGCACAGCACGCCGGAAGATCAAAAATCGGCCGGCGTGCTGTCGCCAAAAGGGGTGCTGGCGCGACGTGCTGGCAGCATGCCCGGAACGCCTCATTTCGCGCGTGTTTATGGGGCTTTTTAGCGATTATGCGTGGGCAGAAAATCGGGGTTTTTCACCATTACTTAACCAACTGTTGTCAGATTGGAGACAGGGGCGAGCGATACCAACCATTAACGCGGGGATTTGATGTCCGATAGTTGGGACATGTCTTTTCTGATCGATCAGGCAACCCGGATCCACGAGGCGCGCGGCAATTTCGGTAAACATTTCGGAAGGCCTTTGCGCGGACTTGTCGATGATCATCTGGTGAATTTCGTGGCACAGGAAGACCGTCTGCTCTTCCTGCGCTTCATGGCCAAGCTGTTGCTGCAGACCGGCGCCACCACGGCGACCGCGCGCATCCACACGCCCATCATCGGCGAGAAAATTTTCGAACTCAACGCTCGCACGGGCAACCGCGCCAAGACCTGGTGGCTGATGCTCTCGGCCAGCAATTCGCGCGGCTATGCCCCGCTTGCCAGCATCGTCGATACCGACCCCATGGCAACGGGCGACGAATTCGGCCAGCTTGCCAAGGGTGTCGCCAAACAAGGCGCCGGCAAGCTCGGCATGACGCTCTTCCAGTCGAAGGCTGTCTCTGAACGCAGCTTCGGCAAGATGACCCAGGAACGCCGCGATGCCCTCGACAAGCGCATCGGCGAGGTGCTGGTGGAAGCAACCGATACCGGCATCGTCACCAAGCCAGATCTCGGCCAGTATGCCGTGCTGCACGGCGCCGACGTCTCACCGCAGCAGATCTCAGAACGCATCGTGCAGGCAGCAAACGAAATGGATATCACCGAAAGCGATCTCGGCCTCACCCGGACCACCGAAACCTTGGCCGAGAATGTCGAGGCCGAAGAGGTCGGCCGCATGATCCGCAGCATGCGGGAAAAACTGGTCGAACGCGCCACCACCGAACCCATCCCCGACCGCGTCGAATGGGGCAAGCACCCGACCTTCCTCGAAAAGGTCATGAAGAAGGTGAAGAAGTAGGGGGGCGCTACGCCTTCACCCCATATTTCTTCAGGATTGCCTCATAGAGGGGCGATGCCTTCAATTCCTTGATCGCGCTGGTGAGAAGCGGCAGGTCCGCGAGGACGGGCGACTTCTTGCTGATCTGCAAATGCCAGTCGACCTCTTCCATCACGACCGGCAGTTCCACGATATCGCCACCGCCGGGAATGTCTTTAAGGATCCAATTGATCTGCGAGGACATGTCGACGACGACGTCGCCGCGCTTGCCGATCAGCATGCGCACGGTGCCGACGGTGCCGTTGGCGTGTTCGGTCCGGATGCCGCGATCCTCGATGTTCTTTTTCACCCAGCCATTGCCGGTGATGCCGACCACCGTCACATCGGCCCGGGCGAGATCGTCCAGCGAGCGCACCTCTTGAAGACGTTCGAGTGCCGGGTTGTCGCGACGCACGAAGATGGTCACTGGACCGGTGGTGAGCGGTTCGCTGGCAGCGACGGCATATTTCTGCCGCGCCGGCGTCACCACCAGGCACATACCGTCGGCCTCACCGCTTTCCACTTCCAGCTGAACGCGTGGCAAGGGAAGCGGCAGCGGGTGGAATCGGTACCCCGCGGCCTTTGCCACCGCGGCCATGAGATCGACCGTGACGCCGTGCATGCGGTGATCGCGATCCTCCCAGGAATTGGGCGGCGATTTATCGGGATAGGCGATGCGCAGCAGCTTTTCGTTGGCCCGCGCTGCACTTGAAATGCAGCCGATGCCGGCAGCCGCAGCCCCCAGCAGGAAATGACGTCGCCTTAAAGCAGCCAGCCCCATCGCCATGCCGCAATTTTTAGCGGGTCAAGACCAGCTCGGCAATCCGCTAACAACGAAAGGGGGGCTCTATAGTCCGGCCAGACACGTCGACCGCCTCATTCGACGTCGGGACTCTTTGACGCAGCACCCGCCAAGACAGAGAAATCGCTGAAAACGCGCGTCACCAATTCGCGCTGCCGCGGATCCCTGACCCCATAGGTGTCCATCAGCAATTGGATGACGTATTGGGCGCGCGCGGCCGCCTCTGGCCAGCTTTGCGCCGGTCCCGCCGAGATAAAGGCATCGAAGGCACTTTGACGCTGCTTCAGCCGGCCCTGATCCTGACGCACGGCTTCAAGCTGCCGGCGCTGTTCTGTGGCCTGCTGCTCTGCGCCACTGCGGTGACCGTCGAGATCGACTGAATCGGGCGGCATGATATGCCCGCTCAACCCATGGAACGGTAGAGACCGATGACGAGGACGACCAGTAAGAGCGCAACGGGGACGACCAAAGGCGGGGTGAAGTATTTCATGCGGTTTTCTTTCCACGACGAAAGCGGGATAGAGAGCCATGTTCGCGCATCAGGTGATCAGGAATTGTCCTTGAATAGGGCGTGGTCCAGTTGCTCGGGATCGATCGTTTCGATCTGCAGCAAACCGAGAGTTCTTTCGGCCTCGACGCGCTGCATCGACACTCTGGTGCGTCGGTAGGCAGGGAAGGAGACACCCTGAAGCAGCTCTTCTTCGGTTTCGACCGAATAGCTGCCGGCCGGATGCGTATCGTCCGGCTCTCCCAGTGTGAAGGGATGCGCGAATGTCACCACGCGCGTGGTAATGCGCGTCGTCATGTTTTCGCCACCGTCAGAAGGTTGGTGTTGTAGACCGTTTTCAGAAGAACGACGCCGCAGAAAACGCTGATCATCACGGCGGCAACCATGCCGTAGACGCACAGCAACGTTTTTAGGTCATTCATCGGTTCCTTAGGAACCGGTTGGAATTGCCCGTCGCTTCTGCAGGCGCATGACAAGCATGCCAACTGATTTGCGACAGCCAGCGATCTGTCCAACCAGATCAACCTCAACTAGGAGCCTCATATCACCGAAACGCAAGATATCGATTCCCGCGTGCCACGGACAGATGCGTCAGGCGGCGGCTTTCCGCCAATCCGCCGTGCAATCTTCTGAGGGCAGACGTCGGTTTGTTACCTTCTAACGAGGCGCTTTAGAGCAACTGCCTTGCCGGAACCCGATTTGAAGTACCCCTCAAGCTCTCGGGCATGCTCTTCCGTCTCAACGGCCACGTAAGATTTCAGGATCGCAGGGAGATATGGCTTGGTCGACAGGACCTGCCCATTTTGATGTGACGCAAAGCGACGTTTCAGGTCGTTAGTTGAACCAACGTAGACGTCACCATTGTTCAACTGGAGAAAGTAGACATACCACATGGCGCAACCTTAAGCGGTGGCGCGTTGGATGGCAAAGTCTCGGTCGAAGCTTTGGAGTTGATTCTGAAGCAACTGTCTCCCTGCGCTGCTACGCAGCTTCGGGAGATCACCCTGCGCCCTACGGTCTCCGGGTGGCCTGCCACCCGAAGCCCGTAGGGCGCAGGGTGGCGGAGAGAGTGTCCGTCAAACCAGCGTCCAGGGTGATTTTCTTCCGGTTGTCATCGTATTCAGAAAGTCCGCTTTAATGAGGCTTTCTGGTCATAGCTGCCTTGCATTGTCCAGCACCGATTCCCATAGTCTAGAGCTAGAGTGTGGGTAGGCATGTGGGTAGGAGCGCGCGGCATGGGACGGAAAATCGAGCGGTTATCGGCGCTGGCGGTATCGCGTGCAAAGCAACCCGGCATGTACGCCGATGGAAATGGCTTATATCTCCAGGTTTCCAGTGCCGGGGCGCGGTCCTGGATTCTTCGCTACAAACTGAATGGCCGCGCGCGGGAAATGGGGCTGGGCTCTCTCAATGACGTTTCCCTCGCCCAAGCCCGCCAGAAGGCCGTAGCCGCCCGCAATCAGAAATCGGACGGCATCGATCCTATCGACGCAAAAGCCGCTGGGCGGGCTGCCGGTCGGGCGGCAGCGGCCAAGGCCGTGACGTTCCAAGATGCCGCCGATGCTTATATTCGGGCGCATAGCGCAAGCTGGCGGAATGCCAAGCACAGCGAGCAATGGCGTAGCACCCTGAAGGCCTATGCCGACCCCTTGATCGGGCGCCTGCCAGTGCAGGAAATCGACGCTGGCTTAGTACATCAAATTTTGGAGCCGATCTGGGCCACAAAAACCGAAACAGCTAGCCGCGTCCGGGGCCGGATTGAGTCCGTCCTGGATTGGGCAACAGCTCGGGGGCATCGTAGGGGGGACAACCCGGCCCGTTGGCGCGGCCATCTCTCTAACCTCTTGCCCAAGCCGTCGAAAGTGCGCCGCGTTCGACACCATCCTGCTTTGCCCTATGCCGAGATTGGCGATTTCGTGGCGACGCTGCGTACACAGCCCGGCGATGCCGCGCATGCCCTGGAGTTGCTGATTCTGACCGCGACCCGGACCAGCGAAGTCATAGGCGCTCGCTGGGACGAAATTGATCTGAAGGCAAAGGTCTGGGTTATTCCCGCCAATCGAATTAAGGCCGCGCGAGAACATCGCATTCCCCTCACGGCGAGGGCAGTTGCCATCCTGACGGAACGCCGCAAGCACCGTCAGCAAATGCCCAATGGGGAGCTTTGCACCTTTGTGTTTCCTGGCAAGCCAGAGCGCTCCTTATCGAACAACGCCATCCTGTCGTTACTGAAGCGAATGAAGCGGCAAGACCTCACGGCACACGGCTTCCGCTCCACCTTCCGAGACTGGGCGGCCGAACAAACGAACTTTCCGCGTGAAGTAGCCGAAATGGCCCTGGCTCATGCCATCGGCGACAAGGTAGAGGCGGCTTATCGTCGCGGAGACCTTTTCGAGAAACGTAAGCGCCTAATGGAGGCGTGGGCGGGCTACGTTTCTGTTCGACAAGTATCGGAAGCACAGGTCTATAAATTGAGGGCGCGCCGATGAAAGAAGAGAAACCTGCTTGGCAAGCAATCTTGGAGGATTTCCCATTGTTCCCGGAGCCTCCAAAGGCTGAATCGGCTGTACTTGCCCCAGGACTGCTCAGCCGAGAGTTTGGGCCTACATATAATGATTGGAAAAGGTTGTGCGACGCCAAACTATCCGCACTCGCCTACAGAGAAAAAACTTACGCTCACAATCTCGAAATCGACTGGCGCGGATTGGCGCTAGCACTTGCACGGCTACATGAGCCCGGATTCAAAACGGAGCCAAGAAAGAGAAGAGGCAGACCAAATGAGCTAAATGCCGAAGTTGCTATTGAAGCAAGGAAGTCACTGTTGGGCTATGTGCAGCGGGAATTGAGAAAAAGGTCAGTTGGTGGTCAGCAGACAGCGATTCTAAAGAGCTTGGCAGGAAATCCGACGAAGCTTGGGAAGATTCATCCCTACTACGCCGCCAAAAGTACTTGCTCCCTCGCCAAGCTGAAGGGCGACCTTAGCGCCGCCAAGAAAGAAGACCATTCGTATAGAATGCTGATCGCCAAAGCACTATCTGGCGAATTGTTTGGTAGTTTCGGGGGCTATTCTGCTTCGGCAAACATACCAACGGGCGGGGGAGCCCTTTCATTTCCAACTTCAAAGGCAAACGAGGGCTAGGTCAGGAAATTTTGCCAGAATTTGATGGCCAGATATTTAATTCACGTTGGTTTTAACTGTCCCCCATTGACCTGAGTTTGTACGTCGGCAACCAACAAGAAAGGATGGCCGACGATGACAAATCTGCCCGTACAAGAATTAGCCCCGGCAAGCAGGGGCGAAGACCCGCTAGCACTCTCTATTTCATTGGCCGCCAAGCGGGCCGGCATCTCACGTTCACTGCTATACCAGGAACTCAAAGCGGGTCGGCTCGCATCAGCGAAGTTTGGAAAACGACGACTGATTCCATTTGACGCGCTTAGAGAGTGGTTAGCCAAGGCGACGGGGCGCGCGATCTAAGCAGAACGCCCCGGACACTTGCGATGCCGGGGCGCAGTCTCTTTTGCGATCTAGATTAGGAAAGCATCATGACTTTAAGTCGGTGCGCCTTTTGGCGCAACTGCATCAGCCCGCATTGGCCGTTGGTCGGTCGGATGGTGCGAAAATGAAATCTGTCATTGTTGTATTTAAAGTTGAGCAGCGGCTAATGGACTTTCTGCTTATTGAACATTGTAATCACGCAGGCCGCGAAAATGGAAACTTGCGTGCCACTCACAAACAGTTGCGCGATGCAGGAATGACAGCGGCCCTCATACGTACGGCTATTGAAGAGTGCGTGCGTCTGGGTTTGATTGCATTTGAACGCGGCGGCCGCTGGGCATTCACAAATCAACCTTCGCGATTCCGCATAACCTTTTACGCCGACAAGTCTGGCAACTCTCCAACGAACGACTGGAAAGCGAAGCGAGCCGAAGTCGAAGCCTTCCGAGAACAGAAAGCTGCCTCTACATCACGGCGTACGATACACCTCAAGCGCGGTGTATCAGCACCGAACTCAGATCCCAAGCAATGAAGAGAGTGTTTGATTCTAACGGAGTTGGAAATGTGCGGTACACCGTAAAGACGGAGACCTTCTATATTCTGGATGAGAGCATGCACAATCTGCGAGGCAACAGCGAGTGACCATTAGTCCAGCAAGAGTGGGCAAGAGGGCGAAAGCGGCGCCCATAACGCCGGCTGAGACCTATTGCCCACGTGACGCAGAATTGGCCGAAATTGCGGTTAGAGAACAGGGCCGTTCTCTCCACAGAAGACCGCCCAAGGTTGCCATTGTTCAGAAAGACGCACGGAACACTCAAGTCTGGCTTGAACCTGCTATGAGCGTCTTCGGGAAAGATGAGAACGCCAGCACTGTCGCTATGGCTCGACTTGCGAATGGTCTTGGCCTAGTCAGCGGCGATGCATCGCTTGAACTTCTAAACCAGATTATCGTTGCGACGTCTGGCAAGGCTGGAGCCAGCGAGGACAAAGTAAATGCGTCATTGGCTTTTATCGCCGAACTGAAGCCGCGCGACCCTATCGAGGCAATGCTAGCAGTGCAGATGGTCGGAACGAATTTTTTGATCGGACGATTTCAGGAGCGACTCTGTACCGGAGTCGAGACCATTCCACAGCTTGATGCAAATGGGGGATTTTTGATCAAACTACTCCGAACCTTCGCCGCTCAAACAGAAGCCTGGAGACGCTATCGCACAGGTGGCGAGCAGCGCGTCAGCGTCACGCACCAGCATGTTACGGTGAATGCCGAACAGGCGGCCATTGCAGTAGGTGCCAGAGGAGGGCAGGGGGCAGCGAAGAAAATCGACGAACAACCCCATGCACCCCATTCACAACAGTCGGCTTGAAGAAAATTATGAGATGCCGCGCGCGCTCCAAGCGAACAAAGGAACCATGCAGAAATAATGCGGTTGGCAAAGGGCGAGTTTGCCGCATGCACGGCTGCGGTGGCGGAGCGCCGAGAGGCAACCAGAATGCATGGAAACATGGCCGGTTCAGTGCTGCGGCGGCTCAGGAGCGGGCATTTATGCGCGAATTGATTCGCCGTGTGAAGACATTGCCCGGCCCGGACGTCTAGGGATGCCGCGACTATCTCATAAACACGATCCAGATTGCGACGCCGGTCGCTGTAAGCATCACGATGATTCCGAGAGGCGCCGTCGGATAGCTATCTAGTACGTCATCTCGATGCAGCGCCAGTCCAAGCCCGAGAACGAAAAGCCCAATAACAGCTGCACCGATGATGATACCGCCTGCGACATCAAGCATGACTGTCATAGAATTTGACATGGAATCCTACTCAGTACCGTAGCGATGGGGCAGATAGCGCTTGATAGCCGCTTCTAGAACGATTGCGGCAAGCATTCGGTCAAATAGCTTTGAACCACCTAAGTATCCCAGAAGGGTTCCTGCAGCCAACCGCGAACGGGCTGGGATGTCGTCGTTCAGAGCGGCCTGCGTAAGATATTCCTCTGCATCAGCGTATTGGCTTTCGGGTGCAGGCATTTTCAACCGCTCAAACTCTACCAGTATGGTTTTGATACGGTCTTCTCGTTCAAACATAAAGAACCAAAGCCACCGCTTCAGGACGGAATAAAGAGTGTAGAGCATCACCGCTAAATGCGCCGCGACCGCCACTGTAATTGCCAGGGTGAATGGATTGGGTTCGTCAAACACACTCTTGGCCACAACAAATATTATCGCGACATCAAAAGCGAAGCTAATAACCGAGGCCATAAATAGATTGCGCCTCATGGAGGACTGAAACACTACGGCCATAGTTGCACCTCGTAGTTTATTCTGACGTCATTTCGCTATGAGTGATTGGTCAGATGATCCACCGCGCTCCGGCCAAGGCATAGCATCCGTCAGGTAAATTGATGGTGGAGATAAAGCGCATGCGATAGGCAGCACCATATCGCTCCCGCTTAGTCGTCATTTCCGAGAGGCGCTTCTTTGAACGGTAGTAGCTTTTCTAGTTCTTTGATGGTTCCAAGGGCCATGTTCGCTCTCACTTCCCATTCATTAAATTCTATCTCTGTCATCGGCTTCCCGGCTTGCCACTGGACAAACCCGATACCTTCCTCAATGGGTCGTGCAAGTGCCTTCTCAGAGACATCAAGAATGGAATGCGCAAGCTTGTTTCTGAACTCCTGGATCTTCTGGAGATCGGTTAGGAAATCTTTGTTCTTCGCCCAGTATCGGGGGTAGTCGCCCTTCACGATTTCAATTAGGACCGCTCGCTTCCCCTCAAGCGGCATTTTCATAGCAACGCTAGTGAAGAATATTTCCTGTTTAGAGGGGTCGTCGGTGCAGAAGTACCGGGTGAGAAGGTCCGCCAATGCGTGTTCAATGACTGCAATTCGATTGAGGAAAGAGCCTCGCCACTCAATTGCAGTTTTATGTATTCGTCCGGCGGCTTTATACCGCTCTTTCTCTTGAGCCTCTTTCTCAGCCGTCATTACCCTACCGCACCATTATTTGGATCGCGTTGCGCGCGAGGAAACGGCACTACCCTACCGCAGAAGTCGCGAAGGCACACTAGTGGCGCCAGAAACGCCAGCGGGGGTAGAAGTGGGGGTAAATCGAAAAATTCTATCTATGTGATTGATATCACTAGAAAGGTGGCGGAGAGAGTGGGATTCGAACCCACGATAGGTTTTACCCTATGCACGCTTTCCAAGCGTGTGCCTTAAGCCACTCGGCCATCTCTCCATGCCAGGCGCTAGAGCCTTGTCGCCGGAACGTGTATCCGGCGCGCGCTGTGGCGGGCGCGGGGCGGAACCTAGCGGGCGGACATTCGTCTGGCAATAGTCCATCGTGCCGGTCGACAGGCCTTTGATTCCTATCAGAAATAATGGCATCCGGCGGAGATTTTGCGTTGGCGGCTCTCGACCGATCGAGGCGTGTCAGGCAATATTGGCGCCATGAATCCCCTCCGCCTTGCCGCCCTGACACTGATTGCCTCCGGCGCCGTGCTGCTGGTGCTCGACGTCATCGAAAACCTGCTATCCAACAGCTGGAGCGGCATGGCGACCGGCTATCTGTGGTCGATGATCTGGCCTGCGGGCCTCAGCGGCTTGCGGAGGTTTGTCGAGGGCAATATCTCGCTGTTCCTGTGGCAGCGCGTGATCATGCCGCTGCTGATGCTGCCGCTTTGGTCGGTGATGCTGGCCGCCGGCGGCATCCTGCTCTTTTCAGGACGCCGCGACGACACGCCGCCATAAGAGCAATCCGCCGCCTTATTCGTGGATCTTGAGGGCCGCGATGAAGGCGCTTTGCGGGATTTCGACATTGCCGTATTGGCGCATCTTCTTCTTGCCCTCTTTCTGCTTGTCGAGGAGCTTGCGCTTACGGCTGATGTCGCCGCCATAGCATTTCGCCGTCACGTCCTTGCGCAGAGCCGAGACGGTTTCGCGGGCGATGACCTTGGCACCAATCGCTGCCTGGATGGCGATCTTGAAGAGCTGCCGCGGGATGAGATCTTTCAATTTCTCGCACAGCACGCGGCCGCGGCTTTCCGCCTGGCTCTTATGCACGATGCAGGAGAGCGCATCCACCGGGTCGTTGTTGACCAGGATGTTGAGCTTCACCAGATCGCTTTCTTCATAGCCGTCGAGGTGATAGTCGAAGCTCGCATAGCCGCGGCTGATCGATTTGAGGCGGTCGTAGAAATCGAACACGACTTCGTTGAGCGGCAAACGATAGACCACCATGGCGCGGCTGCCGGCGTAAGTGAGATCGACCTGCAGCCCGCGCCGTTCCTGGCACAGCTTCAAAATGGCGCCCAGATATTCATCGGGCACCATGATGGTCGCCTTGATCCACGGCTCTTCGATCTTTTCGATCTTCACGACATCCGGGAAATCGGCCGGGTTATGCAGCTCGATGAGATCGCCGTTCTGCATGTGGATCTTGTAGACGACGGATGGCGCCGTGGTGATGAGGTCGAGGTTGAATTCACGCTCCAGGCGTTCCTGGATGATCTCGAGATGCAGCAGGCCCAGAAAGCCGCAGCGGAAGCCGAAGCCAAGCGCCGCCGAGGTTTCCATTTCGTATTGGAAGCTGGCGTCGTTGAGACGCAGGCGCCCCATGCTGTCACGCAAGGTTTCGAAATCGGCGGCGTCGATCGGGAAGAGGCCGCAGAACACCACCGGCACCGACGGCTTGAAGCCGGTCAAGGCTTCGGCGCAAGGCTTCTTGTCGTCGGTGATCGTGTCACCGATGCGGCAGTCAGCGACAGCCTTGATGCCGGCGGTGATGAAGCCGACTTCGCCTGGGCCCAATTCGCCGGTCAGCGTCTGCTTGGGCGTGAAGCAACCGACGCGGTCGATTTCATAGACGGCATCGGCCGCCATCATGCGCGCCAGGGTCTTCACCTTCACCACGCCGTCGATGACGCGCAGCAGGATGACGACGCCGAGATAGGGGTCGTACCAGCTGTCGATCAGCATCGCCTTCAAGGGCGCGTTGCGATCGCCCTTGGGCGCCGGCAGCTTGGTGACGATGGCTTCCAGCACGCCCTTGATATTGAGGCCGGTCTTCGCGGAAATCTCGACCGCTTCCGAGGCGTCGATGCCGATCACGTCCTCGATCTGCTGGCGGATGCGCGCTGGTTCGGCGGCCGGCAGATCGACCTTGTTGAGCACCGGCACGATTTCGTGGTGATGATCGATCGCCTGGTAGACGTTGGCGAGCGTCTGCGCTTCCACACCCTGGCTGGCATCGACCACCAGCAGCGAGCCTTCGCAGGCGGCGAGGCAGCGCGAGACTTCATAGGCAAAGTCGACATGGCCGGGCGTGTCCATCAGGTTGAGCTGATAGGTCTCGCCATTATCGGCCTTGTACATCAGGCGCACGGTCTGCGCCTTGATGGTGATGCCGCGCTCCTTCTCGATCTCCATATTGTCGAGCACCTGCTCGGTCATCTCACGATCAGTGAGGCCGCCACAGGCCTGGATCAGCCGGTCCGCGAGGGTCGACTTGCCGTGATCGATATGGGCAACGATGGAGAAATTGCGGATATGCGCGAGATCGGTCATTTGGCCACGGTTTTGGGGGATTTCTGTCGCGGCGCAAGATAGGGGTGCGGCGGGGTATTATCAACCGGCGAAAAACAGTGTTGTCACAAATGGTTAGATGCCTCTACATCCTTTATGGCAGGCGCGGACCTACCATCCACGCGCTTGTTGCTCACGGCTGCAGCGCGCGCGAAATGTTACTCTTCTGCCGCCCAAAGAGGCGCGGCCTTGAAAAACACCTGGCAACTGAGCATTTTATTCAAGATTTTCAACCAAAGACATTTCGTGAGGCCTTCAGATTGCCGTCACTGAAAAGGTTATTCGGAAGCACCGACGTGGATCTTGTTGGGATCCTCGCACTGGTACTCATCGGCGGCCTTGCAATGGCCATCCAGTCGCCAGGAACCTATGTGTTTCTCCTGCTTCTGGCGATTGGCGGAGCGTTATTACACCTCCCGTTTATCGTGTGGGAACGCCAGAACGCGATGAAGACCTGGGATCACCTCTGCAGCGGGTATGCGATCCCCGTCGTTCTTCCAGTTGCAAGTCACTCGCTGGCGACCAATGCGTTGGTCAACTTTGCGAGCACATTCCAGCGACCACTTTGGTTTCCTGACGCAGGCGTCTTTCTGGATCAAGGAACTGACGCAATTCGACTGGTCGCCCACGACCATACTTCCGATGTCTTGCTGCCCGTCGAAATGATCGCCCAGATTGAGTTCGACGCCGGTGACAGTCCGGTCGGGCATCGCAAAAAGAAGACGAGCTTGAGAAAGCGCTTGCTGGGCCGGTACTACATGCCGACGGTATTTCTCGGTGTCACCTGCGGCGAAGCGAAAGAGCTTGTCGTCTATCCGCTCGCCTTTCATCCGGACATGGAAGAAGACGCACATGTATTGTATCAGCGTCTCCATGAAAGACTGAAAGGCGTTTCAACAAAGATTGCTTGTCCGCTTTCGCCAGAAGCGTTCGAAGCGCTTCTCCCGGGGAGCCTGGATACACAGTCCTTGCCCCGCCACGTCTTGCGACGATTCTGGCCCGATTACAAAGACGGGCGTGTAATGGAGTGGTTGAGTCACTGAAGGACAGATTGCCGCTTTATCATCGGCCCACCAGCGTTACTTTGTATGCAGCTTTTATCCTGAGTCGCTGCGTCGCGTCATCGGGCGGTGACGCGCTCAATCCGGAACCGAATCCGATCAACACGCAGAGACAGCATGAAGGGGCTACCCGTTGGAACACGGGCGCCCTCTTTCATAGCAGCAAACGTCGGTCGTAATCATCGCTCAGCGCCAGTAAGGCGGCGACCGCGTCGCCTTCGAAACTGGGGCCGTGCATGAGGGCGAGGCGTTGGGGTTTCAGATCGGCGAGGCGCCGGATCGTGGCGCCCATGCTGGGATGGAGGCTGGAGGATTTGAACATGTCCTCGGCGGCGATCGCCGGGCCAACGATATCGCCGGTGGTGAGGGCGCGATCATTGCCAAGCTGCGTGAAGAGATCGCCGCAGAGCAAGGTGCCGGTCGCTTCCTCGAAATAGAGCCCTGCTTCCCAACCATGGGGCACATGGGGCGTGTCGAGATAGCGGACGCGCTTGGCCGCACCGAGGTCGATGATTTCGCCATCCTCCAGCATGCGCGGGGGCCGGTCGGCGAGATCGTTCAACGAGACGAAGCAGCCGGTCTTGCCATGTGCCACCTGTGCTTGGGGCGCCACGGCCAGCCATTCGTTCATGGCACCGCATTCATCGGCCTCGACATGGCCGAAGGTGATCCAGCGCAACTTTGCGGGGTCCATCACACGGCCCAGGGCGGCGCGGACCGAGGGGAACATGCGCCTGGGGCCGGTATGAAACAGCAGTGGCTCGTCGCCTGTAATCAGGAACTGGTTGAAGGTGAACCCTGCCGGCGGCGCGATTTCTGCGACATGGGTCGAGAGGCGATAGATGCCGTCGGCGATCTCGGCAATGTTGGTTTCCATGGTCTTTCCCTACCTGAAAAAGGGCGCGCTTCCATCCCAAGCCGGCGCGATTTAAATTGATTGCACGCAGGTGTGTATCTAAAATGCGGATCGCCGTCAATATTCAAAATACACAACTGTGCATCTAATTATGACCCACCGCGCATCTGAGAAACGCCCCTATCAGCAGAAACGCCGTGCCGAACAGACGGCGGAAACCCGGCAGCGCATCGTCGACGCTGCCATCGACCTCCACACCGATATCGGCCCCGGCCGCACGACGATCAGCATGGTGGCCGAGCGCGCCGGCGTGCAGCGGCACACCTTCTATGCCCATTTCCCGGATGAGCGCAGCCTGCTCATGGCCTGTTCGGGCGAGGCCATGGCGCGCGATCCGCTGCCCGATGCCGGCCCCTGGCGCGAGATTGCGCGGCCGAAGGCCCGGCTGAAGACGGGATTGCGGGCGCTTTACGATTGGTACGGGCGCAATGCCGATCTCACCGCCAGCGTGTTGCGCGATGCCGCCTATCATGAGCTGGTGCGCGAGATATCGGCCCTGCGCTGGGATCCCGGCATCGCGCTCATCATCGAGGTGTTAGGCGAGGGACTGGAACCAAGGCAGATGCCCTTGCTGCACTTGGCACTCAGCTTCCACAGCTGGCGTTCGCTGGTTCGGGAAAGTGGCCTCGACACCGACACGGCCGTCGACACCATGGTCGCGGCAATCTTCGCAGTGGCCTAGCCGGCCAGTACGAAATCCCGCAAGGCATTGTCCACTTCCGGTTCCTTGCCGAACCAGGCTTTGAACCCTGGCCTTGCCTGGTGGAGGAGCATGCCGATGCCGTCGACGGTAGCGTTGCCGCGGGCCTTCGCTTGTTTCAGCAGCTCGGTTTCGAGCGGCACGTAGACGATGTCATCGACCACGGCTTCGCGCGGCAGGTGCTTCAAGTCGATCTCGAGCGGCGGTTGGCCGGCCTGGCCGAGCTGGGTGGTGTTGACCAGCAGGGTGGCATCTTTGAGTGCCGCGTCACGGTCGTCCCAACCCACAACGTTAATGGGCCCATCGAGCGTGTTGGCGAGCGTCTCGGCGCGGCTTGCACTGCGATTAGTGATGACTATTTGCGAGACGCCGGCATCCTGCAGGGCCACGATGATGCCGCGCGCGGCACCGCCGGCGCCCAGCACCACGGCCTTGTAGCCCGGGTGCCAGTGTGGCGCGCTGGCTTTGAGGTGCTCGACAAAGCCATAGCCGTCAGTGTTGTCGCCATGGATGCTGCCGTCATCCTGCACGATGAGCGTGTTGATGGCACCGATGCGGCGCGCGACGTCGCTCAAATGATCGACGGCGTCGAGTGCGCGTTCCTTATGCGGCAGGGTAATGTTGCCGCCACGGAAACCCAGTTTCGGCAAAGCGCGGATCGCCTCGGTGAGATTCTCCGGCCGGGTCGAGAAGGGCAGATAGGCGCCGTCGATGCCGTATTTCGCCAGCCAATAGCCGTGGAGGCGGGGCGAGCGCGAATGGTTGATTGGCCAGCCGAAGACACCGGCCACGAGGGTCTTGCCCGATTGCGTCTTGATATCCGTCATGCGTGCAACATGCCATGGGTGCGCAAAATCGCCAAGACGGGGAGGAGCGGCAGGCCGAGCACCGTGAAGAAGTCGCCGCGCACCCGTGTCATCAACTGGGCGCCGAGGCCTTCCAGGTGATAGGCACCGACCGATGAGGTGACGGCCTCGCCCGCCAATGCCAGATACCATTCCAGGAATTCATCGCTGAGATCGCGCATGGTGAGTTCGGCGCGGTCGACATGATGCCACAGGCGCTCACCATCCTTCACCAGCACGGCGGCACTCACCAGGTGGTGGCGGCGGCCACGCAGGGCCTTCAACTGCGCGCGGGCAGCGGCGACATCCGCCGGCTTGTCGAACCAGATGCCTTCGCATTCCAGCATCTGGTCGGCACCCAGCACATAACGGCCGCTGTGTTTTCGACTGACGGCCAGGGCCTTCATTTCTGCCAAGGCGATAGCCGTATCGATGACATCGGCGCCATCGGCACGGTAGCTGGCTTTAAGTTCATCCTCATCGACAGCCGGCTTCTCGATCTCGAGCGCGACGCCGGCATCGCGCAGCATCTTGGCGCGGGCCGAGCTGCCTGAGGCGAGAATGAGGGCCGCTTTCATGCCTCCTCGCGGCTTTCCTCGGCGGATCTCGCATCCAGCAGCGCATCGCGATGTTCGCTGAGCATCTGGATGATGGTGGCGGCCGTTTCCTCGATCGAGCGGCGCGTCACGTCGATCATGTGCCAGCCATGTTCGCTGCACAGCTTGCGTGCCTGTGCCACTTCCTCGCGGATGGATTGCGGGTCGACATAATCCGAATCCTCGTCCTTGGCGATCATGGCGAGGCGATTGCGGCGGATCTGCACCAGGGAGTTCACATCCTTGGTGAGGCCGATGACCAGCGGCTTCTTCACCAGGAAGAGCTCCGGCGGCAACGGGCAGTTCGGCACCAGCGGAATATTGGCAGCCTTCACACCGCGATTGGCGAGATAGATGCAGGTCGGTGTCTTCGACGAACGGCTGACGCCGATGAGGATCACGTCGGCATCTTCGTAATTCCGCGCAGATTGCCCGTCATCATGGGCGAGGGCGAAGTCCATAGCGGCGATGCGGTCGAAATATTCGGCATCGAGCGCATGCTGGCGCCCGGACTGGCCACGGGCGACCTGGCCGAAATGATCGGTGAGGGCGGCGATGATCGGATCCAGCACCGAGACGAATTTGACGCCGAGATGCCGGCAGCCATTGAGGAGGTGCTGGCGCAGCCGATCATTGACGACGGTAAAGAGCACCAGGCCCGGATGTGCCTCGATGCCGGACAGCACCTTGTCCATCTGGCCGGTCGTACGGATGAGGGTCCAGTGATGCTCGATCGGATGGGCGCGTTCGAATTGCACCAGGCAAGCGCGGGTGATGCTGTTCAAGGTCTCGCCCGTCGCGTCGGAAACGAGATGGATATGCAACTGCCGCGCGGACTCGGTATTGGGCATCTTCACAGACCTTTGCCTGACAGGTGACCGACACGTCATGCTTTCCACAGCCAAACCGTTGATAACTGGCCTGGATGCTGTGGATAATCCATGTGTGTCCAATCCATTCACCTTTGTTATCTTTTCATGGCACCCCTTTTCCCGCCTGACAAGAGTAGGGGCGAAAACGGTCGAATCCCGGGGATAACGTGGACGACCAATCCGGTTTCAAGTCATCCACAGGATTCACGTTATGTATGATTGTCATCCCCGGGCGAAGTCCCGGGGATCCAGTGGTGCCACTTGAGAGACTGGATGCCCGGAACAAGTCCGGGCATGACGGAACAAGAAATGGCAAGAACCAGATAGTTTGCCCACAGATTTGTCCGGTATTTCTGCAAGATCGCCATGGCAGCTTTATCCAAGTCCGCCACGGGGACAGGAATCCAAGATTGGGGATTCTCGTTATCCACCCCACATCATCATCTTCCACCTAGAGTCTTATCTTTTAGAGATGTAGGAAGAGCGCTGGTAAGAATGAGACTGAACGAAGATCAGGACTGAGCAAGATCATGCAGACGCCTCAGAAATTGCTGGTAAGGGCTTTGAAGGGGGAAACCCTGTCGCGCCCGCCCATCTGGCTGATGCGCCAGGCAGGACGGTATCTGCCCGAATACCGGGCATCGCGTGCCAAGGCCGGTTCCTTCCTGGATCTCTGCTACAATCCGGACTTTGCGGTCGAGGTGACACTGCAGCCGATCCGTCGCTTCGGTTTCGATGCGGCCATTCTCTTTTCCGACATTCTCGTGGTGCCCCATGCCCTGGGCCAGGAACTGAGGTTCGAGGAAGGGCGGGGACCGCTGCTCGATGCCATCACCGACGATGCCGGCATGGCACGGCTCGGGCTGGACCAGTTCCATGCACGCCTCAAACCGGTCTACGCGGCCGTCTCGGGGATCAAGGCAGCCCTCCCGCCGGAAACGGCGCTGATCGGCTTTGCCGGGGCTCCCTGGACGGTGGCGAGCTATATGATCGAAGGCGGCTCCTCGCGCGATTATGCCAAGACCAAGGCCTGGGCTTATCAGCGGCCGGATAGTTTCCAGCGCCTGGTGAATCTGCTGGTCGATGCAACCTCGAGCTATCTCATCGCGCAAATTGAGGCTGGTGCCGAAGTCCTGCAGATATTCGACAGCTGGGCCGGCGCGCTCGACCATGCCGGCCTGCTGCGCTGGTCCTTGGCGCCGATGAAGGCGATCGTCGACCGTGTGCGCATGTCGCATCCGGAAGTGCCGGTGATCGTGTTTCCGCGTGCCTGCGGCGCGGGCTACCTTGATTTTGCGCGCTCCAGCTTCATGCATGGCCTGGGGATCGATTCCGGCGTGCCGCTCGATTGGGCCTTCACCCAGCTGCAGGGCCGCATCGCCCTCCAAGGCAATCTCGATCCGCAATTGCTGGTCGCCGGTGGTGAAGCGATGCGGAGTGCGGCGACGAAGATCCTGGAAACGCTGGGACGCGGTCCCTTCGTCTTCAATCTGGGCCATGGCATCGTGCCGGAAACACCGCCGGAACACGTGGGCGAACTTGTGAAGCTCGTCCAAGGCTGGCATCGGTGAGCGAAGGCGAATCAATCGGAGGCGGCATTCCCATCGGCGCGACCTTGCGGGTCAAGATCGGTTGGGTCGAGATCCGCTGCGACGAGAATGCCGTCACGCAATGCTATTGGCGCAAGATCGAGCCCAAGGTGATGGTTTCTTCAGCCCTTGCCGAAGAAGCCAAGAGGCAGATGGCAGCCTATATCGACGGGCGGCTAGACCATTTCGATTTGCCGCTGAACTATCCGGGGACAGAATTCCAGGAAGGTGTCTGGAATGCCTTGCTGCGCATTCCCTTTGGCGAGACGCGGCGCTATGGGGATCTCGCGACCTTGCTGGGGCAGGCGGATTACACGGCGGCCCGTGCCGTCGGCGTCGCCTGCGGTCAGAATCCTATCGCCATCATCATCCCCTGCCACCGGGTCATCGGCAGCGCCCAGCTCGGCGGTTATTCCAGCGATTTGGGTCTCACTGCCAAGCGCTTCCTGCTGGATCTCGAAAAGGGCCAGGGACGGCTGTTTTGACCGGCCCCCTCTCCCCGCCCCTCCCCCACGTTGGGGGGGGGGGTGGGGAGAGGGGTTTTTTTTGTCGTCCAGGCTCAACTTTCCCTTGCTTGACGGGAACGGCCCGCTCCTGCCATGTTCGGAGTTGTCAATACGTCTTCAGGGCGGGGTGAAAATCCCCACCGGCGGTAGGACAATTCGGGTGCAAACCTGAGTAGTCGAGCCCGCGAGCGCCGATCCGGAGCAATCCGGAACGGGTCCAGCAGATCAGGTCAGAATCCTGAGCCGACGGTCATAGTCCGGATGAAAGAAGACGAGATCGTGGCGCCAATGCGCCTGGATTCTGCCGTCGGCGACGGTGGAGACCGGGTGGGGCGGCGTCAGGTATCTTGCCCTGGAACGTTTGTCGCAAAAACCATGCGAGGAGCGTTTCATATGTCCAAACATCATTCCCAACTCGAATTGTTGCATATCGAGGGCCGCATTCAGGCAGCCATCGACGCGATGCAATCTGCCTTGCCGGTCATCGTGCTGGATGATGACGACCGCGAAAACGAAGCGGATCTCATTGCCGCTGCCAGCAATCTGACCCTCGATGTCATGGCCCGGATGATCCGCGATTGCAGCGGCATCGTGTGTCTGTGCCTCGATGCCACGACCGTCGACCGGCTGGAACTGCCGATGATGGCGAGCCGCAATGAAAGCCGTTTTGGCACACCTTTCACCGTCTCGATCGAGGCGCGCCATGGCGTCACCACCGGTGTGTCGGCAGCTGATCGCCTCACGACCGTGCGCGCCGCCATCGCCTCCAACGCCAAGACCAGTGACATTGTCAGCCCTGGCCATATGTTCCCCTTGCGGGCAAGCCCCGGTGGCGTGCTGACCCGCCGCGGGCACACGGAAGGCTCGGTCGATCTCGCCCAGCTGGCTGGCCTCGGCTCGGCGGCGGTGCTCTGTGAATTGATGACCCGCGACGGCGAAATGCTGCGCGGCCGCCAGGCCAAGGCCTATGGCCGCCGCAACGGTTTCCCGGTGCTCACCATCGAAGACATCGTTGCTTATCGGCAGAATTTGATGGCGAAAGCGGCGTAAGAGTCATCTGTTGCACCCCCTCCCCCCAACGCGGGGGAGGGTCGGGAAGAGGGGGTGCCGGCAACATACCCGGTCGATCCTCAGGGTTTTATCTCGGGGGGCGGCCAGCTAATCTTCGCCTCAACTTCCCATCAGGCCGGAGCTCTCCGATGACAATCCCCACCGAGACCAATGCGATTCGTTTCCACCAGACCGGCGGGCCGGAGGTGCTGAAATGGGAGACCGTCAAACTGGCAGCGCCCAATGCCGGTGAAGTGACGTTGCGCAACAAGGCCTGCGGGCTCAATTTCATCGACACCTATCACCGCAGCGGACTTTACCCGGTGCAGCTTCCCTCCGGCATCGGCCTGGAAGGCGCCGGCATCGTTGAGGCCCTTGGTCCCGGCGTCACGAGCTTGAAAGTCGGTGATCGGGTCGCCTATTGCGCGGCACCCCTGGGTTCATATGCCGAATGGCGCAATTACCCGGCCGACAAGCTGGTGAAAATTCCGGACAGCATCGATTTCAATACGGCGGCCGCCATGATGCTGCAGGGCATGACGGTCGAATATCTCATCCGCCGCACCTATACCGTGAAGCCGGGCGACATTGTTCTCTTCCACGCCGCGGCGGGCGGTGTCGGGTCGATCGCGGTGCAATGGCTGAAAGCGCTGGGTGCCACCGTTATCGGCACGGCTGGCGGCAAGGAGAAATGTGCCATCGCCAAATCGCTTGGCGCCGATCATGTGATCGATTACCGCGCCGAAGCCGGATCCGACCATTGGGTGAAGCGGGTGAAGGAGCTTACCGACGGCAAGGGTGTCCACGTCGTCTATGACGGTGTCGGCAAGGATACCTGCATCCCGTCGATGGATTGCCTGCGGCCACGCGGCTATCTGGTGACCTTCGGCAACGCGTCCGGTCCCGTGCCGGCGATCGAGCCCTTGCTGCTGTCGCAGAAAGGCTCCCTGTTCCTGACCCGCCCGACCTTGATGGCCTATACCGCGACCCGCGCCGATCTCGAACTTTCCGCCAATGCGCTGATCGACGTGGTGTCGAAAGGCACGGTCAAGATCAATATCGGCCACACTTATGCGCTGAAGGATGCTGCCCAGGCGCAAAGGGATCTTGAAGCGCGCAAGACGACGGGGTCGGTCGTCCTGCTGCCCTAAGCCTCTTATGAGGCGGCGACGATCTTGTGCGGCCGGTAGAGATCGTCGCGCCAGGGCAGGCGCACCGTCACGGTCGTGCCGACATTCTTGGTGCTGTCGATGGTGAGGCTTCCGCCATGCAGCTTCACCAACCCGTCGACCAGCGGCAGGCCGAGCCCCGTGCCCAGTGTCTTCTTTGAATAACCGGCCTCGGCCTGACCGAAGCGTTCCATGGCCTTCTTGACCTCGGCCTCGGTCATGCCGATGCCGGTATCCTTGACGGTGATGACCGCCATCTCGCCATCGTCGACGCAGCGCAAGGTGACGCTGCCGCCATCGGGTGTGAACTTGATCGCGTTGGAGAGCAGGTTGAGGAGGATCTGTCGCGCCTGGCGTTCATCGGCATGAAGGACCGGGCAGCCGGCAATATCGCTGGCATCGAGCGTTACGTCGCGTTCGCGGGCCAGATTCTCGACCAGGCGCACGGTCTGGCCGACGACGGCGCTGGTTTCGATGGCGTCGATGGTGAGCGTCATGCGCTCCGCCTCGATCTTGGATAGATCGAGCAGGTCGTTGATGAGACGCAGGAGATGCAAGCCGCTGGCATGAATGTCGGCGGCGTACTCGCGGTATTGGGGCGGGCTTATTTCGCCGAACATCTGCTCCTTGATGATCTCGGCAAATCCCAAGATGCCGTTGAGCGGCGTCCGCAACTCGTGGCTCATATCGGCAAGGAAGCGCGACTTGCTGATATTGGCGGCAACGGCCACTTGCCGGGCGTTGCGCAGATCCTCGGTAAGGGCGATGAGTTCGATGGCCTGGGTTTCCAGCCGCTGCTTGGCGGCAGCCAGGTCCGTCTCGCGCTGCTTGATCGCGGTAATGTCGGTATAGACGTTGACGCAGCCACCATCCGACGTGCCGCGATGGCCGATCAGCACCCAGCGTCCATCGGCAAAGGCACCCTCGCCCTGGTAGGCGGCAGGGTCGCGGTAGCGGTTCGACCATTCGGCGATAAAGGCCTCTATTTGCATCGGCGTTTCAAGATCGGGATATTCGCCGGCCGCGGCACCGGCGCGCAGGGCATCCTCAAAGCGGCCGCCGACCTTCACATGGGGCGCCATCTTCGGATAGAGGCGCAGGAATTCGTCGTTGAAGACCACGTAGCGCATGTCCGAATCCAGCAGGACGAAACCCTCGTTGATGCTGGCGATGGCGTCATTGAGGCGGCGCTCCGCCTGGCGCAGCGCCGTAATGTCGCTCCACAGGCCGACAATGCAGCCGCTCGTGGTGCGCCGCTCGATCACGCGCAGCACGTGATGGTCCGCGGTCATGACCTCATAGGGCTCTTCGCTGGGATTGCGGTGCCGGGTGACGCGTTCGGCCACCCATTGGGCGCGCTTGTCGCGGTCCGTCATGCCGAGTTCGAGCTCGGCATAGGCATCATAGAGGTCTTGATAGCGGTGGCCGATGGGGCCGCCGAGGGCCGCACGAACCTTGGGCGTGATATAGCTGTCGTTGCAGATGAGCAGCCGGTCGTCGGGCCCGAATATCGCAAAGGCATCGGGCAGAACGCTGACGGCATCGTGGAACAGCTGGCCCAAACGCTTGATCTCGGTGACATCGGCCCAGATGCCGACATAGCCGCCGGTGCTCGTACGCCTTTCACTGATGCGCATCCACCGCTCGCCACTCCATTTCACCTCGATCGGCTGCGAGGGCGGGTTACGATGCAGCTCCATGCGCCTGGCGATCCAGGCTTCCCGGTCGAACGTTGGATCCCGGGCATCCGGCATGTCATGTTCGACGAAGGCGCGCACGACTTCCTCGAAGGTGCAGCCGGTAGGATCGCCGATGGCTTTGCGCGTGCCTTCGTCGATAAAGGCCTCGTTGAAGATGAGCAGCCGGTCATTTTCATCAAACAGGCCGAAGCCGTCGCGCATGACATTGACCGCGTCCTTGAACTGCTGCTCCAGCAGCACGACCAGGCTGATATCGGTATGAACGCCGATCACTCGCGTGAGCCGGCCAGCCTCGTCGCGAACGGCGATGGCACGGCTGTGGATGTGCACGATATGCCCGTCGCGATGGCGGTAGCGCTGGACGAGATCGATTCCGTCACGCTCGCCGGCTAGCATCTGCTGATATTGGTGGTCCGATTTCGTGGCGTCTTCGGGCAGGATGATGGAACGCCAGAAATCCCAATGGTCGCTGATATCCGCTTCGGTATAGCCATAGATTTCGGCATAGCGTGGCGATCGCCAGACCGTCCCCGTCTTGGCGTCGTAATCCCAAATACCGTCCCTTGTGCAGGCGGCGGCCAGTTCGAGGCGTTCGTTGCCGGTGGCGAGGGCCGCATTCATCTGCCGCGCAATCGCATTCGCCCGCTCGCGCTGCGACATCAACGTACCGACGAGGGCGGCGAGCAAGGCGGAGAACAGGATGATGCCGGCGCCGAACAGGGTCGGCATGCGATAGCCGGTTGCGTCGAAGTCGGGTGCGCGGCCCCATTGCAGCGTGACCTCGTGATCCAGGAGGTTGATGCGCGTTTGGTACTCCGTGCGGAATGCTGCGAGCTGACGGTCGTTGGGTTGCCATTGGAAGAGGCGTTCACCCCGCGCTGGATCGGAGCCATCCAGGACGCGCAATTCCAGCTCGTCAGGCGTGTGCAGCAGGGCATCTTCGAAGAACTTCTCGGCGATGATGGGTGCGTAGACCCAGCCGTGGAAGGACCAGCGCAGGGCCTTGGAATCCTTGTTGCCGGTCGGCTCGCGATACATCGGCAGAAGCAGGAGGAAGCCGGGGCGATGCTTGGGATCTTGCACCAGGGTGATGCGTGCCGAGAGTTGCGCCTTGCCGGTATCGCGCGCGGCGATGGCGGCGTTGCGCCTGACGGCTTCGGTCGCGATATCGAGGCCTATGGCGCTGCCATTGATGTCTTCGGGTTCGGCAAAGACGATGACGAAATGCTGATCGTGGCGTTGCTGGGTGCCGGGAACGGTTTTCAGCTTGAAGCTGGCGACACCGTCATGGGCAAGCTGTGCCGCGAACGCTTTCAGACTGGACGGATCGACCGGCAGGATGACGCCGACACCCAGCAGGCCGGGCAGGCGAGTCCCGATATCGAGGGAATCGACATAGCTGCGCCATTCCCAGCGCGTGACATCGGTCGAGGCGGTGACATAAGCGGTACCGCCACGCAAGGTGTCTACATAGGAGTCCAGGCGGTGATTGATGTCATCCACCATGCGTTTGGCGATGGTAATGAGATGCCGCTCATCGACCGCCGCGTTCTTGGCGTGTTGCACGAGGAAGATTGAGGCGGCGATGACCGCGCCGCCGATAAAGACCACGGTCGCAGAGGGGGAGCGCACATAGTCGACATCGGCAAGGATCAAGCCGGTGATGGCGATGGCCCCCAGCATGATCTGCGCGTTGAGCATCGAATCGTTGATAGTCTGGTCGCTGAAAGGGCCGATGCCGGCGGCGGTTCCGCTCAGCCACAGGGCGCCGGTCAGCAGCAAAGTGGCACTGATGCCGCGACTGCCGAACCAGCGTGCGGAGAGCAGCAGCGTTGGCAGGATAAGAAAGAAACCGCCGATCCATCCGTCGGGCAGGAAGGAGACCGCCGTGCTGCCGAAGATGAAGGCGGCAAGGATCGCCGCCTGGCGCAGTTGAATGAAGCGGGCCTTGTTGGGCATGGCGAAGCTTGCCGGCAGGTCGCCGGCAAGCCAGCCGGAATTTGGGGTGAAGGAAAGCAGCGCCGGCGCCAGCACCAGGATGCCCAGGACATCGCCCGACCACCAGGTGGCAAAAACGCTGCCGATGGAGGCCTCGCCCAGGACACCCTGCAGGCCCAGAGTGATGACGCCGGTCCCGGCGCTGGCAACCGGCGCGGCGAGCGCTGCCAGCACAAAGCCGGCGCTGCGGGCGATGGGCAATTGACTGGCACCGATCGCGGCGATGCGCTGATAGATGAGAAGCCCCAGCACGGCTTCCAGCGTATTGCCGACGGTGATGAAGAGGGCGCTGGCCCAGCCGCCGGTCAGTGCATTGGCAAAGAGGGCGCCGATGGCCACGGCGGGCCAGGCACGCGGCCCGGCAAGGATGAGGAGGGCCACCGCAAGGCCCGAGGCCGGCCAGACCGGCGAGGCGCTTTCCTGCAGGGTGGCAAAGGCGAGACCCAGCCTCGCGCAGAGGAAATAGAGCAGCGCGGCAACAAGGATAGCGGGCGCGTAAGGGAATTTGCGCCCACCGATCGTGATAGCGTGCGACCACCCGTCTGCCGGCATCGATCCGGTGCCCTCCTGAGAGCCCAAGCGCGGACCATGATCGTGTGCCGGATTAGGTTAATGTTCCGTCAAAAAATGTCAAACGCGGCAATGTGATAGACGAAAGGACCGGTTACTGGCGGGAATATCAGGCCGCGAGCTTCTCGGCCGGGAAATGAATGCTGACCCTGGTACCCTTGCCGGGGGCGCTTTCGATCTCAAAACGCCCGCCATTGAGCTCGGTGAGCGATTTGGTGATAGGCAGGCCGAGCCCCGTGCCCTGCTGGGCGGTGGTGGCATTGGTGCGCACCTGCCCGAAGGGTGAAAGAGCCTTGGCGATGTCCGCGGGGGCGATGCCGATCCCGGTATCCCGGACCCAGATCTCGATACCCGGCGCCCCACCCTTATTCGCATCGTCATTGGCGGCAATGCAGCCGGCGCCGATGCTGACCTCACCGCCGGCCAGGGTGAACTTCACGGCATTGCTGAGCAGGTTCAGCATGATCTGCCGTAAGTGTTGCGGGTCGGCAACCACCGTCGGCAGTTCCGCAGGGAGCTGCATGCTCAGCGTCAACCGGCGCGCGTCCAGGGGCTGCTGGATTTGAGCGGCGCAGGTCTTCAGGAGATCTGGAATGTCGACCGGCTGCGGCCGCGGCTCGACCTTGCCGGCCTCGATCTTGGCGACATCCAGCACCTTGTCGATGAGGCCCAGAAGATGCATGCCGGCATCGGAGATATCGCCGACGTAATCCTTGTAGCGCGCCGGGGCGACCGGACCGTAGACCTCGGCCTTCATCAGATCCGAAAAGCCGATGATGGCGTTGAGCGGCGTGCGGAATTCATGACTCATATGCGCCAGGAAATCGGTCTTGGCGCGATTGGCTTCCTCGGCCTGGAACTTGGCGCGCACCAGCTCCTTGGCCAGGCGCTTCAGGCGGCGCTGCTGCAGGAACAGAACGACCATGCCGAGCGCCAGCACGATACCGAGCGCCAAGCGCACCAGTGCCAGCCGGTCGATGAGGGCTGCCAGCGATTCACGCGCCCGCTCATCCTTGGCCGCGGCATTGGTATTGGTCAGCACCGCCAGGCGATGCGCAGTTACCTGCAGTTCGGCGGTAAGGGCGATGATTGCGTCATAGTGTTCGAGCGGCCGCGCTGTCGGCCCTTCCAGCAGGTCGCCAAGCCCGGCGAGATCGTTGGCAAGGCCCGGCAGCATCTCAGCCGTGTTGGGGTTGCCCTGCAGCTCCTGATAGACCACGCCGGCGGTGAGCACGCGGTAGCGCGTTTGCAGCGCGTGCCAGCGGCGCAGGACATCGGGCGACAGCAAGGTTGGGTCGGCGCCATGCATGGTGGCAAAGCTCGTTGCGAAGCGCGCTGCGTCGACCTCGAATTGCGCCGTGGTCCAGACAAGGGCGCTGGCCGTGGCGCGGCGCATGCGGTCGAAATGCTGCGAGACGTCGTAACGCAGGAAAAACAAGGCGAGCAGCAAGGCACAGACCAGCACGGCGAAGACCGTGGTAATGGCACGGCGCCAGATGGCGGGCCTCGATGTGCCGGCAATCGGCATGGTCAGTACAACGTCATATGATCGAGGCTCCATACCGACTGGCTGAGGAACCGTTCATTGGAAAGCTCGGCCTCCTGATCGTAAGGATAGACGATCCAGAGCGGCCCCTTGTCGTTGCGCGGAATGGCAGCACCGTTCTGCGCATAAGCGATGATGGCGCCATGCGCCACCGCGTCGCCGGTGGGAAAGCGGATCTCGTAATCATTGCTGGCAAGGGCGTTGATTTCGGCGGGCTTGGCATCGAGGCGCGCCAGCAGATCGGCGATCTTCACGCCCTCGAAGCTCTGCATGCCGTCGGTCCAGATGGTCGTCGTCGCGAAGCTGGTCTTCGGCAGGGCCTGCAGCATGGCAAGATCGAATGCGGCCTTGCCGTCGCTGGTGTTATGGGTGTCGAGCTTGCCGTCCAGCACCAGGATCACCGGCCCCGTCGGCGCCGGCAACGGCTCCACTGCGGCCGCCGGCACAAGACCGGCAAACATGAGAAACGCAAGCGTAGCGGCCGCACGAAGCGCCATGACATGAGATCCCCGAAGGAGCGGACGGGCCAACTTCCCCTTGGCTCGCACCTCAAACTATCGGGGCAGATAGTTTAACATCTGTTAAAACAGCCGATATTTCTTCATGGGCCGCGCGAATGTCGCAGCCTAAGCCTGCGACATACCACAAGATGTGTCTCGAATTCGCGCGGCCTACTCGACTTGGTCAGGCCCCAGCTACTGGGCAGCAACCTGCATTCGGTTCTCGACCGGGGCACTTTCGACCGTAGCTGCCGGGCGCACGCGGAACCAGATCGCATACAGCGCTGGGAGAAACAGCAGGATCAACGCTGTCCCAACGGCGGTTCCACCGATAAGCGTGTAGGCCATGGAGCCCCAGAAGACGGATTGCGTCAGCGGTATGAAGGCGAGAATGGCCGCAAGTGCCGTCAAGACAACGGGTCGTGCACGCTGCACGGTGGCCTCGATCACGGCGCGATAAGGGTCAAGGCCCTCTTCTCGATTGGTCTGGATCTGCCCGATCAGAATCAGCGTGTTGCGCATCAGGATGCCCGACAAGCCGATCAAGCCGAGAATGGCGTTGAAGCCGAACGGTTGATGGAACAGCAGCAGGATCGGAACCGTCCCGATCAGGCCGAGGGGTGCGGTCAGGAAGACCATTGTCATCGCGGAAAGCGACCGGGTTTGAATGACGAGCACAAGCAGGGTCAAGGCGATCATGACGGGAAAGACCGGCGCAAGTGCGCTGTTCGCTTTGCCGGCATCCTCAATGTTGCCGCCCATTTCAATGCGATATCCCGATGGCAGGCTTTCAATGATCGGTTTCAGAGCTGCCTCGATTTCCAGGGAGACTTCCGGCGGCTGCAGTCTTTCGTCGATGTCCGATTGGACTGTAATTGTCGGTGTGCGATCCCGCCGCCGCAATACCGGATCCTCCGGTCGGATCTCGATGCGGCCGATCTGGCTCAGCGGCACGATGCGGCCGTCCTGGCTGGTCAAGGTCAGGTCGCCGAACTGAGCGGGATCGAGCCTTTCCGGGCCGGCGCTTCGCGCCATGATCTCGACAGTGCGGATGTCTTCGCGCAGCTGGGTAACCGGCACGCCGGTGAGGAGAAATTGCAGCTGCTGAGCCACATCCGACGACGTCAGGCCGATCGAGCGCAGCCGATCCTGGTCGAGGACGAAATGTGCGGTGGGTGCCCGTTCGCCCCAATCCTGATTGACCTGCCGGGTATTGGGGTTGGCACGCATCACCGCCTGCACATCCTTCGCGATCTCGCGAAGCTTGGCCGGATCCGGGCCCATGACCCTGAACGTAACCGGGAAGTGCGAATAGGGACCAAAGACGAGCTGTGTCACCCGCACCCGCCCTTCCGGCACCAATCCATCGGCCACCTGCGCACGAAGCCTGAGCTTGAGGTGCTCGCGTGCCGTGGCATCGGGGGTGAGCACGATCACCTTGGCAAAAGATGAGTCGGGGAGCTCCGGATTGTAGGAGAAGAAGAAGCGCGGTGCGCCCTGGCCGATATAGGCGGTGACGATCTTCGCCTCCGGCTGCTGCTTCAGCCAGCCTTCCAGCTTCTTCACCGCGGCGGTCGTGGCATCGATGCCAGTCCCTTCTGGCATCTGCACTTCGACCAGCACTTCCGGACGGTCGGAGGCGGGGAAGAACTGCTGTTTGACAAGCCCCATGCCGGCACCGGCCGACATGAAGGCGACGATAACGGCGCCGGCGACCCAGAACTTATGGTTCACCGCCCATGTGACCAGCCGCCGGAACCTTTCGTACCGCGGCGTGGCATAGATCGCTTCATGACCACCCGCGATGGGCTTGATGTCGGGCAGCAGCTTCACGCCCAGATACGGCGTAAAGACGACCGCGACGATCCAGGACATGATCAGGGCAAAGCCGACGATCCAGAAGATGTTGCCGGCGTACTCTCCCGCAGTCGATCGGGCAAAGCCGACCGGCGTGAAGCCGATGATCGTGACCAACGTCCCCGAGAGCATCGGCGCGGCGGTATGGCTCCAGGCATAGGCGGCTGCCTTGATCCTATCCCAGCCCTCCTCCATTTTCACTACCATGACCTCAATGGCGATGATGGCGTCGTCGACCAGGAGTCCCAGTGAAATGATGAGGGCGCCAAGGGTGATGCGGTCGAACACCCGGTCGGTGACAAGCATGACCACGAATACCGCCGCCAAGGTCAGCGGCACGGCGGCAGCCACCACGATCCCCACGCGCCAGCCGAGGCTGATCAGGCTCACCACCATGATAACGCCCAAGGCCACGAAGAACTTGATCATGAACTCGTCGACGGCCTCTGTGACGTTCACCGCTTGGTCACTGATCTTGGTGAACGAAAGCCCGGCCGGCAGCTCCGCCGCTATCTGGCGCTCTTGTGCGTCAAGGGCCTTGCCGAGGTCGAGGGCGTTCCACCCTTCCTTCATGACGACGCCGAGAACCATCGCCGGCTCGCCCTCATGCTGGATCAGGAAGGTTGCGGGATCCTCGTAGCCGCGCCGCACGTCGGCGATATCCGACAATTTGAGCGTCCGCCCAGCGGCGGTGATGGGCGTGTCGGCAATTTTCTGCAGTTCGTCATAGCCGCCATCGACGCGGATGAAGACCTGCGGACCGTTGGTGTTGATCGAGCCGGCGGGCGTCACGACGTTCTGGCGTTGCAGTCCCTCGAAGATCTGTCGGGCATTGATCCCGAGATTTGCCAGCCGGGCGTATGAGAACTCCACAAAGATGCGTTCCGGCCGTTCTCCGACGAGGTCGACCTTCTTCACCCCAGGGACATGCAGCAGGCGCTGGCGCAGGGATTCGGCTTCCCGCGTCAGTTGCCGCGGCGGCATGCCCCGTGCCTTGAGCGCGTAGAGTGCAAACTGTACATCCGAATATTCATCGTTGATGAACGGGCCCAGCACGCCCCCAGGCAAGTTGCGTGCCTCGTCGCCGAGTTTCTTTCGCGCCTGATAGAACTCGTCCTCGACTGCAGAAGGCGGCGTCTTATCTTGGAGAGATAGCGTCAGGAAGGCCAGGCCCGGCCGGGTGAAGCTCTCCACCCGATCATACCAACGCAATTCCTGAAGGCGCTTTTCCAGCGGTTCGGCGACCAGGTTCTGCATCTCTTCGGCAGTGGCACCCGGCCAGGCGGCGGTTACTGTAAGCACCTTGATCGTAAATGCCGGATCCTCGGCGCGGCCGAGCTGCAGGAAGGCAAAGGCGCCAGCGGCGCTGATGGCGATCAACAGGAACAACGTGATCGCGCGTTCCCGGACAGCCAGGGCCGAGAGATTGAACCGGCTCATGGCAGGCTCGCCTGGGCATCGTTGACGCGGATCTGCTGCCCGTCATGCAACAGATGCGCGCCAAGAGCGACGATCTGCTCTCCGACCGAAAGCCCCTGGCTCAGAATAGCGGTCTCGGCACCGAGCTGATCGATCCGTACTGGCCGGAAATGCACCGTGGAGGTCTTGCCGTCGAAGACCCAGACGCCCGCGCCCTGGCCTTCGTCGGTCAGGGCGCCGAGCGGCACGGACGTCTCCTGAGCGGAGGCGTCGTTGGGGAGAAGGATTGTCACGGTAGCGCCCAGCGGCGCCCCCGCGGCGTCGCCGTCGAGGACATAACGCGCCTCATAGGTTCTGGTTTGTGGATCTGCGGAATCCGAGAGCTGCCGTAGATGCGCCGGCCGGCGGTCGTCGCGGCCATAGAGCAGGGCCTGCGCAACCGACCCGATCGTCGGCCGTATGGTTTCGGGCAAGCTTATCGACGCCTCGCGCGGGCCCGTATGTGCGATGCGCGCAACGATCTGCCCGGCACTCACCACCTGGCCAGGCTCGGCCAGCGCCTCCACCACGGTACCATCGGCGTCGGCGACAAGGGTCGTGTATTGCCTGTCATCCAGCGCAACCTGCAGCTGGGCTTGCGCCGCGTCCAGCAGGGCGCGCGCACTGTCTGCCGCAGCCTTGGCCGCATCGTAGTCCGAGGCTGAGACGGCACGGGTCGGCAGCAGGTCGCGATAGCGCTTTTCATCCGCTGTGGCCTGAATGTGCCGCGCCTTGGCGGCGGCGACATTGCCGCGCTGGGCGGCGATGACGTGGTCGTAATCGGTCGGATCGATCCGATAGAGCGGCGTTCCGGCTTGGATCATTTGTCCGGTATCCACCAGGCGTTCAATGATCTTGCCGCTGATCCGGAAACCCAAATCGCTTTGGACCCGGGCAGCGACAGTGCCGGTGAAGGCTCTCGCCTGGGGCGCGGCCGGTGCCGCGGAGACAAGCCGCACGCGTGTTTCGCTGGCTTCGGGTGCCGATGCCGGTTGTTCGCAGCCGGCGACAAAGATGGCGACGGCAGCACCAAGGACCAGACGGCCTCGCGCGGCAAGTTCCCGTGAATGTTCGGGCGTCCTCAGCATGAGCTGTTCAATCCTCAATTGGCCTCAATCGTCAGTTGGCGGCGTGTCGACCGCACGGCGAGTCACACAGGCAGGCCCATCTGCTTGCGCAGGCTCTTGTCGAATGCATGTGCGGGCACGAACCGGCGCAGCATGCTGACTTTCCGTGCAAGCTTGCCGGCGGTATAGCGCTGCCGCGGGCGCGCCGCGGTCGCGGCCAGGACGACCGCCTCCGCCACCACTTCCGGCGGTTCGGCGACACTTGCCGCATCCCGCTCATGCTTGCGGGCGCGGGTCCGGGCCTGGTCGTAGTCCTGCACCGCCGAATCCGGGCCGAGAGCGTTCTGCTCGAAGACGCCGCGCATATAGGCGGGCTCGATGAGGGAGACACGGACATTGAAGGCGCGGGTCTCGTGGTCGAGCGATTCCGAATACCCTTCGAGCGCATGCTTGGTCGCCGAATAATGCGCGGAATAAGGTGCTGGTATGAGGCCAAGGATCGAGCTGATGTTGATGATGCGGCCGTGTCCGCGCTGCCGCATCGACGGCAGAACCGCGTTTGTTAGGCGTATTACGCCGAACAGATTGACGTCGAACAGGGCCCGAACCTGGCTGATCGAGGATTCCTCTGCGCCGCCTACCAGACCGATGCCGGCATTGTTGACCAGAACATCGATATGTCCGGCCCGCTCCTGCACCGTCGAGACCAGGGCAGCGACCGCCGCTTGGTCGGTGACATCGCATATCATCATGGTGACGCCGCGAGGGCCGTTGTCGTGCGCTCGGCGGCTTGTGCCGAAGACTGTAAATCCGGCGCGGACCAAGGCCTCGGCGGTGGCCCGACCGATCCCGCTGGATGCACCGGTAACAATCGCCGTTTTTGCGGAATGCGCGTTCATGACTTCTCCGAAGTTAGGGCGCCCGCGCGCCAATTCTCAGTGTCGATCCGGCGACGAAAGTGGCTCACATCTCGGAAGCCACGACCTCGCCGAGCAAGGCACGAAGCGCCGACGACCGTTTGCGGCCGAAGGCTTGCTCAAAGCGCGACTGGGCGTCGATCCAGCCAGGGGCCGCGGCACGCAGGCGCTCCACCCCGGCCTCGGTGAGGCGCAGCTCCTTGGTTCGGCGGTCCGTCGCACTCGAGGCGATCTCGATGAGGCCTTCGCGTTCCAGGGGCAGCATGTTCCGGCCCAGCGTCGTGCGGTCCATCACGAGCTCTTTGGCCAGCGCGTTGATCGAAAGCGGGCCGTACCCCCTTAGCTTCGCGAGGATCGAGAACTGGGTGGTCCGCAGCCCGGACGATGCAAGGAACTGATCGTAAAACTGCGTCAGGTGCCGGGCCGCCTGGCGAACCGCCAGGCAGTTGCACTGTTCAAATATCGCTGCGGCTTCAGGTGTCATGTGCTTGGGCTCGCATATAGGTGCATATACGCTTAATATAGGAGCATATACACCTATGTCAATCCACCACCACCGAATTCCATAAAAAAGGCCGACGAACAGCAAATTTGCTCGTCGGCCTTATTTCACACTTTGGTGGAACGGCTCGGAGACGCCCGGGCTCTTTCCGTTACTGGTTCATCGACTGGAAGAAATCGGCATTCGTCTTGGAATGCTTCAGCTTGTCGAGCAGGAATTCCATCGCATCGGTGACGCCCATCGGCATCAGGATGCGGCGCAGAACCCACATTTTGGAAAGGGTCGAGCGATCGACCAGCAGTTCTTCCTTGCGCGTGCCCGACTTGGTGATGTCGATCGCCGGGAAGGTGCGCTTGTCCGAAAGCTTGCGGTCGAGGATGATTTCCGAGTTACCGGTGCCCTTGAATTCTTCGAAGATGACTTCGTCCATGCGGCTGCCGGTGTCGATGAGCGCGGTCGCGATGATGGTGAGCGAGCCGCCTTCCTCGATATTGCGCGCGGCACCAAAGAAGCGCTTCGGGCGCTGCAGGGCGTTGGCGTCGACACCACCGGTCAGCACCTTGCCCGACGATGGCACGACGGTGTTGTAGGCGCGGGCGAGACGTGTGATCGAATCCAGCAGGATGATGACGTCGCGCTTGTGCTCGACCAGACGCTTGGCCTTCTCGATCACCATTTCCGCGACCTGGACGTGGCGGGCTGCCGGTTCGTCGAAGGTCGAGGAGACGACCTCGCCTTTGACCGAGCGCGACATGTCGGTCACTTCTTCCGGCCGCTCATCGATCAAAAGCACGATGAGATAGGCCTCCGGATGGTTGGTGGCGATCGAATTGGCGATGTTCTGCAGCATCACCGTCTTACCGGTGCGCGGCGGGGCGACCACCAACGCGCGCTGGCCCTTGCCGATCGGGCAGATGAGATCGACGACACGGCCGGTGATGTCGACCTTGTTGAGATCCTTGCTCTCGCGCGCCTTCAAGGCACGGCGGCTCATCTCGACGGTGCGGGCGGCTTCGGCCTTGGGGAGCGCCTCGGGCTCGGGCATCTTGTCGTCGCCCTTGCCTTCGAGCTCCATCTTGAGCTTCTCGTCCGGGTAGAGCGGCGTCAAATTGTCGAAGTTGATGCGGTGCCGGATCTTGTCCGGATCCTCGAAATTGATCGTGTTGACCTTGAGGAGGGCGAAGTAACGCTCGCCATCCTTGGGGCCGCGGATCTGCCCTTCGACCGTGTCGCCGGTCCGCAGACCGAAGCGGCGCACCTGGGAGGGTGAGCAATAGATATCGTCGGGGCCGGGCAGATAGTTTGCCTCGGGGCTGCGCAGGAAGCCGAAGCCATCCTGCAGGATTTCGAGCACGCCGGCGCCGAAAATCGCGGTGTCGTTATCGGCGAGCTGCTTCAGGATCGCGAACAGCATGTCCTGGCGCCGGAGTGAATTGGCGTTTTCGATCTGCAGGCTTTCGGCGAACTCCAGGAGTTCGGCTGGGGACTTACGCTTAAGTTCTTGTAGATTCATGAATTTTTCTGGATGTGTGGAGTGTGGGGACCGGGTCGGTCTGGCTTTTCGATGTCTGGAAAAGGCTTTTTGAAGTCGGCGGCGCCGGGAAAGTGGTCTTCGGCCCTTGGAGCCGCCCTTACGCCACGTCTTTGCCCGTTTCGTTTTCCGGGCCGGCCAACATGATATGGGAGCGGAGGTGCATCAAAGACAAGGGCCGGTCGCCACCGAATGGTGAGCCCAAAACCCTTAACAAAAGCCGTACCGGAATTCCGGGTCGAAGTCAAATGACCTTAAATTAGTAGGGCGGATGACATCTGACGTGCCACCCGCCTGGATTTATTGGCCTGGATTTATCGGCCTGGATTTATTGGCCCAATTTATTGACCGATCGGTTGGAATTACTTGTAGGCCACCGCCGCGCTGGCGACCGGGGTGAGCGGGATGGTCTCAAATCGCGTGAAGCCTACCTCGCGGCACCAGCCCTCGAACTCGGCAGCGGTGTAGTCGAAGGCATCGCCGAACTCGATCAGCATGTTGAGAGAGAGCATCAGGCCGAAGCTGTTGGTGCGCCGCTCATTGTCGATCATGTGTTCGATCACCACGAAGGCGCCGCCCTTGGGCAAGGCGTCATAGGCGGCGCGGATAAGGTGCATCTTCCCGTCCATGTTCCAGTCATGAAGGATCATGCCCATGCTGATGACGTCGGCCTGGGGCAGATTCTCCTTGAGGAAATCGCCGGTGAGGATCTGCACCTTGCCATCGAGCCCCTGTTCCTTGAGGGAGCGCTTGGCGATGGGTGCTACGGCCGGAAGGTCGTAGTTGGCTACCGTGAGATGCGGCTTGGCGCGCGCCACCATGCCGGCCAGCAATCCAGTCGCACCGCCCACATCGCAATAGGTCTGGTAGGGCGAGAAATCGAACTGGTCGACGAAGGCCTGGAAATTGCCGCGGCTGATGCCGGACATCGCCCGCATGAACTGCTCGAGCCGCGCGGGGTCGGCATAGAGCTCGTCGAACATCGGCTTGCCGCTATGCTTGATCTCGTTCTGGGGCTTGCCTGTGACGAGTGCCGTCTTGAGATCCGCCCAGAACGGAAACAACCGCGCCTGCGACATTTCCAGAATGCCACCGACATAAGACGGTTTCGACTTGTCGAGGAACAGCCCGCTTTCCGGCGTGTTGCGATAGAGCGCTTTCTCGCCGCTCCCTAGGCGTTCCAGAATCTGCAGCGAGACCAGCGCATCGAAAAAATCGATGCGGGCGCGGGGTGCGGGATGGAGGCCGAGCTTGTCGCCAAGTTCCTTGGCAGTCATGGCGCTGTCGCCGAGCTTGGTGAAGAGCTCAAGCGCCGTGGCTGTGAGCAGCGTCTGCGCCCGCGTAAAGCCAAAGCCGATATCGAGTAGGCGGGCGGGGGTGAGAGTCGTCGTCATCATGACATCCTTGTCCATTCATCCGTTCCCTTAGCGTCTGGCGCTTCTCTGAGCGCCCAATGGAATGATGGCAATGATTAGTCCGGCCGCTTGTGATCCGGGTCACAGGCGCCGGGCCATGATAGCGCGACCAATCTTTGTTTTAAGCCGAATTTGGGTCAGAACGGTTTCACGACTACCAGGATAACGATGCCGATCATGAGCAACGTCGGCACCTCGTTCATGATGCGGAAGAACTTCTCGTCATGGGTATTGGCGTCATTGGCGAATTGCCGCCGCCAGCGCGCGTAAGCGGCGTGGGTCAACTGCATGCCGAGCAGCAAAGCGAGCTTGCCATGGAACCAGCCCGCCCCCCACCAATCGCCCATCCACGCGAGGGACAGACCGAAGACCCAGGAGGCCAGCATCGCCGGATTGATGATGGCCCGCAGCAACCGCCGCTCCATCACCTTGAAGGTTTCACCGAGCTCGGAACCGGGCTTGGCCTTCGCGTGATAGACATAGAGGCGCGGCAGATAGAGCATCCCCGCCATCCAGGCGATGACGGAAATGACATGCAGCGCTTTAAGCCAGAAATATGGGTCCATGACTCAGCGAACCCCTACCAAGTAAAACACGTCATGCCCGGGCTTGGCCCGGGCATCCACGAGTTTGCCGCCGCGTGATGGCCTAAAGCGAATCATAGAGGTCACTCCAGTCGAGATTGATTTGATTGACCAGCCTCACCTTCCACGCGCGTGACCAATGCTTGATCGTGCGCTCGCGCTGGATAGCGAAACGGATATCGTCATGTTGTTCGGCAAACACCAACCGCTTGAGGCCGTAGCGGCGAGAAAAGCCATCGATCGCACCACTGCGATGCTCTCCGATACGGCGCGAGATGTCGTTCGTGACGCCGGTGTAAAGAATCCCGTTGGGTTTATTGGTGACCATGTACACCCAACCGCCTTTCTCTAGCGCCACCATGACAGCGTCTCTGGAGGCCGTCAGCAACTCGTGGATACCCGGGCCAAGCCCGGGCATGACGGAGATAGGTTAGGCTAGGCGAATTGCTGTTTCAACGCGCGGAATGTCACCACACACACGACCCCACGGCTTTGCCGCTGTCATGCAGCACTGCGCTGTTCTGGGCGAGGGTCTTGCGCACCAGGTCAGCGAGGCCGGCGATGAAAGTGGGGTGGGTGGCGACCGTGGGTGCCCGGACATAGGTGGTAGCGCCATTGTCGCGGGCCAAGGCACCGTATTCGATGTCGAGCTCGACCAGCGTTTCGGAATGTTCCGAGACGAAGGCCACGGGCACCACGACGATGGGTTTGGCTGCGCGTGCGGCGGCGAGGATCGTTTCATCCGTCGCCGGCCCCACCCATTTCAGCGGACCGACGCGGCTTTGATAGGCGATCTGGTATTCCTCTTTGCCAAGGCCCAGCGCCGCCGCCGCCGCCCGCACCGTGGCCTCGACCTGGGTCACGTAAGGATCGCCGGCATCGACGATCTTCTGCGGCAGGCCATGGGCCGAGAAGATGATGGCGGGGGCGATGCCCGGCATATCTGCTTGCGCCTTGGCGATGGCCGCCCCCGTGACGTCGGCCAGTGCCGCGATGAAGCCCGGCTCATCCGGATAGCAGCAGACCAGGCGCTGGCGTGCGGTGAGGCCGATCTGCCGCGCCGCTGCCGTCCAGACGCGGAACGAGGATGCCGTCGTGGTGGTCGAGAATTGCGGATAGAGCGGCAGCAGGATCACCTCATCTGGCCCCCAGGCCTTCACATCCCGCGCCACATCTTCCGTGAACGGAAGCCAATAGCGCATGGCGATGAAACAGCGCACCTCATCGCCGCCGACAAGCTGCGCCTCGAGCGCTGCCGCCTGGGCTTCCGTATTGGGGAGGATCGGCGAGCGCCCGCCCATTTGCTGATAGACATGGGTGGCCGTCGGCGTGCGGCGCGACGAGATGAGCTTGGCAATCGCCCAGCGCAAGGGCTGCGGCAGATTGATGATGCTGCGGTCGTTGAAGAGGTTGAAGAGAAACGGCTGCACGGCCGCAAGTGAATCCGGCCCGCCGAGATTGAACAGCACGATGGCGATGCGGCGAGGGGTGGGCATGGTGGTTCCGATCATCCTGGAAAGGCCCCTCTCCCCGCAAGCGGGGCGAGAGAGCTTCGAGTGCGCCTTATCTTGAACCCCTCGCCCCTCAGGGGAGAGGGGTTGGGGTGAGGGGTGGACTGTAGCCGAGAGGTTGTCAGCGGCTCAAGACAGCGGCGAGTTTGGCTGGATCGGTCACTGGGGCGGAGCAGGTGCGGTTGCGGCACACATAGGCGGTGGCGTGGCCGTCGATCGCCATCTTGCCATGGGCCGGATGGTCGGCAGCCAAGCCCTTCGTGTCGGCCACGACCTGCAGCACCAGATGCGATTGGTCCTGCGCGAGCAGGGCGCCGAGCAGGGCTTGCGTATCGGCCTTTTCCCGCGCGCCGATGACGATGACGTCGGTGGCGCGGGCACGGAAATCGAGGCCGCCGAGATAAGTGGCGAGCGGGAAGAAATTGCGCTGCACTTCGCCGGCGAAAGCCGCGGCCAAAGCATCGGCGCGGGCCTCGTAAATCCCATCGCCGGTCAGATGGTAAAGCCGCTCAAGCACTTCGACCATCGCGCCGTTACCGGCGGGCGTCGCGTTGTCATTGGCCGATTTGGTGCGGATGATGACATCGCCGGTATCGTCGGCGCTGAAGAAATAGCCGCCGTTCTGGACGTCCCAGTAATGCGCGTCGAGATCGGCGACGATCTTCTTCGCGGCCTCGAGATAAGCGGCGTCGCCACTCGCCTGATGCAGCGCCAGCGCGGCCGCGGCCAGATGGGCATGGTCGTCGAGTGTTGCCGGATGCGCGAGCTTGCCCGCGCGCCAGGCGTGTTTGAGGCGACCCTTCGCATCGCGCATGCTGCCATCGATGAAGGCGAAGGCGCTTCTGGCAAGATCCAGCCATTCCGCCTTCGCGAAGATCGTCGAACCCTTGGCAAGGGCGGCGATCATCAAGCCGTTCCAATCGACCAGTACCTTGTCGTCCCAACCCGGACGGATGCGGCCCGCGCGCCGTGCCAGCAGCTTTTCGCGGGCAATACCTAAGCGCCGCTCATCGGCGGGGGCCAGCAGGCCCATTTGATGGCCACGGTTGAGGATGTTGACGTCTTCCCAATTGCCCTCATGGGAGACGCCGTAGACATGGGTGAAGAAGGGCGCCTCGGCCCCCAGAACGGCGTCGATCTCGGCCTGGTCCCAGACATAGAACTTGCCTTCGACCCCTTCGGAATCGGCATCGAGCGAGGCGGCGAAGGCGTGGTTGCCGGCGGCGTCACTCTGCGCCAGCATTTCGCGCTTCAGCCAATCGACGATCTCGGCGGCGCGCGCCTCGAACAGCGGCTCGCCGGTTGCGATCCACAGATCGCCCAAGAGCGAGAGCAGTTCGGCATTGTCGTAGAGCATCTTCTCGAAATGGGGAATGAGCCAATCGGCATCGGTGGCATAGCGCGCAAGGCCGCCGCCGAGGTGATCGTAAATGCCGCCCTGGATCATGCGCGTGACCGACAGCAGCACTGCCTCACGATATCGTCCGTCGCCGGTCCTCAAATGCGCGCGCCACAGCAGATTCATCACCGGCGCTTGCGGGAATTTCGGCGCGCCATTGATGCCGCCTTTCACCAGGTCCACTTCCTGCAGCAACCGTTCGGCGATGCGGTCGACGACCTCCAGTGGCACCGCGTCGCCGCCTTGGGGCGTGGAGAGTCGCTGCATTGCTTCGGCAATGCCGGCGACGTTCTGCGCCACCTTGGCCTTGTCGTCGCGATAGGCGTCGGAAAGCGCGCTCAGCACCTGGCCGAAGCCGGGCCTTCCATAGCGCGGTTCCTTCGGGAAGTAGGTGCCGCCCCAATAGGGCTGGCCTTGCGGCGTCAGGAACATGGTGAGCGGCCAGCCGCCTTGTTGGCCGAGCAGCGCCAGCGCCTGCTGATAGATCTGATCTAGATCCGGCCGTTCCTCGCGGTCGATCTTGATATTGACGAAGCGCGCATTCATCAGCGCCGCGATCTCGTCATCCTCAAAGCTTTCATGGGCCATGACATGGCACCAATGGCAGGCGGCGTATCCGACCGAAAGCAGGATCGGTTTATCCGCCTCCCGGGCTTCCTTCAGCGCCGCATCATTCCAGCCCCGCCAATTGACGGGGTTGTCCTTGTGCTGCAGCAGATAGGGACTGGTCTCCGCACTCAGCAGATTTAGCGGATTGGGCTCGGTCGGATGAGATGGGCTTGCGTGTCTGGTCATCCGGCACAATGTGGGCGATGGGCACGGTGAATCAACCCTTTTTGGGGGTGCGTGCTGATGGACCAGGCGAAGGCTCTCTCGGAAGTAGCCCTACCCCTCGATCGGAAAGACATATTCCACGATCCAGTCGACAGTCTCGCCATCGGCGGCAAAAGGCAGCTGGATGCCGGTGATCTTGCGCACGCAGCCGTCGAGATGGTGTTCCTCGGCATAGAGGCGGGGGCGCCTGCTTTTCACCACGCCGTCATAATCGCTGATGAGGATGGTGTTGAATTCCGGCGTATTGCTGGGCGCGTCAAGATAGGTGCCGCTGCTGTCGATACCGACGGCGGCGACCACGGCCGGCCCGTCTTTCAGGACGAAATAGCGCGTCCGGCCGTTCTCGCGCCGCACCTCGATGAGGCTGGCATTGTCGGCCGCCTGCGGAAATTCGGTCAGCGTCGAGACATTATAGGCGGGCAGCCTGCCGGCATCGCCGATTTGCTCCCAGATTTCCTTGAGGCGCAGGACGCGCGGATCGGCGGGGAGATTGAGATAATTAATAAAACCGGTCATGGACCCCTCTAGCACAAAGAGCCCGGCGCCCCAAAGGGCCAAAGCGGGCGTCACATATTTGTCGCCTGCCTTTTGTTCATGCCGGGCATCGGCTAGTGTCGGCCAAAGACCAGGGCTTGTTGCCGCCAGAGTGCTTTCATCAGGAGTTCCCATATGAAGATCCATGTCGATATAGACTGTACGCCGGAGGAAGCACGCGCCTTTTTCGGCCTGCCCGATGTGGCGCCGATGCAGGCGGCGGTGATGAAGGAAATGCAGGACCGGGTTCTCGCGGCGATGAAGGGAACCGATGCCGAGACGCTGCTGAAGACCTGGGTGCCGGCAGGTGCCGCCGGTATCGAGCAGATGCAAAAGATGTTCTGGAACGCCTTCGGCGGCGGCACGAGCAACAAAGAGAACGGCAAGTAAATTGAGCGATCACAGACAAGCTGGCGATCCGGCGCCGTATTACGAGACCCATGTCTTCGCCTGCGTCAACGAACGGCCGGCTGGCCATAAGCGCGGCTGCTGCAAATCGCGCGGTGCCGAGCCCTTGCGCAATTACATGAAAGCGCGGGCCAAGGAGCTGGGCCTCGACAATATCCGCATCAACCAATCGGGCTGCCTCGACCGCTGCGAATTGGGGCCGACCCTCGTCATTTACCCTGAGGGCATCTGGTATTCCTATCACACGATCGAAGACGCCGAGGAAATCATCCAGCGCCATCTCATCAAGGGCGAGCGCGTCGAGCGCCTGATGCTGCAGCCCGAAGACAAGCTGCCGGAAGACCGGCTCGCCAAAACAGGGCAATGACCGACACCATATTCGCTTTGGCGACAGCAGCCGGAAGATCGGGCGTCGCCGTCTTTCGCCTCTCCGGCCCGCGCTGCGCGGAGGTACTGGAGACGCTGACTGGCAAGGCCCTGCCGGCACCGCGCGTCGCGGTGAAGCGGCGGCTGTATGCGCAGCGGATTCCCCTCGACGATGCACTTGTCCTTTATTTCAAAGGTCCGGCGAGCTTCACTGGCGAGGATGTCGTCGAGCTTCATATCCATGGCGGTCCCGCGATCATCGCAGCTGTCGCCAGGGCGCTCGCGGCACTCCAGCTGCGTCTTGCCGAACCCGGCGAGTTCACGCGGCGCGCTTTCGATCATGGCAAGCTCGACCTGGTCGAGATCGAGGGCCTCGCCGACCTCATCGCCGCGGAGACGGAAGCGCAGCGCCGCCAAGCCTTGCGCCAGGCGGAAGGCGAGCTGTCAGCTCTTTATGAAAGCTGGCGCGGACCGCTCATTTCAGCGCTGGCGCGCATGGAAGCGGCGATCGACTTTCCCGACGAAGACCTGCCCGACGGACTGATGACGCTGGTCGACGAGACGATGCGGATTCTCATCGAAGAGATCGAGGCGCATCTTGCCGATAATCACCGCGGCGAGATGCTGCGCGAAGGCCTTTCCGTTGCCATCCTCGGTTCGCCCAATGTGGGCAAGTCGTCGCTCCTCAATCGGCTCGCCGGACGCGATGCCGCGATCGTCTCGGCCCGCGCCGGCACGACCCGCGACGTCATCGAGGTGAAGCTCGACCTCGGCGGCTATCCCGTGCTCATCGCCGATACCGCAGGCTTGCGCGAAAGCCCCGACGAGATCGAGCAGGAAGGTGTCAAGCGCGCCCTGAAACGCGCCGAGCATGCCGACCTCAAGCTTGTTGTTTTTGACGGTGCCGTCTGGCCCGATTTCGACCCTGCCGTTGCCGAGCAGATTGACGCCGAGGCGATTGTCGTATTGAACAAGGCCGAATTCGCGGTGGGGCGGAAAACGGCGATTGCCGACCGTGACCTGTTGCTGGTTTCGGCCAAGACCGGCGAGGGGCTTGAGGCTCTGGTCCTTGCCTTGGCTGAAAAGGCGGCGAAGGCCCTGAACCCTGGCGCTCAGCCAGCCTTGACCCGGCTTCGGCACCGGGCGGCGCTGGAACGGTGCCTCGGTGCCCTGCAACGCGGGCTTAACGCCCCGGTGGTAGAGCTGAAGGCGGAAGATTTGCGTCTGGGCGTCCAGGCCCTGGGCCGGATCACCGGCCGCGTGGAAGTCGATGATGTTCTCGATTTGATCTTTCGGGAATTCTGCATCGGCAAGTGAAAATTTTGCCAAGCCATTGAAATATATGGCAAATATGAAATTGTTTCACGTGAAACATGAGCACTGAACAGACATACGACGTTATTGTGGTCGGTGGCGGCCATGCCGGAACGGAAGCGGCAGCGGCTGCCGCGCGCCTCGGCGCCCGGACACTACTCCTCACCCACGACCTGCTGAAGGTCGGCGAGATGTCCTGCAACCCGGCGATCGGCGGCCTGGCCAAGGGCCACCTGGTGCGCGAGATCGACGCCCTCGACGGGATCATGGCGCGTGCCATCGATAAGGGTGGCATCCAGTTCCGCATGCTCAACCAGTCGAAAGGCCCGGCCGTCCGTGGCCCCCGCGCCCAGGCCGATCGCAAACTCTATCGCCAGGCCGTCCAGGCCCTCCTCGCCGAGCAGCCCAACCTCACCCTCAAGGCCGGCGCCGCTGCCGATCTGGAGATCGGCAGAGATGGGCGTGTCGCCGCCGTGGTGACCGAGGCGGGCGAGCGTTTGGCTTGCGGCGCCGTGGTGCTGACCACGGGCACCTTCTTGAACGGCCTCATCCATTGCGGCGAGGAGCGAATGCCTGCCGGCCGTGTCGGTGAAGCGCCGTCGGTGAAGCTGGCCGAAACCCTCAAGCGCCTCGACCTGCCGTTGGGGCGCCTGAAGACCGGGACGCCACCGCGCCTCGACGGCCGCACCATCGATTGGAAATCTCTGGAATCGCAGCCTGGCGACAACCCGCCGGCGCCGATGTCGTATCTCACCCGGGAAATCACGACGCCCCAGATTGCCTGCGGCATCACCTATACATCCCAAGCGGGCCATGAGTTGATCCGCGGCAACCTCCACCGCGCGCCCATCTATTCGGGCCAGATCGAGGGGACGGGGCCGCGTTATTGCCCCTCCATCGAGGATAAGGTAGTGCGGTTCGCCGAAAAGGACCGGCACCAGATCTTCCTGGAGCCGGAAGGTCTGGACGACGACACCGTCTATCCCAACGGCATTTCGACCTCGCTCCCGGCTGACGTGCAGGCGGGTTTGCTGAAGACGATCGCCGGGCTCGAGCATGCCGTCATGCTGCGCCCGGGCTATGCCATCGAATACGATTTCGTCGACCCGCGCGCCCTGAAGCCGACTTTGGAGCTTCGCGCGTTGCCGGGCCTATTCCTGGCCGGGCAGATCAACGGCACCACGGGCTATGAGGAAGCGGCGGCGCAGGGGCTGATGGCCGGCCTCAATGCCGCGCGGCTGGCCGGCGGGGCGGGGGCGGGTGTGACCCTCGACCGGGCCAGCGCCTATATCGGCGTCATGATCGACGACCTTGTTTCACGTGGAACGGCCGAGCCCTACCGCATGTTCACCAGCCGCGCCGAATACCGGCTGCAGCTGCGCCAGGACAACGCCGACCAGCGGCTGACGGCCCTCGGGATCGCCTGGGGATGCGTCGGAAACGCCCGTGAATCGGCCTTTTCCACCAAGATGGCGGCGCTGGAAACGGCGCGCGTCCGCATGGCCGAACTTTCGGCGACACCCAATGAACTGAAGAACCACGGCCTCACCATCAACCAGGACGGCCAGCGCCGGACTGCGATGGGGCTGCTCAGCTACCCCGAAATCGACCTCGCCCGCGTGGCGCAGATCTGGCCGGAAGTGGCCGGTTTCGCCCCCGAAATCGCCGAGCAGATCGAAATCGACGGCCGCTATGCCGGATATCTGAAGCGCCAGGACGCCGACATCATCGCCTTCCGCAAGGACGAAGCGCTGCTGTTGCCCGAGGATCTCGATTACGACCAGGTGGCCTCGCTCTCGGCGGAAGTCCGCGAGAAGCTCAAAAACGCCCGGCCCGCGTCGCTCGGTGCCGCCGGCCGCATCTCCGGCATTACCCCGGCGGCCCTCACGGTCTTGCTGCGCCATGTCCGGCGGCAGAAGGCGGAGCGGCAGAGCGCGTGATCGATGGGAGTTTTCAGGTGCTGACACCCCCTCTCCCTAACCCTCCCCCACGTGGGGGAGAGAGGGCTACTCAATGACTCCCGCCCAATTCGCCTCAGAGATGAGCCGCCTCGGCCAAAATGTTTCACGTGAAACATTTTCCAGGCTTGAGACCTATGACGCCCTGCTCAGGAAATGGCAGGCGAAGATCAATCTGGTGGCCAAGGACAGCCTCCAGGAGCTCTGGCGACGGCATTTCCTGGATTCCGCCCAGCTCCTGCCGCTATTGCCCGAGGGCGATGACCCCATCACCGATCTCGGTTCCGGCGCCGGCTTTCCCGGCCTGGTCCTTGCCATGATGACCGAGCGCGAGGTGCATCTGGTCGATTCCGACCAGCGCAAGGGCGCCTTTCTTCTGGAATGCGCCAGACAGGCTGGGGTACTGAACCGGGTCAAAGTCCACACCACGCGGATCGAGGCCGCCCAGGCCTGGAAGGCACCGATCATCACGGCGCGTGCCTTGGCCGCCCTCGACCAATTGCTGGATTGGGCCGAGCCTTACCTCACGCCGCAGACCGTCTGCCTGTTCCTTAAAGGAGCGAAAGCGGAAGATGAATTGACCCTGGCAAGCCGGTCCTGGAATATGGCGGCGACACGCCATGGGAGTCTCACCGACCCCAGCGGCGTCATTCTGAAGCTCTCCAACATCAAGCGCCGATTGGGATCGAACGGGGGACAATAGTGAGCGGTGGTAATTCGCATCCCAATGCCATGCATCCGCGCATCATGGCCGTGGTCAACCAGAAGGGCGGGGTGGGCAAAACCACGACCGCCGTCAATCTGGCGACCGCCCTGGCTGCTTGTGGGAAAAAAGTCCTGATCATAGATCTCGATCCCCAGGGCAATGCCTCGACGGGTCTCGGCCTCGAAAACGCCCAGCGCGAAACCGGCGCCTATGAAGTGCTGGTCGATGGTGCGGCGATCTCAGACGCGACACAGGGCACCATCGTGCCGGGCATGTCGATCGTCCCCACTACACCGGACTTGGCGGGCGCCGAAATCGAGCTCATCGACCTGGAGCGGCGCGAATATCGCCTGAAGGACGCGTTGGCCGCGGCCAACCTCGCTTACGATTTCGTCCTCATCGATTGCCCGCCCTCGCTCTCATTGCTCACCTTGAATGCGATGGTCGCCGCCGATTGCGTGCTGGTGCCGCTGCAATGCGAATTCTATGCGCTGGAGGGATTGTCGCAGCTGATCAAGACGGTCGAGCGCGTGAAGCAGAATCTCAATCCGGTGCTCGAGATCCAGGGCGTGGTGCTGACCATGTACGACAAGCGCTCATCCTTGAATGAACAGGTCGCCGCCGATGTGCGCGCGCATTTTGGGCCGAAGGTCTATGAGACCGCGATCCCCCGCAATGTCCGCATCGCCGAAGCGCCGTCCTACGGCAAGCCCGCACTCCTCTATGACATCCGCTGCGCAGGGTCCCAGGCCTATATCCATCTGGCCAGCGAATTGCTGCGGCGGGAGCAGGGGCTCGAGGGCCGATCGCTGAAGGTGGCGTGACGCGGGCAGATAGAGAGTGTGCGGCAACGCCTCCCCTCTCTAACTCTCCCCCTAAAGGGAGAGAGGACTGCAGCGAGTTGTCGGAGACGATCGCGCCTCTTCTCCCTCTCCCTTTAGGGGGAGGGTCGGGGAGGGGGGCGAGACTGAAGATTAGAGCCGAATAGAAAAGACGATCATGGCGAAGAAACATCTGGGGCGGGGCCTCTCGGCCTTGTTGGGCAATGATGCGGTGGTGGCGGCGACGATTGCGCCGGCCGATGCGGCGACGGCGGCACCCATTGCCGGCCAGCGCCATGTGCCGATCGAGTTCCTGCATCCGGGCAAGTATCAGCCGCGCGGCACGTTCAACACGCAGGCGCTGGAAGATCTCGCGCAGTCGATCCGCAGCAATGGCGTGCTGCAGCCGATCCTGGTGCGGCCGCATCCTGCCAAACCAAAGGGCAATTTCGAGATCATCGCCGGCGAACGCCGCTGGCGCGCGGCACAGCTGGCGCAGCTCCATGAAGTGCCGGTGGTCGAGAGGACACTCACGGATCGCGACGCCCTCGAAAGCGCGCTGGTCGAAAACATCCAGCGCCAGGATCTGGGTCCGCTCGAAGAAGCGGAAGGCTATCGCCGCCTGATGGACGAGTTCAAATACACGCAAGAAGAATTGGCAGAGCGCATGGGCAAGTCGCGCTCAGCCATTGCCAATCTCCTGCGCCTGATGGATCTCCCAGGCGCTGTCCGCTCGATGTTGACCGATGGCCGCTTGACCGCCGGGCACGCGCGCGCCTTGCTGAAATGCTCCGACCCGGTGAGCCTTGCCTCCGAAGTGGTGGCGCAAGGCTTGAACGTGCGCCAGACCGAGAAACTCGCCGACAATTACAAACCGAAATCGCTGCTGAAGACCCTGAAGGCGAAGAAGGCGCCCAAGGAAAAGGACGCTGACACCAAGGCGCTCGAGAGCGATTTGGCCGCGCGCCTCGGCCTCAAGGTCGAGATCGATTTCAACGGCAAGGGCGGCAGCCTCACGCTGCATTATAAAAGCCTCGATCAGCTCGACGACATCATCGAGAAGCTGCGGTAAGACGGGCTCAACACCAGCCGCCGCGCTTGCCGCCGTCATAGCGGCGCGCCAAGCCCGCACTGACCAGCATGTCGGCGAGCGATCTGCCGTCGATGGCGATATCGGCGTCGATGCGGCCGCCATATTTGTCCCAATCGATCTTGGAAAAATGGATCCGGCGTTTTGCTGCATTGGCAGCGTCGATCAGGTTGCGCGTGAAGCTGCCGGCCTTTTTCGCCGCCGCTTTTTCTGAGGCGCATTTGCCCTTGAGCTCCGGCGTATCAATGCCGCGCACGCGCACTTTCACCGGCTGCAATTCGGCGGGCAGGCCGGGCAGATGGATTTTCAACGTGTCGCCATCGATGACGCCGACAACCGGCCATTCATAGCGCCCGCCCTCGCCGGGGCTGGCAAGAGCGGGGGCGGTGAAGGCGATGGCGAGAATGAGGAGGAACGGGCGAAGCATCCCCCATCAGCAGCGTCCCGCCCGAGTCGACGCAACCGACCGGGACGAGCGGCGCGCGCGAGAAGTTCGCGCTGATGCGCCCCCTCTCCCTAACCCGCCCCCACGGTCGGCGAATGCCGACATGCGTCGGCGGGCGGGGGGAGGGAATTCGAGCCAGCTTGAACGCGAATGCTGTTGCGAGCTCGGTCGGACCCCCTCCCCCCAACGTGGGGGAGGGTCGGGGAGAGGGGGGTCTATCCGTCAGTCCCGCTCCGTCAAAACACCGTCGACACATCGAGACCTAGCGCGATGCGGCCGGCGTAAGTTGCTTGGGGGCCCTGTTGCATCGGGTGGAATCTTGCGCCTTGGATGTCGCGGAAGAGGCGCTCTAACCCGGCGTCGCGGTAGAAACCGGCACCGCCTGCCGCCTCCATGGCCAGCTCGACCGCGGCGATGGCGTGGCGGGCGACGAGCGCGCGGCCGATCATGATCTCGTTGGTGGTGGCGGCGCCCGGCGCTGCGGTTTCAGCGATGCGGACCATTTCGGCATGGGCCCATTGCGCGGCACGAAGCTCGGTATCCATGCGCCCGACCAAGCTCATCACATGTTCGCTCATGCGCCGCTTGCATGCCATCTCGACGGCGCGCATGCGTGCCGCTTCGGCAACGCCGAGATAGGCGGCGTAGATGAGCGGGAAGGCGATCATCGTGATGATGTGGAAGAGCGGATGCCACTCACCCTGCTTGCGCTTCAAGGCGACGGCTTCTTCCGGTACCACATGGCCGTCGATCATGACGTCATGCGAGCCGGTGCCGCGCATGCCCATGGCCTTCCAATTGGTCAGCACCTTCACATGCGGCGATTTCATCGGGATGCCGAAATGCAAGACGCTCGGGCCATCCGGCGCCGCCTCCCACACGGCACCGGTCATCAGCAGATCGCCGATCGGTGCCGCGGACGTAAAAACTTTCCGCGCGGTGATGCGATAGCCGCCCTCGACCTTCTGCGCCTCACCCGAACCCGCGATCCAATCCGAGCCGCCGCTGGAGAGCAACACCAGGCGCTCGGCGGCGACCCGCTTCAGCAGCGGCACCACCGGTGCTGCCTGCTGGCGCTGCCAGCGCCAGGCGGGGATCGCCACCTGATGGGTGTGCATGGCAAAGGCAAGTGCCGTTGAGCTGCAATGATGCGCGATCTCGCGCAGCATGCTGCAAAGCTCAGCGATGCTGGCGCCGCCACCGCCGAAATCGGTCGGCACGCCGGCCTCAATCAGGCCGGCTTCCTTGAGTGCCGCGAAATTCTCGGCAACGAAAGCGTCGGTCTCATCGGCAGCGATGACGCGCGCGGCGAAGGCCGGACCCAGCGCGTGGGCGCGGGCGGTGAAATCAGCCGGATGGTCAATGGCGGCAGTTTCCTGCGGGCGGTTCATGGGTAAGCTCCTCTGTCCAAATCGATGGTGCGGTCATCCCGCCTCATCAAATGCACCGACGGCGCCAAGCCCTCTAGTCACGGAAGTGTATCAGGGTGCGCTTTCCCTAAAAAATCACTTCATGTCATCACCTCTCCCAATCGGTAGACGCTTCAGATTTTGTAGCGGGTGTATCAGGGGCACCATTCGACGGACTACCTTCATGAGAGAGGCATCCATGGATACCCCGATCGGTACACAAGCCCCGGCTGCATCTGTTCCCAGCGCCCGCGGCCTGGCGGCAGAAGGCGAGGGCCTAGGCTATGGGCAGTTCTGTCCTGTGGCGATGGCGGCGGAAATCTTCTGCACCCGCTGGACGCCACTCATCCTGCGCGAGCTGCTATGCGGCAGCCGGCATTTCAATGATTTGAAACGCGGCGTGCCGCGCATCTCGCCCACCCTGTTGTCACGGCGCCTCAAGGAGATGCAGCAGAGCGGTTTGCTCATCAGCGAGAACGGCGCCTATCAGCTTACCCCCGCCGGTGAGAATCTGCGTGAGCTGGTGATGGCTCTTGGCTTCTGGGGCACACGCTGGGTCGATACCCAGAAGTCGCTCAAGAATCTCGACGCATCGCTCCTGATGTGGGACATGCGCCGGCATTTGAACCCGCAGCCCTTGCCGCCGCGCCGCTGCACGATCCAGTTCAACTTTCCGGAACTGCCCAATCGACGCGATTGGTGGCTGGTGGTCCATGCCGGCGATGTCGATCTTTGCCAAACCGATCCCGGTTTCGAGGTCGACCTCTATGTCGAGACGCCGCTCAAATCCATGACCGCGATCTGGATGGGCATCAGCACCGTGGCCGCCGAAATTTCAGCCGGTCGCTTCGATGCCAGCGGTGATAAGGAAATCGCGCGCCACATGCAGATCTGGCTGGGCTTGAGTCCGTTCGCGAAAGCGCAGAAGCCGGCGGCCCCGGTCGCCCCGGCGCCGGCACCGCGCGTGTCCTATCTCAAAGTGGCGCAGGGGTGAGGGGCCCTGCTACCGCTTTCCCGCCATGGCGGCGATTTCCATCAGGCCGCGGCGGGTGAGGGTGTCGGCGAATTGGTGCTGGCGCATGGCTTCGGCCTCGATCTCGGTGAGGCGCAAGAGAGCCTGGCCGATGGTCTCGGCGGGCCAGCGGCGGCATTGCGCCTTGAAGCCGTCGACCGCCTTCCAGAAGACCGGTGGACGCAGGCCGGCCATTGCCGCTTCCAGCTGCTCGCCACGCGCCATGCGGGCCGTCACCTGATGGAGCTTCATGAAATGGCGCGAGACCGCGCGAATGAGCGAGATCTCATTGCTCTCGGCAAGGTTGCGCTCGATCTGGCGTTCAAGGCCTTTCAAATCGCCTAGGCCGATGGCGGTGCAGAGATCGTCCTGGCCGATGGCCGATTGATCGCCGACATTGGCCATGGCGTCTTCGAGGCTGACCCTCTTTTCCCCATCTTGAAGCATTGGCCCCATATAGAGAACGAGCTTGTCGAGCTCGGCGCGCGTGATGCCGCGATCGCCGCCGAGATTGGCGGCGAGATAAGCAACGGCGTCGCGATCGATCTCGATGCCGGCAGCTTTGAGATGTTGCGTGATGAGCGCGGGAAGGGCGGCCGCCTCGTCGCGGTAGCAGGCGATGGCGGCGGCGTGGGGCGCATTCTCGAAGAGACGCTTCAGCGATGACTTGCCGCCGATATCACCTGCCTCGATGACGACCAGGCATTGCGCGCTGTCCTTGTGATCGGCAAGCAGTGCCGCAAAGGCCGGCTCATGCGTGTCGCTGACGCGGGTGACGCGCACGACACGACGCCCGCCCATCATGGCAATCGCGCGCGCTTCGTCGATGAGGCGCGCGGGGTCGGCCTTGATCTCGTCGCCGGTGAGCTCGGTCAGGCGGAAGGGATCGTCACCATCTCCAAGGACGGCGCGGCTCATCGCCATGACGCGTTCATGCACCATGCCTTCGTCGGGACCGAAGACCAGCGCCGCGGCGACATTCTGCGCCGGGTCTTTCAGGAATTTTTCGAGCGGCTGCTTATCGAGTTTCATGAGGGGCTGTCGCTGACAGCTTCACCCATGCGTGGCGAAATAGCTCGAGATGCGCAGCTTGATCTGCTCGGCCAATTGCCGCGCGGCGCGGTCGCGGGCGTCGTTGCGGGCTTCGAGATCGGTATAGGGATCCTGCAGCACGGTATAAGAGAGAGTGGAGTGGGCCCGTTCCTTGAGCAGTTCGGCGCCCTTGAGATCGGAGAGCAGGAAGCTGGCCTTCAGCACAAGATCTTCCCGGCGCGCATCGCCCTCATCGGCGGTGAGGGTACGATTGATGGCCTCCGACAATTTGATGCCCAATGTATAGGCCGGCGATGATGGCTGGCCGTAAGGGTTGAGGCCATCGCGCAGGGCGTTGTGCAGGATTTGCGCCGTGCGCGCGTCGTATTTGGCACGGCCCGCATCGCTGAACTCGCCGAAGGGGGCGGCGTCGCGCTCCCAGAACGGCTCCTTGATGCCGATCGAGGCCAGATTGGCATCCACCGTGGCGTTGCCGCTGGGGCCGGCGCTGGCCTGGCCGTAAAGCGGCTTCCAGCCGCAGGCGGAAAGCAGCGGGCCGGCTGCTGCCAGGGCAAAACCACCCAACCCAAGGCGAATGACGTCTCTTCTAGACCACGACATTGACGATCCTGTTCGGCACCACGACGATTTTCTTCGGGGCCTTGCCCTCAAGGGCGCGGATCACCGCATCCTCGGCCAAGGCCGCCGCTTCCGCCTGGTCCTTGGGGCAATCGCGCGCCAACTGGATGGTCGCGCGCAGCTTGCCGTTGACCTGGATGGCGACGGTCGCGGTGTCGTCGATGATAAGCCGGGGATCGGCCTCGGGCCAAGCCGTCTCGGCAAGGAGGGTGGAATGGCCGAGGGCCGCCCACATTTCCTCGGCCAGATGCGGCATCATCGGGCCAATGAGCTGGGAAAGGGTCACCAGCGCCTCGCGCCGGGCAAAGAGGCCGCCGGCATCGTTCAGGTCTTTATCGGCCAAATCCGAGAGGGTATTGGCGAATTCATAGAGTTTGGCGACCGCCCGGTTGAAGCGGAACTTCTCGATATCCTCGGAAACGGCGGCGATCGCCTTGTGGCTGGCGCGGCGCAGGGCCACGGCCGCATCCGACAGATTGCCGGGTTGGCTTTGTGCCGATTTGAGGGTGGGATAGGCTTCGAGCCAGGTGGCCGAGAGGCGCCACAGCCGCTGGGCAAAGCGCCAGGCGCCTTCGACCCCGGCTGCCGTCCATTCCATGTCCCGTTCCGGCGGGCTGTCGGAGAGGACGAACCAGCGCGCGGTATCGGCGCCATAGCCGCCGATGATGACGTCCGGCGCCACCACGTTCTTCTTCGACTTCGACATCTTCTCGGACCGGCCGATCTCGATGGCGGCGCCGGTATCGGTACGGGTGGCGGCCTCGCCCTTCTTCTCGACCTGCTCGGGCAGCAGCCATTCGCCCGATTTGGGATCGCGATAGGTCTCGTGGCAGACCATGCCTTGGGTGAAGAGGCCGGCGAAAGGCTCGTCGAGCTTCACCAAATTCACCTTCTTCATGGCGCGGGTGAAGAAGCGCGAATAGAGGAGGTGCAGAATGGCATGCTCCACACCACCGATATACTGATCGACCGGCAGCCAGTAATCGACCAGGGCCTGGTCGACAGGCTGGTCATGGCGGGGCGAGCAGAAACGCGCGAAATACCAGGAGGAATCGACGAAAGTGTCGAAGGTGTCGGTTTCGCGCCGCGCGGCCTTGCCGCATTTGGGGCAATCGACATGCTTCCAGGTCGGGTGGTGATCGAGCGGATTGCCCGGCTTCTCGAAGGTCACATCGTCGGGCAGCAGTACCGGCATGTCCTTCTCGGGCACCGGCTGTGGCCCACAGGTCTCGCAATGGATGATCGGGATCGGGCAGCCCCAGTAACGCTGGCGGCTGACCAGCCAATCGCGCAGGCGGAAGACGGTGGTCGCTTCGCCGTCGCCTTGCGATTTCAGGACCGCACCCACCTTCTTCTTGGCGCTCTCCGTATCGAGGCCGTCGAGGAAGTCGGAATTGTAGATCGTGCCGTCATCGGTATAAGCGGTGTCGCCGATGGCAAAGGTCGCCGGGTCTTCGCCCGCGGGCAGCACTACGGGAATGACCGGCAGATCATATTTGCGCGCGAAGTCGAGATCGCGCTGGTCACCGGCCGGGCAGCCGAAGATGGCGCCGGTGCCGTATTCGATCAGCACGAAATTGGCGATATAGACCGGGAGTTTCTTGCCCGGCATCAAGGGATGCTCGGCCTCGAGGCCGAGGGCAAACCCACGCTTCTCCTGCGCTTCGACGGCAGCTTCGGAGGTACCGGCCGCGCGGCATTCGGCGATGAAGGCGGCGGCCTTCGGATCCGACTTCGCGGCGGCTTCCGCGATCGCGTGATCGGGCGAGACAGCTATAAAGCTGGCGCCGAACAGCGTATCGGGACGGGTCGTGAAGACCTCGATCCGCTTGTCGCTACCCGCCAGCTTGAAGCGGACATAGGCACCGGTCGATTTGCCGATCCAGTTTTCCTGCATCAGGCGGACCTTCTCGGGCCAGCGGTCGAGCGAGCCCAGCGCGTTCAGAAGATCGTCGGCGTAATCGGTGATCTTCAGGAACCACTGGCTGAGCTTGCGTTTCTCGACCGGGGCGCCGGAGCGCCAGCCCTTGCCGTCGATGACCTGCTCGTTGGCGAGCACGGTCATGTCGATCGGATCCCAATTGACGAAAGCCTCTTTCCGGTAGGCGAGGCCCGCCTTGAAGAATTCCAGGAAGATGCGCTGCTGGTGGGCGTAATAGCCCGGATGGCAGGTTGCCAATTCCTTCGACCAGTCGAGCGCCAGGCCCATGCGCTTCAGCTCGGCGCGCATATTGGCGATGTTGTCATAGGTCCAGCTGGCCGGATGGATCTTCATGTCGCGTGCGGCGTTTTCCGCCGGCAGACCGAAGGCGTCCCAGCCCATGGGATGCAGCACATTGAAGCCCTTGGCGCGCTTATAGCGGGCGACGACATCGCCCATCGTATAGTTGCGCACATGGCCCATATGGATGCGCCCCGACGGATAGGGGAACATCTCGAGGACGTAATATTTGGGCTTGGTGAGGTCGGTCGAGGCGGCAAAGCAGTTCCGGGCAGACCAGGCCTGCTGCCATTTGCCTTCTGCTTCGTGGAAATTATATCGCGACATGATCGGTTTCTTTCGGTGTCATGGCCCGCTTTAGGCGGGCCATCCACGAATTACAAGCCGCTGCCGACAAACTCGTGGATGGCCCGCCTAAAGCGGGCCATGACAAGTGGAGGTGTGTCCGGCCCCTATTCCTGCTGGCCGGATTGGCGCAGCTGGCGGGCGCGGGTCAGGATGGCGTTTTCGAGATCGGTCGCCGTGTTGAGGGCCACTGGCGCGTCGATCCAGGTGCCGCCCTGGTTCTGCTGGCGGAAGACCGAGGCGCGGACGCCGTCGGCCCGCAGCGCGCGGCCCAGGATGTAGACATTCACCTTGAAACGCTCATCCGGGGTGGCCGGCGGCGTGTACCAATCGGTGATGATGACGCCGCCGAAGGGATCGGCCGAAACCAGCGGCATGAATGAGATGGTGTCGAGGCTGGCGCGCCACAGCAGCGAGTTGACGCCGACGCCGGAACCGCCCGACCCGTCATCCTTGGGCTGCGCGCCGAACAGGCCGCCTTCGCCAAAAATCGTATTGCCCTGGTCGTAGACCGGGCCGTTATCGCCCTTCTGGCGGCGCTCCGGATATTTTTCCTCGCCGCCGAAATCGGCGTTGCAGGCGACCAGCGTCAAAGCTGCGGCACCGGCAGAGAGGCCAAGAAGCAGCCTTTTCCCGACGAGAAGACCCAGCCGGGACCGGCCAGTGTGACGATGTGGGAGTTTCATATTGACGGCCTGACGCTCTTACCCCTAAAGCCACCTTAACGGACGAAAGTCTTTGGCGTCAGAGCGCATGGTCTCGTCAGCAACCGGCCCGAAAAGCGGCCCAAGACTGGTATGCGAAATGGCCCCCTCTCGTCAACCAGATCGCGGTGCCATCCGCGGCTAAATCGCAGTTCTGTCGCAGGGTTAACGCTCTGGGCGATCGGTCTGCCAGTTCAAAATTCGGTGCGCTGGCGCCGGGAAGGTCGGAATGGGCAAGATTCTGTGGCTGGCGAGCTATCCCAAATCGGGGAATACCTGGCTTAGGGCTTTTATTCACAATTTGATGCGCCCGGCCGCCACCGGTAAAGGCGGCGCGGTCGACATTAACCAGATGAACGAACTCACCACCGGGGATTCCCTGGTGCAATGGTTCAAACATCTCGATACCCGCCCGCCCCTGCAATGGACCCGTCAGGATGTGGCGAAGATGCGCCGGGGGGCGCAGCTCGCCATGGTCGCCTCCACCCCGCGGACCGTGATTGCCAAGACCCATAACGCCTTGATGGAGCTTCATGGCCATCCGACCATCAATATGGATCTTACCGCCGGCACTATATATGTGGTGCGCAACCCGCTGGATCTGGTGATTTCACTGGCCGACCATTACGGAGTCGATATCGACAAGGCCATCGAGGTCATGAGCGACCCCAATAATGGGGGCCTTGCCGACGGCAATATCGTCTTCGAGATCCACTCCTCCTGGTCGATGCATGTCAAAAGCTGGACCCAGAACCCGCATCCCGGCCTTCACGTCGTCCGTTACGAGGACATGCTGGCTAAGCCGCTGCATACTTTCGGCGGTATCACCCGGTTCCTAGGGTTGAAGCCGCCGCGCGAGGTGCTCGAGAAGGCGATCGAGCAATCTTCCTTCAAGAACCTCCGCGCCCAGGAAGAAGCCAAGGGTTTCCATGAGAAATCGGCCAAGGGCAGCAAGTTCTTCCGGGTCGGCAAGTCCGGCCAGTGGCGCGATGTGCTGACCCCGGCACAAATTGAACAGGTGGTCAGCAAACACCAGGAGCAGATGGCGCGTTTCGGCTATTACCCGCTCGAAACGACCAGGGCCAACTGATCGCCCGCGCCTCGGATGCCGAGGTCGCGTGCGGGTGTGTCATTGCTGCGCCGCGGCGCGTGCCATCCAGCCCGGCGCCTTCATTTACTTGTCACAGGTCGAGGGCGATCCGTTTAATATCGCTCGACAATTTTCTGGCGCCCAAAATGCGGTCATGGTGGCGTCGGGCTCGCAGTAAGGCTTGTGTCTTTTGCGCCACAGGCACTGAAAAATGCCACAGTGTTCGGCTCAAATGGTTTGACACCCCCCCGCCATTCCGAGAAGGTACGACGTGTTCGCGGACTGAGCGGGCTTTTTGAGTCGATTTCGTCAAGTACTTGGCAAAACCGACCCAGCAAGCCGGTCTTCGAACGAGGGGCATCCGGGCCTTCCTCAGAAAACCGTAAAGGTGGGGAAAGTCTGGTGGCAATCGCAAACTTAGGGAATCTCGAGATGAAAAAAGTTCTCCTGGGGACCTCGGCTCTGCTCGGCGTCGGCCTTCTGGCCGGTACCGCTCAGGCGTCCGATGGTGTCAAACTGAGCCTCGGTGGCTACATCACCAACCAGTTCGGCGTCGCTTTCGACGACGACAGCGCTGGTGAAGCCGGCGACAACATCAACGCCGTTGGCGTTGGTACCGACGCCGAAATCTATTTCCTCGGCAGCGTGACGCTGGATAACGGCATCACCGTCGGCGCCCGCTTCGACCTCGAAGGCGGCGACGAAAACAACGACCAGATCGACCAGGCCTATGCCTATTTCAAGGGCGGCTTCGGTGACTTCCGTATCGGTTCGCAGGCTGGTGCGGCCGGCAACATGTACATGCTGCCGCCGGGCTCGACCGCGAACTTCGGCCCGTATTCGCCGAACACCACCGGCTCCGCGACCTCGCCGGGCATCTTCGATCCGGAAGGCATGCTGGCCAACCAGGACAAGTCGCAGAAGCTCGTTTACTACTCGCCGAACTGGGGTGGTTTCAGCTTCGGTGTGTCGTACACGCCGAACGACAACGAGAAAGACTACAACAACGGCGATAACGCTGACGGTTCGTGGCGTGCGACCAGCAACGACGGTGTCGATGCTGACAACAACTTCGGCCTCGGCGTCCATTACGACCTCGAAGGCGATGGCTGGGGTCTGTCACTCGGTGGTGCGGCTTACTGGGAAGGTGATCTCCAGGAACAGGCCGATGGTGCTGACGAGCAGGCTGGCTACAACGCCGGTATCAATGCCACGTTCGGCGGCTTCAGTGTCGGCGTCGCGGGTACCTACCTCGACGACGTCAATGGTCAGGGCGAAAATGGCTGGGCCATCGGTACCGGTCTCAGCTACAACGTCGACGCTTGGACCGTCGGCGCTGGTTGGGCCCATGCCGAACTCGATGTCGCTGATGCGAAGGACCAGACCTCGGATCGCGTCGGTGTGACCGGTTCGTACGCGATGGGCCCGGGCATCGATCTCGATGCGGGCATCTTCTACAGCTGGGCTGATGCCGACCAGGACGATGCGTTGGACGACTACGACTCGATCGAATTCTCGGTCGGTTCGTCGATTAAGTTCTAATGCTTCTGGCTTCGGCCAGATAAGTTAGACGATCACTTGAAGGGGTGCGGGCAACCGCGCCCCTTCTTGCTTTTGTGCCTCACGGATCGATTGTATAGCTGCAGGCTGGCAAGCTAAGGTCGCGGCACTTTCACCACCGATATCGCCGTGCCGCCATGACCGATTTCCCCCACATTGCCGACAATCTCGCTGAGGTCCGCCGTCATCTCGATGCAGCGGCCAAGGCCGACGGGCGCCTCGCGGAAGCCGTCACGCTGGTCGCCGTTTCAAAGATGCATCCGGCCGAAGCCGTTGCTGCCGCCATTGCTGTCGGACAGAGAGTCTTCGGCGAGAACCGCGTGCAGGAAGCGCAGGGCAAGTTCCCGGCACTCAAAGCACAGTATCCGGATCTCGAGCTGCATCTCATCGGCCCGTTGCAAAGCAATAAGGTGCCTGAAGCGGTCGCCCTCTTCGATGTCATCGAAAGTGTCGATCGCGAGAAGCTCGCGCGCGCCCTCGCCGGGGAAATGCAGAAGCAGAAACGCGCACCCCGCCTCTTCATCCAGGTCAATATCGGCGAGGAGCCGCAGAAGGCCGGCATTGCCCCGACCGAGATCGATGCCTTCGTGAAACTCTGCCGCGATGAATTGGCGTTGAAGATCGACGGGCTGATGTGTATCCCGCCTGCCGACAAACACCCCGCCCCCTATTTCGCATTGCTGCGCGAAATGGCCAGACGCAACGGCCTCACTCAGCTCAGCATGGGCATGAGCGGCGATTTCGAGACGGCGATCCAATTCGGCGCCACCCATGTCCGCATCGGCACGGCAATCTTCGGCGCGCGGTGAATTGACGGGCGACGATGGGCGGCTGGGTCTACATCGTCACGAACAGAAAACTCGGCACGCTCTATACCGGCGTCACCAGCGACCTATCGAGACGGGCGTGGGAGCATCGGACCCACGTCGTTGACGGGTTCACCGCGCGATATGCGCTGAAGCGCTTGGTCTTTGCTGAATTTCACGACGATATCCGATCGGCGATCCAGCGCGAAAAGAGCATCAAACACTGGCCGCGCGCCTGGAAGATCAATGTGATCGAAGCCAGCAATCCCGATTGGGATGACCTCTATGACAGGCTGATGCTGTAACTCAGCCCATCGTCGTCCCCACCCTCTACCGTCATCCCCGGGCGCAGTCCCGGGGATCCACTGGTGCCGTCTGCGAAACTGGATGCCCGGGACAAGCCCGGGCATGACGAACTTGGGCAGGCGCATGGCGCCCGTTGACCGGTTGCGTATCGCCTCCCCCTCGTCGCTCCGCCCCCTACCGTCATCCCCGGGCGCAGTCCCGGGGATCCAGCGGTGCCGCCTGCGAAACTGGATGCCCGGGACAAGCCCGGGCATGACGAACTTGGGCAGGTGCATGGGGCCCGTTGACCGGTTGCGTATCGCCTCTTCCTCGTCGTCCCCACCCCCTACCGTCATCCCCGGGCGCAGTCCCGGGGATCCAGTGGTGCCGTCTACGAGACTGGATGCCCGGGACAAGCCCGGGCATGACGAACTTGGGCAGGTGCATGGCGCCCGCTGACCGGTTGCGTATCGCCTCCCCCTCGTCGCCCCGCCCCCCGTCGTTCTCGCGCCCTCGTCATTCTGCCTGACGACGTCACCGCCCCACCCTCTACCGTCATCCCCGGGCGCAGTCCCGGGGATCCAGTAGTGCCGTCTGCGAGACTGGATGCCCGGGACAAGCCCGGGCATGACGAGCAAAGGAAGGAGCCTGATGAAATGAATGACCCTACTTCGCCGCCACCGCCTGCGGCGCGTTGCGGAAGCTGATGGCTAGGCGATTGTAGGTGTTCATCAGGCCGATCGCGATGGTGAGGTCGATGAGTTCGCGTTCTTCGAACACCACACGGGCGGCCTGGTATGCATCATCGGGCACGTTGGTTTCGGCAACGCGCGTCACGGTTTCGGCCCAGGCGAGCGCTGCACGCTCGCGCTCGTCGAAGAGAGAGCCACCCTCGCCCCAAGCCTGCACCAGCGCCAGCTTTTCAATGGCGACACCCTTCTTCACCAGATCGCGCGTATGCATGTCGAGGCAATAGGCGCAGTTGTTGATCTGCGAGATGCGCAGGAAAACCAGTTCGATCAGCGCCGGCGAGAGGCCGCTCTGCATGACATAGGCGTAGACACCGCCAAGCGCCTTGGCGCCGGCCGGTGCGATCTTGTTGTAGTCGAGACGTTGGCTCATGGCTCATGCTCCTTGATGAGAGGGATTTAGTGCAGCGGTGTCGTCAGGGCCTTGTCGCCGCTGTCGACGACGAAGACGGCGAGCAGCTTTGCGGGCTCGGTGGTGCTGGCATTGCGGCTGACACGGTGCGTGGCGCCAGGCTGTTCATGAAAGCTCTCGCCCGCCTTAAAGATCTCGACCGGCCCGTCGTCGACCTGGGATTCGATGGCGCCCGCGACGACATAGGCGAAAATGAAGGCCGATTTCGCATGCAGATGCGCGGGCGAAGCGGCACCCGGCGCGTAATCGACCGTCACGGCGATCAGCGACTTTCCCGGAATGTTGGGGATCGCCTGATTGAATTGCGGGGTGACCGTTTCACCCGCGTCGTCGGCAATGGCCGGATGGATAATGGCCAGATGGGCAACGGTGGGCGCGGCAAGCGCGATGGCGACCGCAGCACCCAGGAAGAATTTCATGTTCATGGTTTCTGTCTCCTTTCGCGTTATACCTGGCCTGCCTCTGGTCCATAAAGAAGCACCAAAAATCGTCAAAATGCCTATACTACGAGCTCATGACCAAGCCCATGCAATTGGAACTGGACCGTGCCGCCAAGGTGCCGCTCGCTGAACAGATCAGCCGGGGCATCGCCGCAGCCATCGACAGTGGCGTGCTCGCTCCCGGCGCGCGCCTGCCGTCCTGGCAGGATCTGGCCGTCCAATTGGGTGTCGCCCGCGGCACCGTGCGGGTGGCCTATGAGAAGCTTGCCGCCGCCCAGCTTATCGTCGCGTCGCGCGCAACCGGCACCCGCGTCGCCGCCCAGCCAGCGACGACGGCGCGGCCCGACCGGAAGCCCGATCCTGGCTCATTCATGGAAATGTACCGCGAGATGACCGCCGGGCCGGCCATCTTCCAGATGGGGATTGCCGGCCAACAGGCATTCCCGGCAAAGCTGCTGGCGCGGATCCGTGCCCGTGCGTTGCGTGAGGAAACCAGCGCCGCTCCGCTTTATCCGGACCCGCGCGGCGAGCTGGAATTGCGGCGGGAAATCGCCACCTATCTCGCCATCGCCCGTGGCATCGATTGTTCGCCTGGGCAGATCATCGTCACCGGCGGTTTCAGCGCCGGCCTCGGCCTGGCGCTTCGCGTCCTTGGGCTGGAGGGCCGCAAGGCCTGGTTCGAAGATCCCGGCTTCCCTTTTACCAAGCACGGCCTCGAACTGGGGCGGCTGTCATTGGTGCCGATTCCGGTCGATATGCAGGGCATCGATGTGGCGTACGGGCTGCAGCACGCGGCCGACGCGGCGCTCGCCGTCGTGACAGCCGGCCAGCAGGCACCGCTCGGTGTCACGCTGTCGCTGACACGCCGCCTGGCGCTTCTCGACTGGGCGACGCAAGCGAATGCCTGGGTGATCGAGGATGATTACTTGAGCGAGCTGCAGCTCAAAGGCCGTGCCGCACCGGCGCTGGCATCGCTCGACCGCAGCGGGCGCGTCATCCATATCGGGTCGTTCAGCAAGACGATCAGCCCGGCCCTGCGTCTCGGTTTCATCGTGTCACCACCGTCCCTGGTTGCCCGTTTTGGCGAGGTTGCGGCATGCCTGGCGCCACCGCCTGGGCCGGCGACACAGAACGCGATTGCAGCCTTCATGCAGGATGGCCATTACCTGCGTCACCTGCGGCGCACGAAACGGACCTACGGCGCACAACGCGATGCCTTGCTGAAACAGCTTGAGCCCCGCGCGGGGGATTTCAACATCACGACAGCGGGTCTTGCCGTCGTATTGGAATTTCCCAACACGACATCCGATCTTGCCATCATCCGCGAGATGCTGCCGTTCGGGTTGACGCCGGCGCCGCTGTCGATCTGGTACGCATCGCCGGTGACGGCGAAGTCCGGCCTGCTGCTTGGCGTCGCCACCTCGCCGGTCCGGCATGTGGCAAGGTCGTGCGACCGGCTGCTCTCCGTGATCGATCGCTTCAGCTGAAATAAAAAGGGCCACCCCAACGGGGCGGCCCTTTTCCAATCGACAGCCGAAGCCGACTTTAGGCTTGCGCCGCTTCCGCAGCGCGTTCGGCCTTCTTGCGTTCGTTGGGATCGAGCAGCGCCTTGCGGATACGAATCGCCTTCGGCGTCACTTCCACGAGTTCGTCGTCCTGGATATAAGCCAGCGCCTGCTCAAGGCTCAACTTCATCGGCGGCGTCAGGCGAATGGCTTCGTCCTTCGACGTCGTACGGATGTTGGTGAGCTGCTTCGACTTCAGCGGATTGACCTCAAGATCATTGGCGCGGCTGTTCTCGCCGATGATCATGCCTTCATAGATCGGCACGCCGGCATCGATCATGAGCTTGCCGCGCTCTTCCAGGTTCCAGAGGGCATAGGCGACCGATGTGCCGTTGGCGTTGGAAATGAGCACGCCGTTGCGACGGCCGTCGATCGGACCCTTATAGGCCTGATAGCCGTGGAACAGGCGCGACATGACGCCGGTGCCGCGCGTATCGGTCAGGAACTCGCCGTGATAGCCGATGAGGCCACGGGCCGGCACCAACATGACCAGGCGCGTCTTGGCACCACCCGACGGGCGCATCTCGACCAGTTCGCCGCGACGCTGGCCCAGCTTATCGATGACGACGCCGGTGAATTCCTCGTCGACATCGATGACGATTTCTTCGATCGGCTCCAGACGCTGACCGGTCTTCGGGTCGTTCTGATAGATGACGCGCGGGCGGCTGATCGAGAGCTCGAAGCCTTCGCGGCGCATGACTTCGATCAGCACGCCCAGCTGCAATTCACCGCGACCGGCGACCTGGAACGCGTCCTTGTCTTCCGTCTCGGTGATGCGGATGGCGACGTTGCCTTCGGCTTCGCGCATCAGGCGATCGCGGATCATGCGGCTCGTCACCTTGTCGCCATCGCGGCCGGCAAGCGGGCTGTCATTGACCGAGAAGGACATGGCAAGCGTCGGCGGATCGATCGGCTGTGCTTTCAAGGGCACGTCGACTTCCATCGCGGCGATGGTGTCGGCAACGGTGCTCTCGGTGAGGCCGGCGATGGCGATGATGTCGCCCGCCTCCGCCGTCTCGACCGGGGTGCGCTCGATGCCGCGGAAGGCGAGCAGCTTCGTGAGACGGCCCACTTCCACCTGCGTGCCGTCAGGACGCATGGCGCGCAGCTGCATGTTGACCTGCGCCTTGCCGGTCTGAATGCGGCCGGTGAGCACGCGGCCCAGATAGTTGTCGTATTCGAGCGTCGTCACCAGCATCGAGAAGGGCTTGTTCTCCTCGACCTTGGGCGCCGGCACATGCTCGACGATGAGATTATAGAGCGGGCTGAGATCGGTGCGCTCGCCCTTCTCGAGATCGGTCGTCGCCCAGCCCTGCTTCGACGAGGCGAAGAGGGTGGGGAAATCGAGCTGCTCAGGCGAGGCATCGAGGGCGGCGAACAGGTCGAACACCTGGTCGTGCACGGCATGCGGGTCGGCGTCCGGGCGGTCGCATTTGTTGATGATGACGATCGGGCGCAAGCCAAGGCGCAGCGCCTTCGTGGTCACGAATTTCGTCTGCGGCAGGGCGCCTTCGGCGGCATCGACCAGCAGCACGACGCCGTCGACCATCGAGAGAATACGCTCGACCTCGCCGCCGAAATCGGCGTGGCCCGGCGTGTCGACGATGTTGATGCGGGTATCCTGCCACTGGATCGAGGTGCATTTGGCGAGGATGGTAATGCCGCGTTCTTTTTCGAGATCGTTCGAATCCATCACGCGTTCGGCGACCAGCTGGTTCGACCGGAAGGCGCCGGATTGCTTCAAAAGCTGGTCGACCAGGGTGGTTTTGCCGTGGTCGACGTGGGCGATGATGGCGATATTGCGCAGTTTCATGACGTCACTTGATCCAAAAATTGCCGTAACGCCCATCATCCCATGGCGATTGTTACAATCGCCATCGGTCACCCTCACCCATTCCTCTTGTCCGGCCCTGCCCGGCGGAGGAAATTATTGTGGAATGGCAACCACTTAACAGTACCGCCGGTTCAGACGGCAACGCCTCATCCGCGGCCCGAACAAGTCAAAGGGCAGCGGCTGGAATGAGGGGTGTTGTTTCAGGCGGGCTTTTACCTGATTAGCCCACTTGCTGCAACAGAAGCTCGGAAAGCGGGGTTTCGGGCCGGGCGCCGAAATGGCTGATGACTTCGCCGGCCGCCAATGAGGCGATCCGGGCGCTGTCGGCATGGTCGCGTCCCTGGGTGTAGCCGTAAAGAAAGCCGGCGGCGTAGAGATCGCCTGCCCCCGTCACATCCACCACCTGCCGCACCGGCCAGGCCGGGACGTCGATCACCTGGTTTTCGGTGACGATCAGCGAACCCTTGGCGCTCCGGGTGATGGCGGCAAGGCTGCATTGGGCCCGCGTCGCCTTCACCGCTGCCTCGAAATCCGAGGTCTCCCACAGCGCCGTGATCTCGTGTTCATTGGCGAAGAGGATGTCGACATGGTTCTTCACCAGATCCTGGAATTCGGCGAGGTAACGCTGCACGCAGAAGGGATCGGAGAGCGAAAGCGAGATTTCGCGCCCCGCGCCATGGGCGAGATTGGCGGCCTTCAAGAAAGCCTGCTTCGCCAAGGGCGGATCCCACAGATACCCTTCCAGATAGGTCACTTTCGAGCGCGTCACCACTGCGGGGTCGACGTCGTCGGGGGTGAGCTCGACACAGGCGCCAAGATAGGTGTTCATCGTGCGCTCGGCATCCGGCGTCACGAAGATCATGCTGCGCGCGGTGGGAGTTTCGCTGGTGGCTGACGGCGTTTCGAAATGCACGCCGGTCGCGCGCATATCATGGCGGAAAATGCCGCCCAGCTGGTCGTTGCCGACCTTGCCGATATAGGCGCCGCGGCCGCCAAGGGAAGCCACGCCGGCAATCGTGTTGCCGCAGGAACCGCCGGAAGCTTCGACCGCCGGGCCCATGGCGTCGTAAAGCTCCTCGGCACGCGCAGCGTCGATCAGGGTCATGGTGCCCTTGTTGAGCTGCATGCGGTCGATGAAATCGAGATCGCAATGCGAGAGCACATCGACAATGGCATTGCCGATACCGCAGACGTCAAACAACTTGTCGCTCATTCATCCCCGCGAAAACTGGTCCTGTTCCGGCGCCCCTGTCCGGGCGCTTTTTCGGGGCGGAGTATAGGGATCGAGGGCGTTTGGGCAAGGAAAGCCGGCACCGCGACTGTACCGGCACCCTCGATACGTCGTCAGCTGATCACTTCCTTCGGGCAGCGCTTCAGGGCAAAGAAGGGCATGAAGCCGTAGCCATCGCCGGAACAGGTCTCGGCGGCGGCGTTGTCGCCGAGCAGGCGCAAGGTGCAGCTCAGCAAGCCGATATGCGGCCAGGCGCTTTTGCGGAAATCCTGGGCGTAGGTGGCGATCCCGTTCTTCACCACCAGATTGGTGCCGGACGGCGGGTCGCCCATTTGCCGGTCGCGAAAGCGGATCGCCTCGGGGCCGATATCGATGCGGTAGCCGGTATCGTCGCACCAGGCACCGAACAGGCGCTCCTTCTCCTCGGCCAGGGCCGTGCCGGAACCCAGCAGAAACGAAGCCGTGAGCAGGATGGCTAAACCCTTGCGCCGACGGTGCATGCGCCTATTTCCTTGAAACTCCACCGCGAAACACCCGTGTTGTTGTGAGCTTAAGAGCTTTCCGCTAAAAAGTGGCAACATTCTGACAGAACTGGATATTTCCACGTGATCCAAGCCTTGTCGCTGGCTTTCGGCCAGCTTTCCGACCCGCGCATCCAGAAGGTCATCGGTATCAGCGTCGCCATTGCGGTGGCGGTCTTTGCCGGCCTGATGGTCGGTGGCTGGTATCTGATTGATTGGCTGACCAATCTCAATGGCTGGTGGTCGGATATCGCCCACGCTTTGGGGCTCTTCGCCGTGCTGGTGATCGCCTGGTTCACCCTTCCGATCGTCACCGCAACCACGGCGGCCCTTTTCTCCGATCAGGTGGTGGATGCGGTGGTGGCGCGGCATTACCCGGGAGCCAGCATGCCGTACAAGGTTTCGATCGGCGAAATGCTGTTCGACGGTATGAAGCTCGCCATCATTGCTCTCTTCGTTAACGTCCTTACCTTGCCGCTGCTCTTTTTCTTCCCGCCGGTCTATGCGGCGGTCGCTTATGGCCTCAATGGATATCTGCTGGGGCGGGAGTATTTCGAGATGCCGGCTTTCCGCCGCCTGCCGCGGGCCGAGGCCAAGGCGATGTTCCGTCGTCACAAGGTGCGTTTTGTCCTGGCGGGCGTTGTCATCGCTTTCCTGGCAACAATCCCCATTCTCAATTTCATTGCCCCCATTATCGGCATCGCTTTTATGGTGCATATGTTTGAATCTGTGGTAAATCTGGGGCCGCGTAGGGGGTAGGTCGTTCGGTGGATGCCGGGCGGCGTACGGGAAGGGCAAGCGCATTCGCCAGGGGCTTATCCCTGGGGACCAAATTCTCACGTTTCAGGCTAGGGACCAGCACCGCATGTTTGGTAAAAAGAAAGACGAACAACCCACCCCCAATACCGCCGCGGCATCGACCGATGGCGAGAACAAGAACTACGCGAAGCCCGATTCCGCTCCCACCGCGCCGTCGCGCCCGGCCATGAATCCCGATATCGCCCGCCGCAGCCCGGATATGAGTGCCTTTGCGCCGCGACCCAGCGGTGGCGCCGCCTCTGCGCCGCGCGCCCCGGAAGCCGAGCAGAAGAAGCTCATCGTCGGCCGCGACATCTTCCTCAACGGCGAGATCCGCACCTGCGACAGCCTGGTCGTCGAAGGCAAGGTCGAAGCCGTCCTCTCCGATTGCCGCGCCATGGACATCGCCCAGTCGGGTGAGTTCAAGGGTTCGGCCGAGATCGAATCCGCTGACATTTCCGGCCGCTTCGATGGCGACCTGGTCGTGCGTTCGCGCCTGACCATCCGCGCCACCGGCAAGGTGCTGGGTAAGATCCGCTATGGCCAGCTAGAGGTCGAGCGTGGCGGCGTCATCTCCGGCACGATAGAAGCGCTGGCCGACGGCGCGCCGGTAACGTCCGGCAACGGTCGCTAAACGGCCCCGATCATCTGGTTATCCCGGCCGTCAAGAGCAGGGAAACCATCGGCGGATTAGGCTTTAGCGACTGACTTGGGGTGGCGCCCTTGCCAAAGGGCGCCGGTGCTGGGGAGATCGGAACGTGATGCGTTCCAAACATCGGGGTAGGACTTCCGTAGCCGTCGGCGATGCTGGTGCTGGCGCGCGCGTCCTGTCCCAACTAACGCTCTGCGCCCGACTAACGCTTTGCATCGGGGGCGCCGTTCTGCTCAGCGCCTGCGCCGCCCAGCCCCATAAGCTCGGGTCCGCCATGCATCAGCCGAAGAATCCGGCGCATGGCGTTCAGCAGCCTGCCACCGCCGCTGCCGCACCAGTCGCTGGCACATCGGCCGCGGTGCCGCAGCAACCGGCCATCATCTGGCAAAGCGCTGACAAGCTGATGGGCCTCGGTGCCGAGGAATTGCAAGCGGCTCTCGGCAAGCCTGCGCGCATCCGCGATGAGGAAGACGGCCGCATCTTTCAATATATCGGCCGCGATTGCGTGCTCGACCTCTTCCTCTATCCGGAAGCGGCCGGTGCATTCCGCGTCTCCTATGCCGAGGCGCGCTCGGTCAAGGCCGAGAAGAAGCCGGTCGATACCTGCCTCAAATCATTGCCGGCGCCCGTCGTCGCCGACAACGCGCCCACGAGCTGATTACTGAAATTTGACAACGGCCCCTGACGCCAACTCCTCTCCCTGGAGGGGCGAGGGGCTCGAGTGCGCACGCGTTCGAAATCCCAGCGGGGTGCGGGGAAACTCTTACTTGCCGGCGAGCTTGGCTTCGCGGCGGGCTGCTTTTTCGGCGATGCCGGAAATGCCTTCGCGTTCCTTGAGCTTGGCCCAGACATCTTCGGGACGCACGCCGCGATCGGCCCATAGCACCAGCAGGTGATAGAGCAGGTCCGAGGATTCGGCGACCAGCGCCGGGTTATCGCCGCGCATTGCCTCGATGATGGCCTCGACGGCCTCCTCACCGACCTTCTGCGCGATCTTGCCCGTGCCCTTGGCGAAGAGCTGAGCGGTATGGGAATTGCCGGGATCGCCGCCGCGCCGTCCTTCGATGGTGCGAAACAGGCAATCCAACACGGTCCCGTCGAATTTTTCCGACATCATTAAAAGCCCTTAACCCTTGTCGTCCTTCCCCCATATTGGACGGCATGTTGCTGCATGTCAGTGGCGCCCGACACACTTTGACCGAACAAGTTCAGGTCAAAATGCGACAAATCAGGGGCGCATACTGAGACCAGCAGCCAGCATATGGGCTTTTGCTTGACCAATGGTAAAGGTGCCAAAATGAAATATCGATGCGGCCAGGACGGCCGTGGCGTGGCCGTCGCGGATGCCGGCCACCAGATCGTCGAGCGACCCAACCCCGCCTGAGGCGATGACAGGTACAGAAACTGCATCGGCGATCGCACGCGTCAGCGGGATGTTATAGCCCTTTTTGGTGCCGTCGCGGTCCATCGACGTCACCAGCAACTCACCCGCCCCGTTTGCTGCCATGCGCTTGGCGAAGGCAACGGCGTCGATGCCCGTGGGTTCGCGCCCGCCATGGGTGAAGATCTCGAACTTCCCCGGCGCCGTCTCCTTGGCGTCGATCGAGACGACGATGCATTGGTCGCCGAATTTCTGCGCGGCTTCCTTGACGAAGTCCGGATTCTTCACCGCCGCCGTGTTGATCGAGACCTTGTCGGCGCCGGCCAGCAGCAGCTTGCGGATGTCTTCCGACTTCCGCACGCCGCCGCCGACGGTCAGCGGCATGAAGCAGGCCTCTGCGGTCTTGGATACCACGTCGTACAGCGTGTCGCGATTGTCCGAGCTTGCCGTGATGTCGAGAAAGGTCAGCTCATCGGCGCCAGCGGCGTCATAGATCTTCGCCTGCTCGACCGGATCGCCGGCATCGACGAGGTTGACGAAGTTGACACCATTCACGACGCGACCGTCCTTCACATCGAGACACGGTATGACGCGCATCTTCAGCATGGCTTTGTCTCTTTCTTGACGGGCCCCTCACCCCGCTTGCGGGGAGAGGGGTTGGGATGAAGGGTGCGCGGCGCGCGGCGCGCTCATGCGCTTGCCCGCAATTTCTGCAACGCATCTTTGAGATCGAGGCGGCCGTCGTAGATGGCGCGGCCGGAGATGACGCCGGTGATGCCGCCGCCTTTCTGCGTGGCGCGCGATTGGGCGGCGAGCAGGGCGTCGATATCGGCGATCGAGGAAACGCCGCCGGAGGCGATCACCGGGATCGAGAGAGCCGCTGCGAGATCCGCTGTCGCGGTCACGTTGACGCCCTTGAGCAGTCCGTCGCGATCGATATCAGTGTAGATGATGGCGGCAACGCCGGCGTCTTCGAAACGCAGCGCGAGATCGAGTGCGCTGAGCTCCGATGTTTCGGCCCAGCCTTCGACCGCGACCTTGCCGCCCTTGGCGTCGATGCCGACGACGATCTGGTTGGGGAAGCGTTTGCAGGCCACCTTCACGAGATCTGGATTCTTCAACGCGACCGTGCCGAGGATGACGCGGGCCACGCCCTTGTTCAGCCAGGATTCGATATGGCCCATCTCGCGGATGCCGCCGCCCAACTGCACCGGAATGCTGACGGCGGCGAGGATGCCTTCAACCGCTGCCGCGTTCACTGCCTTCCCGGCGAAGGCGCCATCGAGGTCGACGAGATGCAGCCACTCGGCGCCGGCCGTGGCGAATTGGCGCGCCTGATCGGCGGGATCGGTGTTGAACACGGTCGCCTGTGCCATGTCGCCCTTCACCAGGCGCACGCATTGACCGCCTTTGAGATCGATCGCGGGAAAGAGGATCATCGCGCCCATCACCCTTCCAGCGATTTCCAGAAATAAAGGCCGCCCACATATTGCCCGTCGACCTGGGCGTAACGCGGATGACGGCCGATCTCGTGATAACCGAGATTGCGATAAAGGCTGATCGCCGCCTGCTGCGTTTCGCGGACGTCGAGATTGAGCACTTTGACGCCGCGCTTGTGCGCTTCTTCCTCGACCGCCAGCGTCAATTGCCGCGCGAGGCCGTGGCCGCGTGCCCAGGGGGCGACGAAGGAGGTGGTGATCTGCGCTGAATGGCCTTGCGCTTCGTTGTTGCGCGTCGGGCGCACCAATTGCGCGGAAGCGGCGATAGCACCATCCAGCTTGCCGATGAACAGCGCGCGGTCGGGCACCAGCATGACGCCCTTCCAGAAGATTTCGAGGATGTTGCGATGTGGCGGCTTCAGCCAGCCGAAACCGCCGCCCGCTTCGATGGCAAGTTCGGTCGCGTCGCACAGCTCTTCAAGCTCGCTGCGTTTCAATTCGGTGACGATGCTGATCGCGATATCGGCCATGGGTTTCACGGCCTCCAGCGCAGGAAATTGCCGAGCAAGCGCAAGCCCACCGCCTGACTCTTTTCAGGATGGAACTGCACGCCGACAATGTTGCCGCGCCCGATCGCAGCGGTGACTTTCCCGCCGTAATCGACATCGGCCAGCACGTCGCGCGCATCATCGGCGATGAAGTGATAGGAATGAACGAAATAGGCGTGCACGCCGCTCTCAAGGCCGTCGAAAATCGGGTGCGGCCGCTTGAGATTGAGATTGTTCCAGCCCATCTGCGGAATCTTCAAGCTCGGGTCGTCCGGCGTCAGCTTGACAACGCGGCCCTTGATCCAATCGAGACCCGCATGCTCGCCATACTCGACACCGACCGTCGCCAGCAGCTGCATGCCGACACAGATGCCGAGGATGGGGCGCCCCTTCTCCAGCACGGCCTCGCGCATGGCGGCGATACCGCCATCGAGCGCTTCCAAGCCACGCTTGCATTCGGCAAAGGCGCCGACACCCGGCAGCACGATACGGTCAGCCTTGCGGATGACATCGGCGTCGGCAGTGATGACCACCTCGTCACCGGTTTCAGTGGCGGCATAGCTGAGCGCCTTCGCGGCGGATTTCAGGTTACCCGCGCCGTAATCAATGACTGCGACCGTCATGACGGGCTGAGCGACTTTCCGAGCGTTCCCTTGGTCGAGGGCACGGCGTCGGATTTCCTGGGATCGATCTCGACCGCGTGTCGCAAAGCCCGCGCCAGCGCCTTGAAGCAGCTCTCGACGATATGATGGTTGTTCTCGCCGTAGAGATTCTCGACATGGAGGGTGAGACCGGCGTTTTGCGCGAAGGCCTGGAACCATTCCTTGAAGAGTTCCGTGTCCATTTCGCCCAGCTTGTCGCGGCTGAAACCGACCTTCCAGATGAGATAGGCGCGGTTCGACGCGTCGAGGGCGACGCGGGTCAGCGTCTCATCCATCGGGATGGTCGCCTCGCCATAGCGGTTGATGCCGACGCGCTCGCCCAGCGCTTGGGCCACCGCCTGGCCGATGGCGATGCCGGTATCCTCGGTGGTGTGGTGAAAGTCGATATGGAGATCGCCCTTCGCCTTGACCGTCAGATCCATCAGCGAATGCCTGGCCAGCTGGTCCAGCATATGGTCGAGAAAGCCGATGCCGGTCGAAATATCCGACCGCCCCTGCCCGTCGAGATTCACCTCGACCGCAATCTCGGTTTCCTTGGTCCGCCGCTCGATCTTGCCGGTGCGCATTTCCACTGGTCCGTCTAGGTAAAAAGCCTTTATCGGCGGGTTCTTAGCAGCGATAAGCCGGTCTGGCCAGTAGCTTCGCAAGACCATGCCGGCGATCCGCCGGGCGCCCCTTCCTGTGGCCGATTGCGCCTTGATTGCCAAGATGCGTTAACCTATCTCCCTCTGATCAATTCCAGCCTGCCCCGCCGGTCCGGCCCACCGAGTGCATCTGGGTCCTATCCATGGGCGAATAAAGGGTTTTTCATGGCACGCGACGATAACGACGAGCACGGCCCCTCCATGCATGGGATGGCCCCCTGGCACGGCACCACGATCCTTCTTGTGCGCAAAGGGGCCGAGGTGGTGCTGGCTGGCGATGGCCAGGTGACCGTCGGCCATACGGTGATGAAGTCGAACGCCAAAAAGCTGCGGCGTTTGGGGAAGGGCCAGGTGATCGCCGGCTTTGCCGGTGCCACGGCCGACGCCCTCACCCTCTTCGAGCGGCTGGAGGCCAAGCTGGAGCAATATCCGGCGCAGCTCGCGAGAGCCTGTGTGGAACTTGCCAAGGATTGGCGCACCGACCGCTATTTGCGGCGCCTCGAAGCCATGATGGCGGTGGCGGATTCTTCCGTCAGCCTCATCCTCACTGGCACAGGCGATGTGCTGGAACCCGAAGATGGCCTCATCGGCATCGGCTCAGGCGGCGCCTATGCGCTGGCCGCCGCCCGCGCCCTCATCGATATCGATGGCTTGGGTGCCGAAGACATCGCCCGCAAGTCGATGAAGATCGCGGGGGATATCTGCATCTACACCAACCACAATGTTCTCATTGAAAAGCTCTGATCCGATGACCGATTCCAATCCTGGCAGCAACACAGCACGCAAATCCGAAACCAAGGCCGAAGAGCCGCTCGTCACCTCATCGCTGACACCGCGCGAGATCGTCTCAGAGCTCGACCGGTTCATCGTCGGCCAGAATGACGCCAAGCGTGCCGTCGCCATCGCGCTCCGAAACCGCTGGCGCCGCCAGCAGCTGGATCACGGCATGCGCGAGGAAGTGAATCCGAAGAACATCCTGATGATCGGGCCGACGGGCGTCGGCAAGACCGAGATCGCGCGCCGCTTGGCAAAGCTTGCCCAGGCGCCGTTCCTTAAGGTCGAAGCGACCAAGTTCACCGAAGTGGGCTATGTCGGGCGCGATGTCGAACAGATCGTGCGCGACCTCATCGAAATCGGCATCGTCCAATCGAAGGAAAGGATGCGCCGCCAGGTGCGCGCCAAGGCAGAGACGCTGGCCGAGGAGCGCGTGCTCGACGCGCTTGTGGGCGAAGGTGCCGGCACTGAGACACGCGCGAAATTCCGCCGCATGCTGCGCACCGGCGAGCTCGACGAGAAGGAGATCGAGCTCAACGTCAAGGATAGCGGCAACGCCTCAATGCCCACCATCGATATTCCCGGCATGCCCGGTGCTTCAATGGGGATGATCAATCTCAATGAGGTGCTGGGCAACGCCTTCGGTGGCCGCACCAAGACGCGGCGCATGTCGGTGGCGGAATCCTATGACGTACTGGTGGCCGAAGAAGCGGACAAGCTCTTGGACCAGGAAAAGGTCAATGCCGAGGCGATCCGCGCCGTCGAGCAGAACGGCATCGTGTTCCTCGACGAGATCGACAAGATCTGCGCCCGCGAAGGCCGTGCCGGCGCCGATGTCAGCCGCGAAGGCGTGCAGCGCGACCTGCTGCCGCTCATCGAAGGCACCACCGTCGCGACCAAATATGGTGCGGTGAAGACGGATCACATCCTCTTCATCGCCTCGGGTGCGTTTCATCTCGCCAAGCCCAGTGACCTGTTGCCGGAATTGCAGGGCCGCCTGCCGATCCGTGTCGAACTCGATGCGCTGACGCGCGCCGATCTGCGGCGCATCCTCACCGAGCCGGAAGCAAGCCTCATCAAGCAATATGTCGCCTTGCTCAAGACCGAGGACGTGACACTCGATTTCACCGATGACGCGATCGATGCATTGGCCGATCTCGCGACCGAGATCAACGCCTCAGTCGAAAACATCGGCGCCCGTCGCCTGCAAACCGTGCTCGAGCGCCTGCTCGAAGACGTCAGCTTCACGGCCTCCGAGATGGGTGGCAAGACGGTCACCATCGACGGCAACTACGTCCGCGAACGCGTGGCCCCGCTGGCCAAGAACGCGGATCTCAGCAAGTTCATTCTCTGACCCCACTCACCGTCATGGTCCGCGGAGGCGGACCATCCACGAGTTTCTCAGCAACATGAAGAAGTAACTCGTGGATCCCCCGCCTTCGCAAGGGATGACAATAAGGTTTAACTTTTGCGCACATCACCCGTCCCCACGCCAAACCGTCGCCGATACTCGCTCGGCGTTAGGCCGATCTGCGATTGGAACAGCTTCGTAAACGCGCCGGGATCTTCGTAGCCGATGCGATAGGCGATCTGGTCGATCTTTTGGTTGGTGAGCTCCAGCATCTCGCGCGCCTTGGTCAGGCGCAATGATTGCAGGTAGCGCGTCGGGTTGAGGCCGGTCGCGTGTCGAAAGCGGCGCAGGAAGGTGCGCTCACCCAATCGTGCCTGCGCCGCCATCTGCGGCAAGGTCACCTTCTCCAGCGCATGGCGCTGCAGCCAATGCTGCACTTTTAGGACGATCTCGTCGCCATGGGCGAGCTTCGGCCGGAATGCCGAATAGAAGCGCTGTTCGCGGCCCGCCGCATCGACCAGGAAGAAGCGCGCGACGCCTAGCACGATGGCCGGGCTGATGAAGCGCTCGATGACTTTGAGGCCCAGCTCCACCCAGGCCATGACGCCGCCGGCGGTGATGACGTCGCCATCCTCGATCACCAGCTTGTCGGCATCGACGGCGATTTCCGGAAAGCGCGCCTGCAGCTCCTCCGCCAGAGACCAATGCGTCGTCGCCGGCCGCCCGTCGAGCAGCCCGGCTTCAGCGAGCAGGAAAGCACCGGCGCAGACCGAGGACATGACCGTGCCCTTGCCATGCAGGTTCTTGAGAAAGCGCAGCAAGGGCGCACGCTGCGCCGTCCACACCGGATCGCCGAGGCTCGGAGGCAGGATCAGCACGTCGAGCGATTTGGCCGCTGCCTCCGACGAGGTGAAGCCGCGAATGACTTGGCCGTCATGCCCGAGGTGCCAATGGCTCACCCGCAGAATGGCCGCGTCCTTGAGCCCCTGCTCGGCGCAGAGCCGATTGGCGACCAGGAACATGTCGGTGAGGCCGTGAAGTGCCGAGGCTTGCGCCCCTGGATAATCGAGGATGCCGATATCGACGTATTTGCCCATGGCGGTCATTTGTCAGTTTTGACCAGATCTATGTCAGTTCTGCCAATGGGCAGAATGCGCGGGTCCGGCTAAAAAGGCCACATCGAAACGCCAAATCCAGGAGTGATCTTAAAATGAGCAAGAACGGCCTTCTCGTCGTCGACGTGCAGAACGATTATTTTCCCGGCGGCCGCTGGACCCTCAGCAACATGGACCAGGCCAGCGACAATGTGGTGAAGCTGATCGCCGCCGCGCGTGCCGCCGGCTATCCGGTTTTCCATGTGCAGCACATCATGGACGAAGCCGATTCCCCCTTCTTCACCAAGGGCACGACGGGCGCTGAGATTCACGCCAAGGTGAAGCCCGCGGCCGGTGAGGCTCATGTGGTGAAGCATGAGGTGAATTCCTTCCTCGGCACGGATCTCAAAGCGAAGCTCGATGCAGCCGGTGTCAAAGACCTCGTCGTCTGTGGGGCGATGAGCCATATGTGCGTCGACGCGGCAACCCGGGCCGCTTCCGATTTCGGCTATAAGGTGACACTGGCCCACGATGCCTGCGCCACGCGCGATGCCGAATTCGGCGGCGTGAAAGTGCCGGCAGCGCAGGTGCATGCCTCCTTCATGGCGGCGCTCGGCTCTTATGCGAAGGTCGTATCGACGGCGGATGTCATCACTTCTACGTTGAAGAAGGCGTAGGGTCCGGCTCCCGCCAATATGGCCCCGTCCTCCCATCCAAAAAGAGCAAGAAGGGAAAGGCATCATGAGCCTCGTCAAAACCAAAGACGGCACTGAGATCTATTACAAGGATTGGGGCCCCAAGACCGGCCAGCCGGTTGTCTTCAGCCATGGCTGGCCGCTCACCTCGGATAGCTGGGAAGCGCAGATGCTGCACGTCGCCGATGCTGGCTACCGTGCCATCGGCCATGACCGGCGCGGTCATGGCCGCTCGACCCAGACCTGGGATGGCAACGACATGGATCATTACGCCGACGATCTCGCGGCGGTGATCAATCATCTCGATCTCAAAAATATCGTGCTCATCGGCTTCTCGACCGGCGGCGGTGAGATTACGCGCTATATCGGCCGCCATGGCACGTCGCGTGTCGCCAAGGCGGTGTTGGTTTCCGCCGTGCCGCCCTTGATGGTGAAGACCGCCGGCAATCCGGGCGGCTTGCCCGTCGACGTGTTCGATGGCATCCGCGCCGGCTCGATCAAGGATCGCTCGCAGCTCTATCAGGACATCGCGAGCGGCCCCTTCTTCGGCTATAACCGCCCGGGGGCCAAGCCCTCCCAGGGCGCCATCGATTCCTTCTGGCTGCAGGGCATGATGGGCGGGCACAAGAACACCTTCGACTCCATCAAGGCATTCTCGGAAACGGACTTCACCGAGGATCTGCAGAAGTTCGACATTCCCACCCTTATCATCCATGGCGATGACGACCAGATCGTGCCGATCGATGCTGCCGGCCGGTCCTCCGCCAAGCTGGTGAAGGGGTCCACCCTCAAGGTCTATCCGGGCGCGCCCCACGGCATCACCGATACCCATAAGGACCAGCTGAACGCGGATCTGCTGGCTTTCATCAAGGGCTGATCGCGTTTCAAGCGGGCTTAAGAAAACGGCTGGCATCCCACCGGATGCCGGCCGTTCACTTTATTCCGCCGACGCGAAAAAACGCTTGTGAGCGAGAGGGTACACTCCTAGGAATTGTCTGAGAAATACCGCTCAAATGTAGAGTTTCGCTCTTTTCCGCGAAAATCGTTAACGCGGGCCATATTATTTTTGATGGTGGGCGCCAGAGCGGGGGACGAGAGAGCGGGGGACGGGAGAGAGACGCTTGCAGCCCAGGGCCAAAGACTTGCCGGACCATGACGATGGTCGCGTGGCGGCCGATCCCTATCCGGGGGATCCGGCGGATGTCCCGGCCTGGGAGGAACGGCGCCTCGCTGCCTTGCGCCAGAGTGGCATCCTCGACACCGGGGCCGAGCAGAATTTCGACGACCTCACCGCCCTCGCCGCCCAGATCTGCGAAACGCCGCTGGCCCTTGTTTCCTTCGTCGATGCCGAAAGGCTGTGGTTCAAATCCTGCTTCGGTGCTGACCTCAAGGAATTCCCCCGCGCCCATTCCTTCTGCGATGAAGCCATCCGCCAAGAGGGCGTCTTCGAAGTGGACGATCTGACGCTCGACCCACGCTTTGCCGAGCATATGCTGGTCACGGAATGGGGCTTCCGCTTCTACGCCTCGGCACTCATCAGATCCTGCAGTGGGGCAATCCTTGGAACGCTTGCGGTCATCGACCGCCGCCCGCGCGATTTGACCGAGGCGCAGCGCAATGCGCTCACGCGCCTTGCCAATCAATGCGGCAGCCAGATCGCGCTTCAGACGCTGCTGCGCGACCAGGAGCGCGAGATTGCCAACCGCACCCAGGCCCTGCGTTCGACCGAGGCGCGACTTTCCGCTTTCATGCAGCATGCGCCGATCACCATGTCGGTGAAGGACCTTTCCGGCCATTACCTGATGGTCAATCGCGCCAGTGAACGCTTCTATGGCAGGAATGCCGCCGAAATCCTCGGCCAGCGGATCGGCGATATCGAAAAATCATCGGGCGCCGGTGCCATCACGACCCTTGAGGCCGACATGCTCAGGGCCGGCACCTCGATGATGCGCGAAGTCTGCTATGAGCGCGATGGCGGCAAGCGCTGGTACCGCGACATTAAATTCCCGATCCCCGATGAAGGCGGCACCACCGTCGCCATCGGTGGTATCGGTGTCGAGATCACGCAAGCGAGGCTGGCACAGGAAGAACTGATCGACGCCAAGGAACATGCCGAGGCGGCCAATCAGGCAAAATCGCAATTCCTTGCCAATATGAGCCATGAACTGCGCACGCCTTTGAATGCCATTCTCGGCTTCTCGGAAATCCTCGCCCGCAATGCCATCGGCCCCCTGGCGCCGGAGAAAATGCAAGCTTATGCCGGCGACATTCACCAGAGTGGCCGGCTGCTGCTCAACATCATCAACGACATTCTCGATCTTTCGAAGATCGAGGCCGGGCGTATGGAACTCAGCGACGTTCCCTGTGATCTCGGCGATCTTACCAAGGGTGCCCTCAATCTTGTCGCCAATGCGGCCCATGCCAAGAGCCTGAAGCTGGTCAATGCCGTGCCGATCGACCTGCCGATGATTCAGGCCGATGCGCGGGCGCTGACCCAGATCCTGCTCAACCTCGTCAACAATGCGGTGAAGTTCACCTTGCCGGGCGGCGAGATCCGGGTGGATGCGGCCCGTGTCAATCATGGCGAAGCGGGAGATGGCCTGGCGCTTGCCGTTTCCGATACCGGCATCGGCATCGCCACCGAGGATATCCCGCTGGTCTTTTCCGCTTTCGGCCAGGTTCAGGATGCTTTTGTGCGCGGCCATGAAGGGGCGGGCCTCGGCCTCCCCATCGCCCGGGCCCTTGCCGAGGCGCAAGGCGGGAAGCTTGATCTCCACTCGCGGCTCGGGATCGGCACCCGCGTCACCCTGTGGCTGCCAAAGATACGCATCATCGAGGCGTGATCTACCGCACGTTCTGGGGCAAAATCGGCTGAAAATTGCCGCACCCATCCCCTCTCAGCCCCCAGGCGGTTAGACAAGCGCCCGCCAATCCGCTATCAGGGCGGCCATGTCGGCCAAAGAACCTTCGTCTCCCCCCCGTGACGCCCACGCGCGTGACCCCTTGGCGCGGGACGCCCGCGATGCCCTGCCCGAGACGGGCGGCAGCAGCGATTCACCCATCCTTTCCGCCCGCTCGATCGCGCTCGATCTGATGGACGCCGTCTTCCGGCGCCGGAAACCCCTCGACGAGGCCCTCTCCGAGCATGCCGAGCTCGAAAAGCTCGCCACCCGTGACCGCCAGTTCGTGCGCGCCCTGGTCGCCACCACCCTGCGGCATATGGGCCAGATCGACCATGCGCTGGGGCAATGCCTGGAAAAGCCGCTCCCGGCGCGGGCGCTCATCGTGCGCAATATTCTGCGCCTGGGTGCCGCCCAGATCATGTTCCTGGCGACGGCCCCCCACGCCGCCGTCGACACCATGGTGACACTGGCCGGCGATCGAGGCGAAACCGGCTTCAAGGGCCTCATCAATGCGGTCTTGCGGCGCATTGCTCGCGATCCGCAGGCGTTTCTGGCCTCGGCCCCGGCTGGTGCCGTGAGCCTTCCCGACTGGCTGTGGCAAAGCTGGGTGAAGGCTTACGGTGTCGCCAAGGCCACGCAGATCGCCACTGCCCATCTTTACGAGCCGCCGCTCGATTTCTGCTGCCGCCGCCCGGCGGAAGCCGAATATTGGGCGGCACAGCTTCATGCCCGCGTCATGCCGCTTGCCGGGACATTGCGCCGGCCGGTGGCGTCTGAAGGTGGCGAGCGCCTGCATCAGCGCGTCGAAGACCTGCCGGGCTACGCCGAGGGCGCCTGGTGGGTGCAGGATCTGGCGGCACAGATCCCCGCACGGCTTCTCGGCAATGTGGCAGGGAAGCGCGTCATCGATCTTTGCGCAGCCCCCGGCGGCAAGACCGCGCAGCTCGCGGCGGCGGGGGCGCAAGTGACGGCGCTCGACCGGTCCCGTCCACGGCTGGCGCGCGTGAAGGAGAATCTCGAGCGTCTGCGCCTCCATGCCGAACTCGAAGCAGCCGATGCCGCGCTCTGGGATCGCGGGCGCGATTTCGATGCCGTATTGCTCGATGCGCCCTGCTCGGCGACCGGGACCATCCGCCGCCACCCCGATGTCGCCTGGCTGAAAGACCCGCGCGATCTTGGCAAACTCACCGCCACGCAGGACCGGCTGCTCGACAAGGCGGTCTCATTGCTGGCGCCAGGTGGCACGCTCATTTTCTGCACCTGCTCGCTGCAGCCCGAGGAAGGCCCCGACCGTGTCGAGGCATTGCTGACGCGCCATGGCAATCTGAAGCGCGACCGGCTGCACACCGAAGAAGTGGGTGGCCTCTTCGAGCTCATCTCCCCCGCCGGTGACTTCCGCTCATTGCCCAGCCATCTGGCCGATCAAGGCGGCCTCGACGGCTTCTTCGCGGCCCGCATCCTCAAGGCCGGCTGATGGACGATACCCTGCCTCGGGAACCGGGGTGGGGCTTTCCAGTTTACTTTCCGAACTGTCGACATGGTCGTTCTGTCGATGACACCGCGCTCACGCTGTGCGGCGAAGGCGACACTATGACTCCTCGAAAGACGGAGATTCCTCATGCGCTATGCGCTTCTTTGGCTCCTGGGTGTGCCGATTCCGCTGCTGATCGTCATTTGGTTCCTGTTCCGCTGATGGGAACCCACGCTGTTGTGCCCCGTTGATTCCTCAACCGAAGCAGCAATGCGCGGAGGAAATGCCATGCAGCAAAAGCAATTTGAGACAGCCATGCAGGATGTCGCCAAGGCCTATGGCAGTCCTGCCGATCTCATCGCCGATGACGAACTTACCCGTCCGCAGAAGCTGAAGCTCCTGCAGCAATGGGACTATGATTTGGGGTTGCTGCTGGTGGCGGCGGAAGAAAACATGACAGGCCCCGGTTCGTCGGTAACGGCCGAGCGCATGCGCACGGTGCGCGACGCCATCAAGCTTTTGGGCGTCGAGGTCGATCCGGATGATCCCCATGCAGTGGCGGCAAGCGGCAAGGTTGCTGGCGTCGCCATCCCACCGGAAGAAACCGCGGAACCAAAGACCAAGACCACGCATTGATGATCCGTGGCTCGCTTCCTGAGCGCTCCCTACGTTGCCCTATTCAACCTAGCCCTGTTCAACCTAGCCCTGACCCGCCCTTTCGAGGCGGGTTCTTTTTTGTGTGTGACATGGGCGTGTTCAAGGCCAGTTGAGGATCACCTTGCCGGACTGGCCGGAGAGCATCGTCTGGAATCCCTCGACATAATCCTTGAGTGCGAATTGATGGGTCAGGATCGGATTGAGGTTGAGCCCGGATTGCAGCATCGCCACCATCTTGTACCAGGTCTCGAACATCTCGCGGCCATAGATGCCCTTGATCTCCAGCCCCTTGAAGATGACGTTGTTCCAATCGATCGCCGTATTTCCCGGCGGAATGCCGAGCAGCGCAACCTTGCCGCCGTGATTCATGACATCGAGCATGGTGTTGAAGGCTGAGGGCACCCCCGACATTTCCAGGCCGACATCGAAGCCCTCCACCATGCCGAGTTCCTTCATGACGTCGGTGAGCGGTTCGCGGCTGACATTGACGGCGCGGGTGGCGCCCATCCTATGCGCCAGATCCAAGCGGTAATCGTTGACATCCGTGATCACCACATGGCGGGCGCCCACATGCTTGGCGATGGCCACCGCCATGATGCCGATCGGCCCGGCGCCGGTGATGAGCACATCCTCGCCCACCAGATTGAAGGAAAGTGCCGTATGCGTGGCATTGCCGTATGGGTCGAAAATGGCTGCCAGATCGTCGCTGATATTGTCGGCGATCTTGAAGGCATTGACGGCCGGCAGTGCCAGAAATTCGGCAAAGGCACCGGGCCTGTTGACGCCGATGCCGAAGGTGTTGCGGCAGAGATGCCGTCGCCCGGCGCGGCAATTGCGGCAATGGCCGCAGGTCACATGGCCCTCGCCGGAAACACGGTCGCCCACGGCAAAGCCGCGTACTTCCTCGCCCATGGCAACGATCTCGCCGACATATTCATGGCCGACATGCATGCCGACCGGCACGGTCTTGGCGGCCCATTCGTCCCATTTCCAGATATGGATATCGGTGCCACAGATGGCCGTCTTCCTGATGCGGATGAGGACGTCGTTATGCCCCACCTCTGGCTTTGCCACATCCATCAGGGTGAGACCGGGACCGGCTTTCTCTTTGACCAGGGCTTTCATGGCATGTCTTCCTTCAAATCGCGCCCAGGGCCTTGCCAACCTTGGCAAAGGCGGCAACAGCGCGGTCGATGTCTTCGGGTGAATGGGCGGCCGACATCTGCGTGCGGATGCGCGCCTGGCCCTTCGGTACCACGGGGTAAGAGAAGCCGATCACATAGATGCCTTCCTGGAGAAGCGCGTCGGCCATGGCGGTGGCGAGCTTCGCGTCGCCCAGCATCACTGGGATGATCGGGTGCTCGCCGGGCACCAGCTTGAAGCCCAAGGCGTTCATCGCCTGGCGGAACCGGCGTCCGTTCTCGCTGAGGCGCGTGCGCAATGCCCGGCCCTCTTCCGAGGCGACGAGGTCGAGGCAGGCACTGGTCGCGCCCACGATCGCCGGCATCAGCGAATTGGAAAAGAGATAGGGGCGAGAGCGTTGGCGCAACAGATCGATCGGTCCCTTTTTACCGGCGATATAGCCGCCGGAAGCACCGCCCAGCGCCTTGCCGAATGTGCCGGTGAAGAGATCGATCTTCCCCTGCACGCCGCGATATTCGGCAGAGCCGCGCCCACCGTCGCCGACAAAGCCCACGGCATGGCTGTCATCGACCATGACTTGCGCGTTGTAGCGTGCCGCGAGATCGGTGACGCCCTTAAGATCGGCGATGATGCCGTCCATCGAAAAGACGCCGTCCGTCGCGATGAGTTTGAAACGCGCGCCGGCGGCGTCGGCCTCCTTCAATTGCGCCTCGAGGTCGTTGAGGTCGTTATTGGCATAGCGGAAGCGCCTGGCCTTGGAGAGCCGGATGCCGTCGATGATCGAGGCATGGTTGAGCGCATCGGAAATGATGGCGTCCTCCTCGCCCAGCAGGGTTTCGAACAGGCCGCCATTGGCGTCGAAGCAGGAGGAATAGAGGATGGCATCCTCGGTGCCCAGAAACGTGGCGATATCGGCCTCGAGCTGCTTGTGGATATCCTGGGTTCCGCAGATGAAGCGCACCGAGGCCATGCCGAAGCCGTGGGCATCGAGCGCCACCTTGGCGGCATCGATCAGCCGCGCGTCGTCGGCAAGGCCCAGATAGTTGTTGGCGCAGAAATTGAGGACGGTCTTGCCGTCGGCAAGCGCGATGTCGGCGCCTTGCGCCGTGGCAATGACGCGCTCCGCCTTCCAGAAGCCGTCCGCGCGAATGCCGGCCAGTGTGTCGCCGATATGGGTCGCAAAGTCTTTCGCCATGGGGATCCCGCTCCGTGTTCGATCCCGCCATGATCGCGTTTGGGCGCGCTTAAGCAAATGACTTTTGCGAAGATGGCATCTGGCGCCCCTTCTGATGCCATTGGAATGCATCCCTGGTTTCCTTCGCGCGGATTGATCGCGCCCCGCGGCCGGTCTATGACAGGGGCCATGACGCTGCAGCCGGACTATCCCCGTAGCACCGATATGGCATTCATGGCCGCGCGCTGCCGCGCGGCCACTTTGGGCTTTTACCGGTATTGGGAATCGAAACTGGCCGGCCGGCGTATGCCGTCGCGGCGCGATATCGACCCGGTCGACATGCGCCGCTGGCTCACCGGCATGCAGCTTGTCGATGTCCACCATAACCCTCGCCGGCTGGTCTACCGGCTGGTGGGCGAACTCGACGTCAATTTCCGTGGCTATAACCCGACCGGCCGCACCGTCGAGGAATGCGGCATCGGCCGCAGCCTTGCCGAGACCTTGTGCAATTACGACGCCGTCATCAGCGGGCGGACCCCGCTTTTCGACTGGTCGGACTATGTCAGCCAATCCGGCTTCCTGCGCAGCCAGGAAAGCCTGCTGCTGCCCCTCTCCGACGACGACGACATCGTCAACATGGTCGCCACCTATGCCGAGGTGGATGTGAGGGGGTGAGAACTGGCCTCCCTCGGCGCCTGACGCCACAACAAAAACGCCGTTATGCCCGGGCTTGACCCGGGCATCCACTCTAATCGGCAATACTGGATCCCCGGGTCAAGCCCGGGGATGACGTGTTAAAGGGGCAGACAGCCGAATATCCGCCCTCTCAATTCTCCAGACTGCGGCCCAGGCTCTTGGCCATCACCAGATAGAGCTTGCCGACATCGGCGGTGATGATGGCGGCATTCAGTACAGCCTCAGGGTCTGCTTTCGCAGACTGAGCCAGCAGATCCTCGAATTTCTTCATGTAGCGGTCGACGATGTCGTGGAAGCGCTCGTCGCGGCTATAGCGTTGCTCGATCGCCGGGATGACGTATGAGTCCTTGTTGCGGAACAGGCGCCTGGCGAAGATCGACCGATCGCCTTCGCGGTAACGCTTCCAGATATCCTCCGGCACCTCGTTGTCGAGGAGGCCGTGAATGTCGAGCGCCAGGCTGTTGAGTTCCTCGATCATCACCGAGGCCGCGCGCAGGAAGCTGTCGCGGGTCGAATTGGTCTGCGTTTCCCTGAGCTTGTCGATCCGCTCCAAGGCGATCTGCGAAGTCTTGGCGAGGTCCAGGCTCTGGGTGCGGAAGGCCTCGCCCAGTTCGGCTGCCTTCGCCTGCGCCAGATCGAGGGCGCGGCCGAAGCCTTCGGCCTGGCGCTCGAAGCTCTGCCCGATGGCGCCCACCCGTCCGGCGGCGTTCTCGGCGGCGCGGCTCATCGCCTCGATGCGCTTGTCGATATCGGTGCCGAGGCCGGAAAGATGCTGGTTCATGCGCGCCGCTGCTTGAGCGAGCGATTCCACCTGGCGGTTGAGGATCTCGGATGCCTGCTGCGCGTCGCCCCTGGCCCCCTCGGCCGGGGCCTTGGCGGCCGTGGCCGCATCGGAGAACTCCTTGGCCTGGGCGCGCAGCTGTCCGCGCACCTGCTCCGCCATGTCATGCACCTTGACGGAGAGATCGGTCAGTTCGGTGATCTGTTCGGCCACCGATGCCTTGACGCCGCTCACCTGCTGCGCTGCCTTCTTGGTGACTTGCGACAGCGCCTCGGCACCGTCGCGGAACAGCTGGATCGTCTCCTTGGCCTGGCGCGTGCTTTCCGATGTCGTGCCGCGCAGGAATTCAGCGAGATTCTGCGCTGAAATATTGAGTGTCGAGAGCTGCTGCTGGCCTTCCTTGCCGACCGCCGCCAACTGTTCGACCCGCTGGCCGAGTGTCACGTTAAGCTGCTGTTGCCGCCCCACCGCCTGGTCGGTGATGGTGGAGAGAATCTCGGCCTGGGCGGCCAGGGACTTACCCATCTGCTCCAGCTTGTCGCGCGCCATTTCTGAGGCCTGCGACAATTGCCGCGCATGGCCTTCGTAGAGGCCGGCCAGTTCCGCCGTGCGCTTGCCGCCTTCTTCGGTCGCCTGCTTCACCAATTCGCTCTGGCGCGCCACGTCATGATGCAGTTCGGCGGCCTTGGCGAGTGCTGTGGTTGCAACGCCGTCGAGGGCGGCAAGGCCGTCGCGCATGCGCTGCTGCAGATCGCCGGCGGTGCCGGAGGCTTTCTCCGCCGCCTCGCGCAGGGTGTCGGCCTCGGTGCGGAACACGGTGCCGATGACGCGCGCTTCCACCTCGACCTTCTGCGTCACGGCCGACAATTCCTCGATTTGCGTCTTCAAGGCGTCGCGGATTTCGGTGGTGGCGGCTTGCGTGCGGCTGAGAGCTGCACCGAGCTCGTCATTCTGCCGCATCAGCGACTGCCCCAATTCGATCGCCTGAACGCCCGCCTGTTCCGTGGCCGCCTTCAGCGTTGCGGCATTCTTCTGCACGATGGCCCCCAGCGCCTCGGCGAGATCGCCAGCCTGGCGCTGCATGACACGGCCGGCCTCCAGCGCCTTCTCGTTGATCTCCAGACCCACAATGCCGACTTGGCGGGCCTGGTCGGCCAGCGCATCGCGCATGGCGATGGCAACCTGCGCCGCCTGCTCGGCGGCCTTGCCGAGGGTCACGGCCTGTTCGTCGGCGCTGACATGCAGCCTGTCGCCCTGCGTCACGATATCGGCAAAGCGCCGGTCGATATCGGCATACTGCGCAGCGAGCTTTTCGCGCACGGCGCTGCCGGCCTTTTCGCCGGCATCGGCCAGGCTCGCGCTGTGTTCGGCCGTGACGGCCTCGAAGCGCCGCGTGCTTTCCGCCATCATGGCGGCAAGGTTCTCGGCCTGGACGCGGGCGGCGGCACCCAGCCCTTCGGTCTGCTGGACGGCGGCGGCCGTCGCGGCGGCGATCTCCTGCGCCTGCAGGCGCAAGGCGCTCGCAAAATGTTCCGCCGCATGTTTCGAGGCGGCAATCAGCTCATCGCGCTGGGCGTGGGTGACGCCCTCAAGCGCTGCCGAACGGCTGGCGACAGCTTCCGCGGCTGAGACAAATTCATCGGCCTGGCGCCGCAGGATGTCGCGGAAGCCTTCCGCTGCCGCGGCTGCCGCTTCGACCAGATGGTCGCGTTGGCTCAGAATCGTGCCGTCAAGCGCGGTCGTGCGGGTGATGAGTGTCGCGGTGAGGCCTTCCATGCCGGAAATCTGCCGCTCGATCTCGCCCTTCAACCGTGCCACGGCACCGTCGCCGGCGCCCTGGATCGCATCGGCGAGGGTTTGGCTCTCGGCTTTCACCGTTTCGCCCAGGCCGGCCACTTTAAGGCCAAGCGAGGTGGCAATGCGCTCGATCTCGCTTTCCTGTGCCGTGAAAGTGTCCTTGAGCCGTGCCACGGTTTGATCGGCCGTGTTGCGGAAACTCTCGTCCAGCCGCCCGCTCTCGGTACCGATGGTGGCGGAAAGGCCAGCCACCTTCTCACCGATGCCGGCCGCCATGGTTTCAAGCCGTGCCGCATGGGCATCGAGTTCGCCGCGCATCAGGCTGCTCGCCGCTTCGCCTGCGTCCCGCAGGCGGTCGCGCTGCTGGCCGATGGTGTCATCGAGTGCTGCGGCCCGGTCCAGCACGTTCTTCATGTGATCTTCGAGCGTCACGCCGTTGCCGCGCAGATGCGCCACCAGCGCTTCGGCATGGGCGCTCATGGATTGGCGCTGGCGTTCGCTTTCGAGCTTGAGCTCGCCAAGCGCATTCTCGCCCGTTTCCTGGAAATGGCGCGTGAGCGCCGTCTGTTCGGCCTCCACCGCGCGGCTCAGCAGCTGTATTGATCCCGCAAGGCCCGCTGCCATGGCATTCAAGGCCACGGCATGGGCGTCAAGTTCGGTTCGGATCTGGCCCGTCGCCGCGGTGCCGGCATCGCTGAGGCGCTGGCGTTGATCGGCGATCGCGGTATCGAGCGAAGCGGCGCGTTCCATCACCTCGTTCACATTGGCCGTCATCGCCGTTTCATTGGCACGCAGGCGCGCCGACAAGGTCTCGGCATGGGTCGCCATGGCGATTTGCTGGCGCTCCGTTTCGGCGCGCAGATCCGCCATCGTCTTCTCGGTGCTGGCCTGCAAGGTCCGTGTCAGCGCGACACCCTCGGCATCCACGGCCTGGCTCAGCAGGCCCACCTTGGCGGCAAGCTCCGCGGCCATCTGGTTGAGGGAAACGGCATGTGTGTCGAGCTCGGCGCGGATCTTGATGCTGGCCTCGGCGCCGGCTTCGGCCAGCTTCTCGCGCTGCGTCGCCACAGTGGCGTCGAGCGATTTGGTTTCGGCGACGAGTGCCGCGATGCCGGCGCCAAGTGCCGTTTCATTCTCGCGCAGGCGCTGCGCCAGCCGCTCGGCGGCACGGTCCGCCGCCTGTTCGAGGAGGTGCCCTTGCGATTCCACGGTCTGGCCAAGGCGCCGGCTGGTCGCCTCCTGCGCATCGCTGAGGACGCTCAGGCGCTCTTCCTGCCGCTTTAGCAACGTGCCGAAACGCTCGGCATGCGAGTCCGCCGCACCGCTCAGGGCGGTATGGGCATTGTCGATCGCTTTCACCAGATCGGCATGTCGCGTATCGGCAGCCTCGCCAAGCTCGGCGAGCTTCGCCGTCTCGGCATCTATGTGTTGGCGCAGGCGTTGTGCTGCCGCATCGGCGGCGATGTTGAGCCGCGATCCTTGCGCATCGACCTTGGCAACCAGGCCTTCGGTCTCGGTGCCGGCAGTGGCGGCGACCGCCTCGATCGATTTCAGCATCTCGGCAAAACGCTGGCCGATCTGCTCGCTGACCCGGCCGGTCGATTCCTGGAAATCGGTCGCTTCGGTGCGGAGTGCCGATTTCACCGCCTGGTTCTGCTCGCTGATCTTGTCCATGAGGGCGCGGATCATCGCCGCCGTATCGCCCGACATGCGGTCGAGCGAGGTGCGGAACTGCTCGGCGGCGGCGAGGGCTGCACTCGTCAGGCGTTCGGATTGATGGCGCGTGGTTTCTTCAAGCAGCGTGTTGTCATGTCTGGCGCGGGTGGCGCTTTCGGTGACGATCTCGCCGATGCGGGCCAGCGAATTGGTGAAATCCTCGGCCAAGGATTTCGCAGCGGCCACGGAAAGGTCACCCTCTTCGCGCATCTGGCGCTGGATCTCGGCGGTCTTGCGCATCACCTCGCCGACCGTTGCCGTGGCGGTGGCCGATACCAGTTCGTGATGGCGGCGCAGCGTGTTGGCAAAGCGCTCGGCGCTTGCTTCCGCCTGGTCGTGCATATCGCGGCTCTGGCGCTCGATCGCGGCGAGGACCGCGTTGATGCGCGTCTCGGTCGCCTCCGTGGCGGCGGTGATGTTGGCCTGCTCGGTTGCAGAACGTGTTTCCAGCGCGCTGCCGGCCGTCTCGAAAGCCTTGTCGAGGGCGCCGAGATGCACGGCCATGTTGCGATCAAGCTCGCGGTAGCGGGCGGCTGCCTTGTCTTCGCTTTCCTTGAGTGTCGCGATCTCCTGCGCGATCTCGCCGCGCATCAAGGCGAAGGCATCGGTGGTGCGTTCCGCCAAGCGCGCTGCCTGCGCCGTGAGGCCCGCCTGCAATTCCTCGCCGGCATCGATCGCCTGGGCCTTCGCCGCATTGATGCCCTGCAACTGCAGCGCCAGGGCCTGCGCCACTTCATTGGCATGGCGCCCGGCTTGGGCCGTTATCTCCGACACGACTTGGCGCAAGGCGCCTTCGGCTTCGGCCGAATTACGCTTGCCCTGCTCGATCGCCTCGACCGTGCTGCGGCCCAGGGCATCGAGCTGCTGGTTGAACTCGCGCGCTGCCTTGCCGACGATCTCGTTGATCGAGGCAAGCTGCTGGTCGCCGGCTTCCGAAAGCGCCCGGCCTTCGCGCCGCGCCGCTTCGCCGGCCTCGTCGAGCCGGCGCGTGAGCGCAGTCAGCTCATTGCGCATGCCCTGCGTCGCCTTCTCGGCGCTATCGGCCAGAATCTCCGCCTGCCGCTCCACCGCATCGCGGACGGATGAACCGTGATCGATCACGCGGTCGAGAATGGCGCTGATGTCCTGACGCTTGGCCTCGAAAGCCGCGACGACCCGCTCGGCGGAATCGGCGGCGACGCTTTCCAGCGCCTCCGTTTCCAATTCGCCGGCTTTCTTGAGCGCCGCCTTCTGCTCGGAAAGGATTCCCTGCATGTCGGCGAGGAGCTGGCGCTGCTTGCCAAGCTGCGCTTCGACCCCATCGGTCTCGACGCGCACGGCCTTGGCGGCATTGTCGAGATCGCCGCGCTGGTGCTGGAAGCGGTTCTCGATCTGGGCGAGTGCGGCGGCCGCATCCTCGGTCGCAGCCTTCAATTCGATGGTCTGGCGGCGGATCGCATCGGCCACCGTCGCCACGCGCTGTTCGGCCTGGGGGTTGGGATAGGTCAGCATGTTGAGCTGCTGGGCGAGGAGCGCCGTCTGGCGCTCGAGGTCGCGCCCGCGCGAGACATAGCCGATGACGACCCAGACGAAGACCGCGGGCGAGAAGAGGGCGATGATGATCTGCGCCAGTTCCGCCGGCATCAGATCCTGCAGGTTCTCGATCCCCACCGCATCGGCGACGTGCCAGCCATAGGCGGCGAACCAAGCGACCGTCAGCAGGCTGCCTAGAAGGACGGCGCGGTGATGGTGCCTGGTACCCGGATCATTGCCCGCAGCGGCCTTCAACAGGCCACGCGCCGTTCCGGAATCCTGATCCCCTTTGCCCATGCTCTTTAGCCCCTGATACGCGGTCCTGCCTTATTGACGCAGGTCGGGTCGGGTCGGTCGCGTTGCCACGCTGTATCTAGGCGGGCGTACCGACATCAGCCCCAACCTGTGGTTCAGGCAGAAAATGAAGCCGGAACTCTAAGCCATTGGCAAAAAAGGTGCAATTGGCGCCGGCGTGACAAGGTCGTTAGATCGCCATGCCCAATGAAGAACGGCCCTGCCTGGGGCAGGGCCGTCCATCGCTGCGTCTGCAATCTGCGGATTATTAGCGGTGGCCGAGTTCCCAGGGCGCATTCACGGCACCCGGATTCTGGCCATACCAGCCACGCCCATCATGATCGTCATAGCGGTCGTAACGCCAATCGACATAGCTGTAATAGCGGTTCACATAGGCCTGATAGGTCTTCCGGCTGACGCTGCCGCCATTCCTGGTGACGCGGTCATAGCCGTGCTTCTCGGCCCAGTTCCATTCCTTGGAGGAAATATCGCGATCGCCATTGCGGTCGATCTGCTCGAGCGCAAAAGGCGCCTTCACTTTCTTTGGCTGCTTGGCCTCGGCCGGCGCGGCGGCGAACAGACCGAAAGCGGCTAGCGCAAGCGCTGCGACAGTGAAGAATTTACGAACCGACATGACCGTCCTCATTCCGTTTCAGATGCCGATGCTGGCACCGACACAAAGTCTCACGGGATGAAATGGTGAAACCTGCGAAAGGCTCCAATCACGTTCCGTTGATTCGTGATTTCAAGGGGTTAGATAGCGGCTTCAAGCCGCCTTGCTGCCGGGCTTGTGAATGAGGCCGATGACTTCCGCCGCAGCCTTGGGGATATTGGTGCCGGGACCAAAGATCGCGGCCACCCCCGCTTCGCGCAAGGCGCCGTAATCCTGCGCCGGAATGACGCCGCCGCAGATGACGCGGATATCGGCGGCGCCCTGGTCTTTCAGCGCCTCGATGAGCTGCGGCACCAAAGTCTTGTGCCCCGCTGCCTGGCTGGAGACGCCGATGACATGGACGTCGTTCTCGATCGCCTGGCGTGCTGCTTCCTGCGGTGTCTGGAACAGTGGCCCGACATCGACATCGAAGCCGAGATCGGCAAAGGCGGTGGCGATGATCTTGGCACCGCGGTCATGGCCGTCCTGGCCGAGCTTCACCACCAGCATGCGCGGGCGGCGGCCTTCGGCGGCGGCGAATTCCTTCACATGGGATTGGATCGCGGCAAAATCTGGATCGTCACGGTAAGCGGCGCCATAGACGCCGGCGATCGAGCGTACTTCCGCCTTGTGCCGCGTGAATACGTCTTCAAGCGCGGACGAGACTTCGCCCACGGAGCAGCGCGCGCGCATCGCCTCGACGGCAAGTGCCAGCAGATTGCCCGTGCCATCCTTGGCCGACTGGCGCAAGGCGTCGAGTGCCGCCTTCGCCTTGGCACCGTCGCGCTTGGCCTTCATCGCATTCAACCGCGCGATCTGTGCCTCGCGCACCTTGCTGTTGTCGATGTCGAGCACATCGACTTCCGTCTGTTCGCGCGGCTGGTATTTGTTGACGCCGACGATGATGTCCTCCGCCCGATCGACACGGGCCTGGCGCTTCGCCGCTGCCTCTTCGATGCGGAGCTTCGGCATGCCGCTTTCAACGGCCTTGGTCATGCCGCCCATGGCTTCCACTTCGGCAATCAGTTTCTCGGCTGCCGCCACCAGGCTCGCGGTGAGGTTCTCGACGTAATAGCTGCCAGCAAGCGGATCGATGACGGCCGGAATGCCGCTTTCCTCCTGAATGACCAGCTGCGTGTTGCGTGCGATGTGGGCTGAGAATGGCGTCGGCAAGGCGATCGCTTCATCCAGCGCATTGGTGTGCAGCGATTGCGTGCCGCCCAGCACCGCCGCCATCGCCTCGATCGTCGTGCGGATGACGTTGTTGTAAGGGTCTTGTTCCTGCAGCGACACGCCCGATGTCTGGCAATGCGTGCGCAAGGCCGAGCTCTGCGGGTCTTGGGGGCTGAACTGCTGCATCAGCTTTGCCCAGAGATAGCGCGCCGCGCGCAGCTTCGCGACTTCCATGAAGAAGTTCATGCCGATAGCAAAGAAGAAGGAAAGGCGCGGCGCGAATTCGTCGACCTTCAATCCCTTCGACAAGGCCGCGCGCACATATTCAAGGCCGTCGGCCAAGGTGAAAGCCAGTTCCTGCACCGCATTGGCGCCGGCTTCCTGCATGTGATAGCCGCTGATCGAGATCGAGTTGAATTTCGGCATCTTTTGCGCGGTGTATTCGATGATGTCGGCGACGATCCGCATCGAGGGTGCGGGCGGATAGATATAGGTGTTGCGGACCATGAACTCCTTGAGGATGTCGTTCTGAATGGTGCCGCTGAGCTTTGCCGCCGGCACGCCCTGCTCCTCACCGGCGACGATGAAGCTGGCCAGCACGGGGAGCACGGCACCGTTCATGGTCATGCTGACCGACATCTTGTCGAGCGGGATACTGTCGAACAGGATCTTCATGTCCTCGACGGAATCGATGGCAACACCCGCCTTGCCGACATCGCCCACGACGCGCGGATGGTCGCTGTCATAACCGCGATGCGTCGCCAGATCGAAAGCGACGCTGAGGCCCATCTGCCCGCGCTTCAGATTCTCGCGGTAGAAGGCGTTGGAATCCTCGGCCGTCGAGAAGCCGGCATATTGGCGGATGGTCCAGGGGCGGTTGGCATACATCGTGGCGCGGGGACCGCGGGTATAGGGCGCAAAGCCGGGGAGCGTGCCCAGCGTCTCAAGGCCTGTGAGATCGGCCTCGGTATAGAGCGCCTTCAGCGCAATGCCTTCCGGCGTTTCGCGATTGAGAGAGGCGGGATCGGCGCCTTTCAGTTCCTGGGCCGCAAGCTTCTGCCAATCGGCCAGCGATTTCTTCGGAAAATCAGCCACTTCTCTCTCCTCCACCCGAGCCCGAACGAGGGCGCTGCGAACCTTTTGCAGTGCAGCATTTTCGCCACGTTAGCAGAGGGAAAGAGGCGGAGTCCAGCAGCCCGGCCCGGTCAATCACCACTGAACGGATAAGCCAGCTGCTTCAGGTACCCCCTTGGCACCGGGTGGCCGCCCACGCCATACCCTGCCGGCCATTTCTCTGGCAGGTAAAGCGTGCCGAAGACCTTGTCGAGGATCGGAAAGTGCACGGCGAAATTGACGTCGATCGCTTCCTTCTCGATGCCGTGATGCCAATGGTGGAATTGCGGCGTCGCGATCACCTTCTTCAGCCAGCCGAACTCGAAGCGGACATTGGCATGGATGAAGGTGGAATGCAGGAAGACATAGAGGATATAGGCCTTCAAGGCGGGATCCGAGAAACCCAGCGCATACATCGGGATGATGGTGACACCGCGCAACGCCACGATCTCCATCACATGCATGCGCGAGCCGGCCAGCCAGTCCATCGTCTCGGCCGAATGATGCACGGCATGGAAGCGCCACAGGAACGGCACCTGGTGGAAGGCGCGGTGCAGCCAATATTGCACCATGTCGGTCAGGAACATGATCTCGATGAATTGCAGCCAGACCGGCTGGCTCGCCATCGCTGCGCGCAAATTCGCCCAATCGGTGAAGGCGACGATGGTGAGGGCCGGCTTCATCGAGAGATAGGTGAGGGACTGCACCAGCAGGCTGTTGACCAGGAAATAGAAGAGATCCGCCCGCCAATCCTGGCGGAAGATCGATTGTTCCCTAAGCCGCGCAAAAAAGCGCTCCAGTGGAATGAAGACGATGCACAGGAACGACAGATTGAGCACGAACCAGTCGAGCCCCAGATAGGCGCCGCTGGTCAGCGCGTGATCGGTCTCCGCCATCGATCCGCCAAGCAAGGTGGCGACGAGGATCGCCGTGATGGCGGTGAAGCCCATGATCTTCTGCCGCCTGAGTGCCAGATTGAGAACGGCCAGCGCGAAACCCAGCAGCAGCCCGCCGAGGATGGCGAGGCGCACCAGCGGCACGTCGTAATGCTCACGCAGCATCGGCGTGGTGAGAAGTGCCGGCCAGCGCAGGCAAAGAACGCCGAAGAGGCTGGCAAGGCCTAAGAACAGCGCCAGCACGCCGCTGATCCAACCGGTGCCCAAGGCCCGATCCTGCTTTTCCGATTGCAGATCCGCCCGCAATGTTTCGCGCAAACGACCCATGATTCTCCCCGGTGTTATCGTGATCCCGCGCGTCCCCTCGCAGGTTATGCTCCCAACGATGAACCCGGGCTGTTCGGAATGCAACCTGAAGGCGGCGAGACTCGTTCACAAACCCCGCGCTAGCGCGGCGTCAGATGGAGAATCTGGTCCTCACCATTGTCCGTCACGAGATAGAGGCTGCCGTCCGGCGCTTCCTTCAGCGTGCGCAGCCGTCCGAAATCGCCGTCGATCAAGATCTCGGATTTGCGGACCAGATCACCGTCCATGTCGAGGTGATAAAGCCGGCCGGTCTTCAACGACACGAACAGGATATCGCCTTGCCAATCGGGGAAGGCGTCGCCGCGATAGAAGATGAGGTCGGAGATGGCGATGGTGTCGGTGTGGTCGAACTCGGCCATGGCGGGGCGATAATCGCCGAGCTCCGCACAAGGATCGGTGCCGCGGCAAAGCGGCCAGCCGTAATTGCCGCCCTTGACGATGAGGTTCACTTCATCCTGCGTATCCGGCCCGTGCTCCGTCGACCACAGCGCGCCATCGATGGGTCGGAAGGCGAGGCCCTGCGGGTTGCGATGGCCATAGCTCCAGACCGGCGATGTCGCGAAAGGATTGTCGGCTGGCACGCTACCATCGCGGTTGAGGCGAAAGATCTTGCCGCCCAGCACCTTGCCATCCTGAGCGTCCTGCGCATTCGTGGCGTCGCCCATGCTGGCAAAGAGAAACCCCTCGGGCGAGACCGCCACGCGGCAGCCATTATGCCATTTGGCGCCGGGCAACCCGTCCAGCAGGGCCCTTTCGCCGCTGACGCGATTATCCTTCAGCGTGAAAGCGGAGAGCCGGTTGGCCGGACTGCCCGACACCCTTGCCGAATAGCAAAGATAGAACCGGCCATTTGTGGCAAAGTCGGGATCGAGCGCCAGGCCCATGGCGCCGGCTTCACCTTCGACACGCATTTTGGGCAGTCCAGCCACGGCGCGTTTCTTCCCCGACTTTGCATCGATGATCTGCAACCGCCCGGGCCGCTCACTCACCAGCAAATCGCCATCCGGCATCAGCGCGATCGACCACGGATGCTCCAGCCCGTCGGTGAGGATCGTGACTTTGAAGGGCGTTGACTGAGCATGTGCTGCGGTGGTGAAGGTCAGGGCGAGAAAGGCCGTGGCCAGGAGCAGGCGGTGCATGAAAGACCTTTCCAACTAAATCTCCGTCATGCCGGGCGCGGACCCGGGCATGACGATTTACTTGGGCATTATCGAGGCCGCTTCAACCCGCGCGCGGTGCCTAAAGATCCATCAATGCGTCGATCTGGGCCTGGTCGATGACATGATTGTCGCCATGGATCACGGCCGACGCTTGGCCGATGAGGTCTTGCAGATTCTGCGAGGCGCGGGCGGCGACGTGGCGGGCCTGGTCCTCATTGCCTTCGGCGAGAACCAGCTCGAGCCGCTTGATCGAAATTTCGACAAGCCGGTTCATCTCGCGCACCAATCGGTCGAACGGCACTTTGAATTTAGGGGGTGAGAAAGGATAGGCCTCGATCGCCAGTTCCTTGTCGGCAATGCCGGAATTCTCGAAGTGCTCGGTATATTCCAGCGGCTGCCAGGCCTTGCAATCCTCGAGGCACTCCGGGGCATCCGGCACGATCTCGAGCAGCATGATCACTTCGTTGATGTGGTTGAGATAGTCGGTGGCGAGCAGCGATATCTCATTGACGTTCGACCCCGCGGCGCGCGCGGAGAATTCGCGGTAGCGCCGGTCGGCCTCGAAATCCGGCTGGGATGGAGTCGCAGTCATGATTCCTGATGGGCCAAAGACACCTGCAAAGTCAAGCGGATGGCGTCGGAAGACCATCTGGATATGGTTAAAATACCGTTCAGTTCGGCGTGATGCGATAGAAGGTGAGGGGTGTTGCAAAACCTTTGAGTGTTGCCTGCTCTGCTTGCAGCGTCAGCCCTTCGAGTGCCGGCTTGACGCTGGGATCGCGGGCCATCTCGTCGGAGAGGACGATGTCGCCGCCGCGCGCCTGGCCCTGTAGTCTTGCTGCCATGTTGACGGTCGAACCGAAATAATCGAGCCGGTCGTTCAAGGTAACGGCGATGCTGGGGCCTTGATGCACGCCCAGCTTGATGACGATCGGCCTGCCGGCCTTGGCCTCGGTGCCGCCGATGCGGCGCTGGATGGTGAGTGCTGCCTCAAAGGCATCGCGCGGTCGCGCAAAGGCCGCCATCACCGCATCGCCGATGGTCTTCACGACGGCACCCTCATGCTCGCGGATAATCTCCGCCATGAAGGCGAAGTGATCACGCACCAGATGATAAGCCGCGGCATCACCGATCTGCTGATAGAGCGCGGTCGAGGCCTTCAAGTCGGAGAAGAGGAGGGCGACGCGGCCCACCGACACCTCATCCCCGGGGCGCAGCACGTCATCGGAAAAGAGATCGCGGAAGGTCTGCAATGCCGTGACGCGGTCGGCGGTCAGGCAATCGGCCACCCAATGCCGGCTCTCGACGATGGCGTTGCGCACAAGCGTCGACTGATTGGCAAAGCGCAAATGGCCGGCAGCTTGCGTCTCACCGGCACGAATCTCGGTCTCAGCGATGACCAGCATTGGGAAATGCAGGCCGTCATGGTCGATATCGACAGCGGGGCCAGGCTCCAGCGTCCGCAGGCGATAAGGGCCCGGCGGCAGGTTGCCTGGCAGGTCGCGCGTCTCACCCGGTGCCAGGTGAATCTGCGCCTTCACATGCGGCACCGACATTGGCCCCCACATGCAATATTCGCCCGATTCCAGCGGCCGAATGGCCGCCGCCGGCCGGAAGCTCGCTTCCACATTCTTCGAGAAATCGCGGTCGTAATCGATATTGCAGGACGCGCAATGGGCGCCGGTGGGCAAGCGGTCGAGACCACCCGCCCAGGCCTTGGCGACACGGCAGCGCGGGCATAGAAGATCCCAGCGCAATTCAAGGAGGCCCGCTTTCACCGCTTGCAGGCAAAGCTCGATCGCATGGCGCTCCGGCACATGCCATTGGCGCGCCAGACCGATCGGGCGGACATGCCACAGATCGACTTCCTGGCCTTTCAAAAGATGATCGGCGAGGCGTTGCGCCAGCCCATGACCATTGGGTGTCGCTTCGATCTCCGCCACCATGCGCGCGACCTTGGCGAGCGTGTCGGCATCGCTATCGGGTGCTGCATAGCTGGTGAAGATTGCTGCCGTCTCGCCTTGGGCAAAGCGGTCGGCTTCCGCCACCAGCCGAGCGAAACTGTCGCCGGATGCCTTGAAGAACCGGGGACCAACGATCACGCGCCCGATCCAGTTGCGGGCACTGGCGCTTAAGGTATAGGTGGCGATCGACCCGCCGGTCGCTGGGTCCGGCTGCAAGGTCAAGTGCGCGCCCAGGAGGCCGACGGGGCCTTGCGAGAAATCGCGGATATGTTCGAAGAACTGCTCGCTCACCCAATTGACCGGGCGTTCCCGCCATTTCAGCGCGAACGGGCCCATCTTGGCATCGCCAAAATAGGCCACGCTGCCATCGGCCTGCGGAATCTCGGTAATGGTGTGGCGGGGCAGCTTCGCCGCTTCGTTGAGCCGCGCGGTGTCGGCCAGCAGCGGCCAGATCACCTGTGGCGGACTCTTGAAGGACCAGGTCCAGCTTTTCTCTTTGACGCCGCTCATCTTGGCCGTGACCCGGTCGCTCCGTCTAAGCCATGGGAACTTTACGACGCATTATCGGCACCGGATCACCGCGGGATCAAGATTGGCCACGCCTTTTTGCGCCATTCCTTGCCAATTCACCCTCCGCCGCCAGTTTGGCTGCGGCTTCCTTGGCTGCAGCGACGTTTTCCGGTCCGACGGTGGGAAAGGCGAGATTCAATTCTTCCAGGGCTTCCACCGCGATATGCGCCACGACCAGGCGGGCAAAAGGTTTGTCGTCCGCCGGCACCACATACCAGGGCGCCGATTTGCTGGCCGTCGCCTTGATTGCTTCTTCATAGGCCGACATGAAATCCGGCCAGCGCTGACGGTCGCGCAAATCGTCGGGTGAGAACTTCCACATCTTGTCGGGATCCTCGATCCGGGCGAGCAATCGCCTCTTCTGTTCGTCCGGCGAGATATTGAGAAAGATCTTCCGCAACACGGTACCGTTGCGTGCCAGATAGCCCTCGTATTGCGCGATGTCGGAAAGACGGTCGTCCCAGATGCCTTTTCCGATCAGCTTCTTCGGCAGGCGCTGGCCTTCCAGGAATCGCGGATAGACGCGCACCGCCACGACTTCTTCGTAATAGGAGCGGTTGAAGATGCCGATGCGGCCGCGCCGCGGCAGAGCCAGCGAACAGCGCCACAGGTAATCATGTTCCATCTCGGCACCAGCCGGCGCCTTGAACGAGGTCACGTCGACGCCTTGCGGATCGACTCCGGACATCACATTCTTGATGGCGCCGTCTTTGCCCGAGGCATCCATGCCTTGGAGGATCAGCAACAGCGACCAACGCCCTTCCGCATGCAGGCGTTCCTGCTGGCTGGAAAGATGCTTGCTGCAGGTCTTCAGCAGCTCTTCATTCCGTTCCTTATCGGCGGCGCGACCCGTGGGTGCGGTAGCGTAATCCTTCAAGCGAAAGCCTTTGCCGCTGGTGACGCGGTAAGGTGCGATGAGATCGGTGAGCGCCTTGTGCAAGTTATTCTTCGCATCCCCCATGACCGGCTCCCCTTAAAGTTCGATCACAACATTGCCGATGGTCGCGCCACGCTCCACTGCCTCATGTGCGGCGGCAATCTCGGCCAGGGAGAAGGTCGCGGCGATGCTGTGCTGCAGCCGGTTTGCCGCCAGGAGGTCGGTAAGACCCGCGATGGCGCGCTGGCGGAATGCCTTGGGCTGATTATAGACGATGAAAAAGCGATAGCCGATATTGCCGAGGATCGACGGACCGAACTGCACGGGCGCTTCCCGCTCGCTCGAACCATAGATGGCGATGAGTCCGTAATCGGCCATGACGCTGGGCAGCCAGGCGATATTGCCGGAAAAATCCACCTCGATCGCGCGGGCGACACCCTTGCCACCGGTCACGTCCTTGATGCGCGCCGCCACGTCTTCCTGTTTGCGGTCGATGATGACTTCAGCACCGGCAGCCTTGGCATGGGCGGCCTTGGCGGGTGAGCTCACCGTGGTGATGACGCGCGCCCCTTTGAGGGCCGCCATCTGCACTGCGTAATGGCCGACCGCGCCGGCACCGCCATTGACCAGCACCCACTGGTCTTTCTCGACGCCGCCATCGGTTTCGACCGCCTGCCAGGCTGTGAGCGCCGGAATGCCGAAACATGCCGCTGCTCCAAAATCTGTACCCTGCGGCAGCTTCACGGCCTGCTCTGCGGGCAGGGTCACAAATTCCGCCGCCGTGCCGAAGGCGCGGTTCCAGCGCGCATTCCAGACCCAGACGCGCTCGCCGATGCGCGCGGCCGGCACGCCCTCACCCACCGCATCGATAACGCCCGCCCCATCACTATGCGGAATGGTGCGCGCATATTGACTGACGGCACTGCCTGTCCCCATGCGCATCTTCACGTCCGACGGATTGACGCCGGAGGTGGCGATCTTGACCCGCACTTCACCTGCCTGGGGTGTCGGATCCGGCATCTCGGTCACCTGCAACACGTCACGGGCGGGGCCCGGTTTTTCATAGAATGCAGCGCGCATTTTCCTCATTCCACGGCAGGGGGATCACTGAAATATCCCAGGAAATCCCCTAGGAAATCCCCTGGGAAATGTCCCAGGAAATCTCGGGGCAATTTCTCGTGCCGAGCCTAGCCGAGGGCTGGCCCTAGTGATAGTGTCCCGCTCCGATTCGGAGCCCAAATGCGTTCTCTGCACCACTTCTCGCTTCAGCCGCAATCGCGCCGGGTGCGCATCCAGTTGCGTGAAAAGAAGCTCGATTTCGATCCCATCGCGGAAAAGCCCTGGGAGCGGCGCGAGGGCTTGCTGACACTTAATCCGGCCGGCGAGACACCGATCCTGGTCGAGGAGAGCGGCGCCGTCATCGCCGGCGCCTATGCCATCGGCGAGTATCTCGAGGAAGCCTATGTGGAAGGCCCGCTGCTCGGCCGCTCATCCGTGCAGCGCGCCGAGGTGCGCCGCCTCGTCTCCTGGTTCGACGGCAAGTTCGAACGTGAGGTGACGCAGAACCTGTTCTTCGAAAAGATGGTGAAGCGCCTGCTTGGCCAAGGCGGACCGGATTCCGGCGCCATCCGGGCGGGGAAGGCCAATATCCGCATCCATCTCGATTACATTTCCTGGCTGAGCGACCGGCGCAACTGGCTGGCAGGCGATGATTTCAGCCTGGCCGATATCGCCGCCGCGGCACAGATTTCGGCGATCGATTACTTAGGCGATGTCGCCTGGGACCAGCACCGCGATGCCGCCGAATGGTATGCCCGCGTCAAATCGCGCCCCAGCTTCCGCCAGATCCTGGCCGATACCTGGCCCGGCACCCAGCCGCCATTGCATTACGCCGATCTCGATTTTTGAGACTATGGTCTCCTCTTTGACCGCCATGCCCGGATCAAGTCCGGACGTGACGAGTCAATTGTGAGCGAAAGCAAGCTGTTGGCTGCTCAAGCCGCCTGGTCGGCGCTGGTCAAATGACCATAAAGTGACAGCATGCTGTCATTCATGACCAGCCGGTCGGCGCGGTGGCGGACATTGTCGATGACTTGGCCCGTCCGCGCCTCGCGTTCGTCGAGCGGCAGCGAGAGGGCGTCGCGAATCGCCCAGCCCAGCGCCATGGCGTCGCCCGGTGGGGTGAGCCAGGCCATGGAGGAGCCATCCAGCACCTCCCGCGCATTGGCAAAATCGCTCGCCACCACCGGGCGGCCCAGGGCCTGAGCCTCGATGATGACGCGGTTATAGGTGGCGGGTTCGAGATAGGGGGCGACGATGAGGTCGGCCAGCATCAGCGCTGCCGCCATGTCCTTCACCTCTTCGGCGATGAGCACGCGGTCCTGCAGCTGATGCAGCGCGATTTCTTTTTCCAGCTGCGCGCGATAGGCACCGCCATCGTTTTCCTGCCCGACCAGGATACATCTGAGATCGAGATCGCGGATGAGCGCCAGCGCTTCCAAGAGTAGCGATTGCCCCTTGCCGCGCTGGAACGCGGCCGGTGCCATGATCACCGGCAGATCGTCCGGCACGCGCCATTGATTGGCAAGCTGCACCACGCGCGGCGCCGTCACTTGTGCCGGATCGAAGCGGGAAAGATCGATGCCGTAGGGCACCACGCTCAAACGGCTCCCGAGGCTCGGGATCGCGCGCGCGATCTCTTCCGCCGTCGCATGCGACAGTGTGATGACCAGATCGGATTCGGCAAAGGCGGCAAGGCTCTTCTTCGACAAAGCCTGCACGCTCGACGGACCGTCATGAAAAGTGGTGACGAGGCGCGCGCCGGATTTTTTTGCAGCACCATGACCGATGACGGCAAGACTCGCGCTCTGCGCGTGAATGATCTCGATATTGTTCTCAGTGACGATTCGCGCCACGCGGCGTGTCACGTTGAAGGTCGTCACGGGATTGCGGCTGGCCAGTTTCATCTCGACCGGCTTCACGCCATAGCGCGGCAATTCATGCGCCGAAACCAGCGCCTGCTCGAAACCCAGATATGCCAGCCCGCCGGCAGCCGTGACGGCACCGGCGATCTCGAGCGCCAGGCGCGAGGCGCCGCCCGCATCGAAATACGGTACCAGCTGCAAAACAGCAGGTGCCTTTCGATCCGCAGCAGGGCTGGTGTAGATAGGGGGCTCGGAAACGGTGTCGATTGACATCTCTTATCCGGGGAGAGCTTCGCCGATGCAGTCCATTAAGAACCTTCAGGTGCCAAATAGTTCAACGGCCAGGTCGAGCCACAGTTCACTTGAGCGGCAACCATTATCAGGCAGCGGCGCCGGATTGCAAGCGTCGCCGCCGCCGGCCGGCAGCCGGGCCAACCACGATCGCGTGATGGTGCCAATAAATGCCGAGGCACAGAAATTACCGCTCGGGCAAGGCGAATATCTCGCTTACCACCGCCGCAATCTCGCCGCGAACGACCGTGAGGCCGATGGAATAAATACGCGCGCCGTTCCGCCCGGCATTATTTTCCTTGGCGGGTTCGCCTCCGACATGACCGGGACCAAGGCGATGGCGCTCGATGCCTATTGCGCCGCAACAGGTCGTGCCTTCGTGCGATTCGATTATCGTGGCCATGGTCAATCCTCGGGCAAGTTTACCGACGGCACCATTGGTGCGTGGCGCGACGATGTCTTGGCCGTCATCGACCGCCTGACCGAAGGCCCGCAGATCCTGGTCGGCTCCTCCATGGGCGGGTGGCTGATGCTGCTGGCAAGCTTGGCGCGCCCCGATCGCATTCATGCGCTGGTCGGCCTCGCGGCAGCGCCCGACTTCACCGAGGAATTGATGTGGCAGACCATGGACGCCGCCATGCAGCAGCGCCTGATGCAGGACGGCCGCATCGAAGAACCCAGCGCCTATAGCGACGAACCCTACGTCATCACACGCGGTCTCATCGAAGACGGCCGCAAGCATTTGTTGCTCCGAAACGCCCTTCACATCGACCGCCCGGTCCGCCTCATTCATGGCCAGTCGGATGAAGACGTGCCCTTCAGTGTCTCGCTGCGCCTCGCCGACCGTCTCGTTTCACGCGATGTCGTCGTCAGTTTGGTCAAGGACGGCGATCACCGCCTGTCACGCCAGCAGGATATCGAACGCCTGATGCTGGCGATCGAGGAGGTGTCGTAAGGCGTGGCGGTTTCCTCTCTATGAGTTTGCCTGCCATCGAAGAGACTTGCGGATGCCCGTGACCTGCGTGCGGGGATGACGACGAATGCCTGCGGGCTTCCGTCAAAACCCGGCATCAAACAGTGATTTCAATCCCACGCGATAATCGGGGAAAGCGAGGGAGAAGCCGAGCTCGTCCTTGATGCGATCGTTTCGCACGCGCTTGTTGTCGTCGTAGAAGCTGCGGGCCATGGGACTTAAGTCGGCATGCTCGTAATCAACCACCGGCGGCGGCGCGACACCCAGTAGTTCGCAGGCATAGGTGACGACATCGGCCGGAGGCGCCGGGTCGTCATCACAGACATTGTAGGCGGTGCCTGCATTGGGCCGCGCCATGGACGCCGCGAGGACCGAGGCGATATCGGCCACATGAATGCGGCTGAAAACCTGCCCCGCCTTCACCACACGCCGCGCGCGGCCGTCGCGCACCGAATCGAGCGCCGATGAGCCGGGTCCGTAAATGCCGGCAAGACGAAAAAGATGCGCGGGCTTAGGCAGGGCAAGCCAAGCCTGCTCGGCCTTCAGGCGTTTCAGGCCCCGCGCGCCACTGGGGCGCATCGGGCTCGTTTCATCCACCCAGGCGCCGTCGCAATCGCCATAGACGCCGGTGGTGGAGAGATAGCCGATCCAGGCGAGATGAGACGCCTTCGCAATCTCCCCGCCATGGGCGTCAATCACCGGATCGCCCCGGTCGTCGGGCGGTACCGAGGCAAGAAGATCGGTCACACCAATGAGCTTGGCGCCGAGCGCCGTCACCGGCCGGTCGCGGTCGAAAAGATGCGCTTCGATCCCCCGCGCCTGCAACGCCCGCTGCTTTTCAGCACTCCGGCAGGTTCCGGAAACACGCCAGCCTTGCGCCAGCAACCGCTCGGCGAGGGTCAGCGCCGAAAATCCCAGCCCGAAACAGAAAAGATGCCCACTTTCGAGCGATCGTTGCCGCGGCCTCATTTTTGGCATTTTCACTTGTCCTTGATTGGGCTCCGGTTCGAGCTTGCAAATTGTCGCCCGGGATTCCATCAATCCGGTCCTAACAACCGGCGGCGGAAACATCAACCATGCGGCCAAAAGTGCTTTTTACCGGGGTGATTTTGGCAGCGGTACTGGCGGCAGGCCGGCTGGCGACGCCGGCCTATGCGCAAGAAAAGCTCACCTCGGCCGAGAACGAGCAGCAATATGCCGCCTGCATGGCCCTGGTCGACCAGAACCCGACCCAGGCGCTGGAAAGCGCCGTGCAATGGGAAAAGCAGGGTGGTGGCGATGCGGCCGAACATTGCCAGGCCTTGGCCATGATCGGCCTCAAGCAATATGAAGATGCTGGCGTGCTGCTGGAACGCATCGCCGAGACCATGCCCCAGGTGAAGGCGCCGATCGCCTCCGAGGTTTTTGGCCAGGCGGCCTATGCCTGGATGCTGGGCGGCAAGATCGAGCGCGCCTTGCACGACCTCAATCAGGGCCTCACCTTGAGCCCTAAGAATGTCGAATTGCTGATCGATCGTGCCCGCCTCTATGGCGAGAGCGGCATGTATTTCGAAGCGCTCGACGATCTCAATACCGCCGCCGATCTGGCGCCCAAGCGCCCGGACATCTACGCCTATCGCGCCTCGGCCTATATTTCGCTCAGCCAGCTCGACATTGCCGGCGACAATCTCGACCAGGCCCTGACCATTGCGCCGGACTTCCCGCAAGCCCTGCTCGAACGCGGCCGCCTCCGTGCCCTGAACGGTGAAAAGGAGGAGGCGCGCAAGGATTTCATGCGCGTCCTCACCGTGGCCCCCAAAACCGACGTCGCGGCAGCCGCACAATTGCAGCTCGAAAAACTGGATCTGAAGGCAGAGTAGTTTCTGGAAAACGGTCGTTTGGCGGCGCCGCTTTCTCAAAATCTCCGTTCACAAACGCGACACTGGGCCGTCAGCAACTTGTCATCGACCCTCCGTTAACTTCCGGTTATCAGTTACCAACGCCTGATTCCCGAGTGCGCCCGATGTCCAAGACCTTTTCGCCAGCAACCCTGTTGCCCGCTCTCGGCAGCGCCACGCCGCGGGAGGGTGCCGTTGTCTGGTTGCTGCAAGGCGCACGGCTTGGCGACAACATGCAGGTGCTGGCGCTGGGTGCCGCCCTTGAAGCGCGCTTTGGCTGGCGCACGGTGGTGAAGCAATTGAAATTCGAGCGCGGCCCCGTTCCGGGCAGCGATCCGGCCGAGGGCCTGCGCCACCTGAAGGCCGCGGAAAGCGATTCCGTCCAAGCGACGCCGAGCGATCCCTGGCCCGACATCGTCATTGCCGTCGGCCGGCGCGCAGCACCTGTCGCCCGCTGGATCAAGACCCAGAACGCGCCCTTCTGTATCCATGTGCAGGTCGGCCGTTTCCAGGATCCCTTCACCACCGTCGATCTCCTGGTGACGACGGCGCAATACGGCCTGCCCGGTGCCGCCAATGTGCTGCATCTCAGCCTGCCCATGACGGCGCGCCGGACGGATACGCTCGCCGACGCCGCCAAGGCCTTTGCGCCACTCTTCGACGGTGTGGCGCAGCCTGCGATCGGCGTGCTGGTCGGCGGCGCGTCGAACCCGATCAAGTTCAGCGCCAGGGATGGCGAGAAGCTGACGCGCGAGGTGCTGGCCTTTGCCGACAGCAAAGGCGCCCGCCTGCTGGTCGCCACCTCGCCGCGGACGCCGCCGGAAGTGGTCGAGCACCTCAAATCGGCCCTGCAGCCGCCGCACCAGCTGTTCCCGTTCCAGCCGGGATTGGGTGCGCGCAATCCCTATCCGGCGCTCTTGGCGCGCTGTGACAGTTTCATCGTCACCAATGACAGCGTGTCGATGGTGGCGGACGCAGCGCTGACCGGGCGCGAGGTGCGGGTCTTCGATTTGCCCGTCGCACGGCCACGCCCGCTCTGGCACCCGGCCTGGCCGCCGGCCAATTGGGTTGGCCGTCGGCGCAACCAACGCCTGATGCGTGGCAAGCCGGCCGATTTCCTCGATCGCTGGTTCGAAAGCGAAGTTCGGGCGGGTCGGGCCCTGCCGACGCGCTACGTGCCCATCATCATGGCGCAGTTCCTGCGCGAGCGGCATGTTGTGCTGATGAGCGATCCGGTGCCGCCGCGCACGGATCTCGCCGAATTGGTGGTGGGCGAGCTCGACATGGTCTCGGCCCGGGTCATGGCATTGCTGGCCGAACGCCGGGCGTCTGTCTTGAAATCGCGCCTGGCGCTGGGTGGCGGCCTTGCCGCCAGGTCGCTCAGTCCGCGCGCCGACATCCATGCCGCCTTGGGCCTGCCCCAATTCGGCGAAGCGCTGGGGTGAGGGGGCTTTCTACTTTTCCCGCCCGACCAGCTGGTAGGCCAGCATCAGGATGAGGCCGATCGTGGCCAGGGCTGCGCCGGCCAGGGTAATGGCATCGCTTTCGAGTCCGACATGGCCGGCGACGCCGATTCCGGCACCCATCAGCACATCCATTCCCAAAAGGACCATAACGGCGGTGCTGTTGCCCCGTCTGCGCGGCCTGTCGCCGCGCTCATGGCCCGTCGGCGCCGGTTGGCTTGCCCCTGATTCCACAGTCTTTTCCGAGTTTCCCATGACCACATGCTAGCTGATTCGCGATAGCCTGTCAGAGTACCCCTTTTCGCCCCTTATCCGACTATTTGGCTCAAGAAAGGGGCAAGCCCGGCCAATAGCCCCGCGACATGCTGCCATAATCGTTAAGATTCCTGTGAAGACGATCTTGCGTCACTCAGCGAACCGCCTATATATCCCCTCGAAACCAATGCCTAAGGTCCGATCGCCGAAAGCCTAAAAGCGATCCTGGTCCGTTGGCATGGCTGATCACTCAGTCGTCGCAAAAGTCGGGGATCCCCGAAAAGGGTGCTTCACTTGAGAAGGCCCGAAGAGCGGGATTTGCCGCAAGAAAGGATGAACGCCCATGGCTAAAGTTATTGGCATCGATCTCGGAACGACCAACTCCTGCGTCGCCGTCATGGAAGGCAAGGATGTGAAGGTCATCGAGAACTCGGAAGGTGCCCGCACCACCCCCTCGATGGTCGCTTTCACCGATTCCGGCGAGCGCCTCGTCGGCCAGGCCTCCAAGCGCCAGGCCGTGACCAATCCCGAAAACACCCTTTTCGCCATTAAGCGCCTCATCGGTCGCCGCTTCGACGACCCGATGACGAAGAAGGACAAGGATCTCGTCCCCTACAAGATCGTCGGTGGCGACAATGGCGATGCCTGGGTCAACGCCCAGGGCAAGAATTACAGCCCCAGCCAGATCTCGGCCTTCATCCTCGGCAAGATGAAGGAAACGGCGGAAGCTTATCTCGGTGAAAAGGTGACGCAGGCCGTCATCACCGTGCCCGCTTACTTCAACGACAGCCAGCGCCAGGCGACCAAGGATGCCGGCAAGATCGCCGGTCTCGAAGTCCTGCGCATCATCAACGAGCCGACGGCGGCAGCGCTCGCCTATGGCATGGACAAGAAGAACGGCGGCGTCATCGCGGTCTACGATCTCGGCGGCGGTACGTTTGACGTGTCCGTGTTGGAAATCGGCGACGGCGTGTTTGAGGTGAAGTCGACCAACGGCGACACTTTCCTCGGCGGTGAAGATTTCGATGCGCGCATCATCGACTACTTGGCCGAAGAGTTCAAAAAAGAGAACGGCATCGACCTGAAGAAAGACAAGCTCGCCCTGCAGCGCCTCAAGGAAGCTGCGGAAAAGGCGAAGATCGAACTCTCCAGCGCGATGCAGACTGAGGTCAATTTGCCGTTCATCACGGCGGATGCTACCGGTCCCAAGCATCTCATCATCAAGCTGACGCGCGCCAAGCTCGAAGCCCTCGTTGACGACCTCATCGAGCGCACCATGGAGCCGTGCCGCAAGGCCTTGAAGGATGCGGGTCTGAAGTCTTCGGACATCGGCGAGGTGATCCTGGTCGGCGGTATGACCCGCATGCCCAAGATCATCGAGAAGGTGAAAGAATTCTTCGGCAAGGAACCGAATCGCTCGGTCAACCCGGACGAAGTCGTGGCCATCGGCGCCGCCATCCAGGGCGCGGTGCTGAAGGGCGAAGTGAAGGACGTGCTGCTGCTCGACGTGACCCCGCTGTCGCTGGGCATCGAGACGCTGGGCGGCGTGTTCACGCGCCTCATCGACCGCAACACCACGATCCCAACCAAGAAGAGCCAGGTGTTCTCGACCGCCGAGGACGGCCAGACGGCGGTCACCATCCGCGTCTTCCAGGGCGAGCGTGAAATGGCCGCGGACAACAAGATCCTCGGCCAGTTCGATCTCGTCGGCATTCCGGCGGCCCCGCGTGGCGTGCCGCAGGTTGAGGTTACCTTCGACATCGACGCCAACGGCATCGTGAACGTGTCGGCCAAGGACAAGGCCACGGGCAAGGAGCAGCAGATCCGTATCCAGGCCTCGGGCGGTCTCTCGGATACCGACATCGAGAAGATGGTGAAGGATGCCGAAGCCCATAAGGCCGACGACGAGAAGCGCAAGAAGCTGGTCGAAGCCCGCAACCAGGCCGACGCCCTCATTCACAATGCCGAAAAGCAGGTGAAGGATGCGGGCGACAAGGTCGGCGAGGCCGAAAAGGCCCAGGTCGACAGCGCTGTTGCCGATCTCAAGGCCGTGAAGGACGCGGACGACGTCGCGGCGATCGAGGCCAAGACCCAGGCCCTCACGGAAGCGCTGATGAAAGTCGGCGAGGCGCTCTACAAGGCCAGTGCCGGTGCCGAAGGCGCCCCGGGTGCTGAAGGTGCGGCCGCCGGCGATGCCGGTGCGCAAGCCTCAAACGACGAGAAGGTCGTCGACGCCGATTTCGAGGAAGTCGACGAGCGCAAAGGCAAGAGCGCCTAAGCCCTTTTTGACGCGAGGCGCAACGCAATGAGAGGTCGGTCCCAGTAACAGGTTCCGACCTCTCGCTTTATCTAAAACCAACTCACTGCAGACGATTGCACCATGAAGCGCGATTATTACGAAACGCTGGGGGTCGAAAAGGGCGCGGATGCCGATTCCCTCAAGAAAGCCTTTCGTAAGAAGGCGATGGAACATCATCCCGACCGCAATCCCGGCAATGCCGAGGCGGAAGCCAAGTTCAAGGAATTGAACGAGGCCTACGACGTCCTCAAAGACGAGCAGAAGCGCGCAGCTTACGACCGCTTCGGCCATGCCGCTTTCGAGAACGGCCATGGCGGCGGTGGTTTCCGCGGTGGTGGCGGCGGGTTCGATGCCGGCGGCTTTGCCGATATCTTCGACGAGATGTTCGGCGACTTCATGGGCCGGCGTGGGCAAGGCGGCCAGGGTCGCGGCCGCGGCTCGGATCTCCGCTTCAACATGGAAATCACGCTCGAGGAAGCCTTCCACGGCAAGCAGAGCACCATCCGCGTGCCGAGCTCCATCCAATGCGACGATTGCCATGGCACGGGCGGCGAGAAGGGGGCACAGCCCATCACCTGTCCCGCCTGTCACGGTCATGGCAAGGTGCGCGCGACCCAGGGATTCTTCACCATCGAGCGCAGCTGCCAGCATTGCGGTGGCGCCGGCAAGGTGATCGAGAAGGCCTGCAAGACCTGCCACGGCTCCGGCCGCACGGCCAAGGAAAAGACGCTGCAGGTGAATGTGCCTGCGGGCGTCGAAGAAGGCACCCGCATCCGCTTGGCCGGTGAAGGCGAGGCCGGCATGATGGGGGCACCCTCAGGCGATCTCTACATTTTCCTCAGCCTGAAGCCGCATCGCCTGTTCGAGCGCGATGGTGCCAACATCCACTGCCGCGTGCCGATCGCCATGACCACGGCGGCTCTCGGCGGCCATATCGAAATTCCCACCGTCGATGGCGGCCGTGCCAAGGTAACCGTGCCCCATGGCGCCCAGACCGGTCAGCAATTCCGCCTTAAAGGCAAAGGCATGTCGGTGCTGAGGAGCCAGTCGCGCGGCGACATGTATGTCGAGCTCAGCGTCGAGACGCCGGTGAATTTGAGCAAGAAGCAGAAAGAGCTCCTGAACCAATTCGAAGCCGAAGGCCAGAAGCACGGCAGCCACTCGCCGCAAAGCGAAGGCTTCTTCGCCCGCGTGAAGGAATTCTTCGACAGCGCGAAGGATTGAGGGGCTCGTCCCTCCCCATTAAAACGCGTCGTGCCCCCTCACCCTGACCTCAACCAACCGATCCAGCCCGCTCTGCAGTAACGGGCCGATCGGGCTTTCGCCGGCGGGTTGCCGGTGCACGCGTTGCAGGAAGGCGAAATCCGGATAAGCGTTGCCTTCGATCAGTACCGGGCCTTCGGGCGTCACGGCGATATCCCAGCCAATGATGAAGCGGTCACTGAAGACGGTGTGGGCGCGTATGGCCAGCGCCTTTACCTCCGGCCATTCGGGCAGCATCACCCCGTTAATCCGAGCGCCCGTCACAGGATGATGATCGAAGAAGTCGAGCGCGTCTTCGCGCTTGTCACTGGCAAGCATCCCGAGCTCGCCGGTCATCATGTCGACCGGTGCGCCATATTCGGCCTGGCTCGGCCAACTGGGCTCCAGCTTCGATAATACGCGCAGCATGCCATGCGTGGCCTGTGGCTGTCCGGTCGCATCAAGGCAGGTAATCACGCGGACGACCACCAGCGAGGCTTGTGCAAAGCCGGCGACCGAGGCGGCGTTCTCCAGCCTCTCCTGCACCAGCATCGCTTCCTGCATCGACCTTTCATCCAGTCGCGCCACCAGATCGCTCTCATCCAGCAGCACACCATCTTCCGCGACGTAAAGCTGTCCGGTGATCGCGACGCGGTCTCGCAGGATGCGATAGATCTCGACACCCTTGGCACCCTTTGAGATCGCGGGCTTGAAGAAGAGGCCGGGAACGCTGGCCAGGTGCTCACGGTTCAGCCATTTGATGCGCCCTTCCTGGGCGATCGCGATGAGCATCGGTACCGGCAAGCCGGCCGCCGTCGCTACACGGTCGAAATGATATTTGTTGGAAAGATCGCTGCGATGCCCTCGTTTTGGCACCAAATGATTGAGTGCCGTGAAGAGCCCGTTCTTGGTTTCGTAACGCGTCAGATATTGGCCGGCCTTGCGCTGCCGGTCGCGCCGATAAAGCTCCAGCATGTAATAGGCCTGGGCATCCAACCCGCAATGCATCATCAGCAGCAGGATATCGATGATCTGGCGCAGGATCGGCGTGCGGAAACGCGTTGCGACCTCAGATCCCAGTTCGCAGGTCCAGACGATGATGCGCCCGAAATCGATGATGGGCAGGACGCCCGGCCAATGCGCCACGCGCTGCTTGGGGAAACGGCCTTTGGCAAAAAGATGGTAGGCATCGAAGATGTGCCGCGCCCGGTTGCCGAGCGGTCCGCTATGGACGTCCGATTCGGCATGCCGGGCGATGGGCGACCAGCCGGCGTAAAGCAGCAGCAGGCCAAAGGAGATGAGGTAGAATTGCAGGAATATGAACTGACAGAAATCGGAGATCGTCTCCGCCTCGTCCGGTGACAGACCGATGCTCGGCGTGTCCTCGATGAACCCCAGCCCCACCACAAAGGTCTGTGCGACAAAGCCGCAGATCAGCAGATGTTTGACCAGCGCCGGCACGCGCTCGAACCGTGAAACGACGAAGAGGCCGATCGGCGCCAACAGCCACAGGAAGACCTCGGCCGATTCCTTCAGGCTCAAGATATTGAGCAGAATCTCGCGATGGATCGGCAGCCATTCCAGCGCCAGGGTCACGATCAGCACGGCCAGCCATGTCATCCATGTGGCGCGCAGCACGAAACTCGGCGTACCCAATTGCAGCCGCCGGTAGATGGTAAGCGCCATGACGGCGGCGACCAGCGCGTTCAGGGGGTCGATGACGAAATCGTTCGATCGCAGCGGCGACAGCAGCAGAAGAAACGCCAGAAACGCCGTCGCGCACGAGAACAGCAACAGCCCATACTGTCTGGAAACGAATCGCGGCATTGCCGGCGGCCACCTTATGGAAGCCCGCACGGCACGCTCGGCAGCACGGTCTTGATCGAAAGAAAGGCCGACTATCCGCCGCCAAGATGACAGCGACCTGACATAGGATCGCTTTCAGAAGCATCTGTCAGCAAAGTGTAAGCAAGCTGTCTCATTGATGACGAGCGTCTCGTCGACGGCAGCCCCCATCTGGACAATGCGCATCGCAAATGCTCATATCCCTACCTAGGGGATAGGATAGACCAACTCGGGCAGCCATGGCCAAACCGCACATCCACGAAAGCCACCCGGAAATCGTCAAGCGGTTGAAGCGGGCCGACGGGCATCTGCGCCGCGTGGTGGAGATGATCGAGGGCGGTCGCTCTTGCGTCGACGTTGCCCAGCAGCTCCACGCCGTCGAAAAGGCGATCGCGCAAGCCAAGCGCGCGCTCATTCAGGATCACATCGATCATTGCCTGGAACACGCGACCGGTGCCAAGGGTGGGGACGCCCGGGCACCGATCAAGGAGTTCAAGGAAATATCGAAATATCTGTAAGCCATACATCATGACACCATTTGCTGAACTACTGAGCCAGGGTGCCGCCCATGCCTGGCTGTTCATTCCCAGCGCCATTTTGCTCGGCGCGCTCCATGGCTTGGAGCCGGGCCACAGCAAGACCATGATGGCGGCCTTCATCGTCGCCATTCGCGGTACCGTCGGCCAGGCGGTACTGCTCGGCTTGATGGCGACCGTCTCGCACACCTTTATCGTCTGGGTCATTGCACTCGGTGGCATGTATCTGTGGCGCGGAATCGATGCGGCAACGCTGGAACCTTATCTTCAGCTCGTCTCCGCCCTGATTATCCTGGGCGTTTCCGCCTGGATGTTCGTGCGCACCTGGCGCGATCATCAGCGCGCGCGGCTGGTCGATCACCATCACGATCATCAGCATGGTCATGGGCGTCACGACCATGGGCATCACCATCATCACGACAGCGATCAGCGCATGATCGATACCGGTCACGGCCTGCTGGGTGTCGAGATCTTTGAAACAGGCGTGCCGCCGCGCTGGCGCGTCATGGCGCTCAAGGGTCATGGCTGGTCCGCGGCAGATGTTTCGCTTGAGATCGAACGGCCCGATGGTCGCATCGAAGGTTTTAGTTTTACCGATCGCGGCGGCTATCTCGAATCCGTTGAGGAAATTGCCGAGCCGCACGAATTCATGGCGCGCCTCAAGCTGTCGCATGGCCACCACAGCCATGACTATGACCTGGCCTTCATCGAGCAGGACCAGGGGCACGACCATATGCATGAGGAGCTGCGCGGCCTCGATGTCTCGACCGGCGGCTATCGTGACGCGCATGAGCTGGCCCATGCCAACGACATCCGGCGCCGCTTCGCCGATCGCAACGTCACCAATGGGCAGATCGTTCTTTTCGGCCTGACCGGCGGCCTCATTCCGTGTCCGGCGGCGATCACGGTGCTGCTGCTCTGCTTGCAGCTGAAGGAGATTCCGCTGGGCGCCGCCCTGGTCCTCTGCTTCAGCATCGGCCTCGCCGTCACCCTGGTGGCCGTTGGTGCAGTGGCTGCCCTCAGCGTGCACCACGCCACAAAACACTGGCAGGGCTTCGGCAATATCGTCCGTCGCGCCCCCTATGTCAGCAGCTTGCTTATCGCCCTGGTCGGCCTCTATGTCGGCATCCAGGGCTGGCTGACGCTGTCAGCCAGCTGATCGATTGACGCCGACACGCGTCTGCCGCCTTCACGGCACCAGAACGATGCTCCCCGTACTGGTACCGCCTTCCAGCGCAGCATGCGCCTTGGCGGCGTCGCGCAAGGCGAAGCGCTGCACCTGCTGCGGCACCAGGCCGGCCGCCATCACCTCAAAGACTGCAGCGGCGGCGGCCGGATAGATTTTTGCATCCGAGGCATAGGCCATGACGCTGGGTCTGGCGAAATTGAGCGATCGGCGCGGCCCCAATTCTTCGACGGCAATGGGCGCGATGGGGCCCGCCGCCTGCCCGATGCTGGCGACCGTGCCGAACGGGCGCACGCAATCCAGCACATGGAGAAGGCCCGGCCCGCCGATTCCGTCATAAGCGACGTCGACACCGCGTCCGTCGGTAAGGCGTCGCACTTCCTTGGCGAGATCCGCGTTACGTCCGACGATCACTTCATCGGCGCCGTTCATGCGGGCGATACCGGCCTTCGCGGGTGATCCCACAGTGCCGATCACGCGGGCGCCAAGACGTTTGGCCCATTGCGTGAGCAGGCTGCCCAAGCCGCCGGCCGCTCCCTGCACCAGCAGCGTATGGCCGGCATTCACGTGGACCACATGGGTGAGCAGCATGTGGGCGGTAAGGCCCTTAAGCAGCGCGCCCGCCGCCAGCACGCCGTCGATACCCACGGGCATGGCGACCGCACGGCCTGCCGGCAGGTTGCGGGCGCTGGCATAGGCGCCAATTGGCGGACCAGCATAGGCGACCCGCTCGCCGACGCGAAATTGGGTGACCTCCGGTCCGACGCGTTCGACTGTGCCGGAAGCTTCCGCACCGAGCACAGCCGGCAGCGGCAATGGGTAGAGGCCCTTCCGGTGATAGGTGTCGAGGAAATTGACCCCGATCGCCCCCTGTCGCACGCGGACTTCGCCAGGACCGGGTGGGGGCAGGGCAATACCCGCATAATCCAGCCGGTCGATCCCGCCGGGCTCCGCGATCCTGACGACATGTTCCATTGCCCATCTCCTCTTTGTCCTGCGATTGTTGGCCATCGGCCGTTCCTGCCGTGGCTCACCCTTAGGATGCGCGCTGAACTGATCGTGCAGAATTGCCCAAAATCGCACCATGTCTGTGCTAAAATGCAGCATGTTCGATTGGGAAGACCTGCATTACTTCGGCGTTCTGGCGCGTGAAGGTTCGCTCTCGGCGGCCGCGCGTGCGCTTCGGGTCGATCACGCGACTATCGCCCGGCGGGTGGCATCGCTGGAGGCGGACCTGCACCTCAAGCTCGTCGACCGGCGGCCGCGCAGCTATGAATTGACTGCGGAAGGACAGCGCGTCGCGGCACTCACCTCGCGCATGGAAGATGCTGCCGATGCCGTTTTGCGCCTGGCTCGGGCGGGGCAGCGGGATCTCGCAGGCGAGATTGCCCTGTCCGCGCCGCCGGCACTGCTGCGCGCCGTGATCGTGCCGTCCTTGGTCGCTTTGCGGCATCGTCATCCCGGCATCGTCATCGATCTTATCGGCGAAAAGCGTTTTGCTTCGCTCTCCAGGCGTGAAGCCGATATCGCCGTGCGTCTTGGCCGGCCAGAGGAGCCGGGGCTCGTCGCGCGTCGGGTCGGCACTATCACCTTCGGTCTCTATGCCGCACCCGCTTATCTCACCATCGTGAAGCCGGCCGATTTCGGCTTCATCGCCCATGATGGCGAGATGACTGCATCGCCGCAGCAGAAATGGCTGGGCGAGATTGCTGGCGATCGCCCCATTGTGCTGCGCACCGCCGATGCCGATGCACAAATGGCAGCGGCGCAGGCGGGTATCGGCATCGCGGCCCTGCCCGATTTCCTGGCGCGCGGTCGCACCGACCTCGTCGCCGTCAAAGCCGCCCACCCACCGCTCACGCGCGATATCTGGCTCGTCGTCCATGAAGATCTGCGACGCAGCCCCGCCATTCGCGCCGTCCTCGACCATCTCGCCGCCACTTTCGCCGCAAGGCCGGCCGGGAAGGGGCCAGTGAAATCGCCGGCAAAGTCATCTGTCAGAAAGCCGAAGCAGACCGGAAGGTGACCGGTTTCGGGTCCATGGAAACGTCGCCATGCGCTGGCTTGATGAGCATGCCAAGCCTGCTTCATGCCTTGCCACCGGCGAATCGTCGGTTCTAACGCCTTGATTCTCAGGCGCTTCGTGAAAAGTTTCTGCCTCTCATGATCATCTCTTGACGGTTGCGTGCGGCTGGCCTTTTCTCTGCCCCGGACCGGGACAGCGGCCCCAGCGATAAGGGGGTAAGATCCGGTCGCGCTTTGCTTGGGGAAGCAGTTCATGGGCGATGACGGCCAGGGCCACGAGGGTGGCCATATGATGGGCGGTGGCAGCGCTTTGCCGCCGATGCCGTCGTTACCGGCCGGCTTCGGTGCCGCCCTCGCCCAGCGCCTGCGCACCGCCCTTTGGGTCTTCGACATCGACAATGCGCGCGTCATCTGGGCCAATCCGGCGGCCCTCGATGTGTGGCGCGCGGACTCGCTCGAAGCGCTCTATGCGCGCGACCTGGCCGTCGACATGTCGCCGGGGGTGGGCGCGCGCCTCAAGCAGTACCAGGAAGATTTCATCGCCAGCGACGCGGTTTTCTCGGAAGTCTGGACGCTCTATCCGCAGGGCAAGCCCCGCGCCTTGCGCTGCCGTTTCAGCGGCTTGCGCCTCGCCGACAACCGCATGGCCATGTTGTGCGAGGGTCTTGCCGATTACAACGACACGCCTGAGGCGCTGCGCTCGACCGACGCGCTCCTCCATTCCACCGTGATGATCACGCTCTACGATCTCGACGGTCATATTCTCTATTCCAATCCAGCGGCGCGCTCGGCAGCACTCCCTTTGGCACCCGGCAGCGCGGCGCCGCTCATCGAACGGCTGATGGATCATGCCGATCATCGGCGCCTCGCCGCCGATCTTGCGCGATCGGGTGAGGCACGGCTGGTGGCGCGTGTGCGTACGGACGGCGGTCCGCGCTGGCACGAGATCACGGCGCGCACCTGTCAGGATGCGGCGACGGGCGCCCCTGCCTGGCTCGTCTCCGAACTCGATGTCACGGAAAGCGTTGAATATCAGGCGGAACTCGAAGCCACGCGCACCAAGCTCGAGACGCAGGCGCGGGAACTGCGCGAACTGCATCACGCCGCCGAAAGCGCCAACCGTGCCAAGTCGCAATTCCTCGCCCATATGAGTCACGAGCTCAGGACGCCCTTGAATGCCATCATCGGGTTTTCCGACGTAACGCGGCGCGGCACCTTCGGCGCGGTGCAGCCGGTGCGCTATGGCGATTACGCCGAGCTCATTCATGAAAGCGGCCGCCTGCTCCTGGATCTCATCAACGACATCCTCGATATTTCCAAGATCGAGGCTGGCAAGATGGATCTGCGCCCGATCGAAATCGATCCGCACGAACTCGCCGAGACCAGCACGCGCCTCATCTCCGGCATGGCGCGCGAGAATTCGGTAACGCTGCTTACCGATATTGGCCCGGCGTTGAGGCCGGTCTATGGCGATGCCCGCGCCATCAAGCAGGTCATCATCAACCTCCTCTCCAACGCCGTGAAGTTCACGCCGTCGGGCGGCAAGGTGAAGCTCGCCATCGAGGACCGGCCGGAGGGGAGTGCGGTCATCGTCTCAGATACCGGCATCGGCATGAGCGAGGAAGAGATCGCCCGCGCCCTCGACCCCTTCAGCCAGATCGATAGCACCATTGCCCATCAGCATCGGGGCACCGGCCTTGGCCTTGCGCTGGTGAAGAACCTGGTCGAGCTTCATGGCGGGGCGCTCCTCGTCACCTCGCGCCCGCATCACGGCACCGACATCGCCGCGATCTTCCCCGCCGCTGCCCAATAACGCCCCTGCCCCCCAAGAACCTTGCGGCACGGGGCGCCCCAGCCGGCCGACAGCGGCGCCAGATTGCCTAACCTCCCGTTTACCAAGGCATATTGCTCCGCCCAGTGAACCTCGTTTAGATTTCACGCAACATTGGTTCAGGGGGATACATGGCGGGGAAGACACAGGCGAAGCAGCCAGGGTTGAAGCCTGGGACCAAGGCTGCCACCAAGACCACACCCAATACGGCGGCCAAGCAGACCGCGGCAAAGGTGCCGCCTGTCAAGGCCAAGACCCTGATTGAGAAGGAAAAAACCGCAAAAGTCGTGCCCGCAAAGGCCGTCCCGCCGGCCAAGCCGGCCCCGATCAAACCTGTCCCGGTCAAACCTGCCCCGGTCAAACCTGCGGCTCAGAAGCCGACTCCGGCAGCGGCATCCGGTCCTAAGCCCAAGCGGCAGCTCAATGGCGCCATCAAGGTCGGCATCGCCGGCTGCGCCGGGCGCATGGGGCAGATGCTCCTAAAGATGCTTTCCCAGGCGCCGGGCGTCCTGGTCGTGGGCGGCACCGAGCGGAAAGGTTCGCCGGCCCTCGGCATGGATCTCGGCGCCCTCGCCGGCACCGATCCTTTCGGCATCACGGTTAATGACGATCCCGCCGGCCTCTTCGAATCGGCCGACGTGGTCATCGACTTCACCAACCCCTCCGCCACCGCCACGCATGCGGGCTTTGCCGCGCGGGGTGGCACCGCCCATGTCATCGGCACCACGGGGCTCGATTCCGACCAGCAGGCGGCGGTCGCCCGCGCCGCGCAGAAGGCACCCATTGTCATGGCCGCCAATATGTCGCTGGGCGTCAATCTCCTTGAACAGGTGATCGAGCAGATGGCGCGCATCCTCGATTCCGATTGGGATATCGAGATCGTCGAAATGCATCACCGCCACAAGGTCGACGCACCCTCCGGCACCGCCCTCATCCTGGGTGAAGCGGCGGCGCGCGGGCGCGGCACGACCTTGCGCCGTGTGGCCAAGCGTGGCCGCGATGGCCAGACGGGCCCCCGTGCCAAGGGCGAGATCGGGTTTGCCGCCTTGCGCGGCGGCGATGTCGTGGGCGATCACACGGTGATCTTCGCCGTCGATGGTGAGCGGGTCGAGGTGGCGCACAAGGCGTCCAGCCGCGAGATCTTTGCGCGCGGTGCCGTGAAAGCGGTGCTCTGGGCGGCCGGCAAGGCGCCGGGGCTTTACACGATGAAGGATGTGCTGGGCTTCAATGTCGGCCCGTCGGCACCGACGAACGGGCATTAAAGGCGTCAGTCGCCGCCTTGGGCCTTCCAGTCGTCGGTCAGCATGCCGGCATAACCCCAATCGGCTTCGTCGATCTCCTGGATCACGATATGCGTATGCTCGGGCTTCTTGCCGAGGATGCGCACCAGCGCACCGGTGATATCGGCCACCAGCTCGGCCTTCTGAGCGCGGGTGGCGCCGCGGGTGATCTGCACATTCACATAAGGCATTTGCGGCTCCGTCTTGGGTTCTAAATCCGGCGCGGCTGCAGGCGCGGCAAGGCAAGGCCCAGCAGGATGAGGGCCAGTGCCACCACGGCATTCACGCCGGGGATTTCGCCATAGCCGAAATAGCCCCAACCCAGGCCCATCACCGGCACCAGGAAGTTGTTGGTTGAGGCGAAGGCAGCGCCCGAGCGGCGCATCAGGGTGAAGAACAGCCAATTGCCGAAGGCGGTGGAAAGCAGGCCCAGCCACAGGACCGCGAAGATCGCATTGCCGCTTGGCGCCAGTTCCCACGGGCGGTCGAGAATGAGCCAGAGCGGTGCCATGGTGAGAAATCCGAGGCCCAAGATGATGCCGACCGTCATCTCCGATCCCATTTGCGGCAGGCGCCGCGCATTGACGCCGTAGCAGGTATAGGACAGGCAACCGCCGAGGATCGCTACCTGGCCGATCACCTGTGCGCCCAAGCCATTGAGCGCATCGACCCCCACCAGCACCACGACACCGGCGAAGCCGCTGAGCACACCGATGATCTTGGGCGCGGTGAGCTTTTCGTCATGCGTCATCCAATGCGCAAGGATGAGGACCAGCAGCGGAATGATCGCCATCAGAATGGCGGCAAGTTGCGACGGGGTGAATTGTTCGCCCCAGCCGATGAGGAAGAAGGGCAGCGAATTGCCGATGATGCCGAGAAAGATGAGCCTGGCCCAAAGGGCGGGGCCGCCCGGCCGGCCCTCATGTGCAGTTCGCGCCGGAAATGCCTGGCCGCGCAGCTTCGCCACCGTGAGGAGCACCACGGCGCCGATGCCGATGCGCAAGGTGGCAAGCGTCAGCGGCGGCACTCCATTGCTGACCGCGATCTTGATGAAGAGAAAGGATGAGCCCCAGACCAAGGCCAGGAGGATCAGCATGCCAAATTCGGCAAGGCCCGGATGGCGCAGGGCAGGCGCTGCGTGAGTGGCGGTCATGATGTGTGTGCTCTTGAGCGGCCGGTGTTTGGCAATGACAAATACTCTTTTTTGCCGTCATGCCCGGGCCGGGCCCGGGCATGACGAGATCGGTATGCAGGCGCCGCGCATTTCAACTGCGTCAAGCGGGTTGAGTGTTGTGGTGTTCGCCAGCACGATGCCGGTCCAGCACGCGGGTGAGCTCGCCGGCAAAGTCGCGGCGCTCATTCTCGGAGAGGAAGGCGCCGATTTCGATCTGCTTGCCGTGGCTGCGCAAGAAGAGCGCGTTGTCGACATCGGCCGCACGCGTCAGCACCACTTGGAGCCAATAAGGCTGCAGGGAGAATGCGGAAAAGCGGCCCTTGGCGTCGATGCGCTCGACGATCAGCCGGTCATGGAAGAGGCGCAGGCGTTCGGCCCGGCGGTCGCCGCGGAAATGGCGCGAAAACAGGTACCAAAAGAGTAGCCATTCGGCGCCGATGAAGCCGAAGATCGGCCACGCGCCGATGAGCAGGAAGGTAAAGGCATAGGCGCCCATGATGAGCGCCGTGCCGAGCCCCAAGATGAGATAGCCGCGCCGCCCCAATGAGCGGTGCGGGTAAAGAATGGCCTCAAAGACGGCCATCTCGGCTGCTTCGCGCCCATGCCCCGTTGTGACGTCGTTCTCTTTCCCTGACATGGGGCCTGAGTATAGTCTCACCGTTCGCTTCTACAACCGGACCCGTATCCCGCCCGCCACCCTTTTCGCATTTTTGGCTAGCCATGCTCAAAAAAGACCAGATAGAGACCTTCTTCGCGCGTCTGCAAAAGCAGAACCCGCATCCAAAGGGCGAGCTCAACTATATCAATCCCTATACCCTGCTGGTGGCGGTGGTCCTCTCCGCTCAAGCGACCGATGTGGGTGTCAACAAGGCTACGGAAAAGCTGTTCCAGCAGGTCGACACACCGGAGAAGATGGTGAAGCTCGGCGAGGCGCGCCTCAAGGATCACATCAAGACGATCGGGCTTTTCAATACCAAGGCAAAGAACGTCATCAAGCTGTCGGAAATGCTGATCGCCGAGCACAAAAGCATGGTGCCGCGCGACCGCGCAATCCTGGAAACGCTGCCGGGCGTCGGGCGCAAGACCGCCAATGTGGTCCTCAACATCGCTTTCGGTGAACCAACCATTGCCGTCGACACACATATCTTCCGTGTCTCGAACCGGACGGGCCTGGCACCGGGGAAGGATGTGCTGGCGGTGGAGCGGGCTTTGGAGAAAAAGGTGCCGGAGAAATTCAAGCAGCATTGCCATCACTGGCTGATCCTGCACGGGCGCTATGTCTGCAAGGCCAGGAAGCCGGATTGCCCCGCTTGCGTGGTGAGCGATGTGTGCCAGTTCAAGGGCAAGACAGTGTTATAATGGGCGTGATTTCAGGAGAACCGAGATCGTGATGCGTGCGTTTCTGAGTGCCGGTTTGATGCTGCTGTCCATTGTCACGGCCATGGCGCAAGAAGCGGATGCGCCCGCCAAGGCACCCGGCGTCGTGGGCGAGATCGAGACCGGCAATGCCTGCGCGGTCGAGGAGCCGAGCCTCTTTGAGAAGCGCCGCGCCATGGCGCCCGAGACTTATTCGCGCCTCGTCATCGACGATGTGACGCTGACCGCCTATCCCTCGAAGTTCGGCGATGAGAGCCTTGAGGACCAGGCCGATGGCAGCCCGCCGATGGAGTACCTGACCATCGAGCGCGACGGCAAATGCCTGCATGCCATCGCCGACGCGCTGGTCTTCATCGTCTGGGCGCGGCCGCGCATCCTGGGGAACTATGCCGAGCCGGCGCCGCTTGCGATTCTCTCGACCTTCTCCGGCGGGGCGCATTGCTGCACCTCGCTTTACGCGCTCTATCCGGGGAAGGAGCTGAAGTTGCAGGAGCTTAGCCTCGGCAATGCGGAGGCGGAGCTGTCGCAGGATTGGGCCGGCGGCGCGCCGCATCTTAGCTTCGGGGATGATCGCTTCGCCTATTGGAACTCGTCTTATGCCGGTTCGCCGGGCGGCGGTGTCAGCCTAGATTGGTCGGAGGATGGGTATCGCATCTCCGAGCAGATGAAAGGCGACGCGCCAGATGAGAAGGCGCTGGCACAAATGAAGAAGGATATCGGCGATGCGCTTATGGCCTTCGGCGGACCCTATACCGCGATCGATCACACCGGCGATCGGCCGCAAACTAAAGGCGAGCTTGATCCCATCATCTGGGCCAACCTCCTCGACCTCATCTATAGCGGCCATAGCGATCTGGCGGCGAAGCTGTTCGACGAATCCTGGCCCAAAGATGTCAAAGGCAAGCGCGTCTTCTGGCGCGATTTCGTCAAGCAGATGCAGGAAACCTGGATCTGGGAGCCGTGGAATCTGAAAGACGAACTCGACCCGGGCGTGAAGTTTACGAATGGGGAGTGAGGGGGAGAACGGACCCGGTCGAACCGCCCCCTCTCCCTAACCCTCCCCCACATTGGGGGGAGGGGACTAGAGCCGACCAAGGCCGGCTATCGAGTATACCCTCGCTCGTACTCCCTCCCCCCAACGTGGGGGAGGGTGGGGGAGAGGGGGCTACTTGTTACAGCTTAATCCGCACGGAATACGTCAGAACTGTCGAACCCTCCGCGGGAACGTCGACCAACCATTGCGCGGTGTTGGAATCGAGTTTTTCGTGCTTCTGGGTTTCGTCGAGCATTTTCCATTCGCCGGGGAAGGCTTCGCGGAGGTCGACGGTGACCTTTTCCTTTTTCGCGTTCTTGATCTCGACTTCGTAGGCGTTCTCGTAGAGATCGTCGGCGAGTTTGGTGTAGTTGGTCTGCTTGGCGCGGGCGGTGATGTCGAACGCTTCGCCCAGGGTCAGGTCGACGCGCTCATTCTTTGGCGTGTGGTCGATATGATCTTCGCCGACGAAGAGGGTGTTGCCCTGCGCATCCTTCTTATAGACGCGCACGATGCCGGCCGGCAGCGGCATGCCCATATGGGATTTCTCGTCGTTCTCGAATTTCAGCTTTACCGCTGCGTTCTGGCGCGGGCCCTCGCCGAAATTATAGCCGTAATTGCCCCAGACATTCGCGGCATTGGTGATGAGGTATTGCTTCTCGACCGGCACTTCGGCGGCTGAGAGCATCGCCACCTGCTTGGTCTGGTTCTCTTTGATCGTGGTCGGGCGCTCGAGGCTATAGAGGTGGTATTCGAATGCCGCCTGCTCGACCATCTTCGGTGCGGCCGACGGCATCGCGTCCATCGCCACCATGCCGCCGGCGCGTTCTAGCATCGGCTGCACCTGGTTGACATTGCCGGCGACGAGCTGGAGCTTGGCGTCCTTGTAGGTAATGCCGCTCTGATTGGTGAGCGTCACGAGGCCGTTGATGTTGACGCTCTTTTCATCCGCGCCGAGATCGACGACATAATCAGCCGACCAGGAAAGGCCGCGGCTCAAGTATGAAAGATCGACCGGCACCTCGCCGGCCTTGTCGGCCACGGCCTTGATCACCAGCGTGGGTCTTGCGCGCAAATTGGCCGGCACACCGGAATAGACGAAGCGGCCGGGGATCGCGGTCTCGATGCGGTCGCCGATCTTCAAGACCGCCTGGCCGCCAGCCACCGAGAGCACTTCGGCTTCTTCGCTGCTATCCTCGCCGGTCTCGGGATTGGTGCGGAAGACGCGGATCTTCTGGCCGACCGATTTCTCCAGCAGCTTTTCCGGCGTCAGCAGATCGAAATCGAAATTCTGCTCCAGCACGTCGACCGCCCCGCCCGGTGCATTCAGCAGCGCCGTTTCCGGCCGCATTGCCGCCGAGACATCGATGAAGGCGATATCATTCTCGCCCGCGGCAAGGTTGATCTTGCGGCTGTCGCGGATCAGCGCCAGATCCTGGTTATAAATCGTGACGGCAATACCGGTCTGGTTGTCGGTCGTCACCTGCGTTTCATCGGCGAAGGCGCCGGCAAGAGAGGTCAGGGTCAGCGCGAGGGCGGTACCGGCAACAAGAAGCGAACGCATGGGGAGATCCTTTATCGGATAGGTGATCTGGCAGGGCGAGGTGCAGCATCGCCGATGCGCGATGATCCCCTCTGTGACGAGACATATTTGGTTGCGGAATGCGGCAAGACTATGACGGGCGGGTGGTACGGCTCAAGCGACATGGATCACTTTTGCGTGCGCTCCCGGCCGTCATGGTTCGCCTGCGCAGACCATGACGAAGAAAAAAGAGGATTACTCCCCCGCCTCGCGCGTGAAGACCAGGCGCACATGCGGGGCGCCGTCGCCGCTGATGGCTGTGCGGGCGAGCAATGTGTCCGGGGCGCCGCCATCCTTGAGGCGTTGGGCGAGGCGGTTTGCAAGCGTCATGCCCGTGGTCCAATTGGCCCCGGTGCCGTCCTGCGGAAGATCGGCGCTAAGGGCCGCCTCATTGGGGATGTTGGCGAGCATGCCGGCCAGGGCGAAGATGAGATCCTTGTCACGCTCATCCGTGCCGCCCGTAGCGGTCAGGCGCGCCATGGGCAGATCGAGGACGACGCTGTCGAGTTGCGGTTCAATCTTCACGCCTTCGAACGCGGTGATACCCTCGATCTTGGTGGCGAGCAAATTGGCAAGATAATCCGTGTCGCGGCCCTCTTGCGCGTCTTTGGCTGCCATGGATTCCTTCGCGGCGCCGTCTTCGGCCACGATCTCAGTGTCGGCAGGCGCGATGCCGAAGGCGTTCTGCATCTTCTCGCGATCGGTCTGCGCCAGGGAATAGAGCAGCACGAAGCTGGCCAGCAGGCAGCCGGCAAAATCGGCAAAGCTCATCAGCCAGACCGGCTGCTTGATCTCCTGATGCTTGACCTCGCCGACGCGGATGAAACTTTCTCCCGACATCACGGCGCCTCCGTCTGGTCAGGAAGCTTCTGCACGAAATCGGTTGCAGGCAAGGTCAGGCGCACCAGCAGCGCCAGTTCGTCGGGCTTGCCAGCCCTGTCGTTGGGGGTGCCATTGCCGATGATCGTGCGGGCAGGGGCAAGGCCACGGTTCATCGCAGCCTGGGCGAGGATGCCGGCATAGTCGGCGCTCATGGACTCATCGGCAAAGCGCAGCTCGATCTCATAGCCGGTATCCTTGGGTAGTTCGCTCAAGCCGGTGACGAGCGTGGCGAGGGCCTTTTCCATCTCGGGCGTTGCCTGTTTCTGCGTGGTGTCGAGTGCGACGCCGATGGGGATTATCAGGCGCAGGGATTCGCCGCCGCTGGCGCCGGCAACCTTGACCATTGGCAGCGAGGCCTGGAAGCCTGTGGCGGCGGAGCCCAATATCTCGCCCACGGATTTGGTGGGGGTCGCCGCCTGGCCCAAGGCGAAGGTCTGTTTGACGCCGGAGAGCAGCTCATGCATGCGGCTGTTCTCATGCAGCGAGATGCTGGTAAGCACGATCATGAAAGTGGTGATCATCAGCATCAGGCTGACGAAAGTGGGCAAAGACGGGTTGCCGGCCGGCACGAATTTCACCTCCGGCAGCGGCAAAGTCCGCTGACGGGCACGCCTTTCCTTGCGCGGGAGGGGTGGTTCGAGCTCCGACAATGCGGGATTCCTTGGCTTTTTCCGTCTCTATCCTACCGGAGATGCAAGGCCCAGGCCAGATTCCAGACCAGATTCAGAGCTTTTGCCGTGCCTTCAGGGCCTGAATGAGGGTGCCGTCGTCAAGATAATCGAGTTCGCCCCCCACGGGCACACCATGGGCGAGGCGTGAGATCGTGACATTCAGCGGCTGCAGCCGGTCGGAGAGGTAATGGGCCGTGGTCTGCCCGTCGACCGTGGCTCCTAAGGCCAGGATCACCTCCTTGACCTCGCCCCCTTCCAGCCGGCGCAGTAACGGGGCGATGGAAAGCTGTTCCGGCCCCACGCCGTCGAGGGCCGAGAGCACGCCACCCAGCACGTGATAGCGACCCTTGAACGTAGCAATGCGCTCCAGCGCCCAAAGATCGCCGACATCGGCGACGACGCAGATTTGCGTCGCATCGCGGGAGGTGTCACGGCAGATGCTGCACGGATCGGCGGCATCGAGATTACCGCAGACCGAGCAGGTCTTCACATGGGCCGCGACCTCGCCCAGCGCATCGATGAGCGGATGCAGCAAGGCTTCGCGCTTCTTGAGGAGATGCAACACCGCCCGCCGCGCCGAGCGCGGACCGAGGCCCGGCAGTCGGCCCATGATCTGGATGAGGCGGTCGATGTCGTTCATGGGATGGGGCGTATTTTATCCTGATAGACCCCCTCTCCCTAACCCTCTCCCACGTAGGGGAGAGGGGATCTGAGCGAGGTCGTTTTGGCGGACTACTCCCTCCCCCCAACGTGGGGGAGGGTCGGGGAGAGGGGGAGCAACTGCTCGCTCTCGAAGATCAACTCAAAACGGCAGCTTGAAGCCTGGCGGCAACGGTAGGCCGCCGGTGACCTTGCCCATCTCGTCGGCGATGTGCTTGTCCGCCTTGGCACGCGCATCGCGCAGGGCGGCGCTGATGAGGTCTTCCAGTACTTCGACTTCGGTCGCATTCACGAGGCTGGGGTCGATCTTCACGCGCTTGGGTTCGCCCTTCGCGGTCATGGTGATGGTGACCATGCCGCCCGCCGCCTGGCCGGTGACTTCGGCTTGTTCGAGCGCGGCCTGCATTTCAGCCATCTTCGACTGCATCTGCTGGGCCTGCTTCATCATCTGCCCAAGGTTCTTCATTATTCGTCGTCTCCAAAGATCGTGTCGATATCGATCCCGTCATCTTCCGATGCGGCATCGCTGGTTTCAGTCGCAGCAGCCGACGCGGGCGCTGCGGGTTCGGGGGCGCCGAGATCACGGACCTCGTCGATCGTGGCGCCGGGAAAGGTCTTGAGGATCGCCTGCACGATCGGGTGCTCGGCGGCCTGGCGCTTCCGCTCGGCAACGATTGCCGCTTCCTGCTGTTTCAGCGTAGCTTCACCCGCGGCATTCGAGAGCGAGACCAGCCAGCGCTTGCCGGTCCATTCCAGCAGGCATTGCGCGAGGCGCGGTGCCAGATTCGACGGTGCGCGCTCCGAGGGACGGAATTCAAGCCGCCCGGACTCAAAATGCACCAGATGCACATCGCTCAACAGATGCGTCATCAGGATCGCTTCCTTCTTCTGGCGGAAGAGAGCGACCAGTTCATCAAAGGTGCGAGGATCGGCCAGACCCTGGGGCGCTGCCGCCGTGGCGACCATGGGTGCCGCCATTGGTGTCGACTGGGGCACTATTTCGAGGCGCGCGGCACTGCCGCGTTGGGCAAATGCCGTCGGGCCGCTGCTGGGGCCACCGGAAACATAATTCGAGGCGACGGCGCTGGTCCCGTTACCGGCTCCGTTGCCGTTACGCGCCGGAGCGCCGGGTGTGCCTGCCGGCAGTTGACCGGAGCTGAGCTTCTTCACCAGCTCGCCTGGCGTCGGCAGATCGGCGACATGCATCAGGCGGATGAGCGCCATTTCGACGGCGGCCAGGGATTGGGGTGCCGATTGCGCTTCGCCGAGGCCCTTCAGCAGCATCTGCCAAGTGCGTGCGAGGATCGGCATCGAGAGTTTCGCCGCAAGCGCGTTCCCTCGCTTTTTTTCCGCTTCCGGCATGGTGGGTGCGGCGAGCGCATCGGGCGAAATCTTGGCGCGGGTCACCAGATGCGTGAGGTCGAGGAGATCCTGCACGACGACGATGGGATCGGCACCGGCGCGGTACATGGTGCCGAGGAGATCAAGTGCCTTGGGCGCTTCGCCGCCCATGACGGCGTCATAAAGATCGAAGAGCTGCGTGCGGTCCGAAAGACCCAGCATCTCGCGGACCTGGATTTCCGTGACGGTGCCCTCCGCCATGGCGATCGCCTGGTCGAGCAGCGAGAGGCCGTCTCGTGCCGAGCCATCGGCGGCGCGGGCGACGAGTGCCAGGGCATTCGGTTCGACAGCGACATTCTCGGCAGCGACGATGCGCGCGAAATGGGCTGCCAGTACATCCGCCTCGATGCGTCTGAGATCGAAACGCTGGCAGCGCGAGAGCACCGTCACCGGAACCTTCCGGATCTCAGTCGTCGCGAACACGAACTTCACATGTCCCGGCGGCTCTTCCAGCGTTTTGAGCAGCGCATTGAAGGCGCTGTTGGAGAGCATGTGCACTTCGTCGATGATATAGACTTTGTAGCGGGCGCTGACCGGGCGATAGCGCACGCCCTCGATGAGCTCGCGCATGTCGCCGACGCCGGTGCGGCTGGCGGCATCCATTTCGATGACATCGACATGACGGTCTTCGGCGATCGCCACGCAATGCTCGCACTGGCCGCAAGGGGTGGCGGTAGCTCCGCCCTTGCCGTCGGGGCCGACGCAGTTGAAGGCGCGGGCCAGGATGCGCGCGGTCGTCGTCTTGCCGACGCCGCGCACGCCGGTCAGCATGAAGGCGTGGGCGAGACGCCCGGCGGCGATCGCATTGGTGAGGGTGCGGACAAGGGCGTCCTGGCCGACGAGGCCGGAAAAATCGCTGGGGCGATATTTGCGAGCGAGAACCCGATAATGCTCGCCGCCTGTACCTGAATTTTGGCTGCTCTCTTCGCTCATGCGCCGATCATCGCCCACAGGAAAAATGCTCCCTGAGGTCGTACAAAATATCCGGGCCGGATTCCAGCAATCTTAATGCCAGGGGAGATTGTGCAGGGGAGACAGTGGAGGGTGGGAGGCTGGCAAACGACCCGCCTGAGAACTCGTTACGGCTGCTTCCTTCCGGACCTGACCGGGTTGGCGAGACAAACGTCCGCCACCAACCTCCCGGGCGAGCTTATAGCAAATACTGCCCCACCCTGTGCAACCCCCAGAATCGCCGCAGGCGTATGCCTGGGGATTATCCAAGTGATTCAGGTAATTGGCTGACTATCAAGGGCGATCGAGCAATTGCTGGCGGATGATCGAGCCGTCCTTGGCCTTCATTTCCGCCTGGACGATGATGCCGCCAGCGTCATACCAGACGTCGCGGTTGAGTTCGCCGGTAAAGGCGTAATGCCGCGCTTCGACCTGGCCGAAGGGCAGCACCACCGCAACCTGGCCCTTATCGGCAACATTCACCTGATGCTGGCGAGCGCGGACTGTATCAAGGACGGTCTTCTGCTTGATGGCATCGGGATGCCACAGCGTCGAGGGGATGAGATCCGCCGGCACGTCGCGCTTCTTCTCATTGTACTTGCCGGTGAGGCGGTCGCCCTTCCGGCTGAGATCGACCACGCGTTGTTCGCCGTCATCGACCGTGTTCGACGTCAGCGATTGCAACGCGCCGTTCTCCCAATGCTCCTCGGTATGCTGGGTGAATTTGTAGAAGCTCAAGCCCAGCATGCGCACATCGATCTCGACATCGGTGATGACGATGAGCTGATTGGTCGCGTCAGAAACGAAATCGAGTTTCTGCGTGCCGATGGGATCGCCGTCGCGGGTGATGGTGTAGATGAAGCGGCCACGCGGCGGCGTGAAAGGGAAGCCAGCCTCGGCCGAGGCCGATTGCATGTTGATGGTCGAATCGGCAAGCGCCGGAAATGTCGGCATGAGCAGAGCGGCGCAGGCGGTTGCAGCCAACGCATGGGACAGAATGGTCGAGAGCAATTGTCGACGTGAGACACTCATGTCAAGTATAGCAACCCTGTTGTTTTGGGATCTTTGCCGCATGATCTTCCGAACCATGGCAAAGGTCAAACCCGGTATATTGACCGTTAAGGTAAATGTGTCGGATGACAAAATAGGTCAAGTGTGGGCAATCACATTGGGGCACAATCGGGGCCGCCTTTGGGCGGATTATCCGGAAAACCATTGGGCCGAATTAACGAATTCAGATGATGCAGAATTACTTCTACGCCAATGGCGATTTCGACCGCAGTGCGCAACGGCGCGAGGATCAGATCTGGCTGAAAGCCCGGCTTATCGACCCCAACAGCCGGTTCTATCCCGTCTGGCGCCTGCGCCATCTGGTGGATGCCCCGACCAATCCCCATTTGCGGCATCTCGATCCTGTCGCACAAGCCGATCTCATCGCCCGGGCGGAAACGGTTATTTTGCTGGGTGTTGAGGGTGAGGTCGCGCATTTTGCCGTCGATCTGTCAGTGCTCGATGAAAATGCCGCGACGGCGCTGGGCGATTTTCAGGAATTGCGCGGCATTGGTCCGTTGCTGCCGCAACGCGATGGCGCCTTGATGGCCTATGCGCGGGGGCTTGCCTATTGGCACCAGCGGCACCGCTTCTGCGGCGTCTGCGGATCGCCGACCGAAGTGAAAGCCGCCGGGCATCAACGCCAATGCATGAACCGCGACTGTGCGACCGTGCAGTTTCCGCGCACCGATCCAGCCGTTATCATGCGCGTCACCTGCGGCAATCGCATTCTGATGGCGCGGCAAGGGATGTGGAATCCTGGCATGCATTCGGTACTGGCCGGCTTCGTCGAGCCCGGCGAGAGCCTGGAAGATGCCGTGGCCCGTGAAGTGTTCGAGGAAGTGGGTTTGCGGGTCCACAGCATCCGCTATTTCGGATCGCAGCCCTGGCCCTTTCCTGCGTCCCTGATGCTGGGCTTCACGGCGGAATCCGATAGCGAGGCTTTCGACCTCCATGACGGCGAAATCGAATCGGCGCAATGGATGACGCGCATGGATCTCCTCAATTCGCCGGAGAATGAAACTTTCCGCCTGCCGCGTGCCGATTCCATTTCGCGTCGGCTCATCGAGGACTGGGTCAGGCTCTAGCGCGCAAGGACGGCCCTGCTCAGCAGCAACGGCCCTCTCCGCGTCCACTGGCCTCGGCCTGGATTGGCGGGCAAGGGACGCTGCCGAACGAGCAGAATACACAGCAATCACCTGCCTTCGGCCGCAAGACGGTCCCGCAGCTCTTGCATTCGTAAAAATACTGGCAGGCGTTGGTCGGCATCGTCTCGGTCGCTTTGGAGCCGCAGACCGGGCAGGTGATGGTCGAGCTCAGGATCACAGCTGCTTCAGACATGGAAGTATCCGATCGCCATCCGTTCTAGGCCTTGCGATCCAGCTATTGTACTGCCTGAGGCAGCCATAGACGCAAGCCTGAGTTGGACCCGGCCCGATGCGACGGCGATGGCAGGAGATGACGGAGCAAGGCGAGCCGTTTGAAATATTCTATGACTTGGCGCGTTGCCGCGCGCCAATTGCCGGATTGCGCGTCGCCAAGCCGCGCGTTTCCAATCGGCAGCCGGGCAGTTCACCGACGCGCGCTTCGGCCGTGTCGGCATCGCGCTGATGCGATTGGGTGAAATCGGCGCCTCTGAGATCGGCGCCGCCCAGCTTGGCGCGCAGCAAATTGGCCGAGCGAAAATCCGCCGCCATCAGCCAGGCACCTTCGAAGCGCGTTTCAGCCAAAGTGGCGCCATTGAAATTGGCGGCGGCGAGATTGCGCCCCGAAAAATCGGCGCCGGAAAGATCAAGCCCGGCAAGGTTGGCACGCTTGCCTTCGATGCCCATGCTCAAGACCCAGCGGTCATGGTCGTCGAGTAGGGATTGAAGGCGATCATGATCGAGCTTCTTGCGCGCGGGGCCAGCAGCACAGGTGAGATCGATCTTGCCTGCCATGTTCTTGTCGACAACGGCGCCGGAGAAATCGCTGTCGACGATGGTGGCGCCGGCCAGCACCGCGCCGTTGATCTCGGCTTGGCGGAACGAAGCACCGCGCAGATCGGCATTGCTGAGATTGGTCTTCTCCAGCACCGCACCGGAGAGATCCGCACCCTTCATTTTGCTATCGGCGAAATTCGCCCGCGTCAGGATGGCACCTTTGAAAGACGACGCCTCGTCGCTGGTCGCATCGCGGCGCATGTCGGAACGGTCCAGCGTCGCACCTTCCATATTGGCTTCGTCGAAGGTGGCGCTTCTGAGATCGGCGCGCTGAAAGTCGGCATTGGTGAGATCGGCACGGTCGAAGCAGGACGAGCGAAGAATGGCGCCGGCGAATTTGACGCCGCGGCCTTCGCAGCCCTCGAAGCGGCAATAAAGGAAGACGCCGTCGCTGAAATTCATATGGCTGAAATCGAGGCCGCTGAAATCGCAATCCTCGAACATCGCACGCTTGCCGCTGGGTCGCCCCACGACCCAATCGACATGGAGCTTTGCAAGGCGTTGCAAAACGTCGCGATTGATACGCTTGCCCTTGATAACGCGTGAGTCTTGCGGTTGCAGTGCCATGGTTTCTAAAACGTTACTCTAATATGACGCATTTTAGGTAAAATATCCTTCTCGTTGCGAACGGCAGCTCTCTATCACGTCACCCAGAGTGACACAATATTATGTGTTTTCGACAAATAGAACTTAAATACCTGGGCTTGCCCGTCAGCCTTAAGTCCTGGTAAAGAGCGAATAAACCAGCTGGTAAGACGTTTCCTAGACACTCAGCCCGGCAAAATTTCGGGCGACGAAGCAGAGGACGCCATGACCGCTCTTTCCGCGACCACGGTCGATACAAGGTCAACTGCCGCGAGCAACGCACTGGGCCAAGTGATGGCCGTTGCCGGCGCCAAGGTGACCGGCCTGCTGCTGCCGGAAAATGGTGGTCGCGGTCCCTATATCGGCGAATTGGTCAAGATCGTCACCGAACACACGACCGTCTTCGGCTTCGTGACGGCGATCGGGATCGAGCATCCGGGGCAGACCAATGAGCTGCGCAAGGCGGAAATCGAAATGGTCGGCGAGATCAATCACGGTGCTGGCGACGATGCACCGTTCCAGCGCGGCGTCACCACCTATCCCGCCCTCGACGACATGCTGGCGAGGGCGACCTCGGACGACCTGCGCCGGGTCTTCACGCGTCACACGGCAGCGCATCAGCGCAGCGCCCGCATCGGCTCGTTGCATCAGGACCAGGATATTCCGGCCGAGATCATGCCGAGCGAATTGCTCGGCAAGCATTTCGCGGTGCTGGGCACGACGGGTGCAGGGAAGTCCTGCGCGCTGGTCACGATTCTGCGCGCGATCTTGAGCCAGCATCGCCACGCCCACATCATCATGCTGGATCCGCATAACGAATACGCGACCGCCTTCAAGGATCAAGCCGAAGTCGTCACGCCTGAAGATCTCGAACTGCCTTATTGGCTGTTGAATTTCGAAGAGCTCCGCGAGATGGTCATCGGTACAGGCTCGCCCCAGCCGGATGCCGATGCGGTGCTGCTCAATCAGGTTGTGACGCAGGCCAAACGCAATCTGGCGCAGAGCCCGGAAGTCGCGGCGCAGATCACCATCGATACACCGGTACCCTATCGCCTCTCCGATATCGGCAAGATCATCGACGGCGTGCTGGGCAAGCTCGACCGGCCGGCCGATGCTGCTGCCTATCATCGCATCAAGGAACGCTTCCAGCATATGCAGGCGGATCGCCGCCTTGCCTTCATGTTCCCCGGTGCCGGCAATTCAGGCGCCCTCCAGGGGCTGGTCACGCGCGACAACATGGCGAAGATTCTGTCCCGCCTCTTCCGTGTGCCGGTCGGCGGCAAGCCGATCACAGTGCTGGATACGTCGGGTGTGCCGTCAGAAATCCTCAACGTCGTCGTCTCGCTTCTTTCCCGCATGAGCTTCGATTTCGCCTTGTGGTCGGAACAGCGGGCGCCCGTGCTGCTGGTCTGCGAGGAGGCGCATCGTTACGCGCCGGCCGATATTCATGCCGGGTTCGAGCCCACCAAGCGCGCGCTCTCACGCATCGCCAAGGAAGGGCGCAAATACGGCGTATCGCTGTGCCTCATCAGCCAGCGGCCCTCGGAACTGGCGACCACGGTGCTCTCTCAATGCAGCACCATTTTTGCCCTGCGCATGACCAGCCAGAAGGATCAGGAATTCCTGGCGGCGGCCTTGCCGGAATCGAGCCAGGGGTTGATGGGGGAGCTTGCTTCCTTGCGCAACGGCCAGGCCATTGCCGTCGGCGAAGGCGTGCCGCTGCCGACCCGCATCGATTTCGACCGGCTTGCCGAGGAGCATCGGCCGCGTTCCACGACAGCACCCTTCGCCACCGCCTGGCAGCAAGACCAGATGCAAGCCGAAGATCTTATCGACGTGGTCAAGCGCTGGCGGCATCTGGATTGAGGCCTTCGGCCAGGGTGGCCTTGGCAAAGGACGGCGTCCCCACCATATAATCCGCTCCTTCTGCGCAAGGATGGGGTCGGCCGTGCGGCGTGTGAGCGGATATATCGGACATTGCCTGCGCCAGGCGTTCCTGGGCCTGCTGACCTTCCTGCCTTTCATCGGCCCGGCTGCTGCGGAGCCGGCCTTGTGGGTGGCCAGGAGCGGCGATGCCACGATCTATCTTTTCGGCACGGTGCATCTTCTGAAGCCGGATTCCGATTGGCGTGCCCCGAAGATCCAGGCGGCCTTCGACAGCAGCAGCACATTGTGGCTGGAACTGGCCGAAGGTGCCAAGGGCGCTATCGACGACAAGTTTCTGTGGAAATACGGCAAGGACCCGGCGCATCCGCTCTCCGGCAAGCTTTCGCAAGAGGAACGGCAGAAACTGCGCGAGGCGGCCAATCTGGTTGGCATTCCACCGGTGACATTCGAATCGCTGCGGCCCTGGCTTGCCGCGTTCACTCTCGGCAAGGCGCCACTGCAACAGGCCGGCTACAACGCGGAAATGGGTGTCGACAATCAATTGCTGGGTGCCGCCCAGGCGGCGCAGAAGAAGGTCGTCGGGTTCGAGACAATCGAGCAACAGATGCGCTTCTTTGCCGATCTGCCGCCTGAAATGGAACTGGCGCTGCTCAGCCAGACCATCGAGCATATGAAAGAGGCGCCCGCTCAACTCGACCAGATTGCCGGCGCCTGGCTTGCCGGCGATGTCGACAAGCTCAACGCGCTTCTCAGGGATGAGGACATGGCGGTGAGCGACAAGCGCCTGCGCAAGATCCTGCTCTCCGATCGCAACGCCGCCTGGGCCGCGCGCTTGACCAGCCTCAGACAGGAAGGCGGTACGCATTTCATCGCCGTCGGGGCGGCGCATTTGACCGGCACCGATTCTGTGCAGAACCTACTGAAGGCACAGGGCTTCATCGTCGAGCGGATTTAAAAACCGCCGCCTTGACTTCATGGCGCAAGCACCTATCTAAATCCGATCATGTCGAAACAACGGCACATCTTCGCCGCCCAACTTCGTGCGGGCAGGCTGCAAACGGGCACCTTGCCCGGAATCCGGCGCCGGGCCTGATCCTTTCACGGCCGCTCGAATTCCGGGCCTGACGCCGTTTTTTCTTTCATCATCTCGATGGCGAGTTGAGGCACACGCGATGGCGCGCACCCTGCCGCTCGCACATCGCTTTCCAGGGAGGTTCCGCAAATGCGCCATCACGCCCCGCCGCCGATCACGCTTTCCGAACAGGATCATGCGCGGCTGACCGATCTTGCCTTGGCCGTCGAACATCAGCCGGGCGTCGGCGATTTCCTGGCGCGCGAATTGGCGCGCGCCCATGTACTGCCGCGCGCTGAAATCGCTGCCGATATCGTCACCATGTATGCCGAGATCCAGTATCGCGACGACAGCACCGGGGAGACCCATGTGGCGACCCTCGTCTATCCCGGCGATCAGGATATCTCGGCCTGGAAGATCTCGGTGTTGACGCCGGTGGGTGCCGCTCTCATCGGCCTCAAGGTCGGCCAGTCGATCGAATGGGAGACCCGCTCGGGCGAGATCAAGAGACTCACCGTGCTGAAGGTCATCCGGCAGCCGAACTGACGGCATTCCCTCTTTCGTCATGCCTGGGCCAGGCCCGGGCATGACGAGTTAGGTCTGACTGAGCCGGCCTAATCCTGCTCGCGGAATTTCGAGGCAGGGTATACGCCGAGGATGCGGACCTCGCGCGAGAAGAACGAGAGTTCCTCGAGGGCGAGGCGCACCAATCGCTGGTCCGGATGGCCGTCGATATCGGCGTAGAATTGCGTCGAGGAGAAATGGCCGTCGAGCATATAGCTCTCAAGCTTCGTGATATTGACGCCGTTAGTCGCGAAGCCACCCAGGGCCTTGTAAAGCGCCGCCGGAACCGAGCGCACGCGGAAGACGAAGCTGGTGATGATCGGCCCCTTGGCGGCATCCGGATCGATCGGTTCCTGCGCCATCACCACGAAACGCGTGGTGTTGTGGGCGGCGTCTTCCATATCGGCCTTGAGAATCTCGAGATCGTAGATCTCAGCGGCAAGGGATGAGGCGATAGCGGCGGCTGTCTTGTCGCCGCGCTGTGCCAGATCGGCGGCGGCGCCCGCCGTGTCGGCATGGACGACCGGCCTGATGCCGAGGGCGCGCAGATTGTTGCGGCATTGGCTCAAAGCCTGGATGTGGCTGGACGCTGTCTTGATATCGGAAAGCTTGGCGCCCTTCACACCCAGCAGCTGATGGTTCACGCGCTGGAAATGCTCGCCGACGATGTGGAGGCCCGAATCCGGCAGCAGATGATGAATGTCGGCGACACGACCGGCGACCGAGTTTTCGATCGGCACCATGGCAAGGCGCGCGCGGCCCTCATGGACGGCGGCGAACATGTCCTCGAAAGAGGGGCAGGGCAAAGCAGTCATGTCCGGAAAGGCCGCCCGGCAGGACAGGTTCGAATAGGCGCCGGGCACCCCTTGGAAGGCGATGGTGTTGTTGACTGCTGCGTTCAAGACCGCTGCTACCTTTGCTTAAATGATCATTTGCGGGGCGCAAGAACCGTGCGCGCCCGCTCGAGTTCGGCCGGAGTATCGACACCGAGCGGCAGGGTGTCAACGAGCGCCACGTCAATGCGCATGTTGTTTTCCAGCGCCCGCAATTGCTCGAGCTTCTCGCGTTGCTCGAGGATGCCGGGGGCGAGTTTCACGAAACGCTCAAGCGCCGCGCGGCGATAGGCATAGAGGCCGATGTGATGATAATGCGGCCCCGTCTTGCCATCGGCATTGGCGGGAACGGTGGCACGGCTGAAATAGAGCGCGCGCGCGATGCCGTTGCCGCCGGGGGCGAAGGCAGCCACCGCCTTCACGACATTGGGGTTGGTGCGCTCCTCCTCCCGCGTGATCTCGACGGCGAGTGTTGCGATGTCGACGCTGCTCTCGGCGAGCGGGTCGAGGGCGCGGCGGATGAGGGCGGGATCGAGGGTTGGGAGATCGCCCTGGACGTTGACGACGGCGTCGAACTCGCGCGCCGGATCGATCTTGGTCAGCGCCTCGAAAATGCGGTCGGAGCCGGAGGGGTGGTCGGGGTCGGTCAAGACCGCCCGGCCACCGGCCGCCTCGACCGCCGCCTTGATGGCTTCTTCCGCGCAGGCAACGAAGACCGGGCCGATGCCGGCTTCCATGGCCCGGCGCCAGACATGGACGATCATGGGGGCGCCATGGATGTCGGCAAGCGGCTTGTCGGGCAGGCGCGTCGAGGCCATGCGGGCGGGGATCAGGATGACGGGGCGGCTGGGGCGGGTCATGTCACGTTGCTTGAAGGGGAGGGCTGGGAAAGGCCGCACCTTGCCCTGGGGCGAGGGTGCCGGGGCCGCGACATTATGCCGCTAAGCCCGCGAAATCAAAGTCCGCGGCGCCCGGGTAAGAAAATCGTCCGAAGCCACAACTGGCCACCCCCGCGGTATTGGACAGGGGCGATGGAAGCGGTTAAATTCCGCGCCGAGTTGTGGCCCCTTTGACTAGCCAATATACCGCGCGGCGGGTCGGGGTAAGTTGCTGTTCCCAATAAGGTGGGGTCCAGCGGCTGTTTCGTCGCGCATAAGCCATGAGGGATGAAGTCGAATGTCTTTGGAAGCCAACAAGATCGCCGCTGCGGTCCTGGTCGGCGGCATGCTGACCCTTTCGGTCGGTCTGGTCTCCAACATTATCTACGGCGCGCCGGAAGGCAGCGCCCATGAAGAAGCCGCAGAAGGTGGCGCTGCTGAGGGTGCGGGCGAAGCCGCCGCCCCGGCCGCGGCGACCCCGGACGCCGCCCCGGTTTCCTCGGTGCCGATGATCGCTGCCGCCGACCCGGCCGCGGGCGAAAAGGTCGCCTCGAAGTGCAAGACCTGCCACACGTTTGAGAGCGGCGGGCCGAACAAGGTCGGCCCGAACCTCTGGGGCATCGTTGGCAACCATTCGGCCCACAAGGAAGATTTCGCCTATTCCGACGTGATCAAGAATCTGAAGATCACCTGGGATTTCGATCACCTCGACCAGTTCATCACCAACCCGAAGGCCTATGCCAAGGGCACGAAGATGAGCTTTGCCGGCCTCAAAAAGCCGGAAGAGCGCGCGGCGTTGCTGCGCTGGCTGCGTGATCAGGGCGATTCACCGGTCGCCCTCCCGCAGTAAATCGGGAGCTCCGACATGGCAGCCGCCGCGGCGATCCCGGCCGAATTCCTGACGCTGGCCAAAGGCCTCGTCAATATCAGTCGGCCGATCCTGCGCGGCTACTACAGGACGCGGCTCGACATCATCTCGAAGGGTGACGAGAGCCCGGTGACCAAGGCCGATCGCGAATGCGAGGCGGCCTTGCGTCAGGCCATCAACAAGGCATTTCCGGCCCACGGCATCATCGGCGAGGAGTTCGGCTCCGAGAATGCCGAGGCTGAGTTCGTCTGGGTGCTTGACCCCCTCGATGGGACGCGCGCTTTCGTCACCGGACGGCCCACCTTCGGCACGCTCATCGCCCTCACCCAAGGCGGCAAGCCGGTGCTGGGCGTCATCGACATGCCGATCCTCTCCGATTGCTGGATCGGCGCCACGGGGCATCCCACGACGCTGAATGGCGATGCCGTGACGGCCCGCGCCTGTGCGTCGTTGAAGGATGCCTATTTCTCGGCCGCCCTGCCGCAGATGTTCCAGGGCGAGGCGCGCGGCGCTCATGACCGCATCGCCGGCGCCGTGAAATCCGCGACCTATGGCGGCGATTGCTATCAATACGGCATGGTCGCGACCGGCTTCATCGACCTGGTGGTGGAAAAGACCCTGGGTATCTACGACTATCTGTCGCTGGTGCCGGTCCTCGAAGGCGCCGGCGCCCATATCACCGATTGGGCGGGCAAGCCGCTTCACACCAAATCGGGCGATGCGGTTGTCGCTGCGGGCGACAGGCGCGTGCTCGACGCAGCGCTGGCCCTCATTAATGCCTGATCCGGCGTAACACCTTTAATTTAAAGGCTTTCCGAGCGCGCAAAGGTTCCGCTATGCTTCGCGGCAAAAGACGTCGCCTAAGCATTCCGGGAAGGCTTTTCATGCTCCATCGCGTCGCTGCCCTCGCAATTGTTCTGGTCCTTGGTGCCGGTTCGGTCCCTGGTGTGGCCCTGGCGCAAGACAGCATCAAGACCCACGCCCTGACGCTGGGCGACAAGCCGAAATACGGTCCCGACTTCAAGCACCTCGATTATGTGAACCCGGACGCGCCCAAAGGCGGCACGGTGCGCTATGCGGGCCTGGGCAGCTTCGACAGCTTCAATCCCTTCATCGTCGGCGGCGATCCGGCAGGTCTTGGTGGTCTTTATGAGCAACTCACAACCACTGTCGATGACGATTCGCTAAGCGAATACGGCCTCATTGCTGAAAGCATGGAGGTGGCCAAGGACAATTCCTGGATCATCTTCAATCTGCGCCCCGAGGCGCGGTGGCATGACGCTAAGCCCATCACCGCTGATGACGTCGTATTCTCCTTTGACACGTTGAAGTCGCAGGGCGCTCCTTTCTATCGATTCTACTACGGCAGTGTTGCCAAAGCGGAAAAGCTTGGCGAGCATCGCGTAAAATTTACCTTCAGCACCAAGGATAATCGCGAGTTACCGACCATTATGGGTCAGCTGCCGGTGCTGCCGAAGCATTTCTGGGAAGGAAAGAAGTTCGGCGAACCCTCGCTCGACGAGCCGCTCGGCAGCGGGCCTTACAAATTGAAGAGCTTCGAGGCCGGGCGCTCGGTGACGATGGAGCGGGTGAAGGATTATTGGGGCAAGGATCTTCCGGTCAATATCGGTACCGACAATTTTGATATCGTGCGGACAGACTATTACCGAGATCCTACGGTGATACTGGAGGCCTTCAAGTCAGGTGCGTTCGACACCCGGTCGGAAAATTCCGCAAAGTTCTGGGCGACTGGCTATGACTCTCCGGCATTGCGTGATGGTCGCTTCAAGATGGAGACTATCCCCACAGACAATCCGCAAGGGATGCAGGGATTCACCATGAACCTGCGTCGAGCGATTTTCCAAGATCCGTTGGTGCGTCAGGCGATGATCCTGGCGTTGGATTTCGAATGGTCGAATAAGACGCTGTTCTTCGGCCAGTACAAGCGCACGCGCAGCTATTTCCAGAATTCCGAGATGGAGGCCAAAGGCCTGCCCTCGCCAGAGGAGTTGAAGATCCTGGAACCCTTGCGCGGCAAGATTCCGGATGAGGTCTTCACCACCGAATACAATCCGCCATCGACCGATGGTAGTGGTGCCGACGCAGAAAATCTGGCGAAGGCTGCACAACTCCTCGACCAGACCGGCTGGAAGCTCGAAAACGGCAAGCGGATGAAGGACGGCAAGCCGTTCGAGATCGAGTTTCTGCTGCAGGCCGGCGACTCCTTCGAGCGCATCGTGCAGCCTTATGCAAAGTCTCTCGAGCGCCTGGGCGTCAAGCTGACGTTGCGTGTGGTCGATGCGGCGCAGTACGAGAAGCGTCATGAGGATTTCGACTACGACATGGTGTCCACTGTCTACGCACAGTCGCTTTCCCCGGGCAATGAACAGCGGGACTATTGGGGCTCAGCCGCCGCGGACTCTCCGGGGAGCCGCAATGAGATCGGCGTCAAAGATCCGGTCATCGACGCGTTGGTGGAGAAACTGATCGCAGCGCCGACACGCACCGAACTCATCGTCTATTGCCGTGCCTTGGACCGAATCCTGCAATGGCGTTATTACGTCGTTCCCAATTGGCACTTGGCCGCAGCGCGCCTCGCCTATTGGGACAAGTTCGGCCGTCCCGACAAGTTGCCGGAACCGACTTATGGCATCGGGCTTTCCGGCTGGTGGATCGACCCGGCGAAGGAAAAGGCGCTCGCCAGCAAGATCGCGCAGTCCGCACCGGCGGATGCCGCGGCGTCGACCGCCACCAGCGATGCCGCCAGCACGGCGACATCGAGCGCGGCGCCGGCTGTACCGTCTGATCGTGGCACATCGCCGCTCGGCTACCTGCTCTATATCGTCGGTGGTGTCATTCTGGTGGTCATCGGCGCCGCCGTGCTGAAGCGCAAGAAGACGAAGTAGCTGGGATGCAATTTATCTGGTCGCTCCACCCCCTCTCCCCGACCCTCCCCCCCGTTGGGGGGCGGGAGCAGAAAGAGCTCGGTCGAGTTCCCTCCCCCCAACGTGGGGGAGGGTTAGGGAGAGGGGGCGCTTCCGCCGCCCCGCTCAACCCGCAATGATCGCCTACATCATCCGCCGCCTGCTGTTGATGATTCCGACCTTGCTCGGGATCATGGTCATCAATTTCATCGTCATCCAGGCAGCGCCCGGCGGGCCGGTGGAGCAGACGATTGCGAAATTGAAAGGGACGGCGATCGATTCCACCGCGCGCATCACCGGTGGCGGTGGATCGGAAGTGATCAGCAACAGCGGCGCCGGTCAGCAGGCGAGCCTCACCGAGGTCAACAACAAGTATCGCGGCGCCCGTGGCCTCGATCCGAAATTCGTGGCCGAGATCGAGCGCATGTATGGCTTCGACAAGCCGATGCATGAGCGCTTCTTCATGATGATGAAGAGTTACCTCACCTTCGATTTCGGCAAGAGCTTCTTCAAGGGGCGGCCGGTGGTCGAGCTTATCCTCGACAAGATGCCGGTCTCGATCTCTCTGGGGCTGTGGACGACGCTGATCATCTACGGCATCTCGATCCCGCTCGGAATCGCCAAGGCGTCGCGCGACGGCACGCCCTTTGACGTCTGGACCAGCACGGCAATCATCGTCGGCTCGGCGATACCAGGCTTTCTTTTTGCCATCCTGCTGATCGTGCTCTTTGCCGGCGGAACTTATTTCGATGTCTTTCCCTTGCGCGGACTCGTTTCCGACAATTGGGACCAGCTCTCCTGGCCCGCGCGGATCGCCGATTACGCCTGGCACATGACCCTGCCGATCCTCTCGCTGGTCATCGGCAGCTTCGCTGGCCTCACTTTGCTCACCAAAAACTCGTTCCTCGACCAGATCAATCTCCAATATGTGACGACGGCGCGCGCCAAGGGCCTGACCGAAAACCGCGTGCTCTATGGCCATGTCTTCCGGAACGCGATGCTGATTGTCATCGCCGGTTTCCCCTCGGCCTTCATCGGCATTCTTTTCACCGGCGCGCTGCTGACCGAGATCATCTTCTCGTTGGATGGTTTGGGGCTACTCGGTTGGGAGGCCACGATCAATCGCGACTACCCGGTGATGTTCGCGACGCTCTATATGTTCACCCTGCTGGGCCTCGTCATGCAGCTGGTGGGTGACATCACCTATATGCTGGTCGATCCGCGCATCGATTTCGAGGCGCGCGAGACATGAGCTTCTTCAAGCCCAAATTGTCGCCGCTGACGCAGCGCCGCTGGCGCAACTTTCGCGCCAATACCCGCGGATTCTGGTCGCTCATCATCTTCCTGATCCTGTTCGGCCTCAGCCTGCCGGCCGAATTCATCGCCAATGACCGGCCGATCGTCGTTTCCTATCAGAGCGAGATCTATTGGCCGGTCTTCCATAATTACGGCGAGGAGGTCTTCGGCGGTGTCCCCGGTCTCACCGCCGATTTCACGGGCCCGTTCCTGAAAGAGCGCATTGCACAGGGCGGCGGCTGGATGGTGTGGCCGCCCATTCCGTTTGCCTATGACACCGTCGTCACCAATCTGCCTGGGCCGGCGCCGACGGCACCCGACGGCGTCAACTGGCTGGGCACGGATGATCAGGCACGCGATGTGCTGGCGCGCGTCATCTACGGCTTTCGTGTCTCGGTCCTGTTTGGCCTGATCCTCACCATCTTCAGCACGCTGATCGGCGTGCTGGCCGGCGCTGTGCAGGGATATTTCGGTGGCTGGACCGATCTCACCTTCCAGCGCTTCCTGGAAATCTGGGGCGGGCTGCCCTTCCTTTATATTCTGATGATCCTGTCCAGCATCATCGAGCCGGGCTTCTGGTCCCTGCTCGGCATCATGCTGCTGGTGAGCTGGACCTGGCCGGTCGGCGTCGTGCGTGCCGAGTTCCTGCGCGCGCGCAATCTGGAGTATGTGCGGGCAGCGAAGGCGCTGGGCCTTGGCGACTGGCGCATCATCACCCGCCACATCCTGCCCAATGCGATGGTGGCCACGCTGACCTTCCTGCCCTTTACCCTGGGCGGGTCCGTAACGACGCTGACTTCACTCGACTTCCTCGGCTTCGGCCTGCCGCCGGGCTCGCCGTCGCTGGGTGAGCTGCTGGCACAAGGGAAAGAGAATTTGCAGGCACCCTGGCTCGGCATCAGCGGCTTCTTCGTCATCGGCGTGATGCTCACTCTGCTCATCTTCATCGGCGAGGCGATCCGCGACGCGTTCGATCCACGCAAAGGAAATGCGTGATGGCGCTGCTCGAAATCGACGATCTCAAAGTCGCCTTCGGTGACCGCGAAGTCGTGCATGGTGTCGGCTTTGCGATCGAGAAGGGCGAGACACTGGCGCTTGTGGGTGAATCCGGTTCGGGGAAATCGGTGACGGCCCTCTCCATCCTGCGGCTGCTACCGCCGGTCGCCCATCATGCGGCCGGCGAGATCCGCTTCAACGGCCCCAATGGGCAGCAGGATCTGCTGAAAGCCAATCCAGGGCATCTCCGGCAGATTCGCGGTGGGCGCATCGCCATGATCTTCCAGGAACCGACCCTGTCGCTCAATCCGTTGCACCGGATCGAACGGCAGCTGGTCGAGACGATCCAACTGCACCGGCCGATGAATGACACGGCGGCGAGAAAGCGCGCTCTGGAACTCCTTGAGCTGGTCAAGATCGACGATGCCACGCAGAAGCTCAAATCCTTCCCTCATGAGATGTCCGGCGGCCAGCGCCAGCGCGTGATGATCGCGATGGCCTTGGCGAATGAGCCGGACCTCCTCATAGCCGACGAACCCACGACGGCGCTCGACGTCACCATCCAGGCGCAGATCCTCAACCTGATGATGGATCTGCAGCAACGCCTTGGCATGGCGATCCTGCTCATCACCCATGACCTGGGTGTCGTGCGGAAATTCGCCAAGCGCGTCGCCGTCATGCGTCAGGGCGAAATCGTCGAACAGGGCGAAACGCTGCCTGTCTTTGATCGGCCGCAACATGACTATACCAAGCATTTGCTGGCCGCCGAACCCAAGGGCCAGGTCGAGCCGATAATGACGGATGCGCCGGAGATCCTGAAGGCCGAGCAGCTTTCCGTCCTGTTTCCGATCAAGCAGGGCGTCTTCCGCCGCGTGGTCGATCATGTTCGCGCCGTGGTCGATGCAGACCTCACGCTGCATGAAGGTGAGACGATGGGAATCGTCGGTGAATCCGGTTCCGGCAAGACGACGCTGGCCCTGGCCCTCCTGCGCCTCATTGCGAGCAAGGGTCGGGTCACTTTCGAAGGAAAGCGTGTCGACGCCTTGAACCGCGGCCAGATGCGGCCCCTGCGGCGCGAAATGCAGATCGTGTTCCAGGATCCGTTCGGCTCGCTCTCCCCGCGCCTTTCCATCGGCGAGATCGTGGCGGAGGGCCTAGGCATCCATCAGATCGGCCGCGATGCGGCCGAGCGCGAGGAGATCGTGATCGAGACCTTGCGCGAGGTGGGTCTCGATCCCGAGACACGGCATCGCTATCCGCACGAATTCTCCGGCGGCCAGCGCCAGCGCATTGCCATCGCCCGGGCGCTCATCCTGAAGCCCAAGCTGATCGTGCTCGATGAGCCTACCTCGGCGCTCGACATGTCGGTGCAGGCGCAGATCGTCGATCTACTCAGGGGCTTGCAGCGGCGCCACCGCCTTGGCTATCTCTTCATCTCGCATGATTTGAGGGTGATACGGGCGATGAGTCATCGCGTCATGGTACTGAAGCAGGGGAAGGTGGTGGAAACCGGAACGGCCGCCGATATCTTCGAACGGCCGCGTGAGGCCTATACCAAGGCACTGCTTTCGGCGGCCCTGCATCACGAGGCCGTCGATTTCGGCGCGGTGCGGCAATGAAAGCCGAAAAACTGCTCTTTGCCGGCGCCGATGAGTATCAGGCGACCTTTGCTAAAGCCGCGCGTGACGTGGCCGGCATCGAGTTCGTGGCCCACGAACCCGGCCTCGACCTCACGGATATCCGCTATCTGCTGATGTGGCGCCCCGTGCCGGGCCTTGCCAAGGCGATGCCGAACCTAAAGGCGATCTTCTGCTTCGGCGCCGGTGTCGAGCGGTTGCTCGGCAGTGCTGAGGTACCGGCGCAGATTCCGATCGTACGCATGGTGGAGCCAGGCCTCACCGGTGGCATGGTCGAATATGTGCTGTGGCAGGTTCTGCGCCATCACCGCCGCATCTGGGAATTGGAAGAGGCGCAAGCTGCAGGCAAATGGGCGCCGCATTGGTATCCGGCGGCCTGGGATCGACCGGTCGGCATTCTGGGCTTTGGCGAGTTGGGGCAGGCGGCCGGTGAGAAGCTGATCGAATTCGGTTTCCCTGTGCGGGGCTGGTCGCGTTCGAAGAAGAGCCACGCCGCCATCCAGTGTTTTGCCGGCCCAGCCGAGCTGCCGGCTTTTCTCGATGGGCTCGAGATCCTGATCTGCTTGTTGCCGCTGACGCCCGAGACCAAAGGTATCCTTAATGTGGATCTTTTGGGACGGCTGAAGCCTGGGGCCTCGCTCATCAATGTCGGGCGTGGCGGGCATCTCATCGAGCCGGATTTGCTGGCGGCGCTCGCCAGCGGCCAGCTGATAGCGGCCAGCCTCGATGTCTTTTCGCAGGAGCCGTTGCCAGCCGATCACCCCTTTTGGCGGCATCCGCGCATTTTCATGACGCCGCACAATGCCAGCGACACCGACCCGGCGGGCGGGCTTGGCGCCATCGCCCGGCAGATCGCCCGGCATCAGGCCGGCGAAGAGTTCGAACATGTTGCCGACCGCGCGCGCGGCTACTGATTTTCCGCGCTTTTTTCGGATCGCGAAGCTCGTTTACACAAAAATGTAGACCCACCTCAAAGTGGGTAACGTCTTCTTTAGACTTTCCTGGAAAAAATGCCTCGAGTTGGCATTGCTAAACCGGGCTGGCATCAAAGCCGCGCCGCGGCTCCAAGAAACGATGGATAACGGGGCTTCCTATGCTGCAATCCGCCTTGGCCCGACTGCGTATCGGCAGCCGCATCACCTTTGGCTTCGTCATTGTTCTGAGCGTCCTGGTCGCTGTGCTTGGCTTCAGCTACTTCGCGCTGACCGCGGCCAAATCCAGCTTCGGCGGCTTCACCAGCATGGCCAATGGCGCCATCGCGACCCAGCAGATCGACCGCGACGTCGTGGCCCTGCGCCGGCAGGTGATGGATTACATGCGCGATGGGCGTGCGGAGGATCTCGACCAGGCCCATCAGCTTCTTGCCTCGTTGAAGGAGCGGCTTGCCGCGCAGAAAGAAGCCGCCGGCAGCGAGATCCAGCCGAAATATGACGAAATGCTGGTCGTGCTCGAAAGCTATGCGGCCGATGTCGAAAGCGCGGTCCAGATGAAGACCGACCGCGACTGGCTGCAGAACAATGATCTGACCGAATTCGGCCAGAAAGCCACCAAGAACATGGCGGACATCCTGTCGGCGGCCAGTTCTGCCGGCGATTTCGAAGTGGCGGCCTATGCCGGCCAGGCGGACGAAAAGCTGCTCAGCGGGCGCATTGCCGCCGAACGCTATGTCTCAACCGGCGATCCCGCCTTCATCGAGCAGTCGGCGCGTTCCGTCCTCATCTTCTCCTCCAGCATTGCGGCCCTTCAGGGCAAGCTCAAAATGCCGCAGCAGCGCCGCATGGCGCAGGAAGCGGCACAGGCGATGCAGAAATATTCGATGAGCCTCGATGAGCTCAAGGAGCTCGCCATCAACCTCAACGAGCTCGTCACCCAGAAAATGGCGGAAGGTTCGAAGCGTATCGGGGAGCTCGCCAATGAGATCACGGCCGACCAGCAGGCAGCGATGGCGGGTGTCGCTACCGATACCACCGCACGTGTTGAAAAGGCGCTGAAGCTGATGCTGATCATCGCCGCTGTTGCGCTGGCGATCGGCATTTTTTCCGCCTTCACCATTGGCCGTTCCATCTCTAGCCCGGTGAAGTCGATGACGGCGACGATGAGCGACCTTGCCGGAGGCAATCTCGACATCGATATCCCGGCGCTCGGCAACCGCGATGAGATCGGCGACATGGCACGCACCGTGGTGGTCTTCAAGGATGCGCTCGCTGCCCAGCGCGCAGCCGATGCGGCCGCCAAGCGCGACGCGCAAGCCAAGCAGGCGCGGACCGAAGCGCTGGAATCGCTCATTGCCGGCTTCGAGGACAAGGTCGGCAATCTGGTGGGATCCCTCTCGACGGCCTCAAGCCATCTGCAGAATTCGGCCCAGACCATGACCGCGACGGCTGCCGAAACCAATCAGCAATCGAATGCCGTGGCGGCTGCGGCCGAACAGGCAACCGCCAATGTTCAGACGGTGGCCGTGGCGACCGAGGAATTGACCTCATCGATCAGCGAGATCGGCCGTCAGGTCAGCCAATCGACCAGCATCGCGCAGAAGGCGGTCGCTCAGGCCGCCCATACCAACAGCCAGGTGCAGGGGCTTGCAACCTCCGCCCAGGCGATCGGCGACGTGGTGCGGCTCATCAGCGAGATCGCGGCGCAGACCAACCTTCTGGCGCTCAATGCCACCATCGAAGCGGCGCGCGCCGGCGATGCCGGGAAGGGCTTCGCGGTGGTGGCGTCGGAAGTGAAGAATCTTGCATCGCAGACGGCGCGGGCCACCGAAGAAATCAGCGCCAAGGTGACCGAGATTCAGAAGGCGACCGACGAATCGGTGAGCGCCATACAAGGTATCGCCGGCGTCATCGAGGAGATCAGCCATATCTCCTCGACCATCGCAACCGCCGTCGAGCAGCAATCCGCCGCCACGAACCAGATCGCCCGCAACGTGCAGCAGGCCAGCCAGGGAACGACCGAGGTCTCCGGCAATATCGTCAACGTGACCCAGGCTGCGGGTCAAACCGGCAAGGCTGCCGGTGCCGTTCTGGGTGCTGCTACGGAACTTGGTCAGCAATCCGATGTGCTGAACAATGAAGTCGGTCAATTCATCGCCCAGGTGCGCGCCATCTGATGTCGATACTAGAGATCATTTAAGGGAACGCCCACCATGCTTCAATCCATTCTGGCCCGACTCAAGATCGGTGCGCGCATCCAGCTCGGCTTCGGCTTTGTCCTGGCGCTCCTTGCCGGCGTCATTGTCTTCAGCTTCATCTCCCTGCAAGGCATCCGCACCAATCTCGATGAGTATGTGCGTATTTCCGAGAATGCGATGACGGTGCAGCGCATCGACCGCAATGTGGTCGATCTTCGTCGCAACGTCCTTTCCTTCATGAAGGAGGGGAAGCCGGAGGCGCTGGAACAGGCGAAGGCCCTGCTAGATCAGCTCAAGACCGATATTGCGACGCGGGTCGAGACCACGAAATCGGCCGAGCGCAAGGCGATGTTCACCGAGATGGCGCAGCTGGTCGATGCCTACAGCACCAATTTGGACGGTCTCGTCGGTTTGAAAGCCGACCGCGACAAGGTGCAGAACGAGCAGATGTCGGCTTTAGGTGCCGCCGCCGGCAAGACCATGTCGGATCTTCTCGAATCGGCTCTTAACAGTGAGGATTTCGTCGGGGCCGCTTATGCAGGCCAGGCGATCGAGAAGATGCTGACCGCGCGCATTTCCGCTGCGCGCTACACCGCGACGGGCGATCCCAAGCTCATCGAAGCGGCGCAGAAATATGTTTCGCTCTTCGGCATGGACGTCAACACGCTGCAGGCCAAACTCGTCAACATGGTCTATCGCGCGCGCGCCCTCGACGTCGCCAAGACGATGAAAGAATACGGCGCCAATCTGGTGACGCTGGCCGATATGGCCATGAAGATCGATGCGCTCGATAAGGCCATGAGCGATCAGGCGACGCGCTTTGCCGAAGTGTCGAAATCAGTGCTCGACTCTCAGATTGGCGGCATGGACAGCGTCAAAGGCCTCGTCATGTCGACGATTGCCGGCGCCATCACCATCATGATCGTCGTGGCGATTGTGGCGCTGGGTATCGGTGCGCTGGCCGGCTGGCTGATCGGTCGCAGCATCGCCCGGCCGGTACGCAGCATGACCGATACGATGGGCGAGCTGGCGCATGGCAATCTCGATATTGCCATCCCGGCGCAGGAAAATCGTGACGAGATCGGCGACATGGCCCGTACCGTCGTCGTCTTCAAGGACGCGCTCGTGGCGCAGCGCGAGGCGGACGCCACGGCCAAGGCCGATGCGGAAGCCAAGCTGAAACGGGCACAGGAACTCGACACGCTCATCCGCAGCTTCGAAGGTCAGGTGGGTGAATTGGTGGGCAGCCTCTCGTCGGCCGCCACGGAGTTGCAGACCTCCGCGCAGTCGATGTCGGCGACCGCCGAACAAACCAACCAGCAGTCGAATGCCGTGGCCCTGGCCGCTGAGCAGACGACGGCGAACGTGCAGACCGTGGCCGCGGCAACCGAAGAGCTGACCTCTTCCATCGGCGAGATCGGCCGCCAGGTCAGCCAGTCGACCACGATCGCGCAGAAGGCGGTCTCGCAGGCCTCCGAGACCAACGCCCAGGTGCAAGGGCTTGCCGTTTCGGCGCAGGCCATCGGCGCCGTGGTACAGCTCATCAACGATATCGCCAGCCAGACCAATCTGCTGGCGCTCAATGCCACGATCGAAGCAGCGCGCGCTGGGGAAGCCGGCAAGGGTTTCGCGGTCGTAGCTTCCGAAGTGAAGAATCTGGCCAGCCAGACGGCGAAGGCGACGGACGAGATCGGTGCCAAGATCACCGAGATCCAGGGGGCCACCGCGCAATCGGTGACGGCGATCGGGGAGATCTCGAAGGTGATCGAGGAGATCAGCCATATCTCCACCACCATCGCGGCGGCCGTGGAAGAGCAAGCGGCAGCGACCAACGAAATCGCCCGCAACGTGCAACAGGCGAGCCAGGGAACCACGCAGGTTTCCGGCAATATCCAAAGCGTGACGGCAGCGGCCGGCGAAACCGGCCGCGCCGCTGGCCAGGTGCTGGGGGCTGCCAATGTTCTTGGCCAGCAATCCAGCAGCCTCAGCGACGCGGTCGGTCAGTTTATCTCCAAGGTCCGCGCGATCTGATAAAGGGTAGGGCGGCCTAACCAGCCGCCCTCATCCGCCAGTCATATTCCATTTCCTCGACGACGAGATCGACGAGCGCCTGATCGGTCAGCCGCCGCAGCAGATAAAGCGACATATCGATCCCGGCGGTAATTCCACCTGAGGTCAGGTATTTGCCATTGTCGATGAACCTTGCCCCCGGCCGCACGTCGATGTGCGGGCCGATGGCGCGCAGTTCGCCGATGGCACCGGCATGGGTCGTGGCCTTCAGTCCATCGAGCAGGCCGAGCGTGCCGAGGATCAACGCGCCGGTGCAGACGCTGGCCACCACTTCGGCGCCGGCTGCCTGCTTGCCGACCCAATCCAGAATGCGCTGATCTCGCATGGCCCGCCTGCTGCCCTTGCCGCCGGGAAGGATCAGCACATCGGCTTGCGGTGCGGTAGCGAGATCGAAATGCGGCGCCACATTGAGGCCACCCACGGCCGCAACGGGTGCCGGGCCGTCGGCCACAGTGACAACGCGGAAGGGCGCCGGCTGGCGCACCTCGCCCGCCACGGAGAAAACCTCGAAGGGCCCGGCGAAATCGAGGACTTCGACGTCCGGAAACAGCAGCAAAGCGACGGTCTTCATCATTACGCTTCTCCCGATGTCTGGAAATGCTGGCGGAACTGGGTGGGGGTGACGGCCAGATGCCGGCGGAAGGTGCGGCGCAGGCGCTCGGCGCTGCCGAAGCCGAACCTTGCGGCCACCACATCGATCTGCTCATGGCCGGCTGCCAAGGCCTGGCGGGCCGCATCGACGCGAGCCGCGGCCACGAAGGCCGCCGGTGTCATGCCCGTCTCCTCCAGGAAGCGCCGGGCGAAATGGCGCGGGCTCATGGCGACACGCGCCGACAAGGTCTCGACATCCATGGATTGATGCAGATGGCCGAGAATCCATTGCTGCAGCCCGGCGATGCGGCCTGGTGCCGTATCTTGCGCGCGCAAGGCCGGGCTGAACTGGGCTTGGCCACCGCTGCGGCGCATATAGAGCACGAATTCACGTGCCAATTGCCCGACAATCGCCGCCCCCAGGTCTTCTTCGATGAGGGCAAGAGCCAGATCCATGCCGGCGCTGATCCCCGCCGAGGAATAGAATTTGCCGTCACGGACGAAGATCGGGTCGTATTCCACCGTCACCTGCGGGTAATCGGCAGAAAGCTGGTCGCAGCGAACCCAATGCGTCACGGCGCGCCGCCCATCGAGGAGTCCCGCTTCCGCCAGCAGCAAGGCGCCGCTGCAGACCGACGCGACACGGCGGCAATGCGGCGCCTGGCGCTTCAGCCAGCCGATGACGTGGCGCTCCTTGAGCTGGGCATCGATGCCGATTCCACCCGCGACCAGCAGCGTATCGATACCGGCCATGACCCGCCCGATGCGCCGACTGGCGCAGAGAGCGATGCCGGCGGATGTCATCACATTGCCGGCGCGGGCGGCGGCAAGGCTGACGTCGTAGGCGGCATAGCCGGCAAAATCATTGGCGGCGGCAAAAAGCGACATCGGCCCGGAAATATCGAGGAGATGTGCGTCCGGATAGATGAACATCACGATCTCGCGCGGCGATCTGCGGCGCTGCGTAACGGCCATGATGCGATCCTTTCCAAAGCCGCCTTAAGTCCCCGCATCCTGCGCCGCACCTGCCGTGGCAGCAATGACATATATCAGGCATTTTCTGCCATCAGCCGCCTGCCCTGGACCCGACGCGCAAGGCTGCGTCATACTGGTGGCATGAAACGCAACGATATCGCCGCCGCTTTGGCGGAGCTTAAAGCCCGTAAGATGAAAGGATCGGCCTTTGCCTATTACCGCGGCACGGCGGATATCTTCTATGGCCAATGGCTGAAGCCGCTTTTGGCGATTGAGGCGCCGGGGGTGTGGCTCAATGGCGATATGCATCTGGAAAATTTCGGCACTTATCGCGGCGACAATCGGCTGACCTATTTCGATATCGGCGATTTCGACGACGCGGCGCGCGGTCCGGCGGTCATCGATCTGCTGCGATTCTTGAGCGGCATCATCGTGGCGGCGCCGGAACTGGGCGTCACCACGGGTGAAGCGCGAGAGCTGGCGGCTTTGGGGTTGGAGCGGTACCGCGCAGCGCTCGCCGATGGCAAGCCGCGCTGGCTGGAGCGGCGCACCGCACGCGGTGCCATCGGTGACCTGCTGGGCGATCTCGAACGCCGCAGCCAGGCCGATCTCCTGGCCAAGCGCACGGTGGTCAAGGACGGGCGCCGCCGCCTGCGCTTCGATACCGGCAAGGCGATCAGGTTGGAAAAGGCGGAAGCCGGGACGGTCACGGCGGCGCTGGCACGCTTTGCACGGCGCCGGGCACATCCCGATTTCTTCGATGTGCTCGATGTGGCGCAACGTGTGGCGGGCCTGGGTGCGCTGGGCCGGCCGCGTTACGTGGCGCTCATCCGCGGCAATGGCGGCAAGGAAGGCCAGGCTCTCATCGATTTGAAATCGCAGCCGGGATCCGCCCTGGTGAAGGCGCTGGGCAAGGCCGGCTATCGCCAGCCCGGCTTTGCCAACGATGCCGCGCGCGTGGTGAAGATCGAATATCACCTGCAGGCGGCGGCTCCGGCCTTTCTGACCGACATCGCCATCGGCAAATCGGCGTTCACGTTCCGCGAATTGCAGCCGGACCAGGACAAGCTGGAAGCAACCCAACTTGCTGGCGATGCGCGCCGCCGCGAGGAAGCGATCGGTGCCATGGGCGATCTCATCGCCTGGGCGCAGCTCCGCGCCAGCGGTTGGCAAGGCGGGGCCACGATCGACGATCTGATGAAATGGGCGAGCACCAAGTCATGGCAGCGCGAATCAGCGCGCCCGCTTCTGGCACTTGCCGCCGAAGCTGCCAAAGCGACACGCAAGGCGTGGCAGAAATTTTCCGACGGCAAAATTTCCTCGGGCAAAATTTCGTCTGGCAAAATTTCTTGGGGCAAAAATTGAGGGAAATCCACGACTCGGTGAAATTGTCTCAAATGCTTGATATTGTTAACATTGCCGTAAGCGACGGAGCCGGGTATAAGCTGCGCCAACCCCTGGTGACCCTCAGCTGATTCCGGAAAGATCCCGACAGTGATCGACGGCACCCTCGCGATTCTCAGCACCGCCCCGACCCTGGGTCTCATCACGTTGGCCTTGGGGCTAAGTGCGGCTGCGGGTTTCCGTCTGGTGGGACTGCTCGACTGGCGTGGCTATGGACGCCTGGGGCGTGCCGGTGCCGGTATCGCCTTTGCACTTCTCATTGCGCTTGGCCTAGTCATCGCCCGGCTCGGCGTGTCCTTGCCAAAATCGGAAGCGCTTTTCGACTGGGCGTTGTGGCGGGATTGCGCCTATCTCGGCGCGGCCTTCGCGCTGCCGATGCTTGCCGCCTTGCGCCTCGACGTGTTGATGGGGCGAGTCGCTGCCATTGGTGTGGCACTTCTGGCGCCGTTGGTGTTGGGGCTTCCCGGTCTTAGCCTCGGCGTTGCAGCGCTGCTCCTGGCCATCTTGCTGCCACCCGTTCTGGCGCGCTGGCCGCATCTTCGTGTCGAACGCCGTTTTCTCGGCCTCGGCTATCTGCCGGCCCTGCTGCTGGTACCGGCGCTTTTTACCGCTCCCTTGGCGGCGATCGTTCTTTCATGCATTGCCTTCGCCGCTTTCGGGCCGACCCTTATCGGCATGGCGCGGATATTTGAGACGGCCCTGTTGCCTGCCGCAAAGGCCAAGGCGGAAGCGGCAGCCGAGGCGGAACTGAAAGCTGCGCCCCTCATCAGCCGCACCATTGCCGACCTGCCGGAAGGTGTCGCGGTTTTCGACGGTGCCGATCGCCTGGTTGCCTGCAACGCCACCTATCGGCGGCTCAATCCATCCGTGGCCGATTTGCTGATCATCGGCACACCTTACGCCGATCTCACCCGCGCCGAAGTGCTGCGCCGGGATCAGGCGGTGGCGGACCCGGAAGCGCTCATTGCCGACCAGCTCACGCGTCACCGGCAATTGCCGTGGCGCTTCGAAACCGCCGGGCCGGAGAACCGCACGCTGCTGGTGATCGAATCCCGGACCGCCGAAGGCGGTACCCTGCGCCTCATGACCGATGTGACGGCGATCAAGGGGCGCGAGCTGCGCCTGACGGAACTTGCCCAGCGCAATGAGACGCTGGCCACTGTCGTGGGCGCGGTGTCGAGCGGTATCATCATCTGCGACGCAACAAAGCCCGACCATCCGGTCACTTTCGTCAACGCGGCCTTCACGCGCATGACCGGCTATTCCGCCGAGGAAATGTTGGGCAGGAACTGCCGCGTCTTGCAAGGGCGCGACACCGATCCGGAATCGCTCGATCGCCTGCGCCGGGCGCTCGCTCAGCATCGGACGATCAGCATCACGCTGCGCAACTACCGCAAGGACGGGCGCACCTTCTGGAATGAATTGGCGATCAGCCCCATCACCGACGGACAGGGACGCATCCTACAATTCGTCGGCATCATGAGCGACGTGACCCAGCGCATCCGTGCCGAAGAAAACCTGCGCGAGGCGAAAAACCAGGCCGAGCTTGCCAACCGTGCCAAGTCGGAATTCCTCGCCAATGTCAGCCATGAATTGCGCACGCCGCTCAATGCTATCTTGGGCTTCTCCGAAGTCATGAAGATGGAGCTCTTCGGTGCGCTCGGCCAGCCGCGCTACCAGATCTACGCCGAGGACATCTTCAACAGCGGCAATCTTCTGCTCTCCCTCATCAACGACATCCTCGATCTCTCCAAGATCGAATCCGGGAAGATGGAGTTGCATCCCGAACCCGTCGTGATCAACGATGTCTTCGATTCAGCCATGACCCTGATGCGCGAACGCGCCAAGGATGGCGGCGTCACGCTGACGGCCGATGTGGCGGGCGATCTGCCGCCGCTTTATGCCGACCTCCGCGCCGCCAAACAGATCGTCACCAACCTGGTCTCGAACGCCGTGAAGTTCACGCCCAAGGAAGGCATGGTCGAACTCACCGCACGGCGCCACGATGCGCATACGGCTGAGATCGTCATCAAGGACACGGGCATCGGTATCGCCGAGGAACATATCGCCGAGGTGCTGAAGCCTTTCATACAGGTCGACGGCGCGCTGCAGCGGCGCCAGTCCGGCACGGGGCTTGGGCTTCCCATCGTCAAGCATCTCACCGACCTTTCCGGCGGGTCGCTGCAGCTCGAAAGCACATTGGGCGAGGGCACAATCGTGACGCTGCGCCTGCCGCTCTGCGACGAAAAGATGGCGCGGAGCGCTGCCTAAACGATTGGCGCTGTGCAGCCCAGGAATCTGGCGCTGCCATCTTCGGCAGGTGCCAGGGGGCAGACCACTGTCTCCAATTCGATCCAGTGCCGTTCAATGAGCTCAAGACGACCGATCGTGCGCAAGGGCCGCTTGGCCTGAGCGACGAAGGCAAGGAAGGCTGCGGAATCACGCACCACCGGGTCGGCCGCGTCGCTGTGCCAGACCCAGCCTTTCTTGAGGCCGAAAAGGCGGATGTATTCTTCGCCGGCAAGACGCAGTTCGAAGCCCTGAGGCGTACCAACGATAATGTAGATATTCTCGGCCAGGCTGCTGTGTTCGACGATATCGAAATCTTCGCGCCGTGGCAGGCCGGTGCCGGCCCGGCTTGTCCACCAGTCGAACAAGCGCCGGCAGGGCGCGGTCGCGAATTCCTCGCTGCGCCCCCAGACGATCTGGCGGCCGGCAAGACCCGGGAAGTTGGGAATCGGTAAATCGGCCGCGAAAATCATTGGCCGATCATAACGTGTCAGGCTCGCCCAAAAAAGAACCGCGCTGCCGAAAGGCGCGCGGTTGCAGTGTGGCGGTTGCAGCTCATCGATCTATCTGCGGTCGAACGATACCTAGGTCTGGGAGGAACCGTTCATTCGCGCAGCCTTCAGCTTTGGAGGCGGCGCCGCGCCCAGATGGTTGGCCCCGGGGGATTGGCCAGAGGCACGCGTCGCAGCCTTCAGTTTTGAAGGCGGCGCCGCGCGCCGGGGGATGGGGATGGCGCGCGGCGGCCTGCCCTTCACACCGCGCCATTCGGGGGTAGGGACTGGCGCGGTTCTCGGCCTGGGCTCCTTTGTTCCGGCGCGCGGGCACCGGCGAGGAGGGAGCCCTTCGAGGGGCATCCGGGCGAATGGGCCGACCAATCGCCAGGGTCGCAATGGGACGGAAAGGGGGATGGCCTTCCGGTCCCGAGAAGCACTCTTCATGTGCCCTGTGTCCCGTTTAGGACCGGAATGTGGCAAGAATAAGGAATCGGCCAGGGCGGGGTAAACGAGGACCAAGGCGGTTTCGGCGGCCCGATATAGCGGCCTAGGCCAACTTTTCCTTGGGCTAGGCCGCCGAATTTTCTGCTGCCGCCCGTCCCCGGAATCGGGCTAAATCCAACGAAGTCAAGGAGTAGCCTAAACGTGCCGCGCCGGTTTCCGAACCTCTCATCCTCAGTCAGGATTTCCCTTGGGAATCCGGGACTTTGCTGTCCAATGCCACTCGATGGCGCGACTCCTTCATGGTAAATTACCCTTCATTCGACTCACATTGGCCCGGCCGCTGCCTGTGCGGTAGGCTTGATGATCGGGGGTAATTATAGGTTTTATTTCCTGCTAGCCTGGGCGGTCGGCCCATCTGCCAGCCGCTTTTTGCAGCCAGTCCGCGCATCGCGCTGCACCAGGGAGTGGGGTTGCTGATATTGCGCCGCAAACTGGGAGTGGTTCCGTGCCTCAACTGAACAGCTTGAAGACCCGCAAGACACTGAAGGTCGGGTCGAAATCCTATGACTATTTCAGCCTGAAGGCCGCCGAGAAGACGCTGGGCGATCTTTCGCGCCTGCCGAACTCGATGAAAGTGCTCCTCGAAAACCTGTTGCGCTACGAAGACGGCAGCAGCGTTACGGTAAAGGACGTCGAGGCGGTCAAGAAATGGCTTAAACAAAAGCGCTCGGATCGCGAAATCGCCTATCGCCCGGCGCGCGTCCTGATGCAGGACTTCACCGGCGTTCCCGCCGTCGTTGACCTCGCCGCCATGCGCGATGCGATGAAGGCCTTGGGCGGCGATCCGAAGAAGATCAATCCGCTGTCGCCGGTCGATCTCGTCATCGACCATTCCGTCATGGTCGATTTCTTCGCCGGCCCGGGTGCGTTCAAGAAAAACGTCGAACTCGAATACGACCGCAATGGCGAGCGCTATGAGTTCCTGCGCTGGGGTTCGACCGCTTTCGACAATTTCCGCGTCGTGCCGCCGGGAACCGGCATCTGCCACCAGGTGAACACCGAGAATCTCGCCCAGGTCGTCTGGACGATGAAGGAGCCGGCCCAGACCGTGAAGGGCAAGAAGGTCGCGGCCAAAACGGTGGCTTATCCCGACACGCTGGTCGGCACCGACAGCCACACCACCATGGTCAACGGCCTTGCGGTCCTTGGCTGGGGTGTCGGCGGCATCGAAGCGGAAGCGGCGATGCTGGGCCAGCCGATCTCGATGGTGATCCCGGAAGTCGTCGGCTTCAAGCTCACTGGCAAGCTCAGGGAAGGCACCACGGCGACCGATCTGGTGCTGACCGTCACGCAGATGCTGCGCAAAAAGGGTGTCGTCAACAAGTTCGTCGAATTCTACGGCCCCGGCCTCGATGATCTGCCGCTCCCCGACCGCGCCACCATCGCCAATATGGCGCCGGAATATGGTGCTACCTGCGGCTTCTTCCCCGTGGATGCCGAAACCATCCGTTATCTGAAGGCGACGGGCCGCAAGGCCGACCGTATTGCCCTGGTCGAGAAATATGCCAAGGCACAGGGCATGTGGCGCGACAAGAAGAGCGCCGATCCGGTCTTCACCGATACGCTGGCGCTCGACATCTCGACCGTCGAGCCGAGCCTTGCCGGGCCGAAGCGTCCGCAGGACCGCGTGCCGCTGGCGACCGCGGCGGAGAGCTTCAAGCAGAATCTCGTCGATGTCTTCGGCCGCAAGGGCAATGAAAGTGCCGTGTCGGTGAAGGGTGCCGATTGGGAATTGGAAGACGGTGCCGTCGTCATCGCCGCTATCACCTCCTGCACCAACACCTCGAACCCCTCGGTCATGCTGGGTGCCGGCCTCGTCGCCAAGAAGGCGGTGGAACTGGGCCTCACCGTGAAGCCCTGGGTGAAGACGTCGCTGGCGCCGGGCTCGCAGGTCGTGACCGACTATCTGAAGAATGCCGGCCTCAACAAGTTCCTCGACAAGCTCGGCTTCAACCTGGTGGGCTATGGCTGCACCACCTGCATTGGCAATTCGGGTCCGCTCCCCGAGCCTATCGCCGATGCGGTGACAAAGGGTGATCTGGTGGCGGCCGCCGTGCTCTCCGGCAATCGCAATTTCGAAGGCCGCGTCAATCCGCATTGCAAGGCGAACTACCTCGCCTCGCCGATGCTCTGCGTCGCCTATGCGCTTGCTGGCAGCATGAAGATCGACATCACCAAGGATCCGATCGGCTATGGCAAGAAAGGGAAGCCTGTCTATCTGAAGGATATCTGGCCGACCACCAAGGAAGTGGCCGATACGGTCGCAAAATCCGTGAAGCTCGGCGACTTCAAGAAGCGCTATGCCGATGTCTTCAAAGGCGACGCCAACTGGCGCAAGGTGAAGGCGCCCAAGGGCCTCACCTATGCCTGGCCAAAGACCTCGACCTATGTCGCCAATCCGCCCTACTTCCAGGGCATGAGCAAGCAGCCCGGCACAATCAGCGACATTCGGGGCGCAAGGCCGCTTGCCATCCTCGGCGATTCGATCACGACCGACCACATCAGCCCGGCTGGTTCGATCAAGAAGGACGGTCCCGCCGGCCAATATCTCATCGCCCATGGCGTGCAGCCGGCCGACTTCAACTCCTACGGTGCGCGCCGTGGCCATCATGAAGTGATGATGCGCGGTACCTTCGCCAATATCCGTTTGAAGAACGAGATGGCGCCGGGCACCGAGGGTGGCGTCACCCGCTACATGCCGTCGGGCGAAGGCATGTCGATCTATGACGCCGCCATGAAATACCAGAAGGACAAGACGCCGCTGGTGGTGGTGGGCGGCAAGGAATACGGCACCGGCTCGTCGCGCGACTGGGCGGCCAAGGGCACCTTGCTGCTTGGCATCAAGGCGGTGCTGGTGGAAAGCTTCGAGCGCATCCACCGTTCCAACCTGGTCGGCATGGGCGTGCTGCCGCTGATGTTCAAGGGCGACATGACCCGGAAGAGCCTGGGCCTCGACGGTTCGGAAGTCTTCGACATCACCGGCCTTGCCGGTCAGGGGAAGAACGGCAACATCAAGCCGCGCATGGATGTGCCGGTGAAGATCACGCGCTCGAACGGCAAGGTGGAAGAGATCATCGTCACCTGCCGCATCGATACCGCGGAAGAGGTCGAATACTACCGCCATGGCGGCGTCCTGCCCTATGTGCTCCGGAACCTCGCCGGGGTCTGACAAAAGGCACAGCCAAAGCGTTAAAAGCGGCCGCGGGACGGTAATCGTTCCGCGGCCGCTTTCTTTTGCTCTCTTTTCGACATCCGCACCGTTGATCTTTGTCAAGTAATCCAGGTTCGAATTGGTGCATTATCTCCCGCGCAAAGAGTTGACGCCTCAAACAACGCCCAAAAGGACAATGGAGGAAACGCATCATGGCGATTAAAAGAATTCTCTGTGCGGTCGACGGGTCGAAGATCACCGGGCATGTCGCGGATTGCGCGGTCGAGTTGGCGCAGGCGACAGGCGCGAAGCTCACTTTTCTGACCGTCAATGTCGTCCCCACCCGGGCGCGGCGCACGCATTACTGGGATGCCGAAACGATGAATGCGGCGGCGGCCCAGGCCAGCAAGCAGGTGGCGTTGGCGGTAAAATCCGCCAAGGCCGCGAAGTTCGAGAACTATGATTGCGTCGTGGCTAGCGGCAGTGCCGTCGCCGATGCCATCGTCTCGTATGCGGCCAAGAACAAGACCGACCACATCGTCATGGGCACCAATACGACCAACGAGCTGGCCCGGCTTTTCCTAGGCTCGGTCGCAACTGCCGTCGTCAGCCACGCCTCGGCGCCGGTCACGATTGTGAAGTGAAGCTCACCCGCCGATCAGGCGCCGATCAGTCGGGTGAGTTCATTCAATACAGCCTCGAGCTCCGCCGTCGGCAGGCGCTTTGCGCTGAGCAGACGGCGGCCGCTATAGCCATCGATCGCTGCCAGCAACAAATCGGCGATGACTTCCGGCGCCGCCGTTCCCCGGAGCGTACCCGCCGCGCGGTGGCGCGTGATGGCCTCCGCCCAGGCCTTGGTGACGAGGGTCTCATACCGGGCCAGCAATTTACGCAGCTTGGTATTGCGCAGGCTTTCGGCATAGATCTCGGCGACAATCGCGGCTGTTTCCGGCTGCATCGCCTCATCCAACAAGCGGCGGACCAGGTTCCGGAAGGCGGGTAGGGCCGTCTTTGCCTTGGCCCAGCCTTCGATCGCCGCCAGAGCTGCAGCGCTATCCTGCGCGGCAAAGCTTTCGATGATGGCTTCCTTATTCGCGAAATAGCGATAGAGCAGCCCCATGCTGACGCCCGCAGTGGCGGCGATCTCGGCCATGCTGGCACCGTGAAAGCCGTTTCTTGCAAAGCAATCCTCTGCCGCCTCAAGGATTTCGCGGCGGCGGCGGGCATGAAGTTCTGGGTCGGTGCGGCGCATCGGGCTCTATTAAAATGAATGACCGTTCATTTTAAACCTTGAATGGGTCTGACGTCACGCCCATTATAAAATGAACGATCATTCATTTTATGAGATCCTCATGGCCGACAATTTGGCGCCGACCTCCTTGTTTATCCTGCTCGACCAGGCTGCTTTTTACATGGAGGCGGTCATTTTCGTTCTGTTGCCGGTGGAACTGGCGCTGTTCTTGTGGCGGCGCGAGCTCAAATGGGCGCGGGTCAAGGAGATGCTGGCGAGCGCCAGCCCCATCATCCCGCAGATCCTCGGCGCCGGCTTCATCCTGGGGCTCCACTACCAGCTCTACCTTTGGCTGGACGGTGTGACCCCGTTCTTCGTCGAAACCAATATCTGGACGGCGGCCCTCTGCCTGCTCTTCGTCGATTTCCTCTATTACTGGGAACATCGCGCCGGCCATCACATCCGCGGCCTCTGGGCACTCTATCACTCGGTCCATCACAGCTCGCCACAATTCGATCAGACCACCGGCCTGCGCGTGTCGCTGATCGACACGGTCATCACGCCCCTTTTCTATCTGCCGGCCGTCGCTTTTGGTTTCGATCCGCTGCTGGTGCTGCTCTGCTTCGGCTTCGTGATCGCCTATCAGACGTGGATCCACACCGAGATGGTGGGCGGCCTCGGCTGGTTCGACAGCATCTTCAATTCACCGGCCAATCACCGTGTGCATCATGCCGTGCAACGCCAGTATCTCGACCGCAACTACGGCGGTGTGCTGGTCATCTGGGATCGCCTCTTCGGCACCTACCAGGCCGAAGGAGAAAGGCCGGTTTATGGCCTCACCACGCCGATCAATTCGGCCAATCCCTGGAACGTGCATTTCCATGAAATCCGGACGCTGCTCGAGGATGCCTTCGAACGCGGCGGTCTCATCAGCCTGTGGCGCCATTTCTGGCACCGTCCCGGCTGGCGAGAATAGTGGTGGGGCATGACTTTCCTTTTCCAGGCGCTCTCGCTAGGAATGATGGATGCTTCGCCACGTTCAGATCGGGATTCCGTCATGACCAATCCGCCGCTGCCGCCAGGCTATTCACCGCTCAAGCCCGGCCAGATTGCCAATGTCGTGACATGCCTTGAAATGCACGCCGCGCCGCCACCGCGGGCGGGCAAAGCCGGCGATGAAGAGTTCCGCCTGGTGCCCTGGCCGGCCGATATCGGCGCCTTCCGCGACCTCTTCCGGCGCGTGGGACAGGATTGGCTCTGGTATTCGCGCCTCGTCATGGCGGATGACAAGCTGCAGGCGATCCTCGAGAGCCCCGATGTCGATCTCTATCGCCTGATGTCGGGCGAGGACGTGCTGGGCCTGCTGGAGCTCGACTTCCGCGATCCCGGGCAATGCGAGCTTTCCTTCTTCGGCGTGGTGCCGGAAGCGATCGGCAAAGGGGCCGGGCGCTACCTCGTCGATCGCGGCATCCATCTCGCCTGGAACCGTCGCGCAGGCCAGGCGCCGATCGAGCGCCTCTGGGTGCATACCTGCACCTTCGATCATCCCAATGCGCTGGGCTTCTACCAGAAAGCCGGCTTCGTTCCCTATGCTTTCATGGTTGAGGTGCAGGACGATCCGCGTCTCACCGGCCACCTGCCGCGCGAGGCAGCACCTCATATCCCCCTGGTCGACCCCAAATAACGGCGGATGCGCCCATGAAGGACACGCTCAAGCCCGGCGACACACATGTCTTCAGCTTCACCGTCACCGATGAGAAGACCGTGCCGAAGCTCTATCCCGAATCGCCGGACTTCCGCGCCATGCCGCCGGTCTTTGCGACCGGCTTCATGGTGGGCTTGATGGAATGGGCCTGCATCGATGCACTCAAACCCCATCTCGACGAAGGCGAGGGTAGCTTGGGCGTCGGCATCAATGTCGATCACGTGGCAGCGACACCGCCCGGCATGACGGTCACGGTCCATATCACCTGCACCAAAATCGATGGCCGCCGCGTGAGCTTTGCCGTCCGTGCCGAGGATGAGGTCGAGTTGATCGGCGAAGGCACCCATGACCGTGCCGTGGTGCGCTGGGATCGCTTCCTGCCGAAGGTGGCCGAGAAGGCGGCGAAGAAGCGCTAGGCGGCCCGCGCCGGCGCCAGACGTCGATAGCCGAGCGCTTCAGCGATGTGGATGGCGTGGACGTCCTCGGCTTGTGCCAGATCGGCCAATGTGCGGGCGACGCGTAAGACCCGGTGATAGCCGCGGGCCGAGAGGCGGAATTTCTCGACCGCTTGCGTGAGCAGGCGCCGACCCTCCGCATCAGGGGCGGCGAGGTTTTCCAGCATCTCGCCATCGGCCTCGGCATTGCTGCGCAACCCATGCGCGGCATAGCGCTCCATTTGCCGCGCCCTTGCGGCGGCAACGCGTGCCGCGACCTCAGCGCTGCCTTCAGCCGGCGGCGGCAAAGAGAGATCGGCGGCGGACACAGCCGGCACATCGACATGAAGATCGATGCGGTCGAAGATCGGGCCTGAGATGCGCGATTGGTAGTCGAGTGCGCATTTGGGCGCCTTCCCGCAACCCAGCGCCGGATCGCCAAGATGCCCGCAGCGGCAGGGGTTCATGGCGGCGACGACCTGCACGCGCGCCGGGTAGGTGACATGGGCATTGGCACGCGCGATGGAGACGCGGCCCGTCTCCATCGGTTGGCGCAAGGCTTCCAAGGTCGAGCGCTGAAATTCCGGCAACTCATCGAGGAAGAGCACGCCGAGATGGGCGAGGCTGATCTCGCCAGGGCGTGCCCGCATGCCGCCGCCAACCAGTGCCGGCAGGCTCGCCGAATGATGCGGATCGCGGAAAGGGCGCCGGCGCAGCAGCCGGCCTTCCGCCAGATTGCCGGCCAGGGAATGAATCATCGTGACTTCCAGCGCCTCGGCCGGCGAGAGCGGCGGCAACAGCCCGGGCAGGCGTTGCGCCAGCATCGACTTGCCCGAACCCGGGGGCCCGATCATCAGCAGGTTGTGCCCGCCAGCCGCCGCAATCTCCAGCGCGCGCTTGGCGCTTTCCTGGCCCTTGATGTCCTTGAGGTCGAGTGTCGACCCGTGATCCTCCGCCATCTTCGGCTCAGGGGCGCGCAGCACCTGTTGGCCCTTCAAATGGTGAATGAGCGCCAGGAGATTGCCGGGCGCCACGACATTGATCTCGCCCGCCCAGGCCGCCTCGCCGCCCTGGGCGTCCGGACAGATGAGGCCGAGATCGCTGGACGCGGCATGGAGTGCAGCCGGCAGCACGCCGGCCACCGCCGCCACCGACCCATCGAGCCCCAGCTCGCCCAGGACAACGAAAGCATCTAGCGCCGACGCCTCGATAACGCCCATGGCGGCGAGCAACCCCAGCGCAATCGGCAGATCGAAATGGGATCCTTCCTTGAGGAGGTCGGCCGGCGCCAGATTGACCGTGATACGCTTGGGCGGCAGCGCGAGGCCGATGGCCGTCAACGCCGCCCGCACCCGCTCCCGGCTCTCGCCCACCGCCTTGTCCGGCAGACCGACAAGCGTGAAGGCCGGCATGCCGCCGGAGACCTGAACTTGGGCATCGACGGGTCGCACATCGACGCCTTCGAAAGCTACCGTGCGGACACGCGCGACCATGGATGCTGCCTAAGGTTGCTGGGGCAAATCGTGAACAATCATCGCGCGTACTATGGCAAGGCGGTGCAACATTGGCAAGTGTCGCTGCTTACCAGCAATGCTGCACACCCCAGATTTCAATCTGAATGAACAACAGGTTGAAGATCGGGACCGCCAAAACTAGCGCCGGAGCGGCGAAGGCGATGCGGGTGGGGATGGTCGTTCGAGGCAAGAGCAGTAGGCCTGCCGCCGCCACAGCTAATCCCGCAAAAAATATCTGCGCGGATTGATTCTCGAGCGCAAATGCCAATTCAACATCCCCGACCGAGGCACCCTTCGTATCCCCGGCACAACCTGCGCGGAAACTGAGAATGCCGGCATATGCCCATATAGCGACAGAGCCAGTACTGGCCGCGACCGCAGCAAGGATGCGCGCGCTGAATCTCATATGGGCGTCACGCCGGATGTGTCGACGTGCTTGTCTACCGCTTTGTAAATGAAGACGCGATCGGGCGCGACCATGGCTTACTCCTCCGAGGGAGCATACATGCAGATCGACAATTTGATCCCACGTGCGCCCAGTGCAGATAGATTTTGCGGCAAGATGTCGAGCCCTTCATCGCTGCTTGCCATGAACCAGCCACAGAAAAGATCTATTTGATAGTTGGCTGCGAGGTTCGCCCAGACTTCGAGGTCGTCTGTCAGCCGCCCAAGGATTTCGGTTATCTGGCAGTTCACATCTTCAGGAGATCGGTCGGTTGCCTCCAGGCTCCATTGGCCGGACTTACGCTGGTTCGTTGAGCCGACAGGCCCGCCAAAGCTATCGCCTTTCCGGTGGCTATACGAAGGCTTGCTGCCAATGATCCCCGATATCTCGTCGGGGACTAACCCATCTCCGCTGATACGTAGGGCCGCGACAGAGCGCTGTAGCTGTGGCAATCAGTACTCCCAAGCTGTAATTGGCCTCACCTTCGTGAAGGCCGGCATGCCGCCGGAGACCTGAACTTGGGCATCGACGGGTCGCACATCGACGCCTTCGAAAGCTACCGTGCGGACGCGCGCGACCATGGATGCTGCCTAAGGTTGCTGGGATAAATCATGAACAATCAGGACGCGCAATATGGCAAGGCCCTGCCATTTTGGCAAGTTGCGGGGCCGGCAAGTTGGGGGCGGGGGTCAGTTTTCCCGTGCCGCCTCGCCCAACGCGCCGCCTGGATGGCGTTTCCCAAAATCTTCGCGGGTGAAGCCGCGCTGTTCCATGGCGGTAAGGGCGAGGGCGTCCCCGATCGCTGACATCGCCGCGGTGCTCGCGGTGGCGGTGAGGCCCAGCGGGCAGGCCTCAGGGATCGTTCCCATCTCGATCACAAGATCGGCCGCTTGGCCCAAGGCGGATTGCCGCGACGAGGTGACGGCGATGACGCGCTGGATGCCCAGATGCCGGGCATGCGCCACGGCTGCGACCACTTCAGAAGATGTACCGCTCACCGAGAAGGCGATGAGGAGATCGCCAACACCGAGGCTGCCGAGATCGCCATGCGCCGCCTCCGCTGCATGCAGAAAGAAGGCAGGCATGCCCGTGGCACTCAACACGGCGGCGCATTTCAAGGCGACGTGGCCGGCCTTGCCGATGCCGATGGTGACGATCTTGCCGCGGCACCCGATCAGCCAGTCTATGGCCTCGATGAAACTGTCCGTCACGTCGATGGCGTCGATCGCTGCGGCTTCACTCCGCAACACATCGCGGATGCGGTCCTTGATTTCCACGAGAGCGCTCCATTCCCAATTTGGCTTTGCATCTTGGGCCATGCCTACAACCCGGTGCAAGTCGACTGGTTTCCAGTTTATGGCCAGGAAAAGCCCATTCCATATGACTCATTCCTCAACTTGCGGTGAGTCCTGAAACTGGACTTGGCGCGGCTTGCGGGGTGTGAAATGCACGTGCTAACGCCCGTGCCAACGCTGGGCCCGATGCACAGGGGAATGATCGTCATGAGCTTGCTTGAGCGTGAATCGCATTTGAAGTCGCTGGCCGGCTGGGCCTGCGAGGCGGCCAATGGCGAGGGCCGGGTGGTGCTGGTGATCGGCGAGGCCGGCATCGGCAAGACGTCGCTGCTGCGGCAATTCACCAGCGATCAATCCGGCAATCTGTCGCTGTGCAAAACGGGGCGTCTCTTCCGCATTCTTTGGGGCGGATGCGAGGCGCTGTTCACGCCGCATCCCCTGGCGCCGCTCTATGACATCGCCCGCCAGGTGGGCGGTGGTTTTGCCGGCGCCGTCGATGCCGCCGATCGGCGTGAGACGGTGTTCCACCTCACCATCGAGGAATTGGGCCGCTCCAGCCTGCCCACCATCCTGGTTATCGAGGATGTGCATTGGGCCGACGAAGCGACGCTCGACCTCGTCAAATTTCTCGGCCGTCGCCTCACTGCGCTCGGCGTGTTGCTGGTCGTCAGCTATCGCGATGACGAGGTTGGGCAACGCCATCCCTTGCGCGCTGTCATCGGCGACCTGCCGGCGGACTCGATGCGGCGGTTGGAGCTCAGCCCGCTCAGCGCCGATGCAGTGGCCTGGCTCGCCGCCTCGGTCGGCCGTTCCGCCGCCGGGCTTTATGCGACGACCTGCGGCAATCCCTTCTTCATCACCGAAGTGCTGGCAAGTGGCGATGCCAAGGTACCGGCGACCGTCCGCGATGCCGTGATGGCGCGACTGGCGCGACTGGCGCCTTCGGCACGCGCCGTGGCCGATGTCGCCTCGCTGGTACCCGGCAAGGCGGAGCGCTGGCTGATCGAGCAGACCGTCGGCGGCGATGCCGAGGCGATCGATGCCTGCCTTGCGGTCGGCATGGTGGCGCAGGAGGATGGCGCGCTCGCCTTCCGCCACGAACTCGCCCGCCGTGCGGTCGAAGAAAACGTGCCGGTGCCTCATCGGCGCGATCTTCACGCCCGCATTCTCAATGCCCTGCAGTATCAGGCACCGGTCGAAATCGTGACCGCGCGCCTGGTGCATCATGCGGACCGCGCGCAGGACAATGGAGCGGTCCTGCGCCTCGCCCCGCTTGCGGCCGCCCGCGCCACGGCCTTGAGCGCGCACCGGGAGGCTGCGGCTCATTACGAGACGGCCTTGCGCTATGCCGGTGCATTGCCGCCGGCGGAAAAGGCCGATCTGCATGAGAAGTTTTCTTACGAATGCTATGTGACCGACCGCACCGAGGAGGCGATCGCTGCCCGTCAGGCGGCGCTGGGCCTCTGGCGCAGCATCGGCGCGCATCTCAAGGAAGGTGATAATCTGCGCTGGCTCTCGCGCCTTTCCTGGTTCAACGGCCAGAACGCCGCGGCCGAGCAATTCGCCAAGGAAGCGATTGCGCTGCTGGAAAGTCTGCCGCCGGGACCGGAATTGGCCATGGCCTACAGCAATTGCGCCCAGCTCTACATGCTCTCCAACCGCACGCGGCTGGCCCGCGATTGGGGCGCCAAGGCGATCGCCCTCGCCGGCCGCTTTGCCGAGACCGAAATCCTCAGCCATGCCTACAACAATGTAGGTGCCGCACGCCTCACCGAAGGTGACAGCGGCGGCTGGGACGATCTCGAAAAGAGCCTCAGCCTCGCGCTGGCCGGCGGCTTTCGCGAACAGGCGGCGCGCGCCTACACCAATCTGGCGACCCGCGCGGTCGACACCCACGACTTCCGCATGGCCAAGCCCTATCTCGATGCCGGCATCGCCTTTTGCGAACAGCACGATCTCGATTCCTGGGGCCGTTACATGACGACGGTACGTGCGCGTGCCGCTCTCGACCGCGGCGAATGGCTGGAAGCGGAGGCCGATGCCGAAGCTGTCATCCGTCATCCGCGGACGGCACCGATCAGCAAGATCCCGGCACTTTTCACGCTGGGCCTGTTGCGGGCGCGCCGCGGCGAGTCAGGTGCCGATGCCTTGCTCGATGAAGCTTATGCCTTGGCGCGACCGACCGGCGAGTTGCAGCGTATCGGTCTCGTCGTTCTGGCCATGGCGGAATCGGCCTGGCTGCAGGGCAGGCTCGAAGACCGCGCCGAGGAACTGGATGAAGCCGCGGCATTGGCCCTCGCACAGCCGGAAGGCTGGATGAATGCCGAGATCGCCTTCTGGCGCTGGCGCATCGATCCGACGCAGAACGACGCCACGAATTGTACCGGGCCGAGTGTCGAGGCGCTCGCCGGGCGGCCTGCTGCCGCGGCGACCAAATGGTGCGATATGGGCTGCGCCTATCATCGCGCGATGTATCTTGCCGACAGCAATGACGAAGACGATCTGCGGGCAGCCCTTGCGGTTGCCGAAGGTCTTGGCGCGCAGCCGCTGGCCGGCATCCTGCGCCGGCGGCTGCGCGCGGCGGGTGTGCGCAGCGTGGCGCGCGGTGCGCAGGAACGGCACCGCCACAATCCGCACGGCCTGACCACGCGCGAGCTCGGCGTCCTAGCGCAATTGACGGAAGGTCTGCGCAACGCCGATATCGCACAACGGCTCTTCGTTTCGGAAAAGACCATCGACCATCACGTTTCCTCCATCCTCGGCAAGCTCGGTGTGCGCTCGCGTGGCGAAGCGGCGGCGATGGCCAATCGCCTTGGCCTTAACGGGCCTATCGGTGTCCTGGCAGGGGTCAAAAAATAGGGAGTCCTCCCGATGCTGAGAGGCGCCCGCGTTCCTAGTTTGGCCGTATCGGAAACAATGCAGGAATGATCATGTCGCAATCCCGATTACAAAGGTACCAGCCCGAAGCCGGCGCAAGTCACGATATCGTCCACGCCACGACGCCCACCGAGCTTGACGACGCGCGCGGTCTGATGCGGGCCTTTGTCGCCTGGCATCGCCGGCGCCATGTCGCCGACATCGCCCTCGTTGATCGCTATTTCGACGAGACGAGTTTTAACCAGGAACTGGCGGACCTGCCCGGCGCCTATGCGCCGCCCCATGGCGCGTTGTTCGTCGCCTATCACCGCGGCCGGCCGGCGGGTTGCGTCGCCTTGCGCAATCTGGGCCTTGGCATCGCCGAGATGAAGCGGCTCTTTCTCGATGAGCCGTTTCGCGGCCTCGGCCTTGGCCGGGCGCTGGCCGAGCGGGCCATCATGCAGGCCATGGCGATCGGCTACCGCGCCATCCGTCTCGATACCAGCCATCGGCAGAACGAGGCGATCCGCCTTTATGAAAGCCTCGGCTTCAACCGTATTGCCCCCTATCACGCGCTCGAAGCGGGCCTCGATACCTGGCTCTGCTTCTTCGAGCGGGAGCTTTGACATCATGGAAACGCCCTTTTCGTATCAGGCTGCCAATCGGCCCCGGCCGGCCAGGCACGGCTTTCGTCCGGGCTGGCTTGCGCGCCTCGTTCATCTCTGCCTCGATTGGCAGGAGCGCATGCAGCAGCGCCGGCGCCTGAGCGGCCTCAGCGCGCACATGCTCAAGGATATCGGCCTCACCGGCGTTGATGTCGAGATGGAGATTCGCAAGCTGCCCTGGCAGGGTTAGGTGCCACGGGGCGGCCACAAAATGGGGAGGACTCCCGATGATGCCCCTTCTTCTCTTGCCTAGCCTTTGCCGGGCCGGAGCCAACCGGTTGGCAAAATCAAAGGAGAAGAACATGCCCCGCTATATCGTCGAGCGCTCTTTCGCCGCCGGTCTCGTCGTTCCCATCAACGACGAAGGCGCCAAGGCCTGCCTCAAGGTCGTCGAAACCAACCTGGCCGACGGTGTTACCTGGGTTCATTCCTACGTCAGTGTGGACAAGAAGAAGTCTTATTGCATCTATGACGGGCCCAATCCGGAAGCGATCCGTCGCGCGGCGGGCAAGACCAATCTGCCGGTGAACGATATTACCGAGGTCCGGGTACTCGACCCCTATTTCTATCGCTGAGCGGTATCTGCGATAGGCCCGGGATTTCCGTCGATCCCGGTCTATTCCATCGGTTTTCCCCCGTTGCCGATGGAATGTGATGGCCGTCACAGTCTGCCGCCGCCCCCTGCTGGCATGCTGGTTTCCGGGGTTGGAAAACTGGATGCGGCCATCGGGGGGGCAGCATGACGGATATCGAGTTATTGCTGCAGGGGCAGCGCGTGCGGGCGGATTCCGTTCCCCGCTCGCAGCGTTTGGCCATCTGCTTTGTTCTGGCGATGCTGGCCATGCTGCCCACCCAGCTCTACCGCTTGGGCCAGACCGAGGCATTGCCCTGGCTGCTCGCGGATTATGCCGGGCGGATTGCCGCCATTGCCGTGATCTTCATTCTGCCGGCCGGGCGCTGGTGCCTGCGCCAGCAGGACGATCTCAAGGTCGGCACGCTGGAAGCGGTCCTTTGGGTCGCGGGCATCGCCGTCCTCTTTCGCGCCTTTCCCGTCGACAGCTATCTCTTTTCGCTTTTCCCGCAACTGCCGCTTGGGCAATACCCGCAGCCCAAAGGCATGCTCTATGCCTTCGACATCACCCTGGGGTTGGCTCTGGTAGCACTCCATGAGGAACTGGTCTTCCGCAAGCTCGGCAGCCAGGTCTTTGCGGCCTTGGGCTGGGGCATGTGGCGGACGATCCTGGTGACCGGGCTGCTCTTTGGCCTCTATCACTGGTGGCGGGCGCCGGCCGGCATGATCGCCGCAGCACTCTATGGCGTGTTGGCCATGGCCTGCTATCGCCGCACCGGTTCGCTTTGGCCGGTCGGCTTTGCCCATTATCTGCTGGATTATTTCGCCTTCGCTTAAGGGAGGATGACGCGACCGATCTCTTCGGCCGAAAGCTCCCGCCATTCTCCTTCCGGCAGATCGCCCAAAGTGAGCGTGCCGATCGCCGCGCGGTGCAGGGCATCGACATGGTTGCCGGTGGCGGCGAACATGCGTCTCACCTGGTGATACCGGCCTTCATGCAGGGTGAGGCGTGCCGACTTTTCACCGGTCACGATCATTTCCGCCGGCAGCAGCGGCTTGGTTTCCGATTCCAGCATCAAGGTGCCGCTGGCAAAAAGCGCGCCCTCATGCCCTTCGAGCGGTCGCGCCAGCGTCACTTCATAGATCTTCGGCACGTTGGATTTGGGTGAAATGACCCGGTGCAGAAAACCGCCATCGGCGGTGAAGAGCAGCAACCCCGACGTATCCCGATCGAGGCGGCCGATGGGCGAAATCGGCGGTTTCCGGAAGCGCCAGCGCATCGGCAGGATGTCATAGACGATGCGCCCCGGATCCTTGGTCGAGCATGTCACACCCAACGGCTTGTTGAGCATGATGACGGCGCTGGCGTCGGGATCCAGCTTCTCGCCGTCGAAGCGCAGCTCGCCATGGGCGACGTCGGAATCTTCGTCGATCTCGTTGCCGGCGGCATCGGTGAAGCGGCCGTTGCGGATCATCGCCGTCACTTCCTTGCGGCTGCCATAGCCCAGATTGGCAAGGTGCTTGACCAGTTTCATCGCGCACTCACCGCCTGGATGTTGATCGCCTCGATGATCTTGTAGCCATCCGTGCTCGTGATGATGCGATGCCGTGCCACATGGGCGGCAAAGGTCGCCTCATAGGGCAGATGCTGATTGGCGACAAAGAACATGCGCCCGCCGGGTTTCAGCGCCTTGGCGCCGGCGATGATGAAGGCCTGCCCCAGATCCGGCCGGTCGGCACGCCCGGTATGAAAGGGTGGGTTGCTGACGATGAAGTCATAGCTGCCGCGCAAGCCCTCGGTCACGTCCTGCCATAGAAAATCGAGCCGCACCTTGCCGGCAAGCGGCGTCAGATTCTCGCAGGCAAGATCGAGTGCCAACCGCTCCGCTTCATAGAGCGCCAGTTCGCTGACGTTCGGACAGCGCGCCAGAACCTCGGCGCTCAAATAGCCAAAGCCGCAGCCGAGATCGGCGCCGCTTCCGGCAAGATCGGCCGGCAGATGCTGGGCGAGAAGAGCGGAACCCGCATCGATGCGGTCCCAGGCGAAAAGGCCAGGCCGAGTGAGGAAGCGCGCGTCGCTTGTCAGCCGGCGCGGCGCGCCCAGCGCCAGCCATTCCTGCACGAGTGCAGGATCGATACGCTCCGGATCCAGGGTCACCCAGAAGACGCGGCTCTTATTCTTGAACAATGACACGACATCGCCGGTAAGTTTGGCAAAATCGGCCTCGATCGACCGGGCGCCCTCGGTGTTGGTGGCGGCCGCCACGATGACGCCACCAGGACTTGTCGCCATCACGGCCTCCGCCAACAGATAGCGCGCCTCTTCACGCTGGCGCGGCGGCAGGACGAGCGTCATGGGAAACGGGCCAGCGGCATTTTCCGGCCCGCGATCCAGCGCCAGTTGCCCCAGCGATAATTCCTTGGCGAAAGGCTGGAATGTCTGCCGGCACAAGAAACGCCCACGCGGCACATCCGGCTGCATCAACGCCTGACCCATCCGCGCACGCAGAAACAGGATCTGCCCAGCCTTGGGCCAGACGAGCGCACGCGTCGTAAAAGGCAGCAGCAGGGTATCGAGGGCCGGGTCGAGCATGCCGATGCTTTAGCGGAAAAGGTGCGGCCTTGTCGCCTCAAAACAGGCACTATTTCGGCGGCATCGGATCGTAGCCTTCGAATTCCTGTGATTGGGCGACGCCGTCGGCGATCTCGTAGTAATCGCCCTTGTCGGCCACATAGATGTGCCGGTCGAGCGTCAGGCCCGTAGGGCCGTCGAGCGAACCGGCGGTGATGCTGGTATAGGGCCGATCCTTGCCTTCCCAGAAGAGGTTCGAGCCGCAGATCTTGCAGAAGCCGCGCCTTGCCGTGTCGGAGGAGGTGAACCAGGTGATGTTCTGCGCACCCTCGATGGTCAGCGTCTCGCGCATCGCGGCCGTCGCCGTCATATAATTCCCGGTGGCACGCCGGCATTGCGAGCAATGGCAGGCGATGACCGGGCGCAGGCCGCCTGCAACGCGATAGCGCACGGCGCCGCACAGGCATTGCCCCTGATGATGTTTGCTTCCGGCGCTCATCGCGCTCCTCCCTCTGCTGGAACAATCATGATGCTGCCCATGCCGATGTGACGATCTGTCCCGTCCGCGACCTGCTCTTGCCAGCTGGGTCTGGAGCCGCTAGAGTTGCGCCCATGACAACGAACCTCACCCTCTCCGCTGCCGCCTCGCTCGGGCAGCGATTTTGGTACCGCTGGTATAATCCGGCGGCCTGAGGGTATCTGCACCTTCGCATCTGAAAACCAGGCCGCCTTCCACCAGGCGGCCTTTGTTTTTTCCAGCATAGATGGGATGACCCAAGGCAGATGAGGGAAGGCGGTCTCACTCAAAGGAGACCGATTATGACCCGTTTCGATTTCGACGTTATCAGTGACACGCCGGCGCCGCGCGTTATCAGGCCGGCCGATACGCCGAAGGCTGAGGCGCCGCCGGCCAAGGAAGGGCTCGCGCCCGAAGAACCTGTGCCGCAGAGCGACGCCGCCTGATCAAGCATCGTCCTTTGGCGGCGCGCCCTTCAAATAGGCGCCCGGCGTCATGCCCATGGTCTTGCGGAACATGGTGATGAAGGTGCTTGGGTTGGCAAAGCCCAGTTCCAGCGCCACATTCTTCACCGCGCGACCGCCCTGCAGCAGGGTGAGGCTCTTGAGCACCCGCATCTGCTCGCGCCAGCGGTGGAAGGTGAGTGCTGTTTCCTGCATGAAGAGGCGCTCGATGGTGCGGTCCGAGGCACCCGCCTCATCTGCCCATTCCTTGAGGCTGCGCCGGTCGCCCGGATCGGCGATCAGTGCCGAACAGATGGGTTTCAGACGGCGGTCGGCCGGCATCGGAATGTGCAGCTCGCTGGGCGGCATGGCGAGGATCTGATCGAGCAGCACCTCGGCGATATGCCCATTCGGCGAGCCCGGCATGAAGTTTGCGGGATCCGGCGCGGTGCCGGAAATCGCCGAGGCGAGGATCAACTCGCGCAGCAGTGGGGCAACGCCCAAGGTGCAAGGTTGAGCGGGAAGTCCCGCACGCGCCTCCGGCTCGACATAGAGTGTCCGCATCTCGGCGGCCCGGGTGATGTGGATTTCATGTTCCATGCCGCCCGGCACCCATACGCTGCAATTGGACGGCGCCACCCATTGCCCGTACGCGGTCTCGACCATCATGACGCCCGAGCAGCAATAGATCAGCTGTGCCTTCCGGTGCATATGCGGCTCGATATGCCAGCCGGTCGGATAATTGATCGGCACCACCAGCACCGGTACCGGCACGGCATCAACGTCGAACCACTGCGCATCGATGGCGGCGTGCACGGCGGCAGGAAACTTCTGCGGGCCGGTCGCAATCTTCTTCGGCATCCGCCGCGGGACTGGTGATTTGCGGGCCATGGTGATGGGTACCGTCCGGCCTCTCACGCTGTCTTGGGGGTACGCGCCCGCATTATGTCGGGGCCATCCCGGCACCGCATCCTAAAAATAGCAGGGCCGCTAACCCGCCCTCCGAAGAGGTATACGACGCCATGTTATTTTAATCGTAAAGGTTGCTAGAAAGAATATCGGGTTGTGCAGGTCGTGGCCAGAAACATGCTCTGCCGGTCTCGCGGACCCGAGCCTGGCCGGCCGGTTGGCCGCCATCCGCTGCGAGCGGCTGGACGATCGGGTGATCCGCCTCATGCGGCATCCACCGGCCAAGCTTCCGGCTGACCCATTCCCGCTACTCTTTGTCGCCTTTGCACGACCACCCGTGCTCGGTTCACGCGTGGTTGTCATGCCACATTGGCCTGCACCCGCAAGACGAAACCCCAGAAGGTTAAATGCCTTGTCGCTGCCACGGATCCAAAGCGTCGAGACTGATCTGCGCAGCTTTGTCCTGCAGCGCCAGATCGGCATGCTGCTGGTTCTCGGCGCGGCCCTTGCCTGGAGTACTGCCGGCTTCTTTACCCGTGTCGTTGATACCGATCTTTGGACCATGCTGGTTTGGCGCGGTGGCCTGGGGGCGGCAGCCCTCTTCATCTTCATGCGCCTGCGTGATGGGCCGCAATGCTGGCGCGTCTTTAAGGCCGCCGGGGGGCCGTTCTGGGTCACGGCCATGCTCTCCGCACTGGCGATGCTGGTCTTCATTGCGGCACTGACACTTACCACCGTTGCCAAAGTGTCGCTGATCTATGCGGCCGTTCCTTTCGTCGCGGCGGTGCTCGCCTTTCTCATCCTGCGCGAAAGACCCAGCAAGGCCGCACTGATCGCCAGCCTTCTCGCGGCTATCGGCATCGGCATCATGGTGGCGCCGAGCTTTGCCGGCGGCGGTGCCGGCGTCTTCGACAGCAATCTCCGCGGCGACGGGCTTGCCCTGCTGATGACCTTTTTGATGGCCGTCATCACGGTCTATTTGCGCCGGCATCCCGATTTGCCGATGGTGGCGGTGGGCGCCTGCGCCTGTCTCCTCACGGCGCTGATGGCGTTGCCATTCGCAGCACCTTTCAGCGTGTCGCCGCATGACATTCTGTGGCTCGCCTTGTTCGGCCCGATCACCTCAGGCATCGGCTTCGTGCTTTATGCCAAGGGCGCCCAACGACTGGCCGCGAGCGAAGCCGCCTTGCTGGGCGCCATTGAAACACCCTTGGGTCCGCTCTGGGTCTGGCTGCTTTTTCACGAAGTTCCGGGTGCTGCGACACTGCTTGGGGGCGGCATCATCTTTGCCACGATGCTTGCTTATGTATGGCATGAACATGCCATCAATCGCGGCGGCGGGCGGCAAAACTAATCATGCAAATGTGCAAGTGATGGATGTGCTTAACCAGAAGCGACACTTGTCGTGATTCCGTTAGTCATTGGCGGGAAAGACTCACAGGTGTCACTTCAGTTATTCCCGGCTCCATATCATCCTGGCTTCAGCAGGGCGGATCACCTGCGATGACATTTTGATGACATGGGGATCCCATCATGGGCGTACAATTCCGGCAGAACTCTAAGAACATGCAGGGCGTTATCGCGACGATGTCGCGCGGCAAGCAGCCGACGGCGTCTCGCGTGGCCAAGCGCGCCAGCGCCGCCATCGCTCCTGCTGTGACACTCGAAGCTTTGGCCAGCATCTATGAACGTACGGCGGATTTATTGCTGGCCTCAATCCATGAACAGCCCGGCGGCCTGCGCCATGCGCAGGTGCTCAGCCATCATCTCGATTGGATCGGCGCGCGGGCACAGATGATCAACAGCTTCCGCCAAGCTGGCGATTGCGCGATGACCTATATCTGCGCCTCACCTGAAGCTTACGCGCGTCTTGTGCCATTGGTTGAATTGGCGGCCGAGCAAGTGATCCGGCGCGACCGCTTGGCCGTGGCGCTCTATCTCATCGAACGCATCGATGAAGAATTGCGGCAGGTCTGAAGTCTCTCTCTCCACCGCGGAACCTTTGAGTTCGGGTACCTTCGAACCCTGCGACGCTTTGATGGGGATGGCTTTTGGGCCATCCCCTTTTTTCGTTCAATCGATATCGACGATGACGGCGACATGATCGCTGGGCTGGGTCCAGCTGCGCATGTCCTTGAGGATCGTGGCGTGACGCACGCGTTTCGAGATGGCGGGCGTCACCCAGACATGGTCCAGCCGCCGACCGCGATCGTTCCTGGTCCAATCGGCCGAGCGATAGCTCCACCAGGAGAAGAGCTTGATCGGCGCCGGCGTGATCTGCCGGACGGCGTCGACCCATTTGCCGGCTTTCTGCACGGCGTTCAGTTTTTCGACTTCGATCGGCGTGTGGCTGACGACGGAAAGAAGTTGCTTGTGCGACCACACGTCATCCTCGAGCGGCGCGATATTGAGGTCGCCCACCATGATCGCCTTGCCTTTGGCCGATGCACCGGCCTTGGCCCCGGCGTCGAAATGCGCCTTAAGCTCGTCGAGGAATTGGAGCTTATGCGCGAACTTCACATTGCTGTCGGGATCGGGAATGTCGCCGCCGGCCGGGATGTAGAAATTGTGCAACTCGACATCGCCATCCAAGACCACATGGGCATGGCGCGCATCGCCTTTCAGGCACCAATCTTTCGGGTCCATCACCTCGAATGGAATCTTCGAGAGGATCGCGACGCCGTTATAGCCCTTCATGCCGTGGAAGCGGACGTAAGGGTAGCCGAGAGCCTTCACCGCCTCGAGCGGGAAGAGGCCGTCTTCAACCTTGATTTCCTGCAGGCAGATGACGTCGCAGCCTTCCTGCTGCACCAATCGACGCAGTAGATCGATACGCAGACGCAGCGAATTGATATTCCAGGTGGCGATGCGCATCGGTCATCCATTCTTCATGTCGCGACGATGATGTTGGAATCGCATGACGAATCGATCTGCGTCCAGCATCGGCGCGGGCGATAGTTGAACAGCTGCATAAAAGTGGAAGCAAGACCCAGAAAATATGAACGCCCGGTCAGGGGAGGACCGGGCGTTCGACACTCCGTGTTAGCGGAGTCCGGTTACGGTGGGGGAGACCGCTTCCGGTGCTGGCAACGGTCATTGCAACCGTCGCCATTCGCATATGACTTAGATGATCCTGATACACCCGAATTCAAGGGGCGCGATTCCAAAAGAATGCAAATCTGGCATGCAGGCCTGCATGCCTCGGAAGTGTTTGGAATCGCCGCGCGAATCCACTGTTCACGCGAATATGATCAAGAATCCGAAGCGCCTTTATCGGGGCTGCCGGAAAAATTCCTGCGCCGGTTTGACGGACGCCGCCCGTCTTTTACGCGGCGGCGCCGGCCTTCGACCCGCCGCGGCGCTCCGCCGCATAGGCGCGCACGGCATCGCCAAAGGCGCGGAACAGCTTCATCGAATCCGGATCTTCGACGCAGCGATATTCCGGATGCCATTGCACGCCGAGGGCAAATCGCTTGCCCGCCACACGCATGGCCTCAACGACGCCATCCGGCGCGCGGCCCTCGACGACGAGGCCCTGGCCCAGCTTGTTGATGCCCTGCCAGTGCACGGAATTCACGGTGATCTCTTGCGTGTCGAAGATGCCGGCAAAAACGCTGCCCTTCTCGAGGAGCAACTGGTGCGCCGGCCTGTAGATCTCGTCATAGGAGCCGTCGGCACCACGATGGTCCAGCTTCCCCGGCAATTCGTGAATCCGGGTATGGAGGGTGCCGCCCAGCGCCACATTGAGTTCCTGGAAACCGCGGCAGATGCAGATGACCGGGATATCGCGCTTCAAGGCGGCGCGCAGGAGCGGCAGGGTGACGGCATCGCGGCCGGGATCCTGCGGGCTGTCATCGCGGTCCGGGTCGCCGCTATAATGCTCGACGGCGATGTTGCTGGGGCTTCCCGTGAAGAGCAGGCCGTCGACATGGTCGAGCAGGGCTTCGACCGGCAAAGCGGGCCCAAGTGCCGGATAAGACAGCGGATAGACGCCGGAACCGTCGATGAGTGCGGTCAGGTATTTCTCGCCCACCGTGTGATAGTTCTGCCCATCAATGAATTTCACGCACATCGGCACCCCCACCACCGGCGCATCGGCGGAAAGGGTCTGCTGCAGGCGATAGGGACCGGGCTTGCTCATGGATGAACTCGTGGCTGATGGCGTTTGCTGGATCAGAATCTAGCTACGGCTCGGACCGGCCACAACCCGCGCCGGGCGCGGGGCTAGCCTCAATTTAGTGCAGGTGTTTAGGAGGCCGGCTAAGCAGGCGGAATTGATGGATCAGGCAAAACAAAAGGCCCGCACCTTGGGGCGCGGGCCTTGTTGCGTCGTCCGGAAGGACGAAAGATCTTAGGCAGCGGCCTTGGCGGCGGCCTTTTCGATGCGGCGCTTCAGGCGCTTCGCTTCGTCCGGCAGGTTCTTGTCCGCCGTCTTGGCGAGATAGGCGTCGAGGCCGCCATTGTGCTCGATCGAGCGGATGGCATGGGTCGTCAGCTTCAGGCGGATCTGCTGCCCGAGCGTGTCCGAGAGCAGCTTGGTTTCCTGCAGGTTCGGCAGGAAGCGGCGCTTCGTCTTGTTGTTGGCATGGCTCACATTGTGGCCGGTCTGCACACCCTTGCCAGTGATATCGCAACGCCGGGACATGGCGAGAATCCTTCTAATCCAAACACTTATCTAAAAGAAAGGGGCCGGAAACATAAGGTTCCGGCCAGCTCGGGGCGGTTTTTACGTGGCAAACCCCGGAACGTCAAGGCGATTCCGGCGCCGGGCCACCACTCTGCCCACCCTGGGACCGTGACGAAACGTTCCCCGGATCGGGTGAATTTCCTATTCTTATCGCCATCTTAAGCTCCCGCTCACGCCTGACGCATGGCGGGATCGCTGCCGGCGGTGCTGATGAGCTGGCCGAGGAACTGCTCGACCACGGATTTCAGCGTGCCGGCCTGGCCGTTGACCGAGCCTGCGACTTCCAGCACCTGGCCCGAGCGCTCGCCGGTCGTCTCGGCGGCGGCCTTTACCTCGGAGATGACCTCGGCCACCTCCCGGGTCTTGGCGCTGGCTTCGGTGACGTTGCGGACGATCTCTTGCGTTGCCGCCGATTGCTGCGTCACGGCGGCGAAGATGGCGCCGGTCGATTCATTCATGCCGTGGATGACCTCGGTGATTTCCGAGATGGCGGAAGCGGCATCCTGGGCCGTCTTCTGCACGCCGGAAATCTGCGCCTCGATCTCGGCCGTGGCATCGGTCGTCTGATTGGCCAGACTCTTGACCTCGGTCGCCACGACCGCAAAACCCCGGCCGGCCTCTCCGGCGCTGGCCGCTTCGATGGTGGCATTCAAGGCCAGCAGATTGGTCTTCCCCGCAATGTCGCGGATGAGGCCGAGGACGCCCGCCACACGGCCGGCGACTTCGGTCAGGCCATTAACGATGCGCCCGATGTCCGAGGCGCGCGCGACGGCCGTTTCAGCCGTCTGCGTCGCGGTCTCGGCCTGGCGCCCGATCTCGGAGATCGAGGCCGACATTTCAGTGACCGCACCGGCGATGGATTGCGCGTTGCCGGCGGCGGTGGCGGCCAGGCGCGAGACTTCTTCCGATTGTGCGCCGGAAGTCTGGGCGGCCGCGCGCATCACCTCGGATTGCTGGCGCAGATCCCCGGCACTGCCCATCATCGAGCCGACGGCATTGACGAAGGTGCGATCGAAATCGCTGCAGAGTGTCTGGATGTCGCGGATCTGCTTTTCGCGATGCTCGGCTTCTGCCTTGGCAGCGTTTTCCAGTTCCAGCCTTTTGCCGATGCCGACGCGGAAGGTCTCGACGGCGCGCGCCATGCGGCCCAGTTCATCACCCCGCCCCAGCAGCGGCACGGCAAGGTCAGTACGGTCCTCAGCCAGCCGGTCCATGATGCCGGCCAGTTCCACCACGGGCCGCGTCACGAAGCGACGGATGAACCAGAAGGTAGCGAAGATGGCGACCAGAAAGGAGACGGCGGCTATACTCAAGTCGCGAATGCGTTTGACCACGAAACTATCGACGCGCGCGTCCAGCAGTTCGGCCAGAGTCGCGTCATTGGCATCGCCAAAGGCCGTGATAGTGTCGCGGGCGTTCTTTTCGGCAGCGACGACGGCGGCAACATCCAGCTTCTCTTTGCCGCCGGCCAGCTCGCTGCTCATATAGGTGGCGGTAAAGGCAGTCAGCGCCGCAGTCATTGCGTCATAGCTCTTGCTAAGGCGCTCTGGGAGAACGCCTTCCAGCCCATAGGCATTCACTTTGCTGCCATTATAGGCGGAGCCCAGCGATCCAGCGGCCGCCTCGACGACTGTCTGGAACCCACCGTCCAATTTCAGTAGCTCGGCTACGTCGTTGATCGTATAGTTTCCCTCGACGGGCGTTTGATGGCTGCGTATGTAGCTGGCCACTTGGGTGACGCGATCCAGCAAGTCCGGCACTTTGAGCAGCACCAGATCCATCACGTAATAGGAATCGAGATCGGGATCGAGGATCAGGTTCGACTTGTCGCCAACCTGCAAGATGAGCGCACGGATGGCTGCAGCGCTGGCATCGCGGTCGCCGCTTTTGAGCACCGCATTCGCGGCCTCAACATGCTCGGCGGTGACCATGTCGGCCCCGAACTTCGCCTCGGCCTCGGTGATCGTGCCGGCAACCTTTCCCGGATCTTCGCCATCGCGCAGCGCGGCATGAGCCTTGCGGAGGTCACGAAGATAGAGGTTTCCCTGCGCTTCTTTAGTGCCGAAGTCGATCGCAACCTGCTGCGATTTGATCAGTAGGATAATTGTAAAGCCGACCGGCAGCGCAAAGAGCGCGATGGCCAGGGCCAGTTTGGCCGCGATCCCGAACGATTTTGACATACCCCACCTGCTTGCCGCTTCCCCAAGAGGCCGCCCGACCCGCAGCGCCAAGAACCAAGGCGTTGGTTCCAGCTCGCATGGATGCATGACAGCGCTGGCACTCTAGGAATGGCAGGTAACGGATTAGTTAATTTCGCGATAAATCTGACAAATTGGTGCCTGAAATATGCCATACCCAGGTAAAGCGCCTGGGAAAATCATCATAACGACGGCTTCTTACGTCCTATGGAGGAAACCGGCCAGCAGGCTGCGGGCGGCCGTGCCGGGGGCGATCTTGCCGGCACCGACCTTGGTCTCCAATGCTCCCAACTGGGCGGCGACGTGGGGATCGGCCTTCAAGGCCTCGATCAGGCTGTCGGAGAGTTCATGCCACAGCCAGGCCTTGGCCTGGTCGCGGCGCTGGGCATCAAAGCCGCCGCTCTGTTTCAGGGCCGTGGCGAAAGCCTCGACCCGCATCCAGACAGCGTCGATCCCGGTTTGCTTGAGCGCCGAGCAGCGCAGCACCTCAGGCCGCCAGCCGGCGTGGCGCGGCTGCATCAGGCCCAGCGCATTGGCGACATCGGCCGCCGAGCGGGCGGCAGCGGTGGAAAGATCACCATCGTCCTTGTTGATGACCAGAATATCGGCCAGTTCCATGATCCCGCGCTTGATGCCCTGCAGATCGTCGCCAGCGCCGGGCAGCAGCAGCAGCAGGAACAGGTCGACCATTTCGGCGACCGCTGTCTCCGACTGGCCGACACCCACCGTCTCAACGATGATGAGATCGAAGCCCGCCGCCTCGCAGACCAGCAGCGCTTCGCGCGTGCGCCGGGCAACCCCGCCCAGGGTCAAGCCGGCGGGGGAGGGGCGGATGAAGGCCGCTTCCGCACGCGACAGCACTTCCATGCGCGTCTTGTCACCGAGGATCGATCCGCCCGAGAGGCGCGAGGATGGATCGACCGCCAGCACGGCGAGGCGCTTGCCTTGCCCGATCGCATATTGCCCGAAGGCCTCGATGAAGGTCGATTTGCCGACACCCGGCGGGCCGGAGATGCCGATGCGCAGGGACTTGCCGCTTCTGGGCAGCAGTTGCTCGATCAGCGCTTCAGCCTGGCGACGATGGTCGGCGCGGGTCGATTCGATGAGCGTGATGGCACGCGCAAGCGCGCGACGATCGCCAGCCTCAATCTGGGCGGCATGCTGGGCGAGACTCGAATCGCTGACGGCATTCATGCCGGCACTTTACTGCCGCTGCTCCCGCTCATCAATTCGCCGCCCATCAGCTCTTTCCTGGCTGCTTCCTGTTGGCGGCGCCACATGGCGGCGTATTGGCCCTGGGCCGCGAGCAGCTCTTCATGGCGTCCGCGCTCGGCGATGCGGCCGTCATCCAGCACGATGATCTCGTCGGCATCGATGATGGTGGAGAGGCGATGGGCGATGACCAGTGTTGTGTGATCGCGCGACACCTCCGCCAGATTGTCCTGGATCTCGCGTTCGGTATGGGAATCGAGTGCAGAGGTGGCTTCGTCGAACAGCAGGATCGGCGGGTCTTTGAGGATCGTGCGGGCGATGGCGACGCGCTGCTTTTCACCGCCTGATAGCTTCAGGCCCCGCTCGCCGACCTTGGTCTCGTATTTGTCGGGCAGGCCCATCACGAAGTCATGAATATGGGCAAGCTCGGCCGCCTGCTCGACTTCCGTCGTGCTGGCACCGGGCCTGCCATAGGCGATGTTATAGGCGACCGTGTCGTTGAAGAGCACCGTGTCCTGCGGCACGATGCCGATGGCATCGCGCAAAGACTTCTGCGTCACGTCGCGGATGTCCTGCCCGTCGATGAGGATGCGGCCGCTATCGACGTCATAGAAGCGGAACAGCAGGCGCGAGAGCGTCGATTTGCCGGCGCCCGACGGGCCGACGATGGCAAGCTTGTGCCCCGCCGGCACGGTGAAGCTGACGCCCTTGAGGATCGGGCGGCGCGGATCATAGCCGAATTCGACATTCTCGAAGGTCAGCGCGCCTTGCGGCACGGCAAGCGGCTTGGCGTCCGGTTTGTCGGCGATCTCGATATCGACGCGCAGCAAGGCGAACATCGATTCCATGTCGATGAGCGACTGGCGGATTTCGCGATAGACGAAGCCGAGGAAGTTGAGCGGCAGATAGAGCTGGATGAGATAGGCGTTGACCAGCACGAAATCGCCGACGGTCATGGTTCCTTGCGCGGTGCCGCGCGCGGCCATCCCCATCATCAGCACCAGACCCGTCGCGATGATGAAGGCCTGACCGACATTGAGGAGGGCCAGTGACGTGCGGCTTTTGACGGCCGCCTTCTCATAGGCCTGCAGCGCCACGTCATAGCGCCGCGCCTCGTGCTCTTCATTGCCGAAATATTTGACCGTCTCGTAATTGAGAAGCGAATCCACCGCCTTGGTATTGGCGGATTGGTCGCTCTCATTCATGTCGCGGCGGAACTGGATGCGCCATTCGGTGACGCTGAGCGAATACCAGATATAGACCAGGATGGTGACGAAGGTGACGGCGGCATAGGTCCAGTCGTAAAGCGTCCACAGGATGACGCAGACCATGGCGATTTCGATGAGCGTGGGCAGCACGTTGAACAGGATGAAGAACAGTAGGAACTCGATGCCCTTGGCGCCGCGCTCGATGGCGCGGTTGAGGCCGCCGGTCTGGCGCTCGAGGTGAAATTTCAATGACAGGGCATGAAGGTGCCGGAAGGTCGAGAGCGCCACGGCACGGATCGAGCGCTGGGCGACTTTGGCAAAGATGCCATCGCGGAATTCGGCAAAGGCCTGGGAGATCACGCGGGCGATGCCATAGGCAATGAGCAGCCCCAGCGAAATACCGATGATGCTGGCCGTGGTGCCAATCGGGTGCCCCAGCGCGTCGACCATCCGCTTGAACAGGATCGGCACATAGACATTGGCCACCTTGGCAATGATGAGGCACATCACCGACAGGATGACGCGGCCGCGCAAATCCCACTGCCCCTTGGGCCAGAGATGCGGGAGGAGCGCCTGCAAGGCGTGTAGCTGGGTATGTGGCGTAACCTCGCCGGCCGTCTTGGCTTGAGCGGGGGAATGGGGGGCGGCCATGGGCGCTTCCTGACAGGTAAACTCGCTGGTTCAGCAATATAAGGCGAAGCCGGCCCCGGCAAAGGGGCAGGAATGCGGGGGTGGCATGCGCGAGGAAGACCGTAGGTGGGCGAGGTTACGACCCCCCTGTCCTTGATCGCGGCGCGGGGCGGATGCTAGTTAGGCTCTCATGCAGCAGAAAACCAAAATTGCCCCCTCCATTCTATCGGCCGATTTCGCCCAATTGGGCACGGAAGTCGCCGCCATTGCGGCTGCTGGGGCCGATTATGTCCATGTCGACGTCATGGATGGGCATTTCGTTCCAAATATCACCATCGGCCCGGGCGTCCTCAAGGCATTGAAACCGCACGCCAAGATCCCGTTCGATGTGCATCTGATGATCGCCCCCGTCGACCCCTTTGTGGCCGAATTCGCCGCTGCCGGGGCCGATATCATCACCTTCCACCCGGAAGCGGGCCCGCATCCGCACCGCACGGTCCAGCTCATCAAGTCGCTGGGTAAAAAGGCGGGAATTTCGCTCAATCCGGCGACATCGATCGACGTACTCGATTATTCGCTGCCCGATCTCGACCTCGTCCTGGTGATGAGCGTCAATCCGGGCTTCGGCGGCCAGGCCTTCATCCCCTCGGCATTGGACAAGATCGCCGAGATCCGCCGCCGCATCGACAAGGTGAGCGCCGCGCAAAACGGCCGGGTCATCGATCTCGAGGTCGATGGCGGCATCAATGTCGAAACCGCCCGCCAGGTGGTGGCTGCGGGTGCCGATGTACTGGTCGCGGGTACGGCGACCTTCAAGGGCGGTCCATCAGCCTATGCCGGCAATATCGCCGGCTTGCGGACCTGAAACCGGGCCCGGCGGCGATGGCCGAGGGCAGCGGCATCGATACGAAAAGGACCGGCCAGCGGCGCGGTAACCAGCGGCCGAAACTGGTGGCGCCGCGCCTGCAGACGTTCTTCTCGTTGCCCGGTGCCCTCATCTGGCAGCGCTGCAAGCGGCGCCTGATGCAGCCGGTCTATGAGACCGGCCTTTACCACATGACGCTCGGCAAGCGCTCGGCGGGCGATCTGCAATTGCCTTCGCCGGAACCCTGGCCGGGCGATCCGCAGGCGGGTCTGCTGTTGCTCAGTGACGAGTTCCGTTTTGCCGGCGAAGTGGTGCGGAGCCCGAAGCCCCTTGGCAACCCGATCGGCATGAGCGAGGGCTGGCGCGAGATCGTCAATTCCTTCGCCTGGCTCAATGACCTTCGTGCCGTCGGCGGACCATCGGCGCGCAATCTCGGCAAGGCGCTGATCATGCGCTGGCTGGAGGAGAACGAGCGCTACGACGAGTTCTCCTGGCGCGCGGATATCCTCGCCGCGCGCATCCGCAACATTCTCCTCAACCACACCTATCTCGAAGTGAACAGCGACGCGCTGTTCCGCTCGCAACTCCTGCTCTCGCTCTCGCGTCAGGCGGAACATCTGGCCCGTGCGCTCCCCGATGGTCTGGCGGGGGCTGCGCATGTGAAGGCCATTATCAGCCTGATGCTGGCCGGCCTCATTCTGCCGCGCGGCGAGAAATGGCTGGCCAAGGGCCAGGCGCTGCTTGGCCCGACGCTTGCTGCCCAGATCCTGGCCGATGGCGGCCATGTCGAACGCTCGCCGCAGGTGATGCTGGAATTGCTGCAGCACCTCATCGATCTCAGGGACACCTATGCTCTCGCCGGCGCCAAGCTGCCGGACGGCCTTTCGATGGCCATCAACAATCTGGGCTCGGTCCTCCTTATGCTGAGCCATGGCGACGCGATGCTGGCGGGCTTCAACGACACGCCGGAACTCGACCCCGTGCATGTCGTGCAGCTGTTCCAGCGCGCCGGCGACAAATTGCGGCCGCTCAACCAATTGCCGCTCACCGGCTTCCAGCGCCTCGATCGCGGCAAGACGGTCGTCATCATGGATTGCGGTGCGCCACCGCGCCATGGGCTCGATACCCATGCCCATGCCGGGACGCTGTCCTTCGAGCTCTCCTTCGATGACGAACGTATGATCGTCAATTGCGGCGCGCATCCTTGGAGCAAGGAATGGGGTCAGGTGCAGCGCACGACCGCGGCACACTCGACCCTGGTCGTCGACAACACCAATTCGGCGATGCTGCTGCCCCATGGCGGCATGGCGTTGCGGCCGGATGTGGTGACGTGCCGGCGCGAGGAGACGGACGGGCAGATCTGGCTCGATACCTCCCACGACGGCTATGAGGAAGGCTTCGGCCTCGTGCATCGCCGCAAGCTTTATTTGTCGCTCGACGGCCACGACTTCATGGGCGAGGAGCATCTGGTGGGGCCGGGCGGCAATGCTTATGCGCTGCGCTTCCATCTCCATCCGCAGGTCAGCGTCTCGGTGACGCAGAACGGCCAGGCGGCGCTCATTAAGATGCCCAAAGGCTCCGGCTGGCGCCTGCGTGTCGATGGGGCGGAACTGGGCTTGGCCGAGAGCGTGCATATCGGCCAGAACGGCCAGGTGCGCCGCTCGCAGCAGATCGTTGTCATCGGCACCATCGACAGCGACCAGACCGAGATCCGCTGGTTGCTGCAGCGTGAAGGCGGCAAGAAATAAGTCAGCTGGCGGGCAGTCTGCTCGCAACTAGGCACATCGACCTAGTATTTGGATTATCTACATTTTCATCGCAGATAAACATCATGGTGCGATCCGCAAAGGTTGTGCGGATGTACAAGTTATGCCCGCTTGACAAGATGCCCAGCGCCCATAAGAACTCGCCTTGAAGGGATGCGCCGCACGTTGGGGGGTATGGCGGAATGGCATTGGAATTCCAGAGCATCGACACGCGCAGCCTGCCGGCGGATCATCGGCTCAATCACCTGCATGATTTCCTGGCGCGCGAATTGATGGGCATCGATATCCATCCGCGCAGCAACGATGTCGGCTTCACCGTCACCGTGAATGCACTGGTGCTGCCCGGCATCCGCATCGTCGAAGGCATCTCCGATCCGCTGACCTGCCAACGCACGACCGGCATGCTCAGCGATGGCCAGGAAGATTTCATCCTCGACGTCATGTCGGCGCCGGTTCACCTCACACTCGAGAACCGCTGGGAGGTTGAGGTCAGGGCCGGCGACGGCCTGCTCTACCCGTTGGATCGCCCCTGGCGCATGGTCCACGATCGCGCCGATGTACGTTGTCTGCGCCTGTCGCGCGCCCTGCTTGCCGCGCATATTCCCGACCTCGATACCGTTCCCTTGCGTGTCCTGCGCAAGGAGGAAGGCATGCTGGGCCTGCTCATAGGCTATGCGGATCTGGTCTTCAAAGGCGGGACCGGCCAGGATCCGGTACTCGCCGCCGCGATGTCGCGGCATCTGATCGAATTGGCCGTCCACGCCTTCGGGAAGGACAGCGCCCGGCCGATGGCGCCGGAGACCCGGCTGAGCGTGGCGGCAATGCGGCTCGATCTCTTCAAGGCCGATATCGAACGCTCGTTAGCGGATCACAGCTTCGATATCTCGCGCCTGGCCCGGCGGCACAAGGTGACCTCGCGCTATATCCAGATGCTCTTTGCCGATGCCGGCACGACCTTCACCGAATTCCTGCGCCAGCAGCGTCTGGCCCTGGCCTACCGCCTGCTCAGCGATCCGGCCAAGGCGGCGTGCAATGTGGCAGACCTCGCCTATGCCGCGGGGTTCAACGATCTTTCCCATTTCAACCGGGCATTTCGGCGCCGTTTTGGCGCAACGCCACGTGAAATCCGCACGGATTGTTGATTTTGCGCCCGCAATTTCGCTTTTCGCCCATATCCTTCGCCCGAGTCCAAGACGCGCGAATTCGGTTTCGCTAAGTTTCGCTGCGAAAGCCGTTCTCTCGGATTTCCGCGAACTGGATGTGGTCCGGCCGTCCCCTGGGCCACCTCCCGTACCCTCGCCTGCCGGCTCTTTATGGGGCTGGCAGGCGAATCGGGTGTTCCCTAAATCGCCCCTTGCCACCCCTTGCCCGGCCCTTTAAGCCCTGCGGCATTCGCCAGCCAGCCGGGAAATCATCATGCCGCACCAGAACCGCCCCATCCGCCGCGCCCTCATTTCGGTGTCCGACAAGGCGGGGCTGGAGGATCTAGGCCGGTATCTCGCAGGGAAGGGTGTCGAAATCCTCTCGACCGGCGGCTCGGCCAAGGCGCTCTCGGCGGCCGGCATCAAAGTCAAGGAAGTGGCCACCCATACCGGCTTCCCCGAGATCATGGACGGGCGCGTGAAGACATTGCACCCCAAGATCCATGGCGGATTGCTGGCGCGGCGCGACAGCGCGGAGCATGTCGCGGCCCAGAAGACCCACGACATTCCCGATATCGACCTGCTGGTCGTCAATCTCTATCCCTTCGCCAAGACCGTGGCGGCGGGCGGTTCCTGGGACGATTGCATCGAGAACATCGATATCGGCGGCCCGGCCATGCTGCGCGGTGCGGCCAAGAATCATGACTTCGTCAGCGTCGTCACCGATCCTGCCGATTACGCCAAGCTGATTGCCGAGATGGATGCCCAGGGCGGCGGTACATCGCTCGCCTTCCGCCGTGCGCTGGCGCGCAAGGCCTATGCGCATACGGCGTCTTATGACGGCGCCATCGCGCAATGGATGAGCGAACAGGCGGCCGAACCGCTCCCTGAATCGATCAGTGTTTCGGGTACCCGCGTGCAGATGCTGCGCTATGGCGAGAACCCGCACCAACAGGCAGCGTTCTATCGCTCAGGCCCGGCGCGTCCAGGTGTCGCCACCGCCACGCAGCTCCAGGGCAAGGAGCTGTCCTATAACAACCTCAACGATACCGACGCGGCTTTCGAACTGGTCGCCGAGTTCGAGAAGCCCGCGATCGCCATCATCAAGCACGCGAACCCGTGCGGCGTTGCCAGCATCGATGACGCAGCGAAGATGGCAGATGCTTATGCCAGGGCCTTGGCCTGCGATCCGGTCTCGGCCTTCGGCGGCATCATCGCACTCAATCGCGCGCTCGATGCGGCGACGGCCGCCGAGATCGTGAAGCTCTTTGCCGAAGTCGTCATCGCGCCGAAGATTTCGGACGCGGCGAAGGCCGTGCTCGGCGCCAAGCCCAATGTGCGCGTGCTGGAAACCGGCGCCATGCCGGACCCGAAAGCCAAGGGACTTATCGTGAAGTCGCTCTCCGGTGGCCTCCTGGTGCAGGACCGCGATTTCGGCCATATCACGGAATCTGAATTGAAGGTCGTCACTAAGCGGGCGCCCAGCCCCCAAGAAATTGCCGATCTCCTCTTCGCCTTCCGTGTCGCCAAGCATGTGAAGTCGAACGCGATCGTCTACGCCAAGAACGGTGCCACGGTCGGCATCGGCGCCGGACAGATGAGCCGCGTCGATTCATCCCGCATCGCCGCCTGGAAGGCGGATGAAGCGGCGAAGGCAGTGGGGGCCAAGGAGAGCTTCGCCAAGGGTTCGGTCGTGGCCTCCGACGCGTTCTTCCCCTTCGCCGACGGTCTGCTGGCGGCTGCTTCGGCCGGTGCCACCGCAATCATCCAGCCCGGCGGCTCGATGCGCGATGCCGACATCATCAAGGCTGCCGACGATGCCGGCCTTGCCATGGTGCTGACCGGCATGCGGCACTTCCGGCATTGAGGCGCGCACGCGATGTATAGCGATTCCGATCTCGACTCCGCCGTTACCGCGGGCGCCCTCTCGGCCGAAGCCGCGGCGGCCTTTCGCGCCCATGTCGCAAAAAGCCAATCCACCGTGCTGGCCGACGAAGAGAACTTCCGCCTCCTCACCGGCTTCAACGACATCTTCGTCGTCATTGCCATAACGCTGCTGCTGGTGGCATTGGCGTGGATCGGTAGCGGCGTGCATCCGGCTCTGGGCGCCGCCGCCGTGGCGGTCGCGAGCTGGGGGCTCGCTGAATTCTTCACCCGTAAGCGCCGCATGGCACTGCCCAGCATCGTGCTGTTACTGACCTTCGTCGGCGGCCTGTTCTGCACCATCGGCGGCACGGTGGCAGGGTTCGGCGGTATCCTGGAAGATCGCACCAATGCCATGCTGGCCGCGGCAGCGGCCGCTGCTGCAGCCGCCGGCGCCTACGCGCATTGGCGCCGGTTCCACGTGCCGATCACGGTGGCGGCGGGGGCGATCGCCGTGGTTGGCGTCGGCCTGGCACTGGTCTTTGCCGCCATGCCGGCGTTGTTGGGCGAGATCTATTGGTTCGTGCTGCTGGGCGGGCTGGGCCTCTTCGCCTTTGCCATGTGGTGGGACACCTCAGATCGCGAACGCCGCACGCGCCGTTCGGATGTCGCCTTCTGGCTGCATCTCGCCGCAGCGCCGATGATCGCGCATCCGATCTTCCTGCGGCTCGGCATCTTTGCCGGCGACGTGGACACCGCGCGTGCCGTCATCGTGGTGGCGCTCTATGTCGCCATGGCACTGGTCTCGCTCGCGATCGACCGGCGCGCCATGCTGGTTTCGGCGCTGGCCTATGTGCTCTATGCCATCAGCGCGCTGTTCGAATCGGTGGGCGCCATCGGCATCAACGTCGCGTTGACCGCGCTGGTGATCGGCTCGGCGCTGTTGCTGCTCTCGGCCTTCTGGCATGTGGCGCGGCGCAATGTCGTGCGCCTTTTGCCACCCGGCTGGCAGGCGCGCCTGCCGGCTCTCGACCGGCCGGTAGTGGCACAGGCGCGCTGAAGCGAAATCCCGTCGTGGTTCATCGGGGTTTTCGACCAGCCCCTGTGGTGAGCGTCGGCCGCGTCCCGCAAAAAATTGGATTCAGCCGGGAATAAAAATCCGGCCGAGATCGTGAAGACGGCGGCGCAAAACCCGCGTTGCGTCGCCGTCTTCCTGCGGATACCATTTCCATAGAGCTTGGGGCTCAAGAGAAGGATTGCTGCCATGAACGCAACTCCTGCCCGCCCTGACTCGGCCGAAGATTCAAGACTGGCTGCCCTGGATAGGTTTGACGCTGACGAAGCGACCAGTCTTCGCTCCCTGATCGATAGCCACCTCCTTGCCGCGTTCGACACCGCCACCGGTGCCAGTTCCGGTGCTGACGACGGCCATGCTGTCGGCCTGGTGGATCCGAGTTTCCTCGCCGGTCTCGACCTCCCGGTTCCTGACCTGTCGATGCCGGCCGCAATCTTCGACACCAGTCTCACCGCCAATGTTCCGATGCTGGATCTCCTGCTCGATCAGGATGACGCGGCTGAGGCAGCGTCTCTGTCCGATCCTTTGCTGATGCGCGGGACCGACACCTATCTCGATGCGCCGGAATTCGCCGACGCCTCGCCGCTGGCACAGCTTCATGGCAACGACCTGCATGGCCTCATCGCAATCGATCGGCAGGATGCCCTGCTCGATGCGCGCGACCTGATCGAGGCTGAGAACGCGGCATTCGGCTTTCCCGACTTGCTGCACCGGACGCATCCGGATTTCTACGCGGCCCACGCTTATGTGCCGAGCTTCTACGATCATGACAGCGGGATGGACATCACCTATCTCGACATGTCCTATGACGCTCGTGGCGGTGGACACGGCGGCGGCGGTGGCGGCGGCTCCGGCGGGGCGCTTACCGACTATTTTGCCGGATCGGCAAACGGTGATGCCGGTTTCGATATCTGGATCCAGTTCAAGGGCACGGAATGGAGTGCCGATCTGCAAACGGCCTTCAAGAACGCGGCCGATTATTTTACCACGATCATCGTCGATGATGTCGGTGGCGGTCTATATCGCGGCAAGACGATCGACGATCTCTACCTGACCGCTGAACTTAAGGCGATCGATGGGTCGGGCGGCGTGCTGGGCCAGTCCGGGCCGACGGCCGTCTGGTCGGCGACCGACCTCACGGCGGCGGGGCAGATGCAATTTGATACCGCCGACGCACGCGATTTCTTCAACCTCGGTCTCTGGGACGAGATCGTGACGCATGAAATGATGCATGTCCTCGGTTTCGGTTCGTTGTGGAATTACGATTCGCATTCGCTCGTCACGAACTACCAATATACCGGGTCCGAGGCCTTGGCGGCCTATCAGGAGATCAACCCGACTGCCGCCTATATTCCCGTCGAGAGTGATGGCGGCAGCGGCACGGCCGGCGCCCATTGGGATGAAGATACCCTGTCGAACGAATTGATGACCGGCTATCTCGATCCGGCGGACAATTACATGTCCAAATACAGCGTCATGTCGCTGGGCGATCTCGGCTACAACGTCAATTACGCCGACTATCCTTACGACGCCACGACGATAGCCTGAGGACAGACGCCTGAGAACAAACACCTGAGAACAGGCGCCCCTCGCCAGGCCGGCGAGGGGCGCGATGCCTTTAAGCCTTCAGATGACCTTCGGCCTTCAAATCGGCCATCGTGGCCTCGATCCCCTGGCGCAGCAGGCTGACCAGCTCGTCGACCTCTTCCTTGTTGAGGGTGAGGGGCGGGGAGATGACGTTCAAGGCGCCCAGCGGCCGCACGATGAGGCCAAGCCGTTCGCAATGGTCCGAGATGCGCTTGCCGATATTGACCGCGTCGGGGAAGTGTTCGCGCGTCGCCTTGTCCATGACGTTCTCGACGCACATCATGAACTTGTGGCCGCGCACATTGCCGACGATGGGAAGCTCCAGCAGCGTATTGAGCTGCTGCTCGAGATAGGGCCCCATCTTCTGCACATGGCCGTTGAGGTCGTCGCGCTCCATCAGCGCGATATTGGCAAGGCCCGCGGCACAGGCGACCGGATGGCCGGAATAGGTATAGCCATTGGTGAACCAGCCATCGGGATCCTCGGCCGACATCGCGTCATAAACGCGGTCGGAGAAGATCACGGCCCCCAGCGGCTGATAGCCGGAGGTGAGGCCCTTGGCGGTGACGATCATGTCGGGGACGATGCCGAATACAGCCTCCGAGGCGAAGAAGTGCCCCAAGCGACCGAAGGCCGTCACCACTTCATCCGACACATAAAGGATATCGTGCTTGTGGCAGACGTCGAGTGAGCGCTTGTGATAGCCCTTGGGCGGCACGATGACGCCGCCGGCACCCATCACGGGTTCCGCGAAGAAGACGGCGATGTTGTCTGCGCCGACTTCAAGGATCTTCGCTTCCAGTTCCTCGATCAGGTAATCGCAGAACTGCTCTTCCGTCATGCCCTTGCCGACGCCGTTGGGCAGCACTTCATGCGCGCGGTAGAAATTGGGCGAGGAGACGTGGTGCACCAGCCCTTCGACGAAATGGAGATAAGGCGAGCGGTCGGCGGGGCGGCCGGTGATCGAGCCGGTGAGATAGGTCGAGCCGTGATAGGCGTCGATGCGGCTGATGATCTGCTTCTTCGACTTCTTGCCGCGCTTGGCATGGTAATAATGCGCGATGCGCACGGCGGTGTCGTTCGCGGTCGAGCCGCCGCAGGTGAAGAACACCTTGTTGAGATCGCCTGGCGCAAGGGATGCCAGCTTCGCCGCCAGTTCCGCCGCCGGCACGTTGGTGGTGTCGACGAAGGGGTTGTAGAACGCCATGCGGAGCGCCTGCTGTGAAATCGCATCGACGATCTCACGCCGGCCATAACCGATGTTCACGCACCACAGCCCGCCGATGCCGTCGAGATAGCGCTTGCCGGAGAGGTCATAGACATAGGCCCCTTCCGCATGGCCCATCACCAGCGAGCCGTCCTTTTTGAAGCTGTCGAAATGGGTCCAGGGATGGACGAAATGGTCCTTGTCCTTCTGCCAGATGTCCTTCGGATCCACTTGATCCAGGCTGGCGATGGAAAGATGTTGGCTGCCGTGACCCATGGTAATGCTCCCTCGAGATCGAAACGGGCTATAATTGAAGTCAGAAAAATATTATAGTCATTTCAAAATTATAGTCAATCAAGGAAACCCCGATGGCCGAGCCCGGCTTGCGCGAACGCCAAAAAGAGAAACGAAAACAAGCGATTATGGTCGCCGCCGCCAGGCTGTTCCAGGCTGAGGGGTTCAATTCCGCCTCCATGGAAGACATCGCCGATGCCGCCGAGCTCTCGGTCGGCACGGTCTATAACTACTTCAAGTCGAAGGCCGAGATCGGGCTTGCCATCTACCAGGCCGACCGCGATTTGGTGCAGGCGGCAACGTCCAAGGTGATCGACAACCCGCCGGCTGATCCTGTGGACGCCATCTGCCGCATGATGGAGACCGATTTCGAGACCGAGATCGGCTATCTCGACCGCGCCGTCTGGTCGGCGCTCTTCGGCGCGTCCTTCACCGACCAGTCGAGCCTTTCGACCGCCTTCGTCTCGGATGAGCTGATGCGCGTCGACCAGTTCCGGAAGCTCCTCGGCGTGCTAAAGGCGCGGGCCAAGATCGGCGCCCATGCCGACATCGACGCGGCGGCTGAAATGCTGGGCGCTCTCAACCTCTGGTACTTCATGCGCTGGCTGGCGGGCCTCCGCGCCGGCGCCGACAGCGCCGAAAGCGGCATCCTCGATACGGAAGCCAAGGCCACCTTGCGCCGCCACGTCGCCCAGCTGATGCAGGGGATGCGGGTTTAGGCGCGCCCCAATTGTCATCCCCGCGAAAGCGGGGATCCATGGGTGTGCCGGCGAGATGTCGCGGCGGAAGAATGGATGCCCGCTTTCGCGGGCATGACAAGAAAGGGAGAGCAGGCCCGCTACCCCATCACCCCGTTCAGCGCCGCATATTGCAGCAGCATCACGGTCTTCGCATCACAGATGCGCCCGTCCTTCACTTGGGCCAGCGCCTCGTCGAGCGCCATCTCGATCACCTCAATATCCTCGCCCTCATGAGCGAGGCCGCCGCCATCGCCGGTGCGCATCTCGGGCGAGTATTCAGCGATGAAGAATGTCAGGCGCTCGGTGACCGACCCCGGGCTCATGAAGCACTCGAACACCCGCGTCGGGTTGGTGACGGCAACACCGCATTCCTCCGCCGCCTCCCTGACGATCGCCGTCTCCGGGTCATGCTCATCCAGCAGCCCCGCGCAGACCTCGATCAGCGGCTCGGCATGTCCGTTCACATAGGCCGGAAAACGAAACTGCCGCGTCAACAGCACGGTCTCACGGCGCGGGTCATAAAGCAGAATGCAACACCCATTGCCGCGATCATACGTCTCCCGCGTCGTCGTCACCCAAGACCCGTCGCGGCGCTGCATGTCGAACGTGGTTTTTTTCAGCAGGTAGTAGTCGTCGGAAAGGATATCGCTAGTGATAATTTTCACTTTGCTTAACATGTATCTATAGACCCAATCTGGTGTTGCACGGCCCTGCTCCCGTAGACTTTAAGTGGTATAACTGATATGATTTCGACTAATGAAAGAGATCTTCGCAGGGCGACTATGAAGGCATTTCTATCCCATTCGTCCAAAGACAAGTTCTTTGTGGATGCAGTCGCGAAAACACTGGGGCGCGAGTACATCGTCTACGACAGCTTTTCCTTTGATCATGGCCGAGCATTCAAAGACGAAATAATTAAAGGCCTTGAGAAGAGCCGGGTATTTGTATTCTTCATATCAAAGAACTCTCTCGAGAGCCTATGGGTCGACTTCGAATTGACAGAGGGCGAGAAACGGCTATTCAGCAATCAAATATCCCGGGCGATCGGTATTCGCTTGGATTCAACGATCGCTATCTCGGATCTACCTCTTTGGCTACAGAAAGAAAATGTTCCGTTCCTTGAGTCTCCTGCGGTTGCTGCACGTTTAATCAAGGAGCACGTGAATGATCTGAAGCGAAGCACGATCCCAGACCTGTTCATTGGCCGCTCAAAAGATATTGGCCGTGTCGAACAAGCATTAGCTCCAGCAAACGATCATCGACCGCCCGGCATGGCTGTTCTTTGGGGTTTACCTGGGATCGGTCGAAGATCGGTTGCAAAACGAATCCTCAAGGATGTTCTCGATTTTCAACGCGGCTTAGTGGTGGAAGTTGAGCAGGGTGACTCTGTCGCTGACCTGAGGCTGAAACTCGCAGCTCTATTGGAGATTGCCAAGGCGTCCCAAGATTATGAAGCGCTGCAAAAGCAAGCCGCTCTTGATGGTGACGCAATAAATATACGTGAGTGCCTGCGGCACATTGAGACTGCACAAGCAAACCGAGAACTTGTCCTGTTGCTCGATAGAGGAGGGCTTCTCGACGAAGAAGGTAGATTCTACGAGGGTTTCGAAGACTTACTTCTGGAAATTTATAGATCAGAAATTCTTAGAACTATCGTTGTCTCTCGCCGTAAGCCCGCGCGTGTTGAGTTGGAGCCGGGTGCTTGGCTACCAGAGGTCCGGATCGACCACTTGTCCCCCGAGGCCTCTAAGACGTTGGTGCAGCAACTGCGCTCGCGAGAGAATATCAACCTCAATTCGTCTGAGGTCGACGCCCTGGCGGAGAGAATTAAGGGTTACCCACCAGCTGCTTATCATGCCATCGGTTTGATAAAGGACTATGGTAAGGAGCAAATTCTGAGAGACGCCTCTCAGATTATAGGTTTTCGTGAGGCTTCCTTTCTGCGGCTTCTCGAGAAGGATAGTAAGCTCTCCGCAACTCAGCGGTTAATACTTAGCATCCTGCCCCAGTTCGAATCACTCCCACTCCCTGTACTGGGTAAGTCCCTAGAAATCGATCAAATTGGCATCGACTCGGAAGCAATGAAGCTTGTCGACATGGCTCTGCTGATGATCAATGACCATGGGTACTACTTGGTATCAGACCCGATCAAAGAGGCGGCGCACAGAGCATTCGGCAAGATTAACCTTCCATATAAGGAAATCGCTGAGGCTATCGATGAGTATCGGGAAGAGCGCCTGAGCGATCCCGAGGAAGATTATGAGCCACTGCCACTAGTCAGAGCACGATACAAAGCCTACGTACTAAGTGGAAAAGGTACGAGTGGCCTTTTTCGCATCGCAAGTGATCTTACGGCGATGCAGCAGACACTTTATCATAATCAAGAATACGAAAAGTCGATCGCAATTGGGCAACAGGTGCTCGAGATGCGCCCAAGACAACTTGAAGCACTGAAGTATCTGGCTCGCGGATATACTCAGCTAGAGAAGTATGCAGAGGCCAGCCGAGTGGTGGATGCTCTTCGATCAATCAGCCTAAAAGAAGCAAAGTTCGTAGAGGGTTTCCTCTGTCGCAAGCAGGGCGCGATGTCGAAGGCGGTGGTCGCTTATCGAGAAGCACTAGCGTTGGGTGCAAAGGGAGCTGCAGTACATCGAGAGCTAGGTCAGTGTCTCTTTGAAGAGGGTAGATTTGAGGAGGCGCGACAACATCTCGGAAAGGCCCATGAAGCCGACCCAGAGAACAAATTTGTCATCGATTACTCTATCCAAGTTGCAATCGCAGAGAAGCGATATCCAACAGCGAAAACGCTGATGGCGGAGCTTGCAAAAGTAGAAGACGAGATGCGCTTCCAGCATCGCCTTTCTACTTTGGAGGCCGCGATGGGAAACTCTCAGGCCGCCTTCGAAGCAGCGGAAAGGGCTATCAATGCTTCCGTCCGACCTCAGTTCGAGGTCATTGCACAATACGTAATGACCGCCATTCTTTTTGGGAAACCTAACATTGCGCTCGATGGGCTAGAGCTGCTCTCAAAGAGATTCTTGTCGATACGTTCAGATATCCAGAACGGTCTGTGGTCTAGATATTTTATTGCGATTTCGGATTTTGATAGCGCAACGCAAAAATGGAATTCCATCAAGAATAAGAACAATGTGGTTCATAGAAGAATTCGCCAAAGTATTATAGAGGGCATCCTTAAAACCAAAGCGCTGCCGGCTGAAGAAAAGGCTGCATTTCTAGCGGAGCTGGACAAACTGAAAGAAATCAATGAAAGAGACCTGGATGGAGGTCTCACTGATTTCACTTTGGACTGATTTACCGCCAACAAGCCTCAGCAACGCGCATGAAATTCCCGCCCATGATGGCGGCCACATCAGCCTCCTTGTAGCCGTGGCGCAGCAGTCCCACCGCGATATCTGGCAGGCGCTCTGGCGACACAAACCGCACGGTTGAGAAGTCGAAATCGACGCCTTGGACCTTGGGCCACCACAAGGCCGGGTCTTCACCTGCGGGGAGGTCGCTGTGGTCTTGGTCGAAGGAATAGTCGATGCCGATGCCGACATGGGCGACGCCGATCTTTTCCACCATGTAGTCGATATGGCGGATGATGGTGTCGGTCTCGATATCGGCGCCGAGGAACGGGCCGATGCCGGTGATGCAGACCATGCCGCCGGTCTCGGCGGCGCGTTTGATCTGCACGTCATCGATGTTGCGCGGGTGGTCGCACAAGGCTTTCGCGTTGCTGTGGCTGAAGACCACGGGCTTGGTTGAAACCTCCATCACGTCGAGGCTGGTCTGGCGCGCCGAGTGCGAGCAATCCATGGTGATGCCCACCCGGTTGCATTCCTTGACCACCGCGCGGCCCAGATCGGTCAGGCCCTGGTTCTTGCCGAAGCAGCCGCCGGCGATGTTGTTGTCGCGGTTATAGGCGAGGTGCATCTGCCGCACGCCGAGATCGTGATAGACGCCCAGCATGGCGAGATCGTCCTCGATCATGGCCGATCCTTCGAGGTCGAAGGAGACGGCGAGCTTCCCTTGGTACTTGGCGCGGCGCACGTCATCCAGGGTATCGACCATGATGTAATGGTCGGGATGCTTGCCGATCCAGTCGCGGAAACCGGCGATGACGCGGATGCATTGCGCCAGTGGATTGAAATCCATGCCGACATTGACCGAGACGAAAGTGGCGCCGGCGGCGCGGTGCCGCTCCAAGGCACTGCAATCGTAATTGGGCAGGAGCGGCAGGCAGGCATGGGCGTCCCAGATGATGCCGTCCTTGAACACCTGCGGCCAATCTTTCTTCGGCAGCAGGGGCTCCGTGGCCTCAATGCCCTTGGGGGCCAAAGTCGTCTGCTTCGTCACCGGCTTATTCATATCGGCAGCTCCATTCGCTATTGCCGGCATCATAGCGGGGGCGTGGGCGAGGAGAAAGGTCAGCATGGGTGGGTTGCGCTCGTTGGATGGATGGTTCGGCGGTTGTGGCAGGCGCCCCCTCTCCCCGACCCTCCCCCACGTTGGGGGGGAGGGGGCTCACCGAGTTTGCTCCGAGAGCAACGGCAAGCTGGATAGAATTCCCTCCCCCCAACGTGGGGGAGGGTTAGGGAGAGGGGGTAGTGCGACTGGGCTCCGCCTCACGCCGCCTCGGTCTCATCGCTATCCTCATCCACCAACCCCATTACCTGGCGATCGAAGAGGCGGCGGTAGATGCCGTCTTCGTGTGTGATGAGGGTGCCGTGACTGCCTTCCTCGACCACGCGGCCGCGGTCGAAGATGAGGATGCGCTCGAGCGACCGCACGGTGGAGAGGCGGTGGGCGATGACGATGGCCGTGCGGCCTTCGATCAACCGCGCCGTCGCCTCCTGGATCAGATGCTCAGATTCCGAATCCAGGCTTGAGGTCGCCTCGTCGAGGATCAGGATCGGTGCGTCCGCCAGGAACGCCCGCGCCAAGGCCACACGCTGCCGCTCGCCGCCTGAGAGCTTCACCCCGCGCTCGCCGACCAGGGTCTGGTAGCCCTTGGGCAGACGCTCGATGAAGTCATGCGCGTTTGCCAATCGCGCCGCCTGTTCGATCTCGGCCAGAGTGGCGCCGGGCTTCGCGTAGGCGATGTTCTCGGCCAGCGACCGGTGGAACAGGATCGGCTCCTGTTGCACCAGAGCGATCTGTGACCGCAGGCTGCTTTGCTGGGCCCGCGCCACATTCTGCCCGTCGATGCGGATCTCGCCCTTCTGGATGTCATAGAGCCGCTGGACCAGCTTGACGAAGGTCGTCTTGCCCGACCCGGAGAGGCCGACGAGCCCCACCTTCTCGCCCGCTTTGATGGTGAGCGAGAAGTTTTCATAGAGCGGCGTCATGTGACCGGCATAGTGGAAGGTCACATCGTCGAACACGATCTCGCCCTGGGTGATGGTGATCGGTCGTGCCCAATGGCTGTCCTTCACGCCAAAGGGTGTGGCGTTGATCTCGACCAACTCCTCCATATCGTTGACCGAACGCTGCAGGTCGCGGATGTAGAAGCCGATATCGAACAGATAGCCATGGATGACCAGATAGGCGGTCAGCACATAGACCACCTCGCCGGGCGTGGCGCGGCCCTCCCACCACAGCATCAGCGCCATGCCGATGATGCTGACGCGGAAAAGCAGCAGCATCGTCGCCTGCAGCGTGCCGTTATGCGTCATGCGCATCCAGGAGCGGCGGCTGCGGCGCTGCCATTTGGCGATGACTTGGCCCAGCAGCGCGTCCTCCCGCGCCTCCGCACCGAAGCTTTTGACCACGGCGTTGCAGGTGATGGAATCGGCCAGCGCCCCGCCCATCTTCGTGTCCCAGCGGTTGGAAAGCGCCGCCGCGGGGCCGACGAATTTCAGCGACAGCACCACCACCATGGTGACGTAGAAGACCGACCCGATGAGCACGGCAAGGCCCATCAGCGGCCAATGCCAGGCGAGGATCGCACTCGATCCCACCAGCACGACGAAGGCCGGGAAGAGGGCCAGCAGCACGGTGTCATCCAGCGTATCCATTGCCCACATGCCGCGCGTGATCTTGCGCACGGTCGATCCGGCGAAGGTGTTGGCGTGCCAGTCGGTCGCAAAGCGCTGCACGCGCCAGAAGCTGTCCGCCACCATCCGCGACATGATGCGCAGGCTCAGGCGCACGATGCCGAGGAAGCCCAGGAAGCGGAAGGCGACGGCGACGATGCCGAGGCCGACGATGCTGGCGAGCGCGGTCAGCGCGTTGTCGAGTGCCGCCTGGTCGCGCGTCTCGCTCACCGCATCGATGAGATGGCCGGCGAAGACGGGAATGGCGATGTCCATCAACGTCGCCGCCATCATGGCGCCGGCGGTCCACAACACGCGCAGCCATTCCTTGCGCCAATAGACGGCGGTGAACGCAGCAACAGCAGAAAAAGCGCTGCGTTTGCGGGCTTTCTCATGGGTCGCCGCCGATGCGGACGACAATACAAGGTCGGTCATGGCTTTATCGGTAAGCTCTACGCTCACCGCCTCTTATGTTTTTCCGGAAGGAGAGCGACGGGGGCGATACGGACTCGCGGGCGCTTGCGTGCGGCGGCGAAGGACCGGATGCAAAACCCCGAAACGCAATGGTTCCGGCTATATCAAACGCAGTTTGGGAATGAAGAAGGCACAGGCCGTCTGGCGGCCTGTGCGTCGGTGCTGGGACCTAGTGGAAGGACCGCATCGACGACAGGCCGGGAATGGCGTCATTGAGCATGTAAGTCATGCAAGCCTCCCGGCGTGTTCAGTTGAGGTGCGCACTATAACCGGCATGCGACATTTTGGCAAGAGGCTGCGCGCGTGATGCGTGTGGGGATGGTGGAAGCGATGTGACGTGACGCGCGTTGCAGCGCGAACTCATTCCCTCTCCCCTCGCGGGAGAGGGTCAGGGTGAGGGGGTTGAAAGAGCGGACTCGTTGAGAGATCCCCCTCACCCGCTCGCTAACGCTCGCACCCTCTCCCGCGAGGGGAGAGGGTCAATGTGATCGGCCTTTGCCCAGATCCTCAAGCAAACCACCAGCGTTCGAAGATATAGCCGCCGTCATGGTCGTAATTCGAATTGAGATCGCCATGGGCAACCTTGTCCGCATGCGCCGAGGTGAAGTTGTTGAACATCAGGACCATGATGCCGCCATCGTCGTGGAGAATCTGCTGCATCTCCTTATACATGGCGGCACGCGACGGCTCGTCGGTTTCGGCACGGGCGTTGAGCAGCAGTTCGTTGAAGCGGTCGTTCTTCCAGAAGGTGTCGTTCCAGGCGGCGTCCGCCGCATAGGCCGTGGTGAACATCCAATCCGCCGTGGGCCGGCCGCTCCAATAGGAGAAGCACCACGGCTTCTTCATCCACACCGCGTCCCAATAGCCGTCATTGGCTTCCTTGATGACATTGATGTCGATCCCGACCTTGGCCGCCGAATCCTTCATCAGCACGGCGGCATCGACCGCGCCGGCAAAGGCCGCATCCGAGGCGGAAAGGTCGACGGCCAGCGACGAGAGGCCGGCTTTCTTCAAATGGAACTTCGCCTTGTCCGGATCATAGGAAAAGACCGGGTCGGGCTGGGTCGCGAATTTGATGGAGGGGGCGAGCGGGTTGTCATTGCCCGGCGTGCCATGGCCGAGCAGCACCTTCTTCACGATCTCCTCGCGGTCGATCGCCCATTTCACCGCCAGGCGCACATCGACATTGTCGAAAGGCTTGGCGCGCACATCCATCGGCGCCACGTAATGCGAGAAGCCGGTGATGTCGGTGACCTTGATGCCGGGATTGCGCTGCAGCAGGTTGAGCGTCTTCAGATCGACGCGGTCGATGTAATCGACATCGCCGGTGATGAGGGCATTCTGCCGCGCTGCCACATCGACGATGGAGAGAATCTCGATCTCGTCGAAATAGGGGCCATCCTTGTGGAAATTGGCGTGGCGCTTGCCGGTGAATTTGACGCCCGGCTGGTAATTCTCCATCACGAACGGGCCGGTGCCGATGCCCGACTTCCAATCGACACCGCCGCCATCGATCGCCTGGAAAATCGGCAGGTGATAATCCGTAGTGATATAGGGGAAGTCGGCGCTGCCGGCCTTCAGCGTGAAGATCACGGTGTCGTCGCCATCGGCCTTGATCTCGGTGATATCGGCCAGTGCCGGCTTGGCACCCGATTTCGAATTCTCATCGCGGTGATAGTTGTAGGTGGCCACCACGTCGGCGGCCTTGAGCGAGCGGCCGTTGTGGAATTCGACGCCTTTTTTGAGCTTGAAGACCCAGGTCTTGGCTTCGTCCGACGGCTCGAAGCTCTCGGCGAGGTCGGGCACCACATTGTTCTTCTGGTCGATGCCGGTCAGGCACGACCCCAGCACGAAGCCGACATCCGCCGAAAAGGCATTGGCCCAGGTGGCGGGGTCGAGGCTGTCCGACGTCTGGCCATGGCCGATACCAGCGCGGAACTTGCCGCCCTTCTTCGGTTCGGCGCGCGCCGCTTTCGCAAAAAGGCCTTCGGCCGCGGTCACGGTCATACCGGCCGCCAGCGCCATCTGGATGAAATCGCGCCTTCCCATGCGACCGCGCTGCGCCAGGGATTGCATCGTCTTGAGATCCATCGCCATGTCGAAAGCCCCCTCGGATTTTTTTCAGGAAAGACTCGTTTGCGACGTTAACTTCTGCGGCGCGGCGCACTCAATGTTTTTAATTCAAACATCCGTCGCGGGGAGAGCCGGGTAGAGTACCGGCATGCCGGGCAGATGATAGGTCGCGGCATCATGGAGCAGCACGGTATCGGCGAGCGTTGCCAGCCACAACACGCCATGCCGCCGGTGTCGCTTCACCGCATGGCGCGACATGGCATCGGCCGAATCCTCCGCGATCGCGATCGCCGGGGTGATGCCGCGCTCGGCCAGTACGGAGAGGGCGATTTGGGCGATCTCACCAGTCCCAAAAAGGACGATGTCGGCACCCTCATATTGGATGAGGTAGCCCTCGAAGCAGGTCCGCAGGTAGCGATAAAGCCGCAGCTGTTCATGGGCATAGGCGCGCGTCAGGTGGCCAAGCTGCGCCTCGCCGGCACCGGTCAGCACGTACTCGAACCCGCTGCCCCTCCCCACCGGCCGGTCGAGCTTGGCGAGTGCCCCCTCGGCGGAGGCCCTGGCGGTATAGGCATTGATGACCGCCAGCGAGACGTCGAGCGCTGCCGCCAGCCGTCGCTGCGAGAGCAGCGGATCGGCCCGATAGGCCGAGAGAATCCGTAAGGCCAGTTCCCGCTCCACATGGCGCTTTTCCTGGCGGATCTTGGGCAGTCCCTCCGGCCGCAACAGCGCCGGATCGCTGGGGCGGGGGCTGAGGGTCTCCAGAAACCCCAGCGCCCAGGCCTTGGCAGCCTCAAGCTCCGCCTGGCCGGTGCTTTTCACCAGTGGGCGGGCATGGCCGGGGCGCCGGAAGGCTGCCTGCCAGAACTGGCTCGGCCGGTCGCCTCGCTTGAACAGCCGCACCGCCCGTCCGGCTAGGAAAACCGAAGCCGCGTTTTTCACGAGTGTGTGCAAGGTGTGTGCATAGCTACGAGATTAGCAGAATTGCCACCCGCCGCAATCGACTGATGATGGCTGGCAAGGGGCGCCGTCATCGATTAGAAACAAAGCGGAACAAGGGGAAAGGGGAGCGCCATGTCCGGAAATATGCTGCTGCGCAGCGTTAGGCTGACGAACGGCGAAACTGCCGATATCGCGATCCGCGACGACAAGGTGATCGGGATCGACGCGGATCTCAGCGGCGATCAGGTGATCGAGGGCAAAGGCCGGCTGGCTCTGCCGGCCCTGGTCGAGGCCCATGCCCATTTCGACAAGACGCTCTGGGGAACGGGCTGGCCCAGCAACAGCGCCGGGCCGACATTGCGGGATTACATCGACAACGAGCGGCGCATCCTGCGAAACGTGACGACGCCGATCTCGGAACGGGCCGGCAAGCTCATCGAGAATTGCATCGCCAAGGGCTCGCTGCATTTCCGCTGCCATATCGATGTCGATCCGGAATTTGGCCTCTCCCATGTCGAGGCGATGATGGCCTTGCGCGCGAAATACCGCGGCATCATCACCATGGATTTCGTCGTCTTCCCCCAGACCGGCATGCTGATCCGCCCGGGCACGGTGGAGATCATGGAAGCGGCGCTGAAAATGGGCGTCGAGAATGTGGGCGGGCTCGATCCCTGCGGCATCGATAACGACCCGATCCGGCATCTTGAGGCGATTTTCGGCCTGGCCAAGACTTACGACCGCGGCGTCGATATCCACCTTCATGACAAGGGTGAACTCGGCCTGTGGCAAATCGAGCGCATCATCGACTTCGCGGAGAACTACGGCCGGCAGGGGCGCACCGTCATCAGCCATGCCTATTGCCTAGGCCAGGCAACGCCAGCACGGCTGGAAAAGATCGCGGCGCGCCTTGCGGCCGCCGGCATCAGCATCATGACAACAGCGCCGGCCGACACGCCGGCCCCGCCCGTCCTCGATCTGCGTGCCGCCGGGGTCAATGTCTGCATGGGATCCGACGGCATCCGCGATGCCTGGTCGCCCTTGGGGACCGGTGACATGCTGGACCGGGCCCTGTTCCTGGCCCTGCGCTTCGACCTTGCCAAGGATGCGGAGCTGGCCGCGGCCTTCGACTGCGTGACCGAAGGTGGCGCCCGCGCCATCGGCCTCAAGGATCACGGCCTCGCTGTCGGCCGCCCGGCGAATCTTGTCTTGGTCAATGCGGTGAATGTCGGCATGGCCATCGCCGAACGCCGCGTCGACCGCACGGTCATCGCCAATGGCCGAGTTGTGGCGGAGAACGGCGCCTTTACCGGCTAACTCAGCCCCATGGACCCTTGCGCCGGTCCACCGTCGGGATCGAGGAACGGCGGGTGGCGGGGCGTGGTGCGGCGGCGGTGCTGAAGGTCGCGACATCGCCGCCTGATGGCATCGCCAACAGCCGTTCGATGCGGTTGGCCGTGTTGGGGTGGGTCGAGAACAGGCTGTCGCCGGCCCGCCCATGCAGCGGGTTGACGATGAAGAGATGGGCGGTCGCCGGGTTGCCTTCCGCCACCTCGTTATCGATCACCTCGGCGCCATGGGCGATCTTGTTGAGGGCGCTGGCGAGTGCTCGCGGCTGGCCGCAGATCGTGGCGCCGATGCGGTCGGCCTCGTATTCGCGGCCGCGCGAGATCGCCATCTGGACCAGCATGGCGGCGAGCGGGGCAAGGATCATGACAACCAAAGCGCCGATACCGCCCAAGGGGTTGTTGCGATCGTCGCGGCCGCCCATCAGCCCCATGAACATCAGCGAATTGGCGAGCATGCCGATGGCGCCGGCCAAGACCGCCGTGATGGTCATGGTGAGCGAATCGCGGTTCTTCACATGGGCGAGTTCATGGGCCATGACGCCCGCGATCTCGTCGCGGTTCAGCATGCGCAGCAGGCCCGTCGTCGCGGCAACCGCCGCGTTCTCCGGATTGCGGCCGGTGGCAAAGGCATTGGGCTGGTCGTTCTCGATGATATAGACCTTGGGACAAGGGATACCGGCGCGGGCAGCAAGGTCCGCCACGATACCCTCCAGCGGATGACCGTCGGCCGGCTGCGCGCGGTACATGCGCAGCACGATTTTATCGGCGTTCCAATAGGTGAAGAGGTTCATCGCCAAGGCGAGGCCGAAGGCGAAGATAACGCCCGTCTGTCCGCCGATGACATAACCCACCGCCAGGAACAGGCCGGTCATGGCGGCCAGAAGCAAAGCGGTTCGCATATAACCCATCGTGCCGGTCACTCCTTGGAAAGCAGGGCACCTAAAATCATGCCCCCAAAACCATGACCGCAAGATTGTTATCAGCGGATTGTGAATCAAGACCTTGACGCCGGCGGCCGGCACTCTATCGTCCTAAACCATGACAAAACCTGAAGAAAAACCGGTCGCGCCGACAGCGCCCGCCCCTACCGAAGCCGATGCCGGCACGGCCAAGCCGCTACCGAAGGAAATCGGCGGCCCTTCGGGCCCCGAACCCACCCGCTATGGCGATTGGGAGCATAACGGCCGCGTCAGCGACTTCTAAGCTGTCACGGCACGGGAAAGTGAGTGGCCGAGGCATCCCCCAGGTCTTAAATTCAAGGACATGATGCCTCGCCCGATCACGCTTGCGCTGTTTGCGCTCTTTTTGGCTCTGCCGGTCCTGGCGCTCCAGGCGCCGGCTTCGCCTGCACTGGCGCAGAGCAGCGACGGCTATATCCAGCCGTTCTCCAGCCCGAATGGCGGCGGTGCCGGCTTCGGCTTCGCCCCCAATGGGGCGCCCGGCGGCAATGCCGTGCCGGAACTGGGCCTGCCGGAAACCGCACCGCCGACGAACACGCCGAGCGCTCTCAATCCGGCACAGCCGATCGCCCCGCTAGGTCCGGTACTGACTCCCATTTCGCTGGAAACGCCGCCGGCGCCGGTCGTGGTCGAGTTTTTCACCTCGGAAGGCTGCGCCACCTGCCTGCCCGCTGCCGATTACATGCGCGAGCTCGCCAAGCGACGCAATATCCTGCCGCTCTCCTTCCATGTCGATTACTGGGACTATACCGGCTGGCAGGACCGCTTTGCCGATCCCGCTTTCGCCGAACGCCAGCGCGCCTATGCCGCGGCGCGTGGCAAGTCGATGATGTACACGCCGCAGATGGTCATCGCAGGCGCCATCGAAAGTTTAGGCACCGATCGCAAGGCGGTGGAAAAGGCGCTCAAGAAAGCCGACCGCCGCCACGCGATGTATGGGCTGGGCCTTGCCAAGGATCAGAATGGCGGCATCCATCTCAACCTGCCGCAAGCGTCGCTCTCGGTGCCTGCGAGCCTCTGGCTCGTCACCTATTCCTACGAAGCAGCGACCGACATCACGGCCGGCGAGAATCGCGGCAAGCGCATGGTCTCGGCCAATGTCGTGCGTAGCTTGCGCAAGGTCGGCAATTGGAACGGTACGGCGGAGGATCGCTTGATCACCCTGACCGCCGGCGAGATCGCGCTGAAGCCGGATGCCTGCGCCATCATCGCCAACGAAGCCGAATTCGGCCCCGTCGTCGCCGCAGCGGCCTGGGATTTCAAGGATCTGTGGTGAGCAATTTCAGGGCGACCCACCGCCACTATAAAGGCGGCCTCTATCAGAAGCTCTTCGACGCCACGCATAGCGAGACGGAAGAGTTGCTCACCATCTATCTGACGTCGGACGGCCGGCCGTTTGCACGGCCGAAGGCGATGTTCGATGGCCTCACGGATGACGGCCAGCGGCGCTTTGTGCCGATTGAACCTGGTGAGGTCAAATAGGTAAGCCTCTCCCGCAAAGGGAGAGGAGGATGAGCTTGTCTTGCAAGACAGTTTCCCCTCAATCGTTCTTCCCATGCAGCGCATCGGCAACACCCCCGGAGACGCGGGCGTAGCAATGCTGGGTGAGTTCCTTGCGCGAGCGGAAGTCGGCGATCGAGACCGGCTCGTGGAATTCCACCACGACACGGGCTGGGCCCAGTCGCGCGAAATTCCACAGGTGACCGCCCAATGTCATGTCGCCATACCAGGCAAGATAGGCGCGGTTGCCATAACCCATCGGCAATGAATTGAGCTTGGTATAGGTCACCGAGACCGGCTGCACAGTAAGGCGGCCGCCCTTGGCCTCGCGCTCGGCGACGCTGAGAAGGGCGGAGCGGAAGGGCAGCACGCGATTGCCGTCATTCGACGTGCCTTCGGGAAACAAGATGAGATTGTCGCCGGCATCGAGGCGCTTCTGCAGGTCGTCGCGCTGACGATGCGTCGTGCCGCGCTTGCGGTCGACATAGACCGTGCGCTGCATCTTGGAAAGCCAGCCAAAGACCGGCCAGGAGCCGACCTCGGTCTTGGCGACGAAGCTGCCCTCGATGAGCGAGCCGAGCACGGGAATGTCGAAATAGGAGGTGTGATTGCTGACGAAAAGCGTCGGCGCGGCAGCCGACATCTGTCCGCGGATTTCGACATCGAGGCCGATGAGGCGGCAGGTGAGACGATGATAGAAGCGCGGCAGCAGATTGCGCGCGCGTATCCGCAGCAACAGCAGAACCAGCTGCAGCGGGCTCAGCGCCAGCGTAATGCCGAGATAGCCGGAAAGGCGCAATGCGCCCCAGAGGCTCGACCCGGCGTCGAGCTCAAAATGCCGGGCTGGCCGCCGTGACATAGTCAATACCGGGACATGATCAGGAATCGCCGCCGTAATCCGGCCGTGTGTAATGCTTCATGTATTTGTCGGTCACCTTGGCGGTCACCACAACGATGGAGACATCGACCGAGCCGAATTCGTGATCGATCACCGCGCCGTCGCCGACATAGCCGGAAAGACGCAGATAGCCTTTGATGAGCGGCGGCAGGGAAGCGAGCGCCCGCCGCTCGTCGATCTCGGCCAGCGGCATCATGTTCATGTCGACATAGCGATCGGCTACAGCCTTGGGCCGGAATTGCGGCGGCGCCAAATGCCGGTGGTGAAGATAGGAAAGCGCCATGCGATGGGCCTGCACGTCGATGCCGGAGAAGCTGGCACAGCCGAACATCACCTCGACCTTATGGAAGAGGATGTAATCGGTGATGCCTTTCCACAGCAACTGCATCGCCATCTTGTTGCGATAGGCGGGATCGACGCAGGAGCGACCGAGTTCAAGGATCTCGCCCGGCTGGTTGACCAGCGGCGAGATATCGTATTCGGCGATCGAATAGAAACGACCGGCGCGCCTCGCCGCTTCCCGGCGCAGCAGGCGATAGGTGGCGACGATGCCTTTGACGCCGGAGCCGCGGGTGCGGTCGACGACGATGAGATGGTCGCAATAGGGGTCGAAGGAATCGAAATCGCGCCCCAGCTTGGTCATCTCGGCGCTGGGGATGGCACCCATTTCGCCATAGAAGACCCGGTAGCGCAATTCCTGCGCCGCCATGATTTCGGCCTCGGTTTCCGCGAGCCGCGCTTCGAGATCACCGACGATGACTTCGACCGGCCGCTCGCGCCGGGCCGCAGCGACGATCATTTGTCGCTGCCTCCTGCGGGCATGGCGCGCTTGGCCCGGCCGGAAAGAGCGGTCTCGTCGTCATTGCCCTTGGCAAGCGGCACGGCATAGAGCTCCAGCCGGTGGCCGACCAGTTTGTAGCCGAGCTCGGCGGCGACGCCTTTTTGCAGCTTTTCGATCTGTTCGTTGGTGAACTCGATCACGCGGCCGGATTGGATGTCGATCAGGTGGTCGTGGTGATCGTCCCGTGCTTCCTCATAGCGCGCGCGGCCGTCGCCGAAATCGTGCCGCTCGAGAATGCTTGCCTCTTCGAAAAGGCGCACTGTGCGATAGACGGTGGCGAGAGAAATGCCGGGATCGATCTGGGCGGCGCGCTTGTGCAGCAGTTCCACATCCGGATGGTCCTGGGCCTCCGACAACACGCGCGCGATGATCCGACGCTGATCGGTCATCTTCAGCCCTTTTTCAATACACAGCCGTTCCAGCCTCGATGGCACGCTTGCCTCACCCGTGTTCAATGTTTTCGTCAAATCAGTGACATCCCGTCATGGGGCGGATATGGCGCTGCCCCGATTCCATACAAGAGCCCTGATTTTTCATGGGCCCGGTTTAACAGGACTGGCCGGCTGGGACCAGCCTGCTTGCTTCTGGGCAGGAACGGCGATTCACCCCATCGCCGATCTCGCTCAGCGACTATTGTGCCTTGGTTAACCGCAGATAGCCAAGTGCCTTGCGCGATCCCACGGAAAGAAAGCGCTGACAAGGGGTTAGCGGATAGCCTGCGGCAATCGGCAGGTTAATTTTCAAGCAATACGGGGATTCTAATTGCGGCGGCGGGCCGGGCGCTTGCGGCCGCCACGGCCGAGACCGAATTCGCGCGCAAGGGATGAGCGCTTCTTGGCGTAATTGGGCGCCACCATGGGGTAATCGGCAGGCAGGCCCCAACGTTCGCGATACTGCTCTGGCGTCATGTCGTAAGCGGTGCGCAGATGCCGCTTCAGCATCTTCAGCTTGATGCCGTCTTCGAGGCAGATGAGGTAATCGGGCGTCACCGATTTCTTCACCGGTACCGCGGGCTCGCGACCTTCAAGGCTCGCTGCGTGGCCGCCTGCGGCGCGTGACGGCGTCATGCCGCCACCGCCGCTATGCGCGAGTGCCGCGCGGGTCTCGGCGATGAGGCGCGGAATTTCATTCATGGCGACGGTGTTATGTGACAGATAGGCGACAACGATCTCGGTGACCAAGGGCAGCAAGGGATCGTTTTTGAGCGCGTCGCTCATGTCATTCCGTTCCTTATCCTGGCCGTTCCCCATCCTGGCGACGGATCGGCGGGTTGATGCAGGGCTCTCAAATGCTCTCTGCCGGTCCGCAAATGTGGCGTCGGATACATAGCCATGGGCTGGAACGTTGGCAATGAAACCGAGCTTATTATTTACAATTCTCACACATATTTCAGCGTTATTGACGGCTTTTGTCATCAATTCGTGGCGAATTCAGGGCTTTTTCGAAAAGAACGGCGTCGGTTGGCCCTGGGTAATATTGCTTGCGCCGACCACAGCTTGTGAAGCCGAGCTTGGTATAACAGGCGATGGCGCCCGCATTGGCCTCGGCCACCTCAAGGAGCGCCCGCCTTGCCCCACATGCTGTTGCCCCCGACAGCAAGTTGCCGAGCAGCAGCTGTGCCAGACCCCGTCCCCGCGCTTCGGGCAGAATGCCGATCAGCAGGAGCTCGACCTCATCGAACGTCTGCAGGGTGATGCCGAAGCCCATCGGTTCCGTGCCCAAGCGGACGATTTCGCCGGCAGCACCGGGCATGGCCAGGACATCGGCAAAGGATTTGGCATTCCACGGCCGGTCCCAGATGGCGGTGAAGCAGCGGCGGTGGAGTTCGGCAAGGAGATCGACGTCAAACGGGCCGATCGGCTGCAGAACGGGTGCCGTCATTTCAGCGGCGCCTTGGGTTGAGAGACGTCGGCCGGCCGCAGATAAAGCGGCACCGGTTTGGCCGCATAGCTCCCCGCAGCATCGGCGGCGAGCGAAAGAATGCTCAAGGCATCGGCCGCGGCCGGCTGCCGCTTTGTCGTCGCGGGCCAGGCGCCGTGCCATAGATCGATGCCGTCGCCGGTGACAAGTGCCGGTGGATCTGCCGCGATATCGGCAGCGATCTCTTCCATCGTCATGAAATGTGGTGCCGTGCGGAACTGCAGATCCGCATCGAGCCGCGCTACATAGGGTTCCTCGCGCCGGCTGTCGATCAGGACCAGGATGTCGCCGCCAAGGCCCTGCCGCGCATCAGGGGGAAGCTGGGCGGCCGCCGCCTGAAAACTGCTGATACCGAGGACGGGCTTGCCAAGTGCCAGGCCCAGCCCCCGCGCGGTCGCCAGCGCAATGCGCAGGCCGGTGAAGCCGCCAGGGCCATTTCCCACTGCGATCTCGGAAATGTCGGCAAGTGCCACGCCCGCCTGTTTCATCACGGCGTCGATCATCGGCACCAAAGCGGTGGCATGGCCGTGCTTCATCGGGGTCTTCGCCGATGCGCGCACCTCAAGGCCACCCAGGGCAACGGCATCCAGGGTAACGGCATCCGGGGCAACGGCACCCAGGGCCACCGAACAGGCATCGCCGGCGGCATCCATGGCTAGAATCAGGCGACCGCCCATTTGTTGATCCGGCATCAAGTTTCCCTGGGGCTTGCGGACCGGCCCTTGGCGGGCCGGCATTCAATCTGCTAAAGGCGGTTTAGAACTCTCAAAAGCTGGTGGCAAGATGAGCCTTGTTGAAATTACGCCGCAGGAATTCGACGTCGATATCGATCTGGTCTATGCAACCAAGGATAATTTGAGCGGCCATGTGATCTACAAAACGCCGGATTGCTACCTGCATGAACAGGCGGCCGAAAAGCTGCGCCAGGCCGTGCATCTCGCCCAGCCGCTGGGGCTGCGGTTCAAGATCTTCGACGCCTACCGCCCGTCAGAGGCGCAATGGGCGCTGTGGAATGCGCTGCCGGATCCCGAATTCGTGGCCGACCCCCGGCGCGGCTCGCCCCATACCCGCGGCGTCGCCATCGACCTGACGCTGGTCGATCCAGAGGGGCGCGAGCTCGACATGGGCACCGGATTCGACGAAGCCATCCCGCAATCGCATCACGGTTCGCTCGAGGTGCCGGTCACAGCCCAGCGGAACCGCTTCACGCTGCTAGGGATCATGATGGCGGCGGGCTGGGACAATTATAAGAACGAGTGGTGGCACTACCAGCTCTTCAACAGCCGCGACTACCCGCTGCTTGACCAGGCGCAGTTGAAGCGCCCGATGATGTAAACACCCCTCGCCCCACCAAGTGGGGTGAGGGGTGTTTCCTCAATCCGCCACGGCCTGCATCGCCGGGGCCGGCGTGCCTGCCTTGGGGCGGGGCTTCCTGAGCAGCAGCAGAAGGGGTGCCGCACAGAGCGTCACCCACATCATCAGCACGAAATCATTGATATAGGCGATGCCGGCCGCTTGCCGGTTCACCTCGTTGTCGAGCGCCATAAGGCCCGTCATGGTATCGAGCGACCAGCTCTGCGGCAGATAGGGTGCATGCATCAGCGGGTTATAGATGCTGACATGCTCGCCGATGCCGGCATGGTTGATCTGCGAATTGCGCGACAATAGCGCCGTGACGATCGAAATGCCGATCGAGCTGCCGATATTGCGCATCAGGCTGAACATGGAGGCGGCCTCGGTACGCAAATGCGGCGCCAGGGTCGAGAAGGTCATCGTGCTCAAGGGCACGAAGATGAGGCCAAGGCCTAAGCCCTGGATGACACCGCTCTCGACCAGCATGTATTCCGTGACGTCGAGGCTGAAGCGCCCCATCTGCCACAGTGAGAGCGAGGTCAAGGCGAGGCCGGCGAGGATCAGGAGGCGCGTGTCGATCTTCCCCATGACACGGCCGACCAGCATCATCGAAACCATGGTGCCGATGCCGCGCGGGGCCAGCAGATAACCGGTGGTGACGACCGGATAGCCCTTCAAATGCTGCAGGAAGGGCGGCAGCAGCGCCATCGTTGCCAAGAGGATGATGCCGACGATGAAGATGAAGACGAGGCCGGTCACGAAATTCCGGTCGGCGAAGAGGTGCCGGTCGAGGAAGGGCCGGTGATGCGTGAACATATGCGCGATGAACATGTAGAGTGCCAGGGCGGCAATGAGGCCCTCGACCACGATCTCCGTCGATTCGAACCAGGCCTGCAGCTCGCCGCGATCCAGCATCATCTGCAAGGCACCGATGGCGATGGCGAGGAACGCAAAGCCCATGCCGTCAAAAGGCCGGCTCGGGTCTTTCGGCGTTTCCGGCACGAAGGCGAGAATGCCCGAAAGCGCCAGGATGCCGAAGGGCAGGTTGATCAGGAACACCCAGCGCCAATTGTAATATTCCGTGAGCAGGCCACCGAGCGTCGGGCCCAGGATCGGGCCGATCATGACGCCGACACCCCACATCGCCATCGCCTTGCCATGGCTTTCGCGCGGGAAGGTGTCGAGCAGGATAGCCTGGCTCAAGGGCACAAGTGCTGCGCCGAACACACCCTGCAGCAGGCGATAGAGCACGATCTGATTGAGCGTGAAAGCGGCCCCGCACAGCAATGAGGCCGCGGTAAAGCCGATCACGGACCAGACGAAGAGCCGCTTGCGCCCGAAACGCCGCGACAGGAAGCCGGTTGCCGGCGTCATGATCCCGGCCGCGACGATATAGGACGTCAGCACCCAGGAGATCTGGTCCTGTGTCGCCGACAAGGTTCCCTGCATATGCGGCAGCGCCACATTGGCGATGGTCGTATCCAGCGCCTGCATGATGGTCGCCAGCATCACCGACACGGTGATCAGCATTGGCGATGATTTTGCGGAGATGGTCATGATGAAATTGCCAGAAGGCCCCTCACCCCAACCCTCTCCCCAAAGGGGCGAGGGGCTTGAGATCAAGCTCGGTAAAGACTCCCTCACCCCGCGATAGCGGGGAGAGGGGCCACATGCACGGCCTCACCAAATTGACCTACTCCACACCCACCCAGGCGGCGGCGGATTTGATGAAGCTCGGCATCGCGCGGTGATGCTCGGTGTCGATATCGACGACGACACTCATGCCGGCACGTAAGGGCGTATCGGCGGCATTCGCATTCGGCTCGATGTGGAGACGCACCGGAATGCGCTGGACGACCTTTACCCAATTGCCGGTGGCGTTTTGCGGCGGCAGGGCGCTGAACTCGGCACCCGTGGCGGCGCCGATGCTGTCGACGATCGCGGTGAACTCGGTATCTGGATAGGTGTCGACGCTGATCTCGGCCTTCTGCCCAGGACGGACGAAGGTGAGGTCGGTTTCCTTGAAATTCGCCTCGACCCACAACCCGTCTTCGGAGATGAGGCTGAAAACCGGCCGGCCAGCGGTCGCGTAATCACCCGGGCGCAGATTGTCGATCTGCGAGATGATGCCGGTATCCGGGGCCAGGACCTCCGATAGGCGCAGGTCGCGCATGGCCGAGTCTACTCTGGCCTGCGCGGCGCGGTAGCGGGGATGATCTTCCGCCTTGACCTCCGGATTGCCACCGAGTTCGGCGAGGATTCGCTGCAAGTCTTCGCGGATGCCGGAGACCTGGCGTTGCGCCACATCGCGCTCGTTACGCGCGGTATCGAACTCCGATTCCGAGATGACCTTGCCGGCGACGAGTTTCTGACGGCGCTGATATTCACGCTGTGCCATGCCAAGTGTCGAACTGGCGGCCTGCAAATCCTCCTCGCGCTGGCGATAGCTGGCCTTGAGGGCGGTCAGATCGTTGCGGACGGTCTCGCGATCGGCCTCGGCCTGCGCCAGCGCGATATTGAGCGGCTCGGTATCGAGGCGCAGCAAGGGCGTGCCGGCCTTCACCACGTCGTTCTCATGCACCAGCACTTCCATGACGCGACCGGAGATGTCGGTGCTGATCTGCACCTTGTGCGCCTTCACATAGGCATTGTCGGTATCGACGAAGCGCCCGCCTGTCACATAGACATAGCCGGCGCCCAGCACCACCAGTGCGGGGACGACGCCCAGCAGCAGGGTGCGCCGATAGCGCCGCCACAGGCCAGGCTTCGGCGCCATCACATTGCTGTCGTTTGCTTCGGACATTTGATTTCCATCAGGCATTTTCAGCTTCCGGATAGGTCTCTTCCGCTTCGGCGGGCTTGGTCGAACGCGTCAAGTTTGCGCGCATGCGCAAAAGGTTTTCATACATCGCCGCCTGTGCGGCTTCGGGGATGCCGGCCATCATCACGTCGCGGGTCTCGGCAGCCAGTTCCTGCATCTTGGTCAGGATCGGATGCGTCTTCTCGGTGAGGTAGATGAGCCGCGCGCGGCGATCCTTCGGATCGACCCGGCGCTCGATCCAGCCTGCTTCCTCGAGCCGGTCGAGGAGCCGCACCAAGGTGATCGGTTCGACATCAAGGTGATCAGCGATCGCGGCCTGGTTGGACCCTTCATTGCGCCTGAGATGCGCCAACACCGACCATTGCGCGCGGGTGAGGCCCAATACCTTGGCGCGCCGGTCGAAATCCCGCCGCATCAGCCGTGCCGCGTCATAGAGCAAGAAGCCCAGGCTCGGCTCGGTCGGGTCGAATGGCTTTTTCAAAAGGCACCTCAGTTATTAGATGGAGCATAATATAAGCTAGCTTATTATATATTCAAGCAGATATATCAGATTATGCACAAGCCACTGACTTATCTGTATTTTTTCTGAAGTTGGCGCGTTCTGGATACTGACGATATGAGCTCGGCATCCGGATCCTGAGCCAGCAGCCAGTCGCGCAGGAGTTCCGCACCGGGTTTGGGCGGCCGGCCGGCGGGCATGACCAGATAGATGCTCTGCCCGGTCTTGTGGCTGATATCGAGCGGACAGATGAGACGCCCCGCCGCCACGTGGTCGCGCACCAGATGTTTCCAGCCCAAGGCAACACCCTGGCCCTGGACGGCGGCTTCGATCGAGGCCAGGGCATCTGAAAAGACGAAATCCTCGCGCAGGCGTTCGGCCGTGACACCCTGCAGGCGCAGCCATTCGCGCCAACCAAGGCGCGTGCGGTATCGCTCATCGAAATGCAGCAGGGTACAGGCGGGGAGATCGTTGACGCGCCGGATCGGGCCATGCTCCTTCACATAAGAAGGGCTGCAAACGGGCAGGATCTCCTCCGTCACGAAATGCCAGGCATGCACCCCCGGCCATTTGCCAAGCCCCAGTCTTGCCGAGAGATCGATATCCTCCTGCTCGAGATCCTCGTCGTCGCGGCTGCTTTCCTCGACGCGCAACGAGACGTCCGGGTGCTGTGCCTTGAAGCCCTTGAGTCTGGGCAGCAGAAAGAACTGCACGAAGGAGGCGGAGAAGGAGAGACGCACCGTGTCATGCGAATGCTTCCGCCGCAGCGTTGAGATAACCATGTGCAACTGGTCGAAGCTCTGCTGCGTTTCCTGGTAAAGCCGCCGACCTTCGGCCGTGAGGTCAAGGCGACGGTGATCGCGGTGGAAGAGCTTTAAGCCCGTCGCTTCCTCAAGGAGCCGGATCGTCTTGCTCACCGCTGGCTGGCTGATGTTGAGTTCCTCGGCCGCCGCCGTGAAGCTCTGGCGCCGTGCCGCCGCCTCGAAGACGAAGAGGTAATTGGCGGAAGGAACGAAGGCGCGCAGGCGATGCATAACTTCAGATTATGCTGGGCCGCAGTTTTGTCAATCTTCATGGGAGATATGAGCCTTCGCTAGGCTGATCCTGGCACACGATCTTGAGGGGAAAAGTTATGCAAAGTCACGCGCGGGCAGTGGTCATCGGCGGTGGCTGCGTCGGGGCCGGCATTCTTTATGGCCTTGCCAAGCGCGGCTGGCGCGACATCGTGCTGCTGGAACGCACGCAACTCACCGCCGGCTCGACCTGGCACGCTGCGGGCCTCATCCCCTCTTATGCGCGCAGCATCAATGTCGGGCGCATGATCGCCAAAAGCATCGAGATCTATGAAGGGCTGCAGGCGGAAACCGGCCAGCAAGTCGGCTGGCACAAATGCGGCCAGCTGCGCATCGCCAATACCCGCGACCGGCTCGACGAATATAAAAGCTATATGTCGGTTGCCGCCGTCCAGGGCATGCGCGCCGAATTGCTGACGCCGGCCGAGGCGCGCAAGCTCTGGCCGCTGCTCGAGAACGACCGCATGCTGGCGGCCCTCTATCATCCCGATGACGGGCACATCGCGCCCGCCGACGTGACGCAAGCGATGGCCAAAGGCGCCCGCGATCTCGGCGCCAAGGTCGAGCTCAATACCGAGGTGACGGGCTTCGAACAGCTCCCTTCCGGCGAATGGAAGGTGAAGACCAACAAGGGCGACATAACTTGCGAACACGTCATCTCGGCGACCGGCAATTACGCGCGCCAGACCGGGGCGATGCTGGGGCTCGACATCCCGGCCATTCCCATCATCCATCAATACTGGATCACCGATGCGGTGCCGGAAGTGGTGGAGCGCAAGCGCGCCGGCCGTCCGGAAATGCCGATCCTGCGCGATGAAGGCTTTGAAGGCTACTTGCGCGAGGAGGGCGACGGGCTGATGTTCGGCCCCTATGAGCGGACCGAGAAATTGAAGCTCTTTGCCGAGGACGGCGTGCCCAGCTGGTTCGGCGCCGATCTACTCGAGGAAGATTTCGAGGCGGTGGCCTGGAACTGGGAACAGGCGATCAGGCTCATTCCGCAATTGGGCCGCGTCGGCATCAAGGCGAATGTGCGCGGGCCGTTCCAGATGACGGCGGATGAATTGCCGCTGATGGGGCCGGCCTGGGGCTTGCAAAATGTTTGGCTCGCGGAAGGTGTACCGGGTGGCATTCTGTGGGGCGGGGCTATCGGCTATTACTTGTCGGAGCGCATCGTCGAAGGCGGCAACAGCCTCGACACCTCCGAACTCGATCCACGCCGTTTCGGCACCTACGCCAACAAGAACTGGACGCGGGAAAAAGTGCGCGAAGCCTGGGGTACCCATGCCGAGCTTCATTTCCCAGGACAGGACATGCCGGCTGCGCGGCCGCAGAAGACCGCGCCGTCATATGATCTGCTGACGCAGCGGGGCGCCGTCTGGGGCGTCCTCAACGGTTGGGAAGTACCGAACTGGTTCGCCCCCGAAGGTGTCGCGGCGAAGGATCAGTGGAGCTGGCGCTGGACCGAAAAGGGCAGATATGTGGGCGACGAAGCGATGGCTGTGCGGGGCGGCGTCGGCCTCGTCGAAATGTCCTGCATGACGAAGTTCGAGTTGAGCGGGCCGAAGGCTTCTTCCTGGCTCGATCACATGCTGGCGAACAGCCTGCCCAAGGTCGGCAAGGTGAAGCTCTGCCACCATCTGACGCCCCAAGGCGGCGTGCAGGCGGAATATGTCGTGGCGCGCCTGGCGGAGAACGATTTCTATCTCATCTCGACACCGCGCGCCGAGCGCTGGAACCTCGACGATCTGACGCGTCTTCTCCCCGGCGATGGCAGCGTCAATCTGCAGAACGTCAGCGACGAGCGCGGCTGCTTCACCGTGGTCGGACCGAAGGCGCGCGACGTGCTGCAGCCCTTGACCGAAATCAATCTCTCCAACGAGGCCTTCCCCTGGTTCAGCGTGCAAAGCGGCACTGTGGGTCTGGCGAGCGATGTGCGTCTGCTGCGCGTCAATTATGAAGGCGAACTGGGCTGGGAGCTTTATCATCCCATGGTCTATCAGCGGCATCTGCTGACGCTGATCCTGGAGGAAGGAAAGAAGCACGGGCTGCGGCTCATCGGCCTGCAGGCCTTGGAGCTTTTGCGCATGGAAAAATCCTACCGCGCCATGTACCGGGACATGAATCCGGAACTCTCTGCCTTAGCGAGCGGGCTCGAGCGCTTCATCAGCTTTGACAAAGGCGATTTCATCGGTCGCGATGCGCTGTTGGCGCAAAAGAAGAAAGGTGTCACCAAGCGCCTCTTCCCCATCGCCATCGATGTCAAAGACGCCAGCGCCTTCGCCCATGAAGGCGTCTATCACAAGGGTGAACTGGTGGGCCGCATCACGTCCGGCACCTACTCCTATACCTTCAATCACGATATCGCCTTCGCGCTGTTGCCAGTGGCGCTGGGTGTGCCGGGGACGGAATTGGAAGTTCCGATCCTTGGGGAAAGGCGCAAAGCGCGGGTGATCAGCGAATCGCCTTACGATCCGCAAGGCGTGCGGGGCCGGATGTAGGGTTCGCCCGAAATCGGAAAAGCAGGGCCTGCCAGGAATTCCGAGCGGACGCCACTGAACATTCATCTACCTATCTCGCATGGGCAGGTATCAATTCTCGTCTCGTCATCCACCATGGACTCAAGCCGCCTCTCGCATTTGAGGCGGGGCGGGTCTTGGAGTGTTGAGCGAGGCGATGCCTACGAACGCGATCTCGGTGAAGAAGCCGGTGTTGTCGCGTCGTCCATCACCGAATACGGTCCAACCGGCTGGACGTCCTCGGCGGACTGAGTATCAGAAATCCCGAGACCGGATCGTTGCCTGGCGGCGCCGTGCAAACAAAGCCTGTGGCGGGACAAGACCCAGATGATGGTATTCGGCAATGAGTCGCCCGGTGAACCCCAGCCAGCACATATAAAGATCGGCGCGGGCACCGAGCATCGCATTGACGCCGACGAGAGACGGCCGACCCTCGATCCAGCGGTGTGAGGCCAGGGCGATCGCATAGCCCAATGGGATGCCGGTCATGGCATAGAGTGGCACGGCTGTGATGACGGCTATGACGACGGAGCAGATTCCGGTCCCGGTGGCGATATAGTGTGCCAGCCGCGTCAACGGATGACGGTGTACCGCCAGATAAAGCGGCCAGAATCGTCGAAAGTCGAGCTTGCCCCGCCCCTCCAAATCCGCCTCCCGCTTTCCTGCGCGACAATCAATGCCGGGGGTCAACGTGAGGGCAACGCGGGAAATCGGCGGACGGTTCCGCCCGAAAGCCGGGTGGCCGCAATAGTCGGATGGATCTGCCGTGCTTTAGGCGATGCGGCAGGCCTCGGTGAAATCTAGCCTTGGGTTGCGCGGGTGCAGTGCCGCCTTGTCGCCATAGCCGATATTGCAGATGAAGTTCGAGCGCCAGGTCGTCCCTGCGAAGAAGGCCTCATCGGTCTTCTTCTTGTCGAAACCGGACATCGGGCCGCAATCGAGGCCGAGCGAGCGGGCGGCCAGGATGAAATAGGCCGCCTGCAGCGTGCTGTTGCGAAAAGCCGTCTCCTCAATCGCGGCAGGCTTCCCCGCAAACCACGAGCGCGCGGTCGGGTCGTGGAAGAGGCGCGGCATCAGTTCATAGAATTCCATGTCCATGGCGAAGATTGCCGTGGCGGGCGCGGCCATGGTCTTGGCGCGGTTGCCTTCGGACAGGCAGGGTTCGAACTTCTTCTTCGCCTCCGCCCCACGCACGAAGAGGATGCGCAAAGGCTGGCAATTGCCGCTGGTCGGCCCCATGCGCGCCAGCTCATAGGCCTGTTGCAGCAGCGCGTCCGGCACCGGCCTGTCGGACCATTTTGAATGCGTGCGCGCTTCGCGGAAAATGATATCGAGGGCGGAATCGTCGAGCGGGCGCAGGTCGGTCGTCATGACGGGAAGTATCCTTGGGCCGAGAATCAAAAAGGGGCGCCGTTGGGGCGCCCCTCAATTGGCAATAGCCGGAGATCAGACCGGACGGACTTCGAGCACTTCCGGCACGTAATGGCGCAGCATGTTCTCGATGCCCATCTTCAAGGTCGCGGTCGAGCTGGGGCAGCCCGAGCAGGAACCCTGCATGTGCAGATAGACGACGCCATCCTCGAAAGAATGGAACACGATATCGCCGCCGTCCTGGGCCACGGCCGGGCGCACGCGCGTCTCAAGGAGTTCCTTGATCTGGATGACGATCTCGTCGTCATCCTCGTCGGCGGTGGCCGGTGCGCTCTCGCCCTCGCCCAGCATGACCGGCTGGTTGGTGGTGAAATGCTCCATGATGATGCCGAGGAGGGCGGGTTTGAGCAGCGCCCAATCCTTCTCATCGGCCTTGGTGACCGTGACGAAGTCGCCGCCCAAGAATACGCGCTTCACGCCGTCGACGCCGAACAGGCGGCTGGCCAGCGGCGAACGCTCGGCACCCTCGGCGCGGGCGAAATCGGCGGTACCCTCACCCATGACGGTGCGGCCGGGCAGGAATTTGAGGGTCGCCGGGTTTGGCGTTTCTTCGGTCTGGATGAACATGGCGGAACTCCGCTAAAATGATGTGAGAAGCTTCTCTGAACCCCAAGTTAGCGCGGGATGGCGCGCCTTCAACCCTTTTTTCCGAAATAGCTTTCATCCCCAAAGCGGGTAGGGGTTCATGGAAGAGGGATGATAAGATTCGCAGCTGAGGTATAATTGCCCACCAGAGGCCTTTATGGGCGGCCGAAATCACCCCATATACCGCGCATGCAAACTCAATAAGCCAAACTAAAGATCGATAATGGCCACTTCGCCGCGACCGCATTTTCCCGCCAATGACGACGATCTCAGCGACGGTATGCCGCGCTCCGACGTCGTTCGGGTGGGTGCGCAACCAGGCCAGACTGGCGCGGCGCAGGGCAGCCTTGCACCGCGCGCAGAGGGCAGGAGCGGGGAAGCGCGGGCGCGGCGCGACCTCGACGGCACCGGCTTGCCCCATGCCGACCCCAGCATCGCGAGCCCCACGGTCGTCCCGCTGGTGGCGCGCGCCATGGCGGGCGAAGCCTGTCTCGGCTGTCCGGCGGTAGAGGCCGCGTTCCAATGGCTGCTCGATGAAGGGCGGCTCATCGGCGATCTGGGTGAGCTGGTGACCTCGCTTGCCCGCCTGCTGACCGGCAGCGGTTTTCCGCTGCTGCGCTTCTTCGTCTCGGTGCGCACGCTGCATCCCCAGATCGCCGCCATCGGCTACGCCTGGAGCCGCGGCGATGAACAGGCCAAGCGCGTGGCGCGCGACCATGCCGTGCTCTCCAGCCCCGAATTCCTCGCCTCGCCCTTGCGTGCTCTCTACAACAACGACGAGCGTGAGATCCGGCGTCGCCTGACCGGCCCCGATGCCCGTTTCGATTTCCCGATCCTCGAGGACATGAAGAAGGCGGGCGCCACCGATTACGCCATCTTCGCCATTCGTCTCCCCGGCGGCGTGCGCTCTTCCGTTTCCATCACGACTGACGCGCCGGACGGCTTCCTCGACGTGCAGATCGAGGCTTTCCGTACGCTCATCCCGCTCTTGAGCCTTGTCATCGAGGCGCGGGAATGGGCCTATATCGCGCGTTCCCTGATGCATGTTTATCTGGGCCAGGGTGCGGGGCAAGCCGTGCTGTCCGGCCAGATCCAGCGCGGCGATGCACGCACCATCGCGGCGGCCATCTGGTATTGCGACCTGCGCAACTTCACGCAGATGTCGAACGAGCTGCCGCGCGATCTCGTGATCGCGACCTTGAACGACTATTTCGACACCATCGCCAAGCCCGTGGTCGAGCGCGGCGGCGAGATTCTGAAATTCATCGGCGACGCCATGCTGGCGATCTTCCCGATGAATGACGATCTCGACCGCGACACCAAGATCCGCACGGCACTCGATGCCGCCATCGGTGCGCTGGAGGGCCTGCGCGACCTCAACGAGCTGCGCATGGCGACGGGCCAGGCGCCGCTCCATGTCGGCATCGGCCTCCATGCCGGCTCCGTCTCCTACGGCAATATCGGCGCCGCCCATGGCGAGGATGCGCGGCTCGATTTCACCGTCATCGGCCCGGCGGTCAATCTGGCGACAAGGCTTGAAGGGCTTTGCCCGCTGCTCGAGCAGCCGCTCCTCGCATCCAGGCAGTTCGCCTCTGTCTGCGGTTCGCGCCTGAAGTTCCTCGGCTCCCACCCCGTGCGTGGCTTTGCCGAAAAGCAGGATGTTTTTGGCCTTCCCTAAGTTGTTAACTTAAATCGAGTTAACTTGATATTTTGCTGCGGCGCAGTATCGCAGCGAGATAATTATCTATGTAAATTCATATAGTTGCATGCTGGCTCTTCTGGCAGAGATGCCGGGAAAGCAGAATGATATTGCGATGCAGCAATTGTCTGACTATATTCTCTTTCAGGTTCTGGGGGGCTGCTGAACGAAAAACCCGAGCTTTAAGGACCAGTCACATGCAGCTTCTGTCTATGCTTGATCTCAGCTTCCGCCGCTGGCAGCGCTACGGCGAAGTCCGCCGCGAATTGGCGACCTATACCGATCGCGAACTTGAAGATATGGGCCTCAGCCGCAGCGACATTCCCGATGTCGCCCGCGAAGCCGCCGCCCTTATCCGTCCGGCGTCAGATACCGCCGTCCAACCGCGTTTTGCCAAGGTTGCCCACTCGTAAAAGAACCCGGTCGCTCCCTGCGACCGGGCTTTTTCTTTAAGTCCCCGCCTGTCTTTAGCGGTCGACCAGGCTCATATGCATCTCGCCATAGCGCGGGCCGGCGATCGAGCCCGGTGCCAACGCGCCGTTGAGCGCCGCGAATTCGCCCGGCTCCAGCTTGATGCTGGCCGCGGCAATATTCTCGAGCAGATAGCCCTCCCGCTTGGTGCCGGGAATGGGGACGATGAAATCGCCCTTGGCGAGCAGCCAGGCCAGTGCCAGTTGGCCGGGCTTGACGCCTTTGCGCGCGCTGAGATCCTGCACCAGCTTCGCCGCCGCCATGTTGGCGTCGAAATTGGCTCCCTGGAAGCGCGGATCGCCGCGGCGGAAATCGCCTTCCGCATAGCTTTCGGCGCGCTGCGCCGTGCCGGTCAGGAAGCCGCGCCCCAATGGGCTGAAGGGGACGAGGCCGATGCCGAGTTCTTTCAAAGCCGGGATGATCTCCGCTTCCAGATTACGCTCCCACAGCGAATACTCGCTCTGCAGCGCGGAGACGGGATGAACCTTGTGCGCGCGCCGGATCGTCTTCGCACCCGCTTCGGAAAGCCCGAAAAAGCGCACCTTGCCGGCCGTCACCAATTCGCCAACCGTGCCCGCCACGTCTTCGACGGGCACCGTCTTGTCGACCCGATGCTGATAGAGAAGATCGATATGGTCGGTCTGCAGCCGCTTCAGTGAAGCCTCGACCACCGCGCTGATATGCGCCGGCTTGCTATTGGTGCCGCTGATCTTGCCGCCCTCGATATGGAAGCCGAATTTGGTGGCGATCGTCACCTGGTGGCGCTTCCCCTTCAAGGCGCGGCCCAGCAGTTCCTCATTGGTAAAGGGGCCATAAACCTCGGCCGTGTCGAGGAAAGTGCAGCCTTCTGCAATCGCGCGGTGGAGCACGGCAATCGACTGTTGCTCATCCGCCGGGCCATAAGACTGGCTCATCCCCATGCAGCCAAGGCCGATCGCCGAAACCTCAAGACCTTGCGAACCCAGTTTGCGTTTGGGAATCATGGAAGCGCCTCCTAAGCAATGAAAAGCGCGCCGTTCAGGGCTGAAGGCACGCTATCGCTATTTTTTAAAGAAGAAATGCGCCGGATCAAGGCCCGGGCCTTGCACGAAACTCGCTAGCTCTCGCCCATTCCTGCCTCAGCGGACGCCGCAAAAGAAACAGCGCGCCCACCTTGCGGCGGACGCGCTGGATTTCTTGGCATCAGACCTGCTGCCGCTTACTTCGGCGCGATGGTCATGATCATCTGGCGGCCTTCGAGCCTGGGGTGGGATTCCACCTTGATCAGCTCTTCAAGCTCGACGCGCACCTTGTCCAGCACTTTCATGCCGAGTTCCTGGTGCATCATCTCGCGGCCACGGAAGCGCATGGTGACCTTCACCTTGTCGCCTTCCTCAAGGAAGCTTTTGATCGCGCGCATCTTCACTTCGTAATCGTGCTCTTCGATGCCCGGGCGCATCTTGATCTCTTTGACCTCGATGACCTTCTGCTTTTTCTTGGCTTCGTTCTTGCGCTTCTGCGCTTCGTATTTGAACTTGCCGTAATCGAGAATCTTGCAGACCGGCGGGACCGCGGTGGGCGAAATCTCGACCAGATCGAGGCCGGCATCGGCCGCCATGGTGAGCGCTTCGCGGGTCGAAACGACGCCGAGCATCTCGCCGTCTTCCTTCACGAGACGCACTTCGCGCACGTTGATCTGATGATTGACGCGGGGGCCCTTGTCCTGGGTGGGCGCAGCTTCTTGGGACGGGAACCTAGCTATGGTCTTCTCCTGTAGTGGTTTGCCAGCATTGGCTAAAGGTTGCCCTTGAAAGGCAACGCACCCGCCGACGTTCCCATCGACGGGTGTATGCAGGCGATTATGCCAATAGAATCCTCATTTCGGCAAGATGCGCTGGCAGCGCCCAGTCGATCCGGGGCCGATTAACGGTCCAGGGGTGACTTTGCCTCTTGTTTCAGGGCCGCAACAGCCTCGGCGAGGGGGAAGGTTTTCTGTCCTTCTTCCCCTAAGCGACGGATTGCCACAGTCCCGGCTTCCTCATCGCGCTTGCCGACCGCGATGATCACGGGCGTCTTGGCGAGTGAATGTTCGCGGACCTTGTAATTGATCTTCTCATTGCGGAAATCCGTTTCCACCACCAGACCCGCTTCGGTCAGCTGACGCACGACTTCCCTTGCATAGGGTTCGCTATCCGAGACGATGGGGCATACCACTGCTTGCGTGGGCGCCAGCCAGAGCGGGAATTTGCCGGCATGATGTTCGATGAGGATGCCGACGAAACGCTCCAGCGAGCCGAAGATGGCACGGTGCAGCATGACGGGGCGGTGCTTCTGCCCGTCCTCGCCGACATAGGCGGCATCAAGGCGCTCGGGCAGCACGAAATCGGCCTGCAGCGTGCCGCATTGCCAGTCGCGGCCGATCGTGTCCCGCAGGACGAATTCCAGCTTCGGACCATAGAAGGCGCCTTCGCCGGGGTTGAGAGTGAATTCGAGGCCGGCGGCCGTGGTCGCCGTCTTCAGCGCGTCCTCGGCCTTGTCCCAGATGGCATCGGCGCCGGCACGCTTTTCCGGGCGGTCGGAGAATTTGACGCGGACGTCGTCGAAGCCGAAATCCTTATAGACCGACAGCAGGAAATCGCAGAAGGCCTTGGTCTCGTCGACGATCTGGTCTTCGGTGCAGAAGATATGCGCATCGTCCTGGGTGAAGGCGCGTACGCGCATGATGCCGTGCAACGCGCCTGACGGCTCGTTGCGATGGCAGGCGCCGAACTCGGCCAAGCGGATCGGCAGGTCGCGATAGCTCTTGAGACCCTGGCGGAAGATCTGCACATGGCCCGGGCAGTTCATGGGCTTCAAGGCCAGCTGCTTGTCCTTGTTCTCGTCATCGGGAATGACGAACATCGCCTCGCGGAATTTCTCCCAATGCCCCGACTTTTCCCAGAAGCTGCGGTCGAGGATCTGCGGCGTCTTCACTTCCTGGTAGCCGTTCAGCTCCAGGCGGCGGCGGATATAGCTCTCGAGCTTCCGATAAAGGCGCCAGCCCTTCGGATGCCAGAAGACCGAACCCACCGCTTCTTCCTGCTGATGGAACAGGTTCATCTCGCGGCCGAGACGCCGATGGTCGCGCTTCTCGGCCTCTTCGAGCTGCGTCAGATAGTCTTTCAGCTGCTTCTCATCGGCCCAGGCTGTGCCATAGACGCGCTGCAGCTGCGGGTTGTTGGCATCGCCGCGCCAATAGGCGCCGGCGACCTTCATCAGCTTGAAGGCCTTGCCGAGCTTGCCGGTGGAAGGGAGATGCGGGCCGGTACAGAGGTCGAACCATTTGCCCTGGTGGTAGAGCGAGATGTCTTCGCCGGCAGGAATCTCGCGAACCCATTCCGCCTTGAAGTTCTCGCCCAAAGACTTGAAACGCGCATACGCCTCGTCGCGTGAGACGACTTCGCGGGTGATCGTCTCGTCGCGGTCGACGATCTCCTTCATGCGCTGCTCGATCGCCGCGAAATCCTCCGGCGTGAACGGCTCAGCGCGGTGGAAGTCATAGTAGTAGCCGGTCTCGGTCGCCGGACCGAAGGTGATCTGGGTGCCGGGGAAAAGCTCCTGTATGGCCTCGGCCATCACATGGGCAGCGTCGTGGCGGATGAGATCGAGGGCGTCCGGATGGGTTCGGGTGACGATCTCGACCTTCGCATCGCTGGTGATGACGGTTGCAAGGTCGCGGACCTTGCCGTCGAATTTGATGGCGAGAGCGGCCTTGGCGAGGCCCGGGCCGATGGAGGCGGCAAGGTCGGCGCCCGAAACCGGGCCCGGAAACTCGCGCTTGGCGCCATCCGGCAACGTGATCGTCAGCATGATACCCTTGAAACCGTTGATTTGGGTGAATTCCGGCCACAAAAGGCCCGGAACGGGCGGACTTTAGGGGGATTTAGGGGGCTGTCAAGGATGGCCCGGCAGTTCTTGGCCCCACAGCACATGGCCTGGCAGCCTTTGGGTCGTCAGCGACTGGCAGTCGCAGGGTTGGGGTGTTGAGCGGCTGGTGCCGTCAACGCCGGCAAGGGCGGTTTGGCGCCGGCATCCGCCTTCCTCAGCATCAGGGTGAACTTGGCGCCGCCCCCTGGATTGTCGGCGATGCGAAGCGATCCGCCATGGGTTTCGGCCAGGCGCTGAGCGATGGCAAGGCCGAGGCCCGCGCCGCCATTGCTGCCGGTATCGCGGCCCTGGCTGTCGCGGAGGCGCCGGCGTTTTCCCTGCCAGAAGCGGCGGAACAGGATCTCCCGTTCATCTGCGGGGACACCGGGGCCGCGGTCGCTCACGGTGACGCCGCCATCCTGGTCGACGGCAATCTCCACCTCGGTGTCGGGCGGCGTGAAGCGCAGGGCGTTTTCGACCAGATTGCGCAGGGCCTGATGGATGGCGTCGCGATTGCCGCGCACGATCACCGGCTGTTCGGCGCCGCTGACACCGACGCTGCGCTGGCGGCGGATCGCCAGGGGTGCGAAGAGGGCGGCAAGGTCGATGGCGATGTCGGATAGATCGGCCGTCTCATTGGCATCGATGGTGAGCGATTCCAGCTGCGCCACCAGCAGCAGCTGATTGACCAGGCGCGTCATGCGCTCGACATCGCTTTTCAAGGCGTCGGTGCCATGCTCCCGCGGCAGCGTGTCGAGATGGGCGGAAAGGATGGCGAGCGGCGTGCGCAATTCATGCGCCGCGTCGGCCAGGAAATCGCGCTGCGCCTGGAAGCCGTGATCGAGGCGGTCGAGGGCGCGGTTGATGGCCAGCACCGGCGATTGCAACTCGGCAGGCAGATCGTCGGTAGGCAGGCGCAACCCCGTCTGCTGCGGGCCGATGCGGGCTGCGAGCCGGCGCAAATGTTCGAGCGGCCGGAAGGCGGAGCGCAAGGAGAGGGTCAGCGCCACCACCAGCACCAGAAGCAGCGGCACCCCCACCGGCACGAATTCGCCCAGCCATTCATAGGCAAGTGCGTAAAGCCCGGAATCGGTCGGCGTGTCGATATCCGCGAATTCCAGGATCAGGGGCTGGCCCCGAACGTTGAGCGGCACCGAGATCAGATAGATATTGTCTTCGGTCTTCTTGTCGATGAACCAGGTGAGGTTATAGCTGCCAAGGGGCATCGCAATGACGCTGCGTGCCGCCGACATTTTCCCGATCGCAGCCAAGGTATCCTTATTGCCGCCGCGCTCGATCTCGCTGCCGTCCGGACGGCGCAGGATATAGGCCTTCTCGTCATAGAGGGTGAGGTCTTCGACCGTGAACTGGCCGTTCGGTCCAAGGGCGATCTTGGGGGTGATGAGATCGATATAGCCGAGCAGGCTGTCGGTCGGCAGCTCGGTATCGTCGGTGCGCGACAACAGGAATGTGGCAAGGCCGGTGAGGATAAAGGCGAAGATGAACACACCGAGCAGGCGCACGGTGAGCCGCGATTGCAACGATGAACTGGATCTCGCCATATGCCAGATTAACGCCGGTCAGCCACTGGAATCTAGTTGGCCGGTTCCATCACCATGTAACCGACGCCGCGCACGGTATGAAGATTGATGTCGGCACCGAGCCCGCCCAGCTTCTTGCGTAGGCGTGAAACCAGGACTTCGAGGGCGTTCGAGCCCACTTCGTCGCTGAAACTATAGAGCCCTTCCTCGATGGCGCCGCGGGCGATGACTTTGCCGGGGCGGCGCAGCAGGATTTCCATCAGGGCCAATTCGCGCCGGGTGAGGGTGGCGGTGCGTCCGTCGATCATGAAGCTGGGGCCGGCAGTATCGAGACAGATATTGCCGAGCGTCAGCTGCACGCCCAAAGCGGCACCCGGCCGGCGCAGCAGCGCTTTGACGCGCGCCACCAATTCCTCCATGGCGAAGGGCTTGGCGAGGTAATCGTCGGCCCCGGCATTGAGCCCGCCGACGCGATCGGAAAGCCCGTCCCGCGCGGTGAGGATGAGAACCGGGGTTCGGTCGCCCGCCGCCCGGCGATCCTTGAGAAGGGTGAGGCCATCGCCATCGGGCAGGCCCAGATCCAGGATCACCGCGTCGAAATGGCTGGCATCGAAGGCAGCGGCCGCTTCGACAAAGGTGCCCGCCCGGTCGACGGCGAAGCCGGCGTCGCTGAGGCCCTTTTCCAGGAATTCGGACAGGCGGTCGTTATCTTCAATCAGCAGCAGGCGCATGGCTTCGGCACTCTTCGAATCGGTCGCATGGGGTGGAACGCCAGCAACCTATTTTCCGCCGCTGACAGGAACCTGACAAGGAGCGGGAATATCGCCAAAACACCGACTTCAGCAATTTCTCATGCCGAAATAGGCATTTAGGTGGTATTTGAGCGGCCATGATTGCCAGATTCGACCCCCTCTTGCCGATTGCCGAAGTGCTGCCGGAGATCGGCCGGGCGCTGGAAGATGCGCCCAATCTGGTGCTGGAAGCCCCGCCCGGCGCCGGCAAGACGACCCAGGTGCCCCTGGCGCTGCTCGATGCGCCCTGGCGGGCGGATGGCAAGGTCATCCTGTTGGAGCCGCGGCGTCTTGCAGCCCGGGGCGCCGCCCATCGACTGGCGGCACATCTTGGCGACGCTGTCGGAGAGACCGCCGGCTACCGCGTGCGCCTTGACCGCAAGGTCGGGCCCAAGACCCGCATCGAATGCGTCACCACCGGCCTCTTCCTGCGTCAATTGCAAAGCGATCCGGAACTCAAGGGCATCGCCGCCCTCATTTTCGACGAGTTTCATGAACGCAGCGTCGAGGCGGATCTGGCCTTGGCCTTCGCCCTCGAAGCGCAGGCGAGTCTCAGGCCGGATCTCCGCCTCGTCGTCATGTCGGCGACCCTCGATGGGGCGCAGGTCGCGGGACTGATGCCGCAGGCGCGGCGCATCACCAGCGAAGGCCGTGCCTTCCCGGTCGTGACCCATCATCTTGGCGATGACAGCAACACCTGGCTTGACCGGCAGATGGCGGCCGCCATCCGCCGTGCCCTTGATGAGGCGGAGGGCGACATCCTCGCTTTCCTGCCCGGTCTTGCCGAGATCCGCCGCACCGAGCGCGCGCTGGGCGAGGTGGCCGGCGCCCTTGTGCTGCCGCTCCATGGCGATCTGCCATTGGCCGATCAGGACCGCGCCATCCAGCCGGACCCGCAGGGCCGCCGCAAGGTCGTGCTCTCGACCAGCATCGCCGAAAGCTCGCTCACCATTCAGGGCATCCGCATCGTCATCGACAGCGGCCAGCGTCGGGTCGCGCGTTTCGATCCGGCGACCGGCATGACGCGGCTGGTGACGACCAAGGTGGCGCTCGCCAATGCCGATCAGCGCCGCGGCCGCGCCGGGCGCCTGGGACCGGGCACCTGCTATCGCCTGTGGAGCGCCAATAGCGAACGCGCGCTGCAGCCACAACCGGCGCCGGAGATTCTCGAAATCGATCTGGCACCCTTGGCGCTGGAACTTGCGGCCTGGGGTATTGATGATCCTGCAAGCCTCACTTTGCTCGATCCGCCGCCGGCCGCAGCGTTGGCTCAGGCGCGCGAATTGCTGCGTGAGCTGGGCGCGCTCGATCCGGCGCATCGCATCACAGCGCATGGGCGCGGCATGGCGGAACTGGGCCTCCATCCCAGGCTTGCGCATATGCTTCTCATCGCCAAATCACGCGGGCGGGGCGCGCTCGCATGCGATATCGCGGCGATCTTAAGTGAGCGCGATCTCATCGGCGGACCCGCGCGCAGTGCCGATCTCGGCGAACGTCTCGAATTGTTGCAATCGGGCGGTGGCGATCGTGGCGTGCGTGCCCGCATCCAGCAATCGGCCAAGGATTGGCGCCGGCAGCTCGGCATTGCGGCGGAGAAAGACGGCAGCCGGTCGGAAGCCGGCAGCATCGTGGCGCTCGCTTACCCCGACCGCCTGGCACAGCAGCGCGGCGCCAAGGGGCAATATCGCCTCGCCTCGGGGCGCGGTGCCGAACTGGCGCTTGAAGATCCGCTCTTGCGCGAACCCTATCTTGCCGTGGCGACTCTCGATGCCGGGCAGAAATCCGCCCGCATCTATCTCGCCGCCCCCATCTCTCTGGGCGAGATCGAGGCGGATTTCGCCGATCTCATCACAGCGGGCGAAAGCGTCACCTGGAATGCGCGCGAGGGCATCGTCGAGGCCAAATATCAACGCCGCCTGCTGGCGCTGGTACTCGAGGAAAAGCCGTTGCAGAAGCCGGATCCTGAACGGGTGCGCGCCGCGATGCTTGAGGGCATCTGCCAGATGGGGCTGGGTGCCTTGCCCTGGAGCGGCACGACCCGGACCTTGCGCGCACGCGTCGCCTTCCTGCGCCGCGCCTTGCCGGAAAAGGACTGGCCCGATTGGTCGGACGACGCCTTGCTGGCAAGCCTCTCCGATTGGCTGGGATCGCATCTTGGCGGCATCTCACGCCGCGCGCATCTCGACCGGCTCGATCTCCACGCGGCCCTCACCGACAGCCTCGACTGGCAGCAGCGCCAGGCGCTGGAGCAATTGGCACCGACCCATCTCGACGTCCCCTCCGGCTCGCGCGTGCCGCTGGATTACGACAGCGGCGAACAACCGGTGCTCGCCGTGCGCCTCCAGGAAATGTTCGGCGCCACCGAGACACCGCGCATCGCCGGTGGGCGCGCGCCGGTGCTGCTCCATCTCCTCTCGCCGGCACGCAGGCCCGTGCAAGTGACGCAGGATTTGGCGAGCTTCTGGAAGAACGCCTACAAGGCCGTGAAGGCGGATCTCAAAGGCCAATACCCCAAGCATTACTGGCCCGACGACCCCTTGATCGCCGACCCGACGGCACGGGCGAAGCCTCGGCCGCGGTAACGTGTGGTCCTCGCGCCCTATACTCAGCCGGCAACGCTTTGCCGCCAATACCGATACCGATAAAGCTCCAGCAGGAATCCCATGTTGCGATAGAGGCGGCGCGCCGGCTCGTTATCGGCCGCGACCTGCAGGCAGGCGCCTTCGACACCTTGATCGATGCCCCAGGCGAGCATCGCCCCGACCAGGCGCTTGGCATGGCCTTGCCCGCGCCGCGCCGGATCGGTGATGAGGGATTCGATGCAGAGCAGCCGGTCATGGATGGCGGCAAACCCCATCGCCACCGTGGCGCCCCCGATCTTCAGCGCCATGAAGCCGCAGGGGATCTCGAGTGCCGCGACGATGGTGCGATAGGTCGCCCGGTCTTTCTCACTCAGCGCCTTCATATCCCACATGCGCCGCAACCAGTCTTCGCTGGGTGCGGGCGTGATGGCGACATCGGGATCGCGGCGCATCTGCATTGGCGGCAGGTCGCAATAAAGGGTCAGCGTCTCGCCTTCCGGCGCGAATTGCCGTGCGGCGAGCTCTTGCTCTATTGCCGCGTCGAGCAGCGCCGGTACCCGCACCAGCACGGCCAGGCCCTCGCGCGGGAAAGCGGCCGCCGCCGCCGACAGCATCGCGCCGACATTCCCGGCCGTTGGCCGCAGGGGATTGGCCGAATTGCCGCGCCGGCTGAGGCCGTTCGAAAAGCGGAACACCCAATCGCCCTGAATTTCTTCACGCAGCGATGGCCAGGCAAGATGGCAGACGCGCTCGGCGCGCCAGTTGAGCAACGTCTCGGCACTCAAGGGTGATGGTCCCCGGGATGATGATCCCCGGTTTCGCCCGGCGGGTTGCTGAAGGCTGGAAAGACATCGAGATGCCGCACGCTCGCGAACTGCGTCAGCGCCCAGTGCACGGATGGAAAGGCCAGCTCATCCCAGGGAATATCGGCATAATCGAACAGCCCCACTTCCAGGCTCTCGACGCCGGCACTGATCGCCGGATCGACCAGGCGCGCGCGGTAGATGAGCTGCACCTGGGAAAGGCGCGGGATGGTATAGGCGGCGAGCAGCCGCTCGATCTCGATCTTCGCATTGGCCTCTTCCCAGGCCTCGCGCGCGGCACCGGTTTCGGCACTTTCATGGAGTTCCATGAAACCCGCCGGCAGGGTCCAGAAACCTTTGCGTGGGTTGATGGCGCGGCGGCAGAGCAGGATCTTCTCGCCCGACGTCACGACGGCGCCGACCACGACCTTCGGGTTCTCATAGGCGACGAAGCCGCAATCCGTGCAGACCTGCCGCAGGCGATTGTCGCCTTCGGGGATCAACTGCTCGAAACTGGGCTCTTTGGTGGAGGCCATGTGTGCCTCAATTTTCATCTGCGTTTCCGTCATGGCTCGACTGTGGCGGAAGGCGGGTGACGTAGCAAGGTGTCCTCGCCTATCTTCCCCGGCGCATGACAGACGTACCAGATAGAGCTTGGCGCGAGGATTTCGGCTCGCCAAAGGCCGCAAGTTTGGCCGCCATGCGCGCCGCCATTGGCGCGCCGGCGCTGGTTTTGGGTGCCAGCTATGTCGGTTTCGGCGCTTTCGTGCATCAATCGGGCCTCACCCTGCTTCAGGGCCTTGCCTCAACCACCGCCGGCTGGGCGCTCCCCGGACAGATCGCGTTGGTGGAGATTTTCGCGGCCGGCGGCTCGCTCCTTGCCGCGGCGATTGCGGTGGGTCTTGCCAATGCGCGCCTGTTGCCCATGGTGGTGACGCTCCTCCCCATGCTGCGCCAGGGCGAGGGGCTCGAGAAACCGCGCCTCATCCATTACGTCGCCGCTCATTTCATCGCGCTAACCGGCTGGGCGGTTGCCATGCAGCGCGCGCCGGAGATGAAGCCGGAGCAGCGCCTGCCCTTCTTCCTCGGTTTCACCAGCGTCATCTTTTCCGTGACCGTGTTGGCGACGGCGCTGGGCTTCTTCCTGGTGGGCGTTTTGCCAACGCCGGTGACGCTCGGCCTCGTCTTTCTCAACCCGCTTTATTTCATGCTGCTCTTCATCGGCGATCTCGCGCGCAAAGAACGTGGCCTCGCCCTCATCATCGGCGCGGTGATGGGGCCGGTGCTCCATGCCGTCAGCCCCGATTGGAGCCTGCTCATCACCGGCATCGGCGGCGGCACGATCGCCTTCCTTATCATCCAGCGGGGGCGGCCCTGATGCAGAGCGCTTGGTGGTTCATTCTGGTCGGTGCCATCGTCACCTATGCCTGGCGCGGTGCGGGCGTCGCCCTATCCGGACGCATCGATCCCAATTCGGCGCTGATGCGCTGGACCTCCTGCGTTGCCTATGCGCTGTTGGCCGGCCTCATCGCGCGCCTCATTGTGGCGCCGCAGGGTGCCCTGGGGGAGACAGCGCTCTGGATGCGCCTCACTGCGGCGGGCGCTGCGATCATCGCCTATTTCCTTTGCCGCCGCTCGATCCCGCTGGGCGTTGCCGCCGGCGCCGGCTGGCTGACGCTGATGACGGCGATCCTCGTCTAGAGCGTTTCACGGCCTGGTCGAAACGCCCTTCGCCCCGCTTGCGGGGAGAGGGGTTCGGGGTGAGGGGTAGGGCCCGACTCTGGGAAGATCAAAATGCTCTAGCGCGATGCCTCGCCGTCCCAATAACGGCGGCGTGCCGACATATCGAAGATCGCATCCTCGCTCTTGAGGGCGTCGACCGCCACCTTGTTCGATTGCGGATAGACGCAGACTTCATTCGGGTTGCGCTCGCCGACCATCAGATAGCGGCACGGTCCCTTGCCGATATTCATGAAGGAATGGCCGACCTTGAGACCGGCCGGGAAGCAAACGTAGTCGCCAGGCTTGAGGTCGTATTGCGTATCGTCCAGCAGCAGGCGCACCTCACCTTCGAGGATCAGTGCCTGCTCCTCCTCCAGCATGTGATAGTGCAGCGGCGCCAGGCGCTGGCCAGGCCCCGGCGCCTCAATCGTGACGCCGACATGATAGCCGCGCCCCACGGCATTCATGGTCAGGTGCTTCGCCTGCCCGCCGAAACGCGCATCGACCTGCTGATCCTCCCAGCCTAGATCACGCGCATTGATGGGCGGAAAGGGCCGCTCCGTCGATTGCAATGCGGGTGTCGGCGATGGCTGCGGCGCCTTGTCGGCGGGCAATCCCGTGTCTTCGCCGTGCCAATAGGCGCGACGGGCAGAGAGATCCAGCACGGTGCGCTCCAGCGAGCGCACCAGCACCTTGTTGGAATCGGGATAAATGCAGACCTCATTCGGGTTGCGCTCGCCGATGACAACATAGCGGCAGGTCGCCGTGCCGTTGTTGACCAGGCAATGCCCCGCCTTCTGCCCCGCGGGGAAGCAGACGTAATCGCCCGGCTTCATCTCGTGCCGGGTGGTGCCCAGGCGCAGGGTGGCAACGCCTTCAAGGATGAAGAGATGCTCTTCCTCGAGGAAGTGGTAGTGAAAGGGTGAGCTCTGCATGCCGGGCGGCAATTCCTCGATCGCCACGCCAACATGATAGTCGCTGCCGAGCGCTACCTGCGTCAGATGCTTGTAGCGCGTGGTGAAGCGGGGAATGTCGGCCCAATCCTCCCATCCCATGTCATGGGTCGAGATGGGCTGCGGTTTGCTGCGTTGATCCAACGGCATATACCGGAATCCTTCGTGGCTTATGACCATATCGGCAATCTAGGCCCGAGACCGCGCCGGCTTCAACCGCAGGCCATCCGTTTTCGCAGGATCGTTCAAGACCGGGGATGAAAAGCGCGCTTAGCTCTTGCCATGCAAAACACGCTCAGCTTCCTTGTCGCCGCCTTGGCACTGACCGGCAGTCCGGGCCCAGCCACGCTGGGGCTCGCCGCCGCCGGCGCCGCCTTCGGCCTGCGCCGGTCGATGCTGTTGATGGCCGGAATCGTCACTGGCGTGCTCTCGGTTCTGGCCCTCACCGCCAGCGGCCTCATCGGCCTTGTTCTGGCCGAGCCGGCGCTGGCCACGGCCGTCACCGTCGCGGCGGCACTCTATATGCTCTATCTCGCCTATCGCATCGCCACGGCGCCGCCCTTGAGCGCCAGCAAAGCGGATGTCGCCGCACCCGGTTTCGGCCAGGGCATTTTCCTCGGCCTCGGCAACCCGAAGGCCTATGCGGCGATGGCTGCACTCTGCTCCGGTTTTACGCTGGTGCCGGGGGCACCCTGGCCGGATGCGCTGCTGAAGATGGTGCTGGTGGCCGCCACCGTCATCCCGGTCAATATCGGCTGGAGCCTGCTCGGCGTCACGCTGACACGCTGGCTGCGAAACCCGCGCTTGGGGCGTGGGATCAACATTTTCTTTGCCGTGGCATTGATCGCCTCGGTGGCGTTGACGCTGCGGCTTTGAACACGCTCGACCCAACTTGTCGTGCCCCGGCCAAGCCGGGGGATGACAAGAGGGGGCAGGATCACGCATCGAGATCCTCTATCTCGACCGCGTTGAACATCGCGATCAGGCTCTTTCCTGCCGGCGACACGCCGCCGATATTGAGCGTGATGCCGAGGGCGAAAGGTTGCGTCGCCGAGATGTTCTCGTTGACCTGCACATGGTGAATGCGCACCCCATCGACCATGTCGAAATCGAATTTCACGCCCGTGACGCCGAGAAAGGCGAGAACACATGGCCGCTCGCCCGGATACTCCGGCGAGCCGTCGAGGCCCCAATAAAGATCGTCGACATAGATCAGCAGGATCTGTTCCTCGACATCGATCGTGATGCCGTTGATGCGGACATCGTGCAGCCCGCCGAGCGACGCAAAGAACCCGACTGGATCGTCGATCGCTTCGCTCTCTGCCTCGGAACTCATGATTTGAGCGCCGTCACGCCGGGCAATTCCTTGCCTTCGAGCCATTCCAGGAACGCGCCGCCGGCGGTCGAGATATAGGAGAAGTCGTGCTCTGCTCCGGCATGGGCAAGGGCCGCCACCGTATCGCCACCACCGGCGACTGACAGCAGCTTTTTCGTCTTCGACAAAGCGGCAGCATGCTTGGCGACGGCGACGGTGCCCTTGTCGAAGGGCTCGGTCTCGAAGGCACCCAGCGGCCCGTTCCAGACCAGCGTCTTTGATTCATCGAGATGCTTGTTCACCTCGGCGATCGATTTCGGCCCCACATCCAGGATCATCTGGTCGGCCGGCACGGCCTTCACATCGACTTGCCTGTTGGCGGCACCCGCCTTGAACTCGCCGGCTACCACGGCATCGACCGGCAGCACGATGGTGCAATTGGCGGCCTTGGCTTTCTCCAGAATCGCGCGCGCCGTGTCGGCCAGGTCACGCTCGGCCAGCGATTTCCCCACCTCGATCCCTTGCGCGAAGAGGAAGGTGTTGGCCATGCCGCCGCCGATCACCAGCCGGTCGACCTTGGTCACCAGATTGCCGAGGAGGTCGAGCTTGGTCGAGACCTTGGCGCCGCCCACCAATGCGGTCACAGGGCGCTGCGGTTTTTCGAGTGCGGCACCCAGGTGATCGAGCTCCTCCTGCATCAGGCGGCCGGCCGCGGCGGGGAGAAGATGCGCGATTCCCTCTGTCGAGGCATGGGCGCGGTGCGCACAGGAAAAGGCGTCGTTCACATAGATATCGCCGAGCTTGGCAAGGCTCGCGGCAAAGCCCTTGTCATTGGCTTCCTCGGCATCGTGGAAACGGAGATTCTCGAGGAGGGCCACGTCGCCATCCTTCAGGGACGCCACCACATCCTCGGCCGCCTTGCCGATGCAATCCTCGGCGAAGGCGACCTTTTTGCCCAACGCCTTCGCAAGCGGTTCGACCAGGGGCTGCAGCGAAAACTCCGCCGCGCGCTTCCCCTTGGGGCGGCCGAAATGCGACAGGATGATGACCTTGGCGCCTTTCGACGACAGTTCCTTCAAGGTCGCCGCCGAGCGCTCGATACGGGTCGCATCCGTCACCTTGCCGTCCTTCATCGGCACATTGAGATCGCAGCGCACCAGCACGCGCTTGCCCATGAGTTGAAGGTCGTCGAGGGTGCGGAATTGGGGCATTGGTTAAATATCCTTCGCGCTGCGAAATCCCATGATGTGACGGCTGAGGTGCCATAGACCGCCGGCAATGGCAAGACGGGTCAAAAAGGCTTAAGATTCCAACCCGAATCGCAAGGGGAATGCGGCCATCATGGATTATCAATCCGCGCTCATCACCGGAGCTTCCTCCGGCATCGGCACGGCCTTCGCCCGCGCGCTGCCGCGCGCCACCGCCTTGCTGCTGCATGGCCGCGATCGCGACAGCCTCAACGCGCTGGCGCAGGAACTGGCCCTCAACGGTCGCCAGGTGCGTACCGTCTTGGCCGACCTCACCGATCCGGAAGGGCGCTATGCCGTCATTGGTGCGGCGGAGTCGGCCAGGGTCGATCTCGTCATCAACAATGCCGGCATCGGGCAGCTGGGCCGCGTCATCGATAATTCGGAACTGCGCGAAATGGAAATGGTGCAGGTGAATGTCGCGGCACCGGTCGAAATCACGCGCGGACTTCTCCCCATGCTGCTGCGCCACGCCCATGAAGGCAACACCCGCGCCGGCATCATCAATGTCGCCAGCACCGCGGCCTTTGCGCCGATGCCGCTCTTTGCCACCTATGCCGCCACCAAGACCTTCCTGCTGAACTATACCGAGGCCTTGGCCGAAGAACTGGCGCAGGAACCGATCGACATCCTGGCGCTCTGCCCCGGCGCCACCGAGACGCGCTTCTTCGAGCGCGCCGGTGCCGGCAAGCCCAGCATGACGACGATGCACAGCGCCGAACGTGTCGCCCAGGAGGGCTTGCGCGCGCTCGGTCAGGAACGCGTGCATGTGGTGGGGCCGACGAATTACCTCGCCAGCATCGCCATGCGCCTGTTGCCACGCCGCTTCGTGACGGCCGCAGCCGAGGCGACGCTGCAGAAGTGGAAGTAATATCCAAATCGTCATGCCCGGGCGAAGACCCGGGGATGACGGAAGACGGTTACTTCTGCCGCTTCAGCAGCACGTAGAGCGCGCCTTCGCCGCCATGTTCCGGCCTTGCTTGCGAGATCGCCAGCACCAGGCGGCGGAAGACCGGCTCGTTGAGCCAGCGCGGCACATTGGCTTTGAGGATTCCGGATTTCGACTGCGTCATGCCCTTGCCCGTGATGACCAGCAGCTGACGCTTACCCTGTTTGAAGGCGCGCTCGATGAAATGGAGCAGGGCATCATGTGCCTCCATCTGCGTGCGGCCGTGAAGGTCGATCTTGCCTTCGATGGCAAGCTGCCCGCGGCGGAAGCGTTCGGATTGGCGCTTGTCGATTCCCGGCATGGCACCGGGGGCGGGATTGGGGTCGAGCGGCGGTAGCTTGGGCACTGCTGCTGCCACCGGTTTGGGTGTCGGTGGCGGGCCCTTGGGCGGCGATTTGGGCCGCTTGCCGGGGGGTGGCGGAACGGCGGGCTTGGTCTCGGCCGGCGCTTCCGCTTTCAGCGCCGCCTTCTTGGTCCGTTTGGGTTTCAGCGGCGTCACCGTATTGGCAACAGCCTGCCACAAGGCAAGCTCCTGCTCGGTAAGACGCCGCTTTCCTGCCATCAGTCGGGGGCCACGGACCGGTTCGGAGCTTAGTTGGCGGCGCCGGCCGTCTTCTGCGCTTCGGCCTGCTTCAGCATTTCCTCGCGGCGCTCGCGATACATGGCGACGAAATCGACCGGGTTGACGAGGAGCGGCGGGAAGCCGCCGGCCGCCACCGCATTGGCGATGATCTGGCGGGCGAACGGGAACAGCAGGCGCGGCGCCTCGATCATGACCAGCGGCAGTACATGCTCCTGCGGCACGCGGCCCAAACGGAAGGTGCCGGCATATTCGCATTCGGTGAGATAGACCGACTTGTCGCCGATCTTGGCGTCGACCGACATGAAGAGGACGACTTCGATATCCGGCGGGGTCAGCGGCTTGACGCGCACATCGACCCGGATCATGCCCGTGGGAGCTTCCTTGAGCTGGGCCGGGGTGTCGGAGCCCAGCGGGTTCTCGAAGGAAAAGTCCTTGAGGAACTGATGCATAACCACCAAGGCCGGACCGGCATCGGCCTGGGCATCGGCGCCGGTATCGGCCGCGTTCGGGTTCTGGTCGGTCATGGAAAGCTCCTGTGAGGCATAAGTCGAAAAAGGTTGGCGTTCCGCTACCACCCTTTGCCTGCCCAAGGCAACCTTGAAGCCAACCTTGGCGCGTTGTGACCCTTCTGCGGCATTCTCTCCGCACGCTTGACCCCGGAGACGGAGGTTGCGCAATCTGGGTGCGGGGCAGCGGAACGAAGGAAAATCAGTCACATGACCCGGTATGCGATCATCGTCGGGGCCGGTAGCGGCCTCTCCGCTGCTTTGGCCCGTGCCGCCGCCGCCGACGGCTTCAAGCTGGTCCTGGTGGCCCGCGACATCGCCAAGCTCGCCCCCATGGTGGCTGAACTCGGCGCCCGGGCGATCGCCTGCGATGCGTCCGAGCCCCATGCGGTGGAACGCCTGTTTGCTGTTGCCGAACGCGATTTCGGCGTGCCGGAACTGGTCGTCTTCAATGCCGGCTACCGCGCGCGGGGCTCCATTGTCGATATCGATCCGGCGGAAGCCGACGCCGCCTTGCGCAATAACGCGCTGGCCGGTTTCCTGGTGGGGCAGGGGGCGGCGCGCCTGATGCTGCCTGCGGGCAAGGGCTCGATCTTCTTCACCGGCGCCACGGCGGGGGTCAAAGGCTTTGCCGGTTCTGCACCCTTCGCCATGGGGAAATTCGCGCTGCGCGGTCTTGCGCAGAGCATGGCGCGCGAGCTTGGGCCCAAGGGCATCCATGTCGCCCATTTCGTCATCGATGGCGGCATCGCCGGCACGCGCGGATCGCGCGCCGCCAATGAGGACGACGTCCTGCTCTCACCCCAGGCGATTGCCGAAACCTATCTCAATGTCCACAAGCAGCATCGCAGCGCCTGGACCCAGGAGATCGACCTGCGGCCCTGGAACGAGAGTTTCTGACCGCCCTCGCGTCATCATCCATGCTCCAATCGTCAAGCGCTGGGCTCGACGAACTAGGGTGAAGGCCGCCGCAGCGCCAGATAGATGCTGTCGAAGGACTTGCCGCCGATCTCGAAAGTATCCTTGGCAAAACCGGTGCGCATGAAGCCGTTGCGCTCGAGAAGCCGCAGCGAGGCTTCATTGTGGGGATCGACATCGGCGACGATCTCGTCAAAACCCAAGGTGTCGAAGGCATGGGCGATCATCGCCTTCAAGGCTTCGCTGGCAAAACCCTTGCCCTGATGTCGCGGATCAAAGAAGAAGCCGATCTCGGCTCCTTGCCAGAACGCCATGCGACCCACCACCTTGCCGTCATGAAGGACGGCAAAGTCATGTGCCGTCCCCTCGGCTTGGGCCTCGACACTGACGCGCACCCAGGCCTCTGTTTCCGCCAATTCCTTATGCGGCAGGGTCGACCAGAAGCGCATGACGTCGGGGTCGGACATCCAGGGATGCAGTGCCGGCGCGTCTGTCATCGCCAGTGGTCGCAGGGTCAGGCGCGGGGTGGTGAGGGTAATGCTCATTGGCGTAGGGCGAGAGGTGAGTTGGTCAAGCTTTGACCCGCGCCTTGCGCGCGCGGGTCGGATCGAAGGGCACCAATTCGGCATTGGCGGCGGAATAGCCGGTGAGCTGCAGGATGAAGCCCCAATGGCTCACCACCGCGACATGCTGCCAATCGTCGAGGCTGGCGGCCAGACGATGGAAAATCTGGCAGCGCGCCTCGAGCTGTTCGCGCGTTTCGTCGAGATTGGGCCACCACACCTCGTCGATGCGATCGAAGGCGAGGCCCGGCCAGCGCTGGGTCAGCAGGCTGCGCGTCGTGCCGATGTCGCAATGGTAATGCGCATGCTCATGCACGCTATGTTCGATCTCGATCGGTACACCCAAGGTGCCGGCCACGATTTCCGCCGTCTGGATGGCGCGGGTATAGGGGCTGGCGAGGACGCGGCGAATGGGATGGACGTGGTCTTTCAACGCCAGCGCCGATGCTGCGACCTGCCGGCGCCCCAATTCCGTCAATTGCGGATCGGGAATGCCGGGATCCCGTCCGGTAAGGTCATGATGGGCGTTGAATTCGGATTGGCCGTGGCGGATGAGAATCATGGATTGTCGCTTTGGTCGATGATCTGTGGGTTGGGGCGGTTCGTTTTCGGGCGTTCGGCCCGGTCTTCGGGCTCGATGATCTCATACTCGCCCTCGATGACCGTCGTGCGGGTGCCGCGGGCGGGATCGGACCGATAGACCCGGGTTTCGAAATGATGCGCCGCATGCCGCAGCAGAAAATTGCGCGTCACCGGCAACAGCAGGATGATCGCCAGAAAGTCGCTGACAAAACCCGGCACGATCAGCAGCAGGCCGGCACTCACCATCACCGCCCCGTCAATGAGGCTGTGCCCGGGTTCGCGCCCCTCCTGCAACGCCGCCTGCAGCTTGATGAGGGCGTTGAGCCCGCCATGGCGGATGAGCGCCAGGCCCGCCATGCCGGCGGCGAGCAGCCAAAGCAGGGTGAAACCGAGCCCGATCCGCCCGCCGATGACCACGAAACCGGCGATTTCCAGGAGCGGCAGGGCGCAGATGAGGGCGACGAGCAGCCGCATCATGGCCTGTCGCCACTCATTTGAGAAAAAGCAGTGTGAAACCAGCCATTTGCCAGCCGGATGCGGGGTAATTCGGTCACGTTTCGCCTTTCGGCCCGTCTGCTACCGCGACTTGCTGTAACTGGGCCGAGTTCCTATGTAGAATGTCGTATCAACGCTTTAGCCCAAGGTCATGGGCCGGTCTAGCCACGCTGTCCAGCCACGCTGTCCGCCCAAATCACTGAACCAATACGCGGCCATCCGGTTTAAGGCGAAGTGGGTTTGTTTAACGAGTGACTAGGTGGTGGGCCGGCGCCGGCAGCGCAAGGCCGTAAGCCGCCCAGGTAACCGAGGATTTGGGTTCTTGCAGCATCTCGATATCGTCTTTTTCGCCATCGTCGCCGTGGTTCTGGGCTGGAAGCTCTATTCCGTGCTCGGCCGCCGCACCGGCAATGAGCGCCGCGTCGATCCTTTCGCGCGGCCCGATCCCAAGGATATCGCCGCGCGCCGCAATGGCGGCGTGAAGGGGCGTGACGAGACGGACGCGCCGATTCCGATCGGCAGCCGCCGTCCGACCGTCGTCCGGCCCGAAATCGAGGCGCCGGCGGAAGCTCCTGCCGGCAATGCTGCGCGCGATTACGGCAGCCGCAACGGCATGTCGCCGCGCGACCGCCGCCAGATCGAAGCCGATATCGCCCGTGCGCCCGACGATGTGCGCGACGGCCTCACCGCCATCAACAAGGCCGATCCCACCTTCAACCCGGCCGATTTCATCGGCGGGGCCAAGATCGCGTTCGAGATGATCGTCCAGGCCTTCGCTGCCGGCGACGCCAAGGCCCTGCAGCCGCTGCTGGCGCGCGAGCTTTATGAAAGCTTCGCCGCCGCCATCGCCGAGCGGCAGGCCAAGGGCTGGAAGCAGAAGACCGTGGTCATCGGCATCACCCAGGCGCAGATCGTCGGGGCGGGGCTCATCGGCAAGGACGCGCGCGTCACCCTGAAACTGGTCAGCGAGCAGACCAGCGTCACGGAAGACGCCGGCGGCAATGTGATCGACGGCGATGCCACCCATGTCGACAGCATCATCGACATCTGGACCTTCGCCCGCGACACCGGCTCGCGCGATCCCAACTGGCAATTGGTGCAGACGGATCAGCCGACTTGAAAATCTGACGCTTCGGGGGAAGCCAGCTGGGGATGCGGGGGAACGGCCACGAGATAAGACGCGTCATGCCCGCACTTGGTGCGGGCATCCACCAGTTTGCCCGCGCCAAGTGCGGGCATGACGGCGTCCTAAGGTCGGCCTCGCGCGTCACGGCCGCAATCCTTCTCTCGCTCCTCGCCGCTTGCACACCGCCCGAAGCCCCGCCGGGTCTCAAGGTCAGCCCAGCCAGCTATTCCATGCTGCCCGGCTGGGGCGAGGATACGCTGGAGGACGTGCTGCCGGCCCTCCTCAATTCCTGCAAGGCGATCGGCAAACAGCCCGCGGACGCGCCGGTAGGGCCGAAGGCGCTGGCCGGCAATGCCGGCGACTGGCAAGCACCTTGTGCCGCCGCCAAGGAGATCAGCCCCGGCGCGGATGCTGCCGTGCTGCGCGCCTTCTTCGAACGCTGGTTCGTGCCCTTCCAGGCCGAAGACATCCGCGGCAAGCCGGGCCTCTTCACCGGCTATTACGAGGCCGAGCTCGAAGCCTCGCGCAAGCCGGATTCGGCTCACATCTACCCGCTCTACCGCGCACCGAAGCAGCCGGTCACCTTCACCCGCGCCCAGATCGACGCGGGAGCCTTGAGCGGCCAGGGTCTTGAATTTCTCTGGGTGAAGGATCCGGTCGACGTCTTCTTCCTGCAGATCCAGGGCTCCGGCATCGTGCGTCTCACCGACGGGTCCGAAATCCGCGTCGGCTATGCGGGCAATAACGGCCAGGCATTCGTCGCCATCGGCAAGCTGATGATCGCGGAAGGCATCATCGACAAACAGAACGCCTCGATGCAATCCATCCGCACCTGGCTTCGGGCCAATCCGGAAAAGGCGCGGGTGATGATGAACCGCAACCCGCGCTTCATCTTCTTCCACGAAGTGACGGAGAACGGCCCCGTGGGCGCCATGGGAGTCACCCTCACCGCCGGGCGCAGCCTTGCCGTCGATCCCGCTTTCGTGCCGTTGGGGTTGCCGCTTTGGCTGGATACGACCTGGCCGGTGGGTCATGGCGTGATTAAAAAAGGAGCGCCCTTGCGGCGATTGATGCTGGCGCAGGATGTCGGCACCGCCATCAAAGGTCCGGTCCGCGGCGACTTCTTCTGGGGCAGCGGCGAAGAGGCGCTCAACTTCGCCGGCGCCATGAAGAATCCGGGGAAATGGTTCATGCTCTTGCCAGTGACCGCTGCAGCGCGCAAAACTCTCGAAATCGTCGATATCGTCAGCAGCCTGAAGTGAGTACGCGTGTCCAGCCAGCCTGAAGCGGCCCAGCCATTATTTAAGCCCGGCGCCAATGTCGCCTTGTTCGTGACCTGCCTAGTCGATCTCTTCCGTCCCAGCGTCGGCTTTGCCGCGGTGAAGCTGCTGGAGGAGGCCGGCTGCAAGGTGCATGTGCCGGAGGCGCAGACCTGCTGCGGCCAGCCCGCCTATAATTCCGGCGACCGCGAGATGGCGGTGGAACTGGCCAAGCAGACCGTCGCCGCGTTTGAAGGGTTCGACTTCATCGTGGCGCCGAGCGGTTCCTGCGGCGGCATGATCAAGCATCATTACCCGCAGCTCTTTGCCGAAGATGCTGAATGGGGACCGCGCGCCAAGGCGCTGGCCGCGCGCACCTTCGAGCTGACGCAGTTCCTCGCCGAACAATGTGGCCGCGATGATTTTGGCGCCAAGCTTGAGGGCCATGCCACCTATCACGATTCATGTTCATCCTTGCGCGAGATGAACGTCAAAGCGGCACCGCGCCAATTGCTTGCAAAGGTGGATGGCTTGAAGGTCACCGAAATGCAGGAAACCGATGCCTGCTGCGGTTTCGGCGGCACCTTCTGCATCAAATTCCCTGACGTGTCGAACTCCATGGCGGCGCGGAAAGTGGCGACCATCGACGCGACCGGTGCCGATCTGCTGCTGGCCGGCGACATGGGCTGCCTGATGAATCTCGCCGGCAAGATGCAGCGCGACGGCTCGAAGGTGAAGGTGCGTCACGTGGCCGAGGTTCTGGCCGGCATGACCCAGGAACCAGCGATTGGTGAACCGGCCATTGGCGAGGAGACCGGCAAATGAGCATGGTCCCCACCAGCAATGCCTTCAAGGACAACGCGACCGGCGCCTTGAAGGATGCGCCGCTCCAGGAAGCGCTCGGCATCGCGCGCGCGCATTCCATTGAGACGCGCCGCAACACGGTGGCGAAGCTGCCGGAATTCGAGCAGCTGCGCGACATCGGCCGCGATCTCAAAAATCACGTCATCGCCAATCTCGATACCTATCTTCTGCAATTCGAGCAATCGGTGATCGACCGCGGCGGCCATGTGCATTGGTGCCCCGATGGCGATTCCGCGCGCGCCAAGGTGCTGGAGATCTGCCGCAAGGTGAACGCCAAGACCGTCACCAAGGGCAAGACCATGATCGGCGAGGAGATCGGCATCAACGATTTCCTCTTTGCGAACGGCATCGAGCCGGTCGAAACCGATCTCGGCGAATACATCATCCAATTGCGCGGCGAGACGCCCAGCCACATCATCGGCCCGGCCCTCCATGTCACCAAGGCGCAGGTCGAGGAAACCTTCCGCAAGGCGCATAGCGATCTCGATCCCCAGCGCAATCTCGACGACGCGGCGACCCTGATGGCCGAGGCACGCGAGAAACTGCGTGCCGGTTTCTTGAAGGCCGATGTCGGTATCACCGGCGCCAACTTCCTCATCGCCGACGAAGGGGCCACCACCATCGTCACCAATGAAGGCAATGGCGATCTGACGCAGACCCTGCCGCGCATCCATATCGTGCTGGCCTCCATCGAAAAGGTCGTCCCCAGCCTCAAGGACGCGATGACCCTGCTGCGCATCCTCGCGCGCTCGGCCACGGGCCAGGAGCAATCGGTCTACACGACCTTTTCCAGCGGCCCGCGGCGGCCTACCGATCTCGACGGGCCGGAAGAATTCCACGTCGTCCTCATCGACAATGGCCGCTCGTCTTATCTCGGCACCGAGTTCGAGGAGATGCTGCGTTGCATCCGCTGCGGCGCCTGTCTCGACCACTGCCCCGTCTATCATTCGGTCGGCGGCCATGCCTATGGCTGGGTCTATTCCGGCCCCATCGGCGCGCTGCTCACCCCCGCCATCGTGGGGGTCGAAAACGCCAAGCCCTTGCCCCATGCCTCGAGTCTCTGCGGCCGCTGCGAAGCGGTCTGCCCGATGCGCATTCCTATCCCCAAGATGCTGCGCCATTGGCGCGAGACGGAATTCACCCGCGCCATCACGCCGCCCACGGAACGCACCGGCATCCGCTTCTGGGCCTTTGTCGCAAGACGGCCGAAACTCTATCGTCTCGCCACCCGTATCGGCGCGCGCGTGTTGAAGAGCATGGCCGGTTCCCGCGGGCGCCTCGCCTCGGTACCCTTGGCCGGCGGCTGGACCAAGCATCGCGATCTCCCTGCCCCGCAGGGCAAGACCTTCCACGAACTCTGGAAAGAGGAACAGGGAGGTCGGTCATGAGCACGGGTACCGGGCGCGACCGCATGCTGGCCTCGATCAAGGCCGGCATCTCCCGTCAGGCCGAACGGCGTCATGGCGCCGCCGGTCCGGCCAAGCCGACGCCGCTCATCCCCGCACGCGCCACCGCACCCGGTGTCGATGTCGTGGACCTCTTCCGCACCATGCTGATCGCCGCCAAGGCGACGCTCGATGAGGTGAAGAGCCGCGACGACGTGCCGGCGGCGGTGCAGAAATATCTCGCGGCCAACAATGCCGAGGCCCGCATCCGCCTCTCGCCCGACAAGCGCGTGAGCTCGATTGCCTGGGACAAGGTGCCGCTCCTCGAAATCTCCAGCGGCCGTTCTCATGGCAAGGATCCGACCAGCGTCACGCCCGCCGTCGCGGTCGTGGCGGAAACAGGTACAGTCATCCTGCAGTCTTCCGACCAGACGCCCACGACCTTGCATTTCCTCCCCGACCAGCATGTGGTCGTGGTCTCGAAGAGCCAGATCGTCGGCACCTATGAGGATGCCTTGGCGCGCGTCAAACGTGGCCCCGATGGCGGCCTGCCGCGCACGGTCAATTTCGTCACCGGCCCGTCGCGCAGTGCCGATATCGGCAAGATCCTCCTGATGGGCGCCCATGGCCCCAAGAAGCTCCACGTCATCGTGGTGGATGAGGAACTCTGATGGGCCAGCGCCTCCGCAGGCTCGGTGGGGCAACGCCCGGCGGATCCTGGGAGGCGGTCTTCGCGACACCCGATCCACGCCTCCGGGCCGTGGTGCTGGGTGACTATCAGGGCTGGATGGAGCGCGGCAATCTGCCGGTGCTGCGGCGGCATTTGCCCAATGTCATGGTGCCGGTGATCCTGAATCTCGGGCCGCGCTGGCAGGTGACGTCACCGGAACTTGAAAACGGCAAGGCGGTGGAGATCGATTCTTTCCTCGCCGGCATGCATGACCGCTTCGCCACCAGTTATTCCGACGGCAACAGCTTCTGTTGCCAAATCAATTTCACGCCGCTGGGGGCGCATCGCCTGTTCGGTCTGCCGATGGCAGAGCTCACCAATACCATCGTCGATTTTGCCGAATTGCTGGGCAAGGATGCCGCGGCGCTGCTGGCGCGCCTGCACGACTGCGATGATTGGGCACAGCGTTTCACGATCCTCGAACATTTCCTCCTGCAGCGTTTGGCCGAGGGCAGGGAAGGGCGGCGCGAAATCGCCTGGGCGTTGCGGCGATTGGAAATGAGCGGCGGCGCCGTGCAGATCGGCGATCTCGCGACCGAGATCGGCTGGAGCCGCAAGAAGCTCATCCACAGCTTCCAGCGCGAGACAGGGCTGGCCCCCAAGGGCATCGGCCGCATCTACCGCCTCAACCGCATGCTGTCGCTGCTGCAGGGATCGGAACGCGCCAGTTTGGCCGAGCTCGCGCATGAAAGCGGCTATTACGACCAGGCGCATTTCAACCGCGATTTTCGCGACTTTGCCGGCCTCAGCCCGCGCGACTACCTCGCCGAAATCGCGCTGGACGCCCTGCAGACGGCGGCGAGCTAGCACGGGAAAATTCGTCCAAGACCGGAACCGGTGGCACTCGCTAACGTCCTCTCATCAGCAATCTCGGAGGACGACATGACGGCCAAGCTTTTCCCCGCCATCAAATATGACGACGCGCCAGAGGCGCTCAGCTGGCTGAAATCAGCCTTCGGCTTCGAACCCCATGCCGTGCACAAGGACGATGCCGGCAATATCGTGCATGCCGAGATGAAGCTGGGCGAGGCCATGATCATGTTCGGCGGCAAACGCCCGCCCGAAGCTGCCAATCCCTGGTGCACCGAACCGATGGGCGTCTATGTCTGCGTCGACGATATCGACGCGCATCATGCCAAGGCCAAGGCGGCTGGCGCCGACATCGTGCGGCCTCTTTCAGACACGCCCTATGGTGCCCGGGAATATTCCGTGCGCGATTGCGGCGGGCATCTCTGGTCTTTCGGGACTTACGATCCGTGGAAGGCTTGAAGGTCCAATATCATATTGTCATCCCCCGCCGTCGCCGAATGCCGACATTCGTCGGCTGGGGCGGGGCATGACAATGTTGCGGAAACCGCCTACTGCAGCCAGATCGCGTCTTTGAGTTTCGCGATGAAGCCCTTATGCGCCGCAAGCTCGGCTTCGGTTGCCGCATGCGCGCGTGGTTCGCGGATGGGGCGGTTGCCGGCCGTGCCGCGCTTGGCGAAGTTGAGATCGACGGTGGTCGATTCGGCGGCGAGGACCAGGCCCGTCTGGCGACCGCCCAGCAATTCCATATAGACATCGGCCAAAAGCTGCGCATCGAGCAGCGCGCCGTGCAGCGTGCGGTTCGAATTATCGATGTTGAAGCGTTTGCATAGCGCATCGAGCGAGGCGGGCGAGCCCGGGAACTTGGTGCGCGCCATCTTCACCGTGTCGATCGCGCGCTGGAAGGGGATCGCCTTTTTGCCGTTCTTCTCCAGTTCATAATTGATGAACTTCATGTCGAATTCGGCATTGTGGATGACCAGCGGCGAGTCAGCGACGAATTCCAGGAACTCGTCCACCACGGCGGCGAATTTCGGTTTGTCGGCGAGGAAGGCGGTCGAGAGGCCATGGATACGGAAGGCCGCATCCGGCACCTCGCGTTCCGGGTTGAGGTAACGGTGGAAATTCCGCCCCGTCTGGATGTGGTTCTCCAACTCGATGCAGCCGATTTCGACCAGCCGGTCGCCGGTCACCGGGTCGAAGCCGGTCGTTTCGGTGTCGAGCACGATTTCACGCATGATGTCTGGTCCGGGCGGAATGAGTCGGGGGTTGCTGCCAGTGAAGATGCCGGGGAAAGAACCGGCTGGCAAGCTGGGTGACCAGCGCCGGATCGCCCGTGGTATAGGCGCGGATCTCCGCTGGCAGGCTCCCAAATCTCTTCATTTCAGGATGGCGGAAGAGATAGGCGGTGAGCGCCTCCGCCGTGCGCAAGGGCTGCGAGAGGATGCGGACATTCTCCGGCAGATGCGCACGAAACAGCGGCTCGATCAAAGGATAATGCGTGCAGCCCAGAACCACGCTGTCGAGCGGCGCACCACCCAGTTGTGCCAGCAGCGCGCCAACATATTGCGCCACCATGGGGCCAAGTTCGGCCTCATCGGCGCCGGCTTCGATGCGCCCGGCGAGATCCGGGCAGGCCTGCTGGAAGATGCGCACGCGGGGCGCGCGCTTCTCGACCTCATGGAGATAGGCGCCCGATGCCACCGTGGCACGGGTCGCGAACACGCCCAGTGTCTCCGGCGCGCGCGCCCAATCGCTGGCGCCGGCTTCTGCGTGCCAGGGGTTATGCGCGATCTCCTCGACCATGGGGACGAGGACGCCGAGACAGCGGTGATGCGGGAAATGCTGCGGCAGCCAATCCTGCTGCAGGCGCCGAAGCGCCACGGCCGCCGCCGTGTTGCAGGCGAGGATCACCAGCGTGCAGCCCAGCGCAAAGAGGCTCGCCACCCCTTCCTGCGTCAGTTCGTAAATTTCCTCGGGCGAGCGTGGGCCATAGGGCGCGTTGCCGTGATCGCCGAGATAGATGAAGCCCTGGCGCGGCAGCCGGTGATGCAGGGCGTTGAGGATGGTAAGGCCGCCATGGCCGGAATCGAAGACACCAATCATCGGCTTTGTCGCTCAAACCCCGCTACTTCGACCGCGCAAATCGATCTGATTTCAACGCGCGCACGACCTTGGCCAAGGCCGCCAGCGTCGGCCGGCGCCCCAAACCCGTATCCACCACCCAATCCGCCCGGCGCCGCTTCTCGGCATCCGGCATCTGGCTCTGGAGGATCTGGGCAAAGCGTGCCTTCGTCATGCCCGGCCTCTTCATTACCCGCTGAGTTTGGAGGAATTGTGGCGCGGTGACGACCACGACGCCGTCGCAGCGTTTTTCACCCTGCGTTTCGTAGAGCAGTGGGATGTCCAGCACCACGACCTCATGCCGTTCCTGCCGGCATTGGGTGAGGAAATCGCGCTCCGCCCGTCGCACCAGCGGATGCAGGATGGCCTCCAGCTTCTTCAGCTCCGCCTTGTTGCCAAAGACCTTGGCGCCCAGCGCCTTGCGGTCGACGGCATTGTCCTTGACGACACCGGGAAAGGCCTTCGCCACTGCCGCCACGGCCTTGCCGCCCTTCCCCAGCAGCTTGTGGACGGTCGCATCGGCGTCATGCACAGGCAAGCCCAGTGTCCGCAGCATTGCCGCCGCCGTCGATTTCCCCATGCCGATGGAGCCGGTGAGACCCAGAATACGCATCTTCTCCGATTGACCCGGCGAACGCGTCCCTGTCAAGCGCACCATCACGCCACAGGCGGATGGATCGCCCCCCAGCCGCTGCGCCTCCCCGCCCTCTCTCCGTCATGCCCGGGCTCGTCCTACCTCCGTCATGCCCGGGCTTGTCCCGGGCATCCACTCTGGCAAGCGGCACCCGTGATCCCCGGGACTTCGCCCGGGGATGACGGTCAGGGAGAATGAGTTCCTAATTTGTTCTTGACAAGACACTAGGAATTTGATACTAGTAGAGCTGTGCACACATCACCTCCGGTCCCCAGCCGGAACCGCTCGGTTGTCTCGGCGCAAGCCTCTCTGAGGCGCAGGCCGCCATATCGGCTCCCTTTCATGGGAGCAACCCAGGTAGCGGTTCGCAGCCCCCGCCGGATCCGACGCGGTGACCGGATTCCCCTTCGGTGCTGCAGGCAGCAGCACCCGTCACGGCCGAAACGCACGGCCGGCACATCTGCCCGAGCGGTGTCGCGTGGGGATCTTGAGGAAGAGAAAACGGAGACCGGATGGAGAAAGTCATCGCTCGCCCTGAAGGGAGAGGGCTTTCTCACCGAACTCGCACCGACCACCTCGTTCCAATTCCCTCTCCCTTCAGGGGGAGGGTTAGGGAGGGGGGGCGCCAAGTGACGGGTGCCACTCGCGCCGCTCAAAACACCCTTTCCCATCGCCGAGAACCAACCTTGTGTCCACCATCACCAACCCCGCGGATGGCCTTTGGACCCGGTGGCGGTTCATGGGCTATAAGGGCGGAAACCAGCCGTTTGCCCTTCCCCAAAAGGCGTTCCGCGTTCATGACTTCCATCGGCCTTGTCGTCTTCGGCCTCGTCAGCTTGCTGGCGCTGATGAGCCTGCTGCCGCCTTTGGCCGGTCGGCTGCGGCTTCCCTATTCGGTGCTGCTGGCGGTGATCGGCGTGATCTTGGGCTTGGCTGTCTCGCTGCGCCCGGACCGGGCGATCCCGTCGCCGGCCCTCCATGACATTTTCGATGCGCTGGCCAGTGTCGAGATCTCGTCCGAATCCTTCATCCTCATCTTCCTGCCCACTTTGCTGTTCGAGGTGGCATTGGCCATCGACGTGCGGCGCCTCATCGACGATATCGCGCCGGTCCTCACCATGGCGGTCGTGGCGGTGGTCATCTGTGCGCTCACCGTCGGTTTCACCCTGGCGGTCGCCTCGCCGGTCGGCGTCGTCGCCTGCCTGCTGCTGGGATCGATCGTCGCCACCACGGATCCGGCCGCGGTCGTCGGCATCTTCCGCGAAGTGGGTGTTCCCAAACGCCTCACCACCTTGGTCGAAGGCGAGAGCCTGCTCAATGACGCAGCCGCCATCGCGCTCTTCACACTCCTTCTCGACATGCTGCTCTCGGGCGGCGAGGGCAGCATAGCGGGCACGATTCTGCGCTTCCTGGTCAGTTTCGGCGGCGGCGCGCTCGCCGGTTTTGTCATGGGCTGGGCGGCCTGCGCGCTCTTTCCCGTCCTCAATGGCTGGCCCAAGGCCGAGATCACGCTCACCATCGCCCTTGCATATCTCAGCTTCACGATACCGGAACATTATTTCCACGTTTCCGGCGTCGTCGCCTGCGTCTCGGCCGGCCTGGTGCTGGGTTCGGCCGGCAAGACGCGCATGCGGCCCCATACTTTCGAGCAGATGGAAGGCGTCTGGGGCCAGATGGGCTTCTGGGCCAATTCGCTCATCTTCCTCCTCGCTGCCATGTTCGTGCCGCGCATCATGAAAGGGACCAGCCTCATCGAGATCGGCTTCATCCTGCTGGTCTATCTGGCAACGCTCGCCGCCCGTTTCGTGACCGTCTTCGCTCTGTTGCCGCTTCTCACTCAGCTGGGCCTCATGCAGCGGATCAACAACCGCATCAAGACGGTGATCGTCTGGGGTGGCCTGCGCGGTGCCGTGTCGCTGGCCCTGGCCCTGGCCGTGATCGAGAACAAGGCGCTGCCGGCTGAAACGCGCGATTTCATCGCCACCTCGGTCACCGGTTTCGTGCTGATGACGCTCTTCATCAACGGCATCAGCTTGCGCCCGGTGGTGGGTTTCTTCCGCTTGAACCGCCTCAATCCGGTGGCGCGCGGCGTGCGCGACCGCGCCAAGCTGATGACCTTGACCGATGTCGCCGGCGACCTCACCGAAATCGCGCGGGCCGAGGGCATCGACCGCGAGATCGCCGACAAGGCCTTGTCTGCCATCGAGGCGCGGCTGGGTGTTGCTCGCGCTCGTTCCCATCGCGGCGTCGAGCTGATGGCGGATGAGATGGTGAAAGTGGGCTTGACCGTCGCCGCCGCCCATGAGGTGGAACGCTGCTTTGCCCTGCTCAACGAGCGCATCGTCGACCGGCGCATCGCCGAAATGCTGCTCCGCGAAGCGCAGCATGTGCGCGAAGCCGTGCGCGGCACGGGGCGCAAGGGCTATGTGAAGGCGGCCGAACGCGGTCTCGGCTTCGGCCCCGCCTTTCGCTTTGCCATGTGGGTGCAGCGCACGGTCAGGTTTGAACGCCCGCTCGCGGCGGCGCTCGCCGATCGTTTCGAATTCCTGATGATGCAGCGCCAGGTTCTCTCCGACCTCGTGCCCTTCGCCAGAGACCGCCTGCAGCCGCTGATCGGCGAGGAAGCGGCGGGCGAGATCATCCAACTGACCGCAAGGCGCATCGAGGCGGTCGATCGATCGCTCCTGGCGTTGAAACTGCAATACCCCGCTTATGCCGCCGACCTGCAGCGGCAATATCTCGGCCGCATCGCCCGCCAGCGCGAGAGTGCCGCCTATCAGGCGCTGGCCGACAATCTGGTGGTGAGCGGCGAGGTCGAGCGCGAACTGATGGCGGAGCTGGAGCGGCATTGGACCGGTCTCGACGGCAGGCCCAAGCTCGATCCCGAGCTTTCCGCCATCGATCTGGTGGCGCGCGTGCCGATCTTCCGTGATCTCGACATCAAACGGCAACAGGCCATCGCCCATCTTCTCACCTCGCAATTGGTGCTGCCGGAAAGCGCCGTGGTGCGCCGCGGCGACAGGGGGGATGCCATGTATTTCATAGCCTCCGGTGCCGTGCGCGTGGCGGTGGAACCCAGTGTCGAATTGGGCTCGGGCGATTTCTTCGGCGAGCTTGCCTTGCTCACCGGGCATCCGCGCAATGCCGATGTGGTGGCCTTGGGCTTCTGCAAGTTGCTCGCCTTGAAGGCACGCGATTTCCACCGGCTGCTCGCCCAGGATGCGGGCTTGAAGGCGCGCATCGAACAGGTCGCCAAGGAGCGTCTCAATCTTGGCTGACAAGCCTCCTTCCGTCGCTGCCCTTTCGGCGGGCGAAAAGCAGATTGCCGGCGACCGACCGCTTTTCGGCATTCTCTGTTTGATCACGGCGGGTTTCGTCTTCTCGTTCTTCAACGCCATCGTCAAGCATCTCAGCACCAACGGCATGCCGGTGATGGAAGTGGCCTGGGGGCGCTATGTCTTCCATCTGGTTTTCGCCCTGGGTTATGCCGGCATTGCGCGGCATATCGAGCGGCCGGCCGCCGCACCGCCGCAAGTCACTTGGTGGCAGCCCTGGCGCGAGATGTTACGGGCGAAGAAACCGGGCCTCCAATTCCTGCGCTCGCTTCTGATGCTGGCGACCACCCTGCTGTTCTTCCTGGCGGTCAGCCATATCGATCTCGCCTCGGCGACCGCCGTCGCCTTTGTCGAGCCGATGGTCATCACCATCCTGTCGTTCTTTCTGCTGAAGGAGCAGGTGGGCATCCGGCGCTGGACGGCGGTCGCAATCGGCTTCATCGGCGTGCTCATCGTTATCCGGCCCGGCTTCGGCATGGTGAGCCTTGCCATCCTGCTCCCCGTTTTCTCCGCTTCGACCGGCGCCACCTATAACGTGCTGACCCGCATCGCCGCGCGCTATGACAGCAACGTCACCTCGCTGTTTTACGCAGCGCTCGTCGGCTGCCTCGTGTTAAGCGCTTTCATGCCGCTCGTCTGGCAGGCGCCGAGCTTGAATGAATGGCTGTTGCTGGCGGCCCTTGGTTTCTCCGGCGGCCTCGCGCATACGCTGGTCATCCGCGCCTTTTCCTTTGCCTCCGCCTCGATCATCGCCCCCTTCATCTACCTGCAATTGGTCTGGGCAACCGCCATTGGCTATGTCTGGTTCGACATGCTGCCAGCGGTTACGACCTGGATCGGCGGCGCCGTCATCATCGCCACCGGCATCTACACGGCGCATCGCGAACGCATTCGCGCCCGCGAGCGCCTGGCGGCCGTGACCGAGAACGAGATCTGCTGATCCAGCGTGAAACCCAGGCGATATCCCCAAAGGGATAGGCATTTTGCCGCAACATGCGCAAAGCGCCGACCCTAGCCGGGAAAATGAGCTGGGTGGTATAAACTCTCCCGAGCCAAGGCTGATAAAGAACGGTGTTAAGCCGATAGCCAAGATGATGGCCTGAAATGGTCGGGCCGCAATGGGAAGGGAGAGAGTCCATGAACCTCGAGCAAGCAAAACAACTCGACAAGAAGGCGTTCAAGAAGTTCGCCGACAAGCTGAAGTTTGAGACGCGCAACTTCATCGACGGCAAATTCGTCGATGCCAAGAAGGGCAGGAAGTTCGAGACGATCAACCCGGCGACGGGCGAAGTGATTGCCTCGGTCGCGCGCTCGGATGCCTCCGATGTCGATCTCGCGGTGAAGGCGGCGCGCAAGGCATTCAAATCGGGTGTCTGGTCCAGGATGGCGCCGCGCGATCGCATGACGGTCATCTACAAATTCGGCCAGCTCATCACCGACAACGCGCTGCAATTCGCACTGCTCGATTCGACCGACATGGGCAAGCCGATCAGCGAGATGCTGAACATCGACATTCCCGGTGCGGCGATGACGTTCCAGTATTTCGGCGAGACGATCGACAAGATCGAAGGCACCGTCACCTCGACGGCGCCGACCGAATTCCATTACATCCTGCGCCAGCCCTTGGGCGTGGTGGGCTGCATCGTGCCGTGGAATTATCCGCTGATGATGGGCGCCTGGAAGATCGCCCCGGCTTTGGCCGCCGGCAATTCGGTCATCCTGAAACCCGCCGAACAATCGCCGCTGTCGGGCAATCTGCTGGCCAAACTGTTCATGGAAGCGGGCGGTCCGGCCGGCGTGCTCAACGTCGTGCAGGGTCTGGGTGAAGAGGCCGGCAAGGCGCTGGCGCTCCACATGGATGTCGACAAGATCGGCTTCACCGGCTCGACCGAAGTCGGCAAGCTGATGATGATCTATGCCGGCCAGTCGAACATGAAGCGCGTCACCACGGAATGCGGCGGCAAGACACCGCAGATCGTGACCAAGGATGCGCCCGACCTCGACACCGCCGCGCAATATGCGGTCAACGGCATCTATGGCAACCAGGGCGAAGTCTGCAATGCCGGCTCGCGCATCCTGGTCGACGCCAAGATCCATGACGAGTTCGTGGCGAAGTTCCTGGAAAAGGCGAAAGCGAGCTTCAGCCCGGGCGATCCGCTGGACCCCGCGACCACCATGGGCCCGCTGGTGACCAAGGAACAGCAGAAGCGGGTGCTGGGCTATATCGACATCGCCAAGAAGGAAGGCGCCAAGCTCTCCCTCGGCGGCGCGGTGCCGAAGGGCCTGGAGAAGGGCTGCTATGTCGCCCCAACCCTGTTCACGGGCGTCGATAACAAGATGCGCATCGCGCGCGAGGAAGTGTTCGGGCCGGTGGGCACGATCCTTCCCTATAAGAAGCTCGACCAGGCGATCGAGATCGCCAACGATTCGATCTATGGTCTTGCCGCCTCGATCTGGACCTCCGATGTTTCCGTGGCCCACAAGGCGGCGCGCGACATCGAAGCCGGCATCGTCTGGGTCAATTGCTTCGACCATGGCGACATGACCTCGATCTGGGGCGGCTTCAAGCAATCCGGCATGGGCCGCGACAAATGCCTGGAAACGCTCACCACCGTGACCCAGACCAAATCGGTCTGGATGCATATCGGCGGCTGATCGGATTGCCGTCAAAAACAGACAAGAGCGGTGGGGAAACCCGCCGCTCTTTTTCTTTGCGCGGGCGGCCAAGCTACGCCATAAAATTGCAGGCAGTGGCAGCGGGGGTGCTGCCCACGGCCAACAGGGATCGCCTCGCTTGACCATCGGATCGCGTTTGACGGCACTCTGCCTCCTCACTCTTCTCGCCAGCACATCTTTGGCCATGGCCGACAGCGCCACGCAATGCGCGGCGGGCCTCACCAGCGACGGCCAGCTGCATAGCGGGGCCGATGCCGGCAAGGTCGCGGAAGCCTGCCTTGCCGCTGCCGGCAATGGCGACGCGCAGGCCTATTACCGGGCCGGCCTGGTCCTGGAACAGGGCATCGGCCATGCCAAAGACAGCGCGAAGGCTGAAAACTGGTATCGCAAGGCTGCCGGCAAGGGTGCCGTGGAGGCGCAGCTGGCGCTGGGGCGCCTCGCCGAAGCTGAGAAGAAGCCCGATGCGGCCCTCAGCTGGTACAGCCGGGCCGCCCTGAAGAACAACAAGGCGGGGCTCGCCGCTCTGCAGCGCCTGCGGGTCGCGGCGCCCAAAGCGATGTGGGACGCGGCCCTGTTCACCATCGGGATCGACCCCAGCCTGGGCGCGGATGCGGACTTCACCAAATCGGGCTCCGGGATCATCTTCGGGCCGGATCTGGTGCTCACCAACGAACATGTCGTTGCCGGTTGCCGGCAGATGGCGGTGGCACCCGGCCTGCCGGCGCGGGTGCTGGCGAGCGATGCCGATAAGGATCTGGCCGTCCTCAAGACGACCGTTGCGCTGGGTACGCCGGTTCCGTTCGCACTGGGCAATACGCTCTCGACGGAGATCACGCTCTATACCGGCGGCTATCCCGGCATCGGCAGCGATGCCCCGACCTTTGTGATGACGACGGGGCGTCTCTCCACCCGCAAGATCGGCTCGGACGGCACCCAGGATTACTGGCTGCTCAGCAACCAGATCCATTCCGGGAATAGCGGTGGGCCGCTCTTCGACGATAGCGGCCGCGTTGTGGGCATCGTGGCGGCGGAACTGCCAGTCACCGGCATCGTCAAGAAATCGGCGCCCAAGGGTGGCCATGAAGGCATGGCCGTGCGCTCTGAACTCGCCCGCACCTTCCTCGATAAGAACAGGATCGCCTACACCACGGCCGAGACAGGTCCGGTCGCCAATGCGGCGGCGGACATGGAAACCCATGCCGCCGCCGCAACCGTTCTGGTGGAGTGCTTCCAGCAGGAGGGGCGTTCAGCGCGCCCCGAGCTGCGTGCCTTCGACGGGTGTCGGCCCGAGGCCGGCCAGGGCCGGATCGATGGCGGCCGGCAGGATCGGTCGGCCGTGGATATGGCGTATGTCGCCACGGACGGCGCCGAGCAGCCCGCGCTTCAGCGGCGCCACCTGCAGGCGCTCGGGGCGCTTCTCGCCCGGCATGACGAAGCCATGGGGCGTTGCCGGCACGAAGCCGAAGCGCTTGTAATAATCGACATCGCCGACCAGCAGCACCAGGTCGTGGCCCATCTCGGCGGCGACTTCGAGGGTGCGGAAGGTGAGGGTGCGGCCGATACCCTTGCCGGCGAGGCGCGGCGTGATGCCGAGCGGGCCGAGCAGCAGCGCCGGGTGATTGGTGGGGCCGACATGGATCGGCCAATAGCGGATGGTGCCGACCACTTCGTCGCCCAACAGGGCGACATAGGAAAGTTCCGGGACCGGATCGACGCCTTCTCGGAACAGATAGGACGCCTTATCTAACCGCGTCGGCCCGAAGACGAAATCGAGCATGCGCTCGACCTCTCCGGACAACGCGGCCGGTTCAGGCTTGATGGTAAAGTTCAGCGTTTGGGTGGTCTTCTCGGTCATCTTCAAGAGATCCTTGGGTCAAAGCGGTATGTGGTTGAGTGCAGGCCGCGGTGTCGGCCTTGCGTTCCGCTTCGGATCTCTAGAGGGCGTCAGTCGACACCCTTTCGCATCCTATGCCTCTCGCGCAGCCGATTCCGCCAGCCGCTGGGAGCGAAGCCCGGCGGTGGTCAGCGATCGTCGTCGGAGACACAGGGTGGACATGGGGTAGCCTGTCGGCTGTTGCAAGTGACGGGTTACATAAGACACCTTGCCCCCTGAATCCATAGAAAATTCATGGCGGGCCGATGACATTTGCGTGCGTGGCAATTTTGCCGCCAAAGGACGGCCCCTCACGCCAAAGGGGCGCTTCGACGAGAGCCTGAAACGCGCTACCGCACCACGGTAACCGGGCAATGCGCCAAATTGACCACATCCGCCGCCACCGAGCCGATGAGGAATCGCTTGGCGCCGGTGAGGCCAGCCGAGCCCATGACGATGTGGTGGTAGGAGTTCTTTTCGGCGTAATCGACGATGGTCTTGGCGATCTCCTTGCCCGGCGCCCGGACAGCGGCGATCCGCCGCATGCCGGCCTTGAGGGCGTGCTCGATCGCCACGACCAGCGGCTTGTCGACCGGCAGCTTGCCGGCGAGCAGCACTTCCGCGTCCCAGATCATCGGCGTGTCGCCTTCATCGACGTCGACCACGGTGAGGAAGGAGAGCGGCAAGGCCAGGCGCTGCGCCAGTTCGATGGCATAGGCCACGGTCTTGGTCGACGTGGCCGAGCCGTCGGTGGCGCAGAGGATCTTGTCCATGGTCACGGTCATCGAGCGGGCTCCGTTCCTCTATTTAGTCATTCACTTTCGCGGCGCAGCTTACTCGCTTTCGCGGCGCAGCGGCCGCGAAAGCAGGGTCTCCACCTCGGCGCCCAACCGGCTGCCCTGATGCAGGATGCGGTTGACGGCTTCGGCAATCGGCATCTCGACGCCAAGCTCCTGCGCCAGCGTCACCACGGCAGCGGCGGTCGTCACCCCTTCGGCGATGCTGTGCCGCCCAGCGAGGATATCGGCCAAGGCCCGGCCTTGCCCCAATTCCTGCCCCAGCGACATGTTGCGCGATTTGGGCGAGGAGCAGGTTAGTACAAGGTCGCCGAGTCCGGCGAGGCCCATCAGGGTCTCCGGCCGGCCGCCCTTGGCCAAAGCGAGGCGCGAGACCTCAGCCAGGCCCCGTGTGATGAGGGCCGCCCGGGCATTGTCGCCGAGCCCCGCCCCCATCACCATGCCGCAGGCGATGGCGAGCACGTTCTTGACCGCCCCCGCCACCTCGACTCCAGCGAGATCGTCGGAGCCATAGGGGCGAAAGGCGCCGTGGCTCAAGGCCAGCATCAGATCGTCGACGAGGATGGCGTCGGTGCCGGCGATGGCGACGGCGGTGGGCAGCGACCGTGCGACGTCGATTGCAAAACTGGGGCCGGAGAGGGCCGTCACCCGAGCCATGGGCAAGGCGACTGCCGCGATCTCGTGCAGCAGCAGGCCGCTTTGCTGCTCGATGCCTTTGGCGCAGAGTACCAGCGCCGCATTGCCGGGCCATGACTTTTGCGCGGCGGCGCAGAAGGCGCGTAAGTGCTGCGCCGGCTGGGCATAGAGGATGGCGTCGGCCTGAAGGGCGGCCACAAGATCGCTGGTGATGGCGATCTCACGCGGCAAGGCGATGCCGGGCAGGTAATCGGCATTCTCGCGCGCCGTGGCAAGGGCGGCGGCAAGCTCCGGCCGGCGCGCAAAGAGGGTCACCTGCCGCCCGGCGCGGGCGGCGATGAGGGCAAGCGCCGTGCCCCATGCGCCGGCGCCAATGATGGAAACGCGTTCGATGCTCATCGCAGCAGGAACCCCGCAGCCAAAGGATCGTCAGGCTCGACGGTAAAGACGGACTGCCCGCTGTAATAGGCGCGGCCCGCGACCTCGGCCCGGATCGCCGCGAAGGGGCCGGTCTCGAGCTCGGCTGCCACGCGGCCTTCGAAGATGCTGCCGGTGACGCTCTCAAAGCGGCGCCATTCGCCCATCGCCACCTGCTTGCGCGCGGCCAGCAGGGCAAGGCGCGCCGTGACACCGCTGCCCGTCGGGCTGCGGTCGACTTCCTCCGCCGCGAAGACGCAGATATTGGCGGAAGGTGCCGTCCTGCCATCGCCGCCATCGGTGAGGATCGTGCCGTAGAGAAAGGCGAGGTCGGCGTCGTCGGGATGCGCGAGCTTCACCTGCGCCTTCACGGCCTCAGTGACAGCGCTGGCGGCGGCGACCAGATCCTTGGTGCGCGAACGGCGCACGTCGAGGCCGAATTGGCTGGCCGGCAGGAAGGCATAGAAGGCACCACCATAGCCGATATCGAGCTTGATGCGACCTTTGCCCGGCACGTCGATCTCGCGGTCGAGGGCGAAGGCGAAGGCCGGCACGCTCAGGAATCGGCTGCTGCCATCCTTCTCGACGCTCACCTCGACGAGGCCGCAGGGGCATTGCAGCTGCAGCCTTGCGATGCCTTGCGCATCCGGCTTGATGAGGCCTTGATCCAGCGCATAACGGCCAAGGGCGATGGTCGCATGCCCGCACATCGTGCTGTAGCCCTCGTTATGGATGAACAGCACCGCCATGTCGGCCTGCGCGATGTCGGGCTCCACGGGGAGGACGCCATACATGTCGTAATGGCCGCGCGGTTCGAACATGATGAGGCGGCGGAAAGCATCGAGCCGGTCGCGCGCAAAGCGGCGCTTCTCCAGGATCGTGCCGCCTGGAATGGCGGGATAGCCCTTGGTGACGATGCGCACCGGCTCACCGCCAGTATGCATTTCGACCGTTTCGATCCGCGTGCCCGCATCCGGCCTCGCGGCATTGGCATCCGTCATCCGGGCCAGCCCTCGCATTTGCGCAAATACCCTACCGCCTGTAATCTGCCGGGGCTCGATAATCAAGCCTTCGCCTTATCCTCCGCCCCGTTCTCTTATTGCCTCTCAGGCGCTCCATCATGATCCTTCGCCATCTGCTGCTGCCCGCCTTGCTTCTGATCCTCGGCGTATCGCAGGCCGCCGCGCAGAACACCGGAACGCCGCTCAAAGTTGCCCTGCCGGAGGGGCCGGATACGCGCTATGCCGGTTTCCTCATCGCGCAGCAGCGCGGCTATTTTGCCGATGCCGGGTTGGATGTGACCTTCGACAGACTGGGTTATGGCCGCTCGCCGATCGATCCGTTGAGTGAATCAAAAGCCGATCTTGCGGTCGAGATCATGCCGATCGCCCTTGCCAAGCGCGAACGCGGCGCCGATGTGGTGCATGTGGCGCAGATCTTCCAGCGCGCGACCTTGGGCCTCTATTGCCGGGCCACGATCGACCAGCCGACAAAGCTTGCCGGGCACAATGTCGGCGTGTGGCTCGATGGTTGGGAAAGCCCATTCTATGCCTGGCTGGGGCGCTTGGGCCTCAGCTATTTCGCGACCGGCGGCGGCGTCACCATCGTGCGCCAGGGCACGGATGCCGAGATCTTCGAGGAGAACGAGGTTGATTGCCTGACCAGCACGACCTATCGGGTGCCCCTTGTCCTCGGCGCAGGTGCGGTGAAGGCGAAGAACCTCATCCTCTATCGCTATCAGGATCAGGATCTCGGCGTGCTGGAAGACGGGCTCTATGCTCGCGGCGCCGATCTCAAGAACCCCGCCCGCATCGATGCCTTCAAGCGATTCCTTGCCGCCGCCGCGCGCGGCTGGCAAAGCCTGCATGACGATCCGAGCGAGGCGGAAAGCCTGATCGAGGCGCTACCAGACAGCGCCACGCTGGATGAAAAGGCCGTGGCTGAATCGCTCTCGGCGGTTTCCGAGGCGGTGGGTGCCGGCAATATCGATCTGGGGGCGCTTGACGACGCCGCCTATGACCGCACGATCCTGCTGCTGCTGACCGGGGCGCCCGACCCCGCCTTGGCTGCGGCCCCGTCGGGGGCCGTCAGCCCGGTATTGCGACAGGTTCCTTAGTCGTGATGGCGCATGACCGGCAGTTCCTCGGTCGGCGTGCCGCGTTTGATGCCGTGCCGGCCGGTGACGCCTTTGGCTGACGCGACCGTGTAAGCCAGCCGCGGATCCTGGGCGACGTAGAACAGGTAGCAGGGCTGGCTGCTTAAGGATTCGCATTGGCGCACGGCGATGCTGCCGAAGAGCGAGGGCGTACAGGCGATTTCCGGGCAGTAATAGGTATAGGAATTGGCCCCGTCCTGGCTGACGGCGAAGGCGCCGCGCTGGTTGGGATAGATCAGGCCCAGATATTTCTGCAACGCATTGTTGGTCGCCTGGCTGATGACCAGCGGGCTCTGTCCGGCCGCGGGGGCGGGGCGGGTCTGCGCGCAGGCTGTGACGATGGCCACAGTGCCGGCAATCGCCATCGTGGTGGCGCTGCGGCGCAATCTGCTCAAACGGGTCTTCGTACGCATGGTGGCGTCCTCCTGGAACAAGTCTTCTTCACTAGGTAGCAGATCGGCGGCGCCAGACAAGTGACGCAGTTCACATGTGCCCACGCGCGCGATCGCCTGCCAGCTACCTGCCCCAGCTACCTGCAAATGCTCCAGAAATTGGACTTCAATCGAGCGTCCGGCGATAGCGGACCAAGGCGAGGATCGAGGCGGCGGCCAGGAAAGCCAGGATCGGCCACAGATTGGGCCAGATATCGTCCCAGCCATTGCCTTTCAGCAGAATGCCGCGCACCACCCGCAGGAAATGGGTGAGCGGCAGGGCCTCGCCCAAGACCTGCGCCCAGACCGGCATGCCGCGGAACGGGAACATGAAACCGGAGAGCAGCAGCGAGGGCAGGAAGAAGAAGGTCGACATCTGCATCGCCTGCAACTGGTTGGTGGAGAGGGTCGAGAAGGTGAAGCCGACGGCGAGATTGGCGGCGATGAAGATGATGGCGGCAAGGCTCAATAGCAGCAGCGAACCCTGCAGCGGCACGGCAAAGAGATAGCGCGCCGCCGCGACGATGATCGTCACCTGGACATAGCCGACGGCGATATAGGGGATGATCTTGCCGAGCATCACCTCGGCCGGTTGTACCGGCATCGCCAGCAGGTTCTCCATCGTGCCGCGTTCGCGTTCCCGTGTGACGGCCAGCGACGTCATCATCACCATGGTCATGGTGAGGACGACACCCATCAAGCCGGGGACGATGTTGTATTGCGTGATGCCCTCCGCATTGTAGCGCTTGTGGAGGCGCACCTCGAACGGTGCCGCCCCCTTCTCCAGGCCGGCAAGCGGTCCCTTGAGATCGTGAATGAGGGCCGAGGCATCGAGGCCCTGCAAAGCGGACACGGCATTCCCCGTGGCCACCGGGTCGGTGGCATCCGCCTCGACCAGCAAGGCCGGCGTCTTGCCGCGCACCAGATCCTCGGCGAAAGCGGGCGGGATGTGGACCGCGAATTGCACCTCGCCCCGGCGCAGCATCAGATCCGAGGTCGCCTCATCGACCGGTGCGCCGACGAAGCGGATATAGCCGGTCTTCTCCATGGCGGTGAGCAGCGAGCGGGTGAAGTTCGAATTCTCCGCGACCACGGCGACGGCGGGCAGGTTCTTCGGGTCCGTGTTGATGGCATAGCCAAAGAGCAGCAGCTGCATCAGCGGCACGCCCATCATCATGCCGAAGGTCAGGCGGTCACGCCGCATCTGGATGAATTCTTTGGCGAGGATCGCGAGGAACCGGCTGAAGGAGAACAGCCTCATGGCCGAGCACTTTCGTCGGTGGCTCTTTTTCGGGGCGCGCCATTGTTGTCGAGCCCCGCCATCAGCTGGATGAAGATGTCTTCCAGGCTGGGGCTCGTGCGCTGCCAGTGGAGGTCGGCGCGTGCGCGATAGGGGGCGATGCTTTTTTCGAGCAGCTCGGCATCCCGCCCGCAGACATGGAGCACGCTGCCGAAGGCCGCGACCGTGTCGACACCGGGCAGCTTCTGCAGCTCGGCCGACAGCAGATGCAGGCCCGGGCCTTCCACCGACCAGGTGGCGAGGTCATGGGTTGCGATCACTTCGGCGATGGTGCCGCGCGCAATCAGCCGGCCATAGGCGATATAGAGAATCTCGTGGCAGCGCTCGGCTTCATCCATGTAATGGGTCGAAACCAGCACGGTGAGGCCGTCGCCGGCCAGGGTATGGATCTGGTCCCAGAAATCGCGCCGCGCTTTCGGGTCGACGCCGGCGGTGGGCTCATCCAGCAGCAGCAAATCCGGCTCGTGCAGGATGCAGGCGGCGAGCGCCAGGCGCTGTTTCCAGCCGCCCGACAATTGTCCGGCCAGCTGTTTCTGCCGGCCGGCAAGCCCTAAGCGATCGAGTGCCGCATCGACGCGCCCGCGCAAGCGGCCCAGGCCATAGACGCGGCCGACGAAATCCAGATTCTCGCGGATGGTGAGATCCTCATAGAGGCTGAATTTCTGCGTCATATATCCGGTGCGGCGCTTGATCTCGGCCGAATCCCTGCGGATGTCGAAGCCAAGGCAGGTGCCGCTGCCGGCATCGGGGGTGAGCAGCCCGCACAGCATGCGCAAGGTCGTCGTCTTGCCGCTGCCATTGGGGCCGAGGAAGCCGTAGATCTGCCCCTTGCCGACGCGCAAGGAAAGATCGTCGACGACGCGCTTGTCGCCGAAGGTCTTCACCAAGCCATGAACGTCGATGACGGCAGTCATGAAGCGGGCTTCACCACTTTCCGTGCCTCGACAGGTTGGCCGGGATGCCATTGGAAATCGGGCGGGCTGGAAACGGGGCGCGCCTCGATGAGGAAGACGAGCTTGGCGCGGCTGGTGTCGCTGTAGATGACCGGCGGCGTGTATTCGGCTTGTGACCCGATGAAGTCGATCGTGGCGCGAAGGTCCGGGGGACAGCCGTCGCAGGCGACGCTCAGTTCCTCACCGACGCGGTAGCTGCCGATGACGGGTTCCGGCACATAGATCTTCAGCTTGATATTCTCCGGTGGCAGCAATTGCAGCACCGCCTGCTCCGCCGCCACTTGCTCGCCGCGGCGGAAATAGACGTCCTCGATGCTGCCGGCGGCGGGTGCCACGGCGCGGCGCTCATCCAGCGACCATTGTGCCGTGACGATCGCGGTCTTGAAGGCATCGACGGCAGCTTCCTGCGCCGCGATCTGCTCGGCGCGGCTTGGCAGCTTGGCGGCGGCGAGGCGGGCCGTGTATTCGGCGATGCGGCCGCGATCTTCCAGGATCGATGCTTCGGCGGAATCGAGATCCTCGACGCCCACGACATTGTCCTTCACCAATTGCCGGCGCCGTTTGACGCGCGGTTCGGAGAGCATCAGCGAGGCATTGGCGGCCGCCAACTGCGCGTCGATGATGGCAAGCTCCTCCGGCCGTTGCCCGGTCTTGATATCCGCAAGGTTGTGCTCGGCCTCGGCGAGATCCGCCTTGGCGCGTTCGAGATCGGCGGCGGCCGTCGTGGCATCGAGGGCAAAGAGAACGGCGCCGGCAGCGACATGATCGCCGCGCTTCACCGCGATCTCGCTCAAGCGACCGGAGGCCGGCAGGGCCATATAGACGTAATCGCCCTCGACATAGCCCAGCAGCCGGTCATCCGCCGGCTTGTCGCAGCCGGCCAGGGCAGTTGCAGCAAGGAGCGTGGCGAGCAGGGCAGGAGCGGCGCGCATAGACGGGTCTCCAACGGTAAATCGCGGGCGGTAAATCGGCGGCGGTAAATCGCGGGTGGCAAATCGCGCGTCGGGGTGTTGGATGTCAACGCCAGGATATTATAAGGTTCCGCCCCGGAAACGGGCGAAATCTTCTTGAAAATGACGGGTGCGGCGATGGGTGGCAGCGGCAAGGATAGGACGAACGAGCTTGGCCAGAAGATCGGCTTTGCCGTGCCGGATTGGACGGCCCGGCCCAGGCCGCCGCGAACAGCCATAGAGGGGCGCCATGTCCGCATCGAAATGCTGGACGTTGAAAAGCACGCCGCCGATCTCTTCGCCGCCAACGCGGCGGATACGGAAAATCGCATCTGGACCTATCTGCCCTATGGTCCCTATCAGGAATTCGGGCCCTATCGCGACTGGGTTGGCACGATGGCGAAATCGGAAGACCCGCTGTTTCACGCCATCGTCGACAAGAAGTCCGGCAAGGCGGTGGGTGTCGCCAGTTACCTGCGCATCGAGCCGGCGGTGGGCGTCATCGAAGTGGGGCATATCAATTATGCTCCCGCCCTCCAGCGCAGTTCAGGCGCCACGGAGGCGATGTATCTCCTCATGAAGCGCGTCTTCGACGAGCTCGGCTACCGCCGCTATGAATGGAAATGCGACGCGCTGAATGCGCCCAGCCAATCGGCTGCCGGTCGCCTGGGCTTCATCTATGAAGGCACGTTCTGGCAGGCCACGATCTATAAGGGCCGCAACCGCGACACCGCCTGGTATTCGATCATCGACAAGGACTGGCCGAAGATCCGCGCCGTCTTTGAGGCCTGGCTGGCCCCCGAGAATTTCGACGCCGATGGCAACCCACGCCAGCGCCTTTCCCTGATGATGGAAACGGCGCAGCGGTAGTCGTTTTTATGGATGCCATTCGCCATCCGCCCAGGCCAGCTTCTCGGCGCGGGCTCGTTGATCTTTCGTCATCTGGCTGGTAACAGCCTCAAGCGTTGCCTGGGCTTGCCTTCGCAGTTCGGCATCGTCGACGATCGATCCACGTAGCAACCACATCGCACCAAGGACCAAATCCTGCGGCCCACCGATGCCCAGCGCGTAGTCGGTCCCCAGCATCACTTTGGCGCGGATGTCGCCGGAAAAGGCAGCCAGTTCGGCAAGTTTGCGCGCGAAGGCGCGATTCTCCTTGCCCGCCCGTCCCGTATCCCACATGCGGGCCAATCGGTATTGCGCCATGGGCATGTTGTGGTCGGCGGCCTGCCGATAATAGGCAGCGGCCTGGGAGAAATCCTGTGGCACCCACTGGCCCTGCTCATAGATGAAGCCCAGCGTATATTGGGCCTCTCTGCTGTCCTCGATTGCGGCTTGCCGGATGCAGTTCAGCTGTGCCTCGCTTTCGCTGTTCGTCGACAGCGGCGATAGGGCGCTTTGGATGAATGGGATTTCGTCGCATTGGCCTGGCAGAGACCGGCGGGACCGCTATGGATAGAGCAAGGACCAGCAGCGCAAAAACACGCTAGAGCATCATGTCGCCTTTGTCGAAGGACACCGAAATGAAACCGCCGCAGGGGCGCATTCCCCCGCGGCGGCATTCATCTAAGACGTGCAGATTCGGCGCGTCAAGAACGACGCAGACCGATCCTACTTCGTGAGACCCTCGGCCTTCAGCGCGGCCTGCACCTGCGGGCGTTCGGCGACGCGGGCCATGAAGGCGGCGACATTGCCGTAAGGGGCGAGATCGAGGCCGACATACTGCGCCCAATTGCTCACCGTGAAGAGATAGGCATCGGCCACCGTGAAGGTATCGCCGAGCAGGTACTTCTTTCCCTCGAGCTTCTGGTTGACGAAGGCATAGCGGTCGGCGAGATGCGCCTTGGCGAGGGGCTTGTAATCCTCGGGCGTCGTCGGCTTGAACAGCGGGCTATAGCCCTTGTGAATTTCCGACGTGATGAAGTTCAGCCATTCCTGCAGCTTGTAGCGCGCCTTGGTGCCGTTGCCCGGGGCGAGGTTGCTGGCAGGCGCGAGGTCGGCAAGAATCTGTGCGATCACGGGGCCTTCGGTCACCACTTCGCCGTCATCCAGCACCAGCGTCGGCACCTGGCCCTTGGGGTTGATCTGCAAGAAGTCGGAGCCGTCTTCCAGCTTCTTGGTCTTGGTGTCGACCTTGACCAGGGTCAGGTTGAGACCGGCCTCAAGGGCGGTGATGTGCGGCGACAGCGAGCAGGCGCCCGGCGAGAAATAGAGCTTCATGGGTGTTTCTCCTCGAATTTCCGGCCGGGATGGGGCTGGACCCACCGGGTGAAGGGCGGGAAGGGCGGCCGGTCGAGGCAGAATTATATGCAGATGCATCTATTGTCAAGGTCAATGCAGATGCATATAGTTACCGAATGGAAACCGCGCCGCGTATCCCGGCCGAAGAGGCCGATCATGACATCTCGCTCTGCCCCTTCGTGGTCGGGGCCTGGGCGCGGCTGCTCCAGGTGGCGCCCACATTGCTGGCGACTGTCGAGGCGGAACTGAAACAAGCGGGCCTGCCGCCCACGCAATGGTACGACGCCCTGGCCGCCCTCGAACGCGCGCCGCAGGAGGCCATGGCGCCGGGCGAGATCGAGCGGCACCTGCTGCTCACGCAATGCACGACCTCGCGCCTCATCGACCGGCTGGTGGCGGAAGGCTATGCCTTGCGCGTCGTCAATCCCGACGACCGGCGCCGGCAGATCGTTCATCTCAGTGCCGCTGGCAAGACCCTCATCGCCCGCATGTGGCCGGTCTATGCCGCGGCGATCCGGCGCCATGTCGGCCGAAAGCTCGCCCCCGACGACGCACAAGCCCTCATCCGCATCCTGGAAAAGCTGGCCTGACGTTTGGGGTGCGATTGCGGCGACCTCCCCAGCGGGCATTTTGCCTTTGCCGGCCCGTTTTGCCTTTAAAGCTTGGCATTGCTATAAGCAGCCCGACGTCCCCGTAGCTCAGCAGGATAGAGCGCCGGTTTCCTAAACCGTAGGTCGGAGGTTCGAATCCTCTCGGGGACGCCATCTTTCTTCCGGGTGGTGCCCAAAATTCACCGGCCTACCGCTTGGTGCGCCCGGTGCGGGTCACGGTAAGCTCATTCTAATGTTTGAATTTGTTTCTGGATGGCTTTCATCTCTTGAGCGTCGACATCCGGGTTTGCTTTTGAATAATCTTGCAAAATGGTTTCGTACTTAGAAATCTGCGCGGCATCAACGGGGTTGTTCTTGTTTTCAATCGACCCGCGAATGATGGCGTCGATGACTTCTACGGGCGTGTCGTCGCGCTTTATGACCTTGTCGGAATATGTGTCGAAATCTGCATCCGTTCGGGCGAGAACCCTTGCAGCTGCGGCCTGCAATTCGGCGGGCTTGCTGGGGTCGAACAAATAGTCCCGGCGGATAGTATTTTGATAGTCCGCCAATGGGCCTAAATAGGCGATCGCTTGTTTCTGGGCCGCAACGCTCGTGCTGGTCAGGTATTGGTCAACGTAAGGAGCAGCGAGCTCCGGGTCGGCCAGGGTGAAGTAACCCACCGTGTCTGCATCGCTGAAAACCCCTTTGCTGTTTTGGCTCCGAATCTTGCCAAGAATTTCCCTGTCACCCAGGCTCGCGCCGGCTTCGGCGGCAAGGATGCGTGCGCCAGGAGAACCTCGCTCGACTATCTGCGCAAGGATGCTCATGCTCGTAGCGAATTGTTTGTGCATGTCATGATCGGCATCGGTGGGATGATTCATCATGACCACTGAATCGATCAATATTCGCGTGGCGGTCAATTGGAGCGGCTCAGATTCGGATAGAGCGACCGAGCTCGCGACCGGCAGGCCCATATAGGGAAATTGCAGTTGCAACTTGGCGAGTTTCTCGGCGCGGTCTTTGCCTGGAAGACCATCGTCCTTGATGCTATTGATCAAGGCTTCGATATCGGCCTTTTGCGCTTGATACCGGTCCCGCAATTCAACGGGGACGTTGTCGAAACTGATTTCCTCGGCCGAAGCGCTCGAGAGCGATAGCGCTACAAGCCAGATAGCGGGCAGCCATATGGCGGTAAAGAGCTTGTTTCCCATCACTGCTCTCCTGCAATGACGCCGGACGGACCATTGTCCACATAATGTACATCATCATAGCAGAATCCAAGATCGGCGCCGTGAAACGCGCCCATATAGTCGATCATTTTTGCGGGAGTGGGATAATCCGTCTCCGACAATGGCAGCCCCGGCGCAGACGGGAAGGGGAAACGATAGGGCAGCCAATCGTCATCCGTCGTGTTTGGCGTTCCCCAATTCCCCTGCTTTTGACCCCAGGGCCACATCTCATCATTGGCATACAGTCCTTCTTTCATCCCGTCTTTGACTGATCCGGGGTAGGCGCCCTCGGGCGTGTAGGACAGCTTGCTGGCGCTGTCATACCTGTCGCGGACCTGCTGCCAATGTGCCCATCCTCGATCGACGTTCGCATGGAGCAGGAAAAAGAGTGGGTCGCGCGGAGAGGCTCCCCCTCCTAGCCATCCTAGGATAAAGCCATGGGCGCCGTTGTGATAGTTCATCTCAAACTTATCGGTCGTTTCACGGAATTCGTCAGGACAACTGTCAGAAGTGCAGGCAAGCGCCGGCAGAACATTTGCCGCCATAGGAGCCATGGTGTCGGCAGCACGTGCGCGCGTCAGAGGTTGGCCTGACGGCGCCGACCAGCCCCTGATCGGGTTTGTCGCCGCGAGATCGACTTCGTTTGATCCGGGCAATTTCGCGCCCAGAAAATCCGCACTGAAAAGATGAGGGGAGGGCTCATCGAATTTCCAGTACGGAAGGGAAATCGTTGGATCGATAGACTGCAATTCACGTTCGAAATTCAACAGAAAGGCTCGGTGCCAGGGCAGGAAATTGCTTGGCATGGAACCGAAGGCAGAATGTATGCCTTTCGAGAAGGCGTCTGCGTGCGTCGTGAAGAAATCTTCAAAGCGCGTCGGTCGCGCGAGACCAGGTATGATCTTCCATTGCGCCAACGCAGATAGAAAATTGTTCCGCTCTTTGGGTGACAAATGTTCGGCGTTCTTTCGAACCCGCACCATCGTCACCGTTTGACCGATCGATGTGCCGTTGGCCAACTCAGCCCGAACGGCAATGTCCTTTCCGCCGTCCGAGGCCTTGACGCCCATCAGGAAGAACTCCGTCCAACTACCGTCCGCTTTGAGAACGATCTGCAGCTCTTCTTTCGGCGCATAATTGGCGCGGGTGACAGGTGAGGTGCCGGCCATGAAGCCCACCGCGCCTGCGGAAGGCCCAACGCCCGCACCGCGCAATGTTACGGCAAGATCATCCGAACTCGGCTGCGACAGCCTCGCGCGGGCGCGCACAGGTGACCAGCACAGGAAATCGTCCTCAGTTTCAGGGCTGGATCTTATCTCGATCAACGCAACCGTCTGCGCCGTCGCCGCTTTTGGCTGCCAAACAAACGCTGCCACAATTGCTGCAATCGGCACGAACCAGGCATTGGCTATGGTCGACATCGTATCGCTCATATGGCTGCAAAAGCTGTCGCGCTAGTTCGCGCTGGACGGGACGAAGACCTCAAAAGTCTCCTGATCCGCTTCGCCGTCTGCTCCGGGCTTGTATTTATCGACGAAGGCTTTGCCCTTCACCGGTGCCTTGTCAGAAACAAACGAGAATGAATATGTATTGCCCCAGCGCAGGGCATTAGCCTTGTCGTTGGCGCTGAATGTCTGCGTGGCCCAGGTGAAATTTTTCGCGTTCTGGGTTCCAGCCCAAGGGGTCGTCTCCCATGGCTCGCCACGGGCACGTGCGGCTGAAAAAGAAGCGTCACGGATGCCCGTCGCGCCATCAATCTGGAAGGATTGGAGGCCGCGATCACTGTTCATGTTGTAGAGCGCATAGTCGTATCGGAATCCGCCCCCGGGCAGGGCGACCGCCTTCGAAGCTGCGATCAGCGTGACCGAAGCAGAGCCTTCCTTGCTGGATCGCTCGCTGAGCAATGCCCCTTCCCACGCTGTCAACGCCGGCTCACCTCGTATGTCGGGGCCAAGATATCGAGCAACAAATGTCGCGGAACCATTGTGCGGGGCGAATTCTCTGAACGTCACGTTGTTGCGAGCGTTGCCGGCCGCAGCATCGTCGGCCGTGATGTATTGAGCCTCCATGAAGTACCGTGCACCGGGATCGGAAATCGCCTCGGCAGTAACCACCATAATTTTTTCGTCGTCCCGGATGGTCGGGCCCCCGGGCAGCGGCTCTCTTGCATTATCGCCGTCAAATGCCCCTGTTGCCGGATTGATCCGGCTCCGAGGGCCCAAATAGTCCGGGCTGGAGTTCAGATCGTCTCCGTAGAGATCCGAGCAACCTGGTCCAAGAGCGTTGCCGGCATTTGCCGGGGCGCATGTAGGAACGCCGGTAACAGCCGCACAATCCGATTGGTTCGTTGCAAAGAAGCCGTGCTTGACCCAGGTTGACGCAAGTTGTTTGAAACGCCCGTCTTTCTCCTGATACATATTGAGAGAGATCACCGGGTGATTTGCGTCGGGCAGCATCATCCAATTGAGGTTCTGATCTCCGGCATTGCAAGAATTGGTCCCTGCGGTAATTGCCAATTCGCCACTCGGCAGTACCGAGAACTGCTGTCCGCCCTCGATGAAGCCGACGATGACATCCGGTCCCGCCAGCGATGGCTCCGCAAATCCAACAACAAACGCGGCGGCGCCCACGATCAGTTGGTACCTCATTGCTCTCCCCCTTCATTCTGGCGATGGATCAAGAACTTGATGATGCGCTCACGGGTCTCGGCATTTTGAATCAGAATGGACATCCTGTTGGTGACGGGGGGCGAGGCGTGCTGGCCGAGAAACCTAGGCGGCGACGCGAGAAAGACGTCGAGTGCCTCAGCGTTCCAGACCACACCGTTCCGACCTGCCTCGATATAAGAGGCTGACGACGGGAATCCGGAAATCGTGCCGGCGGTACGCCCAATAATTCTGAAGAGCGACGGCCCCATTCGATGCGTTCCCTCGCTCAGGGAGTGGCACATCGCACAATTGTTCTGGAAACGGCCCTCATCCGCACTTTGTGCGTGGGCAATGGAGGCAAAAGCAACGAGCAAGATTGTGCAGGCTGCTGTCGTCCTTAAGTTGAGGTGTATGTGCTCGGGACGCTGCATGCCAACAATCCCAAAAGGTTGTTAACAACACCAGTCTATAAACCGAGAGTTCATATACTATCAAACAATGACAAATACGCAACTGATAATAGATTTAAGAATACACATGCAGCACTTTGTTGTGTTCTTAATGACTTTGCTTGATCGCTCGCAGGATTGCTGCGTCGCCCGCACCAATCCTGCGAGCCGCGAAAAGTGCCGGCCCTTGCAGCCGACGCGTCGGCGTCCTAGATAAGGTCGCGCAAGGCCACGACCTTCCCCGACATTGGCCTGACGATCGGGGCGACCCGGCCCTTTTTGAGGAGGGCCGCATGGCCTGGGTCCATCTGATTTCCGCCTGTATTCTCGAAATCGTCTGGGCAACGGCCATGATGAAGTCGCATGGTTTCACGCTGCTTCTACCCAGCGTCGTGACGGTGGTGACGATGATCGGCAGCTTTCTCTTGCTGGCGCTGGCCATGCGCCGCCTGCCTGCCTATACGATCTGGACCGGTATCGGGGCGCTCGGGGGCCTTATCTTGTCGGCATTATCTTGCTCGGCGATATGGCGAACCCGCAGCGCCTCATCGCGGCCGGTTTCATCCGCGTCGGCCTTGTCCTGGTGAAGCTTTTATTCCCGGTCTGATCAGGGGCCTGATCGCGGGGCGGCGGAACGATTTATCCGCGAGTTTGATGATCGATCACAACCGCGAAAAATGTAATTCCGCGCTCGTCGGCATGCATCAAGTCTAGGAAAAAAGAGCGTATTTCGGGATTTGTCCTATTAAATGGTGCTTAATGAGATTTGCCTAAAATCCCCCAAAACCAGCGGCTGGGCATCGCGCCATCGGCTGCGACAAGGGGATGGATCATGGGTCTTTGGAATCGACTTTCGCTGGCGACGAAGCTGCTGTTGCCGATCTGCCTGGCGCTCATCATCGGCCTCGCGGCATTGGCTTGGGTGGTGCGCGACAAGTCGGCCACTGAAACGCAGGCCCTCTCTCTCAATCTCGGCCGCGTCACCGCCACTGCGGCGGCGACTGATGTGCAGCTGCGCTTCAACACCGCCTTCGAAGTGGCGCGGGTCCTGGCCCAGGGCGCCGTATCGATGAAGAAGGGCCAGGCCCAGCGCACGGCCCTCGTCGAAAGCTGCGCCAGCGCCACGCGCGCCAATCCGGACATCATCGGTTCCTGGCTTGAATTCGCCGAAGACAATTATGACGGTGCCAATGCCTCGCACAAAGGCGAGCCCGGCATGACCAAGGACGGCCGCGTCTCGATCTATGTCACCCATAGCGGCGATAATGTCGCCGTGCAGCCTTCGGCCGAAGGCGATACGGAGGCGACGACCCAGGAATATTTCACAGGCGCCTTCGAAAGCGGCAAGGAATATGTGAGCGCGCCTTATGTCTATCCGGTCGACGGCGTCGATGTGCTGATGACGAGCATTACCGTGCCGATCATCTATGAAGGCAAGACCATCGGTGTCGCCGGCGTCGATATCGCGCTCGACGATCTCAATAAGCAGATGGCCGAGAACAAGCCCTTGGGTGACGGCTCGGTCTATCTGCTCTCCGCAAGCGGCCTCTGGGTGGCGCATCCCAAGCCAGAATACATCGCCAAGCCGCTTGCCGATACCGAGGCCAATTTCGTGCCATGGTTCACCGAAGCCATGACCGGCAAGCCGGTCGAGGCCGAGGACTATTCCGCTTCATTGGGATCGGATGTCGTGCGCCTCTTCACCCCCATTCAGCTGGGCGCATCCGAGCAGCAATGGGTCGTCGTCACGAATCTCCTCACCACGACCATTGCCAAGCCGACCATGGCGATCACCAAGATCATCGTCATCGCGGCCGTTCTGGTGATCGTCGTGCTGTCGGTGGTGATGATCCTGTTGGTGCGGGGCCTCGCGGCGCGGCCGGTCAGGAACCTCACCGGCGTCGTCGAGGAACTGGCCGGCGGCCATACCGAGGTCACGGTGCCGGGCACGGCCCGTGGTGACGAACTCGGCATCATGGCCAAGGCGATCGAGATCTTCCGCCAGAAGCTCATTGAGATCGACGCCCTGCGCCGCCAGACGGAACTGGCGGAACAGGAAGCGGCGGCGGCGCGCCGGCGCGGCATGCTGGAACTCGCCGACACATTCGAAGCCTCGGTGAAGGGTGTCGTGCAGGCGGTTTCCGCATCCGCTGTCGAGCTCGAAGCCAATGCGCAATCCATGTCCTCGGTCGCCGAATCGGCCACACAGCAGGTGCAGATGGTGGCGGCTGCCACCACCGAAGCCTCGTCGAGCGTCACCACGGTGGCGGCTGCCTCGGAAGAGCTTTCGGCCTCGATCTCCGAGATCAGCCGGCAGGTGACGGATTCATCGCGCGCCGCCGGCGACGCGGTGGGCGAGGTGGAGCGCACCGGCGATACCATGAACGAGCTCGCGGCGGCTGCCGACGAGATCGGCGGCATCGTGCGCCTCATCGGCGAGATCGCCAGCCAGACCAATCTCCTTGCCCTCAACGCCACGATCGAGGCGGCGCGGGCCGGCGATGCCGGCAAGGGCTTTGCGGTCGTGGCATCGGAAGTGAAGAACCTGGCCAACCAGACGGGCCGTGCCGCGGAAGACATCACCGGGCGCATCGGCAAGATCCAGCAGACCACCAATGCCGCCGTCCAGGCGATGGGCAATGTGAAATCGACCATCGCCCGGGTAAGCGAGATTTCGGCGGCTATCGCTGCCGCGGTCGAGGAGCAGACGGCGGCCACCAAGGAAATCTCCGGCAACGCCACCCAGGCGGCGACGGGCACCGAGGAAGTGGCGCGCAATATCGAAGGCGTCGCCCGCGCCGCCGACGATGCCGGCAGTGCAGCGGGCCAGGTGCGCGAAGCCTCCGCCGAGCTTGCCAAACAGGCCGAAGCGCTGCGTCACGAAGTCGATTCCTTCATCGCCCGCGTGCGCGCGGAGTAGGTGGCGGCAAGGTTTCGGAAAGAAGGCCGCATCGAGGCAATCGATGCGGCCTTCTGCGTCTTACGTCAATCGCCCCAACGTCAATCACTCTGGCGGAAGTTGCGGATGCGGTCGAAGAGGACGGCGAGGATGATGGCGCCGCCGATGAAGGCGCCTTGCCAGAAGGCGTTGATGCCGAGGAGGCCGAGGCTGTTGCGGATGACCTCGATGAGGGCGGCACCCACCAGCGCGCCCAGCGCCGTGCCGACACCGCCGGCAAGATCCGCACCGCCGATGACCGCCGCGGCGATCACCTGCAGTTCCATGCCGGCGCCGATATTGGTGGTGACGGCACCCAGCCAGCCGGTCTGCACGATGCCGGCGATGCCCGCCGTGAGGGCCGAGATCATATAGACCGCGACCTTGATCGGCTTCACCGGCACGCCGGTGAGGATCGCTGCCTTCTCATTGCCGCCGATGGCAAAGACATGCCGGCCGAAACGTGTCCAGCGCAGGACGAAGCCGGCGAGGGCGGCGAGGACCAGCATGTAGAGGACCGGGTTGGCGATGCCGAAGACCCAGGCGCCGCCGCCCAAGGCCAGCAGCTTGTCGTGATCGGGCCCGAACTGGAACACCACCGTGTTGTTCGAGGCCACCATGGCGAGGCTGCGCGCCACCGACAGCATGCCCAAAGTGACGACGAAAGGTGGAAATCCCAGATAGGCGATGAGGATGCCGTTGAAGGCGCCCACTGCCAGGGCCGTGGCGATGGCGGCGGCGATGCCGATGCCGATGCCATAGCCGGCATGCATGGTGACGGCCAGCACCATGCTGCTCAAGCACAGCACCGACCCCACTGAGAGATCGATGCCGCCGGAGATGATCACCATCGTCATGCCGAGTGCGATGATGGCGACGAAGGTGACGTTGCGTGTGATGTTGTAGAGGTTCTTGGAGGTGGCGAAGGCATCGGTGGCGACGGTGAGATAAAGGCAGGCAAGAACGACGGCGACGAAGACCCAGAAGGTCTGATTGGACAAGAGCGCCGAAAGCCGGCTGTGCTGTTTCAACTCCAAGCGCTGGTCCATGGTGCGGTCGGTGGCCGATCTTGCGTCTTTGCTGCTGGGCATATCTGTGCTGGTCATGCGTGTTTCCCGAAACAGGCGTATTCTGTGATTAGGCGGCTTCGATGGCGCCGGTGATGAGGCCGGTCACTTCTTCCGGCGAGCTTTCGGCGATCTTCTTGTCGGCGACCTTCCGGCCGCGCCGCATGACGATCACCCGGTCGGCGACAGTGAAGACATCGGGCATGCGGTGGCTGATGAGGGCCACGGCGATGCCGTGATCGCGCAGGCGCCGGATGAGGTTCAGAACCTCCGCCACCTGGCGCACCGAGATTGCCGCCGTGGGCTCGTCCATCAGCACGATCTTGGCGTCGGTCAGCCGCGTGCGCGCGATGGCGACCGCCTGGCGCTGGCCGCCGGACATCGACTTCACTACGTCGCGCGGGCGCGTTTCGGATTTCAATTCGGTGAAGATCTGCGCCGCGCGCTTATACATCGCCGGATAATCGAGCACGCTGAAGGGGCCGAAGCCGCGCCGCAGCTCGCGCCCCAGAAAAACATTTTCCGCCGCGGTGAGATTGTTGCAGAGCGCCAGATCCTGGTGGACGATTTCGATGCCGTGGCGCCGCGCCTCCACCGGCTTGTGCATGACGAGCTCCTGCCCGTCCATGCGCATGGTGCCGTGGCTGGGGCGGAAATTGCCGGCGATCATTTTCACCAGCGTCGATTTGCCGGCGCCGTTATCGCCCATGAGGCCGACGACTTCGCCGGGTTCGAGCGAGAAAGAGACGTCATTCACCGCGTGAATGGCGCCGAAATGCTTCGAAATATTCTGAAGTTCAAGAACTGGCACCGATCGTCGCCCCTCCCAGAGCTGGTTGATTTCTGCGCTTGTTGGTTTTTGCGCCTGTTGATTTTGTCGATCGTCATGCTGCGACGCCGCTTTGCTTTTGCTGATGCAAACTCTTCTGCAAAACGGCTTCGCAACTTTATGCAGCGCGGCTCCCGAGCGTCAATCGATGCGCTCAATGTCGCTGCACTGCAAACACCTCAAACACCTCAATCGTTAATATTATCGTACAAAAGATTTTATTTTGTACGACAAAATGATTGACGGTGGCAAACCGTCGTTATTAGCTAATCGCGGGATAAGAAAAAAATTCCGATAGGCGACACCGAATATGAACATTCGGGCGACGTCGGAAGAAAGGGAGGATGCGCGCCAGCCGGCTGAACAACGGCTGCTTTGCCGAACCAGTTTTTATGCGTGTGTGATCATTGGGCTTCGCGCTTCGATGACGAAAAACTGAACGCAGCCTCGTATGGCGGGCGCCCAACGCCCCGCCTGTTTTAATGGCCCGTCTGCAACGGCCCGTCTTCAAATGGGAGGAATGGAATGAATAAGTTTTCGTTACTCGTCGCAGCTGCCGCTCTGGCTTTGAGCGCGAGTCCCGCTTTGGCGAAGAAGCAATTGGTCATCGTCGTCAAAGGTCTCGACAACCCCTTCTTCGAAGCCATCAACCAGGGTTGCCAGAAGTGGAACAAGGAAAACCCGACATCGGAATATGAATGCTTCTATACCGGTCCGGCCTCGACCTCCGATGAAGCGGGCGAAGCGCAGATCGTGCAGGACATGCTGGGCAAGCCGGACACGGTCGCGATGGCGATCTCGCCGTCCAATGCCAAGCTGATCGCCCAGACGATCAAGACCGCCAACGCCACCGTGCCGATCATGACCCTCGACGCCGATCTCGCGGCGGAGGATTCAGCCCTACGCAAGACCTATCTCGGCACCGACAATTACCTGATGGGCTATCGGATCGGCGAATACATCAAGGAGAAGAAGCCCAATGGCGGCACATTCTGCTCGATCCAAGGCAATCCCGGCGCCGATAACATCCTGCGCCGCGCGCAAGGCACGCGCGATGCCTTGAGCGGCCAGAAGGGCCTCGGCGCGTTGAAGGGCGAAGGCGGCTGGACGGAAGTCGACGGTTGCCCGGTCTTCACCAATGACGACGGCGCCAAGGGCGTGCAGGCGATGACCGACATCCTCGCCGCCAATCCGAAGCTTGATGCCTTTGCGATCGAGGGCGGCTGGCCGCTCTTCGGCGCACCCCAACCCTACCGCGATCTGGTCAAGCCGCTTGCTGACCGGATCGGCAGCGGCGACTTCGTCATCTCCGCCGCCGACACGATCGGCGATGAAGTGGCGATCGCCAAGGAAGGCCTGGTGACGGCGCTCGTCGGCCAGCGTCCGTTCGAAATGGGCTACAAGGCGCCCGCAGTGATGATCGACCTCATCGAAGGCAAGAAGGTCGACGATCCGGTCTTCACCGGCCTCGACGAATGCACCAAGGATACGGTCGACACTTGTATCCAGAAGTAAGCCGCCAGAAGCAGGTCACCAGAAGTTAAGTCACATGAGACGGGGCGCGTCCCGGGCTAGGCAAACCCTGGGCGCGCCCTTTTTTCATCGCACTTGTTCGCCCTCAAGTCGCTGCTTAGAATTTAGGCAGCCTGCGGCCAATCATGCTGCAGGTGCGAGGGGAGCATATGATGATCGTGGCACAGAACAGATATCGGCCGATCCGGGCCACCGTCACGCGGACGGCGGGCACCCGTATGGGCCAGGAGCAGATCGTGCGCGCCATGGGCGTGTCGATCCTGCGCGGCGATTATCCGGAAGGCGCTTTGCTGCCCGCCGAAGGCGATCTGATGTCCCAGTTCGGCATTTCCCGCACGGTATTGCGCGAGGTGCTGAAGACGCTGGCTGCCAAGGGCCTCGTCGTTTCCAAGACCCGCGTCGGCACCAAGGTGCGCGCCCAGGTCGATTGGAACATGTTCGATTCCGATCTCTTGGGCTGGCGCCTCGATCTCGGCATGGATCTCCGGTTTCTCAACAGCCTCTACGAAATCCGCCTGGCGGTCGAACCGGCGGCAAGCGCCTTGGCAGCGCTGCGGCGCAGCAACGAATCGCTCACCCGTATGCGCGCCCTCATCGACGAGTTCCGCCAGCCCGGCCATACCCGCTCGACCTTCGCCGAGGTGGATCTCGCTTTGCATCTCGAAATCGCCGCCGCCTCCGGCAATCCCTTCATGCGGTCCGTGGGAGCCATCATCGAAGCGGCCTTGATGGCGAGCTTCGTCGATTCATCGCCCGTGACCGATCAGGGGCGCTTGGCGCATTCGACCGAGGATCACGCCGCCATTGTCGAAGCCATCGCTGCCGGCGATGCCGCTGCCGCCGCCAAGGCCATGACCCAGGTCATCGAGGAGGGGCGCAAGAACCGCGCCTTGCTGCTGGCCAGGGGCAGCGAAGGGAAAATCGGCTGATTGCTGCAAATGCCAAGAATTCTCACCGGGGTGCTCGCCGGGGTGCTCACTGGCGTACTCACTGGCATCTGCAATCGGGACGCCGCTCTTTCGCCATATTGTATGATAATATAACTTCCAAATCCGGCGGCGCTGTGCAATGCATAGGCGCCCAGGCGCGGGGTCCATCTGCGCTTGCCTTTGCGCCGCTGCGGCGCGCTGACACGTTCCCAGGCAATGCTGCCCCCGCAATGCTGCCCGGGCAATGTTGCATATGCGAACGCGAAATGCACGGAAGGCGCGGGCATTCATCAATCCGGTCGCTCAAGATGCGGCCCGGTACCCGAGTTTTAATATCGCCAGATCTCGTCGACAGGCTTTCCAAGGAGTAGCACCCAATGCCATCCCCAGACCACACCACCGGCCAGCACGCGCAAGGGTCGAGCGGTCGCAAGCTGCGCTCACGGGCCTGGTTCGACAACCCTGAAAATGCCGACATGACCGCGCTCTATCTCGAGCGCTATCTGAATTACGGCTTCACGCGCGAAGAGCTGCAATCGGGCAAGCCGATCATCGGCATCGCCCAGACCGGCTCCGACCTTTCGCCCTGCAACCGCCATCACCTGACGCTGGCAACGCGCTTGCGCGACGGCATTCGGGATGCCGGCGGTATCGCCATCGAATTCCCCGTGCACCCGATTCAGGAAACCGGCAAGCGTCCGACCGCCTCGCTCGATCGCAACCTTGCCTATCTCGGTCTGGTCGAAGTGCTCTACGGCTATCCGCTCGACGGCGTCGTGCTCACCATCGGCTGCGACAAGACGACGCCGGCCTGTCTAATGGCGGCGGCCACGGTGAACCTGCCGGCGATTGCCCTTTCGGTCGGCCCCATGCTCAACGGCTGGTATAAGGGCGAGCGCACGGGTTCCGGCACCATCGTCTGGAAGGCGCGGCAATTGCTCGCGGCCGGCGAGATCGACTATCAGGGCTTCATCGAACTGGTCGCAAGCTCGGCCCCCTCGACCGGCTATTGCAACACCATGGGCACGGCGACGACGATGAACTCGCTTGCCGAAGCACTCGGCATGCAGCTCCCCGGTTCCGCCGCCATTCCCGCACCCTATCGCGAGCGCCAGCAGATGTCCTACGAGACCGGCCGGCGCATCGTCGACATGGTGCGCGAGGATCTGAAGCCCTCCGACATCTTGACCAAGAAGGCCTTCCGCAACGCCATCCGCGTCAATTCCGCCATCGGCGGCTCGACCAATGCGCCGATCCATATCAATGCGATTGCCAAGCATATGGGCGTCGAGGTGACGATGCAGGATTGGCAGGATCTGGGGCGCGACATTCCGCTGCTCGTGAATTTGCAGCCTGCCGGCGAATATCTCGGCGAAGACTATCACCATGCCGGCGGCGTGCCTGCCGTGGTCAAGCAGCTGATGGGCGAGGGCCTCATCGACGAGGATGCGCTCACCGTCAACGGCCGGACCATCGGCGACAATTGCCGCAACGCCACCATCGAAGACGACAAGGTCATCAAGACCTTCAAGAATCCGATGGTCGACAAGGCTGGTTTCATTGTCTTGAAGGGTAACGTCTTTGACAGCGCGATCATGAAAATCAGCGTGATCTCGGAAGAATTCCGCAATCGCTATCTCTCGGACCCGAAGGACAAGGAAGCCTTCGTGGGCACCGCCGTGGTGTTCGACGGGCCGGAAGATTATCACCACCGCATCGACGACCCGGCTCTCGGTATCGACGCGCATTCGGTGCTGGTCATCCGTGGCGTGGGCCCGGTCGGCTATCCCGGCGCGGCCGAGGTCGTCAACATGCGCCCGCCCGCCTATCTCATCAAGAAAGGCATCTCATCGCTGCCCTGCATCGGTGACGGCCGCCAGTCCGGCACATCCGGCTCGCCCTCGATCCTCAACGCGGCACCGGAAGCGGCGGTGGGCGGCGGCCTTGCTATCCTGAAGACCGGCGACAAGATCCGCGTCGATCTCAACACGGGCGAGGTCAACATGCTGGTCGACCCGACCGAGATTGAGGCGCGCCGTGATGCCTTGAAGAAGACCGGCGGCTATAAATATCCGGAACACCAGACGCCCTGGCAGGAAATCCAGCGCGGGATCGTCGACCAGCTCAATGAAGGCATGGTGTTGAAGCCCGCCGTGAAATACCAACGCATCGCTCAGAACAAGGGCCTGCCGCGGGATAATCACTGAGGCGGTCGGTTGCAGGCCATATGTCACACCAAGAAACCGTCATCCCCGGGCGTAGTCCCGGGGATCCACTCGCGCAGTTGATAGACTGGATGCCCGGGTCAAGCCCGGGCATGACGGCGTGAGAGGGTGAGGGGCCTTATGTCGGCCTCCTCACACCTTCTCCAGCGCCCCTTCGAGATCCGCAATGAGATCCTGCGGGTTCTCCAGTCCCACCGACACGCGCACCAGCGCGTCGGTGACGCCGACCTTGTCGCGGATCTCCTTGGCGACGCCTGAATGCGTGGTCGAGGCCGGATGCGAGATGAGCGATTCCGTGCCGCCGAGACTGACCGCCAGCGTGAAGAGGTGGAGGTCGTTCAAGAAGCGGAACGCACCCGCTTCGCCGCTCTTCAGCGTGAAGGAGAAGGTCGAGCCGCCGGCTTGCGCCGATTTCTGATAGACGCGCTGGTAATCGGCATCCTTGATGAAATCCGGGTGATAGACCGCATCGACCTTGGGATGCGTGCTCAAATAGCGCGCGATCTCGGCCGCCGAGGTGCTGGCGCGTTCCATGCGCAAATGCAGCGTCTCCAAGGAGCGCCCCAGCATCCAGCTGGAATGCGGATCAAGCTGCATGCCGAAGGCCGAGCGGATCTTGCGGATAGGGCCGAGATTGGCATTGGCGCCGATCGCGGCGCCTGCCACCAGGTCGCTGTGCCCGCCCACATATTTCGTCAGCGAATAGACGATGATATCGGCGCCGAATTGCAACGGCTGCTGGAAGATCGGTCCCAGCATGGTGTTGTCGACGACGATGAGCGGGCGTGTCCCCTGCCGCTTCTCGATCGCATCGGCCGCACGCGTCATCAGGTCGAAATCGACGATGCCGCAGGTGGGATTGGCCGGACTCTCGACATAGATGATCGGCACCTTGGTGCCTTCGCTGCGCTTCACCGCATCCATCACGGCTGCTTCATGCAGCCCATCCATGAAGCCCTGCGCCTTCAGCCCGAAAGGCGCCAACGTGCCCACCAGCAAGGTCTCCGTGCCGCCGTAAAGCGGCTGGCTGTGGATGATGGTATCACCCGGCCGCGCGAAGGCGAGGATTGCCGCCGTGATCGCCGCCATGCCGGACGCGAACATCAAGGCGCCCTCGCCCCCTTCGAGCACGGCCAAGCGCTCCTCGACGATCTGCAGATTGGGGTGGTTGAAGCGCGAATAAACGAGGCCCGCATCCTGCGCATTGGGCGGCACGCGGCGGCCGGAAACGTAATCGAAGAAATCCTTGCCATCCTCCGCCGATTTGAAGGCGAAGGTGGAGGTGAGGAAGACAGGCGGCTTCACCGATCCTTCCGACAGGAAAGGATCGTAGCCATAGCTCGTCATCAATGTTTCAGGGCTGAGCTTGCGATTGCCAATCGACCGCTGGCGATAGCTCGACTTCATTGGGGCCACTCCTTGAATGGAGGTCACTGCCCGACATCATGTCACTCAGCCTAAGCGGGCGCGAACCGAATTATTCTTGTGGCGCTGCGGCATTTGGCGCCGCCATCACTTGGGCTGGAACAATTCCACCGGGTTGCCGAAGGGGTCTTCGAGCAGAATTTGAGTACCGCCAACGCCGGGCAGAAGCTCGTTGCGGAAGGCGACGCCTGCCTTTTTGAGCCGTGCCACCTCCGCTTCGATATTGTCGACGACCAGCAGCAGCCGGTTCCAGCCACCGGATACCGGGCGGCGACCGTCCGGCATCGGCTTGCCACCGGAACTCAAGGGGCCGCTCAGCAGCAGCCGCAAATCGCCGCGCGTTACCGAGGCAAAGGCAGGCAGGGCGTCCACATCGGGTGCAAAGCCCAACTGGCCGAGATAGAAATCGCGGGCCTTGGCAACGTCGTCAACGATATAGCGAATGCTGACGCTGGCCATGGCACGGTCTCCTTTTTCAGAATGACGCAGTCTCGCTCAGCAAGGGCGCCGGCGTGATCTTGCCGACGGCAGTCCCGGCCCAGTTCTTCAGGGTGGGCGTCAGCGACGATTTCAGCTGCTCGGCTTGGGCCTCGTCGATGATGCCGAAATGGCGCAGCAACTGGCCCATGACGACTTCGGCACCGCGGCCGTTGCCATCCTCGATCTTCAGGCAGAAACCGAGGCCGAGGTCCGGGAAGGCCCCCATATAGACACCTTCGGCACCGGTCTTGATCGCGGCCTTGGTGCCCGTCACCTTCATGATGTCGGTGCAGAAGCGCGTCGTGCCGGCGACATACCACGGCTCATGCGACATGGCGGCGAGGATGCGGCCGCAAGCGGCGGCGCGTGCAGGGGAGAGATGATGCGGATCCGCCATCTGCGCCATGCCCAGCGCATGATGGCCGACGGGGAAAGCGATGGTGGGAATGCCGCAGCCATCGATGCCGCGTGGAACGCCACCCAGATCGACGCCGCACATCTGTTCGAGAATGCCGACGAGGCGCTGCTGCACCTTGTGTTCGTACTGGATATAGCCGCGATGATCTTCGCCGAGATGCACGGCGGTGGTGAGGAAGCCGCTATGCTTGCCGGAGCAATTGTTATGCGCGCGCGTCGGCACCACGTTGTTGCGCAGCATGTCGTGCATGGCCGGTTCGTAATAGGGGTAATGCGCGCCGCATTCGAGATGTTCCTCGGCATTGCGGCCGATCTTGGCGAGCCAGGCATTCACCGCATCGACATGGCCAGGCTCCCCGCTATGCGAGGCGCAAGCTAGTGCTATCTCTTTTTCCGTGAGGCCGAAAGCGTCGGCGGCACCCGATTCCACCAGCGGGATCGCCAGCAGCGGCTTGATCGACGAGCGGCCATAAATGGGTCGTTCGATATCGCCCCAGGCTTTCACCACGCGGCCATGGGCGTCGACCACGGCGGCAATCGCGCGGTGCCGGCTTTCCACCAGATTGCCGCGCCAGACTTCGACCAGGATCGGGCTGTCGCCCTGTGGCAGTTCGGCTTCTGTATGGTTGTGGTCGTGCGCGTGAATCTGGTCCATGGGCGTGCTCTTTTGCGGCAGTGATATTTTAGCAGCGAGATTTTGGCGGGGAGAATGCGCTTAAGGCCGCCGTCTGGCAACCTGCCCTAGGAAAGCACCATGTGCCGGCCGCGATAGCGGTTCACCTTGGCTTTGACGCCGCAATCGGCCATGGCGCACCAGCGCCTTTTGCCGTTCTTGCTGGTGTCGAAGAAGAACCAGCGGCAATCATGGGCCGGGCATTGCTTGATGCGCTGGACATCAGGCCCGCTCACCAGCTCTATGGCATCGCCGACGATGGCGTGGGCGAGGCGCAAAAGCGGGTGATGTTCGGCAAGACCCGTCTCGGCCCGGTTCTCCCTGTCATTCCAGATGAGCCGCACCGGCGGCGCCAGGGCGGCGAGGCGGTCAAGCGCCGCCTGATCGGGGGCAAGCCCCGTCGCCAATGCGGCGAAGATCGTCCGCAATGTCGCGCGCAGGGCCAGCATCTCGGCAAAGGCGGCGGCGTCGGGCGGCTCGGGCAGGGGAAAGCCCGCGCGAGCGCTCCAGGCGGCAAAGGCCGCAGCATCCTCCAGCCGGTCGGCGGCATCCGGCAGCGCCACCGTGTTGCAGAACGCGAGGCTCAGGCGCCCGGCCACGAATTCCGATTTCGGGACCCGCACCGGCAGAGGGATGACGCTGGCATGGTCGATCTGGCTCACAGCTGTAACCATCAAAACTCAATTGACTGGTTACAGTAGCACAAGGCATTGTAACCACCAAACCGGCTTTTAATGGTTACTTCCATGCATCCAGTCCACCTCGCCCTTGGATTCGGCATCCTGCTCTCCGGCTTCAGCCCGATCCTGGTGCGGCTTTCGCCCCTCGATCCCGGCTCGACGGCCTGCTGGCGGCTGCTGGTGGCGGCGATCCTCTCGCTCCTGTTCGCCCGGGCGCGGGTGCATCTACCGTTTAAGGTCTTGTTATGGGTGGTTTTTGCAGGCTTTCTGCTGGCAGCCGATCTGGTTCTCTGGAACATCGCCATCATGACCACCACGGTGATGGAGGCGGCCCTTCTGGTCATGCTCTATCCCCTGCTGGTGGCAGCGATCGAGATCCTGTTCCTGAAACAGCGGATGCGCTGGCAGTGGATCGCGGGCGGCCTCATCGCGTTTTCGGGCGTCGTGTTGATGACGGTGGGGCCCGGTTTCGGCTCGTTCGGGACCGGTCATTCCAGCGTCACCGGCAATCTGCTGGCGCTCACCGCCGCCTTCTTCTATGCCGGCTGCCTGCTCATCACGGCCAGAACCTGTCGCGGCTATGACGTCCAGGCGGTGACCTTCTGGGAGCTATTAAGTGCCGGGATCTTCTGCATTCCCATGACGTTCTGGGAAGCCCATGGCAGCCCGGCTGACGGCCATGAGGCCGGTTTCATGGCGCTTTATGGCCTCATCACCTTCGCCGGCTACTTCCTCATCAACAAAGGCCTCACCAGGGTCACGGCCAGCGTCGCCGCCATCCTCGGCTACGCCCAGCCGGTGATCGCCAGCGTGATCGCTTTTTTCCTTTTATCCGAAGTGCCTGGCGGGTTTGCCCTGGCTGGCGGGATCACGGTCCTCGCCGGGCTCGGCTTCGCGGCACGGGGAAAGGCGCCGGCCGCTGGATAGCTGGCCTTTTCCGCCCCCTTTGGGTAGGTTCCGGCCCATCATGAGCCATAATCCCGTCAATCGCGGCTATTTCGCCATCGGTGTCGAAGGCATCTCGAAGCCGATGAATCTGGGCGCCGTGCTGCGCACCGCCCATGCCTTCCATGCCAGTTTCTGCTTCACCATCGGTGCCTGCTTCAATGTGCGCGATGTGCTGGCTTCCGACACGTCGGTGGCCTTCGATTCCATGCCGGTGCAGATCTACCCCGATGTCGCCTCGTTCCAGCAGCCCTTGGGCAGCCGCATCGTCGGCATCGAGATCACCGAGGATGCCGTGGACCTGCCGACCTTCACGCACCCGCCGGCCGCCATCTATGTGCTGGGGGCGGAGAAGGATTCGCTTACCCCTGCGATGCAGGAACGCTGCGACTTCATCATCAAGATACCGACCCGGTTCTGCGTGAACCTCTCCGTGGCCGGCGCCATTGTGATGTATGATCGCATGATCAGCCTGGGGCGCTTCGCCGAACGCCCGGTCCGGGTGGGGGGACCGGCGAGGCCGCTTGCGGCACATAAGCGCGGATTGCCGGTGTGGAAGCAGAAGCAGCTGAAAAAACAGCACAATTCTGATTGATCCACAGGCTTTTCGGCGGCCGGGGAGTGGATTTCGGCGCCGATCCTTGCTAGATGAGACAGATTGCGCGCCGGTGATCCGGCCTAGCGCCGCTCACTTCCAGTACCGGAAACAGTTCATGCGCCAGTTTTGCTTCACTTTTGCACGTCGCCTGCTGCTGCCCCTGATGATCGTTGGGGGTGGCTTGGCGCCTGCCTTTGCCGCGGAGACGCCCAAGAGCCTCGGCAATTTCAAGAAGTGGCAGGCGATGACGGCCGAAGCCGATGGCAACCGGTCATGCTATGCGATGAGCCAGCCCACCGACCGGCAAGGCAATGTGAAAGGCCGTGGCAAGTCGGCGGCACTGGTGACGCATTTCCCGGAGATCGGCGCGCTCGACCAGGTGTCGATCGTGCTGGGCTTCGAGCCGCAGGCGAAGATGCCGGTGATCGTCAAGATCGGCGGCTTCACCTTCAAATTCACCGAGGTCGCCGATGACCGCGCCTGGGTGAAGAGCCGTGCCGACGACAAGGCGCTGGTGCAGGCGATGCGCAAGTCGAACCAGATGGTGGTGACGGCGACGACGGCGAAGGGCATGAAGGTGCAGGACACCTATGACCTTTCCGGCTTTACCAAGGCCTATCGAACCATGAGCCAGGCCTGCTCGAACTGACGGTACGGACGAGACGAGATGAGCATCGAGAAACACGCCGAATCCTTTGCCGCCCCCGCCGTCGACGCGGCAGGGCGCCGCGACCTCATCGGCCTGTCGCGTGAGGAATTGGAAGCCTTGATGGCGGAGGTGGGCGAGCCCAAATTCCGCGCGCGCCAGCTGTGGCACTGGCTCTATCACCGCGGCGAGCGCGATTTCTCGAAGATGAGCAATCTCTCGAAGGATTTCCGTGTCCGCCTCGATGAGAAATTCTTCGTCGGCCGGCCCGATATTGCGGTGAGCCTCGCCTCGAAAGACGGCACCCATAAATGGCTGCTGGAATTCAACGACCATCAGAAGGCCGAGACGGTCCACATTCCGGAAGAGGATCGCGGCACGCTCTGCGTCTCCTCCCAGGTCGGCTGCACGCTTACCTGCAAATTCTGCCACACCGGGACGCAGCGCCTGGTGCGCAACCTGACCGCCAATGAGATCGTCGGCCAGGTGATGATGGCGCGCGATCATCTGGGCGAATGGCCGAGCCCGCCGGAGGGGCGCCTGCTCTCCAACATCGTCATGATGGGGATGGGCGAGCCGCTCTATAATTTCGATCAGGTGGCGAGGGCCTTGAAGATCGTCATGGATGGCGAGGGCATCGCCATTTCGAAGCGGCGCATCACCCTGTCGACCGCCGGCGTCGTGCCCCTCATCGAACGTTGCGGCGCGGAGCTTGGCGTCAACCTCGCCATCTCGCTGCATGCCGTCACTGACGAGCTGCGCGACGAGATCGTGCCGATCAACAGGAAGTATCCGATCAAGGAATTGATGAAGGCGCTGGAAAACTATCCCGGCCTCTCCAACGCGCGCCGCATCACCTTCGAATACGTCATGCTGAAGGGCGTCAACGATACGCCCGCCGATGCGCGGGCGCTGGTGAAGCTGATTGCCAAGCTGCCGGCCAAGGTCAATCTCATCCCCTTCAATCCCTGGCCGGGGGCGCCGTTCGAGCGCTCGACGCCGGCTGCCATCCGCGACTTCTCGGACATCATTTTCGATGCCGGCTATTCGAGCCCCGTGCGCACGCCGCGCGGCGAGGACATCATGGCGGCCTGCGGGCAGCTCAAAAGCGACAGTGTCAAGCAGCGGCGGTCGGAACGGGATAAGCATTCGGCGGGCGAGGCCGCCTAAGTGCATCATCTGGCGCGCGGGCTGATCGCAGCCCTTCTGGCGGTCAGCATGGCGGGTGCCGCCATCGCCCAGGATTCGGGCACGACACCGGGCACGACACCGGGCGCAAAAACAGGGACATCGCAGCCCAAGGCCAGCAGCAAGCCGGTCCATCCGCTGCTCGATGCCTGCCTGAAGCCTGGCGACACGCAAAGCGTGGTGGTGGCCTGTACGACGGCAATCGAGAGCCGGCAATTGCAGGGTGAGGCGCTGGCGGCAGCACTGTTCCGCCGCGGCCTCATTCAGAACCAGCGCGCGCAGGTGCAGGCGGCGGTCAACGATCTCTCGGCCGCCTTGAAGCTGACGCCGAAGGCGGTCGACGTGCTCTATGCAAGGGCAACGCTCTATGCCGCGATGAAGCGGTACGACCTCGCCATCGCCGATTACGATTCCTTGCTGAAACTCGTGCCCGGGGATCCCGACTCGCTTTACAACCGCGCCTGGTCGAAGGCGGCGTTGGGGCGCGATGCGCCGGCCATCGAAGATCTGACGGCCCTGCTGGCCGAGGCCAAGGGCGACATCGATGCGCTGATGGATCGCGGTGGGCTTTACCTGCGCCTCGGCAAGTTCACGGAAGCTGCTGCCGATTTCGGCACCATCGCCAAACAGGATCCCAAGGCCGCGGCTGCATTCTACAATCGCGGCCGCGCCATGTTCCTGAAAGGCGATTTCGTGGCGGCGGCCAAGGATTTCCAGCAGGCTGAGACCTTACGCGCCGACAACCCTTACGCGCGCCTGCGTCGATATCTGGCCACGGGCTTTGCGCCCAAGGGCAAGATGGACGCGAAAATTCTCAACGACATCATCGCGAAGATCGCGCCGGAGAAATGGCCGATGCCGGTGCTGGCGACATTGGTTGGCAAGATGCCGGAGAAGGATCTGCTGTCGGCCACCGAAGTCAGCGACAAGAATGTCGCAAGACGTCTTGATGCCGAGGCGCATTACTATCTCGGCGAAGCGGCGTTGCTCAAAAAAGATCAGAAAGCGGCGCGCGATCATTTTGCGGCGGCGGCCAAGGGCGACCGCAGCCTGCCCGAAGCCGTCGATGCCGGCTGGCGCCTGAAACAAATCCAATAGGGGAATGAGGGGCGCCCGGCAGGCCATCTGCACGATGGGGGGAGTGTGCAAATCCGATGGCCCGCCGGGTGCACTTGGCATCGACCCGGGGCTGCGGGCCGGTACCAAGCAATTCGTTTTTCTCAGAACACCCATGGGAGACAACCGAGCCGGGCGCCTGATCATGCGCTCACAAGTCTCGCCCGGTTAACGGTACGGTAGGGATGCGTCCTCGACCCCAGCCGTCATCCGCATCCCGTCCTAGCGCGGCTGACAAGCGACATTAAAAGCGACAATACACGCTTAAATATTACGAAAACCTGAAGGAAATTAGCAACATTGCGCAGCTTGGCGGAGCCACGTTAACGTTTTGCCTGATTTTTCCTGCCGGATAGCATTAACAATGGGATCCAAGCTCATGTTCCATATCCAGATCACCCGGTGGTGGCTGGGTCATCGCTGCAGCCTTTTTTTTGCTGGAATGATGCTTCTGGCCATTTCCGTACCGGCACGGGCGGAAAGTCCGGGGTTTGAGGCCTGTCTCGCCTTTGACCGGGCGGCCTGCGACGGGGTCTTGAAGGCGGCGCCGGACAACCTCACGGCACTGTTCCTGCGCGGGCTGGCGGCGGAGCTTGAAGGCGACGATGCGGCGGCCCTCAAGGATTTCGACGCCACCGCCACGCGCGAGCCGCGCCATTTCGGGGCTCAGCTCTGGCGCCAGGTGGCGGCGGCAAGCCTGAATGACAGCCGGGCAGAGGCGCTCAAGGCCTATCTCGCCGCGGCCAAGCAATTGCCGCCCTGGCCGCGCGTCTTGGCCGAGCTCTACCTAGGTGAGGCGGATGGGGCTGCCGTGCTGACGCTTGCCCAAGCGCAGCCGCAAACGGCGCGGGCGGAGGCGGTCTGCGCCGCCGAATACCATGTCGGGCGGCAGGCTTATCTCAAGGGCGATATCGACGGGGCGATGACCCATTTCCGCAACGCTTTGGCCACGGGTGCGGCCCATGTCTTCGAATATCAGGCAGCGGTGCGGGCGGTGAACGGGGTGAAGTAGAGGCGCCAGTGGCGGGTTTGAGCGCTGCGGCACCCCTGCCCTTGCCACTAACCCCCATTTCCCCTAGGTTCCGCCCGCTTTTTCCCACGCGTTTTTCCGTATCCGAAGGTGGTTCATGTCGCGCGATATCAAGAAGGTGGTCCTGGCCTATTCCGGCGGTCTCGATACGTCGGTCATTCTGAAATGGCTGCAGGAAACCTACCGATGCGAGGTGGTGACCTTCACGGCGGATCTCGGCCAAGGCGAGGAGCTGGAACCAGCGCGCAAGAAGGCCGAGATGCTGGGCATCAAGGAGATCTTCATCGACGACCTGCGCGAGGAATTCACCCGCGATTTCGTCTTCCCGATGTTCCGCGCCAACGCGCTTTATGAAGGGCAGTACCTGCTCGGCACCTCGATCGCGCGCCCCCTCATCGCCAAGCGCCAGATCGAGATCGCAAAGATGGTCGGTGCCGATGCCGTGGCCCATGGGGCGACCGGCAAGGGCAACGACCAGGTGCGTTTCGAGATTGGCTATTACGCGCTCAATCCGGAGATCAAGGTGATCGCGCCGTGGCGCGAATGGGATCTGACGTCGCGCACCAAGCTCATCGAATATGCCGAAAAGAACCAGATCCCCGTCGCCAAGGACAAGCGCGGCGAGGCGCCGTTCTCGGTCGACGCCAATCTGCTGCACTCCTCGTCCGAGGGCAAAGTGCTGGAAGATCCCTGGGCCGAGCCCGATGAGATGGTCTATCAGCGCACCATCTCGCCGGAAGCGGCCCCCGACAAGGCCACCTATATCGAGATCGGTTTCCTCAAAGGCGATGCCGTGTCGATCGATGGCGAAGCGTTGTCGCCGGCGACATTGCTCACCAAACTGAATGCGCTCGGCAAGGCCAACGGCATCGGCCGCCTGGATCTCGTTGAGAACCGCTTCGTCGGCATGAAATCGCGCGGTGTCTATGAGACGCCGGGCGGCACGATCCTCCATGCCGCTCATCGCGGTATCGAGAGCATCACGCTGGATCGGGGTGCCGCGCATTTGAAGGACGAGATCATGCCGCGCTATGCCGAGCTCATCTATAACGGCTTCTGGTTTGCGCCTGAGCGCGAGATGCTGCAGGCCTTGATCGACAAATCGCAAGAGCATGTCGAAGGCACGGTGCGTCTGAAGCTCTATAAGGGCAATGCGACGGTGGTCGGCCGCAAGTCGGAAAAGTCGCTCTATTCGCTGAAACACGTCACCTTCGAAGACGATGCCGGCGCCTATGACCAGCGCGACGCGCAGGGCTTCATCAAATTGAACGCACTGCGCCTGCGGCTGCAGAAATACGGGCGGAAGTAAGATCCCCTCACCCCGACCCTCTCCCCACCCAGCCGACGAAGGTCGGCATTCGCCTCCGGGAAGAGGGGTCGGGGTGAGGGTTTTTTGCAAACGGGAATGAAGCCATGATCGTCACCACGACTCCGAACATCGAAGGCAAGCGCATCGTCGAGTATCGCGGTGTCATCGCGGGCGAGGCGATTGTCGGGGCCAATATCTTTCGCGATCTTTTTGCCTCGATCACCGATATCGTCGGCGGGCGTTCCGGCGCTTATGAAAGTGCGCTGAAGGGCGCGCGCGAGACCGCCTTCGAGGAACTCCGCGATGCCGCACGCCGTGCCGGCGGCAACGCCGTGGTCGGTGTCGATATCGATTACGAGGTCGTCGGCAAGGCGGGATCGATGCTGATGGTGAGCGTCAGCGGTACCGCGGTGGTGGTGGAGTAGCCGGCGCAGGTTGGGGGCGAGGCGAAGACCCTCGCCCCGTCTCACCCCAACAGCGCGTCGCGCAAATCGCGTTTGACGTGCCAGGCCATCAGTTTGCCGAGGCGTGCATTGCCGAGCGGTGCGCGGGTTGTGCGCTGGATGATGTCGAGATCGGGCGCCCCATTGGCTTCGATGATGCAAGGGCCGTCTTCAAGGATGGCGACGTCCCAGCCGATAACGGCGAAATCGCTGAAATGAGGATGGGCGCGTTCGACGAGGGCGCGTGCCTCCGGCCATAGCGGCAGGATGCGGCCTTCGATGGCGGCGCCCGTGATCGGGTGCGTGGTGAACCAGCCGGACGTTGACGACAGGCCAAGATCGGTTGCCGGGCCCAGATGTCCGGTGGCGATGTCGACCGCCGAGGCGATGCCGCCGGCATGGAAATTGTCGACGGGCGAGCCGGAGACGCGCGGCATGCGGAACGCGGCATTGGTCACTTCATAGGCGCCGCTCTCATTGCGGCAAGTGACGATGCGGATGGTGGCGAGCGTGCCGCAATTCACGTCGGTCAAAGCCGGGTGGTTGGTCAACGTCTTCTGCACCAGCATGCTGGTTTCGGCCGATTGCTCGACCACCGCCTGGCGCAAGGCACCGGGCGTCATGTGCTGGCCGTCCTTGTGGATGAAGATCCCTTCGGCGTATTGCCATTTGACGGCGCCGCGCCCACCGCTGCCCTTGCGCGGCTTGATGAAGAGATCGACCGGCGGCAGCTCGCTGAGATGGGCGAATTGCGCGTCAGGAGCACCGTCGGCGGCGGCGAAAACGACGGGCGCTACCGGCAGGCCCAGCTCGCGGCAGCGGTCGTGGAAATCGAGCTTCTCGCTGAGGCGATGGCCGGTCGGCCTGTGCATGATCTTATAGGCGGCAGCCTTGGTCTCGTTGCGCTGCAGGTATTGGCCGGCGAGTGGTGCCAATGCGCGGTCGAACAATTCGAACTGGTAATAGGTCTTGGGTGCCAGGCCGAACTTCCACATGAAGCGCATCTGTTCGGTGAACTGGCGCAAAAGGGATTTGCCGGTGCGCCGCTTGATGCTGGGCCCAAGCTTGCGCGTGACGCGGAAGCCGGCGCCGATGCCGCCCATGCCGCTGCCGAAGACCAGCCCTATGACGGCGCGCTGCAGGCGGCGGCGGCTGAATTTGTGGGAGCTCAACGCGGCAGTGGTGAAGGCAAGCTGCGCCGCGCGAAGACAGGCGGCGGGATCGCTCATTCCTTCAGCCGCGGCAATCTGGCCGCGCAAGGCATGGCGCGCCGAAATCTCCCCGGCGAGGCCGATGAGCGCCAGCAGATAAAGCTGCAGGAAGGCAAATTCCAGCAGGTCGGTGATGTTGTCGTAGGTCTCGTAGGCCAAGCCGAAATGGTGCCTGAGATGCGGCTCGCCGATATCGAGGCCGAGATCGATACTCTGCAGGCCAAGGCCCGCCGCCAGCAGCGGCACGATCGGCGTGACGATGCGCGTCGCATGGACCTGCTGATGCGGGCGCAGGCGCGCCACGGCAAGGACGAAGGCGACGGCGGCCAGCCAGCACAGCAGATCCCCGATCCAGAACGGCGAAACCAGCGCCTGGTAATGCTCGATGATGCCGCCGCCGAGCTCCGAAATAACGAAGACCAAGCAGAAGCCGGCCGCCACCAACCAGAAGGGACGGCCGAAGGGGTCGGCAATGCCACGTTCGTCGCGTCGGCTGGGGCTGGCCTGTCGGGCTAAAGTGAGGGCCAGCATGGCGCCAAAGGCGTAGACCAGGGCATTCACGCTGTCGACGAAATCGCGATGCGTGATCTCGGCCAGGACGAAGGCGATCAGCGCCAGCGGGATCAGCAGCGCCCAAAGCAGAACCGACCGAATGAGGTCACGAGGATCAAGGGCGCGGGCGGTCATGGTGATCATCAGTGCAGGCTAGTCCTTATTTCCATCGCGTGGCTGCCCCCTTGGGGCACCTGCCAGCGGCATCTTGGCGTTTTTGCCGGATCAGGGCCATCGCCTGGATGGGCCATCGCCTGGATGGTTCACCGAGCGGGCCGTCTGGCCAGGGCAAGCGGGCGCCACCGCCCCTCCTAACCCCGAGACAGCGGCAATGTGGTGACCCTTCGCTGACAAAAAGCTTACCGTGCCGAAAAAGGTCGGTCTACCTTAAAATATTGTTTTTGTTTCCATTTTTCCAGACGGGCTGCAATTTTTATCGCAACGCAGCATCATGCTATCAGCCGGAACTGATCACGCAGTTTTGTTACCGGCGCCGGCACCAAACCAAGACTCTTTTGTTAAATTCAGCTAGAAAAGCGCCGCCGGATGGGGCGCTGGCTATTAATTAGGCAATCGGCTGAAGACATGAATCGGGCGGCAAAGGATTGGCGTCAGTTCAGGGCGCGGATATGGCAGCGTTGGCGGCTGCCCGTGCTCATTGTCGGCGGCTGCTATCTCGCCGCCTATCTGGCCTCCGGCCTGCTATTCGGGGTCTGGGTCGAGCCGCTCCGGGCACTCATCGATTTCGCCCTGCTTCTCGTCATCGGCCGCCTCATCCTCAATTTCTCGCGCAAGGTCTGGGCTTTCGCAGCGCTCATGGCGCTGCTCATCGGTGCCTTCTTCCTCGGCTCCAGCGCCAAGATCGCCATGCTGGGGCGCCCGGTGATGCCGGACGACGTCTACAGCGTGGTGGCGCTGGTACGCATCATGGGCTGGCTGGGCTGGGTAGTGGTAGCGCTGCCGCTCCTGCTCATGGCGGCACTTCTCATCGGCAATCTGAAGCTCGAAGGGCGTGCGGCAAAAGCCTCGCTGGCGATGCTGGTGGCGCTGCCGCTGGGCTGCGGCGCCTTCGGTGACGCCGCCTTGCGCGGCGCCGACATCATGGTCGGCAACCATCCCTGGGACCAGCGCGAGAATTTCACCATGCGCGGCCCGACTTTCCACATCCTGCAAGAGACACTGCGCGCTTATGCGTCGCGGAAGGCGCCGCCTTCTGAAACCGAAGTAGCGGCGGCACTCGATCGCATCAACGCCCGTGCTGGCGACACTGGGTTGGCGGATATCGCCCAGGATCCGGCCGTGCAGCCAGTGGCCCTCAGCACCGCCGCGCCGCGCAATGTGCATATCCTGCTGCTCGAGAGCTTCTGGGATCCGACGCCGCTGCTCCCTAAGGATCATCCGGTGGGGAGCGACGGCCAGCCGATCCTCGATCCGCGCTTTCTGAAGCTTTGGGACGAGACCGGCCGCACGACGGCGATGTCGCCGACCTTCAGCGGCGGTACTGCCAATGCCGAATTCGAAGTGCTGTGCGGCTTTCCGATCGACAGCTGGGCGGTGAAGTTCGAGCAGGGCTTCAATACGGCACCCTGCCTGCCCGCGCTGCTGAACGCGCAGGGCTACCGGACGGTGGCGAGCCACCCCAACGCGCCGGGCTTCTGGAACCGCATCAACGCCTATCGCCGCATCGGTTTCGAGACCTTCTGGTCGCAAGGCGATTTCAAACTCGACGACATGATCGTCTGGATGCTCACCGACCGCTCGCTCTATCGCCAGGTCGATGAGAAGCTGAAAGCGGAAGCCGATCCGCGCCCAGTGCTCGATTTTATCGTCACACTCTACGGCCATTGGAATTACGATATGGTGCCGGAGCGGCCGGCGGTGATTCCGGTCAATCCGGAGCAGACCGAGCTCGGCCAATATGCGACGGCGATGCGCTACAAATCGATCGAGCTCATGGACGAGATCGACAGGCTGCGGCGCGAGGATCCCCATTCGCTCATCATCGCCTTCGGCGATCATCTCCCCAATCTTGGCTATAACTGGGGCGAATATAAGAATAGCGGCTTCTTCGTCGGCGGGTGGGGCGATTTTTCGCCTGAGATGTATGCGCGTTCGCGTAGCACGCCGCTCATCGTCATCGACGGCGAGAAGGGACCGCTGAAGCTCGGCAGCCAGCCGCTCTATCGTTTGAACCAGCTGGTGCTCGACCGGCTCGGCCTGGATCAGCCCAATATCGGCGCTCTGGTGCCCCCGCCCGAACACCTCACCATCCGTCCGGTGCCCGATACCGTCATCGGCTATGACGCGAAGCAGCAGGCCTTCCTGTGCAATCCAGGCGAGGCGGGCGGCGATTGCAATGCCGTGCAGCATTGGCTGGATGACGTGAAGCTGGTGGCGCGCGACATCTTCGACGGGCAGGGCCATGCGCTGGCTTTGCTGGAGCGGCACCGCCACCCGGTCGCTGCCAGCTTGAAATGATCAAACGTTGGCCCTGGCTGCTGCCGATCTTCTCGACGGCGATCCTCTACGGGATCGCTTATGCGATCTCCGCCCATTTCTTCAACGTTGCCATCGTGACGCGGCGAATCCCCGCGGATTTTGCGGCACTTCTTGCCCTCTCGATGCTGCTTTTTGCGCTGTCGCGGCGGCCCGTCTTGTTCCTCATCCTGCAGGCATTGCTGATCGGCACGCTCTATGTGGGGAGCGCCGCCAAGAGCGCCATCACCGGCCGCCCCCTGATGCCGGAGGATATCTACAGCCTTGATGCCTTCATCAAGCTGATGGGGCCCTTGGGCTGGCTGGTGGCAGGTGTGCCGGCGCTGCTCATCCTGGTGCTGTTCTTCGGCAATCTGCGCTTTCGCGGGCGGCTCAGGCAGTCGATCCTGCTCATCAGCTCGGGCCTTTTCTTGAGCGCCGGTGCAGGCTCGATCGGCCTGGTCGATTGGATGGACCATTTCTGGGGCGATAAGCCCTGGGACCAGCGCGAGAATTATGTCTGGCGCGGTGGCACCATCCATGTGCTGCAGGAATTGGTGCGGACGGTGGCGCTGGCGACACCGGCACCGGCGCCGGAAGAAGTCGCAGCGGCGATCGAGCGGCGCCTCGCTGCGGCAGATCTTAAAATGCCAGCCGGCCATCGCCGCAATGTGCATGTGGTGCTGGAGGAAAGCTTCTGGGATCCGGCGCCGCTCACCGCCGCGGGCCTCAAGGAATCGCCGCTCGATCCGCGCTTCCTGGCACTGTGGCAGGAAGCCGGACATTCGACCGCGATGTCGCCGGCCTTTGGCGGGCAGACGGCCAATGCCGAGTTCGAGGTGCTGTGCGGCTTCCCGCTGGCGCAGGGTTCCGTGCGCTTCGAGCAGCCGATGAATGACGCTCTCCCTTGCCTGCCGCGGCTGCTGGCGCAAGCGGGATATCGGACGGTCGCCTCGCATCCCAATATCCCGGGCTTTTGGAACCGGCAGGTGAGCTACGACAAGCTCGGCTTCGAGACGTTCTGGTCGATCGGCGATTTCACCCTCGACGACATGACGTCCATTTTCCTCTCCGACGCCTCGCTGCACCGGCAGGTGGCGGAGAAATTGAAGGGCAGCGATGACGGTCGGCCGGTCTTCGATTACACGGTCACCTATTACGGCCACTGGATGTATGACGTCGACGACAAGCGGCCGTTGATGGCGCAAGCCGCAAGCCATGTCGATGAGGTGAACCGCTATGTCAGCATCGTGCATTGGAAGTCGCGCGAGATGATGGATGCCATCGAGCGCTGGCGGCGGGAGGATCCGGAATCGGTTATCGTCGTCTTCGGCGATCATCTGCCGCTGCTGGGGCAGAACCTTGCCGGCTATGCCGAATCCGGCTTCATGGGCGGCGCCGACGATCATATCTCGCCGGAGATCCAGGCGCGCTCCACCCAGACGCCGCTCATTGTCATCGATGGCCGGAACGGGCCGCTGCCGCTTGGGACTTTGCCGATGTACCGGCTGCCGTCCTTGCTGCTGGCGCTGGTCGACGCACCGCAAAAGGGTATTGCCGATCTCGCGGCGGCACCTGCCGGGCTGACCTTGCGGCCGCTCCCTGGCCATGTCGTCGGTATCGATACCGCGGGCAAGCCCTTCTTGTGCCAGGGTGATGACCTGGGTGATGACCAGGGCGCTGACCTGGGTGATGACGCGAGCGGGCCCTGCGCCGCAGTGGCGCGCTGGCAGGACGACACCGACCTGTTGGCCCATGACATTTTCGCCGGCAACGGGCATGCTGCGGCAAGGATGTCCGGCAATGCGGCGGATCTCGCTGCTATCGCCAATCCGTAAGTTGAACAGACCGGAATAGCAAGACCAGACAGGGGCGGTGCATGGGTGCGAACCCGACCTTGACGGTGCGGGCGCTTGGTGCGGCCGACGTCGATATCGTGCAGAAGATGGTGCTGGAATTCGGCGCCTATCTCAGGATGCTGGGCGATTCCTGGGATCACAATTTCACGGCGGAAAGATATCTCAAGGACGGGTTTGGACCGAACCCGGCTTTCCGCGGCCTCATCGCCGAGCGTGAGGGCGAGGCGCTTGGCTATGTGCTGCTGGCGCCCAATTATGACGTCGATCGCGGCATGCGCATCGAAATGGTGATCGACCTTTGGGTGCGGCCGGCGATCCGGCGCAGCGGTGCCGGCCGCGCGCTGATGGCGGCGGCGGCCGAGACAGCGCGACAAAGCGGCGCACGGTCCCTGCTATGGGCGGTCTATAAGCCCAATACCCTCGCCATCGATTTCTACCACGCCATCGGCGGCAAGCCGGTTGCCGATCTCGATTGGATGTATCTCGATATCTAGAATGCTGGACCGAAAGTCCTAGCCGGTCCGCAATCACGCCGGGCGGAAATGGGCAGGGAGGGCCATTTGCCGTCCGCGACTGCCGCGCCGCTTCACGCCGGCCGCGCGGCCTGCTCTCGAATGTGTTTCATAGGCCAGGGCGCCATCAGCACTGCTTGATGTGGGTCAATGCCATTGCGGCATGGCGAGCGCACGACTATGCGAAACGCTGCCCGGGTGCATCCCGGTTCGAGGTTCTCGATGAGACATATCACGATTGCCCTCTGGGGCCTGCTCGGGCTCCTCAGCCTGTCCTGGCTGGTTGCCGACCCGCGCCCGCTGTCATGGACTGGATTCTTCGCCACGCGCGATGCGATGGTGCAATATAGCGGCGTCCTTGCCATGGGCTGCATGAGCGTCGCGATGATCCTGGCGCTGCGGCCGCGCTGGCCGGAGCAATGGCTCGGTGGTCTCGACAAGATGTACCGCCTGCACAAATGGCTCGGCATCGGCGGGCTCGTTCTCGCCATTGCGCACTGGCTGTGGGCACAGGGACCGAAATGGGCGGTCGGGTATGGCTGGCTGGCGCGTCCTAACCGCGGTCAGCGACCGGCCATCGACAATCCGGTAGAGCTTTTCCTCCAGGCGCTGCGCGACCCGGCGGAGGGTTTGGGGGAATGGGCCTTTTACGCCACCGTACTGCTCATCGCCGTGGCCCTCATTCAGTTGATTCCCTATCGCTACTTTTATAAAACCCACCGCCTTCTCGCCATCGCCTATCTGATGCTGGTCTTCCACAGCGCCGTGCTGCTCAAATTCAGCTATTGGCCGACACCCTTGGGTCTTCTGATGGCTGGTCTCATCGCCTACGGGACGGTGGCTGCAATCATGGTCCTGCTACGCCGCGTTGGCGCCGGCCGCAAATTCAACGGCAGAATTGACAGTCTCTATTATTACCCGGAACTTCGCGTGCTCGAGGGACAGGTCGATATTCCAGCGGGCTGGCCGGGTCACAAGGCCGGCCAGTTTGCTTTCGTGACCTCGAAAATGTCGGAAGGGGCGCATCCCTACACCATCGCCTCGGCCTGGGATCCCACCAGGCACCGGCTCAATTTCATCACGAAGGAACTGGGGGATCATACGCGAACCTTGCGCCAATCATTGCAAATTGGTCAGTCCGTGCAAGTCGAGGGGCCGTATGGCTGCTTCACGTTCAGCGATGATTGTGCACGGCAGATCTGGATCGGCGGCGGCATCGGTATCACGCCTTTCATCGCGCGCATGAAGGAACTGGCGCCGGCGCGGCAGGCTGATCCAAGCGCACCAATGCGCCAAGTGATCGATCTTTTTCACAGCACGGCGGATTTCAGTGAAGAGGCAATCATGAAGTTGCAGGCCGACGCGAATGCTGCAGGCGTGCGGCTGCATGTTCTCCACGATGCGCGTGACGGCCGATTGAGCGGCGAGCGCGTTCGTGCGGCCGTGCCGGATTGGCGCGAGGCGAGCCTATGGTTCTGCGGCCCCATCGGTTTCGGCGCTGCGCTGCGACAGGACTTCGCCACTCACGGCCTGGCCGTGGCGGACCGCTTCCACCAGGAAATGTTCGCGATGCGATAAGCTACCGCAGCGGCAGGCCGGCCTTGGAGCGGCGTGCGGAAGGTGGCATGCTGGCGACACTCACCCGGCCTGCGCGAATATAAGGGGCCGGCAGGAACGCCGATCCAGGCTCAGGGAGCGAGACAATGCAGGGCGCCGTGCCAGTGGTCTCTTGGGGGATCTCCGGTGTGACCTCTTGGGCGATCCTGTGGCGGCCCATGTGTCTTCTCATGCTGGCGATCTGGACGGCTTTTCCCGCTGCGGCGCTGGAAGTGCGGGGATCGCATTTCATCGATCAGGGCCAGATCCTGCGCCTCAAGGGCATCGCAATGGGGGATGTGGGCGATCTGCCGGCCGATGAGAATCCATATCCAGAGATCGCGCGCGATTGGGGCGCCAATATCGTGCGCCTTTCGATCCATCCCGGTTTCTGGCGCGATGATTCCGTGGGTGCTCTGGCCCGGCTTACCCAGCATGTCGAATGGGCACGGGAGGCTGGTCTTTATGTCATCATCGACTATCACGCCATCGGCTGGCCGGATGGCTATGTGCAGGACAAGTTCGTGGCCTCCGATACCAAGACAACGGATTGGTACGATACGCGCATGTCATTGGCGCTCGATTTCTGGCGGGCCATCGCCAGCACCTTTAAGGATAACGATATCCTGTTCGAGCTGTGGAACGAGCCGATCTCCGGCGAAGCCGAGCCATTGAAAGGCGATGGTGCCAATTGGCGCGCCTTGCAACCCTTTTGGCAGCAGCTGACGCATCTCATCCGCGGGCAGGGCAACAGCAATGTGATCCTGGCGGCCGGTTCGCATTGGGCCTTCGATTTGAGCGGCGTCGGCGATTATCCACTGCCGGATCCCAACACGGCCTATGTCTGGCATGTCTATCCGGGCGGCGAGCTGGCGCCTTATGAGCCGGTTCTGGAGAAAGTGTCTGCAGACCACGCGGTGATCGTCACCGAATGGGGCTTCGAGCCCGGCTCGAAGGAGCATTGGTCTGGTACGGCGAAAAGCTTCGGCGAGCCGTTCACAGCTCTCATGGACAAATACAAGCTGTCCTCTGTCGGTTGGTGCTGGAATATCTATTACGGCCCGGCCCTGCGCAATTCCGACGGGCGCACGCTGACGGCCTGGGGCGCTTTCCTCAGACGTTACCTGCGCGGGAGCTGAGACCGCTTTCGCGCGTATTCTCACCGAGCGGCAGGCGGATCGTCACCCTGGTTCCCTGGCCGGGCTTCGAGGTGATGTCGAGGGTGCCGCCATGCAGCTCGACCAGCGACTTCGCCAGCGGCAGGCCGAGGCCCGATCCGTCGTGACGCCTGGCATAGGCGTTGTCGAGCTGGCCGAAGACGGTGAGCGCGCGCGGGATGTCGGCCTCCGCCATGCCGATACCGGTATCGACCACGCTGATCTCGGTGCCACCCTGAAAGGCACGGCCGCGCAACCGAATCTCGCCACCGGCTGGCGTGAATTTCAGCGCATTGCCGATGAGATTGACCAGAACCTGCTTCATCGCCCTTGGGTCGGCCCAAAGGGTCACATCGGCGACGTCATCGGCGATGAGGGCAAGGCCGCTCTGCTGCGCCTGCACCTGGACCAAAGAGAGACAATCGGCAATGAAGCTGCGCAAAGAGAGATTCTCCGGCGCGATCTCCATGCGGCCTGCTTCGACCTTGGAGAGATCGAGCACGGAATTGATCAGTGACAGGAGATGCTGGCCGCTGCGCCAGATGTTTTTGGCATATTCGACATAGCGCTGTTCGCCGATCTTGCCGAAAAGCTCCAGCGCCATCGCCTCGGAATAGCCATTGATGGCATTCAAGGGCGTACGCAATTCGTGGCTCATATTGGCCAGGAACATGCTTTTGGTGCGATTGGCGCGTTCGGCTGTTTCCTTGGCGGCGCGAAGCTCCACTGTGCGCACCGCAACCTGCCGCTCCAATTCCTGCCGGGCGCGATCAGCCTCGCTGTGGCGCGAACGTTCGCGGTCGACTTCGAGGCGCAGGCGATCAAGGCGGATGTTAGTGCGGCTGGTGAGCAGATCGGATTCCAGCTGGCGCAACGTCTTAAGATGCGCAAGAGCGGCGCCGATTTCGCCGGCGCGTTCGCAGATACGCGCCAGCTCGGCATGGCATTTCAGCGTCAGATCCTGGATGCCGGCAGCGACTGCTGTTTCCAGCGCTTCGGCCACCAGTGCGCGGGCCTGGGCAAAGTCGCCCAGGGCGTCGCGGGCCCGGCCAAGATGCATGAAACAACTGACCCGCTCATAGGGCGATTCGGCGCGGACCAGGGCATGGCGCGCGACGGCAGCCGTGGCAAGGCTTGCCGCAGCATCGCCTTTGCGAGCCTGGGCGAGTGCTGCCATGCTGTGGCAGAAGGCTTCCAGATTACCGTTGCCGATGGTGCAAACCAGTTCCAGGATACGACCGACACTCGCCAGAACCCGGGCGTCTTCGCCCGCTTCGATGCAGGCATCGAGCAGTCCGCAACCCAGATGCGCGCGTGACCGGGTAACTGCGGGGCCGGCCGGCAATTCATCGAGAAGGCCGAGGCCGTTCTCGAATGCCGCTATCGCCTCATTGTGATAACCGCGCCGGCGCATGATGTTGCCGGTATCTTCAAAGCAGATGGCACGGAAGAAGATGTCGCCGGTTTCCTCGAACAGGGCATGCGCCTGCTGATTGCTGTCGAGCGCCTCGTCGAAGAGGCCGACTTCGTCATAGATCGCGGCATAGGTTCGAAGGGTAATGCCCTCACGCTGGCGGTCGCCGGTACGGACGAAAAAGGCATGGCAGGCTTCGAGATTGGTCAGCGCGTCAGCATACTGGCACATGACGCGTTGCTGGCGGGCGCATTCCAACTGGCAGGCGGCAATGAGGCCTTCGTCATCAGCCTCGACGGCGAGCGACAGCGCCTTCTGGGTGAGAGTCAAAGTCCGCGCATGACCGCTCTCGAAGGTGGCATCCGCCTCCTCCAGCAACGCATCGATCCGGGCCTTGACGTCCTCACTCACTTTGACGCCCTCGTTGAGGGTAATGCCAGGCGCCCCACAATACATGGCCGTGGGGCGCCAGGTGGTTACATATGAATCGGTTTGCTGCTGATGGCGAGCGCCGCTTCCTTGATGGCTTCGTTATGGGTCGGATGGCCGTGGAAGGCGCGGGCCACATCCTCGGCCGAGCCCTGAAATTCCATCGCCATGCAGCACTCATGAATAAGCGTGCCGGCATTGGGCCCCAGGATATGGGCGCCCAGCAGGCGATCGGTCTTGGCATCGGCGAGGAGCTTCACCTGTCCGTCGGTGTCACCCGCGGCCTTGGCGCGCGAGTTCGCCAGGAAGGGGAATTTACCCACCTTGTAGGCAATGCCGGCGGCCTTCAGTTCTTCTTCGGTTTTGCCGACCGAAGCGAGTTCCGGCGCCGTGTAGACGATGCTGGGGCAGGTCTCGTAATTGACGTGGCCCTTCTGGCCGGCGAGTGTTTCAGCGAGGGCGACACCTTCTTCCTCGGCCTTATGCGCCAGCATTGGGCCAACGATGACATCGCCGATGGCGTAGATGCCGGGGACATTGGTCTGGAAGTGATGGTCGACGGCGACGCGGCCGCGCTCATCGAGCTTAACGCCCGCTTTATCGAGGCCGAGACCTTCCGTATAGGGCCTGCGGCCGACCGAGACGAGCACGACATCGGCCGTCACGGTTTCAGCAGTACCGCCTTTCGCCGGCTCGACACTGAGATCGATCTTGTCGCCTTTGGTTTTCGCTCCAGTCACTTTCTGGCCGAGGCGGAACTCGATACCCTGCTTGGTGAGGATTTTCTGGAACTGGGTCGCGATCTCGCCATCCGTCGTCGGAATGATGCGCTCGAGGAACTCGATCACCGTGACCTTGGCGCCAAGGCGCCGCCAGACCGAGCCGAGCTCAAGCCCGATGACGCCGCCGCCGATGACGACCATGTGTTCCGGTACCTTCTCCAGCGTCAGTGCGCCGGTCGAGGTGACGACCTTCTTCTCGTCGATGGTGAGGCCGGGGAGTGGTGTCGAATCCGACCCCGTGGCGATAACGATGTTCTTGCCAGTGACCGTTTGATTGGCTTCGCCCGTCACCCGCACCTTGCCGCCGCCCAGCAACGCGCCGGCACCTTTGAGATAGGTCACCTTGTTTTTCTTGAACAGGAACTCGATGCCCTTGGTGAGATCGCCCACCACCTTGTCCTTGCGGCCCATCATGGCTTTTAAATCGAGTGCGACGCCGTCGACCTTCACGCCATGGAGCGCCAGATGGTGGTCAGCCTCCTCAAATTTCTCGGAGGAGGCGAGGAGGGCTTTCGAGGGAATACAGCCGACATTGAGGCAGGTGCCGCCAAGGCTCCCGCGCTTTTCCACGCAGGCCACCTTGAGCCCCAGCTGCGCCGCCTTGATGGCGCAGACATAACCGCCCGGACCACCACCAATGATGACGACGTCGAAAGCTTCTTCCGCCATAACCTTACTCCGTTTCTCGATGCGCTCTTGAGCGCACTTCAGTCATCCAGCTTTGTCATGCCCGCTTTCGCGGGCACGACAATCAAATTCAAGCCACCTTAAATCTGCGGTCCCCGGATGAGGACCACGGCGCGCTCCTGGCGCTTGCCATATTTGGACATGTCAGTGAAGGTCGCGTGGCTGGCTGCACGGCCTGACTGGACGCGCGCCGTCTGGCCCTTCTCGCGCGAGATCCAGGGGTCGTTGAGATAGACGTGCTTGTCGTCGCTATCCGCGAAGACCAGCCAATGCGGTGTGTTATCGCCGTGAAAATGCTTGGTCGTCACCAGCACGATGGGGATGGCACCATGAGCTCGCTCTTTGGCGAGGTCGTCGACGCTCCATTTGCGCACCGTGATGGGCAGGCCCAGATCCTGGACCTCGGCCGCATCCGCATCCTGCACCAGCTTGCCCGCCTTGCGCCAATCGTCGCGCGATTGATAGTCGAGCAGGATGGCACCTTTGTGGGAGAGCCAGATTTCCGGCGCGAAGCCACGCCGCCAGGCGGCAAGCGCAATGCCATAGGGCGAGGAGCCGGCATGGCCCTTGCCCATATAGACCGTGTTCGCCTCGCGCCAGACCTGCAGTTCATGAATGCGGTCGAAGGGGATCGCGGGATCGAGCCCCTTCATCGCCATCAACAGCGACGCCGCACCGCAGGTGAAGTCGGTCGATTGATTATAGTAAGGCAGTCGCTGCCGCTTTTTTGGCTTCGCGGCAGCTTTTGCTCTCGGTTTGGTCGCGTTAGTCGTGCGCGCCATCGGCGGTTAGAGCTCGATGAGCAGGCGCTGCGGATCCTCGAGGCATTCCTTCATGCGCACGAGGAAGGTGACCGCCTCGCGTCCATCGATGATGCGGTGGTCGTAAGAGAGCGCCAGATACATCATCGGCCGGGCTTCGATCTTGCCGTCGACCACCATCGGGCGCTGCTGGATCTTGTGCATGCCGAGGATGCCCGATTGTGGCGGGTTGATGATCGGCGTCGACATCAGCGAGCCATAGGTGCCGCCGTTCGAGATGGTGAAGGTGCCGCCGGTGAGATCCTCGATCGAGAGCTTGCCGTCGCGGGCGCGCTTGCCCAGTTCGGTGATGCCGGATTCGATCTCGGCAAAGCTCAGCGCATCGACATTGCGCAGGACCGGCACGACCAGGCCCTGTTCGGTGCCGACGGCAACGCCGATGTCGTAATGGTTCTTGTAGATGATGTCGTCGCCATCGATCTCGGCATTGACGGCCGGAATTTCCTTCAAGGCCTGGAGGGCCGCCTTCACGAAGAAGGACATGAAGCCCAGCTTCACCTTGTGCTTCTTCTCGAAGCCTTCCTTGTAACGGTCGCGCAGAGCCATCACGGCCGTCATGTCCACCTCGTTGAAGGTGGTGAGGATGGCGGCATTGTTCTGGGCCTGCTTCAAACGCTCGGCGATGCGGCGGCGCAGGCGCGACATCGGCACGCGCTCTTCGCGCTCGGTCAGGTTACGCGGCACATGCGGGACGACGGGGGCCGGGGCAGGCGCCGGGCGGGCTGCAACTGGTGCGGCGGCGGGGGTGGCCTTCTGCTTCTCCAGATGCTCCAGCACGTCACCTTTGGTGAGGCGGCCGTCCTTGCCGGTGCCGGCGATGGCGCCCGGGCTGACGCCGCTCTCATCGACCAGCTTCTTCACGGCCGGGGACAAGCGGTCGTCGCCATTCGTGGCAGGTGCCGCCGCCTTGACGGCCGGTGCGGGGGCCGCTGCAGCGACGGTTGCCTTGGCGGCGGGAGCTGCGGCTGCACCACCGGCGGCAATCGATCCGATGACGGTGCCGACATTGACGGTGGTGCCGGCCGGCGCGGAGATTTCGCCGAGCGTGCCGGCGGCACTGGCAAAGACTTCCACGGTCACCTTGTCGGTCTCGAGCTCGACCAGTGCCTCGTCCTTTTTGACGGGGTCGCCGACATTCTTCATCCACTTGGCGACGGTCGCCTCGGAGACCGACTCGCCGAGTGCCGGGACCGTGATCGGGGTTGTCATCTTTTCTCTCCCAAATACCGATAATCTATTGGCTGCCAGGTCCGCACTCAGCTGAAGCTGAGCGCCTCGTCGACCAGCTTGGCCTGTTCCTTGATGTGCCGCTTGTAGAGACCCGTGGCCGGCGAGGCCGAGGCGGGACGCCCCACGTAACGCACGCGGCGCTGTTTGGTTTCGAGCTCTTCCATGACCGTGTCGATTTCCGGCGAGACGAAGAACCAGGCGCCCATGTTCTTGGGCTCTTCCTGGCACCAGACCACCTCGGCGCCGGGGAAGCGCTTGAGTTCCGCGGCGAGTGCCTTGTCCGGGAACGGGTAGAGCTGTTCGACGCGCATGATGTAGACATCCTCGATCCCGCGCTTCTCGCGCTCCTCGAAGAGATCGTAATAGACCTTGCCGCTGCACAGCACGACGCGCTTGATCTTCTTGTCGGCGAGCGTCGTGTTGTCGTCCCAGAGCAGGCGGTGGAAGGTCGTGCCGGGGCCGAATTCGGCAAGCTTCGAAACCGCCAGTTTGTGACGCAACAGCGATTTCGGCGTCATCAGGATCAGCGGTTTCCTGAAGTTGCGGTGCAGCTGGCGGCGCAGCGCGTGGTAGTAATTGGCCGGCGTTGTGAGATTCGCCACCTGCATGTTGTCCTCGGCACAAAGCTGCAGATAGCGCTCGAGGCGCGCCGAGCTGTGTTCCGGACCCTGGCCTTCATAGCCATGGGGCAGCAGCATGACGAGGCCCGACATGCGCAGCCATTTCGATTCACCCGACGAGATGAACTGATCGATGATCACCTGGGCGCCGTTGGCAAAATCGCCGAACTGCGCTTCCCAGAGGACCAGGGATTTAGGTTCGGCAAGGCTGTAGCCGTAATCGAAGCCGAGCACGCCGGCTTCGGAAAGCGGCGAGTTGATGACCTCGAAGAAGGCCTGGCCATCGCGGATATGGTTGAGGGGAACGTATTCCTCCTCCGTCTCCTGATCGGTGAAGACGGCATGGCGCTGGCTGAACGTGCCGCGCTTGCAATCCTGGCCCGAGAGACGCACGCCGAAGCCCTCATCGAGCAGCGTGCCGAAAGCCAAGGCTTCGCCGGTCGCCCAGTCGATGCCTTCGCCCGATTTGAACATGTCTTCCTTCTGGGCGAGCTGGCGGGCGATCTTGCGGTTGAGGTTGAAGGTGCCGGGCACCGTCGTCATCGCCTTGCCGATGGCCTGCAGCTTGTCCGGCTCGACCGAGGTCTCGCCGCGGCGCTCGTCGCCGGAGGCCGCGGCCAGGCCTGCCCAGGCGCCTTCCAGCCAATCGGCCTTGTTGGGCTTATAGGAGGTCGAGGCTTCGAACTCCGCATCCAGGCGCGCCTGGAAGTTGTTCATGATGGCATCGACCTCGTCCTGGGTCATGCTGCCTTCTTCGACCAGGCGCTGGGCATAGATCGTGCGCGTGGTGGGATGCGTCGCGATCTTCTTGTACATGATCGGCTGGGTGAAGGCCGGCTCGTCGCTCTCGTTATGGCCATAGCGGCGATAACAGAACATGTCGATGATGACGTCGTGGTTGAATTCGGCGCGGAATTCCATGGCGATGCGCGAGACATGCAGCACGGCTTCCGGATCGTCGGCATTGACGTGGAAGATCGGCGCCTGCACGGCCTTGGCGATGTCCGAGCAATAGGGGCCGGAGCGGGAGGCCGTCGGGCTCGTCGTGAAGCCGATCTGGTTGTTGATGATGAAATGGATCGTGCCGCCGACTTCGTAATCGAAGAGCTGGGAAAGCTCGAGGCATTCCGGCACCAGGCCCTGACCCGCGAAGGCTGCGTCGCCATGCAACAGCAGGCCCATGACCTGCTCGCGCTTCTTATCCTTGCGCTGGTCCTGCTTGGCGCGGACCTTGCCGAGAACGACCGTGTTGACGCATTCAAGATGCGACGGGTTGGCGGTCAGCGACAAATGCACGACACGGCCGTCGAACTCGCGGTCGGCCGAGGTGCCGAGATGGTATTTGACGTCGGCCGAACCCTGCACATCCTCGGGGTTCGAGGCATTGCCCTGGAATTCCGAGAAGATCGCCGCATAGGGCTTGTTCATGAAATTGGCGAGCATCGAGAGGCGCCCGCGATGCGCCATGCCGATGACGACTTCCTTGATGCCGAGCTGGCTGCCGCGCTTGATGATCTGCTCGAGCGCGGGGATCGTCGTTTCGCCGCCATCAAGGCCGAAGCGCTTGGTGCCGGTGTATTTCTTGTCGAGGAAATTCTCGAACATCTGCGCCTCGGTGAGGCGCTCGAGGATGGCGCGCTTGCCGCGGTCCGTGAAATCGCGGTGGTTGCGGCTGCCTTCCATCTTCTGCTGCAGCCATTTGCGCTGGTCGGAATCCTGGATGTGCATGTATTCGACGCCGATCGACCCGCTATAGGTCTGGCGCAGGGCATGGATCAGCTGGCGCAAGGTCGCGGTATCGAAGCCCATGGCGCCGTCCAGGAAGATCTCGCGGTCGAGATCCGCCTCGGTAAAGCCATGGGTGCGGTAGTCAAGCTCCGGGTGCTTGGCGCGGGGCTTCAGATCCAGGGGATCGAGAACGGCCTCGAGATGGCCGCGCACACGGTAAACGCGCACCAGCATGATGGCGCGAAGCGAATCGCGGGCGGCCGCACGCTGCTCGGCAGCGCTGACATGGCCGCCAGCAAAAGCACGCCTGCCGGCTTCACTGGTGGTGAGGTTGATGGCATCGGCGGCACCGTTGCCGATCTCGACGTCACGCTCGCGCGGTGCCCAGCTGGCGCCATGGAGATCCTTCAAGGCCGCCGCAGCCTCTTCCTTGAGGTCGGCGAAGAAAGCCTGCCAGGAATCATCGACCGAATTGGGATCGGTCAGGTACTTGGCATAAAGCTCTTCAATGAAGGGCGCGTTGGGGCCGGAAAGGAAATTGGGGACCGGTTGGAGGTTCGGATTTGGCTGGTTCATGGTTCACCCGTTTGGGCCGCTGCCCAGAAGAGGTCAAGCCACCAAAAAGTCTAGCATCGCGCGGGCCTGGCCCCTGCTCCAAGTCCTAAACGCCACGATATCTCGGCGGCAATTCTAATCGGTGAGCCAACGACCGGCGGATCTTCCGCCCGTCCGATCATTGTGGATGTGTCGGGGAAGGCGCCAAGCGACCCGATAAGAGGTGCCCGGCAACTTCCCCGACAAATCCTGCTGCTCATTTGCGCATGGGATGGTTACCCAATGGTTACTGTTTCCCGCAGCCTCCGGTCTGGATATTGGCTGGGAAAGGTTTTTGGGAGATAGCAACCGGGTTCCAGGATATCAACCCGGAACCCGGTAGGGTGTTTATGGACGGAAAAACGAGCCCGTTTTTCGGGAACCCCGTCACCGGCTACTTGCCCATCGCTTTCAGCATGGACGAGCCCAGCGCCGCCGGGGAATCCGCGACGACGAAACCGGCCGATTTCATGGCTTCAATCTTGTCGCCCGAACCGCCCTTGCCGCCGCTGATGATGGCGCCGGCATGGCCCATGCGGCGGCCCGGAGGGGCCGTGACACCGGCGATGAAGCCGACGATGGGTTTTTTCTTCTTGGCGGCCTTGTAGAACTCCGCGGCATCTTCTTCGGCATTGCCGCCGATTTCGCCGATCATGACGATGCCCTGGGTCTCGTCGTCATTGAGGAACAGGTCCAGGCAGTCGACGAAATTGGTGCCATTGACCGGATCGCCGCCGATGCCGATGCAGGTGGTCTGGCCAAGGCCCGCCGCCGTTGTCTGGGCGACGGCTTCATAGGTCAGCGTGCCGGAGCGCGACACGATGCCGATCTTGCCCTTTCTATGGATGTGGCCCGGCATGATGCCGATCTTGCATTCTTCCGGCGTGATGATGCCGGGGCAGTTCGGGCCGATGAGGCGGGTGGCCGAACCGGCCAGGGCGCGCTTCACCTTCACCATGTCGAGGACCGGAATGCCCTCGGTGATGCAGACCGCGAGCGCCACCTTGGCGTCGATCGCCTCGAGGATGGCGTCGGCCGCGAAGGGCGGCGGCACATAGATGACGCTGGCATTGGCGCCGGTCTTGGCGACCGCTTCAGCGACGGTATCGAAGACCGGCAGGTCGAGATGCTTGGTGCCGCCCTTACCCGGGGTGACGCCGCCCACCATCTTGGTGCCGTAGGCGATGGCCTGTTCCGAGTGGAACGTGCCTTGTGCGCCGGTGAAGCCCTGGCAGATGACCTTGGTGTTTTTATTGACGAGTACGGACATGATTCCTCAAGCCTCCTTCACGGCTTTGACGACCTTTTCGGCCGCGTCCGCGAGGTTGTCGGCGGACAGGATGGGCAGCCCGGATTGCGCCAGGATCTTCTTACCCAGTTCGACATTGGTACCTTCGAGGCGCACGACCAGCGGCACATGGAGGCTGACTTCGCGCGCGGCGGCCACGACGCCTTCGGCGATGACATCGCAACGCATGATGCCGCCGAAGATGTTGACCAGAATGCCTTCGACATTCGGGTCCGAGAGAATGATCTTGAAGGCCGCGGTCACGCGCTCCTTGGTGGCACCGCCACCGACATCAAGGAAGTTCGCCGGCGACCCGCCATAGAGCTTGATGATATCCATCGTCGCCATGGCAAGGCCTGCGCCATTGACCATGCAGCCGATCGACCCGTCGAGCTTGATATAGTTGAGGCTGTGTTTCGCCGCTTCAAGCTCGGCCGGATCTTCTTCATCCGGGTCGCGCAGCTCTTCGACGTCCTTGTGACGGAAGAGGGCGTTGTCGTCGAAATTGATCTTGGCATCGAGCGCCAGCACATCACCGGCACCGGTCACGACCAGCGGGTTGATTTCGACGATCGAGCAGTCGAGATCGATGAAGGCCTTATATAGGGCCATGATGAACTTGGTGGCCGAGGCGATCTGGCTGCCGGTGAGCTTCAGGAAGAAAGCGATCTGGCGGCAATGAAAGGCCTGGACGCCCGTCACCGGATCGATCGCGACTTTGAGGATCTTTTCCGGGTTCTTGGCGGCGACCTCTTCGATCTCCATGCCGCCTTCTTCGGAGGCCATGATGGTGACGCGCGAGGTGGCGCGATCGACCAGCATGCCTAAATAGAGCTCGCGGTTGATGTCGCAGCCGGCCTCGATATAGACCCGCTTCACGACCTTGCCCACCGGGCCGGTCTGATGCGTCACCAGCGTCATGCCGAGCATGGATTTGGCGAGAGAGCGCACATCGTCGGTGGTCTTGGCGACTTTGACGCCGCCCGCTTTACCGCGGCCGCCGGCGTGGATCTGTGCCTTTACGACACAAAGACCACCACCTAATTTCTGCGCTGCGTCGACCGCCTCATCGGCGGAATAGGCGACGTGACCGTCTGGAACGGCGACGCCAAACTTCCTGATCAGGGCTTTAGCCTGATATTCGTGGATGTTCATCCGGGCTGACCCGCTTGCTGCGTTGCGAAGGACTGCACCCCGGCGGTCGATTCGCTGGCTACCGGGCCGCGCGATTATTCCTAGGAAGTCTTGAGGATTTCTTTAGAAAAAAAGCGGGCGACAGCGACAGCCGACGATATGCTGTGGTGCAGCAGATCGCACTCTATCACCATGCTGGACGGGTTCAAGCCAATTGAACTGAAACCCGTCGGTACAACATGGAAATAGGACTGTCGCCGTCGCAGGCCGTTTGGTCTTCGCTAAAAGACCTAGAAGGTTACTTCTTCTTGGCAGCCTTCTTGGCGGTCTTCTTGGCGGTCTTCTTCGCAGCCGGCTTCTTGGCAGCGGCCTTCTTCGTGGTCTTCTTAGCCGACTTCTTGGCGGCTTTCTTGGCAACCTTCTTGGCCGCCAGTTCGATGGTCTTCTTCATTGCTTCTCTCCTCTTTGAAGCTTCCTCACCACATCGATGAGGCCCCTTACGGCCGCGACCGACTTATCAAACATGGACTTTTCAGCCTTGTTGAGGTCGATCTCGACCACTCTCTCTACCCCGCCCGCACCGATGACAACCGGCACGCCGACATAGAGTCCCTTAACCCCGTACTGGCCCGTCAGATAGGCCGCACAGGGAAGCACGCGTTTCTTGTCTTTAAGATAGGATTCGGCCATCGCGATCGCGGAGGATGCCGGCGCGTAAAAGGCGGAACCCGTCTTCAGAAGGTTGACGATCTCGGCACCGCCGTCGCGGGTGCGCTGAACGATCGCATCGAGCTTGGCCTGGGTGGTCCAGCCCTTCTTCACCAGATCTGGCAGCGGAATGCCGGCGACGGTGGAGTAGCGGACCAGCGGCACCATGGAATCACCATGGCCGCCCAGGACGAAACCAGTGACATCCTCTACCGAAACCTTGAATTCCTCGGCGAGGAAATAGCGGAAGCGTGCTGAGTCGAGCACGCCCGCCATGCCGACCACATGGCTTTCCGGCAGGCCGGACGCCTGCTGCAGAACATAGACCATGACGTCGAGCGGATTGGTGATGCAGATGACGAAGGCCTTGGGCGCGTATTTCTTGATGCCCTTGCCGACCGCGTCCATGACCTTCGCATTGGTGGCGATGAGGTCGTCGCGGCTCATGCCGGGTTTGCGCGGAATGCCGGCGGTGACGATGATGACGTCGGCGCCCTTGATGGCCTTGTAATCGGAGGCGCCGGCATAAGTGGCGTCGAAGCCTTCGACCGGCGAGGCTTCCGCGATGTCCAGCGCCTTGCCTTGCGGCACACCGTCGACCACGTCGAAAAGAACGACGTCGCCGAGCTCTTTGATGCCGGCGAGCAACGCTAGCGTACCACCGATCTGACCTGCGCCGATTAAGGCTATCTTCTTCCGTGCCATTCTGTAATCCTGATGTCCCTTACGCATTGCCACGATTTTGGTTAGGCAATGCACCTGTGCGCCAAGCGCACTACTCTAGATGTTGAGTTAATAACCTGAATTTGCCACAAGGGCAAGAGGCATTAACTCTTCTCGCGAAAATTCCCCCTCACCTCACGTCAAATGCGGTCGGGTCAGATAGTCGACCGACTGCATTTCGTTGAGCCGGCTCACCGTGCGCTCGAATTCGAACGCACCGTCGCCGGCGGGATAAAGACGTTCCGGTTTGTCGGCGGCGGCGATGATCGTCGTCACCTTGTGTTCGTAGAGTTCGTCGACCAGCGTCATGAAGCGGCGCGCCTCGTTGCGGCGATCGGCGTTGAGCGCCGGCACGCCGTCGAGCAGCACCACGTCGTAATGCGTCGCGATGGCGAGGTAATCGGCGGCCCCTAAGGGTTTTGCGCAAAGCTCGTCGAAATCGAACCAGGCGACGCGGCCATGGGCATTGGCGACCTGGCGCGAAATATCGAGACGCCGCCCCTGCACGGTGAGGTGCGAGGCAATGGGCGGCTCGTTATCGGTCATCCTGGCGAAGGCTTCGCGCATCTGCCGGGCCGAGAGGTCGGTCAGAGGGTAGTGATAGACGCTCATGTCCTTGAGGCGCGCCAGGCGATAATCGCGCCCGCCGTCGAGCTCCAGGACGTCGAGCTTTTCTTTCAGAAGGGCGATGAAGGGGAGGAACTGGTCGCGCTGCAGACCACCTTTATAGAGGTCGTCCGGCGCCCAGTTGGAGGTCGCCACCATCACCACGCCGCGTTCGAAGAGGGCACTGAAAAGACGGCCCAGGATCATTGCGTCGGCGATGTTGGTGACGTGGAATTCATCAAAGCAGATCAGCGAAACGTCATCGGCCAGCTTCTCGGCCAGAGCGGGGATCAAATCCACCTGCTTGGGCTTTTCCTGGCGCCATTGATGAAGCTGTTCATGCACTTCCAGCATGAAGGCATGGAAGTGGACGCGGCGCTTCTTCTCCGCCTGAACATGGGCGAAGAAGAGATCCATCAGCATCGACTTGCCGCGACCGACGCCGCCATAGATGTAGAGACCCTGCGGCGCGGTCTCATCGCGGCGGCGCGTAAAGCCCAGGCGCTCTGCCCAGCCACGCAAGCCGGAGCCGTTGTCACCCTCAGGGCGATAGTCTTTGAGCGCATTGTAGAGCGACTGCAGCTTCTCAGCGGCAAGCTCCTGCGCAGGATCATGGTGCAAGCGACCGCCACGCTGCATCGCGCGATAGGCGGGGAGCGGCCCGTCATCACTCATGGATGCGACCAACACATCGGTCGTTGCTGAAATCGCGACTCGGTCAATATGCATGTCGCGCATATCACAACATATTTTTTTGCGCTTATCCACTGCGAAGTGATTCGTGCGTGACATGACGACCACAGATTTCGCGTTTGGTGAGTCATCGCGGCAACAGTTTGAACGTCACTCGGTGTATCGCATGAGCATCGTTGGCGCATTGCAGAGACCTCATCGACGATGATGCGGCACTCAAAAAGAAACCGCGCCGATCGTTGCCGACCGACGCGGTTTATCACCGCGAAGATGAATAAAGCGTTCACATACTCGGTCGCACGGCCCCGGTCACATACCGGAGAGGGACATGCCATTGACCTTGGCCTCGCCGGCGGCATCGACCTCAAGCTTCAGCTTATCGACGGGCTTGCCGTCGCCACCGGTCTCGCGCTTCGCCATGGATTGAATCATGGCCAGGCCACCCACGATCTGCGCCGCATTGGGTGAGCTTTGCGCCGCTTCATTGGCGAGCTTCATGGCTTCATCGAGGCCATGGAGTGCCACATCGAGAGCACCGACGACGCCAAGGGCGGCTTCCGGCTTCACGTCGAAATTGCCGGTGGCGTCGAGCTGCATCACCTCGGCATTGAGGCCTGAGGGCGCCACGGTGAGCTTCATCGGCGCCTTCTGTAGCAATTGCTGCAGAGCAATGAACATGACGCCGGCGGCCGCATCGGAACGTGCCGGATCGGCCGAGACGAGGTTCGGGAAGTTGTCGCCGAAGAGGGCCCAGAGCTCCTTCGACGGCACCTCGGTGAGGTTGATGTCGAGCTTGCCGGAGGCCGGCAGAAGCTTGGCAAAGAGCGGATCGCTCGCGAAATCCGGATCCTTGATGGCAAGGCCGGCATGGCTGATGCCCAGATTGACGACGGCCTTTTCCTGATCGAGGCCAGTGAAGCCGATGTTGAACTTGCCTTCGCCCAGATGGAACGGCTCGCTGCCGTCCTTATTCTTGAAGGAGGCGTCATTGAAGGCGACGTCATAGGTCAGGCCGCCGATGAGGCCCGCCATATCCTTGATCAGGGTGGCGAGCTTCTTGGTCTGGCCGTCATTGAGGCCGGTGGGTTCGGCCGGCGTTGCCCCAGTGGTGTCGCCAGTTGCCGACCCCGGCGATTTGGCGGCGGTCTCGGCCACCTCGGCCATCAGGCTCTGCAGCTCGCGCGTCTTCGCCACGTAATCCTTGAGCTTCATGGCGCTCATTAGCCCGTTGCCGCTGAGCTTGCCGAGTTCGAAGCTGCCGCCCTCGGCGTCCGCCGCCTTGAAGCCGGTCAGTTCGAAGATGCCATTTTGATCGAAGAGGCCGTTGCCCTTATCGGCGCTGGTCAGCTTGGCGTTGATGCCCGTGGCACTGAAATTGCCGCCATGCGGGGTGCTGTCCTTGGCCGTGATGTCGGCCGCCTGCCAGTCCAGCGCCAGGAAGGTCTGCAGGCTGGTGGACCATTCGCCGCTGAAGGCCTTGGTGGTGATCTCCAGCGAGCCCACCGTCAGGTTGTCCTTGTCCTTTGCCGGAATGAGATTGGCATGGGTGAGGTCGCTGGCGGTAAACCCGTCGGTGCCCTTGGGCGTCAGCTTGTAGCCGATCGTGCCGACATCGAGCCGCGTCTCATCCTTCTGGCCGATGAAGATGCCCTCGATCGCCACTTCAAAGGAATTGGCGCCAGGGGTCACCTTGACGGCGGCATGATGGACGATGCGCTGGTCGGCCGGACCTTCCATCACCTGCAGGTAATCTTCGATCGCCTTCTGGATGATGGGTGCCTGGGCAGGGTCGATGGCGGCAACCGACGCCGCCTCGGAGGTCGCGGCGGCATTGCCGCTGCCGGCCGCTTCGTCTTCCTTGTCACCGCAGGCGGCAACCAGCAGCAATGCTGCGACACTGCCGGCCGCCAGGCTGCTCTTGCAGACCGTTACCAAGCGGTCCGACTTCCACCAATTCCCCATCTTCAAATACTCCTTCAATGTGATAGCGCCGCCGTCCCAGCGACTTTGAGCAAAAGCGACCCGAACAAAGCGGGCTATTGCGGCCGAAACATGGCGCCCTCGAAACTTGGCGCCCTCGAAATTTGGCCGGCCGGCGACCATCGCCGACTCATCCCAGATCTCATGTCGCGCCGCCTATATCAGATAGCAGCAGGCGCGGTCATGTCCCGCTGACGATTATGTGATCGCCCGCACAGCGCGGCCCACGCACGGCAGATCGACGGTTAAGGCGCCGGGACGAAAGGCTGAGGTGTGGCCGGTGCCAAGGGATCGGCAAGCGGGTCGGCCAGAGGATCCAGGGGCACCGTCGTTGCCGGTGTCGATTTCGGGAGAGGCTGGGGTGCGGGCGGGACTGCTTCGCTGACGCCAGCCGGTGCTGCGGCCGCTGGTGTCGCCGATGCCGGCGCCTGCTCCTCGAAGAGCGGCGGCAGGTCGGGTGCTGCGGTGGCGGCGGGTGCTGCGGCCGGCACTGCTGCAGGCTGCGTCGCGGGTTCCGCTGCCGCTGGTGCGGTGATCTCCTGGCTCTTGGGCGCCCAATTGTCATGCAAGGTAATCGCCGAGGCGAGTTCCTGCTGTGTCATGCCCTGCGCCAGGGCCGCGGCCTTGGCGCTGCCTTCGGGGGCGCCGTTATCGGTGGCGAGGCTGTACCAGGCATGGGCCTGCACCTTGTCGGCAGGCACGCCCTGGCCGCTGGCATAAAGATCGCCCAGCGCCAGCATCGCCCTCGGGTCCTTGGCATTGGCGCCACGTTCGAAATGCTCGACCGCACGCACGAAATCCGGCTGACCGCTGACGCCGTTCTTATAAAGCGTGCCGAGGCCGTATTCGGCACTCACCGCGCCGCCGGCCGAGGCGATCTCAAACCACTTCACCGCTTCCTGCGGGTTAGGCGCCGTGCCGATACCGGCCTGATAAGCGCGGCCAAGCTCAAGTGCCGCCGGGACCGAACCCATTTCCGCGGCGCGCTGCAGCCAGCCGGTGGAACTGGCGAGATCCGGCGGAATGCCGGGCAGACCCTCGCGCTGCACGACGGCGAGCTTCAGCATCGCCTTGATGCTGCCGAGATCGGCCGCGCGCGTGTACCAGCCCACGGCCTCGTTGTAATCCTGCGGCACGCCCTTGCCGGTCTCATAAAGCCGGCCGAGTTCATATTGCCCATACATCTGGGCGGCGGAAATGAGCTGCGGCCCCTGCGCGCCCAAGGCGGCGCCATTGTAGCGCGGCGCCGTGTCGATCTCGGCGGCGATCCGGAAATAGGTGGCTGCCTGGGTGAAGTCCGGGGCACCGGCGGCACCGTCCAGATAGATCTTACCAAGGTTGAAGGCAGCAACCGGATTGCCGAGCTTGGCCTCCTCGGCCAGCAGCGGTATCGCGCCGGCGACATTTCCGGCCTGCAGGGCCGCTTCCGCGGCAGCGTAATCGGCCCGGGCGGGAAGGGTCATCAACATCTGCGCCGAAACAAGGAAAGCGGCGGTCGACAGCAACAGGCGGCGCATCATCAGCTCATATCGGGTGGATCCGGTGCGCAATCTACAGAAAGTGCTTGAAAAATGCCAGCTTGGGCCTGACTTTGCGGCACCTTACCCCGTCGGAGCCCCGCGGCCTTGCGTCATACCCTCTTTGTCTGCACCACCTGCAAGCGCGGCCCCGGGGATGCACCTCTGGGCCCGGACTTCATCGCAACACTCGGCAGCGCGGATCTGCCGCAGGGGATGGATGTCGTCGGCACCGCCTGCATGTCGAACTGCGCGCGGCCCTTGAGCGTCGCCCTCGCCGCACCGGGGAAGGCCACCTATATGCTGGCGGAAATCGATCCTGCGACCGATATGGAGCCGCTGCTGGAACTGGCGCGACTCTATGCCGAAAAGCCCGACGGCCAGACCAAGCTGCTGGAACGCCCGAAAGCGATCCGCCGCAAGATCATCGGGCGAATACCGGCAATGTTGGCTGGGCAAGAATAATCGTCATGCCCGGGCTTGACCCGGGCATCCACTCTATCGATTGCGCCAGTGGATCCCCGGGTCTTCGCCCGGGGATGACGAAACTTGAAAGGCGCGGCATCTCAGAAAGAACTGCCCGGCGTCTTCAGGAACGCGATCTCATCCTCGGTGGAAACGCGCCCCAGTGCTTCATTGCGATGAGGATAGCGGCCGAAGCGCTTGATGATATCGCGGTGACGATGGGCGTAATCGAGCTGAACCTCGGCCTCGTCGCGTTCTTGCGGTGCCGCCGCTTCGAACAGCTGGGTGAACAGCATGATCGAACGCTCCTGACGGACCATGTCCTCGGCATGCTCGAATGGCAGATAGAAGAAGCGCCTCTGGCTGAACGGCAATTCCTTGTCGAAATCGCGCGCGATGGCGGCGTCGGCAATGGCAAGCGCCCGGGGATCGCCCAGAAACGCCTTCGCTGCGCCGCGATGGATATTGCGCGCCATCTGATCGAGCAGGATGAGGAGGGCAAGACATCCGCTCTGGCTGTCGCCCCATGAAGCGAACCCACCCATCTGTGCCTCATGCACCGCGGCGCCGAAACGGGCACGGATCTCCTCGTCGAAGGCCCGGTCCTTCTCGAACCACAGTGCCTGTGCGCGCGCGGAAAACCAGAAATCGATGACGGTACGGGGATCGCTCACGCTGCGACCGGCCCAACCTCGTTCATTTCAGCGACGCGCGCGATGGCCGGGCGGGCACGCACCTTCTCGGCCAGGCGACGCACGCTGGGAAAGCGCTTGTAGAGGTCCGGGCAGCATTCCTGCCAGGTGGAGAGCATGTAGAGGAGCGGATCGGCGGCCGAGAATTGGTCGCCGAGGAGGAAGGGGCCGCTCTTGGCCAGATGTGCGTCGATGCGCGACCACAGGATGGCGATCTCTTCCTTGGCCTTTTCCTGGACGCCGCCGATGCCATCCGCTTCGGCAGTGATGCGGTCGGGATAATAGTAACGCAGCATGGCGGGCTGCAGCGTGTTGTTGAGATGAAAGAGCCACATCAGGAAGGCGCCGCGCTTGGGGTCATCGGCGGCCGGTGCCAGGCCCGATTGCGGGAAGCGGTCGGCGATAAGAAGCGTGATCGCCGCGCATTCGCTGATGATGCCGCCTTCGGGCAATTTGAGCGCCGGCAGCTTGCCCGCCGGATTGACCTTCAGGAAGTCCGGCTTCTTGTGCGCCTCCTGTGCCATGTCGACCAGCACCAGATCATAAGAGGCGCCCGCCTCTTCCAGGCAGTAATGCGCCGCGATCGATGCCGAATTGTGCGACCAATAGAGCGTGTACATGGAAGGACCTCCCCAAGATTTTGCCACCCTTTGGGCAGCGGCTTTTTTCAGGAAGGTTTATAGATCGGCCATGGCGTCTTGGCCAATGCCCGGCATGCATTGCGGTGATGCTTTGGGGGCTGATCTGCCGTGCCGGTTCAAGTCGCGGGTTTCTGTCCGCGCCGCAGCAGGAATTGCGAACCGATCAGCATGATGAGCGAAACGACCAGCACCGCGGTGCCGATGGCGTTGATCTCGGGCGTCACACCCCGGCGGATCGAGGCGAAGACATAGATCGGCAGGGTGACGCGGCTCCCCGCCACGAAGGAGGCGATGACGTAATCATCCAGGCTGAAGGTGAAGCTGAGCAGGAAGCCGGCGAGGATGCCTGGCAAAATCTGCGGGAAGGTGATCTGCCGGAACGTGCCCCAGGGATCGGCATAAAGATCCATCGAGGCTTCGATGAGACTGCGGTCCATGCCCATCAGGCGTGCCCGCACGATGACGATGATGAGGGCCATGGCGAAAAGCGAATGGGCGCAGATCAGCGAGCCGAAGCCTAAGCCCAGTTGCGGCGCGGTTGCCGGATCGCCCGGCCAGAAGGCGAGAATCTGCGGATTGATGACGTTGAAGGCGGTGACCAAGGCGATGAGGGTTGAGATGCCGATGACGATGCCGGGCACCATGATGGCGACATAGGTGAGGCCATCAAAGAGAATGCGAGCGACACCCTTCACCCGCGGCAGCATGATCGCCGCCGCCGTGCCGAAGAGGGTCGCCAGCGCCGATGACGTGAACGCCACCAGCAGTGAATTCATCAACGCTTCCTTGACCAGGCGGTTGTTCGCGGCCGTTTCATACCATTGCAGCGAGAAGCCATGGAAATCGCTGGCGCTGCGGCCGGCACTGAAACTGAACAGCGCGATGATGGCGAGCGGTGTGTAGAGAAAAATATAGATGCAGAACGCATAGAGCCGCATGACGCGCCGATTCCTCTAGACCATGGACTGGTCGCGGAAGCCGCGACGGTTGAGCGTGAGGCGCAAGTAAAGCGTCACCGTCACCAGCATGATGGCAACGAGACTGACGGCGACGGCCGAACCGAACGGCCAGTTGCGCGATTGCAGGAAGAGATCGACCAGCGCATTGCCGATGAAGAACACCTTGCCGCCGCCGAGCAGGGCCGGGATCAGGTATTCGCCCATCAGCAGAATGAAGACCAGCATGCAGCCAGTGGCGACACCCGGCGCCGAAAGCGGCAGCGTCACCTGGCGGAAGGTCGCCCAGGGCGAGGCGCCGAGATCTTCCGAGGCTTCAAGGAGGCGCTTGTCGAGCTTTTCGAGGCTCACGAAAATCGGAAACACCATCAGCGGCAGATAAGCATAGACGATGCCGAGCAGCACGGCGAAGGGCGTGTTGATGAGGCGCACATCCGGAATGCCGACCCAATCGAGGAGGGCCGGAATGCCCTTGCCGCCAAGGATGAAGATCCAGGCATAGGTGCGGATGAGAAAACTGGTCCAGAACGGCACGATGACCAGGATGAGGAGCAGCAGCTTGCTGCGCGGGCTGGCTTTCACCGCCAGAAAGTAAGCGAGCGGATAGGCGGCGAGCAGACAGAGGATCGTACCCGTCGGCGCCAGTGAGAGCGTGTTGCGGAACGCGGCCCAGCGGGCCGGCAGGTTGGCGTATTGGGCCAGCGTGAAGGCCGCTTCATAACCGCCGGCCTCCGCGCGCTCACCGAAACTCAGGACCAGGACGACGATGATGGGCAGCACCAGCAGGGCAAGGAAGATAGCAAAGGAGGGCGACATCAGAAGAATTGCCGTCCAGTCCCATTTCCTTGCCCGTGCCATGTGCTGCCCGTTCCGATCGATGTTCGAGTTTAAGCGGCCTTGAAGCGCGCCAGGATTTCGGCGCGTGCCGGATTGGTGAAGGTCGCGGCCGAGCCGAATTCCAAAGCCGACAGCAGATCGGCGGCCGGATACATGATCGGGTCGTTCAGCATCTCGGGCGGCAGCAGCTTGTTGGTGCGGCTGTCGGTCGAGGGCTGGCCGTGGAATTGCACTTCCGTCGCATTCACGGCCGGATCGAGCAGGAAGTTCACCAGGGCGTAGCCGCCTTCGCGGTTCGGGGCGCTCTTCGGGATGGCGTAGAAATCGGTCCAGACCTCGCCGCCTTCCTTGCCGAGCACATAGATGATCTCCGGAATGTCGCGGTGCAGCTGCTTGCCGTCGCCGGTCCAGCAGATGCCGAGCCACGCATCGCCGTTGCGGAAGGCCGGCTGATAGTCCGATGTGATGGCAAAAAGATGCGGCTTGGCTTCAAGCAGCAACTTCTCGGCATCGGCCAGTTCCTTCTCGTCATTCGAGTTGAAGGAATAGCCGTAGTATTTGAGCGCGTTGCCGATGGTGGTGAGCTGATAGTCATGCACCGTGACGCGGCCGCTATAGGCGCCGCGGGTGAGATCCCAGAATTCCTTCCAGGTGGTCGGGTTCTCTTTGACCTTGGCGGTGTTGACGGCAAAACCGGTGGTACCCCAATCCTTGGCAGCACCATAGACGGTGCCCTTCACCGTGCCTTCGCCGATCAGCTTGGCGTCCTGCGCCGCGATGTCGTAATTGGGAATCTTGGCAAGATCCAACGGCTCGATCAGGCCGAGATCGGCATGGGTCGAGACGGTGTAATTGGTGGGGACGAACACGTCCCAGCCGGTGCCGCCCGCCTGGAGCTTTGCGAGGAACTCTTCATTCGAGCCGAAGACGCTGACCTCGACATCGGCGCCGGTCAGTTCCTTGAACTTCTCGAAATCCTTGGGGTCGTGATAGTTCGGCCAGGTTGCCAGCGAGACCTTGTCACCGATATTACCGGCATAGGCCTTGCGCGGCAGCAGGCCGGGCATCGCAGCGCCCATCACAGCCATCGCGGTGCCGAGGCCGGTGACGCCGAGGAAATGGCGGCGTGAAACCGAGCCCATCTGGTAGCGACGCAGCTGGGCCATGAATTCCTTACGCGGATCGATCATCATGATCTCCCTATTATGACGTTAAGCCAAACCTGTCGGCGGCGCGTTCTCGTTAGTGCCGGTCTGCATCCGCCGCCGCCGGCGTTGCAGGCCTTGGTGATCCATTAAATATCGGCGAGTGCCAGCGCCTTGCTGCGTTCCCAGCCGAGGACGACCTCATCGCCCGGCTCCAGCGCCTGGCCGGCCGTCGAATGCTTGGGCAGGCGCACCAGGACAGAGCCCAACCCTTCAGCCTCGACTTGGAACTCGCTGTGATCGCCGAGATAGATGCGGTTGAGGAGGCGTGCCGGGCGCGCCACGTCGAGCCCTTGCGGGGCCGCGGCCTTATTCCAGAGGCCGATCACTTCGGGCCGCACGGCGATGGTGCCGGTCGATCCCGGCTGCAATCTGCCGCCCAAACGGCTCAATGGGGCGGCGAGGGTCAGGCCGCTCGCCGTGGTGATGACAGCGCCGCGTTCATCGCAGCTGGCGACCGCACCACTGAAGAAATTCGATTCGCCGACGAAATCGGCGACATAGCGATTGACCGGGGCGTCGTAGAGCTCCTCCGGCGTGCCGAACTGGACGATCTTGCCGTCCCTCATGATGCCGATGGTGTCGGACATCGAGAGTGCTTCTTCCTGGTCGTGGGTCACCAGCACGAAAGTGATGCCGACCTCGCGCTGCAGGTTCTGGAGTTCGATCTGCATCTCGCGCCTGAGCTTGCGATCGAGCGCTGCCAGCGGCTCATCGAGGAGGAGGACGGTCGGCCGGTTGATGAGGGCGCGCGCCAGCGCCACGCGCTGCTGCTGCCCGCCGGACAATTCCCAGATGCGGCGCCTGGCCAGCTGCGGCAGGCGCACGAGTTCCAGGGCTTCCGCGACGCGCTTGCCGATTTCGGCATCGTCGGGGCGGGGTTTGCGTTGCCGCAGGCCATAGCCGACATTCGCCGCCACATCCATATGCGGGAACAAGGCGTAATGCTGGAAGACCATGTTGACCGGGCGCTTATGGGCGGGCACGCCCACGACCGATTGCCCGGCGATTTCGACGGCACCGCTATCCGGCTGTTCGAAACCGGCGATAAGGCGCAAGGATGTGGTCTTGCCGCAGCCCGATGGGCCGAGGAATGAATGGAACGAACCCTGCCGCAGGCCGAACGAGACGTCATCGACGGCTTTCACGTCGGCGAAATGTTTGACGACCGAGCGGAACTCGACGTCGAAGGCAGACTCCGCCGTCGCAGAATTGTTTTGAGACACGCGCGCGCAACCTCTCCCGAAAACGCAACCCTATGAATCCCTGTTCCCGCGGAATCTTCATGTTCCGTCGGTGGCTGGATTCTTACCCTGTTTCTTGGGATATTAAAAGAATGAGCGCCCTTGGGGGGATATATCCCCAGAGGGATAGAAAAGTCAGGGACGGAACGAAATTGGTGCGCATCGAAGCGGCTGACCGGCAAGCGGACGAACAGATGGACGACCAGATGGACGACCTGGGCGGTGCTGCGACTGCTGACGGCTTGACTGGCGAGACGATACCGGCGGCGACAGGTTCGTTACCGGATTGGGATCTACCCGGCCGATGGGTGGATGAGCGCCCCGAAGCTGAGATCGTGGCACGGCCGAATGCCGCGCGGCGCCTCCTCGCCCTCACCGAGATGTCCTGGTACGAGCATCTGGCCGATTTGGTGCGGGGTCTGGGCTCGCCCGCTTTCGGTCCCAGCCTGGTCGCCGCCTTGCGCCATGTGGTGATGTTCGACCATATGGTCATCTTTGCCTATCGCGGCGATGCACGACCGCGCTGCCTCTTCGACACCTTCACGCCGGAAGAGAGGCTGATTTTCGTGACGCTCTATCAGGAGGGGCCTTATCTGCTCGACCCCTTCTTTCACGCCTGCCGGGCGGGCCGGTTGCCGGCACTCTTCCGCATGCGGGAGCTGGCGCCGGATCGTTTCTATCAGAGCGAATATTTCCGTTCCTATTACAGCAAGACAGGGTTGGCCGAGGAGGTCGGCATCTTCCTGCCGCTGCATGGTGGCCTGATGGTCGCCATCTCGCTGATGCGCGCCGGGGCGACCGGGGCCTTCAGCGATCATGATCTGGCGCGGCTCAGGATCGTCGAGCCGACGATCCGCGCCATGGCACAGCGCCACTGGTCGAACCTCGCCCGCGACTGGCGCGCCGATGATGCCGGATCGCGCCCCGGCAAGCTCGATCTCGATTCACTGTTGAAGAGCGCCTTTGCCGGCGACGGCCGGCCACGACTCACCCGGCGCGAAAGCGAAATCGCCAGCCTGGTGCTGCGCGGCCATTCCTCGGAATCGATCGGACGGCTGCTCGGCGTCTCGCCGGGGACCATCAAGATCCATCGCAAGAATATCTATCGGAAGCTCAAGATCTCTTCCCAGGCCGAGATGTTCTCGATCTTCCTCGACGCCCTGCCGGACTCATATCTCGGCTGAAAGAAAAACGGCGGCATCACGAAGGATGCCGCCGGTGGTTGGAAGAACTAAGGAACCGGCGCTTAGCGGCGGTCGCCGACGAAGCGCAGGAGCATCAGGAACAGGTTGATGAAGTCCAGGTAGAGGTTGAAAGCACCCAGCACGGCCTTCTTGCTGGCCACTTCGGCGCCGTCGGCATCCCAGTACATTTCTTTGATCTTCTGGGTGTCATAGGCGGTGAGGCCGGTGAAGATCAGCACGCCCAAGACCGAGATGGCAAAGCCGAGGCCGGTCGAGCCGAGGAAGATGTTCACGAGCGAGGCGAGGATGATGCCGAAAACACCCATCAGCAGGAAATTGCCCATGCCGGTGAGATCGCGCTTGGTCGTGTAGCCATAGAGGCTCATCGCCGCGAAGGTGCCGCCGGTGATGAAGAAGGTCCGCGCCACCGACTCGCCGGTGTAGAGCATGAAGATCGGCGCAAGGCCCAGGCCCAGAATGAAGGCATAGACCCAGAACAGAATCTTGGCGGTGCTTGCCTGAATGGCGTTGATGCGGAAGCTGAAGAAGAAGGCAACGCCCAACGCCACCAGCATCAGGATGAGGTTGTTGCGGATGATGCCTTCGAACAGGGCCGGCGCAAATTCAGCGCTGCGGAAGACGCCATAGGCGACACCGCCGGTAATGCCGAGGCCACCCGCCATATAAGCGTAGACCTTCTGCATATGGGCGCGCAGGCCCGCATCGATCTCGGCCGTCTGGGCCTGGGCATAACCGCGCGAAACCGTGCGGTTGAAATTGGGTCTGTCGACCATCTTGTTCACTCCCCGTTCTGTATCCCTGCCGCGTGACGTCGCGGATGCCCAAGAATTTAGGACAGAAAAGCCCCGATTCAATAGGGGATCTGGTCGCCCCTGACAGGATTCTGAGGGGGAAACCCATTGCCGAACGGGCTTTTAGCGGCCATAAACCCGGCCGATATCCGGTAAAGGGAAGCAAGGAACCATGAAGGGCCGCATTTTTTCCGGCGTCCAGCCGACCCATACGCTGCATCTTGGCAATTATCTGGGCGCGGTCCGCAACTGGGTACGCATGCAGAAGGAGTATGAGTGCATCTTCTGTGTCGTCGACATGCACGCCATCACGGTGTTCCAGGATCCGGCGGAACTGACCAAGAACACGCGTGAAGTCACGGCGGCCTTCATGGCGTCGGGCATCGACGTTTCGCATTCCATCATCTTCGCCCAAAGCCAGAACCGCGTGCACGCACAACTGGCCTGGATCCTCAATTGCGTGGCGCGGGTGGGCTGGCTCAACCGCATGACCCAGTTCAAGGAAAAGGCCGGCAAGGACCGCGAGAATGCCTCGGTCGGTCTCTATACCTATCCGGTGCTGATGGCGGCGGACATTCTGGCTTACCGCGCTACCCATGTGCCGGTCGGCGAGGATCAGAAGCAGCATCTGGAACTCGCCCGAGACATCGCCCAGAAGTTCAACACCGATTTCGGGATCGACTGCCTGGTACCGCCAGCACCGGTCATCGGCGGGCCGGCGGCGCGCGTCATGTCCTTGCGCGACGGTTCGAAGAAGATGTCGAAATCGGATGCATCCGATTACAGCCGCATCAACATGACCGACGATGCCGAGACGATCGCCCTGAAGCTCAGGAAGGCCAAGACCGATCCCGAACCGCTGCCCGGCCCTGAAGTGCTCAACGAAAAGGGCCAGGTGAAGGATGAGGAAGAGGCCAAACGGCCCGAGGCCTATAACCTCCTTGCCATCTATGCGGCCCTTTCGGACAAGGAATTGGCGCAAGTCATCAATGAGATGGCCGGCAAGGAATTCTCGGCCTTCAAGCGCGATTTGACCGATCTCGCGGTTTCGGTACTGGGGCCGATCGGGGCTGAAATGAAGCGCTTGCTCAGCAATCCCGGCGAAGTGGATGCGGTTCTCAAAGCCGGTGCCGAAAAAGCCCGCGCCATTTCCGAGCCGATCCTCAAGGACATCGAGAACGCGGTCGGTTTCCTGTCGGCTTGAGGGGCGTCGCGACACCAGAAAGATCGTCATGCCCGGGCTTGTTCCGGGCATCCAGTCCCTCCAGCTGACACTGGATCCCCAGGACTTCGCCCGGGGATGGCGGAAGAACGGGGTCGCAGAGTCATTGTTTTGACCAGGGAGATTGCTTATCTCCTGTCGGGTAGACGACCTGCCGATAGCGACCAGCCGGGGAATGCCAGTTCATGAGCGATGATTTCGATCTCGATCCGCAGCCGCAATCGGGGGGCAAGACGGGGTGGCGCCGGTTCCTGCCGAGCTGGCCGCGGCGCGGGCGTAGCGACCTCGACAGCGATATCGAGACGCGCGCCGACAGATCGGCCCGTCGCTTGCGCCTCGCTGCGGCTCTGCGCTGGGGCGGCGGGGCGCTCGCCGCCATCATCGTGCTCTATTACCCGATCGGCGCCGCCATCTCGCACAAGATCAACGACGATCCCACTTTCGCCCCGCCAGCCATTCCGGCCGAGGCCAGCCAGACCGTGGCGATGGCGTCAGCGCTCCTCGACCGCGAGGTGAACGGCACGACCTGGCCCGCCAATTCGCCCTGGTTCTTTCCCGGCGCCATTCTCGACAACATGCCCAATTTCCAATCGGGCGAGATCCAAGCGCTGCAGCGCGTAGTGACCGAGTTCCGCGACCAGATCGGCCGCGCCCGCGGGACCAGCAGCGCCGACCGGGCACTGCAGGACGCCGCCGCCTATCTCAATAACCAGCCGGACATCTGGTATATCGACCTCAGCCGCTCCTGGGCGCCGATGAAACCCTCGGAAAGCTATTACAACGACGCGATCAAGGCGCTGAATGACTTCAACGGCCGCCTGACGCGCGGCGATGCCGTGTTCGAGCGCCGCGCCGACAATCTGCTCTCGACCCTCGACCGCATCGGCAAGGATCTCGGTGCCGCCTCGGACGACATCGACCGCGAGATCGACGAGCAATCGGGTTCCTGGTTCGACCTCAATGCCGATGACGTCTTCTATCGCAACAAGGGCGAGCTTTATGCCTATGGCCTGCTCTTGAAGGCCCTGGGGCAGGATTTCAAGCAGGTGCTGGGCGAAAAAGGCGCTGTTCGCATCTGGGACCGCATGACGGGCTCGATGATGGAAGGGGCCGTGCTGCAGCCCTGGGTCGTCATCAATGGCGAGACCGCCTCGCTCATGCAGCCCAACCATCTTGCCGAGCAGGGCTTCTATCTATTGCGCGCCCGCGCCCAGCTCGAGGAAATCACCGACATCCTCCAGAAGTGAGAATCTTCTGAGTCCAGGCGGATTTGTACGATCCGTCACTTTCCCTTGGAATCGCTGTGATTTAGAGTGCCCGAAGTGCCGTAACATCCCGAGTCGCGGCGCCTTGAAGAGCAGGCCAAAGCGGCGGCGGCGTAGATAGATCAGGGTTTCGGTCACGCTCCCGTCCATGAAGGGGAAAGCGGTGACCTGGGCGACAGCCATCCTCGATTGGTTTCTGGGGCTCCAGATTTATCTGCCGATCGCGGAAGTGGCTCTCAACGTCTTCCTGCTGCTGGGTCTCGGTGCCGGCGTCGGTGTTCTCTCAGGGCTTTTCGGTGTCGGCGGCGGTTTCCTGCTCACCCCTTTGCTGATCTTCGTCGGCGTGCCGCCGGCCGTGGCGGTGGCCACGCAATCTAACCAGGTCGTGGCCTCCTCCGTCTCCGGCGTGCTCGCGCATTGGGCGCGCGGCAATGTCGATGTGAAGATGGGATCGGTCATGCTGGCAGGCGGCATGCTGGGGTCCAGCGTCGGCGTGCTGCTCTTCACGCTTCTGAAGACCCTGGGCCAGATCGACCTCGTCATCGCCATCGCCTATGTCATCACGCTGTCCGGTATCGGCATCATGATGGCGGTGGAATCGATCCGGGCGCTGCGTCGCGTGCGGAAATCCATGGCGCCCAAGAAGCTGCACCAGCATAACTGGGCGCAAGGCCTCCCGTTCAAGATGCGTTTCCGGAAGTCGCGCCTCTATATCAGTGCGCTGCTGCCGGGCGGGATCGGCTTCATTGTCGGCATCATGTCGGCCCTGATGGGCGTCGGCGGCGCCTTCCTGCTGGTGCCGGCCATGATCTACCTCCTCGGCATGGCGACCGGCGCCGTCATCGGCACCTCGCTCTTCCAGATCATCTTCGTCCAGGCCTGGGTCACTTTCTGGCAGGCCAATACCAACCAGACCGTCGACATCCTCCTGGCTCTCATCCTCACCATCGGCGGTGTCGTGGGGGCGCAAATCGGTGGGCGGCTCGGTGCCAAGCTGCCCGGCGAGCAGCTCCGCTTCCTGATGGCGATTGTCATCCTGGTGACGGCCGGCGGCCTGCTCTACCAACTGGTGGCGCATCCAGCCGATCTCTACACCATCGTCATCGCCGGGGGTGGGCATTGAAAGCCGTCACCTGCATTCTGGCGCTAGCGCTTCTTTGGGTTGCCGGGCTACGTCCGGCGGGGGCACAGGCGCCGCTCATCGCCGATCTCGACGATCATCTCATCGCCATCACCACGGGGTTTGCTGGTGCCGACGTCTTGCTCTTCGGCACGACCGATGGGCCGGGCGATGTCATCGTCGTGGTGAAGGGGCCGACGGCGGATGTGGAGGTGCTCAGGAAGGAGCGGGTGGGCGGCATCTGGATCAACCGCAAGGGGCTGGGCTATCAGAACGTGCCGGCGGTCTACATGCTGGCGGCCTCCAAGCCGCTCGATGAATTGCTGCCCGAAGACCAGCGCGCCTATTACCAGATGGGCATCGAAAACATCCGCATGGTCCCGGTCGATCCACGGGATTCCGACAGCAAGACCTTTGCCGGCGCCCTCGTCCATGCCAAGCAGAAGACGGGACTCTTTTCCGATTTGCCGGCACGCATCCTCTTCATCGGCGACCGCCTGTTCCGCGTGAACCTGCGCGTGCCCTCGACCGTGCCGACCGGCACCTATCTGGCCGAGGTCTATCTGGTGCGCGACCAGAAGGTGGTGGGTGCCCAGACGACGCCGTTGGTCATCAGCAAGATCGGTTTCGGGGCGGATATTTACGACTTTGCGCACCGGCACGGCGCTGCTTATGGTGTCATTGCGATCCTGGTCGCACTCTTTGCCGGCTGGATGGCGCATCTCGCCTTCCGCCGTCGCTAGGCTTGAGCTTTGGGAGCAGATGGGGATGAGCGACGAAAAGCCGACCGAGAAGCCCACGATGGGCCGCGTCTTCCTGATCATCGTCGATGAATCGCCGGAACTGAAGGTGGCTATCCGTTACGCCTGCCGGCGTGCCGCCAAGACCGGCGGGCGCGTCGCCATGTGCTATGTGATGGAGCCGTCCGATTACCAGGAATGGGTCGGCGTCTCGAACCTCATCCGCGATGAGGCACGCACCCAGGCCGAGGCCATCATGCAGAAGATGGCGGGCGAGGTGCAGAAGCTCTCCGGCAATTTCCCCATCCTCTATTTCCGCGAAGGCGAGCGCCAGGAAGAGATCATGAAGCTCATCGATGAGGAGCCCTCTATCTCGATCCTGGTGTTGGGTGCCGCGACCGGTTCCAAGGGCCCGGGACCGCTCATTTCAGCCCTCACCGGCAAAGCCATCGGCAAGCTGCGCATTCCTATCACCGTGGTGCCCGGCAACCTCAGCGAAGCCGATATCGAAAACATCGCGTGACGCCCGACGACACGTCCGGGCAACACATCCCGGTGTTAGCGGTACTTTGGGCGGTGTGACGATCGTCATTGCCGGGCGGGTCTATGCGCCCCATTATTCTGTGCAGTCTTTTTGTGAAAGGGTTGCGCATGTCCGCCATTTTGAGCCGCCAGCAATTCTTGCGCTTTGGTCTCGCCGGGATCGTGGCACCGCTGGGGCTTGCCGGTACTGCCTTTGCGGCGACCCTGTCGGTAGGTGCCGTCGCCAAGGTCCGCGGTACCGCGTCGCTGAGCCGCGCCGGGCAGCAGGTCGTGCTGCAGGGTGGCGAGGAGGTGGCGGCCGGCGATGTCGTCACCACGCTGGCAGACAGCCGGCTGCGCATTGAATTGAAGGACGGCTCGCAATTGAGTCTGGGCGAGCTCACTAGGATGACGATCGCAGCATTCGAATTCACGCCGGAAGACATGAAGCGTGACGCGGCCTTCGACCTTAAGGAAGGCATCCTGGAGGCGATCACCGCCAAGGTGGCGTCCGGGTCGCGCTTTGTCATCCGCACCCGCAATGCCGTGGCGGCGACTCGTTCGACCGAATGGATCGTCACCGCCGAAAAGGCACAGACCGGTGTTTATGTGGTCGAAGGCAAGGTCGATGTTGCACCGTCGGCTCTGGGCTTCCGCAGCCTTTCCAGCGCGGAGCAGGACAAGGCCATGCTGCTCAGCGCCGGCCAATCCACGGTCATCGGCAAGATGGCGCTGGGGGCGACGCTCTCGCCGCAGCCGACCGATGCGAAGAAACTCGAAACGCTGAAGGCGAGCCTCGCTTTTTAATGGGCCTCACGCGAACGGATAGGGCCCGGGATAATCGCCGATCATGATGTGATGGGTGATCAGGCCCGTATCCGCCTTCCAGTGATGCAGCAACAGCGCCGGCGGCTCCAGATAAGTGGCGTCCGTCGTGCCATCATCCAGCTGCAGCGCGATGGTCGTCGTCGTGCTGGGGGCCGTACACAACATCGTGCCGCCAAATCGAATCTGCATCGCGCGGTGCATATGGCCGCAAACGATCCGCTCGACCTTTGGGAACCTCGAAACGATCTCGGCAAGCCGCGTGCCGTTGCGGCAGGAAGAGGGATCCATATAGGGGATACCGGTCTCGAAAGGCGGCTGGTGCATCACGATCAGCGTCGGCCGGTCCGGCTCCTCGCTTAACGCGCGCTCAAGCCAGATCGCACGTTCTTCGTCGATTAACCCGTAATGCTCACCGGGCACGGTGACGTCGAGCGCCACGATGCGCAAGGCCCCCATGTCACCGATCGCGTAATTATGCGGGCCGGATCTGGGCAGATAGGCGTGATCGGCAAAGGCGATACGGAAGGCCTCTCGATCATCATGATTGCCGGGGATGACACGCAGCGGCATCTCGATCCGGTCCAGGATTTCCCGCGCCATCTCATATTCGGCCGGCGATCCCTTATCGACAATATCGCCACTCAGGACGACCAAATCGGGCCGCGGAATCATGCGGTTCAAATGCTGGACTGCCTGCGCCAGCATGGCGTTGGAATCGACCATGCTGTGATAGAGCACGCCGCGTGGGCACACATGCGGGTCCGAAATCTGGGCAATCAACATCGCTGCTGCCTCTCCTTCGTCACGCCTGGTGCATGTTGCATGCGGGACGGGCCGTCTGTCATCTCGTCAGGGGCCGGTGGGATGGCCCGTGACAAGACCCGTGGGAAGATTGGCGGGGTCGACATTGCCGCCGCACAGGATCACGGCGACCTTTTCGCCCACCGCCGGCTTGTAGGCGCCGGACAGCAGAGCGGCGAGTGCCGCCGCACCGCCAGGTTCGGACGCCAGGCGCAATTCGCGCCACAAGGCGGCTTGTGCCGCCTGGATCGCATCGTCTTCGACCAGCACCACGCCTTCGACGAAATCCTTGGCGATGGCAAAGGGCAGGGTGCCGATGCGCCGCGCGCCCAGTGAATCCGCTGCGATTCCGCTCACTTCCACATCGACCGGCGCCTTGGCGCGAAAGGCGCTCTCCAAAGTCGGGCAGCGTTTGGGTTCGACACCCACCACGTTGACGCGGCCCTGGAACCAGGCAGCGACACCGCCGATGAGGCCGCCACCGCCCACCGCCACCAGCACGGTGTCGAGCTGCGTCATCTGCGCGTCGAGCTCGCGCGCCAGCGTCCCTTGTCCGGCGACCGTCGCCACGGCGTCATAAGCATGGATGCCGACGGCACCGGTTGCTGCCTGATGCGTCTCGGCTGCTTTGAGCGCATCGGCATAGGCGCCGGGGATGACATGAACTTTGGCGCCGAAGGATTCGATGCGGGCGATTTTTGCCTTGGCGGCGAGGCTGGGCACGAAAATCTCCGCCACATGGCCCAGGCTCTGTGCCGCGAACGCGACAGCGGCACCGTGATTGCCGCCCGATGCTGCGACGACACCGGCCTTAGGCACATCCATGGAGAGCAGCGAATTGAAAGCGCCGCGTGCCTTGAACGAGCCGCTATGCTGCAGCAATTCAAGCTTCAGGGTGAGCTGGGCGCGGCTGGCAAAGGCGCCAAGCTCCAAGGGCAGGATCGGCGTGCGGCGCACATGGCCGTGAAGCCGCTTCGCGGCGGCCTCGATATCGGGTCCGGAAACAGTGTTGGGGGTGACGCTCAAGCGCGCCGCTCGACCACCGTGGAAAGCAGAATCGATGAGGTCGTGCGCTGCACGCCCGGCAGGTGCCCGATGCGCGTCAGGATCTCGTCGAGATGTGCGGCATTGCTGGCGCTGACGATGGCGATGGCATCGAACGAGCCGGAGACGGTATAGGCCGATTGCACCTCTGGCAGCTTCTTCAATGCGCCGATCGCCTGGTCGTGGGCCTTGGGATCGACCGAGAGCAGGACGTGGGCACCAACGCCGGGCGCTTCGCCATCCTTGCCGACCACCAGCGTATAACCGGCGATGATGCCGTCGCGCTCCAGGCGCTTCAGGCGCTCCTGCACGGCGCTGCGCGACAGGGAGAGTTGACGCCCCAAGGCCGCCGTCGGCGTGCGCGCATTGTTGCGCAGCAGAGAGAGGAGTTTTCGGTCGATATCGTCCAGGCTGCGTTTCGCCATTTTATCCGTCGAAGTGCCGGTAAGTTTATTTCTTGTCGCCTTTTTGCGCGCGGAAGGCAAGTCGCTTTGCACGCGACTCTTTGTTCCCCTGCACTGCACAATCTTCGCCGGACATGGCGCCGTTCGGGCACGGCGTCATGCCGAATTGGAATCAAGCCATGACGCTTCCGCTCGGGTGTCCGCAACGCCGTCATGGTATTGCAACTCAATCACCGCATCCCGAACCGATCCCGCCCACATCCCATGGCCATTGAGACGCCCAACGCCCCTCTGTCCGGCCGCAAGCCCGGGGCGATGATATTTGCCGTCCTCTACATGCTGGAATCGACGACGCGCTCGCTGGTTCTCACTGTCATGCCGCTGCAGGCCAAGGAAATCTTCGGCTCGGATGCGCGCGTGACCGCGATCTATCTCTGCGTCACCATTTTCGGGCTCGTTGCGGGCTTCGCCGTGCCCTTGCTCATTCATCGCTACCGGCGGCGCTGGGTCTATTCGATGGGCCTTATCATCGGCGGGTTTGCCGTGGTGGCACTCGCTTTCGACAATCCCATCGGCCAATTTACGGGCCAGGTGCTGCGCACGCTCTCGGGTACGGCCTGCATCGTGGCGCTCACTCTTTATGTGCTCGACTTCATCCCGCGCGAAGACCTCGTGCGCTACGAACCGCTCAAATTGCTGCTCGGCTGCCTGCCCTGGGGTTTCGGGCCGATGCTGGGGATCTATCTCTACAATAGCTTCGGCACCTGGTCGGTGGCGGCGGTCGGCATGGGGGTGGCGCTCGTCGCCGTCAGCCTCTTTGCCTATCTGCGCCTCACTGAAAACCCGGCCGTGGCGGCGGCGACCAAGCCGCCACCCAATCCGCTTCACAGCATCGGCCGCTTCTTCGGCCAGCCGCGGCTGCGCCTCGCTTGGACCATCGCCTTCGGCCGGTCCGGCTGGTGGTCGCTCTTCTTCGTCTATCCGGCGCTTTATTTTCGCGATCATGGCGTCGACGATGCCTGGTCGGGTTTCGTCACGGGTGCCGCCAACGTGCTGCTGATCCTCGCCCCCGTCTTTGGCTGGATCGCGCGGAAAGTCGGGTTGCGCCTTCCCATCATGGTGGCGTTCTTCGGCGCGGGCCTCACGACACTTGTCATACCTTTCGCCTTTGGCAGCCCGCTCGCCGTCGGCATTCTGCTGCTGGTCGCCGCCTTTTTCGTGGTGATGCTGGATTCGCTTGGCAATATTCCGTTTCTGCGGGCGGTGCGCCCGCTCGAACGGCCGCAGATGATGTCGGTCTTCCGCACCTATATCGATATCGGCAATCTGCTGCCCTTTGCCGTCTTCACGGCGCTGCTGCTGTTCTTCGACCAGCGAGTGGTCTACATCGCCTATGGCCTCCTGATGCTGGTGGTGGGCGCTTTCGCGCGCTACCTGCCGCGACGGCTTTGACCTCTCCCCCGCCCCCAAGGGTGTGCTTTTGGGGATAAATGTGCCCCCTAGGAGAATTGTGACGGGGCAGCTAAGATAAATCGTTGATTATCCTCAGAAGGGCCTCGGTCCATGGTGGGGGCACGGCGCGGATTGCAGGCGAGATGAACGACGATAATAAAGAAAGCGAGATGGCGCGCCGTCTCGCGCGGGCCGAGGCGGCAGTGGCGGATCTCGCCAAAAGCTATGCCAGCTGGGCCAGTGCCGATGTCGAGAAATGCGCCGAACATCTGGCCATGGCCCGCGCCACCCCACCGGCAGCGAATCTCCCGGAAGGCGCCGTCGATGACCGCATGATCGCGGTCCAGGCCCTTTATGCCGTTGCCCATAATATCAAGGGCCAGGGCTCATCCTTCGGCTTTCCGCTGATGACGCGGCTCGGCGATTCGCTCTGCCGGCTGACCCGGGTGAAGCGTCCCTTTCCGGATGCCGATCTCAACGTCGTTCAGGCCCATCTCGATGCGATGCGCCTGGTCCTTGCGCAGAACATCCGCGGCGATGGCGGCGCACTCGGCGACAAATTGGCCCTGCGCCTGGAGACGATGGTGACGGAAATCATCGGCCCTGCCCCCCAAATGGACAGCGACCTTATCCGCTGAAATCGGATCAGAACCGTTCGGCGAGCCAGATGGCAAGGCGCGAGCCGGCCTTGATGGCGCCGCTCAGCATCTCATAGGCCGGGGCCTGTTCGGCGCCATGGGCGAGGCCCGTATCGCGGTGCTCGACCTCCTCGGCACGGAACACTTCGATCTTCTCGGTCAGTGCCGGTTCCGTGCTGCCAAGATCCGTCATCTGCTGGCGGTAATGCTCGTCGATCACTTCCTCGACGGCGACGGTGCAGGCCATGGCGGCCTTGGGGCCCATCAGCGCCGTGGCAGCGCCCAAGGCGAAACCCGCCACATGCCAGACCGGGAACAGCAGCGACGGGCGGGCACGCCGCTCGACCATCAGCTTCTCGAAAGCGTCGAGATGCTTGAGCTCCTGCTCCAGCATGTGCCGGATGACATGGCCCTCGTTCTTACGCCCCAAAACAGCGAGCTGGCCTTCATAGATGCGCTTGGCGCCGTACTCGCCGGCATGATCGACACGGATGACGCGCTCGACCAGTGCTGCGGGCGTCAGATCCCCAGGAAGACGCCGACCCGTTTCGGCCGCCTGCGGGGTCGTTTCGGGTGCGCTTTCGGATGGTCCGGCGGGGGTCGGCATGGAAGCCCTTCTTAACTTTCAGCGCAGGCCTGCTTCAGTGCTGGCGCGCGAAGCCCCAAAAGGTGAAGGCGGCGAGCGCCAGGGACAGCAAGCCATTATAGCCTGCCATGGAGATACCGAACAATTCAAAGGCCGCTTCGTCGCAGCGGGTGATCGGCGCGTTCATGATGGCGGATTCGAGATCGGCGCCGGAGAGGCCGGTCATGGCGCCGACGCAGCTCTCGGCACCCTCCCACCATTTCTGCTCGACGCCCACATGGTAGAGCGCAATGCCGGCCCCCACCAGAAAGGCCAGGCCGATAAGGCCGATGGCGAGGCGGCGGAATTTGGAGCGCGGCCCCAGCACGATGGCGAGAACGGAAAGCGCGATCGCCGCCCAATAGGCATCCCGCTGCAGCAGGCATAAATGGCAGGGTGCCAGGCCGAAACCATATTGTGCAAGCCACGCGACGCACAGGGCGGCAAGGCTCATACCGGCCGTCAGCCAGGGCGTGTGGCGGGGATCGATGAAGCTTTCGCGGGATCGGGTCATGATCCTAACCTAAAACAGATATTTGAGGGCGATGAAGCCGCCGACGACCAGGACGACGAAGAGGGTCGTGACCAGCGTCAGGCGCTTCTCGATGAAGGTACGGATCGGTTCGCCGAAAATATACAGCAACGCGGCCACCAGGAAGAAACGGGCGCCACGCGTCGCGATCGAGGCGATGATGAAGATCTTGAGATCGAATGCCGCCATGCCGCTGGCGATGGTGACGAATTTATAGGGGATGGGGGTGAGGCCCTTGATGAGGATGATCCACAGGCCCCATTCGGCGAACATCTTCTGGAACTCGCCCATCGCATCCGGGTGGCCGTAAAAGCTCAGGATCGAAGCGCCCAATCCTTCCAGGGAATGACCGATGTAATAGCCGAGGATCCCCCCCAGCACCGAGGCCAGGGTACAGATGGCGGCGAAGGTGAAGGCGCGCCGGCGGTTGGCCAGCACCATCGGCACCAGCATCGGGTCGGGCGGGATGGGAAAGAACGAGCTTTCGGCGAAAGCGACCAGGAAGAGCGCCCAGAGCGCCTTGGGGCTTTCGGAGAGGCGCATGATCCAATCGTAAAGGCGACGCAGCAAAGGGCACCAGATCCGTCTGTTTCGGCCTAACCTCCTATCAGGTCGCCGAAATCTTCACAACCGCACCTTTTCGCGCTGCAGCGAAGATCCAGGAAGATCACCGGGCTGATGTCGGGTTTTTGGGATGGCAGGGGTGGCAGCCGATAGCGGCAGGATGATGGTGAAGGTGCTGCCCTCGTTTTTGACGCTTTCCACCAGCAGCCTCGCGCCGAGGGCCTGAGCAAGCCGCTGCGCGATCGAAAGCCCAAGGCCGACGCCACCATGGGCGCGGCTGAACGTGTCTCCGGCCTGCCAGAAGGGTTCGAAAATGCGCTGGATGTCTTGGGACTCGATGCCGGGTCCGCGGTCACGCACGGTAATACGGCAGCAATCCCGGCTCTGGTCGCGGGCGATGACGATGTCGACCGGGTGATCCGGCGGCGAGAATTTGACGGCGTTGGTGACGAGGTTGAGGAGAATCTGACGCAGCGCCCGCGCATCGGTAACGACTTCGATCGGTTGCTCGGTGCCAAGTGTTCGAAGGATCACACCCTTCCGTTCGGCATCGGCGCGGATGAAGTCGATGGCGGCCACCGTCAGCTGGTTGATTTCAAGGCTCTCGAAATCCAGATTCTCGCGCCGCGCTTCGACCGAGGCCATGTCGAGCAGCGCGTTGACGATGCCGAGCAGATGCCGCCCGGCATCTTGTATCAGGCCGGCATATTGGCGGGTCTGCGCGCTGCTCGGCTCGAAGACGCGGCCTTCCAGCAATTCGGAAAAGCCGATGATGGCGTTGAGCGGTGTGCGCAGTTCATGGCTCATATTGGCGATGAACTGCGTCTTGGCCCGGTCCGCGTCCTCGGTCGCCAATCTGGCGTCGTCGAGTTCGATCAGGCAGAGCGCGAAGCCGGTGGCCGAAATGAAGATGACGTTGAGGATGCCGATTGTCTGAAACAGGGCCTGGCTGTCGGCAAAGGCACTGAGATAGGCAAGGGCGCCACCCATCAGGCCGCGCAAAACCCAGGTGAGGCCGAGCATGCGATAGAACACCGTCGGCCCCCGCCATGCCATCGCCGCCATGCCGACGAACCCCAAGCTGCCGATGACAATCACGGCCTGGAAGGATGTGTAATGGGAGACCAGCAGGGCCAAGCCGAGGACGAAGACGGACGACACTGCCGATACAGCGCCGCCGATGCGCCAGCCCGGCAATCCGAAGATGAGCCGCGCCATGCCGCCCAATGCCGCGCCCACGGGGATGAGGCGCAAGAAGGAATGCACCAATCCCCAGGGGCTGGCGAGATAGGCGGTGAGGGTGGCGGAATCTTCGAACGGGATCAGGATGCCATAGGCGAGGCCGCTGGCGGCATGGGCGATGGCGAAGAGGTCCAGCCAATCGCGCCCTCTGCGCCCGAAGCGCATATAGATGAGGATCAGGGCCACCAGCAGATTGATCGCGCAGCCAGCGACGGCAACGGGCGAAAACATCAGCCACCTTTGGGCGTAGGACTATGGCGCCAGCCTATGTGGCGGCCATTTGTCGCGCCACAGGATTCAAATCAGTGCGGTGGGACGGTCGGCATCAGTGGATGCTGAGCAGGGCCTCCGCATGCCGCCATTCGCCCGGCGTGATGATTCCGGTCCTGGCGACCTTCACGGAATGCAGCTTGCCGTCGAGGTTATGGCTCCAGAAATCGAGGAATTTGTGGAGCACCGGCAGCCGGGGGGCGAGGTCGTAATCCTGCCAGACGAAGCTCTGCAGCAGACCGGGGTGATCGGGCAGGTGATAAAGGATTTCGGCGGTCACCAACCGGTAGTCACGCAGCTGCAGGCTCAACGGACGTATCTCCATAGATCCTCCTCAGGGGTGCTGTTAATCCATGAACCTTCTCTGATCGTTTGATGGCGTTACGGTAACCTGATGATATCGAGTCGGTTGCTAAGAAAGTATAAAACTCTCCGTGATTTCAGGTGGTTAGCACTCAATTAACCACGCTGCTGCCAGCCTTGGCCGGTTGCCGGTGCTCGGCAGATCCCCGGCAGACCCCGGGCAAACCCTTGGACCGATTCAAAAAGCGCCGGATTTCCGATGAGCCGCCCTTGACGCAAAGGGGTATTGGGCCTACATCGCTGGCACTCGTTCGCTCCGAGTGCTAACAGCTGCGTGAAGCAGCGCTGGTCCCGGAGCAAGCGCGCTAGGGAAAACTCACTACTTTCATACTCTTACGGAGGATCACCATGAAGTTCCGTCCGCTCCACGACCGCGTTCTCGTGCGTCGTATCGAGGGCATCGAGAAGACCGCCGGCGGGATCATCATCCCGGACACCGCCAAGGAAAAGCCGCAAGAGGGCGAAGTCATCGCCGCTGGCGCCGGTGCCAAGGCCGAGGACGGCAAGGTCACGCCGCTCGACGTGAAGGCGGGTGACCGCATCCTGTTCGGCAAGTGGTCGGGCACGGAAGTGAAGGTCGACGGTGAGGATCTCCTCATCATGAAGGAATCGGACATCCTCGGCATCATCGAGGGCACCGCTTCCGGTTCGAAGAAGAAGGTCGCCTGAGCTTCCTAAAGCTCGCGCCGCTTCACTCGAAAACCTAATCAGGAGTAATTCTACATGGCTGCTAAAGACGTACGTTTTTCCGCCGACGCCCGCGATCGTATGCTCCGCGGTGTCGACATCCTCGCCAACGCCGTGAAGGTGACCTTGGGCCCGAAGGGCCGCAATGTCGTCATCGACAAGGCCTTCGGCGCCCCGCGCATCACCAAGGACGGCGTCACCGTCGCCAAGGAAATCGAGCTTGCTGACAAGTTCGAGAACATGGGCGCCCAGATGGTCCGCGAAGTTGCTTCGAAGACCAACGACCTCGCCGGTGACGGCACCACCACCGCGACCGTGCTCGCCCAGTCGATCGTCCGTGAAGGCGCCAAGGCTGTGGCCGCCGGCATGAACCCGATGGATCTGAAGCGCGGCATCGACCTCGCCGTCGAAGCCGTCGTCGAAGACGTGAAGAAGCGCGCCAAGAAGGTCTCGACCTCGGAAGAGATCGCCCAGGTCGGCACGATTTCCGCCAATGGCGAAAAAGAAATCGGCGCCATGATCGCCAAGGCGATGCAGAAGGTCGGCAACGAGGGCGTCATCACGGTTGAAGAAGCCAAGGGCCTCGACACCGAGCTCGAAGTCGTCGAAGGCATGCAGTTCGACCGTGGCTATCTCTCGCCGTACTTCATCACCAACGCCGAGAAGATGATCACCGACCTCGACAACCCCTACATCCTTCTCCACGAGAAGAAGCTCTCGAACCTGCAGTCGATGCTGCCGGTTCTCGAAGCCGTGGTGCAGTCGGGCCGTCCGCTCCTCATCATCTCGGAAGACGTCGAAGGCGAAGCCTTGGCGACGCTCGTCGTCAACAAGCTGCGCGGTGGCTTGAAGGTCGCGGCCGTGAAGGCTCCGGGCTTCGGCGATCGCCGCAAGGCCATGCTGGAAGACATCGCCATCCTCACCGGTGGCCAGGTCATCTCGGAAGACCTCGGCATTAAGCTTGAGACCGTCACCCTCGACATGCTCGGCAAGGCCAAGAAGATCGTGATCGAGAAGGAAAACACCACCATCGTCGACGGCGCCGGCAAGAAGAAAGAGATCGAAGGCCGTTGCGCCCAGATCCGCGCTCAGATCGAAGAGACCTCGTCGGAATACGACAAGGAAAAGCTCGCCGAGCGTCTGGCGAAGCTCGCCGGCGGCGTCGCGGTCATCCGCGTCGGCGGTGCGACCGAAGTCGAGGTGAAGGAGCGCAAGGATCGCGTTGACGACGCCATGCACGCGACCCGTGCGGCAGTCGAAGAAGGCATCGTCGCCGGTGGCGGCGTCGCTCTCCTCTATTCGATCAAGGCGCTCGACAAGGTGAAGTCGGACAATGACGACCAGAAGGTCGGCATCGACATCATCCGCCGCGCGCTGCAGGCCCCGGTCCGTCAGATCGCCGAAAATGCCGGCGTCGACGGTGCGGTCATCGCCGGCAAGCTCCTCGAAGGCAAGGGTGCCAATTGGGGCTACAACGCGCAGACCGGTGAATTCACCGATCTCGTGAAGGACGGCGTCATCGACCCGGCGAAGGTCGTGCGTTGCGCTCTCCAGGACGCGGCCTCGGTCGCCGGCCTGCTGATCACGACGGAAGCCATGATCGCCGACCGTCCGGAAAAGAAGGCCCCCCCGATGGGCGGCGCTCCGGACATGGGCGGCATGGGCGGCATGGACTTCTAAAGAAGTCCGGTGGGCGGCATGGACTCTCAAGTCCAAGCCACTCAGGCTCAGAACTAACGAAGACCCCGCGGCAGCAATGCCGCGGGGTTTTTGTTTGGGGCGAGGCGCATCTGGTTGCGGGTTGCGCGGCTGCATCCATCTTGACGGGTTGTATTCGCTATGTTCTATTCTTCCAATAAGATTAAAATGAGCGGACCCGTTGCAATGCCCATTCTGTCACTGGCCATCCTGGGCCTCGATATCTTCATGGCGGTTCATGTCATCCGCAACGGCAAGACCTGCTGGTGGATCAGCATCATCCTGGTGTTCCCGCTGATCGGAAGTCTCGTCTATTTCTTCGTCGAGATCTTTCCGACGCTGGATTTCAAGGCGCAACCCAAGGTGGTGCGGATGCAGCGCGCCCGCTGGCAACGTGCGCAGGCGGATCTTCGGCAGGAACGGGAAGTTTCTGGCCGACGCATCGATGATGTCGTCGATACCGGCTCGATCAACGAGAAGATCGCCTTGGCCGAGGCCTGCATGCGACGCGACCTCTACGGCGATGCAGCGCGGCTTTATCAGAGTGCGCGCGAAGGCTATTTCGTCAATGCGGCCGATGTGCTGATCGGTCTCTCCCGGGCATTGCTGGAAAACGGCGAGTTCGTGAAATGCCGCCAGGTCTTGCGCGAACTGGCCGAAGCGCATCCCAGTTCTTTCGCCCAAGAGCGCGCCATCCTGACCGCACGGGCGCTAGCCGGTGCCGGCGATTTCGCCACCGCCACGGCCGAGCTTGAAACGCTGCTGGAGCGCAAGGACAGCCTGGAAGCGCGCCGGCTGGAGGCGCGCTATTACTATGCCGAGTTCCTCTGGAAACAAGGTCTCAAGGACCGGGCCGTGGCCCAGCTCACCGAAGTCATCAAGCACGGCAAGCTCTTCAACATGACCGAAGAGGAAGAACATTGGGTAACGCGCGCCGGCGAAGTGCAGGCAGCGCTGCGGTGACCTCACCCGTCGTCCCGGGGTCAAGCCCGGGGATGACGGAGTAAAGCGACCGAAGAGCGGAGTCCGCTCTTTACCCCTCCGCCCGGTGCACGTCATGCGTCACGACGGAATGGCCGCCGCTGGGCCGTGCCAGCCATTCGGGGTGGGTGAGGGTGTCCTTGATGTCGTCGTGACCCTGGCGCCAATGTTCGCGCATGTTGAGGATGCTGAACTCGTAATCCTTGGCGTGCGTCTCGTATTGCTTGTCGCGATAGATGAGCTGGACGGTGTTGTAGACCTTGGAGCAGGAAAGCTCCCTGATCTTGATGATTTCCGGGTCGTTCTGCAGTTCCGGCGGGATCTTGTCGATCGCCTTGCGCAGTGAATTGCGCAAGTGCTGGATATAACCGGCAACATCCGTCACCAGCCGCGTGCGGCTGGAATAGACGATGTCCTTGCGGCGCTCATCCACATCGAGCAGATTCTGCGGCAGCGATCCCTTGGCCGACCACAGATCGACCTGGAAGGCCAGCGTGTCACGCCGCGGTGGGCGCGAGAGCACTTCCATCAGCGGCGTGTTGGAGACAAGCCCGCCATCCCAATAGAAGCGCCCGTCGATCTCGACCGCGGGAAAGCCTGGCGGCAAGGCGCCTGAGGCCATGAAATGCTCCGGGCCCAGCTTCCGATTGGCATTGTCGAAATATTCGAAATTGCCGGTCTCGACGTCGACGGCGCCTACCGACACGCGTTCCAATCGCGCATTGATGCGGTCGAAATCGACCAGGCGCTCCAGCGTCTCCTTCAAGGGCGCCGTGTCGTAGAAGCTGGCGACGGTCGGCCCCGTCGCCGTGTTGAGCAAAGGTGTTGGGATGCGTGGCACGAAGAAGCCGCGCTGCCCTTCGACGATCGCGCGCATGGATGACCAGGCGCCGGCCAGCGTGCGCATGTCGCCATCACCCAGAAGGCTCGCGACTTCGGCCCCCAAAGTGAAAGCGGGAAAGAGCGCCGATTGACAGATCGTGTCCCAGAATTCGGTCAAGCGCTCCAAGCGCCTTTCCGGCGGATTGCCACCCAGGATCGCGGCATTCAAGGCACCGATCGAGATGCCGGCGAACCAATTGGGCTCGATGCCGGCCTCGTGCAGGCCCTGATAGACGCCGGCCTGGTAACTGCCCAAGGCGCCGCCGCCCTGCAATACCAGGGCGACGGTCTCATAGGGCGGCAATTCGATCTTCGCAGCCATGTGGGCCGTTACTGCATATGCCAGCCATGGCTGACCGTGATCGACTGGCCGGTCAGGGCGGCACTCGGGAAGGCGGCCAGGAACAACGCCGTCTGCGCCACGTCTTCTACCGTGGTGAAGACGCCGTCGACCGTGTCCTTCAGCATGATGGTCTTGATCACCTGTTCCTCGGTGATGCCGAATTCCTTGGCCTGTTCCGGAATCTGTTTATCGACCAGGGGCGTGCGGACGAAACCGGGGCAGATCACGTTGACGCGCACATTGTATTCCGCACCCTCCTTGGCAGCGACGCGGGCGAGGCCCAGCAGGCCGTGCTTGGCGGCCACATAGGGGGCTTTCAGCTTCGAGGCTTCGTGGCTGTGGACCGAGCCCATATAGATGATCGCCCCGCCGCGCTTGTCCTTATACATGTGCCGCATCGCGGCCCGCGTCGTGAGGAAGGCACCGTCCATATGGATGGCCAGCATCTTCCGCCAATCGGCAAAGGCGAAGTCGACGATCGGTTTCACGATCTGGATGCCGGCATTGGAGATCATGATGTCGAGCCCGCCCAGCTTCGAGACGGCGAGATCCGTGCCCTTGTCGACAGCGGCCTCGTCGGTCACGTCCATGGCAATGCCGATTGCCTTGCCGCCCGCTACCACGATCTCGGCCGCCGCCGCATCGGCACCGGCCTGGTTGAGATCGGCGATGGCCACCGCCGCCCCTGCCTTGGCATAGGTTTCGGCGATGGCCTTGCCGATCCCGCTCGCGGCGCCGGTGATCAGGGCGACTTTGCCTTTAAGCTGCATGATGATTTCCTTTCGACGGCCCCCGTCTAAGCATCGACACAGGGCTTATGTTGCATCGCGTCATTTAGCCCTGATTTTCGCGTCTTGCCCATGACAATTGAGTGCCATGGTGAAGCCGCTGGCCATTTTCCCCGCTTTTTGTTCGTCAACGGCCTCCGACCAATGTCTGGGGGTGCCATGGCGAACCGGATCGGCCATAGTTCTTAACCAAATTCGATCCGGTCGTGCGGGACATGCGGCGTCGGTTCGGTTTCAATTCGCGGCCGTCAATCTGCGCGGCTCGCATCCGTCATAACGAGAAAATAAACGGGAGGAATGCATGCGTTCTATGAATCGACGTCACTTTCTTGCCGCCGGCAGCCTCGGGCTCGCAGCGCCTTTCGTGGCGAGCGGCCTCGCCAGGCCGGCCTTTGCCGACGAATTCGTCAATGTGCTGAGCGGCGGCACCAGCGGTGTCTACTATCCGTTGGGTGTGGCTCTGGCCAAGATCTATGGCGACAAGATTCCGGGTGTACGCACCCAGGTGCAGGCCACCAAGGCTTCGGTCGAAAACCTCAACCTGCTGCAGCAGGGCAAGGGCGAAATCGCTTTCGCGCTGGGCGATTCCGTGAAGTTTGCCTGGGACGGCAATGAGGAGGCCGGTTTCAAGGCCAAGCTCGACAAGCTGCGTGGGATCGCGGCGATCTATCCCAATTACATCCAGATCGTGGCCTCGCAGGAATCCGGCATCAAGACGCTGGCCGATCTCAAGGGAAAGGCGCTCTCGGTCGGTGCCGCGAAGTCCGGAACCGAACTCAACGCCCGCGCGATCCTGAATGCTGCCGGCCTCTCCTACGAAGATCTTGGCCGGGTCGAATATCTGCCGTTCGGCGAATCCGTCGAACTGATGAAGAATCGCCAATTGGATGCGACGCTGCAATCGGCTGGCCTCGGCGTCGCCTCGATCCGCGATCTCGGAACCTCGTTGCCGATCCAGATGGTGGCGGTGCCGGCCGATATCATCGCCAAGATCGGCTCGCCCTATGTCGCCAAACCTATTCCGGCCGGCACCTATGAGGGCCAGGCGGAGGATGTGCCGACCGCTGCCGTGATCAATTTCCTGGTGACGCGCGAAGGTGTCTCCGACGAGATCGGCTATCAGATGACCAAGCAACTGTTCGACAATCTGCCGGACATGGTGGCGGCGCATAAGGCGGCCTCGGGCATCGTCCTTGCCGAAGCGGCCAAGGATATGCCGGTGCCGCTGCATCCCGGCGCCGAGCGCTACTACAAGGAAGCCGGGATTCTTTGATCATCGCCCATGAGTATCATCGCCCATGAGTAACTCGGTATCCACCCCCGATGCGGCGGCGAGCGCACAACACGACGCGCTCGCCGCCGATTTTCCGCGTGGCGGCGAAGGCCGCCTGCTGTTCTGGATCGCCTTCGCTTTTTCGGTCTTTCAGTTGGCAACGGCGGCCCATGCCGTCAATCTTCCCAGCCAGATCGTCCGTGCCGTCCATGTCGCCTTCCTGATTCTGCTGGCCCTGCCTTTATTGAGCGCCGTGCGACGCCAGCCGCCGGTCCTCAAGGCACTCTTCTGGCTGCTGGGCGGCCTCGGCATGGCGGTCGGCGTCTATCAATGGATCTTCTATGAGGATCTGCTGCAGCGGGCCGGCGATCCGACACAGTTCGACATCATCGTCGGTGTCGCCTCTTTGGTCCTGCTTTTCATTACCGCTTGGCGCATCATGGGGCCGGCGCTGCCGATCATCTCAGGCCTCTTCCTCAGCTACGCGCTCTTCGGCGAATATTTGCCCGCGCCATTCGATCACCGGCCCTACGATTTCGCCCAGATCATCGACCAGATGGCCTATGGCACGGAAGGAATCTACGGCACGCCGACCTATGTGTCGTCGAGCTACATCTTTCTCTTCATCCTGTTTGGCGTGTTTCTCGAGCGCACCGGCATGATCACGCTCTTTACGGATGTTTCGCTGGGCCTGGTGGGCCATGCGCGCGGCGGCGCCGCCAAGGTGGCCGTCATCGCTTCGGGGCTGATGGGCATGATTTCGGGCTCGGGGGTTGCCAATGTCGTGACCACCGGCCAGTTCACCATCCCGATGATGAAGCGCTTCGGCTACCGCGCCGATTTCGCCGGCGGGGTCGAGGCGACTTCCTCCATGGGTGGACAGATCATGCCGCCGGTGATGGGCGCGGTGGCCTTCATCATGGCCGAAACGATCGATGTGCCCTATAGCGAGATCGTCAAGGCGGCGGTTATCCCGGCTATCCTCTATTTCATGTCAGCCTTCTGGATGGTGCATCTTGAGGCCGGCAAGCGCAGCCTCTTGGGGCTGCCCAAGGAGCAATGCCCGTCGGCCCTCGGCGCGCTGCGCAAGGGCTGGCATCTGGTCCTGCCGCTGCTGGCGCTCATCTATCTGCTGTTCGACGGCTATACGCCGCTCTTTTCCGGCACGATCGGCCTTGCGCTGACAGTCATGCTGCTGCTGGGTGGCGGCGCTATGATCGGCGTGTCGCAAGCCGGCCTGCGCATCGGTTTCTGGGTGATCCTGGGGCTGGTCTGCGCTGCGGCCTTCAAGTTCGGCCTGTGGATCATTGCGCTTGCCCTGGCGGTGCTGGTCGCCGCCAATTTTTTTAATCGCGGCGGGCGTGGCACCTTGGCAATCTGCCGCGACAGCTTGGCCGAAGGTGCCAAGACGGCACTCCCGGTCGGCATCGCCTGCGCCATCGTCGGCATCATCGTGGGCACCATGACGCTTACCGGTGCCGCCACCACATTCGGTGATTTCGTCGTGTCGATCGGCGAGAAGAGCCTGTTTCTGTCGCTCGTCCTCACCATGGTGACCTGTCTCATCCTCGGCATGGGGATACCGACCATTCCGAACTACATCATCACCTCGTCGCTGGCCGGCCCCGCATTGCTGCATCTCGGCGTGCCGCTCATCGTCAGTCATATGTTCGTCTTCTACTTCGGCATCCTGGCCGATCTCACGCCGCCGGTGGCCTTGGCGGCCTTCGCCGCAGCACCCATTGCCAAGGAATCGGGCCTCAAGATCGGCATACAGGCGGTGAAGATCGCCATGGCCGGTTTCGTCATCCCCTTCATGGCGGTCTATACGCCATCTCTGATGCTGCAGGATGGCGGCTGGATGGCGCAGACATTCGGCTATCCGGTCGAAGTGGCCTATATCGTCACCAAGACCGTTCTGGCGATGGCCCTGTGGGGGGCGGCAGGTATCGGCTTTCTGCTGCGACCGCTCGCCTGGTGGGAGCGGATTTTCGCGACGATTGCTGCCTTCAGTCTGGTCCTGGCTCTGCCGGCAACCGATGAACTGGGCTTTGTGCTGGCGGCGCTTTTCGTGGCGCAGCATGTGTGGCGCGCGCGCCGTGCCGTGACGGCATGAATCTCTGCCTGCTCCTGGCGGGTGGCAAACAACTGCTTCTGGCCGGCAGCACCTTCACATTGGCCTGGTCGCATTCAGTGGAAAAGACGCGCTGGGAGGAAGATTGGCAGGTCGGCATGACCGGCTTCCAATTGATCGAAGCGCGGATCGAAGGCAGCGGGGCGGGCATGGAACCGCCAGCGGGCGCCGTCTTCGATGGCAAGGTCTGGCGCTATCGCCCGGCGCTCGCTTTCGTCGAAGACCGTCTGGTACTGGCGCGCTCAGGCGCCACTGGCGGCGCCTGGGAGATCTGCAGCGAAGGCGCCTGCCGGGACATTCCGGAAGCGGTTGGGAACGGTCCAGCGGTCCTGGAACCCTGCCCCTAGCCCATCACGACATGGCAGTCGTGGATGATGCAATCCTTGCCGTTGATCGGCAGCAGATCCATGGGGCAGGCGGAGAAGACCGCGACGATATCCATCTCGGCACGGAAGGTGATGGCATCGCCCGCCATGCTCATCGGCTCGTTCCAGAACAGATCGCCATTTGGCTCCCAGGGAATGTTCATGAAAAGATTGAGCGGCGCCGGCGTTTCCGTCGCCTTGAGGCCGAGGGCCGTTAGCGCGTCGCGCAGATTGTCCGTGCAATTGTCGTGATGTCCTTGATGCCCCAATTGCTGATAGCGATAGACATCGCAGGCAGCGACCAGCGTGTCATGCCGCCCCGGCGAGGTGTCGTCGGTCACGGTGATGATCGGCCGGCGCTTGTTGGTGAGATAGGAATCGCCGACGTGGCTCACCAGGCGGCGGAAACCCGCGCGGCTATGCTCCAGCGACATGAACTCGGCCATGTCGGCGGCGTTGAAGGCCCAGGTATCGACCACTTGGCTGCCATGGGTATTCACCACGCTGAAGGTGCCGCCCTTGGCCACTTTGACGGCCAGGCCTTTCCGGGCGGGGATGGTCCAATTTGTCGCAGCCATGGCAGCTCTTTTCCCTATCGGTCATGTTTGAGGGCTTGATTTGAATCAAGAACCGCCGAGCGGTCAACACTTAGCCTAAGACGCATGATGATCACGGACCATCTCATCTCCGTCTACGATCGCCCGGTGCCGCGCTATACGTCTTATCCGACGGCGCCGCATTTTCACGCCGGCATCGACGCCAAGGTGATGGTCGATTGGCTGGCGGGTCTCCCGATCGACGCGCCGCTCTCGCTTTATTTCCATATCCCCTTCTGCCGGAAGATGTGCTGGTACTGCGGCTGCAACACGCAGATCGTGGCGCGCCACCAGCCGATTGCCGATTTCAGCGGCATGCTGCTGAAGGAAATCGCCATGGTCGGCGATATCCTCACCGCCAGTGGCCATCGGCGGCAGGTGACATCGGTCCATTTCGGTGGCGGCACGCCCAACAGCCTGGCGCCAGCTGAATTCGAACGCATCATGGCGGCCGTTGGCCATCATTTCGCCCTCGACGCCGATCTCGATCTCGCGATCGAGCTCGATCCGCGCACGCTGGATGCGGAATTCCTGGCAGCCATGCGCCGCACCGGCGTCAATCGCGCCTCGCTGGGTGTGCAGGATTTCGACCCCGTGGTGCAGGCGGCCGTCAACCGGGTGCAGCCCTTTGCCCTCGTCGAGCAATGCGTCGCGGATCTGCGGGGGGCTGGCATCCGCTCGCTCAATCTCGATCTCATCTATGGCCTGCCGTTCCAAAGCGTGTCAGGTCTCCAGCGCACGGCCGCCCAGGCGGTCTCATTGCAGCCGGAACGCATCGCCCTCTTCGGTTACGCCCATGTGCCTTGGATGAAGCCGCATCAGCGCCTCATCGACGAGCAAAGCCTGCCCGATGCCTACGCCCGCTTCCGCCAGTTCGAAGCGGCGTCGCAGGCGCTGACGTCCGCGGATTACGCGCGGATCGGGCTCGATCACTTCGCCAAGCCTGGCGACAGCTTGCGCATCGCGCGTGACAACCGCACGCTGAAGCGCAATTTCCAGGGCTATACGGTTGACCGCGCCGATACGCTGATCGGCTTCGGTCCGTCGGCCATTTCCGCCTTGCCGCAAGGTTATGCGCAGAATGCGCCTGATCACACGCCCTGGGCCCGCGATGTGGGGGAGGGAAGGCTGGCGGCGGTCAAGGGGATCGCGCTCAGCGATGAGGATCGCCGCCGCCGCGCCATCATCGAACAGATCATGTGTTTCGGGCGTGTCGATCTGGCTGCCTTCGGTTTCGATCCGGCAACGATCATGGATGCGCTGACGCCGCTCATCGAAGATGGCCTCTGTCACCTCACGGGGCATGAAGTGACGCTTACCGCGCGCGGTCTGCCCTTCCAGAGGGTCGTGGCAGCAGCCTTTGATGCCTATCTGGTCCCGGCCGCGAAGCGGCACAGCCGGGCTGTGTAAGGGCCCCTCACCCCGACCCTCTCCCCCCTTCGTGGGGTAAGGAGTCTAATTCTTGAAACACGCCTCGACGAAGCGGCGGAAGGCCACGGCGCGGTGGCTCATCTCATGCTTCTTTGCCGGTTCCATCTCGCCGAAGGTCTCCGAATAGCCGTCGGGGCGGAAGATCGGGTCGTAACCGAAACCGCGCGTGCCCCTGGGTCCATCCACAATCTGCCCCCTGACATCACCTTCAAACTCATCGCAATGCCCGTCGGGCCAGGCGAGCGCCAGCGCCGAGACGAACCGCGCACTGCGATCGTCTTTAACGGTCAAAAGATCCAGCACCTTCGCCATGGCCATTGCAAAATCCTTCGCAGGGCCGGCCCAGCGCGCCGAATAAATGCCGGGATCGCGACCCAGCGCCATCACCTCAAGGCCCGAATCATCCGACAGCGCCGGCAGGCCGCTGGCGGTCGCCGCCGCCACGGCCTTGAGGCGCGCATTGCCGATGAAGGTCTTCTCCGTCTCATCCGGTTCGGGTAAACCCAGCGACGCGGCCGAGACGACATCGACCTTAAAAGGCGCTAGCAATTCGGCGATTTCCTTGAGCTTGCCGGGATTGTGGCTGGCGAGAACCAGCTTGCCGCCGGTGAAGGGCCTTGCCATCACTTCTTCTTTTCCGCGGCCGCGGCAAGTGCTGCACGCTGCATCTCGAAGAGCTGCGCCGTGCCGTGGCGTGCAAGGCTCAGCAATTCGGCGAATTGCGGATCGGTGAAGGCCTCTTTCTCCGCCGTCGCCTGCACCTCGACCATGCCGCCCTTGGCGGTGAGGACGAAATTGGCATCGGCCTCGGCGTTGGAATCTTCCGGATAGTCGAGATCGAGCACCGCAGTGCCTTCATAAAGGCCGCAGGAAATCGCGGCCACCTGATCGGATAGCGGAATCTGCTTGATGGCGCCCAGATCCTTCATCAGGCGGAAACACTCGTGGAGCGCGATATAGGAACCGGTGATCGCCGCCGTGCGCGTGCCGCCATCGGCCTGGATGACATCGCAATCGATCTTGATCTGCTTTTCGCCGATGGCCTTGAGGTCGGTGACAGCGCGCAGTGCCCGGCCGATGAGGCGCTGGATTTCCTGGGTGCGGCCGGATTGTTTGCCCTTCGCCGCTTCACGGTCGCCACGTGTATGCGTGGCGCGCGGCAGCATGCCGTATTCGGCCGTCACCCAGCCCTTGCCGGAGCCTTTGAGGAACGGCGGCACTTTCTCGTCCAATGAGGCGGTGCAGATGACATGGGTGTCGCCGAATTTGACGAGGCAGGAGCCTTCGGCATGGCGGTTGAAGCCGACGAGAAATTCGATGTTGCGCAGCTGGTTGGCGGCACGGCCGGAAGGACGCATAGGGTTAACTTTCTGGAAAATTGGATTGCGCGGAACCTAACGCCGCAGGGCGGGCGCGGCAATGCCTCAGTTTTCCAAGGCAAAAGGTGACGCAGCACACAGGATTCGTCCGATTCCCGCACGAACCCCGGGGGCTAAGGGGACGACGGACTTGCAGGTCCATTTCCTTAGCAGGAGCCCGTCATGTCTTTGACCATTGACCCGGATGTGCTGAAGAAGTTCTACCCCTATTACTTCTACAACTACATCGCCGGCACGGACGCCAATAACGCCTTCAGCGGCACCGACAAGGCCGACTGGATCCAGGCCTTCGGCGGCCAGGACAATGTCCATGGCCTCGGCGGCAATGACAAGATCGAGGGTGGCGAAGGCAATGACACGCTCTATGGCGATGGCGGCGATGACGTCGTCTGGGGTGAGGCCGGCAATGACGGCCTCTATGGTGGCAGCGGCAATGATGTGCTGGATGGCGGCATCGGCAATGATGCGCTGACCGGCGGCGACCATTTCGATCAGCTTTATGGCGGCCAGGGTAATGACTGGCTGTTCGGCGAAGGTGGCGATGACAGCCTGGTCGGCGACGAAGGCAACGACAAGCTGTTCGGCGGCGAGGGTACCGACACGCTGCATGGCGGCGATGGCAACGACATCGCCTGGGGTGAAGCCGGCGATGACACGCTTTACGGTGCTGGCGGCAATGACGAATTGCAGGGTGGTATCGGCAACGACAAGCTCGATGGCGGCGACGGCTACGACAAACTATGGGGCGCCGATGGCAATGACGGCCTCAATGGCGGTGCCGGCGATGACGAACTGCATGGCGGCGACGGTTACGACACGCTGGTCGGCGGCGACGGCAATGACAAGCTCTATGGCGATGGCGGTATTGACATCATCACTGGCGACGGCGGCAACGACAATATCTGGGGTGGAGCGGGCAACGACTACATCACCGGCGGTGACGGCGTGAACGCGATCTTTGCCGAGGATGGCGACGATTACCTGACCTTTGACGGCGTTCTCGATTACGCCTGGAGCGGCACCGGCCATGACAAGCTGGCTTTCGCGGTCGACGATTACGACGGCAAGGCGGCGATCAACGATTTCGACCTGTGGGATGACACGCTGGTCTTCAATGGCTGGTCGGGTAATGTCTCGGTGGGTGCCTCAGCTGCGGGCGATGTGCAGTTCACTTTCTCCAATGGCGGCTCGGTGATCCTCACCAATGTTGATTACCAATCTGGCATGACGCTCAATGACTTCAACATCGAGTGGAATTGAGGTCCAGGCAACACAGCTCGGGACGACGCGGAATTTGATCCTAGATCGCCCATTCAGCCGATTTATCGGGCTCCAGTCGGCTTTTGTACTGCCGGACCTTCCCAGGGCTAAGAAATCCTTAGCAACTTGGGTTCTAAGGTCAGATTCCAAGCGATTCCCGGCGCGTTTTGAACCGGGACGCGAAGTTGGCAGTCGGGAGCGATGCAGAAGGCGGATCGAAAAACGGGCGGCGGGGGTGTGCCGGCAGTGGCGCCGATCAGCAATGATGAGACCGCTTGGCTGTTTCAAGCGATCTTCGAGCAGGCCTCGGTCGGCATCTGCTATTCCGACTTCGATGGCGTTTTTGTCCGCGTCAATCCACGCTTCTGCGAACTGACCGGCTATACGGCGCAAGAGCTGGAAGGGCGCAGCTTCGCCGAGATCACCCATCCCGACGACATTTCGATCGATGCGCGCTTGGGCGACGAATTGATTGCCGGCACGCGCGGGCCCTATACGCTGGAGAAGCGCTATATCCGCAAGGATGGCGAGATCATTTGGGTGCGCCTCACCGTGGCCCTCTCGCGCAAGCCAAATGGCGAGCCGCATCACCTCATCGGCATGATCGAGGACATCAACCAGATGCTCCTCACCGAACAGGCCCTGCGCGCCAGCGAAGCGCGCCTGCGCGAGGCGCAGCGGACGGCGCGCATCGCCTCCTACGAGATCGACCATGCGGACGAATCGCGCCACTGGTCGGACGAGCTTTTCGCCATCATCGAGATCGAAGAGACGACGGCGCAGCCGAGCTTCGATCTCTTCGAACAGCGTGTCCATCCGCAGGACCGGGCGTTGATCCAGAAGACCAATGCCGAGGCGCTGGCCAATCGCGCGCCCTACGACCTCACCCACCGGCTGGTCATGCCGGACGGGCGCACCAAATATGTCGAAGTGCGCGGCCATACGACCTTTGCCGATGACGGCACGCCGCTCAGATCCTTCGGCACGGTGCAGGATGTCACCAACCGAAAGCAATCCGAGATCGCCTTGCGCCAGGCCAAGGAAAGTGCCGAAAACGCCAACCGCGCCAAGATGGATTTCCTGGCCAATATGAGCCACGAATTGCGCACGCCTTTGAATGCCATCCTGGGCTATGCGCAATTGCTGGAAACCGAGCGGGCCGGCGCGCTGGAGCAGAAGCAGCGCGAATATTTGCGCGACATCATGACCGGCGGACGGCATCTCCTGGAACTCATCCAGGATATTCTGGAACTTGCCAAGATCGACGCCGGCCGCATCGGCCTCAAGATCGAGCCCATCGATGCGCTTGCCGTCATCACCGATGCCTTGCCGCTGATCGAGAGCATGGCGGCAGCGCGTGCCGTGACGCTGCATGTCACCAGGCCCGCCACGCCGCTGCCGCAGATGCTGGCCGACCGGGTGCGCTTGCGTCAGATTTTTCTCAACCTCTTGAGCAATGCCATCAAATACAACAAGCTCGGCGGCCGCATCGATGTGACCTGCGCCGAGATCCGTCCCGGTTTTCTGCGCCTTTCCGTGCGCGATACCGGCATCGGCATTCGCCCGGAGCGGCAATCGGAGCTGTTCGTGCCGTTCAGCCGCCTCGGCGCCGAGACATTGGCGATCGAAGGAACCGGTATCGGCCTGTCGCTGACCAAGAAACTCACCGAATTGATGGGTGGCAAGATCGGCTTCCAGAGCGTGCCCGACGAAGGCAGTACCTTCTGGATCGACCTGCCTATCGCAGGCGCCGCGGCCTTTGCCGACATGGCGATGACACCGGATCACAACTATCCGGAAACGGCACAGCCTCATGGGCGCATGACCCGCGAGCATCGGCGCATTCTCTATGTCGAGGACAATCCGGCCCATGTGCGCCTGATGGAACGGGTGCTTTCGCAGATTCCACATGTCTCGCTGACCACGGTGCATACGGCTGAACTGGCTCTGGTTGCCATGCGCGCGATGGCGCCCGACCTCATCCTCATCGATCTCAGCGATCCCGATCCGGTGCGCCAGGAATCGCAGCGCCGTCTCGTTGCCGTCGCCGAGCAGCGGCGTATTGCGATGCTGGATCTGGGTGCCGCCCATGCCGGCGATCGCATGAGCGGGGGCGGTGAAGCCATCGACATCCCCCGACTTCTCTCCGAAATCGAGCGTCGCTTCGGCGGCACCCGCTAAGCCCTCGTCAGGCAAGGGATTCTCTGGCGGTGGCAATTCGCTGCCGGCCGTCCTATATCTTTCCCAGACCTGTCACAGCACCACCCGCTTTATCCGGAGCTTCGCCGATGTCGAATATCGCCACGACCGACCAGTTGTTTTTCGAGCGCGCCGGACTCGACCGGCAGAAGACCGAAACCCTGGTGGCCGATGCCCTCAATGGCGCCGATGATGGCGAGCTTTATCTGGAATATGAGCAGTCGGAGGCGCTCTCCTTCGATGACGGGCGCCTCAAAAGCGCCAGTTTCGACACCACGCAAGGTTTCGGCCTGCGGGCGATCTCTGGCGAAATCTCCGGCTATGCCCATGCGAGCGACCTCTCCGAAGGGGCGCTTGCGCGTGCCGCGCAGACGGTGAAGGCGGTGCATGCCGGCCATGATGGCAAACTCGACATCGGCCCCGTCGGCACCAACCGCCAGCTCTATGCCCCCGACAATCCTTTGGGCCTGCTGCCCTTCGAGAAGAAGGTGAAGCTCCTAGAGGAGATCGACGCCTATGCCCGCGCCAAGGATCCCCGCGTGCGCCAGGTCATGTGCTCGATCTCCGGCTCCTGGTCGGCCATTCAGATTATCCGTGGCGATGGGGCCCGCATGGCCGATATCCGTCCGCTGGTCCGCCTCAATATCTCGGTGATGGTCGAGGAGAACGGCCGCATGGAGACAGGCTCCTTCGGCTCCGGCGGGCGCGTCACCTATGACGGCGTCGTCGATCCGGCGCATTGGCGCAACGGTGCCGATGAGGCGCTGCGCCAGGCAATCGTCAATCTTTCCTCGATCCCGGCCCCGGCCGGCGAAATGCCGGTGGTGCTGGGGCCGGGTTGGCCGGGCATTCTGCTCCATGAAGCAATCGGCCATGGCCTCGAGGGCGATTTCAACCGCAAGAAGACGTCGGCCTTCGCAGGATTGATGGGCCAGCGTATCGCCGCTCCCGGTGTCACGGTCGTCGATGACGGCACGCTCACCGATCGGCGCGGTTCGCTCACCATCGATGACGAAGGCACGCCGACGCAATGCACGACCCTCATCGAGGACGGCGTCCTCAAAGGCTATATCCAGGACCGGCAGAATGCGCGCCTGATGGGCATGAAGCCCACCGGCAACGGCCGCCGGCAGAGCTTTGCCCATAACCCGATGCCGCGCATGACCAACACCATCATGCTGGGCGGCAAGCACGATCCGGCGGAAGTGCTGGCATCCGTGAAGAAGGGCCTCTACGCCGTCAATTTCGGCGGCGGCCAGGTCGATATCACGTCGGGCAAATTCGTCTTCTCCGCTTCCGAGGCCTATCTCATCGAAGACGGCAAGATCGGCCCGGCAGTCAAAGGTGCGACGCTCATCGGCAACGGCCCGGACGTGCTGACCAAGGTCGGTATGATCGGCAACGACATGAAGCTCGACACCGGTGTCGGTACCTGCGGCAAGGAAGGCCAGGGCGTTCCCGTCGGCGTCGGCCAGCCGACCTTGCGCATCGATGCGCTGACCGTCGGCGGCACGGCGGCCTGAGTTCGGCTACTAACTATTGCCATCGGCAACTTGGGGTGGCATCAAGGCATCAGCTTTGATGCTCATCAGGTTGCTCGATGGATTCGCTCGTCTTCCAGCGCAATCGCGCGCTGGCGCCCGACATGTATGTGCCGGAATCGCGCTTCGGTGTCTGGTTTCTGAAGACCGAGACCTGGGCGGTGCATGTATTGGCGCGGGCGCTCAAGGATCTGGAGCGGCTGATGCCGGATCGGCGGGCGCAATATCCGGCCATCGTCGATGTGGGCTGCGGGCGCGGTCGTTCCTTTCGCTTGCTGCATGAGAAATTCCGTCCCACCCGGATGATCGGCGTCGATGTCGATGCGGCGATGCTGGAGATCGCGGCGGCAGAGACGGCGGCCGACGGCCTCAAGGTGGAGTTCCAACAGACCACCTCGTCGCGCATGATGCTGGCCGATGAATCGGTCGACATGGTGTTCTGCCACCAGACCTTCCATCATCTGATGGACCAGGAAGCAGCTCTTGCCGAGTTCCGTCGCGTCTTGAAACCGGGCGGCTTGTTCCTGTTCGCGGAATCGACCCGCAAATACATCCACTCGCCGATGATCCGGCTGCTGTTCCGCCATCCGATGGACGTGCAGCGCTCGGCCGAGGAATATCTCGGCCTTATCCGCGCCGCCGGCTTCCGCGTCGATGAGCGCGCGATCTCGCTCCCCTATCTGTGGTGGAGCCGCAACGATCTCGGCGTATTCGAACGCTGGTTCGGCATCAAACCACCCAAGACCCGCGAAGAAACGCTGCTCAATTGCGTGGCGGTGAAGGCGTAGCGCCGCAGTCTGACATTGTTTCGGTTGTCATGCCCGCGAAGGCGCGCATCCATGGATCGGATCGCTTGATGGATGACAACGCCACCAACGAATATCTTCACCTTCAGTTTAAGGCTTAGGCCCGTCGGCGCAGCTGCGGCGCCACCAGCACCAGGAACAACGCAAAGACCACGAGCGCCAGGGACAGAATCTCGTCCCAGCCGACGATGTCACCGGTGATCATCGCTGAGGAGATGATGCCGATGACGGGAATGGCGAGGGTGCCGATGGCGGCGACGACCGCCGGGTAGATGGCGACGACCCGGAACCAGGCCCAGTGACAGAAGATCATCGGGATGAGAGCTGCATAGGCGACCGCACCCCAGCCCAGCGCGCTCACGGCGGTCGGATCGAAATCGTGCTCGAAGAGGGCGGCACCGATGAAAATGGGAATGCCACCCAGCAGCATCTGCCAGGCAACGAGCGATGTGGTGGGCATGCTATAGCGATGAGTCTTCAGGGCCACCGTGCCGAAAGCCCAGGCGATCGCGGCGAGCAGCATGAAAATGGGCCCCCAGGGATGGGCGCTCAAGTTCTCCCAATCCGGCACCACCAGCACAGCGAGGCCCGCCATGCCGATTCCAAGGCCGATGAGCCGCAGCCCATCGATCTTCTCGCGCAGCCAGATGGCGGCGATGGGGGCGGCCCAGAGTGGCATGGTGAAAGCGAGGATCGAGGCGCGGCCCGGTTGCATCAGGGTGACGCCAAGTGCCGAGAAGAGATGCCAGAAGGTGATATTCCCGAGGGCCGCGATGAGCAGCGGTTTCAGATCCTGGCGCGGGATGCGCAAGGGCAGCTTCGCGGCGGCGGCGATCGCGAAGAGGCCGGTGGCACCCGCCACCAGGCAGATGGTGCGGAACGCCCAGACCGGCACTTCGTTGACCGATAGCTTGATCGCCGGCCAATTGACGCCCCAGAAGATGGTGATGAGGACGAGAAGGACGATGCCCGTCATTGCATTCTCTTCCGCGCCGGCGGCGCGCGACGGGCGTGCCTGATCTGTCATGCGGATGTCACCTTGTTGCCTTGGCGCGGCGCTCGGCGATCTTGGCGAGAATGGCGTGCCGCTCATCCGGATTGGAAATGATCCAGTCGCGGATTTCGTCGATGGTGCGGGTGCAGCCGATGCAGAAACCGGTCATCGGATCCATCTGGCAGACGCTGATGCAGGGCGAGGCCGGGCCGGAGGCGAGGAGGCGCATGCGCTCTTCGCGCCGCTTCTGCCGCGCCAATCGATCTATGGCGAGCCGATCCGCGCTGAGCTTGTCTTCGCTCATGCCGCCAGCACCGCTTCCGGTTTGGCCCCCACCAGTTTTTCATAGAGCACGGGGTCGGTCGCCCCTTCGCTGCCGATGATCAGCACCTTGGAATGGGCGTCGAGCAGCAGCGCGTCGCGGGCCGGCTTGTCGATCGCCGTGGCGATAAGGCCGGCAAGGCCACCGACGCCGGCTTCACCGCCAACCACCTTTTCGTCGCCGCCGATCCCGGAAGCCAAGGTCTTCATCGCGAAGACGGCGGCCTCATCCGGCACGGTCATGAACGCAAAGCTCGCCTTGTCGAGCAGGCTCCATGCCAACGGCGAAACCTCGCCACAGGCAAGGCCTGCCATCAGTGTATCGAGCTTGCCGGTGACGGCCGTTGGCTTGCCGGCCTTGGCGCTCTGGTAGTGGCAATCTGCCTTCTCCGGCTCGACCACCACGACTTTGGGCCGCAGCGCATCGTATTCCAGCCACAGATAGCCGGCCGCTGCTGCCGGCAATCCGCCCACCCCCGCCTGGATGAAGATATGCGTCGGCAATTCACCTTCCGGCAATTGCGCCAGCATCTCGCCCATCATCACGCCATAGCCATGCATGACATGGCGCGGGATCTCCTGATAGCCTTCCCAAGTGGTGTCGGAGATCACCTGCCAGCCATGCTTGGCGGCATCTGCCGCGCAGGCGCGCACCGAGGCGTCGTAATTGTCTGGAATGCGGCGCATCTCGGCGCCATAGGCGGCAATCGCCTGTTCGCGACCGGTGCTGACCCCGGCGTGGATATAGATAACAGCACGGCAGCCGAAGAGCTTGGCGCCCCAGGCAACCGATTTGCCGTGATTGCCGTCGGTCGCGGTGCAGACGGTGATGTCCTGTGTGCGGTCGCGGTATTTACCGGCGAGGAGATCGCCGACGCTGACATTGCCGCCAAGCTTGCTTTGAAGATGCCGCAGCACCGCATAGGCGCCACCCACCGCCTTGAAGGCGCCGAGGCCGAAGCGGCCGCCCTCATCCTTATAATAGATGCGCCCGATCCCCAGCTGTGCCGCAAGCCCGTCGAGCTGGCGCAAAGGCGTCGGCTGATAGCCGGGCCAGGCCTTGATCTCGGCGGCGGCACGCGCAAACCCTTCCGCATCGACCACGCCGGGTGCTGCCATGGCCAAGCTCTCCTCGGCCGGGCTGAGGCGCGGATTGATGAAAACATGGGGCGAGAAGTGGGGCGGTTTCCAATCGGTCATGGAGGCGACTATTATCAAACAGACGAAACGGACGCAAACGACGCCCGCGCGTGCGACCCATCCAGGAGAAGCATAGATTGCCTTTTAGCCATTCCGTCTCCACCTATCTGGCCGCATATGGCAACCGGTTGCTGGGGCGTGTGCGGCTGGTGACGGGGCTGGTGCTCTTCACTTATGTCCTCACCCATAACCTCAATCACGCGCTGGGTATTGTCTCGCTGAAATGGCTGGAGGCGGGACGCCACGTCTTCCTCGCCTTCTGGCGTTTCCCGCCGATTGAATGGACGCTCTTCATCGCAGTCCTGCTGCATCTCACCGTGGCGCTGATCGCCCTCTATCGTCGCCACTCGCTAAAGATGCCGTTCTGGGAAGGGGCACAGCTGGTCCTCGGCCTCGCCACACCGCCGCTGCTGATGCTGCATGTGCTGGGTACGGCCTATGCCAGCGAGCGGTTCGATTTCGAGGATTCCTACGCCTATGTCCTGCTCTCGCTCTGGGTCTTCCTGCCCGGTTATGGCGCGCTCCAGGCGCTGGCGGTGCTGACCACTTGGATCCACGGTTGCATCGGCATGGGCTATTGGCTGCGCCTCAAGCCCTGGTTTCCGAAGGTGCGGCCCTATCTCTTTGCCTTCGCCGTGATCCTGCCGGTGCTGGCGCTCATCGGCTTTGCCGATGCCGGCCGTGCCGTCGCCGAGAGGCTGGAGGACGAAACCTGGCTGCCGGCTCTGCAGGCGCGCGACCATTTGCCCGGCGCCGATGCGGTGGTCGAGGTGCACCAGCTGCAGATGCTGGGCTTCTGGATCTGCGGCATCCTGCTCGGCGGCGTCTTGATGGCGCGCATCATCCGCGACCAGCTCGGCCGCGCCCGCGCCATCGAGATCCATTACGAAAATGGCATGAAGGTGCGCATCCAATCCGGCATGACGGTGCTGGAAGCCAGCCGCATCGCCAACATTCCCCATGCCTCGGTATGCGGCGGGCGTGGGCGTTGTTCCACCTGCCGCGTGAAGATCCTGAAAGGTGCCGCCAATCTGCCCGGGCCCAACGACGACGAGCGCCGCGTGCTGGCGCGCGTCGGGGCTGCCCCCGATACGCGGCTTGCTTGCCAGCTCCGCCCCATTGCACCGCTCACCGTGGCGCCATTGCTGCCGGCGCAAGCGGGACCGCAGCAGGCACAGGCGCGGGGCGATTATCATTCGGGGCGCGAGTTGGAGATCGCCGTGCTCTTTGCCGATCTTCGCGGCTTCACCCAGCTCTCCGAACAGCGCCTGCCCTATGATGTGGTGTTCCTGCTCAACCGCTATTTCAAGGCGATGGGCGAGGCGGTGAGTAGCGCCGGCGGGCATCTCGATAAATTCATCGGCGACGGTGTCATGGCGCTCTTCGGCATCGAAAGCGGCATGGCAGGCGATGATGGCAAGCGCGCCTGCACCCAGGCTCTCGAAGCTGCGCGACGCATGTCGGTCAATCTCGAGGAACTCAACCGGCATCTGATAGCCGACCTCAAACAGCCCTTGCGCATCGGCATCGGCATTCATTTCGGCCCCGTCATCGTCGGCGATATGGGCTATGGCGCCAGCCAGCATCTGACCGCCATCGGCGATACGGTCAACACGGCGAGCCGGTTGGAAACGGCCACCAAGGAATTCCAAGCACAGCTCGTGATCTCCGAATTGGTGGCGCGGCGTGGCGGCCTTGCCTTCGACCCGATGTCGCTTCATCAATTGCAGCTGCGCGGGCGGGAACAGACCTTGGGCGTCCTCGCCTTCCCCTCGGCGCAGGTCGAACGGGCTGACGTGGCGGCGGAATAGGCCAGAGACGGAATGAGGCTGTGGCGGAGATCGACGCAACACCGGTGGAACACGAAAATTCAGCCCAGGCGCTGAAGACCCTGGTGACGCGCAGCGATGCCGCGGGCCTCATGCAGCTTGCCGGTCATCTCCTGTTGCTAGCGGCAACAACCGCCTTGATCGCGGTTGCGCATCATTCTTTCTGGCTGTGGCCGGCGATGTTCGCCCATGGCGTCGTGCTGGTGTTCCTGTTCGCCCCGTTGCATGAAACCATCCATCGCACGGCATTTGCGGCGCGCTGGCTCAACGATGCTGTGGCGTTCGTCTTCGGGACGATCCTGGTCCTGCCGCGTGAATATTTCCGCGCCTTCCATTTTGCCCATCATCGCCACACCCAGGATCCGGCACGCGACCCCGAACTGGCCAGCCCGCGTCCGGCCACACGCCGGCAATGGCTGCTTTATGTGAGTGGCCTGCCCTATTGGTACTGGCAGTTGCGCGGCCTGGTGACGCGTGCGCTCGGCCAGGTGCCGGAAGCCTTCTACGGCAATGACGACCAGCGGCGAAAAGTCGTCGCGGAATCGCGCCTGACCTTGGGCGTCTATGGAGCCATCCTCACCCTGTCGCTGGTGATGACGTCGGATATCGCCTTGCGCTATTGGGCCCTTCCGGTACTGCTCGGCCAGCCGATGCTGCGGCTCTATCTGCTGGCAGAACATTGGGGCTGTCCATTCCCGCCGGCGCCGATGCTGCAGCGTTCGCGCACCACCTATACCAATGGCTTCGTGCGGTTCCTTGCCTGGAACATGCCCTATCATGCCGAACACCATGCCAATCCGGCCGTACCCTTCCACGCCTTGCCGCAGGCCAATGCCCTGCTGGCGGGGGAGATCGGCACGACCAGCCCCGGCTATGTCGCAGCCTCCCGCTGGATCATCGAAAGGCTCACCTGATGGACAGCCCCAAGCTTGCAGCGCTTTCGCCTCTTGCGATCGATCACGCCTATGTGCGGAAGAATCCGGCGCCGAATTTCTGGGCGCTGATGCCGCATCAGCTGCACCAGCACACTGATTCATCCTGCTCGCTGGCCAGCGCCGTGATGGTTTTGAACGCGGCGCGCGGCCTTGCGGGGCAGAACCGCATCGGCGGGTTGGTGAGCGAAAGACGGCTGCTCGATCTCTTCGACCACACGGATTGGCGCGCCGGCATCACGCCCGAGGGCGGCGGGCGCAAATTGCTGGAACTTGCGGATCATCTTGAAGAAGCGCTGGCGCATTACGCGCTTGCCGATTGGCATGTGGAGCGCCGACTGGTGGCCTCGGCCGATGCCGCAAGCCTTGCCACATTGCACACCGATCTTGCGTCGATGGAGGCAGATGCCGGCACCTTCCTCCTCGCCAATTTCCACCTCGACGATTATTACGGCGATGGCAGCGACATCGGCCATTTCTCGCCGCTTGGCGCCTATGACGCCGAGACCGACCGTGCCCTGCTGCTCGACGTCTACAAGGCCGATTACGAACCCGCCTGGGCGCCGGTCGCACATCTCCTCAAAGCAATGGCGCATCCTTGCGAGGATGGGAAGCTGCGGGGTTATCTGGTCATCAGGCGAGAATAGTTTCCAGAATGCGCCATCCCCGGGTCAAGCCCGAGGATGACGTTCTTGGCTAGTTGCGGCCTGAAGCGCGCCCTCAATTGATGCTGTTGTCTTTCTTATAATCGTCGATCGCTTCTTCCAGCTCGTCGAACTCGTCGCAATCGTCGCAGGCGGATTTGAGGACCGCGAGCTGTTTCTCGGCATTGGGCAGATCTTTCTGCTCCAGATAGAGCTCGCCCAAATATTCGTTGGCGCCGAGATGCTTGGGCTCGAGCGACAGGGCCTTCAGGTAATATTCCATGCCGGCCTTCCAATTGCCCATCTTGCGGTTGGCAAAGCCCAATTGGTTGAGCGCGTCAGCATATTCGCCTTTTTCCTTGATCGATTTCTGCAGCAGCGGAATGGCCGCCGAATATTTCTCGTCGTCGATCAGATCCACCGCCTTCTTGTAATCATCGGTTTTGGCGGCGGGTGCCGTCGAATCCGAACCCATCGAAAAGGCGTGGCTGGCAAAACCGAGGCTGAGGCCGGCAAAGGCGGCGATCAGGGTGAGGCGGGTGAGCTTCGGAAGCTTGCTGGTCATTTTTGTCTCCTCTTTCATATTCGCTTGGCTGTGCATTCATCGGGCGAGGCCGGACCTGCCCTTGGGGGCTTCCCGCGCCGCTAGTCGGATAATTGGCCGAACGATCAGCCCGCCGCTGTGAACCGGGTCACAGATGGTATCCGGGTCACGGGCGGCATCCTGCCGGTCAGCTGTAGCGTTCCTCGGCCCAAGGGTCGGCGAAATTGTGATAGCCGCGCATTTCCCAGAAGCCGGGCTTGTCCTCGGCCGCGAACACGATGCGGTTCACCCATTTGGCGCTTTTCCAGAAGTAATGCTTCGGCACTACCACCCGCATCGGTCCGCCATGTTCGGCGGCGAGCGGCGCGCCCTGCCAATGGGTGGCGAGCAGCACGTCCTCGGCGGCAAATGAGCCAAGCGGCAAATTGGTGGTGTAGCCGTCGTAAGACTCGAACAGCACGAAACGGGCGGACTTTAGCGGTTCGACATCGGCCAGCAGATCCTTGGCCGAAACGCCCTGCCAGTCATTGTCATAACGCGACCAGCTGGTGACGCAGTGGATGTCGCTGCGCATGGTCGATAGCGGCAGCGCCTGGAACGCCGTGAGGTCGAAACGCGCCGGCCGGCGCACCAGCCCGGCAATTTCCAATGCCCACCGGTCGGGTGCCACCGTCGGCGTCACCCCGAGATCGAGCACGGGCCAGTTACTGACCAAACGCTGGCCAGGAGGTAAACGGTTTGGAGGCAGACGGTCCGCGGCCGAGCGCACCGCACCCGTGAGGCCGCGACCTTCCGTCGCCCAGCGCTCCTTGGTCGCTATCAGCTTTTCTTTCATGCCGGCCGGTTGGGTCATCGCGGATGGCTATCTCACCTTCTCTGACAGGGGCAAGTATTTGGAAAGACCTGTGAAAAGTCCAAGCACGAATTCGCGAGGTCGCGGGGCATTGTTACATCCGGTCGCAATGCCTGGGCAGTGCAGCAATCAGCGGCCTGCGACGGGAAATCCCTTGCATGGGATTGTTTGTGTACGAATAATATCGCCCAAGTGAGCCACCTAAATGCCGCGCGTTCAGTGTGTTGTGTTGTGGAGGAAGCCACCTGATGGATGATCTTGCGCTGCCGCACGGCCTGCGTTTCGAGGATCTCTACCAACCCGCCGGCCTGGCCCGGTTGGATGATGCGTTTCTGACCTATCTGGGTGATGGCGATCCAGCGCTTCTGGGGCGGCTCGGGGCGGCACGGGCGGAGCCGGCAACCCTCGATGCCAAGGCCCAGTCGCAGCTCATTCTCGATTTGGCGCCGGCGCTCGAAGATTTCATCGGCGCGCTGTTCGGTATCGCCCCCGAACTCAAGGCGCTGCAGGGCCGGCACAATGACCTGGCGCCACTTTACACCTGCAAGCGCCTCTTCGTGCAGCGCCGTGCGCTTAAGGCCTATGGTCTCGACAAGATCGCCGGTATCGATGCCGATGCTTTGCGTACCGCGTTAACGCCGCTCATCGGCGGCACCTTCGACGAGCTCACCTTTGCGATCGCCGTCGAAGCCTGGTGCCAGGACGAGGCCGCGCATGCCGCATCCATCGATCTTGCTTTGCAATACGCCGCTTGGGCGACGCAGAGCGAGGCGGGGAAGGCGCTGCATCAGGCCGGCATCCTTTTCAAGGCGCCGCGCAAGATCGATCCTTTGCATCTGCTGCATCTGGAAACGGAAACGCGGCATGGCGTGACGTCCTACAAACTTGCCGCCGACAAGCTGCGGCATCGCGAAGGCTTTGCGCTTACCGATCAGGGGACCGATCTTAAAGGTGCTCTCGACCACGCCAATTACTGCATCTGGTGCCATAACCAGGGGAAAGACAGCTGCTCCAAGGGCCTCCATGAAAAGGATGGCACGTTCAAGAAAAGCGTCTTCGGCGTGACGCTGGCTGGCTGCCCGCTCGAGGAAAAAATCTCCGAGATGCATGCGGCCAAGGTTGCGGGCCAGCCCTTAGGGGCGCTTGCCATTATCGCCATCGACAATCCGATGGTGGCGGCGACCGGCCACCGCATCTGCAATGATTGCATGAAAGCCTGCATCTATCAGAAGCAGGAGCCGGTCGACATCCCCCAGGCCGAGACGCGGACGCTGAAAGACGTGCTGGCGCTGCCCTATGGCTTCGAGATTTACAGCCTGCTTACGCGCTGGAACCCGCTCAACCTCGAACGGCCGGTCGCCAAGCCTGCCTCGGGCAAGAAGGTGCTGGTGGTGGGATTGGGGCCGGCTGGCTATACGCTGGCGCATTATCTGTTGAATGACGGCCATACGGTCGTTGCCATCGATGGCCTCAAGATCGAACCGCTGCCGGCTGAGATTTCGGGCGTCACGGCGGAAGGTGCGCGCGTGCCGTTCCGGCCCATCCGTGACATCGCCGATCTCACGGAAGAGCTTGGCAGCCGGGCCATGGCAGGCTTCGGCGGCGTCGCCGAGTACGGCATCACCGTGCGCTGGGATAAGAATTTCCTCAAAATCATCCGCCTGCTGCTGGAACGGCGTCAGAGCTTTGCCATGTTCGGCGGTGTGCGCTTTGGCGGCACGATCACCTTGGACCAGGCTTGGGAGATGGGCTTCGACCATGTGGCGCTCGCCATGGGGGCGGGAAAGCCGACCTTGCTCGACATGCCGGGCGGTCTTGCCAAGGGTGTCCGCATGGCGTCGGATTTCCTGATGGCGCTGCAATTGACGGGCGCCGCCAAGACCGATTCCATCGCCAATCTGCAATTGCGCCTGCCGGCCGTTGTCATCGGCGGCGGCCTCACCGCCATCGATACCGCGACCGAGGCCATGGCCTATTACCCGCTGCAGGTCGAAAAGTTCCTGACGCGCTATGAGACGATCGCCGCCGAGAAGGGCGAGGCTGTCATCCGCGCTTCCTGGAACGCCGTGGAATTGTCCGTCGTCGATGAATTCCTCACCCATGCGCGCGCTATCCGGGCGGAGCGCGCGCGCGCGGTGGCAGCGGGTACCAGCCCGCGCATCTCGGAAATGCTGCAAGATTGGGGCGGCGTGACACTGGCCTATCGCCGCCGCCTGATCGACGCGCCGTCCTACACCCTCAACCATGAGGAGGTCGAGAAGGCGCTGGAGGAGAACATCCGCTTTGCCGAGAATCTGACGCCGACCCGCATCGATGTCGACGCTTCGGGCTTTGCCGAGCGTATCCATTTCACGCATGCCGATGGAACCACACATGATCTCCCCGCCCGTGCCGTGCTGGTGGCGGCGGGCACGCGGCCCAATACGGTGCTGGCGCGGGAAGATACGGCGCATTTCGGCCTCGACGGGCAGTATTTTCGCGCCCTCGACGATAGCGGCCAGGTGGTGACGCCGGAGAAACTCGCCAAGCCCAATGAGGTCCGCGTCATCACGCTGGCGCAGGATGACGGCCGTGCGGTGAGCTTCTTTGGCGATCTGCATCCAAGCTTTGCGGGCAATGTGGTGAAGGCGATGGGCAGCGCCAAGCAGGGCTGGCAGGCGGTTGCCAAGGCGCTGGAAAAACGCGCCGGGTCGGGCGATGCCGCGGCCTTCCTCGAAGGCTTGAACCAGCGCTTGCGGGCACGGGTGCGTGTCGTCAACCGCCTCACCCCCACCATCGTCGAGGTGGTGGTGGAAGCGCCACAAGCCGCCGCCAATTTCCAGCCGGGCGAATTCTATCGCCTGCAGAATTTCGAAAGCCTGGCACGGCGCAGCGGCGACACGGTCCTTGCCATGGAGGGTCTGGCGCTAACCGGCGCCTGGACCGATCCGAAAGAAGGATTGGTCGGTCTCATCGTGCTGGAAATGGGCGGCTCGTCTTCGCTCTGCACCGAACTGGCGCCGGGCGAGCCGGTGATCCTGATGGGCCCGACAGGTGCCCCCACCGAAATCCCGGCGGGTGAGACCGTGCTACTGGCGGGCGGCGGGCTCGGCAACGCGGTGCTGTTCTCCATCGGCCGCGCGTTGCGGGCGGCGGGGTCGAAGGTGCTCTATTTCGCTGGTTATAAGAAGCTCGAGGATCGCTACAAGGTCGACGAGATCGAGGCGGCAGCCGATATCGTCATCTGGTCGTCGGACGAGGCGCCGGGTTTTCAGCCCACGCGGCCCCAGGACAAGACCCATGTCGGCAATATCATCGAGAGCATCGTCTCCTACGCCGAAGGAAAGCTCGGCCCCGCCGACATTCCGCTGAACAATGTCGACCGCATCATCGCCATCGGCTCCGACGGCATGATGGCTGCCGTCCAGCGCGCGCGGCATGAGGTATTGAAACCCTATCTCAAGCCCGCGCATTGTGCCGTGGGGTCGATCAACTCGCCCATGCAATGCATGATGAAGGAAATCTGCGCCCAATGCCTGCAGCCGCATAAGGATCCGGTGACGGGGAAGGAGACGGTCGTCTTCTCCTGCTTCAACCAGGACCAGGATCTCGACCGCGTCGATTTCGCCGGGCTCAGGCAGCGTCTGGGGCAGCAATCGGTGCAGGAAAAACTGACGCGCCATTGGATCGCGCACGCGCTGCAAGAACTCGACCGGGACGAGGCGGCGGAATAGATAGGGGGAGCTTGGGTCTTCGCCAGCCCACCGCTTTGCCGGTCAGTACATCCGTGATCCGGCGAAAGGGTTGGGCGGCGGGCTAAAGGCTCGGCTGCAAACAGGGTTGCATCTGCGCGCCTTCAGCCATTTCGACCAGGACGGGCCCGCGGGGGCGTGGCGCCATCCGTCATGAAGATGGATATGGGTACCATCCAGGCCGGATGCAATGTTTCACGTGAAACATTTTTTGCGGTATTAACCGCTTTACGCATCTATCAGCGCGAATTTCCCTGTTGCCGTCATAAGTGGCGCACGGTGTGCAGAAAGGTATCGACCTCCCGCTTCAGCCGTTCGCCGTTCCGCGCCAGCTCGCCCGCGGCGGTCAGCACTTGGGTCGAGCCGGCGCTGGTCTGCTGCGAAGCTTGCGTGACACCGACAATGTTGCTGGAAACCTCGGCACTGCCGGCCGCGGCCTGCTGCACGTTCCGCGAAATCTCCTGGGTCGCGGCGCCCTGTTCCTCGACGGCGGAGGCGATGGCGGTCGAGATCTCGTTGACCCGGCCGATGGTCTGGGTGATGCCGGCGATGGCACCCGCCGAGGAATGGGTGGCATCCTGAATGGCCCGAATCTGCGAGGCGATCTCGTCGGTGGCGCGCGAGGTCTGTGTGGCCAGTGTCTTCACCTCCGATGCCACCACGGCAAAGCCCTTGCCGGCCTCGCCAGCACGTGCCGCCTCGATCGTGGCATTCAACGCGAGGAGATTGGTCTGACCGGCGATGTCGTTAATGAGGCCGATCACTTCACCGATCTTCACCGCCGCATCTGCCAGGCCCTTCACTTTGGCATTTGTGTCGTTGGCCTGGGAAACGGCATCGCCGACGATGCGGCTCGATTCCGACACCTGGCCGGAAATCTCGCTGATCGACGCCGATAGTTCCTCGGTTGCCGAGGCCACCGTCTGGACGTTTTGCGACATCTCTTCGGATGCCGCCGCCACGACCGAGGATTGCTGGGCCGTCTCTTCCGCCGTGGCGGCAAGCGCCTGCGCGGTTGCCTGAAGCTCGGTCGCCGCGGCATTCACCGCCGCCACGACTTCCGAGACGATATTGTCGAAATCGGCGACGGCGATGTTCATCTTCTTCCCGCGCTCGATCTGCTCCTGCTGGGCAACGGCCTGGGCGGCCGCCAGGTCGCGGGCCTTGATCATGCCTTCCTGGAAGACAAGGCTCGCCTTGGCAATATCGCCCATTTCATCGCCGCGATCGGTCTCCGGCACCTTGATGTCGAGATTGCCGGTGGACATAGCCTGCAAGACGCTGGCAATGGCACTGGCCGGACCGCTGATACCCTTCACCAGCAGATAGCCGACGATCAGGCTGAAGATCAGCAGCGCCACGAAGACCGAAATGATCAATGTGCGCGATTCGCCATAGACCCTGTCACCTTCGGCACTGGCCGCATTGGCGCCGTTGCGGTTGAGTTCCGCAAGCTTCGTCAGCGTCAGGGATGCGTCATCGAAATGCTGGCGCGCCTCGCTCTTGAAGAGTGCCGTCGCTTCCTCATTGGCATTCTTGCGCGACAACTCCAACACCTTTTGGCTCACCGCCATATAGGCGGCCCATTGCTTGCCGAAGGTCTCGTAGAGCTGCTGCTCTTCATCGCTGGAGATGAGCAACTCATAGATCTTGCGATTGTCGTCGAGAGTCTTCAACTGTGCGTTGATCTCAGCCTCGGCTTTGGCCATTTCGTCATCGGTCAGCGACAGAATGTGCAGGCCTTGGGCGACGCGCACGTCCGAGGTGTTCATATTCATCTTGTCGGTGACATCGACGCTGGGCAGCCAATTGACGGCGATGATGGTCGATTGCGCGTTGACGACGCTGAGATTGTAGATGGCTGCACCGCCGAGAAGCATCAGCCCCAGCAGTACGATACCCATGGCGAGAGCGATCTTGAACCCAATACGCAGATTCCTCATGACAGTTTCTCCGCAGCAGAGGTTGCGTCTCGACGGATTTCGCATTTACGGCTGAAAGCAAAGGCCAAGATGGGCCGCGATGCTAGCCCTGATTTGGCCGCAAAATGACTTGCGCTACGCTTTTCGGACAATTTGCCGATGGCATTGCCGGATGCCCGCTGTTTCGCGCTCGGGTCAGGCGACTTTATCCTGTGTCTGCTGGCCGAGGCTGGCGAGGAAATCTTCGACCTCCTGTTCCAGGGCGTTGGTCTGGGCCATCAGATCGGCAATCTCGTGCGAGACGCTGTCGGCAATGCGGTTGGCGACATTGATCGAATTGGCGACGGCGGCGATGCGGGTCGTCACCGCCGATGTGCTTTGCGAGACGTTCTCGACGCTGCGCGCGATTTCGGTTGTGGCGGCGCCCTGCTGCTCGACGGCCGCGGCGATCGCCGTTGCCGTATCGCTGATGCGGCCGACGGTGCTGGCGATGGTGTGCATGTTCTGGGCCGATCGCCCCGTTGCCGATTGCATCGCCTTCACCTCGCCGCTGATCTGACTGGTGGCATCCGCGGTCTGGCGCGACAGGCCCTTTACCTCGGCCGCCACGATTTGGAAGCCGCGGCCGGCATCACCGGCGCGAGCCGCTTCGATCGTGGCGTTGAGCGCCAGGAGATTGGTGTGGCCGGCGATATCGTCGATGAGCTTTACGACGCTGCCGATGTGGTCGGCGGCCTGTTCCAAGCTGCTCACCGATTCGTTGGAACTGTTGGCCTCACCCACTGCCTGCAAGGCAATGGCGCTGGCGCTGGTCGTCTGGCGCTGGATCTCGCTGATGGCGGCGGTCAGTTCCTCGGCCGCGGCGGCGACGCTTTCGACATTTTGCGCGGTGACACGGGAGGCCTCGGAGACAGCCTCGGCATCGGCTGCCGCCGAATGCGCGCTGCTCAGCAATTCGGTCGAGCCGGATTTGAGATGTTCGGTGACCTGCTTCAGGGCGCCGATCACGCCGCCCACCTTGCCGCGGAAGTCCCGGCCGATGCGCTCGATCTCTAGCGTGTGTTGGTGCTGCAATTCCTCGAAATAGGCTGAGACGGCGATATCCATGTCGAGCATGGCGAGCTGGGTCAGTGCAGAGATGAGATCGCCGAGCTCCACCGTGGCGCGGTGGGCATGCAGGCGCGAATAGCTGCGCGAGACGGCGTGGCGGATGAGATGCGACAAGGTGCGATGATAGGCGGCGATATACCAGCGCGGCTCGAGCCCGATCTTGGCGTGGATGTGACCGATTTTCAGGGCCGACTGGAAATAGGCATCGTCGAGCGTGCCGGAAAAGAGCCGCTTCCAATGTGCGATCTGGGCTGCCTTCGCATGTTCAAGGCGGCCGGGGGCCGAAAACATCTTGGTGAGGTTGGGCCAGTTCCCCAGATGCCGGTAAAAACCGGCGACCGCATCAGGCAAGGCCCCGTCGATCTCAGCCCGGAAGCCCTTGATGACAGCCAGTACCCGGTCATCAATCCCCGAAAAAGCGAGGCGCTCGGTGATATGGAGGTCGGGTTGCTGGTCGGTCATCTTCGCCTCTCTCTGGCAAGCGGGCTGGGTGAGGCAAAGATGGCCGGGTATCGCGGGGCCTGAGTTGACATGGATCATCTGCAAAGAGAAAAATCTGGCAATTTCAGTTACTTAATGAATGGTAAATCTGGCGACTTCGTTCCTAAACTTGGGATCGAAAATAGGCCTCACATGCTAGTTATGCGCGAAGAGCGGACAGAATGCGGATAGAAAGGAGAGTGGCCCCATGACCCCGCCTCACCTCCGGGTGAGAAAAGTTCAGTTTGCGACATGACGGCTAGTCGTTAATCGACTATCTGCAGTCGCCCCAATTGCAGCCATGTATGGGTAGAGGGCCTAGCAATAGGCCGATTGTTGGAGTGGGAATGTGTCGAATGCGGCCAAATCAGGTTGCCTGATCATTGCCTGCGGCGCGCTGGCCAAGGAATTCGTGGCTGTGCGCGACGCGAACGGCTGGTCGGATGACCAATTGGCGGTGACCTGCCTGCCGGCAATCTGGCATAACCGCCCGGACAAGATCCCGGAGGGTGTCAGGACAAAAATACGCTGGGGCAAGAAGCGCTTTAAAGAGATCTTCGTGCTCTATGGCGATTGCGGAACGGGCGGTGCGCTCGACCGCGTATTGGAGGAGGAAGGGGTCGAGCGGATCGAGGGGCCCCATTGCTACGATTTCTTCGCCGGGCATGATGCCTTCGAAGGGATGATGGAAGAGGAATTGGGGAGCTTTTTCCTCACCGATTACATCACCCGGCATTTCGACCGGCTGATCTGGCAAGGGATGGGTCTCGATCGCCACCCGGAACTGCGCGACGCCTATTTCGGCCATTACCGCCGTGTCGTCTATCTGGCGCAGATCGACGATCCGGCGTTGACGGAGAAGGCGAAACAAGCTGCCGAGCGATTGGGACTTGCCTTCGAACGGCGATTTACGGGTTACGGCGAAATGGCCACCTTCATGAAGCAGGCGGCCGCTTCGCAAAAACAGGATTGAAGAACGACATGGCTCAACTCGTCACCGTCTACTGGCGCGACATTCCCGCCCAGGTCATCGTCAAGAAGGGGCGCGACAGCGCCAAGCGCCAACTCGATGAGCGCTTCGAAAAGGCGATCGACCGCGCCGCCATGCGCGCCAACCTGCGCGACACCGATTCGTATCTGGCCGAATGGCGCCGTGCTGCCCCGGTCGAGGTCAGCGACGATCTGGAAGCGGAAGTGGCGAAGGCCGCGGCAGCACTTGAAGCCCTGTTTCCAGAAGAGAAGCTCAAAGAACTCGTCGAAACCGGCGGCCTTGCCGCCGCGAAAGCATAAGGGCGTTATCCCATGTACGCAGTGCGCCTCTGGTCGGTGCGCCACGCAAAGGGCCTCAACCGCTTTTATAAAGCCTTCGAGCGCGTCATCGTGGCCTTGCATCCGGTCTGGAACAAGATCGGCTATGAGAAGGTCGAGCGCCCGTTCCAGGTGATGGAAAAGGCCACCAAGGGCTTTCTGTTCGATTGCCAGATGTGCGGGCAATGCGCCCTCTCCTCGACCGGCATGTCCTGCCCGATGAATTGCCCGAAGACCCTGCGCAACGGCCCTTGCGGCGGTGTCCGTCCCAACGGCCATTGCGAAGTGAAGCCTGAGATGAAATGCGTCTGGGTTCAGGGCTGGGCGGGCGCCGAGAATATGGGCGATCTTGGAAAGATCCAGGACGTGCAGCTGCAGGTCGACAACAAGATCAAGGGCCGCTCCTCCTGGCTGCGCGTTGTGCGCATGGAGAAGAAGGTCGGCGAATTCGCGCCGAAGCCTCCCAAGGCGCCGCCTGCCAAGAAGCCTGAAGCAGCCAAGCCTGACACAGCGAAGCCCGCTGCTTCGGGTGAGGGGAAGGCGGCATGATGGACCCGCAGATCGATCCCGCGGCACCGCTGCCCAACCTGCCCGGCCATTCCTCGGGCGGCCGCCTGGAGCGCATCTTGCGCGCCGGCAAGTTCGCCGTGACGGCCGAACTCAATCCGCCGGATTCCGCCGATCCCCGCGACGTCTACGACCGCGCCCTGGTCTTGTCCGAAGTCTGCGACGCGATCAACGCGACGGACGCCTCGGGTGCCAATTGCCATATGTCGTCGGTCGGCATCTGCTCGCTGCTGACGCGCGCCGGCTATGCCGTGATCATGCAGATCTCCTGCCGCGACCGGAACCGCATCGCCATCCAGGGCGACGTGCTGGGTGCTGCCGCCATGGGCGTGCAGAACATCCTCTGCCTCACCGGCGATGGTGTCCAAGCCGGTGACCAGCCGGAAGCCAAGCCGGTGTTCGATTTCGATTCCACCTCGCTTCTGCGTTGCATCCGCGGCATGCGCGATGAGGGGAAGTTCCTCTCGGGCCGCAAGATCACGGTGCCGCCACGCGTGTTCTTGGGCGGCGCTGCCAATCCCTTCGTGCCGCCGCTCGATCACCGCGCCATTCATATCGGCAAGAAGATCGCTGCCGGCGCCCAATTCATCCAGACACAGTATTGTTATGACGTGCCGATGCTGCGCAAATTCATGGACAAGGTGCGCGAACAGGGCTTGCACGAGAAGGCCTTCTTCCTGATCGGCGTCGGCCCTCTGCCATCCTCGAAGACGGCGCGTTGGATGCGCTCCAATGTGCCGGGCGTCCATATTCCCGATGCGGTGATCGACCGGATGGAAAAGTCGAAGAACGAGAAGGCCGAGGGCAAGCAGCTCGCCATCGATCTCATCCAGGAGATCAAGGAGATCGAGGGCGTTCATGGCGTCCACGTCATGGCCTATCGCCAGGAAGAATTCGTCAACGAGATCATCCACGCCTCGGGCGTGATGAAGAATCGCCAGCCGCGACGTGCTCCGCGCCCAGCAGAGCCAGTCAGCGTCGTGGCATGAGCTAAGCAACATTCGTTTGTCTAGAAAGGACTACCCGTTATGACCGATACCGTCGTCAGCTCGGCCACCAAGGAAATCGTGATCGGCTTCGATCGCCCCTTCTGCGTCATCGGCGAGCGCATCAATCCCACCGGCCGCAAGCTGCTGGCTGCGGAAATGGCGGCAGGCGATTACAGCCGCGTGAAGTCCGATGCCCTGGCCCAGGTCGAAGCAGGTGCCCATATGCTCGACGTCAATGCCGGCATCCCGATGGCCGACGAGCCGCGTATCCTGGCCGAGGCCATCCAGCTGGTGCAGTCGCTGACCGATACGCCGCTCTCGATTGACAGCTCGATCGTGGCCGCGCTCGAAGCCGGCCTCTCGGTCTATAAGGGCAAGGCGCTGGTGAACTCGGTCACGGGCGAAGAAGAGCGCCTCGAAGTCGTGCTGCCGCTGGTGAAGAAATACGGCGCCGCCGTCGTCGCCATCTCGAATGACGAGACCGGCATTTCGGAAGACCCCGACGTGCGTTTCGAAGTGGCCAAGAAGATCGTGCAGCGCGCGGCCGATTACGGCATCCCCTATAAGGATATCGTGGTCGATCCGCTGGTCATGCCGATCGGTGCCCTCGGCAATGCCGGCAAGGCGGCGTTCAGCCTCATCCGGCGCCTGCGCGAAGAATTGAAGGTCAACACGACCTGCGGCGCCTCGAACATCAGCTTCGGCCTGCCGAACCGCCACGGCCTCAACCAGTCGTTCCTGGCCATGGCGATCGGCGCCGGCATGACTTCGGCGATCATGAACCCGCTGCATCCGGAAGAAATGACCGGCATCTGGGGCGCCGACGTGCTGATGGGCACCGACGCGCATTGCGCCCATTGGATCAAGCGCTTCCGCGAGCCGACGCCGGAAGGCGATGCCGGCGGCCGTGGCCGTCGCGAGCGTTCTGGCCGCCGCGGTGGCGGCGGTGCCGGCGGCGGCAGCACGCCGGAAGCGGTGGGCGCGTGAACTGAGAAAAGCCCCCTCTCCCTAACCCTCCCCCACGTTGGGGGAGGGGACTTTAGCCAGTCTGCTTCTGACCGCGAAGCGAACTCGGTGAGCTCCCTCCCCCCAACGTGGGGAAGGGTCGGGGAGAGGGGGAGCAATTGAAGTCTCTCTCGGCAACGAGAGAAAAAGGACCATCCCCATCCTTGAGCCCGAGGATGGGGTTTGGCATTTTCAGGGCCAGCTAAAACCATACGAGCATTGCAGGAATACCCATCATGGCGGATGTCGGCACGGCCTCACTGGAAAACGGCAACGGCGCGGAGAATGGCGACCAGGCCTGGCTCGTCTTCATGCCGTCGGGCAAGCGCGGTCGCTTTACCAAGGGCACGCCGATCCTCACCGCCGCCCGCCAGCTCGGCGTCGATATCGATTCGGTTTGCGGCGGGCGCGGCATCTGCGGGCGCTGCCAGGTGGTGGTCTCGGAAGGCGAGTTCGCCAAGCTCGGCGTCACCTCGGACGCGCATCACCTCTCCGACTTTTCCAGCGTCGAGCAGCGTTATGCCGACAAGCGCGGGCTTAAACCCGGCCGCCGCCTTTCTTGCTCGGCGCAGCTGCTGGGCGATCTCGTCATCGATGTGCCGGCCGACAGCCAGGTCCATAAGCAAGTCGTCCGCAAGCGCGCCGAGATGCGCGAGATCCGCCTCGATCCCGTCATCCGCCTCCATTACGTCGAGGTGCAGGAGCCGGACATGCACGATCCGACCGGCGATCTGCAGCGGCTCGAGAAGGCCTTGAAGGTGCAATGGGGCCTCGAAGGCCTCGATTGCGACGTGCGCGCGATCCAGGGCCTGCAGCAGGCCTTGCGCAAGGGCGAGTGGAAGGTGACCGTCGCCGTGCATCAGGGTAAGCAGATCACGGCCGTCTGGCCGGGTTTCCAGGACAAGATCTATGGCTTTGCGGTCGATGTCGGCTCCACCACCATCGCCGGCCATCTGTGCGATCTGGCAACCGGCGACGTCGTGGCCTCTTCGGGTCTCATGAACCCGCAGATCCGCTTCGGCGAAGACCTGATGAGCCGCGTCTCCTATGTCATGATGAACCCGGGCGGCGACGCCGACATGACCAGGGCGGTGCGCGAATCCTTGAACGACCTCGCGCAGGCCGTCGCCAAGGAAGCCGGCTGCACGGTGGGCGACATCTTGGAATGCACCTTCGTCGGCAACCCGATCATGCATCATCTGCTGCTCGGTATTAACCCGATCGAGCTCGGCTGGGCGCCCTTTGCATTGGCGACAGACGGGCCGGTGCAGATCTGGGCAAGCGAGATCGATCTTCACGTGCACCCCAATGCGCGCATCTATGTGCTGCCCTGCATCGCCGGCCATGTCGGCGCCGATACCGCCGGTGTCATCCTGTCCGAAACGCCTTACGAGGCGGAGGAGATGACGCTCATCGTCGATGTCGGCACCAATGCTGAAATCGTACTCGGCAACAAGCACAAGCTGCTGGCGGCCTCGTCGCCGACCGGCCCCGCTTTCGAAGGCGCGCAGATCTCCTGCGGCCAGCGCGCGGCACCCGGCGCCATCGAGCGCGTGCGCATCGACCGCCATACGCTGGAGCCGCGTTTCAAGGTGATCGGCTGCGATCTGTGGTCGGACCATCCTGATTTTTCGAAGGAAACGGAAGCCTTCGGCGTCACCGGTGTCTGCGGCTCCGGCATCATCGAGGCACTGGCCGAGATGTTCCTCGCCGGCATCCTCACGCAAGACGGCGTCATCGACGGGGCGATGGCGGCCAAGAGCCCACGCATCCAGCCGGACGGCCGCACCTTCATCTACATGCTGCATGACGGCCAGCCGCAGCTCCGCATCACGCAGAACGATATCCGCGCCATCCAGCTCGCGAAGGCGGCACTCTATGCCGGCGCGCGCCTGCTGATGGATAAGCTCGGCATCGACAAGCTTGACCGCATCACGCTGGCCGGTGCCTTCGGCAGCCATATCGACGTCAAATACGCGATGGTGCTGGGCATGATTCCGGATTGCGATCTCGCCAAGGTGACTTCGGCCGGCAATGCCGCAGGTACCGGTGCGCGCATCGCTCTCCTCAACCGCTCCGCCCGCGACGAGATCGCCCGCGTGGTGAAGCAGGTCGAGAAGATCGAGACGGCGGTCGAGGCGAAGTTCCAGGAGCATTTCATCGGCGCCATGGCCTTGCCGCACAAGACCGCACCCTATCCGCATCTCGCCAAGGCTGTGAATCTCCCCGAGCCCAAGACGGCAGCGGCCCCGGAAGGCGACGACGGCGGCCGCCGCCGCAACCGCCGGCGGGGATAGTCTTCAGACACCCCCTCACCCCAACCGCTCTCCAGCCCGCCGACGAATGTCGGCATGCGTCGACAGGGAAGAGGAGCTAGGAGAGGGGGGTGGCGCCGTGGCAAAGACGGCTCTGGGAACGGAATGGGTATCGCGTGAAGCGCTTTTGGAACAACGATATCCTGATGAATCCAGAAGGCATCTTCATCAACCTGCTCGAGATGCTGAAGTGACTGAGGATAAGCGCGGTTTCGGGGTCTATATCCATTGGCCTTTCTGCAAGGCCAAATGCCCTTATTGCGACTTCAATTCCCATGTACGCGAGCGGATTGAGGAAGACGCGTGGCGGGAGAGCTATCTCAAGGAACTGGCGCATTATGCGACGATGACGCCGGGCCGATCGGTCACCAGCATCTTTTTCGGTGGTGGCACGCCCTCGCTGATGAATCCGGCGACGACGGAAGCTGTGATCGACGCGGTGGCGCGGCATTGGCGGATTGCCAATGATATCGAGATCACGCTCGAAGCCAATCCAACTTCGGTCGAGGCGAGGAAGCTGCGGGACTTTCGCCAGGCGGGCATCAACCGCGTGTCGCTCGGCATCCAGGCGCTCGACGATGCCGATCTCAAATTCCTGGGCCGCCAGCACAATCAAGATGAAGCGCTGAAGGCGCTTGGCTTTGCCGCCGAAACCTTTGAGCGCTTTACCTTCGACCTCATCTACGCGCGGCCCGGTCAAAGTACTGACAAATGGCGGGCCGAACTGCAGCGGGCACTAACCTTCGCCGCCGATCATATCTCTCTCTACCAGCTCACCATCGAAACCGGCACGGTCTTTGAGCAAGCCTATGCGCGCGGCGATTTTGTGCTGCCGGAGGAAGATGTGCAGGCCGAGTTATACGAGCTGACTGCCGACATGCTGGGTGGTGCCGGCATGGCGGGTTACGAGATTTCAAACTACGCGCGCCCCGGTTCGGAATCGCGGCATAACCTCACCTATTGGCGCTATGGCGATTATGTCGGCATTGGCCCGGGTGCTCATGGCAGATTGACGATCGACGGCGGCAAATTCGCGACGCGCCAGCACAGGGCGCCGGAACGCTGGCTGGAAATGGTTGCCGAACGCGGCCATGCCACGCGACAGCATGAGACGGTGACGCTCGAGGAGCGCGTCATCGAGCTCACCATGATGGGCCTGCGCCTCGCCGAAGGCATCCCGCTCAGCCGCTTCGAAGCGGAAGCCGGACGACCCTTCGCCGCTTGCCTCGATCCGCAGCGTTTAGGACGCCTCAGCGAAGGCGGATTTCTTGAGGTGCAGGAGGGGCGCCTCCTTGCCACCGTCCTCGGGCGCCAGCGCCTCGATGCCGTGCTGGGGGATCTGCTGGGCTGATCGCCTTTTCGGCTGCTTTATCATATTCGGCGCAATCATCTTGAGCCGCAGCGCCATCGCGATGGCAATCTCTTCGTCGGAATAGGCGCAGGCACCGGCACTGGGTGTGAACGTGAACTCGCCGAAATAGACCCCTTGCGGCGTGTCATAGAGATCGATGCGCACGAAATCGAAACCGCGCGACAACTGGGCGGCGATCTCGACCATCTCGGCAAGATGCGGTGGCCGTTCAATCCGCTCCGGAAAGTCCAGCCCGCCGCATCTGACCGGAATGACATCGAATTCGGGCACGGTGAAGAGGGCGCGCCTGTGCTGCGGCGTGAAGCGATCGACATCGAGCCGTCCATGCATCACATAGCCGTCGGAACAGGCGAATTTATAATCCTTGATGCGCTGATCCGGCGCCAGGTTCTGCTCGACGATCAGTTTCTTTTCGAGATTGCGGTACTGTGCCTCGCGCCGCGCATGAAAGAAGTTTCGCTTGGCGTAGCGCAAGAAATCGGCCAGGCGCTGCATGCTGATTGTGTCGTCGAGATAAAGGATCGAGCCGAAACTGTGGGTCGGCTTCACCACCAGTTTGTGGCCTAGGAACGGCTTCAGCCAGTCGGCAACCTCGGTGACGTCGGTTGCGGATGTCAGATGCAGCACGCTCTCGGTCATCGCCGCCTTGACTAGCGGTGCCTTGGCGACCGCCAGTTCCTTGGCATATTCCTTGTCGACGCAAGTCTGCTGCAACACCGACCACTCGTTGCGGATCATGCGGTGGAAAATGATGTCGTTGAGGGTCGCGCGCGGGTCGGATGAGGCGCGTGGCATGCGGCCGTTGCCATGACAGAAGCGCGGCAGGGCCAGGCAATAATTGAAGACAGTATGGCTCGGCAGATTCCGGCTGATCTGACGATGAACCGCGCCCAGTCCACGCTGCAATAACGCGCCTGCCATTTCGGCCATCTGAGAATCCGCCTACCCGTCGGAAAGACCTGTAGGCGACTCTAGGTTGAATTCGAGGGCGCTAGCAAATGACAAGATGTGCACACGAATTGGAACGCCGTTTTCGGATGGATTTGAGGCAACCTCTGCAAATTCAGCATTTTTGAAGGCAGCACGCGCCAATCATGGCAAGAATGATAACCCGTTCTAGTTTATTCCGTGCGAGTCTTGTGAAAAGTAGGTGACGTTCTCAGTTGATGATCGCCGCAAAGGTCGTCGGCGCCGGGTCTTTCACGTTGAACGTGCCACCACCGACTTCAAGAACGGCAAGGCCGCGCTCGGTCTTGCCGTTAGCGTCCAGGCGGAAAACGCCGGTTACGCCGGAAAAGCCCGAAGGGTCGGTGATGCGGCCTTGCGTGAAGTCGCCGCCTTCCTTGGATTGCGATAGGGCGACGGCGAGGGTCACGGCATCATAGACGATGGCCGCACGCGGGTCGGGTGCCGCACCATAGAGGCTGGTGTAGCGCTGCGAGAAGCTCTGGAGTTTCTCCGGCGCCACCGCGGCAAACCAGCCGCCCGCCAGCCCCGGTTCGGCGGCGACGGCCGGATCCTGCCATTGCGCCGTGCCCAGCAGGCGCACCAGGCCGGTGGGCATTTCGAAGGCCGGTAGCATGGCGGCGAAGGCACGGAGTTTCTGCCCGCCTTCCGGGATCATCAGCGCATCGAAGCCGCTGCGCTTATAGGCGTCGGCCATCTCGCGCACCGGCTGGGTGAGGTCGAGGGTCTTGGAGTCATAGAAGGTGACCTGCGAGATCGTGCCGCCGGCTTTCACCACCGATTCCTGATAGGCCGCGAGCACCAGCCGGCCATAGGCGTTGTTGGGCGTCATGATGGCGAAACGCTTGACGCCTTGGCTTGCCGCATAGCCGACGACGCGGGCTACCTGGCTTTCCGGCGTGATGCCGAGAATATAGACGCCGGATTGCGCCTGCGAATTGTCGTTGCTGAAACTCACCATCGGCACGCGGGCGGCCGTGACCGGCGCCGATGCCTGCTTCAGTTCGGCGCTGAAGAGCGGGCCCAGCACGATGTCGGCCTTGTCGGCCAAAGCCTCGCGCGCTGCTGCTGCCGGGCCGCCAGGGGTCGCCGTATCGCGTGGGATGAGCTTGAAATTGTCGCCCGCCACGTCGAAGAGGCCCATATCGGCCGCTTGCAGCATGGCGCGACCCAGCCCACCCTGCTGGCCGGACAATGGCAGCAGCAGACCCACCTTGATATCGGTGTCGACTGGCTCGGCCGGGGTGCTGGGCGCCTGGGTGGCCGGTGCTGGGACCGGCGCCGGGGCCGGCTGGCTAACCTTGGGCGGCGGCGCTACGTTGGGGGCGCAAGCCGCCACAGCCATAAGTGCGAAGCTCGACAAAAGGGCACCCGCCAAGGCAGAGAGGGGGCGCGTCGGCTTCGATGCTGCGATCATGATCACTCCGGCAGATTAATCTAAGAGATTCGATGACAAAGCCTAACGACAGCGGCCCATCAAGTAAACCTAGGCCAGCACAGGAAAAAGGCGGAATGACGGCCACATCGCAGAAGCGTGATGGCGAATTGGGACTGGTCGCGACGCCGATCGGCAATCTGGGCGATCTTTCACCGCGCGCGGCGGATTATCTGAAGGGCGCCGATGCCATCGCCTGCGAGGATTCGCGCATTACCATCCGTCTGCTGCAGCATCTGGGATTGAAGAAGCCGCTGCTTTCCTATCACGACCACAATGCCGATGAGATGCGCCCGAAATTGATCGAGCGCGTCAGCCGGGGCGAAAGGATCGCCTTGGTCTCGGATGCGGGCACACCGCTCATTTCCGATCCGGGCTTCAAGCTGGTGCGGGAGATGACTGGTTTGGGCCTCAAGGTGACGGCATTGCCCGGGCCCTCGGCGCCGGTCATGGCGCTCATCCTTTCCGGCCTGCCGACCGACCGTTTCCTGTTCTTAGGCTTCCTCGATGCCAAATCGGCCGCGCGCCGTGCGGAATTGGAGGAAGTGGCGGGCCTTCGTGCCTCGCTGGTCCTGTTTGAAACGGCGCCCCGGCTGACGACAGCGCTTGCCGATCTGCGCGGCGTGCTGGGCAACCGGCCGGCGGCCGTGGCGCGGGAACTCACCAAGATGTTCGAGGAGGTGCGGCGCGGGTCGCTGCAGGAATTACTCGATCATTATACGCAGGCCGGTCCGCCCAAGGGTGAAATCGTCATCGTCATCGGGCCGCCTTTGGCGGATGCGGGGCCCAGCGCCGACACGCTCGACGATGCCCTGCGCAAGGCGTTGAAGGCGATGCGCGTCAAGGAAGCCGCCGAGGCGGTGGCGGCCGCTACCGGTTTGCCCAAGCGGCAGGTCTATCAGCGGGCATTGGAGCTGAAGCAGGAAATGGGTGGGGATGCGTGATCGGCGGCAGCGGGGAGCGAAGGCGCGCCGCCGGGGGCTTTGGGCGGAAAGCCTGGCCGTTGCCTATCTACGCCTCAAGGGCTACCGGATCCTGGAGCGCAACTGGCGCTCGAAGCTTGGCGAAATCGATATCCTGGTCCGGAAAGGCAATGTCCTCGCTTTGGTCGAGGTGAAGACAAGGGGCGAGGCGGGGCTTGCCCGGGGTGCCGTTATGGGGCCGCAACAGCGGCGCCTGGGCCGAGCCCTCGGCCATTACTTGAAGACCCGGCCGGAACTTGCGGGGCTGGATATCCGCTGCGATGTGGTCGCTTTTGCCAAACTAGGCTGGCCGGTCCATCTCACGGACGCCTGGCGACCTGAAGCGTTCTGACTCAAATCTAGCAAATACTTAGCGCCTATCGTTAAGACTTCTCTTGAGCCCGAGTCGGAGTTCGGGCATGATTCGCGCCATGACCCCGGTCCTGCTGCGATTTGCTGGTTCCTTGCCAATACGCCCGCTGCGCGTGGTCGCCGGGGGGATGGCTGGTCTTTTTCTGGGACAGATGCTCAGCGCCTGCTCGCCGGTTGGAGCCGCCGTCGGCGTTGCCGCCACCACCATCAATCTGGCGACCCAGGAACGCGGCCTGGTGACCGGCGTCGATGACAACCTCACCTGGGTGACGATCAACGAACGCCTGCTACGCCACGATCAATATCTGTTCCAGAAAGTGAGCCTGCAGGTGCATGAGGGGCGCGTGCTGCTGACCGGTTTCGTGCAGAAGCCGGAGGACAAGCAGCTGGCAACCGAGATCGCCTGGCAGCCCACCGGCGTGCGCGAGGTGAAGAACGACATCAAGATCGGCCGCGCGCTCGATTTCGGTGATTACAGCGAGGATTCCTGGCTCATTCAGCGCCTGCGCCTGAAACTGATGGCGGATCGGCAGGTCCGCGCCAATAATTTCAGCATCGATTGCATCCGTTCCACTGTTTATCTGACGGGCGTCGCGCAGAACGACATCGAGCGGCAGCGCGTCATCGATCACGCCCGCGACATCGCTTATGTGCGCGAGGTGGTGAGCTACGTCCGTCTGGTCAGCGACCCGCTGCCGCCCATCCCGGCCGAGAAGCCCTATGCCGATCCGCCACCCGGCCCAGCCAAGAAAAAAATGCTGGCAGATGAACCGGTGGTCGCAGCAACGGTGGAGCGCCTGCCGTCGACACCAACCCCGGCGTCAACCCAGGCATCAACCCAGGCATCAACCCCGGCACCGGCCATCAAATCCACCCCGGCTCAGCCGGCGTTGGTCGAAAAGACCGCCAGCGCCGAGAGCACGCTGCTCCCGATCTCCACGCAACCGGCGACACAACAGGGCGTTCCGGCTAAATTGCCGTAAAGAGCGTCCTGTAACCGTCGCACCATCGCCATGCCAGAAACGAACGCCCGCGCCAAAATCGAGGCGGACCTCAACCGGGTCGGCGCACTGCCTGATGCCGAGATTGATCTTGCCGAAACGGCTCTCAGTCTCGCGGCGAGCGACCGGCCGGAAGCGGCCCGCCACCCCTATCGCCTGCATCTTGCGGCCATCGCCGATGCAATGAAAATGGCCGTGAGCCTGCCGTCACTTGCACTGGCCGGCCAAGACGGACTCGATGCGCGCTGTCGATTGCTCGCCGACATCATGGCAGGTGAGTTCGCCTATCGCGGCGACCGCATGAATTATGACGATCTTCAGAATGCCGATCTGATGCGCGTCATCGATCGCCGGCAGGGTCTGCCGGTGGCGCTGGCCATCCTCTATATCCATGCCGCGCGCAGCCAGGGCTGGCAGATCGAAGGGGTGAACTTCCCCGGTCATTTCGTCGTGCGCCTGTTTCATGACGGGCGGGCTGCCATCCTCGATCCCTTCGATGGCGGCCGCATGCTGGAAACCGGCGATCTCAGGCAGCGGCTGAAGACGACCTTGGGTGAGACGGCGGAGCTGCAACCCGGCCATTATGCCGGGATTGGCAATCGCGATATCCTTCTGCGGCTGCAGAACAACATCAAGGTGCGCCTCATTCAGGAGGGCAATCTGCCCAAGGCTGCCGCGGTGGTCGAGCGCATGCTGATGATTGCCCCCGATGCCGCCGCTTTCTGGCGCGAGGCCGGCCTCATCCATTCGCGCCTCGGCAATCTGCTGGCCGCCAAGCTTGCCCTGACGCGCTTCCTGGAGACCGCCGACAATGACGCCCAGCGCCATCAGGTGGCGCGCCTGCTGCAGGATATCAGCCAGCGCCTGCAATAGCTCGGCTTGCGCCGCGCATGGCGCTCGCTAAACTGCCCGCCGACCATCCTTTCGCCGACCACATCCTTTCGCCGACCACATCCCTTCGCTTTGAGAGATTTTTCATGAAGCTTGCCGTTGCCATTCAGATGGATCCCGTCGAAACGATCGATATCGACGGTGATTCCAGCTTTGTCCTGGGCCTTGCCGCACAAAAGCGCGGCTATGCGCTCTACCACTATCACCCGCGCCATCTGACCTGGCGTGACGGCAAGGTGACGGCACGCGCGCGGCCCGTGGAGTTCCGGCGTGAACGCGGCAATCATGCGACCCAGGGCGCGGAAGAGACCCTCGATCTCTCGACGCTCGATGTCATCCTGATGCGCCAGGATCCGCCTTTCGACATGGCTTATATCACCGCGACGCATATCCTGGAGCGCATTCATCCGGAGACGCTGGTGGTCAACGATCCAGCCCATGTTCGAAATGCGCCGGAAAAGCTCTCGGTCACCGAATTCGAGAACGTAATGCCGCCGACGCTCATCACCAGCGACCGCCAGGAGATCCTGGCTTTCCGGGCCGAGCACAAGGACATCATTCTGAAACCGCTTTTTGGCAATGGCGGCGCCGGCGTGTTCCATGTGAAACCGGACGATGAGAACCTCGCCTCGCTCCTCGAGATGTTCACCCAGTTCTATCGCGAACCGATCCAGGTCCAGCGCTATGAACCCAAAGTCCGGTTGGGCGACAAGCGCATCATCCTGATCGACGGCAAGCCCGTGGGGGCCATCAACCGCGTGCCGGCACAAGGCGAAGCGCGCTCCAACATGCATGTCGGCGGTCAGGCGGTGAAGTCGACCCTCACCAAGCGTGAAGAAGAAATCTGCGAGATCATCGGGCCGGAGCTGAAACGCCGCGGCCTCATCTTCGTCGGCATCGATGTGATCGGTGATTACTTGACCGAAATCAACGTCACCTCGCCCACGGGCCTGCAGCAGATCAACCGCTTCGATGGCGTCTGCCTCGAAGACCAGATCTGGGACGCGATCGAAGAACGTCTGTAAGAAGCGCCCCTCACCCCACTTCATGGAGCAAGGCGTAGGGGCGAGGGGCTTATTCGACGACCGGTAGTGACGGCAGCGTCGCTTTGCGCCGCCGTTCGCGTGCCAGCAGGGTTTCGCGGTGGATGATGTAGATACCGCTCGCCACCACGACGACACCGCCGATGATGAGGTAGCGGTCCGGCGATTCGCCGAAGATCAGGAAGCCGATCAGGAAGCCATAGACCAGTGCCATGTAATCGAACGGCGCCACGACCGAGACCGAGGCGCGGCGAAAGGCGGTGGTGAGCGCGATCTGTGCGGCGCCGCCCATCACGCCGATCAGCACGAGCAAGCCGATTTCCGCCCCGCCGCCCGGCCAGCGCCAGGCAAGGTCCGGGTTGAAACGGCCGAAGGGCAATGTGACGAGCGAGGCCAGCATGGCAAAGGCCGTGAAATAGAATACGATCGTTGTCGCCGGCTCATTGGCCGACATCTTACGGATCGAGATCATGGCGAGCGCATAGAAGAAGGCGGCGATCAGCGGTACCAGTGCCGCCGGATCGAAAACGCCGGAGCCTGGCCTGGTCATGATCACGACGCCGATGAAGCCGATGACGACGGCGCTCCAGCGGCGCCAGCCCACTTTTTCACCCAGCAGCGGCACCGATAGCGTGGTGAGGAAGATCGGGCCGGAGAGACCGAGAGCGATGGCGTCCGACAGCGGCAGCAGCCGATAGGACAGGAAGTAGCAATACATCGCCGAGACGCCGAAGATGCCGCGCCAGAAATGGCCCCAGGGCTGGACGGTCGTCAGCTGCAGCCGCTTCTCGACCACCAGCATGTAGCCAATGAGGGGAATGAAGGCGAAGAGGTTGCGCACGAAGATGAGCTCGCCGGTCGGGTAGCCATAGGTGTCCGATGCGTATTTGATCAACCCGTCCATCGACGTGAAGACCAAAACGGCCAGATTCATCAACAGGATGGCAAATACCGGGCGGTCCGGGGCGCGGGTCGGGACGGTCATGAAATGGGGCGATCTGACGAATTGTGCGGGGAAGAGGGCCAGCATAGCGGGTCGGCCTGGTGAGGACCATCGCTGAAAATGGCACCCGCGAAAGTGTGGGGCCGGTGCGCGTCATCACAGTTCGGCCCATGGCCAAGGGCTTGGCTTTCGCGCTAAGGAAGAAGAACCGGTGGGGCGCCGGTTCGTGAGAATAAAGGGATGGGTCGAGATGCCGGTTCTGTCACGCAATCCTTGGCGCCTGCTGATGGTGCTCACCGCCGCCGTCCTTCTGCAACCGGCGGGTCTTGGCCGGGCCGACGCGGAGCCCCGTGTCGCCCTGGTCATCGGCAATGCCGATTACGGCGGCGAGCTCGGCCGCCTTGCCAACCCGGTCAACGATGCGACGCTGATGGCCGGGTCGCTGACCCAGGCCGGCTTCGATGTCATCGCCGTTACCGATGCGGATCAGAAGGCGATGAAGCGTGCCATCGGTGAATTCGGCGAAAAGCTCACCTCTGCCGGAGCGGATGTGACGGCGCTGTTCTATTACTCCGGCCACGGCCTGCAGGTTGCCGGTGAAAACTACCTCATTCCCGTCCATGCCGAGATCAAGCGCGAGGCCGATGTCGATCTCGAGGCGATCTCGGCGGATACCGTTTTGAAGCAGATGCAATTCGCTGATTCACGCGTCAACATCATCATCCTCGATGCCTGCCGTAACAATCCGCTGCCGCGCAGCTTCCGCTCGGCTGAGATGGGTCTCGCGCGTATCGAGGCGCCGCGCGGTTCCTTCGTCGCCTATTCGACGGCGCCGGGAGATGTGGCGACCGATGGCAAGGGTGCCAACAGCCCCTATACCGCAGCACTGGCCAAGGCCATCGTCACCCCGGGGCTCAGCATCGAAGAGGCGTTCCGCGACGTGCGCGGCAGTGTGCTGAGCGAAACGGGGAATGCCCAGACGCCCTGGGAATCCTCCTCGCTCACCGCGCCGTTCTATTTCACGCCGGCCAATAAGTCGGCCCAAAGCGTGGCCCAGGCCGCGGCCGCCGATGGCTCGTCGGCGCAACCCGCTCAGGCCGATCAGGGTGCCCGCGAGGTGGAGCTTGCTTTCTGGAACTCGGTCAAGGACAGCAAGGATCCGGCCGATTTCGTGGCCTATCTCGAGCAATACCCGAAGGGCAATTTTGCGCGACTGGCGCATAACAAGCTCAATCTGTTGACCGGCAACACGGCGCCTGTTTCAGCACCGGCGCGCGATACGCAGGTCGCCGAAACTGGCGAGGCCGCAGACGCCGAACAAATGGCGGCAGCACCAGCGACACCACCCGCCGACGCGCCGCTGGATCCCAAAGCGGCAGCCGATATGTGCCGCGACGACAAGGTGCCGGGTGAGAGGCGCCTTGCCGCCTGCCAGATGGCACTGACTGCGACCGGGCTCGATGCGGCGACACGCGCCGACCTCAACAATGAAGTAGGCCGCGCGCAGTATGGGCTGCAGAAATACGACGCCGCGGAGGCCGCCTATCGTGAAGCGGTGAAATACGACGCTGCCAACCCGAACTACATCAGCAATCTCGCGGCCGTCCTCTCTGATTCCGGTCGCTATGACGAAGCGATCGCTGCCTATACCAGGGCCATCGAACTGGAGCCGAAGAACAACTGGCATTATTACAATCGCGGCAACGCTTATCTCTATACCGGCGATCCGGCGAAGGCTGCCGCCGATCTCGATGCAGCGCTGGCGATTGATGAGAGCTTCGATCTGTTGGCGACGCGCGGCTATATGGCACTCGCCGAGGGCGACGAGAAGGCAGCCATCGAATTCACCAATCGCGCCATCGCCTATGACGGCTCGCGCAACAGCCTGCAGAGCATCGCCGTTCTCTATCTTTCCGGGCGCGACAAGGATGCGATCGATATGGCCGACCGGCTGGTCGCCGAGGATGACGGCTATGGCTACGGCCAGATATGGAAGGCCATGCTGCTCAGCCGCGACGGCAAGTCGGGGGCAGCGCGCACACTCCTCGGCAATACGTTGCAGAAACACCGCGAGGATTGGCCGGGCATGCTGATCAAATGGATGCTGGGCAAGTTCGACGACGAGACCCTGATCACCAAGGCGCATGAGGGGTCGGCGGAGGACATCCGCAACCAGCTCTGCGAGGCGCATTTCTATATGGCCGCCCGCGCCTTCGACCAAGGGGACAAGGCCGCCACCTTGACGCATGTCAAAGCGGCGCTGGAAACCAAGGTCTATCACTACATCGAGTATTACGCGGCCGCCGCCCTGCAGCGGCAGCTGGAAGGCGGAAATTAAGAGCCAGAAAGACTGTCCGATCAGGGCCTTGGAGCGGTTTTAGATTTCGGCTTTTCACCCTGATCGGCTTGCATTAAGCTTTTTTCATGGACACCCAACGACCGTTTACCTCGATTCTCGCCAAGCTGAAGGATGCCGGCCTGCGGCCGACCCGGCAGCGCCTTTCCCTTGCCAAGCTGTTGTTTGAAGGTGGCGACCGGCACGTTTCCGCCGAGGACATCCATGCCGAGGCGCTTAGCAACCGTATCCAGGTCTCATTGGCGACGATCTACAACACACTGCATCAGTTCACGAGCGCCGGTCTCCTGCGCGAGATCGTCGTGGAGCCGGGCCGCTCCTATTTCGATAACAATGTCACGCCGCATCATCATTTCTTTGTCGAAGGCGAAGGTCGGCTGATGGATATTCCGGCGGATAAAGTGGCCCTGAGCCAATTGCCCGAACCGCCTGAGGGCATGAAAGTCTCCCGCGTCGACGTGATCGTCCGGCTTGCGAACAATTCTTAAATCCGCATTCAGATCAGTCACTAAACAATCTCCTTAAAACTATTCCAATCTGTTGACAGGGTAATCCTGGCGGGCCTAGCATTCCTGGCAATCCATGAGCTTGTCCGCGGCCCTTCCTCCTGCCAACGGCAGGGAGAGTGACGAAGCGCCGCACCAAGAAGCCCCCGCAACCCATTTAGCTAGGGAGACGAAAATGGCTGCTCTGAAAGGCTCCAAGACCGAAGGCAATCTGAAAGACGCCTTTGCCGGCGAAAGCCAGGCGAACCGCCGTTACCTCTATTTCGCACAGAAGGCCGATGTCGAAGGCTATAACGACGTCGCCGCAGTGTTCCGCTCCACGGCGGAAGGCGAGACGGGCCATGCCCATGGCCATCTCGAATTCCTCGAGGAAGTGGGCGATCCAGCAACCGGCCTCCCCATCGGTTCGACCGCGCCGAACCTCAAGGCCTCGATCGCTGGCGAGACGCACGAATACACCGACATGTATCCGGGCATGGCGCGCACCGCGCGCGAAGAGGGCTTCGACGAAATCGCCGACTGGTTCGAAACCCTTGCCAAGGCCGAAAAGTCCCATGCCGGCCGCTTCCAGAAAGCGCTCGACACGCTGGGCTGATCTCTGCCGAGATCGGGTTTGATCCTGGCCACCGGTTCAGGCGATGGACCGGTGGCTGCGATCATTTCCAAACCACTGCTCCTGCAACCCAGCGGCTGAGGGAAGTTGATGCGCGAAGGCAGCCTGGAAGCACCGTTCCGCCACAAGATCGACTGGCAGAACCCCGATTTCTACGACATGGACAAGATCAATGCGGAGATGCATCGCGTCTTCGATATCTGCCATGGCTGCAGGCGCTGCTTTAATCTTTGCGACTCCTTCCCGCGCCTCTTCGATCTCGTCGACGCCAGCCCCGATGAAGTGGCGGGTGTGAAGCCTGCTGATTACAAGCAGGTCGTGGATGCCTGCACGCTCTGCGACCTCTGCTTCATGACCAAATGCCCTTACGTGCCGCCACATGAATGGGCGCTTGATTTTCCGCATCTGATGCTGCGCTACCGTGCTGCCGAGCTTCGCCAAGGCAAGAACGATAAGATCTATGCGCAGCTCACCGAGACGGACCGCAACGGCAAGGCCGCCGGCATTGTGGCGCCCATCGCCAATGCCTTTGCCGATAACAATGCAGCACGCCAGGTGATGGAGAAGGTTGTCGGCATCGATCACCGCGCGCATCTGCCGAAATTCCACGGCCGCACCCTGGTGCTGCGCGCGATGGAGGAGAAGCTCGAGGTCAACAGGCACGCGCCGGCTTATGGCCGCAAGGCGGTCATCTATGCGACCTGCTTTGCCAATTACAACAACCCCGATATCGGCATGGCAACTTTGAAGGTGCTCGCCAAGAACGGCATCGCTGCGGAGGTCGTCTATCCGCGCTGCTGCGGCATGCCGCAATTGGAGCAGGGCAATGTGGCCCGCGTCGCCGAACATGCCCAAACGGTCGCCGACGTGCTGCTGCCCTATGTCGAGCAGGGCTACGACGTCATAGCGCTCGTGCCGTCCTGCGCGCTGATGCTGAAATTCGAATGGCCGCTGATCCTGCCCGATGACGACAAGATCAAGCGCCTTTCCAACGCGACTTTCGATGTCGCCGAATATGTCGTCGATATTGCCAAGCGCGAAGGACTGGCGCCGGGGCTGCAGCCGCTTGACGGTGGCGTCGCGCTTCACATCGCCTGTCATGCGCGTGCCCAGAACATGGGCCAGAAGGCCACCGAGATGCTGAAGCTCATCCCCGGCGCGGATCTGGCGGTGATCGAGCGTTGCTCCGGCCATGGCGGCGCCTGGGGCGTGCTCGCCGAGAATTTCGAGGTGGCGCTCAAGATCGGCAAGCCAGTCGCGCGCCAGGCGATCAAGGCCGCAAAAAAGTACGTCGCCTCGGAATGCCCGCTGGCGGGCGCGCATATCCTGCAGGGCATAGGTGCACTTGAGCCGGGTGAGCCACCGGCAGAACAGGCGCCGCACCCGATCGAACTCTTCGCCCGGGCTTACGGGGTGATGTAGGAAGGGCGATGACTCGATCGTCATCCCCGCACCAAGTGCGGGCGTGACGGCACAAGAAGAAGTACGAGGAATGACCATGAGCGCATTGCGCAAGAAAGAGATCACCAGGGCCGATGTCCTGCCGGCGGCTGAATATGCCCAGCAGCGGCGCGAGAAGCGCCAAGCCGTCGTCGCGCTCAAGAAGAAGCGTCGCGTCGAGGTGGGGCCGGTCGCCACTTTCTATTTCGAGAATTTCGACACCATGCTGCAGCAGGTGCAGGAGATGCTGCACATCGAAAAGGGCGGCGACGAACAGCTCGTCGACGAATTGCGCGCCTATAATCCACTCATTCCGCAAGGGCGCGAATTGGTGGCGACGGTGATGTTCGAGATTGACGACCCGGTGCGCCGCGCCAATTTTCTCGGCCGTCTCGGCGGCGTAGAGCATGCAGCCTTCCTGAAGATCGGCAGCGAGACAGTGAAGGGCGTGCCGGAAGAAGACCAGGACCGCACCAATGAGGCGGGCAAAGCGTCATCGGTGCAGTTCATTCACTTCCCCTTCACCGACGCGGCAGCGGCGGCCTTCAAGCAGGCAGGCACCCAGGTCATCATCGGCTTCGCGCACGCTGCCTACGGCCATATGGCGGTGATGGGCGAGGAGACGCGCGAAGCCCTCGCCAGTGATCTCGATTAGGGGATCTGGACTAGTCTTCCAGGGTTTCCTGTGGATAGACGCCCCAGAACTCGGTCTTCATCATCCAGCCTTTATAGCCCTGGGCTTCCAGGCGGCACCAATCGGCGCTGCATTCCAGAACCTTGAGGACGACGCCGGGATCGACGAAGGCTATCGGCTTGGCGCCGGCTTCGGCAGAGGCGCGCAAGGGCCGCTGGCTGTCGCGCACGATGACATGGCGCTTGCCCACCAGCAGGGTCGACTTCACCCAGCCGACGACACCGTCATGGTCGCGGATACGGCGCCAGATATCGAATTCCTCGATGATCTCGACCGGCAGGCCGGCGCGCTGATAGGTCCACATGATGGGATAGGTCTCGCCGGGACCGGCGCGCATATTGACCTCGCCCGATTGCAGGCTGGCAAAGCGCGGCAGCGGCAGCTTGTCCTCGGCCGTGGCGATGCCGCACCCGAATCCGATGAGGGCTAGTCCTATCAGGGCTGCGGCGGCGAGGAATACCATCCGGCGCAAAACGCTGGAAAATGTCATGTAACCGGTCCGATTCGCTTGAATATCCACGCGATATAGGGGCCTTGACCCCCGGTCAAGCCATTGAAACCCTGGGCGGTCCCCGAAACGGCGCCTTTGCGTCAATTGCGGCCGTATTTGCGCCATGGATGCGGCCCATCGGCGCCCCCTGGTCTGGCGGGCGGCGCACCCCCTCGACAACGACGCCAACCGCTTGGTACGACTTCACCTTAAGAAGCGGGCGATGCGATCCGTGCCGGGAGAGACGAATACGATGAGCAACAGGCCTTTGGTGGTGGTGACGCGCAAACTGCCCGACGTCATCGAGACGCGGATGATGGAGCTGTTCAATGTGAAATTGAACCTCGACGACCATCCGCTCAGCCAGGCTGAACTCATCGAGGCGGTGAAGATCGCCGATGTGCTGGTTCCCACCGTCACCGACCGCATCGATTCCGGTGTCCTTTCCCAGGCCAGCGACAAGCTGCGCCTCATCGCCTCCTTCGGTACCGGCGTCGATCACATCGACCTGGCGACCGCACGGGCGCGTGGCATCACCGTCACCAACACGCCGGGCGTCCTCACCGAAGATACGGCCGACATGACCATGGCCCTCCTTCTCGCCGTCTCGCGCCGCGTTTCGGAAGGCGAGCGCTTGATCCGTTCGGGCAAGTGGCAAGGCTGGGGTCCGATGAGCATGCTGGGTCACCGCATCTACGGCAAGCGCCTTGGCATCATCGGCATGGGTCGTATCGGCCAGGCGGTGGCGCGCCGCGCCAAGGGCTTCGGCCTCTCGGTCCATTATCACAACCGCCGCCGCGTCAGTGCGGCGATCGAGCAGGCGCTGGAGGCCACCTATTGGGAGAGCCTCGACCAGATGCTCTCGCGCATGGACATCATCTCCATCAATTGCCCGCATACGCCGGCCACCTATCACCTGCTTTCGGCGCGGCGTCTCAAGTTGCTGCAGAAGCATGTCTATATCGTCAACACCGCGCGCGGTGAGGTCGTCGATGAGAATGCGCTCACCCGCATGCTCGACAAGAACGAGATCGCCGGCGCGGGCCTCGACGTCTTTGAGCATGAACCGGCGCTCAATCCGAAACTTCTGAAGCTCGACAATGTCGTCCTGCTGCCGCATATGGGCTCGGCCACCATCGAGGGCCGCGTCGACATGGGCGAAAAGGTCATCATCAACATCAAGACCTTTGTCGACGGCCACAAGCCGCCGGACCGGGTGCTGGAAGCCTTGCTGTAATCAAGACGGCCCGCCGAGAAACCCGGCAGGCCGTTTCGTATCTTCAGGATCGCCCGGCTTTAATCTGCGGCAGGTGCCGGCGACATGCCGATGCGCCAGAAGATCCAGCCGGAAAGGGCACCTGCGGCGACAAGGATCGCGCCCAGAATGCTGCCGCCAGCTCAATTTGTGCCACATGCGCGTCAGGCTGCCATTCATCACGCCGTCCCGCAGGTCGGACACTGCGGGTCTCGCTTGAACCTCACCTCGCGGAACGCCATGGCGAGCGCGTCGAAGAGGACGAGGCGGCCGGAGAGGCTGTCGCCGATGCCGAGGATTTCCTTCAGCACCTCGGTTGCCTGCAATGACCCCATGACGCCGGCGACCGGCCCCAAGATTCCGGCGGTCTCGCAGCGGGGGATGAGGTCTTCGGGCGGCTGTTCGGGAAAGAGGCAGCGATAGCAGGGATGGGGCGCGCCTAGATGCGCCTTGAAGGTCGAGAGCTGCGCCTCGAAGCGCAGCAGCGCCGCCGAGACCAGCGGCTTCTTCAGCCGGAAGCACAGGTCATTCAAGAGATAGCGCGTGGTGAAGTTGTCGCTGCCATCGGCCACCAGGTCGAAGCGGGCGACGATGGCTTCGGCGTTTTCGGCATTGAGGCGCGCATCGATCGGCTCGATGACGATATCCGGGTTGAGGGCCCTGAGGCGCCGGGCAGCGCTGTCGACCTTCGGGTGATCGATGGCGGCATCGTCATGGATCACCTGGCGCTGCAGGTTGGTGACGTCGACCGTATCGTCATCGATGACACCGATGGTGCCGATACCGGCCGCCGCCAGATAGAGCAGCAGCGGCGCACCCAGGCCGCCGGCCCCGACTACCAGCACCTTGGCCTTGAGCAGCTTCAACTGCCCATCCTCGCCCACCTCGTCGAGGATGACATTGCGGGCGTAGCGTTCCAACTGGCGATCGGTGAGTTCGTCCATGGATTCGTTGCCTCAACACACGGAACTGTCATCCTCCGCGAAGGCGGGGGACCCACGAGTTGCTTTCCTCACGCGGCCCGCAAACTCGTGGATGGCCCGCCTGAAGCGGACCATGACAACAAAATAGTCAGACCTCGTGTTACTCCAGCCCCTCAAACAGCGCCGTCGACAGATAACGCTCGGCCGAGGAGGGAAGGACGACCATGATGCGCTTGTTCTCGTGGCCCGGGCGCTGGCCGATCTCGATGCCGGCGGTGAGGGCGGCACCCGAGGAGATGCCGACCGGCATGCCTTCGATCTTGGCGACCTTCCGCGCCATGGCAAAGGCGTTGGCGTTGGAAATGCGCAGCACCTCGTCGATGATGCCGCGGTTGAGCACTTCCGGAATGAAGCCCGCGCCGATGCCCTGGATCTTATGCGGGCCTGGCTGACCGCCGGAGAGGACCGGGCTGTCCTCCGGCTCCACGGCGATGATCTTCACACCAGGGATCTCCTTCTTCAGGATCTCGCCGACGCCGGTGATGGTGCCACCGGTGCCGACGCCGGAGACAAAGTAATCGAGCTTGCCGCCGACATCGGCGATGATTTCCTGCGCCGTCGTCTGGCGATGAATTTCCGGATTGGCGAGACTCTTGAATTGCTGCGGGATGACGGCACCGGGGGTTGAGGCCGCCAATTCCTCGGCGCGCGCGATCGCACCCGACATGCCGCGGGCGGCGGGGGTCAGTTCCAGCTCCGCGCCCAGAAGGCGCAGCATCTTGCGCCGCTCCAGCGACATGCTCTCCGGCATGGTGAGGATCAGGCGATAGCCCTTGGCGGCGGCCACGAAGGCCAGCGCGATACCCGTATTGCCCGACGTGGGCTCGATAAGCGTGCCACCCGGCTGCAGCTTGCCGGACGCTTCCAGTGCCTCGATCATGGCAAGGCCGATGCGGTCCTTCACCGATGAGAGCGGATTGAAGAACTCCGCCTTGCCAAGGAGGTCGGCCTTCACCCCTTCGGCGCGCGCCAGCTTGCCGAGGCGCACGGTCGGCGTGGCGCCGATGGTGGCGAGGAAATTGTCATAGATCTTGCCGCGGAATGTGGCTTTGCTCATGGAACCTGTCCTTGTCTAGTCGTCGCGAGCCCCTTCCGGGCCGCATTTTCATCAGATGCTGAAATCGAGCCGCTGCAGCGCATCGGTCTGGATGCCGGCGGCCTGCGCTTTCTGGCAGAGATCCTCCAGCGTGACGTCGTCGAGCTTGGTCAGCATTTCCTGCTGCAGCTCGCGCCAGACGGGACGCACGATCTCGAGCGCCACGCGTGAGCCGGAGGCCGTCTGCACCGGGTCCGGCGAGCCTTCGAACTGCCGCACGGCGCGCACGATCTCGCCCAGATTGATGCGCCGCTTCTCGCGCGCCAGCAGATAGCCGCCCTTGGGGCCGCGATGGCCGGCGAGAATGCCGGAACGCACCAGATGCTGCAGCACCTGTTCCAGATAGCGACGGGGGATTCCCTGCCGCGTGGAAATGTCGCCCGATTGCACCGGCTGCGAACCGCCGTAATAGGCGATGTCGAGCACGGCCTCGATGGCGAACAGCAATCGTTTGGATGGATGGAGCACGAAGCTTCCCCGTCTCTGTTTGTAACGTCTGGTTATGAACTCTTGGCGGCGACACCCGTCGAGCCGAAGCCGCCGGCGCCGCGCGTTGTCGTGGGCAAGGCGGTGACTTCGTCCCAGGCGAGCCGCTCGATCCGCGCCAGCAGCAACTGCGCAATACGGTCGCCACGTTGCAAGGTCACCGGCGCATCGGAGAGATTGACCAGGATGACGCCGACCTCGCCACGATAATCGGCATCGATCGTCCCTGGCGCGTTGAGCACCGTCACCCCCTGCTTCAGGGCAAGGCCGGAACGCGGCCGGACCTGCGCTTCATAACCCGCGGGCAGGGCGATGCTGATGCCGGTGGGAATGAGCGCACGGCCCAAGGGCGGCAATGTCACAGGCGCAGTCAAGGCCGCGACCAGATCAAGCCCTGCGGCCTGCTCGGTGGCATAGGCCGGCAAAGGCAGATCGGCGCCATGCGGCAAACGGTTAATGGCGACGCTGATCCCGCTCATCGGGCCTTGTCCTTCAATGTTTCGGCAATCTTCGCCACCAGGCGTCGCGCAAGTTCGGTCTTGCTGAGGCGCGGCCATTCCTCGGCCCCCGTGGCGGTGATGACATGGACCTTATTGTCGGCGCCGCCGAATGTGCCGGTCGCTGCCGAAACATCGTTGGCAAGGATCCAGTCGCATTGTTTCTTGGCGCGCTTGGCAGTAGCGTGTTCCACGACCTTTTCCGTCTCGGCGGCAAAGCCCACGACAAGACGCGGGCGTTTCGGCCCGGGTGCCGAGATCGTGGCGAGGATATCGGGGTTGGTCGCAAGCTCGATCCGCGGAGGCGCGCCGCCATCGCGCTTCTTCATTTTCTGCCCGGCCTCGGCGGCGGGCCGCCAATCGGAGACAGCGGCGGCGGCGATGAAGATGTCGGCCGGCAGCGCCTTCAGCGCCCCCGCCAGCATCTCGGCGGCACTTTCGATATGGACTGTCTTGCAGCCGGCCGGATCGCCCAGGGCAGTGGGGCCTGCGACCAGCGTTACCTCGGCACCGGCAGCGGCCAGCGCCTCGGCGATCGCATGGCCCTGCTTGCCGGACGACCGGTTGCCGATGAAACGCACCGGGTCGATCGCTTCATAGGTTGGGCCGGACGTCACCAGCGCCTTCAGGCCTTTGAGCGGACCGTCGCCAAGGATGCGCAAGGCGGCGTTGACGATGTCGAGCGGTTCGGCCAGGCGCCCGTCACCGACTTCGCCGCAGGCAAGGTCGCCGGCACCCGGGCCGACCGTGACCACACCGCGGGCACGCAGGGTCGCCACATTGGCCTGTACGGCCGGGTTCTGCCACATGACGGCATTCATGGACGGAGCGATGAGAACCGGCCGGTCATTGGCCAACAGCGCCGTTGAGGCAAGATCGTCGGCAAGGCCATGGGCCATCTTGGCGATGAGGTCGGCGGTGGCGGGCGCCACCAGGACCAGATCGGCCTCCCGCACCAGGCGGATATGGCCCATTTCGGCTTCGTCGGTGAGGGAGAAGAGCTCAGTATAGGCCTTCGAGCCGGCGAGCGAGGCGACCGATAGCGGCGTCACGAACTCGGCCCCGCCCTTGGTCAGGATAATCCGGAATTCCAGCCCGCGCTCACGCCCGCGCCGGATGACATCCAGCGCCTTATAGGCGGCAATCCCGCCAGCGATGATGAGGAGAACCCGTTTCCCGGCACCCACGACCCGATTTCCACTGCCCGATCATTCCACAGTAAGACCTAGTATTTACTGTTTGCAGTGGAGAAATTCAAGGCGGGGGCTCGTCCCAACACGGCCCCCGCCCGCCCGGATTAGAACACGAAAACGTCGTCCGCGCTCAGATCCTGGGGCATATTCGAGAGGGTCGCCACCAGCTGCGCGTCGTCATGCGCGCCACCGGTCGCATCGTAATAGAGGTTGCCGGTCGCCTTGTCGTAAAGGACATGGGTGTCAGCCGTTGCCGTCCCGCTCCAGGCAGCAAAGTTCGCGGCCGATAGTTTGCCGACCCCCAGCGTGTCGAAGACCGCATGGTCGAGGCGGATCGTGTCACCCGGCACCGAGAAATCGCGGATGAAATCGGCATTGGCCGCCGTCGGCGTCTGGTCGAAGACGAAGCTGTCATTGCCGGCGCCGCCATACATGATGTCCATGCCCTTGCCGCCGCTGATGGTGTCGTTGCCATCCTCGCCATAAAGGTAGTCGTTGCCGTCGCCGCCATAGAGCTGGTCGCTGCTCATACCGCCATAGAGCTTGTCATTGCCGGCGCCGCCGTTGAGCGTGTCGCAGAGATTGTCGCCGTAAAGCGTGTCATTGCCGGCGCCGCCATTGAGTACGTCATTGCCGTCCCAGCCATGCAGCGAGTCGGCGCCGCTGCTGCCGGTGATGGTGTTGGCCAGCGAATTGCCGGCGCCGGTGAAGCCGCTGGTACCGGTATAGGTCAGGTTCTCGACATGAGAGGTGAGGGCATAGCTGGTCAATGAGGTCTTCACGGTATCGATGCCGGAATCCATCGTTTCCGTCACCACATCTCCTTTGTTATTGACGATATAGGTGTCATCACCGGCAAAGCCCCTCAGCGTGTCGGCGCCGGTGGTGCCGCTCATCAGGTCGTTGCCGGCGGTGCCGTTGCCGCCTTCGACCATGTCGCGGACGGAAATGGTGATGGCTTCGCTGTGGCTCAGGCCGCCGTCATCGGTCGCAGTGACCGTTAGATCGTGATGATTGGCGGTTTCGAAATCCAGCGCTGCCCCTGCCTTCACATGGATTTCATTGCCGACGATCTCGAAATAATCGGCCTGCGTGCCGCTCAAGCTGAAGGTGTGGTGATCGGTGGAGTCAGGGTCGATCGCCGTAAGGGTTGCGACGACCGTGCCGGCTGCGGCGTTCTCGTCGACGACACCGCCGCTTAAGGTAATGCCCGTCGGCGCCGCATTGGTGGGCGTCACGACCTGCTCGATGATCGATCCGTTGAGCAGCCAGACAAGGCTCTCATATCCGATCGGGATGCTGGTATCGACCAGGGTCAGCGTGGCGCCACCCTTGGAAAGATCGAACAGCGTGTTGGGGATGAGGCCATCACTGAACTGGAAGTTCTCCAGCGTTGCCGTGGCGCCGGCACCCATCCAGACATGAGCCGTACCCGCACTGCCGCCAGCATGGGTCGGATTGAGGCTGATGCTGTCCTGCAAGGTAATGGTATCGCTCCACAGGCGGAACGAGCGGTTGTTTTCATCGGCAACCGCATTGACCAGGACCGTATCGCTTGATTTCAAATCGTAGCCGGCATCGGTATTGCCGCGCGCAACCGTGTTCTCGAAGCGGATATTGTAGGTGTTGACCTCGGTCGTGAAGCCGTCGCCGTTCCAATAGCTGGTGGCAGTCCCCACGGCCTTGCTGTTCGACATTTCGACATCGCGCAAAGTCACGTCATGCGCGGTCCCTTCGATCAGGACGCCGGAGATATAGGGATCGTTGGTCACGACATTGCCATCGGCGGTGACATTCTCGATCAGGATGTCATGGCTGTCATAGCCGATATGGATCGCGTTCTTGGCGTAGCCGGCAATATCGACATCATTGATGGTGAGGCCGCTGACGCTGGCCGTCGTCGCGGTGCCGGAAACCAGCGTGTCGACGAAGCGATAGACGTTGGTGGCATCGACATGCTCGATGATGAGATTGCTGATATCAGCGCCGACGCGGAACGCGCCATTGCCGACATTGCTGATATCGAGATCCTGGAAATGCAGATTGTTGGCACCGCCCAGCAGGCGGAAAAGCTCCGATCCTTCGCTCTGGCCGACGGTCCAGTTTTCCGGGCGCGTGCCGCTGATATCGGCGTCCATCGCATTGCCGGCGCTGTCGACGCCGCGGATCGTGACTGGGTGGCCGTCCGTGCCGCCGGTGGTGATCGAGATCTGCCCGGTCGGGTGATAGGTGCCCTGATCGGCAATCAGCCTTACCTCGCCATCCGGGCCGGCCTGGCCGACGAATTTTGACAGGCTCGAAAGAGTGCCGGCGTTCTCCGGCGAAGAACCATCCATGAGGCCACAGCCGGTGGGCGAGATGTAACGAATTGCCATAAGCGATTTTCCTGTTTCGAGCGGCAACCGGCCGATCCGATGCGCCGTGCATGCCCCAGGAAAATGCGCCCCAAAATCTTAATGAAACCTAATCGGAATGCATATTCGTGTTTTATATCAATGTGTTATAAGGAAGTTCGCATCAAATGTCAGGGGCATTTGAGCCATGCTTTCGGCACAGTAAGAAACCCCGATAACGGACAACCAGCGGACCCCAGGGCAGGGCGATTTCGACATCGAAGGTGAAACGCCCATCTGCCACGCGCTCCTGCGCCCGCACGACTGGGGCGAGGCTTCGGGGCAGCGGGACCCCCAGGAGACGCCAGCCGCGGATATGCATGTCGAGGCCATCCGAAGCACCACCAAGGTGAAAATCGAAGGTGAAGGGCCAGAAGGTCTCGGTAAGGATGGGCCGCCCGTCCTTGATGCGCGACGACAGGCGGCTGCCAAAACGATGACCGCCGAAATCGCGCCGCCAGATCTCGGTACCGGGACGGATATCGAAGGTAACGGCGACGGGAATATCCAATTGGGCCGGCGGGAAGCGGAACAGGTATCCAACCAAGCGTGCCAGCGGATGATTGTCGCGGCTGACACTGCCGCGCCCCACCACTTGCGTCGATGCCGGGTGGCTGTGCATCGCCTGTACTTCGGGTGGCACCGCGGCAAAGGCCGCTCCCATCACCTGCGCATATAAAGGTGCCGGCAGCGCGCCGTACTGCGTCTCGGTGAAAAGATGGAAGCGCTGCAAAAGATCGGTGAAATCCGCCAGCTGCAGTACGTCGCTTGCGGGAAAGGCGCCGACCGGCATGTCGCCCTGCAGCAGCTTCCGTGCGGCGATGGCTGCGGCAAAGCTCGGGACCCAGGGGCCGTGGCCGTCCTCGGCGATCAGCGTCCAGATTGCCTGCCGGGCCGTGCCTGCGTTGTCGCGTCCGATGACACTGACCGACATCGCCGACCGGTCGGTGCCGAGTTGGCCGAAGACGCGCTGCAAGCGTGTCAAAAAAGGCCCCAGTGCGCTCAGGCTCCTCATGAACCGCCAGCGCACCGCAAAGCTCAGCAGCCACAATGCCAGATTCTGGACAGCCAGTTCGGCACCGGCGCGAAAGGTCACGTTGGCAAGCGTGGGGTAGCGACGGGGCAACAGATCCAGATCCGGCACCTCGCACAATCCCACCCAGCGATTTCGGATGCCGGTCCGTCCCACGACCGCGAACGACTTTCGCACCAGGTCCTGCCAGCCATGACCTTGCCGCCAGGTGCCGCTTTTCAGGAACGTGATCGGCCTGCCGACATAGCTGAGGATCGCCTGCGTGACATTGGGCCCCGCTGTTGCCCGGTTGCTGGCGGAAAGCGCGATATCGACGGTGTCGATCGCGTCAAGCTCCCGCGCCAGTTCCGCCACAACCGCCATGCTCAGCGCCGGCACGCTGCTGGCTCCGCTGATAATGGTGACATGGGCATCGCGCGCGGCATCATTCAGCGCCCCGATATCGGCGACAAAGCGACGGTTGTCGGCCAGATCGATATAGTGAATGCCATGGGCGATGCAGGCCCGGGGCACGGCATAGGGGCGCGCATCGTCGGATTGGAAGGGTCCTGCCGCATCAATCACCAGCCAGGGCTGGATCACGCCAAGCTGTGCGGCGACGTCCTTCACGCGATCAAACGGCTGGAAGCGGGCTTTGCCTCCCAGTTCGTTCAGCAAGGTTGCGGCACGTGCCGGGTCGCGACCGCCGATAAGGATTTGGCAGTCATCGCGCGGCGCCAGCAGTCGCACCACGCGCGCGCCGAAGGTGCCGGCGCCGCCGATGACCAGGATCGGTCTCATTCGCCCAAGAACCGGTCGGCGAGGGCGGGGTCCGGCACGGCGCAATAGGCGTGCTGCCCGAACCAGCGATAGCGGTTCGCGGCAATGACGTCATAGAGGCCGTCGCGCCAGGAGCGCGGGAGGACGCGCAAGACTCGCAACAGGCGCCACAGGCCGCCGAAACGGCTGATGATCCCGATGGCCGCCTCGCTGCGCAAGGAAAGCTGGCCATCCGCGATCAGCAGGTTGCTTTCCCAGTTTTCGGAATCGAGGCCGTAATGGCGATAGAGCGCTGTGCCCAGCGCCGATTGCGCCGGGGCGAAGCGGAACTGCCCTCGCGGATCGTGCCGCAGAACCAAGCGCACGAAGCCCGAACACAGGGCGCACACACCGTCGAATATGATGAGCGGCCGGTCATCGGGAAAGGACGGAACGGCGGGATCGTCGCGATAGCTGTAGGCCGGCGCTGTCAGCATGGCCCCGTTTTAGCATGCACCAGCCGGCACGCCAATCAGGCGGCTGCGGCCAGTGTTGCCCAGGCAAGCACGCCGTAACGCGCCGCCTTGCCGATGAGGATGAGGATCAGGCTGGGCAGGAAGCGCGCGCGCAGCACGCCCGCCGCCAAGGTGATCGGATCGCCGATGATCGGCAGCCAGGACAGCAGCAACAGCGGATAGCCATATTTCTGGAACAGGCGGCTCGCTTGGGCAAGATGCTTGCGGCTCACTGGAAACCATTTGCGATCCTGCCAATGCAGCAGGAAGCGCCCCAGCACCCAATTGGCGATGCCACCCAGCGTGTTGCCTGCCGTGGCGACGATCAGCAGCACCGGCCAATCCTGTGGCGATTGCAGCAGCAGGGTCGCGAAGGTGACTTCGGAAAAGCCCGGCAGAATCGTGGCGGCGCCGAAGGCGGTGAGGAAGAGTGTCAGATAGCTTAAGGTCACGCGAAGCGCGCTAGTGTCGCCAGGATGTCGCCCGGTGTCGGGCAGAGTTCGTCGGCGCCGGCGGCGCGGAGTTCGGCGGTGTCGCCATAGCCATAGAGCACACCGATACTGCGCAGGCCGTTCTTGCGCGCGCCGATGATGTCGTGTTCGCGGTCACCGATCATGATGGCGCGGGCGGGATCGACGTCGTGGCTTGCCAGCACATGGGCGATAACCTCGGCCTTGTCCGAGCGCGTGCCATCGAGCTCGGCGCCTTCGACACTGATGAAAAACGGATCGAGCCCGAAATGTGCGACAATCGGCCGGGCAAAGACATGCGCCTTCGAGGTGGCGACGAAAAGACGGATCCCATTGGCCTTGAGTGCAGCTAGGGTTGCGTCGATCCCGGCAAAGAGTTCGTTTTCGAAGAGGCCGGTGGCGCCATATCGTGCGCGGTAGTGGCTGACACCCTCCGCCGCCTTGGCAGCACCCACCAGGCGTTCGAAGCTGCGCTGGATCGGCGGCCCAATGCACCAGATGAAATCGTCGGCCGGATCATGGGCAACGCCCAGCTGGTCCAGCGCGTAGCGGATCGATGTGGTGATGCCGACCTTGGGGTCGGTCAGCGTGCCGTCGAGATCGAAGAGAACGGTGTCGAAGCTTGCCATCAGCGGAACAGCAGGGCGGCCGTCAGCACGGCGATGATCAGCCACAGCCACCAGCTCGACCCTTGCCGGTTGATGACGCGCAAGGCCTCGGGGTCGAGCTTCAGCCCGCCATCGGCCAAATGGCTCACCAGCCGGTCGACGGTCTTCAAGACACCTGGGCCTCGCTCGATGACGTCGAGGAAATCGGTGACACCTTGCTCGATACGTGCGCGGGGACCACGGTTCTCGATCATCCATTCTTCAATGAGCGGCCGGGCGAGGGTCCAGATATTGAGCGTCGGGTTGAGCTGGCGCGAAACGCCTTCCGCCATCAGCATGTTCTTCTGCAGCAGCAGCAATTGCGGCTGCACTTCCATATCGAACGTCTCGGCAATGGCGAAAAGCTGGCCCAGCATCCGGGCAAAGCTGATTTCATGCAGCGGCCGGCCCTGGATCGGTTCGCCGATCGAGCGCAAAGCGAGTGCGAACTCGTCGAGCGATTGGCTTTGCGGCAGATAGCCCGCCTCGATATGCATCTTGGCGACGCGGATGTAGTCGCGCTCCAGGAAGCCCAGCAGCATGTCGGCCAGATAGAAGCGCGTCTTCTTCTCCAGCCGCCCCATGATGCCGAAATCGACCACCTGGATGGCGCCGTCATAGCCCACGGTCATGTTGCCGGGATGCTGGTCGCCGTGGAAATAACCGTCGCGGAAGGCCTGGTTGAAGAAGATGTTGGCGGCCTTGGTGAGCACGTCGTCGACGTCGAGCCCGGCTTCGCGCATGGCAGCACCATCATCCATCGGGATGCCGGTCATGCGTTCCTGGGTCATCACGCGCTTGGCGGTGCGGGCCCAATCGATGACGGGCACGCGGTAGGTGGAATCGCCCGCGAAATTGTCGCGCAGTTCCGAGGCGGATGCCGCTTCGAGGCGCAGATCCATTTCGATGCGCACGGTGGCGGCGAAGGTGCGCACCACCTCGACGGGTTTGAGGCGGCGCAATTTCGGCTGTGTGCGCTCGATGATCTCGGCGATCCACAGCAGCAATTCGATGTCGGCTTGGAAAGCTTCCTCGATACCTGGGCGCAGCACTTTCACCGCAACGAGGCGGCCGTCGAGCGCATCCAGTTCCGGTGTCGTGATCGCAAAATGCACCTGGCTGATCGAGGCGGCCGAGACCGGCTCGTCATCGAAACTGGAGAAGAGGCTGGCGATCGGTGCTCCCAGCTCCGCCTCGACGCGCGATTTGGCGGCGAAGGAGGAGAAAGCCGGCAGCTGGTCCTGGAGTTTCGCCAGATCTGCTGCCACCTGTTCGCCCAGAAGGTCGGAGCGGGTGGAGAGCACCTGGCCGAACTTGATGAAGGCCGGGCCAAGCTCGGAGAGGGCGGCAGCCAAGCGCTCGCCCGGCCGCTTGCCGTCGACCTCGCGCCCGAAGAGGACGCGGGCGAAGAACAGCAGCACCGGGGCAAGGCCAGCGTTGGAAAGTGCTGCCTCGAACGGGGTCAACGCGCCGTGCCGTGCGAAGACGCGGGCGATATCGAACAGGCGGTAGATCGAACGAAGGGTACGGAACATCTAGACGCGCCAGCCCGAATGCAGGGCAGCGATCCCACCCGTGAGGTTGCGATAGGAAACGTTCTGGAACCCGGCCTTGGCCATCATGCCGGCCAGATTGTCCTGGGTCGGGAATTTGCGGATCGATTCCACCAGGTATTGATAGGAATCGCGATCCTTGGCGACCACTTCGCCGAGCCAGGGCAGCAGCTTGAACGAGTAGACGTCATAGAGCTTGGCCAAGGCGGGGAGTGCCACATGGCTGAATTCCAGGCACAGGAACCGCCCGCCAGGGCGCAACACGCGATAGGCCTCCTCCAGCGCCCGCTGCTGGCGCCCGACATTCCTGAGGCCAAAGGCGATCGTATAGCTGTCGAACTTCATATCCTCGAAGGGCAGGTCCTCGGCATTGCCGCTCACCCAATCGAGGCCGGTGAGGATGCCCTTGTCGATCGCGCGGTCGCGGCCGACCTCGAGCATCGCCGGGGTGAGGTCGCAGACTGTCACATGGGCGCTGGGCCGCCGTTCCAGGATGCGAAAGGCGATGTCGCCGGTGCCGCCCGCCACATCCAGGCTGTTCCAACCCGGACGCGGGTTGAGCCAATCCAGCATCGCCGCCTTCCACAGGCGGTGGATGCCCCCGGACATCAGATCGTTCATCAGATCGTATTTGCCGGCGACCGAGGAAAAGACCCCCTGCACCAGATGCGCCTTTTCCCCGGCGGCTACCTGGCGGAAGCCGAACCAGGTGGTCTCGGCGCTGTTGTTGTCTCGGTCGTGGGAAGTCTCAATAGGCATCTGGCGACATCTAAATATTTCCTGTTTGGCCGGGACTTTAGCCTTTGCAGCGCGGGGATGCCAGCCTTGTAAGATCAATAACTTGACGGCCTCCCTGCGGCCCATTACCGCTATTCCCATGCCTGAATTACCTGAAGTCGAAACGGTTTGCCGCGGCCTTGCCCTGAAGCTCTTGGGGCGGCGCCTCACCGCCGTCGAGCAGCGCCGCCCGAACCTGCGCTTTCCCTTCCCGGAAGGGTTTGCGGCGCGCCTTACCGGCCGGCGCATCGAAGCCATCCGCCGGCGCGCCAAATACATCGTCATCGACCTCGATGACGGCAGCATCCTGCTGGTCCATCTCGGCATGTCCGGCTCGATGGTGATCAACGAAAAGCGCCCGGCGCTGCTCGACCGTCACGATCACGTCGTCTTCGATATCGACGACGGCACCTGTGTCCGCTTCAACGACGCGCGCCGCTTCGGCCTCATGGACCTGGTGGCCGCGGGCGCGTTGGAGGAGCACAAGCTCATCCGGAGTTTGGGCCTCGAGCCGCTTTCCGACGCTTTCGACGGGCCGGCACTCGCGGCGATGCTGAAGGGCAAGAAGACGTCGGTGAAGCTCGCCATCATGGACCAGCGCCTGGTGGTGGGCGTCGGCAACATCTATGCCTCCGAGGCGCTCTTCCGCGCCGGCATCAGCCCCAAGCGCCGCGCCGGCACGATCACCGGCGAACGTGCCGCGAAACTCGTGGCCGCGATCAAGAAGGTGCTGGCCGAGGCCATCAAGGCCGGCGGCTCCTCCTTGCGCGATTACGTGCAGGCCAATGGCGAGCTCGGCTATTTCCAGCACCGCTGGAAGGTCTATGACCGCGAAGGCGAAGCCTGCCGGAAATGCGGCGGCCCGGTAAAACGCATCACCCAGGGCGCGCGCTCGACCTTCTATTGCCCGGTGGATCAGAAGTAGGGATCCGTCACTGAGCGATGGCTCTCACCAAGTAAGCCACGCCGCCCTGCTTCTTTCATGACACATCCGCGTCATTCGCGTGACGCCCCCATGAAATCGTTCACAGATTCGGCCTGACTCCCCTCGCGTCATCATCCTGCAATTGCTTCATCGTTATTGAGCGGCCCATGAAACGAGGCTTCTCGAGTCGGGCCAAAGGCAGCAGATGAACGCGATGTCCCAGATGAGCCATCAGACCGCACGATACCGGGCGATCTTCATCTCCGACGTCCATTTGGGCACGCGCGGTTGCAAGGCCGAATACTTGCTCGACTTTCTGCGCGCCAATGAAGCCGACTACATCTATCTCATCGGCGATGTCATTGATTGCTGGCGCCTCTCCAAAGGCTGGTTCTGGCCGCAAAGTCATAACGATGTGGTGCAGAAGCTGCTCAGGAAGGCGCGCAAGGGCACGCAGGTCATCTATGTGCCCGGCAATCACGACGAACCCTTGCGCGATTATGACGACCACGCCTTCGGCGATGTCATGGTGATGAACGAGGCGGTGCATGAAACCGCCAACGGCAAGCGCCTGCTCATCATCCATGGCGATGCCTTCGACGGCATCGTGCGCTACGCTCCCTGGCTGGCGAAACTTGGCGATTCCGCCTACACGCTGGCGCTGGCCCTCAACCACTGGTTCAACCGGGCGCGCGTCGCCTTCGGCTATCCCTATTGGTCGCTCTCGGCCTGGCTGAAATCCCGCGTCAAGGATGCGGTGAAGTTCATCGGCGATTTCGAGAACACGGTGGCGGCCGAAGCGCAACGCCGCGGCTTTGACGGCGTCGTGTGCGGCCATATCCACCAGGCGGCGCTGAAAGAAATCGACGGCATCATCTACGCCAATGACGGCGATTGGGTGGAAAGCTGCACGGCGCTGGTCGAGCATCGCGACGGGCGGCTGGAGATCATCCATTGGGCCCAGCAGAACCAGCTTTCCATGCTGCCGGCCAAAAGCCTTGCCGCGGTTCCCACCGCATGAGCGCCTCGCTCAACATCGCCATCGTCACCGATGCCTGGGCGCCCCAGACCAACGGCGTCGTGCGCACCATCGGCCGCACCATGGATGAGCTGACAGCCGCCGGCCATCGACCGACGATCCTCTCGCCGCAATCTTTCCGCTCCGTCGCCTGCCCGACCTATCCGGAAATCCGCCTCGCTGTGTTCCCCTATCGACGCTTGGCGGCCCGGCTCGATGCGCTGGCGCCCAATGCCATCCATATCGCCACCGAAGGGCCGCTGGGGATTGCCGCGCGTCGCTATTGCATCCGTCGCGGGCTCCCTTTCACCACGGCCTATCACACGCGCTTCCCGGAATATGTAGCGGCCCGCTTCGGCCTGCCGGTCCGGCTCACCTATGCCTGGCTGCGTCATTTCCATTCGGCGGCCCAGGCCACCATGGTGGCGACCCCCTCGATCGAGGCTGACTTGCGCGCCCGTGGCTTCTCGCGCATCAAGCGCTGGTCGCGCGGTGTCGATACCAGGCAGTTCCGACCGCGCCCACAGGCCAACGCGACGCCGCCCTTCGGCGATCTGCCGCGCCCCGTGCATCTTTATGTCGGGCGCTTGGCGGTCGAAAAGAACATCGAGGCCTTCCTGGCGCTTGACCTGCCCGGTTCGCAGGTGGTGGTCGGCGACGGCCCGCAGCATGCCGATTTGAAGGCGCGCTTCCCCAAGGCGGTCTTCCTCGGTCAGAAAGTCGGCGAAGATCTGGCGCAGCTTTACGCCGCCGCCGATGTCTTCGTCTTCCCCAGCCTCACCGACACGTTCGGTCTCGTCATCCTGGAGGCTCTGGCCTCAGGCGTGCCAGTCGCGGCCTTTCCGGTCGCGGGGCCGAAGGACATCCTGCAGGAAGGAATTTCCGGCGCCCTCGACCTCGATCTCGGCCGCGCCATCGCCCGCGCCCTCAAGATCCCCAGGAAGCAATGCCGCAACGAGGCGGAGCGCTTCTCCTGGCGCGCCGCCACCGAGCAGTTCCTCTCCAACCTCGTTCTGATACCGGTCCGCCTCTTTACGTAAGGGACAGGATGCGCCGCGTGTGGCGCGCGATCATCAATTCCTCATCGGTCGGCACCATGAGGACGCGCGGTCCCGTGGCCGCCGCGCTAAGATCGGTCTGGCGCGCTGCGTTGGCGGCCGGATCGAGGTGCAATCCCAGCCAGTTTGACGCCGCCACGATCCGCGCGCGGAGGTCAGTCCCGTTTTCGCCGATGCCGGCGGTGAAGACGAGGGCGTCGATGCCGCCAAGCACGGCGGCGAGGGCGCCGATCTCCTTGGCAATGCGATAGACGAAATGATCGAGGGCGAGACGCGCCTGTGGCTCAGCACTCGCTTCCAGCACGCGCACATCGTTGCTGATGCCGGACAACCCTTTCAGGCCGCATTGGTGATAAAGGAATTTCTCGATCGCCGCCGCATCCATGGCCTTTTCGCGCATGAGATAGAGCACGATGCCGGGATCGATGGCGCCGGGGCGCGTCCCCATCGGGATGCCGTCGAGCGCCGTGAAGCTCATCGTGCTGTCAACGCTGCGTCCGTCCTTCACGGCGCAAAGCGAGCAGCCATTGCCCAGATGGGCAATGATGACGCGACCCTTGGCGATCGCGGGCGCGATCTCGCCGAGTTTCTCGCTGACATATTCATAAGAGATGCCGTGAAAGCCATAACGCCGGACGCCTTCCCGGTAGAGCTCGTCGGGAATCGCGAAACGGTCGGCAAGTGCTGAATGGCCGCGATGGAAGGCGGTGTCGAAACAGGCGATCTGCGGCAGCTCCGGCCGCCGCTGCCGCCAGGCCAGGATCGGTGCCAGGTTCTTGGGCTGATGCAGCGGGGCAAGGTGCGTGAGGGCGGTGATGCGCGCCAGCACTTCATCGTCGATCTTTGCTGCGGTACTGAAATCGGCCCCGCCATGGACGACGCGATGGCCGATGGCCGCGATCCTGCCGCCGATCAGCTGCATGGCCTCGTCCCCGAGCAGCCAGTCGCCGACAACCGTCTCGGCCGCTTCGACGCTGGGAGCCGCCGCCGTGCTCAAATGATCGTCGCGCAAGATCCTGCCGGCGCCATCCCGGATGACGAGGCGCGCGGCGTTGCCGATCCCCTCGAGCAGACCGGAAACGCGCCGCTCCAGCCCGTCACCGGCAATCGCAAAGGCCTGGAACTTGATGCTGGACGAGCCGGCGTTGAGGGCGAGGATGATCTCATGCATGGTGCAGCGATCCTAGGCCAGTTCCGGCCGTCCCTGGCAAGGGCCAATGGGGGTGCGGGGAGCGGGCCAGGCAACCAGCCCTATCCGCAATCGGCGCCCTTCGGCTAGGATGCGGACCATGAGAATCACGGCTTTTCCCGACCTCGCCGATTGGCGCCGCACCTGGCCGCAAGGCCAGCCAGCCGCCAAAGTGCTCGACGCTCTTGCCGCAGCCGGCGGCGAGGGCCGCTTCGTGGGTGGCTGTGTGCGCGATGCGCTGCTGGGGCGCGAGATCCGCGATATCGACATCGCCACCAATCTCGATCCAGAAAAGGTGCTGATGGCCCTGGCGGCGGCGGGGCTCAAAGCCGTGCCGACCGGCATCAAGCACGGCACGGTCACGGCTGTTGCCGATCATATCGGCTTCGAGGTGACAACCTTGCGCCATGATGTCGAAACCGATGGCCGCCATGCCACGGTCGCCTTCACCGACGATTGGCAGCAGGACGCGGCGCGTCGCGACCTCACCATGAACGCGCTGTTCTGTGATGCTGCCGGCAACATCCATGACTATTTCGGCGGGCTGGCCGACCTGAAGGCGGGTCACGTGCGTTTCGTCGGCGATCCCGCCCAGCGCATGGACGAGGATTACCTGCGCATCCTGCGCTTCTTCCGCTTTCATGCCGATTACGCCACGGGCGATTTCGATGCCGCCGCGATTGCCGCGGCAACGCAGCGCCGGCATGAATTGAAGCGCCTTTCCGGCGAACGGCTGCGGCAGGAAACGCTGAAGCTGCTGGTGGCACGCCGCGGCGTTGCGGTCTGGGGCGACATGATGGCCCGCGACTTCGCCGGCGCCTATCTCCCTTGGGCCACCAGTCAGGACCGCCTCGTCAAGGTGGCCGCGCTGGAAACGCGGTTGCAGCTCAGCGCCGATGCCATCCGCCGCCTCGCAGCTCTTGCCATCACGGGGCGCGGCGCTGACATTGCCGAGACGCTGCGGCTCTCCAATGCAGAACGTGACCGGCTGCTCGCGGCCACCGATGCCCACCCCATTTTCGACGCTGCCGACGATGCGGCGATCCGGCGCCAGATCTATATGCTGGGCAACGACCGCGCGCGCGACCGTATCCTCCTCGATTGGGAGCCGGGTGCGGACGAGGGGGCATGGCACCGCGCCTTCGACATCGTGCAAAGTTGGCCGCGTCCGACCTTTCCGCTGGCCGGCCGCGACCTCATCAAGCTCGGCCTCGCCGCCGGCCCTGAACTTGGCGCCAAGCTCGAGGAACTGGAGCAATGGTGGATTGCGGGTGATTTCGCGGGCGATGCGACGGCGTGCCTTGCCGAGGCGCGCAGGCGTCTGGGCTAGTTTTACGCCTCGACCAGATCCAGCAACTCGCCCTTGGGGTCGAGCAGGGCCGCCACGGCCTTGCCGCCATAGCCGCAGCCGCCATCGAGGGTCATGGTGAAGGCGCTCATGGCAGGCCCCCCATGCTGCCGGTCGAAGCCGCGGATGACCTTGAGGAACTGGCCGTAAGGATGATCGAGACTGCCAAAGGCACTCCCGCCCCACCACAGGCTGTCCCCTTGCGCCGAGAGCGGGCGCTCCGGATCGAGCCCGGCATGGACGAAGAGCAGTCCCAGATCGTCGGTATAGGCGGCGCGGCGGATGGCCGACATCAGCGCCGCGTGACCCGGCCGGGCCTGCTGGGCGTTGCGTAGCGAATTGGTCCAGCGCGTGATGGCGAGCGCCCCCTCGCGGCAATGGATGATGCCTTCCGCCGGATCACCGCCATAGGCGGTGATGGTGGGGCCGACACCCTGCTGCAGCAGCCAGGGCAGCACCTCGCGCGGGTTGGGTGCGAATTGCAGCTGCAGCAGCTTTATCCACATCTCTTCCTGCTGGCCGCGCAAATAGACGATGTCCTCGGGGAACATGCAGCGCCGCGCCAGGATCTGGCGGCGGAAGGTGATCATCTCATCCATCGTGCCGGCAACGTCCGGGCCGCGCCCCAGGAACCCGCCCAGATAGACGATGCGGTCCATCGGGTCGAATTGCTCGTCGATATAGGCGTGGAGCGCCCGCAGACGCGGCATGTCGCCATGGACGGGAGAGAGCGCCCAGATGCGGCTGGGCTTCTTCAGGATGGCGAATTTCTCTCGTTCCGGCATGGGTGCTGATGTGATGCGACTCGGGAAAGTTCGGCCGATCATAGCATGTGCGACAAAACGATGACGCCCCGGCCTTTCAGCCGGGGCGTCGCCGATAAACCTATGCCGGTCGCGTTCAGTTGACCACGGTATAGTCGATGTTGAACCCGGCATTCTGCAGATCCTGGATCGAGCTCCAGCCCTGGTTCTGCACGCCGTTGAGTTCGACCGTGCTGCTGCCGAATGCGATCACCACGTCGCCATCGGCCGAGGTGTTGACGAACACGCTGGGCGAGCCGTTGCCGTAAGGGTCGAGCAGGTCAAGCGCGTCCTGGAGCGGGTCGAAATCGGTGATGATGTCATGGCCGTTCGCCACGTCGACCTGCCAGTGGAAGGTGTCGGCACCCGTGCCGCCGGTCACCACGTCGTTGTAATTGCCGGCGCCGGCATGGATATGGTCGTTGCCCGCACCGCCGTCGATGATGTTGGCGCCGGTGCTGCCGAAGAGAATGTCGTCGCCTTCGCCGCCATAGATCGTGTCATTGCCGCCACCGCCCCAGATGTTGTCGTTGCCGGCGCCGCCCTTGATCAGGTTGGCGTCGTCATTGCCGTCGATGTCGTCGTCGTAATTCGACCCGATCAGATCCTCGATGCCGCTCACCTGGTCGTTGCCGCCAAAGGTGCTGCCGTTCATCTGGATATAGACGCCATGGGTCGAGGTCGAATAATCGACCGTGTCATGGCCGGCGCCGCCGAACATCTTGTCGTAGCCTTCGCCACCGACGAAGTAGTCGTCGCCATTGCCGCCATACATCGTGTCGTTGCCGTCGCCGCCGAACAGCTTGTCGTTGTGCTCGCCGCCATCCAGCGTGTCGTTGCCGGTACCGCCGTCGAGCAGGTCGTTGCCGTCCAGGCCATTCAACGTGTCGTTGCCGCCATTGCCATAGATGGCATTGGCATGGGACTCGCCGTTGAGCACGTTGGCGGCGTCGTTGCCATAGGTCGTGCTGTAATACTGCTGACGATAGATCTGCCCGTAATAAAGCGAGCTATCCAGCGTGGTGAGAGTCGTCAGGCGCTTGGTCGGGTCTTCGAGCATGGTCCTATCCTCAGGCTACTTTGGTTGCTGCGGGATCGCATTGACCGGTAGTCGAGAGGAAAAGTCGGATGGTTCGCTCGCGGGAACGGCTCTGTGACCTGGCTCACCCATGGATGGGGTCAAGTGGACGGAAAAGCTGGGTTTTTAGGGAGACGGCCCAATCATCTGAAACGGGGCCATCTGGAATAGGCGGGGCGGGGCGGGCAGAGAACACCCCCGACGGATGGACCGGAAGGGGATCCGGGGACCATCCGTCGTTAGCGGTCGATGCCGCTCGGGGAGCCTCTCTGAGGAGAGAGCTGGTGGGTGGCTTTACGCCGCCTTCATCACCTGATGCAGGCGTTCGGTCGCCGCCTGCTCGTCCATGCCTTCGATGGCGGCGAGTTCGCGGACCAGGCGGTCGAGGGCCGCCTGATAGATCTGCCGCTCGCTATAGGACTGATCTGGCTGATCGGCATTACGATGCAGATCGCGCACGACTTCGGCGATCGATACCGGGTCGCCGGAATTGATCTTGGCTTCGTATTCCTGGGCGCGGCGCGACCACATGGCGCGCTTCACGCGCGAACGGCCTTTGAGGGTCTGGAGCGCGGTTTCCATCACTTTCTTCGACGAAAGCTTACGCAGGCCGGAATTCTTGGCCTTGGTGACGGGGACGCGCAGGGTCATGCGATCCTTGTCGAATAGGATGATGATGACCTGAAGGCTGTGGCCGGAAATTTCCTGGCTCTCGATCCCCATGACCTTGCCAACGCCATGGGTCGGGTAGACGACGAAGTCACCCTTCTTGAAACCCAGATCCTTGTCCTTGGCGACTACCGTTTTCTTCGCAGCTACAGCTTTCTCGATCACAATCAGCTCCATCTCATCCGATCACGTCACACGTCACAAATCCGGTTCCGAACCCGGCCCCGGGGCGGACAGACCGCGTGAAGGGGCAAAAAGGGATCACTCACCATGCCCGTCCCAACCGGAACGGGATCGAACTTCCCGGACAACGCCTCAAATCCTTGAGGGAGTTGCTCCACAAACCTCGCCTGCCAGGGCTTCAATTTCCCTCACTCCATATATTGGAGTGCCGCCGCTGGCTTTCCCCGCTTTGGGCCCTTCTTCGCGAGACCCGAAATCGTCACAATTCTTGAGTCGAGGCCGCAACAGACCCTGCCCGGTTCCATATAGATTCCGAGTCTGGTCCGATGTTAACTTTTAGGCTTGGACGGGACTGAAAAGATTAATCTTTCCAATGGATTCCGCCCCAACGACCTTCCCTATTTTTATAGCAAAAATCGGGCTCGAATTCAAGGAAAGGCAGTCATGCGCTGGACGCAGTGACTTTAACCACCGGGTGTAGCGCTCAGGCTCAGGTGGGTATCAAAATCTGGATTCGCCAGCGCGACATAGCGTCGCGCTAGGAAAAATAACTTAAGAACGAAGAGTGAATTCGGATTCTATGCCCGAATTCGGCTCATGCCTGATCTCAGGCTTTGCCGGGACCGGGGTCGAAATGCTTCTCGAACTTGTCGGCGACGCCCTTCCACTCATCGGCATCGGCCGGGGATTCGCCCTTGCGGGTGATGTTGGGCCAGACCTGGGCATATTGCCGGTTCATTTCCAGCCACTTTTCTGCCTCGGGTTCGGAATCGGGCAGAATGGCATCGGCCGGGCATTCCGGTTCGCAGACGCCACAATCGATGCATTCATCCGGGTGAATGACCAGGGTATTGGCACCGACATAGAAGCAATCGACCGGGCAGACTTCGACACAGTCCATGTATTTGCACTTGATGCATGCCTCGGTAACGACATAGGCCATGGCGACTGCTCCTGATGGCGTAATTGTTTCTTTCGCTTTCGGGCTAGCTACCATAGGTTCCCGAAGGGGTGCAACAGGCCCTGCCCGCGCAGACACGGTGTAGGGTTTTTACAGGGCACCGCTGCTAATCGCTCTCATCCTCATTCATCAGGTGATCGAGCGCCCGCCGCTCGCGCTTGGTAGGGCGCCCAGCGCCGGCGTCCCGCTGCGGGGGCAGACCGTCCGGCGCGCCCTCGGAACGCTTCTGGCGTGGCGGTGGCGGGGAAAGGTCTTCATAGAGCGATTGCGCCTCGGGTGCCGGACCACGCCTGGTGCCTGGGTCGAGCACCTTGATGACGCGGATATGCGGTCCCAGCGGAAAGGTCAGTACGTCGCCGGCCTTCACCTGTTGGTGCGCCTTGGCGATGAGCTGGCCGTTGAGGCGCAAGCGTCCGCTGGCGGCGAGCGTCGTGGCCAGCGACCGGCTTTTGAGGAAGCGGGCGAACCACAGCCATTTGTCGATGCGCTGTGTCTCGCTCATGGGACGTCCGGCTTCTGCGGTGCTTGTGTCGTCACCGAGCGATGCCGGCGCCGTTTGCGCTTATGCGGGCGCGGCGTCGCTTCCTTGGCGACGAGGCGGTCATGGAGGCCGGCCAATGCCGCAAATGGCGAATTGGGATCGATCTTGGGTTCGGGACGGGGCAGTTTCGGCGCCGTGTTGGGTTTGCCGCGCTTGGGCCGCGCCGGCGCACGCGCACCGCCCGGCAGCGTGGCGCGCAGCCCCAATTGCCGCATGGCCTGGCCAAGTTCTTCCGGCGTCATGTTGAACTTCGCGGCATTCGTATCGTCAGCCGAGAGAGTCTTCGCATGTGCCGCCTCGCGCAAGGAAAGCGCCAGGCGCTCCAACTCGCCGAAGGCGTGAGCTTTGCCGGCCACCACACGCTTGCCGCCTGCCATCTGCCAGGCTTCAAGGCCGATGGCATCGAGGCGCGCCGGGTCGGGCTTGCCCTCGGCATCGAGCGCCAGGCGATGCCACAGCGCCGCCAGAAGCCCCAGGAGCCGCCGCTGGCGCCTGTCATCGAGCCGGCCCATCCAGATGGTGACGGCACCGATGCGCACGCCCAAGGCTGCCAGCGCCTTGCGGTCATCGCTGCTGAGGGCGGAGAGTTGCGCACGAACCGTCTCGCGGTTGAGCGCACCCAGCCCCTCGCCCAACTGATAGACCAGCCCGCGTGCCGCCGGTTCCAACTTGGCGCTTTGTGCCATGAAAATGGGGCGCAAGCGATGCCGCAGCAGCCGGTCGAGCCAATGGCGCAGGCGCTGCTCGATCGCCTGGCGCTGACGCCCGTCGATGAGGTCGATGGACTTCAATTCAATCATCGGCCGCAACGGCTGATCGCCCCGGATGAGTCTGGCAAGCACATTATCGCGCCAGGTGACGGCACCGATGGCGGAGAGCTTGAAGTCACCATCGGGCGAGGCGATGAGGTCGGTGACGCGCTGGCGCATCGCCGGCCCCAGCACGCGGCGGGCGGCGGCCAGCAGCGGCCGCGCCTCTTCGGCATTGGCATCAACGGCGGGGAAGAAGTCGAGCCCCTTCAACAGCCCCACTTCATGTCCTTCGACCGTGACGCTGCCATCCTCGCCGAAGACGGCGTCGAGTTTGGTGCCATCGCTCATGCGGCGATGGAGGGCCGCGTGGCGCCGGTCGACGAAACGCTGTGTCAGCGCCTCATGGAGTGCATCGGACAGCCGGTCCTCGATCTCCTGTGCGCGGCCCTGCCAATGCGGCGCATCGCTCAACCACTCACTGCGCTGCGCGATATAGGACCAGGTGCGGATATGGGCGATGCGTTGCGTGAGGTGATCGATATCGCCGTCGATGCGGTCGAGCCGTTGCATCTGGTCGGCGATCCAATCGGTGGGAATGCGGCCGATGGCGAGGCCGCCCGTGGCGAGATGCCGGAAGATCTGCGCGATGAGGCGCATATGGGCATCCGTCATCAGTTTCCGGAAATCGGGGATCTGGCACACCTCCCACAGCAGGGCGACGCGGCCCTTGCCTTGGCTGAGCGCGCGGATCTCGTCATCGCGTGCGAGCGCCGCCAGCGATTGATGGTCGATCGCCTCCTGCTGGCGAACGAGGCCCGGATGCGGCGGCCGCGCATCGAGGCTTTTCAGCAATCCGTCGATGCTGCGGAAATCGAGCTCGGCATTGCGCCACATCAGGAAATGAATGGGATCGACCCGGTGGTTCTCGACCGCCTCGATGAGGTCGGGATCCATCGGTCCCACATCGGCCGTGGTGCCGAAGGTGCCGTCGGTCATGTGGCGCCCGGCACGTCCCGCGATCTGCCCGATCTCGGCACGGCTGAGGGCACGCAAGGAGCGGCCATCGAACTTCTTCACGGCGGCGAAGGCGACATGCCCCACATTCATGTTGAGGCCCATGCCGATGGCGTCAGTCGCCACCAGGTAATCGACCTCGCCCGCCTGATAGAGATCGACCTGCGCATTGCGGGTGCGGGGGGATAGCGCCCCCATCACGATGGCGGTACCGCCCCGCTGGCGGCGGATGAGATCGGCGATGGCATAGACGTCGGCGGCCGAGAAGGCGACCACGGCCGAGCGCGGCGGCAGGCGCGTGATCTTCTTGGTGCCCGCGTAAGAGAGGGTCGAGAAGCGCGGCCGGTTGACGATCTCGATCCCCGGCGCCAGCAGCTTCACCCAGGGGGTTGCGGCGTCCGAGCCCATGAACATGGTCTCGTCCAGCCCCCGCGCCCGGATCAGCCGGTCGGTGAAGATATGGCCGCGCTCGGTATCCGCCGCCAATTGGATCTCGTCGACGGCGATGAAGGCCACCGGGCGGTCGAGCGGCATGGATTCGACGGTGCAGAAGAAATAGCGCGCCCCCCTGGGCACGATCTTTTCCTCACCCGTCACCAGGGCGCAGGCCTCGGGCCCCATGGATTTAACAGCCCGGTCGTAATTTTCCCGCGCCAGCAGCCGCAGCGGGAAGCCGATCATGCCCGAGCGGTGGCCCAGGAGCCGCTCCATGGCCATATAGGTCTTGCCGGTATTGGTCGGGCCGAGGACTGCGGTAAGGCGTTGCGAATGCGCGCTCATGGTCCAACCAGAATTGGCCCGGGAAGGGATGGATTGCAAGGGCGGCGAAGACTGGCCCAGAGAACGCCGTCATCCCCGGGTCAAGCCTGGGCATGACGGCCCAATATGACGGGGACCAGCTTCATTGACCTTCCCCGCGATCAGTCTTAGATAAGCCTCATGATGAAACTATCCGCGCAACGCGACATGAATAACCGCTCCATTCCGCTCCATGATGCGGAGGGGTTCGACGGCATGCGCCGGGCCGGGCGCCTTGCTGCCGAGACATTGGATTTCATCGGCACGCATGTGCGTCCAGGCATGACCACCGCCGCTCTGGATAAATTGTGTGAGACCTTCATGCGCGATCATGGCGGCGTGCCGGCGACGATCGGCTATAAGGGCTACCAGCACGCCAGCTGCATTTCCGTGAACCATGTGGTGACGCACGGCATTCCCTCCGACAAGAAGACGTTGGCCGAGGGCGACATTCTCAATATCGACGTGACGCCCCTGGTCGACGGCTGGCACGGCGATTCCAGCCGCATGTATCTGGTGGGCCAGGCCAGCGTGAAGGCGCGCCGCCTCTGTGACGTCACCTATCAATCGCTGATGGCAGGCATTGCCGCGGTGAAGCCCGGCAATACATTGGGCGATGTCGGCAACGCCATCGAAACGCTGGCGAAGAAGAACCGCTTCTCGGTGGTCGAGGATTTCTGTGGCCACGGCGTCGGCCGCGTCTTCCACGACGCACCGCAGGTCTTGCATTACGGCAAGCCCGGCACCGGCGTCGTGCTGGAACCCGGCATGATCTTCACCATCGAACCGATGCTCAATGCCGGCAAAGCCGACGTGAAGATCCTCGGCGATGGCTGGACGACTGTGACGCGCGATCAGTCCCTCTCAGCGCAGTTCGAACACTCGGTCGGCGTCACCGACACCGGCGTTGAAATCTTCACGTTGTCGCCAAAGGACATCTACTGGCAGCTCGCGGCGTAAGCGCGATACACCCCCATCGTCATGGCACGCGAAGGCGTACCATCCACGAGTTTCTTTCAGCACCGCCGAAGCGGTTTGAGAAAGGCGATCGTAGATTTCGCCTGCTTCTCGGCGGCGCGCAATTGCCAAAACCACAGCTTCTTCTTCACGCGTGCCAAAGTCGCCTCGGCGCGTGCCATCTCTTCTTTCGGCAGATGCTCCATCGCGACACGCGTCCAGACATAGGCGTCGTACTTCTCGTCGGGGACGCCATGGCCGAGTTCAGCGAGCTCCGCATAGCGCAACTGCGCCAATGCAACGCCATCATCGGCAGCCATATAATAAATGCCGGCGGCTTCTGAGAGATCTTGTCGCCCATATTTCGGATCGTCGTGCAGGCGTGCCCACCCATAATAGCCCCAAGGATCCTGAAGTTCATCGCCAGCCCAGTCATAAAGCCGACAGGCCTCTTCAATGTCCTGTGGAACGCCTTTGCCGTCGGCAAGAAGTGCCGCAAGCGCGCAAACTGCGTCGCTACTAACATTGGACGCCATTTGGTACCACGTCGCTGCCTCGGTAAAATCACCAACTGCTTCGTGCATTAATCCCACATGGAATTGACCATCTTCGTCTCCGGCGTCAGCGGCCTTGCGAAACCAAGCCATGGCAGCAGTACGATCCGCTCCACCGAAGGCATTGCTGAGGAGCCAATTGCCAAGGCCCACCATCGCCTCCGTGTCGCCAAGCGTCGCCGACTGCTCCAGCAAAGTTCGGCCACGCTCCGGGTCTCTGGGAAAGTGAGAGCCATAGAAGTGCATCAAAGCCAATTGCCTGAGCGCTTTTGGGTGATTTTGCGCGGCAGAAAGCTCCAACAGCCGAACGCCCTCAGGCAAGTCTCGCGGACCGACAAGGCCATATACGAGGCTGCGTCCTTCAATGAACTGCCACTCGGCATCTGCCGAAGCATCTACTGCCGTCATTGCGCGCCTATGATTAAGATTTAATCGTAAAGAGAGTATTTGCACAAAACAAGAACGCGCGCAACAGCGATCGCGCTGCGATGATCGGCGGCCTTTAAACCCGCTTGAACCTGAAGTAATGCGGCACGCGGCCTTGGCGGATGGCTTTTTGTTCGTAGCGCGTGGGGGGCCAGTCGGCGGGACGCACCGCCCAATCGGCGGCACTCTCGGCCTGCCATTTGAAGGCCGGATGACGCGTGGTGTGGGCAAGCGACCAGCCGATATAGACGGGATCGTCGCTCCCCACTCGGAATTCACCGCCGGGCTTCAAGAGGCTCGCCACGATGTCGAGATTGGCCTGGTTCACGAAGCGGCGGTTTGCATGGCGCGCCTTGTGCCAGGGGTCCGGGAACAACAAGAAGATCTTGTCGAAAGATTGCGGCTTCAAGGCCGGCAGCAGATCGCGCACGTCTTCCGGATAGATGCGCACATTGTCCAGCTTGTCGGTATCGATATGCGACAATGCCGAGGCGATGCCGTTCAAGAAAATTTCGCAGCCGATGAGGCCGGCCTGCGGGTTTGCCTTGGCCTGGGCGGCCAGATGCTCGCCGCCGCCAAAGCCGATCTCCAGCCAGTATTCATCCCTGGGCGTCGCGAACAAAGCCGCCGGATCGATCGTTTCATTCGGGCGCACGGTCACCGTGATGGAAGGCAGCAGCGTTTCCATCAACTTCTTGCGGTTCTCGCGCAAGGGTCGGCCCTGGCGGCGGCCATAAAAGTTTCGCCGCGGCCCGGTGTTCTCCGGTGCCGCGGCGTTTTTGTCGGTCATCGACGTTCGTCCGTAAGGCGCTACGCCATCGCCGCCTGGAGCTTGGCGACGAGGTCGAGCTTCTCCCAGGAGAAGCCGCCATCGGCGTCCGGCTCGCGGCCGAAATGGCCGTAGGACGAGGTGCGGGTGTAGATCGGCTTGTTGAGGCCAAGATGCTGGCGGATGCCGCGGGGGCTGAGGTCCATCACCTCGCCGATCGCGCGCACCAGCTTCTCTTCATCGACATTGCCGGTGCCGTAGGTGTTCACATAGACCGAGAGCGGCTTCGACACGCCGATCGCATAGGCCACCTGAATGACGCATTTCTCGGCGTAACCCGCGGCGACCACGTTCTTGGCGAGGTAGCGCGCGGCATAGGCTGCCGACCGGTCGACCTTGGTCGGATCCTTGCCGCTGAACGCACCGCCGCCATGGGGCGAGGCGCCGCCGTAGGTGTCGACGATGATCTTGCGGCCGGTCAGACCAGCATCGCCATCCGGACCGCCGATCACGAACTTGCCGGTCGGGTTGACGTAGAATTCTTCCTCCTTCGGGAACCAGCCCTTGGGCAGGACTTTCTCGACATAAGGACGCACGAGGTCGCGCACCTGTTTCTGATCGAGGTCTTCGGCATGCTGGGTCGAAACGACGACCGATGTCGCCCTCACCGGCTTGCCGTTTTCGTAAGCGAGCGTCACCTGGCTCTTGGCGTCGGGGCCGAAGCCCTTCACCTTGCCGCTGTGGCGATCCTCCGCCATCAATTTCAGAATCTGGTGCGAATACTGCAGCGGCGCCGGCATCAGTTCCGGCGTTTCCTTACAGGCGTAGCCGAACATGATGCCCTGGTCGCCGGCACCTTCATCCTTGTTGCCGGCGGCGTCGACGCCCTGGGCGATGTCGGCCGATTGCGAGTGCACGTAGCATTCGATGTCGGCGGTCTTCCAGTGGAAACCGTCCTGCTCGTAGCCGATCTCCTTGATGGCGCGGCGGGCGGCTTCGATCAGCTTGTCATGGGTGATCGAGGCGGGGCCGCGCACTTCGCCGGCCAGCACGACCTTGTTGGTCGTGGCCAGGGTTTCGCAGGCGACGCGCGCGTCGGGCTGCGCGCCCAGATAGAGATCGACGATGCTGTCGGAGATGCGATCGCAGACTTTGTCCGGATGGCCTTCGGACACACTTTCACTGGTAAAAAGATAGGAGGATTTGGACACGAGGCTAATTCCCGCAAAGATAAAGGTTCGACAAGTTCACGTGCTGCGGGAGGGGCGTTCGAGGGGTGATCCCGGCAGGGTGGTTCCCTGGGGCAAATCCCTGAGTCGGACAACAAAAATCCCGGCCGCGGTGCGGCCGGGATCATGGTTGACCGGGATTCCCCGGTCAAGCAGGTTTTAATCGCCCCGCCGGGTGTGGAATTGGCCCAAAACGGGCCTTTTCCGGCCTTTTCGGCCAACCCTGCTAAGACGGGCCTCAGTCTTCGTCGGCAGCGGAGCTCTTGGCCAGCGACTTGGTCAGCTCGAAGATACGCTTTCTCACCGAAGCCTGGGGAATCTTGTAATAGGCGCGGACCAGTTCCAGCGTCTCGCGCTTGGCCATGGGATCCGGCTCGTAATCGACCGGGGCCGGGGTCGCGACGCCCATCAGTTTCGACGGGCTCTTCTCCTGGACCGCATTCGGCATGTCTTCGAAGAAATAGGAAATCGGCACATCGAGCACGCGGCCGAGATCGAAGAGACGGCTGGAGCCGACGCGATTGGCGCCGCGCTCATATTTCTGTACCTGCTGGAAGGTGAGGCCGATCGCCTCGCCAAGCTTTTCCTGACTCATCCCGAGCAACGTGCGGCGCAGCCGGATGCGCTGGCCGACATGAACGTCGATCGGGTTGGGGAAGCCCTTGCTAGCCATACGGCCGGACGATTTACGTCCTTTCGGGGCGCTCCCTTGCTTGGTCGCTTTTGCCATTTCTCTCTCACTCTCCTCGAGCCAGCGGTGTGTGATCGTCTATGCGTGATCCAGACCGCCGCAGCTTGTTTCCCGCTCTGCAATCCGCCACTGGACAAGTATTTGTCTCAGTCGTTTCCCGGCGTTTCGCAGTCTCTACCGTCACGCTGACGGTTTTGTCTTGTCATACCAAACAAGGCGGGTCAATTGCTTCGTCTATTCCCGTAGATAGGGGTCTTTTCAGCGCTCAACCGTGGGATGAAGAACTGACCTATTCTACGCAGAACGGCGTCTCCGGGCCATAGGAATGAGTGCTATGAGCACGAGTAATGCTGGGATTACTAGGCCAAAACGCGCGAAATAGGTCGGCGGCAGTGCTTGGGGCAATTCAGCGTCGATGACAGCGATTTCACCGAGCTTCGATTGTGTTTCAACGCGCCCAAATGCGTCGATGACGCCAGAAATCCCTGTATTTGCGGCGCGAACCAGAGGAATGCCTTCCTCCACCGCACGATAGCGGGCGGTGGCGAAATGCTGATAGGGGCCGGTCGAATTGCCGAACCAGCCGTCATTGGTGATGTTCACCAGCCAGCCGGGCCGCTTCGTCTCATCTACAACCGCGCCGGGGAAAATAACCTCGTAGCAAATCGACGGCCCGACATCGGGAGCGCCCGGGATCGGAATTGTCACAGGGCCGGGGGCTGCCGAGAAGTCCATCGCACCCGGTGTCAGCTTGCTGATGAACGGGAACAGCTTGCGCATCGGGACATATTCGCCGAGCGGCACCAGATGCGCCTTGTCGGCGGTCGCACGCATCGCACCGCTGCCGTCCAGCACGACCAGCGAATTCCAGACTTGCTCCAGATCGCCACTCGACGGTGCGCCGCGGATGGTGCCGGCGAGCAGCGCACCGTTCGGCGGCACGATGGCTGCGCTCATCTGTCGCAGCGCCGGTTCGCGGTCGATCAGGAAGGGAATTGAGGATTCCGGCCAGATCACATGGGTGATCTTATCAAGTCCCGGCGTATTGCGGGTGAGTTCCAGATGCTTCAGGAAATGCTGCTCGCGGAAACCGCCCTCGAGCTTTTCCTTCTGGCTGACATTGGCCTGCACGATGCGCAGCTTGATGCCCGGCACATGCGCACCCGTATCGCCCGCAAGGCGCCATTCACCGCCGATAAACAGCACGGCCAGTGCTGCGATGGCACCGATGCAGGCAGTGCGCGCGCGCTTTCGCTCAGGCGCGGCGAGCGACGCCGGCAAGGTAAAGATGGCGGTGGTGACGAGGCCGAGCCCCCAGCTGCCCCAAAGGGCCGCCGATTGCATCATGGCCGGGCGCCAATCCCAGACATAAGCGGTGAGGTTCCAGGCATAGCCGGTGAGCACATGGCTCCGCAGCCATTCGCCGATGGTCCAGATGGCGGCAAAGGCAATGATGCGGCCGGGCGAAAGATCGCCGCGACGCCACACCACGAGGCCCGTGAGGCCCGCATAAAGCGCCAGGAACGCGGCGAGCCCTGAAATCACCGGCGGCATCATCCAGCCGAAGCGGGCCGCATCGATCATGAAGGAATTGGCGATCCACAGATTGCCGGCGATGAAATGGCCAAAGCCCCAGAACCAGGCAACGTTGAAGGCGCGCCGCCGCGTCGGCGCCGCCTGGATCAGCCAATAGAGGAAGATCAGCGAGACCAGCATCGCCGGGGCAAAATGCACCGGGGCGAAGCCGGCCGCCGAGACGGCGCCCATGAGTGCCGCATAGCCACGCCGGCGCCAACCCTCGAGCCCGCCGACCCAGGCGTTAAGCCGCGCCATCAACTGCATGGAATTAGTCCTTTGCGGCCGGTTCCGGCGCATTTGTGAGGTCGGGGACGTTGCGCACGCGCAGGCGCTTGATGCGCCGCGGATCGGCATCCAGCACCTCGAAGGTGATGCCGGATGAATGCGTGACGAGCTCGCCGCGCAACGGCACACGGTCGGTCAAGGACATGACGAGGCCGCCCAGCGTATCGATATCCGCCTCGCGCTCTTCTTCGGTGAGGACTGGCCCCACTTTCTCCTCGAAGGTGTCGATCGGGGTGCGGGCGTCGGCGAGCAGCGTGCCGTCAGGGCGGCTCACCAGATGTGGGCCCTTCACCACGTCATGCTCGTCCTCGATCTCGCCGATGATTTCCTCGACCAGATCCTCGATGGTGACGATGCCGTCGATGCCGCCATATTCGTCGACCACCAGCGCCATATGGGCGCGGCCGTGGCGCATCTGCAGCAGCAAATCGAGCACGGGGATCGAGGGTGAGATGAACATCGGCTCGCGCAGAATCTTCTTCAGCTGGAATTTCTCCTGATCAGCGAAGAAGCCAAGCACGTCCTTGGCATGGACGATGCCGACGATGTCGTCGAGATCCTCGCGATAGATCGGCAGGCGCGAATGGCCGAACTCGCGCACCATCTGGATGATGCCTTTGAGGTCGATATCCTCAGGGGCTGCCTTGATGTCGGCGCGCGGCACCATGACGTCGTAAGCCGTGAGGTCGCCGAGTTTCAGGACATTGAGCAGCAGGGAGGATTCATTGGAATCGAGCGGCGCCTCGCCGTCATCGCCGGCTTCCGATTCCTCGATCAATTCCTCGATGGCGTCGCGCAAGGCGTTTTCGCCACTGGCCTTCCTGCGGAAGAGGCGCATCAGGCCTTTGAAACCCAGGCGCGGTTTACCCGATTCTTCGGCCGCGCCGTTTCTAGATGGTATGTCGCTCATAACCTGCTCAAACTCGTTTATGCGTATGGATCGGGCCAGCCGAGACCGGCCAGGATTTCCCGCTCCAGTTTCTCCATGGCGCGGGCATCTCGATCCCTCTCGTGATCGAAGCCCAGCAAATGTAGCACACCATGGACGATCAGGTGGCAATAGTGCTGCGCCAACTCTTTCCCCTGTTCCTTGGCCTCCCGCTTCACCACGCCCAGCGCCAGGACGACATCGCCCAAAGCCCAGGGATAGTGCGCGGGAACGCCCTTCGGCGGCAGCCCGGCATCGAGCGCCGCAAAGGAAAGAACATTGGTCGGCTTGTCCTTGCCCCGATAGTCCCGGTTGAGATGGCGCATGCCTCGGTCGTTATCAAGGGTGACGTCGAGGGTGAATTTTCCCGCTTCCTTCAAGCGCTTGGCGCCTAGCGACCGGGCGGAGAGGGCAGCCATGATCGTCCGCCGGGTTGCTTTGCGGGCGATTTTGGCGGCATCGGGCAAGGCCTTGTCCCAGGCCTTGTCCGCGATGATGACGCCGATCTTCAGGGATGGCGCAGCTGGGGTCACCCTTTGCCGGCCGCTTTCCGGTCACGGGCGTCATAGGCGCCGACGATGCGGGCAACCAGCGGATGACGCACAACGTCCACTTCCGAGAAGCGCGCGACGCTCAAGCCGTCGATGCCCTCGACCGCTTCCAGCGCATCCTTGAGGCCGGATTTCGTGCCGCTGGGAAGATCGATCTGAGAAAGATCGCCGGTGATCGCCATGCGCGACCCTTGCCCCAGACGCGTCAGAAACATCTTCATCTGCATTGGTGTCGTGTTCTGCGCCTCGTCGAGGATGACGAAGGAATGGGCGAGGGTGCGGCCACGCATGAAGGCCAAGGGCGCCACTTCGATCTCGCCCGAGGTCATGCGCTTCACCACCTGGTCGCCCGGCAGCATGTCGTTCAAGGCGTCATAGAGCGGTCGCAGATAGGGATCGACCTTCTCGCGCATGTCGCCGGGCAGGAAGCCCAGCTTCTCGCCGGCTTCCACCGCGGGTCGCGACAGGATGATGCGGTCGACCGCACCCTTGGTCAGCATCGCCACCGCGACAGCAACCGCAAGATAGGTCTTGCCGGTACCCGCCGGCCCCAGCCCGAAGACCAGTTCATGCTCGTGCAGCATGCGCATGTATTTGGCCTGCATCGCCGAGCGCGGCGTGATGTGGCGCCGCGCCGTGCGGATCGCCATGCCGTCCTTGCCGTTGCCACCCTCGAAGAGATTGGGCTCCAGCCGGTCATCCTCGCGCGTCATGCGCAAGGCCGCATCGACCTCGCCGGCATCGACCTCCAACCCGCGCTTCAAGCGCTGATAGAGCCCAGTGACGACTTGCTTGGCGGTAGCCACAGCTTCTGCCGGGCCGGAAATGGCGAGCTGATTGCCGCGCGGAACCATCGAGACGCCCAGTTCCTGCTCGATCCGAGCGAGGTTCTGGTCGTGCTGGCCAAAGAGCTGCGGCAGCAGCCTGTTGTCTTCGAATTGCAGGTGAATGGGCGCGGCGATCGGGGCGAGGGGGGTGGCACTCACGCGATAGCTCTCTCCGGTTGAAGCTCAGCGACGTTCCCCGTCGCCGGGTAGGCCGAGGCGGCCTTGACCGCCAGGTTGATAGAGGCGGCCTGCGCCGCCAGGTGACCGCCCAGGGTGTAATGCCCCAGATCGGTGATATCGACATCGACCACCGTGCCGATGAGATGTTCCGGCGCATCGACATGAACCGCCTGCAGATAAGGCGATTTGCCGACCAGCTGGCCCTTGTCGCGACCCTGCCGCTCCAGCAGCACGGGGATGGTCTTCCCCAAGGTCGCGCGGTTGAAATCGACGAGTTGCTTTTCCAGCAGCGCCTGAGCTTCCTGGAGACGCGCGTTCATCACATCCTGCGGCACCTGCGCCGCCATCACCGCAGCCGGTGTTCCCGGGCGCGGGCTGTAGTTGAACGAGAAGCTTTGCGCGAAAGTGATGTCTTCGATCAGCTGCAGCGTCGCCTTGAAATCGGCATCGGTCTCGCCGGGGAAGCCGATGATGAAATCCGACGATAGCGCGATATCCGGCCGCGCGGCTTTGAGCTTGTCGATGAGGCGGCGGTAGTGATCGGCCGTGTGTTGCCGGTTCATCTCGGCGAGGATCCGGTCCGAGCCCGATTGCACGGGGAGATGCAGGAACGGCATCAGGCTGGGGAGATCGCGATGGGCTGCAATCAGGTCGTCATCCATGTCCCGGGGATGTGAGGTCGTGTAGCGGAGGCGCGTGATCTGCGGCACTTTCTCAGCGAGATGGCAACAAAGCCGCGCCAGATTCCATGCGCGCCCATCCGGCCCCTCGCCGTGATAGGCATTCACATTCTGCCCCAGCAGTGTCAGTTCGCGCGCACCGGCACCGGCCAGGCGCTTTGCCTCCGCGACGATCTGCGAAACGGGGCGCGAGAATTCGGCGCCGCGCGTATAGGGAACGACACAGAAGGTGCAGAACTTGTCGCAGCCTTCCTGGATGGCGAGGAAAGCCGAAATACCCTGCGATCCCGTTTCGTCCGGCAGATGATCGAATTTCGATTCAGCCGGGAAGTCGGTGTCGAGGATTCCGGCACCCTTATGCTTGCGGATGAAATTGGATCCGCGGCGCTGGTCGCGCGCACGTGTCGCACGCGCCACCATCTCCGGCAGGCGATGATAAGTCTGCGGCCCCAGCACGATGTCGATCTCGGGCATGCGGCGCATGATCTCTTCGCCCTCGGCTTGCGCCACGCAGCCCGCGACGGCGATGATCATGTCCTCGCCCTCCCCCTGCCGGCGTGCCTGCTCGACGCGCAGGCGCCCGATCTCGCTGAAGGTCTTTTCCGAGGCCTTCTCGCGGATATGGCAGGTGTTGAGGATGACCATGTCAGCCTCAGTCGGGTCATTGGTCGGGCCATAGCCCAAAGGCGCCAAGACGTCGGCCATGCGGGCCGAGTCATAGACGTTCATCTGGCAGCCATAGGTCTTGATGAAGAGCTTCTTAGCCAAGGCGGATTCCGGTCCTTAATGTCTTTGGACCATGGCGCGCGATCGGCAAGGCATTACTCAACGCGGCTCGATTCATGAACAAAGGATAGCACGGTCCAGCAGCCTGGGTGTACCCAATTCCGGGCGCCAGCGCAAATGTCATCATCTCATTGAAGTAAAACTGAAATATCGGACGATTGCAGGGCCATCACGGCATCGTTAATGTGCCCGCCATCATGACCGAGCAAATCCCCTATCTCAGCCCCGAAATCATCGACCGGAAACTCGACTATAAGAGCCTGGTCGGCGCCCTTAACGACGCCTTCGCCGGCGACTGGACCGTACCCGTGCGGCACCATCACGGCATCCCCGTGCCGGGTGAGGAGGACCAGACGCTGCTCCTGATGCCCGCCTGGGACGCCGGGAAGTCGGTCGGTATCAAGATCGTCACCATCACGCCGGGAAATGGCGGGCGCAATTTGCCGGCGGTCCAGGGCATCTATCTGCTCTTGGACGGCCTCACCGGCGCGCCCAAGGCGCTGATGGACGGCAAATGCCTGACCGTGCGCCGCACGGCGGCCGCTTCGGCGCTCGCGGCATCCTACGCGGCGCGGAAAGATGCCGCCGTGCACCTCATGGTCGGCGCCGGCGCACTGTCGCGGCCGCTCATCGAAGCCCATCGTGCGGTGCGCCCGATCACCAAATCGCTCCTCTGGGCGCGCGATTTTGCCAAAGCGGAAGCCGCCGTTGCCGAGCTGGCCAAGGCCGGGATCGCGGTCGAAGCCGTGAAGGATCTCGAAGCCGCCGTGCGTGGCGCCGATATCATCAGCACCGGCACCCTCTCGCGGGAGCCGCTGGTGAAGGGTGCATGGCTCAAACCCGGCGCGCATCTCGACCTCGTCGGCGCCTTCCTCCCCGACATGCGCGAAAGCGATGACGAGGCGGTGAAGCGCGCGACGGTCTTCGTCGACACGCGCGAAGGCGCCCTGAAAGAAGCCGGCGACATCGTCCAGGCGATCAAATCCGGCGCCCTCACCGAAGCCCGCATCGCCGCCGATCTCTTCGACCTCGCCCGCGGCAGACATCCGGGCCGCAAGTCCGATGACGAGATCACGCTCTTCAAATCCGTCGGCACCGCGATCGAAGACCTCGCCGCGGCACGCCTGCTGATGGACCGGGTCTGAAACGCCCCCACCCTAACCCTCCCCCTGAAGGGAGAGGGAATTGGAGCGAGGGTCGCAACGACATTGCAGCAAACTCGGTAAAGTCCCCTCTCCCTTCAGGGGGAGGGTTAGGGTGGAGGGGCGCAAGTGACGGCTCTTGCCCAACTACTTCGCTGTCAGATCCAGCTTCATGCCTTCATGGCTCGCCTTGAAGCCCAGCGATTCATAGAAGCGCAGGGTGTCGGTGCGCGTCTTGTCCATCGCCAGCTGCACCAGCGCGCAGCCCTTGTCGCGACATTGCGCAATCGCCCAGTCGAACATCTGGTGGCCCAATCCGCTGCCGCGCTTCGATGATTTGATCCGCACGCCCTCGATCTGCCCGCGCCACATGCCAAGCCGCGCGATGCCGGGAATGAAGGAGAGCTGCAGCGAGCCGACGATCTCGCCCGCGTCCTCGACCACCAGCAGGAACTGGTTCTCGTCGCGTGAGATCGCGTCGAAGGCCGCGAGGTATTTCGCATTCAACGGCCGCGATCCGTCCTCGCGGCTCCTGCCGATCATGTCGTCGACCAGCATGTCGACGATGGCCTCGAGATCGGCGCGCGTGGCGCGGCGGAAGTTGAGGTCGGTCATGGACACATTTTCCTCGTCATCCCCGGGCGAAGGCCCGGGGATCCACGGCTAGCCTTGATGGACTGGATGCCCGGGTCAAGCCCGGGCATGACGAAAGGGATGGTGAGATGGCCTCAAATCAAATCGCCTTCGCCAGCAGCGCATTCAGCCGCTTCACGAAGAGCGCCGGATCCGCCGGCGGTTCGCCGTCCTGGATCTTCGCCTGGTCGAGCAGCAGCCAGGCGGCTTCAGCGAGTTCATGCCAATCGCCTTCCTTGCTGGCCTGCTTGGTCATGGCGGCGACCAGCGGGTGGCGGCCGTTGATCTCCAGGACGCGCGGCAGGCTTGCTTCCAGGCGCTTGTGCTGCCGCAGCAGGCGCTCCAGATGCATGTCCATATCGCCCGAATCCGCCACCAGACAGCAGGCGCTGTCGGTCAGGCGCTCGGAGAGGCGCACATCCTTCACATTGTCCTTGAGCGTCACTTTGAGGAACGAGATCAGTGCGTCGACATTCTCGGCGACCGGTTTCTTCTCGTCTTCCTTTTCGCCTTCCGGCGCCTTCACGGTATCGAGGTCCGAACCGCTGCGCGTCACCGAGCGGAACTCCGCCTCGCCGAATTTCTCGACCGCCGGAATCCAGAACTCGTCGATGGGGTCGGTCAGCAGCAAGACCTCGATGCCCTTGGCCTTGAAGCCTTCGAGCTGGGCCGAGCGCGCCACCGTGTCGAGGCTGTCGCCGGTTATGTAATAAATGGCCTTCTGTCCTTCCTTCATGCGGCTGGCATAGTCGGTGAGGCTCACCCAGCCATCGCTACCGGTCGTGCGAAAACGCGCCAGCTTCAGGATCTCGTCACGCTGGGTGACATCCTCGTAAAGGCCTTCCTTCAGCACCGGGCCAAAATTGTCCCAGAAGCCCTCATAAGAGGCCTTGTCGTCGTCATTGGCCTTCTTGTTAAGGTCGGACAGGATGCGCTTCACGAGTGCCGCGCGAATCTTGGCAATGACTGGGCTTGCCTGCAGCATCTCGCGGCTGATGTTGAGCTGCAGATCCTCGGAATCCACCAGGCCCTTCACGAAGCGCAGCCAGCCGGGCAGGATTTCATCCGACTGATCGGTGATGAAGATGCGCTTGGCGTAAAGCTTCAGCGACTGCCTGCGTTCCGGGTTGAAGAGATCGATCGGCCGCTGGCTGGGGATGAACAGCAGCGCCATATAGTCGATCTTGCCTTCGGCCTTGAAATGGATCGTGGCCCAGGGCTCGTCCCAGGCATGGGCGATGTGGCGGTAGAAATCCCGATACTGGTCATCCGTGATCTCGGACTTCGATTTGGTCCAAAGGGCCGCCTGCTGGTTGACGTGGCGTTCCTCCGCGCCGTCCTTCAAATGGATCGGCAGCGCCACATGCTCGGAATGCTTGGCGATGACATGCTCCAGGCGCGCCGCCTCCAGCCACTCGCCTTCCTCTTTTTTGAGATGCAGGATGATGTCGGTGCCGCGCGTTGGCTTCTCGACTGCCTCCACCGTGAACTCGCCGGTTCCGTCCGACACCCAGCGCCAGCCCTGTGTCTCGCCGGCCTTCCTTGAGATCACCTCGACCTTGTCTGCTACCATGAAGGCCGAATAGAAGCCGACGCCGAACTGGCCGATGAGGCTGACCTTCTGCTCCTGCGTCTTCGCCCCCGCCAATTCCTCCGCGAACTTCGCCGAGCCTGACCGCGCGATGGTGCCGAGATGGCTGATGAGATCGTCCTTGTTCATGCCGATACCGTTATCGGCGATGGTCAGGGTCTTATTCGCCTTGTCGACCGTCAGCGTCACCGCCAGGTCGCCGCCACCCTCCAGCAACTCAGCTTGCGTCAGCGCCAGATAGCGCAGCTTGTCGCAGGCATCCGAGGCGTTAGAGATAAGCTCGCGCAGGAAAACCGATTTGTCGCTGTAAAGCGAATGCGCGACGATATGCAGAAGGCGCGAAACCTCGGCCTGAAAACCATGGCGTTCCAGCGTCATGATGACTGGTCTACTCCTGACTGAATTGTCCCTTTGGCCGCTCATATGCGGCGAGTCGGAGGGAGAATCAAGAGCCCCCTCTCCCTAACCCTCCCCCACGTTGGGGGGAGGGGACTTTAGCCAGCTTGAACGCCATCGGCGCAGCGAACTCGGTCGGACTCCCTCCCCCCAACGTGGGGGAGGGTGGGGGAGAGGGGGTAAGCGACGGGTCTCGCCGCATTTCACGCGCACCTTCATGGCCGGGCTTGGCCCGGCCATCCACGAGTTACCATCCGATATGAAGAAGGCAAGTCGTGGATCCCCAGGCCAAGCCCGGGGATGACGAACGCGTATGAGCAGCTTACTTCCGAAGCTCGCCGCCGGTCGCCTTGTTCACCGCTGCCACGACCTTGGCAGACAGGGCCTCGATCTCGGCATCCGTCAATGTCTTGTCGCGCGGTTGCAGCGTTACCGACAGAGCGAGCGACTTCTTGCCATCGGGCAAGCTGCCGCCTTGGAAAAGGTCGAACAGCTTCACCTCGGTGATGAGCGCCTTGTCGGCGCCCTTGGCGGCTTTGACCAGCTTCTCGGCGGCGACGCTTGCATCGACGATGAAGGCGAAGTCGCGCTCCAAGGGCTGTAGGGCCGAGGCGTTGAGCATCGGCCGCGCGGTGCCCTTCGAGCGGGGTGCCGGCAGGCGTTCGAGGAACACCTCGAAGCCGACGGCGGCCCCCTTCACGCCGAGGGCCTGGGCCACCTTCGGGTGGATGGTGCCGAACTGGCCGAGGATGGTGGGGCCGAGGCGCAGAACGGCCGACTGGCCGGGATGGTAATGGGCGGGTGCCGCCGCTTCGAGCTGCAGGTTCTCGACCGGCACGCCGAAGGCGGAGAGGAGCGCAAAGGCATCGGCCTTGGCGTCATAGGCGTCCAAGGGCCGCTGCTTCACCTGCCAATGCCGCGGCGTGTTGCCGACGCGCAGGCCCGTGGCGCTGAGGATCTGATCCTTCGCGGTTTCGCCGAGATAGGTAGGGCCGACCTCGAACAGGGCGATATCGGAGAAGCCACGCGCCGCATTCCGTTCCGCCGCCATCAGCAGATTGCCGAGGATGGAGGGGCGCATCACGTCAAGGTCCGCACTGATCGGGTTGGCGAGCGGCACGAGGGCGTTATTGCCCGTGAACATCGCCGCCACACCGCTCGGCATGAAGCTGAAGGTCACCGTCTCGTTGAGGCCGCGCACGGCGAGCAACCTTTTGGTCTGCTGTACGCGTTTCTGCCCCAAGGTGACGGCGACCGGCGGCATCGCGCCGGCGCGCGGCATTGAGGTGGCAGGAATATGATCGAAGCCATGCACGCGCATGACTTCCTCGACCAGGTCCGCCTCGCCTTCGACATCGGCGCGGAAGCTCGGGGTCGTGACGCTCCAGCTCTCGGCACTCGTCTCGATGACCTTGAAGCCAAGGTCGACCAGAATCTGTTTCTGCTTCGCCGGCGCCACCTCGACACCACCCAAAGCCAAGACGCGGGCCGGGCGGAAGGTGAGTTCGCGGGTGCCGCTCGGCAAGGCGCCGGCGCTGGTGATCTCGGAGGGCTCGCCGCCGCAGATCTCCAGGATGAGGCGCGTCGCCACATCCATGCCCCACAGCTCCGATTGCGGGTCGAGCCCGCGTTCGTTGCGATAGCGCGCGTCGGAGAGGATGCCGAGCTTGCGGCCGGTCTTCGCCGTCACGGTCGTGTCGAACAAAGCGGCCTCGACGAAGACATTGGTCGTGGTCTCGGAACAACCGGAAACTTCGCCGCCCATGATGCCGCCGATCGCTTCAGGCCCCTGATCATCCGCGATCACGACCATGCCGGGCTCGAGATCGTAGGTCTTGCCGTCGAGCGCCAGGATCGTCTCGCCTTCTTTGGCGGAACGCATGACCACATCGCCCTTCACCTTGTCGGCGTCGAAAACGTGCAAGGGCCGGCAGAGATCGAAGGTCACGAAATTGGTGATGTCGACCAGCGCCGAGATCGGGCGCAGGCCGATGGCGGTTAACCGGTCCTGCAGCCATTGGGGTGAGGGGCCGTTCTTGACGCCCTTGAAATAGCGGCCGGCGGTATAGGGCACCAAGGCTTTGGCGCTCTCATCGATCTTCCACTGGATCGGGCTCTGGAATGTGCCCTTGACCTGCTTCTCGGCGATGGGCTTCAGCTTGCCCAAGCCCGCTGAGGCCAGATCGCGCGCGACACCGAAGACGCCAAGGCAATCGGCGCGATCCGGTGTGATCTTGATCTCGATCACCGGGTCGTTGAGCTTCCTGTATTCGACGAAGCTTGCACCCACCGGCGCGTCGTCCGGTAGCTCGATGATGCCGTCATGATCCTGGCCCAAACCCAATTCGCGGGCTGAGCACAGCATGCCGTTCGAGGCTTCGCCGCGAATGTTGCCGGCTTTGAGATCAAGCCCGGTGCCGGGCACATGCGTGCCGACGGGCGCAAAGACGCCTTTGAGTCCGGCCCGCGCATTCGGCGCACCACAGACCACCTGCAACACGCCCTTGCCAGTATCGACCTGGCACACCCGCAGGCGGTCGGCATTCGGGTGCTGCTTGGCTTCGACCACATAGCCGACGACGAAGGGCTTCAGGCTTTCAGCCTTGTCCTCGACGCCTTCGACCTCGAGGCCGAGATCGGTGAGCTTCTTGGTGATGGTGGCGAGATCCGCATCGGTTTCGAGATGCGTCTTCAACCAGGAGAGCGTGAATTTCATCGTGTCAATCCTCCCACAGCTGTGGGGATATCGAGGGGCACGAAACCGTAATGCCTGAGCCAGCGCAGGTCGGTTTCGTAGAAAGTGCGCAAATCGGGAATGCCGTATTTCAGCATGGCGATGCGCTCGATCCCCATGCCGAAGGCAAAGCCCTGGTATTTCGCGGGATCGATGCCGCAATTCTTCAGCACATTCGGGTGCACCATGCCGGAACCCAGGATCTCGAGCCAATGCTTGGCATTGCCATCCTTGTCGCCGCCGAGCTTCAGCTCGCCACCCGACCGGTCACAGCCGATATCGACTTCCGCCGAGGGTTCGGTGAAGGGGAAATAGCTGGGGCGGAACCGGACCGGCAGGTTGTCGATGCCGAAGAAGGCGCGCACGAAATCCTGCAGGCAGCCTTTGAGGTGGCCCATATTGGTATGCGTGTCGATCACCAGGCCTTCGACCTGGTGGAACATCGGCGAATGCGTCATGTCGCTGTCCACGCGGTAGGTGCGGCCCGGGCAGATGACGCGGATCGGCAAATCGCCCTTCAGCATGGTGCGGATCTGCACCGGCGAGGTATGCGTGCGCAAAACCATCTGGCTGCCATCGGCCTTCTGCGGCAGATAGAACGTGTCCTGCATCTGGCGCGCCGGATGATCGGCCGGGATGTTGAGCGCGGTGAAGTTGTGGAAATCGTCCTCGATATCCGGCCCTTCCGCGACCGAGAAGCCCATCTCGCCGAAGATGGCGATGATCTCGTCGATGGTCTGGCTGATCGGGTGGATGCGGCCTTCATATTCGGGGCGCGCCGGCAAGGTGAGGTCGAGCGTCTCGCGCGCGAGCTTGGCATTCAAGGCCGCGTCGGCGAGATTGGTCTTCTTCGCCTCGATGGCGGCGGTGACCTCATCCTTCACGACGTTGATCTTGGCGCCGAACTCCTTGCGCGCATCCGGGTCCATCGCGCCCAGGGTCTTCATCAATCCCGAGATCTCGCCCTTCTTGCCGAGCGCGTCGACGCGCACCTGCTCCAGCGTTTCGATGCTGGCGCTGGCGGCGACGGCATTCAGCCATTTCGCCTGCATAGCCCCAAGATCCTGACCACTCTCACTCATCGTTCGATCCCTTTTGATCGGCGGTTTCTTTTGATCGCATTTTACGGAAAACAAAAAAGGAGGCTCGGGGTAAACCGGCCTCCTTGCATGCAGCGCCTTGTGGCGCGTAACAGGAGCCGGTTAGTCCAGTTGCATCATAAACAAGGCCAAGGCGCCGCCCAGCAGGGTCTGCGGCTTGCCGTCGATATAGGCCTGCTCGAACGCAACCTTGCGGGTTTCGCGATTGTTGACGAATTCCAGCGCGATCTTGTGCGTGGCGCCCGACTGGCCGACGCGCTCGATATCAGCGGTGACCAGGGCGATGGCGTCGTTGTTGTACCGCTCGGCCTTTTCGCCCTTCCATTTGACGGAACCGCGGGCACCGGCGATCTCGCGGGCTACGGCGTCATTGGTCTTGCCCGGCACGACGCTCTCGGCAGCCTGTACAGTCGCCACATCTTGCCTGTAGGAATCGCAAGCCGTCACCGCTGGCAGAGCCAGGGCGACGGCTGCAATCACATAGAGATGCTTGAGACGAAGTGCCGGCATGGCCGTGCTTACTTCGCCAGCGCCTCTTGGGCCTGCTTCACCAGCGCCGCAAAAGCGGCCGGCTCGTGGATGGCGAGGTCGGAGAGAACCTTGCGGTCGACTTCGATACCGGCCTTCTTCACGCCGTTGATGAATTGCGAATAGGTGAGACCGTGCTCACGGACACCGGCATTGATGCGCTGGATCCACAGACCGCGGAAATCGCGCTTCTTGGCGCGGCGGTCGCGATACGCATACTGCAGGCCCTTTTCGACCTTCTCGATGGCGATGCGGAAGTTCGTAGAGGAACGCCCGACATAGCCCTTGGCCATCTCGAGCACTTTTTTGTGGCGGGCGTGCGATGTAACGCCCCGCTTGGTACGTGCCATTTTAGTTCTCCGTCAAAAAAAGCGTCTTAAAGACCGTTGGGGATGAAGAATTTGATGACCTTTTTGGCATCAACATCAGCCATGACCTCGCCGCGGCGGGCCTGGCGCTTCATCTTCGTCGGTTTGCTGATAAGGCGGTGACGCTTCTGGGACGGCTTGAACTTGACCAGACCAGAGGCAGTGAGCTTGAAGCGCTTTTTGGCGCTGCTCTTGGTTTTCATCTTGGGCATTTCAGTATCCTATTGAAATGATTGTGCATTCGGCTGCGTTTGGGCATGCCCTATGGTTCGCCTTGGACGCATTCTTAGGCCGTGCGGGCGGGTTATATAAGGATGCCCCCGCGATGACAAGTCCCAGCCTTGCCGTGTAACCGGCAAAATCTGCTTAGCCGGTTACATACCCGCAAGCCTTCAGGGCCGGAATCATATGGGAGGGCGGCGGCGCCTCGACCCGGATCGGATCCTTTTTGGGATATAAAGGGACGATCAGGGAGCGGGAATGGAGATGCAATTTGGCCTTCGGTTTGGCCGAGCCCGGCTCCAGATACTGTGGCTCCCCTAATATAGGGCAGCCGAGATGGGCGAGATGGACGCGGATCTGGTGGGTCCGCCCGGTCCGGGGATGAAGCTCCAGCCACCAATAGCCGCCGCCCGATCCCAACACCTTATAATCGGTGACCGCCTTCTGGGCGTCCTTTTCATCATCGCCCACCACGACCATGCGCCAGCCGCCGGCGCGGGTGGTGAGCTTTTTGAGGGCCGCCGAGATCGTGCCGGATGCTTCGGGTGGGGCGGAAGTGGTGACGGCCCAATAGGTTTTGCCGATCAGGCCGTCCTGAAACAGCTTCCCCAGCTTCGAGAGCCCTTTATGCTGCCGTCCCAAGGCGAGGCAACCGGAGGTGTCGCGGTCGAGGCGATGTGCCAGAGCGGGCGGCTTGGGCAGGCCGAAGCGCAAATGCTCGAAATCGCGCTCAAGATTAGGCCCGCCACCGGGGCCGGCATGGACGGGGAGCCCCGCCGGCTTGTCGATCACCAGCATCAGCGCATCGCGATAGAGGATGCGGGCCTGGATTTCCTGGGCGTTCATGGCACCTTCGGTTCGAGCACTTCCGGGATGTTGGACTCGGTGATGGCACCCAGCGCCCAATCGCGGAAGGCGGCGATGCGGGCGAGGTCTGTCTCATCCGGGCGGCAGACCAGCGTATAGGTGCGGCCCGTCATGATGCTGATGTCGAAGGGTGCCACCAACTGGCCGCTTTTGACTTCCTCGGCGCAGAGCCGCGGATCGACCTCGGTGACGCCGCCGCCGGAAATGGCCACCTGCACGGCCTGATCGGCGGTTTCCACCACCACACCGCGCTCGACGGGGACGCCGGCAAAGCCCACCTGGCGGGCGAGCATCCGCCAATCGTGCCAGGAATCGTTCCCTTGCCGGATATGAAGCAGCGGCGCCTTGGCGATCATGGTCTTCACATCGGGCCAGCCGGCTTTCTTAAAAAGGTCCGGCGCGCAAAGTGGCGAGGAACGTTCGCGCATAAGCACATCGGCAATAAGCCCTTCGGCCTCGATCTCGCCGAAGAGGATGGCAAGGTCATGGCCGGAATTGCGGAAGTCCGGATTGACCGGCGGCGTCTCCACCCGGATCTCGAGATCCGGATTGGCGCGCTGGAATTCCGGCAGGCGCGGCAGCAGCACGCGACGGGCGAAGGTCGGCGGCACGGCAAGGCTCAGCGGCGGCTTCTTCGACTGGCGCCGGAACGAGCCGATGATCCCATCCATGCGGTCGAAGCTGTCGGTGAGGACGGGCAGCAGGCGCTTGCCTTCCTCGGTCAGTTCGAGCTGCGCTTTCCTGAGGATGAGGGCGACGCCCAGAATGTCTTCGAGGTTCTTCACCTGGCGGCTGACGGCGCTTTGCGTCACCAGCAATTCCTCGGCCGCCTTGGTGAAGCTCAGGAACCTTGCCACGGCTTCGAAGGCGCGCAAGGCATTCAAGGGCGGCAACTGCCGTCTGTTCTTGTTTCGGTTCGTGCTCATCGCTGGGTCCGCAGGGGCCGGGAATGTGTCATGCGGCGCGCAATCTATCAGCGTCGTTCGAAAAACGCGCTATCGATCTCATTCGCTCATTGACCGAATGGATGGAGTTCGCGGTCGCGAAATTGCGTGTCCGGGGCGTAAAGACCCGAGGCGCGAACAAGAGAACCCGTCAGTTCAATTGCGCGCCATGGACGTATGCACATGCATCGTGCGATGAAAACAAGTCAACAAATTTCACTTTTGTGCAACGCCGTGATTGACCTTGCCAACCGAATGCCTAATCTTGGCCCCGCGCAAAATCCTGGCCGGATAAGGCCGAGCCCACGAAAAGCCTCGCTCAGAAGGGCTTTGAGAAGGGGTGTGTGGCGGATGGCGCAAACCAGGACGGGGGCTATCTATCGTGTCAGCTGCTGTAGCTGTCGAAGCTAAAAACGTAAGCAAAATTTTCGGGACGGCCGGCGCAGAGGTTCGCGCCCTCGACAATGTCTCGGTCACAATCCGCCAAAACGAATTCTTCACGCTGCTGGGGCCGTCGGGATGCGGCAAGACCACCCTGCTGCGCCTTATCGCAGGTTTCGAGATGCCGAGTGAGGGCTCGATCCTGCTGGAAGGCGACGAGGTGGCCCATCTTCCGCCATATAAGCGGCATGTGAACACGGTTTTCCAATCCTACGCCCTGTTTCCGCATATGACCGTGGCGCAGAACATCGCCTTCGGTCTCGAAATGCTGGGCAAGCCCAAGGCCGAAGTGCAGCAGACGGTCGCCGCCATGCTGAAACTCGTCCGCATGGAAGAACTGAAAGACCGCCGCACCAGCCAGATTTCCGGCGGCCAGCAGCAGCGCGTGGCGCTGGCCCGCGCACTCGCGCCGCGGCCCAAGGTGCTGCTGCTCGACGAGCCGCTCTCCGCGCTCGACTTGAAGCTCCGCAAGGAGATGCAGATCGAGTTGAAGCGCATGCAGATGGAAACCGGCATCACCTTCATCTTCGTGACGCACGACCAGGAAGAAGCGCTCACCATGTCGGACCGCATCGCGGTCATGTCGAAGGGCAAGATCCTGCAGATCGGCTCGCCCACCGAGATTTATGAGCATCCGACGGTCCGCTTCGTCGCGGATTTCATTGGCGAGACCAATTTTATCGAAGCCGAAGTGACCCAGCGCATCGGCGGCGACGGTCAGATCAAACTGCCCTCCGGCGTCACCATCAGCCACCCGGTTGCCGAAAATGTCGGCGTCGGCGCCGTTGTGACTCTGGCGATCCGCCCGGAACGCATCGACCTGGTGCGCCCTGGTGCTGAAGCCCATCTCAATGGCAAGATCTCAAACGTCGTCTATTTCGGCACCGATACGACCTTCCATGTGGAGATCGACGGTGCCAACAAGCACGTGACGGCGCGGGTGCAGAATCGCCGCGGGCATCAAGAGGTCTTGAAGGCCGGCGATGCCGTGGGCCTGCGCGTCGCGCCCGACGCCATGCAGATCCTGAAGGACTGAGCCATCATGGCGGATGGGAAATCAGCTTCAAATCCGGCCGCCAGCGCGGCGGCGGCGGTCGATCGGCGCGACACGCGCAACCGCTGGCTCTTGTCTGCGCCGGCCCTCATCATTCTGCTCTTCGCGGCGATCGGCCCGCTCATCATCGTCGTCGTCTATTCCTTCCTGAAGAAGGGCGATTACGGCGGCGTGGAATGGCAATTCTCGGGCGACGGCTGGTACAGCGTCATCCTGCAGAAGGACATCTTCACGGATGCCGTCACCGTCGCCGACGCGCATGTCTCGATCCTGTTGCGCTCGGTCAAGCTTTCCTTCTTCACGACCATCCTGGCCTTGCTGTTCGGCTTCCCGACGGCCTATTTCATCGCCACGCGAAATGAAAAATCGCGCGAATTGTGGCTGTTCCTGATCACCATCCCGTTCTGGACCAACCTCCTCATCCGCACCTTCGCGGTGATGGAAGTGATCCGCAATGAGGGCATCGTGAATTCGCTGCTGCTGGGGCTCGGCGTGATCGATGCGCCGCTGCAGATCATGTTCACCGATTTCGCGGTGATGATGGGCCTGCTCTATGTCTATCTGCCGCTGATGGTGCTGCCGCTTTATGCCAGCATGGAGCGAATCGATTTCCGGCTGGTCGAGGCCGGTTATGATCTTTATGCGACGCGCTGGCGTGTGCTGCGGCATGTGATCTTCCCGCTAGTGAAGCCCGGCGTCATTGCCGGGTCGATCCTGGTCTTCATCCCCTCGCTCGGCGCCTATGTGACGCCGCGCGTGCTGGGTGGCGGGCGCAATCTGATGCTGGGCAACCTCATCGAGATGCAGTTCGGACAGGGCCGCAACTGGCCGCTGGGGGCCGCACTCTCAATCACCTTGATGGCCATCGTCATGATTGCGCTGCTGCTTTATGTCCGCAACGCCTCGAAGACGGAGGCGCGTCATGGCTGAGGTCGCACAAGGGAATAACCTGGGGACCAACCCGGGTACTAACCTTGGAACCAACCAGGGCGGCAGCGTAGCCGTTCGGAAAAAGTGGGGCCGCGGTTTCGATATCAAGAAGCAGAGCGGCTTTACGACCATCGCGATGATCTGTTTCGTGATGCTCTATGCGCCGATCCTGACTCTCGTGGTCTATTCCTTCAACGCCGGAACCTCGGTTGCGATCTGGGCGGGGTTCTCGTGGCGCTGGTACGAATCGGCCTGGGCCAACCAGCAGGTCTATGACGCCTCGATCCGCTCGCTCACCATCGCGACGTTTGCGGCGGTGGTCTCGACCATCGTCGCCACCATGGCGGCCTTGGCCACAACCCGGACCAAGCCCTTTCCCGGCCTTACCTTCATCTACGCCTTCATCAACCAACCGTTGATGGTGCCGGAGATCGTGACCGGCATCGCGCTCCTGATCTTCTTTGCGGCGATCAAGGTGGCGACGGGTTATACGGGCCTCGGCTACCTGCTGATCGCCCATACCGCGTTCTGCATCCCGTTCGCCTATCTGCCGATCCGGGCGCGCCTCGAGAACATGGACCTCTCGCTGGAGCGGGCCGCGGCTGATCTCTATGCAACGCCGTTCAAGACCTTCCGGTATGTGACATTGCCGCTGCTCTGGCCGGGTGTGCTGGCCGGCGGCATGCTGGCCTTTGTCATCTCGCTTGACGACGTTGTGATCACCGAATTGGTGAAATCGGGCGGGCAGGATACGCTGCCCACCTATATGCTGGGGCAGTTGCGGCGTATCGTGACACCGGAAATGAACGCCATCTCGTCGGTCTTCCTGGCGATATCGATCGTGATGGTGACGATCTTCTTCCTGCTCAACAGGAAGAAAACATGAGCGACCGGCAGGCCCAACATGGGAGAAATCCCGACACGGGAAGAACCGTGGACGGGCGGGTGACCAGGTAGGCGCCGGAACTAAACTGGTTTGGGTTTGAACTTAGAAGACGCTCTGAAGCCGGGAAATCTGGCGGGGCAGTGCAGCAGCAAGTTGGAGGATCAAGTGACATATCTACAGGCATTTAAAAGCACGGCCATGGCCGTCACCATCATGCTGGCGCTGAGCGCCTGCGGTGAGAAGAAGGAAGAAGCGGCGTCGGAAGGCGCTTCGACGGCGACCAGCGAAGCTGCTTCGACCGCCACCAGCGACGCGGCACCCGCTGCTTCGACGGCGACCAGCGAAGCCGCTGCCGCAGCGCCGGCCGGTGGTTCGCTCAACATCTACAATTGGGGCAACTACACCAACCCCAAGCTGATCGAGAAGTTCGAGAAAGAGAACAACGTCAAGGTGACGGTCACCGATTACGACTCGAACGACGTTGCTCTCGCCAAGATCAAGGCCGGCGGCCATGGCTTCGACATCGTGGTGCCCAGCAACAACTTCGTCGCGGTCTTCATCAATGAAGGCCTGCTGGAAGAAACCAAGCCGAACACCATGTCGAACTTCAAGAACATGGACCCGCGCTGGGTCGATGTCGATTTCGACAAGGGTCGCAACTACACGGTTCCCTGGCAGTGGGGCACCACGGGCCTCACCGTCAACACCGGTGCCTATAAGGGCGATCCGAACACCTGGGCGATTCTGTTTGACACCCCGGCCGAGCTGAAGGGCAAGACCAACGTCGTTCCCGAAATGAACGACGTCATCGGTGCGGCCCTTGCCTATAAGGGCTTCAACCCGGTGTGCAACGGCAACAAGGACGAACTGAAGCAGGTCCGTGACGTGCTGATGGCCTCGAAGCCGAACTGGATTTCGATGGATTACGGCAATGTCGAGAAATACGCCAAGGAAGACATCATGGCGGGCCTGAACTGGAACGGCGCTTCGATGCGCGCCCGTCTCCAGAACCCGAAGATCGTCTATGGCTACCCGAAGGAAGGTCTCGCCGTCTGGATGGATAACGTCGCGGTCATCAAGGGTGCGGCGAACATCGAGAACGCGAAGAAGTTCCAGAACTTCATCATGGACCCGGAAAACGCTGCGCTGATTTCGGACTTCGCGAAATACGCCAACGGCATCACCGGTTCGGACAAGTTCCTCGACAAGGAATTTGCCGCGGCACCGGAAATCAACCTGCCGGAAGGCCAGAAGACCTTCATCCAGGCAGCCTGCCCGCCGGAAGTGACGGAACTCTACACCGCCATCTGGACCGAGCTGACGAAGTAAGCTTGCAACTGCCGATTGCCATGGCGCCCGTTCTTCCAAGAACGGGCGCCATGTGCGAGCAGAGAGTTACACCACCCGATGGGGTGGTCGCACATGACGGTTCACAATGAGCCGTCATGGTCCGCGCAGGCGGACCACCCATGAGTTGCTGACAGAATTGCCTTGGCAGTAGCCGGCAAAATCGCCGGCAACATCGTGGGTGGTCCGCCTTCGCGGACCATGACGAGTGATGGCGATGAACGCCGGAGCACATTCTCCCCGTATTCCCCGTGCCGATTGGGATCGGGCGCCCCATAATCGCTGGGCGTTCCACCATATCCGCGAGATCCTGCCGACCGCCGAGGTTTGGCGCGGTTCGGGCCCGATCAGCGATCTGCCGCGACGCGCCTTCCGCCTCGATGATGTCCGCTTCCAGGCGGCGCGCGGCGAACTGACGATCCGCCAGTTTCTCGACGACAATTTCACCGACGGCTTCATCGTTCTCAAGGACGGCGCCATCGTTTTCGAGCGCTATATGAACGGCATGACCGAGCGCTCCAGCCATCTGTCGCAATCGGTCGCGAAATCGCTGACCGGCTGCCTCATCGGCATTCTAGCCGGCCGTGGCGATCTCGACCCGGCTGGACGGATCACCGATTATCTGCCGGAGCTCAAGGCCACGGGCTATGAAGGCGCCACCTTGCAACACGTCCTCGATATGAGTTCGGGCGTTGCCTATGACGAGACCTATACCGATCCCTTCTCCGATGTCGGGCAGACCGATGTGGCGTCGGGATGGAAGCCCAAGCCCGAAGGCGACACGCGGCCCTGGCCCAAATCGATCTGGTGGCAGATTCTGGGCCTGACGCGGCGCGATGCCGAACATGGCAGCCGCTTCAATTACCGCTCGATCGAAACCGACGTGCTGGCCTTCGTCGCCGAACGCGTGACCGGACGCCGATTGCCGGAACTCATCGCTACCGAGATCTGGCAGAAGCTCGGCTGCGAGGAGAGTGCCTATTACACGGTGGATGCGGAAGGCTATGCGCTGGCCGATGGCGGGTTCAACGCGACCTTGCGCGACTATGCCCGCTTCGGGCTGATGATCGCACAGGACGGCCGCATCGGCGATTGTCAGGTTGTGCCGTCATCCTGGATTGCCGAGACCCGGCGTGGCGATGCTGCCCAATTCGGTGCCGATTATCGTCAGACCATGCCCTTTGGCGCATATCGCAACCAGTTCTGGCTGCCGGATTATCGCGGCCGTGCCACGAACTGTCTCGGCGTCTTCGGGCAATGGATCCATGCCGATCCGGACACGAGAATTGTCATCGTCAAATTGTCATCCTGGCCAGACTTCCTGGACGATGCGCGTTTCGTCGAACAGGAAGCGGCTTGCGCTGCGGTGAAGAGGGCCCTCATCCATGCTTGATCACAACAACCTCAACTATCCGCCGCGCGACGGCTGGGACCGCGCGCCCTGGAACCGCTGGTCATTCCAGCATGTGCGGGAGATCGTGCCGACCGCCGAAGTCTGGCGCGGGCGCGAGGGCTCCAGCGTTTTCACGCGGGCGCCGCGCCAATGTGACGCCATCCGTTATCGCGGCGAGAATGGCGAGAAATCGATCGGCCAGTTTCTCGATGAGACATTTACCGATGGCTTCATCGTGCTGCACAAGGGCAGTATCGTGTTCGAGCGCTACATGAACGGCATGACCGAGCGCACGCTGCACCTCTCGCAATCTGTCGGCAAGTCGCTGATCGGCATTCTCGTCGGCATCTACCAGGCGCGCGGCTGGATCGACGTCGCCTCGCCGATCACGCGCTATCTGCCCGAACTCGCCGCGACCGCTTATGCGGGCGCCACCGTGAGCCAGATCCTGGACATGCAATCCGGCGTCTCTTTCGACGAGACCTATACCGATCCCTTCTCCGACATCGCCAAGATCGACGTCGCCTGCCAGTGGCGGCCGCGCCCCAATGACGGCCGCGATTGGCCGGAGACGTGCTGGGACGTGGTGTTGAATCTCAAGAAGCGCGCCTTCGATCACGGCGCGCAATTCTCCTATCGCTCGATCGAGACGGATGTGCTGGCCTTTGCGTTGGAGCGCATTTCCGGCCGTCGCCTGCCCGATATCGTCAGTCGCGATCTGTGGCAGCCTTTGGGCGCGGAAGAGAGTGCCTGCTATACCGTCGATGCCTCAGGCTACGCGCTGGCGGATGGCGGCTTCAACGCTTGCCTGCGCGACTACGCCCGCTTCGGCGAAATGCTCACGCAAGACGGCCTCTTCAACGGGCGCCAGATCGTGCCGGCGGAATGGGTGCAGGCCAGCCGCCAGGGCGATCATGGCAAATTCACCGGCGACTACCGCATTGCCACACCGGAAGGTGCGTATCGCCATCAGTTCTGGCTGGAAGATCATCGTCGGCCCGTGTTGATGTGCCGGGGTGTCTTCGGCCAGTTGATTTATTCCGATCCGGCTGCGAGCTTCACCGCCGTGAAGCTGTCTTCCTGGCCGGATTTCAGGAACAATACGCTGCTCAGGGAAACGCTGGCGGCCATGAACGCGCTCAAGCGCGCACTTAATTTGTGATGTCATGCCCAGGACAAGCCCGGGCATGACGAATGTGAAGGGGAGATAGGGGAACATCATGAAGAACGACGATCTTGTCTATATGAGCGCCACGGAAGCGGCAGCACTCTTTCGCAAGCGCAAGCTCTCGCCGGTCGAGTTGATGTCGGCCGTGATCGAGCGCGCCGAAACGGTCGAGAAGAAGATCAACGCCTTCACCTTCAAGCATTACGACGAAGCGATGGATCTTGCCAAAGCCGCCGAAGCGAAGTTCATGAAGCGCGACGGTAAGGTAGGCGTGCTCGAAGGCCTGCCCATCGCGATCAAGGATGAGAGCTGGATCGCCGGCAAACCCACTTCCTATGGTTCGCTGACGACCAAGGATTTCGTGCCGGACAAGACCTCGCCCAACAATGAGCGCATCCTCAAAGCCGGTGGGATCGTGCATGCGCGCACGGCGACGCCGGAATTCTCCTGCGCCGCCTATACGCATTCGCGACTTTGGGGTGTGACACGCAATCCCTGGAATCGCAAATTTACGCCGGGTGGCTCTTCCGGCGGGTCGGGCGCGTCACTCGCGGCCGGCACGTCGCTCCTTGCCATGGGTTCCGATATCGGCGGGTCGATCCGCATTCCGGCCGCGGCCTGCGGCGTCGTCGGCTACAAGCCGCCCTATGGCCGCAACCCGGACGATGCGCCCTTCAACCTCGACCCCTATTGCCATACCGGCCCGATGACACGGACCATCGCCGACGCCATCCTGCTGCAGAATGTCGTCTGCGGGCCCAGCCCCTATGACATTGCGTCGCTCAGGCCCAAGCTGCGCCTGCCCACCGAATACAAGCCGATCAAGGGTTGGAAGATCGCCTATTCGTTCGATCTCGGCGTCTACGATGTCGATAAGGAAGTGATCGCCAACACGAAGAAGGCGCTGCGCGTCTTCAAGAGCCTCGGTGCCACGGTCGAGGAAGTGGATCTCGGTTGGACCCGCGATGCGATCGACACCGGCATGCGCCATCTCGAACATCTCTTCGGCACCCAGCTCAATCAGACGGCCAAGAAGCAGGCCAATCTGATGACCGTCTACGCTCGCAACTTCGCGCGCAAGGGTGCGAAATCGAATGCCGACCTCTTCTTCAAATCAATGGAAGGGGCGGTGAAGATGTATGAGACCTTCGGGCCGATGCTGGAGAAATACGATCTCTTCATTTGCCCGACGACGGCTCTTCCTGCAGTGAAGGCGGATTTCAACGAGAACAAGGACGTCGTGCGCATCAACGGCAAGATCTCGCCGTTGCCCAAGGTCTTGGCCTGGTGCATGACGACACCGTTCAACACGCTCTCGCGCTGCCCGGTTCTTGCCGTGCCGACGGGGCATGCGACGAACGGCGTTCCGACCTCGATCCAGCTCATCGGGCGCACCTATTCCGATGCCGACGTTTTCCGTGCCGGCATGGCGTTCGAGACGGCGGTGGGTGGCTGGTACAACACACGCCGCGCGCGCCCGGATCTCTGAACATCATGCGGACGATCTACAGCGAAGATCATCGTTTGCAGGACGGCAAGCATGAACTGCTCGAAGGGCAGTTCATGCAGGCCCATGAAATGCCCCGGCGGGCAGAGATCGTTGTCGAGCGGGTCAAGGCGACCAAGCTCGGCGACATCCTGCCCCCGCAGGATTTTGGTCTCGACCCGATTCTCAAAGTTCACGACAAGGGCCTGGTCGAGTTCCTGCGCACAGCCTGGAGCGAATGGGCGGCGACCGGCCGCACTTTCGACGCGCTTCCCCATGTCTGGCCCGTGCCGGGACTCTCGCGTGGCGCCTTGGGGCGGCGGCTCTCCGACAGTATCGACGGCAAGCTCGGCTATTACGCCATCGACGCCGGGACGCCGATCACGCCGGGGACGTGGCGTGCGGTGCTTTCCTCGGCCAATGTGGCTCTGACCGCGCAGAAGCTGGTGGCGACCGGCGAGAAATCGGCCTTCGCTCTCTGCCGCCCGCCGGGACATCATGCCGGCAGCGATTTCTATGGCGGTTATTGTTTCCTGAACAATGCCGGCATAGCGGCGCAGGCCTTCCGCGACCAGGGGGCCAAGCGGGTTGCCATCCTCGATGTCGACTATCATCATGGCAACGGCACGCAAGCAATGTTCTTCGAGCGCAACGATGTGCTCACCATTTCGCTTCATGCCGATCCGAAGCAGGAATTCCCTTACTTCCTCGGCTATGCCGACGAAATTGGGGTGGGGGCCGGTGAAGGCTATCACATGAACCTGCCGCTGCCCTGGGGCACCGATTGGCGCCGCTACGCGGAGGCGCTGGAGCATGCGCTCAAAAGGCTCGAGCAATATGGCGCGGAGGCGCTGGTCGTCTCGCTCGGCCTCGATACTTTCGAGCACGATCCGATCTCGCGCTTCAAATTGGCGGAAGGGGATTATCACCGCCTGGGCGAACGTATTGCGTGGGCGGATCTGCCGACTCTCTTCGTGATGGAGGGAGGCTATGCGGTCGAAGCGCTGGGTGTGAATACGGTCAATGTGCTGATGGGTTTCGAGCAGCGCTAGAAAGGGCAGGGATGGGGGGCAAGGCGATCATCAACTGGCTGCGGCAGCCCACCGTCCTGCTGATCATGGTGGGCCTCGTCCTGCCCAACGTCGCCTTTGTCGCGCTGTCGCTGATCGGCATCAGCGTGCCGCCACGCTCGCTGCCGATCATTCTCTATCTGCTGGCGGCCGTCAGCATCCGTTTCCTGCCCGGTTGGGCGGTGGTGGCGGCCCTTGTCGTCGCTTTCTCCTTCGACGTCATGTTCTGTGCCACCCAGCTTTTCGGCCTGACGTTGACGGAGGCGCTGTTCGCGCTGCGCTTCATCAATGAACTCGATATTTTGAGTTCGAAACTCTATATCGTCCTGATCGTGCTGCTGGGCGGTATTTTCGGCCTCATCTTCTATCTGTTGCTGCGGCAGGGTTCCAAATTGCGCCATGCCAACGCAACTGCAATGCTCTGTCTCGGCGTTGTCGCCTTGCCGGCCGATATCTGGCTCAACACACCCCGCGATTCGGCTCTCTGGCTGAAACTGGGGCAGGCGCTGCCGTTCGAATCGGCTATCGGAAATTCCGGCTATATGAAGCTGATCGAACAGCCCAACGGCCGGCACATGCTGGTCGTCATCGTCGAGGCGATGGGGCATTTCACCGACCCGGAGATGCAAGGCCTGCTTGAGCAGGCGATCCGCTCGAACGGCATTGAAACCCGCTATGACGTTACCAGCGGCATGAATAATTTCATCGGCGGTACGACATCGGCCGAGATGCGTGAGTTCTGCCAGACCCGCGACTCTTACCTCGGCAATATCGATGCGCCGCGGCCCGATTGCCTGCCATTCAAGATGGCCGATGCCGGCTACACGACCAGCGCCTATCACGGTTTTTCAGGCGGAATGTTCGAGCGCTCCAAATGGTGGCCGCATATCGGCTTCCAGGAGCGACACTTCGGTGAGGATATGATGCAGCCGGGCGAAAAGCTCTGCGGCGACGTCTTTGTCGGCATCTGCGATCCCAAGCTGGTGCGTGACCTGGCGGCGCATCTCAAGGCTGCCACCACGCCACAATTCGGCTATCTGCTGACCTTCAACACGCATGTGCCGGTGATCGTCGACCAGGGCTATCACCATCTCGATTGCAGCCGGAAGGATTCCGCCGTGCCGGAGCGCGAGGTTTGCATCATGGCCGACGCCTGGATCGAGCTGTTGCAGACCATCGCCGCGAGCTTTGCCGCGGCGGACGTGCCGCCCACCGAGATTCTCATCGTCGGCGATCACGCGCCGCCGCTTTGGTACCGTAAGGCCCGCGACCTCTTCACGCCCCGCCAGGTCAGCTGGTTCCGCCTCAGCCCGAAGGGCTGATTCCGCAAAGCTGTGCCCGAAAGGCTGATCAATCAGCCTTTGACATAGGCGCTGCCACCCAGCTTCTCCAGGAAGATGCGGGCAAGATTGTATTCCAGGAACTGGCGCATGTCGGTGTCGACGACATGCTGGAAATAGGCCTTCGCTTTCGCCTCGTCGCCCAGCAGCATTGCCTGGGCCCCGAGATAGAAATGCCAGTCGAAATCCTGGTATTTGCGCAGGACTTCGGTGCCGGCTTCGGCCGCCTTCTTCAGATCGGCGTCCGAGTTTTCGCCGAGCAGGCGCAGGGCCAGCGGGCTTGGCCATTCCGTGGTCGGCCAACGCCTCAGCAACTGGCGCAGTTCTTCCTTTGCTTCCGCCATCCGGTCGGCCTGGCCGAGCGCGATATAGAGCATCAACGCATCGAAAGGCTCGGTGGGGTTGAGTTTCTCCGCCTGGCGATAGTCGGCAATCGCGGCTTTGAGGTCGCCCTTGATATGATGGATGGTGCCGCGCAGAGCGATGTGACCGCTCGATGGGTCGCGGTCCAGGCTGACCGTCAGATTGGCATCCGACAGCGCCTTATCCACCTCGCCAAGATCGAGATGGACGATGGCGCGTGCGTTGATCGCCGTCGGCATGTCCGGCTCGATCTTCAGAGCCGCCTCGATGTCCTTGAAGGCAGCCGCGTGATCGCCCGCACGCAACTGGTAATTGGCCCGCTCCACCAGCAGATAGGCGTTGTCGTCGCGGGCGGCGACGGCGGCGTCGAAATCCGCTTTGGCGCCCTTCATATCCCCCAATTCGACACGGGCATTGGCGCGTGTCAGCCGGGCCGAGATGTTATCGGGGTCGAGCTTCAGAGCGGCGTCATAATCGATGAGTGCTGCGCGGTAGTCATAGCTGCCGGAAAGGAGTGCCCCACGGGTGATGCGCAGGCTGGGATCATCGGGAAAGCGCTTGATCAGCACGTCGAGATCGGCAAGCGCTGCCTTGGCGTCGCCCTGCATCTTGTCGTCGCGATAGCCACGCAGCTGCGCCCGGGCATAAAGGGCGGGTGCGAAATTGGCGTCGGCGCGGAGGGCTGCCGAATAGTCGATAAGGGCGGCTGATTCATCCTTTGCCACTTCGAGCCACGAGCCGCGCATGGTGAGGAGCAGCGCCGAGCGCGGCTTCTTGGCGATGGCGGCAGTAAGATCGGCGATCGGCTTTTTCGGATCGTCGATATTGTAGCCACGATCGGCATCCGAATGCTTGGCAAGGTAGGTCGAGACCAGGGGGTCTTTCGGCAGATAAGGGGCGATCTTGTTGATGAAGGCGGAAACCGGCACGGCGGTCGGCAGATTGCCGAGATAATCCGGCGCCGCCGGATCGTTGATCATGGGCTTCAGTTCTTCGGGATGCTCACTGGTCGAGATCACGGTAATGCCCATTACCCGAGGCCATTTTTCACCCGCATCGGGCCTGGCGGCCAGAATGGGACCGCCGGAATTTCCGGGCATGCTGGTGCAATCATGCTGCCAGCCGGTGCTGTCGATCTGGCCGAACAGCGTGCAAGCGGGGTCGATGGTCAGCTTCTCATTGTCGTGATCGGCGGGCAGGCCGATCGACGTGATCGGCAGCGTGTTGCCTTGACGCGTAAAATCCGTGGTCGCCATGGGCTGCAGCTTCAGATAGCCGTAACCTTCGTCGCCAAGGCATTTATCGAGCTTCAGCAGTGCCCAATCATCCCACCCGGCCTTCTGCCAGGCTTCGCGCCGGTCTGCGGTCGAGCCTTTATGGAGGTCACGGGACTCGCCCCAGACGACCGGTCGGGCCGGGCTCAACTCGGCAAAGGAATTGGCCTCGTAATATTCCGGCCCCAGATCGCCGCTGCCGATGAAGAACAGCAGCACCTGGTCCGCCGAAATGCCTTCCGGTTCGGACACCACATGAGCGGCAGTGAGCACATGACAGGGCGAAACCAGGAAGCCCGTACCCAGCGCCGAGCCCGCGGCACCCAGATGCAGCACCATCCCCACCGTCCCCATGGGCGTGCCCTTTTCGCGCGGCAGGGTCACGCGGTCGTCGTTGACCTTGGCGGCAGCCGCATGGCTGAGGAAAAGAAGGCCGGCGAGGGCGGCGATAAAAGGCTTCAAGCGCATCTACTCTTCCAAATCTCTGGCAGCTTCTGGTGTCGTGCCGGGATCGTGTCCCGCTTTCGTGGCAAAATTGGGGCTGAAGCGGCCATGACGCCCATCACGCCAGCTTCTTACCCATGAAATATCGCCCAGGCCGCACGCCTTCGGGCAATGGCAGGGGTTTGAGGCTCGGCTCATCGATCGGCTGGTCGCTCACCACGATGGCATGCGGCGCCATTAGGGCAGCGATATCCGGCGCGATGCACCTGGCCAAAGCGAGGCTCGCGGCGGTGTCGCCGCTGCCGAGATCGACATGGATGAGGCAGGCCGCGGCATCGCCGAGCTGCGCGCGGGCTTCCTTCAATGTTTCCGTGAAATCACCGAGGAACATCCGGTTGGGTGCCGGGATGCAATCAGGATGCGCTGCCACCTGCCGGTCGAAAACATAGATCTCGCGCCCGGCGCAGATTTCGCGCAGATGGTCGAAAGTGCGGCCGTTGCCAAGACCCAGTTCCAGCACGACGCCGGCAAGCTTTTGCGTCCGCTGTGCGGCGTTGCCCAGGCAACTGCGCTGGGCTTCGAGGCGGCGGATGAAACTATCGAGGCGGCTCATGATGAGAGGCCATTCCCGCCAAACAATTGAGCGCTCACTTTTTCGCCGCCACCGCTTCGCGCAGCTGGACGTTCATATGTTCGATGCGCTGGGCAAGCACTCGCATCACCTCTATGCCGATCGATGGAAAATCGGTAACCATGCGGAAGAAAAGTTCCTTTGTGATCTTCAGCACCGTCATCTTTTCGGTGGCGCGGATTGTGGCGGTGCGGGGCACGTCCATCAAAATGCCGATCTCACCCACGAAGGCACCCGGACCGACATCGGCGACCCGCAGCGGCCCGTTTTCAGTCTCGACCAGAATGTCGGCGGAACCCGACAGGATGATGAAGGCTGCATCCGCCGTGTCACCCTGATGGAACAGCAGATCGCCCGGCTGGTACTGCGCGCGTTCGCTGGCGAAGGCCATCAGCTTCAGCTTGGCCGGCTCGACCTTGGCAAACAGCGGAATGCGCTTTAGGGCTTCGACGTCTTCCTGAATACTCATGGCACCCATCCCGATAGCAACTTAAACCATCTCCTGCCGACCCCGTTAAGGATCGGCCCGCTCGCAAGGGCCTTACCCCACGGGCTCAGGCGCACCCAACAGCACCTGGAATTTCGAATTGACCCGGTCGAGTTCCGCAGGTCTGCCCGTCTCGACGATACGCCCGCTTTGCATCACCACGATGCGATCGAAATTGCGCGCCAAGGCGGCCGTATGAGTAATGAAAACCAAGGCGGCACCCTTTAGATCCGCCCGAATCCCGGTAAGAAGGCGCCGCTGGCTGGCCTCGTCGAAAGCCGACAACGTATTGTTGAGAATGACAAGCTGCGGCCGTTTGAGCAAGGCGCGGATCAACCCGGCCTTCTGGCGTTGGGCAAAGGACAATTTCTTGCCCGCCGCCCCCACATTGAAGGTGAGGCCCACGGCAATGACCTGGGGCCGCAGCGACAGGCTGTCGATCACCTCCGAAAGGACCGCGCCGACCTTCTGCGCCGCCTGCGCCTGGCCGTAAACCAGACGGCCGAACAGGATGTTGTCCTGCACGGTCGCGGCGGCGTTGTAGCGGGCGGGATCGTAAAACTCGATGGCCTGGGCCTGGGGCTTCGGCAGCAGCTCGCGGAACTGCTTGCGCGCCTTCAGGAGCTTATCCTCGAACGTATCGTCAATCAGCCCCAGGCGGTGCCGCGCTTCGATATAGGGGAAGGTCAGGGCGATGAGGCGCCGCTTGTCCTCAGCCGTCGCGGCATCAAGCCCCGTGCGTTGCAGGCGCGTCACCAATTGCTGGAAGCGCGGCAGATCCTCGGCCGAAATGAAGCTGAACTGCTCGAAGAAGGGATGCCCCGCCGGCAGATCGGCGAAGAGCTCCACCATGGTCGAGGCGATCTGCTGGCCGAGCGCGATGAGGTCGCCGGTAACCTCCGCCGCATTCAGCACGCTGGAAAGATGGGCGTTGGTGGCAAGCGATTCCGGCGCGAAGGTCGCATCGAGCGCCGTACCGAACAGGATGTTTTCCGCCACCGTCATATTGCGGTTGTAATGCTCCGGGTCGAAAGGTTCGACGAGGCTTGCAAATTGCGGCTCATCGAGACGGGCACGAACGCCGCCGCGCGCTTTCAGGAACTCTTCGGCAAGACCGTTGCGGTTGGTGGATTCGATGCGGCCGCGCAGGCCGAACTGATAGACATCTTCCTCGAACTCCACCGTGATCAGCAATGCCCGCACGCGTTCTTCAAGGGCCGCGCGATCGGCAACACCGGCCCCCTGATAATCGATCCAATCCGCGAAATAGTCGAAGGTGGGGCTGCCGGCACGCTTGGTTTCGTAAAGCCGGCGCTCAAAGGCCGAAAGATCGGCACCTTCATAGACGGCTTCGCGCAAAGGCCGGTGTTTCAGGCTGTAAAGCAGGTTTTCTTCCAGCGAAACCGGCAACAGATAGGTCTCGTCGCCGAGATAGGCGAAGCGGCGACCGGTGACGGATTCCGGAAGGTCCAAGAGATCCCGCTCGCCATAGCGCAGATTGCCGCTGAACGGGCGCACCAGCCGTGCCATCAAGGCGGCGACTGCCTCCTTGCCGCTGTTATTGCCGCCGACGATGGCCAAATGTTCGCCGGGCGCAATCTCCAATGAAATGTCTTCGGCCAGTGCGGCGCCACTTTCGTCGTGATAGGTAACACGCTCCAACCTGACCGATGCAGGCGCGATCTCATTCTCGTTATCGATATGCTGCAGCCGCGGATCCAGCATGCCCGGCGGCGTGAATTGCTCGATCACCTGGTCGTATTTGATCTGCACGTCCTGGCGCTGCTGGTCCCAGTCGATCAATTCCTTGATCGGCGATGGCAGATCCTTATAGGCGCTGATGACGGCAAGCAGCGTGCCCACATCGAACTGGCCTTTGAGCGCGTAATAGCCGCCGATGACGAAGTAGAGGAAGGGCGTCGTCTGGGCGAGCATGTTGTTGATGTATTTGACCAGAAACTTCCGTTGATAAAGCTCGAAGCGGATCTGGAAGATGCGGCCCAAACGATGGACGATGTCGGCGCGCTCGTAATTCGACGTGTCGTTTGCGTGGATTTCGATTGCGCCATCGACGCTTTCAGCGATGCGGCCGGCAAGCTGGCGCGCCGTGATCTGGCGCTGCTTGCCCAGCATCAGGATCTTCACGCGCAGCTTCGGGATGACGACGATCTGCACCGCCAGCATGCCGATGGTCACAAAACCCATCGACATGTTCTGCATGAAAATGAAGAGGAGGGCTGTGGCGGCGAGACCGCCAAGATAAGCCGGCGTGATGAAGGCATCGCCGATGAAGCCGCCCAGAGGCTCCACCTCATCCTTGATCATGGTGGCGATTTCGGCCTGCTTCACCTTGCGGAACTGCAGCAAGGGGAATTGCAGTACCCGGTCAAAGAGCTCGAAGCGCAGGCGCCGCAACATGCGCTCGCCGAGGCGCCCCTTCTCGGTATTGACCGTCTGCTTCAGCCAGCCATTGAGGACGACGAAGAAGAGATAGGAAAAGCAAAGGGCGAGGAGGTAGCTCAGCTGATCGAGCTGAAAGCCGGAGAACAGCTGCACCGACCCGCCCAGGAAATCCGGCAGGGGCAAAGTGAATTTCAGGAAGTCGGCGAGGGCCTTGCCTTGGAAAGCCTTGCCCTGAATGGCGTCGTTCACAATTCGCTTGGGCAAATCGAGCGAGACGAGATACATCACCTGCGCGATGACGACGACGATCAGGATGGGGATCTGGTCGCGCCAGGAATGGCGCCAGATATATTTGAATAGTTTTGGCTCCATGACCCCGGCTTTTCCCCGCAAATATGCCTTCACCCATCCCGGCCCATTAGCAATGGAACCGAATTATCACGCCATGTCAATGCCTTGGCCAGTGCGGACATTAGCGCGCAGTCACCAAACTTTGACTTTCGACCGGCATTTCTCCTGTGCCATACTCGCGCCGTCGAGCGGGTTGGCGCTCGAAAACTGGGTGCGCAGCGTTCGGGGGGATCGGGCCGCGTGCAAATGGAAGACGCCATGACCAGGGGCGCCCGCGTCCTTATTTATTCACACGACACGTTCGGCCTCGGCCATTTGCGCCGCTGCCAGACCATAGCCCATTGGCTGGTCGAGCAGAACAAGGACATGTCGGTCATCATCCTGACCGGCTCGCCCATCATCGGCAGCTTCAATTTCCGGGCTCGTGTCGACTTCGTCCGCATCCCGGGCGTCATAAAGCTGCGTTCGGGGGATTATACCTCCCTCTCGCTTCTGATCGATACCGAGGAGACGCTGGCTCTGCGCTCCTCCATCATCAAGCACACTGCCGAAATCTTCGATCCCGATATCTTCATCGTCGACAAGGAGCCCCTGGGCCTGCGCGGCGAGGTGACCGAGACCCTCGAAATGCTCAAGGAACGCGGCACCCATCTGGTCTTGGGCCTTCGCGATATCATGGATGAGCCCGCAGCCCTGGTGCCGGAATGGCGCCGGAAGAACGTGCTGCCCGCCTTGCGCGACCTCTACGACCAGATCTGGATCTATGGCCTGCCGCAGATCTGCGAACCGCTGGAAGGGATCGACCTCCCGAAATCGGTCCAGCGCAAGATGATCTATACCGGCTATCTGCATCGCTCGCTGCCGCAAGGACCGGGTGCGCCGATGCCGCTGCAGAAGATCGATGCGCCCTATCTGCTGGTCACCACCGGCGGCGGCGGCGATGGCGAGGACGTGATCGACTGGGTCTTGCGCGCCTACGAAAACGACAAGCGCCTTCCCTATCCGGCCCTGCTGGTGCTGGGGCCGTTCATGCATTCGGATCGCCAAGCGGAGTTTCTCACCCGCGCTGGCAAGCTCGACAAGGTCGAGGCGATCACCTTCGATGCGCAGATGGAGCATGTCATGTCGCGCGCCATCGGCGTCGTCGCCATGGGCGGCTACAACACCTTCTGCGAGATCGTCTCCTTCGATAAGCGCGCCCTCATTGTGCCGCGTACGCGCCCGCGCATGGAACAGTACATCCGCGCCGCCAAGGCCGAAGAACTGGGCCTTGCCGCCATGCTGGAAGATGACGGTGTGCGCGACTGGCGCAAGATGGCGACGGCCTTGCGGCAATTGCCGCAGCAATCCTTGCCGTCCGAAGTGGTCGTGCCGGGTCTGCTCGACGGCCTCAACAACGTCAATCGCCTCGCCCAACAGGCGCTGGAACGCGGCCGCCGCCCGGCCTCCCTCCGTCTCGCGCAACGCAAGCGTTGATGCCATTTTCTCGTTCGTCATCCCCGGGCCATGTCGGCGCATGCCGACATGAGTCGGCGGGGACCAGGGGATCCAGTCTTTCAATTGCACCAGCGGATGCCCGGATCAAGTGCGGGCATGACGGTGTTGTATTGTTTTTGTAGTCAGCATGACCGGCAAAATCCTTTTCCTGTTGAAGGGCTATCCGCGCCTTTCCGAAACCTTCATCGCGCAAGAGATCAAAGCGTTGGAGCAACGCGGGATTCCGCTTGAGATATGGAGCCTGCGCTTCCCCACCGACAAATACCGCCATCCGGTTCATGACGAGATCAAGGCCAAGGTCACCTACCTGCCGGAATATCTCTATCAGGAGCCGGGACGGGTTCTTCGCGGGCTTGTGCGGGCGATGAAACAGCCCGGTTTCGGGCGCGCCCTCCGGCAATGGCTGAAGGATCTCCAGCGCGATCCCACCCCCAATCGCGGGCGTCGCTTCGGCCAGGCCTGCGTGCTGGTGGCGGAGATGCCGGCGGACACGCTGCGCCTCCATGCCCATTTCATGCACACGCCGGCAGCCGTTGCCTATTACGCCCATCTGATGGCGGGAACGCCCTGGTCTTGCTCTGCTCATGCCAAGGACATTTGGACCTCGCCTGATTGGGACAAGCGGGAAAAGCTTATGAGCCTCGACTGGCTGGTGACCTGTACCGCCAGCGGCCATGCCCATCTCGAGACCCTCGTCGCCGACAAGGCGAAGGTGGCACTGGTCTATCACGGCCTCGATTTCCGCCGCTTCCCCGAGCCGCCGGCACGCATGGCGACGGCCGGCCCGGCCGAGATCCTGTCGGTCGGCCGATTGGTGGAGAAGAAGGGATATCCGACCCTGCTCGAAGCTCTGGCGAAGCTGCCCAAGGACAGCAATTGGCGCCTCACCCATATCGGCGGCGGTCCGCTCGACGGCGCGCTGAAGGCTCAGGCCGAGAAACTCGGGCTGACCGCACGCATCCAATGGCTGGGTGCCCTGCCCCAGGAACAGGTGCTTGCGGCCTATCGCCGGTCGGATCTCTTCGTGCTCGCCGCGCAAATCGCCGCCGATGGTGACCGCGACGGCCTCCCCAACGTGCTGATGGAAGCGCAAAGCCAGCGCCTCGCCTGCATCGCCACCAACATCTCCGGCATCCCCGAGCTCATCAAGGACGGTGAAACCGGCCTCCTCGTGCCGCCGGAAGACGCCGCGGCCCTTGCCGCCGCGGTACAATCACTCATCCATAATCCGACGCAGCGGCAGAGACTGGCCGATGCCGGCTTTGGCCGCCTCCACGCCCATTTCGCCATGGATGCCGGGATCAACGATCTCGAAAGACGTTTCAAAGCGGATCTCGACTAGTCACTTTTCCCTGGACCCTGCCCGCATCGCGAGGGCACCATCCGGGCCATGAAAATCGCCTTTTATGCGCCGTTGAAGGCACCCGATCATCCGGATCCGTCCGGTGACCGCACCGTGGGGCGGCTATTGCTGGCGGCCTTGAAGCGCGGCGGCATCACGCCGGTCCTGGCCAGCCGGTTCCGCGCGCGCCTTTCCGGCGACAGCGAGGCGGAGCAGAAGAAGTTCGCCGCCAAGGGCCACGGCCTCGCCGACAAGCTCATCGCCAAGTACCGGAAACTTCCCAAGGGGGAGCGGCCCAGAGCCTGGTTCACCTATCATCTCTATTACAAGGCGGTGGATTGGATCGGCCCCCGCGTCGCTGCGGCGCTCGACATTCCTTATATCGTGGCTGAGGCGAGCCACGCACCCAAGCGGGCCGGCGGTCCTTTTGCTTTTTCGCACGCGGCGGCGGAGGCGGCGATCCGCCAGGCGCGTGCCATTTTCTGCCTCAACCCGGCGGATAAGGAATGCCTGCATGGCATTGTTGCCGCCAAGAAGCTGGTCGACCTGCCGCCCTTTCTCGATATCGATGCGTTCCTCGGCCACCATCTGCGGGGGCCGGACCGGGCGCTGGGGCGTTTGAGGCTGTCGCAGCATTACCGGCTCGACCCCGACATGCCCTGGCTGCTTGCCGTCGCCATGATGAGGAAGGGCGACAAGCTTGCCTCTTACAAGGCATTGGCCGAGGCGCTGCGCCACGTGACGCGGGCCTATCAGCTGCTGGTCGTGGGTGAGGGGCCGGCGCGACCCGAGGTCGAGGCGGCGTTCGCACCGATCGCCAAGCGCGTCGCCTGGCTGGGGCAGAAACCTGCGTCGGAACTACCAGAAATATATGCCAGCGCCGATCTCTTCGTCTGGCCGGCGATCAACGAGGCCTTCGGCATGGCGCTTCTGGAGGCGCAGGCCTGCGGTACCCCGGTCATTGCCGGGGCATCGGGCGGCGTACCGGCGATGATCGCGGATGGCGAGACCGGCTGGCTGTCGGCGCCTGGCGATACCGCCGCCTTCGCCGCCGACGTCGACTTCGCGCTTGAGCGGGAATTGGCGCCGGTCCGATTGGTCACCGCCGCGCATGCACGCAAATTCCACGATATTGCGGCAGCGGCCGCGACGCTCAAGAAGACCATTGAAAAGATGACGGGCGAAAAGGTGATTGCGTGAGCATCCATTGCGCCGTCATCCGCCATGCGCCGACGCAGTGGAATGCCGAGAAACGCCTGCAGGGCCGCACCGATATCGGCCTGGGCGCGGAGGGGCGCATCATTGCCGCCAGCTGGACCGTGCCGGCGGCGTGGCAGGGATGGCGCGTGCTGACCAGCCCCTTGATCCGGGCGCGCGAAACGGCGGCCATTCTTTTCCCCAATGTGTCAGCCGAAATCGAGCCGGCCTTGCGCGAGATGAGCTTCGGCGATTGGGAGGGGCAGAGCCTTGCCGCCCTGCGTGATGCGCCGGGGTCCGATGCCGAGAGCCGCGAGGCGATGGGGCTCGATTTCCGCGCCCCCCATGGCGAAAGCCCGCGCGAGGTGCAGGAGCGGCTGCTGCCCTTGCTTTCGCGCCTCGCCGCAGATGGGCGGGACGTCGTGCTGATCAGCCACAAAGCGGTGCAAAGGGCTCTTTACGCGCTCGCCACGGGATGGCAGATGACGGAAAAGCCACCCACCAAGCTGAGGGACGGTCGCGCGCATCTCTTTCATCTGGGAAGCGACGGCCGGCCGGATGTGGCTGAGCTCAATATCGACCTGGGGCAACATGGCTGAAGCACCGCGTATCGCTCTTTATGTCCAGCATCTGCTCGGCATCGGTCATCTGCGCCGGGCAGCGGCGCTAGCGCGGGCGCTGGCCGATGCGGGTGCCGAGGTGCTGGTGCTCTCGGGCGGCGTCAAGGTGGCCGACGTCGCCTTCGGCAAGGCCCAGGTTCTGCAACTGCCGCCATGCCTCGCGGCGGATTCGGTCTTCTCCGCCTTGCTCGATGAGAGCGGCCGGGTCATCGACAGTGAATGGAAGGACCGGCGGCGCGAATTGCTGCTGAAGGAAACGGCCGCCTTCAAGCCGCAGGCGCTGGTCATCGAAATGTATCCCTTCGGCCGCCGCCAGTTCCGTTTCGAGCTGCTGCCGCTGCTTTACTGGGCGCAGAATGCCGGCCTGCTGGTGGCAAGCTCGGTCCGCGACATTCTGGTCGATAAGGGCCGCGACGACCGGGTGCTGGAGGCGGCGGATCTGGTACGGCGCTATTTCGACTTGGTCCTTGTGCATGGCGATCCGCGGCTGGTGCCGTTCGAGCGTACCTTCCCGCGGGCGCCATCGATCGCCGATAAGCTCAATTACACCGGCTATGTCGTCGAGAAGCTGGCCGTGGCGCCGGTTGCCGATCGCAGCAATGGCGACGTGCTGGTTTCGGCGGGTGGTGGCGCGGTGGGCGGCCCGCTTTTCAAGGCGGCCCTGGCCGCGCGCCGTCTTTCCACCTTGAAGGAGCGGCGCTGGCGCTTCGTTGCCGGGCGCAATCTGCCGGCAGCCGATTTTGCCATCCTCGAAGAGGCGGCACGGATCGACCCTGGCATTGTCGTCGATCGCTTCCGGCCCGATTTCACCGACTTGCTGGCAGCCTGCCATGTTTCATTGAGCCAAGGCGGCTACAATACGGTAATGGAATTGCTGGCCCTGCGCACGCCATCGGTGATCATCCCCTTTGCCGAGGGCCAGGAGAGCGAGCAGGCCCTGCGCGCGGCCTTGCTGGCCGAGCGCGGCGCCCTCGACATGCTGGATGGTGAGGATCTCGACCCGGCCCTTCTCGCCGCGACCCTCACGCGCCGGGCGCGAACGGGCGCGCTGCCGGTCGATCTCGATTTCAACGGCGCACAGCATTCGGCCGACATCATTCTCGCCGCCCTGGCCAAGAAACCTGCCGCCCATGCCTGAAAGACCGGGGCCTGAAAGATCGGTGGCTGATTGGGACGGCCTCGCCCGCGAATGGGATCTGTGGCAAGGGCTGCCGCAGCGTCCGACCCTGTGGTGGCGCGACGATGACGCGGTCGACGTGACCGCATCGCTTGAGGAATTGCGCCGCAGCGCCCGTGTGCCGGTGGCTCTTGCCGTTATCCCGATGGCCTTGGACCGGCCGCTGCAGCCGCGGCTTGGCGCTTATCTGGCAGACTGGCCGGGGGCTGCTGTGCTGCAGCATGGCGTGGGACATCTTAACCATGCCGCCGAGGGCGCCAAGAAAAGTGAATTCCCGCCGACACGCCCGTCGAGCGAGATCGAACTGGCGCTGACCGTGGCTGGCAATTTCCTGCGCGAGACATTGGGGTCCTGCGTCCTCCCGGTCCTCACCCCGCCCTGGAACCGGATCGGCGAGCCGGCTCTGGCTTTGTTGCCGCGCCTCGGCTTTCGGGGGGTGAGCCGGTTCGATGAGCTGCCCTATGCGGGCAAGGCGTCACCCGCCACCCAATTCCCCCGCTTCCGGGAAATTAACACCCAGATCGATGTTATTGACTGGCGCGGTAGCCGGGGTTTTGTCGGCGAGGCGGCGGCCCTGGGGCGGCTCGCAGCACATCTGGCGGCGCGGCGTCGGGGCAGTGTCGACCCAAAAATCCCCACCGGCCTCCTTACCCATCACCTCGTTCACGATACCGCCACTTGGCGATTTCTCGATAAACTGCAAGATTGGCTCGCCCAGCGAGGGGGGCTGGATGTATTTCAGGATCCTCGAGAGCTGTGGCCGCCGCTTTAGAACGGCGAAAGTAGGGGTTAGGGGTTGGCGTTCCATGCTTGAGTTCCGGTATCCGCTCTCGGCATTGGTCAAGGATTACCTTCTGGGGGTTCTGGGCCTGGCCGCATCCGTTCAGATTTTGTCCACCACCGAAACTGGTACCGGCATCTTCTGGTTCTTCCTCGGCCTTGCCGTGTTCTTCCTGGTCGTCACCACCAATGCGGCCAATCGGCATGTGACGCGGATCACAGTCGGTGAAGAAGGCATCCGTTCGGGGCCTTGGATGTCCCGTTTCATCGCCTGGAAAGACCTCAATGGGTTGAGTTTGCGCTTTTACGCGGTACGATCCGCGCTGGGGCGTAACAAGGGGGGCTGGATGACGTTGAAGCTGAAATCGGAGAATGGGAGCAGCATCAGCGTCGATTCCGATCTGCCGCATTTCCAAAGCCTGGTCACCAAGGCGGCCCATGCCGCCAAGGAGAACGGCGTTCTGGTCGATGCCTATACGGCGCATAATCTGCTGTCGCTGGGGATCGAGGTGCCGGCATGACCGATTTGCTCAGCGTCCATAACCTGGTCGTCGATTTCAACCTTGAGGGCGGTGCCGTCCATGCCGTGCGAGGCGCCAGTTTCCGCGTGCCTGCCGGAAAGACCGTGGCCCTGGTCGGCGAATCCGGTTCAGGGAAATCCGTTTGCGCACAAGCTGTCATGGGCCTGTTACCGAAATCGGCCACCATCCGCTCGGGCGAGATGCTGTTCGACCGGCGGGCGGGCAGTGGCGGCGATTGGGGTGCCAAGGGCGGCATTGTCGATATCGCCAAGCTTGACCGCGATGGGCCGGAGATGCGCGCCATCCGCGGTGGCGCCATCTCGATCATCTTCCAGGAGCCGATGACCTCGCTCTCGCCCGTCCACACCATCGGGCATCAGATCTGCGAGGCGCTGCACCTTCATTCCAAGATGTCAGATGCCGAAGGCCGCGAGCGCGTCGCCGCGATGTTGCGGGCGGTCGGCTTCCCCGATCCTGAACGCGCCTTGAAGACCTATCCCTTCGAATTGTCGGGCGGCCTGCGCCAGCGCGCGATGATCGCCATGGCCCTGGTCTGCAAGCCGGCCTTGCTCATCGCCGACGAACCGACAACCGCACTCGACGTCACCATCCAGGCACAGATCCTCAAATTGATGGCCGATCTCCAATCCGAGCTCGGCATGGCCATGCTGATGATCACCCATGACCTTGGTGTCGTCGCCAACATCGCTGACGAAGTGGTCGTGATGTATCAGGGCGAGGTGATGGAATCAGGGACGGTCGAAGACATCTTCGATGCCCCGGAACATCCTTATCTCAAAGCGCTGCTTCATGCCGTGCCGCGCTTCGGCATGGAAGGGAATGAGCGCCTGGTGCCGATCCGCGAGATCAAGAGCGAGGCCGGTCCGCTCTTTGCCGAAAAGAAGCCCTGGCCGCAGAACGCTGACGAAGCTGGGCCGCTGCTCAGTGTCAGCAACGTCTCGAAGGGCTTCACCACGCGCAAGACGGGCTTCTTCTCAGGGCCGGCGCAGAAATCGGTGATGGCCGTTTCCGATGTCAGCTTCGACGTCCAGCGCGGCGAATGCCTGGGGCTCGTCGGTGAATCTGGCTGCGGCAAGACCACGCTTTCCAAAATCATCATGAAAGCGCTCTCGCCCGATGGAGGTGAGATCCGTTTCAACGATCGCGGCCGCGCACTTGACGTGCGGCACATGAATGCCGCCGACCTTGCCGAGTACCGCAAGCGCGTGCAATTCGTGTTCCAGGATCCGATCGGCTCGCTCAATCCCCGCATGACGGTGTTCGATATCATCAGCGAGCCGCTGGTAATCCACAATGTCGGGACGCCGGAAACGCGCAAGGAAATGGTGAAGGAATTGATGGCTCTGGTGGGCCTCGATATCCGCCATCTCAGGCGCTATCCGCACAGCTTCTCGGGTGGCCAGCGTCAACGCATCGGCATCGCCCGGGCATTGGCTTTGCGGCCGGATCTCATCATCTGCGACGAACCCGTTTCGGCGCTCGACGTTTCGATCCAGGCGCAGATTCTGAACCTGCTCAAGGATCTGAAGGCCAAGTTGGGCCTCACCTATATTTTCATCTCGCACAATCTCGCGGTGGTCGACTATGTCGCCGACCGCATCATGGTGATGTGTGCTGGCCGCGTTGTGGAAGTGGCGCCGACCGCCGAGCTGTTCCGCAACCCGGTGCATCCCTATACCAAGGCATTGCTCGCTGCCGTGCCCAACCCGTCGCTCGACAACCCGCTCGATTTCAACCGGGTCATGGAAGGCAAGACCTCGGTCCCGTCGGCTTGGCCGACGCCTTTCACGATCGACGCCGACAACCAGCCGACCCTGGTCGATATCGGCAACGGGCATTGGGTACGCGCCGCGCTTTCGATCCGGAGCTTCGCGGCATGAACAAGATCCTCGTAAAGGCCGGCCTCGCGGCCCTGTTGACGCTCAGCGCCCCGTTTGCCTTTGCAGCCGAGGTGGGGAGCTATGTAAGCCCCGCCTATTTTGCCGATGACGAGGCCAAGGGCGATTTGCCGCCGGTCGCCGAGAGACTGCCCGAAAATCCGGCTGTCGCCACCGTGGATGAGCTGGGTCGTCAGGGCGGCGAGATGCGCATGCTGATGGCGAGCCCGAAGGACAGCCGCATCCTGGTGGCCTATTCCTATGCCCGCCTTGTCGGCTATGACCGCAATTACAAGATCGTGCCCGACCTCCTGGAAAGCTACGACGTTGAGGAAGGCCGCATCTTCACCTTCCATCTCAGGAAAGGGCACAAATGGTCCAACGGCAAAGCCTTTACCAGCGAGGACTTCCGTTTCTGGTGGGAGGACGTTGCCAGTAATGCTGACCTCATGCCGGCCGGCCCGCCGCGCATTCTGCTGGTCGATGGCGAAAAACCCAAGGTCGAGATCATTGACGATACGACGGTGCGCTACAGCTGGTCGAAGCCCAACACCGACTTCCTGCCGGCCCTGGCGGCGGCTGGCCCGCTTTATATCTATGCGCCCTCGAAATATCTGAAGAAATTCCATCAGAAATACGCCGACGCGGCCGAGCTTGAGGAAGCCGTGAAAGATAGCGGTCAGCCGAGCTGGGCGGCGCTTCTCAACCGGCGCGGCAATCAATATCGCAATGACAACCCGAAACTCCCCACCCTCGATCCCTGGGTCTTGCGCGTGAAGCCGCCAGCGGATCGTCTGGTCTTTGTGCGCAATCCCTTTTATTACCGGGTCGATACCAAGGGGCAGCAGCTCCCCTATCTCGATCAGGTGGTTTTCGACGTCGCCGAAAGCAAACTCATTCCAGCCAAGGCCGGTGCGGGCGAAGTCGATCTGCAGGCGCGCTATATCCGCTTCGACAATTACACCTTCCTGAAGCAGGCGGAAAAGAACGGGCGCTTCCGGCTTTACCTGTGGGATGACAGCCGCGGCTCCAATTTTGCGCTCTACCCCAATCTCAATTGCAATGACGAAGCCTGGCGCGCGATCAACCGCGACGTACGGTTCCGCCGCGCCCTTTCGCTCGGCATCGATCGGCACGAGATCAACCAGGCGATCTATTACGGTCTTGGCAAGGAGAGCGCGAATACGATCCAGGCCCTGTCGCCGCTCTACAAGTCGCAATACCAGTCGGCCTGGGCCAGCTACGACGTCTCGACCGCCAATCGCCTGCTCGATGAAATCGGCCTCACCAATCGCGATGAGGAAGGCTTCCGCACATTGCCCGATGGGCGGCGCATGACGATCATCGTCGACACGGCCGGTGAATCGACCGAGGAATCCGACGTCCTCGAACTCATCAAGGACAGCTGGCGCGAGTTGGGCCTCGATATGTTCGTGAAGCCGTCGCAACGCGAGGTGTTCCGCGACCGCATTTTCGCCGGTGACAGCATCATGTCGGTCTTTTTCGGTGTCGATAACGGCTTGCCGACGGCCGATATGAGCCCGCAGGAATTTGCCCCCTCGACCCAGCAGCAGCTGATGTGGCCCAAATGGGGCCAGTATATCGAAACCGGTGGCATGAACGGCTCGGAGATCGACTTGCCGGAAGCACAGAAGCTTGCCGCCTTGCTGAGAGCCTGGCGTGAATCGACCAGCACGGAAGCCCGCGCCGGAATTTGGAACGAAATTCTGCAACTCTGGTCCGAGCAAGTCTTCACTATTGGCACCGTCGCCAACATTCCCCAGCCCGTGATCGTCGCCACGGGCCTCCACAACGTTCCGGCCAAGGGCATCTGGTCCTGGGAGCCGGGAGCACATTTCGGCCTCTACAAGCCGGACAGCTTCTGGGAAGAGAACCCCAAGGAGCTGAGCCCCGTCGAAAACCGGCTGCAATAGGAAACCGGCACTTATGCTTCGCTATCTCATTCAGCGCGTGCTGGTCATGGTCCCGACGCTGCTCGTCATCAGCATGCTGGTCTTTGCCATCATCCAGGCCCCGCCCGGCGACTTCCTGGAAACCATGATGGCCGAGATGCAGTCGCGCGGCGAGAACATGGACCAGGACAAGATGGATTTCCTGCGCAAGACCTATGGCCTCGACGAGCCGATGTATGTGCAATACGTGCACTGGATGTTCGGCCGCTGGGAAGGTTTGGAGCATAAGAGCGGCGGGCTTCTCTTTGGCGATCTCGGCTATTCCTTCGAACACAATCTGCCGGTGTCGGAAGTCGTTGGCGACCGGCTGATGCTGACCGTCATCGTGTCTTTGGCCTCGATTCTCTTCGTCTGGATCGTGTCCTTCCCGATCGCCGTCTATTCCGCGACGCATCAATATTCGATCTTCGACTACGTCTTCACCTTCCTTGGCTATATTGGCCTCGCAACGCCCAGCTTCCTGATTGCGCTGGTGCTGCTCTACTTTGCCAATATCTGGTTCGGCACCTCCATCGGCGGCATGATGGATGCGGCTTATATCGGACAGCCCTGGTCGCTGGCCAAGATCGCAAGCGTATTCGAGCATATGTGGATTCCGGTCCTGGTGATCGGCCTGCCGGGAACCGCCGGCATGATCCGGCGCCTGCGCGCCAATCTCTTGGACGAGCTCAACAAGCAATATGTCACGACTGGCCGGGCCAAGGGCCTGCCGCCTTTGAAGTTGCTGCTACGCTATCCGCTGCGTATCTCGCTCAACCCCTTCATCGCTGATATCGGGTCGCTGCTGCCCGAGCTCATTTCCGGCTCGGTCATCGTTTCGGTGGTCATGTCGCTGCCCATCACGGGACCGATGCTGCTCTCCGCCTTGCGCTCGCAGGACATGTATCTCGCCGGTTCGTTCCTCATGTTCATGGCCTTCCTCACCGTCATCGGCATCTTCATCTCCGATGTGATGCTGGCCTTGCTGGATCCCAGAATTCGCTTGGGGGCGGGGGCCGAGAAATGAGCGATCTGACTTCCCATACGCCTTCGGGCCGCACGCCATCGGGCACCGGCCTGCCGCACTTCGTCAACCATGCGCCGTTCGATCCTTACGCCATCGACAGCGTCAATCCGGCGCTTGAGAAGATCTACATGGCGTCGCAATGGCGCATGATGTGGTTGCGCTTCCGCCGTCACAAGGTCGCGGTTGCGGCGGGCCTCGTGCTGGCACTGATGTATCTTGCCATTCTCTGCGTCGAGTTCCTGGCGCCTTACGGCCAGCATTCGCGCAATGTCGACTATATCTACGCGCCGCCGCAATCGGTGCATTGGACGCATCAGGGCAAGTTCATCGGCCCCTTCGTCTATGCGCTCGACTATAAGCTCGACATGGAGAACCTACAGCGCGTCTATACCGAGAACGTGATCGAGCCGCGGCTGATCCGCTTTTTCTGCGAAGGCGTGCCCTACAAGTTCTGGGGCCTGGTCGAGGGCAACACGCATCTCTTTTGCCCGCCGGACGAGTTCACGCCGCTGTTTCTCCTAGGCTCCGACCGTCTGGGGCGCGACATGCTTTCGCGCATCCTTTACGGCATGCGTATCTCGCTCACCATCGGCCTCCTCGGCGTGGTGGTCAGTTTCATCCTTGGCATGACCTTCGGCGGCCTCGCCGGCTATTATGGCGGCTGGGTCGACGATCTGCTGCAGCGCTCGATCGAGGTGCTGCGCTCCATTCCGCATCTGCCGCTCTGGCTCGCTTTGGCGGCGATCCTGCCTGTCACCTGGTCGCCGATGCTGGTCTATTTCGGCATCACCATCATCCTGGGGCTGATCGATTGGACGGGCCTTGCGCGTGCCGTGCGCTCACGGCTTCTCTCCCTGCGCGAGGAGGATTTCTGCGTCGCTGCGCAATTGATGGGCGCTTCGCCGGGGCGCATCATCTTCCGCCACCTGATGCCAAGCTTCATGAGCCACCTTATTGCCTCGGCAACGCTCGCCATTCCCAGCATGATCCTCGGCGAAACGGCGCTCTCCTTCTTAGGGCTCGGCATCCGCGCGCCGATCACCTCCTGGGGCGTGCTGCTCAATGAGGCGCAGAACATCAATGTCGTGGCGCTTTATCCCTGGCTGATGCTGCCCATCATCCCCGTCATCATCGTGGTGCTGGCCTTCAATTTCCTCGGCGACGGTTTGCGCGACGCGGCGGATCCCTATCGCTGATCTCACCCTGGGGGCTGCGTTTCCTGTCTTGTTGAGTCTGCAATGAATATGCGAGGATACTCCAGGATCTAACACCATTGGGGGCATCCTTGGGTCGTTTCAAATCAGCGCTGCGGCACCTGGGCGTGGGTGCGGGGCTTTCGCTGCTGCTTGCCGCCTGCCAGCCGCAGGTCGGGCGCGCCAATCTGGAGCCGGACGAAAAGCTGCTCATCACCAAATCGGTCTGGGCCAATTACCAGGAATTTCTGCGTATCCGCGGTTCCTCCGCCGGCGTCTTCGTCGTCACGGAATCCGGCACCGGCTCGACCTATGTCTATTGCCCGGAAGTGCAATGCATGGCCGGCAGCTATACCCAACAGGCGATCAAGATCTGCGAGGATGCGGGCGTCAAATGCGTCGTCTTCGCCAAGGGCGACGACGTCGTCGTGCCCTACGAGATCGTGGAATAGACGAGAGTGCCATGATGAAGCAATTCTACGGCATGGCGGCGGCGGTTGTGTTGGGCGCGCTTCTCGCTGCCTGCCAGTCGTCGCCAACCCGTGTCAGTGTGGCCGATGACGAGACTCTGCGCATCGCCCGGTCGGTGTGGGAGGATTTCGAAGCCTATAAGCTCAAGCTCGGGCGCGGCGGCGGTGTCTTCGTCGTGACCGAAGACGGCCTCGGCTCCGGCTATTCCTATTGCCCCGGCGACCGCTGCCGACCGGGCAGCTTCACCGAGCGCGCGCTGAAATTGTGCGAGAGGGCCGACATGAAATGCGTGATCTTCGCCTTCGGCTCGACGATCAAGGTCGATTACGAAATCGTCGATTGAAGCAAGGCCTCAATCCGTGATGCGGATATGGCCGGGCTGGCTTGCCACACGCTTCAGCCAGGCTGAGATCGCCGGATAGCGGCCAAGGTCGAAGCCGCCTTCATGCGCCACATGCGTATAGGCATAGAGGGCGATATCGGCGATCGAATAGTGCCTGCCCACGAAATAGTCGTTGGCCGTCAGATGGTTTTCCATGACGTCGAGCGCGCGGTAGCCGGCTGCAGTCTTTGCCGGCAATGCCGGCTCGTTTGCGGGCGTCTTGCCGAGATGCGCCACCCAGTGCCGAACCACCGCGATGGTCGGCTCGTGGTTGTATTGCTCGAAGAACATCCATTGCAGCACGCGCGCGCGATCGAGCTTGTCGTTCGGCCAATAGGGCGTGCCTTCGGCGAAGTAATAGAGGATGGCATCCGATTCGGAGAGAGTCGTGCCGTCTTCCAGCACGATCGCCGGCACCTTGCCATTCCGGTTCACCTTCAGGAATTCCGGTGTCCGGGTGGAGCCGTCATCGACATTCATCTCGATGCGCTTTGCGCTGAGCCCAAGATGGCTGAGGATCAGGCGGACCTTATAGGCATTCCCTGAAATGGCACTGTCGTAAAGTGTCAGCATCGCGTTCCCCTCGCCGCATTGGCCCTCGCCACGCCGTTCATGGCGTGCCGCGCGCTTGCGCGCAAATGATCAAATGTAGCAGCAGCTGTGAGCGGCACTCACAGCTGCCGGCTCACAGCTTCTGGCCGTCAATGCGGCAGGCTGAGGAGGGGCCCCAATCGTTGGCCGCCCAGCAGATGCAAATGGTAATGCGGCACTTCCTGATGGCTGTCGGCGCCGCTATTGGAGATGGCGCGATAGCCGGTGACGGCGACGCCCATCAACGCCGTGATTTTCGGGAGGGCGCGGTGGAAGGCCACAATCTCGGCATCCGACGCCCGGGCTGAAAAATCCTCGAGCGACACATAGGCGCCCTTGGGGATCACCAGGACATGGGCTTTGGCATGGGGGCGGATATCGCGGAAGGCGAGAACATGGTCGTCTTCATAGACCTTGTCGCAGGGAATCTCGCCCCGCAGGATGCGGGCAAAGATGTTGTTGCTGTCATAGGCCATGGCCGGCGCCCTTCTTCACGTGATTTTCGTCCCGAAACTGGCCGATTCCAACGCATCCCGTCAAGTCCTAGGTTCTCTAACCCATTGCAGAAGCGCCTTTTTATGGGGTTCATCAAGCTGTAACATTAGTGTCGTACTCAGCCGGCAATGACAAGGGAGAGAGCTTCCATCATGCTGCCAGCGCAGAGCGCCCGGAATCGGGCCGGGTTGGGTTTGCCAAGCATTTCAGCGGTCGTGTTCGGGGCGGTCTTGGCGCTGGGCGCGCTGCTGCCGCAGGCGGCCGCGGCCCGCGAACAGCTGCATATCGTCGGCTCATCGACCGTCTATCCTTTTGCAACCGCCGTCGCCGAACATTTCGCGCAAGAAGGCTTCAAGGCGCCCGTGGTCGAATCGACCGGTACGGGCGGTGGCCTGAAGCTCTTCTGCGGCGGCGTGGGCGAAGGCTTCCCCGACATCGCCAATGCCTCGCGCCCGATCAAGGAAGGCGAGGTCGAAGCCTGCAAGCAGAACGGCGTCACCGATATCGTCGAGGTCGAGATCGGCTATGACGGCATCGTGCTGGCCGCGGGCAAGGGCGGCGCTCCGCGCGCGCTCACAGTGCGCGATCTCTATCTGGCGCTCGCCAAGGAAGTGCCGGTCAACGGCGTCCTCCTCGCCAATCCCTACAAGCTGTGGTCCGAAGTAAACCCCGGCCTGCCTGCCGACAGGATCGAAGTGCTGGGCCCCCCGCCGACCTCCGGCACGCGCGACGCGTTTCTGGAACTGGTGATGGACAAGGCCTGCCATACCTTCCCGGAAATCGCAGCGCTCACCGATGAGAAGGTGAAGAAGGCCAAGTGCCAGACCCTGCGCGAAGACGGCGCCTATATCGATGCCGGCGAGAACGATAACCTCATCGTGCAGAAGCTTGCCGCCAACCCCGTCGCTTTCGGCATCCTCGGCTACTCCTTCCTCGCCGATAACCAGGACATGCTGCAGGGCAGCGCCATGGATGGCGTGACGCCCACCGAAGACAACATCATCAACGGTTCCTACGAGGTCGCCCGCAAGCTCTATCTCTATGTCAAGAAGCAGCATAGCGACGTGGTGCCGGGATTGGCCGAATTCGTCGCCGAGTTCATGAGCGAGAAGGCGTCTGGTACCCAGGGCTATCTTACCGACAAGGGTATGGTGCCGATGCCGGAAGCCGAGCATGCGGCCGTCTCCACCGCCGTGCTCGCCGCCCTGCCGATCGCCAGCTCATTGGGTGCCGTGCTCGACCTCGGCGCGACCTCGGCGCTGCTTCCCTGGATCGCCGGCGGCCTGCTGTTGCTGCTGAGCTCCGTCGGTTTCCAATTGGGCCGCCGCCGCGCCTTTGCCAGCGTGCGTGGCGCCACGCGTCAGCTTCATTCGCTGCCGAGCTATCACGGCGTCTATGTGGGCCTCGGCGCCTTCCTGCCGGGTGCGCTTGCCTTGCTGCTCGGCGCCGTCACCGCGCATTACCTGCCGGGCGATCCCAAGGCCGGGCATGACGTGATCTGGGCGGCCATCGCTGCCGCGACCCTGGGGGCAGCCGCCATTGGCCTTGCCTGGGCGCAGCGCCATGTCAGCGCCAATTTCCGTGCCCGCAACGCCGTCGAAAAGATGACCATGATCCTGCTGGTCGTCTGCTCGCTGCTCTCGATCCTCACCACGGTCGGCATCGTCCTGTCGCTGGTCTTCGAGGCCATGCGCTTCTTCGCGCAAGTATCGCCCCTCGAATTCCTCTTTGGCCTGCAATGGTCGCCGCAGATGGCGATCCGTGCCGACCAAGTCGGTCAGTCCGGTGCCTTCGGTGCCATCCCCGTCTTCGCCGGCACCATCCTCATCACCATCATCGCGATGATCGTGGCGGTGCCGGTCGGCCTGATGTCGGCGATCTACCTCTCCGATTATGCCAGCCGCAAGACGCGCGCCTGGGCCAAGCCGCTCATTGAAATCCTGGCCGGCATCCCGACCGTGGTCTACGGCTTCTTCGCCGCCCTCACCGTGGCGCCGCTCATTCGCGGCATGGGTGCCAGCGTCGGCCTCGATGTCGCCTCCGAATCGGCTCTGGCCGCCGGTCTGGTCATGGGTGTCATGATCATCCCCTTCATCTCGTCGCTCTCCGACGACGTGATGAACGCGGTCCCGCAGGCCATGCGTGACGGTTCATTCGCCCTCGGCGCCACGAAATCGGAAACCATTCGCCAGGTCGTGGTACCGGCCGCCTTGCCGGGCATCATGGGCGGCGTGCTGCTGGCCGTCTCCCGCGCCATCGGCGAAACCATGATCGTGGTGATGGCGGCGGGTCTCACCGCCAACCTCACCGCCAACCCGCTGGAAGCGGTGACAACCGTCACCGTGCAGATCGTCACCCTGCTGGTGGGCGACCAGGAATTCGACAGCCCGAAGACCTTGGCAGCTTTCGCCCTGGGTCTTGCCCTCTTCGTCGTGACGCTGATCCTCAACATCGTCGCCCTGCGCATCGTCAAGAAGTATCGAGAGCAATATGAGTGATACATCGACACAAGGGATCCGCCGGCCCGATCTTAGCGACGGTCGCATCCGCCGCCGCTACGCCGCCGAACGTCGCTTCCGCTTCTACGGCATGTTCGCGGTGGGCCTTGCCATCGCCATGTTGGCCGTGCTGCTGGTTTCGGTCTGCAGCAAGGGCTACAGCGCCTTTTACCGCACCGAGATCGGCCTTGATGTCGTGCTGGATCCGGCGGTCATCACGCCGGATGGCAAGAAGGATGCCGATACGCTGGCCAACGCCGACTATCAGGGTCTGGTCAAGGACACGCTGAAGAACGCCTTCCCGGAAGTCACCAGTCGCGCCGACCGCAAGCTGCTCTATGCCCTGGTCAGCAACGGCGCCGGCGACACGATCCGCCAGGCCGTGCTGTCCGATCCGTCGGTTATCGGCAGCACAAAGCGCTTCTGGGTCGTGGCCGCCGACGACATCGACATGCTGAAGAAGGGCTTCATCAAGCGCGACGTGGCCGAGGCCGAGCGCGTGGTGCCCGACAGCCAGATCTCCTGGTTCGACAAGCTCGCCGCGAACAACCAGATCAAGACCACGTTCAACAGCACTTTCCTCTCGGCCGGCGATTCGCGCGAACCGGAACAGGCGGGCGTGCTGGGTGCCCTGATGGGCTCGATCTTCACCATGCTGGTGACGGTGCTGCTCGCCTTGCCGCTGGGTGTCATGAGCGCCATCTATCTCGAGGAATTCGCGCCGAAGAACCGGTTGACCGAAATCATCGAGGTCAATATCAACAACCTCGCCGCGGTGCCCTCGATCGTCTTCGGCCTGCTGGGTCTGGCTGTCCTGCTCGGTGTCTTCGGCCTGCCGCGCTCAGCCCCGCTGGTGGGCGGCATGGTGCTGGCCCTGATGACCCTGCCCACCATCATCATCGCCACCCGCGCCGCCTTGAAAGCCGTGCCGCCCTCGATCCGCGAGGCGGCCTATGGCATCGGCGCTTCGTCGTTGCAGGTCGTGACCCATCACGTGCTGCCGCTCGCTACCCCCGGCATCATGACCGGTGCCATCATCGGCCTCGCCCGGGCCCTCGGTGAATCGGCCCCGCTGCTGATGATCGGCATGGTGGCCTTCATCGTCGACGTGCCGCATGGCCCGACGGATCCGGCCACAGTGCTGCCGGTGCAGATCTATCTCTGGGCCGACAGCCCGGAACGCGCCTTTGTGGAAAAGACCAGCGCCGGCATCATGGTGCTGCTCGCCTTCCTCATTTCCATGAACGCCATTGCCATCTTTGTTCGCCGCCGCTTCGAGCGGCGTTGGTAGGAGTTGCCATGAACGCCATCTCTCCCTCACTCGCGAAAATGCATGGCCGCAAGGTGACCGTGCATTATGGTCCGAAGCAGGCCCTGTTCGACGTCGATCTCGACGTGCCGGAACGCATGGTGACGGCCCTCATCGGCCCGTCTGGCTGCGGCAAGTCGACCTTCCTGCGCTGCCTCAACCGCATGAACGACGTGATCGACGGCTGCAAGGTCGGCGGCGAGATCACCCTCGACGGCCAGGACATCTACGACCAGAAGCTCGACGTCGTCATGCTGCGCGCCCGCATCGGCATGGTGTTCCAGAAGCCCAATCCCTTCCCGAAGTCGATCTATGATAACGTGGCCTATGGCCCGCGCATCCACGGCATGGCCGGGACCAAGGGCGAGCTCGACGAAATCGTCCGCTCCAGCCTTGAAAAAGCCGGCCTCTGGAACGAAGTGAAGGAACGTCTGGATCAGCCGGGTACCGGCCTTTCCGGCGGCCAGCAGCAGCGCCTGTGCATCGCCCGCGCCATCGCGGTCAGCCCCGAAGTGATCCTGATGGACGAACCCTGCTCGGCACTCGACCCGATCGCCACGGCCAAGATCGAGGAATTGATTGACGAACTCAGGGAAAACTTCACCATCGTCATCGTGACCCACTCGATGCAGCAGGCCGCCCGCGTCAGCCAGAAGACTGCCTTCTTCCATCTCGGTCACCTGATCGAATGGGGCGACACGGAGCAGATCTTCACCAGCCCCAAGGACGAGCGGACCCAGGGCTACATCACCGGCCGGTTCGGTTGAGGAGCAAAATGACTATGCCACAGAAAGCCACCGACCATATCGTCAAGAGCTTCGACGAAGAGCTCCGTCGCCTCCGCGAACAGATCCTCGCCATGGGCGGCCGTGCCGAAGCCCAGCTTGGCGATGCCATCCAGGCTCTGGCCAGGCGCGATTCCGACAAGGCGATGCGCGTCATCGAAAGCGACAAGGGCATCGACGCGCTGGAAATGACGGTTGCCCAGGACTCGCTCAAGATCCTGGCGCTGCGCCAGCCGATGGCCAAGGATCTTCGGGAAGTCATCGCCGCGATCAAGATCTCGGCCGATATCGAGCGCATCGGCGACTATGCCAAGAACATCGCCAAGCGCACCCTGCAGCTCAACCAGCAGGCGCCGCTGAAGCCCACGGGGTCGATCCCGCGCATGGGCGAACTGGCGATGAAATTGATCAACGCCGTTCTCTCGGCCTACGCCAATGACGATGCCGAGGGACTGCTGGCCGCCTGGCGTTCGGATGAGAGCATCGATGAGATGTACAACTCGCTCTTCCGCGAGCTGCTCACTTATATGATGGAAGATCCCCGCAATATCGGCGCCTCGACCCATCTGCTCTTCATCGCCAAGAACATCGAGCGCATCGGCGATCACGCCACGAACATCGCCGAAACGGTGCATTTCCTGGTCCACGGCAAGCCGATCGATGAGACCCGACCCAAGGGAGATACGACCAATGTTGCGATCAATGGCTGAGCGTTCGCGCCGGGCCGACATGCCGCGCGGCGATACGGCAACCGATGGCCGTGCCAAGCCCGTGGTGCTGGTGGTCGAGGACGAACCGGCCTTGCTGACGCTGCTCAAATACAATCTCGAAGCCGAAGGCTACCGCGTCGTCGAGGCGATGAACGGCGAGGAAGCCCTGGTGAAGGCCCGGGAAGAAACACCCGATCTCATCCTCCTCGACTGGATGTTGCCGCTGGTTTCCGGCATCGAGGTCTGTCGGCAGATCCGCCGCACGCCGGACCTGAAATCCGCCGCCATCATCATGCTGACCGCCAAGGGCGAGGAAGCGGACAAGATCCGTGGTCTCGAGACCGGCGCCGACGATTACGTGACCAAGCCCTTCAGCCCGTCGGAGCTGATGGCGCGCGCCAAGGCGGCGTTGCGTCGCGCCCGGCCGCAATCGGGCGATGAAAACCTTATCTATGCCGATCTGGAAATGGATCTCGCCACCCATCGCGTGCGCCGCGACAACAAGGATCTGCATCTGGGGCCGACGGAATTCCGCCTGCTGAAGTTCCTGATGGAAAACCAGGGCCGCGTCTTCTCGCGCGAGCAGCTCCTCGATCATGTCTGGGGCCGCGACATCTATGTCGAACCGCGCACGGTCGACGTCCATATCCGGCGCCTCCGCAAGGCGATCAATGTCGACGGCCTACCGGACCTCATCCGCACCGTCCGCTCCGCGGGTTATGCGCTCGATATCGAGGATTGATCGGTCGCCACAATCGCGTCATCCCCGGGTCAAGCCCGGGGATGACGGTCTATAAGAACAGCCGCTCCTCAACCACCCTTCGTCATCGCCACATAAACGCCATCCCAATCCTTCGGCGGCGGGTTGGTGGCGTAATCGGTGATGCGCGCTTCGTACATGTCGTAGAATTTCGCCAGCGCTTCGGGCGCCGCCTCGCGTGCCAGGGCCAGCGAGGCTCTGGCCGACGACCAGGACTGATCGCGATAGGCGCCGAGCATCGCGTCATGCAGGCTCTTCAGTGCAACAAAGCTGTTGGACTGCGCCACCTTCTCATCGCCCAAACCCGTATAGATGCGCACGGGCAGGTTCTTGCCCTTGACCCGCACCTGATCAAGCTCCAGCAATGCCAAGCCTGCCGAAGCGAGAGCGGTCTCCTCACCCAACACCAGATCGACGAAATAGGCCGGCGACAGGCTTTCCAGGCGTGAGGCGGTATTGACCGTGTCGCCCAGCGCCGAATAGCCGAAACGTTGCTTCGACCCCATATTGCCGACGCAGGCGATGCCGGTGTTGAGGCCGATGCCGATCTTGATCTCGATCTTCTTGGCGCCCGTCGCGGCGGCTTCGGCCGCCAGAGTCTCGTTCAATCGCACCAGCTCTGACCGCATGCCATAGGCGGCCGTCACGGCCTTCCGTTCGTGCTGCGGAATGTCGAGAGGCGCGTTCCAGAACGCCATGATGCAATCGCCGATATATTTATCGATCGTGCCGCCATTGGCCTGGATGATATCGGTCATGGGCGTCAGGAACTGGTTGATCACATGCGTCAGCTGCTGCGGATCCAACCCTTCCGACATCTTGGTAAAGCCGCGGATATCGCAGAACATCACGGTCAAATCGCGGTTCTCGCCGCCCAGCTTCAACTGCTCGCGGTTCTTGGAGACCTGGTCGACCAGCACCGGCGACAGATAAAGCGAGAAGGCCCCACGCACCTGTGCCTTCTCCTGCTCGGTCCGGATATAGCCGATGAGCGTCGCGGTCACGAAGATGAGGAAAGCGGCGCCAGCCGGATAGAGAGGATCAAGCTCGAAGCCACGCGTGATGAAGAGATAATAGGAGGCGCCGAAAGAGCCAATGATGCCGAAGGCGGCGATACCGAAGCCGACCAGGGCACGGCGCAACTGCGCCAGGATCGTCAGAATGACACCGAGCGCGGCGAGTGTGACGAATTCCAGTCCATCCGCCCAGTCGGGGCGCTGCAGATAGGTTCCGCCGAAGATCTGTTCGGCGATCTGCGCGTGAATCTCCACGCCCGTCATCGATTCCTCGTTCGGCGTCGGCTTGTAATCGCGCAAGCCTTCCGAAGAGCTGCCAATGAAGATGATGCGGCCGGCGACAATGCTGGGGTCGAAATCCGGCGACATCAGATCGGCAAGGGAGAAGAACCGTTCTTTCTGGTGGCCGGTGTCGTAAAGGATAACAGCACCTTGCGAGTTGGTTGGTATCAGGGCCTGCCCGATCTTCACAACCGAAATACCGGTATGCTCGCCGAATGAAATGACCCCGCTGGCGCCTGAGGACTTCACTGCATAGGTGGTTTGCCCTTGCGCAATGCGGATCGCCTCGGCCGTCATCGAGGGATAGAACGGCGTCGGGTTGTCCTTGTCGGGCAGTTGCAGAAACAGCGAAACCTGCCGGATGATTCCATCTGGATCGGGATCGGCATTCACCGAACCGATGCCGGTCGCTGCCTTCTCAAGCTCCGGCAGAGACGTCACCCAAAAGCGCCAAGGGCGAATGTATTGGACCGGATTGTCACCGGCGAAGGCATAGCCGGCCTTGCGCAGGGGCAGGTTCTGTGGCCGCTGCGGATCTGTGCCGAGGGCTGCAAAGGGGATGATGGTCGGAATCTGCGCGATCGAATTGGCAAGATCCTGGTCGGGATCCGGCAGGCGCAGCAGCATTTCCTTGGCGGTATCGAAGCTGCCGTCGGTGGGCAGATTCTTTGCAATGGCGGCCGGTGCGGTCCGATCCGGCTCGGCATAGATGATATCGATGCCGACGACGGCTGCGCCCAGCTCCCGCAGGCGGTCGATGATGCGCGCCATCTGCGAGCGCGACCAGGGCCATTGGCCGAATGTGTTGAGGCTCTTTTCGTCGATATCGCCGATGCGGATGGGCAGCGTGGAATCATACTGTCGCGGCGCGATGCGCTGATAGCTGTCGAACACCAGATTGCGCATCTGCTGGACGATCGGCGGATCGTAAGGGCGCAGTGTCAGCGCCGCCAGCAGGAGTCCGAGCGGGATGACGATGCCCTCAATGCGGCCGAATTTGGCGCGCGCGATGCGCCCGAAGAAATTCCCGATCCTGTCCAAAAAGCCCATGCGCCGCCTTCCCCCGGAAATGGCGGGCGAACTCTAGCATTGTGGCGCGGATCAGCGGAAGCGCGGCCTATTTCAAGGGCTTGGCTATTTCAGGGCCTCGGCGATGAGCTCGATGGCGGCAAGACCGCTGTTATAGGCGCCATGGGCGGTCGAAAAGCCGTCGACAGAGGTGGCTTCGCCGGCAAAGAAGATTCGGTTCTCGATCGGGCGGGCGAGTTCCCCCCGGGCCTCGCCGCCACCCGGCGACAGCACCGAATAGGCGCCGAGGATCAGTGGATCGGTGACCCAATTGGTGGCCCGTGCCGCGGTGATTTCCTTCAGCACATCGGCGCCGCAGATCTTGGCGAACAGTGACTTGGCCTCGGCGATGGCGGCATCGGCACCTTGGGCAAAGAGATCGCGGGCGAAAGGCCCGCTGGCGAACAAGGCCACCATCTGCCGGTCGAAAGGCTTGCACACGAAACCGGCCGTGGGCGCGCCCTCCCAGTTCAGTATGGCGAAATGCGGCCCGACACCGGTGAAGATATCGCGCTTGAGGGAGAGGCCCACCTTCTCGGCATGGCCCATGCGCAAGTGGGAGAGTGCGTCCTGCTTCCAATCCGGCAGCAGCGGGAAGAATTTGATGCGCTCGGCCTGCAGAACGCCGACCGAGACCGTGACCAGCACCGCGCGGCAGAAGATCATACCCTTGGCGGTGCCGACCATGACCTCGTCGCTGCCCCAATCGATCGACTTCACCGGGCAGTCGAGATTGACCTCGATATCGGCGCCCTCAGCTGCCACCAGCGCGCCATAGCCGTCTTCGACCGGCCAATCCTCATCGGTGAAGTGGAAGCGGGAGGTGTCGTAGGTCGAAACCTCCTCCGGGGGCCAGGCCATGTAGCCGGTATAGGCACGGCGAAAGAGCGGAGCCCAGGGATCGGCTGGGTCGATGGCGCGGGATGCAGGCACGTCCTCGCCGGCTTCGCCCAACGCGGCGATCCGGTCATAGGTGGCAGCAAGGCTCGCGCCGAATTGCTCGACGAGGCTGTCGTTGAGCCACCATGTGCCGTCATGGATGCGATAGCGGAACGAATCCTTCCGATAACGGAAACCCAAGCGGTCCGCGGCTTTGGTGTAGGGATTAATGCTGGCGGCATGGAGCCATTGGCAACCGAGATCAAATGCCGTGCCAAAGGTCGTGGTATCGGTAAATGCACGGCCGCCGATGCGCGGGCCCGCTTCGACAATTTCGATATTGAGCCCGGCTTCGCGGGCGGCTCTGGCGGCGGCGAGGCCAGCGGCCCCGGCACCGACGATGACAAGATCACAGGTCGATTGCATGGGGCGAGATTAACGAAGCCGATTGTGTTCGGCTAGAGCCTGGCGCTCTTGTTGAACAGTCGTCATCCCCGGGCTTGTCCCGGGGATCCACTGCAGCGGCGGATAGACTGGATGCCCGGAACAAGTCCGGGCATGACGATGCCTATGTCACCCCACCACGTTGGTCCAGACCACCACCGTCTCGGCGTCCGTCTGGTTGGCAAAGCGGTGCGGCGTCTGGCTCTTGAAGCGGAAGGAATCGCCGGTCTTCAGAATGAAGGTGCGATCCTCGATCTCCAGCACCATCTCGCCGGCCATCACATAACCGCCTTCCTCGCCCTTATGGGTGTAGAGCTCCGGCCCCGACGAGCCGCCGGGCGCGATGGTGACAAGGTAGATTTCCAGCGCGCCCGAGACGGCGGGGGTGAGCAATTCCTTTTGCACGCCCGTCGTGTTGAGGCTGAGCACGCGGCGCCCTTGCGCCCGCACAATGCGGCCCAATTCCTCGACCGGCGGATAATCGCCCTCATGGAAGAGCTGCGACATCGGCACGTTGAAGACTTCCGAGAGGCGCCTGAGCGAGCGCATGGTAGGCGAGGTGATGCCGCGTTCGATCTGGGAAAGCGCACCCACGGAGAGCCCGCAGCGCTCGGCCAATTGCTCCAGCGACAGCTCATGCATCTTGCGCAAGCCCCGCAAATGCTGGCCGAGCCACAGATCGGCGATCTTGGTGGCTGGCACGGCTTCTTTCCGGGGGGCGGATTTCGGTGACTTGGCGGTTGTTTGGCTGGCTTTCGGCATAGCTGAACAGGGACTCGTTCGCTGAACTAGGTTGGACTTCAGAACATTTCAGTGAAATTAGTCAATCGATTTTTCATTTTTCTATTGACGGCCTCACCGGGCACCCCCGATGCTAAAGCCTCGCACGCGATGGTGCTGGGAGCGCCGCGCGGGCCAAACAGGGAGGTCAAAAATGATCCGCAAGACATTGGGTGTCGCCGTTTGCGCCGTGCTCGCCAGCCTGAGCAGCGCTGCTTTCGCCGAGGGCAAGATCGTCATCTCGAACTGGGACGGCTATATGCCCAAGGATCTGCTCGAGAATTTCACCAAGGAAACCGGCATAGAGGCGGAAATGACCGTCCATGCCACCAATGAAGAAATCATGGGCAAGGTCGTGGCCTCGGGCGGCAAGGGCTATGACGTGCTGTTCGTCTCCGGCCAGTTCGGCGAGGCGCTCAACAAGCTGGGCCTCGTCGCCGAGCTCGACCATGCCAAGATCCCGAACCTCGCCAATCTCTACCCCGAGGCGATGAAGCTCAGCCATGACGAGGGGCTGCATTATTCGGTCCCCTACGCCTGGGGCACCACGGGCCTCTGCTATCGCAGCGATGTGGTGAAGGATGCGCCGACCTCCTGGAACGACCTCTTGAAGCCCGCCGATGCGCTGAAGGGCAAGACCACCATGCTGGCGACCGATCGCTGGCTGATGATGCCGGCTTTGCTAGCCTTGGGCTACTCGGTCAACACCGTGAAGGAAGATGAAGTCGCGGCCGCCAAGGCCCAGCTCATCGAGACCAAGAAGACCTTGCTGGCCTATGACGACACGACTTTCTACACCAAGCTCGTGGCCGGCGAAGCCTCGCTGGTCGAAGCCTGGGACGGCTGGTGCAATTACGGCATCGCCGAAAATGCCGCGATCAAATACGTGGTGCCGAAAGAAGGCAGCGACATGTGGGTCGATACCATGGTCGTGACCTCCGCTTCCGAGAACAAGGAGGCGGCCGAGGCCTTCATCAACTACATCCTGAAGCCGGACGTGCATCGCTGGGTGGCCGAGAACATCCTCTACAAGGTGCCCAACAAGGCCGCCATGGATGCGCTCGACCCCGCTTTGATCAAGCAATACCCCAATCTCGGCATCACCCCGGCGGAGCTGCTGAAATATGAGCAGCTGCGCGATCTCGGCGATGGCCAGAAGCTGTGGTCGAAGACGGTGACCGAGATCACCAGCTCCAATTAATTAGCTCACCCACGGATGGCGGGGCCGCCCTCGGTCCCGCCATTTCTGTATCCGTTTCTTAAAGGTCACCATGGTTGTTTCCCGCCGCATCGTGCTGACAGGCCCCGGAATCATCTGGATTCTGGCGCTGCTGGTCATTCCCTGCGCCTTGCTGCTGGTGAACTCGTTCTTCGAGCGCGGAATCTATGGCGGCATCGACTACATCCTCACGTCCGAGAACTACGTCCGCGCCATCGATCCTCTTTACGCCCAGATATTCTGGTCCTCGGCGCGCGTCGCCCTCATCACGACGCTGGTTTCGCTGGTCCTCGGCTATCCGGCCGCCTATTGCATCGCGCTGATGCCCAAGCGTCGGCAACTGGCCTATCTCATCCTGGTCATGCTGCCGCTCTGGTCGAACTACCTCATCCGCACCTATGCCTGGATGGTGCTCCTGAACAGCGAAGGCCTCATCAACAAGACGCTGTTGGGCTTGGGTGTGATCGATGCGCCGTTGCCGCTGCTCTATAATGATTTTGCCATCATTGTCGGCCTCACTTACGCCTATGTGCCCTTCATGATCCTGGCGCTGTTCAGCTCGATCTCGAAGCTGGGGCCGGAACTCCGCGAAGCCTCGACCGATCTCGGTGCCTCATCGCTCATGACCTTCTGGCGCGTGACCTTGCCGCTCACCTTACCCGGTGTTGCCGCCGGCTCCGTCTTCGTCTTTGTGCTTTCGGTCGGCAACTTCGTGACACCCGATCTGCTGGGCGGCGGCAAGCGCACCATGCTTGGCAACCTGATTTACGACCAATTCCTGACCGCCCGCGACTGGCCCTTCGGCTCGGCGATTGCCGCCATCGTCATCGGCATCATGATGCTGCTCCTCACCGTGCAGGCGATCCTGGTCAATCGCCGTGACCGCGAGGGGACAGCCGCATGAACGCGCACCCCTTGAAAAGCTGGCTTGGCGCCCATTTGGGCCTGGTCTATGTCTTCCTTTACGGCCCGATCCTCGTGCTGGTGGCCCTCTCCTTCAACAAGGCGGGCATGCCCACGGTCTGGTCCGGCTTCTCGCTGGAATGGTACGGCAAGCTGTTCGAGAACCAGAAGATCATCCATTCCGTCGGCAATTCGCTCTTCATCGCGGCCGTCGCCACCATCATCTCCACCATCATCGGCACGCTGCTGGCGATGGGACTGGAAGAGCGCCGTCCGCGCGTGGCGACCGAGGCGCTCATTGCCGCCCCTATGATCATCCCGGACATCGTGATGGCGATCAGCCTCTTGAGCTTCTATTCGCTCATCAAGCTGACGCTCGGCGCCCATTCGGTGATCCTCAGCCACTCAGCCTTCATGATTTCCTTTGTCTGCGCCGTCGTCCGCACGCGCTTCAAGCATTTCGACCGCTCGATCATTGAAGCCTCGATCGATCTCGGCGCCAGCGAAATCACGACCTTCCGCCGCGTGACATTGCCCGTCATTGCGCCGGGCGTCATCGCCGCGGCACTGCTCGGCTTCACCCTCTCCTTCGACGAATTCATCATCGCCTATTTCACCAGCGGCCCCAGCGCTGCTTCCATCACCTTTCCCATGCAGATTTACGCCATGATCCGCTTCGGTGTGACACCGGACGTCAATGCGGTGGCCACCATCGTGATGCTCGTCTCCTTCTTCCTCATCTTCCTCTCGCAGCGCATCAACCGCGAGGTGGACGCATGACGGCGCTTCTCGAAGTGGTCGGCGTCACCAAGGCCTTCGGTCCGATCAAGGCGGTCGACAATCTGTCGATCTCGGTGGGCGGCAATGAGTTCTTCGCGCTGCTGGGGCCTTCCGGCTGCGGCAAGACCACGCTCTTGCGCATGATCGCCGGCTTCGAAAAGCCCGATCAGGGTCGCATCATGCTGGACGGCATCGACATCACCGATCAAAAGGCCAATAGGCGGCCGATCAATCTGATGTTCCAATCCTATGCGCTGTTCCCGCACATGACGGTCGCCGGCAATGTCGCCTATGGGCTGGAAATGGAAGGCATGCGCGGTGCCGACCTCAAGCGCCGCGTCGACGAAGCCTTGGCATTGGTGCAGCTGTCATCGCTCAGCGGTCGCAAGCCGGCGCAGCTCTCCGGCGGCCAGAAGCAACGTGTGGCCCTGGCGCGCGCGCTGGTAAAGCGCCCCAAGCTGCTGCTGCTCGACGAGCCCTTGGGTGCCCTCGACAAGAAACTCCGCGAGCAGATGCAGATCGAACTCAAACGCCTGCAGCAGGAAACCGGCATCGCCTTCCTGGTCGTGACCCATGACCAGGAAGAAGCGCTTACCATGGCCGATCGTATCGCCCTCCTGCGCCAGGGCCGTATCGCGCAGCTGGGTGAGCCGCGCACACTCTATGAACGCCCGGACAACCGCTTCGTCGCCGATTTCATCGGCCAGATGAATTTCTTCGACGGCCAGCGCGCCGTGAACGGGTTCGAGGTGCCGGGCCTCGGTGTCTTCGACGCCGCCAATCTCAGCGATGTGGCGGCGGGCACAGCGGCTGCACTTGCCGTGCGGCCGGAGCGGGTCGTGGTGAGCGAAACCGAGCATGGCGGCAATCTGCAAGCGGAGGTCGAGGGGCTTGCCTATCTCGGCCAGGATCTCATCCTGCATCTCAGGATTGCCGGCCAGGCAAAACCGCTGGTCGCACGTTTGCCGGCCGCCAATCCGCTCACCACTCATATCGCGCGCGGCGCCAAGGTCTGGTGCGGCTGGTCCGCGGCGCATTCTTTGATTTTGTCCGAATAAGCTGGCCTGTTCAGGGAGACATAAATGAGCAAAGGCAAAACCATCGTCCTCTTTCCCGAGGCGGCCTTCGGCCCGGCCCTCAATTGCGTCGGCATCGCCCAACGCCTGAGATCCATGGGCCATAACCCGGTCTTCGTCTGCGACAAGGGCTTCAAGGGCGTCTTCGAGAAATACGGTTTCGAGGAAAACCTGGTCGACATGTCGGGCGGCATGTCGGATGAGGAGATCGCGAAATTCTGGGCCAATTTCATCGCCGAGAAGCAGCCGCATTTCCGTCTCTCGCCGATCGACCAGCTGCCGACCTATGTCATCCCGGTCTGGGAAGCGATCGTCGATTCGGCGATCATCGCCGAAGACGGCTTGCGCAAGCATCTCGATCGCATCAAGCCCGACCTCATCGCGGTCGACAACGTCATCCTGTTCCCGGCCATCAAGAAGGCCGGCTGCCCTTGGGTGCGCATTATCTCCTGCTCCGAGAACGAGATCCCGGATGAAGACATCCCGCCGCATCTCTCCGGCTGCCATGAGAACGACAAGGCCGGCTTCAAGGCGTTTGAGGATCGCTTCCTCGATCTGGTGAAGCCCACCCATGCGCGCTTCAATGAATTCATGGTGAAGCAGGGTGAAAAGCCCTATCCGCTCGGCCAGTTCTTCGAAGCCTCACCCACCATGAACCTGCTGCTCTACCCGAAGCCGCTCGCTTTCAAGCGCCGCGTGCCCTTGGATCCGGCGCAGTTCCAATATCTCGAAGGCTGTGTCCGCGACGAGGGTACCTACACCGTGCCGCCCTTCAAGGCGCATAACGACAAGCCGCTGATCTACGTCTCCTATGGCTCGCTCGGTGCGGCCGATGTCGATCTCTACAAGAAGCTCATCGCGGCGTTTGCGAAGCTGCCCTATCGCTTCCTGATGAATGTCGGCGATTATATCGGCGAATACAGCGATGTGCCGGGCAATGTGCATCTCGAAAGCTGGTATCCGCAGCCGGCCGTCATTCCGCATGTCGATCTCTTCATTCATCACGGCGGCAATAACAGCTTCAACGAGGCGCTGTTTTTCGGCAAGCCCGCCATCATCATGCCGTTCTGCTGGGACGGCCTCGACAACGCGGCCCGCATTCACGATACGGGCTATGGCGATCAGTTGCCGCGCTACACCTGGAGTGAAGAGCAATTGAGCTCGACCATCGCACGCTTGCTCGCCGATAGGGCCATGAAGCAGCGCCTCAACGAGGTTGCCAAGCACATGCAGGCCGCCAAGGGCACCGAGAAGGCCGCCAATATCCTCGCCGAGATCGCCACCACCGGGGCATTCAAACCGTGAGCAACAGATCGAACCTCGCTTCCTCGGCGCCGCATATCTACGACGCCACGAATTTCAGCGACCTCGCCGATTGGGGCGAGCAGCCGGATTGCACGGAAGGCCCGTCGAAATCCTCCGGCCGCCTGCTGTTCAAGCGGCCCGATGCCAGTGTCGGCGGCAACTCACCCGAGACCGGCCTCTGGGTGGTCACGCCCGGCAAATGGCCGCTCTCCATTCCGCGTGACGAGTTCTGTCACTTCATCAGTGGTCGTGCGACCTATATGCGCGACGATGGCGAGGTGATCGAAGTCGTCCCCGGCACCTGCGTCCATTTCACCGCCGGCTGGACCGGCATCTGCACGGTCCATGAGACCCTGCGGAACGTCTATATGCTGCGATAGGAGTACGAAGATCCATGACGACGCCCGTCATCTACAACCCGAAATCCGTGACCGAGGTGAAGGATTGGGGCCCGATCCCGACCATGATCGAAGGCCAGTCCATGACCTCCGGCGTGCTGCTGCACAAGGGGCCGAATGGCGAGAACGAGACCGGTATCTGGATCTGCACGCCGGGCTTCTGGAACTGCCACGTCACGCGCGATGAGTTCTGCCATTTCATGCTGGGCCGCTGCACCTACACCCATGAAAGCGGCGAAGTGATCGAGATCTATCCGGACACCATCGCCTTCTTCCCGCAAGATTGGAAAGGCACCTGCCGCGTCCACGAGACCGTGCGCAAGGTCTATATGATTCGATAAGATTGCCCCCACTTGTCATGCCCCGCGAAGGCGGCGCATCCGCGAGTTGCCTCTTCACGTCGCCGACAAACTCGTGGATGGCCCGCCTAAAGCGGGCCATGACAGTTACTGAGAGAACGCCCATGTCCACCTTCGACCCCACCCTCGGCCAGATCTTCCTCGGCAACGATCACGTCGCCGCTGCCGGTGCGACACTTGTCGAGGTCAAGAACCCGGCCGATCTCTCCACGGTCGGCACGGTGGCGCAATGCGGGCAGGCCACCCTTGATGCCGTGCTGACCCAAGCCAAGGCCGCGCAAATCGAATGGGCGAGGCTCGACGGCAAGAGCCGGGCCGCCGCCCTCCACCGTCTTGCCGATGCGATGGAGCACGCGACCGCCGGTCCCGCTGCCGAACTGATGACGCGCGAGATGGGGAAGCCCTTTACCGAATCCGTGGGCGAGCTCCTCAACGTGGCGCCGATCTTCCGCTACTATGCGGAACTCGCGCGCGAGGATGGTGGCTTCGTCGCGGCACCCACCGCGCCGGGGTCGCTCCAATATGCGCGCTGGTATCCTTACGGAATCACCGCGCATATCGTCCCCTACAATTTCCCGATCATCCTGATGGCTTTCACGGTTGCAGCGTCATTGGCTGCGGGCAATGCCGTGGTGATCAAGCCGGCACCCGCAACCTCGCTCTCGACGCTTGCCTTCATGGAGCATTTCAAGGCGCTCCCCGCCGGTGTCGTTTCCTGCGTCACCGGCGGCGTCGACACGGCGAAGGCGCTCATCAATGATGCCCGCATCGGTGCCGTGGCCTTCACCGGCTCGGTCGAAGCCGGCCGCGATGTGGCAGCGAGCTGCGGCAAGCTGCTGAAGCCTTGCGTGATTGAGGCCGGGGGGTCCGATCCGATGATCGTCATGGACAGCGCCGATCCCGAGATTGCTGCTGCTGCTGCCGTCACCGGCGCCTTCCATCTCTCCGGCCAGATCTGCACCTCGACCGAGCGCATCTTCGTGCATGAGAAGGTGCATGATGCCTTCGTGGGCGCCATGATTGGACGGACCAAGGCTCTACGCATCGGCCCGGGCCTCGGCAATGTGGAACTGGGCCCGCTGGTCTCGGAAGCCGCCCGCGCCAAGGTCATGCGCCTCGTCGACCAGGCGGTGGCGCAAGGCGCCAAGATCGGCTGCGGCGGGCGCATCCCGCCCGCCTTCAACATCGGCTGGTTCTACGAGCCCACCATCCTCACCGGCGTGACACCGGAGATGGATCTGATGCAGGCCGAGATGTTCGGGCCCGTCGCTCCCATCATCCGCGTCCGCAGCTTCGACGAGGCCATCGACCTCGCCAACGCCTCCCGCTTCGGCCTCGGCGCTTCGATCTTCACCGCGAAGCTCGACGAAGCCATTGCGGCAACGGACCGCCTTGAGGCGGGCATGATCTGGGTCAACAACGTGCTGGGCGACAATGACGCGCTGCCCTTCGGCGGCTGGAAACTCTCCGGTTTGGGCCGCTCGCTCTCGCGCTTGGGGCTAAACGCATTCCGGCAATCGAAAATGATCATGCTGGATCCGAAGGCGGAACTGCAATCCTGGTGGTATCCTTATTCGGAAGGTTTCTATGCCGAGCGGGGCGGCCGCTGGGGTTAAGGACGGAATATCATGAAGCATCTCTATCACCCGAGCGCCCTCGATACCGACAATCCGGTGAAGAGCTGGTGGCGCGATTCGAAGACAGACTTCCCGGGCTATCCCGAGCTTGAAGGCGAGATCGAGACCGATGTCGCCATTATCGGCGGCGGCTTCACGGGGTTGTCGGCCGCCTATCACCTGCAGCGCGATCACAATGTCCAAGCGGTGGTGCTGGAGCGCTCCTATATCGGCTGGGGTGCCTCGGGTCGCAATGGCGGCTTCTGCTGCATGGGCTCCTCGAAGATGCCCTGGGGCAAGATGATCGAGAAGTTCGGCCTCGAGGAAGCCCAAGTTTTTTGGCGTAGTCAAAAGGCGTCCGTCGAATTGGTGGCCGACATCGTGGCGCGCGAGAATCTCGATATCGACAAGACGGGCATCGGCGAAATCTCGCTGGCCCACAAGACGACGATGATCGACGCCTTGAAGGAAGATGCCGCCTTCATGGCGAAGAATTTCGGTGCCGAGGAAGTCTTCGTCAGCAAGGAGCAATTGGTCGAGCAGGGCCTCAACTCGCCGGAGCTTCATGCCGGTGTCGCCAATCCCGTGGGCTTCGGCCTCAACCCGTGGAAATATGTGAACGGCCTTGCTGCCGCTGCCTCAAAGGCCGGCGCCAGGATCTATGCCAAGAGCGAGGTCATCAACTGGTCGCGCGAAGGTTCGAAACACATCCTGGTGACGCCGCGCGGCCGGGTGAAGGCGAACAAGGTGCTGCTCGCGACTGCCGGCTACACGGCCGAGGATCTCCATCCTGATTACGGCGGGCGCGTTCTGCCGGCTTTGTCCTCGATCGGGGTGACGCGGCCGATGAACCAGAACGAGCTTGGCGCGCAAGGCTGGACCAGCACCACGCCGGTCTATGACCTGCGCTATCTGCTGCATTATTTCCGCCTGCTGCCCGATGGCCGCATGATGTTCGGCGGCCGCGGTGGCTTGTCGGCCGAACCTGGTGCCATCGACCGGCAGCTGGATAATATCGAAGCCGCTTTCCGCGCCTATTACCCGGAATGGCGCCATGTCGAGATCACGCATCGCTGGTCGGGCCTCCTTTGCCTGGCGCAGGATCTGGTGCCGCATGTCGGTGCCTGGGACGAGCAGCCCGGCGTCTATTTCGCCATGTGCTATCATGGCAATGGTGTGGCCATGGGCACCTGGTCGGGCCGCGCCGCCGCCCGCGCCATGATGGGTGGGCCTGAGGAGCGGCCGAACTTCATCCGCCGCCCGCCGCCCAGATTCCCGCTCCCCTTCCTGCGGCCGCTTTATCTGCGCGGCGCCTATATGGCCTATGGCATCAAGGACGCCCTGAAATAGTGTTTGGGAAATAGCGTGAACCCGGGATCTTGTGAGCGCGACTGAGGCGTGACACCCTGTCCTTCCCTGAGGACGGGCAGGGGCAAGCCATCCATTCACAAGGTGCCTTATGCGCAAGCTTATCCTGGCGACCGCCCTTCTGCTGCCGCTGCCCGCTTTTGCCGATCCGCTGATCCAGGAATCGTTCCCCTCCTCGATTTCCATCGCCAAGGACGGCGAGAATTTCCGCGTCACCAATGACAGCCGCCGCTACCAGACCAACACCCTGGCCTCGGCACTCCAGGACAATGTGCTGCTCTATCAGCTGCTCGAGATAGAGCAACACCAGGTCTCGACTGAAGGGCCACAGGCCGAGCAGAATTTCGAGGAAGCGACCGCCAAGGTCACCGTCTATCCCGTGACCGATCAGGGCAGGGGGGCGGCCGCCTTCACCGTCGAGGGGAAGGCCGATGCCGTCACGGCGATGGGCAATTGCCTCACCCTCACGCGCTTTGGCTGCTGTGTCGAGATGCCGACTTACGCCGTCTATTCGCTGGAAACCGGCAAGTACCTGTTCAACGCCACGGGCGAAGGCCAGTCGGGCCAATGGGCCACGATGGGTGCGCAGGGTGGCTGGGCGTTCGAGCGCATCTTCGCAATCCACGCCAAGATCACCGCCGCCGATGACGAGTTGTTCGGCGACGAGAAGAACGGTGCCGTCATCCTAGCCTATTCCAAGGAGAACGAGCCGCTGCAGCGCGTGATGCTGGTGGCGCCGCAGGATCTGATGGAGAAGGACGCGCCGCTGGAATGGATGCCGAAGGTCGACCTTGCGAACAAGGATAACGCCAAGGGCACCGACCACATCTACATCGACCGTGCCGGCAAGGCGGAAGAACTCTTCACCGGCATGACATTGCGTCTGACGCTCGATGAGGCCACCGTGATCGAGATTCCGGTGGTGGCCGACAGGCTGGATCTGGACGCCGCAAAGCTGCCCAAAGACTTCAGCCTGAAAGAGATGAAGCTGTAGTCACACCCACCATCGTCATCCCCGGGCGAAGACTCGGGGATCCACTGGTGCCGCTTGAGAGAGTGGATGCCCGGGCCAAGCCCGGGCATGACGAATCTAGAAAGTCGGCGACGAGACGGTGGATGCTACCGGTCGTTCGCCGGGCGCGGCATCAGGCAGCTCGCGCGCACCGATTTGAAGCCGCTCTTGATCTGCGCCAAAGGCTGGAAGTACCAGCCGCGCACGCCGATCAGCACGGGCTTCAGAAAAACGTCATCACGTTTGGCGGCGACGCTCATGGCTGCGCTCTCAAATGCTGGGTTGGCATCATTTGCAGCGATCATTGCCGGAACTTTCTGGCAGCAACATGACGCTGGCATGACGCTTTTGCGGGGAGGGACTTGCGAGGCGGGAGAAAGGGGTCGCCGGCGGGCGAGGTTGGGGGGCAGGAAAGCCCGCCGGCGGGGTGCTTGAGGGTGGGACATCATGGTCCGATCCGGGTACACCCAAAGTCATATTCAATCGCAAACTCAGGGAAACTCTCGACGGATGCCCTTAGGGGAAGGGTAGTGCCGTCGACCATCCTGATATTGGGCTTGGGACCGCGGATTTGCAGTGATTGGGGTCACATGGCCGCGCCATACCCCGAAATGCCTCAAGCTCCTGGAATCAGAGCCAGATTCGACAGGAATGCAGAATCGGAGGGTAGGGAACCCAAAAAAGAGGGGCTATTGCGCCTTTACGACCGCGCCATTGCCGTCGAAATCGGCTGTGGCGAGCTCGACGAAGGGCGCCATGATCTCGTCCGGCGTCTTCAAGGTCATCGGGTCTTCGCCCGGATAGGCCTTGGCCCGCATGCGGGTGCGAGTGCGGCCGGGGTCGATCATATTGGCCCGGACCTTGGTCTGCAAAATCTCTTGGGCATAAATGCCCACCATCATCTCCAAGGCGGCCTTTGAGATGGCATAGGTGCCCCAATAGGCGCGGGGGCCCTGGGCGGCGCCGGAACTCACGAAGATCGCGCGTCCCGCTTCCGACTGCCTGAGCAGCGGATCCATGACCCGGAGCAGGCGCCAATTGGCGGTGAGGTTGAGGTCGATGACCTCCTCGAATTCTTTGGGCGAGATATGGCCGAGGGGCGAGAGTGTACCGAGCATGCCGGCATTGCCGACCAGGACGTCGAGCCGGCCATAGCGCTCGTAAAGAGCGGCGCCCAGCCGGTCGATGGCGTCGAAATCCTTGAGATCGAAGGGCACCAGCAGGCTGGTCTTGCCGCTGATCTGCCTAATCTCGTCGTCGATCTCCTCAAGCCCGCCGGTGGTGCGGGCGGTGAGGATGAGCTCGGCGCCTTCCCGCGCATAGGCGCGGGCGATGGCGGCACCGATGCCGCGCGAGGCGCCGGTCACAAGAGCGATCCTCCCGGCGAGACGGCCGGCCTCAGCAACATTGGTCATAGGTTAAGCGCTCTTCTCGGCCAGCAGCGACAACTGCGTGATCTTGTCGTTGCTCTGGTCGGTGAGCTCGGTCGGATAATCGCCGGTGAAGCAGGCGTCGCAATATTGCGGATTGGCTTTGTCGCGACCCTGATGGCCCATGGCGCGATAGAGGCCGTCCAATGAGATGAAGGCGAGGCTATCGGCGCCGATGAAATCGGCCATTTCCTGGATCGACATGCGGGCGGCCAGCAGCTTGCTGCGCTCGGGCGTGTCGATGCCGTAGAAGCAGGAATGCGAGGTGGGCGGGCTGGAGATGCGCATATGCACTTCGGTAGCACCTGCCTGGCGCATCATCTCGACGATCTTCTTCGAGGTGGTGCCACGCACGATCGAATCGTCGACCAGGATGATGCGCTTGCCGGCGACCTTCGCGCGGTTGGCGTTGTGCTTCAGCTTCACACCCAGATGCCGGATCTGGTCCGTCGGCTCGATGAAGGTGCGGCCGACATAATGATTGCGGATGATGCCGTATTCGAACGGAATGCCGGAGCCTTCGGCATAGCCGAGTGCGGCCGGCACGCCGGAATCCGGCACCGGGATGACGACATCGGCATCGACCGCCGCTTCGCGGGAAAGCTCGGCGCCGATGCGCTTCCTGGCATCATAGACGCTGACGCCTTCCATCACTGAATCCGGCCGGGCGAAATAGATGTATTCGAAAACGCAGAAGCGGTGCTTGGCCGGCGAGAAGGGGCGCATCGACGTGATGCCGTTCTTGTCGAGAATGATCATCTCGCCTGCGTCGACGTCGCGGATATATTCGGCACTCATGATGTCGAGCGCGCAGGTTTCCGAGGCGAGGATATAGCCGTCGCCGAGCTTGCCCAGCACCATCGGGCGGACACCCAGCGGATCGCGCACGCCGATCACCATATCCTTGGCGATGGCGACGATCGAATAGGCGCCTTCCACCTGATGGAGGGCATTGATCAGCCGGTCGACGACATTGCCGCGCAGATGTGTCGCCATCAGATGCGGAATGACTTCGGTATCGGATGAGGCCTGGAAGATCGAGCCGCGCTTCACCAGCTCGCGCCGGATCGCGGCGGCATTGGTGAGGTTGCCGTTATGCGCGACGGCGATGCCGCCGAAGGCGAGCTCGGCAAAGAACGGCTGCACGTTGCGGAGCGCCGTCTCGCCGGTCGTCGAATAGCGCACATGGCCGATGGCGGCGCGGCCCTTCAAGGGACCGACGACACTTTCGGCAGAAAAATTATCGGCGACATGACCCATCGCCCGGTGAGAATTGAAGGTCTCGCCGTCATGGGAAACGATCCCGGCTGCTTCCTGCCCGCGATGCTGCAGGGCATGGAGTCCGAGAACGGTGCGGGTAGCGGCTTCATCGACGCCGAAGATGCCGATAATGCCGCACTCCTCCTTCAAATGGTCGTCATCGAAGGGGTGTGTCATAAGCATCGGCAGTTACCTTTTTCCGGCCGGGTTATTCGGAACCCTGGATCAGTCGGTTTAGGTCGTTGCGTTCGGCGTCCTTATACCCCGATCCGGCGTCTTGTCCACCCGGTTCTTGGGCACCAGCACCACTGTTTGTGCTGTTCGCCCCTGTGTTTGGTGCAGGGGTGCCATTCGGCGTCATCGTCTGCAGGGCATTGCCCAACGCCTGGCCTTGCTCGACCGCATCCAGCGAACGGTTGATGGCGTCCTCGCCGGTCTTGAGAATATCGTCTGGCAGCAGCTTCAGCATGAAGCCCGCGCCACGTTCCACAACCGGCAGGAACCGGGCTTCGTTCACCATATCTGGGCGCTCCGCCGCATTCGGCAAGGCCCAGGCCATCAGAATATAAGCGGCGCAGACGACGACCGAGCCGCGCACCAGGCCGAAGACCAGCCCCAGGGAACGATCGAGCGCACCCAGCCCATTGCCGCGCACTTGCGCCGAAATCCAATGATTGAGCATGCCGCACAGAACCAGCGTCACGACGAAGATGCCGATCCCGGCGGCGATGTCGGCGAGCAATGGCTCCGCGATGTATTGCCGCACGATGGTGCGGGCGGGCGTGAAGAAGGCGACGGTCGCGATGACCGCGCCGATCCAGCCCAGGATCGACAGCAATTCCTTGATGAAGCCGCGCGAGAAGGCGAGCAGGGTGGAAAGCCCGATGACACCCAGGATGATGACGTCTAGGAAGTTCAACGGACCTTATCTCCTGCCTGCTGGCCCAATGCCTGGCTACCTTGGTGTTGAGCGCGGCTGGCACTAACGGTTGCAGCCAGCGCATTGGAGCGCACTTCATTATAGAGCCAATCGATCATCTCTTGCAGATGGCCGATTTCAATGAGTTGGATTCCGCCCACTTTGAGCGGCTTGCCCCCGGCCTGGGACAGGCGTTTGGGGAGAATCGCCCGCTTGAAGCCGAGTTTTGCGGCTTCCTTGAGGCGCGTTTCCGCCTGCGCCACCATGCGCACCTCGCCGGAAAGGCCGATCTCGCCAAAGGCGATGAGGTCCGAAGGCGCCGGCCGGTCGGAGAGCGAGGAAACCAGCGCCAGGGCGACCGAGAGATCCGCCGCCGGTTCCGAGATCCGCAGGCCGCCAGCGATGTTGAGATAGACTTCGCTCCCCGCGAGGCCCAGTCCGCAGCGCGTCTCGAGGACAGCGAGGATCATCGCCATGCGGGCATTGTCCCAACCCACGACCGCACGGCGCGGTGTGGCGAGCGGCGAGGGCGAGACCAGCGCCTGCACCTCGACCAGCACGGGGCGCGTTCCCTCGATGCCGGCAAAGACCGAGACGCCGGAAATATTGCCGTGCCGTTCGGCGAGGAACAGGGCCGACGGGTTGGGCACTTCGGCGAGGCCCCGATCCGACATCTCGAAGACGCCGATTTCATTGGCCGGACCGAAGCGATTCTTGACCGAGCGCAGGATGCGGAAGTGATGCCCGCGCTCGCCTTCGAAATAGAGCACCGTGTCGACCATATGCTCCAGCACGCGGGGGCCGGCAATCTGGCCTTCCTTGGTGACGTGGCCGACCAGCAGCAAGGTGAACCCACGCGATTTGGCGAGACGAATAAGCTCGGCCGAGCAGGTCCGCACCTGCGCCACGGTACCCGGTGCCGAATCGAGGCTGTCGAGATAGAGCGTCTGGATCGAATCGATGACGACGATCTCGGGGCAATCCGGCCGGTCGAGGCTTGCCATGATGTCGCGCAAGGATGTGGCGGCCGCGAGCTCGGTTGTGATCTCGCTGACCTTGCGGTTCTCATCGGCACCGACGCCAAGGCGCTTGGCGCGGAGCTGCACCTGCTCGATCGCCTCTTCGCCCGAGATATAGGCGACGCGGATGCCGCGCAGCATCGTCGCCACCTGCAGCATCAGGGTCGATTTGCCGATGCCGGGATCGCCGCCGATGAGGACCGCCGAGCCACGCACCAATCCGCCGCCGGTCACGCGGTCGAATTCCGCCATGCCGGTCGGCCGGCGGATCGTCTGCGGCACATCGCCATCGAGCGCCACGAAGGTAACGCCCTTGCCGCGCTTGCCGCTGAGGCCCTTGGGCACGTCGCCGCTGCTCACGGGTTCCTCGACGATCGAGTTCCACGCCCCGCACGCCTCGCACTTACCGGCCCATTTCGGAAAGGCCGACCCGCAGGTCTGGCAGACATAATTGCGCACGGGCTTAGCCATGGCGGCGAGACCCCCTCTCCCTAACCCTCCCCCACGTAGGGGGGAGGGAATCCCAGCCAGTTTGACCGCAGCGTCGCGTACATGCTCGGTCGAACTCCCTCCCCCCTATGTGAGGGAGGGTGGGGGAGAGGGGGCTGTTGCCACGCACTCTCATCGCCCGCCTCAAAGCGGCCGGACGGGCATGCGGATGGGGCCTTCGGCGCGGCCTTGCACGAATTGTTCGACGAAGGCGTTGCCGGAATTGTCGACCGCTTTCGCGTCGCCCGACCAGATGATGCGGCCCTCATAGATCATGGCGGCGTGATCGGCGATGGCGCGCAAGGAATGCATGTCATGCGTGATGGAGAGCGCCGTGGCGCCCAATGAGCGCACGCATTTGACGATGAGCTCGTTGATCACCTGCGCCATGATCGGATCAAGGCCGGTGGTCGGCTCGTCGAAGAAGATGATCTCCGGCTCCACCGCGATGGCACGAGCGAGGGCCACACGCTTCTGCATGCCGCCCGAAAGTTCCGCCGGAACCAGTTCGCCCACTTCGGGGCCCAAGCCCACGGCGGCGAGCTTGCGCAAGGCGACTTCCTTTGCCGACCGGCGGTCCATGCCACGCCCGGCGATGAGGCCGAAGGCGACATTCTCCCAGACCGGCAAGCTGTCGAAGAGGGCCGAGCCCTGGAACAGCATGCCGAATTTGCGCATGATATCTTCGCGTTCGGCCGTCTTCATGCCGACGACTTCTTGGCCCTCGATCTCGATCGACCCGGCATCGGGCTCGATCAGCCCCAGGATGCATTTGATCAACACGGATTTGCCAGTGCCGGAACCGCCGATGACGACCAGCGATTTGTCGCGCGGCACATCGAGGTCGACGCCGTTCAGCACCTGCTTGGGCCCGAACGCCTTCTTTAACCCGCGCACCTTGATCTTGAGATCGGTCATCGGCTGAAGAAGATCCCGGTAATGACGAAATTGGCGGCGAGAATGAGGATCGAGGCGCTGACCACCGCATCGGTCGTTGCCTTGCCGACGCCTTGCGCGCCGCCGCGTGATTGGAACCCGTTATAGGTACCCATCAAAGCCACGACGAAGCCGAAGGCGGCGGCCTTCACCAGGCCCGAGACGATGTCGATCGTCTCGACGAAATCGACGGTGTTTTTCAGATAGATATGCGGGCTGAAATCCAGCTTGTAGACGCTGACCAGATAGCCGCCGAAGACGCCGATCACATCGGCGATGCCGACGAGGACGGGCAGCATCAGCACGGCGGCGATGAGGCGCGGAGCGATCAGGTATTTGAAGGGATTGGTGGAAAGGGTGCGCAGCGCGTCGATCTGCTCGGTCACACGCATGGTGCCGATTTCGGCCGCCATCGCGGCACCGACACGTCCCGCCAGCATCAAGCCGGCCAGAACCGGGCCCAGTTCGCGCGTGAGCGAGATGACCACCACATAGGGGATCGTCGCCTCGGCATTCAAGCGCGATACGGCGACATAGGTCTGCAGCACCAGCACCATGCCGGTGAAGACCGCCGTCATGCCGACCACGGGCAGCGAATAGAAGCCGATCTCGATCATCTGCTTGACGATGAGCCGCGGATAGAAGGGCGGCGTCAGGCAATGCAGCAGCGATTTCAGCGTGAAGAGGGCCAAGCGCCCGATCGATTCCAGGCTGCCCAGGAACGTCCGCCCGACCGGCTGCAGGACGGGAACACTCATCCCAGCACCTTCATGCCTGCGCGCCCACATAGCGGCGCTGGAAACGCGCACCGAGATTGGTGAGGATTTCATAGCCGATCGTGCCGGCGTCGCGCGCCATCGCATCGATATTCTGGTCGGGGCCGATCAAATCGACATTCATGCCCGGAGCAACGCTTCCCCGCGGCAGGTGACCGACGTCGATTGTGATTAAATCCATCGAGACGCGACCCACAATCGGGGCCCGCTGGCCAGCCACGAAGACCGCACCCCGATTGCCCAGTGACCTGAAAATCCCGTCCGCATATCCGACCCCGATCGTGGCCAGGACGGACGGCCCCCGAAACTGATGCGAGGCACCATAACCAACGGTCATATTCAAGTCAACCTCGCGTAATTGCAGGATTTTTGCCTGCAACCGGACAGCTTGGCGGAGTGGGTTTCCGGTCCCCAAAACAGGGTTGATGCCATAGAGCGCCGCCCCCGGCCGGGCGAGGTCGAAATGATAGTCGCTGCCTAAGAAAATCGAGGAGGAGGCAGCGAGCGAGCGCAGGATCCGCGCGTTCCCGAGACGGGGCGGCAGGCGCAGGCTGTCGGTGATTTCGCGAAAGCGCCGGAGCTGCGCCCGGTTCTGCGGGTGCTCCGGATCGTCGGCGCAGGCCAGATGGCTCATGATTACGCTGAGGTCGAGACCGTCGAGGAGGTGCGGGTCGGCGATGAGCCGCACAGCGTCGTCGTGTGAAAGTCCCAACCGGTTCAAACCGGTATCGAATTGCAGGCCCGCCGGACGTGCCGCCAAACTGCGGCTCGCGGCCTGCCAGCGCTCGATCTCATTCATGGAATTGAGGATAGGGATGAGCTCGTTCCCCGCCACGTCCCGTTCCGATCCCGGCGGCAGGCCGTTCATCAGATAAATCCGGGCGCCGGGCAGTAGCGGGCGCAAGGCCAGGCCCTCATCGACCGTGGCGACGAAGAAATGGCTGCAGCCCGCGCGCCTGAGATGCGGCGCGATCATGGCGGCCCCTAAGCCATAACAATCGGCCTTCACCGCCGCCCCGCAAAGGGCCGGTGACATACGCCCGGCGAGCAGCCGGTAATTGGCGACAATCGCGCCGATATCGATCGTCAGCGCCGCTGAATAGGAATCAGACATGTCCGGCAATGGCCTATTCGGTTTGCGCCGGGACGTAATCGCTGCGCAGCAAATCGCTGAACTTGGTCAGCATGCCCTCGAATTGCAGCGGCACGGTGCCGATCGGGCCGTGACGCTGCTTGGCGATGATGACTTCGGCGACGTTATGGACGCGCTCCATTTCGCGCTGCCATTCCATCATCTTGTCGGTCTCGTGGTCCCCGGGCTTCTTGCGCTCGTGGTAATATTCCTCGCGGTAGACGAACATGACGACGTCGGCGTCCTGCTCGATCGAGCCGGATTCACGCAAGTCAGAGAGCATCGGACGCTTGTCGTCGCGCTGTTCGACGGCACGTGAAAGCTGCGAGAGTGCGATCACCGGCACGTTGAGTTCCTTGGCGATGGCCTTCAAGCCCCGGGTGATCTCCGAGATTTCCTGTACGCGGTTTTCCGAACCCCGGTTGTTGGCCGAGCGCATCAGCTGCAGGTAATCGATGACGATGAGATCGAGCCCGTGCTGGCGCTTCAGGCGCCGCGCGCGGGTGCGGAGCGCCGGAATGGTGAGCGCCGGCGTGTCGTCAATGAAGAAGCCGGCCGTGCTCATATCGTTCGACGCTTCGACGATGCTGGTGAATTCATCATCGCTCTTGATCTCGCCACGGCGGATGCGATCGGACGAGACGCCTGATTTCTCCGCCATGATACGCAAGGCCAGCTGTTCCGAGGACATTTCCATCGAGAAGAAGGCGACCTTGTAGCGCGTGCCGGTGTCGTTCTCCTTGAACGCCGAGGCGGCATTGAAGCCCATATTGGTGGCGAGCGCGGTCTTGCCCATGGAGGGGCGGCCGGCGAGGATGATGAGATCGGAAGGCTGCAATCCGCCGAGCTTGCGGTCGATATCGGTGAGGCCCGTGGTAACGCCGGTCAGATGGCTGTCGCGCTTGTAAGCCGCCTCCGCCATGTTCAGTGCGGAGGTGACGATGCTCTTGAAATCCTTCGGACCACCTTCGGTCTGGCCGGTTTCAGCCAGCGCGAAGAGCTTGCCTTCGGCCGCCTCGATCTGCTGGACGGCGGTGACGTCGGTGTCGTGGATATAGGCTTCGTTGACCGTGACCTCGCCGAGGTCGATCAGCTGGCGACGCAGATACAGATCATGGATCGTGCGGCCGTAATCCTCGGCATTGATGACCGTGACGACGGATTGCGCGAGTTGCACGAGATAGGCGGCACCGCCGATTTCCGAGAGCGCCCCGTCCTGATCGAACAGGTTCTTCAGCGTGACCGGATTGGCGATCTGACCACGCTCGACCAGCTTGCCGATGGCGGCATAGATGCGGCCATGCAAGGGATCCGCGAAATGTTCGGGCCGCAGGAACTCGTTGACCCGGTCATAGACCAGGTTGTTGGCAAGCACGGCACCGAGCAGCGCCTGCTCGGCTTCGAAGTTGACGGGCGGCGTGCGCGTCGGCGCATTACCGCTGCCGGGCAACCTGGTGACGTTGTTTGTGTTCGTAGCTTCCATGGCGGCGACCCTAGCAGCATGCAGGCGTCATGCAGGCCTGTGGATAACGTGAATCATGCCCACAAGAGAAAGAGATTTATTCGAGTCGCGTCCAATCACTTGTTGACAACACCGCTGCCCGCGCGGTGCATGCGCGGAGCAGCGGTCATGTCGCTTTGCGTCAGTGCTCCTCGCCCATGTCATCAACCTTGCCGACGACAATCTGCAGATCGACCTTGCCGGCTTTGGCGAAGGTGAGGGTGACGGGGAAAGTGTCGCCCTCAGTGAGCGGCTTCTTCAATCCCATCAGCATGATGTGGAGACCATGGGGTTTGAGTTCCACAACGCCATGCGGGGGAATGTCGACGACGCCGGCCGGCCCCATCTTCATCATGTCGTTTTCCATCGTCATCTGATGGACCTCGGTCATGGCGGCAATGTCGGCGCTCACGCTCAGCAATTGATCCGCCGTATCGCCGGTATTCTCGATCTTCACATAGGCGGCACCGGTCTTGGCGCCGGCCGGCGTTGCGCGCGACCAGGCGTGGTGCAGGACGAGCGCGCCGAGCTTCTGTTCATGCGCCGTGGCGAGATTGCCGAAGCTGCTGATCGCAACGAAAGCGGCAAAGAGGAAGGTGAAAAACGTCTTCATGGTGATCAAGCTCCTTGAGCAATCAGTTCCTTGAGCCGGGTTACCATTTCGTCCGGCTGCATGTTGCCGGCCAGCACGCCGGCATAGTCGAAATCGGGGTTCATGACGATGATCGCCGTGCTGTGATCCATCAGATAGAACTCGCCCTCGCCTTGGCGGGCGTAATAGACGCGGAATTTCTTTGCCGTTTCGGCGATTTCTTCCGGCGTGCCGGTGAGGCCCATGATCCTGGGATCGAAGGAAGTGAGGTATTCCTTCAGCACCGCCGGTTTGTCGCGTTCGGGGTCGATCGAGACGAAGACCGGCTGCACCTTGTCGGCATCGGCCCCGAGTTTCGAGAGCACCAGCGTGAAGGTGTTGAGTGCCGTGGGACAGGCGTCGGGGCAGAAGGTGAAGCCGAAGAAGAAGAGCGAATACTTACCCTTCACTGCCGTCTCGGTCACTTCCTGGCCATCCGTACCGATGAGCTTGAACGGCCCGCCGACGGCCAGGCTGTCAGCGACATGGCGGTTGTTGAGAACATAGCTGGCGCCGAGCCCGCCCAGGGCCGCAACGGCCACGGCGGAGACCAGCAGAGCGCGCCGGTTCATGGGAATTCTCCTGATGGAATGTCATGTTGCGGATGCAGAGCACCCGCGGGCGATCAAGTTTCAGATCGCACTAGCGGGCGGCGCCTGGGAATCGAAAGCTGCGGCGATGACGGTTGTCGTGACACCCGATGCGGCGGCTGGATGGAACGATGCATCGCGCCAGGCAAGGCTGGCCACCCAATCGATCACTGGCGCCGCAAAGCCATGGCTTTGCGCCAGCGTGAAACAGACCGGGCAGGATTGATGCTGGCCGGGCTTGGCGGGTTCGCCTTTCGCCGGCATGCCGAAGCCAAGGCAGGTCGCGGCAAAGCTCTGCGCTTCCTCGGATGCGAGGGCAGCCGCGCGCATGGCGCCCTGCATCGCCTCGGCCGGCATGATTTGGGCACCGAGCTGCAGGCAGAGCGCCAAGAGCCCCGCCGCGAGGGCGATCCAGCGGCGCGTCAGGATGGCCGGTCGGTCACCGGCGGGAGATTGCTGAGGCAAAGGGCGCATGTCCCGTTACTTTACCGCGCCCCACCCCACCCGAACAAGCTGGGCTGGCTGCGGCTTTTTCCCCGCCCCTGGGCCATCCGTCCAGCTATGGGCCAACTGTGGGCGCATAGGGATCAAAATCGACGACCTTGCCATCGCACATGGTCTTGATGGGCCGCCCGTCCTTGTATTCAAAGAAAAAACGGCACGGGCAACCACTGACTTCGACGGATCGCACGCCCACATCGACCGAATGAAGCATCTCGTCGAGTGATGTGTCCCCGTCCCCGTTCCAATCCATCTCTGCATAAGTGTGGCCACTTCGCAGGACCAGATTGGCGAAGAACAGGGTGATGACGACACCGATCGTCAGGCCGAGCGTGAACCATAGGATCTTGCCGAAACCGGCTTTCCGAGTCTGCTGCGCATAGATGGGCATAAGATGTCTCCCGTCAGGGCATCGATAGTAACGACCACGGCATTGTTGCCGCGGATGATTTCTGTGCAGGATCGGCGGGGTAGTCGTTCGATCTATCTATGCTCGCCAAGTGACTCTGCATGATTGCTGCCTTGAGCTGTGCCGGCAGAATGGTAAGTCCCACCTGATAACCCAGAGCCTCCAGCCCTTCCTCGATGGGATCGGTACAGTTTGCCGTCACGAAGTTATAGTGTTCCTTTTGGCCGAAATTGAGGATGTGCTGCTTGAGTTTTTTTGCCTCCTGGTCGGTCAATCTCAAGGGATATCCCGTGCCGTCGCGAAAGGCGTTCTTCTTGAGGTAGTCATCCTTCGTGGTGACGAACAATCCCCCGGGAGTCCATGAATAGATCGTGCCATCGATGTCGATGGCCACATGCCCGAAGGACGATCTGCCGTTGCTGATGGGCTGAAAGACCAGTAGCTCGGCCATTCGGGGCGCGTCGATCGGGGCTGTCGGCATCTTGCGCGGCAGCGGCGCCCGCGTGGCGCGCGGTTGCGGCATGACATTAGCCGCGCCAGTCTGCGAAAGCTTCGCAAAATCGTTGGCCGGCACGATATCTCTGGTCGGCGTCGTAGCTTGGGCGACTTTGCCCGTGATGAGAGGATCGCTTTGGCGCCCGCGCTGCATGCCCGCGAGAATTGCTGCTGAATGCGCCGAAACGGTGGCGGGATCGAGCAACCCGTGCGGCGGTTGATTGTCGTTCCCAAATGTCAGCGCGGCGGCTTCGTCCTCGCCCGGCAGTTTGCCCGTGCTGCGGTGAATGGCGTCGATCTGATCCAGCGTTTTGCCGGCAAAGGAGCGCTGGCGCAGGGCGCGCTGGGCCGGCGGTTCGATGGTGTGCTGATTGCCGAAGCGCGGCGTGCCATCCGGCCCGCGATAATGGGTGGGGTGGCACCGGCCATGCCAGCTTCTACGAGCTTTGCCGTTTCAGCGTCGACCTCGCGGCCGCGATGCCAATCCTGCGGATGAATCCCTTGGGCATAGGCGCGCTGATGCCAGGTTACCTCGGCTTCGGGGGAGTCGAAGATGAAGCGTCCGTCCTTCCATCCTCCAAGCTCATTCTTTTCGTTCGCGGTCTTTGGTGTTTTGGTCAAAGGACGCTGATTGAACGGCTGCGGCATAGCGAGGCTCCGACGTGGTAAATCGGAGTTTACGCATAACATATAAATTACGCGATTGTCAAGAACAGAAAAAGAACATCTGGCAAGGGGAGGGCCCAAAGCAAAACGGCCGCCCCGGTTGAGGGGCGGCCGTTTCGATCACGCTGAAAGTTGCGTGACTTACTCTTCGGTCTTCGCCTCGTCGGTCGCTTCCGCGGCCTCGGCGAGGAGCTTGTCGAGGTCGGGCGTATCGTCGTCGTCGGTCTTGGCGACGAAACCGCCGGCCTTCTCCTGCATCAATGCTTCGTCTTCCGACTTCGCCACGTTCGCCGTCACGGAGACGACGACTTCCGGGTGCAGGGCAACGCGGACCGGGTGCAACCCCAAGGTCTTGATCGGCTTGTCGAGGACCACCTGGCGGCGGTCGACGGTGAAGCCGGCCTTGGTGACGCCTTCGGCGATGTCACGGCCGGAGACCGAACCGAACAGGATGCCGGTTTCCGAGGCCTGGCGGATGAGGACGATCTTCAGACCGTCGACCTTGCCGGCGACCTTCTGGGCCTCTTCCTTGGCCTTCAGGTTGTTGGCTTCGATCTGGGCGCGCTGCGTCTCAAAACGCTTCTTGTTCTCTTCGGTGGCGCGGAGCGCCTTCTTCTGCGGCAGAAGGAAGTTGCGGGCGAAACCCGGCTTCACATTCACCACATCGCCGATGTGACCAAGCTTCTCGACGCGCTGGAGCAGAATGATTTCCATGGTGAAGTACTCCTTACTTCAACACGTAGGGCAGCAGGCCGAGGAAGCGGGCGCGCTTGATCGCCTGGGCGAGGACGCGCTGCTTCTTGGTGCTGACCGCGGTGATGCGGGAAGGTACGATCTTGCCGCGCTCGGACACGAAACGGCCGAGGAGCTTGACGTCCTTGTAGTCGATCTTCGGGGCGTTCGGGCCCGAGAACGGGCACGACTTCCTGCGGCGGAAGAACGGACGACGGCCACCGCCGGCGCCACCACGGCCACCCTCGCGGCCGCCTTCACGACCACCTTCACCACCACGACCGCCTTCGCGGCCGCCACGATCAAACTCGCTCATGAACGGTCTCCTTCACCTTCGGCAGCAGCGGCCGGGCGTTCGCCACGGTCACGACCACCAAAACCACCTTCACGACCCGGGCGCAGACGATCGTCACGATCGCGGCCACCGAAACCACGGCCGCCTTCGCGATCGCCACGGCCACCCTCGCGGCCGCCTTCGCGGTCACGGCCCTTGGACTGCAGCATGGCGCTGGGGCCAGCTTCCAGTTCCTCGACGCGCACGGTGAGGTAACGCAGCACGTCTTCATTGAGACGCATGTTGCGCTCGACCTCGGCGATGGCGCCGGCCGGGGCATTGATGTTCAGCAGAACATAATGGCCCTTGCGGTTCTTGTTGATGCGGTAGGTGAGACCCTTGAGGCCCCAATATTCCTTCTTGGTCACCGAACCGCCTTGCGCGGTCACGATGCCCGTGAAGAGTTCGGCCAAGGCGTCGACCTGCTGGGCAGTGACATCCTGGCGCGCAATAAAGACGTTCTCGTAGAACGGCATTAAACACTCCCTCTGGCTCTTAGCGGCCCGCTGCTGGTCTGCCGGGAATCGGCAACGCATCAGCCGAAGTGATCGGAAAATCCAATCATTTCACGGGCCTAGCCGATCCTCTCACACCGTCAGCGGGTGGCTCCCCAAAGGGAGGCGAAGGGTCGGCAGGGCTATGGACGGGCGGGTTATACACAGGGGGCCTCTATTGAGCAAGTCCGGGCAGTTACCCGCCCCTTGGCGCCCCCTCTTCCCACCCATCCGGTCTCCGTTTTCTCTTCCTCAAGATCCCCACGCGACACCGCTCGGGCAGTTGTGCCGGCCGTGCGTTTCGGCCGTGACGGGTGCTGCTGCCTGCAGCACCGAAGGGGAATCCGGTCACCGCATCGGATCCGGCG
>JACPDN010000011.1 GCA_016183985.1 Pseudomonadota bacterium | reverse complement strand
GCGAAGCTGGCAACGACACGCTGGTGGGTGGCCAGGGTGATGACACCTATGTGGTGGACAGCGTCAGCGACATCATCACCGAGAGCCTGACGAATGCGCTGGGCGGCGGCACCGACACGGTGGAGAGCTCGATCAGCTGGGGCCTGGCGGCGCTGACCAATATCGACAACCTGACGCTGACCGGGAGCGCCAATATCAACGGCACGGGCAACGCGCTGGCGAACACGATCACCGGCAATAGCGGGAACAACATCCTCGATGGCGGAGCCGGCAATGACACCCTTGTCGGTGGGCTCGGCAACGATACGCTGCTCGGTGGCCTGGGCAACGATGTCCTCAAAGGCGGTGCCGGGAACAACACGCTCAAGGGCGGCACCGGTAACGACATATACGAGATCGAGAGCACCACTGACACGATCAATGAAGAAGCCAATAACGATACTGGCGATCTCGTGCAGTCGCATATTTCGGTCAACCTGACCCAATTGGGTGGCGGCAAGATCGAGAACGGCCTCCTGCTGGGCAGTGACGACATCAACCTCGTCGGCAATGCTGCGGCCAATATCCTGACTGGCAATGCCGGCGACAATGTCCTTAATGGCATGGGCGGCAATGACACTCTGCGCGGCGGTACCGGCAACGACATTTATGTGGTCGACAGTGCCGGCGACGTCATTGACGAGCAGGGCAATGCCGACACCGGGGACGAGGTGCAGGCAACGATCAGCATCAATCTTGCGGCACTGGGGGCAGGGAAGATCGAAAACGCGATGTTGCTGGGCGGTGAGAACATCAACGCCACCGGCAGCGCCGGCGACAATATTCTGCGCGGCAATGCCGGTAGCAATATTATCTCGGGCCTCGACGGCGACGACCATTTGATCGGCGGTGTGGGAGATCAGCTTCTCGGCGGCGCTGATGAAGACGTGCTGCAAGTCAATGGCTCTTCCTTCGCGCTGGCGAACGGCGGGGCAGGGCAAGACACGTTGCTCCTGGGCGGCAGTGGTATGTCCTTTGATTTGGAATCAAGTGTCGCGGCGATCCAGAGCATCGAAAAGATCGACCTGGGCGCGGCCGCCGCGAACTCCATAACGATTAGCGCGGCAGCTATCGCCGCTCTGTCGCCTGGCGCCGAGCGCATGCTGATCGACGGCGGTTCCGACGACCTTGTACGCCTCGATTCAACCTTCTCTTCCATCGGCACAGAAGTGATTGGAGGTGACACTTACAATGTGTACGGCAACGGTGTCGACCAGATTTTGATCGAGGAATCTATTGCTGTCCAGGCTATGACATTCTCGGCGCTGACCAGCGTTTCGATCGACGCCAATATGCTCGATGGCGACGTTGGCTTTGGCATCAATGGGAATGTTAGCAACGCAATGTTTGGCGCAGGCACGATAAATGCCGGCGACGTAAATCACGATGGATATGACGACGTCATCATCCGTAGCAAAGGGGGGACCGCTGTATTCTATGGTGCGGTAGATAGCGTTGCATCAAGCTACTCGGTAGGAGATTTAGACGGTACAAATGGTTTTAAGATACCTGACGCCACCATTGGTCTTCCGTCAGGGGTAGCGGCTGCGGGCGACATTGACGGCGATGGCAATATGGATTTCGTTCTGTCCCGATCGGGCGGTGGCGGATACATACTATTTGGTTCTGATGGGCAATACCCTGCCAGCGTGGTTTTGGATGGTGCAATCAATCAGGTCAACCTTTCTGGGGTGACCTTTGATTCCTGTAGCGTTGTTGGCGATGTCAACGGCGATGGGTATGACGATTTTGTCGTCGGCAGTTCCGGCCAGAATTTCGGCGCGGAGCTGACTGGCGGAGCATTTCTTGTCTACGGCCATGCGGGTGGCTTTCCTTCCGATATCGATCTCTCGTCTATCGATGCGGGAGAAGGTGTGCGCCTGGAAGGCGCTGGCAACAACGATCTGGCAGGCTACTCGGTTTCATCAGCTGGCGACATAAACGGAGACGGCCTCAGCGACTTCGTTATCGGCGTTATGCATGGAAACTTGGGCTCGGAGCATCCTGGCAGATCGTACATCGTCTTTGGTTCACAGGAGCCAATGGCTCCTGTGATGTCACTTGCAAATCTCAACGGGATCAATGGTTTCACATTTACGGGAAACCTTGTCACAACTGGCCCGCTTTACGATCTGTTGGGCTCCGACGTCGCCGCTGCTGGCGATATCAATGGTGACGGGTATGACGACATTATTGTCGGCTCGATGCTTGGCGGCGTAGGTGACAATCTGTTCCTGGGCGCAGCATATGTTGTCTTCGGCCATAGCGGTGGGTTCAGCGCAACCTTAAACGTCAACGACCTGAACGGAACCAATGGATTTAGAATCGCGGCCGACGGCGGATGGTTCGGCGCATCTGTGGCGAGCGCTGGGGATTTCAATGGCGACGGCTATGCCGACATCATTGTCGGCGCACCAATGTCAAGTACAGCATATGTGCTCTTTGGCCATAGCGGCGGGTTCTCGGCTAATATGTCCTTGTCCAATTTGGGTGCGGATGAAGGATTCAAGATTGATGTGGGTACCGACGAGCGCCTGGGATATGACGTCTCATCTGCCGGTGATTTGAACGGCGACGGTTACGATGACGTAATTGTTGGTGCGGTGTATGCGCAGGATGGCGGCAAGGATACAGGTGCAGCCTATGTCGTCTTCGGCCATAGCACGCCGAACGACATTGTTGTTAGCGGCGACAACGCTTCAAACACTTTGATCGGATCCGCCTATGGCGAGATCATCACAGGTGGGCAGGGCAACGATACAATTGATGGTGGGGGTGGCGAAGACTCTCTGAACGGCGGCGCCGGTGACGATCAACTGCATCTGGCCGACAACCATTTCTATCGAGTGGATGGCGGCAACGGCCTCGATACGCTTCATCTCGATTTTGCCGGTTCGATTGATTTCGGTGACCTCGACAATGATGCCTCGACGTCGGACCGCGGACGCATTGCTGGCATCGAAGTGATTGACGTCGATAACGGGCTGGCGAACAGCCTGACACTGCATCTGTCCGATATCCTGGACCTTGACGTGCAGAACAGCAATGTTGGCGGGAATACCAGTCTCGACAATGCGTTGCGGATTAATGGCGATACGTCCGATATCCTGACCCTGTCCTCTGCAGATGGCTGGACGACGCCGGGTAGCCAGCCGCTCTCGGGCTATCAAGCGTTCCAGCATCAAGGCGTCACGGTGCTGGTCGACAACGATATCTCAGTGACCGTGATCTAGGGGGCTAGCCAATCGATATGCTGTGGCAGCTTGGCGGTTTGCTACAGCCAAGCTGCGACGCCTCATCTTGCCCGATATCGTGCATCCTAGATCACCTTTCGTTCCAGCAACGGAGCAGGTAGCCAGCCGTGCCTCGAACGGGCAGTTCAGATCGCCAAAGCTTGCGTGAGAATGAATTGGTCGGAGTGAGAGGATTCGAACCTCCGGCCCCTACGTCCCGAACGTAGTGCTCTACCAGGCTGAGCTACACTCCGACCGAAAACACCCGGTTCCTGGAAGTGCCGGGCGGCGAAACGCGGTGCCTTATAGCCGCTGGAAGGGGCGGGCGCAAGTCTGCCTTAAGGCATCGAGGCAAACTTTGTGGCTAGCCCTCAAGTGATTGCCCTGACAGCCTCTTTTCCTGTCTAAAAACCCCGGTCGATGCAGAAATCTATGACGTCGATGAGGGCGCGCTTCTCCGGACCCTCCGGGAAGATGCCCAGGGCATCCCGGGCAATGGCGCCGTAATGGGCGGCGCGCGCGACCGTGTCCTTCAGGGCCCCATGGCGTTCCATCAGCTGGATGGCGTGGCGCAAGTCGCCGTCTTCCTGCTCGACCTTCTCCAACGTGCGCTGCCAGAAAGTGCGTTCCTCGGCATCGCCGCGGAGGTAAGCCAGGATGACGGGGAGGGTAATCTTGCCCTCGCGGAAATCGTCGCCCACGGCCTTGCCCAGCGTTTCCTGCTTGGCGGAATAGTCGAGCGCGTCATCGATCAGCTGGAAGGTGATGCCGAGATTGAGGCCGAAGCTTTGCAGCGCATCCTCCTCGACCTTGGGCCTCCCGCCCACCACCGCACCCACTTCGCAGGCGGCGGCGAACAGGGCCGCTGTCTTGCCCTTGATCACTTCCAGATAAGCCTGTTCGGTCGTCGCCGTGTCGTTGCTGGTCATCAGCTGCAGCACTTCGCCTTCGGCAATGACGGCCGAGGCGGTGGAGAGGATCTCGAGCACGCGCAAGGAACCATCGGCCACCATCAGCTGGAAGGCGCGGCTGAACAGGAAGTCGCCCACCAGCACCGAGGCCTTGTTGCCCCAGACCGCATTGGCCGAGGCTTCGCCACGACGCAGCGCGCTCTCGTCGACGACATCGTCATGCAGCAGCGTTGCGGTGTGGATGAACTCGACGCAGGCCGCAAGGCCCGGGGCGCGGTCGCCGCGATAGCCGCACATATGGGCGGAGGCGAGGGTGAGGAGCGGGCGCAGGCGCTTGCCGCCGGCGGCGATGATATGGCCGGCCAGCTGCGGGATGAGCTGCACGTCGCTCTGCATGTTCTGGATGATAAGCTGGTTGACGCGGCTAAGATCGGCGCCGACCAGATCGGTCAGGCGGTCCAACGCATCAGGCTTGGCTTCCTTGCGCCCGGTTTCGAGGTTAACGACGACGGCCACGTGGGGTATCCCCTACCTAAATTCTTGAGAAAAACCTTATCTCGCGCGAGCATAGCCGCTCTCCCGCCTCGGTCAAGTTAAGCCGGGGCGGCCCCCGCGACATATCGGCGCGGGAAAAACGGCGAAGAGGATGAGGTTTTGCGCGAATTACTACGATCCCAGGATCCGGTTAGGCTGTCCTTCCTGACGGCCCTTTTGGCCGATGCGGGGATCGAATCCCTCATTCTGGATACCCATTCCAGCATCATGCAGGGCAGTCTCGACATCCTGCCGCAGCGTCTGGTCGTGGCGGAGGACGATCTCGATCGCGCCCGGCGCGTGCTCACTGAAGCCGGCGAGCTTTCCTGATGGAGACCAGCACCGACCGTGTGCTTGGCAACCGGCTGCAATTAATGCAGCCGGCAGAGGGCTATCGTGCCGCGATCGACCCCGTCCTGTTGGCGGCCTCTGTTGATGCGAAGCCTGGAGAACGCGTGCTTGATCTGGGCTGCGGGGTGGGGACGGCGGGGCTATGCCTGCTTGCCCGCGTGCCCGGCATCTCTCTTGCGGGGCTCGACCTGCAGCCCGGGTTGATTGCGCTGGCGACGCGCAATGCGGCGGCCAACGGGCTCAGCAATAGTGTATTCTTTCAATGTGGCGACTTGCTGGCGTTCAAGGACGGCGGCTTCAGTCACGTGCTGGCGAACCCGCCATATCTCGCGCGGCGTGCTGCCTCGATCTCGCCCAATCCGGTGAAGGCGCTCGCCAATGTCGAGGGCGATGCGAAGCTCACCGACTGGGTTGCGTGCGCCGTCACGGCGGTGCGTGAAGGTGGTAGCGTCACTTTCATCCACCGCGCCGATCGGGAAGGGGAATTGCGTGCCGCCATGACGCGGGGGTTGGGTGAATTGCGCCTCATTCGGTTTCTGCCGCGCACGGGCGCTGCGGCCAAGCGCGTCATCCTCACCGGTATCAAGGGGGCGCCGCCCGGATTCCGCGAATGCGCGCCCTGGGTGCTGCATCATGCGGACGGCCGCTTTACCCCCGCGACAGAGGCGATCCTGCGCGATGCCGCCCCCTTGCGCTTGACCCATTGACGGCAACGCCCTAAATCTCGGGCCATGTTCGGTCTTCCCACCTTTCCCAAACTGCTGATCATCGCCGCCATCATTGCGGCGGTCTGGTATTTCATGCGCCGTGGACAAGTGGCTCGGCGTGAGCAAGAGAGTGGCCGCGAGCAGAGTGGCAGCGCTGCCAAGCCCGGCGCTCGACCGCAGAAGCCGATCGAGGACATGGTCCAGTGCAAGTCCTGCGGCGCCTATTTTCCGGCGAAATCCAGCTGTTCCTGCGGCCATTCCGGCAATTGACCGGCTGCTCTTCGGCATTCTCCCGTTAAGTCACACGAATTTGGCGGAACTGTGCGGGTTTTGGCGTCTCGTCACCCAGCGCTCGCTTGATTAACCCCCGGGGGCTTTGTATGTTGCGGCGCACCAAGAAGCCGCTCGCCAAAGAAGCGGAGTAGGGCCACGTTTCAAAAGATGTTCGTAGGGGGACTGCAAGATTATGCCCGCCGAGGCGAAGCCTGCGCGCCGGAAACCCAACCCTGAGACCTGTTTCCAGGCGCTCATCCTGAAGCTGCAAGCCTATTGGGCGCGCCAAGGCTGCGTCGTGCTGCAGCCCTACGACATGGAAGTCGGCGCCGGCACGTTCCACTGGGCGACGACCTTGCGGGCCCTTGGCCCCAAATCCTGGCGTGCTGCCTATGTGCAGGCCTCGCGCCGGCCAAAGGACGGGCGCTATGGCGAGAATCCCAACCGCCTGCAGCATTACTATCAGTTCCAGGTGATCCTGAAGCCCTCGCCCGCCGACAGCCAGGACCTCTATCTGGGATCGCTGAAGGCCATCGGCATCGATCCGTTGCAGCACGATATCCGCTTCGTCGAAGACGATTGGGAAAGCCCGACGCTTGGCGCATGGGGTCTGGGCTGGGAAGTGTGGTGCGACGGCATGGAAGTCTCGCAGTTCACCTATTTCCAGCAGGTTGGCGGGCTTGAGTGCAATCCGGTTTCCACCGAACTCACCTACGGCCTCGAACGCCTCGCCATGTATGTGCAGGGCGTCGAGAGCATTTACGATCTGGATTACAACGGCCACGGCATGACCTATGGCGACGTGTTCCTGCAGTCGGAGCAGGAATATTCGACCTTCAATTTCGAACGCGCCAATACGGAACTGCTGTTCCAGCATTTCGCTGATGCCGAGAAGGAATGTGCCGCGCTGTTGGGTGGTAACAAAGCCTTGCCTCTGCCGGCCTATGACCAGGCGCTGAAAGCCAGCCATCTCTTCAACCTGCTCGACGCGCGCGGTGTCATCTCGGTGACCGAGCGCCAGGCCTATATCGGCCGCGTGCGCACGCTCGCCAAGGCGTGCTGCGAGGCCTGGGAAGCCACGCAAAGAGGGGAGGCATAAGTCATGGCCGAACTCCTCCTCGAACTCTTCTCGGAAGAAATCCCCGCGCGCATGCAGGCACGTGCGGCGGAAGATCTGCAGAGCTTCATTACCGCAAGCCTAGATAGTGCTGGTTTGACTTACTCGAATGCACGTTCGTTTGTAACGCCGAGACGGCTGGCCGTTGTTGTAGATGGCCTGCCAGCCACGCAGCCGGACGTCAAAGAAGAGAAGAAAGGGCCGCGAGTAGGTTCGCCTCCTCAAGCTCTTGAGGGGTTCTTGAAGTCCGCTGGATTGGCTTCGATTGATCAGTGTGAGCAAAGAGACACCGGCAAAGGAATCTTTTATTTTGCCGTCGTTGAGAAGGTAGGGCGTGAAACTGCCGCTGTGGTCAGCGAAGCGCTGGGTGGCTTTGTTCAACGCTTCCCTTGGCCTAAGTCGATGCGTTGGGGCCACAGTGAACTTAGGTGGGTTCGCCCACTCCAGAGCGCCATACTTCTATTTGATGGCAAGGTGCGCCATCTGATGATCCCGATATCTTCTGTGCCGAACCCTGAGTTCTTGATGCTCGGCAACAAGACCAAGGGGCACCGTTTCCTTGCCTCGGGGGAGATCACGGTTGCGAACTTTGCCGATTATCAGGCGAAGCTGAAAGCTGCCAAGGTCATCCTCGACCAGGCCGAACGTCGCGCCTCGATCAAGGCGCAGGCTGACGCCATCGCCGCGAAGGAGGGCCTCGCCGTCAAGCAGGATGATGGCCTGCTCGATGAGGTGACCGGTCTCGTCGAATGGCCGACGGTGCTCATCGGCAAGATCGATGACGAATTCATGTCGGTGCCGCACGAAGTGCTCACCACCTCGATGCGCGTCAATCAGAAGTATTTTGCGCTTCTCGACAAGTCGGGGAAATTGGCGCCGCGCTTCCTGGTCACCGCCAATATCGAGGCGACGGATGGCGGTGCCGCGATTGTCCACGGCAATGAGCGCGTGCTGCGCGCGCGCCTGTCGGACGCCAAATTCTTCTGGGATCAGGATTTGAAGGTGAGCCTGAGTGAGCGCACGCCGTTGCTCGACGCCATCACCTATCACGCCAAGCTCGGCTCGGTTGGGCAAAAGGTCAGTCGTGTGAAGGCCTTGGCGCGGGATCTAGCTAAGTTCATCCCCGGCTGCGATGCGGGTCTCGCCAATCAGGCCGCTGGTTTGGCGAAAGCCGACCTCGTTTCCGGCATGGTCGGCGAGTTCCCGGAACTTCAGGGCATCATGGGGCGTTACTACGCGCGCCATGAGAAACTCCCCGAGGCCGTCGCCGATGCCATTGCCGATCATTACAAGCCGCTGGGGCCCAACGATACCTGTCCGAGTGCGCCCGTGAGCGTCGCGGTTGCTCTTGCCGACAAGATCGACACGTTGACCGGTTTCTTCGCGGTGGATGAGAAGCCGACGGGGTCCAAGGATCCATTTGCGCTCCGTCGCGCAGCGCTCGGCATTATCCGTCTGATCCTCGAGAACAAGCTGCGCTTGAAGCTGCGTGATGTTCTGGGTCTTGCCTATAGCGGCTATTACGACAGCGTCGGTGGTTTTGAGAAGAACGCTCCCAAGGTTGTCGTCAACGATTTGATGGACTTCTTCGGCGACCGCCTCAAGGGGGCGCTGAAGGAGCAGGGCGCGCGCCACGATCTCATCAGCGCCGTCTTCGCACTGGGGGATGAAGACGACCTCACGCGCCTTCTGGCGCGCGTACATAGCCTCGAGAATCTCCTTGACCACGCAGATGGCAGGGACTTGCTTGCGGCATACAAGCGAGCAAATAACATCTTGCGTATCGAAGAAAAGAAAAGTGGAAGTCGCTTCGATGGCAACGTAGATCCGCGTCTCTTTTCAGAGACTGAACCCGCGGAAAGTGCTCTCAATATCGAGCTTGAATTCGCTGTTCGAGGTGCGACGGAGAGGATTGAACTGGAAGAGTTTGGCTTAGCAATGGGATACCTTGCTCGGCTGCGTGAGAAGATCGATGCATTTTTTGAGAAAGTTATCGTCAACGATCCAGATCCAGCTCGCCGCCTCAATCGTCTGCGGCTGCTGAATAAGTTCACCTCGACGCTGTCCGCAGTCGCGGATTTCTCCAAAATCGAAGGATGATCACTACCATGGCGAAATGGGTCTATCATTTCGGTGGCGGTTCGGCCGAAGGCCGTGCCGATATGCGCAACCTGCTGGGCGGCAAGGGTGCAAATCTCGCCGAAATGTCGGCGCTGGGCCTGCCGGTTCCGCCGGGCTTTACCGCGACCACCGAAGTCTGCACCCATTTTTATGCCAATGGCCGCAAATATCCGGCTGAGCTGACGGCTCAGGTCGAAGACGGCGTCGCCCATATCGAAAAGATCGTCGGCCTGAAATTCGGCGACGCCAAGGCGCCGCTACTGGTGTCCGTGCGCTCGGGTGCGCGCGTCTCCATGCCGGGCATGATGGATACGGTGCTCAATCTGGGTCTCAATGACGAGACGGTGAAGGGCCTTGCCGCCAAATCCGGCGATGCGCGCTTTGCCTATGATTCCTATCGCCGTTTCATCCAGATGTTCGGCAATGTCGTGCTGGGCGTCGAGCATCACAATTTCGAAGACATCCTCGATTTCCACAAGCAGGAGAAGGGCGTCGATCTCGACACCGCGCTCACGGCCGAGGATTGGCAGAAGATCATCGCCGACTATAAGGCGAAGGTTGAAGAGGAGCTGGGCAAGCCCTTCCCGCAGGATCCCAAGGAACAGCTCTGGGGAGCGATCGGCGCCGTGTTCGGCAGCTGGAACATCCCGCGCGCCGTCACCTATCGCAAGATCAACAGCATCCCGGAAGATTGGGGCACCGCCGTCAACGTTCAGGCCATGGTCTTCGGCAATATGGGCGAAGATTGCGCGACCGGTGTCGCCTTCACCCGCAATCCGTCGACGGGGGCGAAAGAGTTCTACGGCGAATATCTGATCAACGCCCAGGGCGAAGATGTGGTGGCGGGTATCCGTACGCCACAGCATCTCACCGTGGTCGGGAAGAAGGCCAATAATTCGACCCTGCCCGCCATGGAAGAAACCATGCCGGAGGTGTTCGGCCAGCTCCTTGAGGTGCGCGACCAGCTCGAGAAGCACTACACCGATATGCAGGACATCGAGTTCACGGTGCAGCAGGGCAAGCTCTACATGCTGCAAACCCGCAACGGCAAGCGCACCGCCCAGGCGGCGCTGAAGATTGCCGTCGATCTCTGCAACGAAGGTCTCATCGACAAGCGGACGGCTGTGGCGCGCATCGAGCCTGCCTCGCTCGACCAGCTGCTGCACCCGACCTTGGACCCCAAGGCGAAGAAGGACGTCATCGCCCGTGGCCTGCCGGCAAGTCCCGGTGCTGCCTGCGGCAAAGTGGTCTTCACCGCCGACGAGGCCGAGGATCGCGCCGCTAAGGGCGACAAGGTCATTCTGGTACGCGTCGAAACCTCGCCTGAAGATATCCATGGCATGCATGCCGCCGTCGGCATCTTGACCACGCGCGGCGGCATGACCAGCCATGCGGCGGTCGTGGCGCGCGGCATGGGTCGCCCCTGCGTCTCGGGTGCCGGCGATCTCCGCGTTGATGCTGCGGCGAAGACCATGGTGGTGAAGGGCCAGCGGATTGCCGAGGGCGATCTCATCACCGTCGATGGCGGCACCGGTGAGGTGATGCTGGGTGCCGTCGCGACGATTGAACCTGTTTTGTCCGGTGATTTCGCCAAACTCATGGGCTGGGCCGACGAATTCCGCAAGCTGAAGATCCGCACCAATGCGGAAACGCCACTGGATGCCCGCACCGCGCGCCAGTTCGGTGCCGAGGGCATCGGCCTCTGTCGGACAGAGCATATGTTCTTCGACGGCGAGCGCATCATCGCCATGCGTGAAATGATCATGGCCGAGGATGTGGCCGGGCGTAAGAAGGCGCTGGCCAAGATCCTCCCAATGCAGCGCCAGGATTTCGTCGAGCTGTTCCACATCATGAAGGGCCTGCCGGTCACCATCCGCCTGCTCGACCCGCCGCTCCATGAATTCCTGCCCAACAGCCGGGCCGAAATGGCCGAAGTGGCCGCTGCCGCCGGGATCTCAGTCGAAGCGGTGGCGCATCGCGCGACGCAGCTCCATGAATCGAATCCGATGCTCGGCCATCGCGGTTGCCGTCTCGGCATCACCTATCCTGAAATCTATGAGATGCAGGCCCGCGCCATTTTCGAAGCTGCGGCCGAGGTGAAGGCGAAGCTGGGTGAGACGGCTGAACCGGAAGTCATGATTCCGCTGGTCGGTATCCCCAAGGAACTGACCTTGATGCGCGAGATCATCGACCGGGTCGCGAAGGAAGTGGCGGAAAAGAGCGGCAGCGCCATTCCCTATTCCGTCGGTACTATGATCGAGCTGCCGCGCGCAGCCCTGCTCGCGGGCGAGATCGCCAAGGATGCCGCGTTCTTCAGCTTCGGCACCAATGATCTGACGCAGACCACCTATGGTCTCAGCCGCGACGACGCCGCGCGCTTCATCCAATCCTATGAACGCCAGGGCATCATCGAGCGCGATCCCTTCGTGACACTCGATACTGATGGCGTCGGCGAGTTGGTGAAGATTGCCGCCGAGCGCGGCCGCAAGACCCGCCCCGACATCAAGCTCGGCATCTGCGGTGAACATGGCGGCGATCCGGCCTCGATCCATTTCTGCGCCAAGGTCGGCCTTAACTATGTTTCCTGTTCGCCGTATCGCGTGCCGATCGCCAAATTGGCCGCTGCGCAGGCGGCGTTGACTGGCGATCAGTCCGGCCGCAAGGGCGAGGGGTGAGAGGCTGGGCTGAAACGCCCCCTCTACCTAACCCTCCCCCACGTTGGGGGGAGGGCAATCGACCCAGTTTGATTTCGATTGTCGATCGCAGTCCGGCTCGAACCCCCTCCCCCCGCAGTCGGCGAATGCCGACATTCGTCGGCAGTGGGGGAGGGTGGAGGAGAGGGGGCCAGTGACGACTCTCTCCACCCTCCGCACCGCCGGCAAACCGGCCATCGCCCGTGTGCTGGCGCGCCTTGAATCCGATCCGGACGATCCTGAGATCGTGGCGCTCTTGAACGCCGCTTATGTGGCGCCGATGGCGCTGGTCATTGGCCTTACCGGGCCGCCCGGCGTCGGCAAGTCGACACTTGCCGGTGCACTCGTCAACGCCTATCGCCAGGCGAATAAGACCATCGCCGTCATCGCCATCGATCCATCCTCGAAACGCAGCGGCGGGGCCTTGCTTGGCGACCGCACGCGGCTCAGAACCGATCCGGACGATCAAGGTATCTTCGTTCGCTCCATGGCAGCGCGCGATCAATTGGGTGGTCTGGCGGAGATCACCTTCGCCGCCATGGTGTTGATGCGGGCACTTTATGACGTGGTGCTGATCGAGACGGTTGGCGTCGGCCAATCAGAGACCGATATTGCGCTGGCGGCCGATACGGTTATTTTCTGCGTCCAGCCCGGCTCCGGCGATTCGCTCCAGTTCATGAAGGCCGGCATTGTCGAGATCCCGGACATCGTCGTCGTCACCAAGGGCGACCTCGGCCGTGCCGCCACCCGGGCGCGGGCCGATGTGAAGGGCGCCCTTGGCCTCAATGAGGGGCGGCGGGATGTCGCCGCCTGGTCGGTTCCGGTCCTCATCGTCTCGGCCAACGCCGCTGAGGGGATCGGGCGCCTCACCGGCGCCGTGGCGGACCATGCCGCCTGGCTGGCGGCCGATGGACGCGGGGGTGCCAAGCGCCAGGCCCAGGGCGTGGCCTGGGTGGAAGCCGCCGTCAAGGAACGCTGGGGGCGCGAGGGGTTGAAGCGCCTATCCCACGCCCTGGTGACGGCGCGCACAGCGGAATCCCCGTTTCTGGCCTTGGCGGAGATCGCGCGCCAGCTATAGTGGCGCCCATGGCATCCGTATACGATCTGAAGCCGCGTTTCGTGGCGCTCCTCCGACCCGCCGCCGCGAAGCTCGCCGGCCTCGGGGTCACGGCCAATGCGGTGACGCTGGCCGCCATGATCGGCTCCGTGGCCGTGGGCGTTTTGTTGGCCTGGTGGCCGACCTGCCTGCGGCTCTGGCTCATCCTGCCGGTCTTTCTGTTCCTGCGCATGGCCGCCAACGCCATCGACGGGATTCTCGCCCGCGAGCATGGGATGAAATCGCGCCTTGGCGCCATCCTCAACGAAGTGGGCGATGTTGTCTCCGATACGGCACTCACTCTGCCGGTCGTGCTGCTGCCAGGCGTTACCGGCTTCTGGGTCATCATGGCCATCGTTATCGCCATCATCGGGGAGCTGGTCGGTGTGCTCGGTCAGGTGGTCGGCTCAACGCGCCGCTATGACGGGCCGATGGGCAAGAGCGACCGTGCGCTCGCTTTGGGGCTGCTGGGCCTGATGCTGGGCGGCGGTTTCGGGCTCGGTTCCTGGATCGACTGGGAAATGATCATCGTTGCCGCCCTGGGGCTCGTCACGATCTTCAACCGCGCCCGCAAGGCGCTTGCCGAGACACCCAAATGATCTTCGATATCGCTCCCAACGTCGCCTATGCACTGGCGGCGGTTTTTGTGCTGCTCATTGCGGCGACCGGCTTTGCCTGGCCCCAGCGCAAGAAGAAGCACGAGTTGTGGCTGCGCACGCGCACCTGGTGGGTGATCATCGCGCTGCTGGGACTTTCCATCGCCTTGCCGTCTTGGGTGCCAATCGCGCTCTTCGGTCTCATTTCCTTCCTCGCCTTCAAGGAATTCGTGACGCTGATCCCGACGCGTCGCGCGGACCACCGCGTTCTGCTCTGGGCCTATCTTTCGATCCCGCTGCAATATTATTGGGTGTCGATCGGCTGGTACGGGATGTTCATCATCTTCATCCCCGTCTACATCTTCCTGGCACTCCCTTTGCGCATGGTGCTGGCTGGCGAGACTCAAGGCTTCATCAAAGCGGCGGGCACCGTGCATTGGGGCCTGATGATCGCGGTCTTCTCGCTGAGCCACGCCGCCTATCTGCTGGCGTTGCCGGCCGCCAACAACCCGATCGCCGGTGGCGATGGGCTGCTGCTTTACCTGCTGCTGCTGACCGAGATCAACGATGTCGGCCAGTATTGCAGCGGCAAGCTGCTCGGCAAGCACAAGGTCATTCCGAAGGTCAGCCCCAACAAGACAGTCGAAGGCCTGATCGGCGGTGTCGTCATCACGACGGGTGTTGCGATCCTCGCAGCACCTTACCTAACGCCGCTCGTCTGGTATGAGGCGGCAGGCATCGGTCTGGTGCTGGCGCTCGCAGGCTTTGCCGGTGACGTCACGATCTCCGCCGTGAAGCGTGACCTGAAGCTCAAGGATAGTGGCACACTGCTCCCCGGCCATGGGGGCATCCTCGACCGCGTCGACAGCCTGACCTTCACGGCGCCGCTCTTCTTCCACGCCATCTATTTCCTGCATTACTGATCATGTCGCGCTGGCTGCGGCTGCTCTTCGCTATCCTTTTCCTACGCCCCATCGCCTTCATGATGTTGGGGCTGACGGTGAAGGGGCGCGAGAACCTGCCCAAGGCCGGGCCTGCCATCGTCGTCGCCAACCATAACAGCCATCTTGATGCGCTGGTCCTGTTGTCGCTGATGCCGCTTGGCCAGCTCGACAAGGTGCGGCCCGTCGCCGCCGCCGACTACTTCCTGAAGAACCGTGTCATCGCCTGGTTCAGCCTGCAGGTGCTCAACATCCTGCCGCTCGATCGCAGCAATGCCGAGCGCGGCGTTGATCCTTTGGCGGAAGGAGCGGCCGCATTGGATCGCGGCGAGATCCTCATCGTCTTCCCGGAAGGATCCCGCGGGAGCGCCGAGGTGATGGGGAAATTTAAGGGCGGCGTTGCGCGATTGAAGGAACGCTATCCGGACGTACCCGTGGTACCGGTCTTCCTGCAAGGTGCTGGCAAGGCTCTGCCCCGTGGCGAAATCGTACTGATTCCCGTCGTGGTCGATGCCGTCGTGGGCACGCCCGTTATCTGGACAGGCAACCGCGCCAGCTATACCCAGGCTATGGAAGATACCGTCCGCAGCCTCGGCGCTCATCTCCCGAGGGTCTTCGACGACGAAGACGAAGAAGACTAAAGGGAAGCGTCATTCCCGGGCCCGACCCGGGCATGACGTATGAGGGTCGGCACGTCGTATGGGAGTTATGTCAGCCGCTCGATCCAGGTTTTATGCTGCGGAAACGCGGCCTTCAGTTCCGCACGATCCGCCAGTTCAAAATCTGCGAAGTCGAAGCCCGGCGCCACGGTGCATCCGGCCAGCGTGAAGGCACTGCCTTTGGCAGGCAGCGCGCCGAACCAGTAACCGGCCGGAACCACATGTTGCGGCACTTCTCCACGTGCGAAGTCGCGGCCGAGCGTGGTTTCGATCAACTGGCCCTCGGACGAGATGGCGATGATGGTCAATGCGTCACCCTCATAGAAATGCCAGACCTCATCTGATTTGATCCGGTGCAGCTTCGATCGCTCCCCGGCGCGCAGCAGATAATAGATCGAGGTTGAGTACGCACGGGGCCCGTGAAAGCGCGCCGGCAAACCGGCATTGGGGATCGTCTCAACGGCGCGATATGTCTCGCGGTAATAGCCGCCTTCGGGATGCGGCTGCAGATCCAATGCCTTGATGAGATCGTCAGGCGCGGCGGGCATAGCGTCCGACTGCCTGTTTCAGGAGATCGTGGGGGATCGCATGCGCCGTGCGGCCCTTATATCCGGTTATGGTCTCGGCGGCGCAGAGCGCGTTCCAAATCGCCTCCTCTGTGGCCTCCGCAGCGGCCTGGAACAATGCTGTGCACTCCTCCATGCCCAGCATGCGCACATCCGCCATCCTCGATTTCAAGGCAACGCGGTTGCCGGTGGAGAAGGCGAGGAAGATATCGCCCGATCCATTGGAGCCAATGCCGCCTACCCAGGCGAGGCCCGTGGTGGCGCGCCTGGCCAGGCGCTGGCATTGGATGGGGAGGAGGGGCGCGTCGGTCGCCAGGATGACGATGATCGAGCCTTGCTCCTCCTTCCGCTCGGCATGGGCGGAGGGTACGACGTTGGTGTCGATCTCGATCCCGACAGGGGCATTTCCGGCACGCAAAAGGGGCCGCTTTCCATAGTTTGCCTGCACCAAGGCGCCGACCGTCCAGCCACCCTCTTCACCTGAGAGGCGGCGCGAGGCCGTTCCGGTACCGCCCTTGAATTCGTGGGTGATCATGCCGGTCCCGCCGCCGACATTCCCCTCTTGCACCGGCCCGGCCTTGGCGGAATCCAAGGCCTCGATCGCCATGTCGAGGGTGACAGGGAAAGTCTCGGCATCCGACAGCCATCCGTCCCAAGTCTCTGCTGCGACCGGCAAATGCCAGGCCTGGTCGATCCCCTTGCGCGCCGCATGAACGCAGATCGCATCGCGCGCGATACCGACGGCATGGGTGTTGGTGATGGTGATCGGAGCGGCGAGCAGACCCTGTTCATTCAGCCAGTGGCTGCCCGTCATCTCGCCATTGCCGTTGAAGGAATGAAGGCCGGCAAACATGAAATCGGTATAGATGTCATCCGCTGGCCAGAGGGCCGTCACACCGGTGCGCACCACATGCGGCTCGTCGCGAATGAGCGTCGAGAAGCCGACGCGGATGCCTGCGACATCGGTGATGGCGTTCAAGGGACCGGGCCGCATCTGCCCCAAATTGATACCGAGATCCCTAAGCCGCGCCTTCGCCATGATCGTTCCCCTGATTGATTATGGGGGGAGATTAGGCGAGGTGAGGTGATCGGCTCAAGCCATCTCGGGGAGTTTCACCCAGGCAGGTACTGAGGCGGTGACGCGCGTCGCGCCGGTATCGATGCCCTTCGACAGAATAGCACCCAAATATTCGAGGCGTAGCAGGGCGAGGCCGCGATCGCCGTCGACGGCGCGAATATCGCCCACTTCCTTACCATCCAGCGTGAGATCGGTGCCGACAGGAAGCGGGGTGCCTTCGAAGCGAACGGGCAGCAGCCGTTTGCGCACGAGGCCGCGGTACTTGGTGCGGGCGGTTAGTTCCTGGCCCATATAGCAGCCCTTCTGCCAGTCGACGCCGTTGAGCTCGTCGAAGCCGCATTCGAGCGGTATGGCCTTGTCGGGCAGCAGATCGTTGCTGCCTTCCGGTACGCCGAGGGTGTAGCGGTGATCTTTGAAGCCGCCGGCCGGCGCTTCAGTAAAGCCGAGTTCTACAAGCGTCGCGGCATAAGTGCCACGCGGTAGGAAGGCGTGCGCGCCGAGATCGGGGAGGCGCGGGTCGGTGAAGACAATGCCGCCGCCGAGCGCTTTCGCCGTACCGGCATTGGCAGCGAGGCCGAGGCGCGCCAGCGTGTCGCCACCGAAGAGATTGATGACGGCGAGGTCGCCATCGAGATCGTCGAGCGTCACTTGCGAGCGCAGCTTGAACATCTTGAGGCGCTTCAGGAGATCGGCGCGCCGTGCGCTTTCAGTATCGACCAGATATCGCGCGCCGTCTTCGACCAGCAGCAGGTCATAGGCGAACTTGCCCTGCGGCGAGAGGAGGGCAGCAAAGATCGCTTGCGCCCCGCCAATACGCTTGGTGTCGTTGCTGATCAGCCCCTGAAGAAATTCGGCGCGATCATCGCCGCCGATGGCGATCACGCTGCGGGCTGGGTTGAGTTCGAAAAAAGCCTTATCTACCATGTGGCTATGCGATGCCTTAGAGTTTCTGTACTAATACTTGGAACAGTGCCGCAAAAAGGCAAGGGGGATTGGACGATGGGGGATCTGCTTTGGCGATAAAGCGTATCGGCATTCTCACCAGCGGCGGCGATTGCGCCGGCCTCAATTCCGTTATTCGCGCGGTTTACGCTCATGCCAAGGGCCATTTCGGCTGGGACGTGATTGGTATCCATAATGGCACGGCGGGTTTGCTGGCACGCCCGGTGGAAGCGACCGCGCTCGACGAACGAGTCGCAGGTTCCGATATGCTGCGCCAGGGCGGCACGATTCTGGGCACTACCAACAAGGGCGATCCCTTCGACTTCCCGCGGGAAGACGGCAGCCATGTCGACCGCTCAGCCGAGGTTATCGAAGGCTTCCGGCTGTTGAAGCTTGATGCGCTGATCGGTATCGGCGGTGATGGATCGATCGACATCCTGCGGCGTCTGGCGCTTCAGGGTGGGATCAAGCTGGTGGCGATCCCCAAGACCATCGACAACGATCTTGGCGCCACGGAGATGTCGATCGGTTTCGAGACGGCGGTGCAGACAGCAACCTCGGCGCTCGATCACCTGCAGCCTACAGCGGCAAGCCATAGCCGCGTCATGGTGCTGGAGGTGATGGGCCGCGATGCCGGCCATATTGCTCTTTCAGCGGGGATTGCCGGTGGCGCCGACGTAATCCTGATCCCCGAGATCCGCTATTCCTTCGCGGCGATCGAGCAAAAGCTTGCCGCCTTGCGCAAAGGCGGGCGTAATTTTGCGCTCGTCATCGTTGCAGAAGCGGTGAAGACTGAGACTGGACAGTCGATCACGGCGGTTCATGGCGGCGGCGCCACGGCGATGCAGACCTATGGCGGCATCGGCCATTACATCGGCGCGGAGCTTGCCAAGCGCAGTGGTGCGGAAACGCGTGTCACGGTGCTGGGGCATGTGCAGCGTGGCGGTACGCCGGAGCCCAAGGATCGCCTGCTCGGTTCGGCCTTCGGTGTTCATGCCGTGGATCTCATTGCCGAGGGAAAGTTCGACCGCATGGTCGCCTGGAATTCGCGCCGCGTGATCGATGTCCCGATCCTGGATGCTATCAAGGGCGCTGCCACCGTCGATCCGCACAGTACGCTGGTGAAGACCGCGCGTGGCCTGGGGATCAGCTTTGGCGATTAGACTGAACGCCGACGATTTCTGGGAATTCAGCCTGGCGCTTTATTGTCGCGAGGCGGTGGCGCAGGCATGTCTCGCCTTACAGGATCGGCGCGGCGCCGACGTCAATCTGGTGCTCGCTATCTGTTGGCTGGCACGAAGTGGTTATGCGGTGAATGCTGCGGCGCTGGAAAGCGGCCTTGCCGCGACTGCCCGTTGGTCCGACGCGATTCTGCGGCCTTTGCGTGCTGTGCGTCGGCAATTGACAAACTTTGCCGATGTCGCCGCCAATGATCGGCAGTCCATCAAACATGGGCTGCTGTCGGTCGAGCTGGAGGCGGAACGCGTTTCGCAGCAGAAGATCGTGGCGGCTCTCGCCGCGCATATGAATGGGCTCAGCACCGAACCGCCGCGCGGCTTGGCGGCCGTCGGGCTCGATCTCTATGCGGCGAAACTCGGCGCCATGGAGCCGCAGGACCGCGCCGATTTCGATACGATCCTGTCGGCCCTCTAACTGCGATCCACAGCCAAATCAGCCTGCGGCCAGGCCACCGACGCCCAGACTGATCTTCACGCCGGAGTTCTTCTCGATTTCCTGGCGGACCTTGGCCTCGATCTGGATACGGATCTTCTCCTCGATCTCGGCCCGGGCCTTGGCGTCGAGGCCGGCCAATTGCTCCTCGGTCAGGCCCATATCGGCAAGGACCATGGCCCGCATCTGCTCAGCCGGCGTTTTCTGCGCGAAATTCAGGAATTCGTCACGGGCATCCAGGGGGGCGTCGACGACCCCGGATTGCATGTCGCTGACGCTGAGGCTGGGTAATTGGTCGGCGCCGGCATCGATGAGGACGGCGGGGATGATCGCATTGCCGGGGCGGCCGCTGATCGTCGCGACGTTGGAGTTGGCATTGTTCTGCTGGGCAAGGAGGCTTGCAAAGGCACTCTCCGCATTGGCCTCGGCTCCCTTCTGCTGGGCATCTTTTTCCGCATTGCCCAGGATCTGGAGGCCGCTGGAGGCTGCGCTGAATAGGCTGATCGACATTGGTTAAGGCCTTTCCTGCCGCATGTGGCAAAGTTTGTCTGAGATCAAGCAAATGCCATGCCGGAAGTGTTAACGATTTTGACTTCTGAGAAGGCGTCGCCATCGCTATTGTGCGGATGGATAAAAGGCAGAGAAGATATGTCGCAGGATCTGGCCGTACCGGGCGCATCGCCGCGGCAGCGCTTGATGGCGCTGGCGGGGCTTTATGCCAGCGTTTTTGCCTTTGGCATCTCCTTTGGCGGTCTGGTGCCCTGGATGGCGCTCCACATGGACGCACGCGGGCTTGACGGCGCCCTGATCGGCTTCATTTCCGCGGCGCATCCCGCCGGCGTCATGCTGATGGCGCCTTTCACGCAAGGCATCGTGCGCCGATTCGGCAGTGGCAATGCGATGATCTTCTGCAGTGTCATTGGCGTCGTCACCATGGTGCCTTTGGGCCTGACGGATTCCCCCTGGATCTGGCTGGGCTTGCGCTTCGTCAGCGGACTATCCGGCAGCGTACCTTGGGTCGTGACGGAAACCTGGATCAACAGCGCGACGTCGTCGGAAACGCGGGGGCGGGCGGTCGCCTTCTACGCAGCGATCATGGCCGCGGGCTTCGCCGCCGGTCCAGAGGTGTTGAAATGGACGATCCATCTCAACACGTCGGCCCTGCCTTGGCTCGTTGCCATCAGCGTGGTTTCTCTGTTCATCATCCTGCCGCTCCGGCGACTGGCGCCGCCAATGGACGACAATGGCGGCGCGCATGTACTGGGTGTTTTTCTGACGGTCCCGGCGCTGTTGTCGGCCGCAATCGTCTCCGGCGCCATCGACGCCTCATTCTTCAGCTTCCTGGCGATCTGGGGGCAGCGCGTGGGCTTCGAGGAATCCTTTGCGCTGACTTTGCTTAGCGTGTTCATCGCCGGCAATGTGCTGTTGCAGTTCCCTCTGGGCTGGCTTGCGGATCGCATCGGGCCGCGACCGGTGATGCTGCTATGTGGCGTGATCTGCGTCATCGGCCCCCTGCTCGCATTGAGCGGTCTCACCGCTTATCCCGTTTGGTTGGGGTTTGTCGCTTTCATCTGGGGCGGCTGCGTGTGGGGCGCCTATTCAGTGGCGCTGGTTGCGATGGGCCGGCGCTATGTGGGCGGTGAGCTTGCCGTGGTCAATGCGGCTTTCGTCATGGCTTATACCTTCGCCAATGTAGCAGCGCCCCCGGCCTCGGGCCGGGCCATGGATATCATCGGTGCCAACGGGCTGATGATCGTGGTACTGGTCGTTGCGGCGAGCTATACGCTGCTGGTCTTCCTGCGGCGGTCGGAGTTCTAGCGCCGTTTCTTGGCGGCCTTGTCCCAGCGGGTTACGTGGTCGAGATGCAGGCCGAAGAGGTCGAGCACACGGCCGAGGCTTTGGTCGACCATCTCTTCGATCGATTGCGGCTGCGCGTACATCGCCGGGACCGGAGGAGCCACGATGCCGCCCATTTCGGTAACGCTTGCCATGTTGCGGATGTGGCCAAGGTGCAGCGGCGTCTCGCGCAGCATCAATACAAGGCGGCGACGTTCCTTCAAGACGACATCCGCCGCGCGTGAGATGAGTGTCGGCGTGACGCCACTTGCAATCTCGGCGAGCGATTTCGCCGAACATGGTGCGACGATCATGCCGAGCGTCAGGAACGAGCCCGAGGAGATCGGTGCTGCCAGATCGTCATTGCTGTGGCAGTGATCGGCGAGTGCCTTCACCGCAGCGAGTTTGCGGTCCGTCTCATAAGCGAGTGTCAGTTCAGCTGTGCGCGACATGACGAGATGTGTTTCGATCACCGAGCCCTTCAGCAGCTCAAGGAGTCGGATCCCATATAGGACTCCGGACGCGCCCGAGATACCGATGATCAGGCGCGAGGGAGGATGCTGAATGTCGGCGGATTGGAGCTTCTTAGTCATTCCTTTATTCATTCTGTCGCAGGTTACGCATTGTCGGAGCGATTGGGTCAGAGTGGCTTAATCAATTGGTCGATTTTACCGTGACATCTTGAAGCGCAAAGCCCTGTCTCTCATTTACTTAAACAAGGAATTGGCGTTAGCATCGCGGGTATCGGAAACAGCTTGGGGGAGGAAAGGCAACCAGCAAACGCCAAACCACACAATGGCAATTCTGATCCGATCACTACCAACAGATGGGAGAAAGGGTATGGCAATGACTGCGCACGTGGACTCGCTGAAGTCAAAGCACGCCGATTTGGACGCCAAGATAGCCGACGAAGAACGGCGTCCGCACCCAGACGAAGCAACCATCCACGCGCTCAAAAAGCTGAAATTGCGCATCAAAGATGAGCTCGTCGCTCTCGAGAGAACGCACTGACCCCACGGGTTTCCGGCTGGCTTTAAGGCCCAGCCACCGCCAAAGGACCGCCGTAGATGGCCCGGATGAGGCCGTCCGGCGGTCTTTTGCTTTGGCCTTGACCAGCCGACAAGGGGCTGGTTAAGTTTCCCTATGAGCAACCTGACGCAAATTCTGGCGCTTACGCTTCGACTTACCGCCCCGGCGTGCTGAATCGCGCCGGCCGCGTGGCCGTTTGGTCACATCTCCGCCAGAGATTTTATTGAGTGTCAGGGATTGCCGATGATCCGCAAAATCGTCATAAGCAACAGCATGTTAGGGCGTTTGGACCAGCTTTTCGTCGTGACCCCGCTTAGCCGCCGCCGTCGGCGCTGATGGCGACCTCCCCAGCACCGTAAGGCGCGGGGATACCGGCGGCGGAGCGAAGAGTTGCTTTGACCCAAAACACCCTTTTGATGAAATTCCGCACGAGGAAAGTGCCATGCGTATCGATCCCAGCTCCAAATATAAATCGTTCCAGCCGATCAACTTGCCCGACCGACAATGGCCGGCAAAGACCATCACCAGGGCGCCGATCTGGTGCTCCGTCGATTTGCGCGACGGCAACCAGGCGCTCGTGGAGCCGATGGGGCCGGAGCGCAAGCTCCGCATGTTCCGGACGCTGGTGAAGATGGGATACAAGGAGATCGAGGTCGGGTTCCCTTCGGCCAGCCAGACAGATTTCGACTTCTGCCGCGAACTCATCGAGGGCGGTCACATTCCTGACGACGTCACCATCCAGGTGCTGACGCAAGCGCGCGATCATCTCATCACCCGCACCTATGAGGCACTGCTGGGTGCTCGCCGCGCCATCGTCCATGTCTATAACTCGACCTCGACCCTGCAGCGCCGCGTCGTCTTCAACCAGGACATGAAAGGCATCAAGGACATCGCCGTTCATGGGGCGACTCTGGTGCGCGACCTCGCCAAGCAGCAGAAGGGCAATACCGAATTCGTCTTCCAATACAGCCCGGAAAGCTTCACCGGCACCGAGATCGATTATGCGATCGATGTGTGTGAAGCGGTGATGGATGTATGGCAGTCGACCAAGGCCAATCCCTGCATCATCAACCTGCCAGCGACCGTCGAGATGTCGACACCCAATATCTATGCCGACCAGATCGAGTATTTCTGCCGCAAGATGAAGAACCGCGAGGCGGCCATCATCTCGTTGCATCCGCATAACGATCGCGGCACAGGCGTCGCGGCAGCGGAGCTCGGCGTGCTGGCCGGTGCCGATCGCATCGAAGGCACGCTTTTTGGTAATGGCGAGCGGACCGGCAATGTCGATCTCGTCACATTGGGTCTCAACCTCTTCACCCAAGGGATCGATCCGGAAGTCGATTTCTCTGATATCAACGAATTGGTTCGCACCGCTGAATATTGCAATCAGCTCCCCATTCATCCGCGGCATCCTTACGCCGGCGACCTTGTCTTCACCGCCTTCTCCGGCTCGCATCAGGACGCGATCAAGAAGGGATTCTCAGCGATGAAGCAGTCGAATAGCGGTGAATGGGCGGTGCCGTATCTCCCCATCGACCCGCAGGACGTGGGCCGGTCCTACGAGGCCGTCATCCGCATCAACAGCCAGTCAGGCAAGGGTGGCGTGGCTTACGTGCTGGAGACCGATTACGGCCTGTCGCTGCCGCGCCGCCTGCAGGTCGAGTTCAGCCAGGTCGTGCAGGACGTTGCCGATAAGACCGGCAAAGAGATCACCGCGAGCCAGATCTGGCAGTCATTCAATGATGAGTACCTGTCGATCGACGAGCCCTATGCCTTCGTCGACCAGCAGACGCTCTCCGACGCACACGCGAGCGAGGTACGCAATCTCACCGCCAGCATCCGCGACAAGGGTAAGGTCATCACCATCGCCGGCCGCGGCAATGGGCCGATCGATGCCTTCATGGATGCGCTGAAGAAGCATTCCGGTATCGACCTCAAAGTGGTCGACTACCGCGAGCATTCGGTGGGGGCGGGGAGCGACGCGCAGGCCGTCACCTATATCGAGATGGCGATGCCGGACGGGCGGAAGGTTTTCGGTGTCGGCAAGGATTCCAACATCGTCACCGCAAGCCTCAAAGCCATCATCAGCGCCACCAACCGCGTGGCCGGCGGCAAGGTCATAGCTGCCGCGGCGGAATGACGCGCTGACCGGGCTGTCATAGCTTTTGGGAACGCAGAAGCCGCTTGCTACAAGGCGAGCGGTTTCTTTTTTTTGCGACCAAAGGAGGGGTCTCTAAATCCTTGCCTCCTTCAAGGTTATGACCATACTGCGGCATCGGGAGAGACCTAGAAAAGAAGGGTCAGTCGGATGTCGGGGAAGTTCGAGGCCATCTATCGCCAATCGATCGAGGAGCCGGAAGCGTTCTGGTCGCATGCGGCACGGGATCTCTACTGGCATAAGAGCTGGGACGACGTCATCGACGGCAGCAATCCGCCAGCCACGCGCTGGTTCGCCGGCGCCGAGTTCAACACGGCCTATAACTGCCTTGATCGACATATCGATGCCGGCTTCGGCGCGCAGACGGCCGTCATCTATGACAGTCCGGTCACCGGAATCGTGCGGCACATCACTTATAGTGCATTGCTGGCTGAAGTGGCACGCTTTGCTGGCGCCCTCGCCGGCCAAGGTGTCGTAAAGGGCGACCGCGTCATCATCTACATGCCGATGGTACCGGAAGCGCTCGTTGCTATGCTGGCCTGCGCGCGGCTGGGGGCTATTCATTCGGTGGTCTTCGGTGGCTTCGCCGCGAAAGAACTGGCGACGCGTATCAATGACTGCCAGCCGAAGCTGATCGTCGGCGCCTCCTGCGGCATCGAGGCGGCGCGGGTCGTAGCCTATAAGCCGCTGATCGACGAAGCGATTGCGATGGCCAAACACAAGCCGGCGCATTGCATCATCCTGCAACGTGACCGCTTGCGTGCCGAAATGCAGGCGGGCCGCGATCTCGACTGGATGGAGGTCAATGCTGCGGCGACCCCGCATGGCTGCGTGCCTGTCGCGGCGACCGACCCACTCTATATCCTCTATACCTCCGGCACGACCGGTGCCCCCAAGGGCGTCGTGCGTGACAATGGCGGCCACGCCGTGGCGCTCAACTGGTCGATGCGCCACATCTACAATATGGAGCGTGGCGAGGTGTTCTGGGCGGCCTCGGACGTGGGCTGGGTCGTCGGGCATTCTTACATTGTCTATGCACCGCTGCTCTACGGCTGCACGACGGTGCTCTATGAGGGAAAGCCCGTAGGTACACCTGATGCCGGCGCTTTCTGGCGCGTCATCGAGCAGCATAAGGTGCAGACGCTCTTTACGGCACCGACGGCACTCCGCGCGGTAAAACGCGAGGATCCCGACGGCAAGCTTATCGGTAAATATGATATCAGCTCGTTGCGCGCTTTGTTTCTTGCCGGCGAACGTTCCGATCCGCCGACGCTGGAATGGGCGGAAGCCAAGCTTGGCGTGCCGGTGATCGATCACTGGTGGCAGACCGAGACTGGCTGGGCGATTGCAGCCAATTGCCTCGGCATTGAGCAACTGCCGGTGAAGCACGGTTCGCCGACGCGGGCGGCGCCTGGCTGGGATGTGCGTGTGCTGGGCGACGATGGGCATCCGGCGAAAGCAGGCGAGATCGGCAATATCGTCTGCAAGCTGCCGCTGCCCCCGTCTTCCTTCCCCACGCTGTGGAATGCCCATGAGCGGTACCGGAAGAGCTATTTCGACCACTTCCCCGGCTATTATGAGACGTCGGATGCCGGCTACATCGATGCGGACGGCTATGTCTACATCATGGCCAGGACCGACGACATCATCAACGTCGCCGGGCATCGCCTCTCCACCGGCGGCATGGAAGAGGTATTGGCGAGCCATCCGGATGTCGCCGAATGTGCAGTGATCGGCGTTACAGACGAACTCAAAGGGCAGTTGCCGCTGGGCTTCCTGGTGCTGAAAGCGGGCGTTGCCAAGCCGCATGAGAAGGTGGTAGCGGAAGTCGTGCAACTGGTCCGCGACCGGATCGGCCCGGTGGCGGCCTTCAAGACGGCGACCGTGGTCAATCGCCTGCCCAAGACCCGCTCCGGCAAGATCCTGCGTGGCACGATGCAGAAGATTGCCGACGGCAGCGCCTACAACATGCCGGCGACCATCGACGATCCGGCAATCTTGGGCGAGATCGAAGGTGCGCTCAAAGATGTCGGCTATGCCAAAAAATAGGCGTTGGCACGCGTAAAAGTTCACAAAATACGAATTTTACGCTTTACAGTACCGTATTTGTTCCTCAAGGATGGCGCGGGGTTTGTGGCAGGGCCGTCCTTCCGGGGGAATAAATGATGCAATACATCCATTGCCGTCGCTTCGCGGCGATGTTTCTGGCCGCTGGTCTGGCACTGACCGGCTGCGAGCGCACTCATGTCGAACCGGCACCGTTGCGCGTTAGTGCGGCAGGGCAAGGCGAGGATCTGGCGGCCATTCAGCTAGATCGGGTGGTGTTCAATCTGCAGCGCGGCCAGTTGATCGGCTCCTATCGCGGTGGAGGAAGCTGGACGGGGTGTGGTCCCGATCTGTCGAGCGAGCCTATTCATTGGACGCAAGGCAAGACAACGGTCCAAGACGAGGAGGTTCTGGATATCTTTTATCGCGAGATGCGGAACGCTCATTATAACGTCGTGGGCGATCCAGATGCCTTGTTCGGCAATTTCAGCGACCGGGACAAAGAGGTCGAATATCTCATCGGTGGGCGCGTCGACACGATTACGCTCGATGTCTGCGACGAGGTCGACAATTGGGATGGCAAGTCACTGGGCCGCCAGCATGGCTCGGCGGCTGTCACCGTGACCTGGCAAGTTTTCTCTCCGCTTGAAAACAAGGTCGTGCTCGAAACGGGCACCAGCGGATCCCTGGAAATGCCGCAAGGTGTGGGGGATGGTGTAGTTGCTCTCATTCTTGGCGCTTTCGGTGCAGCAGCACGGAATCTCGCCGGCGATCCGCGCTTCCACGACGTGCTGCTACGCAAGAATCATGTTAAGATGACAACGGCTTCCGTACCTCTCGGCGGTTGGGGTGGTGTGAGTGGGCAGCCGGCGCTGGCATTGCCGGCGACGCAAGCCTTCACGACGCCGATTGGTGCCAATATGGCGCGCATCCAGGCTTCGGTCGTGACTATCTTCAGCGGCAGCGGGCAGGGGTCCGGTTTCTTCGTGGCGCCCGACCTGGTGCTGACCAATCATCATGTCGCTCATGACGCACAGCGTCTGAAGGTGATGTTCATCAACGGCAGCGAAGTTTATGCGACGACGCTGCGTAGCGATCCCAAGCGCGACGTGGCCTTGCTGAAGGTGGAAGGCGGACCCTTCACGCCATTGCCGCTGCGGCTTTCACCCTTGGCGCTCACCGAAGAGGTCTATGCCGTGGGATCGCCGCTGGACCCGAGCCTTGCCGGCACCGTGACGCGCGGCATTGTCAGCCAGTTGAAAGAAAATGAGTATGGCCAGCCGCTGATCCAGGCAGATGCCACGATCCAACACGGTAGCAGTGGCGGTCCGTTGCTCGATGCTAAGGGCAATGTCGTCGGCATCTCCCAATCCGGCGTGTCCGACCAGACAGATCATACGGTCGGTATCAACTTTTTCATTCCCATCGCTGATGGTGTGCAGCGCTTAGGTCTACAGCCGCAATAACGACAGATTGCTTGGGATAGGCCCAATTTCCAGTTGCCGCACTTGTTTTAGGCATTTGCTCCGACACGGCTGATGCATCATAAGCACAACAGGTTTATGATATGTTGAAACAGCCATTGGTGTTATTTCATGCGGGGCCGGTGCGGGCGGATGTGGCAATCGGCGCTGGCGACCCTTTGGGGCGCCTGGCTTTGCGTCGGTGTCACCTGTCCGACGTGCGCAGCAGAACATGATATCGCCCGCGACTATGGCTGCGATCGACCGCTGCATGCCGGCGTTATCGAGTTCGGTTTCATGTATCACGCTGGCGAAGGCGTCGATATCGATCTGCTGAACGAGCTTGCCAAACGCACGGGCTGCCAATTCGAGATCAAGGTAGCGACCCGAGCGGAGCTATGGCCAGCCGTCGAGGCTGGCGAAATCGACTTTGCAACCAATTCCATTTCGACACCTGACCGGACGAAGCTTGCGCGCTTTGTCACCTACTTCGGTTTCAAGAACATGATGGTGATGCCGTCCGATCAGGTCGGTACAACCTTCTCGCTCGCCGCATTGGTGGAGAGGCCGGATTGGCGCATCGGCCTGGTGCACGGTTTTCGCTACGGCAATTACTATGACTATAACTTGAAGTCCTTGGCGGGCGACAATCGGGTGGTTTTCTACCGGACCCAGGAAGACCTGTTCAACGGGCTGAAAGCTGGCGAAGTTGAAGCCATCCTGGCACCGTCTATCCACTATTTCTTCTATTTGGCGGCCGCCGAGCGAGAACATTTCACGCTGGTCAATGCTTCGCCAGCCCCAGCAACGCCGTCGGGTTTGGCCTTCAGCCGGACGAAGTTCAGTGCCGCGCAGGTCGATAACTGGATGCGCGTTCTTGAAAGTATGCGGCTTGACCGCACGCTGCATCGGTTGATCGGGCGGCACATGTCAACAGTCGCCGTCAACGCCATGATCGAATACTAAGCATCGCCACAACCGGGATGGATCAGCGAGGAATTTCGCATGCCGGCTCAGAGCAAACGTTCCAAACCGCCTGTTGAAGTCCCGCTGCATTTGCTGGGAACCGTCGGTGTCACCATTCTGCTGGTCCTGGTGATCGCGACCTTCGCCTGGCACACTTATCGTGGCACGCAAGGTATTCTGCTGCAAACGTCGGAGGAGACCACCCGCTATATCCGCGATACCCTGAGCGAGAAGGTGCAGCGGCTCCTGCTGCCGGCACGAAATCAGATCACCCTGCTGGCGCATAGCGACCTTTCCAGCGCCGATACATTGGCGCGCCGGCTGGCCGAGATGCCGGTGGTGATGGACGCGCTCAATGAGAATCCGATCACCGATGCCATCTATGTGGGCTATCCAAACGGCGAATTCGTCCTGTTCCGGCCATTGCGTACCGACGCGGTGCGGCGACAGGTGAAGGCACCGCCCAAGGCAACGCTGCTCGTGCAGTCGATTACGCAGGATGCCGTCGGCGCCATGATGGGAGAATATCGCTACTTCGATGCCGATCGCAAACTACTCGACGCGCGCTTCATGCCGAATTATCGGTTCGATCCACGGACACGGCCATGGTTTCAGTCGGCTTTGAAGCAACAAGGCACGCTTCTTACAGAACCCTACATTTTCTTTACCACCAAAGCCGTCGGTATAACACTGGCCAGCAAGTCGGCTGACGGCGCCGTGATTGTGGCCCTGGATTTGACCATTTCGTCTTTGGCTGAAGCGTTCAAAGACATCAACATCACGCCATCGTCGGAACTGGCATTGGTCGGTCCAAGCGGACAGGTCGTGGCCTATCGTGACAGCACGAAGATGATGGCATTGCAGGCAGATGGGTCGGTGAGGCTGGTGAGCCTCGCTGAACTCAAGGTTCCGGTCCTGGACCGCGCTGGCGAGCTCATCGGTAGCGCTCGAGCGCGATCGAGTACTGAAATCGACGGTCGACGTTGGCAGCTGTCGCTGACGCGGATTCCGATCGAGAGCAGCAACGGCATCGACATGTTGATGGCCGTCCCGGAGGACGAGTTGTTTGCGGGTGCCCGCGACATCGTCGAGACGCAGATCAGCATGGCCCTTCTCATTTTGCTTGCGGCTGTTCTCTTGGGCTGGCTGGGGACGCGCCTGCTGGTCAAGCCGATCAATCGTCTCGCGCGCGAAACCAAGGCCATCGCGGCCTTCAACCTGGAACAAGATGTTCACGTCCGAACCAACATCAGTGAAGTTGGCGATCTAGGACGCTCGCTCAATCGCCTGAAGCGAACATTGCGTAAGTTCATGGGCATAGGGCACGCCCTGGCAGCAGAGCGTGATCTGAAGCCGCTCCTGGATCTGGTGTTGCGAGAAACAATCGATCTGGTGGAAAGCGATGGCGGCGCGATCTATCTGCTGGACGAGCAGGCACAAGCCATGCATCCGGAAGTCGTCTTCTGGCATCACACTCATCTCGGGGAAACAAGAGTGGCGCCCCTTGATATGCGCGAAAGCGGGCTGCAAAGCGAGATTGTGGCCTTTTTGCAAGAGGGCCGCATCGGCTTGATCGAACGGCGCATGGAATATGATGAGCTGGAGGAGTTCGGCCTCAGGGATCTGGTCGAGCGGGAGAATGCCGATCGCCTGGCCCTGCTGATCGTCCCGCTCTTCAATCGCAAGCAGGAAGTGCTGGGAGTCCAGATATTGGTAAAGACGCGCCGAGAAGCGGATGGGGCGTGGTCGCCGAGCCATCGACTTCTCGAACTCGTCCGTGCCGTTGGTGCCTCGGCCGGCATCGCCATCGAGAACAAGCAATTGCTGCAGGCGCAGAAGGACCTGATGGATGCGCTGATCAAGCTCATTGCCGGCGCGATCGATGCGAAATCGAGTTATACCGGCGGCCATTGCGCCCGCGTACCTGCGCTGACCAAGATGCTGGCTGAAGCGGCCTGCGCTCAAAAGACGGGACCATTCGCTGATTTCGATCTCTCGCCGGAGGAATGGGAAGCAGTGGAGATCGGATCCTGGCTGCATGATTGCGGGAAGGTGACGACGCCCGAATATGTAGTCGACAAGGCGACAAAGCTTGAAACGATTTATGATCGCATCCATGAAGTTCGTATGCGGTTCGAACTGTTGAAGCGAGACGCCGAGATCGCATATTGGCGTGGGCGTTTTGAAGGCGGTGATGAGGCGGCGCTCAGGGCCCGAATGCTCGACACCCAACGACAGCTCGACGAGGATTTTGCCTTTGTCGCGTCCTGCAATGAAGGCGGCGAGTTCATGGACCCCGCCAAGATCGAGCGTATCAAGGCGATTGCCGCCAAAACGTGGCGGCGGACGATCAGCAACCGGCTGGGACTGTCCTATGACGAGAAAAAGCGTATGGATCGCCAGTCCGAGCCGGCTTTGCCGATCGAAGAACCGTTGCTGGCAGACCGTGACGACCACATCTCGCCCTTGGAGGAGCGCGATCTTATTGCCCCTGACAATCCCTGGGGGTTCAAGCTCAACGTCCCGAAATACAAGATGAACCGCGGCGAGGTCTACAATCTGTGTATCGGCCGCGGTACGCTGACGGAGGAAGAGCGCTATCGCATCAACGATCATATCTCTCAGACGATCATGATGCTGGAAAGCCTGCCGTTTCCGAAGCATCTGCGGGCAGTGCCGGAAATTGCCGGCGGCCATCACGAGAAGATGGATGGAACGGGCTATCCGAAACGGCTGAAGCGCGATCAGATGTCGCCGGTCGCGCGTATGATGGCGATTGCGGATGTGTTCGAAGCTTTGACGGCGGCGGATCGACCTTACAAGAAAGCGAAAAAGCTCAGCGAAGCGATCAAGATCATGGCCTTCATGAAGAAGGAGAATCACCTTGATCCGGACCTCCTTGACCTTTTCCTGCGTGGCGGGGTGTGGCAACGCTATGCCGATGCGTTCTTGCAGCCGGATCAGATCGACCAGCCGGATCTCGACTTTCTGCTGAATATGAAACCCGCTGCCTAAAACGAATAATGCCGGCCGAGGGTTCCCGGCCGGCATTATTCCTTAGAACAAAATATCTAGGTTAGCTGCGCGGCTGACCCTTGCCGCCGCGATGCGGCCGCTGGCCGCCCTGGCGATGGCGCTGCCCCGAACCTTCGCCTTGCTCGGCACGGGCACGATAGTCGATACGGCGATGTTCGCCATCTGGACGAACCGCGGGGCGCTGGCTGTCACCGCGATGCGGCCGGGCAGCGGCCATACGGCGCTCCGCTTCAAAGCGGCTCTCGCCTTCGTGACGATGACCGCGCTCATCGCGATGGCCACTCTCGTGGCGATGACCGCGTTCGTCGCGATGCGGCCGTTCAGCACGACCCTCTTCACGGCGCGGGCGATCTTGGCGCTGTTCGCCATGGCGCTCAGGATGTTGATTGTGGCTGCGCTCCTGGCGTGCCTCACCGCGCGGCTGCGTGCTGCGGCTACGCTTCTCACCTTGGCGCTGGCCGTCGCGGTTGCCGTCCTGACGGTTGCGGTCGCGACGCTGCTCGCCACCGCGCTGGCCGCCACGGCCGCCACGGCGCTCGCCATTGCGGGCCTGGTCCATTTCGCGCGATTCGCGGATGTTCTGGGCGCGTTGCAGGGTGATCTGCTCGCCACCTTCGGCTTCAGAGCCAACCGCCAAGGGATGGTCATCGACCACAGGGATCTTCATGCGCACGATCTTTTCGATGTCGCGCAGCAGGCTGCGCTCTTCGCCGTCGCACAGGCTGATGGCAATGCCAGTGGCACCGGCACGCGCCGTGCGGCCGATACGGTGCACATAGCTTTCCGGTTCCAGCGGCAGGTCGAAATTGACGACATGGCTGATATTGTCGATGTCGATGCCGCGGGCGGCGATGTCGGTGGCGACCAGCACCTTGACCGAGCCGTTGCGGAAGGAGTTGAGCGCGATCTGGCGGGCGTTCTGGCCCTTGTTGCCGTGGATCGCGGCGCTGGAGAAGCCATCGCGCTCCAGATTCTCGGCCACACGGTCGGCGCCGCGCTTGGTGCGGGTGAAGACGATCGTGCGGGTCACGTCGGGGGCTGCCAGCAGATCGCTCAGCAGCTTCCGCTTATTTGCGCGGGACACCATGTAGACGATCTGGTCGATGCGCTCGGCAGTGGTCGACTGCGGCACGACTTCGACACGCTTGGGCTTGGTCAGCAGGCTCTGCGCTAGATCCGACACGTCATTCGGCATGGTGGCCGAGAACAGCAGTGTCTGGCGGCGGGCCGGCAGGAAGCCGACGATCTTCTTGATGTCGCGAATGAAGCCCATGTCGAGCATGCGATCAGCTTCGTCGAGGACGAAGAATTCAACCGAGGTCAGCGTGATGTGGCCCTGGTTCATCAGATCGAGCAAGCGGCCCGGCGTCGCGACGACGAGATCGATGCCACGGCGCATGGTGTTGACCTGTGGCATCTGACCGACACCGCCGAAAATGACGGTCGAACGCAGCGGCAGATGACGGCCATAGGTCTTGATGCTGTCGTTGATCTGGACGGCGAGCTCACGCGTCGGCGTTAGAATCAGCGCGCGCATCGACTTGGGCTGCGGCTGCTTGCGGTTGGCCATCATGCGCTGGAGCATGGGCAAGGTGAAGGCTGCGGTCTTGCCGGTGCCGGTCTGGGCAAGACCCAACAGGTCATGGCCTTCGAGCAAAGCGGGGATCGACTGAGCCTGGATCGGCGTCGGCTTGGTGTAGCCGGATTCAGTCACCGCCTGCATCAGCGGCTCGACCAGGTTGAGGGAAGCGAAATCCGCCAGGACGTTGATGGCGGGGGTGGTTTCGGTAAGCGTATTCAATGCCTGAAATCCTTTTCGGCAGTTGGTGTCATGCCGCAAGGTTTTGCGCGCGCGCCGATATGGGGACGCGGCAGGCAAATAGCCGGCGGGCGAACCCAAGGCGCGCCTGCTCAGGAATCTATGACGTGGAAATATGTATCTCGGGACGGACGCCGAAAAAGTGGCCGCATGGAGCGGTCCAAACCAGGGCGTAAGCGCGCAGTCCGCAAGAATTGCGCGTGAGATATGAGGCGAAGCGCCGCTTAAGTCAAGGCGATTGACGTTTTAACCATGCCATACAGGGGCTGTGCATCCCGCATGGCTGCTGAAAACCTCTGTTTCTCCAGCGGGTTAATCAATCTGGCTTGATCTTCCACAGGGTCGCCGACCACTTCAGGAAGGATTGGAAGTCGGCATAGCCAATCTGGTACTGGCCGCTCTGGTCACGCACCTTGCCGCCGAATTCGAGATAGGGGCTCTGAGTCGGCGGATAGACCTTGGGATCGTTGATGATGAGTTGCAGGTTATCCGCGCTCCCATCAAAACCGACGATCAGCACCGCGCGCTTCTCGGCTTTGGTCTCACCTTCATTGGGGGCAGGTTCGATCTGCACCAGCACGGGCCGCTCGAATTTGATCTCTTGGATGATGTCCTGCGGTGTGATGATCTTTGCCGCTTCCCAGCGCATGGCGATGGGAATCTCGCCGAAGGATTCATGCGCGAATTGCGGGTAGCCCTTGACTATACGGCTCACCGCATTGAATTCGCTTTCGCCCTGTTCCTTGTAGCAATTGGGCGTCCCGGTCAAGAAATAGGCGAGGCTGCATTGCATGTCGCCGGGCCCGGTATTGGGCACGTCGTAATAGACCATGATCATCTCGGCGATGCCGGCCCAGGCTTGGCCAGGTCCGGTCTCCGGGGCAGGATCGATGTCGAGCAGCGTTTCTGCGCGCAAGGGTGTTGCCCAGGCAAGGGTGCCTGCAAGGAATCCCGCACAGGCAGCCGCCTTAAATCCCGTCGCCCACGACCCGTACCCGAAGCATGCCATTCCTGATCTCCCCTGGCAGCTGATAGCGTCCCCTGATGGGCATTCTTGCCGCCTCCAACGCGGCAGGGCAAGCCCGGTGAGGCCGATATCCGACTGACAAATGCCGGTTCTAAAGCCATTCCAGGTGCGAAAGTTCCGCCAGCTCCGGCGAAATGTGGGTTTGTCTGCGGCCCGAGTTGACAAATTCAGGGGCTCTGGCGCATGCATGGGCGCCTTTCACTGGGAGCTGTTCCGTTATGAAACTCGACAAAGTTCTGAAGTCGCTTGGCCTTGATGCCAAGGCGCTGAAAAAGGGCGATCTCATCGTCCGTTCACCCATCACCGGTGGCGAAGTCGCCCGGCTCGTTTGCGACGATGCCAAGGGTGCCGCGAAGAAGATCACCAAAGCCCAGGCCGCGTTCCTCGCCTGGCGCCAAGTGCCCGCCCCCAAGCGCGGCGAGCTCGTCCGTCTGCTTGGCGAAGAACTGCGCGCCCACAAGGCGGCTTTGGGTGAGTTGGTCTCGATCGAGGCCGGCAAGATCACGACCGAGGGCCTCGGCGAAGTACAGGAGATGATCGACATCTGCGATTTCGCGGTCGGTCTTTCGCGCCAGCTCTACGGCCTCACCATCGCCTCCGAACGTCCCGGCCACCGCATGGCGGAAACCTGGCATCCGCTGGGTGTCGTTGGCGTCATCACCGCTTTCAACTTCCCTGTGGCCGTCTGGTCGTGGAACACAGCGCTGGCGCTCGTCGCCGGCAATTCGGTGGTGTGGAAGCCCAGTGAGAAGACGCCGCTCACCGCCCTCGCCAGCGCCAAGATCTTCGCCAAAGCGGCGGCGCGCTTTGCCAAGGAAACCGGCACGGCGATCCCGGACGGCCTGGTCGAGGTTCTCATCGGCGCCCGTGAAGTGGGTGAGGTCATGGTCGATGATCCGCGCGTGGCGCTGGTCTCCGCCACCGGTTCGACCCGCATGGGCCGTGAAGTGGCGCCGCGCGTCGCAAAACGCTTCGGTCGTTCGCTGCTGGAGCTTGGCGGCAACAACGCCATGATTGTCTGCCCCTCGGCGGATCTGAAGCTTGCCGAGCGCGCGATCCTCTTCAGTGCCGTCGGCACCGCCGGCCAGCGCTGCACGAGCTTGCGCCGTCTCATCGTGCATGAGGAAATCTATGCAAAGTTGCTGCCGCGCCTGAAGAAGCTCTATGGCCAGGTGCCGGTCGGCAACCCGCTGGAAGGCAAGGCGCTGATCGGCCCGCTGATCGATGCCGCGGCTTTCGAGGCGATGCAGAACGCCCTGAAGCAGGCCAAGGCCGAGGGTGGCAAGGTGACGGGTGGCGAACGCGTCAGCGTTGCCGGTTGCTCCGGTGGCTACTACGTGAAGCCAGCCGTGGTAGAATTGCCCAAGCAGAGTGCCGTGATGGAGCACGAGACCTTCGCGCCGATCCTCTATGTCGTGAAGTACAAGACCCTGGCCGACGCGATCCGCCTGCAGAACGACGTGCCGCAGGGTCTGTCGTCCTGCATCTTCACCCGCGATGTGCGTGAAGCGGAGTTGTTCACCTCTGCGACCGGTTCGGATTGCGGCATCGCCAACGTCAATATCGGCCCGTCGGGCGCCGAAATCGGCGGTGCCTTCGGTGGCGAAAAGGAAACTGGCGGCGGGCGCGAGAGCGGCTCGGATGCGTGGAAGGCTTATATGCGCCGCGCCACCAACACCATCAACTACTCCGACCAGCTGCCGCTGGCACAGGGTGTGAAGTTCGATATCGGCTAACGCCGGTTCGATCCTCGGCACGTCAAACGGGGTGCAGGCAGCTGCACCCCGTTTTCATTTCTATCGCGCGATCACCCAGATCCGCTCGAGGCTGCGGTGATAAGCCGTGACCAGGCCGACGACACCGCTCGCCAAGGCCAGGAACAGGAAGAGGCCGGTCGGCCCCCAGGCTTCCATCGCAAAGCCGGCGCCTAGCGGCCCAAGCGCACCGCCAATCCCGTTGACGAAGAGCAGGGCGCCGGTCGTCGCCAGCGTGCAGCCACCCCCCAACCGATCACTGGCCATGCGGTCATTGGCCAGGGCCGCACCGATGCCGTAGATCGGCGCCATGATCGCAGTCAGCAGGCCGATGAACAGGACCAGCGTCGTCATCCCACCGCCGGCAAAGAGCGCCATGCCGGCGCACAAGATCAGCCCCAGGAAGACGATGCCCTTGGCGACCGACAACCGCTCGCGCACCCGGTCGGAAAGATGGCCGATGGGGAACTGTCCGGCGATGCCTGCGATCGCCGCCACGGTCAGCAGCAGGGACAGATCGCCATTGCTAAGACCGGTCTCGACCGCATAGCTCGGCAGCAGGCCGTGCAGCCCGCCATTGATGATGCCGGAACCGAAGCAAATGGCGAGCGCCACCGGTGGGACCGCTCGGAAATGCGCAATGCTGAGCGCCCCATGCGTGGGCACTGGCAGTTCCGCGCGGCGTGAGAGAAGCACCGGCATTGTGGTGAGGGCGATGAGCACACCGGCGATGATAAAGCTGATGACGCCGCCGCTGCCTTCTGCCAGCACGGCGATGGGCGAAGCGCCGGCGGTGAGCCAGGACGCCGTCATGTAGGCGCTGTAGAGGCGACCGCGATTGCCGCGGGATGCCAACACATTGAGCAGGCTTTCGGCGATCGTGTAGACGCCGGCCATGGCAAAGCCGCACAGCGCCGACAGCAGCAACCAGAACAGCACATCGAACAGCACGGCATGTGCCACGAGACTCACCACGGCGAGCAGCGCCAGCAGTGCGATAGTGCGCCGCGCCCCGAATTGCAGGATGAGATGCCGGCAGATCTGTGTGCCGCCCAGATAACCCACGGAATAGGCCGAGGCGACGATGCCGATCATCGACGCGGAGACGCCGCCATCTTCGAGGCGCAGCGAAATCAGTGGCGAGACGAGGGCCAGGGCCGTCTCGAAACCGGCGACCGCGATGAGGGCCGGCATGAACAGGAAGAGGGAGGTACGCATGATCGGAAACTCCGGTCGGAAGACGAGCGACAACAGCGGGTGAAGCGGGCGCGCGCTGGGAAGCGCGGTCCGTTCCGGAACGTCATCAAGCTCGAAGGATGTCGGGTGGGTAGGAGCTCTAGCGTTCGATGTTGCCGCGTTCGAGCGGCCCGCTCGGCGGCAGATCCGGCAGCAAGACAAGCGCATGCCGCCCGAGCCAAAGCCCGGTCATGCGTAAATCCCTCTGTCGCCGCGGATAGATCATTGGAGTTCCTTGTGAGACCTGGATGCTAGCGGCGGAGTGTTAATAAGTCAATAATAACAGTCATATGAAACGCATTTCCTGAATGCCGGTTCATTGGTGGCGGGCCAAAAATTCGGCCGGACGCAGTATATTAGCATATAGTTCCTATTTTGTTCTTTACAATAAACGTATTTTATGTTATGCGTTATACATAATTCTCTCGGAGATCGGCATGACCCCAGTCAATCCTCGCCCCAGACCCTATGCAGAGCGGCCGTCCGGCCCGCTCGCACCCAAACCCGCCAACGACAACATCCTCGGCACCTGGGAGAAGGGTGTGTTTCGCTTCGCCTCGCCCGAGGCGAAGGAGAAGTGGCGGCGCAAATCCTACGAACAGGGTGTGGGCGAAGAGACCTGGCATCTTGGCCAAGAGATCGACGCCCACAGTGTCGCCATCACCCAAGCCGGCCTCGGCGGTGCCCATGCCGGCATCTATCAAGCGCCGGACGGCACCTATCGCCGGATGAACCCGAAGACGATCGAGAGTCAGGAGATTCGCGATCACCGCAACAAATACCTCACCGGCAAAACCATGGACCAGATCGCCGCCGCGAAAACCATGCCGGGCGTCGATGAGTGGGTGGCGAAGGGCAAGGCTGCGCAGGGCATTGCGAATGAGAATGCGGCTAACCAAAGGGGCGCTTCATCGCAGGCAAACATAGTCGCTGGCACGGGTGATTCAAGCATTGCCTCAGCAAACGAATTCCTTGATCGGGTCAACCGTGCGTCGACCTACTACCGTTCGCCCAAGACGGGGGAGATGGTTCCGCGCACGCGACCGTATGAAGGCAGAAGTGGTTTCGGCGGATCCACACAAGGCGGGCAGGACGCGTTACGGGTGCTTGGGGACGCCGCCCTTGGTGATTCTATCGAGGAAATAAGTGCCGGATGGGCCGCCGCACAGGCTTGGCTAAACGGTGGCTCGTTCTCAAAGACACTCGATCAGGAGCGAACGCGACAGGAAGCCGAAAGCCAAGCCGTTGAAGAACGGCTCGGTCTGTGGGCTCCCGCGATCCAAACGGCCGTCAGTTTCGTTCCCGGGCTCGGCGATGGCGCAGGGATTGTCGCGGACGCCAAAGATTGGAGAGTGAATGGGGATGAATGGGGGCTGGGCGACTACGGTGCGGCCATCGCGGGCAGCGTGTCAGGCGTGCCCGGCAACAAGCAGTGGAAGAGCGGCAAAAAGCTGGTCGATGGTCTGGTCGATAAGATCAAATCAGCTTGGAAAGGCGAAGGTGACGAACTTCTTGGACGATAGTAGGGTCATCAACAGAGGTGATCTAGATATACCGAAATCGACTTTTGACGGAAAGAATGGTCTCGACCAACATCTTCCAAGCAATGGGACAACCGCTCTCACGCAACTTCAAGCGGAAGCTCTGACCGGACGAAATAGGGGGCTGATTTACGTGACTGAAACCTTTACCGGCAAAGAGCCCGCCAAAATTTTCCATGATGGCACTTCTGGCGCCTTCAGTTCTATTGAGCACAAGAAGCGAGTAGTTCCTGCGCTAAGATACGACAATCCCGACGGCAAGAACTTTATCAAGTTTGATGGCGCCGAGGTTTCGGAAGACGGCAGTCAGCTATTGCTGATCGATGCAAAACGCTCCCTGCCGCTCTGGAAGCCGTCTGCAATGAACGACCTGAAGGACACGCTCGAAAGGATAAAGAAAGCAGTGCATCAGAACAACACGGATGGCTTGGATGGCATCCAGTACAGGGTCGTGTATGAATTTCCTAACAGATATACTGCAAGAGTAGCCTCTATGTTTTTGGCAAGCAGTGGTTATGGTGATCTGATCACCGTTCGTGTGAGGCAATAATGACTGATTATGATACTCAGCTCGGCCTTTGGCTCTACATGCGTCCTGACGTGACGCAGTCCATTCCCGCGCGGCACAATGAATTGGTGCTCTCTTTAGCACAAGTAACAGAGCCCTTTGGTTGGCGAGGGCTGGACGTTCCTGACGCGCCAGAGCGCCGTCAAGGAAGCTATTCTGCATCATTTGTTATGCAGTATCCGGATAGGGGCGTGCGCTGTTCAGGTAGTTATATGATTAGAGATCCGAAGCATCTTGATGATGTTGCATCCGATGATGATCGTCTTGCCATCGAGTTTGATCTCAAATCAAAGAAATACGACTTCAGAGGCCTGCTGACGAAACATTTTCCGGATCTGATAGTGGCGACGCGCGCTTACAGGGCCGCCGCGTATTATGGGCTTCATACAGTCGAGTTTGATGAGCTTCACCAGCAAGATCGGCAGAAACTCAAGAAAAAGCCTGGCATTGACGTCAATGGCCGGAACAACATCTTCACACTCCAGCCGGCCCAATTCTGGGACGCCGAGCTCTGCCAACGTGCGCTGGGTTATGGCCGGGATGAAGTGATCAGGCGCCTTACCGGCAAGGTGCCGCTGGTGCAGCCGTTGATGGATGGGGTCTATGTCGTGTTCAACGACAACCCTGACCTCACTTTCGAGGAGTTTTGTGCTTACAACGACCGGCTGAAGCCGGTGTTGGGGCTGCAGTAGCTATACGACCGCAACGCCGTTACACCACCGCCGGCACGCGTGTGCTGGCGGGTTCGGTGAGGGCAGCGGCGACGGCAGTGAGGGCGAGGTCGAGGCTGGCACGGTCAGTAGCGGCGCCTAAGCACAAGCGCACGGCTTCGGGCGGTTGTTCGGTGATGGCGAAGGCGTCACTCGCCACCACGGCGATGTTCTGTCGCTGCAGATGTCGCACGAAGGCCGCGCGTGGCCAGCCTTCCGGCAAATGCAGCCAGAGGTGATAGGCCTCCGGCGCTGTCTTGAATGAGGCGCGCGGCAGGCGCCCGGCGGCGAGGCGCTGGCGGGCGATCGCTTCATCGCGCAGCGATCCGAGGAGGCGTGTTGCGATGCCTTCGAGGATCCAATGGCTGGCAAGTGCCAGCATGACCGGCGGCGTCATTTGGCTCACCGCGCGCAGGGCGCCGGCTAGGCGTTCAGCCGTCCAGGCATCCGGGACGACCATGTAGGTCACACGCAGTGCCGGCGTGAGCACCTTGGATAGCCCGCCGAGATAGATGGTGATGTCGGGAGCGATGCTCGCCAGTGCGGGCGGCGTATTGCGCGCGAGCAAGCCGTAAGAATCGTCCTCAATGATAGTGAGGCCATGTCGCCGTGCCACGTCGGCGATCTGACGGCGCCGCGCTTCCGACATCGTCGCCGTGGTCGGGTTGTGAAGGGTCGGCGCGCAATAGAGCAGCTTGGCGCGCCCCGCCCGGCAGGCTATCTCCAACGCATCGGGCAGGAGCCCCTCGTCGTCGATGGCGACGCCTTCCATGCGCAGGCCGAGATGTTCGGCCGCGGCACGGAAGCCGGGATAGGTGAGGGCTTCGGCCAGGATACGATCACCGGGCTTGGCGTAGGTCGTGAGGATGGCCGTGAGCGCCACCTGTGTCCCACCGGCAATGACCAAGCGCTCGAGCGGCACGATACCGACACGCTCCTGCAGCCAGCGCGCACCAGCAGCGCGATCGGCAGCGGCCCCCGCGCTGTCGCGATAGGTCATCAGCGTGCTGAAATCGGGACGAGCGGTAATGGCCTCCATGCCGTCGCGTACCAGGCCCGCGATATCAGCAGCAGCGGAGAGCGGCGGCAGGTTCATACTCATATCGATCGGCGACTGACCCGCATCGCGACGCAAGGGTGCGCGCACGAAGGTGCCCCGGCCGACCGTCGCGTCAATGAGGCCGCGGCGGCGGGCCTCGGCATAGCCGCGGCTCACCGTGGTGAAGTCGATACCGAGGGCTTCTGCCAGCGCCCGCTGCGTCGGCAGTTGCTGGCCCGGGGTCACGCGGCCGGCTTGAAGGTCCGACGCCAGGCGGTCGGCGATGGCGAGATAGAGCGGGCCATCGTCGTCGCGAATTTCAGGCAGCCAAGGGCGGGTCTTCTTGCGCATGGGTCTTGCAATTCTCTGTCTTCGGCGTATATCGATACATACAAGTATGAATGAATGCAGTCAATTTTGTTTTGTATGTGGAGTGGATCATGAAGCGCTGGATCTTGGCCTACTCGCTCAGCTCGGCGGGGCTTATCAGCTTTGTCTGCTTCCTGATTTGGGCGTTCAATGATTTCAAAGGCTTGGATATCAGCTGGCAGGGTATGGCAGCGTTGATCGTCGGTTGTGTGCTGGTGACGGCTCTCAGTATCGGTCTGATGGCCGCCGTCTTCTGGAGCAATCGCGGCGGGCATGATGCCGACGCTCATGACACGACATCGCATCAGGTCTGATTGATCTATTTTACGTTCGTAAAATAACCCTTTCCTGACCCGTGAGCTGAGGGTATAGCTTGGCGGAATCAGGCGGGCGGCGTATGCCCGGCTGCCGTCTTCTTTCGCCGCGCCTTCACGCCATGGGAACCTAGATCAATGCCATTCGATTTCCAGCCGACCGACGAGCAGCGCATGTTGGTCGAGACGACGCGCGCCTTCGTCGAGAACGAGCTCTATCCGGTGGAGCGCGAGGTCGACAAATTGGGCTATGTGCCGAAGGAAATCGGCACCGCGATCAAGGAAAAGGCGAAGGCGCTCGGCCTCTACTCGGCCAACATGCCGGAATCGGTCGGTGGTGCCGGTCTCGACGTCATGTCGCAGATGCTGTTCGAGCGTGAGCTCGGCAAGGCGAATTGGGCCGTCCAGAAATTCGTCGGCCGTCCGTCCTACATCCTCATGGCGTGCAAAGATGAGCAGATCGAGAAATATCTGCTCCCCACCGTGCGCGGCGAGAAGTCCGAGGTCTTCGCGCTGACTGAGCCTGGCGCCGGCTCGGATGCGATGTCGATCACGACGCGGGCCGAAGCCGATGGCGACGACTACATTATCAAGGGCGGCAAGCACTTTATTACCGGCGTATGGGAACCGGACTTCGCCATCGTCTTCACCGTGACCGGTGTCGACGAGACCACGCGCGGTCCCCGGAAGCGCATCACGGCCTTTTTGGTCGATCGCGATACGCCAGGTTTCACTATCCGCCGTGGCCCACGCTGCGTTTCATACCGCGCCTACGACAATTGGGAACTCTTCTTCGACAATGTGCGCCTTAACAAGCGTCAGATTCTTGGCGAAGAAGGGAAGGGCTTCACTGTCGCCAGCGAATGGCTGCTGGGCGGCCGTGTCTTCATCGCCGCCAATTGCTGCGGCAAGGCGGAACGCGCGATGGATCTGGCCCTCGATTGGGCGGCGACACGCAAGCAGTTCGGCCAGACCATCGGCAAGTTCCAGGGCGTCTCGTTCAAGCTTGCCGACATGCGGACTGAGATCGCAGCCGCCAATGCGCTGACGGCTTATGTCTGCTGGAAGCTGCAGAACGGCACCATGACCGATGGCGACGCCGGCATGGCAAAGCTGTTTGCGACCGAGATGCTGGGCCGCGTTACCGATCAGGCGATCCAGATCTTCGGCGGCATGGGCCTTATGGAAGAACTGCCGCTGGAAATGATGTGGCGTGACGCGCGCGTCGAGCGCATCTGGGAAGGCACCTCGGAAATCCAGCGACACATCATCTCGCGCGAGATGCTGCGCGCCAAGGAGCGGTAGGCTCTAGGGCAGCAGAGTCGCGCGCAAGGCCTGCAGTGCCGCGTGGATACCGTCGTCGCTTACGCGCGGAATGAGCTTGCAGAGATGCGTTTCGATATCTGCCGGTGCAATGGTGCTGCCGCGCGGTGCCGGCCGCACGCCCAGCCGCCAATAGATGAAGTCGACCAAAGGCAGACGCTCGGGCGGCAAGGTGGATTCGAGCGGTTGCAGCAGCGCTGCGATCTCAGCTGCATCGAAATCGCCGGCATAGGTCCGGTCTGATTCGTCCGCATAGCAGACAGGTGAGCTGGAACCATTGCCCGGCGCGAGTGCCGCCGATCGCTCCGTGACGATGCGGCCCATCGGAACGTCGTGTGGCTGCGGCTTGATGCTGGGCAGCTGAAACATGGCAAAGCCGACGCCGATCACCTCAGCCGATCGCTTTCGGGCGGCCAGTGTGCGATCGAAGAAACCACCACCATAGCCCAAGCGATACAGCACCGCGTCGAAGCCGACGAGAGGGGCGATGATGGTTTGCGGCGTGATCTCGAGGTCTGTCGCTGGAATCGGAATATCCCAGATGCCGCGCGCCATGGCGCAACCCGGCTCCCAGGGGCGAAAGGTCAGCGGCTCGCCGAGCTTCTTGCCGACCGGCAGGGCGATTTCGATACCTTCGGCAGCAAGCGTGCGCATCAAGGGTCGTAAATCCGGCTCACCACGGAACGGCCAATAGAAACTGATAGGCCCTTCGGCCTCTTCCAGAACCATATGGAGCCGTTCCATGAGGGCGGCTGACATTCCCTGACGCAAGGTCGGCGGCAAAGCCGTGCGAGCACCCAGGATCTTGCCCCGCGCCTCTTTGCGCCAGGGCTTAACTACGTCCCAATTCGTCATGCGTCTTGTACCATCTGGCTCGTGCGGCGCAGTTTTGCCGCGGCACCCGCGACCATTTCCTCAAGGACAATTGCCGCCGGCCGAATGGATGTTTCAACACCGACGCCCTGGCCGGCGTAGAGCGCCATCTGTTCGAAGTCACCTGTCATGGATTGGAGCGGTGAATCTGTGCCGAACTTCACGATGGGCCGCCCTTCTTCTTCGCCGATGACCACATGTGGCATTTGACCTGGATGATATCCCCATAATTTATCACCGGCGCCGGCAGTAACACTGTTCTTCAGCACCCGGACGGGAGCGTGGGGCGGCCAGTTGATACAGAAGAGATCAGTGAGGACCGTATCCTGCGGCCCCGCCTCGATCAACCGCTGCTTATGATAGGCGTGGGCAAAGGATTCGCTGGAGGCCAGGAACGCGGTGCCGCAATGAACGCCGTCGGCCCCCATCGCCAACGCTGCGGCGAGACCACTGCCGTCACTGATGCCGCCCGAGGCGGCGACGGGGATATCGATCGCGTCCGCGATACGCGGCAGCAGGGTGGCCAACGGCTGGGTTGCTTTCACATGCCCGCCGGCTTCGATCCCCTGCACGATCACAACATCGGCCCCGGCCTTGGCAGCCAGTATGGCCGCATCGAGCGAGCCCACCTGGTAGAGCACCAGAGCGCCAGCTGCCTTCGAACGCGCAATCAGATCGGGATAGACCTCCCAGAAAAAACACATGGCCGGGACGCGTGCATTGAAACAGGCGGCAAGTTCATCCTCGAGCATTTGAGGCGGCGTCGCGAAGGGGATCAGGTTGACGCCGAACGGGCGGTCGGTCCGGGCGCGAACAGTAGCGATCTCGCGCTCGATGAGTGCCGGCGGCTCCCGCACCATACCCAGCAGGCCGAAACCGCCTGCCGCGGAAACAGCTGCCACGAGGCTCGAGCGGGCCGGGCCGCCCATGCCGGCCGAGATCACCGGATGGGTGCAGCCGAGGCAATCGGTCAATCTGGTCGCGAGCATCTGCGAAGGCATCCGCCATCTCCATGCATGATCGGGCTGACCAGCCTAGCGATGCGCATTGTTCGCTGTCGTGCGATTTGCGCAGGGCTCCGATGTCATGGCTTCCAGATCGATTTGCCGCTTCCAGGCAAGCCAAGTTCAGCCCAACGCGCATCGACGCGCGCGATCACATCTCGGTCCATGGCGATTTTCTCGCCCCATTCGCGATGCGTCTCGGGTGGCAACTTGTTGGTGGCGTCGAGGCCGATCTTGCCGCCAAGTCCGCTTTCCGGCGAGGCAAAATCGAGATAGTCGATCGGCGTGCGTTCGACGAGCGTCAAGTCGCGCACGGGATCCATGCGGGTCGAAATCGCCCACATGACGTCTTTCCAGTCGCGCGCATTGATGTCGTCATCAACGACGATGACGAACTTCGTATACATGAATTGTCGTAAAAACGACCAGACGCCGAACATTACCCTTTTGGCATGTCCTGCATAAGCCTTCTTTATTGAGACGACGGCAATTCGATATGAACAACCCTCTGGCGGCAGCCAGAAGTCGACGATCTCGGGGAATTGCTGGGTGAGCAGTGGAATGAAGACTTCGTTCAGCGCCTCGCCCAACACCGATGGCTCGTCAGGCGGCCGGCCGGTAAAGGTCGACAGATAGATCGGATCCTTGCGCATGGTGACGGCGCTGATGGTGAAGACCGGGAACGGCTCGACAGAATTGTAGTAGCCGGTGTGATCGCCATAGGGCCCTTCCGGGCGATAGTCTTCGAGCGAGACATGGCCTTCCAGCACGATCTCGGCATGGGCTGGCACCTGCAGCGGGACGGTCTTGCAATCGACGAGCTCGACCTTCTTGCCGCGCAGCATGCCGGCGAAGTGGTACTCGGACATCGTGTCGGGAACGGGCGTCACGGCCGCGAGAATGGTACCGGGATCGGCGCCGATGACGACAGCAGCCGGGAAGGGCTCGCGCTTCGTCTCGGCCCAGCGCGCGTGATGCTGCGCACCGCCGCGATGCTTCAACCAACGCATCAGCGTCTGGTTCTTCGAGAGCACCTGCATGCGGTAGATGCCGAGATTGAAATCGTCGGACTTGCCCTTGCCTGGCCCCTTGGTGACCACCAGCGGCCAAGTGATGAGCGGTGCAGGTTCGCCGGGCCAGCAACCCTGGACCGGCAGCTCGCCGAGATCGATCTGATCGCCCGTCAGCACAACATCCTGTACCGGCGCGTAGCCAACCTGTTTCGGTTTCATGGCGAGTGCTGTCTTCAACAACGGCAGCATCTCCCAGGCTTCCTTGAAGCCACCAGGCGGTTCCGGCTGTTTCAGGAAGGCGAGCGTCTCGCCGAGTGCGCGCAGGCCATTGGGCTCGCGGTCCATGCCCCAGGCCACGCGTTCAACGGTGCCGAAAAGATTGACCAGCACCGGCATGCGATAGCGCTTGCCGCTTTGCTTTGAGACAGGGTTTTCGAACAACACCGCCGGCCCGCCTTCGGCCAGCAGGCGGGTCTGGATTTCCGTCATCTCAAGATGCGGATCGACCGGAGCGGCGACGCGCTTCAGGCGGCCGCTCTGCTCCAGTTTCTGGATGAAATCGCGCAAGGATTCATAGGGCATGATCGGGGCAATCTAGCGGGTTTCCTCCGGCCGGGCTAGGCCACGGGATCACCAGCTTGCGTGGCCTCGGCCGCCGGAGCCACCGACGTCAGGGACCGACCAGCAGACAATCGCCGCCGGCAGCCTTGATCTCCTTGCAGGCCGCCTTCGCGGCAGCGCGATCGGCGAAAGGGCCGATCTGCAGGCGATAGAAGACGCCCTTGGTACCGAGATCGGCGCGCTCGACTTGAAGCTGTTGTCCGTCAAGAGCGTTGCCAAGGCGCTTTTGCAGACGCTGCCATTCGCCATCGACATCGGCTTCATTCGGAACCGAAGCGAGCTGCAGGCGAATGCCGCTCGGTGCGTCGGCAGAGGGGAGAGCAGCCACTTGCGTTTCGCTCGGCTGAGTTTCTGCGGTGGCCGGAGCTGCGCCGACTGGTGCGTCAGTCGTGGCGGCAGTTGGTCCCTGATAGCCGGCCGCCGCCTGATTCGACTCTGCCTCGGCACTGGCGCGCTGCTCTGGCGTCATGCGCTGCCCGACCACGGATTGATTGGTTTCGGCCATGAGCCGTGAAACGCCGGGTGCCGCGCCGCGGGAGGCTAGCGACAGCCATTTATAGGCCTCGGTGTCGCTCTGCGGCACCCCTTCGCCTTTGGCATAGAGCACGCCCAGGCGCGATTGAGCCTCGGGCTCGCCGGCTTCGGCGGCTTCCTTGAGGAGCGAGATGCCCTCGCCAGCAGAACCGCCATGTCCGGCCAGATAGAGCTGAGCCAGCTTCCATTTGGCATATCCGTCGCCGTTGGATGCGAGCGGCTGCAATTCCGCGATGGCGGCGTCGTATTTCTTGGCGGCGATTGCCGCTTCGGCCGCGGCGAGATCGGCTGAAGCCGGCATCGCCAGTGCGAGGCCCACACCCAAAGGCGCAAAAGCCCATAAAATTCTCAACGAAGCCATGGGGTTCCCCTCGCGCGATAATGCAATGACTGAGGAAGATAAACCGACAATACGAGTCGGGTCGATGCCACAATGCTCGTTGATCGATCACGAAATGCCGGCAATTCGCGGCAAAATGCCCCCTTCGATCCGCATGGGGAACCATGCCAGAGTGGCGCGGTTGGAATGCTGTCAGATATGAGGAAATCGATTGTGAGGAAGTCGATGCCGATGTTGGTCAAATTCATGCTGCGTCATGCGCTTATCGGCGGCGCAGCTGCGATCATCTTCGTCGCGTTCCTGTTGGCACTCGACATCGGCGGCTTGGCCACGCTGATCAGCACCTCATCCTTCGGCATCTTGGCTGTAGCGCTTCTCACCTTCTTCACGGCGCTCACTTTTGGCGGCTTGCAGATGGGCATTGCCGTCATGTCGCTGAAGGAAGAGGAGGAGACGCCGAGCGATGACAGGCCGACCGGCAATGCCGTGTTGGAACCGGTCCCCGTCTTGGAACCGATCCCCGTCCGCGCGACGCGTCGTCGCTGATTAGGCCGCGAAGCCGCCTTTGCTCTTGCCGCCGCGGCGGTGATCTTCTTCGAACAGAGCGGCGAGCTGTTCCAGCACCGTGCCACCCAGTTGCTCGGCGTCCACCAGTGTGACTGCACGCTTGTAATAGCGGGTGACGTCATGGCCGATGCCGATTGCTACGAGCTCGACATTCGAACGCGTCTCGATCCAATCGATGACGTCGCGCAAATGGTGCTCCAGATAATTGCCGGGGTTGACCGACAGCGTCGAATCGTCGACCGGCGCACCGTCCGAAATCACCATCAGGATCTTGCGCTGCTCGGAGCGGACCGCGATGCGATTATGGGCCCAGAGGAGCGCCTCGCCGTCAATGTTCTCTTTCAGGATGCCTTCGCGCAGCATCAGGCCCAGGTTCTTGCGGGCGCGTCGCCAAGGGGCATCGGCCGATTTGTAAATGATATGGCGCAGGTCGTTGAGGCGGCCGGGATTGCCAGGCTTGCCGGCGGCGATCCAGCTTTCGCGCGACTGGCCGCCTTTCCACATGCGGGTGGTGAAGCCGAGGATCTCGACCTTCACGCCGCAACGTTCCAACGTGCGCGCCAGGATATCGCCGGTCATGGCGGCGACCGTGATCGGCCGCCCGCGCATGGAGCCGGAATTATCGATCAGCAGCGAAACGACTGTATCGCGGAATTCGGTATCGCTCTCCTGCTTGTAGGAGAGCGGTAAATCGGGGTTCACGACCACGCGCGGCAACCGTGCCGCATCAAGGATGCCTTCCTCGAGGTCGAAGTTCCACGAGCGGTTCTGCTTGGCGAGCAGGCGTCGCTGCAGGCGGTTGGCAAGCTTCGCCACCACGGTCTGCAAGGCGGTCAATTGCTGATCGAGCAACTGGCGCAGGCGCGAGAGTTCTTCCGGATCGCAGAGATCTGCCGCATCCACGACTTCGTCGAACTGTGCCGTGAAGGGCTTATAGGGCGCCTCGTTACGGCGGCTCAAATCAGGTTCGTTGCGGCGCTTGGGGCTGCCCGGCTTTTCATCGCCAGTCTCAGCATCCATCTCCATATCGGTTTCTTCGGAATCAACTTCCTCGGATTCAGCCGCAGCGCTTTCGGCAGCTTCCGATTCCAGCTCCATCTGGCTGTCGGATTTCTGCTGCTCCTTGCCCTTGGTCTGCTGCTGATCGTCGTTGTCCTGATCCGGATCTTCCTGGTTCTCGGCTTCCTCGTCATCCGGATCGAAATCGTCTTCCGAGGCTTCGAGCTCCATATCGGCGAGCAGACGCCGTGTCGCCTTGGCATAGGCCTTCTGGCTCGTCAGGCATTCGCCGAGGCGTTCGATATCCTCGCGCACCTTCTGCGGCAGGTCACCTCGCCACAGATCGACCATGCCCTTGGCGAGCTCCGGCACGGCTTGGCCGGTGAGAGTCTCGCGCGCCAACAGCCGCAGCACATCGGGAAGCGAGCCTTCCTGCTGCGAGGCGACGCGCACAAAGCCCTTCTGCCGGCAATGCTCGTCGAGCGCTGCATTGAGGTTCTGGCGGACACCGTCCATGCGGCGCGAGCCGATCGCCTCGACGCGCGCGGTTTCCAAGGCCTGGAAGATGTCGCGGGCGAGCTGGCTCTTCGGCGCCTCGCGCATATGGACTTTGGGGTTGTGGTGCCGGAGCTTCAGCGCGATCGCGTCAGCCTCGCCGCGGGTGAGGGCGACGTCGGCCGTCGGCAGATGGCGTCCGGGCAAAGGCAGGCGCGCCTCGCTGCCGCTGATCCCGGCCGGCCCCTGATTGGGCGCGAAGCTCACCTGCAGTTCATTGTTCCCCGACATGGCGCGCATCGTGGCGGCCGTGACGCGGCGGAACTCCTCGACCGGATTTTTCGGTCCCGACATCGCTGCCCCCAGAATTGCTGCCCTCTGATCCCGCTAGCGTTATGCCCGGATCTGAGCCTGCGTGGCAGAATCCTTCAGATCCTGGCCGAAGCAGCGCTGGTAGTACTCAGCCACGACCGGCCGCTCGAGCTCGTCGCATTTGTTGAGGAACGAGACGCGGAAGGCGAAACCGACATCACCGAAAATACGCGCATTTTCGGCCCAGGTGATAACGGTACGCGGGCTCATTACGGTCGAGATATCGCCGTTGATGAAACCGGCGCGTGTGAGTTCGGCGCAGGCGACCATGGCGTTCAAGGTCTTGCGGCCTTGCTCGTTATCGTAGGTCGGCGACTTGGCGAGCGCGATGTTCACTTCGTCGTCATGCGGCAGATAGTTCAGCGTCGCAACGATGTTCCAGCGATCCATCTGACCCTGGTTGATCTGCTGCGTGCCGTGATAGAGGCCGGTCGTATCGCCGAGGCCCACGGTGTTCGCTGTAGCGAACAGGCGGAAGGCCGGGTGCGGACGAATGACCTTGTTCTGGTCGAGGAGGGTCAGCTTGCCTTCGACTTCGAGCACGCGCTGAATCACGAACATCACGTCCGGACGGCCGGCGTCGTATTCGTCGAAGACAAGGGCGGTCGGGTGCTGCAGCGCCCAGGGCAGCAGGCCTTCACGGTATTCGGTGATCTGCTTGCCGTCCTTGAGGACGATGGCGTCCTTGCCGATGAGGTCGATGCGGCTGATATGGCTGTCGAGGTTGACGCGGATGCAGGGCCAGTTGAGGCGGGCGGCGACCTGTTCGATATGGGTCGACTTGCCGGTGCCGTGATAACCCTGGATCATGACGCGGCGATTGAAGGCGAAGCCCGCCAGGATGGCCATGGTGGTGTCATGGTCGAAGCGATAGGACTCGTCGACATCGGGTACGAGCTCGGTGCGCTGGCTGAAGGCCGGCACCTGGAGATCGGAATCGAGACCGAACATCTGGCGCACCGAGATGTTGATGTCGGGCTTCGAGGACTTGTCGATTTGGGCGAGATTCTGGGTGACCATGATGGGGCTCGTCAGCTCGTTAACGTCTTCAAAAAGGGTGCTCTTTCTAAGGCAATTCCAGGATGGTGACTAGGTCATTCGCTGCAAAGCAGCCCTGCTTTCCGGATGGATTACGTGCGGGGCCGCATCTGTGCCCAAGAAATCGGCGCAACTGTGCCGATACACTTGTACCGATACAGGGTGTCCCGTTACGGGACCGATCAATCGGCGATGGCGGCGCGCTTCAGCATGCTATAGGCCTGATTGACGATCTTCAGGCGCTCCTCGGCGACCTTGTCGCCACCGTTGGAATCGGGATGCAGCAGCTTGGCCAGGGTTTTATAGCGCGTCTTGATTGCATCCCAATCGACCGGCGCCACCAGGTCCAGCACGGCCAACGCTTGGTCCTCTGCCGATAGCTTGCGCCGCGCACGGGCGCGAGCCTCTTTTTCAGCCTGGCGCTTGGCCTGGCCCATGCGCGCTTCGATATCCGCCTGGACCTCCTCAGGGAAAAGGTCAAAGCGGGTGTGGGCGTCGAATTTATACTGCCGGCCGCTCGCTGAACGCTGGCCGAGCTTCCAGGTCGGCCGGTCGCCGACAATGGACGCGCGGACCGACTTCTCAATTTCGGCTGGTCCCATGCCCGCGTAATAGTCCCAGGTGCGATTATACTCCCGCACGTGATCCAGGCAGAACCAATAGTATTCGTTGAGGTTGTTGCGCGATTTGGGCGCGCGAAAGGTGCCGGATTCCTGGCATCCGGTATGGTTGCAGGTCACGGGGCGGGGCGGCGGGTCGGGATCGAAATGGCTCCGGCGCCTGTGACGGATGGTCTGTTCTTTCGACATGGAGTTAAGTATGAGGTGCGGCGCGCATTCCTGCAAGGGCGAGAGCACTTGCCGGAACTCTTGTCGCAGGCTAAGCCAATGCGGCGACACATTTTTTACGAAGCGGATTTGATCTCATGACGACGTGCCATTGCGGTTCGGGAAAACAGCTCGAAGCTTGCTGCCTGCCACTTATCAACGGCGCTCCGGCACCGACCGCCGAGGCGCTGATGCGCTCGCGCTATTCCGCCTTCAAGGAGCGGAACCTCGACTATATCGACAAGACCCATGCCAGCGACATGGACGAGCCGTTCGACCGTGCCGAGGGCGAAGTCATGATGAATGAGATCGATTGGCGCGGGCTCGAAATCCGCCGCGTGGTCGGCGGTGGCGAGAAGGACGAGACCGGCGAAGTCGAGTTCATCGCCCGCTTCAAGCGCCAGGGCCAGACCGGCGTGCATCATGAATTGGCGACCTTCAAGCGCGAGAATGGCCGCTGGGTCTATGTCGATGGCGAACTCAACCCGAAAGCGCCGCCGCGCCGTGTCGTGCAGGTGGGTCGCAATGATCCGTGCCCCTGCGGTTCGGGCAAGAAATATAAGAAGTGCTGCGGCGCTGCCGCGTAAGGGGAGCAGGGCGATGGGCAAGATCGCGGACGGCATGACGGCGAAGCTGAAGGCGGCCTTCGCCCCCACGCACCTCAATGTCATCGACGAGACCAACCAGCATCACGGCCATGCCGCCTGGAAGGAAAGCGGTGAGACGCATTTCAAAGTGGAGATCACCGCATCCGCCTTTGCCGGCAAAAGCCGGGTCGAACGCCAGCGCCTCGTCTATGCGGCGCTGGCCGACGATCTCAATGCCGGCGTTCATGCCCTGGCCTTGGTTGTAAAGGCGCCCGGCGAAGCCTGAAAATCCAGCTGCCCGAATCTGCCCCTAAATATCTCCTGGGGCGGATTGACGCGGGCCTTGCCCTTTCCTACTTGTTTTAGGCGCATCGATGAATGAAGCCGGCACGTAATGGTTAAGGCCGACTTTCATTCGCATATGCAGCCAGGAGTCGAGAAATTTTCAAGACAGCCTTCGAAAAGTCTTGAAAAGGATAAAATGAGTCCTTTATGTTCATTCCATGGTCAAGAAACGCCGATACCAGGATTTCGGTCAGTGCCGTCTGACCCTTCACCCGGATGCCGCGGGCGCTACTGCGCTGCGGCGATCGCTGGAGGCCTATCGCGAATTACTGGTCTGGCTCGATGAAACTGTACCGGCCGAGCAATCAGCCGATCTCGTCGCCTTGCACCGCCAATATTACGAAGCCGCTCGCGCCCGCTCGCACCTGCCGGCGCAGGCTGTGGTGCTCACGTTAAAGGATTGGGCGCAGCGCCGGCGCGGTGTGAACGTCGATGGCATGCCGTTCGACGAAAAGCTGTTCTCGGTGCGGGGCATCCAATCACTGTCGCTGGCGACGGTGGATGGACGGCTCACCGTGGCTTTCGCGCTCACCGATTACAGCGAGATCTGGCACGGCAGTGCGCCGGCAAGATTGGTGGAGCGTGGCGGCCGCTTCGAGTTTCTGATTTCCGCCGAGTTGGCTTTTGTCGAAACCGCCTTGAAGGAGAAGACCATGGCAACGGAAAACGCTCTCAGCAGGATCGGCCGCGTGATCTCCGGTATGACGCATGCGGCCATTTCGGCTGCTGAACAAACCAACCCGCAGGCAGTGATGGAGCAGGCGATCCGCGAGATCGACGCCGCCGCCGACGAAGTGCGCGTGGAGCTTGGCAAGGCATTGGCCGAGCAGCACCGCATCGATGCGCGGCGCAAGGAATTGCTGCGCGAGCGTGGGGAGCTTGACGAGAAGCTGAAGCTCGCCGTGGCGCAAGGTCGCGACGACCTCGCCGAAAGCGGCATCGCCCGCCAGCTCGATATCGAGGCGCAGGCCGCCGTACTCGACCGACTGCTCGATGACGTGGCCGACAGGATCGCACAGCTCAATCAGTCCCTGGATGCGGTGAATGCCAGCCGCCGCGAGGCCGAAGACCGTCTCAAGGAATTGCTGCAGTCACAGCGTGCCGCCGCCCAGGAGGCTGCTGCATCACCGGCGGGTCACAAGAATGGCGCCGCGCGCAAGGTCGAGCGGGCCGAGGCCGTCATCGCACGGGTCAGCGGCGTGCCAGTCGGGCCCGGGAACGAGCAGGCGAAAGCGATCGACGAGCTTAATCGCCTGGCGCGTGAGCAGGCGATCCAAGAACGCCTCGCGCAGTTGAAGTCGCGCAAGAATTGATGTCGGGCCGGATGGCCCGGGAAAGGTGATGACGTGAACGACGGATCTGTTCTGGAGTTTATCTCCGGTGCCGGTACCCGCCCCTTTGCGATCGCCGGGATGATTCTCATTGGTCTGCTGGCGATCGAGATCATCAGCATGTTCATGGGCGTGTCGCTCTCGGCCAAGATCGATGCGCTCTTCGACGTCGACACGCCCGATATGCCCGATCTCGATCATGGTGGCGTCGCTGCCGGTGGCCTTGATGCCCATGGCATCGAAGGCGGCATGTTCGGCACGGCCTGGGACTGGCTCAATGCCGGCCGCGTGCCGCTGCTGGTTTGGATCATGGGTTGGCTCGGCACTTTCGCCGCTTTCGGCTATCTGGCACAGGCGCTGGCGCATCTTGTCATCGGCTTCCTGCCGGCCTGGATGGTGGCCCTGCCGGCAGCCGTCCTGGCCGTGCCGGCGACGCGCAATGTCAGCCGCTTCATCGGCTATGTCGTGCCGCGCGATGAAAGCTACGTCGTGACGGCGGACGATCTGGTGGGACTCACGGGCGTTGTGGCACTTGGCCCGGTCACGGCCGACAATATCGGCCGCGTCACGGTCAAGGACACCCACGGCAACAAGCATTTTCCGTGGGTGCGCGCCGCGGCGCCCGATACCGAAATCGCCATCGGCGCCACCGTGCTGCTCACCGAGCGGCGTGGCAGCGAGTACATCGCCATTCCGGCGGATCCGAAGCTCGTTGCCAGTGCACGATAGACCTATTGCAAAGCTTTAATGTGCCGTCGCCCAGTCTGATGGTCAGCTGTCGCGCGGCATGAGGAGGGAGCTGAAATGATTGATCTGGTGATTGCTGTCGCCTTGCCGGCGTTGATTGGCCTGGTCGCCATCCTGGCGATCGGCTTGGTCATCGCCAGGCTCTATGCACGCGCCGAAAAGGACCGTTCCTATGTGCGGACCGGTCTCGGCGGGCAGAAGGTCGTGCTGGACGGCGGCTCTATCGTGCTGCCGGTGTTCCAATCGATCCGCTGGGTCAATCTGCAGACCCTGCGTCTCGACGTGCGGCGCGAGAATGCCGACGCCATGATCACCAAGGATCGCATGCGCGTTGATATCGGCGTCGAATTCTATGTCCGCGTGAAGCCGGATCAGCAATCGATCGCGCTCGCGGCACAGACATTGGGCGACCGCACCAACGACGCCGACGCCCTGCGCGAGTTGGTCGAAGCGAAGTTCGTCGACGCCTTGCGTTCGGTGGCCGCCACGATGGCACTGGCGGACCTGCAGGAAAAGCGCGCCGATTTCGTCCGTCGCGTGCAGGAAACGGTGGCGAGCGATCTTGAGCTCAACGGCCTCGAGCTCGAAAGTGCTTCGCTCACCAAGCTCGACCAGACCGACACCAAGTATTTCAACCCGAACAACGCGTTCGACGCCGAAGGTCTGGCGGCCTTGACCAAGATCACGGAAGCCAAACGCCAGGAGCGGAACCTCACTGTGCGAGCGGCGGAAGTTGCCATTGCACAGCAGGATCTCGATGCGCGCCAGAAGACTCTCGACATCGACCGGCAGAAGAAGGAGGCCGAGCTGTCGCAGGAGCGTGACATCGTCAACAAGACGGCCGAAACGCGTGCGGCCGCCGCGTTGAAGGAAGCCGAGGCGCAGCGTGCCGAGGCGGAAGCGCGCATCACCACGCAGCAGGCGGTGGCCCTGCGCGAGGCGGAAGCGAAACAGGCCCAGGAACAGGCCCGCATCGCGGCCGAGCTTGCCATTCAGCAACGCAAGATCGAGGCCGATCGTACGGCGGAGACCTTGGCCATTGGCAAGAAGCGCGACATCGAGCTCGCTGACCAGGAACGCGCCATCGCGGTTGCCGATCGCAGCCGCGCTGAATCGGATGCTCGTGCCGAAGCCGAAAAGGCCCGTGCGCTGGCCATCGCGGCGGAGGAATCGGTGACGACGGCGCAGCAGGTCGCCATCGCCGAACGCGAACGCCAGATCGCCGTGCTCGCCGCCCGCCAGGCGGCCGAACAGGAGGCGACCAAGGTCACGGTGCAAGCCGAAGCAGAGCGCAATGCTGCAGACGACCGCGCCGAAGCCGTGCGCACTTCGGCCAAGGCAGATTCGGATGCGGCTATGATCCGCGCCGAGGCGCAGGCCAAGACCTATGCGGTCGAAGCCGAAGGCCAGCGCGCGATCAACGAGGCCCGCAACGCACTCTCGGCGGCGATGGTGGAACTCGAGGTCATGCGCGAGCGCCTGCGCATCATCCCGGTAGCGATTGCCGAGGCCGTGCGGCCGCTGGAGAAGATCAGCGACGTCCGCATCGTCGACATGGGCGGTGGACTGCCGGGCGGCGGCATCGCCGGTGACAGCGGCAATGGCGGCGGGCGTATCGACAATCTGATGAGCCAACTGCTCGCCTACCGCGCTAACGCACCGGTCGTCGACCAATTGCTGAAGGAAGCGGGCTTCACCGAGGGCAGCGATTTGGTGAACCGCCTGCTGGTCGGCGCTCAGCCGGTGCCCAAGGCGGGCAACGGGGCCTCCGCTTCGGCTGCCGAATAAGCGATCACGGAGAGTGATAGGATCGGGCCGGCCGCAAAGCCGGCCCGTTTCTATTTCTGGTGGCTGTCGCCCTCGGCAAAGGCACCGTCGAGGGTCACCGATCGCAAGCCACGCTCTTTCGTTCTGGCGAGTAGCGCCGGCAGAACCGCCAGCACTACCGGCGTCTCGTCGTCCATCGGTGCCGAACCGCCGTCATGCAGCAACAGGATGTTGCCGCTATCCAGACTTGCCGCGAGACGCGACAGCACGGCTTCCGGATCCGCTTCGGCGGTGTCGAAGCCGCGCCGGGTCCAGGCGACGTGGCGGAGGCCACGCATTTGCAGGATCGGGTCGAGCAGCGGATTGCGCATGCCGGCCGGCGCGCGAAAGAAGCGCGGTGCATGGCCGGTGAGGCGCGTGAGACTGGCTTGCGCCGCATCGATATCGCGTGCCATGCGCCAATAGCCGAAGAAGGCGAAGCCCAGGCTGTGCGCGTCGCTGTGATTTTCGACCTGGTGATTGCGGCGGTGAATCTCCCGCACCAGATCGGGATATCGTCGGGCCTTCTCGGCGACACAGAAGAAGGTTGCCCTGGCGCCGACGGTATCGAGCAGGTCGAGAACACGCGGCGTCACCGCCGGATCGGGGCCATCGTCGAAGGTCAGGGCGATTTCCCCACGCCTGACGGCGGCCAATGGCAGCCGCGTGATATTGGCGCCAAGCAGCTTGTTGCGCGGAAGAAGCACCAAGCCGGCGATCACGGCATGAATTCCTGCAAAACCTGTCAGCGTCCAGAGCCAGCTACTCGGCTCGACAGCTACCGCGGCAACACCAGCGACATGCAGGGCCATGCACAGGCCGATAAAGGGGGTGGGCCGCCAATTGGGACGCGCCGTTGCGGTCGCCATTGGGATGGATGCCGTTTGCCCCCGCCATAGGCGTGAAACGCCGATCACCTTGCAGTTTCTCCGTTCCTTTGCGCTGCCCTGCTCAACGCCGCCTCTTGCCGGGCGGTTCCCCCAGAACGTGGCCCGAGAATTGATGGCCGCTGTCCTAAGCCGGCTTCCGGCCGTGCGCCACCGGTTGATAGAATTGCGGCCAGTGGGTGCGCACGACCTCGCCATCGCTGGCAAGCGCGTGGCAGGTATCGATGAAACCGGGCCGCCGACCTGGGGTCGCATCGGCTGGCGGGCCGTCACTCTTGGTGACGCCGGCATCGCGCTTGGCCTTTTCGCGATAACCATAGATCGTCTGGAAGGCGACCGTGCCCATGGCACGGAGCATTTCGACGTGATGTGTGCAGCCATGGGCGCCGCTGAATTGACTGCGCAAGGTGTGCGACCAGCCCTTGGCCACGGTGGTGCCCTTCAGGGCGTCGAAGGCCGGGGTGATGTCGGCGCAAATCGCGAAGGGCGAGGCGGCGGTTACCACGGCAATGTCCTGCACGGTGAAATGATCGTCGAGGGTCAGGCGGATGATCATGTCGTGGACGGGATCGCCGGGCTCGACCGTGCCGCGCCATTCATTGGGGAAGGCATAATCCTTCGTATCAACCATGCGGCCTTCGATGTCGAAAAGTCCATCCGTTCGCCGGAAGCCGCGGAAATCATAGCGCCGTGTATGGAGCGGCTCGCGCGGCGCAGGTTGCGGCAAATTCTTCAACGGCTCAGCCATTCAGCTGCACTCCTGCGCGTTTTCCGCTTGGCGGCGACGCCTTGATCGGCAAGGCATCGGTCGGTGGTGTTACCTTGATGCGGGTCAATTGGTTGCGCTGCCGCTCCAGAATCTCAAAGCGAAAGCCATGGAAGGCGAAAGCTTGGCCGGCCGAGGGGATTTGCTGCGCTTCGTGCAGGACCAGGCCCGCGACGGTCGATGCTTCGTCATCCGGCAAGCGCCAGCCATATTCGCGGTTGAGGTCGCGAATCGTGACCGTGCCGTCCATCTCCAGACTGCCATCGGCCTGTGGGCTCACGCCGGCCACCGTCACGTCATGCTCGTCCGAGATATCGCCGACGATTTCCTCGAGGATATCCTCCAGCGTGACGATACCCATAAGGGCGCCGTATTCGTCGACAACGAGGGCGAAATGCTCGCGCCGCTGACGGAACGCTTCAAGCTGGGCCAGCAGATTGGTCTGGTCGGGAATGAACCAGGGCGCCGAGGCAAGGCTGACGATATCGAGCCCGTCCAGCTTCCACTGATTGGCCTGGACCGCACGCAGCAGGGCTTTGGCATGTAGCACGCCGATGATGTTGTCGGCCTCGCCACGATAGAGTGGCAGGCGGGTATGCGGGCTTTGCAGGACGTCGGCGACCAATTGCTCGATCGGCTGGTCGGCATCGATCATGGTCATGTTGCGTCGATGCACCATGATGTCCGAAACAGGTACATCCTCAAGATCGAGGATCGAGTGCAGCATCTGGCCGGCTTCGCGGATTTCCTCATCGGCACCGGCATGCATCGCGATGGCGCCGCGCAATTCCTCGATGCGCTCCTCAGCGCCCAGCTCGTTCACCACTTTGACGCCGAACAGGCGCAGCAGGCCGCTGCAGATTATTTGCGTGAGATGCGTGATCGGGCTTGTGGCGCGGACAAGGAACAGCACGAGCGGCGCCAGGGTGAGGGCCGAGCGGTCTGGGTGGTTGATGGTGAAGGTCTTGGGCAGAACTTCGCCAAGGACGAAGATGATGACGGTCGCCACGATGCCGGCATAGACCGAACCAGCGGCACCGAAGAAGGTGACAAAGACATGCGCCGAGATGATGGCGATGAAGCTGTTGACGCAGGCATTGCCGAGCAGGATCGTACCGATCACGTGCTCCATGCGACCATGCAATTGCTTGACGACGATCGCGCGCTTGAAGCCCTGATTGGCAAGGTTCAGTATCCGCGCCTTCGAGGCGGCGGTAATGGCTGTTTCCGAGCCGGAAAAGAAGGCCGAACAAAATATCAGCAGGACCAGGACGCCGAGATTCAGCAGGACCAAATCCATCTTCGTCACCCAATCGTCTGAGAATGGCCGGCCCATTGAAAAGAACGGCTGTGCCGGATTTTACGCGGCGATGGCCGTCTCCAGCATCGCCATGACTTCCGCCAGATCGACATGCGCCGGATGGAAGGACTTGCCGATGCCGCGCGCCAGCACGAAGCCGATGCGGCCATCCTTCACCTTCTTGTCACGCCCCATATGCTCGACCAGTCGATCCGCCGACCAGAAACGGCCCTGGACGGCGCCTGGCGCCGTCGGCAGGCCGACGCTGGCAAGATGCCGCTGCACCCGCGCCGCATCCTCTGCCGGGCACAGGCCCAAAGTCACGGAAAGATCGAACGCCATCATCATGCCGATGGCAACGCCCTCGCCATGGAGAAGCTCGTCCGAGAAGCCGCATTCGGCTTCCAGCGCGTGGCCAAAAGTGTGGCCGAGATTGAGGAGCGCCCGCGCGCCGCTTTCCCGTTCGTCGGCGCCCACGATGCGCGCCTTGGCGCGGCAGGAGACGGCGATCGCATGGCGGCGTGCGGCTTCGTCACCTTCGACGACATCGACGCCGTTGGCCTCCAACCAGGTAAAGAAATCGGGTTCGTCGATGAGCCCGTATTTGGCGACTTCGGCATAACCGGCCAGCAATTCGCGGCGTGGCAGGGTATCGAGTGTCGCCGTGTCAGCGAGGACCAGACGCGGCTGGTAGAAGGCGCCCACGAGATTCTTGCCATGGGGCGTGTTGATGCCGGTCTTACCGCCGACCGAGGAATCGACCTGGGCGAGGAGGGTGGTCGGCACTTGGATGAAATCGATGCCGCGAAGCGTAATCGCCGCCACGAAGCCGGTGAGATCGCCGATGACGCCGCCGCCAAGCGCGATAAGCGTGGTGCCGCGCTCGATTTTCATGTCGAGCAGCAAGCCGGTCAGGCGCTCGACCTCGGCAAAGCACTTCGTCGCTTCGCCGGCCGGCATGATGATGCTGTCGACTTTGACGCCGGCATTGCCAAGTGCGCGCTCCAACGCTTCAAGATGAAGCTTGGCCACATTGGCGTCGGTGATGATGACGACGTGCTTCTTGGCGAGCAGCGGCGGAATATATGTGCCGGCGGCCGCAATGAGGCCGCGCCCGATCAGGATGTCGTAGCTGCGCTCACCCAGTTCGACCCGCACCTTCTCCGGCTGCGATCGGTCCTGTGCCCGAGAGACGGCGGCCGTCATGATCCGTCGCCTTTGGCCTTGGCATAATGATCGTGCAGCGCTTCCATGACCCGGCCGAGCGTCACTTCCGGCGGACCATCGGCGCTGTCGACGATGATATCCGCCTGCTCATAGAAGGGATGGCGCAGGTCGATCAGTTCGGCCAGCTTGGCGCGCGGATCGACATTCTGCAGCAGCGGCCGATCGTTGCGGCGCGAAACGCGCTTCAGCAGCAGATCGAGATCGGCGCGGATCCAGATGGAGAGCGCACGTTCCTTGACGAGTGCGCGCGTGCTGGGATCGACAAAGGCGCCGCCGCCCGTTGCCAGGATATGGACCGGGTTGCCGAGCAGGCGTTGGATCACCCGGCGCTCGCCGTCGCGGAAGGCCTTCTCGCCATGCATGGTGAAGATGTCGGGGATGGAGCAACCGGCCGCCGCCTCGATCTCGCGGTCGGCATCGACGAAGGGCAGGCCGAGATGACTGGCAAGGCGCTTGCCGATGCAGCTCTTGCCGGCGCCCATCAGGCCCACCAGCACGATCGGCCGGTTGATCTGGGCGAGGACGTTCTGCCCGAAAGCGCGATCAAGGGCGTGATCGGACGCGTCGCGCGTACCGGCGCGGCCAGCACCAGTACCGGAGGAGGGGCCGCCGTGAACGGCGTTATCTTGGGGTGTTTCGACCATTTCTCGTGCGTATCAGGCACTTAAGGTGGCCGTCAAGGCCGGGGTCGATGTATTGCGGTGTCACGCCGAGTTGATGCCATTTCGGGCAAAATCACGGTTAGTATTTGAACTAGCATTCGAATCCGGCGCTATGGCATGGTGAGGTCATTCCCGACCGCTCTCCGCTGAAATGCCGGGCCGTAGTGTGACGGGTCATGGTTAAGCAGTTGATTTTCCAGACATGAGCAAGCCACTTCTCAGCCTCCTCGGTATTGTCGTCGTGATCCTCGTCGGCGGTGTCATCTTCCTCGGCACCTACAAGCTGCCGGCGCCGACCCAGCAGGTCGAATTGCAGATCCCGAATGACCGGCTCTCCCTGCAATAGGCTGGGCAACGGGCCTGGGCCGAAGGCCGGCTCGCGGCGATCCACGGCCTACGCGCTGCTGACCGCCCTGGCGGTCACTTTGCCACAGATATCCATCATTTCGGACGTCTGGGCGCTTTCGGGCGACCCGACTCCTCTCGGCGTGCCCACGACGCCTCCCCCGGCAACGATTCCGCCATCTGGCGGTGGTGGGATCGAGTCATCTCCCCTGCCGCCGGCTCAGCCGGTGCCACAGCCGAACACACCACTTCCGGCACCAGTTGGAGTTCCACCAGCCGAACCCGGTGCGCCATTGCCGGCTCCTGCGGCCACTTCGCCCATGCCGGCGCCGGCAACGATGCCCGCTGCCGATGCACAGCCAGGCGATCTCGGTAGCGACCTCTGGCAAGGCTCCGAGGTTTCGCGCTTGATGGGCCTGCTGCCGAAATTGCCGGCGCCGGTCAGCGTGCCGGCCTTGAGCGAACTGCAGCGGCGCTTGCTGCTGACCAATGCACCCAGTGCGGGGGCCGCCGGCTCCGTCGATCCGCTAGTACCGGTACGTGCCGACAAGCTGCATCAGATGGGTTTCAACGACGCCGCCATGGGGCTTGGCCAGGCGACGCCGATGAGCGGGCCGATGGACCCCCAGGAAGCCGTCGAGAAAGCGCTGCTTGCCAACGACGCGAGCGGTGCTTGCCAGCAGGTCGACGGAATCATGGCGCGCAATGAACCGCCGAGCCTGTTCTTCCGCCGCGCCGTCATTTTCTGCCAGATCATGCGCAAGCAGAATGATCCGGCCTCGCTCGGCCTCGATCTCTTGCGCGAACGGAATGATCCCGACCAAGCGACCAAGGATTTCATCAATCTGGCGGCCCTCGCCAATGGTGAGACCAAGCGCGTGCCCAAAAATATCGCGGCACCCGATCCGCTCAATGTCGCGCTGATGAAGACTGTCGGGATGCAGGCACCCGCCGCAACCGGCACGCAGCCGGTGATGCCGGTCGGGGCCGGTGGCAGCGTCATGATCGCCCGCGATGCCACCCGACCCTTGCCGGAGCGGGTTGCGGCGGCGGAGCAGGCCTTGAAGTTCGGCCTCATTCCGCCGCTGGAACTGAGCGACCTCTACATGCAGATGCCGTCGGGCATTGCCGATCCGGCAACCGCGATCGGCATGACCGACAGCGTCGAATTGCGCGCACAGCTCTATCAGGCCGCCTTTCGTGGTGGCGCGCCGGCGCAAAAGGCGCGGGCAATCGGCGCGGCGCTCAAGAAAGCACGGCAGCGTGGCGACTATCTCGTCCAGGCCCTGCTTTACGGGCCGCTGGCGCGCGACATCGCTCCGTCGCGGGAGATGTCCTTCTTCGCACCCGAAGCGGCGCGCCTGCTCTTTGTAACCGGTCAAAGCGATAAAGGTGGTTACTGGCTCAATACGGTTGCCGCCAATCCAGCGGCATTCAGCCGGCCAGGTGAGAAAGAAGGGCTCGATCTCCTCGGCCGGATCGCTGGACTGCCGGGCAGCGGCGATCCGGTGGGTGCCTGGGCAAAAGCCAGCGGCACCGCCAATCCACGGGTCGACCTCCTTTACACGCTGATGGCGGGCCTCAACCAGCCGGTGACAAGCGGTGTCGTGGGCGGTTTCCAAGCCGCCCCCATCATCGCGCCGGGTTCGGCGGCAGCAGAGCTCGTGGCGGCTGCGTCCGGCAAGCGCAAAGGCGAGGCGATCACACTGGCGTTGATCGGCATCGGTGGAGACAAGGCGATCGCGGCCGATCCGGCAATACTGGGCAGCGCCTTGCGCAGCTTGATCGATCTGGGACTGGAGGCGGATTCGCGCCGCATTGCCCGCGAAATCGCCGTCCTCGCCGGGCTGTGAGCGCCGACCCGGCCCTTGGCGCCTTCTTCGAAATGCTGGCGGCCGAGCGCAATGCCGCCACCAACACGCTGGCGGCCTACCGGCGCGATCTCGAGGATCTCAGTGCATTTCTGAAGCGTGGGTTGGCCGATGCGAGTTCGGCCGATCTGCGCAAATATCTCGGCTTTCTCGCCGACAATGATCTCAGCCCCCGCACGCAGGCACGGCGCCTCTCGGCACTAAAGCAATTCTATCGTTTCCTGGTCGAGGATGGCCGGCGCAATGACGATCCGACGGCGGCACTCGATGCGCCCAAGCTCGGGCGGCCCTTGCCAAAACTGCTCTCTGAAGAGGAGATGACGACACTCATCACGGTCTGCAACGGACTGGATGGGGCGGAAGGGGCACGGCTCCTCGCCATGATCGAACTGCTCTATGCGACAGGCCTGCGCGTGAGCGAGCTTGTGCGCCTGCCGGTCGCCGTGGTGATGCGCGATCAGCCCTTCCTCACCGTGAAGGGCAAGGGCGGCAAGGAGCGGTTGGTGCCGCTCAACGGTCCGGCGCGCTCGGCGCTCAACGCGTATCTCGCCCAGCGTGCGGGCTTCATGAAGGGCCTGCCCAATTCGCCCTTTTTGTTCCCTTCAAGGGGCAAAGAGGGGCACCTCACGCGGCAGCGTTTCGGGCAGTTGCTGAAAGAGATCGCTCTCAAGGCCGGGATCGATCCGGCGCGCATCTCACCCCATGTACTGCGCCATGCCTTTGCAACCCATCTCCTCGACCATGGCGCCGATCTGAGGTCGCTGCAGAAGATGCTGGGGCACGCCGATATCTCGACGACGCAGATCTACACCCACGTCCAGCAGGACCGGTTGAAGTCGCTGGTGGAGGCACACCATCCGCTTGCCAAATCCACATCCCGCAGGCGTGAAACCCCTGGCAAAAAACAGATTGGCAAAAAGTAAATTGGCCAAAGGATGCCGCTCCCGGTACAGGTATTGTGCAGCGCACAGGCGAGGATTGACAGTAGCCCGGACCTCGGGCCAATAACTCTCGCAACCATCTGGGCAGGGAAGTGAAATCATGAGCTTCAAGATCGTTGAACAGGCCCCCGCACGTCTCAATCGCAGCGAACTCGCTGTTCCCGGCTCACAGCCGCAACTTTTTGAGAAGGCGGCCAAATCCGCTGCCGATGTCATCTTCCTCGATCTCGAGGATGCCGTGGCGCCCGACGACAAGGCCCAGGCCCGTAAGAACATCATCCAGGCCCTCCACGACATCGATTGGGGCACCAAGCAGATGTCGGTGCGCATCAACGGCCTCGATACCCATTACATGTACCGCGACGTCGTCGACGTGATCGAGCAGGGCGGCGAGCGCCTGGATCTCATCATGATCCCGAAGGTCGGTACACCGGAAGACGTCTACGCCGTCGACATGCTGGTGACTCAGTGCGAAGCGGCCGTCGGCCGCAAGAAGCGCATCGGCTTCGAAATGATCATCGAAACGGCACTGGGTATGCAGAACGTGCATGCCATCTCGGCCGCCTCGAAGCGCAATGAAAGCCTGCATTTCGGCGTTGCCGATTACGCTGCCTCGACCAAGGCCAAGACCACCAATATCGGCGGTGCCAATCCGGCCTATTCGGTGCTCACCGACAAGGATTCGGGCGGCAGCCGCGATGTCCATTGGGGCGATATGTGGCACTACGCTATTGCCCGGATGGTGGTGGCTGCCCGCGCCAATGGCCTGCGCCCTGTTGACGGCCCGTTCGGCGATTTCGGCGATTCCGATGGTTACAAGGCCGCCGGGGGGCGAGCTAACGTCTTGGGATGCGAAGGAAAATGGGCAATTCACCCCTCCCAGGTAGCCCTCGCCAACGAGCTCTTCAGCCCGGCCGAGGCCGAGGTCAAGAAGGCCGAACGCATCATGGAAGCCATGGCCCAGGCCCAAAAAGAGGGTAAAGGCGCCGTGTCGCTGGATGGCCGCCTGATCGATTTGGCTTCAATCCGGCAAGCTGAGGTGCTACTGGCGAAGGCACGACAGATTTCCGGCGCGAAATAACCATTCGCGCCGCAAGGAGAATATTGCGAGAATGGCGACCTACCTCGAATTCGAGAAGCCTATTGCCGAACTGGACGGCAAGATTGCCGAATTGAAGCATGTGGCCACCGGCGGTGACATCAACATCGCCGAGGAGGTCGCCAAACTGCAGAGCAAGACTGAGAAGCTGCTCAAGCAGACCTATGCAAAGCTGACACCCTGGCAGAAGACGCTGGTTGCCCGCCATCCGGAGCGGCCCCATTTTCGCGATTACGTTGCGGCTTTGGTGACCGATTTCGTGCCGCTGGCGGGCGACCGTGCCTTTGCCGATGACCGCGCGATCCAGGGTGGCCTTGGCCGCTTCCGTGGTCGCCCGGTGGTGATCATCGGGCACGAGAAGGGCAACGACACGCAGAGCCGTGTCCGCCACAATTTCGGCATGGCGAAGCCGGAAGGCTACCGCAAGGCGATCCGCCTGATGGAACTCGCCGAGCGTTTCGAACTGCCGGTGGTGACGCTGGTCGATACGCCCGGTGCCTATCCCGGCGTCGAGGCGGAAGCGCGCGGCCAGGCAGAAGCCATCGCGCGCTCGATCGAAACCTGCCTCAAGATCAAGGTGCCACTGGTTTCCGCGATCATCGGCGAGGGTGGTTCGGGTGGTGCCATCGCGCTTGCCGCCGCCAATCACATCATCATGCTGGAACACTCGGTCTATTCGGTGATTTCGCCGGAAGGCTGTGCCTCGATCCTGTGGCGCAGCGCCGAGCAGGCGAAGGATGCGGCCGAGGCACTGAAGCTCACTTCCGATGATTTGAAGCAACTCGGCATCATCGACGAGATCGTGGCCGAGCCACTCGGTGGCGCACATCGCGCGCGTGGTGAAACGGCGACGCGCCTGGGTGATGCCATCGAAGCGGCGCTGGTGAAATACGACAACCAGTCTGGCCCCGATGTGCGTGCCGAGCGGCGCCAGAAGTTCCTCGATATGGGCCGGCAGGGCTTGAATGCCTAAGATGGCGTGGCGCTGTGTCGGGCTCGCTTCGGGCCTCCTGATGTTGTCAGGCGCTGCATTGGCGCAGGACGATTCCTTCATGCCTGGTGTGATCGGTGCCGAAAGCGGGATGTCGGCGATCGATTTCGATGCGGCGCGGATGAGCTTCTTCAACCAGGCCGACACCAATGGCGACCTCGCTTTGTCGTCGCAAGAGATGGCCGAGGCCATGGCGCATGGCGGCTCGCCTTTGTTTGAAGGTGCCGATACCGACGGCAATGGGTCGATCGGCCTCGACGAATACATGGAGAGCGGCAACGATCTCTTCTCGCGCTTGGATGCCGACGGGGATGGAACCCTGACGTCCGGGGAAATGTAACCCCCTCGATCCTTGTCAGTGGATCTTGCGCAGGGTCTGCCACCCGGTGCCGTGTAACGTCATGAAGGGGCTGCAAGGCAGCCCGACATGACGGAGTTACAGTAATGAAAAATTCCAATCGTCTCATACTGTTGGGCGGTGTCGTCGGCCTGATGCTGGGTGCTGCGGCACCGGCTTTTGCCGATTTCGGCCTGTGGCAGGATGCCGATACCAACAAGGACGGCGCCATCGACCGCACGGAGTTCGATGCCCAGGGTGCCGCCCGTTTCAAGGCCATCGATGCCAATGGCGACGGCTTTGCCAGCGCGGACGAATTGAAGGCATTCCACGAGGCCCAGCGCGCCAAGTTTGAGGCGCAGAAGGGCGACATGGCCGCCAAGATGATCAAGCGCTTCGACAAGGATGGTGACGGTAAGCTCAGCGAGGCAGAATGGCCGGGCAAGGGCCATATGAATTTCGCCGATGCGGATGCCAACAAGGACGGCGCCGTGACGACGGAGGAAATGGCGGCGCTGCGCAAGGCACATGACCGCGGCATGCCTGATGGCAAAGACCGGATGGCTCGCCTCGATACCGACAAGGACGGCAAGATCTCGGTCGCGGAATGGTCGGCGCAGGGTGAAAAGATGTTCACGCGCTTCGACAAGAACAAGGACGGCAAGATCGCGAAGGATGAGGTGCCGCAGCCGCGCAAGCGCCACATAAATGACGACGAGCCGCCGGTTCAGCCGTAAGGACGGACCAAGAGACTGGCAAGATGCGCGATGGCATGGCCATAATTGCCACCGAACACGGCCCTGGACCCCGGATAAGTACCGGGACCAGGGCCGGAACGGCGGGAGTTGTCTTGATATCACCCACGCGCGATCGCCAAATGGGAAACGGGCAGCCGGCCAATGACGATGGCCCGCAATCAGACGATGACGATCGCTTGTTGCGGGGCGTCGCGGATGGCGACCGGTCGGCATTCGCAAAGCTGCGCGAACGGCACCTCAATCGCGTCTTCTCCTTGGCACTGCGTGTGACGGGCTCGCGGGCAGATGCCGAAGATGCGGCGCAGGAAGCTTTTACGCGGGCCTGGCGGAAGGCCGCCAGCTGGCAGCCGGGTGAGGCGAAGTTCTCCACCTGGCTTTACCGGGTGACGATGAATCTATGTATCGATGCGCGCCGAAAGCCGCGCGCCGAGCAATTGGACCCGGACCTGCCGCTTGCCGATCCCGCTCCCGGCGTGGAGTCGCAGATGATGGCGGCGGAACAGGAAGCGCTGGTGCGTAACGCCATGGCGGCTCTGCCGGAACGGCAACGGGAGGCGATGGCCCTCTGCTACACGCTGGGCCTCAGCAATGCCGAGGCTGCGGCGACGATGGAGATTTCGGTCAAAGCGTATGAATCGCTGCTGGTGCGCGCAAAGAAAGATATCCGCGCCAGGCTGGAAGGAACGGAAAAATGACGAAACACATGCGGGATGACGAGTTTGAAGCCCTGCTGGGGCGAGCTTTGACGATCGAGGCCGCACCGGCGCATCTGGTAGAGCTTATTGATGCGCCGGCTGCTCGCGGCCGCTTCTGGCTGACTGCATTTCTGTCACCGGCGCGCATGGCGGCAAGTGCGGCGATCCTGTCGCTGCTGATGGGGTTTGCCATGGGCTGGGGGAATGCAAACCTCAGCGACGGGCAGGATCTGGATGTGGCGTCGGTGCTCTACGCCGCCAATGACGTCGGGGAATTCTGATGACCATTCCGGGCACAAAGTCAAAGTGGTTGGCCGCGGGATTGATCATCTCAGTCTGCCTCAATCTCTTTCTGCTGGCGGGCATGGTTGCCGGCCGCATGCACGGGCCCATGGGCGGTCCTGAAGGCAAAGGCGGCATGGTCATGGCGACGGTGCCGCCAGAGCTGAAGTCGGTCATCCGTGACAAGCTAAAGGCGCACGGTCCGGAGTTCCGCGACGAAAAAGAGAAGATGCGGGAACTACGCCTTCATGTGGCCGATGCGCTGGCGGCGGAGCCTTTTGATCCGGCGGCGCTTGATGCGGCATTGGCCGAACTCGAGCAATCGGCCGGAAAATTGCTGCACCATGCCCAGGTCGGGCTCGCCGAGATCGCGGCCGAGCTGACGCCGGAACAGCGCAAGCAATGGGCCGAGGGATGGCGCGCCCTGGGGCCACGCCACTAAGAACTCAAATCACTCCGCCGCACGCGGCTGTGACGAAGAACCAGTCGGCTGGGGCGAATTGAACTTTGCCAGCAGAGCTGCGCGCTGTGATGCCGCACGGGCGATGGCCGCTTCCTTCACATGGCCGAAGCCGCGAATCTGTTCGGGAAGCGATGCCAACGCCGCAGCTGTGCTGAGGTTCGCACCCGAAAGTTTGGGCAGCAATGCGCCGATCAGTTCTTCATAATCGGTGATCATCTGCCGTTCCGCGCGCCGTTCCTCGCTGCGCCCGAAGATATCGAAGGCCGTGCCACGCAGGTTCTTGAATGGCGCCAACAGGCGGAAAGCCCATAGCATGCCGGGGCCGAATTCCTGCTTCTTCAGATGGCCGGTAACTGGATCGCGCTTGGCGATGAGTGGTGGTGCCAAGTGGAAACGCAGCTTGAAGTCGCCTTCGAAACGGTCGGCGATGTCGGCGGCGAAGCGGCCATCGGTATAGAGCCGTGCTACTTCATATTCGTCCTTGTAAGCAAGCAGCTTGGCGTAGTTCCAGGCGACGGCCTTCGCGAGATCGTCGCTGCCCGGCAGCACCTGGTGCTCGGCCGCCCGGACGCGATCAACCAAAGCCTGGTAGCGATCCGCGAGAGCCACATTCTGGTAATTGGTGAGGTGGCGCCGCCGATGTGCCACAAGATCCGCCAGCGTATCGGGCAAAGGCGCTTCGGCATGCGCAGGCGCGATGGCACGCTCGACACCTGCCATGTCGAGGGCCGCCTGCCGGCCCCAGGCGAAGGCCTGCCGGTTGGCTTCGATGGCGACGTTGTTGAGCTTGATGGCCTGGTCTATTGCCGTGGCGCCGACCGGAATGAGGCCGCGTTGATAGGCGAAGCCCAACATGAAGAGGTTCGTCGCGATGGAATCGCCCATGAGGGCCGTGGCGATTCGCGTTGCATCGATGAACTCGATCGCGCCATTGCCTACGGCCTTGGTCAGAATCTGTTTGAGGTCTCCAGCTGGGAATTCCCAATCCGGATTGCGGGCAAAATCACCGGTCGCGATCTCATGCGTGTTGATGATGGCCTTGCTGCGGCCGATATCGAGTTTAGCCAGCGCGTCGAAAGAGCCTGAGACGACGATATCGCAGCCCAGCAGCAGGTCGGCATTGCCGGCAGCGATGCGTGTCGCGAAGATGTCGCCAGGCCTGGCTGACAGCCGCACATGACTGAAGACGGCGCCGCCCTTCTGGGCAAGCCCCGCCATGTCCATGACCGAGCAGCCTTTGCCCTCGAGATGCGCTGCCATGCCGAGCAGGGCGCCGATCGTGACGATGCCGGTACCACCGACACCGGTGACGACGATGTTATATGGCCGGTCGAGATGCGGCAGCGCGGGTTCGGGGAAATTGGTGACGTCGAGCTTCTTCGGGTGCGGTTGGCGTAGGCGGCCGCCGTGAACCGTCACGAAGCTGGGGCAAAAGCCCTCGACGCAGGAGAAATCCTTGTTGCAACTCGATTGGTCGATCTGTCGTTTGCGGCCGAAAGCCGTTTCCGCTGGAGCGACCGCAACGCAATTCGAGACTTTGCCGCAATCGCCGCAGCCTTCGCAGACCCGCTCGTTGATGAAGGCACGCTTTGGCGGATCCACCATCAACTTGCGTTTGCGGCGCCGGCGCTTTTCGGCAGCGCAAGTCTGATCGAAGATGAGAACGGTGACGCCCTTCATCTCCCGGAGGTCGCGCTGAATTTCATCCAGGCGATTGCGGTGATCGACGGTCGTGCCGGATGGGAACTGGTTGTCGCTGCCATACTTCTCCGGTTCGTCGCTGAGGATGGCGACATGGCCGACGCCTTCGGCCGCGACCTGCTGCGCCACCATGGCGACGCTCAGGGGGCCGTCCATCGGCTGGCCGCCCGTCATGGCCACCGCATCGTTGAACAAGATCTTGAACGTGATATTGACCTTGGCGGCGATCGCGGCACGGATCGCCAGCAGGCCAGAATGGTAATAGGTGCCGTCGCCCATGTTCTGGAAGACATGCTCGGTCGTGGAAAAGGGCGCACGGCCGACCCAGGTGACACCTTCGCCGCCCATATGGGTGAAGGTCGAAGTGTTGCGGTCCATCCATTGCGCCATGAAATGGCAGCCGATGCCGGCGAGCGCGGTGCTGCCCTCCGGCACTTTGGTCGAACTGTTATGCGGGCAGCCGGCGCAAAAATAGGCGATGCGTTTGATCGGCGGATTGAAATTCTTGAGCGCTGCTTCCTTGGCGTCGAGGAATCTGAGGCGCTCCTGGATGCGCGGGCTGGTGAGGTAGCGCTCGATTCTCTTGGCGATGACGCGGGCGATGCGGGCCGGTGTCAACTCGTCGGCGGATGGAAGAATCCATTCACGGCTTTCATCGAACTTGCCGATCACGCGCGGACGGACATTCTCGTTCCAGTTATAGAGCTGTTCCTTGAGCTGGTTCTCGATAAGGGCGCGCTTCTCCTCGACGACGAGGATTTCTTCCAGACCTTCCGCGAATTGGCGGATGCCGTCGCGTTCAAGCGGCCAGGTCATGCCGACCTTATAGAGGGAAAGGCCGATCTCGCGCGCATAGTCATCGTCGATGCCGAGGTCTTCGAGGGCCTGGCGCACGTCGAGATAGGATTTGCCGCAGGTGACGATGCCGAAGCGGCGCTTTGGTCCGTCGATCACCGCCTGATTGAGCTTGTTGGCGCGGGCATAGGCCAGAGCAGCATAGAGCTTGTATTTATGAAGCCGCATCTCCTGTTCGAGCGCCTGGGCGGTCGCGAAGGGAGAGGCGGGGAGGCGGATATTGAGCCCGCCTTCCGGCATGTCGAAATCGGTCGGGATATTGACGTGGAAGCGCTCCGGGTCGAGCGAGACGGAGCCGGAGCTTTCGGCCGTGTCCGCTACAACCTTCATCGCCACCCAGCAACCGGAATAGCGCGACATCGCCCAGCCGTGCAGGCCGTAATCGAGGATTTCCTGCACGCCGGACGGATTGAGGACGGGGATGCCCGCATCCATGAAGGCGTATTCGCTCTGATGGGCCGTGGTGGAGGATTTGCAAGTATGATCGTCGCCAGCCAGCAGCAGGACACCGCCATGCTTGGCCGAGCCCGCAAGGTTGCCATGGCGCAGGACGTCGCCGCTGCGGTCGACACCGGGGCCTTTGGCATACCACATGGCAAAGACGCCCTGGTATTTGCTGTCGCCGAAAAGATCGGTCTGCTGGCTGCCCCAGATGGCGGTCGCAGCGAGGTCTTCGTTCACGCCCGGTTGAAACTTGATGTTGTGTCGGTCGAGAAAAGTTTGTGCCTGGGTGAGGGCCAGGTCGATGCCGCCCAGAGGCGAGCCGCGATAGCCGGTGACATAGCAGGCCGTGTTGAGACCTGCTCGTTCATCGCGTCGGCGCTGCATCATGGGCAGGCGCACCAGCGCCTGAAGCCCCGTCAGGTAGACGCGTCCGGTGTCGATCTCATACTTGTCGTTAAGCGAAACGGCGGCGAGCTTGGTCACGGGAAGTCTACTCCGGACTGGCGGTTCCTTTGGATCAACGTTCATCTGATTCAGTGAGCTTGTCCAGAGACTTGGGGTAGGCCAACGCAGTAAGACCGATTTTGTCGTGCGCCCACCTCGTGCTAGCGTGAAATTGCGCGTGGCCGGGGCATTGACGCATCAGAATTGTTGCTGCAGCGCGGCGAAAAACGGGGAAGAAAAAGTGGGGATGGATCGGGCATGAGTGCAAGGCCGCGGCGGCGCAGTTGGGGATCGCATGTCAAAGGGCGGCAACGCCTGCTGGCCGGCGCTTTCGCCTTTGCGCTCGCTTATCCGATTCTCTCCCGCGCAGGGCTGGACAATGTGCTGCCGCTCGCCTTTGCCTGGGATATCGGCATCCTCGTCTATCTTCTTCTGTCCTGCCTGATGGTCTTCCGCTCGACGCCGGCGCAGATCGCGCACCGGGCCAAGGAGCTGGACATCAGCCTGGGCGAGATCGTCCTGCTCTCTTTGCTCGCTGGCGGTGTCAGCTTGCTGGCTGCCGTCCGGGTGCTCGTGCTGGCGCAAGATGTGGGTGCCGGCTTGGGTACACTTCACTTCGCGACCGGCGCCGTCACCATCGTGCTGTCATGGTTTCTCATTCATATGCTGTTCTCGATCCATTATGCCCATGAGTTCTACAATGTGGACGCAAATGGAAAGGCGGTGGGTGGGCTCGATTTTCCCGGCGAGCAGGCGCCGGATTATTGGGATTTCATCTATTTCGCTGCAGTCATCGCCATGACCTGCCAGGTCTCGGACGTCACCATCAGCAAGCGCCAGATGCGCCATCTGGTGACGGCGCATGGCATCGTCAGCTTCTTCCTCAATACGGTGATCGTGGCGCTCAGCGTCAGCATCGCCGCCAGTCTTATTTAGGCCAGTCCCATCTCAATAAAGGTTCAACCGCGATGGAATCACGTGACCGCTTTCTGAAGACCTCGCTTGACGATCTGCTGCAGCCCGGTGAAAGCGGGGACGGTTTCGGCGAGATCCGGCAGTTTTTCGGCCGCGTGGCGGCGGGAGTGCCGGCCTATGGCGAGATGCTGCGCGAGCGCGGGATCGATCCCGCCAGCATTGCCAGCCCTGCTGACTTCGTCCGTCTGCCGCTGCTCGACAAGACCAATTATATCCGCCGCTTCTCGCAGGATCAGGTGGTCATGGGCGGGGACCGGGGGCGATGCGACTTCTATGCGGTCTCGTCGGGCTCCACCGGTGAACCGACATTCTGGCCGCGCGCGACAGCGGATGAATATCCGATCGCGGTCCGCTTCGAGCAGGTCTTCCGCGATATGTTCCATGCGCATGAAAAACGGACCCTGGCAGTCGTCTGTTTCGCCATGGGCACCTGGGTCGGCGGCATGTTCACCACCTTCTGCCTGCGCGCGGTTGCCGAAAAGGGCTACAAGGTGATGATCGCGACACCCGGCAACAAGCCGGACGAAATCATCCGCATCGTCGAGAAATTGGCGCCGGATTTTGACCAGACGGTCCTGCTCGGCTATCCGCCTTTCCTCAAGGAAGTGATCGATGCCGGCCGCGCCAAGGGGCTGGATTGGGGGCGATTCAAGCCACGCCTGGTCCTGGCCGGTGAAGTCTTCAGCGAGACCTGGCGCGAATTGATGGCGGAGCGCGCCGGCGTCGAGGACATCCTCCATTTTGCCGCCTCTCTCTATGGCACCGCCGATGCCGGTGTACTTGCCCAGGAGACACCTCTCTCGGTCGCGATCCGCCGTTTCCTTTCCAAGCGCCCGGAATTGGCGCATGAGATTTTTGGCGATACGCGCCTGCCGACGCTTTGCCAATACGATCCCACCAACCGGTATTTCGAGATCGTCGATGGAACGCTGGCCTTCAGCGGCGACAATGGCGTGCCGCTCATCCGCTATCACATCGCCGATCGCGGCGGGATCATGTCTTACGCCGATATGATGGCACGGCTCACCGCTGGCTTCGACCAGAGCATCGTCACCGCGCATCGCCGCCAGCCTTTCGTCTGGGTGTTCGGCCGGGCCAATTTCACGATCTCTTATTTTGGCGCGAATATCTTCCCGGAGACCGTGAGCCTTGGGCTCGAACAGCCCGATGTGCGTGGGTCCGTGACGGGGAAGTTCGTGATGGAGGTGCGGGAAGGCCTCGCGGGCAAGCCAGCCTTTGCGCTGGCTGTCGAACTCGCTCAGGGTGTTGCAAGTTCAGAGGCGATCGCCGATGCGGCTGCGGGGTCGGTGCTTAGAGTCTTGCGCCAGCTCAACAGCGAGTTTGCCAATTACGTGCCGGCCGACCTGCAGCGACCGATCGTGACGCTCTACCCTCAGGGCCACTCGGACTACTTCCCGGTTGGTGTGAAGCATCGCTATAGCCGCTAGCCCCGTTCGTACAGCTTTGCGATATGCTGCCCCCATCTTTCGCGGATTTTGTGCCGCTTGATCTTCAGGCTGGGGGTGAGCAAGCCATTGTCGATGGTGAAGCCTTCCGGCAGCAAGGCAAAGCGCCGGATCTTTTCGATGGGTGAGAGGCTTGCATTGACGCGGTCGATGACTGGACCGAGTGCCTTGTGAAAGGCGGGGTCGTCGGCAAGACCACTGAGATCGGCATTGCCGCCGTTCTTGATCGCCCAGTCGCGTACAAACTCTTCATCCGGCACGATGAGCGCCACGACATGCGGGTGCTTGTCGCCGTGAACCATCGCCTGGGCGATTTCCGGCTGCAGCACCAGGAAGCCTTCGACGCGCGCGGGTGAGACATTGTCGCCGCCGGAGAGGACGATGATGTCCTTCTTGCGGTCGGTGATCTTCAGATAGCCGTCATGATCGAACTCGCCGATATCGCCGGTATGGAGCCAGCCGTCGACCACGGCCTTGGCGGTGGAATCCGGGTCACGCCAATAGCCGTTCATCACGGCCTCACCCCTGACCAAGATCTCGCCATCTTCGGCGATGCGGGCTTCGAGCCCATCGAAAATCGGCCCCACGGTGTCAATCTTGATCTTGCTCGGCATGTTGGCGCTGATGACGGGCGAGGCTTCGGTCTGGCCATAGCCCTGCAGCAAACGGACGCCGAGAGAGAGAAAGAACACGCCGATCTCGTAGTTGAGTGCTGCGCCACCTGAGACAAAGGCCTTGAGGTGCCCACCGAAGCGTTGCCCCACTTTCTTGCGGACCAGCACATCGCAGAGCTTGTTGAGCAGCGCTTCGACGAAAGTGAGCGAGCGTGGCTGTTCGTAAGCCTTGCGCCCCAGGCGATGGGCCAGCCAGAAGAGTCTTTGCCGGAAAGGCGGTGCCTTGACGAGGCCGCGCAGGATCTTGGCATGCACGGCTTCATATAGCCGCGGGACGGCGGTCATGATGGTCGGCCGTGCCTCGGCCATATTGTCGACCAGGCGCTCGATATTCTCGGCATACCAGATCTCTGCGCCGATCGAGATCGGCAGGAACTGGCCGGCCGTATGCTCATAGGAATGCGAAAGCGGCAGGAAGGACAGGAACCGATCGTTGCCGAGGCCCACATCCAGCAACAGGCGATAGGCCCCCTTGATGTTGCAGAGGATCGAGCCGTGACTCAGCATCACGCCCTTAGGCGTCCCACCGGTGCCGGAGGTGTAGATGATGCAGCAGGTATCGCTGCGCTTCTGGCCGTCAAGGCGCTGCCGCAGCTCATCCTCATTCACATCGGTCGCCATGGCATCCTGCCAGCTGAGCTGGCGGAAGGGCATCTGAGCCATTTTTTCCTGGGCGTCGACGGCGACAATGAATTTGAGCTCAGGCGCCTGGAAGGCCGCTGGCAGAAGGCGCGCGGCGATGGTGCCGCCTGAATAAATGACGCCCTTGGCACCGCTATGGGTGAGGATGTGCCGGTGATCCTCGCTGGTATTGGTCGAGAAGGCCGGGACCGTGATGGCGCCGGCCGTCATGATGGCAAGATCCGCGATCAGCCATTCCGGGCGGTTTTCGGCCACGAGGGCGACGCGGTCGCCGGGACCAACGCCTTGCGCAATAAGTCCGGCGGCGAGTCTTTTGACCAGAACCGCTGTCTCCGCCCAATTGGCGGACAGCCACGTTCCATCGCGTTTCTGGTAGGTGAACGGCTTTTTGCCGAGGCTCTCGGCCTGGTCAAAAAACAGGCACGGCAGACTCGAGATGCGGTCGTAATCCATGCGCTGAGGCGCTCCCCAAATGACCGACTGGCGACAGAACGGATAGGTGCTTGGCGCACCCGTTTGAATCCCCATATAAGGTGACCATGGCGCAATCAAGTTCAAGAGCGTGACAATTATGACTGCTGCACCTGCGAAGTCCGTTGAAAAAGCTGAACTCGGCACCCTGCCGAACTGGAACCTTGCCGATCTTTATACCACGCCCACGGACCCGGCGATCGAACGGGATTTGCAGTCCCTGGCAGCTCTTTCCGGCGAGTTCAAGCGACGCTTCGAAGGCAAGCTTGCAGGGCTGAGCGGTGCAGAGCTTTTGGCGGGGCTGCTCGATTTCGAGAAGATGCAGGATCTGGCGGGACGCGTCGGTTCCTACGCGCAGCTGGCCTACGCTGGCAACATGGCCGATCCGGAACTGGCCCGCTTCCAGCAGAACATTTCCGAGCGGCTCAACAATATCTCAGTCGAGACGCTGTTCTTCACACTGGAACTTAACAAGATCGACGATGCCGTTCTGGCAAAGCAGCTCACACACGGGCCATTGCAGCGCTATGCGCCTTGGCTCGACGCGGTCCGCGCCTTCCGACCGCATCAGCTATCCGATGAAGCAGAACGGCTGCTGCATGAAAAGTCGATTTCCGGCCGTCAGGCCTGGAATCGCATGTTCGACGAGACGATGGCCGATCTGCGTTTCGACGTGGAAGGCCAGAAGCTCACCAGTAATGAAGTCCTGAACCTGCTCACCGATCGCGACGGCGCCAAGCGGAAAGCAGCGGCGATGGGGCTTTCCAAGGGCCTTAAAGATAATCAGCGCATTTTCGCGCTCGTCACCAACACCTTGGCCAAGGATAAGGAGATCGAGGACAAGTGGCGTCAGTTCAAGCGCCCTGTCTCCTCGCGCAACCTTGCCAATCAGGTTGAAGATGAAGTCGTCGACGCCTTGGTCAAGGCCGTAAAGCAGGGCTATCCGCAACTCAGCCACCGCTATTACAAGCTCAAGGCCAAGTGGATGGGCGTCGACGCGCTCGATTTCTGGGACCGCAATGCGCCGCTACCGCGTGACGACGACCGGCTCATTCCTTGGGGGGAAGCCACCAAGAGCGTGCTCGATGCCTATCATGAGTTCTCGCCGGAGCTGGCTGCGGTGGGTAAGCAGTTCTTCGACAAGAACTGGATCGATGCGCCGTCGCGCCCAGGCAAAGATCCGGGGGCATTTGCGCATCCAACCGTGCCGTCGGCGCATCCCTATCTGCTGCTCAACTATCACGGCCGGACGCGCGATGTTATGACGCTGGCGCATGAGCTGGGGCATGGCGTGCATCAGGTTCTGGCAGGACCGCAGGGCGCATTGCTGGCAGATACGCCGCTGACCTTGGCCGAAACGGCCTCGGTCTTCGGCGAGATGCTGACCTTCCAGTCTTTGCTGAAGCGCGAGAGCGATCCGGCGAAGCGCCGCATCCTGCTCGCCGGCAAGGTCGAGGATATGCTCAACACGGTCGTCCGCCAGATCGCCATGCACAATTTCGAGACCGTGCTGCATGATGAGCGCCGCGCCGGCGAAGTGATTCCGGAACGCATCGCGGAAATCTGGCTAGAAACACAGCGCGAAGCGTTGGGTGCCGGGGTGAAACTGCCGAAGGATAGCGAATATGGGGTCTACTGGTCCTATATCCCGCATTTCATTCATGTGCCGTTCTATGTTTATGCCTACGCATTCGGAGACTGCCTCGTGAATTCGCTCTACGCGGTCTACCGCAACGCCAGTACCGGCTTTGCCGAGAAGTATCTCGACATGCTGAAGGCGGGCGGCACCAAGCGGCACAAGGAGTTATTGGCGCCATTCGGTCTCGACGCGGCCGATCCCGCCTTCTGGTCCAAGGGCCTCGGCGTCGTCTCCGGCTTCATCGACGAGTTGGAGGCGATGTGAACAAAGGGGCCTCGGTCCCGCGCGAGTTCGAGGATCTGCTGACACCGGCCGGCCGCCGCGTTTTGGGCGGCCGGTCGGACATTTGCGCTGCACTGGCTGATCCCAGGCGGCGATTTCTCGCAAGCGATGGACTTATTTCAAAGAGCAAGGCCGAAGCGCTGCGTCGCGTGCTGGAGGCGGAGCTCCTCCCTTTGCTATCGCCGATGAGCGATCCCATCCCGCCGGAAACGATCTGGGAGATGGACCACGATTACGAGGAATGGCTCCCCAAGACTGTCCGTGTTCGCACCGCCTATCTGGAGCGCAAACGCGATGCCGCTTACCTGCGCGCGCAGGAACTGGGCGTTGTCGATCTCCTGAAGTCGGAAAGTACGGCAGCCTTTGCCGAGGTGATCGTCGGGCGCAAGCTCGATCGCCGCAGCGGCCAGCAGGTGCTGTGTTATGGGCCTGGCGATTACGCCGGCCCGCACAACGATCATCACCCGGAGAACAAGCGCGCGGCGCAGGGCTATCTCGATTTGCATTTGTCGCTCGCCTCCAAGGCGGTCGACCATCAATATCTCGTCTACGCCAAGGCGGGACATTTCACCGAGATGGTGCCGGTGCATGGGTTGGGATTTCTGACCATCTATCGTTTGCCGTTCTGGCATTACACCACGCCGCTGCAGGCAAAACCCGGGAAAGAGGCCAGCGCGCGGCGCTGGGTGTTATTGGCGACCTATCTCTATAAGAAATAGGCCAAGACGCGGAGGTAAGAATGCTACGATTGCTGCGGAAATCGCTATGCGCCGCGCTCGCCATGTTGGGCGTTTTGGCATCGGGTTCCTTCCATGCGCGGGCCGAGGAACAAATTAGCCTCGTCACTGCGGATGGTGTGGCGGTCTATGGCGCGGCATGGCGAGCCAAAGCAGGCGCGCCGTGGATTCTCGCGTTTCATCAGGCCAGCTCGAGCCATCGAGAATACGAGCCTCTGGCGCCGATCTTTGTTCAAGCGGGCTATTCCGTGCTGGCGATCGATCAGCGGTCCGGTGGCAATCTCTATGGCGCTAACAAGACGGTCGAAGCGTTGGGCGCGTCGGGATCATATGAGTCAGCCATGGCTGATCTCGAAGCGGCAGTCGCCTGGGCGAAGCAGCAGGCCGGCGGCGCACCGATCATCGTGATGGGCTCCAGCTACTCCGCTGCGCTTGTTTTCTTGCTGGCGGCAAACCATCCAGACGAAGTCCAGGGCGTTCTTTCTTTCTCGCCAGGAGAATATCTCGGTGACCGCCAAGCGGTTCACAATGCCGCCGGAAAAGTCACCGTGCCGGTCTACATGACGGAAGGTGCCGGTGAAGAGCGCGATGTAGCGAGCATCTTTGACGCGGTGGCTTCCACTCAAAAAGTGCATTATCAACCCGGGAGATACGGTATTCATGGCGCCTCGACCCTGCGCGCGGATAAAAACCCAGCCGGCGCTCTGAAGAACTTGAACCGTGTTCTCGCGTTCTCGCAAACCTTCTTTCCGCCAAAATAGAAATTGATCCAATGGGTGATGGCCCTGTGTGCCGCCCTGCGCTAGCATCCGGGCCAATTTTGGGAATCGGGCAGGGGATCATCATGAGCGGCGCGGCTAGCCAGAAGCAATTCGTCCTCGATTGGGTGGCAAGCCACGCCAAGGAACTGTCGGACTGGCACCAGATCATCTGGCACTTCGCCGAACCTGCCTTCCGCGAATACAAATCCTCCGCCTGGTATGTCGCCAAATTGGGCGAACTTGGTTTCGAGGTCGAAGCCGGCTCGGGCGGCATGCCGACCGCTTTCATGGCGACGTGGAAGAACGGCACCGGCCCCACCATCGCCACTTACGTCGAATATGATGCCGTGCCGGGCAATTGCCAGGCGGCGAGCACAAAGCAGGAGCCGCGCAAGGGTCTCTCCAAATACGCCCCTGGCCATACCGATCCACATTCCGCCCTGGGCATGGGTGCCTTTGCCGGTGCGCTCGCTACCAAGGCCGCGATGGAGAAATTCGGCATCAAAGGCACGCTCAAGGTTTTCGGCGAGCCGGCGGAAAAGGTGCGGGCTTCCAAGCCCATTCATGCAGCCAAGGGTTATTACGACGACCTGGACGCGGCGGTGTCGTTTCATCCCGCCTATATGCTGCCCATGTGCAACACGACGATCTGGGACACGCATTGCGGAGTCGGCTACAACTACATCTATACCTTCACCTGCGACAATCCGCAGGACTGGATCGCATCGGATAAGTATTCGCCGATTCCGCAGAATCATCTGGCCGCCCGTGCCCCCGGCGCCAGTGACGCCCTGATTCATTTCTTTACACTGAATGAGAGCCTGCGGCGCTCCATGCTGCCCTTCACTGGTCTCTGGAGCTTCAACGAGGCGATCCTCTGCGCAGGCCAGGCGACGGCCGACAATCTCACGCCGCAGATTGCGCAAATCGACTACATGCTGCGCACGGATTCGATCGAACAGGCTGACATCATCAGCAATGTGATGGACAACAATGCCGAAGCGGCCGCCAAGGCCACCTTCTGCAAGTGGAAGAAGACCTGGGTCGCGAAGAGCCGGCCGGGCCTCGCCAATCATGTCATGTCGCAAGCGACCTATGACAATCTGGCGCTGGTCGGTGCGCCGCAATGGGGCAAGGAAGCGATCGCTGTTGCACAGGAAATGCAGCGTAATCTAGGCCTTGAGCCGATGGCAAAGCCCTTCCTGCCGGCGACGGAGAGTTTGATCGCGCCAAAGGAATGCGAACGGTTGATGCGCAAGCAGATGCCGGAATGGCAGAAATACCTGACCTCCGACGATTATCCAGACTACACATGGCACTGCCCGACCGTGCGCCTGATTATCGCCCGGCCGATGCTCTCGGCGCCGAAGGGTTACACCTATCCGGATTGGGTCGCGAATGCCCTGGGCGGTATTCCGGTGACCATCGACCCGATGGTGCAATGTGCCGGCAAGACCATCGGCGCCACTTTGCTCGACCTCTTCACCAAGCCTGAACTGTTGAAGGCAGCCAAGGACGAATTCGTCGAACGGACAGGTGGTGGTGTCGGCGGCAGCGAATGGATGGCGCCACTCCTGCCGAAGGATTTCAAGGTGCCACACCAATATCGCTGGCCGGAATATGTGACCACTGCCCGTGGCGAGGAATGGACCATCCCCTATCGCGACGACGAGTGATCAATCCTCGTCGTCGCTGAACTCACCGGTCAGCTTCAATCCTTCGATCTCCGTTGCGCCGTTGCGCTTGACGACGCGCCGCGCTTTCTTGCCGGCTTCATCGAAGAGGGCTGTGGCGAAGCTTTCGGAATGCGTCACGATCCATAGCCGGGACTTCTCCGCAGCCTTGGCAATGAGCCGTGCCAAAGGTGGCAGCAGCGACGGGTGCAAGCTCGCCTCCGGCTCATTGAGTGCGATGAGCGGCGGTAGGCGATAGCCCATCAAGGCACCGAGTAGGCAGAGATATTTGAGTGTGCCGTCGGAAAGCTCATGTCCTGCAAACGGTCGCGGCATATCGGGGAAGGTGAAATCGAAGGAGCAGCGCCCGTTCTCGACCCGCGCATTCAACTGCGCGCCGGGAAAGGCATCTTCGATGGCGGCATCGAGATCGACCGTATCCTCCCGAATAGTTGCCACGGTCGCCAATACTGCAGCAAGATCGTGACCATCGGCGCTCAGGGTCGGTGTTGTGATGGCAAAGCAAGGTTGGCGCAACGATGACGCTTCATCCGTGCGGAAGTCGTGATAGAGGCGCCAGCCCAGAAATTCGCGCCGCACCTTGTCGATTGCGGGATAGCGGCCGGCATCGCGGACGACAGCCAAGGCTGTTTCCGATTTCAAGATATCTTCGTCGAGTGCGGTGCGACGACCGTCGGCATCGCGGACCATGATGTGTGGGCCCGATCGCTGCAGCATGATCACGTCGCGGCCTCGGCCCTATTGCAAAGCGGATTTCAGCGCCGCGATATGCTCCGGACCGATGCCGCAGCAGCCGCCAATGATGCCGGCACCGCGCTTCTGCCAATCGCGCGCGAAGGCGAGATAACCCTTGGGATCCAGATCGGCGCGAATATCGTGAAGATTGCCGTTGGCCTCGGCGTCCTCGGTCTGCGGCGGGAAGGCATTGGCGTAGCAGCCGACCTGAATATCGGCGCCGAGACGTTTCAGTTCGGCACGCGCGACGTCAATGGCGTTCCCCATGACTTCGGGCTGGCTGCAATTGAAGAGCAGCGTCGCTACTCCCAGTTCGTGCGCGAGTTTGGCCGCCTCGGCGACGCTTTCGCCAGAACGCAGCTTCGGGTTGGTGGGGTCGGGATGCTCATCATGCAAGGTGAACGAGAGCCAGAGCGGCTTGCTGTCGCCTTTCAGTGCAATCGCCACTTCGCGTGCCTCGCCAAGTGCTGATTGCGTTTCAGCCAGCCACAAATCGACATGCGGTTTCAGCCCGGCAATAAGCGGTTTCAGAACGGCCTGTGCTTCTGCTGGCTTGAAGAGGTCGGGACGGTACGAGCCGAAAAGGGGCGGAAGCGATCCCGCAACCCGCACTTTCTTGCCCGATTCAGTCGCAGCCTGACGCGCGAGACGCCCAGCAAGGTCCGCCAGTTCCTGCCCACGCGCCGCAAAGCGCGCGTCGCCGATGTGAAAAGGGACGACAGCGTATGAGTTGGTGGTAATGACTTCGGCGCCGGCATCGATGAAAGCGGCGTGTGCCCGGCGGACGAAGTCCGGACCTTCCAGCAGAGCGAGTGCCGACCATTCCGGCTGCTGGAATGGCGCGCCCATGCGCTTCAATTCGCGGCCCATACCGCCGTCAAGCAACATCACCCGGTTCGTCATCGCAACCCTTCATTTGGCAAGTGTTTATCTGCTGCGACCCTAATACGGTCGATCTGGCAGCGCAATATCGGGGCCGCTATTCAATACCTCCAGCGACGCAATAGCGGGCGACCGGCAGCTGGCTTTTGCCACCGGCGAGTGCGATGACGACCGAGCCATAGGGCTTTCGCCACTCGCTGTGGATGACGCGGTATTTCTCCGGCGACACCGGGAGTCGGCAGGTAAAGCTGCTGCCCGCGCGCGTCGGCACCACCGCACGCCCGTCGATGAACAACTGAAGATCAGCCGCATCCGTTTCGCCTTCGACCAGAATTTCCGCTTGTTCCGTTGTGCCGCCGATAAGGCTCGCTTTGAGCGACAATTTCGGGCTGCTGGCCGCGCGCTTTTGCGGCTCGATCGCGACCGTATCTGTGGGTAGGGCCGGCGTCCGCGGCGGTGCGGAGCGACGCTTGCCCGATTGCTCGAAAGCATAGGCAAAGCTCAGCAAACTTGTGTCGCTATAAGCCTTGCCGGCAAAGGTGAGACCGACCGGCATGCCAGTATCTTCCATGATGCCCATCGGCACAGTCACCGTCGGAATGCCGAGGTGGCGGATCACGAGATTGCCATTGGCGACCCAGGTGCCGTTACGCCAGGCAATGTCGTAGGATGTCTGATTGACATCGGCATCGGCCGGCGCCACGTCGGCAACGGCCGGAAAGACGACGCCGTCGAGCCCTTCGGCATCAAGCCATTCCTCAAGATCGATCTTGCGGGCCTGTTCCAGCCCCCGCAATCCGTCGGGCAGCGTGGCGATTTTCTCGAGCGGCAAAACGCCTGCCTTGGCGCGGCGTGGATACTCCGCAAGGTCAGAATCGAAATTGCGCTCAGCCAAGCGACCTGGCAATGCGCCGGCCGGCAACGGAAAGATTTTTGCGCCATCGACATCGGCGAGACGGTGGAGCTGTGGATCGGCGTTGGCTTCCAGGAAATCGTTCCAGGCGAAGATGCTGACGTCCCAAAACTCATCCTGGAAATAGGTCTTCGGAATCATGCCGCGCGCGGCCATGGCCTTGCCGTCAATGCCATCGCGCTCATAGTTCGAGACTGCGGGGAAGTCGACTTCGACGATTTCGGCGCCCAGTGCCTCGAGATCTCGCCTCGCTTTTTCCCAAAGCGCGATCACGCTTTGCCGCGTTGCGATCGGTTCCGGAAGATCGGCCTTGCCGTTGATATACATGCGCGGGATGCCGAAGCGTCGACCCTTCAGTGCGGTCGGGTCGGCAAGTGACCGGTATGTCGCCGGGCGATGCGCGGTCGCCAGCGGCAGGTTGACCCAGCTCTGCATGCGCCAGAAGTTGCCGCGGGGGGTGGGATCATCGGCAACGATGATGTCGAGCACTTCGAACATGTCGGCGACGGTTCTGGTATGCGGCACCACCACATCCATCGTCGGAATAAGCGGCCAGTTGCCGCGCATGGAAATGACACCCCGTGACGGGGTATAGGCCACGAGCCCATTGAGCGAGGCAGGTGCCCGGCCCGACGACCAGGTCTCCTCGCCGAGGCCGAAGGCGGCAAAGCTCGCGGCCGTTGCCGTGCCGGAGCCGTTCGAGGAGCCTGAAAAAAAGCAGGCCGTCAGATAGTCGCCGTTATACGGACTCTCGGCACGGCCATAGACACCGCGTTCCATGCCGCCATTGGCCATCGGCGGCATGTTGGTGAGGCCGATGAGAACGGCGCCGGCGGCGCGCAGCTGCTCGATGGTGAAGGCGTCCTCATTGGCGATAAGGCGCTCGAAGGCTGGCGACCCGGCCGCAACCGCAAGCCCCTTCGCCTTGTAGCTGTCCTTGGCGGTGTAGGGGATACCGTCGAGAGGTCCAATGGTCCGCCCCTGTGCTCGCCTTAGATCGGACGCCAGGGCATCTTCGAACATTTGCGGATTGAAGATCGGTACGGCGTTGAGCCTGATTCCCTGGCGGTCATAGCAGGCGATGCGGTTGAGATAGGCGGCAACCAGCCCGACGCTGGTCACGGCCCCAGATTCAAGTGCCGCCCTGATCTCGGCGATGCCGGCCTCGATCAAATGAAATGGTACCCCCATGATCGCAATCTCTCCCCTGATGCCCAATTGATGCCCCAGCCAGCGCCTTCATATACCGCGTCCGGCACGCCGAAACAGGCCCAGAATGCGGCAGATAGCCGGCCAAAAGCGATCAATCGGGGAGAATAAGGGGAAATTGGAGCGGGTGAGGGGAATCGAACCCCCGTCGTAAGCTTGGGAAGCTTCTGCTCTACCATTGAGCTACACCCGCATGGGCCATCGGCCTGCTCGGCCCGATTTATAGGGGATCACGGGGCCAGGTTCAAGGCGGCGAAAGCTGCAACATTTCCCGGGTGAAGCCGTATAAATATGGTGGGACAACAAGCGGTGGTGGCAGATGGCGCGGCAATGGACACGGCGTGAGGCGGTCGGCGCAGGGCTGATGCTGGGATTGGGTGCCACTTTCCTTGGCAAGCCCGCCCGTGCGGATGCGCCGCCCAAGGACTATGAAGCCGCCGCCGCCGCGGCGCGCGGCCAGGTCGTCTATTTCAATGCGTGGGGCGGCGACCAGCGGATCAACGATTACATTTCCTGGGTGGCGGAGGAGGTCTCGACCAGGTTCGGCCTTACCCTGCACCACGTGAAATTAAGCGACACGGCCGAGGCCGTCTCGCGCGTGCTGGCTGGTAAGATTGCCGGCCAGGTGGACGAGGGCGGCATTGACCTCATCTGGATCAATGGCGAGAATTTCGCGGCGATGAAGAAGCAGGATCTGCTGTTCGGGCCGATCATTCCGCTGCTTCCCAATATGAAATTCGTCGACCCCAAGACAAAACCGACGGTCCTTTCCGACTTCACCATCCCGACCGACGGGTATGAATCGCCCTGGGGCATGGCACAGTTGGTCTTTTTCCATGACAGCGCACGCTTGAGCCAACCGCCGCGGACGCCAGCGGCATTGTTGGATTTTGTCAGGGCCAGTCCGGGCCGCTTCACCTTTCCAGCGCCGCCGGATTTCGTTGGCTCCACGGTCCTGAAGCAATTCCTGCTCTCTCTGAGCGCCGATCGAAAGCCGTTCGATCGGCCGCTGGTGACGGCGCAATTTGATTCCGCGACCGCGCCGCTTTGGGACTATCTTGCGGCACTCACGCCGCATCTGTGGCGCAGCGGCAAGAGCTATCCCGCCTCGAGCACGGCCTTGCGCCAATTGCTCAATGACGGTGAGGTCGACATCTCGATGGCCTTCAACCCAGGGGACGCATCCTCCGCCATCGCCCAGGGCCTGCTGCCGGAAACCGTGCGCAGTTTCGTCTTCGATGGGGGCATGATTGGCAACACGCATTTCGTTGCCGTTCCCTTCAATGCCAAGGCCAAGGCCGGCGCTGTGGTGGTGGCTGATTTCCTGCTGTCGCCTGAAGCGCAATTGCGCAAAGAGGACCCGAATGTCTGGGGCGACCCGACTGTGCTGGAAATGGCGCTGTTGCCACAGGATTCACAGGCCGCTTTTGCCGAGCTACCGCGCGGCATAGCCACTTTGTCGCCACAGGGACTGGGACCGATCCTGCTTGAGCCGCATCCCAGTTGGATGGTCGCGATCGAAGCCAGGTGGACGCAGTTTTATGGCCACTGAGCGCGCGTGATACGGCGACGGACAGATATCTTTGCCGGCAGCCTGGCGCCGGTTCTTGCCATCACGCTGTTGGCAGGCTCGATTGTTCTTGGCCTCATCTTTCTGCTGGCCGTGGGCTTTGGCTACCTACCGGCTCTCGGCGGCCAGGCATTGTCGTTGGAGCCTTTCCGGATTCTGCTGGCAGATGAACGCGTCCTCTCATCCTGCGCAAAGACGGTCTTTGCCGGAACGTCAGGCACATTGGCAGCCGTCATCACGGCATTCGCCCTGGCGATCAAACTGAACCCTACTGGAGCTGCGCCCTCCGGCTGGGCGCAGCGCCTCGCGCTCGCCATCCTGGCGGTACCGCATGCGGCCCTTGCCTTGGGATTGGCCTTTGTCATCGCCCCATCGGGATGGATGATGCGGGGATTGCAGGCGCTCTTCGCTGCGTGGCCACTGCCGCCTGATTGGCAATTCTTCCCGGCAGAGTCAGGGATTGCTCTCGCTCTAGTTCTTTTTCTCAAGGAGGTGCCGTTTCTATTCTTCGCCATTCTGATGGGCCTGCACCAAGTTCGCCCCGAACGGCATCTGCTGGCTGCCCGCGCGTTGGGCTATGCCGATGGTATGGCCTGGGCGAAGCTTGTGCTGCCACGGCTTTATCCATTGGTCCGCTTTCCGATTCTTGCAGTGCTGGCCTACAGCCTGTCCGTCGTGGACATGTCGCTGATCTTGGGGCCGACGACGCCGCCGACTTTGCCGGTTCTTGTTCTGAAATGGTTCAATGAACCGGACCTCGGCCAGCGTTTCACCGCCGCCGCCGCCGCGTTGCTGCAATTCGGCCTGGTTGGTGGTGCCATTCTGATCTGGTGGTTGTGTGAGCGGGGCGTTGCAGCGCTGCTGCGTCCTTGGTTGAGCAATGGCATCCGCCATATGGCGCCATGGCTTGCGTACTATGGGCGAGGAGTGCTTGCAGCGATTGTCGGCATGGCCGTTGTTCTGGTCGCGCTCGCTGTCGGGGCGCTGTTGCTTTGGTCCTTCGCGAATACTTGGCGCTATCCGGCTTTGCTACCGGAAATCTTTGATCTGGCCACATGGCGCCACAGCCTTGGGAGCCTCTACGCACCGCTGCTGACAAGTCTTCTGTTGGCGCTCTGTGCAACGTTTGTCGCACTTCTGCTTGCCGTCGCTTGCCTGGAGCACGAGCGCGTGCTGCGCACCGACGTTATTCGCGCGGGCGAACGATGGCTCTATCTGCCGCTTCTTGTCCCTGAAATCTGCTTCCTTTTGGGGCTTCAAGTGCTGCTGCTGTTGATCGGGTTGAACGGCACATGGGTTGCCGTTCTGTGGATGCATCTCTTGTTCGTCTTCCCATATGTCTTCCTGACATTGAAGGAGCCTTGGCGCGCCTTTGATTCACGCTACGGGATGGTCGGCTTGTCGCTGGGCCAAACTGCTTGGCAGGTGTTCCGGCGTATCAAGCTGCCGATGCTGCGGGCACCGCTCTCTTGGGCGGCGGCCGTCGGCTGCAGTGTCTCGCTTTCGCTTTACTTGCCGACCATGCAAGGGGGCGAAGGACGCATATCGACCTTGGCGACTGAGGCCGTTGCACTCAGTTCAGGTGGAGATCGGCGCGTCATGGGCGTTTTCGGCCTGATCCAGACTTTGCTGGTGGGTGCCTTCTTCCTCCTGGCGCTGCGTTTGGCACGACCGCGCCGATGGAGGCGCGGATGACTGGCCCCCTCATTTTGCGTGGTGTCTCGCTCTTCAAGGATGACGAGCGGCTGTTGGGGCCGGTCGACTGCCGAATCGAGGCCGGCCGGCCGGTTGTGCTGATGGGGCCTTCGGGAAGCGGCAAGTCGACCCTCCTCAGTTTCCTGATTGGTGCCTTGCCGCCGGCCTTCAGGTCGGAGGGTGCAGTATGGCTTGGCGATATCGATATCACGCGCCGGCCGGTTCAAGAGCGTCATTTAGGAATATTGTTCCAGGATGATCTGCTGTTTCCGCACCTTTCCGTCGCCGAGAATCTGAGTTTCGCCCTGCCGGCAGGTCTCTCGCGGCGCGAAAGGGACCGGCGCATTGAAGCCGGCTTGGCTGAGGCCGAACTTCCCGGTCTTGGCGGACGTAACCCGCTCAGTCTCTCTGGCGGCGAAAGGGCGCGTGTTGCACTCATGCGCACGCTGTTGGCCGAACCTCTGGCCCTTTTGCTCGATGAGCCTTTTGCCAAGCTCGATATTGCGCTGCGGGAGCGATTCCGTGCGTTGATTCTCGATCGGGCAGCAGTGCGCAACCTTCCCGTGCTGCTGGTCAGCCACGACCCGGCCGATGCCGAGGCCGCCGGTGGCACGGTCATCACGCTCTAAAGGCTGCTGGCGAGGCGGCAAAAGCTGCCCACCCGGTGCCTCGGAAGTAGGCACAGAATCAAGAAAAATTGAGGCTTTTCGGGAACCAAAACTGATGTTCGGGCTTTTGACATCGCTAGGACGTTTACCTATAGTGCCGAGGATGTCAGCTCTCGGCTGGCTTCGCCGGGGGATTTCATCAAGTTATGACCGGTTTTCGAACTCAGCCGAGTTTTAAGGCATAAGCCGAAGTCGGGGATGTTGCGAAGCGTCTGGGCGACGCATCGGAACCTGGGGACGGCGCTGAACAAGAGCGAGGAGACAAAAATGAAAGCATTGCGACTTCTGGCGGTTTTGGGGGCAGTTGGATTTCTGGCAGCCTGCTCGACCGATCTCGACCGCATCCGTACGACTGAAGCGAGCGGCGGCACGCCGTTCACCCAGGCTCTGACCAAGGAATATCGTGATCTGGCCGTGTTCGAGGCCGACGAGATGTTCGATTGGCGTGATGCCGGCTACTACGCCCGCCGTGGCCTTGCCGCTGCTGATGGCGAAGTTGTTCAGCCGGAAGATCCGGCCAATCGTGACCTGCCGGCTGATTCGCTCGGCGAAATCACTGACGTCCGTGGCCGCCTCCTGGCAGCCCTTGACGGCGGTGCTCGCGACAACAAGGCGGAGCTCGCTGCCCGCGCTCAGGCCCGCTTCGATTGCTGGCTCGAGCAGCAGGAAGAGAACTTCCAATACGACCACATCAGCGCCTGCAAGGACGAACTCCTCGCGGCTTTGGCTGAACTCGAAGCAGCTCCGGCTCCGGCCGAAGCTCCGGCCCCGGCGCCGAACGTCTATCTGGTGTTGTTCGATTTCGACAAGTCGAACATCAATGACGCGGCTCAGGCCGTCGTGAACCAGGTTGTTGCCGACTTCTCGGCCAACAAGTCGACGGCGATCTCGGTCACCGGTCACACCGACCGTTCGGGCTCGGATGCCTACAACGAGAAGCTCTCCGAGCGTCGTGCCGACGCAGTGCGTGAAGCACTGATCGCCTCGGGCGTCCCGGCGGAAGCCATCACGACCGCCTGGAAGGGTGAGTCGGAGAACGCGGTCCCGACCGCTGACGGTGTCAAGGAGCAGGCTAACCGCCGCGCCGAGATCATCGTTCAGTAATCGCGACCAAACCGCGGTCTAGCGGAACGGCGCCGGGGCAACCCGGCGCCGTTTTTCTTTCGCTCGTTTTGGCCTGGTGGCGACCGTTTCTGTTCTGCCGGCGCTTCCGCATAAGCCTAGATATTTCAGGGTCTTGGGGCAGTTGGATTCATCGCTGCATCCGATCTAAACTGCCGGCAAGCCGCGATAGCGGCGCCATCAAGGCTCGTTTTATGTACCAACAAACCACCCGCCGCATCTTGGTCAGCGTTGAGCCGACCTATCTCGACGACCAATCCTCGCCGGACGAGGCACATTTCGTCTGGAAGTATCACGTCCGCATCGAGAATCGCGGCGATTTGACCGTCCAATTGCGCAACCGCTATTGGCGCATCACCGATTCCCTCGGCCGTGTGCAGGAAGTACGTGGTGCCGGCGTTGTCGGCGAACAGCCGATCCTGCATCCGGGTGAAGCCTACGAATACACCAGCGGCACGCCGCTGAAGACGCCGTCCGGCATCATGGTCGGCACCTATGAGATGGAAAGCGAGACTGGCGAGATGTTCGACATCGACATCCCGGCCTTCTCACTCGACAGTCCTTATCAGCCCAAGCGCCTCAACTGATTCTTTCGCACCCTTTGAACGCGATCCTTTGAAAGGATGATGGCCGTGCCCAAGGCCCCGACCAAATCGAAAAAGACAACCAGCATGCCGAGCCAGGCCGAGGCCGAGGAAGCGGTGCGCACCCTCATCCGCTGGGCGGGCGATGATCCGGCCCGCGAGGGCCTGCTCGACACGCCGCGTCGCGTTACCAAATCCTACCGCGAATTTTTCCGCGGCTATGAGCAGAACCCGACCGAGATCCTGTCGCGTACCTTCTCGGAAACCGATGGCTATGACGAAATGATCGTTCTCAAGGATATCCGTTTCGAGAGCCATTGCGAGCATCACATGGCGCCGATCATCGGCCGCGCCCATATCGCCTATTTGCCGAGGAAGCGTGTCGTCGGCATCTCGAAGCTGGCGCGCCTGCTCGAATGTTATGCCAAGCGATTGCAGATTCAAGAAAAGCTCACGGCGCAGATCGCCAACACGTTGAACGAGGAACTGCAGCCGCGCGGCGTCGCCGTGGTGATCGATGCCAGTCATCAATGTATGACCACGCGCGGTGTGCACAAGGCCGGCACATCAATGGTGACCAGCCGCATGCTGGGTGCCTTCCGCAACGATCCTTCGACCAGGCGGGAGTTCCTGGCCTTCATTGGCCTGCCGCCGGCCACGATCGGCTCAAGCTCCTGATTTCGGTGATGGCATGAACGGCAGCTTTGTCGGCATTCTCGAGCGGCTTATCGCCTTTGACACGGTTTCTGCCCGCTCGAATCTCTCGCTCATCCATTGGATCGGCGACTATCTGAAACAGCATGGTGTGACGGTTGATGTCGTACCGGCGCCGGACGGCCAGCCTAAGGCCAATCTCTGGGCGACAATCGGGCCGAAACGAGACGGCGGTATCGTTCTCTCAGGACACACCGATGTCGTGCCGGTCGAAGGTCAGCCTTGGACCAGCGATCCATTCAAGCTCATCGAGACGGAACAACGTTTCATCGGCCGCGGCACCAGCGACATGAAGGGCTTCATCGCCCTCTGCCTCGCGCTGGTGCCGGAGATGGCGGCAAAACCATTGAAGACGCCGCTTCATTTCGCCTTCTCCTACGATGAGGAATTGGGCTGTCTCGGCGCGCCGCATCTCTTAAAGGCGATTGGCGAGAATTTGCCGCAGCCCCGAATCGCTATCATCGGCGAGCCGACCGGTATGAAGCTTGGTGTGCGTCACAAGGGCGTCTATTCCTTCGAAACCCATGTGACTGGCAAGGACGGTCATTCCAGTCAGCCGGAACGCGGCCTCAACGCAATCTTGCTTGCCGCCGAAGTGATGGCCGAGATGGCGCGGATCTATCGTGGTATCCAGCAGAACGGACCGTTCGACCGCTCTTTTGATCCGCCGCATTGCTCGTTCAACATCGGCCATATCGACGGTGGTACGGCCGTCAACATCATTGCCCGCGAATGCCGCTTTTTGTGGGATTTCCGCGCCATTCCAGGCGGGCACCCGGATCAGATCCTAGTGCCACTCAACGCTTTCATCGAGAAGCGCCTGGCCGAGTTGCGTAGGACGCAGCCGGTGGCGGACATCGTGATCACGCCACGTGTTTCGGCGCCGCCGCTGGTCGAAGAGCATGAATCAGCCGCCGAAGCGCTTTTGAAGCATTTGACCGGCGCCAATGATACCGTAAGCCTGCCCTATGCCACTGAAGCAGGGCAGTTCCAGCAGGCCGGCATGTCGGCGATTGTTTGTGGGCCGGGCCATATCGCGCAGGCGCACCAGCCGGACGAATTCATCGACAAGGAACAACTGGCGGCAGGCGACGCATTCCTGCGTCGGTTGGTCGATTGGGCGCGGGCGAATTGACGCCGTCATGAGTCTCCTGCGTCAATATCGCCGCTATTCAAATCCCGACCTCACGCACTATCGGCGCTTCGTCGTGGCCGGTCATCATGTCGGCTGGGTAAAGCCGGCATTGGCGGCAGAACTTGCTGGCCGTTCCGATGTTTTCCGGCTGGTTGGCAAAGACCTGGAAATGCAACCCGGCCTTGCCGATTCGGAGCAGCGTAGTGCTGCCATGGCTGGCGTGCTCGCCGATCTTCGTGCAGCAGGACGCGTGCCCGGCTGGCGCAATGAGCTTTATCCGGTCAACCAATCCTTCGGCGAGACGCCGCTTCTGGTGATGGAACGTGCCGCGGCGCCGCTCTTCGGTGTTATCGCCTACGGCGTCAATCTCAACGGGTTTGTCGGCCGCGGCTGGGAAATGAAGGTCTGGGTGGCGCGTCGGTCACCGACCAAATCGGTCGATCCCAACATGTTGGATCTTGTGGTGGGCGGGGGGCAACCGCTCGGCCTGACGCCTGGCGAAAACCTTCTCAAGGAATGCCGGGAGGAGGCGGGGATACCCACTGACATTGCTGCGCAGGCTCTGCCCGTCAGCATCGTGACGCTGCTGATCGAGGCCGCGGAGGGCCTGCGCGCTGGCCAGCAGTTCAATTACGATCTGGAACTGCCTGAGAGCTTTCGCCCGCAGAATCAGGATGGCGAGGTCGCGGGCTTTGAGCTGATCCCGGTTTCCGAACTGATTCACCGGCTGCGTTCCGCGGACGAATTTATGTACGACATCGCCTTGGTCCTTATCGATTTCCTGGTGAGGCATGGTTTTGTTGGCCCCGAGGAGCGCGACTACCTGCCGCTTATCGCGGGTCTGCGGCGGCCGATTCCTTTCGCGCGTGGAGCGGCGGCATGAGCCTGATTGAGCGTATTGAGGCGTGCCATCGTCATGATCTCTCCCGCTACTTGCCGTTCTCGGTGGGCGACATGCAGATCGGCCATATGCGTCGGGATCTCGCGCAGGAGCTACGCCGCTTCCCCAGCGTCTTTCGGGTTGGAAGCACCGAGGTTCGCGTCGCTGGGCATCTCGACAGCTTCGATTATCGTTCGGCGGCGATCGATTCCGTGATGCGCGAGCTGCGGCAAGAGGGTTTTATCTGCGGCTGGCGCGACGAACTTTTTACCATCGCCGCGCAATATGGCAGCGAACCGCTGTTCGATCTGGAACGTGCCGGCGTCCCGCTCTTTGGCGTGAAAGCCTATGGCGTGCATTTGAATGGCTATGTCCGCCGCGATGGCGAGATCTGGCTGTGGGTTGGACGACGCGCGGCCAATCGCCCGATCGAACCGGGCAAGCTCGATCATCTTGTCGCTGGTGGCCTGCCATCCGGCGTGAAACCCTTCGACAACCTCATCAAGGAAGCGGCGGAAGAAGCGTCGATCCCCAAGGAACTGGCGCGCCGTGCGCGGCCTTGCGGCGCCTTGAGCTATCGCATGGAACTCGATGGCTGCCTGCGCGACGATACGCTCTTCACCTACGATCTGGAACTGCCGGCCGATTTTGTGCCGAAGAACCATGATGGCGAAATCGCGGACTTCCGGCTCTTGCCGCTGCCCGAGGTGGAGCGTCTCCTGGCGGAGACCAACGATTTCAAGTTCAACGTTGGCCTCGTCATTATCGATTTCCTGATACGTCACGGCTATCTGACGCCGGAGCGTGAGGATTACACGCGTCTCGCCATGGGGTTGGCGCAAAAACCCTGATAAACGCGACGCCCAAAAATACAGATGCCCGGCCAAGTGGCCGGGCATCGAGCATTGCTGGATGGTCGATCGCCTTTAAGCGCCATTCACCATTGGTGCCACTTCGGCCCAGCCGTTCCAGATCATTTTAGCGGCCACATAGAAGATCACCGCAAGGCCGATATAGGCGATCCAGTGGAAGCGTTTCAGCAGCTTGGCGATGATTGAAGCGGCAAGGCCCATCAAGGCAACTGAGAGGATGAGGCCGAATACCATCACCTTGTAGTGGTCCTGCGCGGCACCGGCAACGGCCAGCACGTTGTCGAGCGACATCGAGACGTCGGCGATGACAATCTGGACGATCGCCTGACGCATCGTCTTGGCTGGGGAGGAGCCGGGCAGAGCGCCTTCGCCTTCTTCCAGATCGGCCTTTTCCGCAGCACTCATCTTTTCGCCAGCGCGGAGCTTCGCCTTGCGGTTCTCGCGACGCTGCTGCTCAAGTTCGCGCCAGAACTTCCAGCAGACCCACAGCAGCAGAATGCCACCGGCCAGCGTCAGGCCGATGATCGACAGCAGATAGCTGGTGCCCAGCGCAAAGCAGATACGCATGATCGTTGCCGCGGCGATACCGATCAGGATCACCTTGGTACGTTGGTGGGACGGCAGGCCCGCTGCAGCCATGCCGACGACGATGGCATTATCGCCGGCAAGTACGAGGTCGATGAGGATGACCTGGCCGAAGGCGATCATTTCTGGGCCGGTCAGCAGGCTAATGAGGTATTGCGTGTCGATCATTCACTTACTGCTTTGCTGGAGTGGAACTAAGAGTGATGTATCGCGTCGGGATGGCCGGCCATGGCGCGCACCTGGGCGGCGGAGCGGCCGGCGGCACGCAAGGACCGCAGGCTGGGCGCTCCGGTTCGCTTGGCAAGACGCTGCCCGGTTTCATCGGCGAGCAAGCGATGATGCGCGTAGGCCGGCACCGGCAGCTGGAGCAGGGCTTGAAGCAGCCGGTGAATATGGGTCGAAGGCAACAGATCTTCGGCGCGCGTGATCAGCGTGACGCCCTGGAGCGCATCGTCGACCGTGACACAGAGATGATAGGAGCAGGGCGTATCGCGGCGGGCCAGAACGACATCGCCCAGCATTTCGGGCCGGGCGATCTGGCTGCCCGCGCGTTCGTCAACAAAAGAGAGGTCGCCGGTTAGAGCCTGCGCCTTGGCAATATTGATCCGCAGAACGAAGGGCAGGCCTGCCGCCTGTTTTTCAGCGGCGAGCGCTGGGGCAAGGGCGCGACAGGTTCCCGGATAGAGCGGACCATCGGGGCCGTGGGGAGCGCTCGCCGCCGCAGCGATGTCCTTACGGCTGCAGAAACAAGGGTAGATGACACCGAGGACTTGAAGCCGATCGAGGGCCGCCTGATAGTCAGCAAAATGGTCGGATTGCCGGCGCACGGCGCCATCCCAATCGAGGCCGAGCCAGGAGAGATCCTGAAGCAACGCCGCCTCGAACTCCGGGCGGCAGCGCGTCTGGTCGATATCCTCGATACGCAACAAGAACCTTCCCCCCAGCGCTCGAGCCCTGATCCACCCGTCCAGCGCTGAAAAAGCGTGGCCGATATGGAGATATCCGGTGGGGCTAGGTGCGAAACGAGTAACGAATGGCGGCATAAAGGCCATAGGTAAGGAGCGAGGTTGCCTGGTGCAACCTTCCAGGCGCGTTTTTATCCCAAAAAATCGAGAAAATGGTGGATCTAGCGACCGATTCCAGCCTTCAAGCCTTCGAACCAGGCACGACGGGCGCCGATTTCGTCGATTTCCAGGTCGAGCCAGGAAGGAAGATGGCCATTGCCGGCAGCGACTGGCTGGTAGGCGCGCAGATCTCCCAGGCGCCCCAATTCCTTGTCGCAAGCCTCAATCATGAGATCGAGCTGTTGGCGCTGATCCTCAGGTGTCAGGCAGCCGAAGAAATGCATTTTGAAGGCAACGATCAGCTTGTTGACCTCGCCCATCGGTCCGCGCAACCGCGTCGTCATCAGACGGCGCAGCTCGGCATGACCTTCAGGGGTCAGGCGCATCACCTGCGAATCCGCCGGCTGTTTAGGGTCGATCGCCTCAATGATGCCTTCGATCTTGAAAAGCTCCAGCGACGGGCCCAGCAACTCCAGCGACGGCCCGGCAATGCGGCCGACGAAATGGCGGATTTCCCGCGCTAGATCGGCATAGCTCCGCTCGCCTTGCCATAACAGACCAAGGGCGGCGAGGCGGATCGCTTCAGAGGGGATGAGGCTGTTGTCTTTGTACATCGAGGCTCGAGGGCAACCGGTCCTGGCAAATTGGCCGCTGGCTGGGCGCGCTTCCGCGCCTTGGCTTGAATGCAGTGCAGATAAGGATGTAGCCGTTCTCCTTGAGAATCGGAAGCACCGCATTTCTAAATCGCTTCGGGTCACCGCATTCGTAGGCTGAATTTCCATTTATTTCATGCGGTTATGGGGCAATTATCTAGCACACCCAGCGGGCCGTTGCAGCTCTGTCATGCGGTGCATAGCGTTCCATACGCCTGAAGCGTCTGACCTATGTCCCGATAGCGGTTGTGCGGTGCAGCAGTATCGGACAGAATGTCGCGCCTAAAACAGCGTAATGCGAACTGGCGACGGGCCGACAGGCCCTAACGTCGCCTGGCACGAGGGAGGCGGAAATGAGCGTCCATGCCAGCGGCAACAACGAAGGTGCCGTCCTGAAGCGCCTGTCGGTGCCGGAATTCGCCGCCCGCAAAGGCAAAGAGCCGCTCGTCTGCCTCACCGCCTATACGATGCCGATGGCGCAGCGCCTCGACTCCCATGTCGATCTGCTGATGGTGGGCGATTCGCTCGGCATGGTTCTCTACGGCTTCGATACGACCTTGCCGGTGACGCTGGAGATGATGATCCAGCATGGCGCCGCCGTTGTGCGTGGTTCGAAGACGTCGATGGTCGTCGTCGATATGCCATTCGGCAGCTACCAGGAAAGCCCGGAACAGGCCTTCCGCTCGGCAGCACGCATCATGAAGGAGACCGGCTGCCAGGCCGTGAAGCTCGAAGGTGGGCGTGAGATGGCCGATACGGTCGCTTTCCTCGCCAAGCGCGGCGTTCCGGTCATGGGCCATGTCGGTCTGACGCCGCAATCGGTCAATACGCTGGGCGGCTTCCGCGCACGCGGTCGCGGCGATCAGGAAGCGGCTACGATCGTTGCCGACGCGGTGGCTGTTGCCGAAGCCGGCGCCTTCTCTGTCGTGCTCGAAGGTGTCATGGAGCAGATCGCGCAGGTGGTCACTTCGCGCGTCTCCGTGCCGGTCATCGGCATCGGTGCCTCGGCCGCTTGCGATGGCCAGGTGCTTGTCGCCGAGGATATCCTCGGCCTCTTCAGCGCCTTCAAGCCGCGCTTCGTTAAGCGCTATGCCGAACTCGGCAACGAGATCGAAGAGGCCGCGGAACGCTACGCACAGGAAGTGCGTGCGCGTTCCTTCCCCGGCCCCGAGAACATCTTCGGCGCCATCAAGAAGCACGGCTGATCCGACCCTAAATATCACCCATGACCATGTTGCCTATTGTTCGCCGCGTCGCCGATTTGCGCGCCCGTATCGCTGATATCCGTCGCACCGGCGGCAAGATCGGCCTGGTGCCCACCATGGGTGCCTTGCATGAGGGGCATTTGACCCTGGTGCGCCGGGCCAAGGCCGAGAACAGCCATGCGATTGCGACGCTTTTCGTCAACCCGACCCAGTTCGGACCGAATGAGGACCTGTCCGCGTATCCTCGCGACGAAGCCAGCGACGCCACGAAACTCAGCGACATCGGCTGTGATCTGCTGTTTGCGCCGGACGTGGCGGAAATGTATCCGGCTGGCTTCACTACATCGGTAACTGTCGGGGGCATCACCACGCATCTCGACGGTGTAGCGCGGCCGGGCCATTTCGGCGGTGTCGCCACCATTGTTTCCAAGCTGCTGCTGCAGAGCCTGCCCGACCGTGCTTACTTCGGCGAGAAGGATTTCCAGCAATTGCAGGTGATTCGGCGCCTGGTGCGCGATCTCGACGTGCCGGTCGAAATTGTCGGTGTGCCGACCGTGCGCGAAGCGGATGGCCTCGCCATGTCATCGCGCAATCGTTATCTGTCGCCGGTCGAGCGCGCGCAAGCGGCGTTGCTGCCGCTGGTGTTGGCGGAGGCGACGGCGCAATTGGCGTCCGGAATTGATGCGGCACCGATTCTGGCCGCCGCCACGGCCAAACTGCTGCAAGGCGGTTTCGCGCGCGTCGACTACATCGCCTTATGCGACGAGGAAACGCTGACGCCGATCGATCGGGCGCAGAATGGCAGCCGCCTGTTCGCGGCGGCCCATATCGGCCGCACGCGCCTGATCGATAACTGGCCGGTTCTTTAGCCGCGCTTTTGCTTGGCGATCGGCTGCGCAAATTGCAGTTCGATGTCCCAGGGGAAATAGATCCAGGTGTCCTGCGAGACTTCGGTGACGAAGGTGTCGACCAACGGCCGGCCAGAGGGTTTGGCATAGATCGTCGCGAAATGTGCTTTGGGCAGCATCTCGCGCACGACGCGGGCGGTGCGACCGGTGTCGACGAGGTCGTCGATGATGAGCCAGCCTTCGCCATTGCCCGGTACCTCTTTGAGCACCTTGATCTGGCCTTGCGCGTGATCGTCCGAATAGCTCTGCATGCAGACCGTATCGATCAGGCGCACATCAAGCTCACGAGCGATGATGGCAGCCGGCACCAGACCGCCACGCGTCACGGCCACGATACCGTTGAACGGCCCCTGCTCGATGAGACGCCAGGCGAGTGCCTTGGCATTGCGATGCAACTCTTCCCAGGAAACCGGAAAGGTTTTTTGTGGATCAGACATGGCGTGTTTCCCCTGGGCTTCTCGCGCGCCGGAACGTATCGGCCAGCACATCGTTCAGAGCATTAGCCGAAGCCGCCCAGTGCAGCAATACGGGGAGGCGACAATACGGGGCGGCGATTCCCGATTGGCCGGGGGCCTCTACGGCGGAGTCGGTCTCAGAGTCAAGAGGTAATATTGCAGTGCAAAAACCCTATTGCGCGAGGGGCAGCCCGATGACAGGATGCGCCGCTTTCACGGGCAGGACAGGCCCAGTTCAGCAAGGGATGGATATCCATTTTGTGTCCGCGCCGGCTGCCCCGAAGAGGGGATGTCGGTAGGGATGGCTCAAGAGCCGGCGACCGGACGCAAGGTGCCACCGATACCAAGTGACCACATCAGCGCAGATACCAGATAGCCAGGGTCCGGCAACGGCTCCGAGCACCGATCACACACCGCATGGCGCTTTGGCCCCACTGGCCATCGGCGCGCTTGGCGTCGTCTTCGGCGACATCGGTACCAGTCCGATCTACACATTCCGGGAGGCTTTCCATGGTGCCGGCGAGGTTACCGCCAACCCCGCCCATGTCTTCGGCATCCTCTCGCTGATCTTCTGGATGGTGATGATCGTCGTCAGTTTCAAATATGCATTGCTGATTCTGCGTGCCGATAACCAAGGCCAAGGCGGTCTGTTGGCTCTCATTGGCTTGGCAATTCGATCTGCCTCGAAGCCGGGCCGGCGTGAGAAGTTCTTAGCACTTGGTATCGTCGGCGCCGCTCTGTTCTATGGCGACGGCATGATCACGCCGGCAATTTCAATCCTGTCCGCCGTGGAAGGCATCGAAGTTGCGCGGCCCGAAATGGCCCAATGGGTCGTTCCTATTACTATCGCCATTGTCATCGGGCTCTTTGCCGTGCAAAGCCGCGGCACTGGTGCCGTTGGCGCGCTGTTTGGTCCTATCGTGATGGTCTGGTTCACCACACTTGGTGTTCTGGGTCTCACCCAGATTCTCCAGCATCCGCAGATTCTGCTCGCCGTATCGCCGCACTATGCTCTCTCCTTTCTCTTCCATAACATTGGCATTGCCTTTCCGGTCATGGGTGCGGTCCTGCTGGCGGTAACCGGTGCCGAAGCGCTTTACGCCGATCTGGGGCATTTTGGTCGCAAGCCGATTCAGGTTTCCTGGTTCTTTTTCGTATTGCCCTGCCTGATGCTGAATTATTTTGGCCAGGGCGCACTGGTGTTGGTGCGACCTGATGCAGTAATCAATCCATTCTATCTGATGGCGCCGGACTGGTTCTTGTATCCGTTAATCGGCCTCGCGACCGCGGCCACCATCATTGCTTCTCAGGCGGTTATCTCTGGCGCGTTCTCGCTTTCCTGGCAGGCGATGCGCATGGGTGTCTGTCCGCGCCTGCTTATCACCCACACTTCAGCCCGTCACCAGGGCCAAATCTATGTGCCGCAGATCAACTGGCTGCTGATGATCTGCGTATTGCTGCTGGTCATCGGCTTCAAATCGTCGAGCGGCCTCGCGAACGCCTACGGTATTGCCGTGACCGGCACCATGATCATTGACACGATTATCGCCTTCTTTGTGTTTAGGGCGCTTTGGAAATGGAGCCCAGCCCGGTCGATCCTTATTTGCGGATTCATTCTGCTTGTTGAAGCTTCATTGCTTAGCGCCAGCATGCTCAAGGTGCTCGATGGCGGCTGGTTCCCGCTGCTTATCGGCGCCATCATCATCTTCATTCTGTCGACCTGGATGGATGGCCGTGGTTTGCTCGCCAAGCGTCATGGCGCCGGTTCGCTGACCGAGGAAGAATTCCTGGGGGCACTGTCGGAGCGGCATCTCAGCCGCGTGCCGGGTACGGGGCTGTTCCTCACCGCACAGATCGACCGCGTGCCGTTCGCGCTCCTTCACAACATGCGCCACAATCGCATCCTGCATGAGCGGGTCGTGATGACGACGCTCATTACCGAGGCGCGGCCGTTCGTGCCGGATGCCGAGCGTGTTCAGGTGAAAGAGCTCGGTCGCGGATTCTGGCGCATCATCGTGCGCTATGGCTTTGCCGACGAGCCGAATCTGCCGGCGGCCATGCGCATCGCAGCCAAGCACGGCCTGGATCTGGATCCCGAGAGCGTCTCCTATTTCATCGGTCGCGAGCGTATCGTGCCGCGCGCAAAATCGGCGATGTCGGGCTGGCGCCGCTGGCTGTTCATCCTGCTGTCCGATACGGAAATCTCGGCCTCCGATTACTTCCGCATTCCGGTGGGCCGCATCATCGAGCTTGGTGCCAGGACCGAGATCTAGGGCAGGGCCTCATGACGCGCGACGAATTCGACAAGTTCTGCCGCGCGTTGCCCAAGACGACCAATGTCGTGCAATGGGGCGGTGCCTCGGTCTGGAAAATCGGCGGGAAGATCTTCGCCGTCGCCAATAATTGGGGGCCGGGCGATGGCGTCAAGTTCAGCTTCAAATGCAGCGACATGTCCTATGACCTGCTACGTCAGCAGAAGGGCATCATCCCGGCACCATATCTGGCCCGCGCCAAATGGGTGCAGGTGGAGAAACCAAAGGCGCTGAGCGACAGGGATCTCAAGGCCTATATCGAAACGGCGTACCGGCTGGTGGCGAAGAAGCTCACGAAGGCTATCAAGGCCGAGCTCGGGCTGGAACTTTAGTCGGCGGCCAGTTCCGGCTGGCGTTCGACTTCCTCGGGAAAGCCGATGCGGCCGAGACCCGGCACACGCAAGGCCGGGCGCAGAAAGTCGACGCCAAGATTGAGGCCGAGCACATTGACCTCGATTCCTTCCTCCAGGCCGAGGGTCAGGCCGGCGACGCCGAGTAGCGATGCCTGCACGCCGGTACCGCTGGGGGAAAGGCCGACCGGCGCATCCCAGGCGCGATAATCCTTGCCGATCGCATTGGCTGGAATGTCGAGTCGCAGCTCCGGCACCTCGCGTGCGACATGCGCCAGGAACGTATTGCTGTTTGGCCCCGGCCAGCTGCGATATTGATCCTTGAAGGGGTAGCTGGCGACGGCCGCTTCGATACGATCGATCAACTGCTCCGTTCCAGGGCCGCGATACTCGGCCATCACATGCGGCTCGGCGCCGAACCAATAACCGTCCGGCAAGGCGTAGTTCACTTTTAGCGCCTGTCCGCCGCCCCAGCCGACAACCTCGTACCGGGTATAGCTCTGGGCGCCCTGATGCTTCACGGTAATCCATGGGTGGGTTGCCACATAGCCGCGCCAGTTGAAGGCCCGCGCCGAATAGATCTGCACGATGGCTTCCGGCGTCTTGGCTGGATCCGGCGCCAGGCCAGAGGCATGCCGCGGCGCATCGCGCCACGAACCATCATAGGCGATCCCGCGGCCAATGCTGACGGCAAGCGGGACGAGGAAGAGGGCAAGTAAAATCCAGAACAGCACGCGCATTCACACGCTTTCGTCCTGGGCCGGTTCGAGATAGCAGCCGCTGATGCGCCAGGATCCATCCGGCTGCCGCTCCATCATATAGTGGGCGATATAGCTCCTGCCATCGGGGCCGATGATGAAAACCTGCTGCTCGGGGCCGGTATCACGCTCGACGACGGCGCGAAACTCGACCGAGCGCGGCTGATAGACTGGCGCGTAGCCGCTCCTCACCATCTCCATGAAAATGGCCGGCGTCCCGAACTTGGCCTGCAGATCGGGAGAGGCGAAGCCGAATGCGGTGACGCCGTCATTTGCCTCGAAGGCCAATATCTGGCGTGTGATGATTTCCTGGAACTGGGCGTGGTCAGCCGCGCTGCTCTCCGCCTGGGCGAATGGTGCCAGCAGGAACAGGAAAAGGCTGAGGGCTGCGGCCAGGCGCATGGGAACCTCCCCGGAACGGCATCCGTCTCATTACGCGCCTAATCTTCCCTTGGATCGAGGCCCAAATGAAAACCGGCGCCCAAGATTTGGGCGCCGGTTTCCGGTTCGTGGTTATGTGCAGAGGACTAAAGGCTTATCAGCGCACGTAAACGTGGACCTCGTTGACCTGCGCATTGGGATCAGTCACCTGGGCGATGCCGACGCGATCGGGCGGCAGGCCCATATTGAGCAGCGAACGCGACACCTTATTGGCATTGGTGCGGGCGATGTCGCTGTTAAGGGCGACCTGGGCGGGCTGACCGACGGCCGGTGCAACGCCGACAACGTCAAAGGCCGCGTTGGGACGCAATTCCAGCGCCTTGGAGGTCGCCTGATAGAGCGCCTGCTCGTAGTTCACATTGGCACGGTCGAAGCGGATGACAACCAGCGGGCGGCCCGTCGTCATGCCGGCCATCGGCGGCAGCGCAGGCTGCGCTGGCGGGGCATAGGACCGTGCGGCGAGCGTGGTGCCGTAGACTTGGCCGTTATTCACACCGGCAGCCAGTGTGGTCAGATTCGAACGCTCATTGGCCAGGAAGTTGGTCTGGCGTGAAACGTCTTCCGACAGCTGGTTGAGCAGGCGGTCGATCGAGACTGTCGTCTGGTTGGTCTGATCCTCGAGAGCCCGCAGTTGACGGTGATCTTCGTCGACCGCACCCGAAACGGTGTATGAGGCGCGGATCGAATCGAGCAGGTAGCTGGAGAAGGCGGCGTTGTTGGCAACGTCGTTCTGCAGCCGATTCATCTGGTCGAGATCGGAGCCGATCTGATCGAGCTGATTCTGGGCCTGCTGCCAAGCCGAAGTTACCATCGGATTGCCCGGCGTGGTGCCCATCTGCAGCTTGCCGTTGATGGCGCCTACCGTCGTCTGATAGCCGGCCGCGTTGCGCTCGGCACTGGACCGCAGCTCCTGATGCTTCAGGGTCTGCTGCTGCACCGCCTGCTGCAGGCGGCTAAGGTCACTGCGGATCTCTATGACCCGGGTGCCCACCAGCGTGCCGGTCGGCTGACCTGTCGGCACAGAGGCCGCGTGCACGTCCGCCCCGATTGGCGCGCCGGAAACCGACGGTGCCAGGGCGTTGTTGAAGAATTCGCAACCGCCCAACACAAGCGGTGCGGCGGCCACGGCCGCGAGCCAGACATGTTTCTTCATGCTTGCCGAACCCCGAAAAACTGCGAGCGAAAGCAAAGTCCCAAACCCCCTCAGCTTCACTCAACCCATTACCCAAAAACAGTTCTTCGCAGCTTTCAGGACAAGAATCAACAGCCCAAGTCGGGTTCGGCCCACTAGGTCGTGCCATTGCCGCCACAGGGTGGCCTGAGGGCCACAGGGACCGGGCGTCGCAGCCGCAACAGATTCGCGCCTGCAGGCTGTGGATAACGCATCGATGACACCCCGGAGCAGTTTCGCTGCAGCCAGTTTTCCAATTTAAAACAAGACTATAACCTGGCTCCGTCGATCCTTGAAAAACCCGCGCCAAATAACTTGCAATGGTGATCGGCTTTGGCTAGTTTCCGCCACCGTTCGGGGGCCGAGACATCCAACTCGGCTGGCAGCAATAAAATTCGCCGCCACCCACCTTTGAACAAGACGCACCCGTAGCTCAATTGGATAGAGCATCTGACTACGAATCAGAAGGTTGGAGGTTCGAGTCCTTCCGGGTGCGCCATTTCCCGCAAAGAAATCAAAATCTTAGCTTCGTGTCGGAGTCGGCCTTGCCGGCTCATTTCGCTCGTGGGCAAAGCACGTAAAAAACGCGGCTTAAAAGCGGCGAGGCTGCGGCGTCTGGCGCGCTTAAGCGTGGGGCGGCGCGTCAGAGCCTGCCCGCCGCCCGAAGTCGGCCCCTTTAGGCGCTGGTCTTCGAGCCAATTCAGGAAACGCATATCCATCGTCACGACGGCCCCAAGCAGATCGGTAAAGCATTCGGGGGCAACATTCGCCAGATCGACGCCACCCGCAGATACGCCGCGTCGCAGTTGATCAATTGACGCGACCACTTCCGCATGATGGTGCGAATGGCTATCGCATGCCGGGTACTGCATCATGCGCAGGTATCGTTCCTCATTCAAAAAATGCCCCGTAAGTTCCGTCCGGAAGGCGTCTAGGCAGGCTAGAACCGCTGGCGCATCTTGAGATAGTGCTGCTGCCTCGATCCGGTTGATCGCCGCAACCAGATCCTGGTGCTCGGAATCGATGTGAGAAATGCCAGTTTGCATTGATGGCAGCAGTGAGTACATGACTTACACGCTCACTCTAAAGTGGATGCTACTTCCAAGCGCATATTGCACTAACTCTCGTCTCAATTGAAAGCTCTCCAAAATTGCGACGCCGCAATGCGGAGGGCAGGATGTGCCGCCGAGATTCAGGCCCGTCGTCCTACCATTCAAGCCGAATGATATTTTCGGACTCCGTGACACGCCAGGTGTTGGGACACTCCAGGTGTTGGATTCGGTAGCGGCCAATTTGCGTAAAGAAAAAGCCCGCAGGCGGCTGCTGTCGCATGCGGGCTTTCGTTTGGCCGACGGGGTTGCTTATCCAGCGCGGACCTTGGCGATGAAGTTGTCGACTTCGTTGGCAAGGGCGTGCGACTGGCGCGAGAGGTCGCCGGCGGCACTCAACACCTGAGATGAGGCGGAGCCAGCATCTTCCGAGGCGCGGCTGACGCCGGTGATGTTCCGATTGACCTCATCGGTGCCACGGGCGGCCTGTTGTGCGTTGTTCGAGATTTCCTGAGTGGCGGCCGACTGCTCCTCGACCGCCGCGGCGATGCCCGACGAGATTTCGTCGATACGATTGATGGTGCCGCGGATCTGCGACATGGCAGCGGCGGCAGCCCGTGTCACATCCTGCATCCCCGAAATCTGGCCGGAGATTTCCTCGGTCGCCTTCGAAGTCTGGGTTGCCAGGTTCTTCACTTCCGACGCCACCACCGCGAATCCCTTGCCGGCATCGCCAGCACGGGCAGCTTCGATCGTGGCATTCAAGGCCAGCAGATTGGTCTGGCTGGCGATGTCGTTGATCAGCTGCACGATGCCACCGATCTTTTCGGCAGCCACCGCGAGGCTTTCGACCGTCTGACCGGTCTTGGCTACCTCGTCGACCGCGACGCGGGTGATGCCGCTGCTCTCAGCGACCTGCCGGCTGATCTCGTTGATCGAGCTGGAGAGCTCTTCCGAGGCTGCGGCCACCGTGGTGACGTTCTGCGAGGCCTCGGTCGCCGCGTTGGCAACAACATTGGCTTGGCGTGAACTCTCCTCAGCCACGGCGGACATCGATTGCGCGTTCGACTCAAGCTGAGTGGCGGCGCTCGAGACCGTCTGAACGATACCTTTCACGCTGGCTTCGAAACCGTCGGCCAACTGCAGCATCGTATGGCGGCGCTCCTCGGCGGCATTCTTTTCCGCCTGGGCTTGTGCGAGACGTAGATCTTCGACCTCTATCAGCTTCTGGCGGAAGAACTCGACCGCCTTTGCCATGACGCCCATTTCGTCGCCGCGATCGGTCATTGGCACCGTGACCGAGGTGTTGCCGTGGGCAAGTGCGTCGACCGCCTGGGTCAGCGCCTTCACCGGGCGCGCGGCAACGAAGCGTACCAGCATCATGATGACGATGGCCAGCAGCACGACGACGACTGCTGCGATGATCGCGTTGACGAACATGACCTCGCGCACTGGGGCCATGATCTTGTCGTCGGGCAAGTTCAGCATCACCGCCCATGGCTTCTCAACCTGACCGATCTTCAAGGGAACGAAAACGCGCGTGACATCGGTCTGCAGCGCATTCGACCAATCGGTAATGGCGAAGCTCTCACCGGCCTGGGCGCGGGGCAGGGCGTCCTTGAAGCTCGGGCTCAAGGTCGCGAATTGCTTGCCGAGATTCTTGGCGTCGATCGAAGCCGCCATCAAGCCGCCGCTGGAAATAACACCGATCGAACCGGTGCCGTAGGGGCGCACTTTGAGAAGGTTCTGGTTCATCTGCTCCAGTGACATGTCGACACCGATGACACCGACGACTTTGCCGTCCACCTTTACTGGCGTGGCTAGGCTGACGAGCAAGGTGTCCTTGCCGGCGAGCGCGTAGATATAGGGTTCAAGCACCGTATCCTCACCCGTCTTGAACGGGATCTGGTAGAAGTCACCGCTCGCATCCTGCTTGTCGAGCGACTTCATCGGGTCGAGCTTGATCTGGCCGCTATCCGGATAGGCATAGGGCACGTAGCGGCCGGTTTCATCGGCGCCCTCGCTGCCGATGCTGGCTTGGTCGTTGCCGTCGAAGGCATTGGGCTGGAACCCGGCCCAAACGCCTACGAGGTCGGGGTTTGCCTTGAGAGCAGCGCGGAGTGCTGCCGTGAAAGCCTGACGGTTGAGTGCGTTCTCGCCGCGCATGCCGAGATAGGCGTCGCGCAGGCTGAAGGCGATCTGGTATTTCGCGTTGAACATCGCCTGCATTTCGGCCGCGCGTGCCTGGGCCATCTGTTGACCCTCCGACATGGCGAGGTCGTTGACGATGGTGCCGCTGCGCTCCGATGACACCCAAGTTGATGTCGCATAGCCCAGCGCCACAGCGAACACGATTGGCAACAGGATTTTAAGTGACAATGGCAGGCGTGAGGCAAGACTCTGACGCGCGACATTGCCCGTCGAAAGCGCTGGCCGATTTGGAATCTCTTTCATGGAAGACAGCCCCGGGATGAATATAAGAATGGCGGTCTTCTAAAAGCGGTCGATGAACAATGTATTAATTCCTGACGGCTTTCACGAGATCTTCTCCGATGATGTGCTTGCCGGGGATTTGAGGCGATTTGCGCGTATTGCGAAATCGCCTCAACCCCGTTTGCGTTGTGGTTTCCGGCTGCTGTCTAGGCGACGGCAGGAAAGTCGATCGTGGTGTCGTTGATGCGATTGAAGACGTTGGTGAATACGATCACCGCGATGGCGAGCGAAATCTCAACCAGCTGCGATTCCGTGTAACCGGCTGCTCGGATGGCGTCGAACTCCGCTTCCGCAATTGTGCCGCTGGTACGGACCAGTTTGCGCACGAAGTGGATCAGCGCGTCACGCTTCGTCTCACCCGTCGGTTCGCCGGTTCGGATCTGTCTTAGCGTCTCCGGCTGCAGGCCGACCATCTTGCCGATCTGGCTATGGGCCGCGACGCAATAGTCGCAGCCGCCCGTTTGGCTGACCACGATCTTGATGGTTTCGCGATCCTGTTTGCTAAGCGTGCCCGCCGACAGCGCGCCATCGGCCTGCAGCATCGCCTTCAGAACATTGGGCTCCAGGGCGCCGATCGCGGCATAGGCGTTGGGGACGCGGCCGGCAGCCTTCTTGATCTGGCCAAAGAGTTCGGCGGTGGCGCCGGTTGCAGCTTCGGCCGCGGGCGTATTGATACGGGACATAGATGGCTCCTTTGTTGGGGTTGGCGCTGGTAGTACCTCCAAATTGGGAACCACATTTGAGTTTTTTAATGATGAATGATATCAATTTCATGCTTGTTCGTCTCATACGGAGGGAAAATGGACTGGCTGAGTAGGCTTCTCGATCTTGTCTCCGTGCAGGGACAGCTGGATATCCGATGCACTTTTGGCGCCCCCTGGCGGGTCGACCACGCTGCAGCCGCGGCTGGGGAGATCCAATATCATGTCATTACCGAGGGCGGATTGACGCTCGAGGATCCGGCCGCAGGTCCGCCTCAGCATCTCAAAGCCGGTGACGTGCTGATCCTACCGGATGGTCGCGCGCATCTACTTCATGACGGCAGCGGGGGCGTAGTGGCTCCGGTTCGCCGTCGTGCCGGCGTCAATGTACTGATCCATGAGAACAGCGGCCCCGGTGAACGCCTGGATATGCTGTGCGGGCGGTTCCTCCTGTCGGTGTCGCATATCCAGCTGCTACGCAACTATTTGCCACCCCGTATCGTCATTCGCCGTGATGACATCGACAATGGCGCGCACGGCGCACAGATGTCGACGCTGATAGAGTTGATGCGTCGCGAAGTCGCCGCTGAAAGTCTCGGTGGCCGTGCCTTGCTGAACGCTCTCTCCGCAGCACTCTTCACCGTTTCACTACGATGCGCCGGTGAAGTGGTGGTAGGGCCGCCCGGACTGTTGACGCTCGCTAAACATCAGCGCTTGGCGCCGGCGCTCACCGCCATCTTCAATCGGCCGGCGCATTCCTGGACATTGCCAGAGCTTGCCAACATCTGTCGTATGTCGCGCGCGACTTTTGCTCGGCATTTCCAGGAGAGTCTTGGTCGTTCCGCCGCGGAACTGCTCATGGATGTTCGAATGACTTTGGCGGCCAACGAGTTGAGGAAGCCTGGCGTTTCCACCGCCATGGCAGCTGGCCTCGCTGGCTACCAATCGGAGGCGGCATTTCAGCGCGTTTTCAAGCAACACATGGGTGTAACTCCGGCGCAATGGCGCCGCAATCAGTTGGCCGGCTTGCCGGTCAGCCCGCCTACGAACTCTGCGCTCCTGGCGATTTGAGCGAATATAGGCGGGCGGTATTACCGTGAATCCGGAACGGGCCAGGTAGATGCTGCATTCGGAGGAACATCATTTTGGCCAAGGCCTTCTCTTTGGATACTGCCGTAAGAGAGGAGATAGCAGAATGATGCAAAAACTGATCTTGACCACCACGACCTTGCTGGCCCTCAGTGCCGGGGTGGCCTTTGCGCAACAATCCAACAGTGACGATCAGATCACGCCAAGCGGACCGAACTGCAGCAGTGCAGCAACACCTGGCTGCCCGCAGTCCCCAGAAGATCTCAATACACAATCGGGGCCGGGCACGACGGGCGCTGACAGTCAGCCGTCTCCGGTAGGACAACAGGACGGGACTGCGCCTGATCAACAGCAGCAAGGGGTACCCGACGGCGATGTGGGCGAACCCGCTTCCCCTACGGACAATTCTGAGAGTGTGACCCCTTAGCCATGGTCTAGCGATGGGAGGGAATTCCAACGCCTCGCCGCGACCCGGCGGGGCGTTTCTTTGGCCCCGCCGCTCAAACCATTGACCTTGCAAACCATTGACCTTGCAAAGGTTTAAATGTTAAGTGCCGACATCTGCGCATTGCCGCCGGCCAGTTGGTGTCGCGGCAATTGGATGCGGACGATTTTTTCTTTATGAATGAAGCGGTTATGCCGGTGCGAGGGGTGTTCCCCAAATAGATCGCGCCGCTCGCCGCATGTTTCTGGGTCGATCATGGAAGTCGCGAAGCAACTCTTCTCGCACCGCAAATACTGGGCGCAGCGTTTCGGCACGGCGCCTTTTCTGCCGATGTCTCGGGCAGAGATGGACGAGCTTGGCTGGGATTCCTGCGACGTCATCCTAGTAACCGGCGATGCCTACATCGATCACCCAAGCTTCGGCATGGCGGTGATCGGGCGCTTGCTGGAAGCGCAAGGCTTCCGCGTCGGCATCATCGCGCAACCGGATTGGCAGTCGGCTGAACCCTTCAGGGCACTGGGCAGGCCCAACCTCTATTTTGGCATCACCGGCGGCAACATGGATTCCATGGTGAACCGCTATACGGCAGATCGCCGGTTGCGCCACAACGACAGCTACACGCCCAATGACGAAGGTGGCAAGCGCCCGGACCGGGCCGTTGTCGTCTACGCGCATCGTTGTCGCGAGGCCTATAAGGATGTGCCGATCGTTCTCGGCGGCATCGAAAGCTCGCTGCGGCGTATTGCGCATTACGATTACTGGTCGGACAAAGTGCGACGCTCGGTCCTGGTGGACGCCAAGGGCGACATCCTGCTCTATGGCAATGCCGAGCGCGCCGTGGTCGAAGTCACACATCGCCTTGCCAAGGGCGAAAAGATCGCCGACATGGCAAATATCCGCGGCATTGCGCTGATGAAGGACAGGGTGCTGGACGGTTGGAGCGAGGCACCTGCCAACGATCTCGACGATGCTGCGGAAGGCGCCCGCCGACTTGACGGCAATGTTGTCGTTCGCATGCCTTCCTTCGAGCAAGTCGAGAAAGATCCCGAAGCCTATGCCCGCGCTTCCCGTGTGCTGCACCGGGAAAGCAATCCCGGCAATGCGCGCGCCCTGGTGCAGCGCCATGGCAATCGTGAACTCTGGGTGACGCCGCCACCCATTCCCCTTGAGACGCCGGAAATGGATGGCGTTTTCGAACTACCCTATGCCCGCGCGCCGCACCCCTCATACGGAGATGCGAAAATCGCGGCATGGGACATGATCCGCTTTTCCGTGACGATCATGCGCGGCTGCTTCGGCGGTTGCTCGTTCTGCTCCATCACCGAGCACGAAGGGCGCATTATTCAAAATCGTTCGGAAGGATCGATTCTCAAGGAAATTGAGCAGATCCGCGACAAGACCAAGGGGTTCACCGGTATCATCTCCGACATTGGTGGTCCCACCGCCAATATGTACCGCATGGCCTGCAAGGATAAGCGCACCGAGGAATTGTGCCGCAAGCCTTCCTGTGTCTTTCCGGATGTCTGCCCGAACCTCAATACCAGCCATGAATCGCTCATTGGCCTTTATCGCAAGAGCCGCGAGATCCCGGGCATCAAAAAGATAATGGTGGCCTCCGGCGTGCGTTACGATCTTGCCGTCAAAAGCCCCGCCTATATCAAGGAACTGGTCGCCCACCATGTCGGCGGCTATCTGAAGATCGCCCCGGAGCATACCGAGGAAGGCCCGCTCTCAAAAATGATGAAGCCGGGCATCGGCGCTTACGACAAATTCAAGGAGCTGTTCGACAAGGCGGCTAAGGAAGCGAAGAAGGAGTACTTCCTCATTCCGTATTTCATCGCCGCACATCCGGGTACGACGGATGAGGACATGATGAATCTGGCGCTTTGGCTGAAGCGCAATAAATACCGTGCCGACCAGGTGCAGACTTTCCTGCCGTCGCCGATGGCGCTCTCTACGGCCATGTATCATTCGGGCTTCAACCCATTGAGACCGATCCGCCATGGCTCGTCCGAGCCGGTTGAGACGGTAAAAGGGCTGAAGCAGCGTCGCCTGCACAAGGCTTTTCTGCGCTATCATGATGCGGAGAACTGGCCATTGCTGCGCGATGCGTTGAAAGGCATGGGCCGCGCCGATCTCATAGGCCCCGGCAAACACCAGTTGGTGCCGAACTGGCAACCGGCAGGCACGGGGCTCAGTGGGGGCGAGGGCAAGCGGCATGGCCGCAAGCACGGCATGCAGACGTTTACGACGAAGGGCGTTTTGAAGCGTCGCCGCTGAGCTTCGTTAGCAGCTCCCGCCATTCTGCCGGGAGGGGGGCATTTTCAAGATTGGCGAACTGCCCCTCGATCTGGCGCGCAAACCAGCGCTCGCCTTCCGCTCTCTCCGGATTGTTGACGTTGATGCGATAAATCATGCGTTGCGCTCTAAACCGCCCAATGTGTGCCAAGCAGAAACAGCGCATAGGCGGAGGCTGCTGCACTTGCCAAGTAGTAGCCGATCGTTTGCATCATGATCGCCCTCTTGTCCCGATTGGTTTCTTTCATCCCTCATAGCTTTTCTTTGGCCGCACTACCGTTCGCCGGCGCCACCCAGCGGTCGGCCTATTGCCAGCGGTTTCACTGCCAATAGGGCGGCACGCCAGAATGGCCATGCAGCCTGCTGCCCCATTCCATATCGCTCTGGCTCTCGGTGTAGACGGGTGTATCGCGCAGCAGATCGTCGTCGGCCTCGACCAGGTAGCCGCCAAGGTCGACGTCATAGGTGAGGGCATTCCAGGGCAGGGCTCTGCGCTCAGTGCCGATACCCAGGAAACCGCCAAAGGCCACGACCGCATAGGCGACCTTGCCCGAGCGCTTATCGATCATGACGCTCTCGACCTCGCCAAGATTATCGCCGCGCCGGTTGTAAATGTCGGTGCCGCGCACCTTGTCGGCGGAAATAAGGCTGCCCGTCTCGCTTTTCTTTAACGTTTCCTGCCGGTTCTCTACCCCTGACTGCATCTTTGCCTCCGCCGATCGGATTTGGATGCTGCCCTAACAGGGGATAAACCGGCTTTGTTCCGGGCCTTTCTTATTCGGGGAAAATGCGTGTTCTAAGATTGGGCGGCGCCCGCGAGTGCGCCCCGTTGCTCTTGAAAAAGGGCCGCCAACTGATCCATGACAGCACGGATACGGGGCAGGGTGCGGAGATCCTTATGCACCAGCAACCACTGATCGGCCCCGACATCGGGGAGCAAGCCACCCAAACGGTGCAGCCCCGCCTCGTGATCGGCGAGGTAGCAGGGAAGAACCGCCAAGCCAGCACCGGCGATCACCGCATCGCGCATCACCAGCCAGTCATTGACGCGGATGCGTGGCCGTCCGCCCTCAAGCATCTGCCGCGTCCAGGCCTGTCCCGGCATATAGACATGGTCGTCATCGAAGCCGATCCAGGTCTGCCGGCGCAAATTGTCGGTGGTCAGATCATGCAATTTTGTGCCGATGCTGGCATAGATCGCATAGGCCGCATGGCCGAGCTTGCGCGCGACGATGCTGGCAAGATCCGGCACCTGTTCGCGGATCAGCAAGTCGGCTTCGCGACGCGAGAGATTGGCGAGCGTATGGCTCGCCGACAGTTCGAACTCGATGCATTGCAGATTCTCGCGCAGGCGCGGCAGATGGGCGGCGATAAACCCCGTCATCGCTTCGCCGGCAGAAATGCGCACGACGCCTTTGGCAAGGTCCGTCAATCCGGCGCTGCGCCGCTCGATGGCCTCCGCTGCCTCCTGCATCCGCCTGGTATCGGCCAGCAGGTGTTCACCAGCCGGCGTCAACACGAAGCGGTCAGGCAGGCGGTCAAAGAGCCGCGCGCGCACCGATTCCTCCAATGCCTTGACGCGCCGGGCAATGGTGGGATGGCTCACATGCAGCTTCTTGGCGGCGGCGGTCAGCTGTCCTTCCTCCGCCAGGGTCAGGAAGACTTTGAGATCGTTCCAATCCTCGATCATTGCTAGTCCTGAACAAAAATGTACGAACGGTGATCCAAAATGTCGAATGGCGAACGTCATTGTTCAGCATATCCTGGCGCTCAGCAAGCACGGGGTTGGATATGCATATCGAAAAAAGACTTTGGGTTTTCACGGAAGGGGTGCGGGGGCGCATCGCCTGGGCAACGGTCCTTGGACTCCTCGCCGTTGGCTTCGGCGTCGCCCGGCTGGCGCTGCTCGGCTGGCTGATCGGCGCGATCTTTGCCGGCAGCGATCTGGTGGCGCTCACCTATCCAATCCTTGGTATCGCTGTCGTCATGATCCTGCGCGGCATCTTCGACTATTGGCGCATCATGGTGGCGCATGAAACGGCCGGTGCGGTGCAGAAGCGGCTACGGCGCACGCTTTACGACCGAATTGCGGCACTTGGCCCCGGTCGCGTTCTGCAGAAGCGCTCCGGCGCCCTGACACTTTCGCTCATCGACGGTGTCGAACAGCTTGAGACCTATTTCGGCCAGTTCCTGCCGCAATTCCTCATTGCCCTGCTGACGCCGATCCTGATTTTCGCCGTCATTGCCTTCATTGATCTGCCGGTCGCTGTTGTCATGTTGAGCTTCGGCCTGATCGCGCTCTTTGCGCCAGGCCTGTGGCATCGATTTGATGTGCGCCGTTCAGCAGCGCGGCAGGTCTCTTACGAATCCTTTGCCGCTGAGTTCCTCGATTCCATTCAGGGCCTCGCCACCTTAAAGGCGTTCGGTCAAAGCAAGGCGCGAGCCGACAAGCTGGAGCTTGAGGCCGACACGCTCTTTCGCCGCACCATGTGGGTGCTCGCCACCAATGTTCTTTCACGCGGCATCACCGACAGCGCCATTGCCTGCGGTGCCGCCGCCGCTTTGGCGCTCGGTGCCTACCGTGTCGAAGGCGGCGGCTTGTCGCTGACCGCATTGCTGGTGATTCTGATGCTCGGTGTCGAGATCTACCGGCCGATGCGCGATCTGCGTTCGGTTCTGCACCAGGGCATGGTCGGCATGTCGGCGGCCCAAGGTATTTACAAGATCCTGGACGATCGGCCGGATGTGGTGGATTCCAATGTGGTAGCGGCGGCCAAGCTAATGCCCGAACTCAGCTTCGAGAACGTTGCCTTCCGCTATCCTGGCACGAGCCGCATCGTGCATGAGGGGCTCAGTTTCACCGTGCGTCCTGGCGAGCGCATCGGCCTCGTCGGTACCTCGGGCGGTGGCAAATCCTCGATCGTGCGTTTGCTACTGCGCTTCTACGATCCTGAAACGGGCAGCATTCGGCTCGGTGGCCATAACTTGCGCGACCTCAGCCTTGCCGACATTCGCGGCATGATCGCGGTGGTCAACCAGGATACCTTCCTGTTCCATGGCACAATTGCCGACAATCTGCGCATGGGCAAGGCGGAGGCAAGTCAGGCAGAGATCGAGACGGCCGCCAAGGCCGCCAATATCCACGACTTCATCCAATCACTGCCTCAGGGTTACGATGCGCTCATCGGTGAGAAGGGCATCAAACTCTCTGGCGGCCAGCGCCAGCGTGTCGCCATTGCCCGCGCCTTGCTGCGTGACGCGCCGATCCTCATCCTCGATGAGGCGCTCTCCGCCGTTGATGCCGAGAATGAAGCGGCCATCCAGGCCTCCCTCGATCGCCTGATGCAAGGCCGCACCACACTCGTCCTTGCCCACCGCCTTTCCAGCGTCATCGGCTGCGATCGCATCCTGGTCCTCGACAAAGGCCGGGTGGCGGAGGAGGGAGATCATGGCAGCTTGCTGCGTCGTGGCGGCATCTATGCACGCCTGATGGCCGAGCAGGTGCAGGAAGCAGCCGAGCCGCTCGATATCGACCTGGCACCCGTTCAAAGTGTCGAAACCATGGCCGCGGGTGAGCCGGTCAAGCAGGTGACCGAAGGAATCCTGAAGGCGGAAGGCCTCACCTGGTATCAGGTGATCGCCAATTTGATGCGCGTCATCATGCCGTGGAAGGGGCGTCTTGCCGTCACTTTCATCTTCGGCGTGCTGCGCGTTCTTGCCTTCATCGGCATCGGCGTTCTTTCAGCACTTGCCGTGGCAGGACTGAAGAACGGCACGGATTACACGCCTTATCTTCGGGGGCTTGCCGTTCTGGCGCCGCTATCGGGGGCGTTGCATTGGCTGGAATCCTGGATCGCCCATGACATGGCGTTCCGCTTGCTCGCCAAGATGCGCCTCGACATCTTCCGCAAGCTCGACGCGCTTGCCCCAGCTTACCTCGTGCGTCGCAGGACCGGCGATTTGATGGCGCTGGTCACCAACGATATCGAGCTCATCGAATACTTCTTCGCCCATACCGTGGCGCCAGCTTTCGTGGCGGTGCTGGTGCCGGCGGCAGTGCTGATCGTGCTGGCCGAGGCCAATCCCTGGCTCGCGCTGGCGCTCATCCCGTTCCTGGCCGCTGTTGCATTGGCGCCGTTCTTCGGGCGGCACCGTTCCGACCGCCTTGCTTCTGACGCACGGGAGGCGGCCGGTGAGCTCGGCGCTTTTGCCATCGATAGTGTGCAGGGCTTGGGCGAAATCGTCGCCTTCCAGCAAGAGGAAATCCGGGGCCGGCAGCTCGATCGCCTTTCCGACCGGCATATCCGCCTACGTCTGCCCTTTTTCAAAGACCTCACTTTCCAGCAATCGCTGCTCGAGGTCCTGACCGGGCTTGGCGGCCTGGCGACCGTTGTGGTGGGCGGATGGCTGGCACAGCAGGGTCGGGTGGATGCGGCTGCGCTGCCACTTTTCTCGCTCCTTGCCATGGCGGCTTTCCTTCCCGTCTCAGAAATCGCGCAGATCGGCCGGCAACTGGCGGACACTTTGGGAGCCACGCGCCGCATCTATGCGTTGATGAACGAGCCGGTACCCGTAACGGATGGCCCGGGCGTGCCGCAGGGACGACGGTCTGCCGAAACTGGACTGGTGCTCGAGCATGTCGCTTTCACCTATCCCGGCCAGGCACGTGCCGCCTTGAATGACGTCCGTGTCACGATCCCGGCTGGCAAGACGGTGGCTCTCGTCGGCACCTCCGGTGCCGGCAAGACCACGACTGCGCAATTGCTCATGCGCTTCTGGGATCCGGACCGCGGCGCAATCCGTCTCAACGGCGCGGATCTGCGCGATTACAAGCTCGACGATCTCAGGGCGGAAATGGCCCTGGTCGCCCAGGATACCTATCTCTTCAATGACAGCTTGCGCAGCAATGTGCTGATCGCCCGTCCGCAAGCAAGCGAGGCCGAACTCGCGGCTGCGATCGAGCACGCCTCGCTCGCCGACCTCGTCGCGGCTTTACCTGAAGGGCTGGAGGCATCGGTTGGTGAGCGTGGCACCAGTCTGTCGGGCGGCCAGCGCCAGCGCGTCGCCATTGCCCGCGCTTTCCTGAAGAATGCACCGATCCTGATCCTCGACGAAGCGACATCGCATCTCGATGCCGCCAATGAACAGGCGGTGCGCCGGGCCCTCGATCTCCTGCAGGAATCGCGAACGACGATCGTCATCGCCCATCGTCTGTCGACCGTGCGCCATGCCGATCTTATCGTGGTGCTGGATTCCGGTCGTGTCGCTGAAATTGGCACACCGGGGGAACTGATGGCACGTGGCGGTCTTTATGCCAGACTGGTTTCCCGCCAGCTCGCCGCCGCCAAAGCGCCTGCCGCGCAATGATATGAAGGAGATCGACATGCCGATCCGCGCCCTGTCCATGACCTCCGTGTCGGCCATGCTGCTGCTGGCTGCCTGTGCCAATGACCCGCAGGCCGAAACGCAGATTGTCGGCGTCACCTGGGTCGCAGACAGTATTGGCGGCGGGCCGGCTCTGGCCGATAGCGAGGTCACCTTGAAATTCGACCCCGACGGGCGCTCGGGCGGTAAAGCGGGTTGCAATGCTTATGGTGCCGGCTACAAGCGTAATGGCGATGCGCTGACCTTCGAGCAGGCGCTCTCCACGCAGATGTTTTGCGCGCCAGATGCGCTGATGGCCCAGGAACACACCTATCTCGATCTGCTCAGGGAGGTGACCGGCCTTGCGCGGGCCGGTGACAAGCTGGAGCTGCGGACCGAGAGCAACAAATCGATCATCTTCCACGCCAAGCCCTGAAGTTCTTGCCATCGGCTTCTACGATCGGCATGGTCCGCCGGCGGAGAGGCGCATGAGCGAGCGGAAGATACTCATTCTGGGCGGTACAGGTGAGGGCATGGCCCTGGCCACGGCTCTGGCTGCACGTCCCGATTGCCACGTGATCTCGTCTCTGGCCGGCCGTGTCGCCAATCCCAAATTGCCCCCTGGTGAGGTCCGCATCGGCGGCTTCGGCGGCCCATTGGGCCTCGCCGATTACCTCCGTGCCAATGGTATCGCTGCGATCATCGATGCAACACACCCTTTCGCACGCCGCATGGGCTGGAACGCGGCTGAAGCAGCTGTACAGGCGGGCGTCAAGCTGCTCCGTTTCGCGCGTCCTGCTTGGGTGCCGCAATCGGGCGATCGGTGGATAGAAGTGGACGATTGGGATGGCGCCGTTGCGGTCTTGCAGCAAGATGCCAAGCGCGTCTTTCTTGCGCTGGGTCGCCAGGAACTGGCCCCGTTCACGGTGCTCAAAGATATCGCCTTCGTCATTCGATCGGTCGAAGCGCCTGATGCAGGGCTCGCCTTTGCTCAGGCGGAGGTTGTCCTGGCGCGTGGCCCCTTCAAGTTTGAAGACGAACATGCGTTGCTGCAATCGCGCGCCATCGATCATCTCGTCTGCAAGAACAGCGGTGGTAGCGCCACGGATGGAAAGCTCCAGGCGGCACGCGAGCTGGGTATCACGGTTGTCATGCAGCGGCGCCCGGCGCGCCCCGATGTGCCCCAAGTGAGCAATATCGATGCCGCACTCGCCTGGGTGCAATCTCTTTAATGAGCGTTAGGACGGTTTCGTCCCGTACCATCGGGGCGTGTAGATCCAGGCGCTACCGTCGGGTTTAGCAATGGCGCGCGTCAATGACGACCCGACAATGACGACCGTACGACTGTCGACCATATCGGCGTTGAGCTCGCCCAGGGTGGTGTGGCTCACCTGTTCACGCGGCCGACCGACATCGCGGCCGAGGACCACCAATGTTTCTGGTGCCCGGTACTGTCGCATCAGATCCAGCGCCTCGCCCAATTGCCAGGGGCGTGCCTTCGAAATGGGATTGTAGAACGCCATGGCGAAATCACCTTCGGCGGCATGGCGCAGGCGGTCGAGGATCGTTGCCCAAGGCTTTAAATTGTCCGAGAGCGAGATGACGCAGAAATCATGGCCGAGCGGCGCGCCGATACGGGCCGCTGCCGCCATCGCCGCTGAAACACCGGGCAACACGATCAATTCGACGCCGTACCATTCCGGCTTGTCGGAATCGTCGAGTGCTTCCATCACCGCAGCCGCCATGGCGAAAATGCCGGGATCCCCCGAGGAAACGATCACGACCGATCTGCCACTGGCCGCCAGTTCGAAAGCGTGACGCGCGCGTGCCAGCTCCTCACGATTGTCGCTGGCGTGAATGACCTGTTCCGGGCGCAACGGCCCTGCCATCTTCACATAGGTCTCGTAGCCCAGAATATCCTGCGCCTGATCGATCTCGCGCCGGACTGCCGGCACCATCATCGCTGCTTCACCCGGGCCGAGGCCGACAACGGCGAGACGGCCACGTTTGCGGCCAGCGACCGTGATGTCTTCCGGCGTTTCCGCGACCGCGATCGCCAATTGCTCGATGGTGACCGACAGGATCGGCGACGGCACGGCGGCAAGCGCCAGATCCTCTGCCGACCGCGCGGTGGCGAAGCGGAGCGGCAGGCCAAGTTCCGCTGCCGTCGCGGCGATATAAGGGTCGGCGAAATCGTCCTCGCGTGCCATCAACAGGGCCAGGGAATGAATGGAAAGCTGCATCTGTCCCAACGCCCGACGAATCTGGTCTGTCAGATCCGGGAAACCTCGCCCGATGCCGATGACGATGTTGCGCGGGTGAAACAGCAATTCGCCGGCAGCGGGTGCCACATCCTGATGCGTGATCCGCGCCGTCAGCGTGCCGCCATCGTCGATCGGCAGTTTTGCATCGGCAAACCAGGGCGCCTCGCCTTCAACACGCATCTTCGCGCCGGCCAACAGATCGGCGATGAAAGTCTTGCCGTCAGCGGGATTGCGCAGCACATATCCTTCCGGCGGGTTGATGAGGCAGGTACCGAAGCGGATTTCACCGGTGGTCGTGATGGCGGGTGCGGTCCCCAGCACTTCGCCAATCTCCCGCGCCAAAACATTGACGCCGCTCAAGCCGCCCAGCAAGGGCACGACGGCGCTGCCGTCTTCTGCGACCGCCAGGACCGGTGGCTCCGCCCGTTTGTTCTGCAGCAAGGGACTGAGCGAGCGAATGATGATGCCGGCAGCGCATAGAGCAATGATCGGCCGTCCTGTTTCATAGAGCGCGCGCAAAGTCTCGCCGAACTCATTGAAAGGAATATCGGCACCTTCGACCCGCGATGCGAGCCCGTACACTTCCGCCCCGATCAGCGCCGCCTGGATGCGTCGCGCCGTGGCAAGCGACCGAGCACCCAGAATGAGGATGGCCGGCGCGTCGTTCACGATTGCCACTTCTTTCCCGGCACCAGTACGATCGAGAAATAAGGGGCGCTCTTGGGATCGACTTCCGCGAGCGGCACAACCTTCTGGTTACCCATGGTGGCGCGCTCGACATAAAGCGCGCGGTCGCCAAGGCCCAGATCCATGACGACCTTGCGCACCTTCTCGAAATTGGTGCCAAGCTTCATGATCGCCGCGGCTTCGAGATCGGCGAGGCGACGCTTCAACTCTTCCTCGGGCAGCACGCCGGAAAGAATACCGAGGCTCTGATTGCGATAGACGAGCGGCGCGCCCAGTACCGAGGCAGCGCCCAGCACCGAACATACACCCGGCACGACTTGCGTCTCGTAGCGCGTGGCGAGGCGATCGTGGATATACATGAACGAGCCATAGAAGAACGGATCGCCCTCGCAGATCACGGCGACGTCGCGGCCGGCATCGAGATGGGCCGCCACTTCCTCGGCCGATTGGTCATAGAAATCGCTGACCAAGGTCTCGTAGCTGAGATGGGCCGGCAGTTTTTCGGTGGTCACCGGATAGATCAGCGCCATCGTCTGCTGTTCCGGCTTCAGATAGCTCTCGACGATGGTAAGCGCATTGCCCTTCTTGCCCCTGGCGGCGAGGTATGCGACGACCGGCGCCTGTTGCAGCAAGCGTACGGCCTTGACTGTCATCAGTTCCGGATCGCCCGGACCGACGCCGAGGCCGAACAAACGTCCCTTGGCCATCATTCGCGCTCCGTCGCCAGAGCATTGACGGCGGCGGCGGCCATGGCGCTACCGCCACGACGCCCGCGGATGATCACAAAGGGCACGCCGCGGCTGTTTTCCGCCAGCACCTCCTTCGATTCCGCGGCACCCACAAAGCCTACGGGAAACCCTAAGATCAAGGCCGGCTTTGGCGCGCCCTCGTCGAGCATTTCGAGCAGCCGGAACAGCGCCGTTGGTGCATTGCCGATGGCGACCACGGCGCCGGCCATCTTGTCGCGCCAGAATTCCAGCGCCGCAGCCGAACGCGTGTTGCCGAGATCCTGGGCCATCTGCGGCACGCGCGGATCGTTCAAGGTGCAGATCACCTCGTTATCGGCGGGCAGGCGCGAGCGTGTGACGCCGTCCGCCACCATGCGGCAATCGGCCAGGATCGGCGCGCCGTCAGCAAGCGCCTTGCGGCCTGCATCACCGGCACCTGCCGAGAAGCGCAGATCGGGTACCACATCGACCATGCCGGAGGCATGGGCGACACGCACCGCGAGCTTTTCGAGATCGGCCGGAATGCCGGCAAGATCGGCCTCCCGGCGAATGATGGAAAAGGATTGGCGGTAGATTTCTTGCCCATCGCGCTCGTAATTGATCATGCCTTCTCTCTTTGCATCAGCAGCCTGGCTGCCTGTTCGATAGTGACGTCATGGCCGAGACGCTCGCCAAAACCCGCCTTCGCCGTGTCGCCCAGAGACGTGGCCGGCTGGGAGAAGACGTCATAGTGGCCGGGACTCTGGGCCAAAAGGGTGTAGGGGGCAGGGCGGGGTGCCGCGCATGACTTGGCGCAGCCGGTCAGATGAACGCCGAACACAGGCGTCCCCCAGCCATCGATTTCATCAGCGAGTAGCAATGCATCTGCCTTGGTATCGGCCAGGCCCGATTTACAGCCAGCACTGCCCGCGCAAGTGAGCGTCGCGGCGAGCGTCCGGTCCGGCCGTGTGATGAAGCCCAGCTCCTCCAAGGCAGCAGCGGTATCTTCCGCCGATTCTTCGGTGACGTTGGGTAACATCACGCTCTGCCAAGGTGTCAGGCGAATCTCGCCGCCGGAAAATCGGTCGGCGAGATCGGCAAGACCCAGCATCATCTCCTGGCGCACGCGACCCAAGGGCGGTACAGCGCCCAGCACGAAACGGCCATCCGATTGCCGCCGCGCGCCGATATGCCCAAGCGGCATCGGCTCATCGCGTCGCCAATCGCCGACGGGCATCACCGCACAAGGCGCATGCGATGCGAGGGCTGCCGGATTCTCATCCAGCAACAGGTGCCGCATGCGGGTAATTTTTTCGCCCTTGGCGTTCAGGTTGCCGATCTTGGGCGTGAAGTGATCGAGCAAAGCGAACAAGGTGCGCTCGGCGTCATCACGCGCCACCGCACCGGCAGCATGCTCGCCCGGCACGCCAGCGAAGCCGAAGGCAAAGCGCCCGCTATCCATGGCCGATAGCCAGATATCGTTGGGATGGGACGTCATGGCAACGTCCTCGCCGCCATCGATTTGGATCGAGAATTTGGGCGAGAGTGCGTGATAGCGCGTCTCATTTTCCAGCCGTGCCAGCACGCGCCTGGCGAGGTCGCTCACATCGGTGATGGCAGTGGGGTCGAGGCCCAGCATCGGGCTCACCATCACATTGCGCACGTCATCGGCGCCGCTGCTTTTGGGCGCAAGGCCCGCTTCGATCAATCCGGCGATGAGGGCGTCGTCTTCACCGTCGCGCACGCCGCGGATCTGCACGTTGGCGCGGTTGGTGGCTTCGATCTCGGGCAGGCCATGTGCGGCCGCAAGCCGCGCCAGCGCGCGCGCCTGCGCACCACTCAAGCGGCCGAGCGGCAGCTTGATGCGGCAGATGCCGCCATCGAGCGACGGCACGATGCGATAAAGGCCCGGACAGGCAAAGCGGCGATCGCCCCGTTTCAAATCCGCTATCAAATCGGCACCGGCAAAAACCGTTGCGGCGAATGGGTGCTGGCAACGTGCCACACCACAGCATCGATACGCCCCGACCGATGCATCCAACCACAACTCCCTGTCACCGGCAGGTTTCCTGGCTTCGCGGGTCAGGGCCGTCGTCGCAGCCTTCCCGGACCCTTTGGGGCCAGTGGCTCGTTGCGACAGGCTCGCCGCGCACAGTTGCGGGGGCAGCCACGGCTGGTTCCGGCCCCTTGGGGCCATCCCCTCCCGTGTTCCCATTTATGCCCCGAAGGGCACCGGTAACGGCCCCGTTTTATAGGAGCGGGGGAGCTCGCGAAAGCGGATTCTCCCGCGTTTTAGCGTCGCGGGCACGCTTGCTCATCCCTTGCCGATGCCCTATTGGAAACCGGGAACCCGCCTTTTTTCCAACGAGATAGACGCAAGATGGCAGCCTGGCTCACCGTGATCGGCATCGGCGAAGACGGCCTCGATGGCCTCGGTGCCGCCGCACGTGCAGCTCTCCAGGACGCCGGCATCGTCTTTGGCGGCAACCGGCATCTTGCCATGCTGTCAGACAGCTTCAGGGCCGAACGCCGTGCCTGGCCGAGCCCCTTTTCGGAAGCGTTCGATGCAGTGCTCTCCTTGCGAGGGCAACAGGTCGCCATCCTCGCCAGCGGCGATCCGATGTTCTACGGCATGGGGGCGAGCCTCAGCCATCACCTCGGCGCCGATGAGATGCGCGTGCTGCCGGCGCCATCCTCCGTATCGCTCGCCGCCGCACGCATGGGCTGGGCGCTGCAGGATGTGAATGTGATCACCATTCATGGGCGGCCGATCCATCACCTCAACCGCGCGCTCCATAATCGTGTGCGACTTCTCGTGCTCAGCGAAGACGGTTTCTCGGCGCAAGGCGTTGCCGAACTGCTCACCGCCCGCGGCTTCGGACCCAGCCGCATCACGGTTTTCGAGCATCTCGGCGGTGCCAAAGAAAAATGCGTCGACGGCATTGCCGAACGCTGGCGGGCAGGGGAGCAGGCGGCACTCAACCTTCTCGCCATCGAATGCCTCGCCGGCCCAAACGCTCAGCCGCGTTCGATCCTTGCTGGCCTCCCCGACGATGCGTTTCAGAATGATGGCCAACTCACCAAGCGCGATGTGCGTGCGGTGACGCTCGCGCGCCTCGCACCACTCCCTGGTGAGTTGCTGTGGGATGTCGGCGCCGGCTGCGGCTCGATCTCGATCGAATGGATGCGCAGCCATCCCAGCTGTCGCGCCATCGCCATCGAAGAAAACGAGGGGCGCCAGGCACTCATCCGAGCCAATGCCGAAAACCTCGGCGTCCCGAATCTGGAACTCGTAGCCGGAGCGGCACCGGCGGCTCTTGAGGGGCTAGCGCGACCTGACGCCATCTTCATCGGCGGTGGCGTCACCGAGCCCGGCGTCATCGAGGCAAGCTGGGCAGCCTTGAAGCCCGGCGGCAGGCTCGTCGCCAATGCAGTGACCGTTCAGAGCGAAGTCCTGCTCATTGCCTGGCAGGAGAGGATCGGGGGCGAGCTCACCCGGATCGCCGTCTCCCAGGCCAAGCCGCTGGGCGGCTTCGATGCTTGGCGGGCCGCCTTGCCAGTCACGATCTTTAGTGTCCAGAAATCTAACTAACTGAATTATAATAGTTTAACCTGGAAAACAATACATTTGTGCAAGTAACATAAAGATATACTTATATCTCTTATCTGTTATCCTGTGCGGCATTGAGCCTCACCCAACCCCGCGAGGGCCAGGATGAACATGCCAGGACGCAACATGATTGGGGAACAGCCGCCCCACCCGTCGCGCAATGCCGGAACCCGGACCGAGCGTTCGGGCCGGGCACCCAATCTTGCGGTGAGCTTCGAATTCTTTCCGCCGCGCCAGGCGGAGGCCGTGCCCGCCTTCTGGGAGGCCGCGGCCGATCTTGCGGCCCTCAGCCCGCGCTTCGTCTCGGTCACCTATGGTGCTGGCGGCTCGACGCGTGACCAGACCCGGGACTTGGTGCGTGAGATCCAGGCGCGTTGCAGCGTGCCCGCCGCGGCCCATCTCACCTGTGTCGGTGGCGCCCGTGCCGAGATCGATGCCATCGCCGATGCCTATTGGCAGGCGGGTATCCATCGCATCGTGGCCCTGCGCGGTGATCCCGCGGGCGGCATCGGCGCCGGCTATCAGCCACTGGCCGACGGTTACGCTTATGCCGACAGCCTCGTCGAAGGCTTGGCGCGCTTGCATCCATTCGATATCAGCGTCGCGGCCTATCCCGAGACGCATCCGCAAGCGGCGGATTCGCAAGCCGATCTCGATCATCTCAAGCGCAAGGTGGATGCCGGTGCGACGCGCGCCATCACGCAATTCTTCTTTGACACCGATTGCTTCAAGCGCTTCCTCGACCGTACGGCCCGCGCCGGCATCAACGTGCCGATCGTGCCGGGCATTCTTCCGATCCGGAATTTCGCGAAGGTGCTGGCGATGGCGGATGGCTGCGGCACGCATATTCCCGCCGAACTGCGTGCCCGCTTCGACGCTCTTGGCGAGGATGCGGAGGGCCGCCGCCAGCTTGCGTTCGAGACCGCGCTCAAGCAATGCGAGGCTTTGCGCCGCACAGGCGTCGACCATTTCCACTTCTACACATTGAATCAGGCCGATCTCGCCCGCGATATCTGTGCCGAACTCGGCCTCGTCTCGCCGCTCGAAGGATACCGCTGAAGCGGGATTGCGTTACGCCCGCGGACCTGATTTCATCCAGCCTTCTATACAAATGAAAAAGAAGGCAGGCAGGCGATGGCAAGCTCACCCGATCTCGTGATCCTCAACGGCAATATCCGCACGATGGACCCACTCAACCCCCGTGTTGAGGCGCTGGCGGTGAAGAACGGCCGCATCCTTGCTATCGGCCGCAATGACGAGATCAGGGCGATGGCCAATGGCGCGCGGCGCGTGGATGCCGGCGGCAGGTTGGTTCTGCCCGGTTTCCAGGACACGCATATCCATTTGCAGGACAGCGGCACGGGTTTTTCCAGCAGCGTCAATCTCGAAGGGGCCAAGACGGTCGAGGAGCTGCAGCAGCGCCTGCGCGGCTTCGCACAAAAGACCAACGATCTCTGGGTGAGGGGTACCGGCTGGTACACAGGCATCTTCGGCGCGCAGAATCTCAACCGCCAGGTGCTCGATGCGGCTGTGCCGGATCGTCCGGTCTTCATCTTCGCGGCCGATGGCCATAATGCGGCGGTCAATACCAAGGCCTGCGAGATCATGGGCCTCGACAAGAGCGTTGCCGATCCTTCCGGTGGCGCCTTCGTGCGCGAGGCCGATGGCACGCCCACGGGGCTCATCTATGAAGATGCGATCGACTGGGTTCGCGCCCGCATGCCGAAATCCAATCTCGACGTCTATGCCAAGGGCGTTCAATACGGCCAGAAACTGTGCAACACACACGGCATCACGGGTGTTCTCGACGCCATGGTGTGGGATCGCCACATGAAGGTCTACAAGGCACTCGACGAAGCGGGCGAACTCACCCTGCGCCTGACCGCGACGGCCAAGGTCTTCCCCACTGAAACGGTGAAGGACGCGCTGGGCCGCCTCGAAGCCCTGCGGCGCGATTATCGCACCGACAATATCGGCGTCCACTCAGCGAAATTTTTCCTCGACGGCGTGGTCGAAAATCGCACCGCGGCGATGATCGAGGATTATTCCGATGCAACCGGCGGCAATGCGCCGGTCATGTTCGATGAGGATCTGCTGGAGCAGCTCTTCATCGCCTTCGATGCGGCACGCTTCCAGCTCCACGCCCATGTCATCGGCGATCGCGCCACGCGCGTGGCCCTGGATTGCATCGAATCAGCACGCAAGGCGAACGGTGCCTGGCCCAGCCTGCATCAGCTCGCGCATGTGCAGCTCATTCATCCCGATGACATTCCGCGCCTGCGCGACTTGAAAGTCGTCACCAACATGCAGCCGCTTTGGGCGCGCTGTGAACCCTCGGTCACCGAAATGGCGCTGCCTTTCGTCGGCAAGGAGCGCGGCCGCTGGATGTATCCCTGGCGCACTATCGTCGATAGCGGTGCCCCTTATGCGGTCAGTAGCGATTGGGGCGTCTCGACCCTCAATCCGTTCCCGATCATGCAGACCGCAGTCACACGCCAGCCCACCCATGTCGCCAAGGATTTTCCGATCTTCGAGGCACAAGAGCGCATGACGATCGAACAGGTGGTACGCGGCTACACGACTTTGGCGGCCGCCGCTGCCTGGCGCAGCGACGAGACCGGATCGCTGACACCCGGCAAATTCGCCGATGCCATCATCCTCGACCGTGACATTTTCGAGATTGACGTTAGCGAGATCGGCGACACGGAAGTCGACCTCACTTTGCTCGGCGGCAAGGAAGTGCATCGGTCGGAGGGTTTTGCGGGGTAGGGCGGTCCACCACACACCGTCATGGTCGGCGAAGGCCGACCACCCACGACTCCTCGCCGGAACTCATGGGTGGTCCGCCTGCGCGGATCATGACGAACGCATCTACCGTCGGCTATCAATCCGCTCCGCCAGCAAACACAGTATCTCATACATCAATGTCGCCGCTACCAAGGCCGTGTTGCCGCTGGGATCGAAGGGCGGGGCCACTTCGACGACATCCGCGCCGACATAGTCGAGATGGCGCAGGCCCCGCAGCAGTTTCTGTGCTTCCAATGTCGTGATGCCGCCGATCTCCGGCGTGCCTGTGCCCGGCGTATAAATCGGATCTAAGCCGTCCACATCGAAGCTCAAATAGACCGGCCCGTCACCCACCACGCGGCGAGCTTCCTTGATCACCGCGTCGACGCCGATCTCGGCGAACTCCTCCATGAACACCACGCGCATGCCGCTCTTTTGCGAATAGTCCCAGCCATCGGCCGTGGTCTGGGCGCCGCGAATACCGATTTGAATGACGCGCTTGGGATCAAGCAAGCCTTCCTCGGTCGCATTCCGGAACGGCGAGCCGTGCGAGAATTTCGAACCCTGGAACATGTCCCAGGTATCGGTATGCGCATCGATATGGATCATGCCCACGGGGCGATCCTTGGCGAGTGCGCGCAGGATCGGCAGTGAGATCGTATGATCGCCGCCTGCCGTCAATGGCGTGATGCCATGCGACTTGATCTTGGCGAAAACGGTTTCGATCTCATCCAGCGCCTTGGGGTGCTGCAGCAGGGAGGTGAACAGCACGTCGCCGAGATCGGCCACCTTGACGATGTCGTAAGGATTGACCCGTGTCACATGATGGATCGTGCGCATGAAGGAGGATTGATTGCGGATTTCCCGTGGGCCATGACGCGCACCGGCACGGTTGGTGACGCCACCGTCATAGGGCACGCCGATGAGCCCGATATCGATGCCATTCCAATCTTCGCCAGCCAGCGGCACGCGCATGAAGGTGGGAATCCCTGTGTAACGCGGCAGCGTCATGGCTTTGGTATCGGTCTTGCGGCGCTCGCCCATTTGGCTGTCCTCTGCGTAACGAAATAGCTGTGATGGAATGGCGGATGACCCTGAAAAATGCCGGCGGAGCTTAGCGATCCGGAACCCGCCATGCCAGGGTTAACCCCGAATTAAGCATGGGTGCAGTTGCACCGACTTTTCCACAATTCTCCTCCCTCCGGTGTAGCTAATCGGGCCGATATCGTTTGCCGCAACGCGCTGGCCTCGCTTATCCTTGGGCATGGCCGCGCATCGGCGCAGGGCAGGAGAAGGTGGCCGCCATGGCTGATGACGATCAGGATCCGGATCACCGACGCCATCCGCGCTTCCAGTATGGCGGTACGGCGATGCTGGTCTTCGATGACGAAAATGCGCGCCGCACATTGGCCATCACCAATTATCGCAATATCTCGCAAGGCGGCGCCTGCATCCTGACTCCGGATGTCAAAGGCTTTGCCGCCGGCGACCGCATGTATCTGATGCCGGAGCGTTATCGCCGCAAGCGCGAGGCCGTCGTCGTCGATCTGGGTAACGGCCAGCTCCATCTCGAGATCCCACGCACCCAGGAACTGAGCGAGTTCGAAGTCGCCGAGATCTTGGAGAAGCTCAATAATCTCGACGCAAAGGAATAAGAGCGCCTCAGCCCGCCGGCAGGTGATCCGGCGGCAATACCGCAGCATCCCCGGCCCTTCCCTCGTCATGCCCGGGCTTGACCCGGGCATCAGCCTGTAACTGTGGGACAGAGCCCACACAAACTTGATCCCCGGGGTCAAGCCCGGGGATGACGAAGGAGAAAATCGCGATCCGAGGAGCTCGAGCTACCGGACGATGCTGGAAATAATGATCGCACCGGGGAAGGCCATGGCGATATGCGATGGGCTTACGCGCACGACGGTGGCGATGGTGGGGCCTACTTTCGGTAGGTCCAGCGATACCTTGTCGCCAACGGTAACCGGGCCGCTGGTTTCGATCAAGGCGCCGCCTTCGGAAATATCGACCAGCCGACAGGTCACGCGTGCGCCTTTGATCAACACGTCGGTCGGCAGATTGACGACGTAACGTTGGGCGCGGCGGCGATCGCCATGCTCGTCGGTGTCTTTCTGCAAGTCGCTCATCATTTTATCCAATCCCCTTCGCTCCGGCCGACAAACTTAAGGATCGGAGCCAGCCCCGCTTGACCGTCTATGGCGATCCCCCCGGATCCTCCGCAGACGGTGCAATCAAGCGGGCAATGTGCCACGATAACCCCAGAGCGCCAAGCCTCAATGCCCCCATTGAAGCCTGCATATGGTGAAGATTTGGTTATCAAGAATGTGCCGCAGCACGATTTTTAGGCGCGGCACCGCGAAGGGGTCAATTCCTCGATATTGAGCCCGCGCGCCAGCAGATCGGCCGGTACGGCGTCGCGCTCGACAAGCCCTCGCGTCAACCGTCCCAGGGCTGCCGCCAGCATGATGCCATAGCCGCCCTGGCCGGCCAGCCAGAAGAAGCCTTCCGCGTCACTGTCAAAGCCCACGACCGGGCAGTGGTCCTCGACAAAGCTGCGCAGGCCCGCCCAGCTATGCTCGATCCGCTTGACGGTGAGATGCGTGTTGCGCTCCAGCCAATCGACGATCATCGCCATGTCGAGATCTTCCGGCTGCGCATCGCAGGGTGGGCTTGGCGTTGCATCGCCAAGGGACGCCATCAGTCGGCCTGCATCGAGCTTCACATAGGCTTCGGTGGCGCCGTCATCGACCGCTGGCATGCTGGCTGGTGCCAAGGTTGGATCGCCGGCAATGACGATGGCAGTGCGGCGCATCGGTACCAGTCCGATGGGTTTCAATCCGGCCATCTGTCCGACCTCATCGGCCCAGGCACCGCCGGCATTAATCACGACCGGCGCCTCAAAGGTAGCGCCAGACGTCGTGGTCGCGCGCCATTGGCCGTCTCTCCGCTCGATTGCCGTGATGCGGTGATCGGTGAAGGTCTTGCCGCCACGATGCTTGAGGAGCCTCAGGAAACCCTGGTGGATGGCGCCGGCATCCATATCCATCACATGCGGATCGAGCGAGGCGCGGGCCACCGCTTCACGCTTCAACAGCGGTGCCAGCTTGCAGGCCTGGTCGGGTGAGATTTCCTGCAGCGGCGTCGCGGGTGTCGCCATCGCCATGTATTCGTCGATCTTCGCTTCCGATCCCGCGGGCACGAAAGTCATCGCCTGGCGTGGCGTCAACAGCGGATGATCGGCAAAACCCGCCATCGGCGCGCGGTAGAATTCGGCGCTGGCGGCGATGATGGTGCGCACCACGCTGGGGCCGTAATTGGGTGTATAGAGTGCTGCCGACCGGCCGGAACTGTGATAGCCGGGACGCTCTTCCATCTCGACCAGGGTGACGGTGCCGATCTCGGCCAGTTCCGCTGCTGCTGCGGCGCCGGAAATGCCGGCGCCAATGACCAGATAATCGCTCATCGCCACAATCCCTCCGGCCGCGAACTCAATCGATGGAAGCGCCAGCCAAGTCCTGTCGCCGCCACGACCAGGGCAGAAATCAACGACCAGATCAGGGCCGGCACACCGGCCCGCTGTTCAAATCCAATCATGTATCCCATGGGCAGACCCACCACGACGAAACTGACGATGTAAACGATGGTGGGAATCAAGGTATCCGCCGTACCCCGTAGGGCGCCCATCAACACGCCTTGTAGGCCATCGACGATGAACAGCAAAGTGGTAAGCGTGAGGGCGCCGGTGAGGAGCGGCAGCACCAGCGGATCCTGGCTATAGGCGCTGGCGATTTTCGGGGCGAGCAAGGCGGTGATGCTGGCCACCATTGCCATGACGACGAGTTCGAGCCCGACCGCTGTCCAGCCTGCGCGCCGGATATCGCCGGCATTGCGCCGGCCGATCGCATTGCCGACCCGGACCGAGGCCGCGGTCGAAAGCCCCAGCGTCAGCATATAGACGAAGCTGGTGAAATTGATTGTGGCATACATGGTGGCAAGCTCGGTGCTGCCCAGCCAGCCGGCCATGTAGATCATCATGTTGAAGCAGGCGGTCTCGGTGCCGATGGCAAAGGCCAGCGGCAACCCTAAGCTCAGCATGCGTTTGAGGGTCGCCGCATGCAGGCTGAACCAGGGCAGGGCGCCATATTTGGCGCGGTCCGGCATGAAGAGAATATAGCTGGCGATGGCCGCCAGCATGCACCAGCGCGTGATTGTGGTAGCGAGGGCCGATCCGGCCGCACCCATTTCCGGCGCTCCCAGATGGCCCAGAACGAACACCCAATTGAGTGCCAGATTGATGAGGTTGCCACAGAGCGCGATGACCATGCCGGGTATCGGCCGGTTGATGCCTTCGAGGAAAAATGAGCAGGCGCTGAACATCAGGATGCCGGGCAGGGAATAGCCCAGGATGGCAAGCGCCCGGCCGCCGCCCTCGAATGTCTCCGGTGGTTGCTGGAAGAGTTTCAGCAGGCTTTCAGCAGGCGACAGCACCAGCATGAAGGTGACGCCGATACAGCAGGCGATGGTGAGGCCGCCGCGCAAGGCCCGGCCGCAATCCAGGAAACGCCCGGAACCCGCGGCCTGGGCGGTGAGGATGATCGTGCCGATGAGGAGGCCGACGCCCACCACCATCAAGGTCACCTGCGGAATTGCGGCTGCCCCCAGATCGGCCAGCGCCGTCGTCCCTTGCCACCCGCAGAAGATGGCATTCACCGTGAACATGATGACAAGGCCCGCGCGGGCAGCCATGACCGGCAGGGCCAATGCAACCGTGCGTTTCAGGTGATAGGAGAGCGGCGCGGGCAAAACCGGCTCGGTCTCCTCGTCGAGCACGGGCGCGCGGAGCGGCGACATGATGGCCGAACGACCTCAACTTGCGATTTAGGAATGCAGGCGGTACAGTTAAGTAGTTGATTTGCCGTGAATCGGCAATGGGCCTCTGGGGGAAGATGACAACCGAAGCAGGTGGCAAGGTACACTGGCGTGTACGCCTGCGCGCATGGTGGGAGGGCGAAGACGTTCGCGCGCCCTCGCCCGCCGTGAACGGTCGAAGCGGCCCTATCGAACCCGGCCTGATTGTCCCCGCCGTCCTCATTCCACCGCTGATGCCTTGGGAAAACGAGGCAATCCGCATCCAGCAACAAGTCTGGGGCGAGGGCTATTACAAACCCGGCGGCGAGGAACATGTGTTGGGCCTGGCCAAGCCGTTCGGTCTCAACCCCTCGCTCACGGTGATGGAATTCGGTTCCGGCCTTGGTGGCGGAACGCGTGCCTTGGCCAATGAATTCGGCGTCTGGGTTAGCGGCATCGAACCCACGGCGGAACTCGCCAAGGCCGGCAAGGAGCTCTCCATCAAGGCTGGGCTTGAGAAGAAGGCGGATATCGTCCGCTATTCACCGGAGGGCTTCGAGCCGAAGGCCGGTTCGATCGATTGTATCCTGTCCTCGGAATCGCTCTATCTGGTGGAAGACAAGCAGAAGTTGTTGAAAACCTTCGAACGTGCCCTGAAACCGCGCGGTCAGGTTTCAATCACCGATTTTGTTCGCAGCGACGATCTGGCCGAAAATGACCCGCATCTGCAGGGCTTAGGTCTGGCGCCCACCGACCCGACATATTTCGCTTCCGGGGCCGAATATGTGAAATGGTTTCGCGAGATCAATTTTGATCTGCGCGTGAACGAGGACATCACCGAGCGCTACCGCAAGATGATTATGGATGGCTGGGTGGAGTTCACGCAAGCGGGCGGCGAAAAGGCCGCTCATGCCAAAGCCCTGCCGGAACAAGTGGTTAAAGAAGTCCAGTTGTGGAGTCGTCGCGTCGCCGCCATGGACGCCGGCCATTTGAAAGTTGTGCGCTATTACGCCATCAAACTGGGCGGCACCAAGCTCATGTCGAACTGGTAATCGGCCGTTAATTCATATATTTCAGCGGCTTGAGGGGGCGAGAGGGTGGTTGACAGGGCGAGGCCTGGTCACTATGTTGCGCCACCATTTCAAGACTCGTTGTTTTCTCAAGGAACCGGACCATGAAGGTTGTTAATTCGCTGAAGTCGGCCAAGGCGCGGCACAAGGATTGCCGTATCGTGCGCCGCAAGGGCCGGGTCTACGTGATCAACAAGACCAATCCGCGCTTCAAGGCGCGCCAGGGTTGAGCACTCTCAACTTGGGATTGGGCTGCGCAGGCTGATGAATTTCGGACCAGCGCGTTGATCGAGCTGGATCCGACTATCTGAATTGAAACCGCGCGTGGGACTTTCCCCCGCGCGGTTTCTTTTTGCGCTATAGATTCGCCTCATGCTGATGCCGCCGCCCGATAGAGCAGCACTCGAAGCTGCCCCGGAATTCGCCGCCGCCTTGCGTGCGGCCTTGGGTGCCGACAATGTCATCGCCGACCAGCGCGCGATGCGTCCCTATGAAAGCGATGGCCTCACTGCCTATCGCCAGGTGCCGCTCGTCGTTGCCCTGCCGCGCTCGACCGCGGAAGTCTCGGCGGCGCTCAAGATCGCGCATCGGTTTGGCATCAAAGTCGTGCCGCGCGGTGCCGGAACCTCGCTCTCCGGCGGCGCATTGCCTTTGGCCGATGGGTTGCTGCTGGGCCTTGGCAAGCTCAACAGGATTCTCGACATCGATCTCGCCAACCGCTGTGCCGTCGTGCAGCCGGGTGTGCCCAATCTGGCGATCTCACATGCTGTGGCCAATGAGGGCTTCTATTATGCCCCCGATCCCTCCAGCCAGATCGCCTGCTCGATCGGCGGCAATGTCGCCGAGAATTCCGGCGGCGTGCACTGCCTCAAATACGGCCTCACCACCAACAATCTGCTCGGCCTCGAAGTGGTGTTGATGGATGGCGAGATCATTCGCTTGGGCGGCAAGCATCTGGATAGCGGCCTCTATGATCTGATGGGCCTCTTCACCGGCTCCGAAGGTCTGCTCGGTGTCGTCACCGAAGTGACCGTGAAGCTTTTGAAGAAGCCTGAGAAGGCCCGTGCGTTACTCGCCGGTTTCGCGTCGTCGGAAAGTGCCGGTGCCGCGGTTGCCGCGATCATCGGTGCCGGCATCATTCCAGCCGGCATGGAGATGATGGACAAGCCCGCGATCCACGCAGCGGAAGATTTCGTCCATGCCGGCTATCCGCTCGATGCCGAAGCCTTGCTCATCGTCGAACTCGACGGGCCCGAGGTCGAGGTCGACGATCTCATTTCCCGCGTCAGCACCATCGCTACATCACACGGCGCCACCGGCCTGCGCGTGAGTCAGAGTGAGGAAGAGCGCTTGCTGATCTGGGCTGGGCGCAAGGCGGCGTTTCCGGCCGTGGGTCGCATCTCACCCGATTACTACTGCATGGACGGCACCATCCCCCGCAGCCGCCTGCCGGAAGTTCTTCATCGCATGAACGCGCTCTCCGTCCTGCATGGTCTGCGCGTCGCCAATGTTTTCCATGCCGGCGATGGCAATCTGCATCCGCTCATTCTCTACGATGCCAACAAGCCGGGTGAGCTCGAATCTGCCGAGGCCTTCGGTGCCGACATCCTAAAGCTCTGCGTCGAAGTCGGCGGCGTGCTCACCGGCGAGCATGGTGTGGGTGTCGAGAAGCGCGATCTGATGTCGACCATGTTCAACGATGCCGATCTGAATCAGCAACTGCGCGTGAAATGCGCGTTCGATGCCGGCAATCTGCTCAACCCGGGCAAGGTGTTCCCGACTCTGCATCGCTGCGCTGAATTGGGAGCGATGCATGTGAGGGGCGGGAAGCTGCCCTATCCAGACTTGCCACGGTTTTAGATGCTGCTCCCCGAAACTGAATCCCAACTCATTGATATTGTTAAGTCGGGTGAGCCTCTGGCGCTTTGCGGCCATGGCACCAAATCCGGTTGGGGCCGGGTCTTTGAGGGAAAGCCTGTTTCCTTGAAGAAGTTCAGCGGTATCATTGATTACACGCCGGCCGAGCTCGTCATGACGGTCGGCGCCGGCACGCCGTTATCCCAAGTGGAACGAGCGCTTGAGGATGCCGGCCAGCATCTTGCCTTCGAGCCGGTCGATCTCGGGCCAGTTTATGGCAGGCCCTTGGATGAGCAGACGATCGGCGGCGTGATCGCCACCAACCTCTCCGGTCCGCGGCGGCCGTTTGCGGGGGCTGCCAGGGATTTTTTCTTGGGATTTAAAGGTGTTAATGGTAGCGGCGAGGCGATCAAGGCTGGTGCCAAAGTGGTCAAGAACGTGACCGGCTATGATCTTCCCAAATTGATCGCGGGCTCGTTCGGCACACTCATCGCCATGACCGAGGTGACGCTGAAGGTCGTGCCGGCGCCCGAAGCCAGCGTCGCGCTCATTCTGGAAAGCGTCGAAATATCAAAGGCCACGCGGCTTTTTATTGCTGCATTGGGCAGTTCGATCGAGCCCACTGGCGCTGCCTATCTGCCCGATCAGCAACGCCTGTTCTTCCGCCTGGAAGGATCCGGCCCATCAGTCGCCTATCGCCTGAAGGCTTTGCAGGCTTTGGTCGGGGAGGGAGAGGTGCTGGAAGGTGCCGCTGCGCGTCAGATCTGGCAAAATTTACGAAATATTAACCACGTCTTGACGCCCAAACCGACCCTTTTATGGTCCCTTTCGGTACCCTCCGCGGGCTTTGGCGAGGGGCTGATGTCGCTTCTTGACAAGCTGGATGGCGCAAAAGCGCAGGTCGATTGGGGTGGTGGCCGGGTCTGGCTCGCTCATTCGCTCACAGATTTTGCCGCCGCTGTGCGCGCAATTCACAGCTATCTGAAGGGTCATGGTCACGCCACCCTGCTGCTCGCCCCCGACGATCTGCGGCGGGCTGAGAATGTGTTTGCGCCCGAGGTACCGATAGCGCTGCTCAGGAAGATTCGCGCGGCCTTCGACCCAGGCCTCGTCTTCAACCGCGGTCGCTTGCACCCGGATCTTTGACGCGCCATGCAGACTCATTTTTCCCTGGCCCAGCTCGCCGATCCCGATCTCGCCGCCGCCGACAAGATCCTGCGGACCTGCGTGCATTGCGGCTTCTGCACCGCGACGTGTCCCACCTATGTCATCGCCGGCGATGAGAACGACAGCCCCCGCGGGCGCATCTATCTCATCAAGAACATGCTGGAGCGCGATGAAGCGGCGGATGCGATCGTCGCCAAACATGTTGATCGTTGCCTCACCTGTCTCTCCTGCATGACGACCTGTCCGTCGGGCGTCGACTACATGCATCTGGTCGATCAGGCACGGGTGCGGATCGAGGAGCAGTATCGCCGGCCGTTCTTCGACCGCGTCTTGCGCAAGGTGCTGAGCGTGGTGCTGCCCAATCCGACACTCTTCCGCCTGGCGCTGGCACTGGGGAAGCTCGGCAAGCTGAGCGGCCTGCCGCTGCTCTTTACCGGTCGCCTCAAGGCGATGTTCGATATGCTGCCGCGTGAAATCGCCTCGCCCGCCGCGACCGATCAGCCGGGCGTATTCAAAGCCGAAGGTGCGCGGCGGGGCCGCATCGCGATCCTCGCCGGTTGCGCGCAGCCGGTGTTGAAGCCCGGCATCAACGCGGCAGCCATCCGCTTGTTGAACCGTCTTGGCATCGAGGTCGTGGTGGCCAAAGATGCCGGCTGCTGCGGGGCGCTCACCCAGCATATGGGCCGCGAGCATGCGGCAAAGGAAACGGCACGACCGACATTGCATGCCTGGGCAGCCGAGATGAAGGGTGCGGGGCTCGATGCCATCGTCATCACGACATCAGGCTGTGGCACGGCGATCAAGGATTGGGGCCATCTCTTCCGCGGTGACGTGGATGAGACGCTGGCGCGCGAGGTAGCCGCGAAGGCGCTCGATATCAGCGAGTATCTGGTGAAGATCGGCGGCGTCGCGCCGGTGACGGAGGCGAAGCTTGGCAAGGTTGCCTATCACGCCGCCTGTTCCTTGCAGCACGGACAACGGGTACTGTCGGCACCCAAGGATCTATTGCGCAATGCCGGTTTCGAGGTGGTCGATGTGCCGGAAGCCCATCTCTGCTGCGGCTCGGCCGGCACCTACAACCTGCTGCAGCCAGATTTCGCGAACCAACTCCGCGCCCGCAAGATCGCCAATATCGAAAGGACCGGTGCCGATTGCGTCTCCGCCGGCAATATCGGCTGCCTGCAACAGCTGGAAGGCGGCCTAACGCGTCCGATCGTCCACACGGTGGAACTGCTCGACTGGGCGAGCGGCGGGCCGATGCCGGCGGCTATGCAGCAATCGGTTTGATGGCTTTGAGCGTGTCGCCGATTGCGCGGCGGCGTTCCATCAGATCAAAGTCAGTCTGAAGATTAAGGAAAAATCCCTCCGAGATGCTGAACGCCCTGGCGAGACGCAAATCGGTATCTGCCGTGATCGCACGCTTGCCGAGCACGATCTCGTTGATGCGGCGGGGCGAGACGCCAATTGCCCGGCCAAGCGCATTCTGCGAGACCTGCATCGGACGCAGAAACTCCTCCAGCAGGATTTCACCTGGATGCGGATTTTTCAGCTTAGTGATAGTCGACGATTTCGACATCGCTTGGGCCTCCTTGGCCATGATCCCAGACAAAGCAAATCCGCCATTGTTCATTGATGCGGATACTAAACTGACCTTTGCGACTGCCTTTCAGATGTTCAAGGCGGTTTCCCGGAGGAACCTTGAGGTCGTCAAGCTTCAAAGCTGCATTGAGCATCCTCAGCTTACGAAGGGCAGTATCCTGCATATCCACAGGGAAACGGCGACTCCGCTCGCCGGTCCAAATGCGGTGAGTCTCTTTGCATGCAAAACTGACAATCACTGCATTCTCCGATCGAATGCAGTATAACGCTTAACGTTATATAGCGCAAGGCGTTATAGCGCCGAACGATGTCCCGTTCCAAAGTGCCAACAAAAATGTGCCGGCGCCTACTGCGCCGCCGCGAGGTGTTGGGGCTCGCGGTAGGGCGCTTCCGCGCTGAGCGGTGAGGCATGCGTCGCCACCAGGCGGACGAGGTCCGCCTGTCGCGTGGCACCGGTCTTGGCGAAGATGCGCCGGAGATGCGTCTTCACCGTGCCTTCGCCGATGCCGAGTGACTCGGCTGTCTCCGGGACACCGCCGATTTCGACAATCGCGAGGAGCACGCGCAGCTCCGTGGGCGTCAGGCCATAGCTCTTGGCGATAACGCGGGGTGCGGCATCGAGCTCGAGGGCTGCGCGCTGCAGGCAGATGACGGCCGCCGCACCATGCGTGCCATTGCGGTTGGTCCGGAAAGAGAGCGGCAGGACATGGGCGAGGTAGGTCTCGCCATCGTCATGGGTGAGCGTAAGGCGCAGGTCGCGCGGCGCTTGGCCGCTTGCGGGCGTGGTCAGCAGGCAGCGCAGCGCATCATTGGCGGCACGCTGGCGGAAGGAGAGCTTGCCGGAAAGAGCATGGCAGAGATCCCGCTCTTCCATCGCCAGATAGGCGGCGGCATTGGCATGCAGGATGCGGCCATCGCGATCGATAAGGATGAGCGCGCTGCCGATGGAATCCAATGTATCGGCAAGAGCTGCGGCTTGGGCGGCCTTCTGCTCCAGGGCGCGACCGATGAAGACGGCACGACGCACATGGGGCGCTATCAACGCCATGCGGTGCATGATCTTCTCATCGGCCACGCCTTGGCTGGCATGGCGGAAGACACCGAGGAGGGCCGATGAGTTGCGGGACTTTTCGAGCGCCACGGTGACGAAATCGACCAAGCCCTGCGGTGCCGCCCATTCCTGGAAGAAGCGCGATTCCATCATCTCTTCCGGCGGCACCAGGCTGGAGACGCTGACCGGCTTCTCGAGCTCGGCGAAGTATTGCAGCGTGTTCGCCGGGTCCAGCTTGATGTACTGCGTGAAATAGGAGTGACGGAATGCCTCGTCGATGCGCCCGTCATGATGATGGATGGTGCTGTCGGTGAGCGTCGGGGTCTTCGAGAAGATCGCCGCGCTGTAGCCTTCGACAAAGGTTGCGATCTTGGCCAGGGCATCGGGCCACAATTCAGGGGCCAGCGCCGCGTCGTAGACGCGCTCGATGGTTGTCGACAACGCCAATGCTTCGTCCATGCATCACCTCGAAAAGAGGGTTGCCGTCCCAGCAAGCCCGTTCGGTATTACCGAAGTAGTCGGAGGTGAATACGGCAAAAACTTGGAATCTCCAACATTAAAAATGCACAGAATGACCGATATCACAACTTCTCATACGGATATTGGATCACTAATCGACTAGATCGATTAAAAGATCAAAAATAATCTATTTCATAAATCAGTAGGGCTGCCCTATTTATTGCGGTGCGAGTTAACCGCATCCACCACGCAATTGGAGAACGTTCGATATGTCTTTGATCAACAGCACGATTAAGCCGTTCAAGGCCGAAGCCTTTAAGGACGGCAAATTCATTACCGTCACGGAAGCCGATTTGAAGGGCAAGTGGGCCGTCTTCTTCTTCTACCCGGCCGATTTCACCTTCGTCTGCCCGACCGAGCTCGAAGACCTCGCCGACAACTACGCCGAGTTCCAGAAGCTGGGCGTCGAGATCTACTCGGTTTCGACCGACACCCATTTCGCCCACAAGGCGTGGCACGACACCTCGGCCGCCATCAAGAAGATCAAGTACACGATGCTGGGCGATCCGACCCTGCGCCTGTCGCGCAACTTCGACGTCCTCATCGAGGAAGCCGGCCTCGCCGATCGTGGCACCTTCGTCGTCGACCCGAACGGCGTGATCCAGATCGTCGAAGTCACCGCCGGCGGCATCGGCCGCGATGCCAAGGAACTGCTGCGCAAGATCAAAGCCGCGCAGTACGTCGCAGCGCATCCGGGTGAAGTCTGCCCGGCCGCCTGGAAGGAAGGCGCCAAGACCCTGGCCCCGTCCCTCGACCTGGTCGGCAAGATCTAACAACCATTTCAAATCTCTTTCGTCATGGCCGGGCTTGGCCCGGTCATGGCGGCGGAGTGACTGTGAACACCGAATTGACCCGGAGAGCCGAACATCATGTTGGACGCCAATCTCAAAGAACAGCTGATGGCCTATCTGGAGCGCATCACGCAGCCGATCGAGCTTGTTGCCTCGCTCGATGCCAGCGATACCGCGCGCGAGATGGAAGACCTGCTGACCGAGATCGCGACGCTCTCCGCCCTCATCACTTATGAGCGCCGCGACGATGATGCACGTAAGCCCTCGTTTGCGATCCATCGCACGGGCACCGCTGTTGGCGTACGCTTTGCCGGCCTGCCCATGGGCCATGAATTCAATTCGCTGGTCTTGGCCCTGCTGCAGGTCGGTGGTTATCCCTCCAAGGCCGCGCAGGAGGTGATCCAGCAGATCCAGGCGCTGGACGGCGATTTCCATTTCGAGACCTATTTCTCGCAGAGCTGCCAGAACTGCCCCGACGTGGTGCAGGCGCTCAATCTCATGAGCGTGCTCAACCCCAAGATCCGCCACGTCGCCATCGACGGTGCCAACTTCCAGCCGGAAGTGGATGCGCGTCAGGTGATGGCGGTGCCGTCGATCTTTCTCAACGGCCAGCCGTTCGGCCAGGGCCGCATGGATCTGGAGCAGATCCTCGCCAAGATCGACACAGGTGCCGAGGCCCGCGCGGCCGAGAAGCTGAAGCATATGGCGCCGTTCGAGGTGCTGGTGGTGGGCGGTGGCCCGGCCGGCGCCGCGGCGGCGATCTATGCCGCGCGCAAAGGCATTCGCACCGGAATCGTCGCCGAGCGTTTTGGCGGCCAGGTGCTGGACACGATGGCGATCGAGAACTTCATCTCTGTCTCGCACACGGAAGGGCCCAAGCTCGCCGTGGCGCTGGAGGAGCATGTGAAGGCCTATGACGTCGACATCATGAACGTCCAGCGCGCCGAAAAGCTCGTGCCGGCGAAGGTGCCTGGCGGCTTGGCCGAAGTGCATCTCGCCAACGGTGCCGTGCTGAAGGCTCGCAGCATCATTCTGGCGACCGGCGCCCGCTGGCGGCAGATGAACGTGCCGGGTGAGGCCGAGTATCGCAACAAGGGTGTCGCCTATTGCCCCCATTGCGACGGCCCGCTGTTCAAGGGCAAGCGCGTGGCGGTCATCGGCGGCGGCAATTCCGGCGTCGAGGCGGCGATCGATTTGGCCGGCCTCGTCGCCCAGGTGACGCTCATCGAGTTTGACGGCAAGCTGCGCGCCGATGCGGTGCTGCAGCGGAAATTGAACTCGCTCCCCAATGTGAAGGTCATCACCTCGGCCCTCACCACCGAAGTGCATGGCGATGGCTCGAAGGTCACGGGGCTGTCCTACAAGAACCGCGATACCGACGCGCTGCACCGCGTCGAACTCGAAGGCATCTTCGTGCAGATCGGCCTGGTGCCGAACACGGAATTCCTGAAAGAGACCATCGCTCTCACCAATCGCGGCGAGATCGAGGTCGATCATCGCGGTGCCACCTCGCAGCCTGGCGTGTTTGCGGCCGGCGATGCGACGACGGCGCCCTACAAGCAGATCGTCATTGCCATGGGCGAGGGCGCCAAGGCATCGCTCTCGGCCTTCGACTATCTCATCCGCCTCGCCCCGGTTGAGGATGAGGTGAAAGCGGCCTGACGGTCTCGCCATCGTTCGAGAGGTCCAGGGCGCCAGGCCGCAGCCCCGGCCCGAATGCCCCAGACGAAGCACCGCCGGAGCGCAAGTTCCGGCGGTGCTTTTGTTTCAGTCGGCTTGCCCGTCATCCCACACGTGATGCGGAGACCAGGTTGACTCAGGCCACAATATGAGAAATATTCCCGAATATGAGAAATGACAACGATACGATCGATCGCCGTATCGCCTTGCGCCTCAAAGGGTTGCGAGCGGAGCGCGGCTGGTCGCTGGACGATCTGGCGGCACGCAGCGGCGTCAGCCGCGCCACACTTTCGCGCCTGGAGAATGCCGAAGTGAGCGCCACGGCAAGCGTCTTGGGGAAGCTCGGCGCCGCTTACGGCCTCACCGTGTCGCGCCTGATGCATCTGGTGGAGGAGGGCTTCGCGCCGGTGGTGAAGCGGGACGAGCAATCGACCTGGCAGGATCCGGAGGCGGGCTTTCATCGCCGCTCGGTCTCGCCGCCGGCGCAAGGGTTGGCGGGCGAGGTCATCGAAGGCAATCTCAAACCCGGCACCCATATCGCCTATGAGACAACGCCGCGCCCTGGGCTTGAGCATCATCTGGTGCTGCTGGAAGGGTCGCTGACGCTCACCGTCGAGGGGCGCTCGCATCAACTCGCGCCCGGCGATTGCCTGCGGTACCAGCTCTTCGGCGGCAATGCCTTCACCGCGGGGAAGAAGGGCGCCCGCTATCTGATTTTCATGGTCTGACGATGAACAATATGCGGATCGCCAGCAAGGCTGAGATCGTCTACCGGCAAATGCTCAGCAATGAAATGATGCAGCGTGTCGAGGCATTCGGTGCATTGCTGCTGGCCTGCGTTGCCGATGGGGCGAGTGTTGGCTTCATCGAGCCGTTCACCTTGAACGAGGCCACGGCCTATTGGCGGCGCAAGGTTCTCCCCTCCGTGATGGAACGCGAGGTCGTAATCCTGGTGGCGGAGGCCGAGGGCTGTATCGTCGGCACGGTGCAGCTCGATCACGATACGATGCCCAATCAGCGCCACCGCGCGGAGGTGCGCAAGCTCCTGGTGCATCCGCAGTTTCGCCGCCGCGGCATTGCCCGCGCGCTGATGGTGGCGATCGAGGGCCATGCGCGCGTGCTTGAACGCTCGTTGCTGACCCTCGATACGCGCACGGGTGATGCAGCAGAGCCGCTCTACCGCGATCTCGGTTTCGAGACTGCAGGCATCATTCCCGACTATTGCCGCGACACCCATTCGCCGCGGCTCGATGCGACGACGCTGATGTATAAGAGGTTGTGACTGAGTGGCCGGACTCGCGGCCACACAGATTCAGCTCTGCATCAGCCCCTTCATCGTCCGGCCGAGCACGTCGACGGCGCGGTCGATGACCATTTCCTTCCACTTCCTCTCATCGGGATAGAAGGTGTAGCGGATCTCGCTCTTGATCTTGCGGCCCTTGGCGCTGTCGAGATCGCCATGGATATGCACCCAATTGTCGGCACGCACCGAATCGATCATCGCATCGACCGGCACGGTGCCGTATTCGAGGGTGATGCCGGTGAGAGTCACGTCGGGGAGGGCCGCGACGACGCCGAGCTGCGTGTCCCCGGTGACAGCGGTCGAGGTCGATGACCCGTCATCGAGCATGGTCGATTCCGCGCCGAACCAATCGCGCACGCGTGCGGCACCCGGCGTGCCGCCGAAATCGTTCGACATGATCTCGCCCACGCCATAGGGGCCAAGGCCGGTATGGAGATCGATGAAGGCAACATCGCGCGCGGTGGCGGCATAGGGTGAGAGGGCTTCGACCAGCGTGCGGCGAGACCAGGTGGGGCCAGTGCCGCCATAGAAGACGCCCTGCTTGTCCCAATACTGGCCGTTCATGATCGCGGCCTGCAGATCGATCTTGCTGTGGCGGGCGACATAATCGTCGAACACCTTCTTCACCGCAGCTTCGGATGCGTCCGACCAATCATCGGGGCAGATAGAGCCGCGCAGCTCCTTATAGCCGTCATTCTGCGGCAGATTCTTCGCATGATCGAGGAAGTTGCGGTTGAGGTCGACATTGTCCTCGTTGACGCGCCGCACCCAGGCGAAGCCGTAAGGGTTGATGGCATGGATCAGTATCACGGCGGTGCCGGCCGGCAGCGTTTTGAAAGCGCCTTGCTCAAGCCAGCCGGTCTGAATGCCGGAGCCGCAGAAGCCTTCGGCACCATGGGTCGACGACATGGCGATGAGCAGCCGTTCCGCATTCTTCTGGCCGATGCGGGCGACGTCGGTCGAGAGGTCACCGCCATCGGGACCGCGCTCTGGATTCTGATAGGTGACGGTTTCGGCGCCGGCGGCAACCGCCGCATCGCGGAAACGGGCCCGGGCCTGCGCATAGGTCGAGGAGAAATAGGCTTCTGCGGTCATGATCTTCGATATATTGCTGATGGTTGCCATGCGACCGCACATGCAACCGCATGGCGATCAGGGGATATTGAACAGGCATATTATAGGGATGGAAGGTGGCGGCGGAACCCCCTATCGGCACATGGCTGCATCTCATGGCCACGCGGCGTGCCGGCTTGGCTATGGGCGGATATTGCGCTGCGATGATATGATGGCAGTGCCATGACGGCAGAACGAGGTCTCTCTTGAAACGCTTTGGACTCGTGTGTTCGATTGCAGGCATTTGCTGCGCCGGCTTGTTGCAGGCGGGCAGTGCCGCGCTGGCGGACCAAAGAGATCCGCGTCTGCCGGCTCTGTTCGAACGCCTTCACGACACGGCCAATCCCAATATCGCGCGGCTCACGGAATTCATGATCTGGCAGATCTGGGGTGAGAGCGGCAAGCCGGAGCTCGATCGCCTGATGGCGGAGGGCGAGGCGGCCATGGGTGACGAGGATTACCAGACCGCGCTCGAGAAATTCGATGCCGTCATCAAGGCGCGGCCCGACTTTGCCGAGGGCTGGAACCGCCGGGCGACGCTCTATTACCTCACCGGTGACTATGCGGCGTCGCTCGCGGATATTGATCATGTGCTGGAACTGGAGCCACGGCATTTCGGGGCGATCTCCGGTCTGGGCGTGGTCAATATGGCGCTGAGCCACGAGGCGGCGGCGCGCGACGCTTTCGAGCGCGTACTCTCGCTCTATCCGCTCAATGTACCGGCGCAGGAGAATCTCAAATTGATCAAGAAGCGGCTGGACGATAGTGCGATCTGATAACCGGGCCGTTCTCGGCATTCCCTGCCTGCTCGCCATTCTGATCTACTTTGGCACCGCCATATCGGCGCATGCCGATTGTGGTGCGGTCCCGCCGCCGGTTGTGTCGGTGCGTACCCTGGCGCAGCCACCCGTGCAGGACGTCAGTCGCGGCATCGCCCAATTGTCATCCGATCGCAGCCTCGCCGTGCCACACGGGTTGGAGAGCTTCCGCTATGCCGTCGGCGCTACCGCTGCACAGGCAGAGGGGCGCACCAGCTGGCAGATGCAGGGCGTGCCGCAGCCGGGCGGGGGTTACTGCTGGTCGATATCGCAATTGCAGATCGTCGTCACCGTTTCCACCAAGGTCTATATCGCCCGCGAAGTGCCGCGCGGCAGCTGCCTGTGGAACGAGGTCGCCAGGCATGAAGCCAAGCATGTGCGTGCCGATCAACGGCTGTTTCCGCAGCTCTCCGGCCTCATCCGGCCGAAAGTGCTGCGCGCGGTTTCGCATTCCGTGCCGGCCACGACCCAGGCCGACGCACGAGCAATGCTCTCCGCGCTGGTCAACGGTGCCGTCCAGGAAGCGGTCGCCGACTTTCAGGTGACCCGCAATGAGCAACAGCTCACTATCGACACGGCGGCGGAGTACGGCCGAGCCAATCGGGTCTGCGGGAATGCGGAAGTGGCGGCAGCGATCCAGCGCGCGGGTCTCAAATAGATCTTCTTCAAATGAATCGGTCTGGCTTTGGTTGCGGAATTTCGCTGCTGTCGGTCGATTGCCGGCTTGAGGCGTGGTCCGGCAGCGGTCTATCATTGGCACCAGAATGGTGGCGTCAAAGTCCCCTGCAGGCCGAGGTCAGATGGGCGTCATGGCGAGCGACGGAACCACGCGTCCACGGGTGATCGAGCCCGGCCTGCCGCGTTGGGATCCGGGAACGGAACATTATCGGCTGGCAGGATTGGGGGCCTTGATCCTGCGCCTCGATGCCGGTGACCGGGTCGAGATCATCGACCGCGAAGGCCGGCAGCCTTGCGAGATGGCTGCCTTCGATGCCGAGAGCCTCAAGCCGGATTTAGGAGCCCTTGGCCTCCGCGAAGGTCCGGCATCGGCCGGCATCAATGCCGTTCTCGCAGGCACGCCCCAAGGCATTGGGTTTCTGCCGGACGAGCTCCATCAATTGCGTCACCAGTTGACACATTGGCGGATGCCCAAGGGCATAGGGCACGCCGTGCGCGTGCTGGAAGGAGATACGCGGCCTGGCGATCAGGTCTCGTTCGTGGCATCGCGTGCGATGATTGTGGTTCTGCATGCGCCGCGGGCGGATGGTGCCGTGATGTCGCCGGATAGCCAGGATCCCGCGACGGATCTCTCCGTGATCGTGCGACGGTCGACTATTCAATCTCAGTCGGCACCGCCGCTGCCCGCACCGCTCGGCGATCTGGTTGCCGAGTATCGTGTGGATAAGTGCACAGCCTTGTCCTACGAAGTCAAAGAAGGCCAGTTCATCCAGATCATCGATGTCGCCGGCCGGCAATGTTCGGATTTTGTCGCATTCGACGCACGCCAGCTGCAAATGGGGCGCGAGCGCGGCATCGACATGACGACGACGCGGACAATGTTGGGCGCGATCTATCCCGGGCCGGGTTTGGCATCGAAATTCTTCGATATGGACATGCAGGCGCTGACCGAAGTGGTGCGCGATACCTGCGGTCGGCACGATACCTTCGGGTTGGCCTGTACGGCACGGTTCTATGAGGATGCCGGCTATCCGGGGCATCCCAGCTGCTCGGAGAATTTCAACAATGCGCTGGACCGCTTCGGCCTGGAACGGCGGCGCGGCTGGCAGGCGGTCAATCTCTTCTACAACACCGGCGTCAACGCTTCGAACGCGATCTTCCTCGATGATCCATGGTCGCGCCCCGGCGATTATGTGCTGATGCGGGCATTGAAGGATCTGGTCTGTGGCTCGTCGGCCTGTCCCGACGACATCGACGCCACGAATGCCTGGAACCCCACTGACATTCATGTGCGCATCTATGATGCGAAGAACGACTTCTCAAGAGCCATGGCCTATCGCATGACACCAGATGCCGAACCGAGACTGACGCGCGAGACTGGATTTCATTCGCGAACCTCGCAACTCACGCGAAACTTCACGGAATACAAAGGCTTCTGGCTGCCGAGCCGGTACAACAATGCCGGACCCACGGCGGAGTACTGGGCCTGTCGTGAAGGTGCGGCGGTCATGGATCTGTCGCCCTTGCGGAAGTTCGAAGTGCTGGGCGCCGATGCCGAGGATCTGTTGCAGGCGGCCTGCACGCGCAACATCAGGAAGCTCAGCGATGGGCAGGTGGTCTATACCGCGATGTGCTACGAGCATGGCGGCATGGTCGATGACGGCACGGTCTTCCGTCTGGGGCCGGATCGTTATCGCTGGATCGGCGGCGACGAATTCGGTGGCAAATGGCTGCGCGATCTGGCTGCGAAGAAAGGCTTGCGCCAAGTCTGGGTAAAGTCGGCGACTGACCAGCTCCACAACATCGCATTGCAGGGATCGAAGAGCCGCGACATCTTGAAGGAGATCATCTGGACGCCGCCGGCGCGACCGCGTGTGGACGAGATCCAATGGTTCCATTTCACGGTCGGGCGCATTGGCGATTACAACGGCACCGCCGTGCTGGTTTCGCGTACCGGCTATTCCGGTGAGCTCGGCTACGAGATCTTCTGCCACCCGAAGGACGCGCCCAAGGTGTGGGATGCGGTGTGGGAGGCCGGGCAGAAATATGGGTTGCTGCCCCTGGGGCTCGAAGCGCTGGATATTCTGCGCATCGAAGCGGGACTGGTCTTTGCCAATTACGAATTCAACGATCAAACTGATCCGTTCGAGGCTGGGATCGGCTTCACTGTTGCTTTGAAGGGCAATGAAGAATTCGTCGGCCGCGACGCCCTGATCCGGCGCAAGGAACATCCGCAGCGCGTGCTGGTGGGTTTGGAGATCGATGCCAAGCAGGCGGTGGGCCATGGCGATTGCGTGCATGTCGGCCGCGCGCAGGTTGGCGTCGTCACCTCCGGCTGCATCTCGCCGACTTTGGGCAAGAACATCGCCCTTTGCCGTGTGGACACGACCTATGCGGCGATCGGGACGGAGGTGGAGGTTGGCAAGATTGACGGCCAGCAGAAGCGCCTGCCGGCCCGCGTCGTACGCTTCCCCTTCTATGATCCGGAGAAGCTGAAGCCGCGGAGTTGAGGTCGGAGAGATCCGTCACTTGGCAGCCCCCCACCCAACCCTCCCCCTAAAGGGAGAGGGAATTGGAGCGAGATGATCGGTGCGAACTCAGACAAAAGAGCCCTCTCCCTTTAGGGGGAGGGTTGGGTGGGGGGCTAACAACCTCGGCCTTAGACGACTAGCTTCAATGCCCGCCTTGCGCTGGCGTCGCGAGGACATCCTGCAGCTCGTTCATCAGCTTGGTGATGCGTTCTGCCGATGTGCCTGAGGTGGTGGCGAGTGTCTTGATCTCCTGCGCCACCACGGCAAATCCAAGCCCCATCTCGCCGGCGCGCGCTGCCTCGATGCGGGCATTGAGCGCCAGCATCTTCAAGGCACGCAAGACTTCGAGGATATTGCCGGTATCCTTGACGATATGTTCCGAGATGACAGCGATGCGGTCGATGAGGTCGCGGTTCGCCTGCTCAAGGCGCTTTCGTTCCGTGATATCGATGATGAAGCCTTCGAGAAATTCCAATTGGCCCGCGACATCGAAGACACCGCCACCGATCTCATGCACCCACACCGGCTCGCCTTGGCGCGGCACAATGCGGTAGTCGATATTCCAGTTGGTTTGCGTCTCCAATGCTTTGCCGACGGCAGCATCGACCGCACTGATATCATCGGGATGCGTGATGGAGGAATAGCCGCGCACTTTGTTGCCGATGAAATCGCTGGGCGGATAGCCGCTTACCGTATGGATACCCTCGCTGATATAGAGCATCGTATAATTGGGATCGTTGCGGCAGCGATAGAGGAAGCCATCCATGCGGCCGGTGATGCTAAGCAACGCATCCAGCCGCTCATCGCTGACGGCGCTTTGGGCATCGAAGATGCCGCTATTCCCGATCTGGCTTTCGTCGATCATGGCCTTCCCTGATTCAATCAGTGTCACGCTGGTGCTGCATGGGAAAATGGACCGTGACGGGAAAATTAGCCTCGGCCAGTAAAGAAATAGTAATCCCGCGGTGCAACCTCGTCCTTTCCGGCTGCCGGAATTTCTTCGAATGCCGACCCGGTGTTAACGCGACGTTCATGATTCACTTCGCTTTGAGATAGCTCTCGAGGGAATCGTCCATCGCCTGCAGCCACGGCGTATGGTGCTTGGGCGACATGTTGCCGGTCATGATCGAGCGGTAGGAGTTGTTGCGGAAGCCCATGATGTCTTCCTGCTTGTGGTGTTCCCATTCCATGAAGGTCTTGTTGACCGTCTCGATATCGAAGCTCGGATAATCGGTGAGCTCGATCAGCTCCTTCACGTAATCGCCCTGGAACCAGATCATCTGCTCGGCGTCTTCCAGCGTCTCTTCACGTGCACGCCAGGCGGCGCTGTGCTTCTCCATCTCCGCACGACTGGGTAGTTTCTGGCGGCCCAGCACGACGTCGCGCGCGTACCAAGCCTGGGCGTCAAACATGTTGAAGGTATAGAACTGGTCCTGCATGCCGATGAAGTGGAGCTTCGGGTTGTCCTCCCACACCACGCCGCGATAGAGGCCGGTCGGCCACATGCGGTTGGCCGTCTTCAGACGCAATTTGTCGTCGAGGAACGGGAAGTGGTGCAGATAACCGGTGCAGAGGATGATGGCATCCACTTCCTTCGTGCTGCCGTCCTTGAAATAGGCCGTCTTGTTCTCGACCTGCTGCAGCAGCGGTCTCTCCTCCCAATTGGCCGGCCATTTGAAGCCCATCGGCTTCGAGCGATAGGAAGAAGTGATCGATTTGGCGCCGTATTTATAGCATTGCGAGCCCACATCTTCGGCGGAATAGGAGCGACCGATGATGAGGATATCCTTGCCCTTGAACTCGACGGCGTCGCGGAAGTCGTGGCTGTGGAGGACGCGGCCGTTGAAGGTGCGGAAGCCCGGAAACTCCGGCACGTTGGGCACGGAGAAATGGCCGGAGGCGACGATGACGTGATCGAATTCCTCGCGGCTCACCTTGTCGTTGACAAGGTCATGGGCCTCGACCGTGAATTTGCCGCTCTTCTCATCATAGGTGACATGGCGTACCGGGGTGCGGAAACGCACCCAATTTTTCACACCGGCCTTCTCGACGCGGCCCTTGATGTAATCCCACAGCACCGCGCGCGGCGGATAGGAGGCGATGGGCCGGCCGAAATGTTCCTCGAAGGTGTAGTCGGCGAATTCCAGGCATTCCTTCGGCCCGTTGGACCACAGATAGCGATACATGCTGCCATGGACCGGCTCGCCATATTCATCGAGCCCGGTGCGCCAGGTGTAGTTCCACAGGCCCCCCCAATCTTCCTGCTTCTCGAAGCAGACGACCTCGGGGATCTCGGCGCCTTTGGCGGCGGCGGATTGAAAAGCCCGGAGAACGGCGGTTCCCGACGGACCGGCACCGATGACGGCAACTCGCTTTTTCATATCGGCTCCCTGCACCTGATTTTTTACGAAGATCTACGCGTGCTCAAACCCCGATCAGCGGCCGGGCGGAGAATTGGTTGCACCGCTTCGGCACGCGACAAATGCGCCCCACATGGGGAAAACAATAACCTATGGGGGAGAGGGCTTTCAATGACGGCGTTACCAAAGGCAGACATATTCGAACCAATTACAGTCCATTCAGCCAAGCTGAGCGATAGCCGTCCTGGCGCCACAGGATCGGGAAGAAACTCTCATCCATGGCGAGGTCATCTTGCCGGCGATAACGGCTGTAGACGTAGCTGACCTCGGTCTCGTGAAAGCGGCAATCGGCCGCGATGCAATGCGAGACGAGCGAGCGGCGCGGCACCGTGGCGGTGTTGGTGCCGGAGCCGTGCCAGACATGGCCGTGATGAATGACCGCATCGCCCGCCATCACCTCGATCGGCACGATGTCGATGTTGCCACCGGCCTCGGCCGCCGCCTCCTGCAAGGTGGCGCGGTAATCGTCGGGCGCATGGAATTTGCCCTTCGGCTTCGATAGCGGCCACAGATGCGAGCCGCGCGCATATTCGATCGTGCCGCCAGCGGCCGTGGTGTCGTCCAGCGTCATCCAGCAGGTGACATAGCCCGCCGGGACCACCCAATGGCAATAGCTGTCGTCCTGGTGGAAACCCAGCGATTTGGCGCCCGGCGGCTTCCACAGCACGTTGTCTTGGCCGATGCGGGCACCGTCCCACCCCATCAGCCGCGCGCAGAGCTCGCCGACCTTTTGTGAGAGGACGATGCGGGCAACCGTCTTGTCCGCGCGCCAGCCATTGCAGATCTGCCGCGTGCGATCGGGCGGGTCGCGCCCCTCGATCCAGTTCCATTCGTCCGGATAAATCCCCGTTTCGAATTTACCCTGGAACAAGGGCTCGAACCGCGCGCGGGCTGCCGCAATCTCGTCCTCGGACAGGAAATCGCGGATGATGACGAAACCATCGCGGCGAAAGGTGTCGATAAGAGTCTTGCCGATCACATAACCAGCCCTTGACCACAGAAAATGGGCGGAGCCGGGTAGGCTCCGCCCATCGAAAGGTCACGTGTCAACCGGTGAAGACGAGGTTGGCGATCAGCACCACCGCGATGCCTGCTGCCAGCGTCAAATACGGCAGCATGCCCGCCTTCTTCTCGCCCAGATGGCCGGCATCCTTGATGCCGAGATCCTCCAGCATGCGGTCCGGGAACTTGCCCTTGTCCTGGACATAGTGCCGGAACCAGAACACGGGAATGATCAGTGCCGCGGCACCAAGACCGTACCAGAGGGCAACCGGGTTCCACACCTTGGCGCCGGCCCCCATGAACATGGCATTGACGAAGGCCAGAATGGCTCCGGCCGCAAGGACGATGGTTGGCGCCTTGAACGGGCGCTTGACGTGGCCATTGTCGATGCGATGGATCCAGCCGGCGTTGAGGTTGAGGAAGTTGAAGATGATGTAGCCACAATTGGATACCGCCAGAATGAAGTAGTAGGCGGTTGCGTCGGTTGCGGCGATCGACAGCAGCAGAAGGTTGAAGACAAGATCCGTCCACATGGCACCGGTGGGGGCGCCATTGTGGTTCACGTGGCTGAGATATTTCGGCAGCCATCCATCCACCGAGCCCTGATAGAGCGTGCGCGATGAACCTGCCATCGCGGTGATGATGATGAGGATCAGCGACGCAATCATCAGGAAGACAAAGATGATGTTGATGGCACCGCCACCGCCGACCATCCTTGCCATCACGTCAGCGACACCGGTGCCGGCGACGACCCCGCCATCAAGCATGCCGGTCAGACCCAGGTAACCCTGGAAAGTGATCGGCACGAGAATGAAGAGAACAAGGCAGAGAAGGCCCGAATAGAAGATGGCCTTGAACGTGTCCGTCTCCGGGTTCTTGAACTCGCTGGTGTAGCAAATTGCCGTTTCGAAGCCATAGGTCGACCAGGCGGCGATAAACATGCCCCCCAAGATCAATGTCCAGCCGGCAACGTTCCACGCGCCAGGTTCCGGCGCGTAGGGCACTGCCAGCGGCACAAAGGGCGAAAAGTTGGCGCTGCTGAAATTGCCGTTGAAGAACGGGACCACACCCACGATCAGCAAGGTCAGCACGATGATCAGGCCGACCACCGTCTGCACCTTGGCGGTGCCGAGAATGCCGCGATGCTGAATGGCGAAGGCGATCAGCATCAGCACCGCACCGATGACAAACGTCCAGTTGAAGGAGATGCTGAAGATGCCGAGGCTCCAGGAATGGCCCCAGCTATGAAGCGGCATCAATGCGGCGGCCGCTCCCGCATCATCGAGGACGGTGCCGGTTGCAGCTGCTTCGGCGATCTTCGCAGCGATCGCTTCGGCGGCAGGAGCCGGTTCCATGATGCCAAGGATATAGCCCGCCGCGATCGCCGAGCCCAGAGAGAGCACCGGCGTCCAGGCAATCCAGTTGCACCAGACCGAAAGCGGGGCGATGAACTTGCCGTATTTCAGCCAGGCGGCCGCACCATAGACCGAGGCGCCGCCCGATTTGTTCGGGAAGAGGCCGGCGATTTCGGCGTAGGTGAAGGATTGAATGAAGCCCATCACCATCGAGACCGCCCAGATGGCGAAGGCCGGAATGCCGACCGTGCCGGCAATGCCGCCGATCGAGAAGAGGACGAGGGCGGGCACGCCGCTCGCCACCCAGAAGGCACCGCGCCAGTCGATGGCACGTACCAGTTCGCCCTTACCAGGGCCGGACATTGTTTCCGCAGACATCTCCAGTTCCCCTCACTAGTGTTTTGAGTTTGTGGTCCCGGGGTCTTTCTGTCCTTGCGCCACATTCGAATGGGCCTTGGCGTCTTGATGAGCGACCGTGCAGCCCCCGTTGCCGCCGGTCGTCCGGTCTCACCAGACGGTAGAGTTCAGCGAAACACGCGTAAGCCAACGAAACGAACCGCGGAGCTACAGGCTCGGCGGCTTTGGTCGTGATTGGTCTGTTTTCCGGTGCCGGCGCAATCAAAGGCGGGGTGCATGAACCGCACCACCGCATCAGTCCGGGCCGCCGACACCGCCCCGGAGGAATTCCAGATTTCATTCGTCAAACGCTGCAGCCCCAAGCGAATTTCCCCCTCGCCGGTCACGCATCGATGCTGAATCATCTCCTAATCATGATGCGACAAAGTGTCCGCCCAATCCAGCACATTCTCATCGCTTCTGGTCTAGAATTGGTTGGCTAAACGTTGCGGTGCACGCCACTCAGCGATATCGTCATGGGGAATGGGAGGTCGCAAAGGCATGGCAAATAATTCGGACAAAGTGGTCTTGATCGGCGAAGCGGCGGCGGCCCTGCGCGAGGATTTCCTGCATTGGCAATGCCGCCTGCGACAGATGGCGATGCGCGAAGGCGGCGGGCGGCCCAGCGCCGGCATGCGCCCCCTCATCTTCTCGCGCGATGACAGCCAGCTTGCCGGTTCCACCGTCGTGCTGCTGCACAAATCCGATACCGAGGACGCGACGGCGTTCTTTCGCCACCAGGTCCTGAAGACGCAGGATCCCGTCGAGCGCTGGGAGAAGGCGACCGAGCATATGGCCGCCGGCTATTTCCAGCGCTTCCGTGATTTCGATGACACGCTGACGGCCCTGTTCGGCCCGGGCTCGGCGCTGGTCGACCAGTTGCTCAATCATGGCAAGGTCTATCTCGACTTCGCCGAACTCAGCCAGCGCTTCCGCCTGCTCGCCAAGGTGACGGAGCTCTCCGAACACGACTCGCTCTACCAGGCGACCTATTGGCACAACCGCATGTTCAACCCGAACATCCCGGCTGGCGTCCGAATCGTCTCGTTCAGCCCCGATTGGGGCCGCAGCGAAGGCGAGAGCGGGTTCGAGGAGCGGGAGTAAAAAAGACCCCGCTGCGGGGACGCAGCGGGGCAGGACCTTGAGCGGGTCGAATGCTGGATCAGAACTTCCGATAAGCCTTGTTGAGATCGACCATCGGATGTTTCTTTGACATCTGGAACTTGATCAGCAATTCGCGCGCGATCATGTCGCGATCCTGCTGATTGTCCGGCAGCTTGAGGTCGGTCGGCACCGTGACCCAGCCGTTGATGTTGCGATCGAACACGGCGGCACGGCCTTCCTCATAGCCCATATGCACGTCCTCAAGCCAATTGAGGTCGTCCCAGCCCATCACCTCCAGATACTTCTTCAGGAACGGGGTGAGGCGATTGTAGTCGGGGACGAGGTTGACATCGTAGCGATAGCCGATGTGTTGGCCGATCTCCTTCTCACGGCTGGAATCAAGACCGTCGCCCTTCAGATACTTGTCGACGTCTTCCTTGCCCGCCGGTTTTTTGTCTGCCATCGGATCTCTCCTTAGTAACGGGTCATGTCGGGGCGGCCGACGGTGTGCTGCGAACCCGCGAGCGGCACCTGGGCCAGCGCCGAGGCTTCCATGGTGAGGGCCGCCAGATCTTCCGGTTCCAGCGAGTGCACATTGGTCTTGCCGCAGGCACGCGCCATCATCTGTGCCTCGATGGTAAGGCAGTGCAGGAAGTTGTAGACCCGCTCCGCCGCTTCATCCGGATCCAACCGCTTGCGCAAGGCCGGGTCCTGGGTTGCAACACCCACCGGGCAGCGGCCGGTATGGCAGTGATAGCAATAGCCCGCCTCGCAACCGATCTCCTTGGGGAAGTCGGCTTCGGGAATGTCCTTGTTGCAGTTCAACGCCATCAGTGCCGAGTGACCGATCGCGACTGCATCGGCGCCGAGTGCCAAGGCCTTCGCCACGTCGCCGCCATTACGGATACCACCGGCATAGACCAGGCTGATCTCGCCGGTCTTGCCGACATCGTCGAGCGCCTTGCGCGCCTGGCGGATCGCGGCGATGCCGGGCACGCCCGTTTCTTCGGTGGCGATGTGCGGGCCGGCACCGGTGCCGCCTTCCATACCGTCGATATAGATGCTGTCCGGGCCGGTCTTCGCCGCCATGCGCACGTCGTCATAGACGCGGGCTGCACCCAGCTTCAGCTGGATCGGGATTTCCCAATTGGTGGCTTCGCGGATCTCCTGGATCTTCAAGGCCAGATCGTCCGGCCCGAGCCAATCCGGATGACGCGCCGGCGAGCGTTGGTCGATGCCGGCGGGCAATGAGCGCATTTCGGCGACCTGATCGGTCACCTTCTGGCCCATCAGATGTCCACCCAGGCCCACCTTGCAGCCCTGGCCGATGAAGAACTCGCAGGCATCGGCCAGCTGCAGATGGTGCGGGTTGAAGCCGTAGCGCGACTGGATGCACTGGTAGAACCATTTCGAGCTGAAGCGGCGCTCGTCGGGGATCATGCCGCCTTCACCGGAGCAGGTCGCCGTGCCGGCCATGGTGGCACCGCGCGCGAGGGCGATCTTCGCCTCGAACGACAGCGCGCCGAAGCTCATGCCGGTGATATAGACCGGCACGTCGAGCACCAACGGGCGTTTGCATTTCGGCCCGATGACCGTCTTGGTCTCGCACTTCTCGCGGTACCCCTCGATGACGAAGCGGGTGAGGGTGCCGGGCAGGAAGGTTAGGTCGTCCCAGCTCGGGATCTTCTTGAACAGCGAGAAGCCGCGCATGCGATAGCGGCCGAGCTCGGATTTGATATGGATGTCGTCGATGACGGAGGGCGGGAACATGAAGCTGTTGCCCAGGCGCGAGGTGTCGCGCGACAGCGGCTTCTTGTCCTTGGGTTCCCCAACTTTCGATTCGCTGGCCGGAGCCTTCTTCTCTTTTGCCATCTGGCTATTCCTTGTCTGAATGGGAGGAAGTCGCGTCGATCCTGCGCGGTTAGAGGATCAGCTTCTTCTCCGAAGGCTCGAGATTGTCGTAGTTCCAGAGTTGCTTGCCGGCGACGATCTTGGTCATGTTCTTGATCCCGTTTGGCGCCTTGAGGCCATAGAGCTTCAGCTTCCGCTCCATCCATTGGCAGTCGAGCTCGTTCATCTCGCCCGGCACGGCGTCGACACCCAGACCCGCGATTTTGCCGCCGACATAGATGGTGCCGTCATACATGGAATCACCGAGATTCTTGCCCGCGTCCCCTAAGATCACCATGCGACCGCGTTGCATCATGAAGCCGCAGAAGGCACCGCAGCGACCGCCAACAATGATCGTGCCACCTTTCTGGTCGATGCCCACGCGCGCACCGACATCGCCCTTGCAGACCAGATCGCCACCACGAATGGCGGCGCCGAAGGTCGAGCCGGCGTTCTTTTCAATGACAATGGTCCCGGCCAGCATGTTCTCGGCACAGGACCAGCCCACCCGGCCCTTGATGTGGATGTTCGGGCCATCAATCAGGCCGCAACCGAAATAACCGAGGCTGCCCTCAATCTGCAGGTTGAGCTTGTTGAGGATGCCCACCGCAATCGCATGTTTGGCGCCGGGGTTACGCATGACGATCGTGCCGTAACCTTGGCGCATCAAGTCACGGAGTTTCAGATTGATCTCGGATGTCGACAGTTTATCGGCATCGAACTCGGCGCGTTTGTTGAAATCGACGTCGTGGGCGCCGGGATAAGTGAAATTCTCTTCTTCCGAAGGCGAGAAGAAGCGTTGCTGGGTGCGGCCCGAGAGTTTCTCGGTATGCATCCCCATTTCGTGTGACTGGGTGCGAAGCGCCATATTCGGCTCCTGGCTAAAGTGATCCTGATTACCGCTTCCAGACCCGCACTTCGCCCTCATAGGGGTCGAAGGTGTCGATCTCATGCGGGAACACGCTGCGGATGGCGACTTCTTCCGACGCCAGGCCGATGAAATCATCGCTCTCGTAGAGCACCATCGGCTTGGCGGCCATGACATCCTTAGCCATGCCGAGGCTGTCGGCGGTCGCGACCAGATAGGTGAAGACGCCGTCAAGTTCGTCGATGGAATCGGTCATCGCGTCCTTGAGCTCGGCACCCTGCTGCATCTTGTCGGCGAGATAGACGGCAATGAGCTCGCTATCGCAATTCGACATGAAGCGATGGCCGCGACGTTCCAGATTGCGCCGCCCGGTCCAGTAGTTGGTGAGCTGGCCGTTATGCACCACCGAGACATCGGCGAACGGATAGGCCCAATAAGGGTGGGCGGAGCGGATGTCGACATCGGATTCCGTCGCCATGCGGGTATGGCCCAGGGCATGGCTGCCCTTGAATCCTTTGAGATGATATTGCCCCGAGACATCGGCGGCGTCGCCCAGATCCTTGATCAGTTCCAGGCCATAGCCCAGCGACAGGATCTCAGCCCCTTCGATGTCTTCGATGTAATTGGCAAGCTTCTTCTTGTCGCCGCCGAAATCGAGCGTGTAGCGGAAGGCATACTCGGTGGCATTCTCCGCCTGCACGATGGTGGCGCCGAGTTCCTTGAGGCGTTTGTCGACCTCGGCCTTCCGTTCCTTCACCTGGTCATGGATCTTGAAGCCGTGCTTCATATCCTCCTGCTCGGCCACCTTGAAGCGCATGACCAGGGTATTGCCCTTGGGGCTGCCATAGAGCGCGAAGCCGGTTGAATCCGGCCCGCGATGCTTCAGGCTTTGCAGCATCGCGGTCATCTCGGTGCCGATGTCGCCGGTCTTGCCGCGGTGGATCAATCCTGCGATTCCACACATGGGTAACTCTCCTTGAGGTTAAACGGCGGAGACGTAAAGGGACATCCTGCCCACTTAAGGCAGGATGTCCCAATACTGCTCCCGGTCCCAATGCGTGACGGTGGCCATGAACTTTTCCACTTCGTCGCGCTTGTAGTGCATGAACACGCGCAGCATCTCATCGGGCAGTGCCGAATTGATGACGCTGTCCTTTTCCAGATGATCGAGCGCATCGCCCAGGCTCATCGGCAGCTTCTTCACCTTCTTGCCGGCGGCGATGGCGTCATACATGTTGCGCTCTTCCGGCTCGCCCGGATCGAGCTTATTGGTGATGCCGTCGTCGAAGGCCTTGAGCAGGGCCGCCGCCATCAGATAGGGATTCACCGCAGCGTCGACCGAACGGTATTCGAAACGGCCCGGCGCCGAGATGCGCAAGGCGCAGGTGCGGTTCTGATAGCCCCAATCGGCAAAGACCGGTGCCCAGAAGCCCGTATCCCACAGACGCCGATAGGAGTTGACGGTCGATGAGCCGATGGCGGTCAAGGCCCCCAGATGCTTGATGACGCCGCCGATGCAATTGAGCCCAATCGGGCCTGGCTTCTTCTGCCCCTTGAGCGGCGAGAAGGTGTTGTTGCCACCCTTCCGATAGGAGAAGACGTCCTTGCTGCCGGGTAGCTTGTCGTTATGGAGGTTGTTCACCACGTCCTCGCCGCCGGTCCATAGCGACAGATTGTGATGGCAGCCCGACGCCGAGACGCCCATGAAGGGCTTCGGCATGAAGCAGGCGATAAGATTGTTCTCGCGCGCGACCTGGGCGCAGATCTGGCGATAGGTTGTCAGGCGATCCGCGGTGCGCAGGCAGTCGTCGAACATGAAATTGAGTTCGAGCTGGCCGGGCGCGTCTTCATGATCGCCCTGGATCATGTCGAGGCCCATGGCCTGGGCGTATTCGATCACCTTCATGAAGACCGGGCGCAGGCTTTCGAACTGGTCGATGTGATAGCAATTAGGCTTCGAGAAGCCGCCATCGGGCAGGCCATCTTCGCCCTTCTTCAGCCACATCATCTCCGGCTCGCAGCCGTGGCGTAGATGCAGGCCTTTGTGCTTTTTCTTGAACTCCTCGTGGACGATGCGCAGATTGCCGCGGCAATCCGAGGTCAGGTGACCGCCGGGATTGACCCGCTCCTCGCGATTGCGGAAACAGGTGCAAAAGACGCGCGCGACGCGCTTGTCCCAGGGCAGCTGCACGAACGTCTCGGGGTCGGGAATGCCGACCAGCTCCGACGCTTCGGGGCCATAGCCGATATAGTTCTTGTGCCGATCGACGAAGAGATTGGCGGTCGAGCCATAGACCAGCTGAAAGCCTTTTTCCGCGACGCTTTCCCAATGGTCGGCCGGGACACCCTTGCCGACGATGCGGCCGGTGACCGAAACGAACTGGTAGTAGATGTACTTGATGCCGAGTTGATTGATCTGGGCGCGGACTTGTTTGACAAGTTCCTTCCGCCCTTTTTGTGCGACGTGTGCCTCAAGGTCAGTCATCTCACCCTCCCCAAAGCAGCGACTCGTTGGCCGCTGTTGAGCGATGCCGGGACGGTCCCGGCATTCCGCGTCAGTTGCTCATGAACAACTCTTCTTCGTTTCGCCTCGCCGGTCTTTCTGTGCCGGTTGAAGCGATCCTTCGCGGGCGGTGGAGAATTGGGCCTTACTGGTCTTTCGCGTTTCCCTCCGATACGGCAGTCGCGCTCGCAAGATTTGCTCGTGGGCGGGCGTGACTGACGGCGATTGACCGTATGGCTACCCCACTCGCATAATCCGATCCTTGCATGGCGGTCCCGAGGCTGCCAACCAATTTTTTCAAAGGAACAGAATTGGGCCGAATTGGTACATCAGCGAAGGACGCGGCCGGCACGGTCGCGACCCGCAGCGCAGCAGATGGCAGTACATTGCCAGTGGATGGCAACCGGGGCTCGGTTTGGATTGCCGGCCAACTACGTCAGGCCATCGTGGCCGGCACCTACAAACATGGCGAAAAGCTGCCGGCGGAACGCCATCTCGCAGATGCGTTCGAAGCCAGCCGCACCACGGTACGTTTGGCGCTCGATCAATTGGAACAGGAACGGTTGGTGACGCGCCGGGTCGGCAGCGGCACTTTCGTCAATCACCGGCCGGTTTCAGACCTCGACAACATTGCCGATTCGACCTCGCCGCTGGAACTCATCGAGGCGCGCCTCGGGATAGAGCCGCATATGACGCGGCTTGCCGTGTTGAACGCCAGCAATCGCGATCTGGAAAAAATGACGGAAGCGATCGAGAGCGCGGAGGCCGCCGGCGACGATCCGGAAAGCTGGACGGAATGGGACACGCAGTTTCATCTGCTGCTCGCCGAAGCTGCGCATAATCGCCTAGTGCTGTGGCTCTACCAGCACATCAACGAGATCCGCTCCCACGACCAATGGGCCTCGATGCGCGACAAGGTTCTCACCCCCGCCCGTATCGCCGAATACAACCGCCAGCACCGCGCGCTGCTCGGCGCCATCGCCAGCCGCGACGTCGAAGGTGCGGCGGCGATGGTGACAAGCCATCTCCACTTCGCCCGGCGGCAGTTGATGGGCATCGAAGGGGCGTAATCGCTACAACGTCATCCCCGGGCGAAGTCCCGGGGATCCACTGGTGCCGTCAGCTCCAGGGGAACGGCGAGTTCGACGTCGGGTGCAGCTTGCCTTCGGCAAAGCGCGAGAAGCGGAACGGGCGCAGCAATTCGTCGCCCATGCCGCAGATGTCGTCCGCCACCAGCTTGCCGACGCCGATCATCTTATAGCCGTGGTTGGAATCGGCGATGATGTAGACGTTGTCGGCGAACTTGTCGAAGACCGGGAAGCTGTCGGCGGTGAAGCAGCCGATGCCGCCTGAGGGTTCCTTCTTGTATTTCGGCATCGTGCCCATGAAGCGCTTCTGGCAGAAGGCCAGTGCCGATACCCACATATGCGCGAAATCGTCGCCGACGATGAATTCCGGGCTTTCCGGGCCATAGGGATCGACGCGCACCTTGTTGAGCTCGGTCTGCACCTTGAACGGCATGGCGCCGCCCTGGACACCGCCGAAATGGAAATCCGGCTTGTAATAGATGCCCCACAGCTTGTCGGTGATGAGCGATCCGTCCTCGTCGGAATAGAGCGGCGCATCCGTATCGACATGGATGACCGGCGGCATCTTGCCGTCATTGGTCTTCTGCAGATCCGGATCGACGCCGAGTGTTCCTTCCTGCAGCGACCAATAGACCCACATCGGCACGTTCTCGTGCATCTTGCCGTCCTTGCCCTTGATCGAGATGGCGTCGGGCAGATCCAGCATCTTCCAGACCGAGCGTACCCACGGGCCCATGCCGGCGATGACATAGTCGCATTTGATGTCGCCCTGGTTGGTCTCGACCGCGGTGACAGCGCCCTTGCCGTCGCGCTTCAGGCCCTTCACCTCGACGCCGGTCACGATGCGGACACCCTCGGCTTCGGCCTTCTTGGCGAGGCCATACATCGCCGCCGTGTTGTTGGCATAGCCGCCCTTCTTCTCATGAAGGACCGAGGTGATGCCCTTGGCCTGCCAATCGTGGAAGATGCCTTGCATGTAGCTCATGCAATCCTTCTCGCCCTCGATGAAGGACGAGGTGTAGCCGATCTCCTTCTGCTGCGCGTAGATCGAGGCCACGTCCTTATGCATCACCTCGGGACTGATCTGCATGTAGCCGACCGGGTGATAGGAGAAGGCTTCCGCATCGCTCTCCCAGACACTCACCGAATGCGCCATCAACCTCCGCATCGCTGGTTGAAAATAGTTATTGCGCACAACCCCGCAAGCAATGCCCGAGGCACCCGCCGCGATCGCGGTCTTGTCGATAATGAGCACATCCGCGCCCGACCCCTTACCACTCTTCCGAAGGTTCTCAGCCAAATGCCAAGCCGAAGAAAGGCCGTGGATGCCAGCGCCGATGACGACATATTTGACATGTGCAGGAAGAGCCATGGGATCGAATCTCCGAAAGAGCTATGTTCATCGCTGGGGATTTTGGGGGGGTGGGGGGCGGTTGCATATCGTGTATTCGACATATGATGCGGTGAAATCGACGGAATCTGATGGGCTAGCGGGGGTGGGTGAAGATGATCTGGGTCGGCAAGATCGGGCGGCGCAATGTCGCCTACATCGTCTTTATCGCGGTGTTGTTGCCCCTTGCCTGGGCGTTGGAGGAGAGTGGGCCGCGTGGGCCTGATGCGGGCGGCGGGGTGATGTTCGGGCTGATCGCCTGGGCCTTGGTCTCAGGTGTTTTCTTTATCTGGAACCTGATCCTGCTGATCCGCGATCTCTCCCGCGGCACCTCTGCCGTGAAGCCTTTCATCGCCTGTGCATTGCCGGTTGCGATCATCGTCGGCTCGATGGTGATCGAGGAGATCGTGATGGACCTAAACCGCTACGGCGCCGACCCGGCCGTCCTCGATGACGAAGCGGCGCAACGTGGTTAGGCTGGCCTTGGGGTCAGTCACGTTGCTGATGGTCCGAAAATGGGTCGTGAGCGTGCCGCCGTCGATCTCAGCCAGGGAATAGCCGCGCTGGCGGCTCTCGGCGAAATGAACATGGCTGTGCGCATCCATCATGGATTGGAGATGCGCCTGCGGTGGGCCATCGGATGTGATCGACGAGGTGACGAATTCGCTGGCGATCGCGCGGCCATCCAATGTGAGGTCGTTGTTCCAGAAGGAATGGATGTCGCCGCTGAAGACCACGGGATTGCGGGTGCGGGTCAATTGTTCGAGCAGGCGGCGGCGCGCTGCGGGATAGCCGTCCCAGGCGTCGGTCCAAGCCGTGACTTTGCCCTCGATATCGTGGCTGTCGAGCACGGCCATGATCACGTTCTGGGCGACGATGTTCCAGCGCGCAGGGGAGGTCGCGAGGTTGCCGCCGAGCCAGCGTTCCTGGTCCCAGCCCAGGATTGAGCGCGACGGATCGAGCAGTTCCGGGCAGGTGAGGCTGTCTACCTGATGGCCGCCACCCTGATTGGGCGCGGCGTAACAGGCGCCGCGCGAGCGATACTGCCGGCCATCCAGCAGCGAGATGCGCGCGAGATCACCGATCGTGACGCTGTCATAGATATCGAGGCCGGTCGCATGCGGGCGGTTACGCACAGGCATATGTTCGTAGAAGGCGCGATAGGCTGCCTGCCGCTGCTGCGCGAATTGTTCCGGCGGCGTGAACCTCTCCGACCAATCGCCGGCGTAATCGTTTTCGACCTCGTGATCATCCCAGGTGACTAGTGTGGGAACCGCGGCATGCAGATTCTGCAAATCCGGATCGAGCCGGTATTGCGCATAGCGTCGGCGATAGCCGCCTAAAGTCGTCGGCACGGCATTATCGCTGTGCCGGCGCAGAACGGGACGATGCCGTTCCACTTGTTCATAGATGTAGTCGCCCAGCATCAGTACCAAATCCGGCTGCTCCGCCGTCAAGTGGCGGTAGGCCGAGAAATAGCCGCGTTCGTAGTTGGCGCATGAGGTGAGTCCGAGGCGCAGTCGCGCGGCCGGCCGGCCGGCGCGCGGCAAAGTGACGGCGCGTCCGATGGGGCTGCTGTGCGGGCCGAGGTGAAATCGATACCAATAGGGTCGATCTGATGCCAAACCGTCGACCGGCAAATGAACCGAATAGGCATGCTCCGCCTCGGCGAGCGCCGTGCCTTGGCGCAGCACATGCCGCATAGCGGGGTCGATGGCGATCTCATAATCGAGGGCGATGCCGGCGGCATGATGACGGGACACGATGCCGCCTGGTGTCGCATCATCCTGAGCCAAAGGATCCGGTGCGAGGCGCGTCCATAGGACGAAGCCGTTCGAGGTCGGACTACCGCTGGCGATTCCGAGCGTGAATGGATCGGCATTGCCGGGCAGTGGATCGCGGCTGCGACGATGGGCGTAATAGGGCGCGAAATTGGCAAAGCCACTGCTGGAGACGGCGATGCCCGCGAGGGTCGCACCTGTTGCAACCAGGAACTGACGACGGCTTGGCGTCGATCGCGGCACGCTTCTTACTCATGCGATTGCGAGAGCCCGTAGAATAAGAAGCGTGCGTGACGCGCCGATGCTCGTTGCGGGACGGTGCGGCGACAAATCAGAGTCAGAATGATGAACTGGTGGTGGCGGTGGGTTGATGCACCATGTCATCGGCAAGGAGCTGCTCGGCTTCAACCGCCGGTACGGGCTTGGAGAAAAGATAGCCTTGGGCGAAGCCGCAGCCCTGTTCACGGAGATAGTCGAACTGGGCTTCCGTTTCGACGCCTTCGGCGATGGAGTCGAGATGCAGGTTGCGCGCCAAGCCGATAATCGCCGAGGTGATTTCCATATCGGCGGAATCGCCGGGAATGTCTCTCACGAAACTCTGGTCGACTTTGAGCTTGTTGATCGGAAAGCGTTTCAGATAGGAAAGCGAGGAATAGCCCGTTCCGAAATCGTCGATGGCGACGCGAACGCCGAGCTTGCGCAGGGCGGCCAACCGCATTTCCGCGCCAATGCCTTGTTCGATCAGAGCGCTTTCGGTCAGCTCCAACTCCAGGTATTTCGCCGGGAGTTTGGCCTCTTCGAGAATGGTGCCGATAATCTGGTCTATATCGGGCAAATGGAACTGGCGCGGCGAAAGATTGACGGCGATCGTGCCGATATCATGTCCGGCGTCCAGCCAGCGCTTCATCTGCTGGCAAGCTATCCGCAGAACGCGCTCTCCCAAAGGCAGGATGATGCCCGTTTCCTCCGCCAAAGGGATGAAGCTGCCCGGCGGGATCAGGCCGTTACCCGGCTCCTGCCACCGCACCAGCGCTTCAAACCCGACAATGCGTCGGTCGAGGATGCGGACCAGCGGTTGGAAATGAAGCAGAAATTCATCGCGCTCGATCGCCCGACGCAGCCGCCGTTCCATGCTGAGGCGTTCGTTAGCCTTGTCGGTGAGCTTCGATGTATAGAAGCGATAGATTCCGCGTCCCTCCTCTTTGGCGCGGTAGAGCGCTGCGTCGGCGTTCTTGACGACTTCATCCGCTTGGGTGCCGTCATCTGGGAAGAGGCTGATGCCGATGCTCGTCCCGATATAGACTTCATGGCCGCCGCTGAGGATGAACGGTTCGGTGAATTGCTCCAATAATGCTTCGGCCAAGGTAGCGATCGCATTCGGATTTTGGACGTCCTCCAAGAGAATGAGGAACTCGTCACCGCCGAGCCTTGCCAGTGTATCACTTTCTCTCAATCTTCCAGTCAGGCGCTTTGTGACGGCGAGCAACAATTCATCGCCGGCTGGATGGCCCAGGCTGTCATTGACGTTTTTAAAGCGATCCAAATCAAGGAACATGACCACGCCTGTCGTCTTTTTGCGCTTGGCAATCTGTATGGCGTAGCTCAGCCTGGACATGATGAGAAGGCGATTGGGCAGGCCGGTCAAGGCATCGTGATGCGCGAGGTGGACCAGCCGCGATTCGGTTTCCTTGATGCCGGTGATGTCGACAAATGTGCCGACATAGCCCATCGCTTTGCCTTCCTCGTCCTTGATCGTGGAGATCGTCAGGAACTCGGGATAGGGCTCGCCACTCTTGCGTCGGTTCCATATCTCGCCTTGCCAAGAGCCTTCTTTGGCAATGCGCAGCCACATATCCCGGTAGAATTCGCGGTCGTGTTGGCCCGATTGCAGGACGCGCATGTTCTTGCCGACCAATTCGCCTTCGCTATAGCCGGTGATGGCGGAAAAAGCGGGATTGACGGCAAGGACGTCGCCACCGGTATCGGTGACGACAATCCCTTCCTGCGTGTTTTGGAAAACAGTGTTGGCACGCTGCAGCGATTTTTCGGTCTTCTTGCGTGCCGTTATGTCGGTGATGACATCAATGAGGTAATCAGGCCGGCCGGATTTGTCGCGCACCAATGAAATGGAAACGGTGAACCAGACCTCGTCCCCATCTTCACGATAGCCTTGGCGTTCGCCTTGATAGGCCGACATGGCGCCTTTCTGAAAGAGACCCAACAATTCGAGATCACGCGCCCTGTCCGCGGGTACACTCAATTCCATCACGCCGGCTTCCTGCAGAGCCGCCAGAGAGTGACCATGGATGCGGCAATACTCGCGGTTGGCACGCAGAATGCGCCCATCAAAACCCAAATGGGCAATGCCGACAGGCGCTTGCTCGAAGGTCGTGCGGAACCCCTCCTCGGCAAGTTCGCTGGCCTGGCGGGCGGAAATGGCAAGCAAGGCGGCCCGCAGGCGCCGACTCTGCCAGAGATATGCGATGGTGGCGATGAGCGCAATCAACCCAGCCAAAGTGGCGATGCTGATGACGATGGTGCGCCCTTGAACGTCAGCAAGGGCGAGGTCGCGATCGATTTTGGCAACAAGTACCCATGATGTACGCGGTACGGAAAGTGCCGAGGCCAGGACGGGTACGCCGCGATAATCGATGCCTTCAATCCGATGTTCACCCAAATTGAGATAGCGTAGGATAGGAGCATCCTTGTTTGTCAAGGGAACCGAGAGATGGAGCGCACTGTCGGGCCTGTCGTGCAACGTGTTGAGGACAAGAACCTTGTCACTCTCGCGCCGCGCCAGAACAAGTTCACCGCGCGCGCCGGGCAAGGGCCATGTGCCGAGGAACGGATCGATGAAGTCCGCGGCGTGAAGATCGAATAGGATGACATCCTGGCCCATTGTGTCTGCGCCGTTCAGCGCGGTGATGGGAACGGCAAAGCCGAAATGGACGAGAGAATCCGCGCTGTCGCGATAGAGGTCGACAAAAATGGTCTTGCGGGTCGCATTGGCGGCACGGGCGATGTCATGCAAGTCCAACGGCAATTTCTCGCCGGGATTGGTCGTCAGAAGCAGGTCACCATTGCCCGTCATCAGACTGATGCGGGCAAATCCATGAGACAGCTTCTCATCACGAAGAGCCGCCATGGCGATATTGCGATCGGATTCTGCGCCTGAGCGCCGCCACTGATGGATGGCGCCTTGCAGCAGACCGTTACGACCAGTCGATTCCGCGTCGGAACGCGTCTTATTCAGCCACTGCGACAGACCCGTCACCTTGAGACGCGCGACGGCCTGCAGCGTTTGCAGCGTATCGCGTTTGGTGGCGTCGATCTGCAGACGATAGGTCGCAAAGGCGACCAGACACACCGTCAGAAACAGAGCGGTCATCGCCACCACGGCCGGGCCAATCGATCGCGTTGATAGCGGGGACACGTCGCGATCTGATGCACCCGGCATGAAGCGCAAGGTGAGGGCCAGCAGCGCCGTCGTGACGGCAACGAAGGCCAGACCCTTTACAGTCCCCAGCGTTTCACCGAGAGGGCCATCGCTCAGGTCAGCCAAGAGGCGGTCTGACGCCACAACCCAAAGGCTGCCGCCGATAGCGTAAGCGGCGGCAATAAGAATGATGAGGCGGATGCGTTTCCTAGATGTCATCCCGGCAGCAAGACCATATTCCGATTGGCAGCAATGGTAGCGGTCGGACGTAAATTTGGCCTTAATGCGCGCGCAAGTTGGTGGTCTTTTTAAATACGCTCGTCGGTCGGCAGCCTGCCGAAGCGCTCGCGATAGAGTTGGGCAAAATGTGAGGGTGAGCCGAAGCCGCAAGTGAGGGCGATCACCGTGACGGACAATGTCGACTGCGTCAGCATCCGCCGCGCCTGATCGAGGCGCAGATCGCGATGATAGGCGACCGGCGTACGGCCGAACTGGATCTTGAATTGGCGTTCCAACTGGCGTTGCGAGACACCAAGGTCGCGCGCGATGATGGCTGGCGACAAGGCGCGGTCGAGCGCTTCTTCCATGCGCCGCACCGCTTCGATGACGATCGGCTTCGCCGTGCCGAGGCGATAGATGAGATCGCTGCGTTGATGCTCGCCGGCACCGCGTGCGCCACTGTGGACAAATTGTTCGCCCACGGCCTTGGAGAAAACGGGCCCCTGCTGGTCGGCGATGAGGCGCAGCATCAAGTCGAGTGCAGCAATGGAACCTGCCGATGTGACGATGCCGCGGTCGATGACGTACAACTCGTCGACCAAATCGAGATCGGGGTAAAGCTCGGCAAGGCCCGAGCGGAAATCCCAATGCACGGTGCACCGATAGCCATCGAGCAGGCCGGCCCGCGCCAGGATGAATGTGCCGGTCGAGACGGCTCCGACGGCCTTGCCCAGCCGCTTGTGCCGGCGCAGCCAGTTGAGAACGCCAGCGTGGCGATAACGTTCGGCGTGAAAGCCGGCGCAGACGAGAGAGAGATCGAAAACGCGTTCGCGCATCTCGGCGATAGGAAGCGTCTGCAACTCAATGCCGGCGCTTGAGGCCACCGCACCGCCCCCATCCGAAAGCAGCGTCCACTCATAGAGCTTATGAGCCGCGAGCCGGTTGGCGATGCGCAATGGCTCGATGATCATGGAGAAGGAGGCGAGGGCGAAGTCCGGCACCAGGACGATGCCGATCTGTCGTACCGGAACGTCGCTCATGCCCGGGTCGTCAGCCGACCTGCTGCCAATGGCATTTGAGGTTGAGCTGAGAGGCGGTATTGGCGACGGTCGCCATGCAAGTGGCAGCCTTGGCCGGCGACACGGCAATCGCCATGGTCAGCAGGAAGCGCGCACCGGAATTCGACGGTACGGATTCCGAATTGAGCCGTACGATATTGGCGCCGAATTTGGGCAGCGCTTCGGAAAGCCGAGCGATGAGGCCGGGGCTGTCATCGCCGGTGATCTCCACCCGATGCGTCACATGTTCCTGATCGGTATTCACCGCGTTATAGGTGAACGGCACAACGCTGAGCTTGGCGTCCTTGATCTGCGGCAGCGACCTTAGTTCCTTGTCGACATCGGTGAGGGCAATGCCGCGAGGCAGGCCGGCCACCATGGAGAATTCGGCATTGCCATTGAGCACGGCAAAGCTGGTGTCGCCCAGATTGATGCCGAGGTCAAAGAGGCGCCCGGTAACCTCGGCGATGAGGCCCGGATGGTCGGCGCATTCAATGGTGATCAGGGCCGATGTGCTCATGTGACCATCTCCCGTTATTCTGTTTTATCAGACGACGTTCTGCTCACGCAGGGCGGCACCGGTCAGCAGGCGCTCATAGCCAAAACGCCTGAGGTCCAGGCTTCGATACTGCCCGAAGGTCACAAGCTCGCTCAAGGCCCGGCCGATCGCCGGCGATTGTTGCAGGCCGTGGCCGGAGAAACCATTGGCGAGGAGGAAGTTGTCGTAACCCGGGGCCGGCCCGACGATCACGTTCTGGTCGAAGACGTTGTAGTCGTAATGACCGGCCCAGGCGCGAACCAGCTTGATGGCCTCGAAGGCCGGGACGCGATGGGCGAGGGTCGGCCAGATCAGCTCCTCGAACAGACGGTAGTCGAGCTCGAAATCGAAACTGTCGGGATCATCATGCTCTTCCGGCGAGACGCCGCAGATGAACTGCGCGCCTTCGGGGCGGAACCAGACGCCACTGGGGTCGATGACGAGGGGCACCTTTTCCAACTCGTCGCGGCAATCGAAGACGTAGATGAAGCGCTTACGGGAATGGACCGGCAGGTCGATACCGGCCAGCGCCGCAATATTGCGCCCTTGGCAACCCGCCGTGTTGATCGCGCAGCCGCAGGCGATTGTCTCGCCGCTCGCCAGCGTCACCGCGGTGATGCGGCTCCCTTCGCGGGTGAGGTTCGTCACGGTGTTATTGATATAGGTGACCCCTTGCGACCGCGCCTTGCGCTTGAAGGCCTGCAACAGGCTGTAGGGATCGGTCCAGCCTTCGTTGACCGGGCCGAAGCTACCGCCGGCAAGGTCGGTCGTGTTCAGCCAGGGAAAGGTATCTTGCAGTTCGCGCGGATTGAGAAGTTCCGTGGCAGCACCCAATTCGTGCTGAAGGCGCTGATTGTTGAGCAGCGTTTTGAGCCCCGCACCGGTCGCCAGGAACAGGTAGCCGTTCTCGCGAAACTCGACGCCCGCACCTTCGTTGCCGACGCGCAAATGCTCGTCCGCCGATTTGATGAAGCTCGCGCCGAATGCACCCATCAGCACGTTCTCCGCGGTCGAGAATTGCAGGCGCACGCCCCCGGCTGAACGCGGCGTCGCCGCCTCGGCATAGGTCGGATCCTTCTCGATGACGGCGATGGTGCCGTTGAAATCGGGCTGGGCGCTGAGGAAATAGGCAGCCGAAGAACCGACCACCCCACCACCGATGATGACGACGTCGAAGCTTTGCATTTTAGGCGCAATCACTTTGTGTTGCTGGTGCGAACGATGCCGCCCGTTATAAGGGGCTCCTGGCCCGCGGTCCACACCTGCAATGAGTCGGCTGGGGCGTGAAACCGAGCGCGGTTCGCGGTGTTTCTTCCAGGGTAAAAGCTGCACTGCGGGCCAGGGACTTACCAGGGACTTGCGGGGGACTTGCCGGGGACTTACGCCTTTGGCCTTGACGGCGCGCTTGGGCGGCCTAGCTTTATATGATTGCGCATTTACCAGAAGAGTCGGCCATGAGTAGGGCGTTCGTAAAAGAAAATGATGACCAGTCAACGGAATTGCCGGAGCGGCCGCAAAGCCCGCACCCCAATCTGGTGACGCCCCATGGCCTGGATCTGCTCAGGGAGCAGGAGGCAGCGCTGGAAGACCAGCGTGGCAAGCTGCTGGATGACGCCCATTTGCTTGACAAGGAACAGCTGCTGGTCGTCGAACGCGATCTGCGTTACGTCCAGGAGCGGATCGTGCGCGCCGTCGTGGTCGATCTCGACGCCCAGCCCCAGGACAGTGTCGATTTCGGCGCCACCGTGGATACGGTCGACGAGAACGATGTGACGCGTCATTTCCAGATTGTTGGTGAGGATGAAGCCGACCCCAATGCCGGCAAGCTCTCCTGGGTGTCGCCCATCGCCCTGGCGCTCAAGGATGCCAAGGTTGGCGACACGGTGATCTGGAAGCGGCCGGCCGGCAACCTCGAATTAGAGGTAACGCGGATCTCCTACCCCAAGGGGTAAGCCGCGCGCCAACGCTACCGCGTTACCTCCGACTATAACTCGAAAAGCGACAGAGATGTCGCTGGGCGCCGCGGGTGGCGGCTGGCTTGATCTTCGGCAAAAAGGGGTAGCCGATGATCAAGCATGTTCCGCATTTCGAAGTCCTGCGCGGCGCTGCGGCGTTGTGGGTGCTGGGCAGTCACGTCCTGCGCATTACCGATATCAAGGCGTCCTATTTCTCGCGCGGCGACCAGGCCGTCGAGGTCTTCATCATTCTCTCGGGCTTCGTCATCGCGCTGATGCGGCTCAATGAGGAAGAGCCTTATGGCCGCTATATCTTCCGCCGTTTCATGCGCCTTTATCCACTGTTCCTTATTGCGCTGTTCCTCGGCGCGCTGACCATGCATCTTTATGCGCCCGTCTTTGGTTCTTCACCCTGGCTGGCCGAGGAGCAGGCGGGCTTCCTGGACCGCGTGGAGAACGCCAGCAGCGGGCTCTGGGCGCATATCGCGCTGCATCTCGCCATGCTGCACGGCGTCGTGCCCGATACGGTCCTGCCTCAGGCGGCGTTGATGTTTTCCGGGCCGCTCTGGAGCATCTCGCTGGAATGGCAGTTTTATCTCATCGCGCCGTTGCTGATCGCGCTCTTTTCGTTCGGCTCGGCGCGCGGCTACATCGCCTCCGCACTGATCCTGGTCACGGCCATCGGCCTGCAATGGCTGACGGCGCAATACTGGGTGGCCGGCGTTCCATCCTTTCTGCCGCTGCGGCTGCCGCTCTTCATCATGGGCATTGCCTCGGCATTGCTGTGGCACCGGGCGCGCCGAACGCGGCCCTGGATTCTGGCCGCTGTGCTGGCCGTGGCGATCGTTGCCGGCTGGCTGTTCGCACCCAATAAGCTGCCGATCCTGATCTGGTTCGTGACCTATTTCCTGGCGGCGACCCACGACCGGCTTGGTGTATCGCGCCTGGCGGATCGCATGGTGGCCTGGCCGGCGTCGCGGTTCTTGGGGCGCATCTCTTACGGCATCTATGTCTTGCATGTGCCGATCATGATGGCGGTGACGTATTATCTCGTCATCCCGCTGGTCGGCGATCAGCCGGCCATCATTGGCGCGCTGATGATCCTGGGGCTCACGCTGCCGATCGTGCTGATCCTTGCTTCCCTGAGCTTCACCTTCATCGAGCGCCCGGTGATCAGCTGGGCGCGGGGACGGCGTCGGACGCCAGAGCCGATTGCGCCAGTGCGCTCAGCGGCGGAGGGATCGCAATAGGACACAAAAAAGCCCACCTCCCGCTAGGCGCGGCGTGGGCGTGCTTTTAACGGCGACCCCGCTTGAGGTCGCCGCTCTTAAGCGCATGGTCCGGAAACGGCTACCTTAGTCGTCGTGATGGCGGCCACGGCCGTAACCGCCGCCGCGGTCACCGCGATCGCCACCATAGCCGCCACGGTCGCCGCCGAAATCACGCCGGCCACCACCGCCACCGCCGCCACCAAACGGACGGCGTGGGCCGCCGCTGTTCGCTGGGCGAGACGGAGCCGCAGTCGACGTATCCAGATTGATCACGCGGAGTACCTGGATCCCCTTGCGTCCCTGGCCCACCTCGCAGGTGATCGTCGAACCTTCGGGCGCATCCTGCAGACCGGCATCTTTCAGCGCGGAGATATGCAGGAACACATCAGAAGAGCCATCAGCCGGCGTAACGAAACCGAAGCCCTTCTCCGGATTGAACCACTTAATCTTCCCCCTAAGCTCGCTACCGCCGGAGGACTGGTATTGGTCAGTCATGAGTGCGCTCTTAAAATCAGGACTAGAGATAGGCACTCCACCATGACCGCCAATCGAGGATGAGCGGGTCATGCCGAAAAGCCGCTTTGAGAATGGGCTGCACTTAATGGAAATGCAAGACTGGTAATACGCTTTCCGCCATTTCTTGTTGCGGCGTGTTAAGAGCTTGCACCCCCCAATCACATCTGTGGCCGTGCGGCCACGGATGCCGGTCCTTTAAGCTGCCGCAAGGCCCCTCGCAGCAGCGATCCATCGAAATACTCACGCTCCGACGTGAATTGCCGCGGCAGCTGCCACCAGGGCAGATGCATCCTGCGGTGGTGGACGCGGTGCATGTTCATGTTGAGGAACAGCAGCTGAATAGGGCGGGGCAGCGAAAGGTTATAGGCGTAATCGACCTGATCGAGCGGCGTGCGGAAGTGATAGACATTGTCCAGGAACGACACCAGCAGCCCCCGTCCCAGGAGGAAGGCGACGAAGGTCGGCCAATATGCGCCCCAGGCGATGAGGGCCACGGCCACCAGCAAGGCAGCGAGCAAGGCATCCTGGCGGATTTCGCCGATACCCTTTGGCCCCGCCAAGGCTTGTTCGGCAAGGGCACGTAACCGCGGCATCGGTGTCTCGTCGCCGCTATAGAGGTCGCGAACGATCCGCCTGACCAGCGCCTTGGGCAGCAGATAGACGAGCGGCGTCAGTACTTCGATGATGTAGAGCCCACCCAAGGCCTCGGCGAAGAAACGCAAATGCGCTATTCCGGCCCCGGTGGTGGCAGGATCATAGCTGTCCGGCCGGTCAAGTTTATGCCGGTTGAAGCGATGATGCATCAGATGGCCAAACCGTAGCAGCCGGAATGAGGAGCCCCAAAGAATGGCAAGGATCCGTCCAGCGCGGCGATTGGCTTCGGCCCCGAGGACGAGCTGGCCATGGATCGCCTCATGCAAGGTCGCCCAGTAACCATTGGCGATGAGGGTGAGGGGCAGGAGAGCCCACAGCCATATTGGCCCCCCGAGACGGACAGCGAAGGGCAGGATGAAAAAGGCGGCCAGGCTCGAGCCGGCATAAAAGGCAAAGAGCTGTCGGTTGAGGCGCTGAAAGCGGGCCGCCTCGGTCGCGCCGATCGGGGGTCTGGTGGGCAAATCTGTCATGACCCTTTGATGACGCAAGGCAATCGGGCTGGCAATGTTCAATCTGCCGCAAGGAGAGGGAGGGGGCGTGTCGATCGCCAGGAGGGTTTTCATACCAGCCGCCATTGTCATGCAGCTCGTGCCGGGCGCGCTCCGCGCCCAGACCGAAATGCCGCCTGGACCGTACCCGGAGTTGATGCGGACCTATTATGATTACGGGGTCGTGGAGTATTGCGGGCTGGTCGATCTGGCGACCCATAACGGCTTCGCTCTACTGCGCGCCGACCAGCTGGCTCGGCTCCGTGTCGGGATGGAAGGCGACCGGCGGACGCGGATCGATGCGGCAAAGCTGGTCGAATACGAATTCCAGGATCATGGCCTGTCGGGGACCAAGGCCTGGTGCCGGACCGAGGGGCGGGATGCGGTCGAACGGTTCACTACCTATTTCCGCCTGCGTCGGCTGCCTTGAGGCGTCACCGTAACTTTGCTTGAATTCCAGTTCGTTGCTGCGTAACGCTGCGAAAGATTATTCACATTGCCGATCTGGCTCGCGGGGGTTTTGAGGATGCTTTGGGGTGTCGTGACTTTCGCGGCCATTGCCTATCTGGCCGCCATGCTGATGCTGTATGCGAAGCAGCGCCGAATCGTCTTCAACCCCAACCCGGTCCTGGCTGCCCTCGCCGATTACCCGGCCCCGAACGGGCTCAACCCGATCAAGAGCAGGACGCCGGACGGGCTCGAGATCGTGTCCTGGTACCTGCCGCCCCTGCGTGACGACGGACAGACGATCGCCTATTTCCATGGCAATGCCGGCCATCACGGGGACCGTGTCAGCCGCATTATCCCCTATGCGGCGGAGGGATACGGCATCCTGCTGGTCGGCTATCGCGGCTATGGTGGCAATCCTGGGCAGCCGACCGAAAGTGGCCTCTATATCGATGCCAGGACCGGTCTCGATTTTCTACAAAACCAAGGTGTTAAGCCGGAGCAGATCATCCTCTTTGGTGAGTCTTTGGGATCAGCTGTGGCGACCCAAATGGCCGTCGAGCGGCCGGCGCGGGCGCTGATCCTCGAGGCGCCCTTCGCCTCCATCCTGCGCTCGGCCCAGCAGCGCTATCGCTACCTCGCCTTCGATTTCCTGGTCCGGGACAAGTTCGACACGCTCTCCAAGATCGGCGACATCAACAAGCCGCTGCTGGTGATCCATGGCGATCTCGACCGCACGACACCAGCCTATTTCGGGCATATGGTTCTGGCGGCGGCGAAGGAGCCGAAGCAGGGCTTTTTCCCCAAGGAAGCAGGGCATAACGATCTCATGCAGCACGGCATGCCGGAGACCGTTCTCGATTTCTTGGATCGGCTGAATGCGGTGCCCAAATAGGGGAAAGCGGGGGTAATGTGGATAAGGTTATCCACAGGGCCTGCGCAATGTGGATCAGTTGCCGTTCTGCATAAATATCAGTGACCTATATATCTGATTATGTGTAATAAATTCGGCATACTTAAAGTGATGACTGTGGAGAATAAAGCCGGAACAAAGATTGACGATCCGGCCCCATAAGTGGTTAACTGGCAGACTGATTTTTGACCACGAAGGAACGATCGACATGGCGCAGGTAGCCGCGATTTCCCAGCAGATCTGGGACATGAAATACCGGCTGAAATCGCTGGATGGCGTGCCTGTGGATAAGACCATCGAGGACAGCTGGCGCCGCGTGGCGGAAGCCTTGGCCGAGGCCGAGGCGCCGGAGAGCCGCGCCAAATGGGCGGGCGAATTCGCTGAAGCCCTGGCCGATTTCAAGTTCCTGCCGGCTGGCCGCATTCTGGCCGGGGCGGGGGCCAAGCGCACCGTGACCCTCTTCAACTGCTTCGTCATGGGGACGATCCCGGACGATATGGGCGGCATCTTCGCACATTTGCGTGAAGCGGCGCTGACCATGCAGCAGGGCGGCGGCATCGGGTATGACTTCTCGACCCTGCGGCCCAAGGGGGCCCCGGTAAAGGGGGTGGGGGCGGATGCCTCCGGCCCGCTCACCTTCATGGATGTCTGGGACGCGATGTGCCGGACCATCATGTCGGCCGGCCACCGGCGCGGCGCCATGATGGCGACCTTGCGCTGCGATCATCCTGATATTGAAGCTTTTATCGACGCCAAGCAGACTGCCGGCCGCTTGCGCATGTTCAACCTCTCGGTCCTCGTCTCGGATGCCTTCATGGCGGCGGTGAAGGCCGATGAGCCGTGGGAACTGAAATTCGGCGGCACCACCTACCGCGTCGTTCAGGCGCGCGAGCTGTGGGACCGGATCATGCGGGCGACCTATGCCTATGCCGAACCCGGCGTCATCTTCATCGACCGCATCAATCAGAAGAACAATCTGCACTATTGCGAAACGATCAGTGCGACCAATCCCTGCGGCGAGCAGCCCTTGCCGCCTTATGGCGCGTGCCTCCTGGGGTCGATCAATCTCACCACCCTGATCCAAAACCCGTTCTCGGCCGAGGCGACCCTTGACCTCGCGGCACTTGACCGATTGGTCAGGATGTCGGTGCGGATGATGGACAACACCATCGACGTCTCGAATTTCCCGCTCGAGGCGCAGAAGGCCGAAGCCAAGGCCAAGCGCCGGATCGGCCTCGGTGTCACCGGCCTCGCCGACGCGCTCATCATGTGCGAGGCGCGCTATGGCGGACCGAAGGCAATCAAGCTGACGGACGAGTGGCTCAAGGCCATCGCCCGGTCGGCCTATCTCGCCTCGACCGAGCTCGCGGCCGAGAAGGGGGCCTTCCCGCTGTTCGACAGGCAACAGTTCCTCGCCTCCGAGACGGTGAAGACCCTGGACCAGGATGTCCAGGATGCGATCGCCCAGCACGGCATCCGCAATGCGCTCCTCACCTCCATCGCCCCCACGGGCACGATCTCGCTCTTTGCCGACAATGTCTCATCGGGGTTGGAGCCGGTCTTCAGCTTCAAATACACCCGCCATGTCCTGATGCCGGACGGCACCCGCCAGGCTGAAGAGGTGACGGATTATGCGTATCGACTGTTCCGCCGCCTGAAAGGCGAGGACGCGGCGCTGCCGGATTATTTCGTCGATGCCCAGTCCTTGAACCCTCACGACCATGTCGTGATGCAGGCGACGGTGCAGAAGCATATCGACAGCTCGATCTCCAAGACCATCAACTGCCCGGTCGATTTGTCGTTCGAGGAGTTCAAGAGCGTCTATCTCGAGGCTTACGAGATGGGTTGCAAAGGCTGCACCACCTACCGGCCCAATGACGTGACCGGCTCGGTCCTCGAGGTGAAGAAGGAGGCGCCCAAGCCCCAGGCGGAACTGCCGCTGGTGACCCAGCGGGTGACGCCGCAATCCGAGGCCGTGCGCCTCGATGCCCCGAAGCCCCAGGATGTCTATGAAGCGGGCGGCGTCGTCTACATGACCCAGCCGCTCGACCGGCCGGAAGCGCTGCCCGGCGCCACCTATAAGGTGCGCTGGCCGGAAAGCGACCATGCCATCTACATCACCATCAACGACGTCATCCAGGACGGGCGGCGGCGCCCCTTCGAGGTCTTCATCAACTCGAAGAACATGGAGCATTACGCCTGGACGGTTGGCTTGACGCGCATGATCTCGGCCGTGTTCCGGCGCGGCGGCGATATCTCCTTCGTGGTCGAGGAATTGAAGGCCGTGTTCGACCCGCGCGGCGGCTCCTGGGTCAATGGCCGTTATGTGCCCTCGCTGCTCGCCGCCATCGGCGAGGTGATCGAGCGGCACCTCATCGCCATCGGCTTCATGCCGGACCCCCGCGAAGAGCGGGCCGAACTCGAGCGCATGGTCGCCCGCAAGGTCGCCAATCTGGCCGATGGGCAGGGGAATGGCGATGCCGGCGGCCGCCGCCTCGCGCACTGCCCCAAATGCAACACCCCCTCGATCATTCGCCAGGAAGGCTGCGACATGTGCACCTCCTGCGGCTACAGCAAGTGCGGGTGAGGGGAAGGGGCTGCGTTCCCTGCCGCCATGTTCAAGGCGGGCACGCCGCCAATGAAGACATGTGTGAATCGCGCTGTGTCGCGCATCATCGATGCCGTGAACTGGCCAGCCGAATCATGCGTTCCGATCAGATGTTGATGATTCACAATTATCTCTGATAAGTTGTCCCGGCCATAGTATTGGATTTGGGGACTTCAGATCATTGGAGCGATGCCCTGGGAGTTCCTCCCCGCCGCGGTCGAGGTGCTGGAAACGCCACCGTCGCCGCTGGGTCGTGGCATCGCTCTGGCCATCTTCGCCTTCGTTGCCGTGAAGAAGAATCGGGGTCAGAGTGAGATTGAAGAAGAATCGGGGTCAGCGAGAAGAATCGGGGTAGAAGAATCGGGGTCAGAGTGAGATTATTCGGACGAATCGGGTAGAGGACGAGGCGGTTTTGATGCATGAATCGCACTCTGACCCCGATTTCCTTATGACCCCGATTTCCTTTCAATAATTCAGAGAACGCTAAAAATAATGACCATTTTTAAAACCGAAAAATTGTCATCGACCCTAGGTTCAGTCGGCGTCCCAGCGATTCAGCTGAGGGGCCGTGATCTGCTGTGATGGAAAACCTCGGCAAGACACCATTGTCAATGATGCAATTTGCCCCGGTAAGAACCGGGCTGGCTATTACATTCATTGTAGCACCAGCATTCGCGATGCTCTTTTTTCTTTTGCTGTACATGCTGAACGGTCGTGCTTTGAGTAGCTTCGCAGAGCGCGTCTTACCACTTACGAGGCTTGTTACTGATCTGCCCGTCTCTATCGGGCAGGCCAGTCAAAGTATCAAGCTCGATAACCATGCGCTGTATGGGATGGTGCTATTCGTCTGTCTGGCCTCAATGCTGACGCAGGCCCTTATTCAGTGTCTGAACATCATTCTTTACCGGAAGTTCATAGTGAGTTGGATTCGGTACAAATACGGTGAGGATATGTCGTCGTTTCTGGCTCGAGTTTGGGGTGTCTGGTTATTCAGCTCAGCTTTTGTGTTGGCGGCAATAATTGATCTGGCGTTCGTTGGCACTACCGAGAATCTGCTGCAGTATCGTTTTTTTGACGACATGCCAATTAGCGCGCCACTTTTGATGTTCCGAGCCGGTTGCTATTTCACGATCATCTTAGCGCTACAGAACGTTGCGATAACGTACGGGCTTTTCGGCCTGCTAACGTTGCGATCTGAGGAAAGCTAGAGCACGGATACTGGTATTCGAGGCTCAGAAATGTCGGTCGTATTATCTTCAAAAAGCGAAAGAGAAGCGGGGTCAGCGAAAGAGAAGCGGGGTCAGAGTGAGATTATTCGGACGAATCGGGTAGAGGACGAGGCGGTTTTGATGCATGAATCGCACTCTGACCCCGATTTCTCCTCCAAGCTGGCCCATTGCCCCAAATGCAACTCCCCCTCGCTCATCCGCCAGGAAGGCTGCGACATGTGCACCTCCTGCGGCTACAGCAAGTGCGGGTGAGGTAGAACCGGTCACCACTCACGCGGTCGTCATCCCCCGCGAAGGCGGAGGATCCACGCGTTGCTTTCTTCGTGTGGTGGTCTAATGGGGAGCAGAGTGAGATTGGCTGAAGGAGCGCGGCCTGATGAACGGCGCGGAGCCGTTTGGGGGCTGATGATAGCGAGATTGGGGCGCTATTTTCCGAAGGATGTGCCGCTGCACCTAGTCCAGCGCGGCAGCAATCGGGGGCGGCTCTTCGAAGATGGAGATTATCGGCCCGATCTCCGTTGGCTGGGCGAGGCGGCGACGGCAAACGACGCGCGCGATGGAAAATCTCACTCTGACCCCGATTTCCGCCGATTTCCGACTCACCCCCGGCATGGTCGCCGCGGTCGAGATCAAGACGGGAACCAGAAAGCTCATCGAATACGTCCTCTCACCGCTCATGCGCATGGGTGACGAGGCCGGGAGGGAGAGGTAATTTGAAGTACACTGGAAGCACTTGTCTGGGTGGCTGGGGCAAGATCATCGCTCTGGCAGCCGCGCTTGTAGGCGTTTCGTATGCTGTCCAAGCGGAAGATTCCGCCGCTCCCTACGTATCCGGAACCGAGAATCCAGAAAGCACATTTGTCCAAGAGTTGTCCGAAGTGCCCGCCACAATGTTAGATCTGGGGGTAACTCGCCTCCAAAATCGAGTGCAACAGAGGTTGGTAAAGGCGGGATTGTTTGACAAGAGCTCAGACACTTTGACGGATGTTTCAGTAAGAGGTCGAACGATCGTACTCGAAGCCATAACCTCGTCAGACGCAGCTCAGGAGAGTGAGTGTCGATTGGGATGGCTAAGACTTCGCTCTTTTGTTGCCGGCTTTAGCGAGGATTACCTCGCGAATACACATACGCCCAATGCGTGCAATCGAATTGCAAGCTCATTCGCACCTGCATCAGGGCAGTACAGCGCGGTCATGCTCAATGCCATGCCGCAGACAGATCCGTGTGCCACAATGACAATAATCGTTCGCGTCATGGGCGAAAGCGGTGGATTCAGATTTTCGTGCACCGGCAACTTCTACAGTTCAGAACCGCAGTTGCGCAACTAAGAGGGCATCATGAGCACGCTCGAAACGCTGGGTAAGTGGCTAGACAAGCTCGGAGACATGGTGGATGGCGTTAAGGTTGGCAATGGCCTTTACGACGGGGGAAGAATCGGGGTCAGAGGAAGAATCGGGGTCAGAGTGAGAGGAAGAATCGGGGTCAGGATAGAGGAAGAATCGGGGTAGGAAGAATCGGGGTCAGTAGGAAGAATCGGGGTCAGAGTGAGATTATCCGATGTTGGACTTGCCTGATGAGTGATGTGAAATCGATCGGGAGCGGAGGATGGCGAGATTGGGTCGGTATTTTCTGAAGGGCGTGCCGTTGCATGTCATTCAGCGGGGCAACAATCGGGAACCGATCTTCTTCGATGACGAGGGATATCAGCTCTATCTCGGCTGGCTGGGCGAGGCGGCGGTGGCAAATGCGGTGCGCATCCATGCCTATGTGTTGATGACCAATCATGTCCACTTGCTGCTCAGCCCGTCGGATGCCGATGGCCTGCCGCGCATGATGCAGAGCCTAGGGCGGCGCTATGTCGGGCATGTCAACCGCGCCTACTGCCGCACTGGCACGTTGTGGGAGGGGCGCTATCGCGCCGCGCCGATCGAGGCCGATAGCTATCTGCTGGCCTGCCAGCGCTACATCGAACTCAACCCGGTGCGCGCGCGCATGACGCGGCGCCCTGGCGACTATCCCTGGTCGAGCTATGGCGCGCATGGGGACGGCGAGTCCGATGCGCTGCTCAGTGACCATCCACTTTATCTCGGGCTGGGTGCGGAGACCGCTGCGCGTACCAGGGCCTATCGTGCGCTGTTCCGCGCCGCCTTGCCGGGTGAAACGGTGGCGGCTTTGCGCCATGCCACGCAGGGTGGCTGGGCCTTGGGTAGCGATAAGTTCAAGGCAAAGATCGCGCGCATAGCCGGCCGCCGTGCAGATCCGCTCCCCGCCGGCCGCCCGCGCAACGTGCCAGACGATCAGCGACAGGCAAAGCTGCTATGACCATCTAAAATCGCCCTCTGACCCCTTGCGCCCGACCCCTTACGCCCTCACCGTTGGTCGGCTTGCGCCGACCATGACGGGTCACATGGCCACCAACCCTGGCAGTACATGCTCCAGCATGACCGTTGCCGGTGCTCTCCATTGGTCGGGCTGGTTATACTGCCCACACATGATGGCGATCGACAGTTTGCGTTCCGGGATCAGGATCAAGCGCTGGCCGCCATTGCCCATGGCGAAGCGGCGGGGGCCATTGCCGTCGGTCGATGCGCGCAGATACCATTGATAGCCGTACGCGACATCGTCGAAGCAGGCGATGCGTGGCGTGAAGGCTTCCTTTAGCCAATCTGCGGGGATGATCTCGCGGCCGTTCCAAACGCCATTCTGCAAGACGCAGTGACCGATCTTGGCAAGATCGCGTGGCCGCAAACGCAAACCTGACGCGGCGGAATAGGTGCCGTCGGCACCGGAGATCCATTCCACGGCCTTGATGCCGAGTGGTGCAAAGAGATGCTTATGTGCAAAGTCGAGGAGGGACAGGCCGCTGCCCTTCTCGATGAATCTCCCCAGCAAGGCCGAAGCCCCGCCGGTATAGGTCCAGCTTGTGCCAGGTTCCAGCAATGCCGGCCGTTCCAGAATGAAGCGATAGCGGTCGGGCGCCATTTCCATCGCGATCTCGCTATTGGCGGGATCGGTATAGGGCAGATCCTCATTCCATTCCTGGCCCAAGGTCATGGTGAGGACGTGGAAGATCTTGCGCTTGGCGAGTTGCGGATCGTGGGCGAGGTCGGGGTAATCCGGAAACTGTGCGATCAGTGAAGCGTCCGGGAACGGCACCTGACCCGATTTCAGTGCGATGCCATAGAGCAGGCCGACAATGGATTTGCTGACCGAGCGCAGGTCATGGAGTGTATCCGGCGCAAAATTCACGCGGCCCAATGGCCGGCCCCAGCTTTCGTCCTCGCCGGCGACATAGCGTTCGAGCACCAGCTTGCCGTCGGCAATGATGATAAGTCCGTGCATGCCGTGAAGCGCGCCGCCGGCAATCGCTGCGTCCAGCTTGCCGACAAAGCCGGCATTGAAGCCGTGATCCTCCGGCCAGCCTGTGTTCCAATCGAACGGCATCGCAGGTCTCACTCCTTGATCGGCAGCCAGATTTCAAAACCGCCATGGCCCGTGCGCGGATCGAAGCGCGCATGATAGCGCTCCTGCGCCGGCGTGTCGGCGACCTTGAAGCCGGATTCCGGCAGCCATTTGTTCCAGATCGTGTGGCAGACGCTGCGGATATCCGAGACATGGCCGTCATGATTAAAGACGGCATAACGCTGCGCCGGCACGCGCAGGCGGAACATTTCTGATGGCACATCGGTGAACTCGGTCACCTCGACACCGGCGATGTAATCGAAATTCCCGTTGTCGTCATAGGTGTGGCAGATGCCATAGGCGGCGCCCGGCACCATATGCGGGATCGCTTCCCAATAGCTGTTGAAGCGCTGCCACAAAGCGGGGATGCCGGCCGGGTTCTTGTTGTTGAACTTGTCGTTGAGGCCGGCGAAGAGGCGTGCCGATTTTTCTTCGAAACGCGGTTCTTTGAGGGTGATGGTCTTGATCTCGTCCATGCGGATGGGCTCCACGCATATAAGCTCGTCGAGGGAACCGCGCGCTCGCACCTGCTCCGGGGTCACACCGAAGAGATCGCGAAACGCGCGCGTGAAGGCCTCGTGCGAGTTGTAGCCGGCTTCCAACGCCACATCGAGAATATCGGGCGCACCTTGCGCCAGGCGCCGCCCGGCTTCCGTCAAGCGGCGACCGCGCAAATAGCCGATCACCGAATGGTCCGTCGCTGCCGCGAAGGCGCGCGACAGATGGAAACGGGACACGCCGCCATTCTTGGCGATGTCATCAAGGCTGATGTCATCACGGAAATGGCTTTCGATATACCAAAGGGCCTTGTCGACAGGCTTCATTGTCACTCTCACATTGGCCTTCTGCCGTTATGCCAAGGTAGCCGCGCCTTCGTTTGATCGATCTTGCTCTTTTGGGGAAAGCGCAAGCCCCGGATAGCTCGCCCCGGGCCGCCTCAGCCATGATCGGGCCAAGTCATTCACTATCCCATGATCTGGAGCCAAATCATGACTGCAAGTATCAAATTCGTGTCCATGCCGACGGCGACCGTCCAGGCGCTGCAGGCCGGCGGGCCCGACGCCAATGGCCAGGTGCCGGAACGGCATATCTCGGATGGTGACGGTGTTCCTTGCCGGCATTGCCAGCAGGATGTCGCTGCCGGTGAGGCCTATCTCATCCTGCATCACCGCCCATTCCCGTCCGCCCAGCCCTATGCAGAAAGCGGACCGATCTTTCTTCATGCCGATGCGTGTCCGCGCTATCCCGAAATTGCCGATCTGCCGCCGGTGCTTGCCGCACGCAAGCTGATTCTGATCAAAGGTTATAACGCGCAGGATCGCATCGTCTACGGCACCGGCTCACTGGTGACGCCGCAGGATCTGGCGGCAATTGCCTCGGGGATCCTGGCGCGCGACGACGTGGCCTATATCCACGCGCGCTCGGCTTACAACAACTGCTTCCAGTGCCGGATTGAACGGGCGTGAGCGTAGCTGGCGAGCGTGGATGCCCAGGTCAAGCCCGGGCATGACAGTCATGAAAGTGCTGACAATATTATCTCGTCATCCCGATGACCGCCGCTGAGATATACATGGTGACGACTTCCTTAAATCTACAGCGATGCCACCCATGTAGAGATAGTTCCGCCGATTGAAAGCGGGAAAAGCGCAGGGCGTGGTGACCTTGGCGCAGGTCGCCCTTGCCGTTACGGCATTTCGAGATTGGCGACATCGGCGCCGAAGAAGGCCTGGGGCTCAGACGGGTTGGCGCCCAGTGCCGCTTCCCGCTCGGCCACGCAAGCCTTCGTGCGGTCGTAGAGCTCGGCCCAGGTATAGACCCAGGTCCAGGAATCCAGCAGGCACTTGTCATAATAGGTATAGACCTCACCCGCGCCGCAGCCGAAAGAGGGGCGATCCGCGCGTGCCGCGGTGAGGATGATGCGGTTCGGTCGCTCCATGCCTTCTTTCAAAAAGATGCCGCTATAGCAGGCCGAAACGATTACCACCGTGGGGCGCGCGCCGCAGTGATTGTCGAGCCATTGATCGAGGACGCGTGGCGGCAAGAGGCCGCCGGTGCCGCTGGCTTGGGCGAGATAGAAGCCGTCCTTGGTGCCATGCGAGGTCATGAAGACAAGGCATTTCTCGCGCTCATTCTTGGTCACATAGCTGAGCGCCGAATCGATCGTGTCGACATCGGCGACATCCTCATGCGAGGGCGCGATGCTGGGGTCTGAGGTGAGGCGGCGCAGGGTGACGCCAGGCTTCCTTTCGATGATCGCATAGAAGCGGCGCGTGGCGTTGTCGAAGGCCTTGATCGAATTGTCGCCGGCGATGAAGAGTGCCCCCCAATCGGCGGGCTTCTGTGGGGTGGTGGCGATGGCCGCCGTTGCATGGGTCGTCTGGGCGGGAGCCGGTTCGACGGGCGTTGTTTCTGCAGGCGCAGCGGCTGTAACCGGCTGCGGTGCTGCCGTCGGTTCGCCGGAACCGAAACAGCCGGCCAGCGGCAGCAGGAGAGCCAAGCTGAGAGCCAGTCTTTTCACAACCATCGTGTTCGTCACCCTTCTAGAGCTTCAAGGCCGCAGCGATGGCGCGTGCGCCCGGTTGAAATTTCGTATCCGGCACGGCGGCATAGCCGAACATCAAACCCTGCCGGATCGGCCGCGTTCCAGTCTCGCCCGCATCATAGGCGGAGAGGGGCGACACCGTCACGCCTGCTGCGGCGATTTTTTCGGCGACCTTGGCGTCGCCCAGGCGCGCCAGGGCCGGATCGGTCAATTGCCCGACCAGATGCAGGCCGGCATCGTCGGGGCGCAGGGAGATCTTGCCACCGAAATACCGAACGGCCGCCTCCACCAGCAATTGCTGTCGCCGCGCATAATGCTGGCGCATGCGCCGGACATGGGCGGCGAGATGGCCGCTGGTGAAAAATTCCGCCAAAGCCGGTTGGGTCGCCATGGCCGGCTGATCGTCGACCACGGCGCGGGCGCTACGGAAGGCCGCGGCGAGGGATCGCGGCGCTACGAGATAGCCGACACGCAAGGACGGAAAAAGCAGTTTCGAGAGTGTACCCACATAGATGACGCGCCCGTCCTCATCGAGGCTGCGCAAGGCGGCAAGCGGCCTCCCGGCATAACGGAACTCGCTGTCGTAATCGTCTTCCAACACCCAGGCCTTGGCCTCGCGCGCCCAGGCGAGCAGAGCAAGGCGCCGCTGCAGCGACATGACGACCCCCAGCGGATATTGATGCGAGGGAGCGACACAGGCGAGGCGCGCTTTCGGCGCGTGCCGGAGCCCTTCGGCCACATCGAGACCTTCTTCATCGACGGTCACGTGAGCGAGCTTGCCGCCCGAAGCCGCGATGGCGGCCCCGATGCCGGGAAAGCCGGGTCGCTCCACCCAGACCTTGTCGCCGGGATCAAGCAGCAGGCGGCAGGTGAGGTCGACGGCTTGCCGGATGCCGCTGACAATCAGCACATCGTCAGCCGAGCAATCGATGCCGCGCGCCTGCCGCAGATAATCGGCGATGGCGGTGCGCAAGGGCGGATAGCCCCCGGGATCACCGCCCTCGACGATCTGGCGCGACGGGTGCCGCCAGCTCTTGGCCAGCGATCGCGACCATAAGGTGAAGGGAAAGGACGTGCTGTCGATGAAACCGGGCATGAAGCAGGGGGCAAGCGCGCCGGTCGGCGTCGGTCCCCGCGTGCGCGGTGCCAGCAGGATCGTGCTTCGCTTCGCCAGTTCGGGGGCGGCTGCTGTGCTGCCGCGCGGTGCCATGCGTTCGGGCGTCAGGTCTGGCAAGTCGCCCGCGACATAAGTGCCTGAACCGCCACGCATCACCAGATAGCCTTCGCTGAGCAATTGTTCGAAGGCCCCCAGCACGGTGTTGCGGGAAATTGCGAGTTCGCCTGCCAGGGACCGGCTGGCGGGCAGGCGATCGCCGGGATGCAGGCGGCCGGTCAAGATCGCTTGACGTAACTCATTGTAAAGTTGCCGAAAAAGAGGCTCCTCGGAGTTTTCATCCAGGGTGACATCGAGCAGCGAACCGAGGCCGGCAGTACGCGCCATGAAGGGTCTCCAAAAGTGGTTCTAAATATTATGGCATTTTGGATCTTTAGATAGAACCGCTTTTAGAGAGATGCTGAGCGCATCGACAGACAGCAAAAGCCGAGCCATCCGCCATGCCCGATTCAGCCGAAAGCGCCAGCTTCAACCCGACCGGCCGCAGCCGCGTCAAACGCCTGCATGAGCGCGGGAAGTATGATGAGGCGTCCGTATTCGCCATTCTTGACGCCGCCTTCATCGCCCATGTCGGCTATGTCATGGATGGTCAACCATACGTCACGCCGACCGCCTATTGGCGCCAGGGCCGCACGCTCTATTGGCATGGATCTGCTGCCTCGCGCATGCTGCGCTTCCAGGAAGCGGGCGTGCCCGCCTGTGTCACCGTCACGCATCTCGATGGCTTGGTGCTGGCGCGCTCGGGCTTCCATCATTCGATCAATTACCGCTCCGTCATGGCCTTTGGCACGGCAAAGCTCGTCACCGACCCGCGCGAGGAAGCGGCGCAGCTCGACCTCTTCGTCGACCGTCTCTATCCCGGACGCCGCGCCAACCTGCGGCCGAATGAAGCCCAAGAGCTGAAAGGCACCACGGTCATCGCCATGGAGATCGAGGAAGCGTCGGCCAAGAGCCGTTCGGGGCCGCCCAAAGATGATGAGGCCGATTACGCGCTGGATTGCTGGGCTGGGGTCATCCCGATCCGCCAGACCGTGGGGACACCGATCGCCGATCCGTTGCTCAAGGCTGGCGTTGCGTTTCCGGTGGGACTTGCCGGTTACCGGGATGGGGCACGTTTTGACGAAATGCTGAGCGCCAATATGGTCGGCTAGCTGGCTGCAGTGGATGCCCGGGTCAAGCCCGGGCATGACGAATTATTTCGTATCTCAGGCCGTCATCCCCGGGCGAAGTCCCCGGGGATCCACTGGCGCAGCACCTATCTCCCGACGCCGCGATATTCCGAGAGTGGGACCGGTGTCGGCGTGCTCAGGAGCTTGTCGATATGATAACCCTGGAACATGCCGAAGCCGAGATCGCGGCCGGTCATGTAACCGTCTTCATCATCAACGCGGGCCAAGGCAAGAACCACGCCTGATTGCCGCAGCCGGTCAAAATAGGTACGGCGGCGCAGCAGTTCCGGGCCGATTCCGGGCTGCCAGAAGACCTTCACCATGTTGGGATTGAGCTGTGCCAGATCGATCACGTTGATCAGCGATGGGATGATGCCGTCGATCGCCACGGTGCCGCCGCGACCCTGGATAAGGTCGCGCGCCGCCAGGAATTCGCTGAAGTTCTGCATGATATCGCCCATGCGGAACTCGAAATTGAAGCGGCGCAGGGAATTCAGCGAGCGTTTCTCGAAGACCTCGAAATCGCTCGAGAACACACTTTCGATATTGATGTTGAGCGAGGCGCGTTGCTCCGGCCGCTTGATGCCTTCGATGGCTTTGAGAATGATCCGATCGAGCGTCACGGTCATCTGGTTGAATACGTTCTTGTTGTGGCGCATGTCGACACCGACCAGCAGATGCTGGCGCAAGGCCGCCATGCTGGCAAAGAACTCGCTCATCACGGGGTGAAGCGGCTTGCCCTCTTCATGAATCGCAATCTGCTGGCTGCGCAGAAAAAGATCGGCAAAGCGCGCATCGCCCAGCTGGCGATAGGCGCTCTCGATCTTGGTGATGTGCTCGAGGAGTAGCATATCCATCATATGCGAAACTTGGTCGACATTGGCCGCCTGCGCGGCCAGGCGCTTCACCGTGTCGAGCGCACGCGGCCGATCGCGCCGCAGATCGATGATCTGGGTGATGCGGTTGACGTCGACCGCGCCGAAATAATCCGGCAGCTGTCGGCCGATCATGCGCAGAAGCTGCAGCTTGGTATCGGAGAGGATGCCGGAAACCAGCACCTCCTGGTCGGCGACCGTCATCACCAGGCTGGCAAGGCTCAGCCGATAAAGCCTGCAGCCGCGCCCGGTGAAATATTCATCGAGCCGGTCGGCAAAGGCTTTGAGGAACTCGATACCTTCCTTGGTCCGGGTGAATTCTTCCAGATTGAGCACCAGGACATAGGGCACCATGCCGCGATTGATCGGCGGATTGCTGATCCAGTCCACCAGTTCATCGATTTCGTTCATGGCGCGGATACCTGTGTATTGCAGGCGGCCAGTATGCGGCCAACCCCCGAGTCGTCAAGAAGGAGTCATTTGCCCTATTGTCCGGCGGGCATGGGTGGGACGAGCAAAGCGGGGTCGAGCCGAATCTCGTTCCAGTTGAGCCCCCAATGGAGGTGCGGCCCGGTCGCCCTGCCGGTCTTGCCGACGGCGCCGATGATCTCGCCCTGCTGCACGTCCTGGCCCGGGCGCACGTCGACCCGGCTCATATGCAGATAGCTCGAATAGATGCCGAAACCATGGTCGATGATGACGGTGCCGCCGGTGAGGTAGAGGTCCGTCTCGGCAAACCGCACCTGGCCCGCAGCGGGGGCCACGACCGGGCTACCTTCGGGGGCCGCGATATCGGTGCCGAAATGCGGCGCCTTGGGCGTGCCGTTCAAGATGCGCTGACTGCCATAGACACCGCTGATCGGCCCCTTGACCGGCCAGATGAACGACCCGAGGAAATCGCGCCGATCGGACGGGGTGGCACGCGCCGCCTTCACCTTGGCCTGGTCCGCTTTGATGCGCGCCTCGGTCGCAGGATCCGGCGTCACCATGTTCTGGTCCAGCTTGTCGATACGCTGGATCTCATAGGCACGTGGGGCGACGGCGATGACCTGCTGCTCAGGCTTGCCGTCGGCGTGAATGACGGTGAGTTGCGCGTCGCTCCCCTGGTCGCGGCCAAAGCCGATGACGAAGGTGCCATCGGCCCCCACCATCACCGGATCGTCACCCAGCAGCACCGTGGCGCCAGGTTCGACTTGGCCGATGGCAAAGCCGCCGGGTTCGAGATGACCCTTGAGATCGAGGGCGAATACCGGATTGGCGCCGAAGGCAATGGCGATGCAGAGAAGGACGCAACGTTTCACAACAGGGATCCTTGCGGCCCCGTGGGCGTTGGTGCCTTTCCCCGCTTCGGCTTGTCGGCCGGCTTGCCGCCCGCCACCGCGTCGACCGTGCCGTCGCGGAATTGCAGGGTCAGGGCATCACCGCCACCCACAGACGCAGCGGTAAGGACCGGTTTGCCGTCGGCATCGCGTACCAAAGCGAAGCCGCGCTCCAATACTTTCTCGTAGGAATAGCTGTCGAGCAATTGGCCGAGATGGTCGAGCGCCGTGCGCTTCCTGGTGACCAGTTCAGCAAGGAGGCGCGGATTGAGGCCGTTGCCGACACGCTCCAGGCCCCGGTGCTGGCGTTCCAGGGCCAAATTGAAGGCAGCACCCAGCCGGTTCGTGGCCAGGTCGATCGCATTGCGCGCCTCGGACAGTTGCTGATGCGGCGTCTTCAGCTCGGCACGGAGTTGCGCCAGCCGATCGGTGCGACGGCGGAAATAGGGCAGGCGCGCATTGGCCCAGCGCTCCAGCCAACCGTCGAGCGATTGCGACTTTTCTTGGATGAGGCGCATCGGCTCAGGGATCCCGCGTGCCAGACCTTCGACCGCGAGGCGCGCTTCGCCGAGCCGACGGTTCATGGTGCTGGCGAGGCGATGGCCGATCTCGCCCAGCATGGTGATGAGTTCGGCTCGCACAGGCACGGCCATTTCGGCGGCGGCCGTCGGCGTTGGCGCCCGGCGGTCGGACGCAAAGTCGATCAGCGTCGTGTCGGTTTCATGGCCGACGGCGGAGATGAGCGGGATGGCGCTTTCGGCTGCCGCCCGGACGACGATCTCCTCGTTGAAGGCCATCAGATCTTCGATGCTGCCGCCACCGCGGGCGACGATGAGGAGGTCTGGGCGTGGCACCGCGCCACCGGGTTCCAAGGCATTGAAGCCGCGAATGGCGGCGGCCACTTGCGCGGCGGCGCCTTCGCCCTGGACCAGCACCGGCCACAGCAGCACATGGCGCGGGAATCGGTCGGCGAGGCGATGCAGAATATCGCGGATGACGGCGCCGGTCGGCGAGGTGACGATACCGATGACGGCAGGCAGGGTAGGGAGGCGGCGCTTGCGCTCCGGATCGAACAGGCCCTCGGCGGCGAGCTTCTTCTTGCGCTCCTCGATCATCTTGAGGAGGGCGCCGATTCCAGCCAGTTCCAGCCGCTCGATGACCAGCTGGTATTCCGACCGGTCGCCATAGGTGGTGATGCGGCCGGTGGCGATAACCTCCATCCCGTCTTCCGGAATGATGCCGAGGCGCGCGGCATTCCCTTTCCAGCAGACCGATTTCAGGGCCGCGTTCTCGTCCTTGAGCATCAAATAGAGATGGCCGGAGGCGGCGCGCTTGAAGCCGGAAATCTCACCCTTCACGCGGACGCGGTCAAACCGGCCTTCCAGCGTGCGCTTGATCGCCTGGGAAAGCTCGGAAACGGTCAGTTCCCCAGCATTGTGGCCGGGTTGCGGTGGGCTGGGAGGGAGAGAATCGAAATCTGTCATGACGCGCCATTCTATGGTATCGCAGGCTCCCTCTGGTACGTGAATTTGGGTCGAAAACGCATGCGGATTCTGGTGGTCGGATCGGGTGGGCGCGAACACGCCTTGTGCTGGAAAATTGCGGCCTCGCCGCTCTGTGACAAGATTTTCTGCGCCCCCGGCAATGCCGGCATCGCCGCTGTGGCCGAATGTGTCCCCGTGGGGGCTGAGGATATTCCGGGCCTCGTGGCGCTGGCCAAGGAAAAGGCGGCGGATTTCGTCGTCGTCGGGCCTGAGGCGCCGCTGGTCGCAGGCCTTGCCGATGCGCTCGAAGCTGCCGGCATCGCAACCTTCGGCCCGAGCAAGGCAGCGGCCGAGCTCGAGGGCTCCAAGGGCTTCATGAAAGATATCGCCGCCAGGTACAACGTGCCGACGGCCCGCTACCAGCGCTTCACGGCGCCAGAACCGGCCAAGGCGTTTGCGCGGTCGCTGCCCCTACCGGTTGTCGTCAAGGCAGACGGACTTGCGGCGGGGAAGGGCGTCATCATCGCCGAGAGCCATGCCGAGGCCGACGCCGCGATCGATGCCATGATGCGCGACAAGCAATTTGGTGCCGCCGGCCTCGAACTTGTGGTCGAGGAATTCCTGCATGGAGAGGAGCTTTCCTTCTTCGCCCTCTGCGACGGCGCACATGCCTTGCCGCTGGCTTCGGCTCAGGACCATAAGCGAGTCGGCGATGGCGATACCGGTCTCAACACCGGCGGGATGGGAGCCTATTCACCGGCACCGGTGGCGACGCCTGAGGTCGAGCGGCAGATCATGGACGAGATCATCCGCCCGACGGTCGCCGGCATGGCGGCGGAAGGCAGGCCGTTCAAGGGCGTGCTCTTTGCCGGCATCATGGTGACGAAGGGCGGCCCCAAACTCATCGAGTTCAACGTGCGTTTCGGCGATCCGGAATGCGAGGTGCTGATGCTGCGCCTCAAATCCGATCTGCTGCCGGCCTTGATGGCTTCCCGCGACGGCGGCCTCGGCAGTTTTGATCTGCGCTGGCATGACAAGGCGGCCGTCACCGTCATCATGGCGGCGAAAGGCTATCCGGGTAAGCCCGAAGCTGGCACGGTGATCAAGGGCCTCGATGCCGCTGCCGAGGTTGCGGATGCGGCTGTCTTCCATGCCGGCACCAAGCGCAATGCGGCGGGTGAAGTCGTGGCAGCCGGCGGGCGCGTGCTTGCCGTCTCCGCTGTCGCCGCGGACGTGAAGACGGCACAGAAGCTTGCCTACGAAGCTGTCGATAAGATCGACTGGCCTGGCGGATTCTGCCGTCGCGACATCGCTCACCGCGCCATCGCGCGCCTCTCTTAAGGAGCAAAACTGATGTTCAAGCTGCGTTATTCCTCGACCAGCCCCTTCGTGCGCAAAGTGCGCGTCGTCTCTATCGAGACCGGCCAGGAGAAGGACATCGAGCTCATCAAGACCATGACCGCCGATCCCACTTGCGATATCGGCAAGGACAACCCGCTGAACAAGGTGCCGGCGTTGGTGCTTGAGGACGGTTCGTCGCTTTACGATTCCCACGTCATCTGCGAGTTCCTCGATTCACGGCATAGCGGTGCCAAGCTTTTTCCCGCCGCCGGCAATGCACGCTGGACGGCCCTGCGCCAGGAGGCGCTGGCGAATGGCATGGCCGATGCGGGCGTGTTGCGCATGATGGAAACGCGCCGACCTGCGGGTGAGCAATCGTCGGCCTGGATCGCGCGTCAGAAGCTTAAAATGGACCAGGGCCTCGATCAGCTTGAAAAGGAAGCGCCGGGCCTTGCCCAGGGCTTCGATATCGGGCTCATGACCATCGCCATTGTGCTCGATTATTTCGACTTCCGCTTCAAGTCGGAAGGCTGGCGCAATGGCCGGCCGAACCTTGCCAAATGGCATGAGGCGATCTCGGCGCGCCCATCACTCAAAAGCACGCTGCCGTTCGAGTAAGCGAAGCCTACTTCTTCATATAGAGATCGCGCGCCGCGAGCACGGCGCCGCCGACGATGGCAAGGCAGCCAAGCAGGACGGCCATGCTGGCCGTGGCCTTGCCCGTGGCGATAAGGAGCAGCGTCGAAATGAGCGGCGAGGCATAGGAGATGGCGCCCAGCGCCTTGATGTCGCCTTTCTTGACGCCGTAATCCCAAACGAAGAAGGCGGCCCCCACGGGGCCGGTGCCGAGGGCCACGATGGCGATCCACTGCCAGGAATCCGCCGGCCAGACTGTTTCCTCGACCAGGCCGTGGCTGACGAAGCCGAGCACAGCGGTGACACCGCAGAAGGCGCCGACTAGGTCCGTCGGCGCCGAGCCGAAGCGGCGCGAAAGGACGGAATAGATCGACCAGGTGAAGGCGCAGGCAAAGGCCGCGACGTAGCCGATGAATTCGCCGGCAGGTTGATCGGCTGTCGGCGCCCCCCGCGCCAGCAGCAGGATGACGGCGCCGCCCATGCCGATAAGGGCACCTGCCACATGCTGCCAATAGAGTTTCTCTCCCGGCAGCAGGGCGGAAAAGAGCACGATGAGCAGCGGCCACAGATAGGCGATGAGGCTCGCTTCGACTGCCGGCGCATGGTCGAGCGCCACGAAATAGAAGAGGTGATAAAGGAACAAGCCGCCGATGCCGATGGCGTAAACCGGCCAGGGCTGGCGGAAGAAGGCAAAGGCGCCGCGCCCGATGGTCAGCGCATCCTTTGCCCATTTCAGGCAGGCGAACAGGAAGGCGATGCTGAAGGTCATCGCCATCAGCTGAAAGGGCGGCACTGCGCCGGTCGAGGACGTGAACAGGGCCAGCGTCGCCCACAACAAAACGGCGATGGCGCCGATCATCGTGGCACGGCGGGTGGTGGATTGGCGGTCGGGGCTGAGAGCTGTGTCGGTCATGGCCCGCCTGCTATGGCAAGCCGCGCCGTCCGCGTCAAGTTGGCCGGCTAGGTCCGCGGCGCCAGGAAGACGATCAGCAGCCAGTTTGCCAGCACGATCGAGGCGACCATGAAGAAGAGCAGCACATAGCGGTGGAAATTCCGCTCGCGCTCGGTCACCAGGCCGCGGATCATGCGGGTGAGATTGGAGAAGCGCTCGGCGATGAGGTTCATCTTCTCGCGCTCCGCATTCTGCCAGAACTGGTAGATCACCAGCGAATAGATGGCGCCGACAGAGAGTACCAGGCTGATGATGATGCAGAGCTTGAAGAGAAATCCGGTCTTGGCGGCATAGTCGCCGGTAAGGCCCAGCAGCACAAAGAGGCCGAACGAGCTCAGCAGTGTGCCCCATTGCTGATGCTTGGCGAAGCGGATCGTGTCGGAGGAACTGCGATAGAGCTCCAACATTTCGGCATGCGTCAGCTCATCGAGATCGGATGGCTCGACCGTCAGGCGCTCCGTCTCGGTCTCCGCACTTTCTTCCTTGGCAGCTTTGGCCATGTCGTCACCGCTTCCATTACCTGCCCGCATTCTAGGCAGGTAATGGTTAACAAGCAGTGGATAACTTATTTCCGAATTTGAATCAGCAGCTTATCTTAGGAAAACCGTCAATACATATGCTGGCCGCCATTGATGGAAAGGGTCGAGCCGGTGATGAATCCGGCGTCATCCGCCACCAGGAAAAGCACGCCACGGGCAATTTCCGAAGCCTGACCGAGGCGGCCAACGGGGATCTTGGCGACGATCTTCTCCAAGACCTGCGGCGGCACCGCGCGCACCATGTCGGTATCGATATAGCCGGGCGCGATCGCGTTCACCGTGATGTTCTTCGCGGCACCTTCTTGCGCCAGCGCCTTGGTGAAGCCGTGAATGCCGGATTTGGCGGCGGCATAGTTCACCTGGCCGTACTGCCCGGCCTGGCCGTTGATCGAGCCGATATTGACGATGCGCCCGAAACTGCGCTCGCGCATGCTGTCGATGACGGAGCGGCACATGTTGAAGCAGGAGGAGAGATTGGTGTGAATGACGGCCTCCCACTGCTCCGGCGACATCTTGTGCATGGTGCCGTCGCGGGTGATGCCGGCATTGTTGACGACAATATCGACCGGCCCCAGATCCGCCGCGATCTTGTCGATGCCGTCCTTCACCTGTTTGAAGTCGGACACGTCGATCTTATAGGCAGGAATGCCGGTCTCATGGGTGAAGGCCTTGGCCTTCGCTTCGTCGCCGCCATAGACCGCAGCCACTTTGTAACCAGCGTCTTTCAACGCCAGGCTGATGGCCTCACCGATGCCACGGGTTCCGCCCGTCACCACCGCCACTCTTTGCATGCATTCCTCCCTGGTTTGTTTTTTGTTTGGTGCTCTTTCTTAGTCTCGCCGCCGTCATTCCCGGGGCGAGCCCGGGAATGACGGTATTTGGTCCCGCAACGACGTTGTTGTTACCGCTCCACGCACCCTAAGCGTCAGCGTTCCACGCACATGGCAATGCCCATGCCGCCGCCGATGCACAGCGTGGCGAGGCCCTTCTTTGCATTGCGCTTCTGCATTTCGTGCAGCAAGGTCACCAGCACGCGGGCACCCGAGGCGCCGATGGGATGGCCGAGCGCGATGGCGCCGCCATTGACATTGACCTTGGCTGTGTCCCAGCCGAGCTCCTTGTTGACCGCGCAGGCTTGCGCCGCAAAGGCCTCATTGGCCTCGATGAGGTCGAGGTCGCTGGCCTTCCAGCCGGCCTTGGCGAGTGCCGCTTGGCTTGCCGGGATCGGGCCCGAGCCCATGATCGCCGGATCGACGCCGACGGTGGCCCAGCTGACGATGCGGGCCAAGGGGGTGAGGCCGCGCTTCGCGGCTTCAGCGGCACTCATCAACACCGTGCCGGCGGCACCGTCATTGATGCCCGACGCATTGCCCGCCGTCACCGTGCCGTTGTCGCCGCGGACGAATGCCGGGCGCAGTTTGGCCAGCGTCTCGATGGTCGTGCCGTGCTTGGGGTATTCGTCTTCCGTGACGATGGTGTCGCCCTTGCGGCCGGCGATGGTGACGGGCGTGATCTCGTCCTTGAACTTGCCGGCCTTCATCGCCGCCTCGGCCTTCTGCTGGCTGGCAGCGGCGAAGGCATCCTGCTGGTCGCGGGTGATCTGCCATTTCTGCGCCACGTTCTCCGCCGTGTTGCCCATGTGATAGCCGTTGAAGGCATCCCACAACCCGTCCTTGATCATGGTGTCGATCATCGCGGCATCGCCCATCTTCGTGCCATTGCGCAGATGCATGGCATGGGGCGCCTGGCTCATGCTTTCCTGGCCGCCGGCGATGACGATGTTGGAATCGCCGTTGCGGATCGCCTGGAAGCCGAGCGCCACGGCGCGCAGGCCCGAACCGCACAGCTGGTTGATGTTATAGGCCGTCTTCTCCTTGGGGATGCCGGCATTGATGGCGGCCTGGCGCGCCGGGTTCTGGCCCGCGGCGGCGGCCAGCACCTGACCCAGGATCACCTCGTCGATTTCGCCGGCCTCGACCTTCGACCGGCTGAGCAGATCCTTGATCACGATCTGGCCCAGCGTGTGGGCCGGGACGGAAGAGAGCGCGCCGTTGAAGGCGCCGATCGCGGTACGCGCGGCGGCGGTGATGACGACGTCTGTGGCATTGGCCATGGGATTATCCTCCAGCGGCATTTTCTAGGCTTGTTGCATTGCAGCGAGAACCCTAAGGGATGGGACGGGTCGCTCGCAAGTGTCCTTTGGTCCTGCGACAGATCAGCAACCATCGGACGCGGTCGACCGCCATCCGGTCAAGCGACAAGTTCGGGATGCGGCAGGGCCATGTATTCCACGGGGCCATGTATTCCATTGTCATGGTACGCGAAGGCGTACCACCCACGAGTTTCTTTCATCAGTTCCGGTGAAAGTCGCGGATTGCATGTTGGTGCATCCAGCTGGGACGCAGGGGACGCCCCGGCGGGCACACGGCTACATCTTGGCTGGGGCGCGCTCCCCAATCGCGAAATCAAGCTGCTCGGCGTCACTGCGGCGCCCTGGTGGCAGGGCCTCATGACCCAGAACCTCGCCTTGGTCACGATCACCATCAACAACAACGAAAGCAACCTCACACTCAAAGGCAAATACCCCGCCGAGGCTTACAACTGGCAAATCGTCGACATCGATTACGGCGAGGGGGCAGGGGAGAGCTTAAGGGAGAGGTTCGAGCGATTGCCGAGCGACTGAACGCTGTCCCTAAAGTTGCTGCGCGTTAACCTTCGCGATCGTATCCGGGCAGGTTCGTTGGTAGAGTGACATCGATCCGCCTAGACCGGTAATACGCGCCGTCACGAGCCTGTCGAGGTTTGTCATTTCTTCGCGCTTGACTCGGATGTTACCGCGCGAAAAATCATCAAGCAGGATGATCTCTTCCCTGGTGTATACCTTCATTAGCGCATCGACAAAACACGCGTTCATCTCCGCTTGCAAATCGGCAGCTACCTTGACCGAGCCATCCAAGGCGACGCGAGCGGCCAATCTTTCGCGGTAATTGGCGTACCGCCCTTTTCCGACCATCATATAGACGTCGAGATCGAGCAAATTGATAAGAGTTTGGGCTGTAGGCCTTGTAAGGTCGCGGCGACAATACGCACCGCCAAGGTTTATCGATAGGTCAGGACTGGGCGTCATTGATATCCAGCTAAAGCTCAGACAATAACCGCGTGAGCCTTCCGACAGAATCCAACCAACCACGCCATCCCAAGCTGGAGTTCTTCCCTGATCCAGAATCGTCCCGTCTTTAACGAAGGCCTCAAAGGCTTCCGAAGCTTCACGGATGGGGAGTGGCAGACCGAGAGGCTGTGAAGTGTACGAAAGGCTGAGGTCAGTACCATCTTCTGGTGCCCAGGTAGACCAAGTATCAAGCGCGTCTTTCCCTGTGCCAGCACCAATATAAAGGGACTTTAGGGGGCTTGTGATTAAAGCCGTGGGAAATGCGAATGGGAGAATATCTGGCGTGGCGGATTTGGCGGAGCTTTCCACCATGACCGGCGCTGCACTGGTCGCGCCGGAAGTACCGGACGGCGCAGAGCAAGCTGTCAGGGCACAAACTGCAAATATCCAGAAAACTCTCTGGAAGCTACGTGTGCAACTGTTCACTGGCTGTCCCTGCTTGATTCAGCACGTTTACTTCATTAACCCAGCAAACTGCGGGCAGATCGTCTTTGCGCGGCCGGCCACCTGATCGTGGCGGGCGGGGTTTGAGCTGGCTTCGAGCTGGAACCATTTGGCGAGTTTCGGGTCCGATGGCGCGCGGCCTTCGATCATGTCGACGAGGCGTTGGACGTCCGGCTCCGGGATGTCGGCGAGGACCGATTTCATGCCGCATTCGAACACGGCCTGGCGATCGCCTGGGGCGACGCGCGTTGTGTTGAACATCGCGTTCGGGTCCTTGTTGAACTTCTCCTGCGCCAGCGCCATGAAGCGGGCCTTGGCGGGGTTCTTCACGGGGTCGATGACGGAAGCATCCTGGGCGAAGGCGGCGCCGGTGCCAAGGCTGGCTGCGACGAGGAAAGTGGCGAGCCAGGATTTGAGCGTCATCTGCCGTTCCGATCTGAAATACTGCGCTGATTGCGCGGCGATATTATAGGCAAACGAAAGTTGCATTCAACGCGACAAAAAAATCGCGCAAGCCCTGATGGGGGCTGCGCGCTTTCCGTAACTTTGCCGCCTTACTTCCCCACCGGTCGCGGGTTGCGTTCCTGGAAGTCGCGCTGGTGCCAATAGGGATAGGCGGGGGTCTTGTCGCTCACCTTGTCAAGGCGCGCGATCTGGTCGGGCGAGAGGGTCCAGCCGATGGCCCCCAGATTCTGCTCCAGCTGTTCCTCGTTGCGCGCACCCAGCACCAGATTGCACACGGTCGGACGGGAGAGCAGCCAGTTGAGCGACACCTGGGCCACGGTCTTGCCGGTCTCCTTGGCGACCGCGTCGAGGGCATCGACCACGTCATAGAGAAAATTGTCATCGACCGGCGGGCCGCCCTCGGCGCCGCCGCTGGCGATGCGGCCGGATTTGTCCGCCGATCCGCGCCGGATCTTACCGGTAAGGCGCCCCCAACCCAGCGGGCTCCACACCATGGTGCCGACACCCTGGTCGATGCAGAGCGGCATGATCTCTTCCTCGTAATCGCGGCCGATCAGCGAGTAATAGCCCTGATAGACGACATAGCGCGCGAGGCCGTATTTCTCGGAGGTGGCCAGCGACTTCATCACATGCCAGCCGCTGAAATTCGAGCAGCCGATGTAACGGACCTTGCCACTGGAAACGAGATTGTCGAGGGCGGAGAGCGTCTCCTCGACCGGCGTCAGCGCGTCGAAGCCGTGCATGAAATAGACGTCGATATAATCGGTGCCGAGGCGCTTCAGGCTCGCTTCCGCCGCCTGGATCAGGTGGAAGCGCGATGAACCCTTTTCATTGGGCCCGTCGCCCATGGCGAAGGTCGCCTTGGTCGAGATCAGCGCCTTGTCGCGCTTGCCGTGCAAGGCGGTGCCCAGGATCGTCTCGGCCAGCCCTGCCGAATAGACATCGGCCGTGTCGAAGAAATTAAGGCCGTGGTCGAGGCACATGTCGACCTGGCGGTTGCCGACCTTCTGGTCGACGCCGCCCCATTTGTCGAAGAATTCATTGCCGCCGCCGAAGGTGGCGGTGCCGAAACTCAAGGCCGGAACTTTGAGGCCGGAGCGGCCGAGCTGACGGAATTCCATATGGCATATCCTTCCATGTCCGGAAATTTCGGACAGGAGCTTAGACCGCCTTTGCGACGCTCATCCACCATAAGGTGAAAAGGGGAATTGCTGGTCAGCGGAGCAGCAGCCCCAGCATCACGGTCCCCAGAATGATGCGATAGACCGCAAAGGGAGCAAAACCGTGCCGGCTGACGAAGCCGATCGCTGTCCGGACCACGATCAGCGCCGTCACGAAGGCGCAGGCAAAGCCGATCCCGATGACGGCGGCGCCGTCGGCACTGAGGTCGTGCCAGTTCTTATAGAGGTCGTAGACCGTGGCGGCGATCATGGTCGGGATGGCGAGGAAGAACGAGAATTCCGTCGCTGTCTTGCGGTCGATGCCCATCAGCATACCGCCCATGATCGTGGCGCCGGCGCGGCTGACGCCGGGGATCATGGCGACGCATTGGAAGAGCCCAACGGCCAGCGCCCGCTTCAATGTCACTTCCTCGGCGGCGTGGAAGCGCGGGGTCGGGCGGAAGCGTTCGATCAGCAGCATGCCGATGCCGCCGACGATCAGCATGACCGAGACGACATAGGGCGAGAACAGCACGGTCTTGATGGTCTTATAGGCCAGCACGCCGACGATCATCGACGGCAGGAAGGCTGCCAGGATCACGGAGGTGAAGTGCCGTGCGGCCCGACCCGTATCGGACCGCCTGTCATGAAGATGCAATGCCGTCGCCAGGAGCTTCTGCCGATAGACCCAGCAGACCGCGAGGATGGCGCCTAACTGAATGACGATTTCAAACAGCTTGCCGCTGGGACCGGCAAAGCCCAGAAGATCGATGACCAGGATGAGGTGGCCGGTCGATGAAACCGGCAGGAATTCGGTAAGGCCCTCGACGAGGCCCAGAAGGGCGGCCTGAAGCGCTGTGATGAGATCCATGGAGGAGCTTTGCTGCGGATGCGAAAGGGCCTCAGGCTTAGCTCATCCACGGGCATAATGTCACGGCCTTCGGGGCCGTTATCGGAGAAACATTTCTGTGGCAGCGCCGTTGAGTCGGTGCAGTCGGCGTCCTGCCGGCCGTCCAATTTCCAAAGCCAAGGAAAGGATGACGTTATGGCCAATCAGCCGAACCCCGAAAACCCGCGCGCGGCTCAGCAGAACCAGCAGAATCAGCAGAATCCGAATGAGCGCGAGCGGCAGAACCAGCAGCAGCAGGGTAACCCGCAGCGCCAACCGGGCCAGCCAGGTCAGAAACCTGACGCGGATCGTCAGCGCCAGCAATCCCAGCAAGGTAGCGAACGCGACCGGGACATGGTCGGCAAGGATACCGATGGCGACGGTAAGGTCGTCCAGCCGGGTCAGAAGCCAGGCCAGAGCCACGGCACCGGGATTAAACCGGATCAGAAGCGCTAGCGCGCGGCAAATTCACCAAGTGATGCAAAAGGCCTGCACCCGAAAGGGTGCGGGCTTTTTTTGTCATCGTTGCCGCATCCAGGCCGCGAGCGGCTCCCACACGTCGCGCGCGGCCGATCGGCCGACCATCATGCCGATATGCCCGGCATTGGGCACCATTTCGTCGACCAAGCGGAAGCGGCGGGTGAGGGCGCGGGAACTGCCGGGCGGTACGATGCGGTCGGCGCTCGGTATGACGTTGAGCGTCGGGCGGTCGAAGCCGGCCGGATCGACCGGCTTGTCGGCGATCTTCCAGGCAAGCTTTTGCGGGCTGTTCTCGCCATACCAGCCGGTCAGGCATTCGCGCGCCACGGGTGCCGCCAGGCTGATGCCGTCGTTCAGCCAATCCTCCAGCGCCACGAAGCGCCGGGCGCCACCGCTTGTGGGATCGAGCGTACCGAAATACTGGAATTTTTTGAGCACCTGGAAGGGATCGAGACCGGAGAAGAAGGCCTGCAGCATGTCGACCGGCAACTCGCCCAGAATCTGCAGGACCGGTTCCAGCTGGCGTCCGATCTGGCCCATCATCTGCGCGTGTGACGGGTTCTCGGCATGAAAATCCCAGGGTGTCGCCAGTAATATCAGCCCGGCGAGATCGGCTTGCCGGCGCAGCGCCAGGCCCAGGGCCAGATTGCCGCCCATGCAATAGCCGATGACGAAGATCGGCCCACCCGGTTCACGCTTTACGGCGTCGAGCGCATCTTCCAACCGGCCGGCGATGTAGTCGGTGAGGTTGAAGCTACGCTCGACATAACCCGGCGCCTCCCAATCGACGACAAAGGGGTCAAAGCCATTGGCATCGAGCCAGCGCAGGAACGAAGCCTGGGGTTCGAGATCCAGCACGTAATAGCGATTGACCAGCGACGGGACGACCAGGACGCGCGGCCGTGGTGCCTTCGCCTTTTCCCGCGCGCTGCGATAATCGCGCAGCTTAGTCGTGCCTTGATCCCAGAGGACCGGGCCCAGCGGCAGGTCGCGCTGGTATGGATGCTGGCGATAGGCCTCGATGCCGGTCAGCAATTGGCCGAAGCGGCGGCGGCCTTCAGCCTGCAGAGCCCTCATCAGTTCCGCCGGATCCGCTTGGGCGATCTGCGGTGCGAGTGCGGCGAGGCTTTGCTGCAACTGCGCGAGGTTTGGCTGCGGCGGCACGTTTGGGCTTGGGCTGCGCCAATTCTGCAAGGCGCTGTTCAATGCCGGCAAGGCGGCGGCCGAGTTCGTCCAGGTCGCTGCCGCGAGGCTGAGATGCTGTGGCAGTGGGCGTGGCCCCAGCCGATAAATCTGGCGATGCTTCTCGCCCTTCTTGGGCTCCGTTTGCGCCGCCATGCGGGGCTCCCTTCCACCAATCCTGTGTCATCCAATTCTGCGTCATCCGGGTCCAGGCCTTGGTGAGGTCATCGCCCGAACCCCCCGCCTGGCCCATCTGGCCAAGCTGGCTCAGCCACATGCCGGGAAGCGGCATCGCCGCCATCAGGCGCGCGGCCTGGGCGGCGAGATCCGGATTGGCGGCAACGGCCGAGAGCTGGTCCTGCCACAGATCGAGCAGGCGCCGCGCCAATTCATCTAGATCGGGCGCGTTGTCGGGCTTTTCGGAGCCCGCGCCCTGCTTTCCCGTTTCATCAGTCATTTAGGGACTATAGCCGGTCGGGCAGGGGCTGGAAACCCGGCCATGCTGCTGATGCTAACACCTGCGTGGGTAGCTGTTTCGCGTTGCAGCGACCGCATTGCCATATGCCCCTCTACTAATGCTATGCTGCACCTGCCATGCTGCAGCATGCTGCGGAATGAATTCCGCAAAAATGTTGCTGCACCGCGCCAAAAAGCCAGTGCCAAAAGGTTTTACCGCAGGGGAGTACATGATGGCTGTGCCAGGTGACCAGAAACAGGGCGACCAAGCGAAAGCCGGCGACAAGCAGGCGCCAGTCCGCATCAAGAAATACGCCAACCGCCGTCTCTATAACACGGCCACCAGTTCCTACGTGACGCTGGACTATCTCGCGCAGATGGTGCGCGAGGGCTTGGATTTCACGGTCGAGGATGCGAAATCGGGCGAGGACATCACCCGCTCGGTTCTGACGCAGATCATCGTCGAAGAGGAATCGAAGGGGCAGAACATGCTGCCCATCAATTTCCTGCGCCAGCTCATCAGCCTCTATGGCGACAATCTTCAATTCCTGGTTCCAGGCTATCTGGAAAAGAGCATGGAGAGCTTTGCCACCAATCAGGATCAGATCCGCCAGTACATGAAGGAGAACTTCGCCAACGTCCTGCCGCTCGACCGTCTCGAAGAGATGTCGAAGCAGAACATGGCCTTCTTCCAGCAGGCGATGAGCATGTGGAACCCGTTCAAGGTCGGCTCGACCGGCCCGGCGGCGCCCGCCATGGATGCGAAATCCGAAGCGCCCGCCCGCGGCGGTGAGGAACTCTCCGATTTGAAGGCCCAGATGCAGGCCTTGCAGCGCCAATTGGAACAGCTCACCAAGGCGGGACAGAAGGCGGATTAAGTCGTAATGGCATTTTCTATCGTCATGGTCGGCCCGCTCCGACCATGACGAATTGAGAGCAAGGCGAAAGAATGCGCGCGAAGATCAACGGCACCGAGCTTTTCATTACGGTCGCCGGGCAGGAGGGAAAGCCAGCCCTCATCCTCAATCACTCGCTGGCCACCAGCCATGAAATGTGGGGCTTCCAGCTGCCGCTCTTCGCGCGGCATTTCCGTGTCGTTGCTTTCGATATGCGCGGGCATGGGGCGAGCGCTGCGATGCAGGGCGCCTATTCGATGGACCAACTGGCCGATGATGTCGTGGGCGTTGCCGATCACCTGGGGCTGAAGCGCTTCAGTTTCCTCGGCCTCTCTATCGGCGGCATGATCGGGCAGAATCTCGGCTTCCGCCATGGCGCGCGCCTCGAAAAGCTCGTGCTCTCCAGCACCGGTACGGGAACGCCTGGCGCGGATGCCGCCAAGATGTGGGACGACCGCATCGCGACAGCGCGCGAGCGGGGGATGGGAAGCCAGGTTGACGGCACCATGTCGCGCTGGCTCTCTGCCGATTTCCAGAAGGCGGCACCCGTCACGGCACAGTGGATCCGCGATCTCATCACCGCAACCCCGATCGATGGCTTCGCCGGATGCGGGGTGGCCATCAAGACGATGAGCCTTCCCCCCGAAAAGCTTGCGACAATCAAGCTGCCGACTTTTGTCGTCGCAGGTGAAAAGGATCCGGGCTCGCCACCCTCGGAAGGCGCCAAGATCGCGGCGGCCGTTCCGGGCGCCAAGAGCTTTGTCCTGCCTGCCGGCTATCACCTGTGCAATATCGAATTTCCGCATATCTTCAATGAGCAGGTGCTGGATTTCCTGCTCGGCCGGGACCATGGCTGACGGCACAAGGCCTATCGTGACAAACTCGCCAGCAGCGTCGCCCGACAGCTATCTGCTGCGTGGCGTGCCCGTGCTCTTCGTCCTGCTCTGGGCGACTGGCTTTCTGGTGGCGCGCTACGCCATCCCTTACGCACCGCCTTTCACCCTGCTGGTGATCCGGTTCGCCGTCGCATCAGCGATGATGGGGACACTCGGTCTCATTTTCGGCGCACGCTGGCCGAGGACGCTGAAAGAGTTCTCCCATATCGCCGTCACCGGCATTCTTTTGCAGGCGGTCTATCTCGGTGGCTGCTATGCCGCGATCTATGCCGGTTTGCCTGCTGGCATGGTGGCGCTCATCGCCGGTCTGCAGCCGATCGTCACGGCCGCACTTGCGGGTCCATTGCTCGGCGAACGACTGAAACCCCTACAATGGCTGGGTGCCGCCTTGGGTTTCGTCGGCCTCACCATGGTGATCTGGAACAAGCTTGCCTTCGACGGCAACCATCTCTGGGCGTTGCTCTTCGCCTTCGTTCAGCTTTTCGGTATCACCGCGGCGACCCTCTACCAGAAGCGCTTCAGTCCCAATGCCGACCTCAAAGCCGGTGCTGCGATCCAATATGCAGCGGCGACGCTGGTGCTGTTGCCCGTCATGTTCTGGGTCGGCGTCGGCGCTGTAGATTGGCAGCCACAATTCATTGCGGCGATGGCGTGGATCGTCATCGTGCTGTCGGGCATTTCCATCGCACTCCTCACCTGGATGATCCAGCGCGGTGCTGCTTCGAAAGTGGCGAGCCTCTTCTACCTGACGCCACCCGTCGCCGCCCTCGGTGCCTTCTTCTGGTTCGATGAGCGGCTTGATGCCCTGGCCCTTTGCGGTATGGGCGTAGTGGCATTCGGCGTTTTTCTGGTGAACAGGAAATGACCGAGGCGGAGATGATCGAGCGGCGCCGCTATCGGCCGGAGCCGGGTGCGGAGTTGCGCGTCTTCGCCTATGGTTCGCTGATGTGGCGCCCGGACTTTCCCTTCATCGATCTAAAGCCAGCGACGCTCTACGGCTATCATCGCGCCTTCTGCATCACCTCCACCCATTATCGCGGATCGGACGCGCATCCGGGCTTGGTCCTTGGCCTCGATCGCGGCGGGCAGTGCCTGGGGCGCCTCTATCGCGTCTCGCCGCTCGATGCTGAAAAGGCTGCCGACTACCTGCATCGGCGAGAAATGGTGACCGGTGTTTATATCCCGCGTATCGTCAATGTGCGTCTTGCCGATGCGACGGATCTGACAGCGCTAACTTTCATTGCCGATCGCCAACATCCGCAATATGCGGGCAAGCTGTCGGCGGAAGATGTGGTCTCGAAAATCCGCGATGCCGTCGGCATTGCCGGGCCGAACATCGATTACCTGCGCAATACCGTGCAGCACCTTGACGAGATGGGCATCGGCGATTGTGCATTGCACCGTATTTTACGCATGCTCGACGGCGATAAAGCGGCTAAATAGACCCCCATCTGTCACAAGGTCGGGGACATCATGGGGCCGTTCGAACATCCGCAGAATTCCTATTACGCTGCCACTGCCAATGCGTTCCGGCGTCTGGAACCGCTCTCCGGCAGTGTCACGGCGGATGTCTGCGTGATCGGCGGCGGCTTCACCGGTTTGTCCGCAGCGCTGCATTTGGCTGAGCGCGGTTACAAGGTGGTGTTGCTCGAACAGGCGCGCGTCGGTTGGGGCGCCTCTGGCCGCAATGGCGGGCAGATCAATCTCGGCCTGCGCAAGGGGCCAGAAGAACTCATCACGGCCTTCGGTCAAGAACGCGCCAAGCTTCTCTTCAATATGAGCGAGGAGGCGCGGCAGATCATCGTCGACCGCGTCGCCAAGCATAATATCGCCTGCGATCTGAAATCCGGCACGCTCCATGTCGCCAGCAAGGCGCGTGACCAGCAATGGATGGAGGACGAAGTCGCCTGCCTTGAGCGTGTCTATGGTTACAAGGGCACAAAGTTCCTGGACAAGCAGCTGACGCGTGCCGAACTCGGCTCCGAAATCTTCCATTGCGGCGTCAAGGACTCGGGCGGCGGCCACCTCCATCCTTTGAATTATGCGCAAGGCCTCGCCGAGGCGGCGATGACGGCCGGCGCGGTGATACACGAGCAGAGCCATGTCGTGCGCATCGACAAGGGCGCCATCAATCGTGTCGTCACAACACAGGGCGAGGTGCAGGCGAAATATGTGGTATTGGGCTGCAACGCCTATCTCGGTGATTTGGAACCGCGCATCGCCGGCAAGATCATGCCGATTGCCAATTTCATCGTCGGCACGGAGCCGCTCAACGAGAACGAGGCCAAGGACGCCATCACCAATGACGTCTGCGTCTGCGACACCAAATTCGTGGTGAGTTATTGGCGCCTCTCGGCCGACCGGCGCATTCTTTTCGGCGGCGGCGAGCGTTACAACACGCAGCCGCCTGCCGATATCGGCGCGTTCGTGCAGCCCTATCTCGCCCGCGTTTATCCGCAATACGCCCACAAGCGCATCGATTTCGGCTGGGGCGGCATGCTGGCCATCACGGCTTCGCGCCTGCCGCAGTTCGGGCGCATGGGCAACATCTTCTTCGCCCATGGCTATTCGGGGCAGGGGGTTGCGACCACTGGTCTTGCTGGCAAGCTCATCGCCGAGGCGGTTGCGGGCACGGCCGAGCGTTTCGATGTGTTTTCATCGGTTCGCCACCAGACCTTCCCTGGCGGTACGTTGCTGCGCCATCCGCTCCTGGTCGCCGCCATGCTGTGGTACGCACTCCGGGACCGGATCTAGCTTTTCGCATCCGCCTTCAGGCTCTCCTTCATGCCCGGTGGCAGGTCGTTCCAATGGCAATCGTGGAGCGCGCCTGCCAGGGCATAAAGCATGACCAGTGAGATTTGCCGCGGAAAGGCATGCTTCAGCCGGCGGTAAGCCGCGACTGCTCCGAGCTGCCGCAGATCGGCCTCGGTTTCGATGCCCACTTCTTTCAACTGTCGCGTCGAAGTCGGCCCGAGATTTTTGAGCCGGGTGAGATCTTGTTTCATAGTCCGGCAAATAAATCACGACATCTCAATAGCTTGCAATCTTATTGAGCGGCAAATCCAATCGCTTGCCATCGTCTTGTTGGCAACGTTATAGTCATATGGGCATAACGAATAGATCAATAATCATGACGCTGCAGATCTTCCGCGATCCGCTTCAGGGACAAGTCGCCGAGGCCAAGGTGAGCCGCGGGCCTCATCGCGCAAGCCGAGCATGTCTTCTTTCCGGTCAATTGCATCAGCCATGAGGCCATGTGTGGCCTGAAACGCCTTTGCCGTCAGGCTGGCAAGCGATATCAGCCATTGCGCAGCGCCGGGCTGACAACCTTCTTTGCAGCCTTGCGCACTGCGCGTTCCGTCGAGGTCGACGCCGCTTTCTGACGACTTCCGCGCCCGCTTCTTCCCTAATCTCCCCTCATCATCATCAGAAAGACGAGAGAGTCGCCATGTCTAACGAACTTAAGTTCTATATCAACGGTCAGTGGGTCGATCCGGTGAAGCCGGCGACCCTCGACGTCATCAATCCGGCGACGGAAGAGGCCTATGTGAAGATCTCGGTCGGCAGCGCTGCCGATGTCGAGAAGGCCGTGGCTGCCGCCAGGGCCGCCTTCCCGAAATTCACCAAGACCAGCAAGGCGGAACGCCTGGCGCTGCTGAAGAAAATCCTCGAGGTCTACAACAAGCGCGGCGAAGATATTGCCAAGGCCGTCTCCGACGAAATGGGCGCGCCGATGTCCTGGGCGCGCGAGGCTCAAGTCTGGGCCGGCCGCGTGCATCTCGAGGCGACGATCAAGGCGCTCGAAGACTTCGAGTTCGAGCATCAACGCGGCACCAGCCGCATCGTGAAAGAGGGTATCGGTGTTGCGGCCCTCATCACGCCGTGGAACTGGCCGCTGAACCAAATCGTCTGCAAGGTGGCGCCCGCCATCGCCGCCGGCTGCACCATGGTGTTGAAGCCCTCGGAAATCGCGCCGATCAGCGGAATCATCTTCTCGGAAGTGATGCATGAAGCCGGCACACCGGCCGGCGTCTACAACATGATCAATGGCGATGGTCCGAATGTCGGTCAGATCATGTCGGGTCATAAGGATGTCGACATGGTGTCCTTCACCGGGTCGACCCGCGCCGGCATCATCGTCGCAAAGACCGCGGCCGATACCGTGAAGCGTGTGGCACAGGAACTGGGCGGCAAGTCGCCCAACATCATTCTCGACGATGCCGATTTCACCGTCGCCGTGAAGAAGGGTGTCGAAGGCTGCTTCGGTAACACCGGCCAATCCTGCGATGCACCGACCCGCATGCTGGTCCCGCGCACGCGTCATGAGGAAGTGCTGAAGATTGCCAAGGCGGCGGCAGAGGCCCACAAGGTCGGCGACCCGAAGGCCGATGACACCGTGCTTGGCCCGGTGGTGAGCGAGATCCAATTCGGCAAGGTGCAACGCCTCATCGAAACCGGCATCAAGGAAGGGGCGACGCTGGTGACTGGCGGTCTCGGCCGGCCGGAGGGGCTCAATCGCGGCTACTATGTGCGCCCCACAATCTTCGGCAACGTCACGCGCGACATGACGATTGCGCGCGAGGAAATCTTTGGTCCGGTCCTCGCCATCATGCCCTACGAGAGCGAAGACCAGGCGGTCGAGATCGCCAATGATACGGTTTATGGCCTTGCAGCCTATGTGGCTTCGAAGGACATCGACCACGCCCGCCGGATCGCGCGCGAACTGCGCGCCGGCACGGTCAATATCAACTATCCGGACTGGGACACTACCGCGCCCTTTGGCGGATACAAGCAGTCCGGCAATGGCCGTGAATATGCCGATTGGGCCATTCACGACTTCCTCGAAACCAAGGGCGTCGTCGGTTACGGAAAGCCCTGACGCAACTCTGTCTTATTCTTTCGTCATGCCCGGGGCCCGCCGACGCATGTCGGCATGCGCCGACAGGGCCCGGGCATGACGCTTTAGATGACCGACCACAACGCGTCACATAGCCGTCATGATATTTCGGGACTTTGGCCGTGGCGGCGAATGCTGTATTCCACTGCCATCTCGCGGGTTTCTCAAGGAAAGCGCTATCATGTCGAACAATCTCAAATTCTATATCAATGGCCAGTGGGTCGATCCGGTGAAGCCGGCGACCATCGATGTCATCAATCCGGCGACCGAGGAAGCCTTCACCAAGATCTCCATGGGCTCCGCCGTCGACGTGAACAAGGCCGTTGCTGCCGCCAAGGCCGCTTTCCCGAAATTCACCCAGACGACCAAGGCCGAGCGTCTCGCGCTGCTGAAGCGCATCCTCGAGGAATATAACAAGCGTTTCGACGACATCGCCAAGGCGGTCTCGGACGAGATGGGCGCCCCGATGTCGCTGGCGACGAATTCGCAAGCCTGGATCGGCCGCGCGCATCTCGAAGCCACCATCAAGTCGCTGGAGGAATTCACCTTCGAGGAACAGCGCGGCGAAACGCGCATCGTCAGGGAAGGGATCGGCGTCGTCGGCCTGATCACGCCGTGGAACTGGCCCTTGAACCAGATCGTCTGCAAGGTGGCGCCTGCCATCGCCGCCGGCTGCACCATGGTGCTGAAGCCCTCCGAAGTGGCGCCGATCAATGCCATCATCTTTGCCGAAGTGATGCATGCCGCTGGCGTGCCGGCCGGCGTCTTCAACCTGGTGAATGGTGACGGCCCGAATGTAGGCCAGGTCATCGCCGGCCATCCGGATGTCGACATGGTGTCGTTCACCGGTTCGACCCGGGCCGGCATCATCGTCGCCAAGACGGCGGCCGATACCGTGAAGCGCGTCAGCCAGGAACTGGGCGGCAAGTCGCCCAACATCATTCTCCCCGATGCCGATCTCGAAACCGCAGTCGCCAAGGGAATCCAGAATTGCTTCGGCAATAGCGGCCAGTCCTGCAATGCGCCGACGCGCATGCTGGTCCCCGCCAGCCGCCACGACGAGGCGCTGAAGATCGCCAAGAAGGCCGCCGAGGCCCACAAGGTCGGCGATCCGAAATCGGATGACACGGTCCTGGGGCCCGTGGTGAGCGAGATCCAGTACACCAAGATCCAGGGCCTCATCGAAAAGGGTATCGCCGAAGGGGCGACACTCGTCACGGGAGGCACAGGTCGCCCCGATGGTCTCAACCGCGGCTACTATGTGCGCCCGACGGTCTTTGGCAATGTGAAGAACGACATGACCATCGCCCGCGAGGAAATCTTCGGCCCCGTGATCGCCATCATGCCCTATGAGAATGAAGAGCAGGCCATCGCCATCGCCAACGACACGGTCTATGGCCTTGCCGCCTATGTTCAGGCGAAGGACGTGAACAAGGCCCGCGACGTGGCGCGGCGTCTCCGTGCCGGCCAAGTCAAGATCAACTACCCGGCCTGGAATGCCTTCACGCCTTTCGGCGGCTACAAACAGTCGGGCAATGGCCGCGAATATGCCGATTTCGGTATCCATGACTTCCTGGAAACCAAGGGCATCGGCGGCTATGGTGAGGTCTAACCGCGCCGAGGCTTGAGACGAGACCGATGTATAACCCGTCGCATTTTCGCGAAGAGCGCCTGGACGTCCTGCATCAGACGATCGCCCAAGCGCGCCTTTGCTCGCTCGTGACCTTGGGCAGCGACGGGTTGGACGCCAGTCACATTCCGGTCTTGCTGGAAGCAGGGGAGGGGCCGAACGGCACGCTCTATGGCCACCTCGCCCGCGGCAATCCGCAATGGAAACAGACCGACAGGGGCGTCGAGGCCCTGGCGATCTTCCTCGGTGCTGACGCCTATATCTCGCCCGCCTGGTATGCCGCCAAGGCCGAGCACGGCAAGGTCGTGCCGACCTGGAACTTCGTCACCGTGCATGCGCGCGGGACCGTCGAGTTTTTCGATGACCGAGACCGCCTGCTGCCACTCGTCACCAAGCTGACCGACCGCCACGAGGGCAGGCGCGCCGACCCTTGGGCAGTGAGCGACGCGCCTGCCGATTTCATCGACGGTTTCCTGAAGGCGATCGTCGGCTTCCGCCTGCCGATCGCCAAGATCGACGGCAAATGGAAGCTCACCCAGAACCGCTCCGAGGCCGACCAGCGCGGTGTCATCGCCGGCCTCAACGCCGAGGGCGATATCGCCGACAAGGCCGTTGCCGATCTGATGGCCAAGAGGTTCTAAGGCTGGCGCTTGTAAGATCAGGAGCGGCGGAAGAACCGCTTCACCGCCGCCCAGAGCCCTGCCGCCAGTGGCACGATCAAAATGGCGAACTTCTTGCCCGCGATCGCCAGGAAGGCAAGGCCACCCGCCAACAATCCCTTGCCGAGTTTCACGCCGGCAACGGCCGCCACCAGTCCGGCAATGCCATAGGCCGCGACCTTGTCGCCGCCCTTGTAATCGACATAGCGATAGCCTTCGTCGTAGCTATGGCCGTCAAGGACTGATGCAAGCACTTGCTTGCCGTTCTCTCGGTATTGCTCCATGTCCCCGACCCAGATGAACTTGTGATAGCCTTCGCGCCCCAGCTTCACCGCGACGGCGTTGGGCCAGCGCTGCTGATCGTCACCCAGTTCCAGCACATAGTGTGCGACATGCGTTGTTGCATCGTAACTTGGCTTTTCAATCCAGCCGATGACGTCGAAGGGCTCCTGACCGTTAGCCGCCCGCTCCTTATTGGCTTCCTGCTGACCTTCGATGAGCTGTTTGAGAAAATCGTCGGGATCGACGTCCGACCAGTCATCGTCCTTAACGAAGCCTTCGCGGCGAAATTCGATGGCGACCTCGACATGGTCGTCGGGGTTGTAGACAACGAACTCTGTGAGTGGGAACTCAACGCCGTTGATCAGGTACTCGTAGCGCTGCGCTTCTTTGCCCAACAAGGTCGAAAATCCTGCCGGCGGCTTGACCGTGCTGTGCGACGCCTCGATCTGAAAGCCGTCCGGGCCGAACAGCCAGTTCATCTCGCTCAACTCCTTGCGCAGCGCCGCCTCGTCCTTGGGATAGGGCGCTTGCTCTGCCAAGGCCGCGCCCGCCGCCAGGCACAACATCCCCGCCAGCGCGGCACGCAAAAGTGCGCGTTTCATAGTTATCCTCATAAGTTGTAATTCTATTAGCAAAATACAATAAAAAGAGAATATTGCCAAGCCTTGGCGTTGCCGTGTCGCAAAAGGTAAGATTCCTTAAAAGGAGAGATGCGACATGAAGATCCTGATTCTCGGTGCCGGCGGCGTGGGTGGTTATTTCGGCGGGCGGCTGATCGAAACCGGAGCCGACGTGACCTTCCAGGTGCGCCCCGCCCGGGCGCGCAAGCTGGCGGAAACCGGCTTGGTCATCAAAAGCTCCCAGGGCGATGCCGTGCTCAAGGTGAAGACCATCGAAGAAGCCCGTGGCAGCGGCCCCTTCGATCTGGTGGTGCTGAGTTGCAAGGCCTATGACCTCGATCACGCCGTCGGAGCTGTGGCACCCCATGTCGCTGCCGGCGCCGTCGTCCTGCCGCTTCTCAACGGTATGCGCCATCACGACGATCTGCGTGCGCGCTTCGGCCCGGAGCAGCTCATTGCCGGCATCGCGCAGATCGAGGCCACCCTCTCTCCCTCAGGCGAGATCTTGCATAAGAGCGACTTTGCCCGCATCGTCTTCGGCTCGCTCGACGATTACCCGCCGACCGAGCGCGCGCAGCAGGTATTGAGCGATTTTGCGACGATCTGCGGCAGCGCAAATTTCTCCTCCAAGCTCCTCGATCCCGTCGACCAGGCGTTGTGGGACAAATGGGTGATGATCGGCACGCTGGCCGGCATCACCTGCCTGATGCGCGGCGCGACAGGCGATGTCATGGCGGCGCGCGAAGGGCGCGAACTCATCGAGGAATTGCTGCAGGAAGCGATCTCGGTCGCGACCGAAGGCGGCTATCCGCCCAGCGCCGACTACCTCACCAATGCCAGGAAGCTTCTGATGGCGCCGGGTTCGGCCTTCATGGCCTCCATGCTGCGCGACATCGAGAAGGGGAATGCGATCGAAGCCGATCACATCGTCGGCGATATGTACCGCCGCGCCCATGAAGCCGGCCACGATGCCAATGTGCTGCGCATGGTCTATTGCCATCTCCAGGCCTACGAAGCGCGCCGCGCTCGTGGCGGCCTATAGGAGCATCTTGTCGTGGCGATCCGGCCACCCCATATGGAGTTCAGGGACGGCCGGTAGGAACCTCAATGTTCGGATCCGCCAGCAGGCGTGAACTCGCCACCGCGATCGACGATTTGCGTGATAGGTCGGGTGGAGACTTGCTGCGTCTCGGACCCGCCGATGTCGCGGCGGCGACCGAGGGCATCAACGACCGGGACCGTGTTCGTCTGCTCCAATATCTCATTCGTGCTGCCATTGCCGACGATTGCGCGCGCCTCATCGCTGCAGCGGATACCTTCGGACGCGAGAACGTGCCGCCGGCGCGCCTCGTCGCCGATTGGGCGCTGGCGCTCGGCGCCAGGCCGGAACGGGTTGCGGAGATAGCGGCTGCCGCCGAGGAACCGGTCGCCCTCGTCATGGCCTATCTCCGCGGCGGCCGCATCGATTTGGCCGAGGCGATGGCACTGGCCGATGCCGCTGACGCCTATGCCGGCGACCGTGATCTGGCATCGCGTTGGACAAAGGCCGCGATCGATCGCGAGATCGACCGCTACGCGTCGCTGGCAAAACAGCGCTTGGGCCATATGGGCCCGTGGAGACGCCTGTGGAGACGCCTGTGGAGACGCCTGTGGAGACGCCTGTGGCGCGGCCTTCGATTAGGCTCACCAGCCCGCCTATGACCACACATAGCTATTGCGGAAGCCGTGCATGACGGCTTCCGCAACGCCTTCTAATTCTGCACCAATGCCATGACGATGCGCCGCACTAGCGGCAGGACGCAAAGCAGGACAGGAAAGGCGACGAGCCATGACAATCCCCAGGCATGCAGCCAGATATGGGGAAAGTCGTGCTGCAGACCGCTGGTCTTCAGCACGCTGATCGCCGAGACGACAGAGGTCATCAGCAACGACAGGATGAGCGGCATGACAATGCCAGCATAGTTTTTGGGAAGTTTGCGCAGTCTCATGGACATGGCTCCGTAAGCCGGCCGGGAGGCTCCAAGAAAGAGTCGCTCGGCAAGTGAGCGTTGCATCACGTTAACGCTTACGGACGACCTCGAACGAGGCCACGCGAGGTTTCTAGCGAGATCCTCACACCCTGGCAATGGGCCAAAAGAAAGGCGGCCGGAAACGAGTCCGGCCGCCATCCTTGGAAGACAATCCAGTCTTAAGCGGCGAGCGTGCCGTTGAGGCCGGCAACGAAGATCTGCCCCAGCTCCTTGGCGCCGACCTTGATCGGGTTGCCACCGGCCGACGGATCGGCCTCGGCCATCTTCGCCACTTCGTCGACGCGCTTGTCGTCGACGCCGATCTCCTTCAGCGTGTGCGGAATCTTGATCTCGGTGCGAAGATCGAGGATCCACTTCTGCACGGCCGCGAAGCTCGGGTTCGGCAGGTTGAGGAAGCGGGCGAGGCGCGTCATGCGCTCGTCGATGGCCTTGCGGTTGAAGTCCAGCACGTAGGGCATGATCACCGCGTTGGTGAGGCCGTGATGCGTGTTGTAAAGGGCACCCAGCGGATGCGCGATCGCATGCATGCCGCCCAGGCCCTTCTGGAAGGCGGTCGCACCCATGGTCGCGGCGATCATCATGTTAGCGCGCGCCACCAGATCCTTGCCATCCTTCACCGCCTTGGGCAGGTTCTCCTGCACCAGGCGCATGCCTTCGAGGGCGATGCCGTCCGCCATCGGGTGGAAGCCCGGCGCGCAATAGGCTTCGAGGCAATGCGACAGCGCATCCATGCCGGTCGCGGCCGTCACGTGGGCGGGGAGGCCTACCGTCAGTTCCGGATCGTCGATGACGATGGTCGGCAGCATCTTCGGGTGGAAGATGATCTTCTTGGTATGAGTCGCTTCATCGGTGATGACCGAGGCGCGGCCCACTTCCGAACCGGTGCCCGAGGTCGTCGGCACGGCGATGATCGGGGCGATGCCCTTCGGGTCGACGCGGGTCCACCAATCGCCGATGTCCTCGAAGTCCCAGATCGGACGGGTCTGGCCGGTCATCAGCGCAATGGCCTTGGCGGCATCGAGCGCCGAGCCGCCGCCGAAGGCGATGACGCCATCGTGGCCGCCGTCGCGATAGACCTTGAGGCCGTCCTCGACATTCTTGCCGACCGGATTGCCTTGCACTTCCGAGAACAGGCCAGTGGGGATGCCGGCCGCTTCATTGGCGGCGATGGCGTTCTTGATCATCGGCAGATTGGCGAGGCCCGGATCGGTCACCAGCAGCGGCCGCTTCAGCCCCAGCGCCTTGCAATGGTCCGGCAATTCCTTGATCCGGCCGACGCCGAATTTAACCGAAGTGGGGTAGTTCCAGTTGCCCTTCAGGGCGGCAGCATCCTGGCTCATGGCCTTCGTGATCCTTGGCTGAGTTGGGTGACGAATTCGGCGGCATTCTAGCCGCGTTTCACGGCGGGGAAAGGGGGAATTGGGTCGTGGGGAAGGGTGTTGATAAGTCTGATGAATCGCGCCTGCCGCTCTCTCTCCCTAACCCTCCCCCACGTTGAGGGGAGGGAACTTGACCCAGTTTGAATGCGATCGTCATCGCGAACTCGGTGGAACTCCCTCCCCCCGCAGTCGGCGCATGCCGACACTCGTCGGCGGTGGGGGAGGGGCGGGGAGAGGGGGAGGCGAAGCCCCTCTTATTTCGGATTGCGCCGCCGCGTCCACTCATCCGCGACGTCGCCCATGGTCTTGGGCACACCGTCCTTGATCCAGGCCATGAAGGGGCGGTCGAATTTGAAACCGGTGCCACATTGCGCGACGAGGAAGCGACGCACATTCTGCGTGTTGCGATAGCTGGACGTGACGGGTGTCGCCCGCGTGATCTTGGCGCCATGCCAGTTGAAAGCGCTCGTCATCCCACCCCCTTCTTCCGCTCGCCCCACATCACAATGAGGCTCGATGTCACGATCATCACCGCGCCGATGATGCCGGTATGGGTCGGCAAGTCCTTCCAGACCAGATAGCCAAGGATCACCGACCAGACGAGGGCCGTGTATTCCGTGGGCGCGATGACCGATGCCGGGGCATGGCGGAAGCTCTCATAGAGCAGGTACTGTCCGGTACCCGAAATGAGGCCCAGGCCGATCATCAGGCCAAGCTCCAGCAGGCCCGGCTGATGCCACCACCACGGCATGGTGGCGCCGCACAGCAGGGTGAAACCGCCATTGGTGAAGATCATCTGGTTGATGGTCGGCTCGGCATGCATGATCTTGCGGACCAGCATGGTGGCGAAGGCCCACAACGTCGCCGCAACCAGCACCAGCAATGCCCATTGCAGCTCCGCGCGGCCGGCGGGATTGGCGGCGACGACGACCCCGACAAAGCCGATGATCACCGAAGCCCAGCGCCAGGCATTCACCTTCTCACGCAAGATGAAGATGGAAAGGATCGTGACGATCACCGGTGCCGCGTAATAGAGCGTCACCAGATCGGGCAGGGTCAGGTGTTTCGCGGCGTTGAAATAGCAGAGCCACGCGCTCAGCAGCAGCCCGGCCCGCAAGGCGAGCCCACCCTTGTTCCGGCTGCGCATCACATTGACGACACCCGTCTTGCCGCCGATGAACAGCGTGATGATCGAAATAGTCAGCGAGCGCACGAACAGGATCTGGAAGATCGCGTAATCATGCATCACCAGCCATTTGACGATGGCGTCCTGTCCAGAAAAGACGGCATATCCAGCAATCGCCAGAAAGACGCCCCATTGCGTGTTGTCGGTCAGCTTGGTGTTGGTGGCGAGGGACAAGATTGAGCCCAATCTGGTTATGCGGCGTTATTGCGAAAGACGTAGATCATGACAACAACGCCCATGGCGAGGAACGTGCCGCCAATCACGATTCCGTCGCTGATGTCGGCGAAGTTCCGCTGAAAATACGATGAAACGACCAGTGCGAGCGGTGCAACAATGACGCCAGCGTCAACGAATGCATGCCGCAGTTTTGGAGGCCTGCGAAACCCGCCAATGAGGTAGTAGAAAATCTTGAGCACGATCGCGAGCGTAACATAGCACAAGATCACCGATCCGATTAGATCACGTAAATCGGTCCACTCGTTCCAGCGAACGGCCTTTTCGCGTTGTTCGTATGCCAGCAGCCCAGCGAGCGTCGGAATCATGAAAAGCGAACCGATGAGGCCACCATTGCGCCGCCCGTACTTCAAGCTTCTACCATCCTCACGCCACCTGCTCCGCGTGCATGCCATCGACGCCGTAATAGCGGCGTAAGTTCGCATGGATCGGTCGCGACTCGTGGGCCTGCAGCCAGAGGCGCAGCAGCAGGCGGCGGCGGTCGTCGTCGGGCCAGTCCTCGAAGGATGTGCGCGAATGCAGGGTGGTGTAGTTGTTGATGAAGGAGCATTCGCCCGGTTCCAGCTGGAACTCGTAGACTAGGTCGTTGCGGCTCGCGGTCTCGTCGAGATAGGCGAGAGCTTCCTTCTCCAACGCGCTCGGTTCGATTCCCAACGCCTGAAAGGCATCCTCGATATACTTGTAGCCGAAGCAGATGCTCAAGAATCCCTGCGTCTCGCTGAAGACGGGCACGCGATATGCCGTGACCGGCGGCTCGCCTGGTGCTTCCTCACCGTTCCAATGCACGCGGAAGCCGTCGAACAGCGGTTCGAGCAGATGCGGCTTGGTGGCGAGGATCTCGTTATAGACGGCGATGGCGCTGACGATGCGGCTCAATCCACCGGTCCGCGCCCGGCGCACGCACAGCAGGCCGACGATGTCGTCGGAATCCGTATGCATCCGGAGTTCTGCATTGGAGCGATAGCCGCGATTGATCTTGCCCGGCTGCGGTATGTCGGCGACATAGCCGAGGCGATCGCCTTTGCCGCTCTGGATCACGGGTTTGCCGAAATACTGCCCCAGCCAGCCATAGAGCAGGCCGATTTCATCCAAGGCGTATTTGTCGACCGGCCAGCCGCGCAGGATGACCATGCCCCGGCCCTGCATCAACTCACGCTTCAGCGCAGCGATATCGTCGGCGATGGCCGCAAAATCGTAACGCGACTTGCCGATGGCGGAGATGCCGAGCCCCTGGCGCCGCGCTTCCATGATGGCGGCGTCGAAGGACGCCAGATGCCGCGGCTCCAGATCGAAGGCGACGTCATCCTTGGTCTTGAAATCGCTGCCCTTCCAGGCCGCCGGCCCCTCGATTGGCCGACGCGTCGCCGCACCCATCGCACACTCCCTGATCTCGTCTTTCGCGGTTAGGATGGACCGCCGGCCCGCTGCTTGTCGAGGCCGAGCGGAAGACGTCCCGCGCAATCCAGATCTGCGACGGCGGCATGCGGCAACGCGAAAGAGGAGATGGGATATGTCCGGCAATCATGAAGGTGGCTGCGAGTGCGGGGCTTTACGCTACCGGGTGATGGGCGAGGCTTACGACACCGGCTATTGCCATTGCCGTATCTGCCAGCGCACCAGCGGTGCACCCTTGCAGGCCTTTGCCCGCATCAAGGCGGATCAGTTCGCCTATACCAAAGGCACGCCCGTCATCTATTTTTCCAGCGAACATGGCCAGCGTGAATTCTGCGCGGCCTGCGGCAGCCAGTTGCTCTATCGCGGGCGGCAGGCACCGTTCGATGTGGCCTTCAACACACCGACGCTCGACGATCCCTCAGCCTTTCCGCCGCGCCAGCATGTCTGGTGTCGCAGCCGCCTGGCTTGGTTCGAGACCGCCGACACATTGCCGCGCCAGGACTAGGATCTCCGCATCGAGGAAGTCGAGGAACGCCCGCACGGCCGGCAGTTGCCCGCGGCGCGACGAGAAGACGGCATGGAAATCGCCGATGGGCGGGGCGTGATCCGGCAGGACCGCTTCGAGCAGCCCTGAATTCATTTCCTGCCGGCAGAAATATTCCGGGATCAGGGCGATGCCGGTGCCGGCGACCGCCGCTGCCTTCAGCGCCTCGAAATCGTCGATCATCAGGCGGGGCTGCATGTCGATCTGCTCCGGCGTGCTTTGGGGTGTCACCAATTCCCAATATTGCCGGCCCTCCTCGGGCGAATGCGACATGGCCGGGAATTTCGCCAGATCGGCGATGGATGTTGGCCGCCCCAGGCAATCGAGCAGGCTGGGTGCCGCAACGAGGATCGCCGATTTGGCGCCGAAGCGATGCACGATGAGGTTGGATTCCTCCAGCGGCGGCCGCCGCACGCGCAACGCAATGTCGAGACCTTCGCGGATGATATCGACCCGGCGGTTGGTGGACATGATGGACAAGCGCACCTTGGGAAAGCGCGCCAGGAATTTGGGCAACAGCGGCGCCAGCACAGCCTGCGTCATGGCCGTAGGCGAACTCAGCCTCACCAGACCTTGCGGTTCGGCATGGGCGCGTTCGATCGCTTCCTGGGCGGCCTTGGCCTCCTCGATCATCGCCTGGCAGTGCCGCAGATAGACCTCACCCATCTGCGTCAGCGCTAGTTTGCGCGTCGAGCGTTGCAGCAGTTGTGTCGCCAGGGCTTTCTCCAGATCGGCGATCCGGCGCGACAACTTCGATTTGGGGATGCCCAGCGCCCGGCCGGCGGCGGCAAAGCCGCCTTGCTCGACCACCTGGGCGAAGTAGTAGAGATCATTGAGGTTTTGCATCTCATCGTCCTAAAAATGGAACAATGAAGTCCATTTTTGCCGTCTAATCCATTAATTGGTCCTATTCTAACTCTAATGGCGATAGATCGCTATGGGCGATCGACACATCACGGAGATCGCCATGAAAGTCCTGCAGATCGATTCCAGCCCCTTAGGCGAGGCCTCGGCCTCCCGCCAACTGACCGCCGCCATCGCCGCCGGCTTGCTGCGGGCCAATTCTGCCGCATCGCTCACCTTGCGTGATCTCAGCGTCACCACGCCGGCCCATCTCTCCGGCGAGATCCTTGCTGCCCTCGGCGGCGCCGATACGTCGGGCAATGCCGAGTTGCAGAAGCAAGTGGCGCTGGGCGAAGAACTGATCACCGAGTTCCTCGCTGCTGACGTCATCGTCATCGGCGCGCCGATGTACAATTTCTCGATCCCCAGCCAGTTGAAGGCCTGGATCGATCGCGTCGCCCGTGCCGGCCGCACCTTCCGCTACACCGAGACCGGCCCGGTCGGACTCGTCACCGGCAAGCGTGTCGTCATCGCGTCGTCACGCGGCAGCGTCCTAGCCGGCGATGCGGCGCATGAAGATGGCTGGCGCCACGCGATGGATTTCCAGGAGGATTATCTGAAGCGCGTGCTCGGCTTCCTGGGCGTTACCGATGTCGAGGTCGTGCGTGCCGAAGGCCTCGGCCTCTCCCCGGCCTCGCGCGAGCAATCGATTGCCAAGGCTCGCCAGCAGATCGCCGACCGTTTCGAAGCGGTGGCCGCATAGGCGCGTCTATTCCGCAGCAAGTGGCAATGTTCCGGCACCGCGATCCCGCAAGGGCGCGGTGCCTTTTCCCGCAGTGCCAAGCAGTCGGCCGGCGCGATGGCCGGCATAGACGGCATGGGCGATGAGGCCGGGTGCCTCGGCATCGCCGATCCGCGTGAGGCTGGCAAGGCCGTGGTCGCGTGCCGCCAGCGCTTCATAGAGATCATTGTTCGGCTGGCGCGAGGTGACGGGGACCAGTGTCGCGACATCGAGCGTCAGGCCGGCACCGCCATAGACACAGCCGAGTTCCAGTTTGCCGGGTGCGAAGGCGGATAGCGACTTGTTGAAATGACAAGGAATACCCAGCGCGACGATATGCGCGTGGGTCTCCGCCTGGTCCCCGGTAAATTCCGACCACGGCGCCACCACGCCGGCGCTGCTGATGAAATGCACCTCGCAACCGGCCTGCCGCAATTTGTCGGCCAAGGCCGGTGCCAGATAGAAGCCGTCATCGTCGTAGACCGCTACCAGTCCCTTGGGCACGACGCCACGCATGACGTCTTCGGGCGCAAGGACGTCCGCGTGCGGTGCGAGCACGGGCAGATGCGACGTTCGCCCGCGACCATCCAGCCGCCAATGGCTCCCGGTAGCGCAGATCACATGCTGTGCGCCGAAATCCAGCACATCATCGACAGTCATCGCGCTTTCCAGGAACAGCTCGATATTGGGCATCTTGGCAATCTGCGTGAGGCGCCAGTCGCACACGCGGGCCCATTCGGTGAGGCCCGGTAGCTTGCTCTCCAGATTGACGCGTCCGCCGGCCGCGCGCGACGTCTCGGCCAATGCGACATCATAGCCGCGGGCACCCAACACGCGCGCCGCTTCCAAACCGGCAGGCCCGGCGCCGATCACCAGCACGCGTTCGCCAGGCGCGTCGCGCGTGATGATTTCGGGATGCCAATTGGCGCGCCATTCCTCGCCCATCGTCGCATTCTGGGTGCAGCGGATCGGCGCCCCGCGCGAATTATGCGCATAGCAGATGTTGCAGCCGATGCACTCGCGGATGTCGTCGAAGCGGCTTTCCTTGATCTTGTTGGGCAGGAACGGATCGGCGATCGAGGGCCGCGCCGCGCCGATGAAATCGGCGACGCCCGATTTGACGAGCCGCAGCATCGATTCCGGCGAGGTGTAGCGGCCGACCGTCACGACGCCGCCGCTCACAATCTTGCGGATGGCGCCGACCTGTTCCTCGAGTGCTCCTTCCTTGACGAAGCGCGACGGGCCCATCTCCAGACTATAGTCATTGACCGTCAGATCCCACAGATCCGGCAGGCCGCTGAGGCTCTGCGTCATCTCCAGCCATTCATCCTGTTCTTGTGGATCTTGCGCATTCGATGCCCAGCGTAAGGCGATTGCGCATTTGTGGCCGACCGCATCCTTCACCGCCTCCAGCAGTTCGCGCACGATGCGCACGCGGTTGAGCGGCGAGCCGCCATAGTCATCACGCCGCGCATTTTCATGCCCGCTCAGAAATGAGTGCAGCAGGTAATGATGGCAGGCGTAAACATAGACGATATCGAAGCCTGCCGTCACCGCGCGCTTGGCGGCCTCGATGTGCCACTTCCGAATGTCGGCGATATCCCGGGCGTCGAGCGCCTTGGTCTGCAGCGGATCGCCGGAGAGCACAGGCATGCTCTCGATCCCCATCGGCGCCAGGCGGGAATTCAAATTCGCCATGCGCTGCCCGCCCAGGAACAATTCGACGCCGGCCAGCGACCCGTGGCTGTGCACGGCATCGGTCATCATCGCATGCTGGCGGATGTCTTCATCATCCCACAGAGTCTGGATGGGGAAGGGCGTGTCGTCCGAGCTCGGATGGATCGTGCAGTATTCCGTGTTGACGATGCCCCAGCCGCCCTCGGCCTTCATGCCCCGCATCGCCGCCAGGATATGCGGTCGCTCATGCCCCATGCCGGAACAATGCGGCACCTGGTAGAAGCGATTGGGGGCCGTGACGGGGCCGAGTTTGAAGGGTGCGAAAAGGAGGTCGAAACGGGCGTCGCTGGACATAGATTCTGGCTCTTACGGCTGAATGTCTATTCAAGAATTGAATGATCGTTCAGTCTGAGGCCAGCTGTCAATCCAAGCGCGCGGCGACGGGTCAGGAGGGGTGCACCGGCAGGGCGGTGGTGTATTTCATCTGCTCCATCGCAAAGGTGGAACTGACATCGGTGAGCTTCACCAGTTGGATGAGCCGTTTGTAGACGCGGTCGTAATGGGCGATGTCGGCGACAACGACCTTCATCAGGTAGTCGATCTCACCACTCATCCGATAAAGCTCGACGATCTCGGGGATCTGCTCGACTGCATCGTTGAATTTCTGCAGCCAGGCATCGTTGTGCTCATTGGTGCGGATGGCGACGAAGACGGTGACGCCTAGATCTAGCTTCATCGGATCGAGCAGGGCGACACGCCCGCGGATGATGCCGAGCTCCTCCAGCCGCTTGATCCGGCGCCAGCAGGCGTTGGCTGAAAGTCCCACGGATTCAGAGAGGTCGGCGATTGCCTGATTCGCATCTGCCTGCAGCGCGGTCAGGATCCGGGCGTCAATGCGATCCAGCTCTATGGCGGTGCCTTTTTCCATTTTTTGATCACTTCGTGGGATATAATCGCGACAAAATAGCATATTGACGCAAAAAATGGGAAAAATATCTAAAGACCTTCACGTATCATGGCTTCATTGAAAATGCGCCCTGTGGAGCCTGCGTCATGATCGACAAGCTGTTCCTGGACCATCCGAAATCGGTCGGCGAGAGCTATTGGGAACACCTTTATATGGCGAGCTGCTTCAGCGGCCGGATGCTGTTCGGCGCCGTCGCCTGTTTCATCCATGCCCTGATCCCCGGCCTCTGCGTGAAGACCGGCAGCAAGACCATCACCGAGCTTCATGACCGCATGGTGGTGAATCGCATGCGCCACGCTGCGAAGCCGGTTGAGGCGCCCTCGGCCGAGATGCAGTCGGCGTAACGGCCGCTATAGGCCGCCCCTCTCCATATATGCTCGAGTGTCATCCTCCGCGAAGGCGGAGGATCCACGAGTTACTTTCTTTATGTTGCCGGCAAACTCGTGGATGGCCCGCCTGAAGCGGGCCATGACAAGTGAGGATGGGGTTTGGGACGCGATTAGTTCCGCCCGCTGAGCAATCCGCGCGCGACGACCTGCGCTTGGATCTCTGCTGCACCTTCGAAGATGTTCAGGATGCGGGCATCGCACAGGACGCGGCTGATCTTGTATTCCTGGGCGTAGCCGTTGCCGCCATGGATCTGCAACGCGTTGTCGGCGTTCGACCAGGCGACGCGGGCGCCCAGCAGTTTCGCCATGCCGGCGGGGATGTCGCAGCGGCGGTCGCTGTCCTTCTCGCGCGCGGCGAAATAGGTGAGCTGGCGGGCGATCATGGTTTCAACCGCCATCCAGGCGAGCTTACCGTGGATGCGCGGGAAGCTGTAGATCGGTGCCCCGAACTGCACGCGTTCCTTTGCGTATTTGAGGCCAAGCTCCATGGCGCATTGTGCGACGCCGACGGCGCGGGCGGCCGTCTGGATGCGGGCGGATTCAAAGGTCGCCATCAGCTGCTTGAAGCCCTGACCCTCGACGCCGCCCAGCAGATTCTCGGCCTTCACCTCGAAGCCGTCGAAGCCAAGCTCGTATTCCTTCATGCCACGATAGCCGAGCACGCCGATCTCGCCGCCGCTCATGCCCTTGGCCGGGAAGGGATCGGTAGCGGTACCACGCGGCTTTTCGGCGAGGAACATGGAGAGGCCGCGATAGTCGTTCGTGCTGGCATCGGTGCGGGCCAGCAAGGTCATCACATCGGTGCGGCTGGCATGGGTGATCCAGGTCTTGTTGCCGGTGACGCGATAGACGTCGCCATCCTTGACCGCGCGTGTGCGCAGGCTCCCGAGATCTGAGCCGGTATTGGGTTCGGTGAAGACAGCAGTCGGCAGGATCTCGCCGCTGGCGATCTTCGGCAGCCATTTCTGTTTCTGCGCCTCGGTGCCGCCGAGGCGGATGAGTTCGGCCGCGATCTCGGAGCGCGTGCCGAGCGAGCCCAAGCCGATATAGCCCCGCGAGAGTTCTTCTGTCACGACGCACATGGCAAGCTTGCCCATGCCGGAACCGCCGAATTCCTCCGGGACAGTGAGGCCGAAGACACCCATTTCAGCCAGTTGCTGAATGATCTCCAGCGGAATGAGCTCGTCCTTCAAATGCCACTGATGTGCATCTTCCACATGATCGCTGGCGAAGGCGTGAAACTGGTCGCGGACGATGGCGAGAGATTCGTCGTCGAGTGCCGCTTCGCCGAATTCGCCTTCGACAATGAGATCGGCGAGGCGCGCGCGCGCGGCGGCGGAGTTGCCGTCACCGAGCAATGTTTCGTCGAATTTTCCGGCGGCGGCGTCGAGGCCGAAATCGGCGAGGCGCACGATCTCACCCTGGCTCATCGGCCAGCCGCCTTTGATCTGCGAGAGATATTCGCCAAAGGCGATCTGCAGGATCAGCTGTTCGCGCTCGGCAAAGCGGCCGGAGCTCTCGAGGCGTTCGCCCCACGCCAGCATCTGTTCGAGACCCGTCACATAGGTGGCGAGCCAGGAAAGCCCGTGGGCGATGAATTGCTGGGCATCGAGTGCCTTGGCATCCACCTTGCCGCCGGCGGTGACGCGGCCGATGAGGCGGCCACGCACATCGTCGAGAATGGCTTGCGCGGCCGTGAGACTCTTGCCTGCACGGGCAAGCAGATCGGTGAGGAGCGGCGTGGCCGCCGCTCCTTCTTCACGCAACATGGCGGACATTACTCCTCCACGCAGTCTTCGAGCGTGCGGCGACCCGGGCGCTTGGCTTGCACCAGCACGGCCATGTTGCCGGGCTTGTGCTGGTTCTTCCACATCTTGGTATGGGCGGCGGGGATGTCCTCCCAGCCGAACACCTCTGACATGCAGGGATCGATGCGGCGCTCGACCACCAGATTGTTGGCCTGGCTCGCCTGCAGCAGATTGGCGAAATGGCTGCCCTGGATGCGCTTCTGGCGCATCCAGACGAAGCGCGCATCGAAGGTGAGGTTGTAGCCGGTGGTGCCGGCGCAGAAGACCACCATGCCGCCGCGCTTCACCACGAAGCAAGAGACCGGGAAGGTCTGCTCACCCGGATGTTCGAAGACGAAATCGACATCGACACCCTTGCCGGTCACATCCCAGATCGCCTTGCCGAAGGCGCGGCACTTCTTCATGTAGTCGTTATAGCCGGCGGTGTCGTCGACATCGGGGAGCTGGCCCCAGCAATCGAAATCATTGCGGTTGATGACGCCCTTGGCCCCCAAGGACATGACGAATTCGCGCTTCGATTCATCCGAGATGATGCCGATCGGGTTAGCACCCGCCGTGGCGCAAAGCTGCACCGCCATGGAGCCGAGGCCACCCGAGGCGCCCCAGATGAGCACATTGTGGCCCGGGCGCAGGATGTGCGGGCGATGGCCGAACAGCATGCGATAGGCGGTGGCAAGTGTCAGCGTGTAGCAGGCACTTTCTTCCCAGGTGAGATGCTTGGGGCGCTGCATCAGCTGGCGGCCCTGGACCTTGCAGAACTGTGCGAAGGATCCGTCCGGCGTCTCATAGCCCCAGATGCGCTGGCTGGGGGAGAACATCGGATCGCCGCCGTTGCATTCCTCGTCGTCGCCGTCGTCCTGATTGCAATGAACGACGACCTCGTCGCCGACCTTCCAGCGCTTCACCTTGGAGCCGACGGCCCAGACGATGCCGGCGGCATCCGACCCGGCGATGTGGTACTCGGCCTTATGCACATCGAAGGTGGAGATGGGCTTGCCGAGGGCCGCCCAGACGCCGTTGTAGTTCACGCCCGCCGCCATCACCATGACGATGACTTCATCCTGGTCGGGATGCGGCGTCTCGACGGCTTCGACCTGCATCGCGGTTTCGGGCGGACCATGGCGATCGCGACGGATCGCCCAGGCATACATCTGCGGCGGCAGGTAGCCGAGCGGCGGAATCTCGCCGATCTCGTAGATGTTCTTGCCGGTAACCGGAGCAGCCTTTGGGGCCGCCGCCTTGCCGTCACCGGCTTTGGGTTCAATCGCCACGATCTTCGCCGTCTCACTCATGATTCGTCTTCCCATCCTTGCTGGCGCTGCCGGCTCTGCCTCTTTTGTGGGCGGTTTAGCCATTGCAACATGTATAGCATCCTGCATTCGCAGTTGCAGCATAGTCAATAGTCGGATGATAGAAAAAGTCGCCAATGGCGGAGAATCGGCACGAATATGCCCAGTTCACCGAAATATCATGGAATTATATTACTAATTGCAGCGGTGCGGCGCGAAAGAGAAGGCTTTGGAAGGGTTGGGTTTTTCGGGGGCGGGCTGACCATCCACGAGTTGATTTTCCGGCCTTATTTCACCTTGCAGACGTCCTTCAGCGATTGCCATTCGGCGTCGGTCATGGCGGTGGTGCCGGTTGCCTCGGCCTTGGTGTAATCGGCGCGATCCTTGAGGCCGGGGTGGCTTTGCAACCAATCGGGGATGATGCTGTCGGCGTCCTTATCGAACTTGTCCTTCATCACCTTGAAGAACTCGGCCATGCCATCGGCGCGCAGGCCTGCAGCCTTGAGGAGTTCCAGGCCGCGAATGTCGGCCTCGTGTTCCATCTTCCTGGAATAGGACATGACGGTGAGGAGGGTCGCGATATCGCCTACCGACGAGCCGCCGAGGATGATGCTGACCGTGGCGCTGATGCCGAGATTGCTGATGGCGCTTTGCGTCGGGTGGCGGAGATCCAGATGGCCGATCTCATGCGCCACGACGCCGGAGACCATGTCAGGCGAGGTGGCGAGGTCGATGAGGCCGCTGGTCACCATGATGTGGTCGCCGGGGAGGGCGAAGGCATTGGGTAGCTTGATGTCAACCACGTCAACGGTGATGCCATCCTGCTGCTTCGTGGCGTCGCGCTGCAGTTCGGGCGGCGCCAAGCGGTCGACCAGCTTGCGCAAGGCGGTATTACCGGCCGGGGTCCTGCAGATGGTGAGATTCTTGTTGAGTGCGGCATAGATATGGGCGCCGAGCTTCTGCTCCCAGGTCTTGGGCACAAAGCGGGCGAGATAGGCGCTGCCGTCGCGCCACGCGAAATAGAAGCCGGTGGCGATGACGAGGCCGGCCAGCGTCCAAGCAAGGCCCACGGACCAGCCGCGCTTGGCCGCGCGCGATTTCCATTCCTTGAGATGCGGGGTGTTGGCAAGGAGTGTCGTGCGTGCGGGCGAGTCATGCAGCACCAGGCGTGGTGCGGGATCGCTGACGCGACCGAAATTGATCGCTCCCGTCACCTTGTTGTCGTCGATCACACGCATATCCGCCGTCTGCCAGTGGGCGAGCTGCGGATTTTCGTCGGTGGCGATGATCAGCGTGCCACCCAACGGCGTCACGGTGACGCGATGGGCGGTGGCGGTCAGTCCGTCGTAATAGCGGTCTTTGGGCAAAGTTGTCCTCGTACTCTTTACGTCGTCATGCCCGGACTGGTTCCGGGCATCCAGTCTCTGAACTGCACTAGTGGATCCCCGGGACTTTGCCCGGGGATGACGGAGAAAAACAAGTTGTCTTCACATGATGCCGGGGTCGAAGGCTTCCAGCAGGCCTTCGCCGAATTTCGGCCGCGGCAGTTCGGCGCGGGTGATCTCGGAACCATCAATCTCGCCCAGGACTTCGGTGTTGCGCACCAGGAAGCGCATGGTCCGGTGAACGGCGATGGGGAAACCTAAGCCCAAAGTGAGGACGATGATCAGCAGATTGCCGAGATAGCGGCCAATGATGGCGCCGGGCGTAATAGGCGTCGCGAAGCGCAGCGTGCCCAGCGACAGTTTCGACGCGATCTCGCGCGCCATGGCGGTATAGAATGCCGCGAAGGAGAGAATGGAGATGACGATGATGGCGAGATAGGCAGCGACCACTGTGCCGTAGAGGATCGCGAAGACGCGGCCGTATTCGGCACCATACTGGCGGTCTTCCGCCGGTGTCTGCGAGAAGAGTTCCTCGAGGACTGGGCCGTAATTCGTCATCATGAACTGATAGACGCCGTAAGCGATGAGGCCGGTCAAGATCAAAGAGCCGAAATTGCCGATAATGTAGGAGAGATAGAGCGGCTTCGAACTCGATGAGATGCTGGCCTTGGCATCGCCGAAATAAGAGTTGTTGAGCCGGTCGTCGATAAGCCGCATCTGCGCCCAGGGCCAGGCGAGGGTCAGCGAGATCAGCGACAGAATCGCGAACCACATACCCTTGAATCCCCATTTCCAGGCCGAACCGGTCATGCCGCCGCTGATGCCGCGCCAAAGCGTGCGGGTCAGGCGATAGCGCTGCGCCGCATATTGAGCGACGAAGGTCAGGTAGAGGATGACGAAGCCAAGGCTCGCCTGGACGATGAAGAGCAGCGGCGAACCTGGCTCGAGAAACACGGCGAGGATGTTGATGCCGATCGAGCCGACCACATAGGCGATCATCACGATGATGAAGCCAACGAAGAGCTCGCCGCCAGTGCCGGTATACTCAAAACGGTCGCCGGCGAGGCTGGTATGGGACCATAGATAGCGACGGATGCGGGTCTTGCCCCAGAAGCGGAAGATGCCGAGCGTGATGAACGAGAGCAGCACGTTCTTGATGAAGATCCAATAGAGCTCGCCAAGGCGCCCGTCATATTCGAAGTGGCTGCGCAGCGGCTCGGCCGGGCGACGGCCGAAGCCGGCGGGTTGGGGCGTATCGATCTGGTCCATCTGATCCTCTGGTCTGGGTGGATTAGAGAATGCCGGGGTCGAGCGCTTCGAGCAATCCTTCACTCGCCCTGGGTATCGCGTCGCTCGCCTGCTTCAAGGCTGCGGCATCGAGCTTACCGCCGATCCGTAAGTTGCTGGCAGTGAAGCACAGCCAGCGATGCATGACCACGGGGAAGGCAAGACCCAAGGTCGGCACGAGCAGGACGAACGCAGTGAAGAACTGCCAGAAGACGCCACCTGCCGTGACCGAGCTGAAGAAACGCAGGTGGCCGGCATGCTTGTCGAACAGGGTCAGGTGATTGAAGACCTCGTGCTGGACGTTGGCGACATAGGGCGCGAAGGCGAAAGGCAGCACGACCAGGATGCTGAGAAGGGTGAGGCCGATCGAGAGCGCCTGCGTCATCCGCGGGTCGGAGATCTTGTCCGCAAGGTCGATGACGACGTAGCCGGCGGCCGAATTGGCGACACCGAGCAGCAGCGAGCCCAGCATGAAGGACCAGAAGCAGATGGCGCGACCGGGCTCCAGATTGGCGCGCATGGTTCCCAAACGGCTGGCGCTGATGCGCAGCTCGAGGCACATCATGCGCCACCACGGAATGAGGAGACCCGCGAGCAGGGCCGAGATGACAAACAGGCCGCCGGTCCGAAAGGCGTAGGCCCAGGCCGAGCCGTCCATGCCGCCGCGAATGCCGCGCCAGGAGGTGCGGGTCAGCCGATAGCGCTGTGCCGCGAACTGGGCGGCGAGAAAGAGCAGGCCGAAGCCGGCGCTGCCGATCAGTGTTGCGGCGATGCCCCAGAGGCTGGTCGGGTCGAGGAGTTCCGGCAGCAGTTCGCGCAGGATGATCAGCACGACGACGAAGGCGGCTGTCTTCAGGAAACCCAGCAGCAATTCGCGGCCGGTACCGAGATATTCGAGCCTGTCGCCCAGCACCTCGAATTGAGACCAGACATAGCGCCGGATATGGGTCTTGCCCCAGAAGCGGTAGATGCCGAGCGTCAGCAAGCTGAACAGGAGATTGACGTAGAACAGCTTGGCGAGCCTACCCAATTCGCCATGATAACGGACTGGCAGGGCCTCGACCTTAAGCTGTTGTTCCAGGGATATATGCTGGGCGGAACCATGAATCACCGACGGCGTCAGCCGCATCGAACTGTCAGCGAGCACGCCTTGCCCCTATCTGCCTTTGCTACAGCGAAAGATAGCAAGACCTCCCAGCCAACTCAAGGATAGGTCTAGCGAGAGGGGAGAGTCGGCCGCTTGACAGGCCCCGCTTGACAGGCTGGGGCCAGCCATGGCTTAACAGGCGCCGACGCAACGGCTTCGGCTGGGGCTCCGTGGTGATTTGTGCCGGATTGCGGCCACGTTAAATCAAACGCTAAAAGGTCCAGGAAAGCGATCATTCGCCCAACCTCGGCCTTGTCGGTCGAGGTTTTTTTGTGCCTGAACGAGGCCAAAGCGAGGCGATTATGACGGTGAAACGGGATATCAAGAAGAGTTGGCGGGCGGCCACGAAGCTGGTCCATGCCGGCCAGCTCCGCAGCCAGTTCAAGGAAACGGCCGAGACGATTTATATGTCGTCGGGCTATGTCTATGAAAGTGCCGAAGAGGCCGAGGCGGCGTTCGACAACAGCAAGCCGCGCTTCGTCTATTCGCGCTTCGGCAACCCCACCGTCTCGATGTTCGAAGGCCGCATGGCCGCCCTCGAGGGTGCTGAGGCCGCGCGGGCCACGTCCTCCGGCATGGCGGCCGTGTTCGCGGCGATCGCCAGCCTCGTGAAGTCGGGCGACCGGATTGTGGCATCGGATGCGCTGTTCGGCTCCTGTCACTTCATCCTCAACGACATCCTGACGAAATGGGGTGTCGAGACGGTGTTCGTCGATGGGCGCGAGATCGAGCAGTGGAAGCAGGCGCTTTCCAAGCCGACCAAGGCTGTATTCCTGGAAAGCCCGAGCAACCCGGGCCTGCGCCTCGTGGATCTCAAAGCCGTGTGCGATCTTGCCCATGTGGCCGGGGCGACCGTGGTGGTCGACAACGTGTTCGCGACACCCTTGCTGCAGCAGCCGCTGGCGCTGGGCGCCGATGTCGTCGTCTATTCGGCGACCAAGCATATTGACGGGCAGGGACGGTGCCTCGGCGGCGTCATTCTGGGCACGGAGAAATACATCAACGAGACGCTGCAGCCCTTCATCCGGCATACCGGCCCCAGCCTCAGCCCGATGAATGCGTGGATCCTGCTGAAAGGCTTGGAGACGCTGGATCTGCGTGTCTCGAAGCAATGCGACAGTGCCTTGAAAATCGCGCAAGCCCTGAAAGGCCATAACAAGCTCGCCGACGTCAGCTATCCGACGCTGGAAGGCTTTGCCCAAGTGGACCTCGCCAGGAAGCAGATGAGTGCCGGCGGCACCATGCTGTCGCTCACCATCGCCGGTGGCAAGAAAGAGGCGTTCAAGTTCCTGAATGCGCTGGAACTGGTGCTGATCTCCAACAATCTCGGCGATTCCAAATCGCTCGCCACGCATCCGGCGACGACCACGCATCAGCGCCTGACGCCGGAGCAGAAGGCGAACCAAGGCATCACCGAAGGGCTCATCCGCTTCTCGGTCGGGCTGGAACATCCGGACGATCTCATTGACGATGTGCTGGGGGCCCTGAAGGCGATCTGAGCTGTCTTGTGCTATTGTCATCCCTGTCTATGCGGGCAGGGATGACAATCAGCACGAAAGGCAGTGACGATGGTGATGCTTACCGGCCAATGCCTGTGCGGGGCGCTCCGCTTCCATTTCGATCCCAAGGGCGCCAATACCGACTATTGTCATTGCAAGATGTGCCAGCGCTGGAGCGGGGCGCCAGTCACGGCCTGGGCTGGGGTGCCCGCCGACCAATTCGAGATTCTCAAAGGTACTGCGAAGGCATACCGTTCCTCGCCGCGCGGCATCCGGCATTTCTGCGCCGAATGCGGCTCGACCGTGTTCATGACCGATCCCGAAGGCGCCCAGATCGGTATCATGCTGGGCGCGGTCGACAACCCCGATGGGCTTGCCCCGACAGGCCATGGCTGGGTCAGCGACCAGATTTCCTGGTTCAAAACCGACGATCACCTGCCGCGCTGGGAACGGGACGCGCCGTACGACCACTAATAATATTATAAATCTGTGGCCTGTTTGGGCCTGATCTTGCGCGGTGCCGCGAAACCCTTCTATATTGCATCGCACAAAAACAAGTTCGGGTGGGAGTGACCATGAGTGCGGCGCCAAAAAAAGAGCAGCCCTGGCTATTTAGAACCTATTCCGGCCACTCGTCGGCCAAGGCCTCGAACGAACTTTACCGCACCAATCTGAAGCGGGGGCAGACGGGCCTCAGCGTCGCTTTCGATCTGCCGACCCAGACCGGCTACGATGCCGATCATCCGCTCGCCAAAGGCGAAGTGGGCAAGGTGGGCGTGCCGATCAGCCATCTCGGCGACATGACGGCGCTCTTCGACGGTCTGCCGCTCGCTGAGATGAACACCTCGATGACCATCAATGCGACGGCGCCCTGGCTGCTGGCGCTTTATATCGCCGCGGCCGAACGCCAAGGGGCGCCGCGTGCATCGCTGCAGGGCACGGTGCAGAACGACATCATCAAGGAATATCTGTCGCGCGGAACGTATATCTTCCCGCCCGAGCCGTCATTGCGGCTGATTACCGACGTGATCAGTTTTACCTATCGCGAGGTTCCGAAATGGAACCCGACCAATGTCTGCTCCTATCATCTGCAGGAAGCGGGGGCGACACCGGTACAGGAACTAGCCTATGCACTGGCGACCGCCATTGCCGTGCTGGATCATGTGAAAGCGAGCGGCCAGGTGCCGGCGGCCGATTTCCCGCAGGTCGTGGGGCGCATCAGCTTCTTTGTGAATGCCGGTCTCCGGTTCGTTACCGAGATCTGCAAAATGCGCGCCTTCACGGAATTGTGGGACGAGATCGCCCGCGAGCGCTACGGTGTCGAGGATGCGAAGCTCCGCCGTTTCCGCTATGGCGTGCAGGTGAATTCTCTCGGTTTGACCGAGCAGCAGCCGGAAAACAACGTCTATCGCATTCTTCTCGAGATGCTGGCAGTGACGCTCTCCAAGAACGCGCGCGCCCGTGCGGTGCAATTGCCGGCCTGGAATGAGGCCTTGGGCCTGCCGCGTCCCTGGGATCAGCAATGGTCGCTGCGCCTGCAGCAGATCGTGGCGTTCGAGACCGATCTCCTCGAGTTCGGCGACATCTTCGACGGTTCGACCGAGATCACCAAGAAGGTCGAGGCGCTCAAAGCAGAAGCGCGCGAGGAACTGGCGCGCCTCGAGCAGATGGGCGGCGCGGTCGCCGCCGTTGAATCGAGCTATATGAAGCAGCGCCTGGTCGAATCCAATGCGCGGCGCCTTTCGGCTATCGAAAGCGGCGATCAGGTCGTGGTCGGCGTCAACAAATACACCGAGAGCGCGCCGTCGCCTTTGCTTTCCGGCGGCGATGGCGGCTTCATGGCGGTCGATGACAAGGCTGAAGCCGAGCAGGTCGCAGCCTTGAAAGCCTGGCGCGCGGCACGTGATAACGCCGCCACGGCAAAGGCGCTGGCAGCCCTCGAAGCCGATGCGCGCTCGGGCAAGAATATCATGGAGGCCTCCATCGCGTGTGCCCATGCCGGCGTGACGACGGGCGAGTGGGGCGAGGTCTTGCGCAAGGTCTTTGGCGAGTTCCGGGCGCCCACCGGAGTCGCCCGGGCGGCGATCGACCAGGGCAGCGTCGCCATCGAAGAGGTGCGCAAGCAGGTGGGTTCCGCAAGCCAGCGCCTGGGCCGGCGCATCAAGATCCTGGTCGGCAAACCCGGCCTCGATGGCCATTCCAATGGCGCCGAGCAGATTGCGGTGCGGGCCCGGGATGCCGGGATGGAAGTGGTCTATGAGGGAATCCGTCTTACCCCGGCGCAAATCGTCAACGCGGCACTGGAGGAAAGCGTCCATGTGGTGGGACTTTCCATCTTGTCCGGCTCCCATATCGCCCTGGTGGGTGATGTTATGAACCGCATGCGGGCGGCGGGACTTTCCGATGTCCCGGTCGTGGTGGGCGGCATCATTCCGGCCGAGGATGAAAAAAGGTTATTGGAATTCGGCGTGGCGCGGGTCTATACGCCCAAGGATTACGACCTCAACGCCATCATGGCGGGGATCGTAGCCCTGGTGGACCAACGCTCGCAGGCGGCATGACGCAACGCTCATTCGGACCTGATTTCCAACACGAATTCGAGGAATTGCTGGCCTGGCGCCGTGATGTGCGCCATTTCAGGAGTGATCCCATTCCGGCGGAGGTGGTCGAGCATTTGCTCGATCTCACCTCGCTGTCGCCCTCGGTTGGCAATGCCCAGCCGTGGCGCTTCGTCAGCGTGGACGCGCCCGAGTGCCGGGCGGCGATCATCGCCAATTTCCAGCGCGCCAACGAGGCGGCCCTTTCCTGCTATGAAGGTGAGAAGGCCGAGCTCTATGCCAAGCTGAAACTGGCCGGCCTTCGCGAAGCCCCGCGTCACCTCGCCGTGTTTTGCGACGAGGCCACGCTGCAAGGTGCCGGCCTCGGTCGCCAGACCATGCCGGAGACCCTGCGCTATTCGACCGTGCTTGCCATCCACACGTTGTGGCTGGCAGCGCGGACGCAAGGGCTAGGCCTCGGCTGGGTGTCGATCATCGACCCCGAGGCTGCAGTGGCGGCGCTCGATGTGCCAGCAGGCTGGCGCTTCGTCGCTTATCTGTGCTTGGGCTATCCGGCGGAAGATCACGTTGAGCCGGAGCTGCAGCGCAAGGGCTGGCAAGCGCGCGAGAAGGCTTGTCGCCAGGTGCTGCAGCGCTGACAGCACTATTGCGCGAAGGTCAGTGTATCGCCGTCGATATGCATCGACCTCAGTTGCGAGACAAATTGCATTCCGAGCAGAGACCGTGACATCTGTGACTGGTTCACGTGGGCGGCGACGTCATGCATCACGATCGGCCCCATGACCAGTTCATTGATGCGGATGGCGGCGGAGCGGCCAAGACCATTCGCCGTCTCGCTCAGAATATCGTAGGTCAACGCGTTGACATCATAGCCGAGACGTTCGGCGGCCTGCGGTGTGAGCACGATGGCGGTAGCGCCGGTGTCGACGTAGAAGGTGGTGGGCACGCCGTCGAGCGCCGCAGTGACTTCGAAGTGGCCAGATTCGGCGCGGGAGAAGCTGACGGCATGGTCGCCGCTGATCGTGCCGCTACGGGCGTCAAGCTGGCGCGTGAAACGCTGGCCCAGCGCTTTGACATCGTCCTTGAATGAATAGGCGAGGGTGAGGCCGGCGAGGAGCGCGATCCATATGCCGAGCTGTGCCAGCGCCGTCCGCGTCTCGGCCTTGAAGCGATAGAGCACACCACCGCCGACGGCCGAGAGCAGCAGGACGAGATAGAGCAGACGGGATGATCCATCCACTTCGTCGATGCTGGTGATCCGTTGTCCGACCAATGCAAGGGCAACAATGCCGGCCAAAATCAGGAGGAGCCATAGCGACCAGCGTCTGCCTTCCATGACGAATTGATCCCCACAAGAGTTGCGCGTTATAGGTGCATTTGTTCTCCTTATGATCTAATGGGTGGGGAATGTCCAGTGCAATTCAAACGCCCATCATTCAGCCGTGGCCGTTCCCGCCATGGCGTTGGTCAGCTCGACCAGATTGATGAATTCGGCGCGCTCGCCACTCGCGTCCTCGCCACGGCCGGCTCGGGCGAGGCTCGCGATCTGGCGGAGATCGTAATTGCCGATACGCTCGCCGCCCTTGAGATATTGACCGAAAGCGGCGACGGCGGCAGCAAAATTGTCGTCCGGGTTCGGCTCCTTGTCGCGGGCCAGCCAAGCCGTCGGCAAAGGCGTTTCGATGAGCTTCGAGGCGTCGCCATCGGGTGCCTTGTAGCGAATGCGCAAGAAGGCGAATTCCTCGGCGTTAGACGCGCCTTGCGCTGTCGCGCCCTCAGCCTGGTAGCGTAGCGGGTCGATGCTGAGCCCTTTCGAACCCACCAGGGCAATTTCGTAGAGGGCCGTTACATCGTGGCCGGCACCGATTTCGCCGGCATCCTTCTTGTCGTTGTTGAAATCCTCGCGATTGAGGGCGCGGTTCTCATAGCCGATGAGGCGATATTCGGCCACGACCGCCGGGTTAAACTCGATCTGGACCTTCACGTCCTTGGCGATGGTCTCGATATTGGCCTGCAGCCCGTCAACGAGCTGCCGCTTGGCCTCGTTGAGAGAGTCGATATAGCCGTAGCTCCCATTGCCCACATCGGCAATCTGCTCCATCAGCGCATCGTTGTAATTGCCTTCACCGAAACCGAGGGAGGAGAGCGCGATACCGGATTTGCGATTCTCCTCGACCATCTCTTTCAGCGCATCGATATCCGTGACGCCGACATTGAAGTCGCCATCGGTTGCCAAAAGGATGCGATTGATACCGCCATCGACCTTGGCCTCGCGTGCCTTGGCATAGGCAAGCGCGATGCCTTCACCGCCTGCTGTGCTGCCACCGGCCTCAAGCCCATCGATCGCGGCGCGGATCGCTTCCTTCTCATTGCCAGCGGTAGGAGCCAGAACTAGGCCGGCGGACCCCGCATAAGTGACGATGGTGACCCTGTCATCGGCCGTCAGTTGGTCGACCAGCATCTTCATGCCGGCTTTCAGCAGCGGAAGCTTGTTCTGATCCTGCATGGAACCAGAGACGTCAATCAGGAAGACCAGATTGGCGGCCGGGCGACGGTCAAAAGCCGTCTGATAGCCTTTGATGGCGAGGCGTAGCAGCCTGGTATTGGGATTCCAGGGCGTCGTCATCACATCCGCATCGGCGCGGAATGGAATGCTCGAATCGCGTGGACCTTTATAATCATAGCTGAAGTAATTGAGCATCTCTTCGACGCGCACGGCGTCAGCCGGCGGCTTCTGCCCGTTCATCAGGAAGCGCCTGACATTGGCATAAGACCCGGTATCGACATCGATGGAGAAAGTCGAGACAGCTTCTTCCGCCGTGCGCTTGATCGGGTTGTCGTCGCTATGCGCGTAATTCTCGGTATTCTGCGGTGGCACCGGATAGATGTTCGCAGTGAAGTTCTCTGGCTGCCCCGGCACCGCCTGGGCCGTCAGGCCTGAGGACATGGTGCCGGCCATGGCATTCGCATCAGTGGTTTCGCTCGCTGCGGCAGGCGGGTTGGCTTCGACCTTTCGCATATCCGTCTCGGCAACGATCTTGGATTTGAGCGATTGTTGAGCGTCCGTCTCCTTATTCTCGGCGCCGCAAGCGCTGAGGATAAGCGAGGCCGACAAAAGAATGTGCGTGATGAGAATTTGCCTGCGCATGACGGCGCCCCTGTTGCTGATTGTCCCCTGGATGGTGAGGATCGGCGGCCAGATGGGCGAAAGCAGGACCGGATTGTGGCGAAGTTGGGGTCGTGCCGGGGCAGATTGTGGTCAGCGCCAGTTGCGGCTGCGCGTCACCGCGGTATGGAACTTCATCCGGTGTTCGTCGGCGAGCTTGCCTGCTTCCAGGCGTGCCTTGGGCTCAGGCGGCGGCGGTAGGGTGTCAATGGTTGCTAGACCCGCGCCGATGAGCGCCAGCTGCGCCGTGCCGAGGCCGGTCAGTTCGGTGCTCGCGGGGATGACGATCTCGCGGCCCAAAACATCTGCCACGAAGCGGCCGAAATAGCTGTTCTTGGCGAGCCCGCCATCGATGGAGATGCGGCTACCGATGGGGGCGAGGTGCGACATGGCGCTGATCACCTCGCCAGCGCGCAAGGCGACCCCTTCCAGCAGCGCTTGCATCATGTCGGCCTTGGTCGTGTCGAGGCCGAGGCCGAGCCACATGCCGGCGGCCGACCTATCCCAATAGGGGCAACCCAGGCCACTCAGGGCCGGTACGAAGGCGAGGTCGCGCGAGATGGCGTTGGCGGCGGCGAAGCTGTCGATCTCGCCATAATCGGCAAAGAGACCAAGGCTCTTCGCCCAATTGACCGCGGAGGCCGCGTTGTAGACGCCGCCGTCCAACGCGTAAGCCGGTGCGGCACCCTTGAGGCGCCAAGCGATGGTGGGCAGAAGACCACTTGCCACGTCGCGCAAAGGTCTATTGCCAGCAACACATAGCGCGAAGGCGCCAGTGCCGAAAGTGATCTTGGCGTCACCAGCACGGCGGCAACCATGGCCGAAGAGCGCTGCCTGCTGATCGACCGCGCTGGCTGTAACTGGAATTTTGCCGATCGTGCCGAAATCGTCGGCCGTCGAACGGATCTCCGGCAGGCATTCAAGCGGCACGCCGAAGAGGTCGCACAGTACGGGATCCCAGGCGAGGGTCTCGAGATTCATCAGGCTGGTGCGCGAGGCGGTGGTGACGTCGGTCGCGAAAGTGCCCGTGAGACGATCGAGGAAGAAGGCGTCGCTGGTGCCAAGCCGCAAGCGTCCTTGTTTCAGCAGCGGCTTTGCTTCGTCGGCATTGTCGAGCAGCCAACGCAATTTGCTCGCTGAGAAATAGGGATCGAGCGGCAGGCCGGCGCGGGCCAGCGTTGTTTCCTCGTGGCCCGCGTCTTTGAGTGCTGCAATCGCGTCATTGGTGCGCGCATCTTGCCAGACGATGGCGTTATAGATGGCGCGCTTGCTTTGTGCATCCCAGGCGATGACCGTCTCGCCTTGATTGGCGATGCCGATGGCGCAAGCATCGCCGGCATTCTCAATGCAGCTTGTGAGATGCGTGATGAGTTCTTCCGTGTCATGCTCGACCCAGCCGGACCGAGGCAGAATCTGCTGATGCTCGAAGCCGCGGAGCGTCTCGAAGTGGCCGTCTTTGTGGAGGCGATGCGGTTTGGTGCCGGTAGTGCCTTGATCGATGGCGAGAACGAAATCGGACATGGTGGCTCGGGAGCTAGCTGCGCGGCGTGAGATCGATGGTGAGGTGGTGCGTGTTGCTGAGGTCGACGGCCGGCACGCGCCAGGCGATGCGCCGCTCGGGCAGGGCGTTGATGGGGCGGGACCAGATCTCGCGTCCGTCGGCCAGGACTCGCAAGGTGCCTTTGACGGCCTCACCGACACGGGCCTTGAAGAGCAGCGGGTCGTAGGGGCCGCGACCGGTGAGGCGCTGTGGATAGACATAGCTCAGGGCACCGGTCGCCTCGATGCGGATTGGTGCGGCCGACGCCGGCAAGGTATCGTCCAATGCCGCGTGAATCGCATGGGCTGCCGATTTGCCTTCGCGATAGCATTGGCCGGCGGTCTCAATGCCGCGCAGCAGGTTGCCGGCGGCAAAATAGCTGGCATCGGTGCAGCGATACAGCTGGTCGATCACCGGGCCGCGGGTACCGGGATCAAGCTCCAGATGGCTTTGCGTCAGCAAACCGGTTTCGGGCCGGAATTGGCCCGTGAAGATGATGCCGTCACCCTCCAGGACGCGTTCGCGACCGTGACGCCTGAAAGTGACGCCTTCGACTTTGCCTTGCCCGCGAATGGTGAATTCGCTGCAGCCGGTGAGGACCGGCACGCCGAAGGCAATGCGTGCCACCCAATCGGCGGGGCGCCGCGCCGTGATGCGCGCGTGCGCTTCCAGCATCGCGACAGCCTTCACACCGACATGACCGAGAGTCAGCAGGGTCGAAAAGGAAACGAGTTCAGTGCCGATAACGATCGGGTGCTGGAATGGCGCCTTGCCATGCAGATAGGCGAATTGCTGCAAGGCCCCGGTATTCATGACACCCCAGGGACGCGTGCCGGAGACGAGCCGCGCGCTGCGCGGCGTTTCGCGGGCACCCATGGCGAGCAGGATTTTTTGCGCCTGGAAGGTCTCCGGTCCGTTGGGTCCGGTGGTCTGGATGCGGCCGTTAGGCTCCAGCTTCAGCACTGTATGGCCGAGGCGCAGATCGAGATCGGAGACTTGATCAACGAGGCGCTTGGCAAAATCGGGACCGGTCATCAGGCGACCGAATTGCAGCAGGCCATAACCCGTGTGACCGCAATGACGCGGGATGCCGCCGCCCTGGCTTTCGCGGTCGAGGATGACGATATCACGGTGGCCGAGCCGCTTCAGTTCGGCCGCAGCGGAAAGGCCGGCCGGGCCGGCGCCGAGGATGACGACGTCATGGGTCTTCATGACGCGATCTTCCCTTCAGCCAAGGCCATGACATGGGCGCTGCAATAGAAACCCTGGCAGCGACCCATCATGGCACGCGTGCGGCGCTTCAGCCCCCCGACATCGCCGGCTGGAAAATCGCCCGCCAGCGCCGCCACGATTTCACCGCGGGTCACCCATTCGCAATGACAGACGATGTCGGCGCCGAGTGGGCTTTGATAGGGGCGCGTATTCTCCTCGCAAAGATTGGGGACCGGCGTCCAGATCGGCTCCATTTCGTTGAGGCGCCCAAAGCTCGCCGCGTAAAGACCTGCCACATGCTGAGCGATGCCGAGCGCGCCGGTGAGGCCGGTCGAGCGGATACCGGCGACCGTGATCCAGCGTCGATCCGGTTGCGCCGTGATTTGGTAGTCCTTGAACTCGGTCGCGGGACGCAGGCCCGCATAGACCGCGCTGACGTCGACATTGGCGAGGCCCGGCAGCATCTCGACACCACGTGCGACGAGTTGGCGGAGCGCCGCTTCATCGACGGCGGCGTGGATGCGGTCTTCCTGATCCTCGGCCGTGGGGCCCACCAGCAGATTGCCGAAGGCCGTGCGGCAGATGACGACGCCCTTGGTCCGTTCGGTCGGCACAGGAAGAATGATGGCTTTCACCAATCGCGCCGCCGGCTTGTCGAAGACGACGAACTGGCCCTTGCGCGGTGTGATCTTGAACGGTGCCGGCCGATTGATGGCTTCGATGATGTCGCCCTGATTGCCGGCGGCATTGATGACGAGATCGGCCGTGATCTCGCCCTGGCTCGTCTCCAGATGCCAGACGCCGTTGAAATGCCCGCCGGTGACGCGGCAATTTCGCAGGACGATGCCGCCATGAGCGAGCCCCTGGCGCACATAGGCAAGAGGCGCGGACCAGGGATCAATGATGTGTTCGCCCGGGACGTGGACGCCGGCCAGCGCCTTTGGCGAGAGCAGGGGTTCCATCTTGCGCAACTGTTCGCGATCGACCCGCGTCACTTCGCCGACGTTGTTGGCATGCGCCTTGGCGACGATCTCATCCAGTTTCTGGATCTGTTCGTCATTCCAGGCAACGACGATGGCGCCGGATTTCACCAGTGGCAGATTGAGTTTCTCACGGATGGCGAGATATTCGCGATAGCCCTGCTGCATGCAGGAAAGCTCCAGCGAACCGTGCGGCGCGTCGAAGCCGGTATGGAGGAGGGCGCTGTTGCCCTTCGATGCACCGGAAAGAATGTCGCCACCGGCCTCGAGCAGCACGGGCCGCAGACCGCTCATGGAGAAGCGGCGGAAGAGGGCACAGCCCACCACCCCGCCGCCAATGATCACCACTTGGGCATGATTGGTATCGGTCAAATGTCGTTGTCCCCTAATCCCGGCCGGAGTGTGCCATGGACGGACGAGAAAATCACGCACAGAGCGTTTTGGATCGCCCACAAAAAAGTCATCCCCGGGCGAAGACCCGGGGATCCACTGGTGCTGTTGAGAGAGTGGATGCCCGGATCAAGCCCGGGCATGACGACATTCTTTGGCGGCTTAGATCTGGGTGCGGAAGTGGAACGATTTCGGCCGGGTCAGCATTTCATAACCGACGCGGGACAATGTTGCACCGCGGCCAGAATCCTTCACGCCGACCCAAGCGAGGGCGGGGTCAAGATAGTCGCAGCGGTTCATGTAGACGGTGCCGGTCTCGATCTCATTGCCGATCTTGCGCGCGGCATCGGCATCGGAGGTCCATAGGGCTGCTGTCAGGCCGTATTTGCTGTCATTCATCAGCTTCACGGCCTCGTCGTCATTCTTCACTTTCATGATGCCGATGACGGGGCCGAAGCTTTCTTCCGACATCACCGACATCGAGTGATCGACATTCACCAGCACCTGCGGGGCGAGGTAAGGCGTACCGGCCTTGTCGGCCGTGAAAGCCTTAGTGTCGATGAGCGCCTTGGCGCCCTGGCGCACGGCGTCCGCTATTTGCCCGCGCACGAATTCAGCGGCCGAGGTGCGGACCATCGGACCGAGATTGGTCGCCGTGTCGAGCGGGTTGCCGAGCTTGTAACCCTTGGTTAGATCGACGAAGCCTTCGACGAACTTGTCGTAGAGGCTTTCGTGCACATAGATGCGCTCAATGGCGCAGCAGCACTGGCCGGAATTGAACATGGCACCATCGACCAGGTTCTCGACCGCATGGGCGAGATTGGCGTCGGCGCGGACATAGGCCGGATCCTTGCCACCCAGCTCGAGGCCGAGGCCCATGAATTTGCCAAGAGCCGCCTGCTGCACGGCATGGCCGCCGCTGACCGAGCCAGTGAAGTTGCAATAGGCGACTTCTGGGGCGGCAATGACCTTGGCCGTGTCGTCATGGGTGAGGACGAGGGTCTGAAAGACACCCTTGGGCAGGCCGGCGGCGTCGAGCGCTTGTCGGAAATCCTCGGCACAGATCGGCGTCTGGGCCGAATGCTTCAGGATCACCGCATTGCCGGCCATCAGCGCCGGGACGACGCCGTTGACCGAGGTGAGATAGGGATAGTTCCAGGGGGCCACGATGAACACGACACCGAGCGGTTCGCGATGCAGTACGCGGATGAAGCCCGGCTTGTCGGTGAAGGAAACATCGGCCAAGGCTTCCGGCGCCAGATTGATCATGAAGCGGGCGCGTTCCTCGAAGCCGCGCATCTCAAAGGGGCTCTGTGAGATCGGGCGGCCCATCTGCTTCGTGATGTCGGTGGCGTGCTTGTCCTTGTCCTTGAGGAACTCATCGACGAAGCGGTTGAGGATCTTGGCGCGCTCGGCGATTGAGGTCTTGCGCCATTCCTTCTGTGCCTTCGCGGCGAGGCTCAATGCGGCCGCGATTTCTGCCGGCGTGTTGTAGGGGCGTTCGACGTAAACCGAATTGTCGACCGGCGAAATGGTCTTCTGGGTAGCGGCCATGATGGTCCTCGAAGGTGTTTAGAAAAGAGGCGGCGCCCGCATCCTGGCGAAAAGATGCGGGCGCCTTGATGACGGATCAGATGATTTCGAAGTAGCGGGAAAGTTCCCAATCGGTGATGTGCTTCCTAAACTCGCGCTCCTCGTGCTCGCGGGTGCCGGCATGATGCTCGACGAAGGCGTCGCCGAAGAGATCACGGGCGGCTTTCGACTTCCGGAGGCGCTGCGCCGCTTCCCACAGGGTCTGCGGCAGATCGAGCTTGGCCGGGTGCTTCATCTCATAGGAATTGCCGACGATGGCAGCCTGCGGCTCGATCTTGTGCTCGATGCCGTAGAGGCCGGAGCCGATCGAGGCGGCGAGCGCCAGGTACGGATTGCAATCCGCGGCGGCGATACGGTACTCGACGCGCTGCGACTTCTCCGAACCCGGGATGACGCGCAAGGCACAGGTGCGGTTCTCGATACCCCAGGTGGCGTTGGTCGGTGCCCAGAAGCCGGGGATAAGACGCGAGTAGGAGTTGACCGTCGGCGACACCATGCCGAGGACTTCCGGCATCAAGGTCTGCTGACCGCCGATGAACCAGCGCATCTTGTCCGAGATGTTGTGCGGCTTCTTCGGATCGTGGAAGACAGCCTTGCCATCCTTGCCCTTGAGCGAGATGTGGATGTGGCCCGACTGGCCGGGATAGGAGTTCGACCATTTCGCCATGAAGGTCGCCATCAGGCCGCGGCGCTGCGCCAGTACCTTCATGAAGGTCTTGAACAGGGCCGCACGGTCGGCGGCTTCGAGCGCCGAGCAGACGCCAAGCGCCGCTTCGAGCACGCCCGGGCCGGTCTCGGTGTGGAGACCTTCGATCGGCATGCGCATCTTTTCGCACATGTCGAGAATGTCCTGGTAGAGCTCGGACCAGACCGAGTTGCGGATGACCGAATAGCCAAACCAGCCCGGCGTCATGGGGGTCAAATTCTTGTAGTTCTTCTCGCGGACGCTTTCCGGCGTTTCGTCGAACATGAAGAATTCGAACTCGAGTGCCGAATAGACATCGAAGCCCATCTTCGCGGCACGGTCAAGCACGCGGCGGAGCGTACCGCGCGCGCAGATCTCTTCTGCCTTGTTCACGAATTCGCAGATGAAGAACAGGCCGTTGTCTTCCATCGGCAGGTCGCGGCAGGTCTCCGGCAGGATGCGCGCCCAGGCGTCGGGATAGGCCGTGTGCCAGCCGGTATAGTTCAAGCCGTCGATCAACTGGTCCTGGTTGTCCCAGCCCAGCACCACGTCGCAGAAGCCGAAGCCGCCTTCGAGGGCGGAAAAGAACTTCGCCTTCGACATGTACTTGCCGCGCAGGATGGCGTCACCATCGAACACGCCGACTTTAATGTGCGTGAGGCCACGCTCTTCGACGATCTTCTTGGCCTGCGCAATGGTTTTAACTTGTTCCGGTTTCAACGGCATTTTTATGAACCCCCTGTTCGAGATGATTTATAGAATTTAGGCCGCGCGGAATGCGGCGGCAACTTGGGCGGAAAGGTATTTTAAAGCGGCTCCCCGACGTCGGGTTGGCTAGCGGCCGGCCGATGATCCTGGCCGGTCAGCCCCCCTCTGTCCTTGAGACCTGAGAGATTCACTGGTGGAGAACCAGTTTACTCCGTCGGTGAGGCGACGACGTCCGGCGCCCGCTTTCCAGAGATGATGGCTCCGACCCTGGTCCTTTTGCCTGAGAGTTTCCGGGGGCGGTTGCTCCTTCGGCGCCGACATCTTTTGCTAAGTGCCGGTCTCTCCCGGGGTCGGGAATTTTGCGCGCGGAGTGTGTGATTGCCCCGTTGAAACGTCAAGCTGAAAAACGAAAAAGGGAGGCAGTTTGCACTGCCTCCCCAGATCGTTTGTTGATGTGTTGTGGATATCAGCCAGCGCCACCCAGCGCCGCTTCTTCCTTGGCGATTTCCGCCTGACGCGCTTTCACGTCCGCTTCAGTGAGCGGCGGGCCAGGGAACCGGCTCTTTTCAAAGGCGAACCAGATCACGACCAGCGCAACGATGGTTCCCAAAAGGAATTCACCGACGAGCTGATAGGGCTCCTGGAAGCCGACGAAGGCGAGGATGGCGCCGCCAATGATGGCGACGACGGCGATCGGCTTCGACCAGACACCGAGTTGGAATGGCCCTTTCTTGGTCCAGGTCTTGCCTTCGGCGAAGAGGCCGGCGCCGATCGGCATGATGTAGGAAACGTAGAGGAACACCGCGCAGCCCGACGCCAGGATGATGTAGGCCTTTTCGTTGTTGCCGGCGAGCAAGCCGAGAACGAGGCAGAGTGCGGCACCAACCCAGATCGCCGCACCGGGCGTGCGGTGCTTCGGGCTGACCTGGCGCAGGAACTTCGATGCGCCCGGAATGCCACCATCGCGCGCGAACGCATAGATCATGCGCGAAAGCGAGGTCATGCCTGCCAGAGCGCACAGATAGTTCGCAACAACGATCGCGACGCCGAGGAGGCTCTTCAGCCAAGCCGGCAGGCTGGTCGAATCAAGCGTCCAGTAGAACACCGACCAACCCTGCTTGGCACCTTCCGCGGTGTCGGGCATGGCGAGCAACACGGCGACAACGAGGAGCCAACCGAACACCGCCGACCAGAACACCGACGTCAGCATGCCGCGCGGCACGGCGCGCTGCGCATCACGGGTCTCTTCCGAAGTATGTGCGGAAGCATCGAAGCCGGTGATGGTGTAGCAAACGTGCAGCAGGCCGAGGACAAAGGCAAAGAACAGGCTGCCCGTCTGCGGCCACATGTTAGCGCCTGGTTCACCGGTATTGTTGGTGAAGGTGACGATGCGCGAGAAGTCGAGCGGCACGGACGAGCCGAACAGGAAGCCCGCGATCAGGATCACGGCCGTACCCAGGATGAGATAGCCCGAGAAATCGGTGAGGATCGTGGTCACCTTGATGCCCGCGTAATTCAGATAGGCCTGCGTCAGCGTGATGAGAACCACCGCGATGACCAAATGGGTGCCGGTGAAACTCTCGGCATCCATACCGAAGATGCCGACCAGAACGAGGTCACGCAGCAGCAGATAGACGCCATAGTTCACCGAGGAGACAACGAAGAGCAGGCCGAGCAGATTGATCCAGGCCGTGGCCCAACCCCAGCCGCGACCGCCGAGGATCGAACCCCAGTGATAGAGGCCGCCTGCGGTCGGATAGGCGGATGCGATCTGGCCCATCGCCGCAGCAACGACGAGAGCAAAGAAAGAACCGACTAGCCAGCCGATACCGACCGAGCCGCCGCCACCGGCGCCGAACGCGACACCGTAAGCACCGATACCGCCGGCGAGAATGCAGATGATGGAAAATGAAATCGCGAAGTTCTGGAACCCGCCCATGCGGCGGGACAGCTCCTGGGAATATCCCATGGAGTGGAGGACTTTTACGTCCTCGTCGTGATGACTAGGCACAGACATTGATAACCCCCTCAGTTTGCGGCCGATGCAGCGGCAATTCCCCTGCCGTTGGCTCTGCACAGACCTGACCCCCTCCGGATGGGTGGGGCCCTGTTTCGACTCAGATGGTCGTTTTCCCGCCAATCGGATGGCGCGAAGTATGCTCCGCATAAAGAAAAAGTAAAGACGGCGTTAACTTTTGCTGGCGATTCAATGTGATGGGATACGCGTTTTGCATCTGCGAGATTGACCGAATGCGCAAATTGCAGGGGCACCGGGTCTTCGACCTACCAAGGCTGCGATCGGCGCGTAAGCAATGTGGGCATGGCCGGATACCATTTCCTTAACCACGTTCGCGCGCGAAATGCTGGCGGCATTGCTCGGCAAAAGCGGCTGCGCGCTTGGTCGGGCGCAGTTTCCTCAGTCGCACGAGCCCAAGCCGCGTCGGGCGCAACTTGTCCTTGATGGGGAGGAAGACCAAGCGCCCGCCGTCCAGCGACCATTCGCTGTTGGGGCGCGAATGCATGATGGCGAAGGCGTCGGAATTGGCGACCAGCCCGCGCACCATTTCAAAATTCGGAGTCTCGTAGGCGACGCGGGGTTGTAACCCCAAGCCATAGATAATGGAGAGAAAGTAGTCGCGGCTGTGCGGCAGGGCCAACAGTACCATCGGATAGGCGATGAGGTCGGCGATGGTTGTGGCCTTCTGTTTGGCGAGCGGATGCGTTTTCGCCAAGATGCAGTGGAGCGGCACTTCGGTCAGCGTTTCAAACTCCAGATCGTCATCGAGGCCGAGGTCGTAAGTGAGGGCGAATTCGAACTCACCGGCGCGCAGGCCGTCGAGGACACCCTGCACATGATGCTCGTGCAGCTTGACGCTGATTTCGGGGTGGCTCGCAGTCAACGTGCCGATAAGGCGCGGCAGAACCAGTGGTGCGACGGTCTGAAAACAGCCGATATGAAGTTCGCCGGCAAGATCCTGGCCCAAGCCCATGGCGCCAAGGCGCACGTCTTCAGCGTGTTCGAGCAGGCTCTTGGCATCGGTCAATAGCTCGCGTCCCGCCGCGGTCAGGCTGAGGCCCTGGGCGTGATGGCGCACGAAAAGGTCCACCCCGAAGCGGGATTCGAGCTCCGCAATGGCGGCCGAGACGGAGGGCTGCGAGATATTGACCCGCTGGGCCGCCAGGGTCACGGACCCGGTTTCGGCTGTCGCCACGAAATAACGTAGCTGCTTCAGGGTAAATGGCATTAATAAATCCGATCCAATTCGAAAGATAAAAATATTTTCTCATTGCCAAAGGTGCCGGGCAAGATGATTGCGAATTGGATGCATGCCAATGATTCCAGCATGGGCCCCAAAGCAATGAGGGCTCAGGGATTAAACAGGGGGCGATCACCAATGCTGCGGACCGGGGCCCAATACCGCGACAGCCTGAAGGACGGCCGGCAAATCTGGATCAATGGCGAAAAGGTGAAGGATGTGACAACGCATCCGGCCTTCAAGCCGATCGTCGACGTGCGTGCCCGCATCTATGACATGGCGCATGAGCAAAAGACCAAATCGGTCATGTCCTATCGCGATGAGACGACGGGACAGGAAAACTGCATCGGCTACAAGCTGCCGCACACGCAGGAAGACTGGCACGCCAAGCGCCGCGCCATCGACGCAGTCATGCGCGATATCCGGGGCTACGCCGTGCGCGTCGGCGACGAGACGGTGGGCGAGATGTGGTCGCTCTATGACGGGCGCGATATCCTCAACGAGGTCGACCCGCAATTCTCGAAGAATATCGAGAATCACATCCAGCATGTCCTCAACTCGGACACCTTTCATGTCTCGGCCAACACCGATCCCAAGGGCGACCGATCCAAGCGGCCGCAGGATCAGGACCCGGACATGCTGCTGCATCTGGTGAAGGAGACCGACCAGGGCATCATCGTGCGCGGTGCCAAATATGAGACGGCCGCCGCCTATGCCAATCAGGCTTTCGTGAAGCCCACCATCGCCAATTGGGGTGACGACAAGCTCAGCGATTATGCCGTCGGTTTCATCTGCGACATGGGAGCGCCGGGCCTCAAGCATATTTGCCGCACGGGCTTTACGGGGCGCGCCTCGGCCGACGATTACCCGCTGTCGAACCGCGCTGATGAGGTCGATACGCTGCTGGTGTTCGACGATGTGCTGATCCCGTGGGAAAACGTGCTGTTCTATCGCCACACCAAGGCGGCGGCTTTCATCCGCGGCACATTGCATCGCTACAGCGCCTATCCCTTCACCCTGCGCCTGCTCTATATCGCCGACATGATGCTGGGGGCGGCAGCGTTCAATGCCAAGCAGACCGGGCTTGATGCGCAGCAGGCGGTGCGCGAGAAGCTTGCCCTTCTCATGCAGTATCGTGAGGCGATCAACGCACATCTCATCGCGTCCATCACCATGGCCGAGAAGAGTCCGGGCGGCCTGCTGATGCCGAACTCATCACTGCTCTTTACCGGCCGCTATGCCGCCATCAATCAGCTGCCGGCCATGATGCATCTGGCGCGTGAGCTGTGCGGCGGCCAGATCTGCGTGACACCGGACAAAGCGACCTTCGACAATCCGGAAATCAAGGATTGGATGGAAAAGTACTATTCGGTCAACGAATTCTGGCAAGCCGAAGATCGCCGCAAGCTGCTGGCCTTCGCGCGCGATCTGCTCAATTCGGACCGTGCCGGGCATATGGTGACCTTCGAGCTCTTTGCCCAGTCGCCGCCCTTTGCACATCTCAATCACATCTATATGAATTTCGATATGTCGAACGCACTCTCCTATGTCAAGGATTGCGCCGGCCTGTCAGACTGCGTCATGGATCAATGGAAGAAGAAGTGAAGACAATGAGCTACAGCCACGTTCGTCTCAGGAAGTTCAATACCAAGAAGACCTATCCTGAACAGACCCTCGACAACGATCTCTCGATGTCAGTCAGGGCCGGCAACCATATCTTCCTGCGCGGCCAGGTCGGCCAGGCGCTGGATGGATCGATGGTGGGTGTCGGCAGTGCTGCCCAGCAATCAGAGCAGGCGATGCGCAATGTCCGCCAGCTGCTGGAAGAGCAGGGTGGCAAGCTTGCCGATATCTGCAAGATCGTCATCTACATCACCGATCCGCGCTATCGCGAGGATGTCTACCGGGTCGTCGGCAAACATCTGAAGGGTGTGTATCCGGTTTCGACCGGCCTGGTGGTGCAGGGCCTTGCCCGGCCGGAATGGGTCATGGAAATCGACGCCTATGCGGTGATCCCGGAAAGTCGTATGAAGAACATCCAGGAGCCGCCCGCCGCTTTGCAATGGAAGGATACCGCCGACAAGGTGGATCGCACCAAGAAGACGGCCAGCAAGAGGGCTGCTCGCAAGAAGTAGGAAAGGGCTCGGATGACCTTCTCGCTCGTCGGCCGTTGCGCCGACACCGGCATGTTCGGGGTGGCGATCACTACCTCGTCGATCGCGGTCGCGTCGCGCTGTCCCTGGGCCAGGGCCGGCGTCGGCGCGGTTGCGACGCAGAATGTCACCGATCCACGCCTCGGCAATCAGGGCCTCGATCTGTTGGCGCAAGGCATGAGTGCGCCCGATGCGTTGAAGACCCTGATGGCCAAGGCACCAGCATCGCAGCACCGCCAGGTGACGATCATCGACAAGCAGGGGCGCACGGCGCATTGGACCGGCGCCAAGACGCTCGGCACCAATAACGTGGCGGAAGGTGAGGATTGCGTCGCTGCCGGTAATCTGCTGCAGAACTCCAACCTACCCGCCACCATGGTGCGGGCCTTCGTGCAATCCAAGGGCCGTCATCTGGCCGACCGCCTGCTGATGGGGCTTGAAGCCGGCATCGTCGCAGGCGGTGAGATGGGGCCTGTGCATTCTGCAGGGCTCCTCGTCGTCCACGAACAAAGCTGGCCGTTGGTCGACCTTCGTGTCGATTGGAGCGACGATAACCCCATCGTCCGTCTGAAGCGCCTCTGGGAAGACTATCAGCCCCAAATGGATGCCTATATTACCCGTGCGTTGAACCCCGATGCGGCGCCTTCCTACGGGGTGCCCGGGGATATGGGTGCCGATAAATAGCGATCCGCAACATCGTCGATGCGATGACGCAGAGCGGCACTTAGGAGTCCCCTCTCCCCGCCCTGTCGGCGCATGCCGACATGCGTCGGCGGCGGGACGAGGGGCTAGCTGGGGAATTCCAGATGCTGCTTCAACTCGTCGGTGATGGTGAACCATGGCGCCTTGGAGCCGACAAAGATGTGCTCGGTGGGCGCAAGGCTTGGGGCGTCGGCCAGTGTGCCATAGGTCACATGCGCATAGGCACCGTCGCGCACGACCGAATAGATGAGCGACCCGCATTGGCCGCAATGCAGGTCGTAATCGATACCATCCCCATAGCGCACGAGTCGGTCGTCGCCGGCGGTCACTTTGAATTTCGCGATCTCGATGCCGCCAAAGGGTTTGAAAGCGGCGCCGGTGGCGCGGCGGCATTGGGAGCAATGGCAGTTCATGGCATAGCGGAAGGCATCCGCCACTTCATACCGGACGGCGCCGCATAGGCAGCCGCCCTTAAGAATTTTGGTGCCTTTGTCGATCACGTTGCCGGTCCCACGTCTTGAGGGTAGAGTGCGGCCAATTATGGCTACCCAGCCGCGAAATGGCTATGGCATTGAAATATGGCGCCTTTTGATATCGTACACTCCGCTTGTCCGCATGATTGCCCCTCGACTTGCGCACTTGAGGTCGAGCGAATCTCACCGACCGAGATCGGCCGCATCCACGGGGCCAAGGCCAATACCTATACCGCCGGTGTCGTCTGCGCGAAGGTTGCGCGCTATGCCGAGCGGCAGCACCACCCGGATCGCCTGAGCCAACCGCTGCGGCGTGTCGGTGCCAAGGGTGTGGGGCGGGCAGCTTACCAGTCCATAAGTTGGAGCGACGCGCTTGATGAGATTGCGGCGAAGTTCCAGGAAGCCGAGCGGCGCTACGGTGCCGAGGCGGTGTTCCCCTATTATTATGCCGGCACGATGGGCCTGGTGCAGCGCGACGGCATCTTTCGCCTGACGCATGAGAAGAAGTATTCGCGCCAGAAGAGCACGATCTGCGTATCGCTGTCTGATGCCGGCTGGGCTGCTGGCGTCGGCGTGATGCGTGGTGTCGACAGCCGCGAGATGGCAGAGAGCGACCTCATCGTGGTCTGGGGCGGCAATCCGGTGGCGACCCAGGTCAACGTGATGACCCATATCGCCCGTGCCCGGAAGGTGCGCGGCGCGAAACTGGTCGTGATCGACCCCTATCGCACCGGGACGGCGGAAGCCGCGGATCAGCATCTTATGCTGCGGCCCGGCACCGACGGGGCGTTGGCGGTCGCGGTGATGCATGTGCTCTTTGCCGAGGGCTTCGCCGACCGCGATTATCTTGTCCGCTATTCGGATGCGCCCGAGGAGTTGGAGCGCCATGTGGCCAGCCGCTCGCCGGAATGGGCCGAGGCGATCACGGGGGTGCCGGCGGCGACCATCCGCGACTTCGCCAGATTGTACGGTCGTAGCAAAAAGAGCTTCATTCGGGTCGGTTACGGCTTCTCCCGGACCCGGAACGGAGCGGTCAATCTCCATGCCGTCAGCTGCCTGCCGACGATTACTGGCGCTTGGAAAGAGAAGGGCGGCGGGGCGCATTATTCCAACCGCACGATCTACCATCTCAACAACACGCTCATCCAAGGGTTGGACATGGTCGACCGTTCGGTGCGCCAGCTCGACCAGTCGCGGCTCGGCGCCATCCTTACCGGCGACAAGCGGGATCTCGGCAAAGGCCCACCGGTCGCGGCGATGATCATCCAGAACACCAACCCGATGAATGTCTGTCCGAACTCGACGCTGGTGCGGCAGGGCTTCATGCGGGGCGATCTGTTCGTCGCCGTCCACGAGCAGTTCATGACCGAGACGGCAGCGATGGCGGATATCGTGCTGCCGGCCACGACCTTCCTGGAGCATGACGATATCTATCGCGCCAGCGGCCACACGCATCTGCAGGTGACACGCAAGGTCGTCGAGCCCCTGGGGCAGGCGAAGCCCAATCATTACGTGATCTCGGAATTGGCGAAACGGCTGGGCGCCCGCCATCGCGGTTTTGCGATGTCGGAATGGGAGATCATCGACGAAACGCTGAAGATCTCCGGCCACAAATCGGCGCAGGAACTCTATGACGCGCATTGGGAAGATTGCGCGGTGGATTTCGAGACGGGGCATTTTCTCAACGGTTTCGGCCATGCCGACAAGAAGTTCCGCTTCAAGCCGGACTGGTCGACAATCGGCGACGATGTCGAAGGCCTGCCATCGCTGCCGGATTACGCGCCCTTGAACGATACGCCGAACGATCAGCATCCGCTGCGCCTGGTGACGGCGCCAGCGCGCCAGTTCCTCAATTCGACCTTCACGCCGACGCCGACGTCGCGCGCCAGGGAAGGGCGGCCGACCTTGCTGGTGCATCCCACAGACGGTGCACGTTACGGGATCGCCGATGGCGGCGCGGTCGAGGTTGGCAACGCCCTAGGCAAGATCAGCCTGCACGCCAAGTTCTTTGACGGCGTGCTGCCCGGTGTCGTGGTGATCGAAAGTCTGTGGGGCAATGCCGATTTCCCCGGCGGGCTTGGCGTCAACACGCTGGTCTCGGACGAACCGGGCAAGCCCGATGGCGGTGCGGTATTCCACGATACAGCCGTCTGGATCAAGGCAGCCTGAACCACATGGCGAAAATCGGGCCACACATCATCGTCCTTGGCAATGAAAAGGGCGGTTCCGGCAAGTCGACCACGGCGATGCATTTGATCGTGGCCCTGCTCGCGGCAGGAAAGAGGGTCGGCTCGATCGATCTCGATGCGCGGCAGGGATCGCTCTCGCGCTATGTCGAGAACCGGCGCAAGACGGCGGAAAGCATGCTGACGCCCTTGCCGATGCCGACGCATATCCCGATCAATCAGAGCCAGACCGACAGCCGCGAAGCAGCCATACGCGAGGATGAGGCGAATCTTGCCACCGCCCTCGAACAGCTCAAGGACAATGATTTTATCCTGATCGATACACCGGGTAGCGACAGTGGCCTCTCTCGCGCTGCGCATATCCGGGCCGATACGCTGATCTCACCGCTCAATGACAGCTTCCTCGATCTCGATCTTTTCGGGCGCATCGAAGACGAGGGCGCCAGCATCCGACGCCCCAGCGTTTATGCCGAAACGGTCTGGGAGCAGAGGAAGCGCCGGGCGATGGCGGGCGGCAGGCCCATTGACTGGGTCGTGATGCGCAACCGCCTCTCCAGTCTCGACGCCCGCAACAAGCGGGATATCGGCAAGCTGCTGGAACAGCTCGCCAAGCGAATCGGCTTTCGCATCGCGCCGGGCTTCACCGAGCGCGTCATCTTTCGTGAATTGTTTCCGCGCGGCCTGACACTGCTGGATCTCTCCCGTAAAGATGCGGGCGTGCAGTGGCGCATGTCCCATGTCGCCGCAAGGCAGGAAGTCCGCGATCTACTCGACGCGCTCAATCTGCTGCCACCGGCCGAAGCGGATATCCCTGCCTAGATTTTCACCAAGGTCACACGGCTGTGGCACCGAACGCCCGCTCTTGTGTTGGCGCCGTGACGTTTAGGTAATATCCGCGACTTTTCATGGGTCGCGGCTTGTGCTTCGCTTCGGCCACATGGCAGAAATGCTGCACTGCATCAGTATTAAGGAAAACGGGATGATCAAACCGCTCAAGAAGGCCATCTTTCCGGTCGCCGGTCTCGGCACGCGCTTCCTGCCGGCCACGAAATCGATGCCAAAGGAGATGCTGACCGTCGTCGACAAGCCCCTCATCCAATATGCGGTCGAGGAGGCCCAGGCGGCTGGGATCGAGGAGATGATCTTCGTCACTGGCCGAGGCAAGTCGGCCTTGGAAGACCATTTCGATCATTCCTACGAACTCGAAGACACGCTCACACGCCGCGGCAAGAAGGCGGAACTGGAGCTTCTCCATAAGATGCTGCCGCTCGCCGGCAATATTGCCTATGTCCGCCAGCAGAAGCCCAATGGCTTGGGCCATGCGGTCTGGTGCGCGCGCCATTTCATCAAGGATGAAGCGGTGGCCGTGCTGCTGCCGGATGATCTGGTCCATGGCGATGTGTCGTGCATGAAGCAGATGGCCGATGTCTACCGGAAGGTCGGCGGCAATATCATCGCCGTCATGGAAGTGGCGCAGGAACACACCAGTCGTTACGGCATCCTGTCGCCGGGCAGCGATAAGGATGGCCTGGTCGAGGTGAAGGGGCTGGTCGAAAAGCCGTCGCCGGACAAGGCGCCTTCGCGCCTTGCCGTCATCGGCCGTTACATCCTGCAGCCGGAGATCTTCAACCATCTCGCTGCACAAGAGCCGGGTGCGGGTGGCGAGATCCAGCTCACAGATTCCATGGCACGCATGATCGGCGAAGTGCCGTTCCACGGCTATCGCTTCTCCGGTACCCGCTATGACTGCGGCGACAAAGCGGGCTTCGTCGAGGCGAACATCGCGCTCGGCATCGCACATCCGATCGTCGGCAAAGCTGTGAAACAAATCGTGGCTGACATCGCGACGTCGCTGAAGCTCTAGGTGCGGCGTCGCCATTGGCAAGAATGCGGGCGGGATGCAAATCCCGCCCTTTATTGTATCATCCGAAATAGGTCCGCGGTCCAGGCGGTGATCAGTAAGATATTGAAATGTTGTAATAATAAATAAGAAGCAAGAGGCCTGTCTAAAGGCTTGCGAAATCCAGGTGGCTGTTGCGCCAATATCACAGTCCTTTAGGTTAGAAGAGCTGAACCAGTGGACGACGAGGGTCTTTTATGCCGATTGCAGACGACTTCTTCCGACTGCCCGTCTTCAGGTCGCTCTATCGGACTTTTGCGGCTGTGCTGGCTGCCTTCTTTATCGTGGTTTGCTGGCTGGTCGTGCGGTTCTTCGGCGACTGGCCACTTAGCGATTCACTTGCGGAATATGCCAACAGCGTGGCGCTGGGGATCGGCGCTCTGCTGACATTGGTGCTGGCACAGCAGCATCCGTTGCATGCACCTGCGCGCCTGTTCTGGTGGGGCGTGGCATCGGGTTTTGCACTGATCGCGGCGAATGAGTCATTCAGCATTTTCGACCGTGTCGAGCGTGCCTGGGGCGATGACGATTATAGCGATCTCATCTTTCTTTGCCTGACGCCCATCGGACTCTATGCCGCCTGCCTCATTGAATTGGCGCCGCGCGTCGCCGTGCGGGCGATGAAGCTTGGCTTCGTCTTCCAGTGCATCTCGGATGCGATCGATCTGTGCGACGGCGACGGCCCGATGTTCCTCTATCGGGTGCCGATCCTGGAACGGAATTTGATGAACGTCCTTACCGACATTTCGGAATTGATCTTCATCGAAACTTATCTGTTCGGCCTTGGCTGCCTGCTGCTCCATGCCGTCTTGCGCAAGTTCGACCTTATTCTGGCGCAGTCTGGCCGGTCGGATTGGTGCCTTCCTCCTGGTGCCCATCCTGTTGCCGCTGGCTGCCGGGCGTATCGTCTTTTTTTATGTAATCGACGTTGCCATGGCTGTGCGACAGATCGTCCTGGAGATTCACGACATGCCATTGCCGCGTGCCGCGCGAGCACGACTGCTGCCATTCTGGGTCGCCTGGGTCATGGCGGTATCGCTGCTTGCCGGCGGATTGGCCGGTGTCGTCATGGTGGTCAGCAGGACCGGACAATGGCAGCTAAGCGATCAATGGGTAACGCGAGGGGCGGCGATCGCACTGGCGCTCTTTGCTTTCTATCTCGCCTTTCGCCTGGCACTTGTCGGCACCGCGGCGCTGCAGCGGGTGCTGGCACATAATCTGGCACTTCTCGTTTCCTTCGAGCTTACCGAATTGAAGGCAGAGGCGATCGAACGAGCCGAGATTCTGGCGGCCGGTGGCAATTCGCCGGCGTTCCGCTTGCCGTTCTTCCGCGAGGAGCGGGAGGATATCGCAAAGCTTCTGGGCCAGCCGACCGAGGAAGCCTTGCAACAACTGCTTGTCAGTCTGGAAGCCTTTAACAACGCCACTGTCACGGACGATCGCAGCCAGGCGGCCATGCACATGCGTACGCAGCTGGCCGATGTCGATCTGCAGCTACGGCGGGCTTTTTCGGCCGTCGATCCGTTCTGTCGGCACCCGGCGTAAGGTCGGTTGCAGCAAGATCGGCCTTGCTATCGATAACGGCATAAAAATATCATTATCCCTGTATTGACGCGGGGAGATGATGGAAGAGATCCTGAAGGGCTTGCGCGCGTCCGCCGAGGCGACGCGACTGCGCATTCTTGGCCTTTGCGCCCACGCCGAACTGACAGTGAGCGATTTGGTCGAAATTCTGGGCCAGTCGCAGCCGCGCATCTCGCGCCATCTCAAATTGCTGGTCGAGGCGGGTGTGCTGGTTCGCAACCAGGAGGGCCCCTGGGCCTGGTACCGCCTGCCGGAAGAAGGCACCGGCGGCGAGCTTGCGCGTCTCATCGTCGACCTGCTGCCCTCCGACGATCGGCAGCATGCCCAGGATTTGAAGCGGCTGCAGGCCATTTCGGAAGGGTGGACGACACGAGTCGCCGATTTTTTCCGCCAGCATGCTGGCGATTGGGAACAGATTCGCTCGCTTCACGCCGATCAGGCAGCGGTCGATGCGGCGCTGCTCGCCGCCTTGCCCGAGGGGGCGATCGAAAGCCTGCTCGATATCGGCACGGGGGCCGGGCATGTGCTGTCACTGGTGGGCAAGCGCGCGCAATCGGCGGTTGGTGTCGATCGGTCACGCGAGATGCTCAATGTCGCGCGCTCCAACCTTTTCCGCGCAGGCCTGCGCCATTGCCAGGTGCGCCAGGCGGACATGTTTGCGCTTCCTTTCGAGGATCAGAGCTTTACAGCCATTACGATGAACATGGTCCTGCATTTCGCTGAACGGCCGGATGCAGCGATTGCTGAAGCCGGCCGCGTGCTCGGCACTGGTGGGCGCCTTGTCATTGTCGATTTCGTGACACATCATCTGGAACAGCTGCGTGAAGAACAGGCGCATCGCTGGCTGGGCTTCGATGACGCGCAGATTCAAAGCTGGTGCCGCGCGGCCGGCCTCAATCCCCTGCAGCCATTGCATCTGGGAGGCGGCGAGCTCACCGTCGCACTCTGGTCGGCCGAGCGCGGCAAGTAGCGATCTGGTCGATACGACCCCTATTCAAATCCATAGCGCGCCATCACCTCGGTACGCAGGCGGCTGACGAGGGTTGGGTCGGCGTTGAGGTGCGCTTCCTCAGAATCGAGAATGGCGAGGAAAAGGCGGCCGCGCAGGCGTTCCGTGTCGAGCTTTTCCGCAGCGCGCGGACCGATGGCCGAGGCGATGACATCGAGGCAGCGTTCCGCGGCGTTGAGGCGGCCCCAGAGGAAATCGTGCTCGCGCCAGGAGCGATTGAAGAAGGCGCCGAAACTCATCAGCGATATGCCGCGCAGGGTGATGCCGGCGCCCAGGCCATCGGCATCGTCGGGGCTGATGCGATCGACCAGCACCTCGTTGATCTCGTCCATGTCGGTCCATTGCAGGATCGGGAAGGTAATGAGGTCGAAGAAGGCAAATCCCACATAGGCTTTGGCTACGGTGCGGCGCGCGACGGGCGGCAGGAAGGCAAAGCCCATCACAGAAACGATCTCGTCGAGCGTATGATCGATCGGAATGAGCCCCATGGCTTCTTCCAAGATGGCGAGATCGGCATCCTCGATCTGGCCACCGGCGATGGCGACACGGGCCAGGCGGCCGGCGGCGTCGACCGGCGCACCGCGATAGAGTTTGGGATCCCAGCGGGGGGCGGCTCGCTCAATTGCCTCATAGAGTGCCCCTTTGAGATCGTCGATCGCGGCGGAGCCGATATCGACGCCAGTATCGGCACCTGAACGGTAAAGCTCGTTAAGGCGGCGGATGACGAAACGCACGCGGCGCAGCCGGAATTCGATGTCGAAGCCGCGCAGGAAGCGGATGGTGCGGGCGGGCGGGGCAGGATCCTCGGCCAACCACCGGTCGAAAGTGGCCGCGATCACGTCGGCATTCACCGGCGCCTCAGGCGTGGTGGCTAGCCGCGCTACCAGCTTGGAGAGGCGATCGCACACGCCGCGCAATTTGAGTTTCTGGTAGCTGAGATAAGCATAGCCGGCACCGCGATGGGCGGCCTCATTTGCGGCGGAGCGATAGCGGCCGACCTCGGCGATGGTGGGTGGGTTGTCGGGATCGGCATGCACGATATCGTCGACCAGACGCTCGACCTCGGGGTCGGCGGCATTGAGAATTTCAGCCATGCGCTTGGCGCGGTCGTTCCACGCTTCGATGCCTAAGAGATCGTCGGCGATGGGTTCATTACGCGGGATGACGGCGAGCGAGGCCAGGATGGTGCGGAAGAAGCCGGGCGGACCTTCGCCACTGCGTTGCTTGCTTTCCGCGCGTGGATTGGGATCGACATAGATAATACGGCGCACAACCTCGCGGCTCGCCGGCCGATCACCCAAGGCCTGGATCACCGGCGAGAAGGGCTTGTTCATGACGACGCTGCCGTCGATGAAATAGCGATTGGCGGCGGCGTGATCGAGATCGCCTTCGACACCGAGCTTCTCGGTGAGGAGCGCTGTGCGTGCTGGCCAGGCGCGGCCGCGTTCGGCGAGGATCGAATCCATCTCGGCGACCGTTGCCGGCATGAAGGCGCCGGGAAAGCAGGCCGTCGCGCGCGAGGCGAAGACCAACGAAGGCACATGGCCGGGCCCGAATTCGCTCTGCAATTCGCCGGACAAGGCGCGGCGGCAGGTGAAAGCAAGAATGCGGCGATGTTCCGTTTCCTCGACGATCGGCGGATCGTGGAGCGCGATGCGGTGGCGATGACCGCGATAGTCAGTCACGGTGACAAAGAGGTCGAGGCGGTGACCGGGCGGCAGCAAGCTGGTACTGGCACTGCCAGCCGCATCCATGCTGTCGCAGGCATCGAGCATCCAGCCGGCAAAGCGGCGACCGGAGAAGGGCGGTGTGAACCAGCGTGCCTGTACGAAGCGACGCACCTTGGACAAGGTTTCGGGATCGGCGACCTGGGGGCCGAAGCGGCGGACCAGCACGCGGTCGATGAGCGGTGCAAGGGCAGCCTTGAGGGTGCGGCTGACCGGGGTGGCGGGCGCCGAAAGCTGGGTCACATCGGCATTGGCAAGCCACAGGTCGCGGTGCGCATCAAGCGACAGGTCATGGGCGAGGGCGCGGGCCAGCATGACGCCGTTGATGCCGCCGGCCGAGGCGCCGGAAATGAGGTCGATGACGATCCGGAGATCGATGTCCGGCCCCAGGGACTTCAGCAGGTCGAGATAGACGGCCGTGCTGTCGGGCGCGTCGGTAGAGCCGCCACTTTCAGCATGCAGCAGCTTCGACGCCCGGATGAGGTTGAGGATTTCCCGCGTCACCCCGTGGATGTAAACGGCCAGCGAAACGCCGCCATAAAGCACCACGGCTAGCCGCACCTCGATCTGCTTCATAATCCGCCGGTGACCTCGCGGGCATTGCTTTGAGTCGGGAGCAGTCTAGCATCGGATCGCCGCATTGGCGCTAGCAGAAGTCCCTGCAGGCGCCGCGGATTTGCAGATGCAGCATGCGGGGCACCCATTTCGAGGGGGGCCGGGAGGCGCCAGCACTTGTTATGCTGGATGCTGGATGTTCATGACAGGAGCCAGCGCGCCGATGATTCCGTTTTCGGTTCTCGATTTGTCGCCGATCAATCGCGGGGCGACGGCCTCCGATGCTTTCCGGAACAGCGCCGATCTGGCGCGTCATGCGGAAGAATGGGGCTATCATCGATATTGGATGGCTGAGCATCACAACATGCCGGGAATTGCCAGTGCGGCGACGGCGATCGTGATCGGCCATGTCGCTGCAGCAACAAAGACCATTCGTGTCGGATCCGGCGGCGTCATGCTGCCCAACCATGCACCACTGGTGATTGCCGAGCAATTCGGTACGCTGGAATCGCTCTTTCCGGGCCGTATCGATCTGGGCCTTGGCCGGGCGCCGGGGACGGACCAACGGACGGCACGGGCATTGCGTCGCAACCTCGCCGGGAGTGACGACACTTTCCCGCAGGATGTGATGGAGTTGCAGGCCTGGTTCGCCCCCGTGCAGGAGGGGCAGCAGATCCGCGCCGTCCCGGGGGCGGGGCTCGATATTCCGATATGGCTGCTGGGATCGAGCCTTTTCAGCGCGCAATTGGCGGCAGAGATGGGGCTGCCCTTCGCCTTTGCCTCGCATTTCGCGCCGGATTATCTGATGCGGGCGCTCGATCTCTACCGCGCCTCCTTCAAGCCGTCGGAACAGCTTGCCAAGCCCTATGCCATGGCGGGGCTCAATGTCTTCGCCGCCGACACAGAATCCCAGGCGCGGCGACTCTTCACCTCGCTGCAGCAGCAATTCATCAACCTCAGGCGTGGAACACCAGGGCCGCTGCCGCCGCCAGTCGATAGCATGGACGGTTTCTGGTCGCCGATGGAGCAGCAGATGGTTGAGCATTCCCTGCGCTATGCCATCGTGGGGGCACCTGCCCAGGTGGAGGAGGGGCTGGCGGAGTTCATCCGCGCTACCGAGATCGACGAGGTGATGGTGGCTGGGCAGATCTTCGATCATCAGGCACGCCTGCATTCCTTCGAGATCGTGGCCAGCGCGCGCGACCGGCTGGCGGCGGGAAATAAGATTGCGGCAGGGCGCTAGCGGGGCGAGCTCGCGCGGATTATTCTTGGGGCTGATGACCCGCCTTTAGGATATCCGAGAGATGAGCGATTTTGTATTTGCCCCGGCACCAGTGCCGAGCCTCCCCGTGGCCGGCAGCATGGCTGTCTTTCCCATCCATCGCATCTATTGCGTCGGGCGGAACTATGCCGATCACGCGATCGAGATGGGGCATGACCCCAGCCGCGAGCCGCCCTTTTTCTTTCAAAAAAACGCCGATTCCGTGCTGCCGCCGGGAAGCGATTTCCCCTATCCGTCAGCTACGCAGGATGTGCATCACGAAATCGAGCTGGTGGTGGCGCTGAAATCGGGTGGCAGCAACATACCGGTGGATCAGGCGCTGAGCCGTGTCTTCGGCTATGGCGTGGGGCTCGACATGACGCGGCGGGATCTGCAGGCCGAAGCGAAGAAGGCCGGCCGGCCCTGGGAAGTGGGTAAAGCCTTTGAGCATGCGGCGCCTTGTTCCGGCCTGCTACCGGCGGAAAAGATCGGCCATCCGCAAAAAGGCGCCATCTGGCTCAAGGTCAATGGCACGGTGCGCCAGCAAGGCGATCTCAACCAGATGATCTGGAAAGTGCCGGAGATGATCTCTTATCTCTCCAGCCTCTTCACGCTTCGCGCCGGTGATCTCATTTTCTCCGGCACGCCGGCAGGTGTTGGGCCGGTGGTACGGGGCGATCGGCTCGAAGGCGGCATTGACGGGATCGGCTCTCTGGCACTTGTCGTGCGTTGAAAAAGGATCGATCTTCGTGAGTGATTACGTTCGCCGTATTCTCGATGCCCGCGTCTATGACGTTGCCGAGCAGACACCGCTCGATGCCATGCCGCGTCTCTCTGGCCGGCTCAAAGCTCAGATTCTTCTGAAGCGCGAAGATCTGCAGCCGATCTTCTCCTTCAAGATTCGTGGTGCCTATAACCGTATCGCACGGCTCACTGCCGATACCCGGTCGCGCGGCGTCATCTGTGCCTCGGCCGGCAATCACGCGCAAGGTGTTGCGCTTTCGGCACATAAGCTTGGTATTCCGGCGGTGATCGTCATGCCGGTGACGACGCCTCAGATCAAGATCGATGCCGTGCGGCATTGGGGCGGTAAGGTGGTGCTGGAGGGCGATGCCTTCGACGAGGCCTATGCGCACGCAAAATCACTCGAGGCAGCGCAAGGACTCACTTTCATTCATCCCTTTGACGATCCGGATGTGATCGCGGGGCAAGGAACGATCGGCGTCGAAATTCTGCAGCAGCATGCTGATCCCATCGAGGCCATTTTCGTGCCTATCGGCGGTGGCGGCCTTGCGGCTGGCGTTGCATCCTACGTGAAATTCCTGCGGCCCGAAATCAAGGTTATCGGTGTCGAACCGGTGGATGCCGCTTCGATGAAGGCGGCGATCGATGCCGGTGAGCGTGTCGTGCTGGACCGGGTCGGTCTCTTTGCCGATGGCGTGGCCGTGCGCCAGGCAGGAGCCGAAACATATCGCCTGTGTGCCAAGTTGCTGGATGACGTGATCCTGGCAGACACCGATGAAATGTGTGCTGCGGTGAAGGATATCTTCGAGGATATGCGTGTCATCGCAGAGCCGGCCGGAGCCCTCTCGCTTGCCGGCCTCAAAAGCTATGTCGCAGCCAACCCGACGCGAACTGGCGCGCTCATTGCCATCAACAGCGGCGCCAATATGAATTTCGATCGGTTGCGACATGTCGCGGAGCGGGCCGAGATCGGCGAGGCACGCGAAATTCTGCTGGCGGTGACGATCCCGGAGCAACAAGGCAGCTATCGCCGCTTCGTCGAAGTGCTGGGCAATCGCAACATCACGGAGTTCAACTACCGCTATGCCGCCGGCAACGAAGCGCATGTTTTTGTGGGGCTGAAGCTGCGAGGGGCAGAGGCGGAGAAAGGCAAGCTGCTGGAGCAGCTGCGGGAACTTGGCTACCAGGTGCTCGATATCAGCGCCAATGAAGCGGCAAAGCTCCATGTGCGTTATATGGTCGGCGGTCGCGCACCCGGCCTCAAGGACGAGGTAATCCTGCGTTTCGAGTTCCCGGAGCGGCCTGGTGCACTTATGAAGTTTCTCAATGGCGTCGGCACGGAATGGAACATCACCTTGTTCCATTACCGCAATCACGGTGCCGATTATGGGCGCGTGCTCGCCGGTTTGCAGGTGCCGGCAGCGGATCGGACACGTTTTACCGCGCAGCTCTCAAGCCTTGGCTATCCTTATGAGGATGAGACGGCCAATCCGGCCTATCGGCTGTTCCTGGGCGATTGAAGAGGGACGCGACCCATGAAGGTGAAGCGCATCGTCGCCAATATCGAGGCCACCGACCTTAAACGGGCGAAGAAGTTCTACGGAGAAGTATTGGGCCTTGAACTGATGATGGATCATGGATGGATCGTCACCTTCGGCAGCCATACGAAGATGAGCGTGCAAGTGAGCTTTGCCAGCGAAGGCGGCTCCGGCACCGAAGTGCCGGAGCTTTCGATCGAGGTCGATGATTTGGATGAAGCGCTGGAGCGGATGCGTGCGGCCGGTTTCCCCGCTGAATACGGGCCTGCCGAGGAAGCCTGGGGCGTGCGGCGTTTCTTTGTGCGCGATCCCTTCGGCAGGCTCGTCAACATCCTTGTGCATCTCTAAGCCTTCCCATCCGCCAAAAATCCGAAAGGGATGAGAGGGCTGGAATAGCCTGGCCTGGGCTCACGTTTTCCCGAAAACAGTTCGGGAAGATTGGCATGCGGGATTTACGATCCGCCCTTTTCGTCTTGTTCGTCATGCTGGTCATCTGGGGCGCAGTGATGACCGTTATCTCCGTCTTTACGGCCTGATCGACGGTTTCTAGCCGGACCGCTGGAACGCGTGTGGCCCCAGCGAATTCTCCTCACCACAAAGCTACCCTGCAGCCGGCGTGGTTCCACGCGCAGCCAGATGGAGAGGAACGTGACGACAGCAAAGAAAGATGGGATTGCCTTGCTGAAAGAAGATCACCGCAAGGTCGAAGCCTTGTTCGAAGAGTTTGAGAAGGCACGCAGGCCCGAGCGCAAGAAAGCTCTGGCCCACGAAATCTGCACCGAACTGACTATCCACACGATGATCGAGGAAGAAATCTTCTATCCTGCCTGCTTGGGTGGCGTGAAAGAGGATGCGCTCGACGAAGCCTATGTAGAGCATGACGGCGCCAAAGTACTGATCGCGGAAATAGAAGCAGCGTCGCCGGACGACGCATTCTATGACGCCAAGGTCAAGGTTCTTTCAGAACAGATCGAACATCACGTCCATGAGGAAGAGATGCGGTCGGAAGGGATCTTCGCCCAGGCTCGCCAGGCGGGTATCGATTTGGCAGCGCTGGGAGGGCAAATGGAGCGTCGCAAGGCGCAACTTGCCGCCCAATTCAAGGTGAGTGGTTTACCGACGCCGGAAACGCGCAGCTTCAATGGATCCAAGGTAAAGCGGGGCGCCCCGGTGACGGAGGCGCGTGCAGCGGAATAGCCGCCCAATCAATTTGGCTGGTAGTTCGACTGTCGGCTAGGCCAATGCGTTCTGCGGTGTGGTGGGCGGCGGCGGCCGGCGGACACCGTTCTTGATCTTCGTTGTTCTGACCGGATTGAATTCGGGCAAGCTCATGCCCATCGTCGTCAGGGTTTTGCCCTCGATGATGTCGATCACGAAGAAAGGTGCTTGTCCGGCCCCGGATCGCCGCCGGCAGCGGCGATCGCTAGGCGCTTCATATAATGGGTCCAGCCCTTCTCATGCTCGATGCGCTCCTTTTCATTGGGGAGTCCGCCATGGGTCAGGCGCACCAGCGTACCGCCGTCCTTTTCGATGAGGTCGATTTCGACCAGTGTGGATCCCGGCGGTACTTCGTCGTGACCATCCCAGCCGAATTTGTACGCCAGGCGATGGACTGGAATGACTTCGGTGAACTCGCCATGGGCCGTCAGCTTGTCAGTCATGCCAAGCAGATAGATCCCGCCAGCCTTGGGATCGATTGTCACCTTCGTCCCCATCCAACGCAAAATCTTGTCGGGGTCGGTCAGGAACGCGAAGACGGTTGCCTGCGGTGCGGCGATCTCAATTTCGCTGCGAAGGGTCTCGGCCATCGATCCGCTCTCCAAATCCAGACATCCCTCTTGGGGACTCTAGGTGAATGCGCTTTTCGCGCAAGGAGCAGAATCACCGCATGACACGCACATGACGCCGCGGCATGATATCAACCATGCCGCTGCCCTCCACATTGGCCTTCCTGGTCGATAAGGCGATCGAGGAATCGGATGGCGAGGGCTTTCTTACCGCGCTGGCGACCCGGCTCGTAGCCGATGGTTTGCCGCTGGTGGGGGCGGCGTTGACCCAAGCCGCACCACATCCAATCATCGAAAAGCGAACATGGCTATGGCGCGCTGATTCGGGAAAGGTGATTGAGGCCCTGGGCCTTGCCAGCCCGAGCGCCCCTTCGGATACAGATATCGCCCGCCATTGGTTGATTGAGCTTGGCGGGAGCATTGTTCATGAAACAAGAACTGGTGACGTTTCTGAGGGGGCGATTCTGGCTTGGGCAGCCAGTCGATCCTTCAGTGGCCCCGAATTGGAATTGCTGCGGGAAGTAGCCCGCTTTGCCAAGGCTCCTTTGGTTGCGCTGGCGGCGCGATCCACGTTGGCGGCGCTGCTGACAGCCTATATCGGACGGCGAAGCGCGGAGCAGGTGTTGGCCGGACGCTTGCGGCGCGAGTCCGGTGAGACGATCCATGCGGCATTGCTTTATGCTGATTTGCGTGGCTTTACCGAACTATCCGAACGCGTCCCAGCGAAGGAAGTGGTGGCGGCGCTTGACGGTTGGTTCGATCGGATCGCCGGGGCAGTGCATGCCTTTGGCGGTGAGGTCTTGAAATTCATCGGCGACGGGGTGCTGGCGATCTTTCCGATCGGCGAACGCGATGCGGCAAATGCATGCGCTGCAGCGCTGCGTGCGGGCGTTGCCGCACGTGCCGGCATGGCGCATCTCAATCAAATGCGCATGGAGCAGGGCGTGCCGCCGCTCTCCTTCGGCATCGCTCTCCATCTAGGCGAGATGCTATGGGGCAATATCGGCACGGCCGATCGGCTGGACTTCACAGCTATTGGTCCGGCGGTCAATCTTGTCAGCCGGTTGGAGGGGCTCTGCCGGCCGCTTGGCCACGCAGTGCTGCTGTCCGAGGCATTCGCGGCGCAGGCAGCGCCATCAGCTATCCCACCATCAGTTATCTCACTGGGACAACACCAGCTTTACGGTATCGCCGAGCCATGCGCGGTCTTCGCGCTGAAATAGCGCCGTTCTTCGAAATAATCCGTGATGTTACTGCGCGGTCTGCGCAACGCTGCTGTCGGCCTTTACGACGAGGCAGTCGGTCTGCTTGGCCCTGAGCTTTTTGCAGGCAGCGTCGGCATCGGCCTTGGAAAGGCCGAAGACACGGGCGCGATAGATATCGCTGTTGCCGCGGTCGATGACGATGCGGGCATCAGCCAGGATCGCCGGCACGGCCTTCGTGGCGCGTTCGGCGGCCTTCTGGGCCGGTTTGAACTTTGAATAGGCGCCAACCTGAACGCCAAACTGGTTTTTGTCGTTGCCGCTCCAGACATTGGCAACCGATTGCGAATCTGGCGAGGCGACCGCGGGCGCGAGCGAGACGCTGGCCATGGTCGCAATCGCGGTGCCGATCGAGTCATCCTTGCGTGCTGTCGGCTTGGGCGTCGGCACCAGGGCGTTGGCGACAACCGCATCCATGTCACCGGCGTCCACATCGCCGGTTCCGGCGTCGTTCGCGGCGACGGCCGGCGTCAGCTGAGCCGGGACGGCGCTGCCGGGAGCCTTGGCGACGAGCGTGTCGCCGATACCCTGCCGGTTTTTGAAGCCGTCGGTGAGAAGCGCTACCATCTGCTTGTCGCGGATCGGGGCGCTGGTTCCGCCGAGCACAACACCCACAAGGCGTCGGCCGTTGCGTTCGGCGGAGGAAACGAGGTTGAAGCCCGCAGCGCGGATATAGCCGGTCTTGATGCCATCAGCGCCAGCGAACTTCTTCATTACGCGGTTATGGCCACCATAGGTGTTACCGCGATAGACGAAGGAGTTACGGCTGAAATAGCCATAATATTTCGGATGATCACGCAGCAGCGCGATGCCGAGTGTGGCCTGATCGCGTGCCGTCGTCATCTGGCCCGGGTTGGGCAGGCCGTTGGCGTTGCGATAGGTGGTGTTGTTCATGCCGAGCTGCCGGGCCTTGGCCGTCATCATACGGGCAAAGGCTGTCTCGGTACCGCCAAGATGTTCGCCGACGGCGGTCGAGACATCGTTGGCCGACCGCACGACCATGGCAAGAATTGCCGTTTCGACCTGGATCGTATCGCCGGCCTGCACGTTCATATTGGTGGCCGCTTCGCTGGCCGCGTTCTTCGAGAAGGTGATACGGTCGCTGAGCTTGACCGTGCCCTTGTCCAGGGCATCGAACAGCAGATAGAGCGTCATCATTTTGGTGAGCGATGCCGGGTAGGTGAGGGCATCGGCATTGGAACGCGACAGCACTTCGCCGGTTTCGGCATCAACAACGATGCTGGCGGCGACGGGTTTCGCCTGGGCAGTCGCAGACAAGCCGATGACGCTGGTCAGCGCCAGGATCGCAAGGGTTGCGCAAAAAAGGCGCAAAACGGACAGAATCGACCCCCGCGCGGGCTGGTGCGGCAGCAGCATCGTGCTTTTCCCCCTAAGCCGGTGAAAAGATTTAGGCAATTTCGTGTCCGATCCTACGTTAACCGTAGAATCCTGTCTATAGCCTACCAGGGGCTAAAAAGTGGTAAACTTAGACAAGACGCCAACGGAATCAGGTTTCTAACGGATGATCCTCACAATTCTGGGCCGCCTGCGGCAATTGCTCCGATTCTCGGTGCGAGCCGGCACCGTCCTGTCCCTGGCAGCCGTTTTCCTCTCCGGCTGCGCTTACCAATCGAGCGGCCAGCTTGGTTCGGGCAGTACCATCGACAACCCAATCGAGCGCAAATTCACTTGGTTCAGCTATCTCGACGCAGCGGATATACGCAATTCCTGTGCCGCTGGCGGGCCGGACCACTACCGCATCGTCTATAACGGTCAGTATTACGACCATCTGCGCACCTATGAGGCGACTGACGGGGCGAAGCCCCACCTCGTCGCCCGGGCGCGTGGGCAAAGCGGCAACTTATTGGAGATGGGCTTCAGCAGTTTCGAAGAATTGCTGGGGCCATGGCAGTTCCACCGCTCCGACAGCGATCTCAATGCTGCCGACTGGTCAAAACTGCGCGATTCGCTGCATCAAGCTGGGTTCGCGAGCGGCTCCCAGGCCGGATTGCGACTTCATTCGCAGGATTTCTATTGGCTCGTCGCCGGCTGTGAAGCGGGCAAATTCTTCGTCAACGCTTGGGCCGACAAGCCCAGGGCCTTTGCCCTTACCCGCACGTCGTTTCTGGACTTTCTTCTGAAGCATGACCAGACCGGCATCGCGTTCCTGCCGCCGCGGGCCGTCACCTATATGGATAAGAACGATCAGGGGAAAGGCCGGCACAAGGACTATAGTGGCGCCTTTGTGATCACCCTGCGGGAGGACGGAATCGGGCGTGCGGGGTTGTAACATGGTCGGGAATTCAGTCCCGGCATTATTGCAGCCCCACTATATCGCAGGCGCCTCTTTTAACTCGGTCTTAGCATCCAATATGATACAGCCATGATAGCCATTTTTGGGTCCAACGACTTGATGAGCCTTGAGGATATAGAGCGCAAGCCCACCAGCCCGCTGCTGACGGCGGGCGAGGACGGCGACGACAACGGCGACCATGACAATGGCGGCGGCGCTGGTCGTCCGGGTGTCGGTACGGTGGTCAAGGCGAAGCCCAAGACCAAGAAGCCGTCCATGTATCGCGTCCTGCTCCTCAATGACGATTACACGCCGATGGAATTCGTCGTTCATGTGCTGGAGCGCTTCTTCAACAAGAGCCGCGAGGCCGCGACCGAGATCATGCTGCATGTGCATCACCGCGGAGTCGGTGTGTGCGGGATCTACACCTATGAAATTGCCGAGACCAAAGTCTCGCAGGTGATTGATTTCGCGCGCCGCCACCAGCACCCACTGCAATGCACGATGGAGAAGGAATAGAGCGTCAAAGAGAGCGAAGTGGGGAACAGTCGTTCGTTTGCATCGGATGTCACGCGGGTGGGGATCCGCATGACGGTTGATAGTTAGTCAAGGAAGGATATCCCGGCCCATGCTGTCGCCCAATCTTGAACAAACTCTGCACCGTGCTTTGGCCCTGGCCAGCGAGCGACGGCACGATTACGCGACGCTGGAGCATCTGCTCCTCGCCTTGACCGATGACCAGGATGCGGTCGCCGTCATGCGCGCCTGCAATGTGGATGTCGATCGCTTGAAGCGTGATCTGGTCGATTACGTCGACAATCAACTCGCCAACATCATCAGCAAGCAGCAGGCGGAAGCCAAGCCTACCGCTGGGTTCCAGCGTGTCGTGCAGCGGGCGGCCATTCACGTACAGTCTTCGGGACGCGAGGAAGTGACTGGCGCCAATATTCTGGTGGCGCTGTTTTCCGAGCGCGAAAGCCATGCGGTTTATTTCCTGCAGGAGCAGGAAATGACGCGCCTCGACGCGGTCAATTATATCAGCCACGGCATTGCGAAGGTGGCCGGTCGCGCCGAGCCCAAGCGTGTGCGTGGTGCTTCCGAGAAGGAAGAGGGCGAGTCACAGGCGAAGACCGGCACCGAGGCGCTTGAGGCCTATTGCGTCAACCTCAACCAGAAAGCCCAGAACGGCAAGATCGATCCGCTGATCGGGCGCGACAGCGAGGTTTCGCGCACCATCCAGGTGCTGTGCCGCCGCACCAAGAACAATCCGCTCTATGTCGGTGATCCGGGTGTCGGCAAGACCGCGATCGCCGAAGGCCTCGCGCGGCGCATCGTCAAGGGTGACGTACCGGATGTCTTGAAGAATGCCACCATCTTCTCGCTCGACATGGGCTCGCTGTTGGCGGGCACCCGCTATCGCGGCGATTTCGAAGAGCGCCTGAAGGCCGTGGTGAAGGAGCTCGAGAATCTCGACGGCGCCATCCTCTTCATCGATGAAATCCATACCGTGATCGGCGCTGGTGCGACGTCTGGCGGTTCGATGGATGCTTCGAACCTCTTGAAGCCCGCTTTGCAGTCGGGTTCGCTGCGTTGCATCGGTTCGACCACCTATAAGGAATATCGCCAGCATTTCGAAAAGGACCGGGCGCTCGTCCGCCGCTTCCAGAAGATCGACGTCAACGAGCCGTCGCAGGAAGATGCGGTGAAGATCCTGCGGGGCCTGAAGCCCTATTACGAAAAGCACCACAATGTCCGCTACACCGCGGAAGCCATTCGTGCGGCGGTCGAACTGTCGTCACGCTATATCGGCGACCGCAAGCTGCCGGATAAGGCGATCGACATCATCGACGAAGTCGGTGCCGCCCAAATGCTGCTCCCGGAATCGAAGCGCAAGAAGACCATCACCGTGAAGGATGTCGAGGCGGTGGTGGCGATCATCGCGCGTATCCCGGCGAAGTCGGTTTCGAAGGACGACAAAGTCGCGTTGAAGTCGCTGGAGCGCGATCTGAAGACCATGGTGTTCGGCCAGGATCCGGCAATCGATGCGCTCTGCGCTGCGATCAAGCTGGCGCGTGCGGGCCTGCGCGAACCGGACAAGCCCATCGGCTCCTATCTCTTCTCAGGTCCGACCGGTGTCGGCAAGACCGAGGTTGCCAAGCAGCTGGCCCGCATCATGGGTATCGAGCTCATCCGCTTCGATATGTCGGAATATATGGAGCGGCACACTGTCTCGCGCCTCCTCGGCGCCCCTCCGGGTTATGTCGGCTTCGACCAGGGCGGCTTGCTCACTGACGCCATCGACCAGCATCCGCATGCAGTCCTGCTCTTGGATGAAATCGAGAAGGCGCATCCAGATCTCTTCAACATCCTGTTGCAGGTGATGGATCACGGCAAGCTCACCGACCATAACGGCAAGGCGGTCGATTTCCGCAACGTCATTCTGATCATGACGACGAATGCAGGTGCGGCGATGATGGCGAAATCGGCGATCGGCTTCATGCGCGACAAGCGTGAGGGCGAGGACCAGGCGGAAATCGAACGCATGTTCGCGCCCGAATTCCGCAACCGTCTCGACGCGATCATCCCGTTCTCGAACCTCTCGCCGGAGATCGTGGCGCAGGTCGTTGACAAGTTCGTCATGCAGTTGGAAGCCCAGCTCGCCGACCGCCATGTGAATATCGAGCTCACGGACGCGGCCCGGAAGCATCTTGCCGATATCGGTTTCGATCCGCTCTATGGCGCGCGACCGCTCAGCCGCACGATCCAGGAGCACATCAAGAAACCGCTGGCCGAGGAATTGCTATTCGGCAAGCTGGAGAAAGGCGGCACGGTGCGTGTCGACTTTGACAAGGAAAAGCAAAAGCTGACTTTCGAAATTATCGAATCGAAGTCGAGCCCGCGCGAAGAGACGGTCGAACCCGTCGAAGCGTAGAGATCACTGGCAGGCTAGCCAGATTTAGCCAATTCCTGCCTTCCATGTCGGCGCCTGGTCCCCTACGATCAGGCGCCGCTTTGCCATGAGGGGAAGGCCATGAACGACCAGACCAAAATCACGAAAGGCGACACGCTGCGGGATCTTTACGGCGAGCCGGTACCTGCCTCGCTGGTGAAGGAAATGACCTTCCTCACAGAGGCCTACGCCGCTTTCATCAAGGCATCGCCCTTTGTTGTGCTGTCGACCTGTGGCGAGGAGGGGCTCGATGCCTCTCCGCGCGGCGGGCCGCCGGGTTTCGTGCGTGTTGTCGACAAGAAGACCTTGATGCTGCCTGACCGCAGCGGCAATAACCGTGTCGATAGCTTGAGCAACGTTGTCGCCGACGCGCGCGTGGCCATGTTGTTCCTCGTGCCGGGTGTAGGTGAGACGATGCGCGTCAACGGCCGCGCGAAGATTTCGGTCGACCCGGAACTGGTGGCAAGCTTCGCTGATGTCAATGGCAAGATTCCGCGCTCGGTGCTGATCATCGAGATCGAGCGCGCTTACGTCCATTGCTCGCAATCGCTCTCGCGCTCCAAGCTGTGGGATCCGGCGGCACAAATCGATCGCAAGGCACTGCCCTCCATCGGACAGATGCTGCAGGCCTGCCGAGCCGAGTTCGACGGCGCCGCCTACGACAAGCGCAATGAGGAAGAAGGCGGCCTCATTCCGGAAGACTGAGGTGCTGCTTCCTGTCGGGAAGCTGACGCGTTGCACGCATCAAGAGAAAGCTCCCTGTCAGTCGACTTCGCTAGCGTCCTGTTCGCGGCCGTTGCGGGCGGTCGTGGCTGGTGACAGCCGGACATTCATATTGGAGCTTTCTTTCATGCCGATTTCAATGAAGCGCAGCCTGTGGCTGGGCGCAGCGATGCTTGCTGTCTCAAGCTTGCCGGCCTTTGCCGACACGACCGTCAATGTCGATCTCACCGGCGACGCCGGCGACAAGATGGGAATGATGCTGGATCACGATTCCGTCCCGGCGGGCAAGATCACTTTCGTCGTCAAGAACGACGCCATGGCGACCAATCACGAAATGGTCGTGATCAAACTGAAGAACAAGAACGACGAGATTCCGATGATGAAAGGCAAGCATCGGGTCGATGAGGACAAGCTGAAATCGATGGGCGAGGTCGAGGATGTCGAACCTGGCAAGAGCGGAGAGATGAGCGCCGATCTAAAAGCCGGCGACTATTTGCTGCTGTGCAATCTCAAAGGCCATTTCGAGGCCGGCATGACGTCACATTTCACTGTGACGAAGTAGACGTGGCATTTCCTTCCCTCGCTCGACGGCGAGGGAAGGACGCACGTCAGGACGCTTTCTTTGTGGCTTTCTTGACGGCCTTCTTTGCCGTCTTTTTGGCAGCCGTCTTGGTCGCAGTCTTCTTCGCCGGCTTCGCCTCGGTTCCACCTTCGTCAGATTTCGCGGCCGTCTTCTTGGCTACTTTCTTCGCGGCCTTCGGTGCCGCCTTCTTCTTGCCCTTGCCACCACCGGCTTCGGCGCGGGCAGCAATCAGCTGCAGCGCTTCCTCCATGGTCACGGCGCCGGGCTCGATCGATTTCGGCAGGGTGGCGTTGATGGCGCCCATCTTCACGTAGGGCCCATAGCGACCTTCGTGCAGGGTCACGGCCTCACCGGATTCAGGGTGCTTGCCGATCTCCTTGCCGGGGGCGGCCTGGCGGCCACCGCGGCCCTTGCTCTCTTGGGAGAGCAGCTCGATAGCGCGGTTCATGCCGATCGACAGCACGTCATCGTCTTTGGGGATCGATTTGAACTTGCCGTCGTGATTGAGATAGGGGCCGAAGCGGCCGATGCCGGCCATGATCGGCTTCTGCGTCTCCGGGTGATGACCGACGACACGCGGCAGGCTCAACAGCTTTTCCGCGATCTCCAGACTGACGGCGTTCGGGTCGAGGTCGCGGGTCAGCGACACGCGCTTTGGCTTCTCGCCTTCCTCTGCCTCGCCGAGCTGTACATAGAAGCCATAGGGGCCCTTGCGGAGCGTAATGCTCTTGCCGGCCGGATCCTTGCCGAGTTCGACTGGACCGGCCGAGGCCGCCGCGATTTCTTCCTCGGTCTGCACGGCCAGAGGCTTCGTGTATTTGCATTCCGGATAGTTATTGCAGCCGATGAAGGCGCCGTTCTTGGCCAACTTGATCCCGAGCTCGCCAGAGCCGCAGGCCGGGCAGGCGCGCGGGTGCTTGCCGTTGCCGAGATCTGGGAAGAAGTGCGGCGCCAGAGCGTCGTTGAGCGCGTCGATCACCACCGAGCGCGTACCGATGCCTTTGTCGAGGAAGGCCACGGCCTCCTGCATCGACGGCAGCTTGCCGGCATCGCCCGCTTCCTCCTGATGGAGGTGCGCGAAATCGTTCCAGAATTCGGCCAGCACGTCTTTCCAGCGGGCGCGACCGCCGGAGATATCGTCGAGCTTGGTCTCGAGATCGGCTGTAAAGCCGTATTGGACGTAGCGATCGAAGAAATTGGTAAGGAAGGTCGTGACCAGACGGCCGCGATCCTCGGGGATCAGGCGCTTCTTCTCGATCTTCACATAGGCGCGGTCTTCGAGCGTCTGCAGGATCGACGTGTAGGTAGACGGGCGGCCAATGCCGAGTTCTTCCAGGCGCTTGATCAGCGAGGCCTCGGAATAGCGCGGCGGCGGCTGGGTGAAATGCTGTTCCGGCTTTACATCCTGCGATTTCACGCCGTCGCCTTGCTTCAGGTTCGGCAGGCGCTTGCCGCTGTCGTCATCCTCGGTGGGGTCATCATGGTCTTCCTGATAGAGCGTCAGAAAACCATCGAAGGTGATGATCGAGCCGGTCGTCCGCAGAGTCTGGCGACCGTCGGCCGAGACGATATCGATCGCGACCTGGTCGAGCTCGGCACTTTCCATCTGGCTGGCGAGGGTACGCTTCCAGATGAGATCGTAGAGCTTCGCTTCTTCGTCGCGCAGATATTTGCGCACCTGCTCGGGGCGGCGGAAGAGGTCGGTGGGGCGGATCGCCTCATGGGCTTCCTGGGCATTCTTGGCCGCACTCTTATATATGCGGGGGCTGGCCGGCAGGTATTTCTGGCCGTATTGCTCGCCGATCAGCTTGCGGCCGGCGACCACGGCCTCCTGGCTGAGGTTGACGCCGTCCGTGCGCATATAGGTGATGAGGCCGACCGTTTCGCCGTCGAGATCGATGCCCTCATAGAGGCGCTGGGCGATCTTCATGGTATGGGCCGCACCGTAGCCGAGCTTGCGCGAAGCTTCCTGCTGTAGGGTCGAGGTGATGAAGGGCGGCGACGGGTTGCGGCGCACCGATTTCCGCTCGACGGACGCGACCTTAAACGGAGCGCCGGCCTCGACGGCGGCGACGGCAGTCTTGGCGGATGCTTCGTCGGCGATGTCGAACTTGTCGAGCTTCTTGCCATTGAGATGGGTAAGGCGCGCGGCAAAATTCTGGCCGTCCGGGCCGGTGAAGGTGGCCTCGATGCTCCAGTATTCGCGGGCCTTGAACGCCTCGATCTCCGCTTCACGCTCGCAGACGATGCGCAGCGCCACCGACTGCACGCGGCCGGCCGAACGGCTGCCCGGCATCTTGCGCCACAGGATGGGGGAGAGGGTGAAGCCCACGAGGTAGTCGAGCGCGCGCCTGGCGAGATAGGCGTCGACCAGTTCCTGGTCGATCTCGCGCGGGTTGGCGATGGCGTCGAGGACAGCCTTCTTGGTGATTTCGTTGAAGGCCACCCGGGCCATCGGCAGCTTGGCCAGCGCCTTCTTGCCTCGAAGTTCCTGCGCCAAGTGCCAGGATATGGCTTCGCCCTCGCGGTCAGGGTCAGTTGCCAGCAGCAGCTGGTCGGCCCCGGCAGCGGCGCTGGCGATTTCCTTGATCTGCTTGGCGCCGCGTCCCTCGGCGTCCCAGGTCATGGCGAAATCCTCGTCCGGCCGGACCGAGCCATCCTTGGGGGGCAGGTCGCGGACATGGCCGAAGCTGGCCAGGACCTTGTAATCGCTACCCAGATATTTGTTGATGGTCTTGGCCTTGGCGGGTGATTCGACGACGACGACCTTCATGGACCCGCTTTCGGGATGATCTAGAAGTGGACACCAAACCGGCCGTTCAGGGTGCCGGCCCGCAGGAAATATAGGTGGTCAGGCGACCTTTGCGAGCAGCGAAACCCGGTTGCCGGGGTGTCGCTCAAGGCGGCCTGCCAGATCCAATTCCAGCAGAACCATTCCCATGACGGGAGCGGAGCAATGACACTGCCGGAGCAGTTCGTCAACCTCCACCGGGCTTGGGCCAAGCAGGTTCAGCACCGTCGCCTGCAGATTAGAAGGACAATTTTCTGTTTCAGAATCAATGTCATGTGCGCTCTCATTGAAGTTTCTGAAAAGATTGAAGTTTGGGCTTTTGATCCCATCAATCGCCTCCAGTACCTGCCCAGCGTCTTCAACCAGCAGGGCTCCTTCGCGGATCAATCGATTGGTGCCGCGGCATCTGGGGTCGAGCGGTGAGCCGGGAACCGCCATCACCTCGCGCCCCTGCTCATTGGCAAAACGGGCTGTGATGAGGGAGCCGGATTTGAGCGCCGCCTCCACCACCACGGTGCCGAGCGACAGGCCGGAGATGATCCGGTTGCGCCTTGGAAAGAGGCGGGCGCCAGGCTCGGTTCGGGGTGGCATCTCGGCGACGATGAGACCATCACGCGCCATCCGGTCGTAGAGGTCGGCATGTTCTGGCGGGTAGAGCACGTCCACCCCGCCGGCAAGGACCGCGACGGTTCCGCCCTTGGCAGCCAAGGCGCCGGCATGGGCAGCCCCATCGATGCCGCGGGCAAGGCCTGAGACGACCACCAGCGCGGCTGTCGCCAACTCCCGTGCCAAATCATGGGCGAACCGCCGGCCGTTAGCAGAGGCATTACGTGCACCGACCAGCGCCACTTGGCGTGGCCGGGTGAGGAGATCGAACCGACCGCGCGCCGTGAGGATGGCGGGCGCATCGTCGACCGCGCGTAACGCCGCCGGATAATCCGGCTCGATCCAGGCAATGGCCCGGCCGCCGATCTCGGATAGCCGTTCCAATTCCGCCTCGACCAAGGAGAGCGGGCATGCCCGATAGCTACGCCGCCCGCCATTCTTGGCAAGGTCAGGCAGCCGCTCAAGAGCGCGCTTGGCTGACCCAAAACGATCAATCAGGCGGCGAAAGGTGACCGGCCCGACATTCTCGCTGCGGGCAAGACGCAGCCAGTCGAGGCGTTCGGAATCGTTCAAGGTGCGTGAGATTGGTTCCATGGCGCCGAAGCGTAGGGAAGACCCGCGCGAGAATCAACCGTGAACAGACAACCGAAAATGCTATTGGCTCTTCTTCTTGCCGATGCGCGGCTCGGTGCCGTTTAGCAGGCGGGTGATGTTCTCGTGGTGCCGAATCCAGACCAGCACGGCGGCGAAAGCCGCGAAAACGACCTGCGGACCGGTGCCGAGGATATAGGCGTAGAGTGGCGAGAGGGCGACGGCCACGAGGGCCGCCAGCGAGGAGAAGCGGAAGCCGAAGGCGACAGCTAGCCAAGTGAGGCAGGCGGCGATGCCCACCATCCAGTTGACGGCCAGCAGTGTGCCGAGCGTGGTGGCGACACCCTTGCCGCCTTTGAAGCCCAGCCAGATCGGAAAAAGATGACCGAGCAGTGCGGCACCGCCGGCGATGACGGCGAGCAGCGGGTCGAAATGGGCGGCGATCAGCGCCGCCACAGCACCTTTGCCGCCGTCGAGCAGCAGGGTGGCGAGCGCCAACGGCTTGTTGCCGGTCCGCAGCACATTGGTGGCGCCGATATTGCCGGAGCCAATATTGCGAATATCACCCAGGCCCGCCGCCTTGGTGAGAAGGAGGCCGAACGGAATCGAGCCCAGGAGATAACCAAGCACCGCCGCAGCGGCATGGGTCCAAAGCGGCAGATCCGTCGCGGGTTCCATCAGGCCTGCCCTTCATGGGAGAAGACGAGGCGGCCGTCGACGAAGGTCTTCAACACCAGACCTTGCACCGGACGGCCATCATAAGGCGAGTTCTTCGACTTGCTCTTGAAGCCCGCCACGTCGATGCGGTGCGGCTTGTCGAGATCGATCAGTACCATATCGGCCGGCGCCCCCTTGGCAAGACGCCCTTGCGGCAGTCCTAAGATTTCGGCCGGGCGGCTGGTCGCGCATTTGAGGAGGTCGAGCAATGACAGCGAACCCTTGTGATAGAGTTCGAGGCTCACCGGCAATAAAGTCTCAAGGCCGATGATACCGGCCGCCGCCTGCATGAAGGGCACGCGCTTGCTCTCGACGTCATGCGGGGCATGGTCGCTGGCGATGCAGTCAATGACGCCTTCCGCGATTGCCGCAGCTACGGCGCGCCGATCGCTCTCGCCCCGCAGGGGTGGGGAGAGCTTGGCGAACGTCCGATAATCGCCGATTTCATTTTCGTTCAGCGAGAAATAGGGTGGGGCGGTGTCGCAAGTAACGCGCAGCCCTTCCTGCTTCGCCTTGCGAATGGCCTCAACGGACGCAGCGGTTGAGACATGTGCCACATGGTAGCGGGCGCCCGACATGCGCACGAGATGGAGATCGCGCTCGATCATCATTACTTCGGCGCAAGAGGGAATGCCGGGCAGGCCGATCCGGGTCGCCAGTTCGCCGTTGTTCATGGCGCCGCCGGCCGCCAGCGCTGGTTCTTCAGGGTGCTGGACGATGAGCAGGTCGAAGGTGCGTGCGTAATAAAGCGCGCGGCGCATGACCTGGGCATCAGCGACAGCATGGAGCGCGTCGGTGAAGCCGAGGGCGCCGAACTCCGACAGCATGCCCATTTCCACCAGATCCTTGCCGTGCAGGCCGCGGGTGAGCGCGCCATAGCAATAGATCTTGGCCCGCTTGGTTTCGCGGGCGCGCCGGGCGATGTATTCGACGCCGGAAATGTCATCGATGACGGGATCGGTATTTGGCAGGCACACCATGCTGGTGACACCACCAGCCGCCGCAGCGAGGCTCCCGGTCGCGATCGTCTCCTGATGCTCCCCGCCAGGTTCGCGCAGCTGGACGCGCATGTCGACCAGGCCCGGTATCAGCACATGGCCGCCGCAATCAACCAGATCGGCCTCAGCCGGGGCGTTCTGCTTCGTCACTTGCGGGCCGATATCGGCGATGACGCCGCCATCGACCAGAATTCCACCCCGTTCGTCGCGGTTGGCGGCAGGATCGACGATGCGGGCATTCGCCAGCAGCAGCGGCCGGCCGCCCTTCTTCTTCTCGGTATTCACGGCGTTCGAGTTCATCGGTTCTGCCCCACGATGCCGCGGGTGAGGGCGTCAAGGCAGGCCATGCGAACGGCGACGCCCATTTCCACCTGCTCGCGGATGACCGAGCGATTGATATCGTCGGCCACCTCGGAATCGATCTCGACGCCGCGATTCATCGGGCCGGGATGCATGATGAGTGCATTGGGTTTCGCCACCGAGAGCTTTTCGTAATCAAGGCCGAAGAAGTGGAAGTATTCGCGCACCGACGGCACATAGGCGCCCTGCATGCGTTCGAGCTGCAGGCGCAGCATCATGACGATGTCGACGTCTTTCAGGCCCTTGCGCATATCCGTGAAGACCTCGACCCCCATGCGGTCGATATTGGACGGCAGCAAGGTGATCGGCGCGATCACCCGTACGCGAGCACCCATTTTGGTCAAGAGATGGATGTTCGAGCGCGCGACACGGCTGTGCAGGATGTCGCCGCAGATGGCAACGAGCAATCCCTGCAATTTACCGAGCCGGCGGCGGATGGTGAGGGCATCGAGCAGCGCTTGGGTCGGATGTTCATGCCGGCCGTCACCGGCATTGATGACGGCACCGTCGACCTTCTGTGACAGCAGGTTGATGGCGCCGGAGTCCGAATGGCGTACGACCATGACGTCCGGCCGCATGGCGTTGAGCGTCATGGCGGTGTCGAGCAGGGTTTCGCCCTTCTTGATGGACGAGGTGCCGACCGACATGTTGGTCACGTCCGCTCCCAGCCGTTTGGCTGCCAGTTCGAAACTGGTCTGGGTACGGGTCGAATTCTCGAAGAAGACGTTCATGACTGTTCGGCCGCGCAGCAGGGCGCGGGCGGTCGAGTCGTCCTTCGACATATCGGCGTAGCGGTTGGAAAGGTCGAGGAGCCGTTCGATTTCGGCGGCGGAAAGCCCCTCGATTCCCAGCAAATGCCTGTGGGGGAAGAAGGGGTTAGGCGTGCGTGCTTCAGCGCTCATATCGAGCGCGCATCATAATGTCGTCGCCGGACGGGTCAACGATTCTAGTTGGGGTGTGAGCCAATTGACTTTCTGTCCTGTCCGAATGGTTAAGGCGCCGCGCCAGCTTGACAGCGGATAGGCGAAATTGGAGCCTTATTGCAACTGTAATGAGACAGTGAGAAGCAGATGTTGCGCCTGGCCTGGTGTGTGGCTTTGACCCTTTTCGCCTGGACGGCAATGCCGGCCGGCGCGGACGAGACGGCTCCAAGTCTCGCGACGCTTTCCGCCGATGCCCAACCCTGGACCGGCGATCTCGACGGCATGGCCCAGCGCCGTGTCATCCGTGTCCTCGTCCCCTATAGCAAGACGTTCTATTTCATCGATCTGGGCGGCACGCAGCGCGGCATTTCCTACGAACTCATGCGGGCCTTCGAGGAAGACCTCAACAAGAAGATGAAGACCGGCAATCTGCGGATTGACCTTCATTTCATCCCGACCGCGCGCGACCAGCTCATTCCGGCATTGCTGGATGGTCGGGGCGACGTCGTTGCCGCCAACCTGACCATCACGCCGGAACGGCAGAAGCAGGTTGATTTCACCACGCCGCTGGCGGAGCACATCAAGGAATTGGCGGTGACCGGGCCGGGCGGGCCGGAATTGAAGAGTGTCGATGATCTCGCCGGGCGCAGCGTCTTCGTGCGCAAGGCGACCAGCTATTTCGAAAGCCTCACCGCGCTCAATGCGAAATTCAAGGAGCGGGGTCTTCCGGAAATGGAGATCCACGAGGCGCCGGGCCATTTCGAGGCCGAAGACGTGCTGGAAATGGCCAATGCAGGGCTGGCACCGCTCGTCTTTGCCGACCGCTATCTCGCCAATTTCTGGAAACAGGTCTTTCCCAACATCACTGTCCACGAGGATGTCGCCATTCGCGAGGAAGGAGAGATCGCCTTTGCCATCCGCAAGGACAGCCCGCAATTCATGGCAGCACTCAATCCCTTCCTGGAGAAGCATCGTGCCGGCACGGCTTTCGGCAATGTGGTGCTGAAGCGTTATCTGAAATCGGTTAAATGGGTGAAGAACGCGTCGGCGGATGCCGAGCGGGCAAAACTGCAGAAGCTGATCGATACTTTCCGCAAATACGGGGAGCAATACAACGTCGACTATATCCTGATGGCCGCACAGGGCTATCAGGAATCCCGCCTGGATCAGTCGGTAAAGAGCCGTGTCGGCGCCGTCGGCATCATGCAGGTCATGCCGGATACGGGCAAGGAATTGGCCGTCGGAGACATCAAGCAGGTGGAACCCAATATCCATGCCGGCGTCAAATATGTCCGCTTCATGATCGACCACTATTATGCCGACGAGCCGATGGACGAGGAGAACAAGGTTCTCTTTGCCTTCGCCGCCTATAATGCCGGCCCAGGGCGCGTGCGATCACTCCGCCGCGAGGCCGAGGCGCGCGAACTCGATCCCAACCAATGGTTCAACAACGTGGAATATGTCGCCGCAGACCGCATCGGCCGCGAGACTGTGCAATACGTGCGCAACATCTACAAATACTACGTCGCCTACAAACTGTTGGGCCAGCAGCTGGCCCTGCGCAAGACGAGTGCGGCGCAGTAGTCAACCTGCGCCGCACCGCATCAGATGATATTCTTCGCTCTCAGCGTGGCGATCTCGTCGTCGCCCATGGAAAGCAGCTCGCGCAGGACATTGTCCGTGTCCTGCCCGCAAGTCGGCGGCGCCAGGCGGTAATCGACCGGGGTATCCGAGAGCTTGATCGGGCTGCCGATGAGGTCGACCTTGCCGGAACCAGCCGAACCGTGCGGCATTGAGATTTTCATCTCGCGCGCCAGAACCTGCGGGTCTTTGAAGACCTGGTCGATATTGTTGACCGGGCCTACCGGCACGCTGAGTTCATTGAGACCATCGATCCAATGCTGCTGCGGCTTCTTCTCGGTGAGCTCGTTGATCATCTGATAGATGAGGGTGCGATTGCGCACCCGCGCCGGATTGGTGGCGAAGCGCTCGTCCTTGGCCCAGTCAGGCACCCCGGCGAACTGGCAGAACTTCTCGAACTGGCTGTCATTGCCGACGGCCAGGATGAAGAACCCGTCCGAACAGCGCACGACGGAATAGGGGACGATGTTGGGATGTTCGTTCCCCAAGCGCTTCGGGACTTCGCCTGAGGTGAGGTAATGGAGGCCGATATTGGCAAGATAGCCGACCTGTGAATCGAGCAGGCTCATGTCACAGAACTGGCCGCGGCCTGAAATCGTCCGGTGGTGCAAGGCTGCGAGGATGGCGACGGTCGAATAAATGCCACAGACGATATCCGTGATGGCAACACCCACCTTTGTCGGCTGGCCGCTGGGATCGCCGGTGACGCTCATGATGCCGCCCATGCCCTGGGCGAGGAAATCGTAGCCGGCGAGCGGCGCATAGGGGCCGGTCTGGCCAAAGCCGGTGATCGAGCAATAGATCAGCCGCGGGAAGTCGTATTTGATCTGCTCGTAGGAAAGGCCATAGCGCGCCATGTCGCCGACCTTGAAATTCTCGACGAAGATGTCGGAGCGCGCGATCAGGCGCTTCGCGATCTCCTGACCTTCAGGCTTCGCAACGTCGAGAGTGACCGAGCGCTTGTTGCGGTTGATGGAAAGGTAGTAGCCGCTTTCATGCGTGTCCTTGCCGTCCGGCCCTTTGACGAAGGGCGGACCCCATTTGCGCGTATCGTCGCCGGCGCCCGGTCGTTCGATCTTGATCACATCCGCACCAAGGTCGCCCAGAATCTGGGTCGCCGTCGGCCCCGCGAGAATGCGGCTCAAATCGAAAACGCGAATACCGGCGAGCGGTCCTGACATGCTAATCCCCGACAGTGATCTTTGCGGTCAATGTCGGGGGCGACGAGGCCAAAAGCAAGCTGGAAGTGCGCCGGGTCAACGCCTCGGCGCAATGCGATAGGCGCAGCAGCGATCGCCGCCCAGCATATGCTGCACGCGGGTGACGGCGGCTTCGTTGCCAAGAACATCCTGGAAGAGTTTGAGTTCGGTGCCGCAGAGACCGGAACAGGCTTTGGCTGCCTGGGCGATGGGGCAATGATTCTCCGTCATCAGCCAGGCGCCGTCCTTTTCCTGGCGACATTCGGCCATATAGCCATCTATGCGCCTGAGGTCGGTGAGGCGCTGGACCCGCTCGCCGATACTGCCGCCCTTGCCCAAAGCAGTGCGATAGCGCAGCAATTGCTGCTCTTCGCGGGCGGCAAGGATTGATGCGAGACCATCATCGCCATGGGCAACGACGATAGCTGCCAACAACTCACTCGCCAGATCGCGGTGACGATCGTCAAAATGGGCGTGGCCCTGGTCACTCAGGGACCAAAGGCGCCTGGGGCGCCCGACCGCTTGCCGCTGATCCTCGAAAGTAACGAGCCCAGCCGCGGCAAGCCGGTTGAGGTGCTGGCGCGCACCGACGGCCGTCATGTCGAGATGGCGGCCGATATGCGAGGCGGTGAGGGCGCCCTCTGCCTTCAATATTTCCAGAACACGTGTCGGACCAAAATCTGCCATGACCCGCAAAATATCGCGCCACACTTATTTTAGAAAGCATTTACTTTCTAAAATAAGCCGCCTAGTTTCCGCGCATGACAGCCCTTGACGCCCTTTCCGCCGACGCCCCGCCGCGTCTTCTTCAACGTGCCAACATCGCACCGCTGGCGCTGGTCAATCTCGGTGTCGGCCTGCATGCGGTCATCTGGTATCTCGCCTCGACGGCCATGCCGACGGCGATCAAGGATGTCGGTGGCGCCGAGTATCTGAGCTGGGTGGGCAGCCTCTATCTCGTCACCACGATCATTGGCGGCGCCGTTACGGCGATGCTCAAAGGCCATTTCGGGGCACGCAATGCGATGCTCGGTGCCGGCTTCGTGGTGATGGTAGGCGGTCTTGTCTCGGCCGCGGCACCCGGCGTGGCCATAATCCTCGCCGGGCGCGCCATCCAGGGGCTGGGCGAGGGCGTGTTGATCGCGCTCTCCTATGTGATCACCCGCGAACTCTTCGACAACCGGCTGGTGCCACGAGTCTTCGGCACGCTGGCGGCCACCTGGGGCGGCGCTGTTTTCCTCGGACCGCTGATCGGTGGGGCGCTGACCGAGCTATTCTCCTGGCGCGCGGCATTCCTGGGGGCGGCTCTGCTGCCGCTGCCGATGCAGGCGCTGGCCTATATGATCCTGCGCGAACGACATCAGCGCATATTCGTCGGCAAACCGCCGCTCTTGCGCGTCTTTCTGCTGGGAGCCGGCGTCGTGGGCATTGCGATTGCCGACAGGCTCGATAGCAGTGTCCTGGGTGGCGTGGCGATTATGGCGGGCATCGCTGCAGTGGCGCTGGCGCTGAAGATCGACCGGCATGCCCCATCGCATCTCATCACCACCGTCTTTCCCAGTCTGCGGCACCGCGTGTCGCTGGGCTTGTGGATTCTCATCCTGATGCCGATGGGTGAAGCGGGAGTCTTCGTCTATGCCCCCTATATTCTGCAACTCGACCGCGGCCTGACGCCGATCTGGGCGGGATATTTCGGCGCGATCCATGCGCTCACTTGGTCGATCTCGGCCCTTTGCGTCGCGTCCCTGGCGCCGCGCTGGCACTGGCTGACCATCGTCAGCGGGCCGGCAACGCTGGCTGTCGGTATGGGCCTCTTGGGTGCCAGCCTAGCCGGCAGCCCATTGGCGCTGGTCGGCTTCGCCCTCGCCTTGGTCGGTATCGGGTTTGGCATTGCGCATTCCTTCATCAACCAACGCATCATGGCGGCAGCGCCTGTGGGTCAGGAAGATGCGACCGCGACGGCCATACCGACCCTGGAATGCCTGGGTGGGGCGATCGGCGCCGCTCTGGCGGGGCTTGTCGGCAATGCGGCGGGATTTGACGGGCCGTTGACGACCGAGATCGTGCATTCAGGCTCGATCGGGGTTTTCGGGGGTGGCGCGGTGATTGCGACCTTGAGCGTGATCGTGGCGTTCTTGTTCCTGCGTTCACCCGGGCCGGCAGGTGATAGGAAAAATTGATCTCGTCCCCCGACGAATTCGATTTCCTAAATACCTTCCCCTACGGCAGACTGTCGCACATGATCGATTTCAACGTTAAGGAATCGCCATGGGAAGGATTGAGTTAATGGCCACGGTTAAGGTCGAAAGCACGGCGGACTCGACCGACAGCGTTGATATCGACGCTTTCGTCGGGGCAATGCGCGTGCAGGCGGCCGCGGTCAATCTGGTGACCTCGAACGGTCCCGCCGGCCGTACCGGCGTTACGGTCAGCGCCATGACCTCGGTTTCGGCCGAGCCGCCATTGCTGCTTGCCTGCGTCAACCGCCGCAGCCCATCGGTCGCGATCATTCGCCAGAACGGCGTCTTCTGCATCAACGCGCTGTCTGCCGAGCAAAGCGGTCTTGCCGATACCTTTGCCGGCCGCCCCAGCAGCGGGCATCCCTTCGACTTCGAGGCTGCCGAATGGACCAATCTGACGACCACGGCGCCGGCTCTGGTCGACGCCGTTGCCAATCTCGATTGCGTCATTCACGACATTGTCGAGGCTGGCTCGCACACCATCTTCATCGGTCGCGTCGTCGGCGCCGTGCATCGCAATGTGAGGCCGCTGGTCTATTGCGATCGCACCTATCTCGCGCCTGGCCCGCTCAAAGATTGACAGTAGTGCATAACGCGCTTTACGGCATGCTCGCGGAATCGCTGCCATGATCGCTGCATCTCTCGCCGATCTCAAAGCGGCATTGCCGCGTGGCGGTCGATTGATGGGGCTGGATCTTGGCGAGAAGACCATCGGCATCGCCGTCGGCGACCCCGGTCATATGATCGCATCACCGATCACGACAATCCGGCGCAAGAAATTCACCGAGGATTCACAACAGCTGCTGAAGCTGATCGATGAGCGTCAAGTAGGCGGCCTCGTCATCGGCCTGCCGCTCAATATGGATGGCTCGGAAGGGCCACGTTGCCAGTCGGTGCGGCAATTCGCCAATAATCTTGCTAAGCTACGCGATCTGCCGATGGCGTTCTGGGATGAGCGGCTATCAACGGTCGCCGTGACGCGGGATATGATTTCGGCCGACCTCAGCCGTGGCAAACGCGCCAAGATCGTCGATCAATCGGCAGCGGCCTTCATTCTGCAAGGAGCGCTCGACAGTCTCGGGCGGTAAGCTGTCGCCACAGCTTCACGCGACGGTCGCTCAATCGTCACAAATGCTTGTTACGCGATCGCATCGTAACGCGTGACAGGGAGCTTGCTCGATGAACAGATTCGCTCGCCGCTTTGGCCTGGTTTCGCTCTTCACCCTCATGATGGCCGGTATGGCCCAGGCCGAAGGACCGGAAATCTTCACCAGCGACGATCCGGCGCTGCCGCTGGGTTCGGTGCAGACCGGGCCGAAGCTCCTGAACCTGAGCCGTGGTGTCGGCAGCGCGCTGTTCCATGCGCCGGGAGATGCCGACAATGTCTTCTATTCGATCACCGATCGCGGCCCGAACATCGATTGCGCCGAGGCCGAGGAATTGCTGGGTGCCGATTTCAACAAGATGTGCGCCGGCGATAAGAGCGCCAAGGTCTTCCCGCAACCCGACTTCGTGCCGACGATCCAGCGTCTGGAGCTTGGTGAGGGCGGCAAGTTCGCCGTCAAGGAAATGATCAAGCTCAGCGATGCGAGCGGCAAGCCGATCTCGGGCCTGCCCAATCCGCTGAAGGTCGCCAAGACCGAGCATGCCTATGACAAGGACGGCAAGCCGGTCGAGTTCGATCCCAACGGCCTCGATACCGAAGGCCTTGTGCGTCTCTCGGACGGCAGCTTCTGGATCTCGGATGAATACGGCCCCAGCCTCGTTCATGCGGCCGCCGATGGCAAGATCATCGAACGCCTCGTGCCGCAAGGGACGGAAGATGACTATGCCGGTGCCACTTACAAGATCAGCGGCACGCTGCCGGCGATCCTCGCCAAGCGCCAGCTCAATCGCGGCATGGAAGGCGTTGCCGTCTCGCCGGATGAAAAATTCCTCTACGGCCTGATGCAGAACCCGCTCGCCAACCCGGATGCCGACGCCTACAAAAAAGCGAACGCGACCCGCATCCTCAAGATAGATACCGAGACTGGCCAGGCCGTCGGTGAATTCGTCTTCCTGCTCGATCCACACACCACCTTCAAGGCCGACAAGAAGGCCGAGAAGCAATCGGACGTCCGCCTATCGGAAATCACTGCGGTCGGTGCCGACAAGCTCGTCGTGCTCGAGCGCATCGCCAAGACGACCAAGCTGCAACTGGTCGATCTCTCGACCGGCAGCAACATCCTCGGCACCGCCTGGGACGATGTCGCCACCAGCCCCAGCCTTGAGCAAGCCGACCTTGCCAAGACCGAGGTGAAGCCACTCACCAAGACGCTCTGGTTCGACAGCAGCGACATGAAGGACGTGCCGGCGAAGGTCGAGGGCGTCTCGATCATCGCCCCGGACACGCTCGTCCTCATCAACGACGATGATTTCGGGATCGACGGCAAGAGCACGACCAAGATTCTACGCCTAAAGTTCGCTCCGCCGTCGATGTGATCTGCACTATCATCTGGCGCAAAAGAAAAGCCCGCTCGGTGCTTCACCGGGCGGGCTCTCGGTTTACCGTCAGATCCGGCGCTAGAGGCCGACGTCTTTCGCCGTCGCGTCGAGCGCGACCTTGGTGATCTTCATGAACTCATCGATATGGCCCTTGTTCCACATCAAGGGCGGCGAGAGCAGCATGGTATCGCGCGTCGCCCGCATGATGAGGTTATTCTTCACGCAGTGATCGCGGCAGATCGTGCCGACCTTGCCCACCGGCTCGAAGGTCTTGTGGGTCTTCTTGTCCTTCACCAGTTCGATGGCGCCGACGAAGCCCATCGAACGCACTTCGCCGACCAGCGGGTGGTCCTTGAACTCTTCCAAACGCTTGGCGAGATAGGGGCCGGTCTCGTTATGGACGGTCTCGACCATCTTCTCTTCACGGATGATGCGGATGTTCTCGATCGCTACGGCGCAGGAGACCGGGTGACCGGAATAGGTGAAGCCGTGGTTGAAGTCGCCGAACGCGTTCAGAACTTCGGCCACGCGATCCGCGACCATGATGGCCGAGAGCGGCATGTAGCCGGAGGTCAAGCCCTTCGCGAGGGTCATGAAATCGGCTTCGATCTTGAACGGCTCGGAGGCGAACATATAGCCGGTACGGCCGAAGCCGCAAATCACTTCATCGGCGATCAGCAGAAGATCGTACTTCTTGCAGATCTTCTGCACTTCCGGCCAATAGGTCGACGGCGGAATGATGACGCCGCCGGCGCCCTGGATGGGTTCGCCGATGAAGGCGGCGACATTCTCGGCGCCAAGCTCCAGAATCTTGTCTTCAAGAAGCTTCGCCGCGGCAAGGCCGAATTCCTCCGGCGTCTGCGATCCGCCTTCGCCGTACCAATAGGGCTGCTTGATATGGGCATGGCCGGGCAGCGGTAGGTCCGCCAGTTCATGCATATAGTTCATGCCGCCGAGGCTTGCCGCCACCATGGTCGAACCATGATAGCCGTTCCAACGGCTGATGATGGTCTTCTTCTTCGGCTGCTTCTTGAGATTCCAATAGGAGCGAACCATGCGGACGATGGTGTCGTTCGCGTCCGAGCCGGAGAGGCCGTAGAAGACGTGATTGAACTGCTTCGGCGTCATCTCAACGAGGAGCTTGGAAAGCTCGGCCACCGGCGGGTGCGTCGTCTTGAAGAAGGTGTTGTAGTAGGGCAGTTCCAGCAACTGAGCGTGCGCCACGTCTGCAATCGACTTGCGGCCATAGCCGACATTGACGCACCAGAGACCCGCGAAAGCATCGAGGATCTTGTGGCCGTCTGAATCGAAGAGATAGGTGCCCTCGGCCTTGGTGATGACCTTGGCGCCGATGCGGCCGAGTTCGGCATGATCGGTGAAAGGATGAAGGTGCTTGCGGTCCTGGGCCTGCCATTCGGCGGTGCTGTTGCGCTTGGCTTGTGCGGTCATGATGAATTCCTCAATGTGATTTGGTTGATGCCGAAAGATGCGACATCGACCTTCACGGATTGAAATTCACGCGCGCCGTCAGGATGAGGATCTCCTTGCGCCGGGAAAACCGGCTCACTGCCGCCTCAATGGAGGCGGCAGTGCTGATCAGAGCTTTGCCAGTCTTGTTGTTCATTCTTCAGACGTTGAGCAGAAGATGCTCGCGTTCCCACGAGCTGATGACGTTCTGATAGGCCTCGATCTCAGCCATCTTGACGATCCACAGCGCCTTGATGAATTTCTCGCCAAGAAGGGGGCGGATCGGCTTGCAGGCCATGAAACGTTGCAAGGCCTCCTGCGCCGTCTTCGGCAACGTATGGGCCATGCGATAGGCGCTACCAGTGATCTGGTTGGTCGGCTTTAGGCGCTCGGTCATGCCCAGATAGCCTGCGGCGAGCGAAGCCGCCATGGCGAGGTACGGGTTCGCGTCGGCACCGGCAAGGCGGTTTTCGATACGGCGACCCGGGCCACTCGACACCGGCACACGCAGACCGCAGGAGCGGTTGTCGACGCCCCATTGCACATTGATCGGCGCGTCGAATTGCGGGCGCAGGCGACGATAGGAGTTCACATTCGGCGCCAGCATCGGGATCAGCTGCGGCAGGTATTTCTGCAAGCCAGCGACATGCGCGCGGAAAAGGGCGGAATCTCGCCCCTTTGAATCCGCGAATAACGTCTTGCCCGTACGCTTCTCCACGACCGATTGGTGGATGTGCATGGATGACCCAGGCTGGTTGGCCAGCGGCTTCGACATGAAGGTCGCGTAAATGCCGTGCTTCATCGCCGCCTGGCGGACCGTGCGCTTGAACAGGAAGGCCTGATCGGCGAGTTCTAGCGGGTTGCCGTGGTTGAAGTTGATCTCCATCTGGGCTGAACCCGATTCATGGACCAGCGTGTCCACGTCGATCTCCGAGCGCTCGCAGTAATCGTAGACGTCCTCGAAGATGTGGTCGAAATCGTTGACGGCGTCGATGCCGTAGGCCTGACTGCCTGTTTCCGCGCGGCCTGACTTGCCGATCGGCGGCAGGAGCGGCAGATCGGGGTCCGTGTTGACCTGCACCAGATAGAACTCGAGCTCCGGCGCCACGACCGGCTTCCAGCCCTTATCGTCATAGAGTTCCAGCACCCGCTTCAGCACATAGCGCGAGGCGTGCTCGACCGGCTTGTCGTTGACGTCAAAGCAGTCGTGAATGACTTGTGCCGTCGGATCCTGGTACCACGGAACGACGCGAATGGTATTCGGATCCGGACGCAGATAGACGTCCGGATCCTGGAAGGAGCCGATGTCGTCTTCATCGATATCCGGATAATCTCCGGTCACGGTCTGGAGGAATACGGAGCTGGGCAGGCGCAGACCGTCATCGCGCACGCCTTTCATGAACTTGGTCGCGGGGAGGATCTTGCCGCGCGGGATACCGTTCATATCGGGGACGAGGCATTCAACCTCATCCACTTTCCGTTCACCGATCCAATCGTCTAAATACTTCATGATAAAGAACCATATATAGCAAATGTGATGGTCGCATATGACCTTTGGCGCCGGTCAGAAAAAGCCGGCAATGCGAGGCAGAAACTAGCCCAAACCGGGCATTTTGTCCAAGCCGGGCCGCCATGCGCGGCGCGCAACGCGTGGACAAAGATTATTAACTGTCCAATTGTGAAGGAAGACAGCGATGTCAATGAAGCCGCGAGTCAGTCTCATCACGCTGGGTGTCAATGATCTCGCGCGTGCGAGACGCTTTTATGAAGCGGGCCTCGGCTGGAAGGTTTCCGGGGCGGGCAATGATCAAGTCGTGTTCATTCAGTTGGCAGGGGGCGTGGGCCTCGCACTGTTCAGCCGCAAATCCCTGGCCGAGGATGCGCATCTTGCGGACGCAGGTTCGGGATTCAGCGGCATTACATTGGCGCAGAATCTCGAATCGAAGGAGGCCGTCGATACCGCAATGGAAAAGGCGCTGGCGGCCGGCGCCAAACTGCTGAAGAAGCCGGAGGATGTTTTCTGGGGTGGTTATTCCGGCTACTTCGCCGATCCGGAGGGGCATATCTGGGAATTGGCATGGAACCCGTTCTTCCCATTGAGTGCCGATGGCGGCATCACACTTAGCTGAAAACAAAAACGGCGGAGCCTTGCGGTCCCGCCGTCTTCGTTTCTTAGGACTTATGCCGTCTTAGAGGCCGAGGGCTTCCGCCGCCGGCACGTACTTCTTCTTGAGATCGTCCGCGACCGCCTTGTAGGTGATCTTGCCTTCATGGACGTTGAGGCCGTTCATGAGATGCGGATCGTCGGCCAGCGCCTTCTTCGCACCCTTGTTGGCGAGCGCCAGGGCGAAGGGCAGGGTGGCGTTGTTGAGCGCGAAGGTCGAGGTGCGGCTGAGGCCGCCCGGCATGTTGGCGACGCAATAATGGATGACGCCGTCGACATTGTAGACCGGATCGGCGTGCGTGGTGGCCTTCGAGGTCTCGAAGCAGCCACCCTGGTCGATGGCGATATCCACCACGACCGAACCCGGACGCATCTGCTTGATCATCTTGCGGCTGACCAGCTTGGGTGCCGCAGCGCCCGGCACCAGCACGGCGCCGATGACGAGGTCGGCACTGGTCACGTGCTCTTCGATCGCATCGAGCGTCGAGTAGCAGGTATAGACCTTGCTGCCGAAGATTTCGTCGAGCTGACGCAGGCGATCGACCGAACGATCGATGACCGTCACATTGGCTTCCATGCCCATCGCCATGCGGATGGCATTGGTGCCCGAGACGCCGCCACCAATGACGACGACCTTGGCCGGCAGCACGCCCGGCACGCCGCCCAGCAGAATGCCGGCGCCGCCCTGGGCCTTTTCGAGATAGTGGGCACCGACCTGGACCGACATGCGGCCGGCGACTTCCGACATCGGCGCCAGCAGCGGCAAGCCACCGCGGGGGCTGGTGATGGTTTCATAAGCGATCGCGGTGCAGCCCGACTTGATCAAACCTTCAGTTTGAACGGGATCCGGCGCCAGATGCAGATAGGTGTAAAGGATCTGGCCCTTGCGGAGCATCTTCGTCTCCTTGGGCTGCGGCTCCTTCACCTTCACGACCATCTCGGCTTTCGCAAAGACGTCTTCGGCCGATTTGGCGATGGCGGCGCCAGCCGCCTTATAGGCGCGGTCATCCAGGCCGATGCCTTCGCCGGCACCGGTTTCGATGAGCACCTTGTGGCCGTTGTGAACGAGCTCGCGCACGCTGGCAGGCACCAGGCCGACGCGATACTCGTGGTTCTTGATTTCCTTAGGAACGCCGATAAGCATGGGTCTTCTCCAATAAGAAACGCACCGGCTGGCCCGTTTCGGGGGCAGCCGGTGCGTCAGATGCTTGATTAATCGATGGTTTTCAGAACGTCGGCCAAGACCGAGACGGCCTGGTCGATATGGCTCTTCTCGACGATGAAGGGCGGCGACATGGCGATGATGTCGCCGGTGACGCGGATCAGCACGCCCTTCTCATAGGCCTTCAGGAAGGCTTCGAAGGCGCGGGCACCCGGCTTGCCCGGACGCGATTCCAGTTCAATCGCGCCGACAAGTCCGATATTGCGCAGATCCGTGACGTGCTTGGTGCCCTTGAGGCTGTGGATCGCGTTCTCCCAATAGGGGCTGAGATCCTTCACGCGGTCGAACAGACCCTCGTTCTTATAGATGTCGAGCACGGCAAGGCCCGCGGCGCAGGCGACCGGGTGGGCCGAATAGGTATAGCCGTGGAACAGCTCGATCGCGTGTTCGGCGGCCGAGTTGCAGAAGGTATCGTAGATGTCTTTGGAGACAATGACGCCACCCATCGGGATCGAGCCATTGGTAAGGCCCTTGGCGCAGGTGATGATGTCCGGTGTCACGCCGAAGTAATCGGAACCGAAATTGGTGCCAAGACGGCCAAAGCCGGTGATGACTTCGTCGAAAATCAGCACGATGCCGTGCTTAGTGCAGATCTCGCGCAGCTTCTCGAGATAGCCCTTCGGCGGAATGAGCACGCCCGTTGAACCGGCAACCGGCTCGACGATGACGGCCGCAATTTGGCTGGCGTCGTGGAGGGCCACCAAGCGCTCCAGGTCATCGGCCAAATGCGCGCCCCAGCTCGGCTGGCCCTTCGAATAGGCCGTTTCCTTGGCATTGTAGGTGTGCGGCAGGTGATCGACGCCACCCAGGGCGGTACCGAACCATTTACGGTTATTGACCATGCCGCCGACCGAGATGCCGCCGAAGCCGACACCGTGATAGCCGCGCTCGCGGCCGATCAAGCGGGTGCGCGTGCCCTGGCCCTTGGCGCGCTGATAGGCCAAGGCCATCTTCAGCGCGGTGTCGACCGATTCAGAACCGGAATTGGTGAAGAACACATGATCGAGACCGGTCGGAGCGAGGGCAGCGACACGCGAAGCCAGCTCAAACGCCGCCGGGTGGCCCATCTGGAAGGGCGGGGAATAGTCCATCTCGACGATTTGGCGCGAAACGGCTTCCGAGATTTCCTTGCGGCCATGGCCGGCGCTCACACACCAGAGGCCGGCGGTCGCATCCAAGACCTGCTTGCCTTCGATATTGGTGAAGTGCATCCCCTCGGCCTTCACGAACAGGCGCGGATTGGCCTTGAAGTGCCGATTCGAGGTGAACGGCATGAAGAAGGCTTCGAGGTTGTTCGGTGACGGCTTGAACTGGGTCGCCTCGAATGACTTCGCGGTGCGGTTGGACATAGCGGTTTTCCTTCAGCTTTGCCGGCGCCCTCCCCGGGGCCGGACCGGATGGATGGCCGGACATTATCACGCTAAAGAAAATAAACAAGCGGCAGCGGGTCCAATTCAATTGGCACAAAGTTTTGGGCCAAAAACGTTGATTCTGTGAATCATGTGATTAATATACTTAGCATCTGGGCTCCTTCGCTAAGCCTGCCCTGTTAAATCCCGCCGGAGGCAAGGATGGACGAGAATAACGGATTCGATCTAGGCGCCCGGCTGAAGGCGTTAAGAGACTCACACAACCTCTCGCAGCGCGAATTGGCAAAGAGGGCCGGCGTCTCCAACGCCATCATTTCCATGATCGAGCAGAATCGCTCGTCCCCATCCGTCGGCATGCTCAAAAAGCTGCTGGACGGTTTTCCCATGAGTCTGGCCGAGTTCTTTGCCGACGATTTGAAGCCCCGGCCGCAGATCTTCTTTGCCGCCCCGGAACTGATTGAGCTCGCCGGTGGCCCCGTTTCCTACCGCCAGGTGGGGCGGGATATGACGGGCAAGGCCATCCAGCTGATGCACGAGCATTACCAGGTGGGGGCCGACACCGGCGCACAGATGCTGAGTCACGAAGCGGAGGAGGGCGGCGTCGTCATCCGCGGCAAACTCGAAGTAACTGTCGGTGACCAGGTTCGGATTCTCGGGCCCGGTGATGCCTATTATTTCGATAGCCGCACTCCGCATCGCTTCCGCAATGTCGGCAGCGAGGAATGCGAGGTCGTCACAGCCAACTCCCCGCCGAGTTTCTAACCCCGTTTTTTGGGGCCCGGCCGGAACGGCCCGAACGCCGACTTGTTGGATCTTTCGAAAAGGGTTCCAACCGGCGTCGGAGAAATATGCTGCGCGACTGGCTCGCCCCCATTTCCGCATACTTCGGCTGGCTGCCGGACTGGCTTGCCAGCCTGCTCATATTTCTTTGCGCACTGCTCCTGGCGCTTGCCGTGCAGCGCAAACTCTTCCAGGTGCTGACGCGCGTCGTCGAAGATAAGGATCTCTTCTGGCGCGCCCTGGTTTCGCGGACGCATGGTCCCTTGCGGCTCGGCGCCATCATGCTGGCATTGATCGGTGCGGCGGCGATAGCGCCGCTGACCGAGGCACAGGCGACCGCAACGCAGCGTGTGCTCTCGCTCTGTCTTATCGTCCTCATCGGATGGGCTGTTCATTCGGCTATCGACATCTGGATGACGCTCTATCTGCGGCGCTTCAAGCTTGAAGCCGCGGATAATCTGTTGGCGCGCAAGCATGTGACGCAGACGCGCATCCTGCGCCGCATCCTCAATACCATCATCCTCATCGTTACCGCCGCGGCAGCCATGATGACGTTTGAGAGCGTGCGGCAATACGGTGTGAGCTTGCTTGCTTCCGCCGGTGCCGCGGGCCTGGTCGCTGGTTTGGCGCTGCAGCCGGTGCTCAAGAACCTGTTTGCCGGTGTGCAACTGGCTATCACGCAACCCATCCGCATCGATGACGCCCTGCTGGTCGAAGGTGAATACGGCAATGTCGAAGAGATCACATCGACCTATGTCGTGATCCGGATCTGGGATTGGCGTCGGCTCATTGTGCCGATCAGCTATTTCCTCGAACAACCATTCCAGAACTGGACGCGGGAAGGTGCCTCGTTGATTGGCGAGATAAAGCTCTATGTCGACTATACCGCCGATGTGACGGGCATTCGCAATCAGGCGACAGAGATCGTCAAGAATTCACACCTCTGGGATAAGGACGTCATCAATGTGGCCGTTACCGATTTACGTGAGAAGACGATGGAGATCCGTATCCTTGCCACAGCATCGACGAGCGGTCAGGCTTTCGACCTGCGTTGCGAAATCCGCGAAAAGCTTATTGCCTATCTGCAGCAATCGGCCCCCGACGCCCTTCCACGTGTACGCACAAGCGTGGCAGCCCCTCATCCTTTGAACGGCGATGGTCGGACCGTGAATGCCGGGCCGGCGGCCTAGGCTTGAGCGAGCCTCCCGTCAATCATCCGGCGCGATATCGATTTCGACGCTTTAGGTGTGGGTTCGGAAGAAGTGGTTACCGCTCGCACGGTACTGGAACTTTCAAAGATCGGCGGACATGGCACTGGTGGCTGCGGGTTCGGTACTTGTGTTAGATTTGTCTGGGGCGCTGCATCAGAGTTGAAATGCCGGAAGCAAATTCACGCCCACGCGAGACGGAAATTCCCTTGCCACATGTTCGTGGCGAGATAGCGGAATTTGCGGCGCGGCACGAACTGCGCCCAATCATCGTCGGCTTTATCGCGACCTGGTTTGCCTGGGTCGAGAAGCTCGGTCGCGTGCCGTCCCGCAGCGAGCTGGACCCAGCGAACCTGAAGGCCTTCCTGCGGGCGATGCGTGTCATCCGTATTGAGCCCGGCAAGCCCGAATATGCGGGCCAGCCGGGCCTCGCATACCGCTACTTCTATCGGCTGATCGGCACCGATCATCGCAGGCATGACGATCGCGATTTCACTCATACCTATCTCGACGAGACCAATCTGTCTCTCCAGCGCGTCGCTTTCTTGGGTGCAGCCTATGAGCGGATCATTGATCGCCGCTGGCCGATCCTGATGAATCACGATCATTTCGGGTCAGGCACGGGCATCTATGCCTGCCAGCGCATGATCTGCCCGTTGGCTGAGCCGGGTGGAGCCGTGACAGACCTGTTCGGCGTTTGGTCATACGGCCGCTTGATCGCGTCGACCGATCGAGCCGACGAGATCACGCGTACCGATCTGTTGCGCAATCAGAACCTGACGAACAAGCGCTAGCAGGCGATCGTCGCCTTAGAGCTCGCTCTTCTGGTACTGCGCTTTCTCCAGCCAGTCCTTGCGGATCTCAACACCCCAGCCCGGCCCTTCCGGAATCTGAACCTTGCCGTCCTTGACGACCAGCACAGGATCAAAAAGGCCGGGTTCCCACGGATAATAGTCCGTGCCCTCGATCGAATATTCGACATAGGGACCGGCATTCTCAATGGCGCCCATCAAGTGCAGGGTAAAGACCGTGACCAGTGATTGGTTGGCCGAATGCGGCGTCACTGGCAGGCCGGCTTTCTTCGCCATCTCCACGACCTTCAGCGTGCGGTTGATGCCGCCGATGTAGCAGACATCAGGCTGCACGACATCTACGGCACGCATGTCGATCGCAAAGCGCCACAGGGCCAGATCGCAATCTTGCTCGCCGCCCGTGACATCGAGGTCGAGCGCCTCCTTCACCTCTTTGGTCCAGTGATATTTCCAATAGGGGCAAGGCTCCTCGAAATGGATGATGCCGTTGTCTTGCAGCATCTTGCCCACCTCGATCGCCTTCTTGGGGGTATAGCCACTATTGCCGTCGACCAGCAGGCGGACGTCGTCGCCCAGCGTCTTGCGGATGAGCGGGACGATCTCGTCGGTGCGGCCGGGCCATTCGTCCTGGTCATGGCCGCACTCCTTGCCGACGCGGAACTTGAAGGCGTTGTAGCCGTGTTTCTCCCGCAGCTTGATGAAGCGCGCAGCTTCATCCTTAGGCGTAATCTCGCCACGCTTCATGCTGGACGCATAGACTGGGAAAGGACGCGGCCGGCCGCCTAGCAATTCGCAGACGGATTTCCCCTCGATCTTGCCCCGCAAATCCCAAAGCGCGGTATCGAGGCCGGTCAGCGCCCGCATGAGATAGGAGCCGGGAAACTTATGTTCGCGTTCCGGGATCATCGTGACCAGTGCCTCGATGTCCAGCGCATCCGCGCCCAGGGCATAGCGGGCGACCTGGCGGTGAAAGACCTGGCAGGTGATATCGGAATGGTAATTGGAGACCTGACCCCATCCCTGATGGCCGTCATCGGTCGTTACCCGGACAAAACCGACATATTGGTTGGTGAAGGTCTCCAGGCTCTTGATCCTCATTGGTGCGTTCCCCTGCCGCCATAAAATCCGGGGGCAAATCTAGTCATTGACTCAGGTATCGGCAATCAGGGCCTCAACAGCTCCGCCATGACAGTTTCGTGACGGCATTGGCCGGCCCAGGCATGTTAGGCTGGCCCCAAGAATGGAAATTCATTGGGTCTAGATTGGTCCAATGGTCCAGCCTATGAGTGCCATAGGTCTGGGGCTGCTTGCGGGTATTTCGCGGCTGCGGTAAAACCGTGCCCAGATTGGCTATCCCTCCTCTCGCGGAGAGACCGATGTCGTGTGATTTCACGTTTCCGGTGGCTTGGGGCAAGAGGATGGCGCACGCCTGTTTCGCAGGGGCAAATTGGCCCCTCCATTCGTCAGGAACGGGCGCAAGAAAATCTCGCGATCATCGGTCTTTTGGGCGGGGTAGGGTGCGCGCCGCCGACGGTTTGCTGCGGCGCCAAAGGCATTCACTTTTGCCGGCGCCGATGTAACAGTGAGAGAGTCACTCATAACGACAGTAAAGGCGCAGACCTAAAGGAATGGCTGAGAAGAATGGCCGACAGGAAGTGGGCCAGAAAGAGTGAAGCGTAACAGGGATTGATTGCTGTGGCCGGGCATCCCGTCCAGTCACCAACAGGGAGGTTTGAATGACAAAGAAGATTTTGACACCAGCGCAACAGACGATGCGCGCTGCGCTGTTGTCTCGTCGCTCGGTGATGCGTTCCGCCGCGGCCGTGGGTGCCGTTGGCCTGACCTCGCCGATGCTGGTCAAGAACGCCTTCTCGTCCTCGGGCGAGCTCAACCTGCTGATGTGGTCGGACGAGTTCCCGGATCCGGTCATTCCTAACTTCGAAAAAGCGACCGGCATCAAAGTCAACCAGACGCCGTTCTCGCAGAATGAGGAGCAAATCAACAAGCTGCAGGCGACCGGCGGCGAAGGCTTCGACCTCTGCCAGCCGACCTGCAACCGCGCGCCGCAGTACCAGGATCTCGCGGTCCTGGCGCCCTACGATACCAACAAGTTCAAGCATGCCTCCGACCTCGTTCCGTCGATGATCGGCGCGTCGCAGAACCTTTGGACCTGGGACGGCGGTCTCTATCACGTCCCGCATTGCTGGGGTTCGGAAGCGATCTCCTATCGCACCGACCTCTACAAGGGCGACCTTTCCAAGCTCTCCTACGGCTCGCTTTGGGCCGATGACGTGAAAGGTCATACCCAGGGCCGCGGTCACTCCTTCCTGTTGGCGATCGGCCTGTGGTGGGATCATGAAGGCAAGCAAGCGTCGAACCGCATGCTCGACGGTTACAAGGATGAAGAGAGCTTCAAGAAGGTCTGGGATCCGATCCTGAAGTTTGCGGTCGAGCACAAGAGCTGGGTGAAGCAGTTCTGGGATTCGGCCGATAACACCAAGTCGGGCCTGATGGAGAACGACGTCTGGATCGGCCAGACCTGGGACGGCCCGCCGCTCACTCTCAAGAAGGACGGCAAGCCGGTCAACTATACCTCGCCGGTCGAAGGGGCCATTGTGTGGATTGACGGCCTGTCGCTGATGAAGGCTGCCAAGAACACCGACCAGGTCTACGAGTTCATCAACTATCTGCACACGCCGGAAGTTTCTGCGCAGGTGGCCGATGGTTCGAACTATAACCCGGTCGTCAACGGCGGCGATGCGCTCACCTCGGACGCCTTCAAGAAGAACTTCCAGGAAGCCTATCCGGGCGATGCGCTGAAGAATATCTGGCCCTGGCCGGCGGAACCCGCCTGGTATGCGGAAATCCGCAGCCAGTACGTCGATCAGTTCAAGGCCGCGTAACAGCGACATAGAATGGCGTGGTCAGCCCCGGTTCGCCGGGGCTGACTCGTTTCTGGCGGGGTGTCCAACAAGCTTGATCTCATGAAGGTCAGCGTGGAAACTCGGCCCAATGACAAAATTATAAATTACTGAAAACAGGGCAGGCATATGAGCGCGGGCGTCGAGCTAGACCAGATTACGGTCCGCTTCGGTGAATTTACGGCTGTCGATAACGCGACACTCGACATCAAGGGCGGCGAGTTTTTTTCTTTCCTGGGGCCGTCTGGCTGCGGGAAGACCACGATTCTGCGCACAGTTTCTGGCTTCCTGGAACCGTCCGACGGGACGGTCCGGATCGGCGGCCAGGACATGCGCGGCATCGGCCCGAACAAGCGGCCGACGGCGCTGATCTTCCAGAACTTGGCCCTCTTTCCCTTGATGAGCGTCTCCGAGAATATCACCTACGGTCTGCGCGTGCGCGGCATGGGTAAAGCGGAGCGGCGCAAGAAAGCGGACGAACTCCTGGAACTCATCGCGTTGCCGGGGCAGGGCGACAAATTGGTGAGCGAGCTCTCCGGCGGCCAGAAGCAGCGCGTGGCGATTGCCCGGGCGCTGGCCGTGCAGCCCCAGGTGCTGCTGCTCGACGAGCCACTCTCGGCGCTCGATCTCAAACTGCGCCAGCATATGCGCAACGAGCTTCGTGCCATTCAGCAGCTGGTCGGTATCACCTTCATCTACATCACCCACGACCAGGGTGAGGCGCTCACCATGTCGGACCGCATCGCCGTGATGAGCGACGGCGTCATCCAGCAGGTGGCGGACGGCAAGTCTGTCTATGATGACCCCAAGACGGCCTTTGTGGCGTCCTTCGTGGGTGAGAACAACGCTTTCGCCGGCACGGTGACGCGCGCCGATGGCGACTACGCCGTCGTCGAGACCGCCTTCGGTCCCTTGCGCGGCCGCAACAGCCACGGCCTGCGGCCGGGCGGACGAGCCATTCTTTTCATCCGTCCGGAATCAGCGCGCCTGGCGGCCGGCGCTCCGGACGCCACCTTCTCCTCGAAGGTCAAGAATGTCGCCTTCGAAGGCAACATGTCCCATGTCTTCCTGGAGGGCATAGGCAAGAAGGATGTGACCGTCACGGTCAGCCGCCAGGATGGCGCAGCCATCCCCGGCCAGGACGAAGTTGCGGCGATCTCATACGATCCGAATCTGGGCCTCGTCCTGCCGGAAGGGAAGATGGCCCGTGAGTAGCCGCGCATTCGTCTTCATCATACCGATCATCGTCATCGCCATTTTCTGGGCGATGGCGAAGTTCGAGTACCGCAACAACAATGACCCCACCCGCAAAGGCTATTTCGAGCGCAACGGCAAAGTCCTCGGCATCGCTTTCATCGCGCTGGTGGCGTTCTGGACCCTGTTCCTGGTGGGCCTGCCATATCTCTACATGGTGGTCGAGAGCTTTCATCCGCAATTGCCGCCGATCAAGCGTGGCGGGCCGGACGACATCCTGACGATTGCGCAGTACCAATCCTTCCTGCTGAGCAAGCACACGGATTCCATCAACTGGCTCCATATCAGCTCATTGGGCTTCACGATCTTCGTGTCGATCGTCGTGACGGCGCTCAATTTCTGCATCTGCTATCCGCTGGCCTATTACATGGCGCAGACGGGCGCCACGCAGAAAGTACGGTTGCTGATGCTCTGTCTCATTGTCCCTTACTGGGTGAATGAGATTTTGCGCGCTTTCTCGCTGCGTCTGCTGCTGGCCTCAAAGGGCCTCATCAACCAGATCCTGATGTGGGTCGGCTTCACCGATGTGCCGATCGATTTCCTCGGCAACAATACCGGCCTCTATGTCGGCCTTTCCTACGCCTATCTGCTGGTGATGATGTTCCCGCTCTATAACGCGATCGAGAGCCTGGACAAGAACCAGATCGAGGCGGCGCGTGATCTGGGCGCCCCCTGGTGGCGCATCCACAAGGATGTGGTGATTCCCTACGCCAAGCCAGGTATCGCTTCCGGCTGCACCATGGTCTTCATGCTGTCGGCAGGATCCTTGGCGGCACCGCAGTTCCTGGGCGGGCCGCGCATGTTGTGGTTTACCGCCATCATCTACGACTTTTTCTTCCAGAACTTCAACTGGGCGCGCGGTGCGGCCTATTCCTTCATCCTGCTTGCCGTTTGTATCGCTTTGGTGATGCTCCTGCTGCGTCTCTTCAAAGTGTCGCTGGGGGAGACGATCCGATGAACTCGAAGTCAGTCATGAGGGGGATGATCGGGTTCTACATCTTCCTTTTCTTCTTCTATCTGTTCGGCCCACTCATCGTCATGAGCATCACGGCCTTCAACACGCCGTCCTATCCGCAGGCCTATCCATTCGAGGGCTTTACGCTCGATTGGTTCGTCAAGCTCTGGAATCACCGGGCAATGATGGACGGCTTGAAGAACTCGGTCATCATCGGCCTTGGCGTCGTGAGCCTCGCCGTGCCGATCGGGCTCTCCGCCGCGATCATCATGAACCAGATCTATCACCGGGCGCGGGGGCTCTATTACCTCGTCACCATCTCGCCGTTGCTGACACCGGGCGTTATCATCGGCATTTCGACGGTGATCTTCTGGAAGGACATGCTGGGCCTCACCGACTTCACCAAGGCAACCTTCTACAAAGGCATCATCCTGACCATCTTCGGCCAGGCGAGCTTCATTTCCGCCTATTGCCTGCTGATCTTCATGGCGCGCTTGACGCGCTTTGACCGCTCGCAGGAAGAGGCGGCGCTCGATCTCGGTGCCTCTTATCCGCAGGTCTTCTGGCACATCCTGCTGCCGTTCCTCAAACCGGCAGTGGTCTCGGCGATCGTGATCGGCTTCCTGTCCTCCTTCGAAAACTACAACACGACGACCTTCGCCATCCTTGCCGACAAGACATTGGTGACGGTGCTGGCGGGCGAAGTGCGGCAGGGCACGAACCCGGCCCTCTCGGCGCTTGCCGTCATCATCATCGGCATCTCGCTCGGTGGTGCCATCATCTATGAGATCCTGAAGCGCCGTGAGCAGCAGAAGGCGGATCTGGCGCAGCGCGAGGCGGTCCTGGCGGAGCGACAGGAAGCCGTCGCTTAAGGCATGGAACCGGCGTTCGATTACATTGTCATCGGCGCCGGTTCGGCGGGCTGTGCCGTGGCCGGACGCCTTGCCGAGAATGGACGTCACCGCGTCGCCTTGCTGGAAGCGGGGCCGCGCGGCTACGGCCTGTGGACGCGCATGCCGATCGGCTATGGCAAGACGTTCTACGAACCGCGCGTCAACTGGATGTACCAGACCGCGCCGGTGCCGGGCTTCGGCGGCCGCACCAGCTATTGGCCGCGCGGCAAGGTGCTGGGCGGGTCTTCTGCCATCAATGCGATGGTCTATTCCCGAGGACAGCCGGCCGATTTCGATGAATGGGCAGCGCTCGGCAATGCGGGCTGGGGATGGCCCGACGTGCTCGCTGCCTATCGCCGGATGGAGGATCACGATCTGGGGCCGGGGCCCTGGCATGGTGTCGGCGGGCCGCTCCACGTCACGACCATCGAGCATGATGCGCATCCGCTGACGGCCGAATTTCTCAAGGCTGCCACTGAAATGGGGTTGGCGATCACGTCGGACCTCAACGGCGCCAGCATTGAAGGTGCGGGCTACTACCAGATCACGACCCGCAAGGGTTTCCGCGAATCCGCGGCAACCGCCTATCTGAAACCTCGGCCGAACCTCCATATCCTTACCGAGACCCATGCGACACGCCTCCTCTTCGACGGGCGCCAGGTTGTCGGCGTCGCAGTCATGGGCAAAGCCGGAGCCAGTGAGATCCGAGCCGCGAAGGAGGTCGTTCTTTGCGCCGGCAGCATCGGTTCGCCCCAGCTGTTGCAGCTTTCCGGAATCGGCCCGGCGGCACTCCTCCGGCAGTTCGATATCGATGTTGTTCTCGACGTCGCGGCAGTGGGCCGGAACCTGCAGGATCATCTTTGTTACGACCACATCTATAAAAGTCGCCGGCGCAGCCTCAATGACGATCTGGGCCCGTGGACGGGCAAGCTGAAGGTGGGGCTCCAATACCTGCTCTTCCGCAAGGGGCCGCTGGCGCTCAGCCTCAATCAAGGCGGCGGGTATTATCGGTCGCGCCCCGATCTGACGGCACCGGACATCCAGCTCTATTTTTCACCGCTCTCCTATGAGCGTGCGAGTGCGCCGCGCGTGCGGGCGCTGATGAGCCCCGATCCGTTCTCGGGCTTCAGCGCCAGCGTCTCGCCCTGCAAGCCTAAGAGCGTCGGGCATCTCGCCATCACATCCCCGGATTGGCGCGCGGTGCCGGAGATCCATCCCAATTACCTCAGTGATCCTTTCGACCTCGAGCAGCTGCTGGGTGGTGCCCGCTATCTCAGGCGCCTCGCCGCGACGCCGAGCCTCGCCGCCATCATCGACAATGAGATGAAGCCGGGGCAGGCGGCCCAATCCGACGACGACCTTATCGCCGACATACGGGAACGCAGCTATTCGGTCTTTCACCCCGTCGGCACCTGCCGCATGGGGCCGGATCCTGCCGCAGCAGTCGTCGACCCTGAGCTCCGGGTCCATGGTCTCGCGGGGCTCCGGGTCGCAGACGCCTCGATTTTCCCCATCATTACCTCCGGCAACACCAATGCGCCGGCCATCATGGTGGGTGAGCGGGCGGCCGAATTCATCCTTGGCGCTTCATAAGGCCCTCCCAGAAACCATTGCCAGGACCCCCTGGCTTGTGGTGACGTGGTGCCAGTTGCAGCCAGATCCGGCGAATGGGACCAGCAGGGGCAAGTCAGTGGGCCACGATAGTCGCGCAATTTTGTTTCACTTGGAACATGACCGGACGACGACGCTCCAGGCGCAGCTCCGGCGCATGCTGGTTTCCGCCATCCTCGACGGCCAGATCCCGGCCGGCAGTCCCTTGCCGTCCTGTCGGGCACTCGCCCAATCCCTCAAAATTGCCCGCAACACGGTGGTGCTGGCCTATCAGGATCTCACCGAAGAAGGCTTCCTCATCGCCAAGGAGCGCAGTGGCTTCTTCGTCAATCCGGACGTGTTGTCGGCGCGCCCGAAGGAGGCTGTCCGTAGCGCAGAAGGGGGCGGTGAGGCACCGGCCAGCACCGATGAACCGGATTGGCTCACTCGCTTCAAATGTCGCCCGACGGCACAGCGCAACATCGTGAAGCCGGCCAATTGGCAGGACTACCCCTATCCCTTCATCTATGGCCAGATCGACCAGACTCTCTTTCCGCTGGCCGCCTGGCGCGAATGTTCGCGCCAGGCCTTGAGCGTCAACGCGGTCAAGGAATGGGCCAACGATCGTTTTGCCGAGGACGATCCTCTGCTTATCGAGCAGATCCGCACGCGCCTGCTGCCGCGTCGCGGTGTCCGCGTCAGTGCCGAGGAGATCCTGGTAACGGTGGGTGCACAGCAAGCGCTCTATCTGCTCTCGGCCTTGCTGTTCGATCACAAGACGACCTTCGGCCTCGAAGATCCCGGCTATACCGATGCCCGCAATATTGGCGGTCTGCGCAATTGCCGCTTGGTCTCGCTTCCCGTCGACGAGCAGGGGCTGACGCTCGGATCTCATCTCGATGGTTGCGACTATGTCTACGTCACACCCAGTCATCAGTTTCCGACCACGGTCACCATGTCGCTGGAGCGCCGCCATGCGCTGCTCGAACGCGCGGCGGAAAAGGATTTCCTCCTCATTGAGGACGATTACGAAAGCGAACTCACCCACGCCGGCTCACCGCAGCCGGCGTTGAAATCGCTCGATCGGCACGGCCGCGTCATTTTCGTCTCCAGCTTGTCGAAGACGCTGGCGCCGGGCCTGCGCATGGGTTTCCTGGTAGCCCCCAAGCCGCTCGTCGCCGAGCTTCGAGCGCTCCGCCGCCTGATGATCCGCCACCCCGCCGCCAACAACCAGCGCACGGTGGCGCTGTTCCTCGCCGACGGGCATCACGACACGCTGCTGAGGCGCCTGTGCAATGTCTATCGCGAGCGATTGGCGGCGGCCGTCACGGCCCTTGCCCGGCATCTCCCGGAATTCACCGTCAATCTCACGGCGGGCGGTACGGCTCTCTGGATCAAGGGACCGAAGGATTGCGACATGACCGCCATCGCTGCCGCCGCAGAAAAGCGCGGCGTGGTCATCGAACCCGGCGCCGTCCATTTCCTCAACCAGCCGGGTCCGGCCAATTTCTGCCGCCTGGGTGTTTCCTCGATCCAGACCGACCGGATTGAAACCGGCATTCGCCTGCTGGCGGAGGCGGCGCGGGAAGTCTCGGCCTAGCTGGACCAGCCTGACCAATCCAGCCTGACCAATCCAGCCTGACCAATCCAGCCTGGCCCAAATCTGTGCCCATGGCTGGGCCTATGAAGGGGCCAGCACCCTGCCTATCGTGGCAGCAATTCGACTTCCACCTTTCAACGGAACGGACGCACCACCATGAAAATGACGACGGAAGAGGCCTTCGTAAAGGTCATGCAGATGCACGGCATCGAGCATGTCTTCGGCATCATCGGCTCGGCCTTCATGCCGATCTCTGATCTCTTCCCCAAGGCCGGCATCAAATTCTGGGACGTGGCCCATGAATGCAATGGCGGCTACATCGCCGACGGCTACACCCGCTCGACCGGCAAGATCGCGATGTGCATCGCCCAGAACGGCCCGGGTATCACCAATTTCGTGACCTGCATCAAGACCGCTTATTGGAACCACACGCCGATGCTGCTGGTGACGCCGCAGGCTGCCAACAAGACCATCGGCCAGGGCGGCTTCCAGGAAGTCGAGCAGATGGCCCTTTTCAAGGACATGGTCTGCTACCAGGAAGAAGTGCGCGACGCGAGCCGCATGGCCGAAGTCCTCAACCGCGTCATCCTGAAGGCGTTGCGCAATTCCGCGCCGGCCCAGATCAACGTTCCACGCGATCTCTTCACCCAGGTCATCGATGTCGATCTGCCGCAGATCTATCCGATCGAAAAGCCGGCCGGTGGTGCCGAAGCCATCTCGAATGCCGCGAAACTCCTCTCCAGCGCAAAATTCCCGGTGATCCTGTCGGGTGCGGGTGTCGTCATCGGCGGCGCCATTCCTGAATGCCAGGCGCTCGCTGAACGTCTCGATGCGCCGGTCTGTTCCTCCTATCAGCACAATGACAGCTTCCCCGGCTCGCATCCGCTGGCGGCCGGCCCCTTGGGCTACAACGGCTCGAAGGCCGCTATGGAGCTCATCTCCAAGGCTGACGTCGTGCTTGCGCTGGGCACGCGTCTCAACCCGTTCTCGACCCTGCCGGGCTACGGCATCGACTACTGGCCGAAGAATGCCAGCATCATCCAGGTCGACATCAACCCGGATCGCATCGGCCTCACCAAGAAAGTGAGTGTTGCCATTGCCGGTGACGCGAAGCAGGTGGCCGTCGCGATCCTCAAGCAGCTCTCGGCCGACGCCGGCAATGCCGGCCGCGCCGAACGCAAGGCGCTCATCCATCAGACCAAATCGGCCTGGCTGCAGACACTCTCCAGCATGGATCATGAGGACGACGACGTCGGCACCTCGTGGAACCACGATGCCCGCACGCGCCAGCCGGAACGCCTGTCACCGCGCAAAGCCTGGCGCGCCATTCAGGCGGGCCTGCCGAAGGACGCCATCATTTCCAGCGACATCGGCAACAACTGCGCCATCGGCAATGCCTATCCGACCTTCGAGAAGGGCCGGAAATATCTGGCGCCGGGTCTCTTCGGCCCCTGCGGCTACGGCTTCCCGTCGATCATCGGTGCCAAGATCGGCTGCCCGGACACGCCGGTCGTGGGCTTTGCTGGTGACGGCGCCTTCGGCATCAGCATGAACGAGATGACCTCGGTCGGTCGCAAGGAATGGCCGGGCATCACCATGGTTGTCTTCCGCAACTACCAATGGGGTGCAGAAAAGCGCAACACGACGCTCTGGTACGACAACAACTTCGTCGGCACCGAGCTCGACCCCGAGCTCTCTTACGCCAAGCTCGCGGAAGCCTGCGGCCTGAAGGGCGTCCAGGCTCGCACCCAAGCTGAACTCACCGCGGCTCTGAAGGAATCCTGCGAGGCGCAGAAGAAGGGCGTCACCACCTTCATCGAAGTGATCCTCAACCAGGAACTCGGCGAACCCTTCCGCCGCGATGCTATGAAGAAGCCGGTCGTCGTCGCCGGCATCGACCCCAAGGACATGCGCCCGCAAAAGGGCGCCTAAGCGAAAATCCCCTCACCCTAACTCCTCTCCCCACTGACGTGGGGCGAGGGGCTTAAGGGCGGAGTTCGGTCGAAACTCCCTCGCCCCGCTTGCGGGGAGAGGGTTGGGGTGAGGGGGCGGTCGCGCCCACCTATATCAATTCATAAAGCGCCTTGCCCAGCGTCAGTACGGCAAGCACGATCAGGATGAACAGCACCATGCGGCGGAAGAGGGCCTGATTGATGCGGCGGAAGCCATGGGCGCCCACCCAGACGCCGATGAGGAGTGCCGGCAGCCAGGCCAAGAACTGGGCGAAGCTCTGTGCCGTCAGCAGGCCTTCGACATAGTGGCCGGCAAGGCCCAGGACATCGGTCGACAGGAAGAAGGCGATGACCGAGGCGCGACTGACTGCAGCGGCGGCCGGCGTCGAAAAGAAGAACAGGACGACCGGTGGCCCACCGATGCCGAAGGCGCCGTTGAAGATGCCTGAAGCAGCGCCCGTGGCCGTCGTCGCGGCAGCGCCGGGTGTCCTTGCCAAGCGGAAGCCGCGCAGCATCATGATCGCCGTCCACAGCACGAAGATCGACATGGCAAGCTGCATCGGCGGTTCGGGGAAGCGCGCCAGGGCATAGACGCCGAAGGGAAGGGCGATGACATAGCCCAGCAGCAGCCAGCGCAGCGACCGCCAATCGATCTCGCGCCAGATGCTGGGAATGAGATTGATCGAGGCGGCGACCTCCAGCAGGAAGATCGACGGCACGATCTCGCGCGGCGGCAACAGCAGCGAAATGGCGGTGATGCTGAGCAGAGAAAAGCCGAAGCCGGAAAAGCCGCGCACGATCGCCGCCAGGAAGATGGCGGCGCTGCTGACGGCAAGGGTCTGCCAATTGTCGGTGGCGTAGCCAAGGAGTGTGTCGATCATGCGACGCGCACTCTAGCCGAGCCGGTCCATCGCCGGAAGGCCAGCATCTGTCTTTTGATGGGGTCAGCTTGAGCGGGCGGCTTACGGCAATTGGTTGATGGCCGAAGCCGCGTCAATGCGGCCGGCACCAAACTCGGGGTCGCGCGACGGCGGCCCCAGATCGACGGCCGATCCTTCCACAGCCTTTCGCAGCTGCGTGACGCTGAGGCTGGTATCCCGCGCCATGAGGAGGGCGGCAACGCCCGTCACGTACCCGGTCGCCATAGAGGTTCCGCTGAAGAAGTCATAGGTGCCGCCCGGTTTGGCGCCCAAAATATCCACGCCGGGTGCTGCCACCGAGATGTAATCGCCTTGATTGGCCTGTTTATAAAGCCGGTCCTTGGCATCGGTCGCGGTGACGGCGATGACACCGTCCTGCGCGCCGGGATAGGCCGGCTTTGCCTTCGGACCCTCGTTGCCGGCGGCAGCGATGATGGCGACCTTGTGCAGCAGCGCCTCATTGACCATCTGCGAAACCAGTTTGTCCTGCGGGCCGGTGAGACTGAGATTCACGACTTGGGCGCCGTTGCGGACAGCCGTGTCGATGCCGAGCGAGAGCAGGAAAGATGAGCTTTCAGCGGCACCCACCCTCGCGTCGACTTCGCGGAACGCGCGCACGGCCACCAGATTGGCAGCTGGTGCCACACCATGCAGCGGGCCTTGCCCCACCAGGATGCTGGCGATCACCGTGCCGTGGGTTTCTGCATCGACAGCGTCGCCGTCGACGACGTCGATCCCCTTGATATGGGCACCACGCAGGGATTCGTGGCTGAGATCGACGCCGCTATCGACCAGCCCGATGGTGACGCCGGCGCCGCCTGCGGCCGCCGCTGCTGCGGCATCGGCGTGGATCTGCTGGAGTGCATATTGCTGACCGCCGGCATCGCCGACACTGCTGTGATAGACGAAATTCTTCTGGATCCAGAGCGGCCGCTCATCGGCCGAGGCGCGTTCGAACACCTTGTCGATATCGGCTCCGTCGGCGATCTGCATCAGATGCACGCGCAAGCCCAGGCCGGTCATGACGAAGTTGCGCGTCGGCTTCAGGTCGAAATCGCCAGCGAAGCGTTGCGGGATTCCTTCATCCGTCGATGGGGCGAAAATGACGCAAAGCTCGTTGGGCACGGCGTTACCGCCACCCGCTTTCTTGCGTTTGTCGGTTTGGTCCTTGGGCGGGCCGTTGAGGATGTCCGGGACCGAGGCATCAGGCCCTTGGCCTGGCAGGTTAACGGTCGGCGTATTGCCGCGCGGGGGCGGTGCCGTCTGCGCCAAAACGGGTGCTGTGCCGGCAGCGACCGCCAGGATGAGAACGGCGATATGAAACGCCGTGCGCATGGCCCTGCCGATCTTCAGCGCCGCTGCGCCGAGGCGACCAGATCCGGCCGCGATTGCAGCTTGGCAATGGCGGCTTCGGCAGCTGCGTCATCGGCTACACCGAGGATAAAGGTCTGGCCCGGTTTCGGGCCATCAATCACCTTGGCGTCGATTTCGCTGAGCATCTGCGTGAACTGCGCCGCTGTCACGTCAGGGCGGAATGACACGATCAGGCTCGCTGCTGCCACAGTCGCCTGCGCGCCGTCGCTCGCGGTGGCATAGCTCTCGCCGCTGCTCTTGGGCGAAAAGGCGCCGAGCTGATAGAGGAACGCACCTTGTGCGACGATGAGTGCGCAAGCGGCGACAAGGGCGAATTGGAGCGCTGGGCGGGGGGCCGCCCAGGAGCCTAGCAGGCGTTCGAAGAAGCCGGGTTCGTTGGCGATCATATAGCGCCGCTGCTTGGTCGTTTCGATCTGCTGCAGCAATTTGGTGAGGTTGGCAGCCGAGGGCGCGCCGACATTGTCGTTGCTTTCGGCGACCGCGCGCTGCTGGCTGCGGGCGGTCTGCAGCTGATCGCGCAAATCCGCCGAGCCTTTCAGCATGTGGTCGATCGCGTCGCTTTCGACACGGCTGAGTTTGCCGGTGAGGTACCAGGGCAACAGCTCCTGCGCATCTTCCAGGCTGAGCGGGTGCCTATCGTCTTTATGGACCGTCATGCCACCGCTCCTTTCACCCCTGCTTGCTCCAGCAGCGCCTTCAAACGCTGCCGGGCATAGAACATGCGCGTCTTGACCGTGTTCTCCGGCAGATCCAGCACTTCTGCGATCTCCTGGACCGAAAACTCCTGGTAATAGGCCAGTTGCAGGATCTCGCGGTGATCCAGCGACAGGCATTCGATGAGCCGCGCCAGCAGGCGCGACATGTCCTTGTCCGAGGCCTGCATGTCCGGCGTCGGACCGCTATCCTCGATATTGGCCGCTACTTCTTCATCCAGCGCCACTTCGCGCATCCGGCGCAGGCGGCTCACGGCCTTGTGGTGGCCGATCGAGAAGAGCCAGGTCGTGACCGAGGATTTGCCCTCGAACCGACCCGCCTGGCGCCAGACGTCGAGCATGGTTTCGCTCAAGACTTCTTCTGCCAATTCGCGGTCGCGCACCATTTTGACCAGAAACGCGAACAGGGAGCGATTATGCCGCTGGTAGAATTCGGTGAAAGCGGCCCGATCCCCCTTGGCAATGCCGTCAAGTAGCTTTCCGTCGGGAACGGTGCTGCCCGCGTCCAGTCTCATGAAGCGTCTGCCATGGTCATCTATCTGTCGCCCAGTCCGGTGAAAAGGTTCACGCCACATGCGCCGGAAGCGGCCGGCTACTGGCGGCGAAGGTAGTCTGCCGGCCCAGCCTTGTATAGGCCGCTTGCCAGGATCCAGTCTGTGGGCTAATCGGGTCGAAAAGGGGTACGTTAAGAGCCCCGATTTGGCCCCTTGCCGGAGCAACCACAGATGGGTCGTGTCGTAGATTGCGCAATTTATGAGGGTGGCCAGCGTCTCGGCAGCCTGGACATCAACGACCCGGACCAGATGCGGGTCCAGCCGGGGCGGGTGATCTGGATCGGCCTCTATGAGCCGGGGCAGGAGGAGCTTGCCAAGCTCCAGCGCTATTTCGGCCTTCACGAGCTCTCCATCGAGGACGCCTATCGCGCCCATCAGCGCCCGAAGCTGGAACTCTATGGCGAGACCATGTTCGTGGTGATGAAGACGGCGCAGCTCGACGGCACGCATGTGGCCATGGGCGAGACCAGCTTCTTCATCGGCCGCGGTTATGTCATCACGGTGCGGCACGGACCGTCAGTGAGCTACGCCGACGTCCGTACACGCTGCGAGCATTCGCCCGAGAACTTCAAGAAGGGCGAGGATTTCATCCTCTACGCCCTGATGGATTTCATCGTCGACCGCTATTTCCCGATCGTCGAGAGTGTCGAAGATGATATCGAGCGGCTGGAGGAAGCCGTGCTCGATGGCCGCAGCACGCTGGATGTGCTGGAAGAGATCGTCGTGCTACGGCGCGACCTTCTGCATATGCGCCATGCCGTGGCGCCACTCCCTGAAATCTGCCAGCGCCTGATGCGTTATGATATGGCGCTCGTTGACCGCAACACGCACCCATACTTCCGCGACGTGTTCGACCACACCACGATCCTGCTCGACCGCATCGAAAACTTGCGCGAACTCATCAAGACGGTGGTCGATACCAAGATGCTGATGAGCGCCATGAAGCAGAACGAAGTGATGCGCCAATTGGCGGCCTGGGCTGCCATGCTCGCCGTGCCGACGGCGGTTGCCGGCATCTATGGCATGAATTTTCAGAACATGCCGGAACTGACGTGGAAATATGGCTATTTTGGGATCATCGCCTTTATCATCGTTATCTGCGGCGTGCTGTTCTGGCGCTTCAAGCGTTCTGGCTGGCTATAGTTTGTATTTCTTCAGCAGCCGCCGGAACTGGTGATAGCCAAGGCCCAGCTGCTGTGCCGCCTGGGTTTGACTACCATTGCCGGCGGCAAGCGCGCGTCGCAATAGATCCGCCTCAAACGCTGCGACATTGGCTGTGAAATCGCCAAGCGGTGCCGCGTGAGGTGCGGCGCTCTTGCGTTCCGGCCCCGGCCGCCACGGGCTTTCGAACGGATCGACCTGGATCGCATCAATCGGCAATTCCGTGGGGCCGGCGCGGTAGACCGCGCGCTCAATAACGTTCCGAAGTTCGCGCACATTGCCCGGCCAGTGATAGTCGAGGAGCGCCTGTTGGCATGCTGTGGTGAAGCCAGGGAACAGCGGGTGGCCAAGGGTCTTCGCCATGCGAATCCCGAAGGCTTCGCCAAGCTCGAGAATATCGACAGGGCGCGCCCGCAAGGGCGGCAGGGTCACGACATCGAATGAAAGCCGATCGAGCAGATCGGCGCGGAACTTGCCGGCTTCGACGCATGCCGGGAGATCGGCATTGGTGGCACCGACGACGCGGACATCGACCTTCAAGGTCTGCTCACCGCCGACGCGCTCGAACTCGCCATATTCGATGACGCGCAGGATCTGCTCCTGCAGGCGCGGCGAAGCGGTGGCGATTTCGTCGAGGAAGAGGGTGCCGCCATCGGCACGCTCAAAGCGCCCGCGCCGCCGCTGCCTAGCACCGGTGAAAGCGCCAGCTTCATGGCCGAAGAGCTCGCTTTCCAGCAGCGTCTCGGTGAGCGCCGCGCAATTCACCTTGGCAAACGGCCCATGCCAGCGGGGAGAGAGATAGTGCAGGCGCTCGGCCGCCAGCTCCTTGCCGGTGCCGCGCTCGCCGATGACCAAGGCGGGGCGATCGAGCTGGGCAAGGCGCGAGACGTGCTCCAGCGCTTCCAGAAAGGCCGGGTCGGAGCCAAGCAGGGGTGTCGTGCCTGCCGTATCGGGGTTGGTGACGATTTCCATGTAGCGATTATAGATATAGATGGCGAAATTTGATAGCGAATATCGCTATCTTATTGAGTAACAGCGCGCTAACCAATTGAAATATATAAAAACATACTTTGGCACGGTGTGTGCTGTTAGAGGGCATCTTCCCTTGAGGAGTTGCCACATGACCGACGATATCCATTCCAACCCTGGCCCCAGCTTCCGCCGCGGCGTTGCCGCCGATCTCGACCGGGCGGTCGATTGGATCCGCAGCTATCTCCGGAGCCGCACGGCGTCCGACTGGGTGTTCTTCGGCTGCGGCATCGCCCTCGGCCATTTCCTCTTCTAGCCCTTCTCCTCCTGCACATCAGATTTCGATAAAGGACAGCAACATGGGTATTTTCTCGCGCCTCAGTGACATCGTGAACGCCAACCTCAACGCGCTGCTCGACCGCGCCGAGGATCCGGAAAAGATGGCGAAGCTGATGATCCAGGAGATGGAGGACACGCTGGTCGAGGTACGCTCGGCGGCGGTCAAGAACATCTCGGAAAAGAAGGAAATCCAGCGCCGCCTGGAGCAACTGGCAGCGGCCGAGACCGATTGGGCGCAGAAGGCGGAGTTCGCCATCTCCAAGGGCCGCGACGACCTGGCCAAGGGCGCCCTGCTCGCGAGGCGGAAGCTCAGCGAAAGCGCCACGGTGCTGCAGGGCGAATTGAAGGCCGTTGACGAGGCGCTGGCCCGCCATGACGAGGATCTGGCGCGCCTGCAGTCCAAATTGCAGGAGGCCAAGGCCAAGCAGAAGGCGCTCCTCATCCGCCTCAACGCCGCCCAGAAGCGGGTCCAGGTGCGCCGGACCCTGGCCGATGGCCGGGTCGACGACGCGCTGGCGCGGTATGAAACTTTGCACCAGAAGATCGACGAGCTTGAAGGCCGGGCCGAGGTTTACGATATGGGGCAGGGTAAGACCCTGGAGCAGGAGTTTGCCAATCTTGAAGCCGAGACCGGCCTTGATGCAGAGTTGGCGGCGCTCAAGGAAAAGCTCCGCACCGAACACAAGGGCTAAGGCTCATGTTCTGGCTGAGCAATCTCGTCGCAACCGCGCATCCGCCCAAAGGGACCGTCTATGAGTTTCCTCGAGTTCATGTCCGTGCCCGCGATCCTCTTCATGGTGATCGTGGCGCCGCTATGGCTGATCTTCCACTACAAGACCCGGTGGAAGGACCAGAAGGCCAATGGCAGCGCCGACGAGAAGACAGTGAAGGAAATGTGGGGAGTGGCACAGCGGCTTGAGAGCCGCGTTGCCAATCTGGAAAAACTGCTCGACGCCGAAGCGCCGGGCTGGCGGGAGACAAGTCGATGAACTGGGACGAACAAGCGGGGCGCAATCGGCCGTTCTGGGCCTTTCAGGGCCTGCGCCGCATTCCGGAAAAAGGAAAGGTGAGCGGCATCTGCGCCGGCATCGCGCAGCATTGGGGTGTGCGCCTGAAATGGGTGCGCGTGGCGGCCGTGCTCTGCCTGATCTTCGCGCCGATGTTCACGCTGATCGCTTACGGCCTCGGCACATTCTTCATGAAACCGGTTGACGAGGTGCCGGCAGAGCCGAAGGCTGCGGCAACAGCGAAGGACGAATGGGCTGCGGGGTTGCCGCCGGATCTGAGTTTCCCGGCTTTGCGCGCGAAGTTCAAGGAATTGGAAGAGCGCGCAGGTGCCATGGAGGCGCAAGTGACGTCACACGAATTTCATCTGCGTCGTGACTTCAGGCAGATGGGCGGAGCTTGAGGCACGCTAGACCCGTCACTTTCACTTGGCGACCTGGGGTTTGGACGGGGTCGACCCAGATCTCAATCGAGCCGGCTCATTTCGACTCACCTTCTTCTTACACACAAGGGTAAGGGGCTGAGCTGCGGTTGATCTATCGGCTTAAAGCACTTTCCCCGGAAACGGATTGGTGCCGCTGCGATCTTCGATCTCGACGACCCAGAGATCGGGATCGCGGCCCACGGCCTTGGCGATGTAATCGTCAGCATCACGCTCGGGGAGCAAGGCGCCCGCTTGCACCGGCAGCCACGCGATTTCGCCGTCGGCGTCGCGTGTCTGGTTGAGCAGGCGGCAGCCCGGTCCCAGTAGATTGAGTTTCACCAGAATGGCTCCGCCCCAATCGTCGCCTTTATGGGCGACGATGGCAGTGAGGCCCTTGGCAAAGCACTGGCGTAGATGCGCCTTGACGTAGAGTTCGGTTGCGAGCCGATCCGTCACGCCTTGCCCTGGGCCTTGAGTGCCGCATTCCGGAGATCGGTGAGCGAGGCCTTGGGCGTAATCGCCTCCGGATCGAGGCGCAGCTCCAGCAATGCTGGTTTGCCCGCCGCCAGCGCGCGCTCGAAGGCCGGCGCGAAATCCGCCGTCTTCTCGACCAGCTCGGCATGGGCGCCATAGGCTTTACCGAGCGCCACGAAATCCGGGTTGTGCAGTTCCGTCCCGCTGATGCGGCCGGGATAGGTTTTTTCCTGATGCATGCGGATGGTGCCGTACATGCCATTATTGATGACCAGGAACACGACATTGGCGCCGTATTGCACGGCCGTCGCCAGTTCCTGGCCGTTCATCATGAAGCAGCCATCGCCGTTGAAGGAGACGACGACACGGTTAGGTGCCGCGATCTTTGCCGCCACTGCTGCAGGAACGCCGTAACCCATCGAGCCATTGGTGGGGCCGAGCTGGGTGCGGAACTTGCGGTACTGATAGAAACGGTGGCTCCAGGTCGCGTAATTGCCAGCGCCATTGGTGAGGATTGCGTCATCGGGCAGACGCTGGCGCAGCCAGGCCATGATATCGCCCATCTGCAGATCGCCCGGCACCGGGCTGTGCTTGATGTTCTCGAGATAATCATTGCGAGCGCCGGAGGTCCAGGAATCCCAGGCCTTGTGATCAACTGGCGTCATCTTGCGCGCCGCGCGCGCGAAAGCGCCCATGCCGCTATTGATCGGCAAGGTTGCCTGATAGACGCGGCCCAACTCTTCGACGCTGGCATGCACATGGATGAGTTTCTGCGCCGGCACCGGAATATCGATCAACGTGTAGCCGGAGGTGGTCATTTCGCCGAGACGCGGGCCGATGGCGATGAGGAGGTCGCTTTCCTTGACGCGCTGCGCGAGTTTCGGATTGATGCCGATGCCGACATCGCCGACGTAATTGGGCAGCGTGTTGTCGAAGAGATCCTGGCAGCGGAACGAGCAGCCGACGGGCAGATTATTGGCTTCGGCAAAGGCACGGATGTCGGCCACTGCCTCGGCATCCCAACCGCCGCCACCCAGGATGACAAGCGGGCGCTGCGCCTTGGCGAGCAGGGCGCGGAAGTCGCTGATCTGCTCCTCGCCCGGATGAGCGCGGCTGACCTTATAGTGCATCGCATCGCCCACTTCGGCGATATCGGTCAGCATGTCCTCCGGGAGTGCGAGCACGACCGGACCGGGGCGACCATTGACGGCGCGGTGGAAGGCCTGGCTCACCAGTTCGGGAATGCGCGCGGCATCCTCGATCTCGGCGACCCATTTCACCATCGGGCCATACATGCGACGGAAGTCGATTTCCTGAAAAGCTTCGCGCTCGACCTGGTCGCGGGCAACCTGGCCGATGAAGAGAATCATCGGCGTCGAATCCTGGAAGGCAGTGTGGACGCCAACCGACGCATTCGTAGCGCCGGGGCCGCGGGTCACGAAGCAGATGCCGGGCTTGCCGGTCAGCTTGCCATAGGCTTCAGCCATATAGGCGGCCCCACCTTCTTGGCGGCAGACGACCAGCTTGATCTGACCTTGCGAATCGTGGAGCGCGTCGAGCGCTGCCAGATAGCTTTCGCCCGGCACGCAGAAGGCGAGGTCGACGCCATGTCCAATCAGGGCATCGATCAGGATCCGGCCGCCATTGCGCGGCTTCACATTCTTGCTCATTGACGGGCACCCAGGAATAAAAGGTCAGGACGGAAAATGGGACGAAAACGCGGGGCTAGGGCTAGCGCCTTTTGCCCTGCCTTGGCAAGTGGGCGGGGCGCCTCAGACGGGCGGGCGCTGATCCCACCAGGGCTGCAGCTTTTCCAGAGCGGCGCCGAGGCCGAGAACGCCGAGATCGTCATGGCGGCGGCCGATCATTTGGAGGCCGATCGGCAATTTGTCTGACGTAAGGCCCGCCGGTACGGACAACGCCGGGCAGGGGCTGACGAAGTTCCAGACGGAGGTGAAGTCGAGGGCGCGGTAGCCGCCTTGGGCATCGAGCTGCCAGTATTCGGCGTCGTTGCGGCCGACCTTGGCCGCCGGCTGGCACATGGTGCCGGTGAGGATCGCGTCGTTGCGGGCGAGGATCGGCTGGATCTCACCCCACATACGCGTGCGCACGATCTCGATCTTCTTGAATTCGACCGCATTCATGGCGAAGCCGTTTTCGATGAGGCGCACGACATTGGGATCCATCTTGGCGCGATAATCTTTCAGCACATGGCCGAAGAAGGTGGCGAGATAGACCCCCCAATGCGCCGACCACAACTCGTCTTCGTCCTTGCCCCAGGGAAGCTCGACTTCCTCGATGATGGCACCAGCCTTGGCGAAGGTGTCGGCGGCACGGCGCACGGCAGCTTCGACTTCCGGGTGCCATATGTGATTGCCGACCTTGAGCAGCAAAGCGAGATGCTTGCCTTTGACATCGCTGGGCAGCGGGCCGGTGAAGTCGAGCGGCGTGGTGAGCGATTGGATGTCGCGATCATCCGGCCCTTGCGTGATCTGCATGAAGAGGCAGGCGTCGCCGATGGTGCGGGCGAGGGGGCCGAAATGCGACAGCTGGTCGTATTGGCTGGGCAGGATGGTGAAGGGGATGCGGCCGAAGCTCGGTTTCAGGCCGACGATGCCGCAGAAGCTTGCCGGAATGCGCACCGAGCCGCCCATGTCGGAGCCTTCGGCAAAAGGCACGCAGCCACTGGCGACAGCGGCCCCCGACCCGCCGGAAGAGCCGCCGGCCGTGCGCTCCTTGTTCCAGGGGTTGCGGGTGATGCCCCAAAGCGGACTCTCGGTAAAGCTCGAATAGGCGAATTCGGGCGTCGTCGTCTTGCCGATGAGGATGCCGCCGGCACCCGCCAGCGCCTCGGCAATCGGCGCGTCGTGATCGGGCACCCAATGTTCATAGGCATAGGAGCCGAGGGTCGTGCGCTTGCCCTTGGTCGGCGTGAGATCCTTCAAGGCATAGGGCACGCCGTGCAGCGGCCCGCGGAAGTGGCCGGCCTTGGCTTCCGCCTCCATCTGCTTTGCCAGCGCCCGCGCTTCATCGGCATAGACGAAGCAGAAGCAATTGAGCGCCGGGTTCACCTCGGCAATGCGTACCAGTGCATTCTCGACGATGGTGACCGGCGAGAGCGTGCCGGCGCGGATGCGAGCGGCAAGCTCCGTGGCGGGCGTGAAGCAGAGATCAAGATCAGTCACAGCGTGAATCCATTCTAGATCAGGTTAAGCCGTTTGAGGCTGCGGGTAACAAAAATGAAGAGGGCGATGTCGACCAGAACCATCAGGGCGACCAGCGCATGATAGAGCGGTGAGGCGTTCTGGGCGACCCCGGAGAGGATGGCGCCGGGCAGAAGCACGGCATCGCCGGAGAGGCTGTTGCCAAGGTAAAAATCACCCAGCGACAGGATGAAAGCGATGAGGGCGCCGAACATCATATAGGGCTTCAAGACCGGCCATGTGAGGCGGCGGAATACCGTCACCTCATCGGCGCCGGCTTCGCGTGCTGCGGCGCGCCAGGCAGGATCGACACGCTGCCAACCCAGGCACAGGATCGCCGCCACAAGCGGTGCCGCGACGGCTGCTTGGGCGAGCGCCACCAGTGTCAGGCCCAGTGCATTGCCGCCCCATTGCGCAAGCTTGAGACAGGCGAGGAGGAAGAGTGCCCCAAGGCCAAAGCGCGGCAGCAGGAATGGCAATGCCGATGCGAGCAGCGGCAGGTAGCGACGGTTGCGGATCCAGCGTCGCCACAACAGCGACAAGGCGAGGCCCCAGGCGCTAGCCAGGATCATGACGGCAAGCGCGATGAGCGGCGTTTCCGCGAGTGCCGGTGCGATGCCGGATTCCTTGCCGAGCGCCGCCATCATCTGGCTCGTGTCCGCGACAAGGAAAATGCCCAGTGTGTAATAGAGGCCGAGACCGAAGATGGCGCCGACCGGCAGCAGCAGGAACAGTACCAGCAATGACGAGGCAAAGTGGAGCAGTGCACCGGAAAAGCGATTGACGCGGCGGATCATCGGCGCGCCTTTCGCTGATGGAGGAGCGTCAGTGCGACGAGCGGGAGCGCGGCGAGTACAAGCATGAGGATCAACATGGCGGCGGCGTAAGGCCAGCCGGTCTCACTTTCCAAGGCACGCTGCAGCCATTCGCTGGCCTGTTCGAACTCACCGGTGCCGAGGAGGCGGGGCTCCAGGAAACTGCCGATCGCACCACTGAAGACCAGCACCGCCGAAAGGGCAACGGCACGGTGGCAAAGCGGCCACAAAATGCGGCGAAGCAAAGTGATGCTGGTGGCGCCGCATTCTCGCGCGGTACGCAACAGCTCGGTATCGACTTGGCCGAAGGCGAGGGCGAGAACCAGGATGCCAAGCGGGAGCCAGGCATGGACGCTGGCGATCAGTTCGGCGACGAAGCCACCGAGAATCGATGCGGGCAGGATCTCCAGCATCGCCAGATCCTTGAAAGCCTGCATCCAACCCAGGATGCGCAGGCCGGGATCGAAGAACCACATGACGATAACGAAGCCGAGCGCCACGCGACCGAGAACGCGGCCGCGAACCGCGATGAGAAAGGCGAGAGGCGTTGCGAGCAACGTCGCCCCCAATGCTGTCAGGGCTGCCAGCAGGATGCTGCTGAACAATGCGGCGCGCGCCTGGGGCGAGGCGAGCAGGCTGGTCCAAGCCGTCAGCGACAGATCGCCCGGTGCCTCTGTGGCGGCAAGGAGGCTCAGCCAGAGGACAAGAGCCAAGGGTGCGGCGAAGATAGCGACCTGAAGGAGCAGCGAGGTCCAGGCGAGACCAGCAAGTGGTCCGCGCAGCGGCAAGGCGGTGTTGTCGCCGCTTGCCGTCATGATACCGGCAGCAAATAAGAATCGGCACGATTCCAGCCTAGCGTCACGCGTCTGCCGCTTTCGAGTGGAAAGGGTGCCGGCGATGGGATCTCGGCGATGATGCCCGGGGCAAAGCCTTCGACGGTGACATGGATGCGCGTGTTGGTGCCGTGCGGCATGACGTCGGCGATCGTGCCGTCGGTGAGGAGATCGAAGCGGCGGATGCCGAGAAAGGGACGCACGACCTCGGGGCGTATCAGCAGCAGGGCCGGGCCGCTTGTGAGCTGCGGATGGCAACGCTCGCGCCCCAATTCGCCGCCGCCGGATTGCAGCAAGGGTGAACGAAGGAGGGCCTTGCTCTCTTGCATGTCGGCCTCGACCGGCAGCAGGTTGCAGGGGCCGGCGAGCCGCGCTACCGCAGCGCTTGCGGGCCGACCGAACAATTCCTCCGCCTTGCCGAGCTGGACTTCGCGGCCATCGGCAATGACGGAGATGGTATCGGCGACGGCCATCGCCTCTGAAAGGTCGTCGGTCGCAAACAGCGTCGTGAGGTTGAATTGGCGATGGAGCCGTTTTAGTTCCGGCAGGAAGGCATGGCGTGCGGCGGGAGGCAGCGCCTGCAACGGGCGTTCGAGCACCAGGATTTCGGGCTCCCCGGCGATGGCGCGGGCGAGGGCACCGCGCAATTTCTGCTCGGCGGTGAGGTTTGCTGGTAGACGGCCGAGGAGCTCAGTGGCGAGGCCGCATTCCTCCGCTAGGCGGTCGACCCTTGCCGCGATCTCGGACCGATCATGGCCGCGCTGTTCCAGCGGAAAGGCGATGTTGGCGCGCAAAGTGAGGTGGGGAAAGAGGGCAAGATGCGCCCGCACCGTCATGACACCGCGCTCGCCAGGGGTGCGCAGGCCCAGATCCTTGCCGTCGATCAGGATGCGGCCATGGCGCGGCCGCGCAAAACCGGCGATGAGATTGACGGCAGTGCCGAGCACCTCCGGCGCGCTTGCGACGAGTGCAAAGAAAGACCCACGCGCGAGCTGTGCCGAGTAGCCATCAAGTGCCGCAGCGGCTTCTCCCGCCGTCAGATCGCGCAGGTCGAGATGGCTCGGTGCCGACATACTCAGTGATGATGCGCTTCGTGCAGCATCGACTGGCGGAGGCCCGTGTCGTAAGCGTGACCCTCGGGCGTCAGGATGCAGGCGCGCGGGAACGCTGACTTGATGAGGCCCTTGCGCTCCAGCGCCTTCCAGGCGGCTTCGTTGGCAAGGCCCGTGGAATCGGCGGCTGAGAGCACCCAGGGGCCGAGATGGAAATGATCGCCATGGGCATGTGGCAGGCGCTGGATCAGCGTGTGGCCAGCCTCTTCAGCCGGCACGGCATAGCCTTCGAGACCCGAGAGCGCCTGGAACAGTGTCAGGGTCTTCAATTGCAGCGCATTGAGGTTGAGCGGGTTCTTCTTCGGCGGCATGTGACTATCCTATGCGTCCAGGTTCTTTTCCATGAAGAGCGAATGCGGGTCGAGCCGATACGCACCGAAGGGTGCGATCTCCCGGTATCCCGCCTTGCGATAGAGCGCGATGGCTTCGGGCTGTTTGACGCCAGTCTCAAGGCGGAGGCATGTGATGCCGACAGCGCGTGCGTCACCTTCCAGTGCCGCCAGCAGGCGGCTGCCGAGCTTCAGGCCGCGCGCCTTGGGGTCAACATACATGCGCTTGATCTCGCCATAGCCTTGCTGGCGCAGGATGGCACCGATGCCGCGCAAGGCACCATCGACGCGGGCGACGTAAAAGCTCGTCTCCGGCGTCTGCAGTGTGGAGACATCGACAAGGTGGTTGCTCTCAGCTGGATAGAGCGTCGCGTAATAAGCGTCGCCTTCGGCCAGCATGGCACGGATCTCGGGCTGGTCCGGGTTCTCGATACGGATGATTGGCGTCTGCAAGATCGAAACCTCAATCGCGGAAATTGGTGAACTGGAGCGGTTGCTCGATTTTCAGGCCTTTGACGAAGGCGATGGCGTCCTGCAGCTCATCACGCTTCTTGCCGGTGACGCGCAACTCTTCGCCCTGGATCGAAACCTGGACCTTGAGCTTGGCGTCCTTGATGTCCTTGACAATCTTCTTGGCCAAGGTCTGCTCGATGCCTTGCTTCACCACCACGTCCTGGCGGCGCGAATTGCCGGTTGCCTTCTGCTCGTCCTTGAATTCGAGGCAGCCGGGATCCAGTTTGCGGCGCGTGATGTGGACCTTGAGCAATTCCTGCATCTGCTTCAGCTTGAGATCGTCATCGGCATTGATGGTGATGACCGCCTCCTTGCGCTCGATCGTGCAGTGCGAGCCCTTGAAATCGAAGCGCGTGGAAACCTCGCGCACGACGCCTTGCACGGCATTCTCGACCTCGGCCAGTTCGGTCTTTGAAACGATGTCAAATGACGGCATCGGAACCTCCTCAAACTCTTACGAAATCTGCCACAGGCGGCCTCAATGTGCCAGCGCCCGGGCGATGCGCGGATACCATAGATAAAGTGTCGCAGCCCGCAGGACAAAGAACAGCATTAGCGAACCCCAGAGGCCGTGATTGCCGAAAGCGGGAATAGCGAAATACTGGGCGATGATGGCGCCAAGGGCCGCGATCGCCATGCCGTTGCGCATTTCGCGCCCGCGCGTGGCGCCAATGAAGACACCGTCGAGGATGTAGCACCAGAGGGCGACCAATGGGGTCGCTACCAGCCAGGGAAGATAAGGTGCCGCGGCCGCGAGCACGGCGGGGTCGTCGCTGAAGAGACCTATAATGGCGCCGCCTTCGCGTTCCAGTAGAATGGAGAGGCCGAGGGCCAGCACGAAAGCCCAGAGCAAGGATCCACCGACCGCGCGGCGCAACTGGCTGCGGTCGCGCTGGCCCACCGCCTGTCCGGTCAGCGTTTCGGCCGATTGCGCAAAGCCGTCGAGAGTCTGTGCGATTGTGGCCAGCAGCGCGAAAAGCACCTGGTTGGCAGCGAGCGTGGCATCGCCCATGCGCGCGCCGAGGCCGACGAAATAGACCATGACGAACATGATGGCGAGCGTGCGCAGGAAGATATCGAAATTGACGGAGACCAGAACGAAAAGCTTGTCGAGGTCGATAAGCGAGCCCGATTCATCGCTCAACGGAACGATCCGCAGCAGGCGGCGTGCCACGATAAAGCCGGCGACGGCCGTGATAACCTGTGCGATCGCTGTCGCGATCGCTGCGCCGTCGACGCCAAGGTGAAGCTGGTAGACGAAGAGCCAACACAGAACCACATTGAGGCCGTTGAGCAGCAATTGCAGCCCCAGCGCCCGCCCCATGCGCTGCAATCCGATCAGCCAGCCGAAGATGACATAGTTGGTAAGGTCGAAGGGTGCGCTGAACAGCCGGTAGTGGAAATAGCGCGAGGCGAGGTCGGCCACCGCTTCCGAGGAGCCGAACATGGGAACGGCGACAAAGGCGAGCGGCACCATGATCAGGAGGATGATGAAGCCGAAGATCCAGGCCAGCGATAGAGCGCGATTGAGCGTCGCCTTGATCTCGTCGCCGTCCTCGGCGCCATAGGCCTGGGCGGTGAAGCCCGCGGTCCCTAAGCGCAGAAAGGCGAAGGCCCAGAGCACGAAGGTCGATAGCGATGCGCCGACCGAAATCCCGCCCAGCGCCACCGCATCGCCAGTCTGGCCGATCAACGCGGTGTCGACCAGATTGGGCAGGACGGTCGCGAAGTTGGCAAGAATCGCCGGGATCGCCACGGCGAGGATGCGGCTGTGGGTAACCCGGGGAGCGGAGAGGAGGGTGTCGGTCATTGGCTGCTGGCTGATGGGCGGCGCAATATAGGCAGGGCAGGCGCAAGCTGGCAAGCAAAGGTGGCCAGGAAATATTGTGGAATTACGCCAATTTTTCTCACTATTTCAGCTATCTAGGGCGATGGTAAGATATCCTTAAACAATTCACTCTAGTTAACGAGGACTATTTTCGCGATTGAATGTGGTCGTCCGGGGCAGCGACTATATCTATGACACTTGTCGCGTAGGCGCCTCTGGGCACTGCAATCGAGATTGGTTGGCGTGATGCTGGATGGTCACATCCTCTGTCTCCTCGATGACGATGCCGAACGTGCGGCCGTGCGGCAGGCTTTTGACGTCGGCGGATACCTGGTCGAATACACAGGGGACCGGACGGAAATCCCACTCGTCAAGGGAGCGGACGCCCCTGCGGACCTGCTGCTTGTGCGCGTGCGCCGGCCGTCCGATGGGGATTTCATCCGAAGCGTGCGTACCCTCTTTGGGACCGAGCAGTTGCCGATCGTGTTCCTGGTCGATGCCGGTGCCGAGGCACTGGTCGAGCATTGCCTGGAATGTGGCGCCGATGATTTCCTGACAGTTCCCGTTTACGGGGCGGAGTTGCTGGCACGCGTGCGCAGCCAGCTGACCCGGGCCCGCGCCGTGGCCGCCAGCCGGCTGGAGCGGGAACGTTTCGCTTTGGCGGTTGCAGGTTCCAGTGACGGTATCTGGGATCTGACGCTGGAAAACGACGCGCTTTTCATGTCCGCGCGCTGTTTCGACCTGTTGGGTCGCACCGGTGAGGACGGCTTCAAGCAGCTGGAGGACTGGATCGCCATCATCCATCCGGATGACGTCGATCAGTTCCAGGTCGAATTGCGCAACCACCTGGAAGGCATCACGCTGTCTCTGCAGATGGAATGTCGCATGCTGCACAAGAACCAGACCTATCGCTGGTTCCTGGTGCGGGGCACCGGGCAGCGTAACAGCGCGAGCAAAGCGATCCGCATTGCCGGTTCGCTTACCGACATCAGCGAACGGAAGCTCACCGATGCGATGACGGGCTTGCCCAATCGTATTGTCCTTTACGACCGTCTCAACCAGACGATCGTCAAGAACCGGCGCAAGCAGAATGCCAATTTTGGCATCATTCTGCTGCAGATCGATCGTTACGAGACGATGCGCGAAGCCTATGGCCAGGTATTCTGCGATGCCGTGCAGAAGGTCGTCGCCCAGCGACTGGTCGGCACATTGCGGACGACCGATACGCTCACCATCATGGGCGAAAACACGATGTGCATCCTGCTCGATGTGATGCGCGACGATACCGATCTGGTGCGCGTGTCGCACCGCGTGCGCGCGGCGGCCGAGGAGCCGATCACATTGGGCGACGAAAGCGTCCTCTTGAGCCTTTCCATCGGGATGGCCCAGGCGCAGGCGCATCATCAAAGCGCCGAGGATCTCATTCGCGACGCCACGGCGGCGCTGAACAAGGCGCGGGCAGAGGGTGGCGGGCAGGAGGTCGTCTTCGATCCGGACATGCAGCGCCGCGCCCGCGACCGCCTGCGGATCGAGGCAGAGCTGCACTTGGCGCTGAAGCGCGACGAACTGCGGCTGCTCTACCAGCCGATTATCGATTTGCGTACCGGGCACCTGGCGGGCTTCGAGGCGCTGGTCCGCTGGCAGCACGCGCAGCGCGGCATGATTGCGCCGATGGAGTTCATTCCGATCGCGGAGGAAACCGGCCTTATCGTCCCCATTGGCACCTGGGTCGTACAGGAAGCCTGCCGGCAGGCTCAGGCCTGGCTGGCACAGGATCTGGCGCCCAACCTCTTCATCAGCGTCAACGTTTCGTCGCGCCAGCTTGATGGCCCGGCATTGCCGGAAATCGTGCGCCAGGCACTGCGTCAGACCGGCCTGTCGCCCGCTCATCTCAAGCTGGAGATCACCGAGAGCGCCGTTATGCGTGACTTCGAGCTAACGATGAAGCTGCTGAAACGGTTGAAGGAAATCGGTGTCGGCCTGTCGCTCGACGATTTCGGCACGGGGTATTCCAGCCTCAGCTTGCTGCGCCGGTTGCCGGTCGACACGTTGAAGGTCGATCGTTCCTTCGTGACTGCCATGACGATGGATGCCAGTGGCGTCAAGATGGTTGAAGCCATCCTGCAGCTGGCACGGCTGTTCGATCTCAAGGTCGTTGCCGAGGGCATCGAGCATGAAGAGGAGGAGCGGCTGCTGAAAGAGCGCGGCTGCGAGTTCGGACAGGGCTGGCGCTATGGGAAGCCGCTTGCCGTCGATGCGTGCCTTGAGTTGCTGCAGTCGCAGAATACTGGCGCCAATAAGCGCGTCGCCCGCTAAATCAGATCGGTGAGAAAGATCGGCGCCGCCCGAGCCGATCGGGCGGCGCCATTTCGCTACTTGTTGGACTGCAGAGCGGCCTGGATGTCGCGCTGTTTGCGCTTTTCCTGGCGTGTCATCAAGATATGCGAGGTGATGACGCCAGTCGCAACCACCGTGATGATGATCGTGGCCAAGGCGTTGATGGTGGGATCCACGCCACGCCGGACCTTGGAGAAGATCAGCTGCGGCAAGGTGCCCGAGCCGGGACCGTTGTTGTAGATCGTGATCACCAGATCGTCGAGTGAGATGGTGAAGGCGAGCAACCAGCCGGAAATGACGGCAGGTGCCACGATCGGCAAAGTGATCACCATGAAGGTCTTCAACGGTTTGGCCCCGAGATCCAGGGCGGCTTCTTCGAGCGACATATCGAAGACCGAGAAGCGCGACTGCATCACCACCGTCACGTAAGACATGGAGAAGGTGATGTGAGCGAGGATCACCGTCGAGAAGCCCATGGCCTTCGGCCAGCCGAACCAATAGCCCATCTCCTTGAAGAGCAGCAGCATGGAAAGGCCGGTGATGACCTCAGGCATGACCAGCGGTGCGGTGACCATGCCGCTGAAGGCGGTACGGCCGTGGAACTTCCGGTAGCGGGCCAGAACGTAGCCCGCCATCGTGCCGAGGACGGTAGCGAAAGTGGCGCTGACACTGGCGACGATGAAGCTGTTCTTCGCCGCCGTGAGGACCGCCGCATCATCCAAAAGGATGGGGTACCACTTCGCCGAGAAGCCGCCCCACAGCGTCATAAGCTTGTTGGCGTTGAAGGAATAGGTGACAAGCACCGCCATCGGCCCATAGAGGAAGATGAAGCCGAGAACGAGGGCGGCGATAACGAACCAGGAAAGCCGATTGGTCATTTCGGCGCCTCCTGGGCTTTGTTCTGGAAGTATTGGAACAGCATGATCGGGATGACGAGGGCGAGCAGGATGGCGACCGCCACCGCCGAGGACATCGGCCAATCGCGGTTCTGCGAGAACTCGTTATAGACGACGCGACCGATCATCAGCGCATCGGGACCGCCCAGCAGTTCCGGGATGACGTATTCGCCGACGGCCGGAATGAAGACCAGCAGCGAACCGGCGATGATGCCCGGCAATGACAGCGGTATGGTGATGACACAGAACGCCTTGAATGGCCGGCAACCAAGATCCGCCGCAGCCTCGAGCAACGACATATCCATCTTCTCAAGATTTGAATAGAGCGGCAAGATCATGAATGGCAGATAGGCGTAGACGATGCCGATATACATGGCCGTTGGCGTATAAAGGATCTGCAACGGCTCATTGATGACGCCGATGGCCAGCAGGAAGTCGTTGAGCACGCCTTCTTTGCCCAGGATGCTCATCCAGGCATAGACCCGGATCAGAAACGAGGTCCAGAACGGCAGGATGATCGCGAGCAACAGCAGCGACCGCGTCGACGGTGAACAGCGAGCGATGCCATAGGCCATCGGATAACCGATGAGCAGGCACAACACGGTCGAGATCGCCGCCAGTTTCAGCGAATTGCCGTATGCGACGATGTAGAGGAGATCGTTGCCAAGACGCTTGAAGTTGTCGAAGATCTGCTCGTGCGGCACACTGTCGGGCCCGAGCATGGGCGTATAAGGCGGTTGCGCGATCAGCGTCTGTGCCAGGCTGATTTTCAGAATGATGAAGCAGGGCACGACGAAAAAGATCGTCAGCCACAGATAGGGAACTAGGATGACGGCCGCGCGTGGCCGCAACCCGATCGCCGCCAGCAGCCTATGCAGCTGCGCGCCCAGCGGTAGCGAGGTTTGATAAGGAATATCAGATGCCATGATGCCGCCTCAGCTCAGCAAGGCGACGGGGCTGTTGGCATGCCAGGTGACGTAGACCCGGTCATCCCAATCGATCGCGTGTTCGGCAGCACGCCGCTGGTTCGACATGGTCACTTTGACTTCCTTGCCGCTATCCAGCTTGATCAGATAGACGGAAAGGTTGCCCATATAAGCGATGCCTTTGACGATACCGGGCGCCGAGTTGCGGTCGCTGTCGTCGGGGCGATTCTTGGTGAGATCCATCTTCTCGGGCCGGATCGCGACCCAGACCTTGGCGCCGGGGGCGGATGAAATGCCGTGGTCGATATAGATCTCCGTTCCGGCTTCTGGCGCGCTGATCAGCACATGGCCGGGCTCGTCCTCGACAATGTGCCCCTCAAACAGGTTCACCGAGCCGATGAAGTCGGCGACGAATTTGGTGTTGGGATATTCGTAGATTTCCTTGGGCGTGCCGACCTGAACGATCTGGCCGCTGTTCATGACGCCGATCCGGGTCGACAGCGTCATCGCTTCTTCCTGGTCGTGAGTCACGACGATGAAAGTGATGCCGAGGCGGTCCTGGATGTTCATGATTTCGAACTGGGTCGCTTCGCGCAGCTTCTTGTCGAGGGCACCCAGCGGTTCGTCGAGGAGCAGAAGCTTCGGTTCCTTCACCAGCGAGCGGGCGAGGGCCACGCGTTGGCGCTGGCCGCCTGAGAGCTGATGCGGTTTGCGGTGGGCAAATTGGCGCATCTGCACCATATCGAGAATGGAGCCAACACGGGTCTTCACCTGCTCTGCCGGCGTCTTGTCCTGCTTCAGGCCGAAGGCGACGTTCTGCTCCACCGTCATATGCGGAAAGAGGGCATATGACTGGAACATCATGTTTGTCGGACGCTCATAGGGCGGGATGTCCGCCATGTCGACGTCATCGATATAGATCTTGCCGGAGGTCGGTTGTTCGAAGCCGGCGAGCATGCGCAGCAACGTGGTCTTGCCGCAGCCCGATCCACCGAGGAGCGCAAAGAGTTCGCCACGGTAGATATTCAACGAGACGTCGTTGACGGCGACGAAATCGCCGAACTTCTTGGTGACGTTCTCGATGCGAATATAAGGCTTGGCGTTCGGGTCGTTCCAGACCTGAGTCGTCGTTTCTGCTCTTGCTCGTTCAGCCGCCATGATGCGTCCTGTTGTGATTACCCCGAAGGGCCGATGCTTTTGCCTCGTATAGAGGCCAAATTCCTAAAGAGAAGGGGCAGCACATGGAAATTGTGCTGCCCCGTTTTTTTACTGTCCGGTTTTCACCCGTGTCCATTCCCGGGTGATGACGCGACTGAGTTTATCGTCGCGAACCACCGACGGGAAACTGCGCTTCATCACTTCTTCCGTCGGATAGACGGCCGGATCCTCAAGGATATCCTTGCTGACGAATTCCTTCGCCGGGACGTTGGCATTGGCATAGTTGGTGTAGTTCGTCGCGTCGGCAATGACCTTTGGCCGCATCATGTAATCCAGGAAGAGATGCGCGTTCTTTACGTGCGGTGCATCAGCCGGGATCAGCATGCCGTCGAACCAGACGTTGGTACCTTCCTTCGGGATCGTATAGGCGAGGTTGATCTTGATGCCGGCTTCTTCAGCACGGGCGGCGGCGGTCGCATAGTCGCCGGACCAGCTCATCGACATGCAATACTCGCCATTCGGCAAAGCCGTCAGATATTGCTGCGAGTCGAAATTCTTGATGTAGGGACGGACCTTCATGATCATGTCCGCGGCGGCGACGATATCTTCTTCCTTCTGGGACGTTGGATCTTTCCCCATATAGGCGAGTGCCAGCGGGAAGACGTCCTCAGGGGAATCGAGGAAGGTGACGCCGCATTCCTTGAATTTCGAAACGACATTCGGATCGAAAAGCATGGCGAGGCTGTCGAGCGGCGCATCCGGCATGAGCTTCTTGATCACGTCGACGTTATAGGAGAAGCCATTGGTGCCCCACATATAGGGGAGCGCATACTGATTGCCGGGATCTGCTTCCTTGGACAAGATCTCCATGATCTTGGGGTCCATGTTCTTCAGGTTCGGCAGCAGGCTTTTATCGAGCGGGTGGAAGAGGCCGATCTTGATCTGGCGGGCAAAGAAAGACGAAGACGGGAAGACGATGTCGTAGCCGGTACCGCCGGTCATCAGCTTGGCTTCGAGTGTCTCGTTGCCATCGAAGGTGTCGTACTGGACCTTGATCCCGGTCTCTTTCTCGAAATCAGCGATCGTGTTCTCGCCGATGTAATCGGACCAGTTGTAGACGTTGAGTTGCTTCTCTTCGTCGGCCTTGGCGGTCGCGATCGAGCCAACCAAAACCATCGCCGCACCCATCAGGGCGAAGCGGGTCACTTCGGATTTCCGCACAATCATCACTCCCTTATCGTCACGCCCAACCTGCGCACATGCCAGCGTTTCGCCGGTCTTTTTTTGCGCGATTCATCCCTGCTTATGCATCGTTAAATTTTTTTCATATCTGACCCCGCCGATGCCTTGGCTGTCAACCCTCGGCGGCTATGGGGATGCGAGACAAAGCGTCAGACTCATGATTCAAAGCGTCATTAACAGGTCGTCGCGAAATAAAAGAACCCCCGCGGAATGATCCGCGGGGGTTAAAAGTAAAATGTTATCGCTTACTTGGAGATTGAAGGACCGATGCCTTATTGGCCGGTCTTGATCTTCGTCCAAGTGCGGGTCCGCAAACGCTCGACTTCCGGCGTCGCCACCTTGTCCGGGAAGAGATGCGCCTGCACGTCTTCCGGCGGATAGATGTTCGGGTTGTCGAGCAGTTCCTTGTCGACCATCGGCAGAGCCGCTGCAACCGGGCTGCCATAAGCGACGTAATTGGCATTCGCCGCCGCGACCTTGGGATCGAGGTTGTAGTTGATCCACTTATAAGCCTGGTCGATATTCACCGCATCGGTCGGCATCGCGATCGTGTCCATCCAGATGATCGTGCCTTCTTTCGGGATGGAATAGGAGATCTCGATGTTGTTCTTGGCTTCTTCAGCGCGCGCCGCAGCGATGCTGAAGTCACCCGACCAACCGAGCGACAGGCAGATGCTGCCACTGGCGATGTCGTTGATGTAGCTGGAGCTGTGGAAGTACTTCACATAGGGACGCACGCCCATCAACAGCTTTTCGGCAGCGGCGTAATCATCGGCGCTGGCGGTATAGGGATCCTTGCCGAGATAGTTGAGGGCGATCTGCAGCACTTCGCTCGGTGCATCCAGCATTGAGATGCCGCAATCGGCGAACTTCTGCGCCAGTTCGGGCTTGAAGATGATGTCGAGGCTGTTCACCGGGGCATCCGGCATGCGCTTCTTGATTTCAGCGACGTTATAGCCGACGCCGGTCGTGCCCCAGAACCATGGCACGGCATATTTGTTGCCCGGGTCGAAGGCGGCCAGCAGCTTCATGATCTTCGGATCGAGATTTTTATAGTTCGGAATCTTGGCCGGATCGATCGGCTGGTAGATGCCGGCGACGATCTGGCGGCCGAGGAAGGCGCCGGACGGATGCACGAGGTCATAGCCGGTGCCGCCAGCCATCAGCTTGGCTTCCAGCATCTCGTTCGAATCGTAGACGTCGTACTGCACCTTGATGCCGGTTTCTTTCTCGAAATTCGGCACCGTCTCTTCGGCGATATAGTCCGACCAGTTGTAGATATTGAGCTTGCCGCCATCGCTGGCGGGTGCCGCAGCGGCTTCCGAGGTAGCCGTGCTGGCAGCTTCAGAGGTCGCGGTGCTGGCCGCTTCTGATGTCGCGGTCGTCGCCGCGGAAGATTGCTGTTCGGCTTCCTTCTTCTCTTCGCCGCAGCCCGCAAGCAGCAGCGCCGAAATAAAGGCAACCCCAATCAGTCTCGATTTTTGCACCATGGCCTCCTGAGTGCTGTTGATAATGTTCTGGCAAGGCCGGGCTTGGCGCCCGGACGAGATTCGTTAATTTCGACCGTTACCCTCGAATGACGGCATTGTCGCACTCTGGCGGGTGGTGTTGTCAACAAATGCCCGTGATGGGACGCTGCGGCCATTCGACCGGTTCATTCGCTCCAATTCTGGCCGTCCAAGGTCATCAATACGGTATAGAGGTCGGGGCGGCGGTCCCGGAACAGCCCCCAGCCAGCGCGCTGGCGGCGCAGGGACTCGAAATCGAAATCCGCCGTCAAGATCGCCTCATCCGTACCGGCGGTCGCGATGAGTTCGCCGCGTGCGCCGGCGATGAACGAGTGTCCGTAAAAATCGAGGGAGCAGGTAGCACCATCCTCGCGACCGATGCGATTCGAGGCGACCACTGGAATCATGTTGGCGGCGGCATGCCCCTGCATGGTTCGCTGCCAGTGATCGGCGCTGCTGTATTCGGGGTCATTGGGCTCATTGCCGATGGCGGTCGGATAGAGCAGAATTTCCGCCCCCATCACCGCCATGGCGCGGGCACATTCGGGAAACCACTGGTCCCAGCAGATGCCGCAGCCGATGCGGGCATAGGCCGTATCCCAGACCTTGAAGCCCGTATCTCCCGGATTGAAGTAGAACTTTTCCTGGTATCCGACACCATCCGGGATGTGAGATTTTCGATAAACACCCAACATCTCTCCATCCGCATCAATGATCGCGAGGGAGCTGTAATAGGCGTTGTTGGCGGCCTCGAAGAATGAAATCGGCAGAACGACTTCCAATTCGCGTGCGAGATCCTGCATGCGCCTGATGGTCGGATGATCTTCCGCCGGCTGCGCCAGGTCGAACAATTCGGCAAGCTGGTCCTTGCAGAAATAGGGAGTCTCGAACAAAGCCTGCAGCTGGACGATCTGCGCGCCGCGCTTGGCGGCCTGGCGAACCAGCGCCTCGGCCCGGTCCACATTTTGGTCAGGGTCCGGCCGGCAGGCGAATTGTGTGGCCGCGACGGTCACCGTCCTAGTCATCCAGTCATCCCCGACATGTCTCCCTTGCTTGATTCATAGCCGTTGCCGGCTGCCGATCAAGTCCCTCGTCAATAGGCTTCCCCTCCTTTTGGAGCACTTGCGCGTTTTTCCGGAATCGTCACATTGTGTCCTGGGCGGCGCGTCAAGCGGCTGCAATGTCTAGGTTTGTCTTTGCAGCAAGGTGGCATGCGCCCGGTCTAAAACCGACTTGATGACCCAGATCCCGCCCGATGATGAGAAACCTGGGCGATGGGAATTCTGGCAACGATCGTCAACATTGGGAGGAAACCCTTATGCTTCGTCGCAAATTCTTGAAAAGTGCCGGTATCGGTGGTGTCGGCTTGGCCGCTAGCGCTGTTGCAGCGCCGGCCATCGCCCAAAGCGCACCTGAATTGAACTGGCGCTTGACCTCAAGCTTCCCCAAGAGCCTCGATACGATCTATGGCGCAGCCGAGACATTCTCGAATTACGTCTCGGAAGCGACCGATGGCAAGTTCAAGATCCAGGTCTTCCCGGCGGGCGAACTGGCGCCGGGCCTGGAGGCTGCAAACGAGGTGTCCAAAGGTTCGGTGGAGATCTGCCATACCTGCTCCTACTACTACTGGGGCAAGGATCCGACCTTTGCTTTCGGCACTGCGGTTCCGTTCGGGCTGAACAGCCGGATGCAGAACGCCTGGATGTATTATGGCGGCGGCATCGATCTCATGAACGAGTTCTATGCGACGCATAACTTGTTTGGCCTGCCCTGCGGCAACACCGGCGCTCAGATGGGCGGTTGGTTCCGCAAAGAGATCAAGTCCGTCGAAGACTTGAAGGGCGTCAAGATGCGCATTGCCGGATTTGCCGGCAAGGTCATGTCTGGCGTCGGTGTCGTGCCGCAGCAAATCGCGGGTGGCGAAATCTATCCGGCCCTGGAAAAGGGTACGATTGACGCCGCTGAATGGGTCGGGCCCTACGACGACGAGAAGCTCGGATTCTATAAGGTCGCGCCCTTCTATTATTATCCGGGCTGGTGGGAAGGCGGCGCCTATCTCCACATCATGGTCAACACTGAAAAGTGGAATGCGCTACCCAAGAGCTATCAGGCGATCATCAGAGCCGCAGCACAGGCGACGACGGCCGATACGCAGGCCAAGTACGACTTCCTCAACCCGACAGCCTTGAAAAAGCTGGTCGCCGGTGGCGCGAAGTTGAAACCCTATCCGAAGGATGTCATGGAAGCCTGCTTCAAATCCGCCAAAGCGGCCTATGAAGAGATCGCCGCCGGCAACGCAGCCTTCAAGAAGACCTATGAGTCGATGTCGGCCATGCGTGCCGACGAATATCTGTGGTTCCAGGTGTCCGAACACACCTTCGATACCTTCATGATGAATCAGCAGCGCAATAAGCAGCTGTAAATTTCGCGTTGAAGCTGAAAGCCCGGCAATCTTGCGATTGCCGGGCTTTTTTTAGTTGCTTTCGATCGTCGGTGGTTGCGAGAGATCGAGGTCCGGCAGCTGCTCCAAGGCGCCGCCGCCTTCATCGTCGCCTGGCAGCGTGATCTCAATCTTGCTGGGGTCGACGTCGGTCGTGTCATCCCGGTAATGCGTTACCAGCCAGGGAGCCATCATGACGGACGCCACCATAATCAGCTGTAGAAAGATAAACATGACGGCGCCGCGATAGATCTCGGTCGTTTTGACACCTGCGAGAGTCCGTCCAGTCACCTTGTCTACCCAGTTGCCTGTCGGTGCGACCGATCGCATGTAGAAGAGCGCGAAGCCGAAGGGTGGTGTCAGAAAGCTCGTTTGCATATTGACGCCGAGCAGGACGCCGAACCAGATGAGATCGATCCCAAGCTTGGCCGCGACAGGCGCAAGAAGCGGAATGATGATGAAAGCGATCTCGAAGAAATCGATGAAGCATCCGAGAATAAAGACAAGGATGTTGACCGCGATGAGGAAGCCCCATTCACCACCGGGCAGGGACGACATCAATTCTTCCACCCAGACGTGGCCATTGACCCCGTAGAAGGTGAGCGAGAACACGCGTGCGCCTATCAGGATGAAAAGCACGAAGCAGGAAAGACGCGTCGTGGAATCCAGTGCCTCTCGCAGTGAAGTCCAGGAAATGCGTCGCTTGGCCAAAGCCATCACGAGGGCCCCGCTGGCGCCCATCGCGCCACCCTCGGTCGGCGTGGCGATGCCGAGAAAGATTGTGCCCAGCACAAGAAAGATGAGTGCCAGCGGCGGGATCAGCGTGATGACGACTTCCTGTGCGAGCCGCGAAAGAAGCTTGAGATTTAAGATTTTGTTGGCGACTGCAAGTGCGTAAGTCAGCAGTGCGCCTATGGTCGCACCCCAGATGCCGGCACCGTTGGGATTGCTGCTCGCTAGCAGGTGGTTGACCCCAAAGGCGACGGCGACACCCAGCACAGCGATCACAAGCAGCGACGTCGCCCCGCTGCCCAAAGTTCGCGCGGCAGGCGGCAAAGCGGGCGCCGCATGCGGCCGAATGAGCGTTATGACGAAGATATAGAGGCAGTAGATAGCAGTCAGCATCAGCCCCGGCACGATCGCGCCTGCATACATGTCGCCAACTGATCGACCGAGCTGATCCGCAAGAACGATCAGAACGAGCGAGGGTGGAATGATCTGCGCCAGTGTGCCGGACGCGGCAATGACGCCGGTAGCCAACGACCGGTCGTAACCATAGCGCAGCATGATCGGCAGGGAGATGAGGCCCATCGCCATGACTGATGCGGCGACGACGCCTGTTGTGGCCGCCAGGACGGCGCCCACCAGAACAACGGCATAGGCGAGGCCGCCACGGATTGGCCCGAATAGCTGACCGACGGTGTCGAGCAGATCCTCCGCCATCCCGGATTTTTCCAGAATGATGCCCATGAAGGTGAAAAATGGAATGGCGAGCAGGGTCTCATTGTTCATCACACCGAGCAGTCGGCCGGGCGATGCCTGTAGAAGAGGCCACGACAGTGTGATTTCGCCACCCGATAGGGGAGCAAGTTCGACGCCGATAAAGAAAAAGAAGAGGCCGTTAGCGGCCAGGGCGAATGCGACTGGATATCCCGAGATCAGAAAAATGACCAGGGCCGCGAACATGATCGGCGCAAGGTTATGGGCGATGAGCTCGATCATCGATCGCCCTCCCTGGTGCCGTGCGGATGATCCATGCCAGCAGCAGCCAACTCACTAGCGACGGTGGCGTGCATGGTGCCGTGATCGTCCGGGTCGGGCATGATGCCGATCAGGATCGCTATTCTCTTGGCTATTTCCGATAGGGCCTGAAAGAACAGGAGTATGAAGCCCGCCAGAATGATGGCCTTGGCCGGCCAGATGATCAGGCCGCCCGAATTCATCGACATTTCCTGTGATTGGTATGATTCCAGGAAGAAGGGCCAGCACAGCCACAGCATCATCAGTACGAAGGGAAGAAGAAAGACGACGTGGCAGAACAGATCGATCCAATCGCGCGTGCGCTTCTTGAGATGCGAAGAGATGACGTCAATGCGAATGTGGGCGTTGCGCTGCAACGTGTAAGCCGCAGCGAGCATGAAGACGGCCCCGAACAGGTACCATTGCAGTTCGAGCCAGGCATTGGAGCTATTGTCGAATGCTTTGCGTATGATTGCGTTGACGGCGCTGACGATGATGGCGGCTAGGATGAGCCACTTCACCTGGCGGCCAATGAATGCCGTCACCGCGTCGATCAAACGACAAGCGGCGAGAATAGTCCGCATGCAACTTCCTCCCTGGATAATAGCGCCCCGCATTGACCTGCGGGTTATGTTGCGGTCGAGGCTACCTAAAGCCTTGATGAGACGCAATCATTCCTGATCTGGCGCAAAGGTCGACTTTAGTCTGGGGTCAGGTCTGTGGCCGATATGCCACCCCTTATCCTTGGCCGGCGCGGGCGGTCGCGGTCAGGATGCCGGCGCCGATCAACAGCGATCCGCCGACCTTATTGGCAGTGCTCACCAGCCGCTCATTCCGGATGGCCTGCCGGGCGCGGGAGGCAACGGCCGCGTAACCCAGGGCATTGCCAAAGGCGAGTACCAGGAAAGTGCTCTCGAAGATCAGCATTTGGGTTAGGAAATCGCCATGCGGATCCAGAAACTGGGGCAGGAAGGCGACGAAGAAGATGATGCTCTTGGGGTTCAAGGCCGTGACGAGCCAAGCGTGCCCCAACATTCGAACCATTGATGTTCCGTCGCTGCGCGGGCTGGCATTGAGCGATCCGCCAGCGCGCCACAATTTGATCCCGAGCCAGACCATGTAGGCCGCACCCATCCATTTGAGGATCGTGAAAATCGTGGCCGAAGTGGCGAGGAGGGCGCCCAGACCCAGCATCGACAGAGTCATCGCGGTAAAATCACCAAGTGCCACGCCGATGGCCATCGGCAGCGCGGCGCGCCATCCCTGGCCCAAGGCATAGGAGATCACCAGAAGGATGGTCGGTCCCGGAATGATCATCAGCAAGGCCGATGCCGCGCTGAAAGCAAGCCACGTTTCCCAAGCCATCGACCGCCTCCCTCATTGAATATGAAGTCAGCAAGCCACAGCCGAAGGGGCGCTGTCCAGCCCCTCGGTGACTAAATTAATGTATTGATTTAGTTATATTATCCCGTCGGATAATCAAAACCAAGGTCGCGCGCCGCCAGATACCCGCTCTCACTGATCCGGGTCCAAGTCAGCGTCGTCTTGCGATATTTGAGATAGGAGGCGACGATCCGCTTGGTCACGTCATCGCCATTGTCCAAGACGGATTTCACCACCTCGCTCGATGCATTGCCGAAGGCGATGAGAACGTCGCGCGAGAATTTCTTGAGCTGCACGTCGTGCTCGTTGACCAAGGTCGCGAGAGCGGCCGGGCTGCGGCCGCTGTATTCGGCGGCGGTCAGGCCATTTTCGGCCATGCAGGCGGCCGCCACGATCTGCTTCAAATCGTCGGGGAGGGCCGAGAACTTGCCCTTGTTGACGATACATTCGAGGCCGGTGCCGGGCTCCTGGAAGCCGGGCCAATAATAGAATTTGGTGATTTTGTAGAGGCCGAGCGACAGGTCATTATAGGGGCCGACCCATTCGGCGCCATCAATGGCACCATCCTGGAGCTTGGCGAAGAGCTCACCGCTGGCCATCGGCTGGACGTCGACGCCGAGCTTCTTCAAAGCCTCGCCGCCATAGCCGGGAATGCTGAACTTGCGGCCCTTGAGATCGGCAACCGAGTTCACTTCCTTAAGAAACCAGCCACCCATTTGCACGCCGGTATTGCCGGCCAGGAAGGGTTTGACGCCGGCAGCGTCATAGAGTTCGTCCCACAATTCCTGGCCGCCGGCGAAATTGATCCAGCCATTGAATTCATTGGGGATCAAGCCGAACGGCACGGCGCTGAAGAAGCCCGCTGCCGGCATCTGGCCGATATGATAGAGCGAGAAATCATGCGCCATCTCGGCCGTGCCTTGCGAGACGGCGGCAAAGCCCTGCAACGGCGACACCAACTCGCCGCCAGCGAAGACTTTCACCGTCAGGCGGCCGCCGGAAAGCTGGTTGATGCGCTCGGCCAATCGCTCGGCGCTTGAGCCAAGGCCTGGCAAGCCTTTGGGCCAGGCCGTTACCATCTTCCATTCGATGCGGTCCTGCGCCAGTGCAGGCTTCGGGAAGCTGCTGCCCAAAGTGGCAGCGCCTGCGGCTCCGGCCGTCAGGGCACCGGTCAGAAAGCGACGACGTCGCATAAGGCAATCCTCGATCTGGTCATTTTGGGCGCTGCACCGGTTCTTTGTCGGGGAATACGGCGCGCGCCCGTCAATCTGTCTCGGGCCGGAAACTATCAGGTCACAATCGGCAAGAAAAGCCGCCTCAACCGACCCGGAGGCGCGAAAAAAGGTCGCTCAGGGCTCTAGTTGCAGCGGTTGCCAACCATCCGAGCCATACCGCTCAAGAGGCTGGAAGCGACGCTTGTAATCCATCTTCTGGCTGTTTTTCACCCAATAGCCGAGATAGAGGTAAGGCAGGCCCGTCTGACGGGCGAGTTCGATCAAGCGTAACACCACGAGGCTGCCGAGGCTGTTCCGCGCGCGGTCGGCGGCAAAGAAGCTGTAGACGGCCGATATGCCATCCGAGCTCCAATCGGTGAGGCAGGCCGCGATCAAATTGCGCGCGCCATCCCGGTACTCAATCATCCGCGTGTCGATTGGGCTGTCGGCGATCATGCTGGCATAGTCTTGTGGCCCCATGCCGACCATCTCGCCATCGTTGTGCCGTAGATCCAAATAGCGGCTGAACAGCTGATATTGCTCCTGCGTCGGATGCGCCGGGCGAATCTCGGCAACCAGATCGGCATTGCGCGCGAGAACCTTCCGCAGCGACCGCGAGGCGTGGAAATTGGCGATATCGATACGGACCGGCACGCAGGCCTGGCAGCCGGCGCAGGCAGGACGATAAGCGATCGAGTGACTGCGGCGAAAACCGGCGCGGGAGAGCAACTCGAAAAGATCATTGGCTTGGCTGCCCGACAGCTCCGTAATGATCTTCCGCTCCATCCGGTCAGGCAAATAGGGACATGGCACCTCGGTGGTTACCATGAAGCTGATCGGAAAATTGCGGCTTAGCACGCTCATAGCGGCATTTTAGGGCAATTCCGGCTAGGTTGCCAGTGGTGCAACCGTGCCGGCCGGTCCACATTGGCCCGTACCCGTCGGTCAGTCCCCTTCGGTCAGTCTCGGTCGGAACGCAGGACGACAGTCCCGACCACGATGTCGTGGAGCAGGCGAGACCGTTCGGTAAAGAAACCGAGCATCAAAATGGGAAAGAAAATCGGGACTGTGGCAAAGAACATTGCCGTGGTCAGGAATGCCTGGACGTGATCGATCGGCTTTCCCTCCGTGTTAACCACCCGGATGCCACAGGCGCGCATGCCGAAACTGGCCCCTCGCGAGCCGGCCAGCAGATAGGTGCACATCAGGAGATGAATCACGACCGGAGCCAGGACGAAGGCTGGCAATGAAATGAGCCCCAGCGTGCCGATGGTCGCTGCGCAATTGGCCAACCACAGCACCGTCGCAATCACCGAAACGATCAGAAAATCCAGCAGCGCGGCACAGGAGCGACGCAGCAGCACGCCGTCGTAAAGGCGGCCGTCGGTAAGATCGACTGAGGATTGAGGGGTGAAACCCTCGTCCGGTTGATGCCGGTTTCGCGGATTGTCCAATCGCGCCAGTTCAATCGAGGGAAGCTTGCGTTCAGTCACGAGCCGGATTCCTTTTGGGGATGCTCCGGCGATATGTGCTGAAATGCTGCCGGTTGCAAGGGCCGGCAACGGCATCTCACGGGATTGTCAGTGACTGGCCTGGCCCTCGGTACCGCTGGGCGGGACGATTTCGGCAGGCGGTGTCATCGGCTCGGCAGGAGCAGCGGCAGGTACCGGCGCCGCGGCCGCACCCTGACTCTGGTCACCGGGATTGTCGTGTACTTCGCTGAGCAGCACGATGGAGATGCGCCGGTTCTGCGGGTCGTTGGGATTTTCCTTAAGGAATGGATCAGTATCTGCCCGTCCGACAACGTTCCGCACATGAACTGGATCGACACCGTTTTGCACCAGAACGCGCCGCGCGGCATTGGCGCGATCGGATGACAATTCCCAATTGGAGCGGCCGTCGGTGCCGACATAGGGCGTGGCATCGGTGTGTCCGGAAATCGCCAATTTGTTCGGCAGGTCTTTCACCGCGTGGGCGACGAGGCTCAAGAGCTTGCGACTCTTATCCGCCATCTCGGCGCTGCCGGAGGCGAACATCGATTCCTTTTCCTTGTCGAGCAGTTGGATGCGCAAGCCTTCGGGCGTCTGGTCGATCTGAAGATTGTCTTTGAGACCGGAAAGATCCGGCGATTGATCGATGACCTGCTTGATCTGTTCCTTGACCTGCTCAAAGCGCTTTGTTTCGGCCGCCTTCATGGCAGCTTCCGCTTCCTTCTCGTCGATCGGCTTTTCACCTTGGCTGGTTGCGGTCGCTGCTTCCTGCTCATTGGTATTGCCCGTGCCATCGCCAGTCTGGCCGGTACCGTCTTCCTCGGCATCGATCTCGGCAGCAGCACCGCCGGCCGTCGTCTCCATCACCTGCGGCTGGCCATCCATGACGGCGACGGTCGTAGAAGAGGAGGAGATCGCGATGGTCGGATTGAAATAGTTGCCGATGGCCTTCTTCTGCTCATCGGTCGTGTTGCCGAGCAGCCAGAGCAGGAGGAAGAACGCCATCATCGCCGTCACGAAATCGGCATAAGCGACCTTCCAGGCGCCGCCGTGATGGCCACCGCCCGACTTCTTGATGCGCTTGATGATGATTGGTCTTTCATCCGCCATCTGGCAGACCTTTCAGCGCGTTACCGATATCAACAGGTCAGGGCGCCGACAAGGCGCTCACGGCCTGCTCGACTTCGTAGAAGCTGGGTCGTTCCGTCGACCACAGTACTTTGCGGGCGAACTCTACCGACACGGCTGGCGGATAGCCCTGCATATGGGCCAGCAGGCCGGCCTTGATGCATTGGAAATACTTGGCGTCCGCCGTGTCCGTCGCGCTGACGGAATTGGCGATCGGCGCGAACACGCCATAGGACATCAAGATACCGAAGAACGTACCGACCAACGCGGCGCCAATAAGATGCCCCAGGATCTCCGGCGGCTCCGTGATCGAGCCCATGGTGTGAATGACGCCGAGCACCGCGGCAACGATACCGAGCGCCGGCATTGCGTCGGCGGTATTCTGGATAGCGTGGCTACCGACATGTAGTTCGGCGTGATGCGTTTCGAGTTCGGCGTCGATCAGCGTTTCGACCTCGTTCGGGTTCTCGGTACCCAGCGTCATCATGCGCAAATAATCACACAGAAACTCGACGGCGTGATGGTCGTGCTGGAACTTCGGGAATTGTGCGAAGAGCGTGCTCTCGTCCGGTTTTTCCACATGCTGTTCCAGGGCCAGCATGCCCTTGGTCTTGGCGAGACGGAAGATCTGGTACAGCACCGACAGAAGCTCGATATAGTCCGGCTTCTTGTAGTGGGGCCCTTTGACGGAGCGCTTGAACGCGGCGCCGACCGCTTTAAGCCCGGTCTTGGTGCTGGAAATGATCAGGGCGCCGATGGCGGCGCCCAGAATGATGACGAATTCCGATGGCTGCCAAAGGACACCGAGATGGCCGCCATGCACCGCATAGGCGCCAAAGACGCAGCCGAAGACAACGACGATACCTACGATGACCAGCATGGAATGCCGAAACCCGCCCCTCTTGATTCTGGCCCAAGATCGCCGGTTTTAGTTAACACTTGGTTTAAGAGTCGGGGCAAGGGCTTGAATTGCGGTTCAAATCAATCATTGCGAGACCCTGCTCAAGGAGTCGATACGGGCTCCAGGACAAGTTGATTGCTGCCGCCTTCCTTGAGCAAGCGGTAGCTCCCGTCGCGCCAATCCGCCAAGCCGTCGGTGAAATGGGGCGATAGGGGGTTCCCGGATTGCCCGCCGGCCAGCACGAACAAGGCCCCATCCGGGTCCGCGAAGTCCATGAGAAAGCGCAAGCTGGGGCCGTGGATATGAGGCAGCGCCACGCCGTTTCGCGGTGGCAGCGTGGTGCCGCGGTTGACCGAGAAGAAGTCACCGTCGGTTGCAAGGTCGGCTGAGAGCCAATCCTTGAGAAGAGGGATATGGCTATAGACCGGGTGATTGAACGGCGCACGATGGCTGTCGCCCCAATGCCAATGGGTGGGATCGCTGCCATAGGCCGCCGTGAGGTCGCGCCGCGTATCGGCGAAGGCGGCGGCGAGGATATCCGCGCAGCTGTCCTTGGCCGGACTTTCCACATCGTCGCAGGCGCGGCCATCGGCGAGGAGGAGCTCCAGCCGGTCGATCTGCCAGAACCACCAATCGGAAAAATGCCCGCGCATTTCATCGGCGAGCAGGCGCTTGGCCACGCGGTCGACCCAGATCGTGGCAATGAGTGGTGCCGCCGCGTTGCGGTCCATTGAGCCGTCCCAGTCGATGAGATTGGCGGCAAGGTCGGGATCGGCTTTGGCAGCTTCGCTCTGCCAGTGCCGCACGAAAGCGAGGAGCGGAGCCGAATGACTGTCGAGCTGGATGGATTTCAAACGATCCAGCGTGTGCAGGGCACCGGCTCTCAGCAATTCGCGGATACGCCGGGCGCGGGCGTCATCGGGCCAGTCGGCTGTGATAAACGGCCGGTAACCCAGTGGCCGGATGTCATTATTCGCCGTGACGAGGAAATCAATGCTATCCCCGCGTAGCTGCGGCAGCGACGACATCGGCAAGGTGCCAATCCAGTCATAGGCACCGCTCCAGCCCGGCGCCGGCAGTCGGCTGCCTTCGAAAATGGTCCGGCGCTGTGGCACGCGACCCGCAGCGATGAAGCCGGTAATGCCCTCCGCATCGGCATAGACGACATTTTGCTCCGGCGCATGGAAATCGATAAGGGCAACTTCCAATGCCGCCGCGTCACGCGCCTTGTTAATTGCCAGGATGGCTTCGGGGGTGCGGTCATCCGGCAGCAGCGCCGTCCAACTCAGCGCCAGCACGGTATCGGGGGTGCCGGGATCGCCACCGAGGTCGGAAACGACGGGGCCATGCCGGGTGCTGCGTATGGTGATCTCGGTATCGTCGGCGCCTTTGACGCGAATTTTCTCCTGATGCGTGACGAAGGGCTGCGGACCATCCGGCGTTTCGTATTGGTTGGCACGCCCGGCAACCAGCTTCTCTTCAAAGAGATCCTGGGTATCGCCATGGGTGGTCGTGAAGGTCCAGGCGACAAGTTGATTGGTCCCGATGATGATGAAGGGCATGCCGGGTGCAGTGGCACCGGTCCAGGTCATTTCCGGCGTCTCGATCCGCGCTAGATACCAGGTCGAAGGCAAAGCGAGACCGAGATGCGGGTCATTGGCGATAAGCGGCTTGCCGCTGGCGCTTTGCTGCGGTCCAACCACCCAGCTGTTCGACGCTTCGCTCAAAGGCTGGCGCAAGAGCGGCAGGTTGCCGCCATCATTGCTGGCGGCCCTGGGCGAGGGCGCCGTCACAAGGAGATCATAGAGATAGGCTGGCACACCGCGTTTCATCGACCGATTGCTGGCCTCCGCTTGCCAATTGTTGGAAAGATCGAGCGCCATCAATCGGCCCCAGACCAGGGAATCCGCGGGCTGCCAGGCCTCTGGTCGGTAATTCAGCAGATAGAATTCGGGCGGCCAGGCGCCGCTGTGATTCGCAATGAAGGCGTTGACGCCGGCGGCATAGGCAGTCAGCGCCGCCTTGAGCGCGGGGCTCGCCGCGTTGACCTGATCCTCGGCTGAAGCGTAGAGGCCGAGCGTGCGCATCAGTCGATCCGTCTCCAGCGCGGTATCGCCGAGAATCTCGGATAGGCGGCCGGCACCGAGGCGCCGCATCGCATCCATCTGGAACAGCCGATCCTGCGCATGCACGAAGCCTAGCGCGAAATAGGCGTCGTCGCTCGATTGTGCGCTGATCGTCGGAACGCCGCGTTCGTCACGCGTGATCGAGACCGCGGCGCTGACGCCTTTCAGCGTGATCTCGCCGTCGATCTGCGGCAATCCGCTGCGCAGAAAGAGATATCCGCCGACAAGGCCGATGATGAGCAGGCACAGGATGCTGCCGATGATGCGCAAGGTCCAGCGCAACGCTTTGGACATTCTTTCTCTACCCCGATCCGTAGTGACGGGCGGAGATTAACCGCTTCAGGGGAAATCGGCCAGGATGCGCGCGCGGTCCTGATCGAGCTCAGGTGCCGCCGGTCTGCTCTCGGGCGTCGGGAAGGTCGAGAATTTGATCGGCGAACCAGCGACGGCCAGGGGTGCCACGCGCTCATCTGCGACCGGCAGCACGACGCGCCGATGCTGAACCTGCGGGTCGTGGATTGCCTGCTCCACATCGTTGATCGGCGCCGAGGGAATGCCGGTGCGGTTGAAAAGCTCCAGCCAATGCGCCGATGGCTTTTCGGTGAGGAATGCCTCAAGCGCCGCCTTCAGCGCCGTGACATTCTCGGACCGCTTCACATTGGTGGCAAAGCGGGGATCGTCGGCCAGATGCGGATGCTCGATGACGCCGCAGAAAGTGCGGAAGAGGGAATCGTTCCCACAGGCGATGACCACATGGCCGTCCTGTGTACGATAGGCCTCGAACGGCGCGATCGATGGATGCCTGGCACCCATGGGCTTGGGTGCCTTGCCGGTCGAGTAATAGCGGGCGATGGCATTTTCCAGCAGGGCCAGCTGGCTATCCAGCATGGCGACGTCCACCGTGATGCCTTCGCCGGATCGGTTGCGGTGATGTAGCGCCGAAACGATGCCGAGGGCGGTGAACAGGCCCGCCCCGAGGTCGCCGATCGAAGCGCCGACGCGGGTCGGTTCGTTGCCTTCATGACCGGTGATGCTCATGATGCCGCCCATCGCCTGGGCGATGATGTCGTAGGCAGGGCGGTCGGCGTAGGGGCCGGTCTGCCCAAAGCCGGAGGTCGAGGCGAAAATGAGTTGCGGATAAAGCTTCTTCAATTCCTCCGGCCCGAGGCCGAGGCGCGCCATGGTGCCGGGGCGGAAATTCTCGATCAGCACATCGGCGCGCTTCAGCAACCGGTGCAGGATGGCCTGATCGTCTGGATTCTTGAGATCGAGCGCGATCGATTCCTTGCCGCGATTCTGGGCGATGAAATAACCGGATTTGCCGTTGATGAACGGGCCATAGGCGCGAGAATCGTCGCCACCTTTGGGATTTTCCACCTTGATGACCCGGGCGCCGAGGTCGGCGAGCAGCATGGTACAGAATGGGCCGGCGAGGACGCGTGTCAGATCGACCACAACAATACCGGCCAGCGGCCCCTCGACGGCCACGGTGCCCGCGCCACTATGCGCCATGATCTCTTTCCCCCTGTTCTTCCCAGCTGTCATTAATATGACTTGTTCATTAGGCATTTAGATAGCTGATCCCAGGGGTGGGTGACAACTGCAAGGCTATGGGCTAGAAGCCAGAAAAGTGCGGAATTCAGCCCCGGGAGTGCGTTATGGCCAAGGAATTCGACAGCGTTCGCAGCATGATCGAGGCGCTCAAACCCAGCTATCCCGTCTATTGCCTACGGCCGGACATCATCCATCAGGCCGCCGGGCGCTTCCTGGAGCAGTTCCCGGGCCGCGTACTCTATGCCGTGAAATGCAACCCACATCCCGAAGTGCTGCGCGCCCTGCACAAGGGCGGTATCCGTCATTTCGATACCGCGTCGCTGCCGGAAATCGCGCAGGTGCGTGAGAGCTTCCCCGATGCGGCCTGCTATTTCATGCACCCGGTGAAGGGGCGCGCCGTCATCGGTACGGCCGCCAAGGTCTACGAGATCGATACATACATCGTCGACCATCCGAGCGAACTCAACAAAATCCTGCAGGAACTCGGCGGTGCCGAGGGTCTCACCATCTATGTACGCCTGAAGACGCCGCCGGTCGACGGCGCTTTCTATCACCTCGCTTCCAAATTCGGTGCCGATATCGACGATGCGGCGGCGATGCTGCGTGACGCGGCGTCGCGTGGTTGCCGTGTCGGCCTCGCTTTCCATGTCGGTTCGCAATGCCTGGTACCCGGCGCTTATGGCGATGCGCTGAAGATCGTGGGCGAAGTCCTGGAGAAGGCCAAGGTCGATATCGTCGGCCTCGACGTCGGCGGTGGCTTTCCGGCGGAATATCTCGGTACCAACATGCCGCCCTTCGAAGATTTCATCCGTGAAATCGAGGAGGGCGTGAAGAAGCTCAAACTGCGCCGCGATTGCGTGCTGATGTGCGAGCCCGGACGCGCGCTGGTGGCCCATGCGATTTCCGTGGTGACGCAGGTTCAACTCAGGAAGGACGACCAGCTCTATATCAATGATGGCGTCTACGGCTCGCTATCCGAGACTGTTGATGCTGGCGTGAAATTGCCGGCCCGGGCGCATCGTCTGAACGGCGCCCTCACGGGCGCGCCAAAGGATTTCATCCTCAACGGCCCGACCTGCGATTCTCTGGATGTGTTGCCATCGACCTTCTCGCTGCCCTCGGATATCGATGAAGGCGACTGGATCGAGATCGACCGCGTCGGCGCCTATTCCAATGCGCTCGCCACCCGTTTCAACGGCTTCACGCCGGAGACATTGGTGGTCGTTCACGATCAGTCGATCGGATCCGTACGCTGATGGTGATGCGGCAGAAATCCTTTCAAGGACTCAGCCCCGCCGGCTTTCATAATATTGCCTATACCGAATGGGGCGATCCGACGGCATCCCGCACGATCGTCTGTTGCCATGGCCTCACCCGAAATGGCCGCGATTTTGATGTGCTGGCGGGGCGGCTCGCCAAACATGCGCGGGTGATCTGCCCGGATATCGTCGGCCGGGGACGCAGCGACTGGTTGCGCGATCCCACACATTATGGCTATCCACAATATTGCGCCGACATGAACGCACTGATCGCGCGCCTTGATGTTGCCGAGCTCGATTGGATCGGTACTTCCATGGGCGGCCTCATCGGCATGACCTTGGCGGCACAGGCCGGCACGCCAATCCGGCACCTTGTCATCAATGATGTGGGGCCGTTCGTGCCCAAAGCGGCATTGTTGCGCATCTCCGATTATGTCGGCCTCGACAATCGCTTCTCATCGCTGGCAGCGGTCGAGACGCATCTTCGCAAAGTGCTGGCGCCGTTCGGACCTTTGACCGACGCGCAATGGCAGCATCTCGTCGCCCACGGTCATCGGCAGCGGCCGGATGGCACCTTTGGCTTGGCCTATGATCCGGCGATTGCCGTCAACGTAAAGATGGCCGTGCAGGATTGGGATCTGTGGCCGGTCTGGGATCGCCTTGCCGTGCCAACTTTGCTGCTGCGCGGCGCGGACTCAGATCTGCTGCTGCCACAGACGGCCGAGGATATGACGCAGCGCGGGCCGCGCGCGAGGCTGGTGACTTGGCCCGGCATCGGGCACGCGCCGGCACTGATGGCGCCCGACCAGATAGGCCTGATCGAGGAATGGCTGACGGCGAACTGAGGATATTGCAGAAAATCGAGTTGCCGCCGTTCCGACCCTTGCGGTTGTGGCGGGGCGGCGATCTGCAGACCTTGCGCAACTGGCTGCGACCGCCCAAGGACAATCTCGATCAATGGCCGGCAGAGGGGCATATCTTTACCTGCCATGACGGCAGCGGCGATCGTCTCATTGCCAAGCTGCATCGACCGGCGCATCCCGGCCGCCGGCCGCTGGTGCTGCTCATTCATGGCCTGTCCGGCAGCGAGGACAGCTACTATGTCCGTGTCAGCGCGGGGCACCTGCTGGCGGCCGGCTATCCGGTGATGCGCCTCAATCTCCGTGGCGCGGGGCCGGGGCGTGATTTTGCCAAGACGACCTATCATGCCGGCCGCAGCGAGGATGTGGCCTCGGTCATCGCAGATCTCGATCCCAAGCTGAAACGCCACGGTATCGTCGCCATTGGCTTTTCGCTGGGCGGCAATGTGCTGCTGAAATATTTGAGCGAGATCGGCGCCAATGCCGACCTGCTGGGTGCGGTCACGATCTCGGCGCCGATCGATCTGCGTGCGACGGCGCATTGCATCACCTCGAAACGCAACCGCCTTTACCACGCTCATCTTATCGACGGCATGCGCCAGGAACGTGGCCACGACGCCAAGGATATCCGCACCATCACCGAATACGACAATCGCATCGTGGCACCCGAGGCGGGCTATCGCGATGCGGAGGAATATTACGCCGACTGCTCGTCGGCGCCGCGCCTGGGCAGCATCCGCGTGCCGACGCTGGTCATTCATGCATCGGACGATCCCTGGATACCGATTGCGTGCTACGGCCAAGTGCGCTGGGATGACAACCCCTATCTCCAGCTGAAGCTGCCGGTGTCGGGCGGCCATGTGGGTTTCCACGGCATCGGCCTCGATCGTCCCTGGTACGATATGGCGCTGCTGCGCTTCCTCGACATCCTGCGCCATAAGGCGCATTGACGCCCGGCGCGCCACAATTTTGCCCAAACCCATCCTTATTGAAGCAGCCCTTGATCACAAAGGGGACGATTGATGTTCATCCGAATTTCCGCCTTGCTGTTTGTGGCGGCTGCCGGTGTTGCCGCGACATCGGCGCATGCCGACGTCACCTGTTCGCTGCTGGTTGATGCGGCAAGCGGCAAGGAAGTGTTGCGCGAAGGCGATTGCGACAAGGCGGTGACGCCGGCCTCGACCTTCAAAGTGCCGCTCGCTGTCATGGGTTACGATTCCGGCATCCTTATCGACGCCGAGCGTCCTGCCTGGGACTTCCAGCCGGGCTTTGCCGATTGGGTAGACAACTGGAAAACGACCGTTACGCCACGCTATTGGCTCGACAAATCGGTTGTCTGGTACAGCCAGGAACTCACCAAGAAGATGGGCATGGAGAAATTCCGCGGTTATGTCGAGGCATTCGATTATGGCAACAAGGATGTCAGCGGCAATCCCGGCAAGAATGACGGTCTGACCCAGGCCTGGCTGCGCTCGTCGCTGAAGATCACGCCGCGCCAGGAAGCCGCCTTTCTGACAAAACTGGTCGACCGCACGCTTTCCGTGTCGCCTAAGGCTATGGACATGACGGATGCGGCTATGCCGCAGACGACGCTCGACAATGGCTGGGTAGTGAAGGGTAAGACCGGCACCAGCTTCCTCAGCAACGCCGACGGCTCTCCTGACGCGAAGAAGCGGCAACTCGGCTGGTATGTCGGCTGGGCGGAGAAAGCGGGACGTAAGATCGTCTTCGTGCGCCTTATCGACGATAAGAAGAAACAGAAGACCTTCGCCGGGATGCGTGCCAAGAAAGGCACGCTTGAGTGGCTGCCGGCGCAGCTCGGAAAGCTGTAAGCCAAGCTCGTCATTCCCGGGCGAAGACCCGGGGATCTACTCTCACCGTTGATAGACTGGATGCCCGGGTCACGCCCGGGCATGACGGTGGAGAGTTGGGCTGCTACTTCGCCTTCACCAGCTTCTCTGCGACCTCAATGGCAGAATAGGTGAGGATGCCGTCGCAGCCGGCGCGCTTGAAGCAGAGCAGGCTTTCCATCACGACGCGGTCGTTGTCGAGCCAGCCATTCTGTGCTGCCGCCTTGATCATCGCGTATTCGCCGGAGACCTGATAGGCGAAGGTCGGCATTTTGAAGACTTCCTTCACGCGCCAGACGATGTCGAGATAGGGCAGGCCCGGCTTCACCATCAGCATGTCGGCGCCTTCCGCGACGTCGAGCGCGCATTCGCGCAAGGCTTCGTCGCCATTGCCGCTGTCCATCTGGTAGGTGCGCTTGTCGCCCTTGCCGAGCGAGGATTTGGAACCGACCGCATCGCGGAACGGACCGTAGAAGCCGCTCGCATATTTCGCGGCATAGGACATGATCTTCACGCGCTCGAAGCCGGCGGCGTCCAGGGCATCGCGAATACGGCCGATGCGGCCGTCCATCATGTCGGAAGGCGCTGCGATGTCGACGCCGGCCTCAGCCTGGGCCATGGTCTGGCGAATGAGGACCTCGATCGTCTCGTCATTGAGGATGACATTGTTCTTCATCAGCCCGTCATGCCCGTGATCGGTATAGGGGTCGAGCGCCACGTCGCAGATGACGCCGATCTCCGGCACCGCCTTTTTGAGTGCCTTCACCGCGCGATTACAGAGATTGTCGGCACGGAAGGCTTCCTCGGCACCGGGCGATTTCTTCTCGCGCGGCACGACCGGGAAGAGGGCGAGGGCGGGGATGCCAAGCTTGGCCGCCTTTTCGGCGGCCTTCAGCAGTGCCGGAATGGTGAGGCGATCGACGCCGGGCATGGAGGGCACCGCCTCGCGCGCCGGCCCGCCTTCCTTGACGAAAACCGGCCAGATCAGGTCGTTGACAGTAAGGGCGTTCTCCGCGACCAGCCGGCGGGACCAATCCTCCTGCCGTGTCCGGCGCATGCGGATGCGCGGGAACTGTCCGAAAGGCTGGCGCTTGGCGTGGCGGTCGTGGCTGTGCTCGGTCATGGCTGGCTCGGTCGGTAGGGGATACCGTCGGATACAACGGCCCAGCCCCAAGCGCAATGGACGACACGCCGCAGTGCTGTCGGGCGGTCTAGCCGCGCTGCAGGCGGTCGCGGATGAGCGAGAAGCCAGTCTTGGCGATATCCGCCTGAATCTGTGCCATGGGCTTGCCCAGCGCCACGATCAGCCGCTCGGCGGCAGCTTCTTTCTGGATCTTCCACTTGTCCCTACGGGCATCGAAACTGGCCGGTGGGGTCGATGCCGGGAAGACCAGGTATTCGGCGTTCCGCCGATAGATGTCGTACAGCATATTCACTCCTGCACCGGATCAAGTCTGGCGGACGACGTGCTTGACAGGCACGGTCGTCATGCCGTTTTGCGAGATTTCCCGGTCGATTTGGCTGATGGGCTTCGTCCCATTGGCCAGAAGCTGCTCATTTACGCCGATATGCAGTCTTTTCCAGCCGCTGAGGTTCATCTCGGTCGGTGGCTTGCCGGTTTCGAACACCAGCATCAGGTTGTCGCGGCGATAGATGTCGTAGCGCATGATCGGACCCCATGGGTTGATCGCGCATATAGGCCACAAAACCCGCAAGTAGCGAGTCTATTCGGTTGGCCTGAAAATGCCTGGACCGGCCAGGGGGCCGGTCCAGGTGTCGTCTTTGACCTTACTCAGCGGCCTTCGCCGTGCCGTTTGCCACGTCGAGGGCCTGGGCGATATCGGCGAGGATGTCGTCGATATGTTCAAGGCCGATCGCCAGGCGGACATAAGAGTCCGACACGCCGCTCGAGAGTTGCTCCTCGGGCGAGAGCTGCGAATGGGTGGTCGAGGCCGGGTGGATGGCGAGGCTGCGGGCGTCACCGATATTGGCAACGTGATAGAGCAGCTTCAGCGAGTCAATGAAGCGACGGCCGGCGTCGAGCCCGCCCTTGATCTCGAAGCCGACCATGGCACCATAGCCGCCCTTGAGATAGGTATCGGCCCGGCGCTTGTCCTCCCCTGAGGCGACGCTCGGATGGATCACCTTTGTGACCGACGGGTGGCTGTTGAGATAATCCGCCACCGCCTGTGCGTTCTTCACATGCTCGCGCATGCGCAAAGGCAGGGTCTCAAGACCCTGGATGAACATGAAGGCATTGAACGGGCTCATGGCGGCGCCGAGATCGCGCAGCAATGTGACGCGGGCCTTGATGATATAGGCGATGGGGCCCAAGGGTTTCACGGCCTGGGTCCAGACCGCGCCGTGATAGGAGGGATCCGGCTGGTTGAGCCCGGGGAAGCGGGCCGCATTGGCCTCCCAGTCGAAATTGCCACCATCGATGATGGCACCGCCGATCGAGGTGCCGTGGCCACCGATATATTTGGTGGTTGAATAGACGATGATGGCAGCACCATGGTCGAACGGCCGGCTGATGATGGGGGCCGCCGTGTTGTCCATGATCAGCGGTACGCCGAGCTTGCGGCCGATATCGGCCACTTCCTTGATCGGGAAGACGCGCAGTTTCGGATTGGGCAGCGTCTCGGCGTAATAGGCGCGGGTCTTGTCGTCGGTGGCCTTTGCAAAGGCTTCCGGATCCTTCGGGTCGACGAAGCGCACCTCGATGCCCTGGTCCTTGAGCGTGTTGGCGAAGAGATTCCAGGTACCGCCATAAAGATCGGTCGAGGAAACGATATTGTCGCCGACCTTGGCGATGTTCTGGATGGCAAAGGCCGAGGCCGCCTGGCCGGACGCGACCGCCAATGCCGCCACGCCGCCTTCGAGCGCTGCCAGACGCTCTTCGAGCACGGCCGTGGTCGGGTTCATGATGCGGGTATAGATATTGCCGAAGCGCTTGAGGCCGAAGAGATCGGCTGCGTGTGCGCTGTCGTCGAATTGATAGGACGTCGTCTGATAGATCGGCACGGCCACGGCATTGGTCGCGGCATCGCGGCGGTGGCCGACGTGGAGCACGATCGTTTCAGGATGTTTGCTGGCAGTCATTATACTTCTCCCTAGTGTATTATTTCAGGCAGCGAGTGAATTACTGTCCCGTAGGTTTATCGAAATCTCAAGTCGCGTCGGTGTGGCTTGGCGTAGCAGATCCAGGATCGGATCGTGTCTCTCGACCGTGATACGCAGGCGCTCCAAGGCATAAATATCTGCCGTGCTGGTGAGCCGTGCCTCGGCGCGGATGCTGCCGGGGCCGGCACGCACGCCTTCGGCCGCAGCGGCGAGGCCGTTAAGGTCCAGCCCGGCCTCGACCCGGATTTCGATGTCGGTCAGGGGAATATCGAGGGCCGCCGCGAAGTGCCGATAGGTGGCGGCAAGGCTGCCGGCCAGTGCTTCGAGCACCCGTTGCACATGGCCGACTTCGGGTCGGGCGGTTTCGGTCGTCGTGCCGGCACGGGCCTTCAAGGTGATCTGCGCGCGGTGCGGATCGCGGCGGATCTCGTCCTGCAGGCGGGGAATGGTGGTGTCAGTCTCGGTCGTCATCGCACAAGCCCTCCAAAAGGCAACATTTCTGCCTGGGGCCATGGCATCGAAGCGCTTTAGCTCTTGGTGACGCGGTGCAAGCTGCCCCTCAAATCCCGCGGGTCCGTCGGGGTGGACCAGGCCAAAAAACAAAACCCGCCGCGTCATCAACGGGCGGGCAACCAAAACGAGATTTCTATTTAGAAACCGCGCTTTAGCTGCATTTATATCGCGCCCGCAAGCTGAGCTTCAAATCGGCGCGGGCGGAGAATGGTCCCGATGACGGGCTCCTGTCAAGGCGGCTTGACGCGGCCCGCTGCATGGCCGATGAAACCTGCCCGACGAACTCCTGGCGGCAGTAACCGATGAGCGCATTTCAAGACGTCCTTTTTTCCATCGAGAACGGCCATGGCCGCATCGTGCTGAACCGGCCGCAGGCCTTGAATGCGCTGACGCTGGAGATGATCGATGCCATGGCAGCACAACTCGCCGCCTGGGAGATGCGGGCCGATATCAAGGCCGTCATCATCACCGGTGCCGGTGACAAGGCGTTTTGCGCCGGCGGCGACGTGAAAGCCGTGCGCGAGGCCAAGCTGCGGGGCGATATGGGCCTTTTGGAGGACTTCTATCGCCGCGAATACACATTCAACTACCGTCTCGCGACCTATAAGAAGCCGATCATCGCCGTGATGGACGGCATCGTCATGGGTGGTGGGGCCGGCATCGCCCTCAATTGCTCGCACCCCGTGGTGACGCATAAGACCGTTTTTGCGATGCCGGAATGCCGCATCGGCCTCTTTCCCGATGTCGGGGCGGCGCATTTTCTCAACCGAGCGTCACCGGCTGTCGCTCAGATCCTGGCCCTCACCGGTTTGGCCCTGCGCGGGCCGGGCGTCGTGCGCTTAGGGCTCGCCAAGTACTTTATCGGTAGCGGCCGGGTGGGGGAGATCGACATCGACAAGCTCGACGAGCTTCAGCTCCCCGTCGATGCCGCCGGGATCGAGCAGATGCTCCCCAATATCGAAGCCGTCTTCGGGCTGAAAACCCTGGAGGAGATTGTCACGGTTCTGAGCGCCCGGCGCGATCCCTGGGCTGTCGAGACCGTGAAGGCGCTCAAAAGCCATTCGCCGACCAGTCTGCGGGTGACTTTCGCCCATATCGCCAAGTCGCGCGGCCAGGATCTTGCCGAGGTACTGAAAATGGACTTCCGCCTGGTGCAGCATTTCATGGTGGCGCCGGACTTCTTCGAAGGCGTCCGCGCCCAGCTGGTCGACAAGGATGGTGCGCCCAAATGGCAGCCCGCGGACCTTGGCAAGGTGTCGGCGGCCGCCGTCGAAACCTATTTCCAGCCCATGCCGGGCGTTAAGGATTGGGTGGCGCCGGGGCGCTAACGGAGGCTGCATCCCACCTAAGCGCCGGGTGGAATGCGAAAATGTATGTATCGAGTGTGACCGGACTGGCGCCGGATTAACCATTGCTTTACGATGGGTAGCTAGCTTGGAATCGACTCGCGACCATTTCTGGGCGCGCTGCGCTACTGGGGATTAGCGGTGAAAAAAGCTTATTTGGAAACGATCGCGCTGGTTGAGCGCCTGCATCGCGAATGTCTTGAAGTGATCAAGGCTGACCTTGATCGGCAGGGCATTCGGGATCTTAACAACGTCCAGGCCATGATCCTGTTCAACATCGGCAGCGACGTGCTGTCGGTAGGTGAACTGACCAACCGGGGCTATTATCTGGGGTCCAACGTCTCCTACAACGTCAAGAAGATGGTCGAAAACGGCTATCTCATCCAGGAACGCTCGCCCCATGACCGTCGCGCGGTTCATGTGAAGCTGTCGGAAAAGGCGCTGAGCGTCGTGCAGAAGATGCACGACATGTACGACAAGCACCTTAACGCGCTCAACAGCGAGACTTTCAAGGAAGGCGAGCTGGACGGCGTCAATCTCACCCTGCGGCGCCTGGAGCGCTTCTGGGCCGCCTCGATGGACTACGCCCCGCGCTAGACAGCGCCTTTGCGAATAAAATGGATGTCCTGGAAGCGATGGCGTAGTGCCATCGCGTCCGGGCGTACGCTTGCGGCCAGCTCACCTTTCACCAGAACCCGGGCGATCAGGGCGGCAATATCGGCCATGTCAGTGGGTTTGAAGCCCCAGCGGGTGATCTCCTGTGTGCCGATACGGATACCATTGGCATCGCCCGGCATCGCGGGCAGGGGCAGGCCGATGCTGGTGAAAAGGATGTTGGCTGGTTCAATCCGGGCGCTAGCAGCATTGCCGCCACCATAGGACCGCGCATCGAGCGCCACATGCTGCGACGTTGTGAATTGGTCGCGGCCGCTCGGTTTGAAAACCGCGATGCCGATCTTGTCCAGGGCGATCGCCAGTGCTTGCGCATTGGCGACGCAGGCCTTCGCATAGGTCGAACCGAATTCCAGCAAATCCATGACCGCCACGATCATGGCCGCCGTGCGGCTGAGATCGAAATTGGCGGTGAGGCCGGGAAAGGCGATCTTGTCCAGCTTCTCGGCAAGCTCGGGCGAATTGGTGAGGACGACGCCTGATGGCGGGCCACCGAAGGATTTATAGGTCGAGCCCGTCATCAGGTGGGCGCCCTCGACGAGCGGGCGCTGGAAGGCACCACCGGCGATCAATCCACCCATATGCGCCGCGTCATAGAGCACATAAGCGCCAATCTCGTCGGCAACAGCGCGCACGGCGGCGACGTTGTAGGGGAACAGGCACATGCTGCCGGCAACGATGATGAGCCGGGGCCGAATGCGCTTGGCGACATCGCGCAGGGCATCGACGTTGACATCCATCTTCGCGGTGTCGAACGGCACCTCATGCACCTTCAAGCCATAGAGGCCGGCGGCACCGATCTCGTGATGCGTCGGATGGCCGGCCGCCGCATCCGAGAAAGCCATGATGGCATCGCCCGGCTTGCAGGTCGCCATATAGGCATAGAGATTGGCAAGAGATCCGCTGCCCACACGGTGCTCGACGAAATCCGCCTTGAAGAGTTTCTTGAGCAACATGGAGAGCATGATCTCCAGCTGCTCGGCATGGACCATGCCCTTGTTGTACTTGGCGCCCGGGGCACCGAGATTGGGGCGGCTTCCTAGCGTCGAACCGAGCAGGGCGGTTGCTCGCGGATTGGGGATGTTCGTGCCGGCATAGAGGTTGATGCAGTCGCAGTCGACCAGCCGCTCATGATCCGTCACCAACCGGTCGAGCTCACCATCGAGTGCCAGCAGCGGCATGGCGCCATAACGCGCTTCATGCCGGGCGATGAAGGTGGCAACTTCCGCCGGAAGCCAGTTGTTCGATGTCACACTGGTATCCGGCATCTGTTTACTCCAATCTCAGTTGGCAGCCAGCATTGTCCAATCGACGGCGCTGCCGCGTTTCAAGTCGCGCGCGGCACGGCGCCCGACCACATCGGGCAGATATTTCGGCGCCAGGCCCTTGCCAGGGCGGATCGAGCGCACATTCTCAGGGCCGATGACGTCGCCGGCCTTCACATCCCGGACGATATAGAGTGAGCGACGCAGCGGACGGATGCCGGCTTCCGATGCCGTTGGCCCATAATGCACCGATCCCATCGCGGCCCAGGCAGTATTGATGTCCTCGATCATCTGCGTCAGTTCGGCCGGTTCCAGGCTGAACGCGGAATCGACGCCGCCATCGGCGCGGGCGAGTGTGAAATGCTTCTCGATCAGGGCCGACCCCAAGGCGGTTGCCGCCACCGGGACAGCCGTCCCCATCGTGTGGTCGGAAAGGCCGACCACGCAATCGAACATCTCGGTGAGATGCGGAATGGTCCTGAGGTAGCTTTCGGCCGGCGGTGTCGGATAGCCGCTGGTGCATTTGAGGAGGATCAGTTCCTTGCACCCGGCGCCGCGCGCCGCCGCAACTGCATCGGCAATCTCGCCGAGTTCCGAGGCGCCGGTCGACATGATCATCGGTTTGCCGGTCCGCGCCACATATTGGATGAGCGGAATGTCGCACAGTTCCAGCGAGGCGATCTTATAGGCAGGTGCCCCCAACTGCTCCAGCATGTCGACCGCCGTGTGATCGAAAGGCGAGCTGAAGACCGCGATGCCGAGCTCGCGGCCGAGCGCAAAGAGCGGCTCATGCCACTCCCAGGGCATCGCCGCTTCCTTGTAGAGGTCGAAGAGGCGTGCGCCATCCCATAGACCGCCCTTCACACGAAAGTCGGGCCCGTCATGGTCGATCGTGATTGTGTCGGCCCGGTAGCTCTGCAGCTTCAGGGCATCTGCGCCGGCCTTCTTTGCGGCGCGCACAATGTCCTTGGCACGTTCCAAGCTGCCGTTGTGGTTGGCCGACAGTTCGGCGATGACATAAGGCGGCCGGTCTCGACCGATTTCCCGACCGGCAATGGTAACGCGTTGCATCAGGCCTCCTTGCGCTGGGCGGGATACGAATGGAAATACCCATCCGCCGCCAGGCTGTAATCCGCGCGAATGAACAGTGACAGTGAAGCTAGGTTATCCGGCAGAATTTTTGCATAAAAATGTGCGCCGGGCGCCAATTGCCGGACGGCCCGCAGGAGGTTCGCGGCAATGCCCTGTCGGTGATGCGACCTGGCGGTGGCGATTGAGATCAGGTATTCGGGCCGGCCGTTATCCTCGCCGATCCAGTCCAGGCGGACATAGGCGGCGGGTTCCCCCTCCACCTCGGCGATCAGGAACCAGTCCGCGACCGAGGCGAGGCGCTCCAACAGCCAGTTATGGTGTTCTTCCGCCGATGGAATGGCGGGGTTGAGGGCGTATCGGCGTGTCTCCGGCTCGCGCTGCCAATCCATCAGCAGAGCTTCGTCGCTCGCCTCGACAATGCGCAATTTCAGCTTGCCCCCGCCGGGCAATGGCCGAGCCGGCAACAGCGCAACCACCACCCGCTGGGTGCCCCGTCCGTCACACAAATCCAAGGCGGAGAGCGCCATCGCCTGACGCTGCGCCGCAGAAGCTCGCAATTTCTCAAACAGCTGAGCCAGGCGCGCAGCGACGTCGTCGCGCGGCTCATTGGTGAGGAAGCCGGCCACGGCGCCGGCGCCGGCCGCCGCGACGATGGCTGCGTTCTCGCGCTGATTTTCGGCGATGCCTATTAGAAGCGAGGGAAGGCCCAGACAACCGCGCTCCCATGTCGATGTCCCCGGCGCGCCGATGACAATATCCGCTTGCATCATGATCGCAGCCATGTCGGCGACATCGGTCCACAGATGGACGCGCTCTCCCATCCGCGCGACTTGGGACCGGACAGTGTCGATATGCGGTGCCCGGCCGCCGAGAACAACGTCAACCGCAACGTCGTCATGGGCGGCGAGCATGTCGAGGGCAAGGCCCGTGCCATTCAGAGGGTCTACACCGCCGAAGGCCACGAGCACGTGCCGCACGGGCGGCAGCGCGATGTTCTTTTGGAGGTTGGGCAGCCGGGCGCCGCGCCGCGCGTGAAACTGCTGGCGCAGCAAGGCAGCTTCAGGCCCCACCAGGAGCGTCGCTGCATGGCTGTTGATGCTGGCGTAGCGGTGGGCCCAGTCGCCGGGCGTTGGATTGACGATGATATCGGCATCCATCTCGCGGTCGGCGAGGTCGTCGAAATAGACGATCTTGTCGCAGAACGCCCGCAGCGCAGTCGCGAACGTCTTCTCGACACCATAGTCGTCGATGACGGCGACGTCGCAATAGCCGATGGCACTGGCGATCGTTCGGGCATGGGCAGTGGGATCGTCGCCATGCAGCACAATCCGGCTGTGTGCCGGAATACTGTTGCCAAGGAAATCGAATGTCTCGTTGGTCGCCGCCCAATAGCAGCGCCAGCCGAGAAATTCCAGCCGGGTTTGCAAGGCTTGGCAGCGCATGGCATGGCCGGTACCGATCCTGGTATTGGCGACCGAGCGGAAGACGATAGTGCCCGCCGCTGGGTCATTCGCCATCGCGATGCGCACGCGGTGCTGTGCGTTGGCGATGTCAAGCTGCGGAATCTGATGGATTAAGGACAAGGTCTCCTGCCAGGACGGCACGCGGTCGGCGGGCATGTCGGCAAAGAGGCGGGCGAAGAAGGCGAGGTCGTCTGGATAGTCCAGTGTCCAGCGTTGCTGGTTGGCCGGCCAACCCGGACCGACGACATTGGCGCGGTGAATCTCCGGGCGGCGTCGCAGCCACGGCGTCACGTGTTCCCGGTCGTAACTCTCGGTCGCATCCCGTGCTGCTTGCTCCAGGGCATTGCGAGTGAACGCCTCGCAATCGAGTCCGTGTGGGAAGAGGCGCGGCATGTTGTTGGCGACGTAGTCGGCATCGGTTTGCGCGCGCGCCGCGATGACCGTGGCGCATAGCGCTGGGTCGATCAGCGGGCAATCACTGGTAACGCGCAGGATGACATCGGCATCGACTGCGCGTGCGGCTCCCAGATATCGCCCCAGAACATCGTGTTCATCGCCCCGGAAGACCACGGCGCCACAGCGCGTTGCCAGCTCGGCAACCTCGTCATCGCTGCGCTGGGTGGTGGTGGCGATAACAACCATGTCGGCGTTCTCCACCATCTGCAGGCGTGCAATGACCTGCTCCAGGACTGTCTTGGTGCCGAGCTTCTGCAGGATCTTTCCGGGCAGGCGCGACGAGCCCTTGCGCGCCTGCACGATGATCGCCGTGCGTGTCGGGCCGCGGACCTCGACGGGCAGGGCGGTAGTGGTCGCCTGCATGGTCTGTTCGTTTGCGACCATCTGCAGCAGGGCGAGCGTGAGCGGCGTAATGGTGCTCTGGTTGGCCTGCAGGAAGCGCGGGATGTCCGCGATCGGCAGGAGTTCCAGCCGGTCGTATTCGGCGCTGCCGCTATGCCCGAAGATGGCCTGGATTTCGGTCCATCGCAGCGAGGTGCGGACGGTGAAGCAGACGTCGAAGACCTGGCTTTCCCTGTCGCTCACAATCGCCAGCGGCTCGACCTCGATCACCGACCCGGCATCGATGCCGATTTCCTCGCGCAGCTCTTGCATCAATTGTTGCTTGAGGCTGACGTTGCCGCTGCTATCCAGCGTGCTGAGGTCGACCGAGCCGGAAGGAGCCAACTCGCCGAGACCGGGAAACTGGTAAACAGACTTGCTGCGGTGACCGATGATGACGCCTTCGCGGCAGAAGAGCAGGCCGGTGACGGCAAGCGGGCGCACCTGCGACCATTTGAAGAAGGAATTGTCCTTCGACTGGGCGAGCAGCCAGCGGTAATCGGCGCGGCGGCCGACGATCCGGTTGGCGTCGATCGATGCGACCGAGACGATTTCGCCATCAAACAGATGGGTACCGCGGCGCTGCACTTCCTCGCGCCAGATATCGTGGGAGAGGGCGTCGATCTTCTCCGGAATTTCAAGCGTGTTGGCGCTGAGGACGCAGCTCGGCGTCTCATTGATTCTTGTCAGCAAGACCGAATGTTTCAAGACGACCTCGCCTGGTTGAAGCGCGATGCCAGATAGTGATGGGCGGCTTCCAATGTGGCAACGGTACAGACGGCGTCGCTGGCCGGTCCAGCGTCGCCGAGCCGGATGACCTCGACACCGGCGGCAAGCGCGGAAGCAGTTCCCGACACCGAGTCCTCGATCGCGATGCTGCCCCGGGGGGTGACACCCAAACGGTCCATCAGCATGAGATAGGGCATCGGATCCGGCTTGCCGCGTTCGCAGATGTCCGCCCCGACAATCCCGTCGATGAAATCTGCCAGATCGTGGCGTTGAAGCCAGGCGGCAATAAGGCCCGTGCGGCCCGCCGTCGCTATGCCAAGATGCCAGCCTCGCTGGCGTGCCCAGGTCATGAGAGCGCCGGCGCCGGGAGCCGGTGCGGCGCAGAGGATCGCCTGCTCGACTTGGCGCCAATATTCACGCCAGGCGCGTGCCGGGTCATCTGCAGGGGCGAATTGTCGACAGAGATCCGGAATGAGAGCCGAGAGATCGGCACCATTGACGCTGTCAAAGCCTGGTGCCTGCCCCACAGCGCCGATCCGCTCCAGGAAAAGATGGTAGACCGAACGCAATCCCGGCAGCGTGTCCGCCAGAGTCCCATCGAAATCCAGCAGGAGTGCACGAAGGGGGGGAGCGGGTGGCCTGACCTCGGGCGCAGGCATGTCTAGAACCGCTTCACTCGCTGACAAACGACCAGCCGGTTTTGCCCGATCGGGCCCATATCCAGGCCGAGATCTCCGGTCAAGGCGATGTTGAGCCGTGCTGCCGCCTCGATGAGCGGATGCTCATAGTCGACCGTCCCGCCATTGATCATGGGAAGGAGGACGTAAAGCAGCAGGTCGTGCAGCGTGCTGATGTTCTGCGTCGTGACGACGGATAGGCCAAGATCGCGCGCCAGCTGTTCGAAGCGGCTATCGGCGATGAAGGTATTGAACTTGTCGATCGGTCGATCCGAGAGATTCATGGCTGTGCGCAATTGCGACTGCCGCTCGCGGGCTTCGAGCGAATTTTCGATCGTTGCCAGGAATGCTCCGTCGCCCAATAGGGATGCCATGCGCCGATAGGCCCGCTCCTGAAGGCCCCAGCTATTGAGATTGATCAGGCAGCGGTCGGTGAAAATGACGTCGAATTGTTCGGTCAGGTTGTCGAGCTCGAGCGCGTTCCCGACCAGATATGTCAGCCTCGACGTATCAATGCCGTCTTCCGCTTGCCGCTGCTTCGCCGCCTCGATCATCTCCGGAATGTAGTCGATACCGGTGACGTGGCAGTCGGCATGGGTCTGTGCCACCCAACTGCAATTGAAGCCGTTGCCGCAGCCGACTTCGAGGATCCGGAGTGGCCTCGCCAGGGCTGTTCGCGCCATATCCACGACCCGGCCGATCGCGGCGATCTCGATCATTTTGGCCGTTTGGCCCTTGGTTGTCGCCCGCAAATCCTTACCGAACGAAACCGCCCAGTTCTGCCAGTGCCGCCGGATATCTTCGAGTTCCATCGTCATCGGAAGGGCCATCAAGCCAATTTGCTGCGCACGAATTGTTGGAAACGGATGGGCATGCTCACCTGACGCTGCGTCAGCAGCGCCACCTTGGAGCCGCAGGAGCGGATCGTCGGTCGGATATCGATGCCGATCGCCTGCGAGATGCGTGCAAACCGGTCCATGATCTGGTCGTGATCGAAATCCGGAAAGAGCGTGCCGCGCACGTTCTTGTCTTTCAGACTCCATTGATAGTTCCAGCCCGGACGCCAGTCGCTGGCCTGGCCGTGGGCCGAGGCGGATGGAGCGGCATATGCCTCCAGCATGCCTTCGAGACGATCGATGATCGCTTCCGCGCCCATATGCGCCGCGTCGTAGCTCATGCTGGTAACGAAGGCGCGCTGCATCTCGTCGGTATAGGCAAGGGCGGGCTTGCCCGAGAGATGGTCGAGCAGCATCGCGACAGCATCGGCGACGGTGTGAGCGACCGGGTTGACGCGATTGGCGACGTAGCGGCCGATAGCTGGGCTCTTTGTATCCATGACGCAGAGCGCCGGGTGATCGAGGGCGATGGCTTCGACACCCGTCGTGCAATTCGTCTGGATCAGCGCCTCGGAGGCGAGAATCCAGGGGATCGACGGACCTTCGCGCACCACGGATAGGCGTTCGGCGCCCTTGAAATGATTGAGCCAGGTGTCGATGCGTTCGCTGGGATGCGGCCGCAGGACGATGGAGATGTCCGGCGCCTTCTCCAGAAGCTGCTGAATGATGCTGACCACGGCGCGATGATTGTCGCCTTCCATAATCAGGTAGTTCTCGATGAAATCCTTGGCGACAGGGTCCGACAAATCCAGTTTGCCCTGGCGTGCCTGATCCTGAACCATGAACTCGACCGGACCCTTTTCCGAATTGGTCCAACCAAGATTGGTGTTGACCAGCAGGAAACGGCCGAATCGCTTGCGAATGGACTCGACTTCCTTCTGATGAATGCTGCGCATGGCGGGTCGCAGCAGATCCCAGCGAGGGTTGATGGTCATGTGGACGCGATCGGCGGCAAAGGGAAAACGCTCTTGCATCGACCGGGTATTGACCTCGCCGCCGATGAAGATGGCATCGGTATGCTGCACGGCGTCTGCGGCAATCCAGCGCAATTCATGTGGCTTGGTCACAAGCCCCGGAACTTCCTCTTCGATCGCCGCCACCAGATATCCCAGTTCCTGGACGCGCATGATCGTCCGGGCATCGCGCTGGGTCAGGCTCTTGGACAGGTAGATGCCGGGTGGCATCGCCTCGACATTGCGTTCGATCAGCCACTTTTGACCCATGACAACTTCAAAGCCTCGGTCCAGGGCTAGGGCCGCCAGCAGAAGGCGTGAATCCAGCTCCCGGGATGCGATCTCCATCGGCATATACAGCATGCGCCGCAGACCGGAAGTCGGGCGCGGCTGGCCGTTGGCGGTGGGAGCTAGGCTGGTGATCAAAAAAAGTCCCTTTTGTTCCGATAGGTTAAGTCCGCCTTATGAAGCCGGATCGACCCGATTCGGGGCAATTTACGATATCCGGGCCGCTGGCGGCAGGGACAAAAAGCCCGCGCCCCCGCCACGTGGCTGCTGGCGCTGGCAAATACCCCGAGGAACTGCCCTCAGAGCATCTTCTTGAGGGATGCAGCGTCAAGCCATTCCGTGTTGATGTCGCTGGCGAAGCGGAAGCCATCGGACACTTTGCTAGCGCCATCCTCGGCGAAGGACCGGCGACCCCACGCACTGAACACCGGCTCGATGACATAGCGGTCCTTGAGCTCGACGGTGGAGCGGCTGTCATCCTCGGTGATCATCACTTCATGGAGCTTCTCGCCCGGGCGGATGCCGACGATGTTGTGGGGGATGCCGGGGGCGAGGCAGAGG